>NZ_CP116615.1:0-2400000 GCF_024832785.1 Fontisphaera persica
GCGCGAGCATTTCCGAATCGGAGTGGATGCGGCTTGACCTGCTGCGGTAAATCGGGGACATCAAAGACCGCAAGCAAAAACATGATGAGCAAGCAACGCGCATTCACATTCTGGCTCGGTAGCGTTGGCGTGTGGCTGGGGTGGGTCACCGTCACTTGGGCGGCGGTGGGGTGGCCGCAATTTCGCGGCCCGCAGGCGTCGGGGGTGGCCACGGGTTCATTTCCTACGGTCTTTGGCCCCAAGACCAACGTGCTCTGGCAGGTGGAGCTGCCGCAGGGCCATTCCTCGCCGTGCATCTGGGGGAATTACCTGTTCCTGACCGGGGTGGAGGGGGAGCGATTGGAGACGCTTTGCTTGAATCGGCAGGAGGGGCGCATTCTATGGCGGCAGGCGGTGATGCCGGATAAGCCGGAGCGCGGCATGGGGGCGATGGCGTCGCCCACGCCTGCCACGGATGGCCGGCGGGTGTATGTGTATTTTGGGGCGTTTGGCCTGGTGTGTTATGACTTTACGGGGAAGGAGATTTGGCGGCGGCCGCTGCCCACGCCCGTGACGCAGCATGGGTCGGGGGCCTCGCCGGTGGTGGCTCAGGGAATGGTGGTCATCAACCGCGATGCCGATGTGGACGCGCATCTGCTGGCCGTGAGCGCGGAGGATGGCCGTACGTTGTGGGAGGTGAAGCGGCCGGAAGTGCGCCGGGGTTTTTGCACGCCATTGCTGTGGCCGGCCGAGCAGCCGGAGTTGGTGATTCTGCCGGGGACGCTGCAACTGGCGGCGTATCGTTTGAAAGACGGCGCCGCGGTTTGGCGCGCCCGCGGTTTGCCCAATGAAATGGTGGCCTCGCCCATTTTTGGGGAAGGTCTGTTTTTTGCTGCGGGCTGGACACCTGGGGCCGGGATGCCGGTGCTGCCCGGCTTTGATGAGTTGTTGGCGCAAGGGGACCAGGACAAAGACGGCCGGTTGACCCGCGAGGAAGCGCCGGCGGGCCCGGCGCGCCGCGATTTCACCTACGTGGATGCGGACAAGGATGGATTCATCCAGCGCGCGGAATGGGAGTCCATCAAAGCGATTTACGAGAAGTCTGAAAACGCGCTGATTGCCGTGCGCCCCGGGGGTCAGGGGGACGTGACCGAAACGCATGTGGCCTGGAAGCAACACCGCGGCCTGCCGTATGTGCCCACGCCTCTGTATTACGAGGGACGGGTGTATCTGGTGAAGAACGGCGGTTTGTTCTCCTGTTATGAGGCGCGGACGGGGCGGGCCTTGTATCAGGAGGAGCGTTTGGGCGCGCTGGGGGATTATTATGCTTCGCCGGTGGCGGCGGGGGGCAAGATTTTGGTGTGCTCGCAACCGGGCATGGCGGTGGTAATCAAGGCCGGGGACACGCTGGAGGTGCTGGCGCGCAACGCGATGGGTGAACGCATCATGGCCACGCCGGCGGTGGTGGAGAATCGCCTCTATCTGCGCACGCAGGGCAAGCTTTACGCTTTTGGGGAAGCGATGGAAACGACGGCGCCGTCCTCCTCCTCGCCGTGAGGCGGGACGCGAGCCATGTCAGTGGCCGTCGTTTTTGATGTACAACCGCCCGGGCAACTGCCGGGCCAGGCGTTTCATCTCCAGCCCCAGGAGCGCCACTGAGACCACCGAGGCGGGCAGGCCGCTGCGGTAAATGAGGTCATCCACGGGCGTTTCCTCGGCGCTCAAAAGTCCCAGCACTTTCTGCTCGGTCTCGGTCAATTCCAGCAGCGGCAGCACGCCGGTTTCGGCGGGGGAAGGCGGCCGGTTGGAGGCGGGAAAGAGGTATTCAAATTCGCCCAGGATGTCCTCGGCATTTTCGCAGAGTTTGGCCCCTTTTTTGATGAGGTCGTGGCAACCTTTGCTGCTGGGGGAGTCCACCCGCCCCGGCACGGCAAACACCTGCCGCCCGTAATCGGCGGCGAAGTTGGCGGTAATCATGGCGCCGCCGTTCAGGCCGGTTTCCACCACCACCGTGCCCAGGGTCATGCCGGCGATGATGCGATTGCGGATGGGAAAGGTTTGTTTGTCGGCGGGGCGGTTGAAGGGGAATTGAGTTAGCAGGGCGCCATTGGCGGCGATGCGCTCAAACAGCTCTTTGTTTTCCGGCGGGAACACGAGGTTGATGCCGGTGCCGAGCACGCAGAGGGTGCGGCCTCTGGCGTTGAGGGCGCCCAAGTGGGCGGCGGTGTCAATGCCGCGCGCTCCGCCACTGACGACGGTCACCCCCACATAGGCGAGCTGGAAGGCCAGTTTCTTGGCGGTTTCAATGCCATAATGAGTGGCATGGCGGGAGCCTACCACGGCCACGGCGTTGCGGTCCTTGGGCAGCATCTGGCCCTTGACGTAGAGCACCAGCGGCGGGTCGTAGATTTCCTTGAGGGAGGGCGGATACTCTTCATCCTCGGCAGTGACCAGCCGGCAGCCAAACTCTTCGCAGCGGCGCAGTTCGGCGGCCAAATCCACGTTTTTTTCCCAGGCGGTGATGGCGCGGGCAGTTTCTTCGCCAATGCCGTGCACCTGGCAGAGCTGATGAAAAGAGGCGCTCAGAATGGCTGCCGGCTCGCCGAAGTGCTGGAGGAGGTGACGCACCCGCACGGGGCCGATGCCGTCCAACAGATTCAGCGCCACCAGCGCTTCCCGGTTATCCATGCCTGAGAGAACTACGGGATGCGCGCCGCAGCGGCAAGCTCAAAGAGCGGCGGTTTTGGCTGGAAAACCGGCGGCAGGAAGGATGGATTTCCTTGCGCCGGCATGCCGGGCAACTTCAAGCACCCAGCAAGAGGTGCGGCTTTTCCGCCAGTGACAGAAAGCGTCCCCCCTCCCATTTGGCCTGTGGCTGGCCGTCGCGCCAGGCGCGCAGGCGGTAGAGGGTGGCGAAGGTGAAGGCGGGGGCGGCGCCGCCCTGACCACCCACCACTTCGCCGCCGCGGCGCACGTTGTCCATCATCCAGGCGGGCAGGGAGAGGTGATAGGGATTGCGCTGCACTTCGCCCACATGGAAGGTGAGCGCGGTGATTAGGTCGCCCAAATCTTGCGCCGAGATTTCCACCATCAGGTTGGGGGCGGCCATGGGCGCCCAATACTCGGTTTCCACCAGGTCGCAGACAAAACCGGGAAGGGTGCGCAGGGCATCCATGACCAGATGATGCACGCCAATATGGGTGCTGTTCCAGTCGGCATCGTGCGGGAAGAAAATGGCCCGGGGTTGCTCGCGTTGCAGAATTTGCGCAATGACCGTCACGCACTGCTGCCAATGTTGCGGCTCCTGGCTGCGGGTTTTGGGATTGATTTTTTCCAGGCCGGTGGGGGCGGTTTGAATCAACTCAAAGCCGATATGTTGGCAGCAATTTTTTAATTCCTCCCAGCGGGCGGCCTGCCGGGCCTTGTTGCTGCCCTGCGTCACGGCCACATTGATGATACGCCAACCTGATTCACGCATCAGCCGCAAGGCCAGCCCGCCGATGATGACCTCGTCGTCCGGGTGGGGCGAAAAAATCAGCGCTTTGGGGGCATCGGGCGCCAGCGCGGGGCGGGGCAGGGGGGCGAAACCGCCCAGGGGATAATGTTTGGCTTCGGTCAACAGCCGGGCCAGACCGGCAACTAATTGATGATAGGGAGTCATCAGGTTTGGCGATAATTCACGAATTGTTCATCAGCGGCCACTGGGCGGAGTATGGCCAGCGTGGCCCTCCACCACCGGCAGGCTGGCGGCAGCAATGGCCTGGCCATGGCGTTTTTCCGTTTCCCCGGGGACATGAAAGGCCAGGCGTCTGGCGAGGTCCGGAAACTCCGCCTGCAGCACTTCCTGCGCGCCACGGATGATTAAGTCGCCGCCGGCGCCGGAAGTGACCCGGCCCAACACCAGCACATTTTCGATGGTGTAAAAAGCGGCGTAGTGCGCCAGCGCATAGCCCAGATAAGTGCCAATGGTTTGATAGACCGGCACGGCGCGGGGGTCGCCCTGGGCCATCAAACTTTGCAGCAGCTTCAACCGCTCCGGAAACGGCATCCCGGCGGGGGTTTCAATCCCGGCTCTGGGCAGGAGACGGGCCACCGCCTGTTGGGAAAAATACTGCACCCCGCATCCCCGGTCTTTGCTCCATTCATCCACTGGGGCATCTGGCGCGTAGTCCACCGGCATGAAGGCTACTTCGTTCAGCCAGGTGGTGATATTGCCCGCCGGGGTGACATACCCCCCGGCCATGCTGGTGCCCATGGCGATGCCCAACACGGCATTGCGCTCCAGGGCCATGCTACCCGCCAGGGCGGTGACCTCACCATCGTTGACCACCTCCAGGGGGATGTTGTTCCACGCCCGCCGGATTTCCAGAAACAGGTCTTTGACGCGGCTTTGGAATAAATCCGGCGGCACGCCGCGAAACAGGGAGGCGACTTTGACGCGGTTGTTCACGTACACACCGGCAGCGCTGCCGCCAATGGCGTCCACGCGCGGCAGGTGTTGGGCGGCCCGGCGGAGGGAGTCCATGATGCCGTCAAAATGATATTGGGGGTCGCGCTGGGGAACGGGGTCCCAAACGACTTCCTCGCTGAAAACCACTTTTCCGTCTATGACGGCCGCGGCTTTGCGGTCGCTGCCGCCCAAATCGAATCCGATGCGGCAGCCGTTTAAGTGCCGTCCCAAGGGGCGCGTCACCGCCCGCTCGGGAGGCAGGCTGGTGGTATCGGTGGCCACCACTTCAAAGGGACGTTCATAGATTCGCTGCCCCATGATTTCAGCGTCAAACCGTCCGGTGACCGTTTGCCGATAGTGCCAATCCAGGTCCGCGGCCAGGGAAGGAGGGCCGGCCACGTACACCCGGAAGCCGCCCCGGGACCAGAGCAGGAATTTCACCAGCCGCTCGACGAATGGCAGGTTGGCTGCCGCTTGGGGATGCTGCGCCGGCAGAATGCGGGTGCGGTGGTGATAGACCGAGCCATCGGCCTGCTCCAGCGCCAAGGTCACGCTTTCGCCGCCACCGGCTTCGTGCACGGCTTGCTGGAATGCGCGATGCGCCAGCACTGCCGGCCGGAAATCCGGGTCCAAGGCTGGCTGAAAACGCGGGGGCGTCAAAAAGTGTGCCAAAGCTTGTGCCATGCAGGCAGTCAAAAAAAAATTATGGCTTCCGGCAAGCCCTTTTGCCGTGGCTTTTTTTAAGACATCGCCGGGCCGGGGTTGAATCTTGGATTGCCAAGCGCCCAAGTTATTATTCTAATTCGGCCTCATGCTGACCCAACGGATTACGGCCCTGGCTTATGGTGTTTTGCTGGTGCTGGTGATTTCGCGAGGCGGGCAAGAAGGAGGTTATTATTCCTGCAGTACCATTTACCGCGAGCAGATGGAGGCTTTCCTGGCCGGGCGGCTGGCTTTGAGCGATAACGTTCTGGCGGCACGCCATGATTTAACCTGGTCAGAGGGTGGGGTGCATCAAGTATGGGGGTTGGGCGTGCCGGTGTGGCGGCTGCCTTGGGAATTGGCGGCGCGGGCGGCGGGCTTTGCGGCCTTTCCCGATTTGTTCGCCGTGGGCCTTTTTGGCGCCCTTGCCGCCTATGCCGTGCTGAGCGCTTTTTGGGGGAGAACGGAGGAAAATTGGGACACTGCGATGCCTTTTTTGGCCAGTAGCGCGGCCATGAGCGGCTCCACCCTCATTTTGCTGATGTTTCCGGCCCTTTTTGGCCTGCTATCCGCCCGTTTTGATATTTATGAGGAGGCGGTGGTGTATGAGTATTTTTACGCCTTGATTTTGCTGGCCGTGCTGGCGCGGCTGGCGCAACGACCGGGGAATCAGTGGTGGTACGCGCTGTGCCTGCTGGCGGGCTTGGGCGGTTTCATACGTCCACCGCTGGTGTTCTATGGCGGGGCAGCGGTCATGGTGGGCGCAGGGGTGTGGTGGTGGGGGCGGCGGTGTGCTTTGCCGGGGAATGCTGTGAAGACGGAGGCAGCTTCCCCTGGCATTGCTCCAGCGCCACAGGCGGTTGCGCCAGCGGCGGCATCCCCGGCAAATCGCGGCGTCGAATGCCGCAACGGCTGGCGCGCGCTGGCGCTGGGACTGGTGTTGTTTGGACTGGGCGGGGCGTTGTTGTTTTTTACCAACCTGGCGCGGTTCGGCAGCGGGTTTGAATTCGGCCACCGGCTTAATTTGCAGGATCTTTACGGCTCAATGTACGCGACGCGGTTTGATCACCCGTACCAACAGGAGCCGGTGTGGTCCGCCAGCCGGGAAATGCTGGGGCTGCTGTTTTTTACCCGCGATTTGAACGGCAGTGATTTTTACCGAAAGAAATTCTTCCCTGGCCAATCGCCCACCGTGCGATGGCGGGAGATGTACCTGACGGCGTATAACCCGTGGTATTGGCCGTGGCTGGCTGGCGGATTGGTGGCGATGGCCTTTGCGGGCATGGCCTGGTGGCGTCGGTACCGGCAGGGGGCCAAAGTTCCGGCGCATGCACGGGTCATCGCGGCGCTGGGCGCGTGGGGCGCACTGGCCGGCGTCATGTTGTTTGGCTTTTACCTGCGCAACAGTGTGATCTCGTCACGTTACCTGCTGGATTTCATGCCAGCCTTCGGGGCCTTGATAGTGGCCGGCTGGCTGGGGTGGTGCGCGTGGGTGGGGGTGCGCCGGGCAGGCAGCCTGTTGCTGCTACTTTCCTGGGTCGTATTATGTGGTTGGACATTCTGGCAAATCCAATCCCTGCGCAGCACTTATGGCCCGCCACGGCTATTGACGTGGCCCGAGGTGCAGCAGCGGATGGACCACCAACAGGTTGAGGCCGCCCGAATACGTCCCGCACTGCCCTCTCAATATGATGCCAACACGCGGTTTGAAGACTACCTGATACCCTATAATGGTGGGGGTTGGGACTTGAAGACCGGCGCGGTACGGTGCCTGATTATCTTGTTCATGGAAGACCCGCAATACTTGGAACTGACGGTGCGGCAGGATCACGAGGATTGGGAGAAAGCACCGCCGCAGCACGTGCGCGCAAAAATCGGGCTGGAGTTGCTGGAGCGGGAAAGCATTGCCAAGGGCGAGGATGGCTGGGTGGTGCGGTTTCGCGGCCCGCAGAAGCGACGGTATCAGCGGGGGCTGCAGGTGGGATTTGTCGTATTTGTGCCGAATACACAATTGGCCGAACCCATGACGAGATGGCGGCTAATTAAGGCCAAATGGCGTAATGAACAGGGCCGTTCAGAAGGTGTAGAAATGGGAAAATGAAAATGAATAATTTTTCTGTTTGGCGATGAACAATACTCATAAACCACTGATGGCAAGCATGATATAAAATCTTATTTTTTTCAATAAAAAGTGTTGACAAGCGTGTTTTTTTTTTTTTTTTTTAGGTTGCGTCGCGTAAATCCACCTTGCTGTTCATCGTCTGCCGGGTGGTGGACGGTGAAAGGTGCGCGGAAGGAGAACGGCTGAAGAATCGGGCGCGTGCTGGACTGGCGGAGGGAGACGAGAGGTGTGAGTGTCCCAAGCTCAGGTGTAGCCAAAAGTTTACGAGGCCAAAGTTATGGGGGCGATGTCCATGGAGAGAAACCTGATTGGCATGATGCTGGCGCTGGCAGTCATGAGTTGGTGGGCGGGCTTGGGCATGGGAGCTGAGGGGGAAGACCGGCCAGTTTTTCAAACGCATTATGCCGTCACGGGACATTGGACAGTCTCATACGTGATTAGCAACCGACATACCGTTGACAGCTATTGTTATCCCTTTACCTTGCAACGGCTGGGGAATCAATGGCGCATGAAAGTTGCCTCTGGAACCAACGGGTTTAAAACTTATTATGATGTTGGTTGTGATGGAACCAACATCTATATGGTGCACCATGATCTTCTCAGCACCAACATACCCAAGGACAGGAATTCAGCGCTAGTGTATCCCGGAATAATATGCACGGAACTCAGTGGCGAAATGGTATGGTTTGCGTTCTGTCGTGACACGGTGCCCACGAACGATAAGCCAACAATCCCAAAGCCCAACATGTATAGCAGCATTAACCACTATGCGCATATTTATCTTCACGGAAGCGAGGTTAAATACGTTGGAGATGAGGTGATTGAAAATGGGTGGTTTGTCGTGAACAAGGAACGCTTGGACAAGGCGCTTCTGTCACCTTATTTGCTGACAAAGCAAAAGATTCTTGGGGGCGGATATCCCCATCCGCCGGGCACTACCAATCTCGTTTATCAGGCGATTTTTCGGAGAGGTCGAGATGGCATGTTTTATCAACATCACTTCAAGGCGACAGTGGTTGGGTCAAGTAAACTCCATCCAGAAATGGAAGGCTTTGCCCTGCCCGATACCAACAAGATATCTCATTTTTCCTTCGAGTATGTGTATGTTGACTTGAATGAAAAGGAATTTAGCTGCTACCCGGTGACGGGCCGGATGCTGGATATCATTGATTATCGGCTGTGGGACAAGGAAAAACAGATGTTCACGCACCTGTACAAAAGCACGAATTTCCTGGGGACAAATGAGCTGGATAAGGCGGCCTATGTGCTGGATATGGCCAAGCTTAGGGAGGAGAAGAAACGCGGAAAAAGAGTGATGGCCTCTAAACTGCCTTTGGTACTGACCTTGATTGCGGTGTTGTTGGGGCCACTGGGGTGGTGGCTCCTTGCAGTCAAAAAACAAAGGAAAAACGCAGAAAAAACCTAGAGAGGAGAGAAACACTATGAAGAAAATATGGTTAATGATTGTGTTGGTGCTGGCTAGCGGCATAACTGTATCAACAGCGGCTAGATTTTTAAGGTGCCAATTATACCAAGATGCCATCGTGGCAATGAATTGCGGCTCTCCATTTAGTGCCTGTCCAGGGAACTGCCTCATTGATAGACATACCATCAATCCAGCGCCTCCGCCGCCTTTCGGGTTGCCGCCCGCTGGATTACCAGAAGGTATAGTTGGAGGAATGTGCACTATGGGAGCAATTTATGATACATGCAATTCAATTATGCCTAACTGGCTTGTGACCCGTACACGATGGAGCGTTCGGTGCCTGACAACGGCAAGTTCATGCCAATGCGATCCAAATAATGCAATCGGCCAAGTTTTTTCCACGCCGTTGGTTGCTGATTGCTTTTGATGTATCGAAAGGGTGAGCGGCGGTTGTTTGTAGGAATCACGGCACACCCAGCGTGGTTTAGATGCATCTGCACTTGTTGGGATGAGATTTCCGCAAAGGGGGGGCGGCCTTTGCTGGGACGCAGGTAAAATCCAAGCCGCTGTGAGCGGAAATAAACCTTTGGCAGAGCGACCTGAAAATCGAACACGAAATTAGTGTGGGGTGATATCCTTCTTCATATGCGAATTGAGGACCTTTTCCTTAAATCTGCGGCCGTGATTTTGGCGGTTACGGCAATGTGCAAGCTGATAAGTGTTGCAGGCGAGGCGAAAGTGATGGCCTTGGCGGACCCGGTATTTCGTTTTATCAGCCTGCGGCAGTTGCTGCTGGTTACGGCACTTGCGGAAGGGGCAGTGGCCTGGTATGTGTGGAAAGGCAAAGAATCCGCCGCCAAGAGTTTCCTAGTATTGTGGCTGTGCGGTATGTTCATTGGCTATCGGCTTGGCCTGTGGTTGATGAACTACAAGGGCTGCTCCTGTGTGGGCACGGTGACGGAGTGGCTGCCGGTGCCACCGGCGACAGTGGACTGGGTCATGAAAGTCGTTCTAGCCTATCTGACGGCTGGTTCCGCCGTCTGTTTCTGGAAGACATTTCTCAAGGGTGATACAAAACAGACCGTTGGGCACCAGCCTGCCGGGTAACTTTTGTGGAGCGCCATTCGTATTCGCCCGCTGACCGGGACAAGGGCTGTCGGGTCCCCGGCTCATCCCCTCCCTCTCTCTCCATTGTCATTCCGGTGTACAATGAAGCCCGGAGTGTGGAATTGGTGTTGGAGCGGGTACTGGCGCAGTATTTTGTGGCGGAGGTGGTGGCGGTGGATGATGGGAGCACGGATGGGAGTTGGGGGGTGATGCGCGGGTGGGAGGCGAGGGATGGGCGGGTGCGGCTGGCGCGGCACGAGCGCAACCGCGGGAAGGGGGCGGCGGTGCGGACGGGTTTGGCGCTGGCCACGGCGCCAGTGGTGGTGGTGCAGGACGCTGACCTGGAATATGACCCGGCGGACTTGGGGCCGATGCTGGAGTTGATTTTGAGCGGCAAGGCGGACGTGGTGTATGGGAGCCGGTATGCCGATGGGCGGCGGGGGGTGGGGCCGTTGTGGCATACGTTGGGGAACAAGGCGCTGACGCTGTTTTCCAACTTGTGCACTGGGCTGTGGCTGAGCGACGAGGCGACGTGTTACAAGATGTTCCGGCGGGAGTTGGTGCCGCGGCTGGAGCTGCGGGAGGAAGGGTTTGGATTTTGCCCGGAGTTCACGGCCAAGGTGAGCCGGTTGGGGTTGCGGGTGATGGAGGTGCCGATAACGTATCATGGGCGGAGCCGGGCGGAGGGGAAGAAAATCCGGCTGCGACATGGCGTGGAAGCCCTTTGGTGTCTGGTGAAGTACAGCCGTTGGCGGCCTACGGCGGGGGCCATGGGCGGGGCGCGCTCGGCAACTGAATGACCCCCACAAGGTGGAATGGGGCTGTCAATAAGTGGCGCAGAGAAATAAGGCGGGGCCAAAGATGGGCGGGAGATGACGGGGTAAGCGGCGGTGGTTGAATGAGCAGGTGGTGGTGGCGGAAAAACATGCCTCATGGTGTTGACGGGCACTATTTTTCATATTATGCGTTGGTAATAGCACCTTGCTGTTCATCGTCTGCCGGGTGGTGGGCGTTGAAAGGTGCGCGGAAGGAGAACGGCTGAAGAAACGGGCGCGTGAATAAAAATATTCGAAGGAGAGGAAATATTGGTGGCAGGCTATAAAGATTACCAGGGAGATATTTCATGCGATGCTTAGCCGCTAGTGGGAATTTGAAAGCCAGCAGATTGGCGGCTGGAGTATGCATATTAATGTTCGTAACCCTGTTGGAGGTTAATTCAGCCATTTTCCAAGTTGGAGGACTGGCCATTCGGCGTGGTTACGATCCTGAGGATATGGTTTATAAGGAAGCACAAATCAGCTTTCGTGCCATAGTTTCCAATGAATGCTGGCGGATTGATATCATAAATAAAAGTGGCAGAGGCTCTTCAATTTCAACGGACGGCAGATACTTTTATTATGCATTATCTCCATATCATAAGCGCGGGCAGGCCAGCTCATGGGCGCGCGGAGGGTCATGGGGGTGGCGGTCAAGTAAAACCATGGTTGGCGGTGGTGCTTTTGCTGGCGCTGGCACTGGTGGGGGGCGGGGTGATGCTGGGGCGGGGATTTGGGACCGCGCAGCATGACGGGAAGTTTCACACTATCTGGAGCGAGAATTTTTCCCGGCAATTATGGGGAGGCGAGGTGTATCCCCGATGGTTGATGGATTTGAATGGGGGGTTGGGGAGTCCGGCTTTTTATTATTATCCGCCGGTGCCGTTTTACGCGACGAGCTTGTTGCGCCCGGTGTTTGGGGAGGAGGGGGCGAGCGGGCGGATGCTGGGGGCGGGGGCGGTGGTGGCGTTGTGCTTGAGCGGGTTGATGGCCTGGGGATGGCTGCGGCGGCGGGTGAGCGAGTGGGCAGCGCTGGCGGGGGCCGGGGCCTACGTGCTCGCGCCGTATCATCTGGCTGCGGATTTATATGTGCGGGGGGCGTACGCCGAGTTGTGGGCTTTTGCGTGGTTGCCGCTGGTACTGGCCGGAGTGGATTGCATGGCAGACGGGCGGGGGCGGGCGCGGGGGCTGGTCTTGCTGGCGTGCGGGTATGGGTTATTGGTAGCCACGCATCTTCCCACGACGCTGCTGTTTTCGCCGGTGCCGTTGGTCTATGCCTGGTGTGTGGGTGGGCGGGGGGCATGCTGGAGGTTGGCGGCGTGGACGATGGCGGGGCTGGGGTGGGGTGCGGGGTTGGCGGCGGTGTATGTGTTGCCCGCCATGACGTTGCAGGAATACATATCCATGAGCGCGCTCACCAACTCGCCGAATTTGCAATATGACCGGAACTTTTTGCTGACGGCGCTGCATCCCGAGGGTGAGGCGTTTCGGGCGGCGTTGTTTTGGCAGGTGTTGGGGACGTTTGCGGTGGGGGCGTGGGGCTTCGTGATGGCGGGGCGGATGGAAGACTTGGGGCTGCGGCGTCGGGTGGTGTGGGGCGTGGTCGTGCTATACGCGACATTGTTCCTGATGCTGCCGCTGAGCGAGCCGGTGTGGAGGCATGTGCCGCGGCTGAAACTGGTGCAATTCCCCTGGCGAGCCACAGCCATACTGACCTTGGCGGCGTGCTGGCTGATGGCGGCCGGGTTGCACCAGTGGCGGCAGGGCGGCGGGTGGTGGAAAGGGGTGATGTTGGGTGGGATGGTGGTGCTGCTGGCGGGGTGGGGATGGATGGATTATCAGGCGATTCGGCACTTTGCGCGGCATCACCAAAGCCCGCCTGCCGAGTGGCTCACGCGGCAGGAGGACGCCACAGAATATTTGCCGGCATGGGTGGCGGAGCCGTTGGGGCAGATATTGGAGGGGCTGGAGGTCAACCGGGAGCCGGAGCGAGTGAAGCATTACACCGATGGCACCCTGCCGTTGTTGCCGCGGATGGGGCTGGTCCAGGACCAGGCGCGTCTGGCGGTGGTGTTTGAGCAAGGGCGCGGGCGGGTGGTAATCCGGGAATGGCATCCGCGGCGTGTGCAGATTCTGGTGGAGGCGGGGGAGCCAGTCACGTTGCAGGTCAGCCAGTTTTATTTTCCGGGATGGAAGGCCTGGCGCGGGGTATCGCCGGTGGAGGTGCGGCCGGCGTCGTCGAGCGGGTTGATGCAGGTGGACCTGCCCGCCGGGCATCACACCCTGAGGCTGGCCCGGAGACTTTTGCCGGTGGAATGGGTGGGGTGGGGGGTGACGTTGGTTTCGGGATTGGCAGCGGTGTTGGTTTGGATAAACTCACGGCGCACACAGCCACGAAAATGAAACGCATGGCAAAGAGGCCAACCAAGGGGCGGGCGTTCACCCTGATTGAGCTGATGGTGGTGGTGTTGATTATTGCCGTGCTGGTGGCGTTGTTGCTGCCGGCGCTGGCGGCGGCCAAGCAGCGGACGCGGACTGTCCAATGTGTCAATAATCACCGGTCGCTGGTGTTGGTCTGGCAGTTGTATTGCGACGATTACCATGGCCGGCTGCCATGGACGGTGGACGACGGCGACGGGCTGCCATTTACCAACTGGGTGGCGGGCCACTTGCGCAATCCGCTGGAGGCGACCAACGCGGCCTTGTTGGTGGACCCCAAGCGTTCGCTGTTGGCGCCGTATGTCACCCATCCGGGCCTGTATAAATGCCCCGCCGATCCGTCCCCCCTGGTGCGCAGCGTGAGCATGAACAACCGGCTGAACCCGGTGCGCTTTCTCAAGCCGGTGCTGGTCATTGGGGGATATGGCACCAATTTCATGGTTTATCGGCAGCAGAGCGACATCCGGGAGCCGTCGCGCATCTTTGTGTTTTTGGATGAACGCTACGACAGCATCAACGAGGGCAATTTTGCGGTGGATTTGAGCAACACCGGCACGTTCGACGGGCATGGGGTGCCCACGCCGTATTGGTGGCTGGACACGCCGTCCGGGTACCATCACCAAAGTGTGAACCTGTCTTTTGTGGACGGCCGGGTGGAGACGCACCGGTGGCAGGAGCGCACGACGCTGGGGCCGATTGGGGTGACCGGTTTCCGCCGCACCAGCAGCACCGACCGGGACATATCGTGGCTGCAATTCCACACGGCCGAGCCGGTGGCGGGGCGTTGAGGGAGGCCGGGGGAAGGGGGGGGGCAGGGAGGTGTGGAGGTGGCTGGTGGGCGAGGGGCTTAATAATTTTGATTGAATAAATAACCCCAACTTGCGACACAAAAGGCCGGCTTATATGAGTCGGGACACTTATTCGCCCATAATTGAGCAGGGGCTGGGGGCTAAAATGACGCCGGCCGGCACGCAAGGGACAGCGGATTTGCCGCTGTTCGACAAGGTGCGCGCGTTCAAAAGCGCGGAGCAAGTGCGGGCCGCCGGGTTGTATCCATATTTCCGGATGATTTCCTCGGCGCAGGATACCGAGGTCATCATGAACGGCCGGAAGGTCTTAATGCTGGGCTCCAACAGCTATCTGGGGTTGACCAATCATCCCAAAATCAAGGAGGCCGCCATGGCGGCGGTGGCCAAATATGGCAGCGGTTGTGCGGGGTCACGCTTCCTGAACGGCACGCTGGATTTGCACATTGAGCTGGAGGAGGCGCTGGCCCGGCTGGTGAACAAGCCGGCAGTGCTGCTCTACAGCACGGGTTTTCAGGTCAATTTGGGCGTTATCAGCGTCATGGCCGGCAAGGATGAATACATCCTGGCGGATAAAAGCAATCACGCCAGCCTGGTGGAGGGGTGCCGGCTGGCCTTGGGGGATTACTCGCGTTTTGCGCATAATGACATGGCCGCCTTGGAGGCGCGCCTGCAAAAGCTGCCCCCGGAAGCGGGCAAGTTGATTGTGGTGGACGGTGTCTTCAGCATGGAGGGGGACATCATCAATTTGCCGGAGGTTTGCCGGCTGGCCCGGGAACACCGCGCGGCGGTGATGGTGGATGATGCGCATGGCATCGGGGTGCTGGGGCCGCAGGGGGCGGGGACGGTGGCCCACTTTGGGCTGACGGACGAGGTGCAATTCATCATGGGCACGTTCAGCAAGTCCCTGGCCAGCCTGGGGGGCTTCATTGCCTCGGATGCCGCCACCATAGACTACTTGAAGCATCACTCGAAGACGGTGATTTTCAGCGCGAGCATGAGTCCGGCCAATGCGGCGGCGGTGCTGGCGGCGGTGAAGATTATGCAGAGCGAGCCGGAGCGAATTGAGCGCTTGTGGCATAACACGGAGCGGATGAAGAAGGGGTTGTTGTCGCTGGGGTTTGATTTGGGCGGGTCGCAGACGCCGATTTTGCCGGTGTACATCCGGGATTTGCTGAAGACGTTTCAGTTCTGCAAGCGGCTGGAGCAGGAGGGGGTGTTTGTGAATCCGGTGGTTTCGCCCGGCATCCCGCCGGGGATGGAGCTGTTGCGGGTGAGCCTGATGGCGACGCATACGGACGCGCAAATTGATTTTGCCCTGGACAAGTTTGCCAAGGTGGGGCGTGAGCTGGGCATCATCTAGCAGGCCATGAAAGTGCTGTTGACCGGCGCCAGCGGGCTGGTGGGCAGCCACGTGCTGGACCGCCTCGTCCGGGAACAAGTGCCGGTGCGGCTGCTGCTGCGCGCATCCAGTCCCCGCCAGTGGATTGCTTCGCATCTTTCTAAAGTCGAGATTCACGAGGGCGCGCTGGATGCTCCCCAAACGTTGGAGTCAGCGCTGGAGGGAATCACCCATGTCATTCATTGCGCCGGCGCCACCAAGGCCCTGGACCGGGAGGGATATTTCCGGGTGAATCACGCGGGCACGTTAAATCTGGTGGCGGCCATCAACCGGCAGGCTTCCCAGGTGCAGCGGCTGGTGCATGTTTCCAGCCTGGCGGTCACCGGCCCCGCCACGGCTGCCCGGCCGGCGCGGGAAACGGATCCGCCGCGTCCGCTGACCGATTACGGTCAAAGCAAACTGGCGGCGGAGCAGGTGGTGCGGGAGCAATGCCGGGTGCCGTCGGTGATTTTGCGTCCGCCGGGGGTGTATGGGCCGAGGGATGGAGAATTTTTCAAATTATTCAAGGCGGTGCAACGCGGTTTGCTGCCGTGTTTTGGGGGAGGGCGCCAGCAATTGAGCCTGGTTTACGCGCCAGATTTGGCGGCGGCGATTGTGCATTGCCTCACGCAGGAAGGGGCGGTGGGGCAGGTGTTGCATGTGGCGCATCCGGAGGTGGTGAGCGCCCGCCAGCTTGGTGAGATGGCGGCCCGGTTTTTACAGGTCAAGCCGGTGCCGCTGGTGTTGCCCACCGCGGCTTTGTGGCCGGTATGTGTGGTGCAGGAAATCATCAGCCAGGTGACGCGCCGGCCGCACGTGGTGAATTTGCAGAAATACCGGGAACTGGCGGCCCCCGGGTGGGTGTGCGATGTCAGCCGGCTGCGGGAGCTGACGGGGTTCAGCGCGACAACTTCGGTGCAGGAAGGGGTGCCCGCCACGCTGGAATGGTACCGTCAGGCGGGCTGGCTGAAATAAGGGGAGTCCATGCGGCATTATCGTTTCATTGATTACGCCACCCAGGGTTACTTGGCCCTGGTGGGGTTGTTGATTTTGTTTTTTCACAACCAGACCGTGCCCCAGTGGCGGTGGCTGGTGCTCGGCCATGCGGGACTGGTGGCGGTGATTCACTGGATGATTGTGGCGGAGGGGACCGGCCGGCATGGGTTTCTGTTGTACCTCCTGCGGCATTTTTATCCCATTCTGCTGTACGTGCCGATATACAATGAAACGGGGCATTTGAATCAAATGTTTGCCCGCGGCATGCTGGACCCGTGGTTTATTCGCGTGGAAGAGTGGATTTTTGGGATGCAGCCCAGCCTGGTATTCATGGAGCGGCTGCCGTATTACTGGGTGAGCGAGGTGTTTTACATTTCCTATTTTTCTTATTATCTCATGATTACCGGCTGCGGGCTGGCGCTGTTCCTGCAGGGCCGGCAGCAGTTTTTCCATTATATCTCGCTGGTGTCGGTGGTGTTTTACGCCTGTTTCCTGGTGTACATCTTTTTGCCGGTGGTGGGGCCGCGGATATTTTACCGGGAGCTGGGGGACTTTGGCCTGCCGGCGGGGGTTATGCCGGCGCATGTGCCGGAATTTCCGGCGGCGGTGCAGGAGGGGCTGTTTTACCAGATTATGGCGCTGATTTATCGCCATTTTGAGACGCCCGGCGCGGCGTTTCCCAGCAGCCATGTGGCGGTGGCGGTGACGACGCTGTATTTTTCCTTCCGGTATTTGCCGGCGATTCGCTGGATGCATGCGGTAGTGGTGGTGTTATTGTGCCTGAGCACGGTCTATTGCCGGTATCATTATGCGGTGGACGTGCCGGCGGGGCTGGTGATGGCGGGGGTGATGATTGGGGTGGGCAACTGGCTGATGGGGCGGGTGGAGGGGCCGGAAGCGGTGGGGCGGGCCGAAGCGGGGCCGGTGGAGAAAAAATCTTGAAAAAAACCTTTGACAAGGTTTTGGCAAAGGCGTAATTTCCCGCCCGTCATTGGGCCTTAGAACAGGACGACTCTGTTAGTCCCTGTGAATTTTTGGGAAAAGCCACAGGGTCTGACGGTGGTTTTGTCTTTTACAATGACAGGAAAGTGACGCATGGAATGCCCATGTAGCTCAGTTGGCAGAGCGCGTCCTTGGTAAGGACGAGGTCATCAGTTCAATCCTGATCATGGGCTCCATGTCAAAATCTGCGCCGGCTGTAGCGGCTGGCCTGAGTTGAAAAACCGAAAACATCAACCGTAGGAACTGCGATGGCAAAAGAGCAATTTCAACGTACGAAACCACACGTCAACGTGGGGACGATTGGGCACATTGACCATGGGAAGTCCACGCTGACCGCTGCAATCGTGCATGTTCAGTCCCAGAAGGGGCTGGCCAAGCCGATCAGCTACGCCGACATCACCAAGGGCGGCACGGTGCGTGACGAAACCAAGACGGTGACCATCGCGGTGTCCCACGTGGAATACGAGAGCAACACCCGGCACTACGCGCACATTGACTGCCCCGGTCATGCGGACTTCATCAAAAACATGATCACCGGCGCGGCCCAGATGGACGGCGCGATTCTGGTGGTGGACGCGGCCGAAGGCCCGATGCCGCAGACGCGCGAGCACATTTTGCTGGCCCGCCAGGTGGGGGTGCCGGCGATTGTGGTGTTTTTGAACAAGATTGATTTGGTGGACGACAAGGACCTGCTGGACCTGGTGGAGATGGAAGTGCGCGATCTCCTGACCAAGTACGGTTTTGACGGCGCCAACGCGCCGGTAATCCGCGGCAGCTCGCGTGCGGCCATGGATTTGAAGCCGGAAGGCATCAAGGCCGTGGAAGACCTGCTGGAGGCGATTGACAAGTACATCCCGCTGCCCACCCGCGAGGTGGACAAGCCGTTCCTGATGTGCATTGAGGACGTGTTCAACATTGAAGGCCGGGGCACGGTGGTGACCGGCCGCGTGGAGCGCGGTTTGCTAAAGCGCATGGAGGAAGTGGAAATCGTGGGGTTGCGCGAGACGCGCAAGACGGTGGCCACGGACATTGAAATGTTCCGCAAGCTGCTGGACAGCGCGCAGGCGGGCGACAACGTGGGCGTGCTGCTGCGCGGCATCAAGAAGGACGAAGTGGAGCGCGGCATGGTGCTGGCCAAGCCCGGCTCGATTACGCCGCACACCCACTTCAAGGCCGAGGTGTACGTGCTGTCCAAGGAAGAGGGCGGGCGCCACACGCCGTTCTTCACCAATTACCGTCCGCAGTTCTATTTCCGCACCACGGACGTCACCGGCACGGTGACGCTGCCGCAGGGGGTGGAAATGGTGATGCCGGGCGACAACGTCTCCATGGAAATCAAGGTGATTGCGCCGGTGGCCATGGAGAAACTGCAACGGTTCGCCATCCGCGAAGGCGGCCGCACCATTGGGGCCGGCCGTATCACGGAAATTCTGGACTGAGTCAAGGTTTAAGCGGCGGCGGCGTCCCGCGGGGCGCGGGACGCCCCGGCGCGAACCACCGGCAAACGACCGGAGAGACATTGAGCAAGAATCTCTGCGGCAACAGGGCGTTAGCTCAATTGGTAGAGTAGCGGTCTCCAAAACCGCCTGTTGGGGGTTCGAGTCCCTCACGCCCTGCCAATTTTTTGCCGGAGAGGTGGCAGAGTGGTCTAATGCGGCGGTCTTGAAAACCGCTTCCCGCGTCGCGGGACGGGGGTTCGAATCCCTCCCTCTCCGCCAAGTCAGGAAACAACGATATGGATACAGGTGAAATCTTGAAGATTCTGGGCCTGGCCGCCCTGGCCGCCGTGGTGTTTTACCTTTGGCGGAAGGGGCATTTCCTGCGCCTGAATCGTTATATTCAAGAGACCCGCGAGGAGCTGCGCAAGTGCACCTGGCCTGGCCGGGAGGAGCTGAAGGGCAGCACGGTGGTGGTGATTGTGTCGGTGGCGCTGCTGAGCGCCTTTACCATTGTGGTGGACGTCGTGTTGCACCTGCTGGTCAACCTGGTGACGACGGTCTAGTTTTCGCCGCCTTCCAGATTTATGCCGCAACCTAAAAGTCAGTGGTTTGTTGTCCACACCCTCGCCGGCCAGGAGCTGAAGGTGAAGGACAGCCTTGAGAAGCGCATCAAGGCCGAGGAGATGCAGGAGTACATTGAGGAAGTGCTGGTGCCGATGGAGAAGATTGTGGATGTGCGCGGCGGCAAAAAGACCGTGAGCACCCGCAAATTGTACCCCGGCTATGTTTTTCTGCGGATGAAATTGCTGGATGAAAACAACCGGCTGATTGACCGGCCGTGGTATTTCGTCCGCGAGACCCAGGGCATCATTGGTTTTGTGGGGGGGGACCGTCCGACGCCGACGGCGGATGACGAAATTGAGAGCATCAAGGCGCAAATCAGCGAGTCGGAGGACGTGGAGAAGCCGAAGGTCAATTTTGAGGTGGGCGAAACCGTGAAGATTAATGACGGGCCCTTCCTGAACTTCAGCGGGGTGATTGAGGAAATCGAGCCGGAGCGCGGCAAGCTCAAAGTGACGGTGAACATCTTCGGGCGCAACACGCCGGTGGAGCTGGAATACTGGCAGGTGGAAAAGACCTGAGCGGCCCCGGAACCCCTGGATTGAGTCAAGTTTATGGCAAAGAAAGTTGTCGGTCAGATTAAACTGCAAATCACCGCCGGCCAGGCCACCCCGGCCCCGCCGGTCGGCCCGGCGCTGGGCCAGCATGGCGTGAACATCATGGCGTTCTGCAAAGAGTTCAACGCCAAGACCCAGAGCCAGGCCGGCATGACCATTCCGGTGGTCATCACGGTGTATCAGGACAAGTCGTTCACGTTCATCACCAAGTCGCCGCCGGCGTCGGTGTTGCTGAAGAAGGCGGCGGGGATTGCCAGCGGCTCCAAGGTGCCCAACAAGGAAAAGGTGGGCAAGGTGACGCGCAAACAGGTGATGGAAATTGTGAAGCTGAAGCAGAAGGATTTGAACGCCAACTCGGAAGAGGCGGCGTTCCGCATGATTGCGGGGACGGCCCGCAACATGGGCATTGAAATCGTGGACTAAACCATCAACCCCTGCGGGAGAGGGCAACCCCCTCGCTGGCACCGCACACAAGCACATGGCAGTTAAACGCAGCAAACGATACAAGAAGGCAATCAGCCTGCTCGGCGAACGCAAGCCCCAGCCGCTGAAGGCGGCGGTGGCGTTGCTGGCCAAAATGCCCCGGGCCAAATTCACGGAAACGGTGGACCTGGCCTTTCATCTGGGGGTGGACCCCAAGCAAAGCGATCAGATGATCCGCGGCACGGTGCCGCTGCCGCATGGCACCGGCAAGGTGGTGCGGGTGCTGGTCTTTGCCAAGCCCGGCGCAGCGGCCGAGGCGGCCAAGGCTGCCGGGGCGGAGTACGTGGGCTTTGATGACATGATCAAGAAGTGCCAGGAAGGCTGGGCGGAGTTTGACGTGGCGATTGCCACGCCGGAGGCCATGACGGAAGTCCGCAAGCTGGGCAAGATACTGGGCCCGCGGGGTCTGATGCCCAACCCGAAGACCGGCACGGTGACGGAAGACACCGCCAAGGCGGTCAAGGAGTTCAAGGCCGGCCGGGTGGAGTTTAAGGTGGACAAGGGGGGCAATGTGCATGTGCCGGTGGGGAAGATTAACTTTGCGCCGGAGCAGATTGAGGAAAACGCGCGGACGGTGATTGAGGCCATTTTCAAGGCGCGTCCCGCCAGTGTGAAAGGGCGGTATGTGCTGAGCTGCACGCTGTCCACCACCATGAGTCCGCCGGTGCCGGTGGATTTGAAGGAGTTTGCGACCACCGCCTAAGGGCGGGCTGCTTGCGGAGGAAAAGAACATGCGCGCTGAAAAACAATTTTTAACTCAGGAATATCTGGCCCGGTTGAACGCTTCGCCGTTCTTTCTGGCCGTGGACTACACCGGCCTGAAAGTGGCCCAGCTTACGGCCTTGCGCCGCCAGTTGGCCGAGGCCGGCGCCGAGCTGCACGTGGTCAAGAACACCGTTTTCCGGCACGCTGCCAAACAGGCGGGCGTGGAATTGCCGGGGCCGCTGGAAGGGCCGGTGGCGGTGGTGACGGGCAAAAAGGACGTCACCTTGGCGGCCAAGGCCTTGAAGGCGTTTGCGGCGGCGGAACAGGACAAGCCGAAAGTCCGTTTTGGCTATTTGAACAACCAGCGGCTGGATGCGTCCATGGTCATGGCGCTGGCGGAACTGCCGTCGCGCGAAGTGTTGCAGGCCAAGCTGCTGGGGCTGTTGCAGACCCCGGCCAGCCGGCTGGTGGCCCTGCTCAACACGCCGGCTTCGCAACTGGCCCGCGTGCTGCAGGCCAAGGCCGCGAAAGGCGAGGCCCCGGCGGCGGCCTGAGACACCTGGGCTGGAAAGCTGCAATCATCACTCTTTCCGTCCTCCATCGCCAATGGGGGGCGGGAAACGACAAAAACCTAACATGTAACTCGCCGGCTCGCGGGCAGCGGGCTGAATTCCGGCGCGGCCGCGCCGGGCGGCGAAACAGAAAGGACCTATGGCACTGGATAAAGCAAAAATCGTGGAAGAACTGAGCAACGCGACCGTGTTGGAGATCGCGGAGCTGGTGAAAGAACTGGAAGCCAAATGGGGCGTGACCGCGGCCGCACCGGTGGCGGTGGCGGCGGCGGCGCCGGCGGGCGGCGCGGCGGCAGCGGCGCCGGCTGAAGTCAAGGACACCTTTGATGTGATCCTGGCCAAGGTGCCGGCGGACAAGAAGATCCCCGTCATCAAGGCAGTGCGCGAAATCAAGGCCGGTCTGGGTCTGGCGGAAGCCAAGGCGCTGGTGGAAGGCGCTCCCAAGCCGGTGCTGGAAGGCGCCAACAAGGCGGATGCCGAAGCGGCCAAGAAGAAGCTCGAAGAGGCCGGCGCATCCGTGGAACTCAAGTAATTGTCCGCAGGAGGGGTGGCGCCGGGTGGCGCCGCCCCTTCGGCTGGCCGCCGAAGGCGCGGCCGGCGGGTGGACCGGCAAAGCAAGAAGAAAGCCTAATATCGGTCGGATTCATCCATGTTTGGGCGAGCGCCCCCTGGAGCAGGGGGGACTCGCCTTGTGCTGTCTAAGCCCGAAACTGGCCGGGCGGCTGCGCCACAGCCGACTGGCATAACCTAGCAAGACTCATGTCAACGCGAGCCATCGAACGCAAAAACTTCGGCAAGATCAAAGAAGTGATCGCCCCGCCGAATTTGATTGAACTGCAGACCACCTCCTACAAGGAATTCCTGCAGGCCGATGTGCCGCCCAGTAAACGCAAGGACGTGGGCTTGCAGGCGGTGTTTCGCGAGGTGTTTCCGGTGGAGATCTACGACGGCAAGTTCAAGCTGGACTTTGCCTCCTACAAAATCGGCGAGCCGAAGATGACCTGGCTGGAGTGCCTGCGCGAAGGCCAGACCTACGGCGCGCCCCTGCACGTCACCTTCCGCCTCGAAGAAAACGGCAAGGTGGCCCGGGAGGAGGAGGTGTTCATGGGGGAACTGCCGCTCATGACGCCCCAGGGCAGTTTTGTCATCAATGGCGCCGAGCGGGTCATTGTCAGCCAGTTGCATCGCTCGCCCGGCATTGCCTTTGAGGCGACCCAGCATCCCAACGGCAAGACGCTGCACTCTTTCCGCATCATTCCCGACCGCGGTTCCTGGTACGAGGCTCAGTTTGACACCAGCGATTTGCTGTATGTGTATCTGGACCGCAAGAAACGCCGCCGGAAATTCCTGACCACCACCTTTTTCCGGGCGCTGGCGTTTCTGGAGGAATCCGAGAAAGGCAAGAACGAGGCGACCCGGGGCAGTGATGCCGAGCTGTTGAAGCTTTTTTACACCATTGAGGAGCTGCCCATCAAGGAGGCCGACAAGCGGGACGATTTGCCCAACAAGGTGCTCATCGAGGACGTGATGGACGAGGAGAAGGGGCTGGTGGTGGCCCGTGCGTTTGAGCCCTTGTCGCGGGCGGTGGTGAAGCAAATTGCCGAGCTGGGGTACAAGACGCTGCGGGTGGTGGACACGTCGGTGGACGACGGCATCATCATCAAGTGCATCAAGAAAGACCCCACCAAGAACGAGGACGAGGCCCTGAAGGACATTTACCGCCGGCTGCGGCCGGGGGACCCGCCCACCGCCGCCAACGCGCGCGCGCTGATCAAGCGGCTGTTTTTTGACCCCAAGCGTTATGACCTGGGCCGCGTGGGGCGTTACAAGATTAATCAGAAGCTCAATCTGCCCAAGAACGACACGCGCATCCTCACCAAGACGGACCTGGTGGAGGCCACCAAGTACCTGCTGCGCCTGAAGAAGGGCGAGGGGACGCTGGATGACATTGACCACCTGGGCAGCCGGCGGGTGCGGACGGTGGGCGAATTGCTGGCCAACCAGTGCCGCGTGGGGCTGGCCCGGACGGAGCGCCTGGTGAAAGAGCGCATGACGCTGTTTGACCAGTCGCTGGAGGCCATGACGCCGCAGAAGCTCATCAACCCCAAGGCGCTGTCGGCGGTGATTCGTGATTTCTTTGGCCGCAGCCAGCTCAGCCAGTTCATGGATCAGATCAATCCGCTGGCGGAGCTGACGCACAAGCGGCGTTTGTCGGCGCTGGGGCCGGGCGGGTTGTCCCGGGACCGCGCGGGTTTCGAGGTGCGCGACGTGCATCCCAGCCATTACGGGCGCATCTGCCCGGTGGAGACGCCGGAAGGCCCGAACATTGGCTTGATTGCCTCGCTGGCCACCTTTGCGCGGGTCAATGAATTTGGCTTCCTGGAGACGCCTTACCGCAAGGTGGAAAAGGGCCGCGTGACCGATGAGATTGAGTACCTCACGGCGGACCGCGAGGAAAACTACATCGTGGCGCAGGCCAACGCGCCGATTGATGAGAAGGGCCACTTTACCACGCCGACGGTGACGTGCCGCCGCAAGGGCGACTTTGTGGACGTGGAGCCGGCGAAGGTCAATTACATGGACGTGTCGCCCAAGCAGTTGGTGTCGGTGGCGGCCAGTTTGATTCCGTTCCTGGAGCACGACGACGCCAACCGCGCACTGATGGGCTCCAACATGCAACGGCAGGCGGTGCCGTTGCTGGTGACCGAGACGCCGCTGGTGGCCACCGGCCTGGAGGAGCGCGTGGCGCGCGACTCCTGCGCCGTGGTGGTGGCCGAGGACAACGGCAAGGTGGCCAGCGTGACGGGCAACCAGATCATCATCACGCGCGACGGCAAGCTGCCCGAGGGCAAGCGCAAGATCAAACACGATCCCGAAAATGGGATTTATGTGTACGGCCTGCGCAAATTCATGCGCTCCAACGCCGCCACGTGTGTCAACCAGAAGGCCCTGGTCAACCGGGGCGACACGGTGAAGAAGGGGCAGGTGATTGCCGACGGCCCGTGCACGGCGCAGGGCGAGCTGGCGCTGGGCCGCAACGTGCTGGTGGCTTTCATGCCGTGGAACGGCTACAACTTTGAGGACGCCATTCTCATCAGCGAGCGCATTGTCAAGGAGGACATTTTCACCTCCATCCACATTGACGAGTTTGAGGTGAGCGCCCGCGACACCAAGCTGGGGCCGGAGGAAATCACCCGCGACATTCCCAACCTGGGCGAGGAAGCCCTGAAGAATCTGGGGCCGGATGGGGTCATCCGCGTGGGGGCGGAGGTCAAGCCGGGCGACATTCTGGTGGGCAAGATTACGCCCAAGAGCGAGACGGAGCTGGCGCCGGAGGAGCGGTTGTTGCGCGCCATCTTTGGCGAGAAGGCGGCCGATGTCAAGGACACCTCCCTGAAGGTGCCCTCGGGCACGTATGGCATTGTCATGGATGTCAAGGTTTCCGCCAAAAAGGAAAAGGAGGGCGAGAAAGAGCCCCGCGCCGAGGCGGGGGAAAACCGGCGGGCGGCCAAGCAGGTGCAGGAGGAGTACCGGGCCAAGACCGAGGAGCTGCGCGAGCAGTTGACGGAGGCCTTGAGCAACATTCTGCTGGGGGAAAAGATTCCGCTGGACGTGGTAAACAGCGAGACGGGCGAGATCATCATCCCGGCCAATCGCAAGATCACCAAGACGTTGTTGCGCAAGCTGGCGCTGGTCTATGACCGCATTGAGATTGATCCTTCGCCCATTCGCAACAAGATCAACGAAATCATTGGCGGCTTCAAAAAGAAGTTCGAGGATTTGCAGTCGCAACTGGACCAGGAGATGGAGCGGGTGGAGGCGGGCGATGAAATTGACGCCGGCATCATCAAGATGGTGAAGGTGTACATTGCCTCCAAGCGCAAACTGTCGGTGGGCGACAAAATGGCCGGACGCCACGGCAACAAGGGCGTGGTGGCCAAGATTGTGCCGGAGGAAGACATGCCCTTCCTGGCCGATGGGACGCCGGTGGACATTGTGCTCAATCCGCTGGGCGTGCCGTCGCGCATGAACGTGGGGCAGGTGCTGGAAACCCACCTGGGTTATGCCGCCCGATTGCTGGGCTTGAAGTTCGCCACGCCGGTGTTTGACGGCATCAAGGAAAAGGACATCTGGGAATTCATCAAGCAGGCGGCGCAAACGCCGGTGGGCCGGGAGCAGGGGCTGCAGCCCAACGGCAAGGCGCGCGTGTTTGACGGGCGCACCGGCGAGCCGTTCGACCAGGAGGTGGTGGTGGGCTACATCTACATGATGAAGCTGGGCCATCTGGTGGCGGACAAAATCCACGCCCGCGCCGTGGGGCCGTATTCGCTGGTCACGCAGCAGCCGCTGGGCGGCAAGGCGCAATACGGCGGCCAGCGCTTCGGCGAAATGGAAGTGTGGGCCATGGAGGCCTATGGCGCCGCCTACACGCTGCAGGAGCTGCTCACCGTCAAGTCGGACGATGTGCAGGGCCGCACGCGCATTTACGAGAGCATTGTCAAAGGGGACAACTGCCTGGAGGCCGGCATACCGGAATCGTTCAACGTGCTGGTGAAGGAAATGCAATCGCTGGGGTTGGACGTGAAGGTGGGCTACACCAACCCGATTGAACATCAACCGACCACCCCGGCCGCCGCCCTGGCCAACTTGTAATTAACCTTGCAGAGCCGGCGGGCGGGGCTGTCCCTGCCCGCCCCTAGCCACAGCCACTATGAATACGAAAGAAACCGCACGCGAGCTGCTCGGACTGGACAAGGTCAATCAGGTGGATTACGTCGCCATCTCGATTGCCTCGCCCGAGGCCATTCGTTCCTGGAGCAAAGGCGAGGTCAAGAACCCGGAGACCATCAATTACCGCACCTTCAAGCCGGAGCGCGGCGGTCTGTTTTGCGAGCGCATTTTCGGCCCCGTCAAGGACTGGGAATGCTCCTGCGGCAAATACAAGCGCATCAAACATCGCGGCGTGGTGTGCGACCGCTGCGGCGTGGAAGTCACGCTGGCGCGCGTGCGCCGGGAGCGCATGGGGCACATCGAGCTGGCGGTGCCGGTCTCGCACATCTGGTTTTTCAAGTGCATGCCTTCGCGCATTGGGCTGGTGCTGGACATGACGGCGCGCGACCTCGAGCGGGTGATTTACTACGAGGATTACATGGTCATTGACCCGGGCCAGACGCCGCTGCAGCTCCACCAGTTGCTCAGCGAGCATGAATACCGCGAGGCCCGCGAAACCTACGGGCCGGACGCCTTTGTGGCCAAGATGGGCGCCGAGGCCGTGCGCGAGGCGCTGGCCAACGTGAACCTGCCGCGCCAGATTGACAAGCTCCAGCAGCAGATGCAGGAGACCAAGAGCAAGCAGATTCGCAAGAAACTGGCCAAGCGCATCCGGCTCCTGGGGGCGTTTGTGGAGAACCGGGTGAAGCCCGAATGGATGATTCTCACGGTGCTGCCGGTGATTCCGCCCGACCTGCGCCCGCTGGTGCCGCTGGAGGGCGGGCGTTTTGCGACCTCGGACCTCAACGATTTGTACCGGCGGGTCATCAACCGCAACAACCGCCTCAAGAACCTGCTGCAGCTCAAAACGCCGGAGGTCATCATCCGCAACGAAAAGCGCATGTTGCAGGAGGCGGTGGACGCGCTGTTTGACAACGGCCGCCACGGGCGCGCCGTGACGGGCGCCGGCAACCGTCCGCTCAAATCCCTCAGCGACATGCTCAAGGGCAAAAGCGGGCGGTTCCGCCAGAACCTGCTGGGCAAGCGCGTGGACTACAGCGGGCGCTCGGTCATCGTGATTGGACCGGAGCTGAAGCTGCATCAATGCGGTCTGCCCAAGAAGATGGCGCTGGTGTTGTTCGAGCCGTTCATCATCCGCCGGCTCAAGGAGCTGGGCTTTGTGCACACGGTGCGCTCGGCCAAGAAGATGATTGAACGCCAGGCCACCGAGGTGTGGGATATTCTGGAGGAGGTCACCAAGGGCCATCCGGTGCTGCTCAACCGCGCGCCCACGCTGCACCGGCTTTCGATTCAGGCCTTCGAGCCGATGCTCATCGAGGGCGAGGCCATCCGCATTCATCCGCTGGTCTGCACGGCATACAACGCGGACTTCGACGGCGACCAGATGGCGGTGCACGTGCCCTTGTCCATCGAGGCGCAGATGGAGGCGCGCCTGCTGATGATGGCGCCCAACAACATTTTCAGCCCCTCCAGCGGGCGGCCCATCATGACGCCCACCCAGGACATCACCCTGGGGTGCTTCTATCTCACGGCCGAGCCGCGGCAGCCCAAGGACCCCAACAAGCGCCTGATGCTGTTTGGCTCGAAGGAGGAGGTCATTTTTGCGTACCGGGAGGGCGAGCTGAAGACGCACAGCCGCGTGCGCCTGGCCAACCCGGACTACGGCCGGCAGACGGTCTATGGGGATCCGCGGAGCAAGGTGATCGAAACCACTGTGGGGCGGGTCATCTTCAGCGAGGTCTGGCCGGAGCGGCTGGGCTTCTTCAACAAGGTGGCGGGCAAGAACGAATTGGGCGACCTCATCTGGAACTGCTACAAGCATTGCGGCCATGATGAGACCATCGCCACCCTGGACCGGCTGAAGGAGCTGGGCTTCCGCGAGGCCACCCGCGCGGGCGTGTCCATCGGCATTGAGGACATGATCATCCCCGAGGAGAAGGAGAAGCAGATTCGCGAGGCGCAAAAGCAGATTGCCGAGGTGGAGAAGCAGTACCGCAAGGGCGTGATTACCGACGGCGAGCGGTATAACAAGATTGTGGACATCTGGACGCACTGCACCGACCAGATTTCCACTGTCATGCTCCAGACCCTGGAGCGCAACCGGAACAAATCCGAGTACAACCCCATCTTCCTCATGGTCAACTCCGGCGCCCGCGGCAACAAGCAGCAGGTGCGCCAGTTGGCCGGCCTGCGCGGCCTCATGGCCAAGCCCAGCGGCGACATCATCGAGAAGCCGATTCTCTCGAATTTCCGCGAGGGTCTGACGGTGCTCGAGTACTTCATTTCCACGCACGGCGCCCGCAAGGGGCTGGCCGACACGGCGCTGAAGACCGCCGACTCCGGCTACATGACCCGCAAGCTGGTGGACGTGGCCCAGGACGTGATTGTGCGCGAGGAGGACTGCGGCACGGTCAACGGCATCTGGGTGCAGGCCATCATGGAGGGCGAGGATGAAATTGTCAAACTGCGCGACCGCCTGGTGGGCCGCTGCGCGTGCGACGACATTTACGACCCGCTGGACCCCAAACGCGTGCTGGTCCAGGCCAACGAGGAAATTGACGAGGAAAAGGCGCGGGCCATTGAGAACGCCAACATTGAGCGCGTGAAGATTCGCTCGGTGCTCACCTGCGAAAGCAAGCACGGGGTGTGCATCCGCTGTTACGGGCGCAACCTGGCCACCGGCCAGATGGTCAAGCTGGGCGAGGCGGTGGGAATCATTGCCGCGCAGTCCATCGGTGAGCCGGGGACGCAGTTGACGATGCGGACCTTCCACATCGGCGGCACGGCGTCGCAGGTGTTCAAGCAGCCGCAGATCAAGGCCAAGCACGATGGCATCATCAAGTACCACGAGCTGCGCTGCGTGCCGCTGCAGGATGGCAACCACATTGTGCTCAACAAGAACGGCAGCATTGTGGTGCTGGGCGAGGACGGGCGCGAGCTGGAAAGCCACACGCTGGTCATCGGCTCGGTCATTTCGATTCCCGATGGCGGCCGGGTCAAGAAGGGCGAGGCCTTCGTGCAATGGGACCCGTACAACGTGCCGATTATTTCGGAAAAGAGCGGGCGCATCCGGTTCCATGACATCATCGAAGGCGTGACGATGAAGCAGGAGGAGGACGAGGCCACCGGGCAGCAGGCCAAGGTGGTCATTGACCACAAGGAGGACCTCCACCCGCAGATCATCATTCTCGATGAGGAAACCAACGAGATGATCGCCAGCTACCCGATTCCGTCCGGCGCCCACATCGTGGTGGACGAGGACGACATCATCGAGGCGGGCGCCCTGCTGGCCAAGACGCCGCGCAAGGTGAGCAAAACCAAGGACATTACCGGCGGTCTGCCGCGCGTGGCCGAGCTGTTTGAGGCGCGCCGGCCGAAGGATGCCGCGGAAATCTCCAAGATTGACGGCGTGGTGGACTTTGGCCCGACGGTGCGCGGCAAGCGGTGCATCATCATCAAGGACCCGCAGACCGGCCAGGAGGAGGAGCATCTCATTCCGATTGGCAAGCACGTCATTGTGTTCAAGGGCGACGTGGTCAAGCGGGGGCAGCAGTTGACGGAAGGCCCGATTGACCCGCATGAGATTCTGGAAATCTGCGGCTCGCAGCAGTTGCAGGAGCACCTGGTGAACGAGGTGCAGGAGGTGTACCGCCTGCAGGGTGTCACCATCAATGACAAGCACATTGAAATCATCGTCCGCCAGATGCTGCGCAAGGTGCGCATCACCGAGCCGGGTGACACCCGGTTCCTGTGGGGCGAGCAGGTGGACAAGCTGGAGTTCGAGGAGGAAAACCAGCGCGTGGAAAAACTCGGCGGCAAGCCGGCCGAGTGCCAGCCCGTGCTGCTGGGCATCACCAAGGCCTCGCTCGAAACCGAAAGCTTCCTCAGCGCGGCGTCCTTCCAGGACACCACGCGGGTGCTGACCGAGGCCGCCACCACCTCGCGCGTGGATTATCTGCGCGGGTTCAAGGAAAATGTCATCATGGGCCACATCATCCCGGCGGGCACCGGCTATCCGGCCCACCGCAATGTGCAGTTGAAACCGCTGGTGGAGCTGGAGGAGACCGCGCCCGAAGCCGCGCCGGCGGCGGCCGCCGCCGGGGAGGGCGAGGGCGTGGAGACGGCGCCGGAAGGCGGCGCGACCGGCGAATGAGTTGTCAAGCAAAAAATTTTTTTGAAATACTTGTTGCAACCTGAAAACTCTTTGCTAATATCCGCGCTCCTTTCCTCTCCCGGGGAAGGGCGCTGAAAGAAGCAAAACACGGAAATTACAATAATGCCGACGATTAATCAGCTCGTCCGTTTTGGGCGCCGCAAGGTCGCCACGAAGTCGAAGGCGCCGGCCCTCGAAGGGTCGCCCTTCCGGCGCGGCGTCTGCATTCAGGTCATGACGCGCACGCCGAAGAAACCGAACTCGGCCATGCGCAAGGTGGCCAAGGTGCGCCTCACCAACGGGTATGAGGTCATCGCCTACATTCCCGATGAGGGCCACAACCTGCAGGAGCACTCGATTGTGCTGGTGCGCGGGGGCCGGGTCAAGGACCTGCCCGGCGTGCGCTATCACATTGTCCGCGGCACCCTGGACGCCGCGGGGGTGGAGAAGCGCCGCGTGAGCCGTTCCAAGTACGGGGTGAAACGGCCCAAGGCCGCCCCGGCGAAAGCTTAAGGATTTGTTGTTATGTCTCGACGTCGTCAAGCAGTCCGCCGGCCCATGGCCGAAGACCCGAAGTACCACAGCGTGCTGGTCACCCGGCTGATCAACACGGTGATGAAGTGGGGCAAGAAGAGCACGGCCCAGCGGATTGTTTATGGGGCCTTTGACCAGATTGTGGCCAAGAATCCCCAGATCAATCCCCTGGAGGTGCTGCAGCGCGCGGTGGACAACGCGAAACCGCGCATTGAGACCAAGGCCCGCCGTGTGGGCGGCGCCACGTACCAGGTGCCCCTGGAAGTGCCGCCCGACCGGCAGATTTCCCTGGCCATGCGCTGGATGGTGGATTTTGCCGACGCCCGCAAGGGCATCGCCATGCGCGAGGCGCTGGCGGCGGAAATCATGGACGCCTACCAGGGACAGGGCAACGCCATACGCAAACGCGACGAGGTCCATCGGATGGCTCAGGCCAACAAAGCCTTTGCCCATTTCCGCTGGTAGTGGTGGTCCTTGGACGCCCCGTCGGCTGCGCTGTGAACCGGGGCGTTTTTATTGTCTGATACGGAAAATTTTGCATGGAAACTGCGACGGAAAAGAAAGTGCTCGATGCGCCGAACCGGCCTTATCCGCTGGCCCGGACTCGCAATATTGGGATTGCCGCGCACATTGATGCCGGCAAGACCACGACCACCGAGCGCATTCTTTATTACACCGGCCTCATCCACCGCATGGGCGATGTGGATGATGGCAACACGGTGACCGACTGGATGGAGCAGGAGCGCGAGCGGGGCATCACCATCACCTCGGCCGCCACCACCTGCTACTGGAAGCCCAAGGAGGACGGCTGCGCCAAGCTTTTTGCCGGCGAGGCCTTCCGCATCAACATCATTGACACGCCCGGCCACGTGGACTTCACCGCCGAGGTGGAGCGCTCCATGCGCGTGCTGGACGGCGCGGTGGCGGTCTTCTGCGGCGTGGCCGGGGTGCAGCCCCAGTCCGAGACGGTCTGGCGCCAGGCCAGCAAATACCGCGTGCCCCGCATCGCGTTCATCAACAAGATGGACCGCACGGGCGCCAATTTTGAGAACGCGCTGAGTGACCTGCGCCGCAAGCTGGGGGCCTATGCCTACCCGGTGATGCTGCCCATCGGCAAGGAAGACCATTTCCAGGGGGTGATTGATGTCGTCAATCAGAAGGCCATCGTTTACGACCCGGAGGATGAGCTGGGCGTCAAGTTTTCCATCACCGACATCCCGGCCGATTTACGCGAGCGGGCCGCCGCCGCCCTGGCCGAGCTGATTGATGCCGTCTCCAACAAGGATGAGACTGTTGCTGAGCTGGTCATTGAGGAAAAGCCGGTGGACGCACTCACGCTGAAGGCGGCCATTCGTCGGCTGACGTGCAGTCTGGAGCTGGTGCCGGTGCTGTGTGGGAGCGCCTTCCGCAAGCGCGGCGTGCAGCCGCTCATTGACGCCATTGTGGATTACCTGCCCAGCCCGCTGGACGTGCCGCCGGCGCAGGGCGAAGACCCGGATGACCACTCGCCGGTGATGGTGCACGCCAATGACCAGGGCAAGTTCTGCGCGCTGGCCTTCAAGCTGTGGACGGACGCCTACGCCGGCAAGCTGGTGTTCTTCCGCGTGTATAGCGGCACCTTGAAGAAGGGTGACATCATTTTCAATCCGCGCACCCGCAAGCGCGAGCGGGTCAACCGCCTGATGATGATTCAGGCCGACAAACGGCTGGATGTGGAGCAGGTGTTCTCCGGGGACATTGCCGCCCTGGTGGGGCTGCGCAACATCACCACCGGCGACACCTTGTGTGACGAGGATTTCAGCGTGCTGCTGGAGCCGCCCACCTTCCCCGAGCCGGTCATCAGCATGGCCATTGAGCCCAAGACCAAGGGCGACCGGGACAAGCTCACCGAGGGTTTGCAGCGCCTGGCCGAGGAAGACCCCACCTTCCGCGTGTTCACCAACCAGGAGACCGGCCAGCTCATCATTGCCGGCATGGGCGAGCTGCACCTGGAAATCATCCGGGACCGTCTTTACCGCGAGTTCAACGTGCAAGCCAACGCCGGCGCGCCGCAGATTGCCTACCGCGAGACCATCACCGCCAAAGCCGAGGGCGAAGGCAAGTTCATCCGCCAGTCCGGCGGGCGCGGGCAGTACGGCCACGCCATCATTCACATTGAGCCGAACGAGCGCGGCAAGGGCGTGCAGATTGAGAGCAAGATTGTGGGCGGCGCCATTCCCAAGGAATACATCCCGGCCGTCATCAACGGCATCGAGGAGGCCGTGCGCACCGGCGTGTATGCCGGCTACCAGATTATTGACATCAAGGTGGACATCGTGGACGGCACCTTCCACGAAGTGGACTCCAGCGAGCTGGCCTTCAAGATGGCCGGCATCTTTGCCCTGAAAGAGGCCTTCCGCAAGGCCAACCCCATCCTGCTGGAGCCGGTCATGAAGGTGGAAGTCACCACGCCCGACGAATATCAGGGGGATATTCTGGGCGACATCAACCGCCGCCGCGGCCACGTGGAGCACATCGAAGTGCGCAACGGCGCCACCGTGCTCACCGCGCGCGTGCCGCTGGCGGAAATGTTTGGCTATGCCACGGCCATCCGGAGCCTCTCCAAGGGGCGCGCCTCCTACGCGATGGAGCCGCTGACCTTCGAGCCGGTGCCGGCGAGCATCTCGGCCCAGCTTTTGGACCAGGCCAAAAACCGGCCTGCGGCGCGGAGTTAACCTTTAACCCTTAACTTGTTCTTTATATGCCTGGACAACGCATACGGATTCGCCTCAAAGGCTACGATTACCGCATCGTGGACTCCTCGGCGCATGAAATTGTCGAAACGGTGAAACGCACCGGCGCCCGCGTGGCCGGGCCGGTGCCGCTGCCCACCCGCATTGAGCGGTTCACGGTGCTGCGCTCGCCGCATGCCGACAAGAAATCCCAGGAAACCTTTGAACAACGCACCCACAAACGGCTGATTGACATCATCGAGCCGACCGCCAAGACCGTGGACGAGCTGAAAAAGCTCACCCTGCCGGCGGGGGTTGACATCACCATTAAAATCTAAGTCTCTATGATTGGTTTACTTGGCAAAAAGCTGGGGCACGCCCGCGTGTATGACGCCAACGGTGTCATCGTGCCGGTGACCATTGTGCAGGCCGGTCCCAACCGTGTGCTGCAATGCAAAACGCCCGAGCGCGACGGCTACAAGGCCGTGCAGCTTGGTTTTGGCGAGCAGAAGGAGTCCCGCCTCACCAAGCCGGTGCTTGGCCACGTGAAAAAGCACAACGGCACGCCGCCCCGCATCATCCGCGAATTTCGCGATTTTGAGCTGGAGGTGAAACCGGGCGACACCGTGGGGGTCAACATTTTCCGCGCGGGCGATTACGTGGACGCGGTTGGCATCACCAAGGGGCGCGGCTTTGAGGGCGTGGTGAAGCGGCATCACTTCCGCGGCGGCGACATGAGCCACGGCGCCAAGGGCTGGCACCGGCGCAGCGGCGCCATTGGCTGCCGCCTCTTTCCGGGCACGGTCAACCGCGGCATGAAGATGCCGGGCCACATGGGCCAGGTGCGCCGCACGGTGCAAAACCTGCAAATCATCCAGGTGCGCGAGGCGGAAAACCTCCTGCTCATCAAAGGCTCGATGCCCGGCGCCGAAGGGGACTACGTCATCATCCGCGAGTCCAAGAAGCGCTCGCGCGTCCTCGAAAAAGCGCGCCAGGAGCGCATTGAGAAACATAAATCCATGGCCAAGGGCGGCAAAGCCAAGGCCGCGGCCAAGAAGTGAGGATTACGGACATGAAACTCCCCGTTCAGGATTTGCAAGGTACGCCCCAGGGCGAAGTGGAAGTGCCGTTTCCGGTGATTGAGAACGGCAAAGGCACCCAGGCGGTGCACGATGTGGTGGTGGCGCATCTGGCCGCCCAGCGTTCCGGCACGGCCTGCACCAAGACCTTGGGCGAGGTGGCCGGCACCGGCAAAAAGCCCTGGCGCCAGAAAGGCACCGGCCGCGCCCGCGCGGGCTCTTTCCAGTCGCCGCTGTGGGTGGGCGGTGGCGTGGTGTTTGGCCCCAAGCCGCGGGATTACCGCAAAAAAGTCAATGAGAGCACCCGCCGCCTGGCGCTGCGCAAGGCGCTGAGCGAGCGCATCAAGGCCAGCGAAGTGATTGTGGTGGACGAGCTCAAATTGTCCCAGCCCAAGACCCGCGAGCTGGTGCGCCTGCTGGACAGCCTGGCGCCTGGGGTGACCGTGCTGCTGGTGACCGACAGCATTGACCCCAATTTGCGGCTGGCGGCCCGCAACCTGCCGTATGTGGAACTGGCCACCGGAGCGGAGTTGAATTGTTACCAAGCCCTCAAACCGGCCAAAATCGTGTTCACCCGCGCCGCCCTGGCGCAGGTGGGCCAGCGCCTGAGCCAATCCTGATGCCATGAATGCTTTTGAAATCATCAAAACGGTGCGCGTAACCGAAAAGGGCACCCTGCAGGCCGAGAAGCTCAACCAGTACACCGTGGTGGCGGACCCGCGGGCCAACAAGGCCCAGATTCGCAAGGCGGTGGAGGAGCTGTTCAAGGTCAAGGTCATTGCCGTCAACACCCTGAACATGCCCGGCAAGGCCCGCCGCCAGCGCACGCCGCAGGCGGGCATGACCAGCGAGTGGAAAAAGGCCATTGTCACCCTGAAAGAAGGGGACCGCATCAACCTCACCTAACCCTTGTTGATTTATGCCTGTTAAAACCTTTCGCCCCCTGACGCCGTCGCGCCGCTACATCACGGTGGCCGACTTCAGCGAGATTACCAAGACCGAGCCGGAGAAGAGCCTGGTGGTCACCCGCAAGAAGACGGGCGGGCGCAACTGCTATGGGCGCGTCACGGCCCGCGGCATTGGCGGCGGCCACAAGCAGAAGATTCGCCTGGTGGACTTCAAGCGCCGGCGTCATGGCCAGGTGGCCACGGTGCAGGCCATTGAATATGATCCCTGCCGCTCGGCCCGGCTGGCGCTGGTGCAATACCCGGACGGCGAGAAATCCTACATCCTGTGCCCCAAAGATTTGAAAGTGGGCGCCAAGGTGTCCAGCGGCCCAGACGCGCCGGTGGAAGTGGGCAACCATCTGCCGCTGAAAAACATTCCCATCGGCATGGCCATCCACAACATTGAAATGGTGCCCGGCCGGGGTGCGCAGATGGTGCGCTCGGCGGGCAGCTCGGCCACGCTGATGTCCCGCGACCAGGGCTATGCCACCTTGCGCCTGCCGTCGGGGGAAATCCGCCGCGTGCACGAGAACTGTTACGCCACCATCGGCGAAGTGGGCAACGCGGACCATGAAAACATCGTCTGGGGCAAGGCGGGCCGCAGCCGGCATTTTGGCGTGCGTCCGATTACCCGCGGCGTGGCGCGGAACCCGGTGGACCACCCCAACGGCGGCGGCGCCGGCAAGAGCAAGGGCGGCGGCGGCTGGCAGCAGTTGACCTCGCCGTGGGGCCTGCTGGCCAAGGGCTACCGCACGCGCAACAAACACAAACCCTCCAACCGCTTTATTGTGGTGCGGCGTGACGGCCGGCCCATGAAACGCAAGTAACCTGCTTTGACCTGAGAGCCTATGGGACGTTCAATCAAAAAAGGTCCGTTTGTGGACCCCTCGTTGATGAAGAAAATCCTGGCCGCCAAGGAATCCAAGTCCAAGGCGCCCATCAAAACCTGGTCCCGCCGTTCCATGATCACGCCCGACTTTGTGGGCTTGACCTTCAACGTGCATAACGGCAAGGTGTTCCACCCGGTTTTTGTGACCGAAAACATGGTGGGCCACCGGCTGGGAGAGTTTTCTCCCACGCGCATCTTTAAGAAACACGGCGCTCACACCGCCAAAGCCGAGGCCAAGTAACCTATGCAAGTACAGGCGATTACTCGCAACGTCCGGATGTCCCCGCAAAAAGTGCGGGAGGTCACCCGTCAAATCCAGGGTCTTCCCGCCCTGGAAGCCCGCGCCGTGCTGGCGGTCGTGCCGCGCAAGTCCGCGCGGCTGGTGGCCAAGACGCTTGATTCGGCCATTGCCAATGCGGAAAACAACCATCAATTGCAGGCCGCCCGGCTTGTCGTGGCGCAGGCCGTCGCCCAGACGGCCAGCCGCCTGAAGCGGTACACCCCCAAGGCGCGCGGCATGGCCGGCCCCATCATTAAACGCAACAGCCACATTAAAATCGTTCTTTCCGACGGAGCTAAATAATTACTATGGGTCAAAAAACCAATCCCATCGGTCTGCGCGTCGCCGTCAATCGTGACTGGCGCTCCAAGTGGTACGCCGAGAAAAAGGACTTCGGCAAGCTGCTGGTCGAGGACTTTGAGCTGCGCCGTTATTTGAAGGAAAAGCTCAAGGACGCCGCGGTGCCCAAAATTCAGATTGAGCGCGCCGGCAATCGTTGCCGCATCACCATCTTCACCGCCCGGCCGGGGGTGGTCATCGGGCGCAAGGGCACGGAAATTGACAAGCTCAAGGAAGAGCTGAGCAAGAAAACCGGCAAGGAGATTTACGTCGAGATTCAGGAAGTCAAAAACCCTGACCTCGACGCCCAACTGGTGGCTGAAGGCGTGGCCGTGCAATTGGAGCGCCGCGTATCCTTCCGCCGCGCCATGAAACGGGCGGTGCAGACCGCCATGGAACAGGGCGCGGAAGGCATCCGCATCCGCTGCTCCGGGCGCCTGGGCGGCGCGGAGCTGGCGCGGGTGGAGCAATACCTCGAGGGCCGCGTGCCGCTGCACACCCTGCGCGCCAACATTGATTACGGGTTTGCCGAGGCCCACACGCTCTACGGCAAGCTGGGCATCAAGTGCTGGATTTGCCGCGGCGAGAACAAGCCGGAGGCCGCCAAGACCAATCGTCCGCCCGCCGCGCCGGCGTCGCGATAACCTGAGATTGTTTTATGCCTTTACAACCTGCACGCGTTAAATACCGGAAAATGCACCGCGGCAGCCGCGCCGGTCTGGCGACCCGCGGCAACACGGTGGCCTTTGGCGAATTCGGCCTGCAGGCCCTGGAGCGCTGCTGGCTGGACACCAAGCAACTGGAGGCCGCCCGCGTGGCCATCAGCCGTTTCATGAAACGGCGCGGCAAGTTGTGGATTCGCATCTTTCCGGACAAATCCTACACCAAAAAGCCGTTGGAAACCCGCATGGGCAAGGGCAAGGGCCCCCTGGAATCCTGGGTGGCGGTCATCAAGCCCGCCCGCGTGCTGTTTGAAGTGGACGGCGTGCCTGAACCGGTGGCGCGCGAGGCCTTCCGCCTGGCGGCTTCCAAGCTGCCCATCCACACCAAATTCATCTCCCGGCACCAGCATTGACGCCATGAAAATGAGTGAATTGAAAGACCTGACCCTGGTGGAGCTGCAGGCCAAGAGCCGCGACCTCCGGCAGGAATTGTTCAACCTGCGCCTCCAGAAGGCCGGCAGCCGGCTGGAGAACCCGGTCCGGCTGCGCCTGCTGCGCCGCGACATCGCCCGCGTGGAGACCGCCATCACCGCCCGCAAGAAAAACCCGGCTTGAACCTTTTGCTTATGGCTGACACTCCTGCTACTTCTGCCCCCGCCGCCCGCCGCCGCAAAGAGCGGACGGGCGAGGTCGTCTCCAACAAGATGGCCAAGACCATCGTGGTCCGGGTCGAACGCCGTTTTCCGCATCCCCGCTTCAAGAAAATTGTGCGGAGCTACAAGAAATACTATGCGCACGACGAGAAAGGCGAAGCCAAACCCGGCGATGTGGTGCGCATTGAGGAAACCCGCCCCCTGAGCCGCCTCAAACGCTGGCGGCTGGTGGAAATCATTGAGCGCGCCGCCACCGCGGCCGCCTGAACTGTGTCCTGACCTATGCTGCAAGTCCGCTCCATCCTCGACGTGGCCGACAACACCGGCGCCAAACGCGCGGCCGCCATTGGTGTGCTCGGCCGGAACCAGATGTATGCCCGCGTGGGCGACGTCATCAAGGTCCACATCAAAGAGGCCGCCCCGGACGGCACCATCAAGAAGGGCCAGGTGGCCGATGCGGTGGTGGTCCGCACCCGCCGGCCCATCCGGCGCAGCGACGGCTCCTATGTCCGGTTTGACAGCAACGCCGTCGTCATCATCAACAAGGAGCGCGAGCCGATTGGGACCCGCATTTTTGGCCCGGTGGCCCGCGAGCTGCGCGACTTGAAGTTCACCAAAATCATCAGCCTGGCTCCGGAGGTAGTCTGATTTATGCCCAAATTGCACGTCAAAAAAGGTGACGAGGTGGTGGTTATCAGCGGCGCCCACAAGGGCCGCCGCGGCCGCGTCATTGAAGTCCAGCCGGCCAAGCAGCGGGTGCTGGTGGAGGGAGTGCGGATGCTGAAGAAAACCATCAAAAAAGGCCGCAGCCAGCTCCATCCCCAGGGCACCATCATCGAGCGCGAAGGCCCCATTCACATTTCCAACGTCATGCGGGCGGACCGTTATGATGCCCGGCGCGCCGCCCAGGCCCCCGCCGCCGCCGAATCCTGAGCCTTGCCCCGCCATTGAGCCATGAAACCGAGATTGCAGGAAAAATACGAAAACGAAGTGGTGCCCGCTCTCATTGCCAAGCGCCAGTACAAAAACCGGCATGAGGTGCCCCGCCTCGAAAAAATCGTCATCAACATGGGCGTAAGCTCCCAGTTGGAGAAAAGCGCCGTGGAAGATGCCGCCAAGGACCTGGCGCTGATTACCGGCCGCAAGCCGGTCATCAGCAAGTCCCGCAAGAGCATTGCCAATTTCAAATTGCGCGCCGGCCATCCGGTGGGCTGCTACGTCACCCTCCGCCGCGAGGTCATGTATGAGTTTTTTGACCGGCTGGTGGCGGCGGCGCTGCCGCGCATCCGTGACTTTCGCGGGTTGTCGGCGCGCTCCTTTGACGGGCGCGGCAACTATTCCCTGGGCATTGCGGAGCAGACCATCTTCCCGGAGGTGGACCTGGACAAGATCAAACGCACCCAGGGCATGGACATCACCATCGTGACCACCGCCCGCACCAATGAGGAAGCCTACGATTTATTGAAACTGATGGGCTTTCCGTTTGCGGAAAACCGTTAACCTTTTTGCTTACACTGATATGGCGAAAAAATCCTGGTCCGAACGCAACAAGAAACGCATGGCGCTGGTGAAGAAATACGCCGCCAAACGCGCCGAGCTGAAGGCCAAGCATGACTACGCCGCGCTGGCCAAGCTGCCGCGCAATTCCAGCCCGGTGCGGGTGGTCAACCGCTGCCCCATCAGCGGGCGCCGCCACGGCTATTTCCGCAAGTTCAACTGCTCCCGGCTGACTTTCCGGGAGCTGGCCCTGCAGGGCCTCATTCCTGGTGTCACCAAAGCTAGCTGGTAACTTTGTCCTATGAGCGATCCCATTGCTGACATGTTGACGCGCATCCGCAACGCCGCCCACGCCGGCCTGCCCGAGGTGGAAGTGCCCCATTCCCGCCTCAAGGAAAGCCTGGCGGCGATTCTCAAGCGCGAGGGATACATCCGGGAATACACCGTGGCCGGCCAGGCCGCCAAAACCCTCAAGCTCTTCCTCAAGTACGAAGGCCGCCGCGCCGTGCTGGAGGGCCTGCAGCGCGTCAGCAAACCCGGCCGCCGCATCTACACGGCCGCCGCCGCCGCCCCGCGCGTCCGCGGGGGGCTGGGCATCGCGGTGCTGTCCACCTCGCGCGGTTTGATGACCGACGCCGAGGCGCGCAAGCAACATCTGGGCGGCGAGGTGCTTTGCTACGTCTGGTAACCTTTAACTCCCGCTGCTTTATGTCTCGCATTGGCAAACAACCGATTGTCATCCCGCCCAAGGTGAAGGTGGACGTCAAGGGCCGCACCGTCCACGTGGAAGGCCCCAAGGGCAAGCTGCAATATGAGCTGCCCCAGCGCACCGCCGCCGCCGTGGAAAGCGGCAAGTTGGTGGTGCACCGCGAGGGCGAGGACGCCCAGGCCAAAGCCCTGCACGGCCTCAGCCGCGCCATTCTCAACAACATGGTGCGCGGGGTCACCGAGGGTTTTGTCAAGAAACTGGAAATCCACGGTGTCGGCTTCAAGGCCTCGGTCGCCGGCAAGACTGTCACCCTGAACCTGGGGTACTCGCATCCCATCAACTACGATTTGCCGGACCAGGTCAAGGTGACCGTCGAGGAAAACACCCGCCTCACCATCGAAGGCCCCGACCGCCAGAAGGTGGGCCAGGTGGCTGCCGATTTGCGCGCCTTCTACCCGCCGGAGCCGTACAAGGGCAAAGGCATTCGTTACGTGGGTGAGCGCATCATCCGCAAGGAAGGCAAGACCGTGCAATAACCCTGATTGAATTGATGGGCTACGGCCCAATCCGTGGCCCGGGAACCCCATGAGAACTGAAGTTAAACATCGTCTGGCCACCCTCCGCCACTGGCGGGTGCGCAAGAAAATCAGCGGCACCGCCCAGCGGCCTCGCATGAGCGTCTGCTTCACCGGCAAGCACATTTACGTCCAGTTTGTGGACGACGTCCGCGGCGTGACCCTGGCCTCGGCTTCCACCCGGGCCAAGGACCTGCCCGAGCGCGGCAAGCTCAAGGCCAATGTCAGCTCGGCGGCCATTGTGGGCCGCCGCGCCGCCGAGGCGGCCCTGGCCAAGGGCATCACCGCCGTGGTGTTTGACCGCGGCAGCAATTGCTATCATGGCAAGGTCAAAGCGCTGGCGGATGCCGCCCGCGAGGCCGGATTGAAATTTTAACCCCCATTGAACAGGAGCTGTTACCGTGGCTGAAAATCCTAAAAAAGAAAACCTGGACCCGCTCCCCGAGCAGGAGCAGGAGCAGCAAAGCCCCGCCACCGCTGAAGTCCGCGGCGGCGAGACGGGCGAATCACGCGGCGGAGGGCGCGGCCGCCGGGGACGCGGCCGGCCCAGCGCGGAAGTCACCGAAGGCCCTGAAGGCCAGACCGGGGAAGAACTGACGGAGAAGGTGGTGTTCATCAACCGCTCCGCCAAGGTTGTCAAAGGGGGCCGCCGGTTTAGCTTCTCCGCCCTGGTGGTGGTGGGCGACCGCAAGGGCATGGTTGGGGTGGGCCTGGGCAAGGCGGGCGAAGTGGCCGACGCCATCCGCAAAGGCGGTGAAGTGGCCCGGCGCAACATGGTGAAAGTCTGCCTGAAGGACGCCACCATCCCCCATGAAATCTTTTCCGAATACGACGGCGCCCGCGTGCTGTTGCGGCCGGCCTCGCCGGGCACCGGCATCATTGCCGGCAAGACCGTGCGCGCCGTGCTGGAATCGGCCGGCGTGCGTGATGTATTGACCAAATCCCTGGGCAGCAAGAACGCGGCCAACGTGGTCAAAGCCACGTTGAACGCCCTGTTGCGCCTGCGTCTGCGCGAGCAGATTTACCGCAGCCGCGGCCTGCCGCTGCGCCTGCCGGCCGAGACCGCGCCGGCGGCCCAGGAGACTCCGGCCACCGTCTGAGCAGTTTGGAACGTCAGTTGATATTTGCCTATGCGTTTACATGATTTGAAACCCCGGCCCGGCGCCAAGCATCGCCGCAAACGCCTCGGCGCGGGCGAATCCAGTGGTCACGGCAAAACCAGCGGCCGCGGTGGCAAGGGCCAGACCGCCCGCTCCGGCAGCTCCATCCGGCCCACCTTTGAAGGCGGCCAGATGCCGTTGATTCGCCGCATTCCCAAGCGCGGCTTCAACAATGCCCGCTTTGCCACGCGGTACCTGACGGTGAACCTGGAGGCGCTGAATCGCTTTGAGGACGGCGCGCGGGTGGATGAAGCCCTGTTGCGGCAAAGCGGCCTTGCGCGGGGCAAGGCGGATGGCATCAAGATTCTCGGCAACGGCGAACTGAAAAAGAAATTGACCGTGGTGGCCAGCGCGTTCAGCGCTTCGGCGCGCGCCAAAATTGAAGCCTTGGGCGGGGTCTGCGAAAAGGCCGCCGCGGCGGCCAAAGCCTGACCGGAAAGGGGAAACCAGGGGTTATGCTCGCGAAAATCGCCAACACCTTCACCAATGCCTTCAGGATACCGGAGCTGAAGTCTCGCATCCTGTTCACCCTGTTCATTCTGGCGGTGTGCCGGTTGGTGGCGGTCATCCCCATTCCCGGCCTGGACGGGTCGGTGTTGTTTGAGTACTTCCGCGACCTGGAAAAACAGCAGGGGCAGGGCGGGGGGTTGATGGGCATGTACAGCCTGTTCACCGGCGGCGCGCTGGAGCGCTGCGCTATTGGCTCGCTGGGCATCATGCCTTACATCAGCGCCACCATCATCATCCAGTTGCTCACCGCGGTGATTCCACGGCTCAGCAAACTGGCGCGCGAGGAGGGCGGGCGCACCAAGATTATTCAGTATGGCCGTTACCTCACCGTGCTGCTCTGTCTGGGATGGGGCATGATCATGGCGCACGTGTGGGAGAACCCGCGGGAAATGTTCCCCGGCCTCACGGAAGATTTGGTGCGCAATCCGGGCTGGTTTTACCGCATTCAGACCACCGTCATCCTGACCACCGGCACGCTGCTGCTCATGTGGCTGGGCGAGCAGATCACGGATCGGGGCATTGGCAATGGCGTATCCCTCATCATCACCATCGGTATTGTGGCCCGGGTGCCCCAGGCCGGCCATGCCCTGGTGGACATGTTCTCCGCCGGTGGCGCGATTGCCGAGAAGTTCACCATCTTCCACGGTGTCTTTTTGATTCTGATGCTGGCGGCGGTGGTGGCGGGCACCATTGCCATCACTCAGGCCCAGCGCAAGGTGGCGGTGCAGTACGCCCAGCGCGCCGTGGGCCGCAAGGTTTATCAGGGCGGCACTTCGTTCATGCCCCTGCGCGTCAACTACGCGGGCGTCATGCCCATCATCTTCGCCCAGGCCATCCTCATGTTCCCGCAAAAAATCCTGGAGAGTCTGGGCAACCTGCCCGGCGTGGGGGCCGGTCTCAAGGGCATCTTCCGCGCCATTGGGGCCTCGCTGAACCACGGCGAGCCGGCCTACTTTCTCATCTACGGGCTGATGATCATGTTTTTCTCCTATTTCTGGGTTGCCACCCAGTTCAATGAAATTCAGATTGCGGATGATTTGAAGAAATACGGCGGATACATTCCGGGGGTCCGGCCCGGCCAGGCGACGAGCGACTTCCTGCATCATGCCATGAGCCGGATCACCCTGGCGGGCGCGGTGTTCCTGACGATCATTGCCGTTATTCCAGATTTGTTGTATAAGGTAATGAATGTGCCGTATCAGGTGGGCCAGTTTTTTGGCGGCACCAGTTTGTTAATCACCGTGGGTGTGATGTTGGACACCATGCGCCAGATGGAGACCCACCTCCTGATGCGCCATTATGACGGATTCCTGAAGAAAGGCCGCCTGCGCGGGCGCATCTGAGCGCGGCGGACGGCCGGTGAAAGACCTTGGGGTGATGATTGTCATCAAAACAGGACGCGATTTGGAAGCCATGCGGGCCGCTTGCCGCGTGGCGCGCGCTGTTTTGGATGAAGTGGCCGCCGCGGTGGCCCCCGGAGTGACCACGCAGGAATTGGATGATTATGCCGCCGAGCGCATCAAGCATTACAACGCCCGCAGCGCCTTTCTGGGGTATCGGGTGGGCAACTTGAAATACCCCTGCCACACCTGCATTTCCATCAACGAGCAGGTGGTGCACGGCCTGGCGGGTCCCCGGCGGATTGCTTTTGGCGACCTTGTCAGCATTGATGTGGGGGTCTATTATGAAGGTTTTGTGGGTGACAACGCCCGGACAGTGGCGGCGGGCGGCTGCACCGACCCGGTGGCCGCGCGGCTGTTGGAGGCCACCGAAACCGCCCTCCAGCGCGGCATTGCCGCCGCCTTGGCGGGCAACCGGGTGAAGGACATCTCCCGCGCGGTCCAGCAGCATGTGGAAAGCCAGGGCTTCAGCGTGGTGCGCGAATTCGTGGGCCACGGGGTGGGCCGCCACATGCACGAAGAACCGCAGGTGCCCAATTTTGTGGAACCGGGACGCCCGTCGCCGCTGTTGCGGCCGGGCATGACGCTGGCCATTGAACCGATGGTTAATGCCGGCAAACCCGGGGTGAAACGCTTGAAAGATGGCTGGACAGTGGTGACCGAAGATGGTTCACTGTCCGCCCATTTTGAGCACACCGTCCTGGTGACGGAAGGCGAGCCGGAAATCCTGACGTGCACGAATCAAACATCATTCGCGCTGAAGGTGTCGTGATCGCCGTGCTCAAAGAACGGTTGTACCGGGTGGAACTGGCCAATGGTCATCAATTTCTGGCCTTTGTCACCGCCCGGCGCGCGGCAGCCGGCGACCGCTACGAGGTGGGCCAGCGCGTGATGGCGGAACTTTCGCCCCTGGACCTGAGCAAGGGGCGGCTGGTGGGGCGCTTGGACGCCTCTCCACGGTGATTTTGGAGTGAAGTTATGAAGATACGGGCATCGGTGAAGAAACTGTGCGAAAACTGCAAGATTATTAAACGCAAAGGCGTGATTCGCGTCATTTGCACCAATCCGCGCCACAAGCAGCGGCAAGGTTGAGCTTTTTAATTCAAGAACACTATGGCACGCATCATCGGCGTTGAAATTCCGGGCGAAAAACGCATCGAAATCGCCCTCCGCTACATTTACGGCATCGGCCCCACCACGGCCCTGGAAATCTGCCGCCGCGCCAACATTCCGCTGGGCACGCGGGCAAAGGATTTGACCGAGCAGCAGCTCTCCCAAATCGTCCATGCCATTCAGGACGGCAAATACGTCATTGAAGGCGACCTCCGCCGCGAAATTGGCCTGAACCTCAAACGTCTGCAGGCCATCAAATGCTATCGCGGCATCCGGCACCTGCGCGGCCTGCCCGTGCGCGGCCAGCGCACCCAAACCAACGCCCGCACCCGGAAAGGACCGCGCAAAACCGTGGGGGTGGTGCGCAATCCCAACGCCAAGGCGGGCATCCATTAATCCCTGTTTAACCTGCTATGTCTGACGAGACCAAAAAACCCGCTCCTGCTCCCAAGGAATCCAAACCAGAAGCCGCCGCGCCGGCCGCGGAAAAACCGGCCAAGGCTGCCAAGAAGGCCGCTGCTGGCGAAGGCAAGGCGGCTGAGGCCAAGGCGGCTGAGGCCAAGCCTGCCGCCGAGGCCAAGCCAGCGGAGACGCCGGCACCCGGCACTCCGCCTGCAGCCGCTTCCGCTCCCACGGCGGCGGAACTTTTGGGCGATGATCTTTCCGCCAAGAAAATCATCAAAGCCAAGGGTGCCAAAAACATTGTCAGCGGGATTGCGCACATTCTGGCCACTTTCAACAACACCCAGGTCAGCATCACGGACATGCACGGCAACGTGATTGGGTGGGCAACCGCGGGCCGCGTGGGCTTCAAAGGCTCCCGCAAAAGCACCGCCTTTGCCGCCCAGCAGGTGGCGCAGGAGGCCGCCCGCCAGGCGATGTCCCACGGCATGAAGGAAGTGGAGGTCCACGTCAAAGGCCCCGGCTCCGGCCGCGAGGCGGCCATTCGCGCCTTGCAGACGATTGGCCTGGAAATCACCGTAATCAAGGACGTGACCCCCGTGCCCCATAACGGGTGCCGTCCGCGCAAGAAACGCCGTGTCTAACCGCAACCCCGATTAATTTTTCAAGTCCATGGCACACTATACTGGTCCACGCGTTCGCATCAGCCGCCGGTTCAAGACCCCCATCTTCGGCCCGTCCAAGTATTTGGAGCGCCGCCAATACGGGCCGGGCGTGCACGGCCCCAAGGCCCGCCGCAAGGTCACCGAATATGCGCTGGGTCTGATTGAAAAACAGAAGCTGCGTTATTACTACGGCCTGCAGGAGCGCCAGTTCCGCGGCGTTTACGAAAAGGCCCTGCGCCGCCGGGGTGTGACTGGCGAGCAAATGCTCCAATTGCTGGAGTGTCGGCTGGATAATGTGGTGTATCACCTCGGCTTTGCCCCCACGCGGCCAGCGGCGCGCCAGATGGTCACCCACGGGCACATTCGCGTCAACGGGCGCAAGGTGAACATTCCGTCCTACACCCTGAAGGTCAACGACGAGATTGAAGTCCGCAATCACAACGTGAGCCGGCAGATGGCGACGCGCAACCTCGAGATGTCCACCAGCCGCGCCGTGCCGGACTGGCTGGCGCTCGAGAAGGACAATTTCAAGGGCCGCGTGATGCGCATCCCGACCCGCGATGAAATCCAGCCCATCGCCAACGAGCAGGCGGTGGTCGAATTTTATTCCCGCTAAACCATAACTCGCCCCTTGCGGGGCAGGGCAAATATACGGGCGCTCCCGGGTTGCGGGAATAAATCCCCGGGGGTCGCCAGGTTAAATTTGCCGGAAAGGAACTGAACCATGCCAGTACGTCTAGGCCGTTTCGAGATGCCCAAGCGGTTGGTCAAGGATGAAACCACCGCCACCGAAACCTACGCCAAATTCATCGCCGAACCGTTTGAAACCGGTTACGGCCACACCATCGGCAACTCGCTGCGCCGCGTGTTGCTGTCCTCCCTGGAAGGGGCGGCCATCACCAGCGTGCGCATCGAAGGCGCCATGCACGAATTTGCCACGGTGGATGGCGTCGTCGAAGACGTCACCGACATCGTGCTCAATCTCAAGAAGGTCCGCTTCAAGGCGCACAGCCGGGAAGAACAGGTCCTGTACCTTTCCGTCAACAAGGAAGGCGACGTTCTGGCCGAGGACATCCAGCTCAACCAAAACCTGGAGCTGGTGAATCCCAAGCAGAAAATCTGCACCCTCGACAAGAAGCGCAAGCTGGAGATGGAACTGACCGTCAAGGTGGGCCGCGGCTTCTGCCCGGGCGATGAAAACAAAAAGCCCGACCAGGCCATTGGCGTCATTCCCATTGACTCCATCTTCTCGCCGGTTACCCGCGTGAAATACTCCGTGGAGGCCGCGCGCGTGGGGCAGCGCACCGATTACGACCGCCTGATTCTCGAAATCTGGACCGATGGACGGATTTCGCCCGATGACGCCCTGACCCAGGCCTCGGCCATCCTGCAGCGGCACCTGGATGTCTTTGTGGGCTATGACAAGAACGCGGTGGAATTTGAAGAGCAGGTGGACCGTCAGGATGACGAGCGCGCCAAGCTCAAGAAGCTGCTCAACATGAGCGTCAACGAAATCGAGCTGAGCGTGCGCGCCGCCAACTGCCTCAACAACGCCAACATCACCACCGTGGGCCAGTTGGCGATGAAGACCGAGTCGGAGATGTTGAAGTACCGCAACTTTGGCAAGAAATCGCTGAACGAAATCAAAGAGAAACTCGCGGCACTGGGCCTGACCCTGGGCATGCACTTTGACCCGGACCTCATCGAAGCGGCGCCCGCCCCCAGCGGCTCTTCCGCCCGCGATGACATCAAAAACCTTTTGAGCAACGACTGATGCCTTATGCGCCACTTAAAACGCACCGCCAAGCTTGGCCGCCAGTTCCAGCATCGCAATGCCATGCTGGCCAACCTGGTGTGCAGCCTCATTAAACACAAACGGGTGACCACCACCCTTGCCAAGGCCCGCGCCGCGCGCAGCCTGGCCGAGAAAATGGTCACCCTCGGCAAACGCGGCACGCTGCATGCCCGCCGCCTGGCGGCCGCCCGGCTGCACCAGGAGGACGCCGTGAAAATCCTGTTCAACCAAATCGCGCCGGCCCAGAAAAATCGTCCGGGGGGTTACACCCGTATCGTCAAGCTCGGCCAGCGCCGTGGTGACGCCGCCCAGGAGGCCATCCTGGAATGGGTGGAGTTGCCGGCCGCGCAACCGGAAACCGCCAAAACCACGGAAGACAAAGCGGCTGCGCCAGCTCCGGCGGCCACGGCCGAAGCGGCCAAATAACCTGCGCTACAATCTTAACTCGGGCAAAAACCCGCGTCTCCGTGACGCGGGTTTTTCCTTTATGGGGCGGCCCTTGTCACCACACTTTTCTTTTGTCCCGCCGCGCGCCAGCGATTATCCTCCCGCGCATGCATCAATTGATTAAACACTTGTTGCACGCGCAGGCGCCCCAGGAAAAGGTAATCGTCCAGGGCTGGGTGCGCACCCGCCGTGACGCCAAAGGTTTTTCCTTTTTTGAAATCAATGATGGCTCCTGCCTGGCCAACCTGCAGGTGGTGGTCAACGAAGGCACGCCGGCCAACGCAGAAATCACCCACATCCTTACCGGCGCGTCCGTCATCATCGAAGGCGCGCTGGTAGCCTCGCCCGCTGCCGGGCAGAAATGGGAAGTGCACGCCAGCCGGGTGGAGCTGGTGGGGCCGGCAGATGCCTCTTATCCGCTCCAGAAAAAGGGGCACACGCTGGAGTTTCTGCGCACCATTGCACATTTGCGCCCGCGCTCCAATCTCTTTGGGGCCGTTTTCCGGACGCGCAGCCGGCTGGCGCATGCCGTGCACCAGTTTTTCCAGGAGCGCGACTTTGTGTACGTGCACACGCCCATCATCACCACCAGTGATTGCGAAGGGGCGGGGGAGATGTTCCGCGTGACCACCCTCAAGGGCGAGCCGGGCGAAAAACCGGAGGACGATTTCTTTGGCAAGCCGGCCTACTTGACCGTAAGCGGCCAGCTTGAAGGCGAGGCGCTGGCGTGCGCGCTCTCGCGCATCTACACCTTTGGCCCCACCTTCCGCGCTGAGAACTCCAACACCGCCCGGCATGCGGCGGAGTTTTGGATGATTGAGCCGGAGATGGCCTTTTGTGACCTGGCGGCCGACATGGACCTGGCCGAGGAGTTCATCAAGGCCATGGCGCGCCACATGCTGGACCATTGCGCCGAGGACCTCGCCTTCTTCAATAAATTCGTGGACAAGGAAGTCGCTGCCCGCCTGCAATTTGTCGTCGAGCGTCCTTTCCAGCGCATTCCCTACAGCGAGGCCATCCAGATTCTACAAGCTTCGGGCAAGGCGTTTGAATTTCCCGTGCGCTACGGGGTCAACCTGCAATCCGAGCACGAGCGCTATCTCACGGAGGAGCATTTCAAGTGTCCCGTGACGGTGTTTAATTACCCGCGCGAAATCAAACCCTTCTACATGCGGGTGAACGATGACGGCCAGACCGTCACGGCCATGGACGTGCTGGTGCCCGGCATTGGCGAGGTCATTGGCGGCGCCCAACGTGAAGAACGCCCCGACCGCCTGCAGGAGCAGATGGCTTTCCACAAGCTGAACCCAGCGGATTACTGGTGGTACGCCGATTTGCGCAAGTACGGCACCGTGCCGCATGCCGGCTTCGGCCTCGGCTTTGAGCGCCTCCTCATGTTCCTCACCGGCGTGAGCAACATCCGGGACGTCATCCCCTTTGCCCGCACGCCTAAAAATGCGGACTTTTGAGCGGCCATGGCTTTTTAGTGGCCGGGCGGCGGAGGGCGGGGCAGGGGGAGGTTGGGGCCAAGGCTTGGGCGCCATTCGCGCAGTGGCTCCGCCCTGAAATTCCTGAAAAATAATTGTTGCATGCGGAGGAAAATGGGTTAATTTTCCCTCGTCACAGGCGCAGCCGCGTCGGCACAGCAATCAGGTTAAGTGGTTTAAGTGTTCATTGGAGTGCGGCGGCTTTCCCGAAGGTTCAACGTTCAAAACGTTTCGGGGTTGGTTTCTGGAAGTTCCATGGCCTGGTGACACAACACAAAGTTAGTTAGATAGTTACATCCTTATGGGTTCACATGCCAATTCGGCCCATTATCCCGATTACGGCTCGGGATATCTGGAAATCTCGGAAAAGGGGTTCGGCTTTCTGCGGTCCCCGGACAATTTTTTTGCGCCCAAGCCCACTGATATTTTTGTCACACCGGACACCATCAAACGCAGTTTCTTGCGGGAAGGGGCGCTGGTGGAAGGCACCCTGCAGCCGCCCCATCGCGGCACCAGCCCGCAGTTGCGGGCGGTGGAAAAAGTTAATGGGATGCCCTTTCAAGAATACGTCAAGACCCTGCGCTTCGAGAATTTGACCACCATTGACCCGGTGGAAAAGTTCAAGCTGGAGACGACGCCCGACCTGATTGAGACGCGCATCATTGATCTGGTGACCCCCATTGGCAAGGGCACGCGCGGTTTGATTGTGGCGCCTCCGCGCACCGGCAAGACCACCATCCTCAAGCAAATCGCCAACGCCATCACCGCCAACCATCCCGAGGTGCACGTGCTGGTGCTGCTCATTGACGAGCGTCCGGAGGAAGTCACCGACTTCCAGCGCTCGGTCAAGGCCGAGGTGGTGGCCTCCTCGAATGACCAGGACCTCGAAACCCACGTGCGCCTGTCGCGCTTCATGATTGAACGCTGCCGTCGCATGGTCGAGGCCAAGAAGGATGTGTTTGTGCTGCTTGACTCCATCACGCGCGTGGCCCGCGCCTACAACAGCGTGCATGGCGGCTCCGGCCGCACCATGACCGGCGGCGTGGATGCCCGCGCCCTGGAAATTCCGCGCAAAATGTTCGCCGCGGCCCGCAAGATTGAAGAGGGTGGCTCCCTGACCATCATCGCGACCGCCCTGGTGGAAACCGGCAGCCGCATGGACGAATTGATTTTCCAGGAGTTCAAGGGCACCGGCAACATGGAGCTGGTGCTGGATCGCAAGCTCAGTGACCGCCGCCTGTTCCCGGCGATTGACATTCCCCGCAGCGGCACGCGCAAGGAAGAAAAGCTCTTCCCCAAAAACCAGATTGAATCCGTGCGCAAATTGCGGCGCATGATGGTGGACCTCAACCCCGTGGAGGCCATGGAAACCCTCATTGCCGCCTGCAAAAAGCACAAGACCAACGACGAGCTGCTGGCCAAGCTGGACCGCGGTTGACCGCTCCGGCCCGCCGCCGTGCCCGGCTCATGGGCAAGCGCGCCCCCAAAACGACACCCCGGACGGTGCAACACACGCGCCCGCCCTTGGATCGTGTGCGGCGCATCCATCACGAAATCGCCCGGGGCCGCTATCCCAACGCGCGCCAGTTGGCACAGGAACTGGAGGTCAATCCCAAAACCATTTATCGCGACCTCGAGTTCATGCGCGACCGCCTGGAGCTGCCGCTGGAATTTGACCCACGGCGCAACGGTTATTACTACACTGCCCCTGTCACCGACCTGCCCGCCGTGAGCATCAGCGAAGGGGAGCTTTTTGCCCTGGTGCTGGCGGAAAAGGCCCTCGGTCAATATCGCGGCACGCCGTTTGAAAAGCCCCTGCTGGCCGCCATTGAAAAAATTGCAGCCGGCCTTCCGGAGACCATCAGCGTAGCCCTGCAAGACCTCCAGCAAAGCATCTCCTTCCGCACCCGCGTGGAGCCGCTGCTGGATTTGGAGGTGTTTCACACCCTGGCGGAGGCGGTGAGCCATCGGCGGCAGTTGCGCCTGCAATATCGCAAGCCCGGCGGCGGGCCGGTGGAAGAGCGCACGGTGGACCCCTACCACCTGGCCAACATCAACGGGGAATGGTACCTCTTCGCCTACGACCATCTGCGCCAGGCCACCCGGACGTTTGTGCCCATGCGCATCCAATCCGCCGTCCCCACCGGCAAAACCTTCAACCGCCCCAAAAAGTTTTCGCTGGAGAACTGGCTGCGCGGCAGTTTTGGCGTGGTGCAGGGGACTGGGGATTACCAGGTGGTGCTGCGTTTTCCCGCCGCTGCTGCGGACTATTTGCGCGAGAAAAAGTGGCATGAGAGCCAGCAACTGCGGGATTTGCCGGATGGGGGCGTGGAAGTGAGTTTTCGCCTGTCCGGCCTCACCGAAGTACAGCGGTGGGTCTTGAGCTGGGGCGGCCATTGTCAGGTGATTGCGCCGCCGGAACTCGCTGCCGCCGTCCGCCAGTCTGCAAAACTCATCCTGAAACAGCACGCATTTCAGGGCGATTCAAGCCAGCAGCCCGATGGCGGAGCGTAAGACCATGGACAACCTGATCCCCAAGCATGGTGGCTTTCGGAATTTAAGGAGCTTTCAGGTTGCCCAGCTCTTGTACGACGTAACGGTACGCTTTTGCGGGCGTTTCATTGATAAAAGTAGTAGAACCCATGACCAGATGGTGCAGGCAGCACGGTCAGGCGTTCAAAACATTGCCGAAGGCAGCGTAGCCAGCGCCACCTCCCGAAAAATGGAACTGAAGCTAACCAATGTTGCGCGCGCCAGTATCGAGGAGTTGCGCCTGGACTATGAAGATTTTTTGCGTCAACGAGGATGGACGCTCTGGGCGCAGGATGATCCTCGCCGACTGGCGCTGATTAAGCGCCGGTGTAAAACAGCCGATGAAGTAGCGCAATGGGTAAAGCAAATAGCACAGACCGAATGGAAAAATGGACAAGATGGACGGCATGGAAAGTCCATCGTGTCCATAGAGTCCATTCAGGAGCTTTATGCTCAAACTGCAGCCAACGCGGCCCATGTCCTATGTGGCGTGGCCATGGCGCTTTTGGGGCGCCAAATTCAAGCTCAAGCAAGAGCTTTTGAACAAGAAGGTGGTCTTACCGAACGCCTCTTCAAAGTACGACAGTCCGCAAGGAAAAAGAAATCAGTGGATTCTTCTTCCCATGAGAGTTGACCTGTCTGCCATCTCCACTCCCTCCTCCCGCCGCCTTTTCCTGCGCCGCGTGGCTCTCGCTGGCGGTGCCCTTGCTTTCCCGGACGTCATCCCCGCTGCGGCGCTGGGCGCGGACGCCCAAGTTGCCCCTTCCAACCGCGTTGCCATGGGGTTCATCGGCATGGGACGTCAGGCCCTATATGCCAACCTTCCCTGGCACTTGAGCTCCCGCGAAACCCAGGTGGTGGCGGTGTGCGACGTGGACGCCTGGCGGCTGGAGCAAGCCCGCCAGAAGGTGGAGGCAGCCTACGCCGCCCAGCGTGCTTCCGGCCAGTTTCGCGGTTGTGCCGCCTACCGCGATTTCCGCGAGGTGCTTGCCCGCAAAGATGTGGATGCCGTGATGATTTCCACCCCCGACCACTGGCATGCTTATATGGCGGTGGCCGCCGCGCGCGCCGGCAAGGATATTGCCTTGGAAAAACCTATTTCCCTCTCCGTGGCTGAAGGGCGCGCCATTGTCAATGCCGTCCGCCAGCATCAGCGGGTTTTTCGCACGGATACCGAAGTGCGCAGCGAGTTGAAATTTCTCCAGCTCGTGCAGGTGGTTCGCAACGGCCTGCTGGGCAAGGTGCAACGCGTCCTGGCTGGCGTGCCCAAAGACCTCGCCCCGCTGGCCCAGCGGCCGCCGGCGATGCCTGTGCCGCCAGACCTCGATTATGACTTGTGGCAAGGCCCCGCCCCGGCACGGCCTTATACCGAGCAGCGGGTGCATCCCGTCCGTGATGCCTCCAAGCGCCCGGGCTGGATGATGATTCGCGATTATTCGCAGGGCATGATTGCCAACTGGGGCGCGCACATTCTCGACATTGTGCAATGGGCGTTGAACACCGAGCGCACCGGACCGGTGGAAGTCGAGGGCACGGGGGTGTTTCCTCAGGACAATCTTTGGGATGTCTTGCAGGATTTTCAGGTGCGCTACCGTTATGCCAGCGGGGTGGAAGTCTTCTACTCCAATGCCGGCCGGCCATTTGTCCGCGTGGAGGGCGCCGAAGGCTGGATTGAACACACCTGGTTCAAGGCGGAGGGTTTCATCGCCTCCAACGAGGCCTGGCTCTCCTGGAAACCCGGCCCCAACGATATTTCCTTCCCGCTGTTGACGGAAAAGCAGGACTTTGTGAACTGCGTCAAGTCACGCCGGGAAACCATGATTCCGGCTGAAGTGGGACATCGCACCACCACCCTCTGCCAGATTGGGCACATTGCCATCGAGGTGGGCGGCAAACTGCAATGGGACCCCGAGGCCGAACGCTTCCGCAACAGCGAGGCCGCCAACCGCCTGCTCACCCGCCCCAGCCGTGCGCCGTGGCAGGTGTGAGGAAGCCTGCTTGCCTGACCCTCTGGGGCAGGGCTACTTTGCCAAATTGTAACACCGCAGGACTTGGCGGCCGCGCACGTAAAGTTTGCCCTGTGCCACGGCGGGAAAAGCATACAATTCCTCGTCTTCTTCAAACAATCGTTGGTGTGCAAGCGGCCGAAAATCCGGTGCAGTCGCGTCCAACAGCAGCAAATCTCCGCGAAATCCCAGAGCCAAAATGCGCTGGCCATCTGAGATGAAGGAGACATGCTCGGCCCAGGCGTCCTCCTCGTTTTTCCAGAGGGTAACCCACTGCTTCAGGTCCGCCCGCCAGTCTAGACAATGCAAACCGTCGCAGGCGCCGAGCACGCGCTGGCCCACCACGATGGGGGTGGCCGTCACGGGATGGAGAGGCTGGTACTTGGCGGTGGGTTGCGGGTTGAGACGCCCCCGCCCGTCAAACCGATGCCAGCGGGCGCCGTTGTTCTCGGTGGCCAGCAGCAGGCCATCCCCGAGGGCCATGGGCGTGGGCACGTTGAAGTCGCCTTCCACCGGCGGGGTCAGTTTCCACAAGGGCAGCCCCGTTTGCGTGTCCCATGCACTCAGGCTGTTTTCGTCGTAGGCCACCACCTGGCTGCGGCCTTGCCACTCGCCCGCCATCAGCGCCGCGTAAGCAGGTGCGCCGCTGCCCGGCCCGGCACACAGAATTTTGCCGGTGGCCGGGTCCAGCCCGGCGACAAAACGTTTCGTGCCGCCCGGCAACACCCAGAGCCGGTTTTCATAAAGCAGGGGGGAATTGGCATAGCCCCACTTGGGCCTGCAACCTTGGAAGTCTTTGACCAGATGCCGTTTCCAAAGCACTTTGCCGGAGGCCAGCTCCACCGCCAGCAGGTCTCCATAAGCGCCCAGCAAATACGCTCGTCCTTGCGCCAGCAAGGGGGTGGCGCGGGGGGAATTCCCGTAATCCAGCCGCAGTCCGCGGGTGCGTTGCATGATGGCCCAGACAGCCTCCCCGGAGTCGGCGCGATAACAGCGCCACACGTCGGCTTGGTCCAGCGGGTCACGGTCCCCCAGCACCACATACCCTTGGGCCACCGCGATGCCGCCCAGGCCGGCGTGATTGAGTTTGCGTTCCCAGAGCATGGGCAACGGTTGCGGCAAAGCCGCCGGCAATTCAGCCGTCAAGCCGCGCCGTTGCGCCCCGCCCCAGCCCGGCCATTCCTGCAAGGCTTTGGCGGGGTCCTCATACGGTATAAAACCATCGCGCGATTCCAGCCGCTTGCACAACGCCCGGTTTTTCCCCACGGCCCATAACGCCGCTTCCATGGCCTCTGCCAGCGGCGGCTCCAAGTCGCGGTACCGGAAGACGGTAATAAACGGGACTGGCGCGGTGCGCCCAACCAGGCGGAGCGAGCGGCGGGGGATGTTGCCGCAGCCCTCCAACAAAGGCAGGGCGTAGCTGGACACCACCCCCACCGGCGAGGGCCGTCCCGCTAAGTCCAGCAGCTCCTGCGCCGTAGTGGTGCAACTGGGCGAAATCTTGGTAACCGTGCCCGGCGTGATCCCGGCTCCCCGCAGCGCAGCCATGGCTGCGCCGTGCTTTTCCACTTCCTCCATCGGCCCCAGCCACAAGTCCCGGCCCTCCAAATCTGCAAGGTCTTGCGCTGGGTCAGCCGCAGGCACCACAAACAAGCCGGTCAAGGTGGTTTTGCCCTGCAAATCCGTTAAGCGGGCCACCGGCTGGATGGGCCATTTCCAGGACTCGGCCAGGGGCGGAATGAGCGATTCTTTGCCAATAATCAAGTCTGGCCCCCGAGGCAAGACCGCCCTCAGGGCTTCATGGGGAGTGATGGCATATTTCACCTCGACCGGCATTTTCAGGGTCTTGGAGAAATGATGCCCCAAGGCGTCATAGTCCCGCTGGCCGGTGCCCGCCACACAGGCGCAGCACAATGCTTTGGCCAGGGGGTCCATCACCAGAATCGTCAGCCGGGATGGTGGATAAGCTGGTGTGGCGGCTTGCAGCCAGCCGCACAGTCCGAGCGTGCTGACCAGCCCAAAATATTGCCATCGCCTCATATTGGCTCTCCCTGAGTGATGGCCAATTATAGGCTGAAAACGTGAATGGCGTTGTCCCCTGGGTTGAGCAGATAAATGGTATTATTATCCGCACTGATGGCCACGGTGGCTCGCACGCAGCCGCTTTTGTAAGTGGGCAAGGCCAGCACGCCAACGAATTGGCCTGTGGCCGTGAAACGTTTGACCACTACCGGCGGGCCGGATTCCGCCGCCAGAATATCCCCGTTGGGGGCGAAACAGAGGTTTTTCGGCTCGCAGCACCCCCCGAAGCCATCGGCCGCAACGAGGTCCGACCGGCCAAAACTCGATACCATGGTCCCATTGGGTTGATAGCATTCCACCTTGTGCTTCCCGTTGTGGGCCACCCACAGCTTTCCGTCATGGCCACGGATGTCCATTTGTCCGCAACAGCCGGACAAGCGGGTTATCACTGCCTTGGGCTGGGACAAGCGGGCATCCACCTTCCACACCATGTAGCCAAAGGCCGCCGGGGAGGGGGTGGCGACAAATAAATCCCGTCCTACCACCGCCAGGCCGGTGACATCACCACGCCGTTTTTCCACCGATTTCTGGGCTTCTTGCAGCATGCGCTCCAAATCCGCCTTCGGAAGGTGGGGATTCATTTCTGCATACTCTTTGCGCAGGCGCTGCAGCTCTTCCTTCATCTGGGCTTTCCATTTATTCTGTTCTTCAGCGGGCACTTGCAGGGCTGGGACGGGCTTTTCTTCAAGGATTTTATGCTCAGAACTGAGTTTGCAGAGCTTGCCCCCGCCGCCCACGTAAATAAAGCCCTGGTCGTCCGTGCAAACCGCCTGGGGATTAAATGGCAACGGCACCTTCTTCACCAGTTTGCCGGAGGGGGTAAGCACTTGCAGCTCGCAGACGCCCTTGTCTTTTACCTCGCTGAGGCCGACGCACACCAGGAGCTGGCCATCGCGGCTCAGGCAGAAGTTGTTGACCGAGCCGCCCTTGACGGTGACTTTGATGGGTTTTTCTTCCTTGTATTTGGGTTTCCAGGCAGAGTCGGCGTTGCGGGCTTTTTCCAATTTTCTGGCCTGCTGCAAAAAGCCCTCTTCCTCTGCGGCGCGGGCCGCCGGTGGCACAACGGGAACACCCCACAACAGGAGGAGGCAGGCGCTGATGATAGGAGGAAACTCCGCACCCCAAGGGCGCAGCCACGGAAGGAAACACCTTTTAGACATGGTGGGAATCAACCGATGTTTAATTTTTGGACCTTACACACGCTTCACCCCCAGGAGAAGCATGGGCCGACTTTCATTAGCTTTGACCCGCTTTATACCTGAACGTTCAACGGAGAGAAAGTCTTGTTTTCAACTTTCCGCTTGTGCCCCGGCGCGGCTTGGGGCTTTATCTGGGGCGTTATGCAACTCTTGGAAAATCAAGTGGCAGTGGTGACCGGCGCCGGGCGCGGCATTGGCCAGGCCATCGCTTTGAAACTGGCCGGGGCCGGCGCTGATGTGGCCGTGGTGGATGTGAAGCTCGAATTCACCCAGGAAACGGTGGACAAAATCAAAGCGCTGGGTCGGCGGGCCTGGGGCTATGCCGCCAACGTGGCCTCCGCGGCGGAGGTCAAGGCGGCGGCCGACCAAATCCTGGCCGATGCCGGCAAGGTGGACATCCTGGTGAACAACGCCGGCATCACCCGCGACACCCTGCTCATGCGCATGAGCGAGGAAGATTGGGATGCCGTGCTGGACATCAACCTGAAGGGCACGTTTTTGTTCACGCAGGCCTTTTGCCGGAGCTTTTTGAAGCAGCGCTCCGGACGCATCATCAACATTGCCTCGGTGATTGGCCTCATGGGCAATGCAGGGCAGTGCAACTACGGCGCCAGCAAGGCGGGCGTCATTGGCTTCACCAAGTCGGCGGCCCGTGAGTTTGCCAGCCGGGGCATCACCGTCAACGCCCTGGCGCCGGGCTTCATTCAGACCGCCATGACCGATAAATTGACCGCCGAGCAGAAGGAAGCCATCCTCAAGAATGTCCCCTTGGGCACGCTGGGGCAACCGGAGGATGTGGCGGAGGCGGTGCTGTTCTTCGCCAGTCCGGGCGCGCGGTATATCACCGGCCAGGTGCTGGCCGTGGATGGTGGTCTGGCGATGTAAAATTTTCACAAAATACCGCTGGACAGATGAGCCGCCCCCCATTAGACAAGTCGCCGGCAATGCGAATAATGCGCAGCGAGCCTGATGGATTGCGCCGCGTAAAACCGCACCGGAAAAAAGCAAAAATGTTGGCTTGACGGGCCGGGAGCGGCTGGCATAGAGACAACTGACATTTAACAACGAACGGAGAATACCGATGGCTGACAAACCAGTAGAAACACGGGTCAAGGAAATCATCGTCGAGCAATTAGGCGTGAATCCTGACGAAGTGACGAGCGACGCGAAAATCGTGGACGATTTGGGCGCAGACTCACTCGACATTGTCGAGCTGGTCATGGCGCTGGAGGAGGAATTTGGCAGCGAAATCCCTGACGAAGAGGCCGAGAAGCTGCAAACCGTTGGGGATGTCATCAAGTACATCGAAGACATCAAGAAATAACCGGCTGGAAATTTCACGGGGCAGCTCTGGCTGGGATTAGCCCTGGCTGCCCTTTTATTTTATGGCAAGCAGTTGGTCCGACCGCCGTGTCGTCATCACAGGCTTGGGGGTGGTTACGCCCTTGGGGCATGACCCGCAGACGCTGTGGCAAAATGTGGTTTCCGGCCAGTGCGGCATTGACCGCATCACGGCCTTTGACCCCGCGGAGTTTGACTGCCAGATTGCGGCGGAGGTCAAAAATTTTGACCCTTCCCCGGCCTTTCCCTCGCCCAAGGAAGCCAAGCGTTCGGACCGCTTTGCCCAATTTGGCGTCTATGCCGCCTGGCAGGCGTTGCGGGATTCGGGGCTGGACCTGGAGCGGGTGAACCGTGATGAAATTGGCGTGTTCATCGGCTCGGGCATCGGCGGCCTGCACACCACGGCTGAGCAGCACAAGGTGTTGCTCTCCCGCGGCCCCGGGCGGGTTTCGCCCTTCATGATTCCCATGCTCATCTTGAACATGGCTTCGGGCATGTTCTCGATGTACTACAAATTGCGCGGCCCCAACGTGGCCACCTGCTCCGCCTGCGCCACTTCCACCCACGCGGTGGGCGAGGCGTGGCGCACCATCAAAATGGGTGATGCCCAGGCCATCTTTGCCGGCGGCAGCGAGGCCACCATTGTGCCTCTGGGCATCAGCGGCTTCTGCGCCATGCGCGCCATGAGCACCCGCAATCATGAGCCGAAAAAAGCTTCGCGCCCCTTTGATGCGGAGCGCGATGGTTTTGTGATGGGCGAAGGCGCCGCCGTGGTGCTCATGGAGGAATTGGAGCATGCCAAGGCCCGCGGGGCCAAGATTTACGCGGAAGTTGTGGGGTACGGCAACACGGCGGACGCTTATCATCTGAGCGCCCCCGCCCCGGGAGGCGAAGGCGCCGCCCGTTGCATGGCCATGGCGTTGCGCAGCGCGGGATTGCGCACGGAAGACATTGATTACATCAACGCGCATGGCACGGCCACCCCCAGCGGGGATGTGGCGGAAACCCAGGCCATCAAGACGGTGTTTGGCGAGCATGCCCGCAAAATCGCGGTCAATTCCACCAAAGGCGCCACCGGCCACATGCTGGGTGCAGCAGGGGCCACGGAGCTGGTCATCAGCATCCTGGCCATGCAAAACCAGGTCTCCCCGCCCACCATCAACCTGGAAAAACCGGACCCGGAGTGTGATTTGGATTACGTGCCCAACACGGCGCGCGAGATGCGCATTCGGGCGCTCCTGAACAATTCCTTCGGTTTCGGCGGCCACAATGCCACGGTGGCCGTGCGCCAGTTCAACGGCTAACCCGCGCCTTCCTCTTTTAAGGGGGCCTGAGTTTAAGCAATACAAAGGCTCAGGCAGGGGCGGCTTTTCTTTGCCCTAATTCCAAGGCCTTTTGCCTCCGGCAATCCCCCGGCTTGTGAGACAACGGCTTTGGCTCAGGTTACAGCGCGGACGGCTTAAAGGTACTCCCGCGGGTCAGTGATGCGTCCGGTCAGGGCGCTGGCAGCCACGGTGGCCGGGCTGGCGAGAAAGACCTGGCTTTCCTTATGGCCCATGCGGCCGGGGAAATTGCGGTTGGTGGCGCTGATGCACTTCATGGGCTTGTTGATGCGCCCAAAGGTATCCACCGGCCCGCCCAGACAGGCCGCGCAACCGGCGTTTTCGGTCATCATCACGCCGGCCTCCACCAGGATTTGCCAGATGGACTTGTCGCCCCAGCGGGTGGTTTGCAGGTCCCGCACAATTTCCGGGGTGGCGGGCACGCCGAAGGTGTCAATGACCACTTTGCGTCCGCGGATGATGCGGGCAAACTCCACAAAGTCGCTGGTTTTGCCGCCAGTGCAGGAGCCGATGTAAGCGCGGTCCAGCTTGATGTGCTCCAGTTCCTTGGCCAGCTTGCGTTGGCCGGGGTCGGGATGGCAGGCCACGGTAGGCTCCAGTTTGCTCAAATCCACCACCAGCTCGTAAATAAACTTCTGGTCCTTGTCCGGCTCCACCGGCTCGTAGGTGGTTTTGGTGCCATTAAGACGGGTGCGGTTTTCCACATATTCCGCCGTGCGGGCGTCAAACTCAAAAATGCCATTTTTCCCGCCGGCTTCGATGGCCATGTTGGCGATGGTCATGCGGTCGTCCATGGAGAGGCTGGCCACGCCGGGGCCGTCAAATTGCATGGCGCGGTAGGTGGCGCCGTCAAAGCCGATTTCGCCGATGATATGCAGGATGATATCCTTGGCCATGACGCCCGGCTGCAAACGGCCCTCAAAGCGGAAGTGCATGGTTTCCGGCACTTTGAGCAGCAGTTTGCCGGTGCCCATGACGAAGCCGGCGTCCGTGTTGCCGATGCCCGTGGCAAACTCGTTGAAGGCGCCGGCGGTGCAGGTATGGCTGTCGGTGCCAAACAAGACTTCGCCGGGGCGGGTGTGGCCCTTTTGGGGGAGGGCGCTGTGGCAGACGCCGGCATATTGGGAACCATACTGGCGCACAAAATGGCCTTTGGCCGGGTCAAACTGCCAGTTGCCATTGGGGTCATCAATGACATCGTAGAAATAAATCAGGCCCTGTTCTTTGACAAACTGCCGCAGCAGATTCACGTTGCGGTTGGAGTTGGAGTCCGCGGTGAAAATGTAATGGTCGGGAATGATGACCACCTTGGTGCGGTCCCAAACTTTGGCGTCCGGGCCAAATTCACGCTTGAATACCCCAATCGTGCCCGGCCCGCACACATCGTGGGTCATGAGCACGTCCGCGTTTACCCAGACATTTTCCCCTGCCTGCACCCGGGCTTTGCCCGCGGCCCGGGCCAACACTTTTTCCGTCAACGTCATAGCGCGGTAAATCTAACGTTGCCCGTGCCCCCGCGCAACAGCAATGACGCCTGCCCGACTGCGGCTGAGGGTGGGGCGGATGTCTTTTTTCGTCCTTGTCGGCAGTTTCGGGGGGGGCGCACAGGCAGAGGGGGGAGAACAGCGGCCCGGCGGCTCGACAGGCGGCGGCCCGACAGTTATTCTCCGCCCATGAACTTTCTGGTCACCGGCGGCGCGGGTTTTATTGGCTCTCATGTGTGCGAGGCGCTCCTGCAGCGAGGGCATGCCGTATGGGCGCTGGACGACTTGAACGATTTTTACGCGCCCGCCCTGAAGCAGGCCAATTTACGGGCCTTGCAGGCGTTGGGCCGGGACTTTGAGTTTGTGCAGGGGGACATCACCGATGCGGAAACACTGGAGGAGGTATTCAGCTTTGCCCCCTTTGACCAGGTGATTCACCTGGCGGCGCGCGCCGGCGTACGGCCCAGCCTGCAGCAACCCGCCCTGTACCTGCGGGTGAACGTGGAGGGCACGGCCCTGTTGTTGGAAGCGGCGCGGCGGCACAAGGTGCGCAAAATCATCATGGCCTCCTCTTCCTCGGTGTACGGAATCAATGCCCGGGTGCCGTTCAGCGAGAGTGACCCCATCTTTACGCCCATCAGCCCTTACGCCGCCAGCAAGCTGGCGTGCGAAGCCCTGGGGCATGTGTATCATCATGTTTATGGGATGGATGTGGTGATGCTCCGGTTTTTCACGGTGTATGGTCCGCGCCAGCGGCCGGACCTTGCCATTCACAAATTCGCGCGCCTGATGCGGGACGGCCAGCCCATCCCGGTCTATGGGGACGGCTCTACAGCCCGGGATTATACCTACATCACCGACACGGTCTCAGGTGTGCTGGCCTGCACGGAAAAAGAGTTTGGTTACGAAATCATCAACCTGGGCGAATCGCAGACCGTGACCCTCAACCGGCTGATTGAAGTTTTGGAGCAAGAAATGGGGGTGAAGGCGGTCATAGACTGGCAACCGCCGCAGGCCGGAGATGTGCCGATTACCTATGCCAACGTGGAAAAAGCCCAACGCCTTTTGGGTTATGCGCCTCAGGTGAAAATCGAGGAGGGCATTCGCCGGTTTGTGGCGTGGTTTAAGACCACCCAAGGTTAACCTGCCGTCAGGCCGGCCAGCCGCAGGACCACTTGCGCCACCCGCGCGCCCGTCTTGCGGGCGGAATCCAATCCCACTTCGTCTGTGCTGATGTCGTCCTTGCTGGCCACAAGGGTGCCGCCCAGGTAGGCTGGCGAGTTGCCGCCCACGATGAACATGTTGAAGCTAATCATGGCGGCCTGAATTTGTTGAATGATCAGCTCCTGGCCACCGTTGCGATTGCCCGCCACTGCCACTACCCCCACCGGTTTGTTGGCAAACACATTCTTGGGGTCACGCAGGGCATAGCAGCGCTCGATGAATGCCTTGCACAATGCACTCATGGTGCGGAAATAAGAGGGGGAGCCAATAATCAACCCGCCAAAAGCTGGATCGGTAAATTTGGCCATCAATGGATTGAAATCGTCGTTGATGGGCGTGGGTGAATGCCCATGGATGTTCAGCCCGCCCAAATCCAGCAGCTCAGTTTGGATGCGGGCGTCCACGGCCCGCGCAGCTTCCAGCGCCGCCTGCACGGCTTTGGCAGTGGTCATGCCTTTGCGTGGGCTGCAGGCTACACCGATAATCTTGAGCGGGGCGGCGCCGGCCTCGGCGGCTTTTGAGGAGCTGGTGCTTGCGGCCACCGCTGCCATTCCGGCAGCGGCGATGAAATGGCGGCGGTTCAGGGTGGTGTTCATGCGTCGAGAGGGAGTGGATTCATTCATAGGCTCAGAGTTGGGCAAAATGTTTCCCTTGGCGAGCGCAAAAAACCACCGCCTGCTGGACATGGCGCGGAGGAAGGCTATGACTTTTCGCCAGCAAGTGTCTGGAATCTGGCGCATTGTCATGCTCGGGCAATGCCCCAAGGCCCAAGACCTAGGGGCGGTTTCTGCGAGAAAGCGAAAGGGGGATTACTGTAACCGTTGGGCCGGGCCGTTCGTCTAAAGCCATGAATCCATGCAAATAGACCAGCATGGGGCGTTGCATTTCCCCTTGAGCGGCAAGGGGGAAGGCAGGCTGTCTTCACGTGCGCCCTGAAAATGACTCACCCAAACCCAAAACCCACGATGAGCATGAAAACTACGACCTCGCTCTTATGGAGCATCGCTGGTTGCGGCGGTTTGCTAATGGCCGCCATGGTACAAGCCCAAGATTGGCCTCAATGGCGCGGCCTTAATCGGGACGCAAGGGCTGCAGATTTCAAGGCTCCGGCCGCCTGGCCCAAAGAATTGAAAGCGGCCTGGAAAGTCACCGTCGGTGAAGGAGTGGCCAATCCCTCGCTGGTGGGCAATCGTTTGTATGTTATTGCGCGTCAGGAGGGTAAAGAAGTCATGCGTTGCCTGGACGCGGCCACGGGCAAGGAGCTTTGGCAGGACAGTTACGAGACGCAAGGCGCCACCGGGCCGGCGGCCGGTTTCAGCGGCCCGCGGGCCACTCCGGCCGTGGCGGAGGGCAAGGTGGTGGCGCTGGGGGTGCGTGGGATATTATCCTGCTGGGATGCCAATACCGGCAAGTTGCTGTGGCGCAAGGAGGAATTTACCGGCTCTTTGCCGCGTTTCTTCACCTCGGCTTCCCCGTTGCTCGTGGATGGCTTGTGCGTGGTGCAATTGGGGGGTGGCAATCAGGGTGGGGTGCTGGCCTATGACTTGGGCACGGGGCAGGAGAAATGGCGCTGGACAGGCGACGGCGCGGCGTATGCCTCGCCGGTGTTGGCCACGGTGGACGGCGTCAAGCTGGTCATTGCCCAGACCGATACCAAGATGGTGGCGTTGACGCTGGCGGAGGGCAAGCTGGTGTGGGAGACGCCCTTTGCCGTGCAGGGGCGGGGCTATAATGCGGTCACGCCCATTGTGGATGGCGCCACGGTCATTTTTGGCGGGTCAGGCCGCGGCCTGACCGCGGTCAAATTGGCCAAAGAAGGCGACAAATTCACGGCCACCGAGCTGTGGAAAAGTCCGGACATCAATTTGCAGTTCAACACGCCGGTGCTGAAAAATGGCTGGTTATACGGCATTTCCGCCCGTAATGAACTTTTCTGCGCGAGCGCCAAGGATGGCAAAGTGGCCTGGAGTGTGCCGTTTGCGGGCGCTGCTCCGGCCGAGGCCGCGCCGCAGCCGGCTGCCGGTGGAGGCGGCGGCGGGCCGGGGGGTGGCCGGGGCGGGCGTGGCGGCGGGATGGGCGGTGGCGGGTATGGCTCCGTGGTGGACGGCGGCAGCGTGTTGCTGGCGCTGACGCCTGCGGCGGAATTGGTGGTGGCGGAGCCGAATGCCCAAGCCTTGAAAGAAGTGGCGCGCATCAAATTGGACGCCGCCCAGACCTACGCATATCCGGTGGCCTCGGGAGACCGGTTGTTTATCAAAGACCGGGATTCTCTGGCCTTGGTGACGATTAAATAAGGCGGGCGCGGGCCGGGTTGATCCTGATTGATGCCCTGCTTAGGGGTGGGGGGAGTGCGGCAATGTCTTCTTGCCCCGCGGTTGGCTTGGGAAACGGCTTGGGGCGGGTGGAGTTGTGAGTGACTCCATTTAACGTGCCCCCACGGCGTAGTTGTTGGCGTCTTGTTTTGGCGGCACGGCGTGGCTCTAGGTTCCCTGGCTCCATCCCATCAGCGCAAGTCGGGCGATTTTATTTTTATTCCGCCCACCATTCCGAATGAGCCTGTAGCTTGGCCAAAAGCCGGGCGTCGGCGGGGGGGAAGTGGTAGCGGGTCAGCTCTTCGCGGCTGACCCAGGCCACGGCGGCGCAGCCCAAGGGGTGCGGTTCACCGTGGAGGAGCCGGCAAAGGAAAAAGCGGAGGTGGACTTTTTTTTCGGGATAATCGTGGTCCACGCTTTCGACCAGTTCGCCCACCTGCACTTGCACGCCCAATTCCTCCTGCAATTCGCGGGCGAGGCAGGCCTCATAGCTTTCGCCCGGCTCGCGCTTGCCGCCGGGGAATTCCCACGCGCCGCCGAGGTGGTCGCCGCGGCGGCGTTGGGCAATCAGGAGCCGGCCGTGGCGAAAAATGAGGCCGGCGGCCACCTCGATGCGCTGTGCGGGCATTATCGTCCCACGCTTTTGTAGATGAAGCCGAGGCGTTCCATTTCGGCGGGGTCAAAGAGGTTGCGCCCGTCGAAGAGTATGGGATGGCTGAGGGTTTTGCGGGCGCGCTCGAGGTCGAGCTTTTTGAATTCCTCCCATTCGGTGGCGATGACCAGCGCATCGCAGCCCTCGGCGACGGCGTTCATGTCGTCCACGTATTCCACGTCGGGCAGGACGGCCCGTGCTTTGGGCATGGCCTTGGGGTCATGCACGCGCAACCGCGCCCCCTCTTTGAGCAGGCGCTGGCACAGCTCGATGGCGGGGGACATGCGGATGTCATCCGTGTTTTGTTTGAAAGCCAGCCCCAGCACGCCCAGCGTTTTGCCTTTGAGCACCCAGAGGGTGTCGGTGATTTTTTTAATGAAGCGGTCCATTTGGGCGGCGTTGATGCGCTGCACCTCGCGCAGCAGGTGGAAAGGGCAGCCCAAATCTTCCGAGATGCGAATGAAGGCGCTCAAGTCCTTGGGGAAACAACTGCCGCCGAAGCCGATGCCGGCGTTGAGGAAGGCCCGGCCGATACGTTTATCCATGCCGATGCCGTTGGCAACTTCCTCCACGTTGGCGCCGGAGGCCTCGCAAATGGCGGCCACGGCGTTGATGTAGGAAATCTTGAGCGCGAGGAAGGAATTGGCGGCGTGTTTGATAAGCTCGGCGGAATTGATGTCCGTGACGATGATGGGGGCGTTGAAAGGGGCGTATAGCTCCTTCATGGCGGCCACGGGACGCGGCGAGCGCACGCCGATGACGATGCGGTCTGGCTTGAGGAAATCCTCGACGGCAAACCCTTCGCGCAGGAATTCCGGGTTGCTGACGACATCAAACTCCACCCTGGCCTTGCAATAGCGTTTGATGGTTTCGGCGACTTTTTCGCCGGTTTTGACGGGGACGGTGCTTTTGTCCACCACGATTTTGTAGGAGGTCATGGCGGCGGCGATGTCGCGGGAGACGCCCTCCATGAAGCTCAAATCCACCGAGCCATCCGGCAGCGGGGGAGTGGGCACTGCAATGAAGATGATGTCGGCGCGGTCCACGCCTTCCTTGGTGGAGGTGGTAAAGTCCAGGCGGCCGGCCGCCTTGTTGCGTTGCACCAGCTCTTCCAGTCCTGGCTCATAAATCGGCATTTGTCCTGCCTGGAGGGCGGCAATTTTGGCGGCATCGCAATCCACGCAAACCACCTGATGGCCTACCTCCGCAAAACAGGTGCCGGTCACCAAACCTACGTAACCCGTTCCAATAATGCACAGGCGCATAGTGCGGCGTAGGCTAGCGAGGGGCGGCTTGCGGCTCAAGCACTTTCCCTTGAAGCCTGCGCGCATCGGCGGTATTTATCTGCCATGCAGCCATGGCGAAGAGAGCGGGGGGCGTGTTCCCATTGCGGGCGCGCCGTGCTGGGCGTGGTGATTTTGGTCATTATTTTGCTGTCGCTGTTGCGTTCGATGGCGCAGCCGGCCAGCGCTGGCGCGAGTCTTTACGCGCGATGGAAAAATGGGCCGCCGGCGGATGCCGGTTTCTTTCCGATTGCGGTATGGCTGCAGAATCCCAGCAAGGCCGAGCGCTACAAGGCGGCGGGTTTCAATGTGTATGTGGGGTTGTGGCGCGGCCCCACGGAGGCGCAACTGGCGGCGCTCAAGGCCGCGGGGATGAAGGTGATTTGCCATCAGAACGAGGTGGGGTTGAAGCATTTGGAGGACCCCACCATCATTGGTTGGATGCACGGGGACGAGCCGGACAACGCGCAATCGCTGGGGCAGGGCAAGGGCTATGGGCCGCCGATTCCGCCCGCCAAAATTGTGGAGGACTACCAGCGCCTGCGCGCGGCGGACCCCACGCGTCCGGTGTTGCTGAACCTGGGCCAGGGCGTGGCGTGGGACCGCTGGCATGGGCGCGGGGTGCGCACCAATCACCCGGAAGATTATCCGGAATACATCAAGGGCTGTGACATTGTTTCCTTCGATATTTACCCTGTGGCCCACAGTCACCCTGACGTGCAAAACAATCTCTGGTATGTGGCGCGCGGCGTGGAGCGGTTGAAACAATGGAGTCGCCCGGAGCAGGTGGTCTGGAATTGCATCGAGTGCACGCGCATCAGTTCCACCAACAAGGCCACCGCCGCGCAGGTGCGCGCCGAGGTTTGGATGTCGCTCATTCACGGATCACGCGGCCTGATTTATTTTGTGCACGAATGGAATCCCCGGTTCAATGAATCGGCGCTGTTGGACGATGCCGAGCTGCTGCCGGCGGTCACGGAGATTAATCGCCAGATTCACGCGCTGGCGCCGGTGCTCCATCAGCCGCCCCTCCCGCAGGCGGTGCGCGTGACCACCGAGCCGGCGGAGGTGCCAGTGGCTGTGGCGGCCCACCGGCACGAGGGTGCCTTGTATATTTTTGCGGTGGCCATGCGCAACCAGCCTGTGAAAGCCGTCTTCACTCTGCAAGCGGCGGGCCGTGCCGCGCCTGTGGAAGTTCTGCATGAAAACCGGCAGCTTCCTGTGACCAACGGCACTTTTACAGACACCTTTGCCGGGTACGGGGTGCATTTGTATCGCTTGCCCTTGCGGTGAGCAGCGCAAGCCCTGCCGGTCACAAAGGGGGCCGGAGTTTCACGTGCCGCAGGCGGCGAGCTGGAAGGCCAGTTGTTGGGCCACAGTGGGGGGAAGTGGCACGCGCTGAGCCAGTTTTTCCGTGGTGCGCGCATCCACTTGGAATTTTTCTCCCATGACGACGCTGAACCAGCGCTGGCGGTCCATGACGACGCGATACAGTTTTTCGTCCTGGGTTTCTGCGAGGAAAGGCAGATAGACCCGAATGGGCTGGCCGCACCGTTCGACTTTGGCTCCGATGCGGTCCACCCTGCCGGTGCGTTGTTCGAGGGTGCTTGGATTCCAGCAAAGGTCGTGGTGGATGACGTAACGGCAAAACCGGTGCAGGTCCACTCCTTCCGACATGACACTGCTGGCAATCAGGATTTCCGGAAAGAAAGGGCTGTTGAAGGCGAGCATGAGGGTCTGCCGGGTTTCAGGTCTTACCTTGCCATTAACGAGGCGCACGTTAGGAAGCAACTTCTCGGGAGGGGTGCCTTGTTGCTCATCGAGGCTGATGGTTTCCTGAACTTCACGGCCTGCAAGGTTGCCGGTTTGGATGCTATTGATGGCATTAAGATAACCCTCGCGTTCACTTTTGGCACAGCGCCGCTCCAGAAACTCAAAAAAACCCTCCAGCAAATCGCGCAGGCAGGCTCCGGAGCTGTCTTTGGTCGTAAAGGCCTGCTGCACGGCAGCGGCGTCCGTTTTGCCGGGGGAGAGGGGAAAAAAGCGCACCAGAAAAGAAGGAGTGCGCAAAAAACGGCGGACGATTTCTTGCAGCGTAACTTTATAGCCCGCGAGGGCAGGATGCTCCTTCAGAATCCTGCTTAATTCCGCATCGCAGGCCTGGCGGAGAGGTGAGTTGGACTTGAAGAAACGCTGGCCAAGGAGTTCCAGCTTCATCATGGATTCTTGTGGTTTACACTGGAGTTTCTTGGCGGCCAGCGAGGTAATTTCTTCGGTCAACAAGTTGGAAATAACCTGGCGCAAGGCGCGTCCGGTGGCCAGGTAATGGCAGAAGACGACCACCTTTTCACCTTGGCGCCAGGCCTCCAGCACGCGCTGAGCGGTGGCTTTGACTTTGGGGTGAGTGGCCGAGTCGCGATGGTCCCGGAGAGGCAGGGTTTTGGTGAGTTGATCAAGATACCAACGAGCTACGGGGTCCACCTCCGCCGGGGAGGCAAGCGGCTCCTCATCGCCGTCCAGGCCTTCCCAGTGGGCGTGGCGGGTATGCAAAAAAGCTTCAAAACTGGAGGCCAACCCCTCCGCAAAAATGGGCCGTGACTCGGGCGTGCAGGCGGTGGCCCGGGCGGCCAGGAGGAAAGGCAGCAAGGCTTCGTTGGACACTTCAATGCCGGCTTCGGTATCCTCCGGGCAGTCATGGATAATAGCTTTGCCGGGCAATAATTCCCGCCGTGGCAGCCCATTCCAGGTGCGTGACTTCAAGTGTCTAATGACCCACGGACGCAGGGATTGTTCAGCTTCGCGCATGCGCTCAAACGTGCGTCTAAAGCTTGCCAGGAGGTTTTCCACAACCGCTGGTTTATGGCTGGCAACCTGAATCTTTTCCCACCAAGCGACCACCTCGTGGAGGCCAAATTTTTCCTCGCCAATGACCAAATCCTCGGGGCGCAGATCCCCCCAGGTTTTGTCGAAATTGATGGCGGCAGCTTGTGCGGCATCGAGCTTTTGCCGCAGCTCGCGGAGCTGATGTTGAAAAGCTGCGCGGCTCATGGCGGGGCCATATGGAGGTTCCCAGGCAATGCCATCGAATCTCTCCAGGACTGAACAAAGCTCATGATGGCCCAGTTGGAAGGGAGTGGCCGTGAGGAAAAGCATGCGCTCGAAAATGCCGCCCAGCACGCCGCGCCGGATCTCCTCGGCATCGAGTTCGGCATCTGGATTTTGGAACAGCCCGGCAAGCTGGGTGGAGGGATTCTTGAGATGGTGAGCCTCATCCAAAATCAGCAGCGGCAGCCGGAGTTGCAATCGCTGCAGGCAGGCCCGCCACACTTGCTTGAGCGCATCGCCAAGAATGTGCCGGGCGCGCTCAATGCGTTCCTCGTAGTTGACCGAAAGACGCAGGGGGATGTTTTTCAATGCCTCATAAACGTGGGAAGTGTCGAAATCGTGGAGGACCTGAATGATTACCCTGGGCACAGGGTCATCATCCGTAAGGGGATTGGCATCCCCTTCGGGGTCGATGCCATGTTCGTGCAAGACCGTAAGCCATTGTTCCGGAGGGTGGGATAGAAGGACTTGCCAAATATCGGCGGCTTTATTTTGCACTCCTTGGAGGAACAATAGTCTGCCCAAGCAACGATATAGTCCCCGCTCCAGTTGCCTGCGTTGGTGGCGCCCCCGCAAGGCCCGTTGGATGACTGCCAGCTTAATCCAGGCATCAGCGCGGCCGTGGCCCAGACCCCGATGCATGGCCCCGTGGGTGAGAAATATGATGGAATGGCGGTGTTCTGGTGGATCATCCAGCAATTTAAGGAACTCCACGGCTGAATCTGCCGAGGCCGCCCGTACCTTGTGGCGAAGAGCGGCAGGCAAACACTCTTCCTGAAAAGTCCTGAAATCGGACGGCCACTTTTCCTTCAAGCTGGGCGGAACCATCACCACCACGGGCCGGCGTCTGGCATCCGACAGGGCCACTGAAGCAGCCACAGCCAGGGCCACGAAAGTTTTGCCCATGCCGACTTCATCGGCCAGCACCACGCCGGGCTGGTGGGCCAGCCGGTGAAGAATGGCCGCAGCGGTCTGTTGCTGTCGGCGGGCGTCGGTTTCCGTTATACGTCCCGGCACGTAAAGCCTGAGGTCCTTTGCCAAGGGATGCCAGGTGTTCATGGTGCATCCTCCGCCAGGGCGCGTTTGACGTAAGCCGCCAGCCTGGGGTGATCATTCAAAGCGGCCGCGTTGATCTGGGTGGAAATTTCCCGGATAATCTCCTGCAACGCCTCCCGGATACGTTCGGCCGGCAGGCAGCCGGGCGTTGTTTGAGGCTGAACGCGCTTGAGTTCAAGACACAACTCAGCCAGGAGGAAGCAGCGCTCCGGTTCGGAGCGTGCTTCCTGGCTGATGGCTTTGGCGAGAGCCAGGACGCCAATGGGGCCGTGCAGGCGCCAGGTGAGGGCCGCTTCCGAAGCCACCGGCATTTGCAATCGGCGACGCAGGGCCGTCAAGGCGTTGGAGACTCTTCGGGTGCGCTGCAAAAGAAAGGAGGACGTGTTGACCCGGCGGTGGGGGTCAAGGGCCGTTTCCGTGGTTATCGTGGAAGATTTTTGCGAGCGTCGCAACCAGCGATGGAGCACCTGATGCAGCGGCCTGGCGGAGCTTAAAATCTCCATCAGGACCTCCAGAGGCAGGTTGTTTAATTCAGGTGGAGGAGGTAATGCCGTGCTGGCAATGATATTCACCGGCCAGTATGCGCCATAATGGCAACCCTGCCAGGTTACGCGGAAATAGGAAGGGGGGCGTTCGCGGGGCCAGCGGAGGCGGAAAGTCAGGGGGTTTCCCTGGGCATTCCAGTGGCTGGCATCGGTAAAACGCTCCTGGTCATCTTCTGCAAATAATTTCCAGCCAGCGGGAGGAGTGTTGGTGAAAGCGAATTCAACATAAAGATGCTGTTGTTCATCCAAGCCGACATTGGCATGGCCAAAGGCGGGGGGCAGCAAATCAAATTCTGCCGGGGCGGTGTCTTCCTGCTCGTCCTCCTGCGGTTGAAAACGAAGGGTCCAGTCGTGGGGAAATTCCTCCACCGGCAGACAGGCGTGTTGCCATGCCCGGTCCGCGCGAGGGTTTTGTTGGTAATCCACCAGGTACGCGAGATTGGCCTCGAGATTACGGGTTTTATCGAGACCGTAACCTGGCGAGGTGAAATTGCTGGAGCCAATCATGTAGCACAACCATCGGTTGCTGCGCAGCCACAGGGATTTGGCATGAATAGGGCGTCCTTCTTCAGGAAAATCGTCGGGAGCCGGTTTCAACCAGCCAAAACATATCTTAACGCGGTTTTTGTCGTCCGGCGGCACTTTGGCCAGGGCCGCCGGGGCGTGAACCAGCGCGGCCCGCTCTCCTGGAATTTCTTCTGCAGTCACATCATACTGCACGTAAACTTTGCCCCGCTGCTTTAAGAATTTCAGGAGAGTCTTGGCTGGCCGGTTGCACGCATGGGGCGGGTCAAAGAAGGGACTCAACACATAAGCCTCATCCGGGGGAGGATGGCCGGTCCAAAGTTTTCCTAGTTGTGTAAAAACATCATCCCGGTTGGGACCGGTTAGCACAGCATAAACACGGGGGATGCCCCACGAGCGGGGGTATTCCTTGATGCCCCATTCCCGGGTCATGGATTTGACTCGCTCAAGGAACACGCGCCAGCGGGACACGGCCGGACTATCGCTACCGCCGGGTGGATTGGCGGTGGAAACAGCTTCGTCCAGAAATAGTAGGAAATCATCCAGCACGGGCAGGGGTATCTGACTTTCGGGATGGTAGTCGAGCACGCCAAAAATCTCATGATTACGACGATAGCCATCCTCGGTCAAATTGGCTGAGGCCACAATGAGGCGGGCATGGCGGCTCCAGAGCAGCAGGGACACCTTGGCGTGAAGAATGGCAGAGCCGGACAATCGGGCTGGCAGAAGGTCCCAGCGCAGGTTGCGGGTGCCTTTGGCATGGTGCTGGTCCACCAGGACGGCAGCGCAAAGGAGCTGAGCAATTTTTTCCTCGCGCTCTACCAGATAAGCTGCGCCATCCTCGCTGGCATTGCTCTCCAGGTGAACAAAACGGGCCAGACATTCTTCCTCAAACAAGACGGGCGAGAAGGTGAAAGTGGTGGCAACACAGCCAATGGCATCGCCGGCCTCCTCCGGAGGCACCCAGGCATCCAATATTTTGGCGCGGCCGGGCAGGGCTGGTCTGGGTTTGCTCATGGTTAAAGCAAATGAAGATCGTGAGCGAACTGCCACAGTGAGCGGGCCCGATAATAATGAACGTATTCCTGGCTGTCCTGGGCATGTTCATCCGTCCGGTACTCCGGACGGATGATGAAAGTACCGTCGTCGAACCGTTCAAACCATGGATTTTTGCCATGGGGTGGCTTCAACCGCTGGGTTTGACGGTGATGCTCCATCAGGCGCTCGACCCATTCACTCACCGTGCTGGATTCGCCCAGCCTCCCAAAGGCATCCCGGAACCGAGCTGCCTGGTCCACTGGCTCTAAAAGCGACATGACCTCAGTAAAAGACGCGGGCACTATGCGCGCGGCGCGCTGGACGGCTGGCAAAGCTGCGAGCGATTTGACCGAGACTTTTTTCGCGCCTTGGCGGGTAAGCTCGCACAGACAGTCTTGAAAGGCGTCCTGGCAGAGCCGGCAGAATGCCTCGTAAGCAAGAATGGCCTCCAGCAGTTGGCGCAGGCCCGGGCTGGCCCTTGATTTTAAAGCTTGATGCAGTTCTTTTTCTGAACCGGTTTTTTCCCAAATCTCCTGGCCGAAGGAGGAAATAAGAAACTCCAGGTACTCACCGCGAAATCCGTGGTCATCGCGCAGCAGCGCGTCGGATATAAAACGGGCTTCTTTCATCCCTGCGTCATAAGGCGAAAGATGCCGGGAGAAAAATTCCCAGCCGGCCCACGTGGGGCTGCGTGCGGTGGCCCCTTTTTTCAATCCGGCGTCCAAGGCCTCCTTAAGCTGGGCCAGGAAGGCTTGACCGGGTCCAGCTTCCGTTCCCACGAAGCCTTCCAGGTGTTGTTCTTTGCTCCAAACCAGCAAGAGTTCATAGCCCACTTCCCCCAGGCGGTCCCCTTGGGCCACGCCGAGGGTCCGGGCAAGCTGGCGATAAACTCCGTGAAAACCAAAAATGCTCGGGGTTTTCAAATACCTTTTGGACGAAAGCGGCACCCCCTCGGAAATAGCTTTGGCCGCCTTCTGATTGCCCGGAATACCAATATGTTTCTCTTTATCCAGGGTGCGCACTAGGCCTTCCACCACGTACCACTCAAAAACCAGCCAGGGCGGGCTGAGGCGGTCTGCCGCGAGTGCCTCTTCGTCATAATCCTGGCATACCACCAAGGAAACAGCCATGGCGGTAAGGAAGCGCGGATGACGCTGGCGCTCGCGCACCCCCGGAGCCAGGCGCACGGCCAAAGCATCGGCCAAGGCTTCCGTTCCCAGGGGGTCAATGCCGCCTTCGCCCATTTCAACTGGATCTTTTTCGGTCAAGAATGGCCCAATGACATCCTTTTCCATTTTCTGGCAAACAGCGCTATTTGGTGCTTTTTGCTGATAGATGCTAAAAAGCATCCATGTGTTACCGTTTGTTGTAAATCACAAAAACTACTTCGGGGGTTGGTGGTGTTGAATGACAAGGCGAAGTGCATCAATTTTTTTCTCCATTTCCTGCAAGCGAGCGGTGAGTTCATCGGGTGAGGGAGGCGCGGATTCGTTGCTGCCCAGGAGGAGGGAGGCGATGAGGCCGCTGAGGCCGGCGAACATGCCGACGCCGCAAATCATGAGGAGGACGCCAACAAGGCGGCCCTCGGTGGTCACGGGGTATTTGTCGCCATAGCCGACGGTGGTGGCGGTGGTGACGCTCCACCAGAGGGCATCTTCGGCGGTTTGGATGTTACTCTGGGGCTGGCGCTCGCACACGAGGATGGCCACGGAGGAGAAGGTGATGAGGAGGAAGGCCATGAGGCCCAGGGAGGCGGCGCCGCCCTGTCGTTTGTTTTGAAAGATGAGCAGGAAGATGCGGTGCAGGGAGCGGATGCCACGCAGGAGGCGGATAACACGCAGCACGCGGATGAGGCGGCCCCAGCGGAGGGCGTCCACGTTGGGGATGCAGGCCAGCAAGTCAATCCAGCCCCATTTCATGAAGTCGCGTTTGGATTCTGCACGGTGCAGGCGGACGAGAAAGTCCACCAGCAGGACGCCGCAAACGATTGTGTCCATGGTCTGGATGACCTGGCTAACTTCGGGGGGCAGGGTGAGGAGGGTGTCGGCGGCGAGGGCAGCCAGGAGAACGAGGCTAAGGAGGAGGATGGCCAGTTGGAAGGGGCCGATTTGGGTGTCAATCTGGGTTTGTTTGTTTTGCATGGGGGTGTTTTAGCAAAAGGGCAGGGGTTTTGCACGCGGGAGGCGATATTGGCTTCGTGGTGCCGGGGCGGCATGAGCACTCGTCTCGAGGTTCAGGGGGATAGGGAGGGGTTGATTACATAAAAAAAGGCCCCTGCGGTGAGGCAGGGGCCGGGAAGCCGTCGGCACAAGGCCGGGCGATGGGTTTAGATTTTCTTGGGCATTTTGACCCACGCGCCTTTCTTGGACGCGCTCTTGACAGCGGTCTCGATGAAGGCGAGGCCCATCCAGCCGTCTTCGATGTTGGCGTATTTGCTGCCGTCAATGGTGACTTTGCCGGTGGCTTTCCACTTGCGGATGTCGGCTTCGAAGCAGCGGTGTAGCCGGGCGAAGGCATCGTGGAAGGCCTCGGGGTGCCCCGGTGGGATGGTGACTTCGTCGAGCAATTCTTTGGGCACGTCCTTGAGGAAGCCGTCGTTGGGCACTACGCAGCCACGCCAGTAAACGCGGTCGGGCTGGCCCATGAGGCTGATGGTGAGGCTTTCGGGTTCTTCCTGGCGCCAACGGAGGGAGCCTTTGGTGCCGTTGATGCTGATGCCCAAATCGTTCTTGTGGCCGATGCAAATTTGGGAGGCCCGCACGAGGGCGCGCGCGCCATTGTTCAAACGGCAGTACGTGGTGAAGTGGTCGTCCAACTGGCGGCCGGGCACAAAAGTTTCGAGCTGGGCCGAGACTTCGGTGACCTCCAGGCCGGTGATGTAGCGGAGCTGCATGAGGGCGTGGGTGCCGATGTCACCGCCGCAGCCGGAGGCGCCGGCGAGCTTGGGATTGACGCGCCAGGAGGCCTGTTGCTGGCCGGTGTCTTCGAGCTTGGTGGCGAGCCAGCCTTGGATGTAGTAGCTGTCCACCCAGCGGATTTCGCCCAGCAAGCCGCTGCGCACAATCCAGCGGGCGAAGCGGCTGGTCCAGTGGCCCAGGTAGGTGTGTGCCACGCCAAAGGGCACGCCGGTCTTGCGCTGCATCTTGACCAGTTCAGTGGCCTGCTTGAGGTTGACGGTCAGGGGTTTTTCGCAGAAGACGGGGATGCCCGCCTTCATGGCCTTCATGGCGGGGTCAAAGTGGACGTGGTTGGGAGTGACGATGAGCACGTAGTCCAAGCGTTCGTCTTCGGGCAGCTTGGCCTGTTCGGCAATCATTTCATCGTAGGAGCCGTAACCTTTGATGGGGTAGGGCCATTTCTCGGCTTCTTCGAGCGCGATTTTGGGGTCCGGGAACAAGGCGCCGGCCACCACGCGGCGGGTGCCGTCCATGTGAATGGCCTTTTGATGGGGATGCACGATGAATGCGCCTTTGCCGCCGCCAATCAATCCGACTTTCAATGGTTTCTGTGACATAAGCAACTTGTGGTTTGTTCGTTTCTTTGTGTTCAGACCACTGAGCCCCGCCCGGGAAAACCCCCGGAACCACGGCAACCCAGCGCAGGACGTAATGATGTGACCCTAGAAAAACCACGCCACCGCTTCAAGGATTTTATTTGCAAGAGGTCGCCCCAAGAGGGCGACTGACAGGGGGGAAGAGGTGCCCCAAAAAGGCAGGAATTTGGGTTTGTCAAAAGGAGGAATTTGTGCATCATGGCATTCGGTGTCAAAAGCATAGGCACCAGCGAAACCCACAGTCATAATAAACCACGATTCCAATCCATTCGCCTGACCTCCAGAGAGTCACTTCTTGCAGGGGAGGGTGGCGGTTTTATGGGCAGCGTAGCGTGTTGGATGCAGGAAGAAGGGTTGGAGCGGGTGGTGGACTGAAAAACTGCCATGAAAACGCCAACGTTCTTTCGGTGTATCGGCCAGGCATGCACATGGATTTTGCCCTGCTGGCTTTTAGTTGGGAATCTATTGGGGGCCTGTCTGGCCTCTCCCGCGGGAGTGGTCAGTTGGTGGCCGGGCGAGGGGTGGGCCAACGATTTAATGGGGCGGCATCCGGGGGCGGTGCAGGATGGGGCCATGTATGATGCCGGCAAGGTGGGCCGTGCGTTTTATTTTGATGGAGTGGATGATGTGGTGTCGCCCCGGACTTCGGCCTTAACCACGGTCAGCAACACCTTTACGCTTGAGTTTTGGGCGTACCCTACCAAAGGCCGGAACGCCACGGCTGAGGCCACCAGTGGTTTGCTGGGGCTTAGCGGCCAGCGTTATGCCGTGGCGCCGGAGAACATTAATTCGGCCAATGTGGTGGGGGCGGGGGTGTCGGTGGGGACCAACGGCATCAGCGTGTTTGAGCATGGGGTCAATTATTTGCCCTCGCTGCTGGTGTTTGAGACGAATATCACCGGCTGGGTGCATGTGGCCGTGGTGTATGAGAACAAACAGCCCCGGCTGTATCTCAACGGCGAGCTGGTGCGCACCGGCCTGACCAGCACGCGCACCACCGTGTTTCCTTCCAAGCTTCTCGGCGGTGTTTCGAGCTATGGGTATTATGGCGGCTGGTTGGACGAGGTGACGATTTATGACCGGGCATTGTCGCAGGATGAGATAGCGGCCATTTACCAAGCGGATGCGGCGGGCAAGTGCCGGGCTGAGCCGGTGGCGGCACCGGGGGGCATGATGGCATGGTGGACGGCGGACAATCACCCGTATGACGTAGCGGGGGTGTATCCGGGAGCTTTGAGCAATGGCGTGGGATATGCCAGTGGGGTTAATGACTTTGCTTTTGAATTTGATGGGCTGAATGATTTTGTGGTGGTGGGGTCGCTGGCCCTGGGGTTGGAGTTCAGCGTGGAGGGATGGCTCAAACCCGGCTCGTTGGCCAATGACATGATGATTTTGTGCCGGGATGACCTGGGCACGGCGCGCAGTTATTATTTCATGGTGGAGGCTTCGGGGGCGTTGGTGGGGTCGGTGGCCGATACCAATGGCCAGTTCACCCAATATCGCACGGTGGCAGGAGTGGTGAGCGCGGGCACATGGCAGCATGTGGGATGGGTTTACCAGGGGCAGGGCGGGGCAGGCCAGAAAATGAAATTTTACGTGAATGGCGCCGTGGTCACGGCCTTGCCGGTGGGTGATTATGATGTGGGAGGGGCGGCCGCACCGGTAGCCTTGGCGGCGCGCATCGGGTCAGGCATGGGGGGGAGCCATTGTTTCCATGGGCTGATGGATGAACTGGCAGTGTACGGGCGGGCTTTGGGGGGGGCGGAAATGCAGGCGATATATGGGGCGGGTTTCATGAGTAAAACCAAGCCCAACCCTTACGATGTGCCCTTTGGAGCGGAATTATGGGTGCGGGGCAGTTCGGCCAGCGGCCATGTGAATGTGCAAAGGGTGGGATTCAACAACGCGGGGACGGTGCGCCTGCAATCCACGGATAGTGCATACACCAGCGCGCTGACGGTGTCCCCGGGGGCCTTGACTAATACGCCTCTGGGAGTGTTGACGGTGAATCCAGGGTCTGGGGGGCAGCGGTTTCTTTATGGCGACCTGCTCAATCTGGGGACGGTGAACATCAATTATGGGACGACGTTCAGCAAGGCGGAGGGAGTGTATGAGAATCAGGGGACGTTCAACATAGCCAGCGGGCAGGAGTTGTCTTTGAGCGGGCAAAGTCAGTGGTTTCGGCAGGTGGATGGGGCGCTCAACATTCAGGGAGCCTTGACCTTGAACAACGTGAGTCTGAGTTATTTGGGGGGCACAGTGAGCGGGACGCCGCACTTGATTAACAGCCGGCTGTTTTTGGGGCTGGGGGCCACCAACGCGGCGAGTTTCATTTTAACTGGCTCCGGCAGCACGTGGGTGGGGGATGTAAAGGCGGGGCAAAGTCTGTGGGTGCGGGGCAGTGGTGCTGGGGGGCACACCACCATTACGGTGACCAATGGATTTGCCAATGCGGGGACGCTGACGTTGCAGTCGGTGGACGCCGGCTATGCGACGGTGTTGGTGGTGAGCGAGGGGGTGGTGACGAATGTGGCGGGAGGCACCATTCATATCAATCAGGGCAATGGAGGCAGCCGGACTTTTGCGGCAAACTTGCTCAATTTGGGGACGGTGAACATCAATTATGGGACGACGTTCAGCAAGGCGGAGGGAGTGTATGAGAATCAGGGGACCTTCAACATTGCCAGCGGGCAGGAGTTGTCCTTGAGCGGGCAAAGTCAGTGGTTTCGGCAGGTGGATGGGGCGCTCAACATTCAGGGAGCCTTGACCTTGAACAACGTGAGTCTGAGTTATTTGGGGGGGACAGTGAATGGGACGCCGCATTTAATTAACAGCCGGCTGTTTTTGGGGCCGGGGGCCACCAACGCGGCGAGTTTCATTTTAACTGGCTCCGGCAGCACGTGGGTGGGGGATGTAAAGGCGGGGCAAAGTCTGTGGGTGCGGGGCAGTGGTGCTGGGGGGCACACCACCATTACGGTGACCAATGGATTTGCCAATGCGGGGACGCTGACGTTGCAGTCGGTGGACGCCGGCTATACGACGGCGTTGGTGGTGAGCGAGGGGGTGGTGACGAATGTGGCGGGAGGCACCATTCATATCAATCAGGGCAATGGAGGCAGCCGGACTTTTGCGGCAAACTTGCTCAATTTGGGGACGGTGAACATCAACTATGGGACGACGTTCAGCAAGGCGGGCGGGTTATATGAGAACCAGGGGACCTTCAATATTGCCAGCGGGCACACGCTTTCGTTGAGCGGACAGAATCAGGTGTTCCGGCAGGCGGATGGGGTGTTGAATGTTCAAGGGGGGCTGGATTTGGACAGTGTGACCTTTGATTATGTTTCGGGCATCATTCAAGGGACACCCTATTTGGTGAATTCGAGGCTGTTTTTGGGGCCGGGGGCAGTGAATGCTGCCAGTTTCACGTTGACTGGCTCAGGCAGCACTTGGGTGGGGGACATTAAACCTGCGCAATCCATATGGATTCAGGGCAGCAGCCGTGGCGGCGGGACCACGGTGGTGGTCACCAATGGTTTTGAAAATGCCGGTACGCTCACCCTGCAATCCATCAATGCCGGTTACGTCAGCAGTCTAACGGTGAACAACGGGACGTTAATCAACCGGCCGTCCGGCATCATCGCTGTCAATGGGGGTAATGGCGGCCCCCGCACGATTTCGGCTAATCTTCAAAATGAAGGGCTGCTTTCGGTGAACACCGGCCTGACACTGAGCAAGGCCAATGGGGTGTATGAAAATCTGGGTTATGTGTTTATCAACAGCGGCGGCAGCGTCATCCTGAACGGGCAAAATCAAGTTTTCCGCCAGCGCGGGGGCAGCCTTACGAACCTTGGCACCATGGATCTGACGGGAGTTCAATTCGTGTACGAGGGAGGCAGCGTCTATGGTAATGCCATTACCATGGAGAACTGCCGCGTGGATTTTGGCAGTGGAGCCGTCGCTCCCATAAGCTTGACGCTGATGGGATCGGGCAGCCGGTTTTACGGGAATCTTCAGGAAGGACAAATGGTTTGGGTGCAGGGCAATTACCGGGGCAATGCCACGACGCTGATTGCGCCGGAGGGATTTCGCAATGAGGGGACCATTCGCTTGCAATCTACGGGGGCGGGTTTTGAGTCAAGTTTATCCATCACCAACGGGGTGTTTACCAATGCGGCCAAAGGGGTGGTGGAGTTTAATGGCGGGAGCGGCGGCCCGCGCAATCTTTATGGCCATATTTTCAATGAGGGGTTGATGCAGGTCAATTATGGGGCCGCCTGGACCCGGCCGGGGGCGACGATTGACAATTGGGGGAGGATTGAGATTGCCAACAATACCAGCCTGACCTTAAACGGCTCCGGGCAGGTCTTCAATCAGGAGGGCACGGTGACCGGCACCGGGCGGCTCGTGATGAACGGAGGGGGGCAAACGCTGAATCAGAATGGCGGCGTGTTGTTGCTGGGGGGAGGGCTGGATTTGACCGGGGTTAATTTTAATTTCCTGCGAAACGGCACGAATGCACCAGCAGGGCCGGTGGTGATGGAGAACTGCCGTTTGTACCTGGGTCCCGAAGCTGCCAGTCCATGGGAGTTTCAAATGTGCGGCAGTGGCAGCCGTTATTACGGGGATTTGAAGGCGGGCCAGCTTTTGTGGGTGCGGGGAAGTTACCGGGGCAGTGGCACGACGGTGATTGCGCCGGAGGGATTTCGCAATGAAGGGACCATTCGCCTGCAATCGGCGGACGCAGGTTTTGAGTCGAGTTTGGCGGTGACCAATGGAGTGCTGACCAATGCGGCCACTGGCGTGGTGGAAATCAATGGCGGCAGCGGCGGGCCGCGTGTCCTTTCCGCGCACTTGTTGAATGAAGGGTTGATTGCCGTTAACACCGGCCTGACGCTCAACAAGTCCGATGGAATTTATGAAAGTCGCGGGCGGTTTGTCATTGCCAGCAGTGGCAGCCTCACCATCAATGGCCTGAACCAGGTTTTCCGCCAGCGCGGCGGCGGCTTCACCAATTCAGGCAGCGTGGATTTAACGGGGATGCGCTTTATCTTTGAAGAGGGCGGCATCTCGGGCAATCCCCTTTATATGCAGGATTGCCGGTTGGAGGTTGGACCTGCGGCCAGCGGCCCGGCCAGTTTTACGCTTACTGGTTCCGGGAGCCGGCTATATGGGTATCTTAAAGCCGGGCAATTGATATGGGTGCAGGGCAATTATCGGGGAAATGCAACGACGGTGATTGCGCCGGAGGGATTTTACAATGAGGGGACCATTCGCTTGCAATCTACGGGGGCGGGTTTTGAGTCAAGTTTGTCCGTTACCAATGGCGTGTTCACCAATGCGGCCAGCGGGGTGGTGGAAGTTAATGCGGGCAACGGCGGTCCGCGCAGCCTCTCGGCCAGCATCATCAATTTGGGCGAGCTGCGGGTCAATTACAGCTTGAACTGCAATAAAGCGGGGGCGGGTTTTCTCAATGAGGGCAGGATCACCGTGGCCAGTGGCCAGACGCTGACGATTGCCAGTCCTTTAACCCAGGTGGGTGGCTCGATCGTGCTCAATGGCGGCACGTTGGATCCGAATGATAGTGTGCTGTTGAACGGCGGCGTGCTCATGGGCCAGGGCACCGTGGCCGCGCAGGTGACCAACTCTGCCGGCCGGGTGGCGCCGGGCGCCAGCGCGGGCACGTTGACCCTCAATGGTCAGTATGTGCAGGAGGGGCTGGGGCATTTGGAAATGGAGCTGGGCGGCACGGTGGCGGGCACGGAATATGACCGGCTGGTGGTGAATGGCACGGCGCAATTGAACGGGCGGCTGGTGGTGACGTTGATTAACGGCTTTATCCCCACCAACGGTCAGACGTTCACTCTTTTAACTGCGTCTGCGCGGGCGGGCACTTTTAGTGAATTGCATTTGCCGCCTTTGCCGGAGGGGTTGACGTGGGAGGTTTTGTATGAGGCCACGTCGGTCAGCGTGCGCGTGGCCGAGGCATTGCCGGCGGGGGAGACCCGCATTTCAGGCACGGTGCGCAACAGTGTGGGATTGCCGCTCACCAATGTGGTGGTTACGGCTTACAACACCCAGACCAGTTTTGCTGGCCTGCGGGGAGATTACTACGACAACAGGGACCTCACCGGCTACAAGTTCAGCCGGCTGGACGCGACGGTGGATTTCAGTTGGGGAGGTGGATCGCCAGACAGCCGCATTGATGGGGATACCTTTTCTGTGCGCTGGAGTGGCATGGTGACGCCGTTGTACACCGAGACCTACAACTTTTATACCTCGACCGATGACGGAGTGCGGTTATGGGTGAATGGCCAGCTTGTCATTGATTACTGGGGGGATCAGGGGGTGACGGAGCGGGCCAGCGCCGGCATTGCGCTCACCAGCGGTGTGCCATGTGAAATTGTAATGACCTACTATGAGAACGGCTATGTGGCGGCGGCCCGGCTTTCGTGGTCCAGCCCAAGCCAGCCGAAGGAGGTTATTCCCAGCGCGCGACTGGCGCCTTCCAGCACCAATAATCTGGAGCAAACCAGCATTTATGCCCGGCTGGTGGAAACCACCACGGATGCGGAGGGGCGATATGATTTGCCGGTTTATCCGGGGCAGTGGGCGGTCAACGTGTTTGGTTTGCCCAGTCTGGGATATGCCGATACCACCAACCGTACGGTGGACATTGTCTCTTCGCCCACCAATGCCGTGGTGGACTTTGTGGCGCAGCCGTTCACGGGCGAGTATTACAACATCCTGGCGCAGGCCAATCCCCCGCAGGGCGGCCAGGTGACGGGCGCGGGCACGTACCCCGGGGGCGGCACGGTGACGCTGACGGCAGTCCCCAACACCAACGCCATGCCTTATTATTTTGTGAGCTGGACCGAGGGCGGGGTGGTGGTAAGCACCAATCCGGTCTTCAGTTTTACCGTCTCACGCGACCGGCAGTTGCTGGCCAATTTCGCGCTGCCGCGGTACGCCATTAGTGTGAGCAACAATCCGGCGGGGGCGGGCACCGCCACGGGCGGCGGCACTTATACGCATGGCAACACGGTGACCTTGAGTGCCTCGCCAGCCTACGGCTATCGCTTCAGTCATTGGAGCGAAGGGGAGACCGTGTTAAGCAGCAACACTCCCTATAGTTTTTCCGCCACCCGGCCCATGACGATTACGGCCAACTATGCGGAGGCCCATTTGGTGCACGTGGTCACCACGGCGACGAGTCCCGCCGGTTTGGCGGAAGTGCTGGGGGCGGGGGTGTACACCAACGGGGAGACGGCAACCATCAGCGCGCCGCTGACCATCACCAACCCGCCCAATCTGTACACGTTTGTGCGTTTCCGGCTCAATGGGGCGGTGTACGGCACGCAGGCCGAGTTTCAGAAGACGTTCAGTACCACCGACAACACCAACATGCATTTTGTGGCCGAGTACAGCTCGCGCCCGCTGGCGCCGCAAGTGGCCGCGGCTGTCGCCAACTTCAATAATCCGGTGCCGGCGACTTCCAACCTCGTGCTGACCATTCGTTTTGATCGCTCGATGAACACCGGCGTTGAGCCGCTGCTGGTATTCACGAATCTCAGCGGCAACGCGGCGCCGCAGGTGCCTGTCGGCGGCGCGTGGTCCACCACCTCGGTGGCCAATGACACGTACCGCACGCCTGCGTTTGTGGTGGATGCCTCGATGAATGGCACCAACCGCCTGAATGTCAGCCTGGCGCGCGCCACCGACAACCAGGAGATGATACCGGTGGACGTGCTGGAGCTGGTGGTGGACGGGACACCGGCCGTCATGACCAACATCACCGCGTACCCCAGCGCGATTGGGGCGGTGATTACGTGGCAAACCGATGAGCCGGCCACCCGGCAGGTGGAATATGGGCTGACCACCGCCTACGGCAACCTGAGCGCGTTGGGCGGGAATTATCTCACCAGCCATTCGGTGAGTTTGGGCGGATTGACGCCGGAGACGACGTATCACTTTCGGGTGCGTTCGCGCGACCGCGCCGGCAACGAGACTGTTTCTGAAGACTACACCTTCACCACGCTGGCCGCTCCGGACCTGGTGGTGACCAACCTTGCGCTGGCCCCCACCAATGACCTGGCCTCCAGTGGCGAGCTGGCGATTTATTGGGAAGATTGGAACATTGGCGCGGGCCGCACGGAAACCTCATGGCAGGACCGTCTGGTCATCAGCAATCTCAATAGCGGCGAGCGATTACTTGATGTGACCGTGCCCTACGACGCGGGCGCGCAGGGACACTTGACCAACGGCGCGTGGCGCGCCCGCCAGTATGTCTTCCGACTGCCGGACGGCCCGCGTGGAGCAGGGGCGATGGTGGTGCAGGTCATGGTGGACACCTACAACCAGGTGGTGGAAATCAATGGAGAGGGCACGGCTGAACAAAACAACCTGGCGCTGGCCACCAACGTGTCAGCCCTGGCACCTTATCCCGATTTGGTGGTCACCAATCTGGTCATTGAGCCGGCCGCCCCGCAAAGCGGGAGCACGGTGACCGTGGCGTGGGCGGCGGCCAACGTGGGCGACGCCGCCGTGACCCGCGCTTTTAGAGATCGCGTGGTGCTGCGCAATCTGACCACGGGCGCCACGTATGTGGATACCACTTTGCTTTACGACCCGGCGACCGAGGGGGCCATCCCGCCGGGAGGGGCAAGGCCAAGGCAGCGCAGCTTCCGTCTGCCCGATGGCGTGGCCGGGGTGGGTGAACTGCGGGCGGAGGTGACGGTGGATGCGCAGAACGCGGTGTTTGAGTACATGGGAGGGTGGGATGCGGAAGCCAATAATGCGGCGGTGGCCACCAATACCGCCACGTTGGCGCCATACCCTGACCTGGCCGTGGCTGACATTCAGTCGCCGGCGACGGCGGCTATGGGGCAGTCGGTGGTATTGGTGTTGACTTTAACCAATCAAGGGCAGTCGGTGGCGGTGGGGCCGTGGAACAACACCCTTGCGCTGGCCACTGTGCCGGACGGTTCCGGGGCGCAGACGTTGGGGACTTTCAGCGTGACCAACCTGCTGGGCGCCGGCATGGCGTTGGTGGTGACGCAGCAGGTGCTGTTGCCGCCGGGGCTGCATGGGACGCGGTACTGGTTGGTCACGGCAGACAGCGGGGACCAAGTCTTTGAAATGGACAACGCCAACAACGCGCTGGTGTCCGGGACGCCGCTGCAAATACAGACGGCGGATTTGGTGGTGGATGCGATTGCTGTGCCTGCCGGCGCCGTTTATGGCCAGCCATTTGAGGTGACTTGGACGGTGCGCAACGCGGGCACCGCGCCTGCCAGTGGTTCGTGGCGGGATCGCCTTTATTACGCCACCACGCCGAGTCTGGCCTTTGCCCAGCCGCTGCTGGATCGCACGACCGATGACATCAGCCCGCTGGCACCGGGCGCAACTTACGTGCGCCAGGCCAATGTGGTGATACCGTTTGGGGCCACGCTGGAGAACACGGTGGTGTTCCTGATGGTGGTGACGGATTTCAACAACCGCCAGCCTGAAAGTCTGGACAATAATAATTCACGCATTGCCAGCGCGCTCACCGTCACGGCCCCGCCGCTGCCGGACCTGGCGGTGAGCGGAGTCCTGGCGCCGCAGGTGGGCGTGCCGGGGCAGCCGGTGGAATTGGTGTGGGCCGTCACCAACCAGGGCAGCGCGGCAGCTTCGGGGCCGTGGGTGGAGACGGTATATGTGTCGGCGGATGAGCAGATTGGCGGAGACTTGTCGGTGGCTTCTTTCACCTTTACCAACACGCTGGCGCCGGGAGGATTTTTGACGCGCACGCAGGCGGTGGTGCTGCCGGGGAACACCTTCATCGGCAACCTCTATTTTGCCGTGTCGGTGGACAGCTCGCTGTTGGTGCGCGAAGTCACCGAGGGCAACAATACCGCGCTGGCACTCACCAATACTTACGTACCCGCTCGCCTGAGCCTCAGCGCACCCGTGACCAGCATTGCGGAAAACCACCCCAATCCTTACTTGCGCCTGACGGTCAGCCGCAACGGGCCGCTGACCAATGCCCTGACGGTGACCTTGTCCAATAGTCATCCCACGCGGCTGGCCGCGCCGCCAAATGTGATAATCGCGGCGGGCCAGGCGGCCGCCGGAGTTGAGGTGATGGTAATCCCGGATGGGGTGGCCGGGCCGGATTTGGATGTTCACCTCATGGCCTCGGCTGCGGATTATTTGAGTGAGGACGTGATTATTCGGATATTGAATAGTGACCGCCGGCCGTTGTTGCTGCAGCCTGCGCTTACCACCGTCACGGAGGGGCAGGGCATCACTTTCACCGTAAGCCGTGAGGCGCTGGATGGGCTGCCCTTGCAGGTTAATTTGGAAAGCTCCGCCCCGGCGCAACTGGTGGTGCCGGCCAATGTCGTTATTCCTTCCAATAGTTTGTCGTTGACGTTTGGGGCGCTGGCCACGGACGACCAAGACCTGGAACCGACCGCCAGTTACAACGTCACGGCTACTGCTGCCGGTTATTCCAATGCGGTGGCGCGGGTGGTGGTGCAGGATAATGATGTGCCGGCGGTGCAGTTGAACTTTGCGGCGCCCTCGGTGGGGGAGGGCGTGATTCACGCCACCACGCTGACGCTCACCCGCGCACCGGTGACGCCATTCCGGGTGAATGTGGAATTGCAGGTGAGCCTGCCCAATCAGGTCATCCTCCCGGCCACGGTGACTTTTCCGGCGAATGTGGCCACTTTGACCATCCCGCTCTCCACGGTGGACAATGCCTTTGCGGACGGCACGCGCCAGGTGGTGGTCACGGCGCATGTGCTGGATGCGGCCGGCAATCGCCTGGCCACGGGCGGGTTTGATACGTTGGAGATTACTGACGATGATGGCAGTGCCTTGCAACTCACCCTGGCGCGCAGTCTGGTGGCTGAGGGCCTCACGCCAGCCACCACGGGCACCGTGACCCGCAACACGGCCACCAACGAGCCGCTGGAAGTTACGCTGGTTTCCAGCCGCACGACGGAAGCCACGGTGCCGGCGTCGGTCTTCATACCCGCAGGCCAGCGCTCAGTTAGTTTCCCCATCAACACGTTGGAGGATGGCGTGAGCGACGGCAATCAAACGGTCATCCTCACGGCCACCGCCGCCGGTTTTGCGCCGGGACGCGCCGCCCTGGTGGTTTCGGACGTTAATTTACCGGATTTAACCGTGCCCGTGGTGGTGGTGCCCACCAACGGTTACACCGAAAACACCGTGTCCATCACCTTCCGGGTACAAAACCAGGGGATTGCCACAGCCACGGGAGCATTCTTGCAGCGGGTCTGGCTATCGCGCGATCCCTTGCCGGGCGGAGATGATATTCAGGTGGGTGAATTTCCGTTTTCGGGCCAGTTGCCGGTGGGCATGCACCTCGAGCAAACGCTCAGCATCATCCTGCCGCGCACCCCGGGCGACTATTACGTAATCGTGACGGCGGATGTGTCCTCCCAAATCACTGAAACGCTGGAGAACAACAACACGGCCATCTCCGCCATCCCCATCCGGGTGGCGCCCGCCTACAACGCCGTGGTGCAAACCGAGGTAGAGACCGCGCTGGCGGGCACGGCCGTGCCGTTGTATGGCACGGCCACCAAAGCCCTTGGGGGCCCTGCGCCGTACGAAACGGTCAGCATCCATATTTACTTGCGCGACACCCGCCGCACGATTGCCGCACTGACCGATGCCAACGGCCAGTTCACCGCGGTCTTTCAGCCGTTGCCTGGGGAAGCGGGCGTGTACCGCATTGGCGCGGCGCATCCGGCGGCCACGGACATTCCAATTCAGGACGAGTTCAGCCTCCTGGGATTGCGCCTCAGTCCGGACTATGTGCACCACAAAGTGCTGGGGTTGGAGACAGTGACGGGAACCGTGCGCCTGGAAAATCTGGCGGACGTGGATTTGCACAACCTTTCCGCCCAGTTGCAGGACGTGCCGGCTGGCTTGAATGTGCAGGTGACAGTGACCAATACCTTGCCGGGTCTGGCGGCAGCCACGCTGGCTTACACTGTGCAATCGTTGGAGGATGCCGAGTCATACAATGCGTTCAGCGTGCGGATTAGCTCTCAGGAGGGCGTGAATCTCACCCTGCCGATGTACTTCCAGGTGGAGCCGCGCCGGCCGCGGCTGCAGGTGCAGCCCACGGCGCTGGTGGGGGGTATGGTGCGCGGGGAGCAGCGGGTGGTGCCTTTGGAAGTGGCCAACGTGGGCGGCGCGCCCACTGGGCCGTTGACGGTCATGATTCCCGAAACGCCGTGGCTGCGCGTGGTCTCCACCAATCCCTTGCCCAATCTGGAGCCGGGCCAGACCAGCCGCGTGGAGCTGTTGCTGATGCCGGCGGCGGATTTGCCGCTGGCCGAATACCAGGGCAGCGTGGTGTTGGCGGCGGCCCTGGCGAATGCCAGTGTGCCCTTTAATTTCCGGTGCGTTTCCGATGCCGTGGGGAGCTTGCGCATCATTACGGTGGATGAAATGTCCTACCACGGGGAAAATCCGCGCAACCTGGCAGGGGCCCAGGTGGTCTTGCGCGACCCCTTCACCGGCGCGGTGGTGGCCAGCGGTGTGACCGACACCAACGGCTACTGGGACGTGCCCAATCTGCGCGAAGGCGCGTACAACCTGGAAGCCACCGCCGAACGGCACGACCGCACGCAGGCCACATTGGAGGTGAAGGCCGGGCAGATGAAGGAGCAGACCATCTTCCTGCGCGCACAACTGGTGCGTTACAACTGGACGGTGGAGGAAATAGAAATTGAGGATCGCACCCAGATCACGCTGGAAACGGTGTACGAGGCTTATGTGCCCACGCCGGTGGTGACCGTGGAGCCTGGTCTGATTGATTTGGCGCAAGTCACCGGCGACATGGCGCAGATTGATCTGAAGATCAGCAACAAGGGTCTCATCGCGGCGCGGGACGTGGTCATTAATTTCCCTGAGCATGAGCGCTGGATTATTACGCCACTGATCAGCGGCGCGGCCAGCATTCCCGCCAACAGCACGCTGACGGTGCCGGTCATCATCCAGCGTCGGCCGCCGGAAACCAATGGGCTGGTGGCGTCCAACCCGCGTGATTTGACGATACGGATTGGCGATTGCACCTACACCGCCAGCGTCGAATGGCGGCTAATCTGCGGCCCCTTCAACATTGCCTATCCCGTGCCCATCCCGGTCATCAATGCCACGGGCAGATGCTTTGGGTTTGGTGGGGGTGGTGGTGGTGGCGGCGGCGGCGGTGGTGGGGGTGGTGGTGGCGGCGGTGGCGGTGGCGGCTTTAGCGGATGGAGCGGTGGGGGCACGGTGGTCAGCCCGCCCGGGCAGCCACAGCTTACCATTTACACCCCGCCACCCAGCGTGACGCCCAGCAATAAGTGTTCTTGTGTCAAGCAGGACTATCAGGAGGAGTGCTTAAATTATGAGGCGGGTTTGAAAGCGGAGATTGCCGGGGCCTTGACCAAGGCCATTAACGCGGCGCTGGCCACCACGCCGTTGAGCGTCAAGAACATCGAGGTCAATTTCAACGTCAACGGCCAGCTTTGCACGTGCTGCGAAGATGACCTGAAAGGCTTGAAGGCTTCCGTGGGGGGGAATGCAAGCGTCACGGCCACGCTGGTTATCGGCTACAATCCTGAGGCGAGTGGGGAGGTTAATATCCCCGGCCTGGGCCTGTCCAGTTATGAGGCGTCCTTCCTGGCAGGGGCCGAGATTACGCTTTCCGGCTCAGTGAGCGGCTCGTTTGGCACGGAGTGTCACATGCGCAATCCCAAGCTCTGTCTGGGCGGCACCGTCAGCGCATCTGGCGTGGCTGGCCTGCGCGGACAGGTGGAGCTGACACATGAACGCAACGGGCGCACCTATAAAGGCGGTGGTACAGCTTTTGCCGGCGTGACGGTGGGGGTCAATGCCTCCATTCAAGGCTGCACGCCGGGTGGCGGGATTGAGGTGAAGGTGTGTGTTGAGCCGGTGGTAATCAAGGTCAATGTGGAAGGCAGCATTGAAGTGGATGGTTTGTCTTACTCCACCTCCACCGGCTACGAGCGGCAGTTGTTGCCGGGCGGCTGCTATCCGCCGCAAGAGGATGGCGTGGTGCGGTTGCAACTGGCGGACTTTGGCATAGCGGCGCAGCCCAGCGCCGGCGAAATGGCGCAACTATTGGGGTTCAGCCACGCCGAGGGCATGGTGCGCGATTTGACTGGCCGCAACGCCGCCGTGCCGGCCAATGCGCCGGCCAGCCATCTGGCGGCCGCGTTGCAGTCCGCGCGTTCCTCCAGCGGCACGGCCTCACTGCTCACGGCGCCTTTCCGCCGTTCCCATATCACGTATGACTGGGCGCCGCCGCGGCCTGCCGAGCCGCCCGCCGGCAGTCTGGCCCGCGCGGCCCTGCCGCCCGCTCCGCTGCAAAACGGGGTGTGCGCGCAGGTGCGCCTGCAAATTGACCAGGAGGCGGTCATGACGCGGAAGGCCATCGGGGCGACGCTGGACATCTTCAATGATTCCAACGTGGATTCGCTGGAGAATCTCAATGTCACCATCAGCATTCTTGACCCCAATGGCAATCTGGCCAATGACAAGTTTGTCATTCTACCGCCGGAACTGACCAACATCGAGCCGGTTAGCGGCAATACCAACACGAATGAGTTTACCATCATCCGCGATTTGTGGCGGATGCCGCCCGCTGCGACCGGACGCGCGCGGTGGGTCATTCTGCCGCGGGACGAGGCGGCGCCCGAAACGCCCCTGGTGTATTCGGTGGGCGGCATCATGACCTACAGCGCGGGCGGCGTGCCCGGCACCGCCATCCTGTTGCCGTCGCCGGTGAGGGTGTATCCCAATCCGAAACTCATTCTGAAATATTTTCACCAGCGCGACGTGATGAGTGATGATCCGTTCACGCCCGAGGTTGAGCCGGCCGAGCCGTTCACGCTGGCGGTGATGGTGCAGAATGTTGGGAAGGGCACGGCCAGGAAATTCAGCATCACCTCCGCGCAACCGAAGATTATCGAGAATGAAAAGGGGCTGCAAATTGACTTCAGCATCATCGCGACCGAAGTGGCGGGACAATCGCTCTCGCCGTCCCTGACGGCGGTCTTTGGCGACATTGGCCCGGATCAGATCGTCATCGGCCGGTGGCTGATGAAGGCCTCGCTGTTGGGATTCTTTGTGGATTACCGGGCCACCTTTGAGCATGAAAACTCACTGGGGGGCCGCGAGACCTCGTTGATTGACAGCGTGGAAATCCACGAAATGATACGCCAGGTGCAGGCGGCAGGCGCGTTTGAGGATGGCAAGCCAGACTTTCTGGTAAATGATGTCAAGGATGACCTGACCTTGCCGGATGTCATTTATCTCAGCGATGGCTCCACCAGCACGGTGGCGGCCGTGACTTCCGGGGTGGTGGACCAGGCGCCGGGGCCTGGGAGTTGGGTGGTCACCTTGACGGCGCTGATGCCGGGCGGGTGGGCTTATTTGCGCATCCCGGACCCGGCCGATGGGCAATATCTGCTGACGCGCGTGGAACGCCAGGACGGCGCGGTCATTCCGCTCGACACCAACGTCTGGGTGTCACGCTACACCTTTACCAAACCGGGGGTCCGGCCCACGCGGGAGAATGTGCTGCATTTGCTCGATTACAACTCCAGCGGTGTGTATTACCTGCACTATACCCCGCCGCCGGTGCCGGACACCAACCCGCCCATTAGCCGGGTGGCGGCGCTGCCGCCAGCCAGCTACCCGCAAATCCCCGTCAGTTGGTCCGGCGCGGATGCGGAGGGCGATATCAGTTACTACGACGTGTATGTTTCCGTGAACGATGGCCCGTTTGTGCCCTGGCTGCAAAGAACCCGCCAAAGCGGAGCCGTGTATGCAGGGGCTACCGGCCAACGGTATGCCTTTTATTGTGTGGCCACGGATGCCGCAGGCAATACCGAGCCGGCTCCCCTTACGCCGCAGGCCGTAACGACTGTTTCGCTGGTGAACACCCCGCCCAGCCTGGCAGCGCTGCCGCAGGTGACGGTGGAGGAGGGCGAAACGTTGCAGGTGACGGCGGCGGCCACGGATGCCGATATGCCCGGCCAGCAACTGGTGTACGGCCTGGGCGCCGGCACACCGCCGGGGGTGAGCATCCATCCCCAAACGGGCCTGCTCACATGGCTGACCGGAGAGTCGCACGGCGGCACCACCAACCGGGTGGTGGTCGTGGTGACAGACAATGGTGTTCCCGCCATGTCCACGACCCAATCATTCATGGTGGTGGTGCGGGAGGTGAATCAGCCGCCGGTGGTGCCGGCGTTGATTGACCGCCGGGTGGACGCCGGCCAGATCATCGGTTTCCACGTGGGGGCAACGGACGCGGACATCCCCGCTCAGACGTTGACCTACACTTTGGAAAATGCGCCAGCGGGCGCCACGATTCATCCGACTACTGGTTTGTTCCAGTGGACGCCCACGCTGGCGCAGTCGCCCAGCACCAACGCCATCACGGTGCGGGTCACGGATAACGGCTCGCCCAACCTTGCGGCCACGAGCGTTTTCACCGTGATTGTCAATCGGCCCAATCAACCACCGAGCTTGACCGTGCCTCCCGATCAGGTGATTGCGGAAGGCAGTCTGCTGCTGGTCAGCGCCTCGGCAAGTGATACCGATGTGCCCGCACAGCAGCTCAGCTTCAGTTTGATTGATGCTCCCGCGGGCGCGAGCATTCATCCGGTCAGTGGCATCCTTTCCTGGACCCCCACCGAGGAGCAGGGGCCGGCCACAAATCAAATCATCGTGCGGGTGACCGATAATGGCGTGCCGCCCCAGAGCGTTACGCAGAGCTTCAGGGTGGTGGTGAATGAGGTGAATGCGGCTCCCGTGTGGCCTGTCCTGCCCGTGTTTGCCGCGGCTCCACGCCGCCCATGGACTAATGCCGTGGCGGCGGCGGACCCGGACGTGCCCGCCAATCAGCTTGCTTACCGCTTGGCAGCGGAAGCGCCTGACACGGCCCTCATTAACGCCACCAATGGCATGTTGATATTCACGCCCACGTCACAGCATGCCGGGCGCACCAACTGGATTGGCGTGGTAGCGACCGACAACGGCCAGCCGGCGTTGAGCGCGACCACGCGGGTGGGGGTGCTGGTGAGCGATTTGGTGGATGTTTTTCTGGGACAGACCATTCTGCCAGCGGGTCAAAGCGGCAGCGTGCCAGTGTCCATGTTCTCGAGCGCGCCACTGACCAACCTGATGTTCACCCTGCGGTTGCCCAATAGGGCGCTGACCAACCTGGCGCTCTCGGCTGTCCATCCGGCGGTCACCCATGCCTCTGTGGAATTCCTGGGCGGGGACCAGTGGCGGTTGCGCTTGAGCCTCAACAACCCCGGACTGGCGGGGACGCAGGAGCTGGCAAGCCTCCAACTCACCGCCTTGCCGCAGGCGCAGTCGGGCATTGTGCCGTTAACGGCGGAAGCGCCGGTGGCGCAAACCGTGGAAGGGAACGAGGTGGCATATCTGTGGACCGAAAATGGCCGGGTGGTGGTGCTGGCAAACGAGCCGTTATTGGAGGCTTCCGCCGCGCAGGGCCGACTGCGGCTGTTGTTGTTTGACGCGCCGGGCATGACGTTGCAAATACAAACTGCGCCGCGGTTGGAGCCGCCGCCGCTGTGGCAGGATTGGCTGCGTCTTACCGTGACCAACTACCAGACGGAAATTCTGGATTTAATGACGAATACCAGCCTGTACTATCGCGCCTACCGTACTAACGGACCATAGGCCCCAGGCGCGGGGGACGGGCAGGCCAGGCGGCCCCGCCGCGTCAGGCCGACTTTTCGAGGGAAGAAAGGCAGGTGTCTTAATGCTAAAAAATTAGCATGTCGTCTCATCCGCTGCTGCCCGGCGGCTTTGGGGAATGGCTCAAAGGCAGGCCCTTTGGTCTCGCGCCGTGGCGGGAGCCAGCCACGCCATCCCATCCCCCTCGCCGTTTTGGGCAGGGCGGTGGTTTTGGCATTTTTCAATCGGCCTGTTTCATGTTACCTTAACCCGGCGATTGGTAAATATCTTGAGCACACAACCTGCATCCGCGGCATGGGGGGCGGCCACGCGCACCGCCACCAGTGATTCCCCGCGCGCCCGACCTGGGACGCACACTGAAACGGTCCGCCAACTGGTCCAGAGTGTCAGCCAGGCTTTTTTGGGGAAGGAGGAGGTGGTGAGCCGCGCCGTGCTGACCTTGATTGCCGGTGGGCATGTGTTGATTGAGGATGTGCCGGGCGTGGGCAAAACGCTGCTGGCCAAAGCGCTGGCCCGCTCGCTGGCTGCTGAGTTCAAGCGCATCCAGTTCACGGCGGATTTGCTGCCTTCGGACATTACCGGGGTGACCGTATTTGCGCCGGAGCGGCACGAGTTCACGTTTCGGCGCGGGCCGGTATTCACCAACATTCTGCTGGGCGACGAAATCAACCGGGCCACGCCGCGCACACAAAGCAGCCTGTTGGAGGCGATGGAGGAGGGGCATGTGACGGTGGACGGGGTGCTTTACCCGCTGCAGACTCCCTTCTTTGTTATCGCCACGCAAAATCCCATTGAACTGGAGGGCACTTATCCGCTGCCGTTTGCGCAGATGGACCGCTTCATGGCGCGGCTGAGCATTGGTTACCTGGAGCGTGCCGCCGAGGTGCGCATGTTGCGGGAACAGCAAACCTTTGAGCCGCTGGAGCGCGTGACGCCCGTGTTGGATTGTTATGGGCTGACGGTCATTCAAGCGGCGGTGCGCGAGGTGCGGGTGGAGGAATCCCTGGCGGGTTACATCGTGGACATCGTCAATGCCACCCGCCAGCACGAGGCTTTGGAACACGGGGCCAGTCCGCGCGGCAGCCTGGACATGCAGGCGTACAGCCAGGCCCTTGCCCTGCTGGCGGGGCGCAATTATGTGTTGCCCGATGATGTGAAGGAGGCGGCGCGGGTGGTGCTGCCCCACCGGTTGATTGTGCGCAAAGGCACCCGGGCCGTGCCGCTGGGCGCTCCGGCGGTGGTGGAGCGGATTCTGGAGGCTGTGCCCGTCCCGGTCTAGGATGGCGGGCGGCAGCGAAGTCCTCAACATGCGGTTGACTTCCACAGGTGCGCTCATGGGGTTGGCCGCGCTGGCCTTTGCGCTGGCGGCCATGACCTCGCAGTCCGGGCTGCTGGTGTTGTTGTCCGGGCTGGTGCTGGGGTGCCTGGCGGTCAACGCGCTGCGCGCGTGGCAGACTTTGCGGCACTTGCAGTTGGTGGCGCCGCCGGTCAGTCACGCGGAGGAAAAACGGGTGCCCACCGAGCCGTGGGTGGTCCACCACACCGGCCGGTACCCGGTTTCCTTGATTCAGGCGGTTCATCCCGCAGGCATGTTGTTTGAGGTGGCCTCGCTGGCAGCGGGTGAGAAACGGCATGTCGTCCCCCAATTTTCCCTGGCGCGCCGCGGGGTCTATCATTGGAAAGAGGTCCAACTGCAAACGGCGCATCCCTTCGGCCTGGTCCGTGCCCGCCGGCGTTTGTCCCTTGCCGGTGAATTGGTGGTTTTCCCCGCGCTTTATCCGGCGGAGTCTCCGGTGGCGGCCGGCTACGATGCCATGGTGGGCGGCAAGCATCGCGGATCACGCCGCATTGCCAGCGGGACGCATTTTGCCGGCGTGCGTCCCCTGCAGGCCGGCGATGCCTTCAAGCAAATTCACTGGCCTTCCAGCGCCAAAGGGCTGGGGCTGATGGTCAAGACGTATGAGGAAGAACTGGCGGGCCGCATTGCGGTGTTGGTGGACCCCGGCCATTCCGGCAGCCGGGAGGCGGCCGATGCCTGCGTGCGCGCGGCGGGTTCGCTGTTGTTTGCGGCCCTGGACGAGGGGCATCATGCCGAATGGATTGCATTGGGCACGGAGCAGGTGGAATTGGTGCCGCCTTTTTCCGATGGGCATGAGCTGCTGGACGCCCTGGCGCGTTTGCCGTTGACCCCTGGCGGATTGACGCCGCTTCATTTGCAGGAGGCTGCCGCCAAAATCTCGCCGCGCAGCGCGCTGGTGCTGGTGGTTACCACGGTCAATGAGGCCGTCGTGCACGCTGTGAACGAGTGGGTGGAGCGGCGCCGGGTGGTGACCGTGTGCGTGCCAGCCCCCGCCCGGCAATGGCCGCCCCTGCCCGGCGCTTTGGTGTGGGAGTATGGCGAAGATTGTCTGACCCCGGCCGCATGAAATCCGCGCGCAACCAGCTCGTATTGCTTGGGCTGCTCTGCATGGGCCTGACGTGGAACGATTGGGTCATGCCCGGTTTGTATGCGCTGCTTTGGGGCTTCTGTCTCCGGGCGGGGCGGCGTCCTATTCACCTCGGGCCGGCGGGGGAGGCGCTGTTGCTGGTGGGCGGGGCTTTTGTGGGGCACACGGTGGCGCGCTGGCTGGGATATAGCGCCCATTTTGCCATTGGGCATGGCCTCGCTTTTCTTCAGCTTGGACGGCTGCTGCGCCCGCTCAATCGGCGGGAGCAATGGTTTTCGCTGTTAATTGCGCTGTTTCACCTGGCGGTGGCGTGCACCTTTCTTTTCGATTACCGTTTCCTGGCCGTGGTGGCGGCGGCCGTGTGGTGTGTGCCGCGGGCCCTGGCGGAGCTGGCGGCGGAGGGGGGCCTGGCTCCGTCTTATTCCCGCCCGCCGGCGCGTCTGCTGGGCCGTGATGCCGTGCTGATTGCGCTGGTGATGGTGGGGTTGTTTCTCCTTTTTCCCCGTGGATGGATGAGTGGCGGGATGCGCTGGCGGATTGGCCGCGCGGGCGATGAGACCACCTTGTTGGACACCGTGATGGACCCTGCGAGCCGGGCGGGCGGCGGCGGACAGCGGATATTATTTCAAATCCGGGGCGAGCAATTGGGATATTTGCGCTGTTACACCCTGGCACATTTTGACGGCCAGCGCTGGCGGATTTCCACGGAGGATTATCGCTGGCGGTTGATTGAGGCCGGCGGACCCGAGGACCTGCCAGCCAGTGCGCTCGAGCGCCAGTTGCGCATTAAAAATCCGGCATTTCTGGGGCGCGTGCTGCCGGTGGACGGCCATGTGCTCCGCCTGCAGGGCACGTTTTTCCACCGGGCTTACGAGACGCGGCAGGGCATGGTGGAAACGGATGTGGTCTTTACTCGACAAAACAATTTTTGCACGTACTGGATACGGCGGCCGGCGCCGTGGCGGGCGTTGCGTCCGGCGGACAGGACCGCCTTGCTGTGGCATCCGCCGCCTTCGCCCCGCCTGCGCGAGTGGCTGGATGCCGTGCTGGCGGGCGAGACGAATGCGTACCAACAGGCGCGGTTGTTGGAGAAACACCTGGAGACCCATTACACCTATGATTTGGGCGCGCCGGAGTTAAATCGCTTGAATGCGTTGGAGGATTTTTTATTTCAACAGCGGCGCGGGCATTGTGAGCGGTTTGCCGCGGCCCTGGCCCAGTTGCTGCGGGTCCAGGGCATCCCCAGCCGGGTGGTGATTGGATACCTGCCGCGCACACGGAATCCTCTTTCCGGCTGGTATGACATCCGCCTGCGCGACGCGCATGCCTGGACGGAGGCCTGGTTTCCCGAGCGCGGTTGGGAGCGTTTTGATGCCACCCCAGCGTCCACACTGCCGCCACCCTCGGCATGGAGCGACTGGCTCGAAGCGCTGGACTTTGCTTGGTATGCCCATGTGGTGAATTTTGACCGGGCCAGCCAGAATGCCCTGGTGGACACCCTGGCGCAGGCCTGGCAAACGGCCTACGCGACTGTGCAGACGTGGCTTCGCCGCAGTGGCGGCTGGCTCTGGGGTGGGGTGGCGCTGGCGGTGGGAAGCCTGTTGTGCCTGCGCTTCTGGCAGCGCCGGAGCTGGCGGGGCTGGCGGCGGGCGGCGGCCCAAGACGCTGAATGCGCCCGTGCCCTGGCGGGCCATTACTACGGGCGCATGTTGCGGTTGCTGGCCCGGCGGGGACTGCGCCGGCAGCCGCATCAAACTCCTCTGGAATTTCTGGAGACCCTGGCGGGCGCCCGGTTGCCGGATTATGCCGAGGCGGTCCGCATCACCCAAACTTTTTGCCTGACCCATTACGGTGGCCAGCCTATGATGCCCGAAACTCAGCGGGAATTGGACGATGCGCTCAAGCGCATGGAGGCCACACAATATGCGGCAAAAATGTGAAGGCGAGCGAGCACCCGCAAGGGCTGCGCTCAGGAAGCTGGTCTTGGGATGGAGTTTGGCGCTGTGGATGCAGCCGGCGGCGGGGCAGGTGGCGCTGCCGTCGGCCAAACCGGTGCCTGCCTTGCAGGCGCTGCCGCTGCCGTTGGAGCAAATCAGTTTTGAATTTCAAGGCCGCGAGCTGACCCGCTACTATTACGCCCAGCATGTGCCACGCCCCTTTCTGTATCCCGTCAACGGTCCTGCGGGCCGCTCGCTGACGCGCATGGGGCATCCGCGGGACCCGCAATCGCACAAGCATCACAACTCGGTCTGGGTGTCGCATCAAAATGTGAATGGCGCGAATTTTTGGGAAGATGTCGCCACCAATCAGATTGTGCACCTGGCCGTGGAACGCCTGGAGGACGGCGCCGAAACGGCGTATGCCGTCGTAAGGAATGAATGGCGCTCCGGCGGCCTGCCGCTGCTTAGCGAGCGCCGCCGGATTACCGTGCAACTTCTGGGCCGTGGTGAATGGTTGTTGGTGTTGGACCTGCGCTTCGAGCCGGTCAAAAATCCCGTCACCCTGGGGCAGACAGCCTTCGGCTTTGTAGGCGTGCGCATGGCCAAAACCCTGGGCGTGCGCGATGGCGGCGGCCTGATGCGTAATTCCGCCGGCGGGGTAAATGAAGCCGGGTGTTTTCGTAAACCGGCGCGGTGGGTGGATTATTCCGGCGCCGTCACGGACACGGCCCGGGAGGGAATCACCTTGATGGACCATCCGTCCAACTTCAGCCATCCCACGCCTTTTCATGTGCGCGATGACGGCTGGATGGGCGCCGCAGCCACCTTCGGCGGAGAGCGGGTGATTACCTCTGAAACCCCGCTGGAGCTGCGATACGGTCTGTATATCCACGCGGGCATCCCCGAGGCGGCGGAGATTGACAAAGTGTACGAGAGGTTTGTGAAAATGCCACGGCCGGATTGGCGCGAAAAGGGACGTTGAGTGGGGGAGCGGAGAGGAGGAGGCGCATGGCGGGCATGGGTATGACAGCAGAAAAAACCCTGATGGCACGGGAATTTCCGCGCCGTCTTCTCCTGGCTGCGGCGGGTTGCTCGGTGGCGTTGCTGCTGGCGGCCCTGTGGAATCTCAACCGGGAGGCGCGTTTGAATCGGGAGCTGGCCGAGAGCCTGCAGGGTGAGACGGCGCTGGTGGCGGACCTGCAGCACTTGAATCATGAGCTGAGCCAAATGGCCTGTTTTGCGGTTTTACGCGGCAGCGCAGCTGCGGTGGAAGCTTACAATGGGCGTGAAAACGAGGCGGCCCAGCGCCTGGCGGAGGTTTCCCGGCGGATGCCCTGGCTGTACCGGCAAATTCCTGTCCGCCGGCTGACCACGGTGGAGAAGCAGGCCATGGAATTGGCCCGCCAGGGCGCGGTGGAGACGGCTCAGCGGTTGCTGGCCGGCGACGAGTATCAACACCAGTTGCAGGCGTATAATCTGGCGTGGCACCGGCTGCGGGATACCTTGGCCGCCCACCACCAACAACAATGGCAGCATCGCCTGCAGCAGAGCAACCAGACGATTTTGCTCCTGGCCGCCGGCATGGCGGTGCTGACGGTATTCTGGTGGCTGGTGTTTCGCGATTTGCGCCAATTTGTTGCCCTGGCCTCCCAGCGTGAGGCGGCCTTGCGTGAAAGTGAGGAGCTGAACCGCACGCTGCTGGCCAGCCTGCCGCAGCGCGTGTTTTACAAAGACCGCCAGCTTGTTTTTCGCGGGGTCAATGCCGCCTTTGCGGCGGATTTGGGCAAGAAGCCCGAGGAAGTGGTGGGGCGCAATGACTTCGACTTTTTCCCGCGGGATTTGGCGGAGAAATATCGGGCGGATGACATGCGGGTGATGCAGGAGCGCAAACCGGCGACCCTGGAGGAGCGCAATGTGGCGATGGGCCGCGAGCGCATTGTGGAGGTGGTCAAGGCGCCGGTGATTGACGCCACGGGCCAGGTGATTGGCCTGGTGGGACTGTTCACGGACATCACCGACCGCAAGCTGGCCGAGGCCCGCCTGCATGAATACGCCCGCCGCCTGGCCCAAAACAACCGGGAGTTGCAGGAGTTTGCGTATGTGGCCTCGCACGATTTGCAGGAGCCGCTGCGCAAGGTCCGGGCCTTTGGCGACCGCCTCCAAGCCAAGTGTGGCGACGCGTTGACTCCCGAGGGCAGGGATTATCTGGCCCGCATGCAGAATGCCGCGGTGCGGATGCAGATGCTCATCGAGGCGCTGCTGGCCTATTCGCGGATTACCACCAAGGCCAGGCCGTTTGAAATGGTGAAACTCGCGGATATTGCCCGCGAGGTGCTGGGGGACTTGGAAATTCGCATCGAGCAAACCAATGCCCGCATCACCGTGGGCGAACTGCCGGAAATCCAGGCGGATCCCATGCAAATGCGGCAGTTGTTGCAGAACCTGCTGGGGAATGCCCTGAAGTTTCACCGCCCCGGCGTGCCGCCGGAAGTGCAGGTGACCGCCAAAGTGTTCACCGCCGCCGAAGGTGCGGCGCACGGGGTTTCGGCTGCCTTGCTGGCCGATTATCCGCCGGAGACCTCCCTATGCCAGATTTGCGTGCAGGACAATGGCATTGGGTTTGATGACAAATATGCCGAACGCATTTTTGGCGTGTTTCAGCGTTTGCACGGGCGCGGCGACTACGAAGGGGCGGGCGTGGGGTTGGCCATTTGCCGCAAAATTGCCGAGCGTCATGGCGGTGAAATCACCGCCCGGGGGCGGGTGGGAGAGGGCGCGTGGTTTTGGGTGACCTTGCCGGTGCGTCATGCCGTGGACATTCAGAAACAGTAATACTTAAAGGCAGAACGCGGCGATGGTTTCCCTTCGGCGGCAACTTGGGCTGTTGGCGCGAAGCGCCGCCTCCCAGATTGCATACGCTCAATGGGTGGAGGATGTGCAGTTTTGGGGGATGGCTTGGCAGCTTTTGCAGCAGCGAAAACAGATCCATCCACCAAGGCAGGGGTGCTTCGCCATGACGATGTTGCAGGGCGAGGGTGCGGAAATTTTGCCTTACCTGCTGGCGGCCATGCAGTCCCAGCACGATGCTGGCAGGTAAGCTAAAGAAAAATAATAAGGAATAAAGCAATTCCACTCGTGGTAGTGGTTGCTGGTGGAGGTAAGCGATCCAGAGCAGGGCCAGGTATAAAAACGACGCTAGAGTCCAAGGCACCCCTAATATCAAAATGATCGCGTGCAAACCGCCATTTAACTGACGGCGGCTGCACAGTCCCTGCCACAGCCCGACCCACCCCAATGCCCAGCAATCCAGCAAGCCCATGAACAACAATCCGCCAAAAAGCAACCCAAAGTGCCACCGCTGCGAGGGAAGGGATTCTCTCCAGTCCCCGGCGGTGTCGCTAAAATAAAACATGAACAGCACCAGCGCCACCAGCGCCAACAAGGGCTTGGCAAACAGAACCCGCAAGGCCTGCCAGTGACTGGCGAGATAATGGGAGGTCTGCAATGGCGTGCCGAGGAGGGGCTCCATTTCTTCCAGACGGGCTCGCGGGCCAGTCCTTGCGCGCTTTCAATAGCCAGCGTAATTTTGAATAACGCCAGGGCCATCCATGCCATCCAAGCAAAGTCGAGACTCGAATCTGGACCTTCCAACCAGAGCGCTATGGCAAAAACACGGCGAAAATGCTCACGGTGGCCCAAATGACAATATTCTTGTACCACGGGCGGACAATTATCCAAACCAGGGGGCCTGGGCAAACCAGCGTTGGTGAACACGCTGGCGATACTGTGCCGGGCCAAACAACAACCAATGCCGCAACCGGGTCCCCAGCGAAGATGGGCGGGCTGGCCGTTCCTGCCACAGACGGCTGGTAAAAAACAAGCTGAAATAATAAAGAAGGCCGTCAGGCCCATTTGCGTCAGCACCACCATTTCCCATGTGGGTTTAAAAGGAAAAGCGCCCCGAAACGCTATGAGGCCAGGGTAGGCGAATCCCATCGCGACCAAGGGACTGCACATCATTAACAACTCGCCGGCCTGGAGCAGCAAGAGTGCGGCTGTGGGGGATCGTATGGATTGGTAGCGATGCCCTGCAATAAGAGTCCGCCAAGGCAAAGAAATACAAGCAGGAACAAGGCCAGACCGGTGGCTACACGGCCATTGCGGAAGAGAGACGAAGCAAAGAGACCTGCGGCCAAAGACAGCAGCATGGTGCACAACAAGGTGGCGGCCATTTGCCACACTTGTCGAAAGGTGATGCCGCCCATTAAGACTGGCAGCATCAGGAGCGGGAGGGTGGCCACCAAACCGCTCAAGGCCACGATGGAATGGGAGACGAGTTTGCCCAGCACAATGTCGAAACTGCGCAGATCAGTTAAGAACAACAACCCCAGCGTATGCTCCCGTTTTTCCTTGCTCAGGCAGTCGGAGGTTAGGACAAAGCCGCTGAGCAGGGCGTAAAAGAAGGTGATCCAGGCCGTGGTGTGAAAGATGTACATGCCCTGTTCGTGCTGATCCAACCTCGCCCCCTCACTTCTAAAAATAAGAAAGACTACGCAGAGCACCGCCACGGGGACCAGCAAGCGCCGAGAATAAGTGGCTGGCCGCCGGCTGAACACCAGCAGTTCACGGCGTTCGATGGGAAACCAGACCATCGCCTTCATAAAACGGCGGGCCTCCGGCCGCTCAGGCGCGGAGGGGTGGCGGCTGGGGCGCACTCGCCGGCCTCAAGGCCGCGCGATGCCCCTTTCGCTGGCACGCACAAACGCCACCAAATGCGCTATTTCCGGCAAAGGCGGCAACTCTTTTTCAATTTTCTCCAGCGCATTGGAGACCGTCAATCCTTCCCGGCACAAAATCTTGTAGGCCTTTTTGAGGGCGCTTTGGGCTTCCTCGGATACGCCGTTGCGCTCCATGCCCACCTTGTTGATGGTGCGCGCCACGGCGGGGTTGCCGTCGGCCAGCATGTAGGGCGGGATGTCCTGCACCACCTTCGAGCAGCCGCCAATGATGGCCATGCGGCCGATGCGACAGAACTGGTGCACCGCAGCCAGGCCGCCGATGACGGCATGGTCCTCGACGGTTACGTGTCCGGCCAGCGTGGCCACGTTGCTCATGATGATGTGATTGCCCAAAGTGACGTTGTGGGCAATGTGGCAGTAGGCGAGAATGTGATTGTGAGAGCCGATGACGGTGGTCTCGCCGTCGCCGGTGGCGCTATGGACGGTGACGTACTCGCGGAAGGTGTTGTGGTCGCCGATGCGGGTGTAGGTGGCGCCGCCCTTCCATTTGAGGTCTTGGGTTTTTAATCCCAGCGAGGCGAAGGGAAAGATTTCGTTGTTGCGTCCCAGGGTAATCCGGCCATCCAGCACCACGTGGCTGTGCAGGTAGCAACCGTCGCCCAGTTCCACGTGTTCGCCGATGATGCAATAAGGTCCAATGTGGCAGTCAGCGCCAATTTTGGCTTTGGGATGAATAATGGCGGTGGGATGAATCATGGTAAAAGCAATGCCCGTAAAAAGCTGCGTGGCCGCGGGGGGCAGGCTTTCCCCGGGCACGCTGATGTGAAGGCATGGTTCATGCAGTTGTTGCGGATAGGCGGCGGAATGCCCTGGGGTTTATTTGTTGTCCACCAACATGAAGGTGACTTCGGCCTCGCTCACGACGTCGCCGTCCACCAGGCAGGTGCCTTTGGCCTTGCCGATTTTGCCGCGCATTTTCAGCACTTCCACGTCAATGGTGAGGACATCGCCGGGGCGCACTGGTTTGCGCCATTTGACATTCTCGGCGGACATGAAATAGGCGAGTTTGCCGATGTTTTCGGCCTGGCGCATCATCAGGATGCCGGCCACCTGGGCCATGGCCTCCAGTTGCAACACGCCCGGCATGATGGGGTGCCCGGGGAAATGGCCTTCAAAATAGAACTCGCCGATGCTCACATTTTTCACGCCCACGACGCGGTTGCCTTCGATTTTGATGACCTTGTCCACCATCAAAAACGGGTGCCGGTGCGGGAGGATTTGCATCACCTGCATCACATCCAGGGTGGCGCCATCCTTGACCAAATCGGGGGAAGGCCCGGCCTTTTCTGCCGGCGCCTCCTTTTCCTTGCGCGCGGCGGGGGCGGGTTTTTCCTTTTCCGCCTCGGGCGGCGGGGGGGTGAACGTCTGCACGGCCTGCAAGGGCTTGCGCATCTGGGCCAGGATGGCCTTGCCCAGCTCGTTATTGGCGGCGTGGCTGGGCTTGACGGCGACGATGTGCGCCAGCAAGGGGCGGCCCAGCAGGGCCAGGTCACCCACAATATCCAGCATTTTGTGCCGCACAAATTCGTTAGTGTAGCGCAGCGGCTCATTGGTCAGCACGGCGTCGTCCCGGATGATGACCGCATTTTCGAGGCTGCCGCCCTTGATTAATCCGTTTTTGAACAGCAGCTCAATTTCCTCGAAGAAACAAAAGGTGCGGGCGTGGGCCAGTTCCTTTTCCCAGGTTTCCGGGGTGATTTCCACGCTGTAATACTGGGTGAAGCGCCCGTGTTTATCGGCGCTGGTGCAGGTGATTTTGAAGGTGTCGTGGGGAAAGGCCGCCATGAAGGTGTCCCCCAGTTGCAACTCGATGGGCGCTGCCAGGCGGTAAGGATCGCGCTGCTCGGGTTGGGGCGCGAGGCCGGCCTCATGAATCATCCGCACGTACTCGCGCGCGCTGCCATCGGCAATCGGCGGCTCGTTGGCGTCCAGTTCTACAATGGCATTGTCCACGCCGCAGCCGGCAAAGGCGGCCAGCACATGCTCCACCGTGTGCACCTTGGCATTGCCCTTGGCAAGGGTGGTGGAGCGCAGGGTATCGCTCACCTGCTCGAGGCGGGCCTCAATTTCCGGCCGGCCTTCCAAATCCACCCGCCGGAAGCGAATGCCGGTGTTGCCGGGAGCGGGCAAAAAGGTCATGTTCACCCGGTTGCCGCTGTGGAGGCCGATGCCGGAGAACGACGCGGATTTTTTTAGCGTTTGTTGTTGCGCCATGCACGGGCAGTTAACAAAAACCGGGCGTGCTTGGCAAGGATGCCGTTTGGCGGCCCGGGACCCAGACCGCATGCACTCCACCGTTGCGCGGGGGGCGTTCCTCCACTAAGCTTGAGGCGGACGGAGCAGGCGGCATGATGCTGGTCATAGACAATTACGATTCGTTCACGTTCAACCTGGTGCAATACCTGGGGGAAATGAAGGTGCCGATGCGCATTGTGCGCAATGACCAGATTACCCTGGACGAGGTCGCAGAATTAAAGCCCGAGCGCATCCTGATTTCCCCCGGCCCCTGCTCGCCGCGGGAGGCCGGCCTGTCCAACGACATCATCCGCACGTTTGGGCCGAAAATACCGTTGTTTGGAGTGTGCCTGGGGCACCAGTGCATTGGCCACACCTTTGGGGCGCGGGTTATTGTGAATTACCGGATGATGCACGGCAAGGTGTCACCCATTCATCACAATGGGCGCGATTTATTTGAGGGCATGCCCAATCCCTTCCGCGCCACGCGCTACCATTCACTGGTGATTGAGCGGTCCTCGCTGCCGGATTGTCTGGAAATCACGGCGGAGTCGGACGAGGGCGAAATTATGGGGGTGCGGCATAAGGAATATCCCATCTGGGGGGTGCAGTTTCATCCCGAAAGCATTCTCACCGAGGAGGGCCGCCGGCTGGTGGGCAATTTTTTGAAGCTGGGCTGAGGCGGGGGATTGCCGCTCAGGCGCGCGGGTGGAAGCGGCGGTGAATCTCCCGCAGTTTGCTGGCGGCGACGTGCGTATAAACCTCGGTGGTGGCGATGTGGGCGTGGCCCAATAATTCCTGAATGACACGCAAATCCGCGCCATGTTCCAGCAGGTGAGTGGCAAAACTGTGGCGCAGCATGTGGGGCGTGATGCGCCGCTGAATGCCCGCCCGGCGCACGCATTGCCGGATGCGCCACCACAGGGTGATGGGGGAAAAGGCGGTCCCGCGCTGGGTCAGAAACACCTGGCCGGGGGATTTGGGGGTGACCAGCTCCGGGCGCCCGCGGTGGAGGTAGTTTTGCAGGGCAGCGATGGCCATCTCGCCTACTGGCACCACCCGCTCTTTGTTGCCCTTGCCGATGACGTTGATAAAACCGGCCTCCAAATGGAGCTGCTCGAGGCGGAGGGCGCATAATTCGGCGCGACGCAGGCCGCAGGCATAGGCCAGTTCCAGAATGGCGTGGTCACACAGGGCGCGGGGACTGGCCGGCTCCGCCGGCGCTTTCAGCAGACGCTCAATTTCCGCATCCGACAAGGCCTTGGGCAGCCGTTGCCAGCGGCGGGGCAGCGACAGGGATTCAGTGATGTTGGCGGGCAGGTGTTTTTCCTGCTCGGCCCAGCGATAAAAGGCGCGCAGGGCGGCAATGGCCAGGTACACACTTTCCGGCGCCAGCCGGCGCGGCGAGTCTTTGGGTTCGGTATGGAGGGGCCGGGAGCGCTCGTGCTCCAGATAACGCATCAAGTCGGGCAGCTTGACCTGACGCCAGTCACCCAGGCCCTCCTTTTCGGCCCAGTTGACGAAAGCGCCCAGGAGTGCGGCATAGGTGCGCTGGGTATGCTCGGCCATGCCGCGCTCCAAGCGCAGGTGCATGAGAAAATCTTCAACCAGCGCTTGCATGGCGGCGGGGACCCTGGCGGGCAGGGCAGGGATTTTAGAGCTCGCGGCCCGTCAGGCGGCGGTAGGCTTCCAGGTATTTGGCCTGGGTTTTCTCGACCACCTCGGGCGGCAACATGGGGCCGGGCGGGGTTTTGTCCCAGTCGAGGGTTTCGAGGTAGTCCCGGACGAATTGCTTGTCAAAGCTGGGCTGGCCGCGGCCCGGTTGATACTGGTCCGCCGGCCAGAAGCGGGAGGAATCCGGGGTGAGCACTTCATCAATCAAGATTAGCTGGCCTTCGTACAGGCCAAACTCAAACTTGGTGTCGGCAATAATGATGCCCCGCTGGCGGGCGTAGGCGCGGGCGTGGGTGTAAATCTTCAGGCTCAGGTCCCGTACTTTTTCAGCGATTTCACGGCCCACGATTTGAGCGGCCTGCTCGAAAGAAATGTTTTCGTCATGGCCGGTTTCGGCCTTGGTGGCGGGGGTGAAAATCGGTTCGGGCAGCTCGCTTGATTCCTGCAGTCCCGCCGGGAGAGGGATGCCGCAGACGGTGCGCGAAGCCTTGTACTCCTTCCAGCCGGAGCCGGCCAGATAGCCGCGCACGACGCATTCAATGGCCAGCGGTTTGGCCTTTTTGACAATCATGCTGCGCCGCTCCAACTGGGGCGCATAAGCGGCCAGCGAGGTCGGCAGCGGGTCGCCCGCGCGCAACACCCGGTGGTTGGGCACCAGCGACTCGGTCTGGTCAAACCAGAAATGCGACAATTGGGTGAGTACTTCGCCCTTGCGGGGGATGCCGTTGGGCATGATGACATCGAAGGCGGAGATGCGGTCGGTGGCCACGAAAAGCAGGTGTTCACCCAGGTCAAACACCTCGCGTACTTTGCCGCTTTTCAGTTTTTTGACACCGGGCAGGTCAATGGTCAGCAATGGTTGAATAGCCATGCGCCGAATATGCTAATGCACGAAAAAAGTGCAACAGCGAAAAACAGCGGCAGCCATTTTTTAGCGGCCGTAATCGCCGCGGGGAAGGCGTCCCGCCCGGGAGACATCCACTGCGCCAATGCCCAGGGCATGGGCGGGGGATTGCGGGTAAAAGCGGGCGTTGGGCTGCCAGAGGTTCTGGAGCAGGGGGCGGTTGGTGGAGACGCCCGGGGGCGGCTGGGTGGCGGTTTGCCGCGCGGTGTACTGTTCGAGGGTCACCCATTCGTAGCGGCCGCTCTCGGCGAAAAACAAGTTGTTGCTCCACGTGGTCACGGCTTGCATACCCTCCACGCGGATTTTGCCGGTGGCGTATAGCACATTGCGCTCGAGGGTGAAGCCGGTGGAGCGGGGAAAAGTGATTTTGGCATCACCCAGGACCATGAAGAGGTTTTGGCGGATGGTGTTGTTGGTGGCCATGTGATTATGTGAGGGCCAATGGACGCGAATGGCGACGTTCGACTCCACCACGCAACCGGAGCTGCGTTCATCCAGGTAGTAGGCGGAGGCGCCATAGCCGCCGGTGTCCACAATGTCCCGCGCCAGATTGCCGCGCAGCACGCAGTTGGAGGCCGCAAACATGTAAATGGCTGCGCCATCGTGCAGCACTTTCATGCAATCATAAATCAGGTTGTTTTCCACCAGGTTGGAGAGGCCGCCGTAATTGATGGCGGAGTAGGAGCAGTCATGCACTTCGTTATGGGCGACGCGGTTCTGGCGTCCGCCGCGGTAGATGCCAATGGCGCTGGGATAGGCGCGGCCAATGCCGTGGATATGATTGTTGAGGATGACTGAGCGTTCGCCGCCCACATACACCCCGCCGGCGCCGCAGTCGGTAATCTCGCAATTTTCCACGCGCACCTCGCGCGTGAGGCCGCCGCTCTTGATGGCGTGGCCGGCCACGCCGGCAATTTTCAAGCTGTCCATGGTGCATTGCTCCACGTGTTGCAGTTGAATGGCGCCGGGGAAGGCTTCCGCCGCAAAGCCACCGGAAATCAGCGGCACCGTGGTGGCGCTGAGCGCCAGGCGCCGCAATACCACGCCGCGGACTGGTTTATCCCGTTCACCCCGCAGGCTGATGATGGTGGTTTGGGTGGGGGCCACCACCTCCAGTTGGGCCATGGTTTCGCCTGGTTTGGGCCAATAGACCACCCGGTGGCGCGCGCGGTCATGGTACCAGTTGCCCGGGGTCAGCATGCCTTGCTCGATGTTCCACAACACGTATTTTTGCACGCCAAACGCCCCGGGCGGATGGCCGGTTTTCGGGGACAATTTCAAAATGCGGTTGGTGGGGTCATGCGCGGCAATGCCCACGCAGGATTCATCCCACATGTGATAGACGGTGATTTCCGCGTTGCCTGTTTCCAGCCAGTTGCCGACGTCTCCCTTGCGGTATTGGAGGGTGGTCAGTTCTTCTTCGGTGGGCGGGCGTTGCCAGCCGCCGCCGGTGGTGGACATCCAAGGCACTTTGAAAACGCTTTCATGCGGCAACGCACCGGTGGAGGGATAGCGCGCCCGGGGCCGGGCTTCGCCATTGACCAGCAGAAGCCGGATTTCCCAAGGTCGGCCGCTGGGTGAGGGCGGCAGCGGTGCGGCCTGGAACTTGCCGTCCGGCTGCCAATTGGTGAGCCGGATGCCGCCGTAGAGCAGGGGAGGAGTTTGGCCGGCGCCTTCCACCACCAACCCGGCATCCTGCGGACCCAGCGTGACGGCCACGTTGTAGTAGAGGCCGCTGTGCACCAAAATCCGGTGTGGGCCGGGCATCTGCCGTGCGGCCGCCACGGCCTCCGGCAGGCTGCCCAAGGGGCGTTCGGCGCTGCCGTCTCCTGCTCGTGCGCCGGCGGCCACGTGCCAATCTCGCGCGGGCAAGCCAGGGGCAAGAAGCATCGCTGCCAGGCCAAGCGGGAATGCCCGGCGCGCACCCAGGGAATGAAAGAGGGCATGGATATGCATGGGGATGAATATGGAGGAAAATTGGGGGCAGGAAAAGTTGGAGTTCTCAAAAACGGGTGAGATTTTTATGACGAGCCGACCATATCATTTTAACGGCCGGGGTTTTCCGCCGGGTAAAAATTCGCGCAGGGGGCATTGGTCGCAGCGCGGGGTTTGCGCCAGACAATAATGTTTCCCCACCATGACCAGTTGGGCGTGGTAGTCCTGCCACAAATCCAGGCGCTCCTTTTCCGGCCCATGACTCAGCGCATTTTCACAGAGGGCCTTGAGGGATTCGTACTCTTCGGCCGTTTGCGTTTTGCCGTGGTGCCGGTGGGGGCGGGGAGGCTGCCACCAGGCGTGGCGGATAAAAATGCGCTTGGTGTAGGCGTCCACCACAAAGCTGAGATGGCTGCCGGCATAAAGCAGCATGCTGTCGGCGGTTTCGCGGCCGATGCCGTAAATGGACAACAGCCGGGCGCGCACCGTGGCGGTGCTGCCAGCAAACAGGCGGGTTAAATCGCCACCATAATCGCGGACGAGCACCTCCAAAAACGCCCGCAACCGTTTGGTTTTGAGGTTGAAGTAACCAGCGGGGCGAATGAACTGCGCCAGGCGGTCCGGGGGCAGGGCCAACAATGATGACGGCTCCAGTGGTACGGCTTGTTTGAGATTGGCCATGGCGCGCTCCACGTTGGACCAGGCGGTGTTTTGCGTCAGGATGGCTCCCACGCAAACCTCAAAGGGTGTTTCCCCCGGCCACCAGTGTTGGTGCCCGAAGTGGGCGCGCATCCGCGCATAAGCTTGTCGCAAGGCCGCGTCGGGGTGGGCCTTGCCGGGGAGGGTGGCGGCAGGTTGAGGTTCGTTGTTGCGCACGCGCGGACGCTAACAAGCTGGGCGGGCGGGGTCAATGGTGCGGCCGCCTGGTGAAACGGGCGGACATGACGCCCGGAATGGGGACGCGCGCGCATTGGATTTGCCAACTGGATGTTGCAATTGGCGCGCTATTGCAAGGCCGCTTCCTGATACCGCTTTTCTCGTTATCACCTTCCTGTGACGCATTTGCCAATCCGTTGCCATGCACTTGAGAGAGTTTCGGCGCGTGGCGGATGAGCGGAAGCGTCCAGTCATCTGCCTTGCCCGAACATCCATAACCAAAGCGTGAAAATGACTATGAAACGCAGACTCATTCCCTGGCTCATGACATGGCTGGTGCTGGCGGCCCTGCCTTGCGCGGCACAGTTCACTGGTTTCACCAACCTCGGCCTGGTAGCCGTAGGCAGAGTACCAGGCGATGCGTTTGACGTGCGCGGCGCCGGACTGGACTCGCTGGGCGGCTTTGGTTCCGCCACCCATTTTGATTGGGGTTCGCTGGTGCAGGAAGGCCGGACGTTGCGCGGCACGTTGTATGCGCTGCCGGACCGTGGATTTGGCGATGGCACGCAGAACTACCTGACCCGCATTCTAACGTTCAGCCTGAGCATTACGCCCTACGAGGGGCCTGGCCCGGCGCCGCAGGACCAGATCTCCCTGGTGAACACGGGGCTGATTTTTTTAAGGTACGAAGGCACCAACCATTACACCGGCTTTGATGCCAACGACACCAATGTGATTACTCACCCCCAATCCGCGCCAAACAGCCTGGGGCAGGGGCGCCGCAGTCTGGATGGCGAAGGTCTGGTGCGACTGCCGGATGGGCGCTTCTACATCAGCGATGAATATGGGCCGTTCATCTATCGGTTTTCGGCGGAGGGCCAATACGAGATGCATTTTCAGATTCCACCTTCCTTGTTGCCAAAGGTGGGGCCGACGTTTCCGCGCACCAACTTTTTCACGGCGGTGACGGCGCCCACCAGCGGGCGGCGTAACAACCGCGGGCTGGAGGGATTGAGCATGACGCCGGACGGCAAACGTTTGTTTGCCATATTGCAAAGCCCCACCATTCAAGATGCCGGCGGCGGCACGGGCGGGCGCAACACGCGGGTGGTGGTGTTTGATGCTGAAGAGGGCTCGCCCACCTACGGACAGGCTTTGGCGATGTACATCTATACCCTCACGCTCAATGGCAGCGCCCAGACCAACCGGCATACGCCGGTCAGCGAAATCCTGGCGTTGAACCACAAAGAGTTTCTGGTGCTGGAACGCGACCAAATCGGCCAGGGATTGACCGGCACCAATGTTTTGACAGTGCCGACGTACAAGCGGGTGGTGCTGGCCTCGTTGGAGGGCGCCACCAATATCATTGATTCGCCCTACAACCTCGAGCTGGGCGCGCCCGGGCAGTTGTCCCTGCCGGCCAGCGGGTTGCCTTCCACCATCAAGCCGGTGGCGCGCATGGATTTGGTGGATTTGCTGGACGAGCAGCAATTGGGAAAATTTGGACTGAACGCGCGGGCGCCGCATGACACCAATACGATTCCAGAAAAAATCGAAAGCCTGACGCTGGTGCCCCTGTTGGAAGGCCAGCGCCCGGACGACTATCTGTTGCTTATCATCAGTGACAATGACTTCAAGGCGCCGGTGGTCTATCACAATGGCGAGGTGGTGGGGACCAATGAAGTGGGCATGGACACCCTGGCGCTGGCTTATCGGGTCACGCTGCCCACCTACGGGGCTGGCGCGCCGCCCAATCTGGCGCCGGGGGTGGTGTTGGCAGGCCCCACCAATGCGGTGCTGGCCGGGCCGGTGGCCTTCAAGCTCACCGCCAACGCTTATGACCAGGATGGCAAAATCATGCGTGTCGAGTTTTATCGAGGATTGGAAAAGGTGGCGGAAGATACTGCTTATCCTTTTGAGCTGGCAGTGAACTTGACCAATAACGGCATTTTTGCCGTGACGGCAGTGGCGTATGACCATAGCGGAGCCGCCGCCACCTCGGGGGTTTATCAGGTGGAAATGGTGACGAGTAACCTGCCCCCGCTGGTGGCGTTGCGCACCACGCCTTCGGTGGTTCCCACCAACGCGCCGGTGAACTTCACCTTGGTGGCTGATGTCCAGGATGTGGACGGGTGGATTTCTCGCGTGGTGTTTTACCGCAATGGCACCGCCGTGCGCACCAACACCGCGGCGCCCTATCAGACCAGCTATACCAATCATGCCCTGGGTGATTTCATTTATTGGGCGGTGGTCACCGATAACCTGGGTCTGAACACCACTTCCGCGCCGGTTTATATTACCGCGCGCAAAAACACCGCCTCCCCGCCGCTGACCGTGCAAATTCTGCATGGCAGCGATTTCGAGGCGAGTTTGAATGCCATTTTTGACGCGCCCGCCTTCAGCGCCGTGCTCAACGGGCTTAAGGCGCAGTATCCCACCAACACGCTGATTGTGTCGTCTGGGGACAACTACATTCCCGGTCCCTTCTTCAACGCTGCCGGGGATCCGGCTGCAGGCTTCAACGGGGTGGCCGGCCGGGGTGACATCGTCATGTTCAACGCGATGGGCTTCCAGGCTTCGGCATTTGGCAATCACGAGTTTGATGCCGGCACGCCGCAGGTGCGAAGCCTGATTCTGCGTGATGCGGCCGTGAATTACGCGGGGACCCTCTTCCCTTATCTCAGCGCCAATTTGAACTTTGCCACCGACAGCAGCATGGCCAGTCTGGTGGCGGCCGATGGGCAGCTCAACACGGCGCTCAGCAACCGGGTGGCGCGGTCTTGTGTGGTCATGGTGGGCGGGCAACTCATCGGCCTGGTGGGGGTGACCACGCCGGACCTGCGGGCGATATCCTCGCCGGGCAACATTCAGGTGGACACCAACCTGGTGGGGGCGGTGCAGGGGGCGGTGGACGCGCTGTTGCCGCTGGGGGTGAACAAGGTCATTGTGCTGGCCCACCTGCAGCAATACGCCAATGAATTTGCGCTGGCTCAACAACTGCGCGATGTGGACGTGGTCATTGCCGGCGGCTCCCACGCGGTCTTTGCCAAACCTGAAGACCGGTTGCGGCCGGGGGACGTGGCGGCCACCAATTACCCCGTGTGGTTTAACAGCACGCTGGGCCAGCCGGTGGCGGTGGTGAACGCCGGGGCCAACTACCGTTATGTGGGACGCTTCATTGTGCGATTCAATGAGGAGGGCGTCATTACGAGTTATGACCCGGCCAGCGGGGTGTATGCCACGGACGAACAGGGCATCGCCGCCACGGGCAATATGCCGCCGCATCCCACTGTATTAAATGTGGCGACCAATCTGGGAGCAATCATCAATGCCAAGGACGGTTTGTTCTTCGGACGCACGCTTGTCTATTTGAATGGCTTGCGGCAGTTTGTGCGGACGGAGGAGTCCAACCTGGGCAATTTGACCGCCGACGCCAACCTGTGGCGGGGGCGCATGGCGGATCCCACGGTTTCGATCTCGCTTAAAAACGGCGGCGGTATTCGGGATTCGATTGGGGCCGTGGTCGGCTATGGCGGCGGGGCGTTCTATGGCCCGCCTTTGGCCAATCCGACTGTGGGCAAGCCGGCCGGGGCGATTTCGCAGCTCGATATTGAGAATGCGCTGCGGTTCAACAATGGCCTGAGCTTGTTGACGCTGACGGCGCAACAATTGCGCGATACCATCGAGTGGTCCGTCGCCGCCACGGCGCCGGGCGCCACCCCGGGCCAGTTCCCGCAGGTCAGCGGCCTGTGGTTCAGCTATCAGCCCACCAACCCACCCATGACTTATACGCGCTCGGGCACGTTGATTACGGGCATCGCGCAGCCCGGCTCGCGCGTGCAAACCTTGGTGGCCCGGCGCGCCGACGGCACGCTGGATTTGGTGGTGGAGCAGGGGCAGTTGGTCGGGGATACCAACCGCACTTTCCGGATGGTCACGCTGGGCTTTCTGGCGGATGGCGGTGATTCGTACTATCCCCTGACGCAGGCCGCGGACCGGGTGGATTTGGCGCCGGCCAGCGGCAACACCTTTTTCACTGATGGCAGTGAACAATGGGCGCTGGCCGGTTATTTGACCAACATTCAGGTCTATGCCGCCGCGGATGTGGCGGGGGCCTGGGACCTGCGCATCCAAAACCTGGCACTCCGGAATGATACGGTCACCCACCCGCAAATCGTGGGGCTGACCCGCGGTCCCAGCGGTCCCATGGTGCGCGTGATGGCCCTGCCTGGATTCCACTATCGGGTGCAATACTCGACAGATTTGCGGCAATGGTTTGACCTGGGCCAGGCTGCGGAAGCAGGCGGAGGGCATTGGGAATACCAGGATGCGGCTGCTGTCACAGAGCGGCGCTTCTACAGGGTCTTGCGGGTACAACCTTGAGGTGGAGGGCGTGCCGGGGGGGCTGGGGCGAGGCAAGCCACGGGGTCAGGTGGTGAAGTGAAGGGGTGACGGGTGCACGGTAGGGCCGGGCGCGGGAGCCTGCCGTGCGCCTGACATTTTAATACCGGCCAGCGGGCTGGCCTTAATGACCGGCGGTAACGACGAGGGTTTGCTCGAGCGTGGAAATGCCGGCGCGGACTTTGTCCAAGGCCACCTGGCGGAGGCTGCGCATGCCTTGTTCCATGGCGACCTTGGCAATTTCCATGGAGCTGGCGCGTTTAATGATGAGTTTGCGGATTTCGTCCGTCACCGTCATGATTTCGATGATGGCGCAGCGGCCGGCGTAACCGGTGTTTTTACACCGGTCGCAACCGCGCCCGCGGAACAAATCCACCCCCGCAAAGAAGTCCGGTGCAATGCCCAAGTCCTGGAACATGCGCGGCGGGTATTCCACCTTTTCCTTGCAGACGTTGCAGATGCGCCGCATGAGGCGCTGGGCGCAGGAAAGGATGACCGCCGAAGAAATCAAGAAGGGCGCGATGCCCATGTCATCCAGACGCGCGATGGCGCCCGGGGCGTCGTTGCAGTGCATGGTGCTGAGGACCTGGTGGCCGGTGAGGGCGGCTTCCACGGCAATTTCAGCGGTTTCCTCGTCGCGGATTTCGCCAATCATCACGATATCCGGGTCCTGGCGCAGGATGGAGCGCAGCGCCGCGGCGAAGGTCAGGCCGATTTCCTTCTTCACCGGCACCTGGTTGATGCCGGGGATTTGAAATTCCACGGGGTCTTCCACCGTCACGATGTTGTAATCGGGATTGTTCAGCTCATTGAGGCAGGAATAGAGTGTGGTGGTTTTGCCGGAGCCGGTGGGGCCGGTGACCAGGATCAAGCCGTGGGGCGCGTCCACCGCGGCTTTGAGCCGCCGGTAGCTGTCCTCGTCCAGCCCGAGTTTGTCCATGCTGGCGGAGAGGTTGGACTTGTCGAGCACGCGGAGCACGCACTTTTCGCCGTGCACGGTGGGAAGGAAGGAGACGCGCAGGTCAATGTCCCGGCCGCCCACCTTGACGCGCATGCGGCCGTCCTGGGGCAGGCGGCGCTCGGCGATGTCAAGGTTGCTCATGATTTTGATGCGCGAGGTGAGCGGAATCTGCATCGCCTTGGCGATGGGCGGCTGCTCGATGAGCGCGCCATCAATCCGATAGCGCAGCTTCACCATTTTCTCGAAAGGCTCGATGTGAATGTCGCTGACGCGGTCTTTGATGGCCTGCACTAGAATGATGTTGGCCAGCTTGATGACCGGGGCTTCGCTGCCTGATTCGGCCATCTGGTCCAGCGAGATTTCCTCCTGGGTTTCCTTGGCGACTTCGAGGCTCTCGGCGTCTTCGGTAACTTCCGCCTCGGCGGCTTCGGCGGTTTGGGAGACAATTTCGGCCAGGGTGGCGCCCTTGCCGGACTCGATGGCCGCGATTTTGTCCAGAATGGCCTTCTCCGGCGCAATCAGCGGGGCCACCTCCATTTTGGTGACGCGCTTGACATCGTCCTTGGCCAGCACATTGAGCGGGTCGGCCATGGCCAGGTAGAGCTTGTTGCCCAGGCGGGAAACCGGCACCACCTTGTGGTTGCGGGCCATGTCCACCGGCACCAGGTCGGCCACGTCCCTTTCGATGCCTACGCGCGCCAGATTCACCGGCGGGGTGTTCAACACGCGTCCCATGCAGACGACGAGGTCCTGGTCGGTGACCAGTTTTTCGTCAATGACGAGGTTCAGGAAGCGTTTGCCCTCTTTCTTCTGTTTGGCCAGCAGCTCGTCCACCTGCGCGCTGGTCAGCAGGCCATCTTCAATCATGGCATCTGCGATGCGTTCGCCAAAGGGCTTGTTGACCGGAGGCATAGGCGGTTTGCGAGGTTATTTGAAAATCTTCTTGATGACGCGGATGAGTTCCTGGGGTGGGGAAATGTACCAGATGATGCGGTCTTTGTCCTTGCTGGCCTCGGTGATTTCCTTGGCCGCCTGTTTGTTGAAGGGATTACAGGTGGCCACCATCAGCGATTTGCTCATGCGGTCAATGGGCAGCACGCACCAGCGCTGGCAGGTGTCGCGCGGGAATTTACGGGCCAGCTCCACGTCCACGTCATAGCGGTCCAGGGGCAGAAAGGCCACGCCGGATTTGTCACAGAGAAGGCGCATGGATTTGTCCAGCGGGAGGATATTTTTGTCGTGGAGCACCTGAAGGAAAGGGTCCACGATTTTGCCGGGGGCGGGCGGGGGAGTGACCCAGCAAAGTTCGAAGTCGCCCGCCGTGATGTGCTTGCCTTCCACAAAGAGCTTGTGCATCAGGTCCCGGCCATCGTCCACCTTGACCTCAGCCCCTGGTCTGGCCGTTGCGGAGGGGCGGGCGGCTTCGGCCTCCAGCGGCATCGGGCTGGCGGTCATGCTGGCGGCCTTGTTTTCGATTTCGGCCAGCGCTCGGCGCACGTCCGGGTCATCCGGGTATTGCTGGAGGATGGTCTCGTATTCGAGAATCGCGGAAGAGAGCTGGCCCAGTTGCATGTAGGCCTCGGCAATGCGCTTGGCGGTGTTGACCGCCTCTTTGGCCCGGCCCAGTTTGGAATACGCCTCTTTCAGGATTTCCAGAGACTGGTAATCATGCGGCTGGGACTGCGTGATGACCTCGAACATTTCGATGGTCTGCAGCAGTTGGGTCTCTTCGCTGGGTGTCAATCCATTCATGACCACTGGCACATGCCCACGCCGGCGCAGAACGGTTGCTTGCCACCGTCCTGCGCCATCCTCGGCGTGCTTGACACCCAGCAATCTAACGGTTTAAGGCCGGATGCGCAACTGTTTTGCCGGATTCCTTTTTTCTCCACCCTCCCTGCGGGGATGAGTTAGATTGGGGACATGTGGAAAACGCGCTTCATCATCGCGGGATTGGTGCTGGTGATTCTATCCATGTTCTTATTGGTGGCGGGATTGCTGATGGTCCGCTGGTACCAGCAGGGACAGCGCCCTGTGCCGCGCAACACCGCTGTTTTCCTGCGCAACATTCAGACCCTGAACCATTTGGTGACCGTGGAGCAACGCCTGGAAAAAGTGGTGGTGCTGGAGGATCCGCCCACGGGCAAACTGGCCTTGCTGGCCGGTGACAATCGGGTGATTTTGGTGGCGCATGGGGTGGTCAAAGCAGGGGTGGATTTATCGCAGATTACCGAAAAAGACATGAAATGGCGCGGTACCAATCTGATTTTGCGTCTGCCTTCCAGTCAAATTACGGACGTTTATCTGGATGAACAACGCACACAATTGATTGAGCATAAAACCGGTTTTCTCCGGAGATTCGACGCACAACTGCCGGAGTTGGCCCGCCAGCAAGCTCTGCATGACATGCGCCGCGCGGCCCGGGAATACGGCATATTAGCAGAGGCTGATCAACGTGCCCGGGCAAGCCTTCAGAAATTCCTCGAGCCCATGGGCATTTCGGTTCAGTTTGGGGAATGATTCAGGTTTGGGAAAGGGGGGCGGCCCCCTGGACGGTGGCTGAGCTCGGGGGCAGGCATCACCTTGAGTTACATGGTGGATTGCGTCCTGGGCGTTGGGCCGTTACATTGGGGCGATATGGCGTTCATTTGCCGCATTGCTTTGGCCTTCTGCCTCCTGGGGTGGGTAGTGGGGTCTGTCCGGGGGCAGGCGGCTGCTGCCATTCCGGGCACTCTGCAGGGCGACCAGGATTTATTGGAATTTCTCAGTGGCGATGTATTGCGGGGGCGCCTCCTTGGCATGGACACCAACGGCCTGCGATGGCAGCACGCCTCCCATGAACCAGTTTTAACCATCAAACCTCAGGGGGTGTACAAAGTGCGTCTCGCCCGGACCCAGCCTCTCCCCGTCCACCGTTCTGATGCCATGGTGCGGCTGGTCAATGGCGATGAAATCCGTGGTGAATTGCGCGAGATGGATGAGCGCATGGTGGTGTTGCGCACGTGGTACGCAGGGGACCTGCGGCTGCAACGGCAGGGGCTGGCTTCGCTGCAAACCGGGCTTTCCCGTTACCAGGTCCTATATGAAGGCCCCGACGGTCTGGAAGGCTGGACCAATCAAAGCGGGGTGCGCACCGATTTTATCAATGGTGGCTGGGCAGCGGCCTTCACCAGCCCGCAAGCCCGTTTCATGGTCAACGGCTGGCACTATTACAATGGCGCGTTTTATGGGATTAACGCCGGATTCCTGGGGCGCCAGCTTGATTTGCCGCCGGTATCGTGCATTGAATTCGACCTTGCCTGGCAGGGCTCTTTTTATTTGACGGTCTGGTTTTACACCGACCGCATTGGGTCTCCTGACGGCAACGCCTACATGCTGCAGGTTTCGCCCCGCAACGTGCAGCTTGCCCGGGCCACCCGCACCGGCAACAACATGCCTTTGGGTACGACCGAACTGCCTGAGGGTATCCGGAGCGTCCGCCTGGCCATCCGGACCGATGTTCCCAATAAAACCATCGCCGTTTATGCCAATGACGTGCTCCTGCGCCAGTGGCTCGATATTTCCAGCCTGGATGGCTTGGGGCGTGGTCTGGGATTTCACCTGGGCGGCATGGCCCAACAGGTGCGCCTCAGCAACCTGCGGGTGACGACCTGGGACGGCCAGATTGACCGTCTGCCGGAGGTGCTGCCGGCTGCCGGGCAGGAAGTCATCCGCCTGCTCAACAAGGACCGCATCGCCGGCCGGGTGAAGGGACTGCGTGAGGGCGTGCTTCTGGTCCAGGCTGATTTTGGAGAATTGCCTCTGCCGCTGGAACGGGTGGCCGGGATTGATTTTGCCGCGCCGGTGGTCTCAAACCTGCCCCCAGCCCAAGCCGAGGCCAGCCTGGTAAGGGCTTTTCTGCACGGAGGGGGGCGTTTGACGATGCGCGTGGAAGGTTGGGCAGAGCGCCAATTGACGGCCTCCGGGCCATATTTTGACCGGACGACGTTTCAATCCGCCATGTTTCAGAGTCTGCAATTCAATTTGGAACGAAACCGCGTGGACATGGACTTTTTTGATGCACCGCCCCGATTCCCGCTTTCTCCGGAGATATTATTGGATGGTTATTAAGTGCGCTCGCTGATGGGGCCATGGGGTTTTCCAAGGGTTTCCCCAACGGCACAGGTGATGAATTGGGGCGCCTGCATCAGGGCAAAAAAAACCCCGCCCTGGCCGTGTGTAACAGTTCCTTTGAACTGCTCAAGAACAAGTGGAACCCGATCGCGGCCATTCGACTACCAGTTCACGGGTGAAAGGCTTGTCGGCAGGCAGCGAAATAGAGGCTCCTTTTTGAGGATTTTACGGTTCAAGGACTTTGTTCCTAATCACGCACCGGGCAGGGAAATTTATCAAAAATTTCCAGCCTCATTCAGGCTGTCAAAGAGCACTCAGCAAGACCCTGTTTGCCCGTTCCTGCTGACACTTTTAGCATCGGCTTTTCGCGCGAAAATCTCAAGCTCAAAAAGCAATTTTTTTTGGGGTTTTTGGGTGAAAAATAGGTGTCCGCAAATCGAAAAAGCTTGATTTTTTCGAAGGACCGTGATGGGGGGCGGGAATGGGTTATGGCGCCTTTTGGCCGAGGCAATACAACTGGTTTCGGCCCCGAAGGTAGATGCGGCCCTCCATCAAGGCCGGCGTGGCGAAGACCAAATCAGAGAGTTTGTTCCGGCCCAGCTCTTGAAACTTTGGCCCGGCGGCGGCCAGGATGGTCACGCCGTTTTCGCCAAAGAGATAGAGTTTTCCGGCGGCGAGGGCAGGCGAGGCTTTGAATTCCATTTCCAATTCGTGCTCGTACTGCCTTTTGCCGGTGGCCAGCTCGTACACGGTCAGGATGCCGGAGCTGGTGAGCAGATAGACGTATTTGCCGTCGCTGAGCGGGCTGCAAATGTCAGGTATGCCATCGAGTTGCTTCCACAGAACGTGGGTTTTGGTGACATCGCCGGTGCCATCAGGTTTGGTGGCCACCAATTCTTCATTGGCCGTGATGACCAGTCCGCCGGCGACAATGGGGGAGGGCGTGACTTCGCCGTGGCATACCTGCGCCCGCCACACTTCGGCGCCGGTGTCGGGGTCATACGTCATCAGCCACGGGTTGCCGGTGGCCACCAGCAGCGTGCGGTTGCCCGCAGAGGCCACCACGGGGGTGGACCAGCTTGCGCCCACTGGCCGCGGGGCGGTTTTCCAGACTTCCGCTCCGGTGGCGGTATTAAAGGCGTAGATGACCGACTTGCCCGCTTCTTCGTCAGCCTGGTCCCATTGCACAATCAACAGGTTTTTGTAGAGTTCCAACGAGGCGGAGTGGCCGTATTGATTATCCGGTTTGCCCAGGCTTTTTTGCCACACCGGTTGTCCTTGGAAATCGAAGGCGGCCAAATCGCCGGTTTCGAAAATGGCAAAGACCCGCCGGCCATCGGTGGCGCAAGTCGAGGTGGCATAGAAACGGCCTTCCTCGTCTTCCGGCGGCAGGCGTTTGCCGGGCTTGCCCACCGGACGTTGCCAGAGGAGCTTGCCGGTGTCTGCGTCCACGCAAAAAACTTCCCGCTGGCCGGAGTTTCCACCGGTCATGAACACGCGATTGCTCCAAACCACCGGCGAATTGGGACTGCCATAGGGCAGGGGCGTTTTCCACAGGATGCCTTCGCTACTTTCGCCGTCCCAGCGCACTGGCACATTGGTATAGGGGGAAACGCCAGCCCCTTCCGGCCCCCGGAAACGCGGCCAGTGGCGGGCCATTTCTTCGCGGCTGGGAAACGAGGCATCCACGGCGGGAGCAGGAGAAATTTGTGCCTTGGCAGGCGCCGCCTGTTTCGCCAATACGACATCCAAGTCGCTGTGCGCGGATTTAACCGCCCAGACGGCGAGGCCCGCTCCCAGCACGGCGACGGCCGTGACCGCCAGCCGGGAGAGGCGGGCGTCGCGCTCAAATAAATCTGGCCGCACCACATATTTGCCCGGTCGCGGGAGGCGGCGGCGCCAGGTGGCAAAATGCAGCGCCGGCAGGAGCACCAGCACGCCCCCCAGCAGCAGCCACCCACTGCGCTGGACGCGGGCAAGATGGCGAAAATAAGCGGCGCGCAGCTCCAAGTCCAGCTCCCGGATTTGTTGCTTGAGATTTTCATCTGTGGGTTTTTGGACCAGGGCCGCCTTGAGAGCCACCAGGCGGGGGTGGTCCACGGGATTCACCTGGCGACTTTGGAAATAACTGAAAATCAGCGCCACGGCGAGGACGGCGCAGTAAATGCCTGCCACCCATGCCGTTCGCCGCGCGGGTTCTTTCCAAGGATGCTCATCGCCGGGCGCCGGGGTTTTGGCGGGCAACGGCGGGAGTTTGGGGGCAGGTTGGTCAGGCATTTTTAGTCACAGATGCGCCCGCCGGGGCGGCGCTCAAGGGGATGGTTTTGGCCCGCTGCTCGCGTTTGATGCGGGCTTGTTCATTGGGGCAATGCGTATAACACCGGGCACAGGCCACACACTGGCCCGGGTCTGGTTCAAAGGAGCACCGGCGGCGGTCAAATTGCACCAAGCTCAATAATTTGACGCCCAAAACCAAGCCTGCCAATGCGCCCCAGAGCATGCCGCCCACGGTGAAACGTTGCCGGATGCGCAGGGCCTGAGCGTACAATTCTTCCGCCGGTTTGCCGGAATCGTGAAACACTTTGCTGGCATCAGTCATTTGCCAGGCCTTGCCGGTGGCTTCGGCGGCTACTTGCTCCGCCAGGGCCACGGTGGGGTTCAATTTGGAGAATGGCACGGCCAATTGCCGCCCCAGCCAGCCACCGCCCAGGACGAGCAGCACTGCCAGGCCGCCAAAGACCAGCCGCCGCTGCCAAAGTTGTTGCGGGGTGGGCGTGGGCAGGAGGCCGGTAGGCTCCCGGATGGCTCCGTAGGGGCAGGCTACATCGCACAACTGGCAGTGCACGCAGTCGTCCGGCAGCAAGGTGACGTTGTGCCGGGACACCCGGCTGCACAAACTGAGCAGCGCGCCGTAGGGACAGAGGAAGCGGCAGTAGGGCCGGCCAATCATGGTGCCCAATAACAGAAACACCCCGCCCAGCGCCACCATGGCGAAAGCTCCGCTCCGGCGGTACAACGAAACAAAGGGGTCGTATTGACAGAACAAAAAGGCGCTGCCGGTGGCGGCAAAGAGGATGCCCGCGCCCAGATAAATAAAGGGAATGACGCTCAGGCCATGCTCCAGCCATGGGGGCAGGGTCCTGGGCTTGACCACTACCAATTCCTGGATGGCGCCCAGGGGACAGACGGCCGCGCAAAACACCCGCCCGAAAAACAGGGCAAACACCAGCGGCAGCAGGAAAAACGCCAGGACCGACCAGGGCAGGGTGTAGTGGGAGTTGAACAAAGCCAGGGCGACATCCTGGGTTGAACCCACGCTGCAGATGCAGCCCTTGCGATAAAAGCCGAAATAGGCTACCGAAAAGACGGTAAGCCAGAACACGTGCTTGCGGGAGCGCAGTTTTAATACGAAATACGCCGCCAGGGCCAGGGCCGCCAGCAACACGGCCACATCCACATACTGCATCAAGTCCGCCCGCGGCGGCGGCGCGGTGGTGGGGGGGAAGGTGTAACCTGATTCAAAATCCGGCGGGGGGAAACGTTCCACGGCCCAGAGCAGGCCACCCGCCAACAAGACAGCCGCTCCCGTTGCCAGGGCCAGCCGCCAGATTCCTGATATTGCCCCGTGCCTTGCCACCCTTGACCTCATGCGTGATGTTCCCTGGATTTAAATTTGTAAGGCTGGTCGGCGGGCACGCGGGAGATGGCCTGCGCGGGACAAACTACCGCAATCGAGCACTCATTGCAGTTCACGCAACGGTCATGACGGATTTGCAGGTGGAAGGAACCATTGCCAAAAAGCGTGCAGCCTTTGACGCATTTGGCGCAACCGATGCACAGCTCTTCCTCGATGGAATACTCGAAATACGGGTCTTCCAGCGCGCGGCGTTTGATGGCGCCGGTGGGGCAGAGCTGGTTTTCCGCCGCGGTGTTGAGGGCATTAGGCTCCGGCTCGAAGTACCCCGTGCACAGCTTGCAGTAGCCGCACATGGGATAGATTTGCACGCATTTGACGGCGGAGGGTTGCAGGACGCAGGCGGTGGCGCAGAGACCGCACCAGGAGCATTTATACGGGTCAATCTGCCAGACGGTGTGGGAGGCGCCGGTCTTCAAAGCGATGCCCCCCACCAGCACTCCCAAGCCGGCCATGGCTGCCGTGCGGGCGGTTTCCCGCAAAAATTGACGCCGGGCTACGCCTGGGGGCGGAGAAGCAGGTGACGTTTTGGCGGGACAGCTCATACCTTCTTACGTTGTGGCTGCCGGTTTTTTGGGGACCATGATGCGCAAGGTGTTGCTTGCCTGGTCCAGCACCAGCACGCGGCCCTGGCGGTCCGTGGCGGCGTCCACCCCGGCCATCGAGCCATCCCATTTATTGAACACCGCGCCGGTGCGCAGTCCCTCCGGGAAGGATTCCGGTCCGACCACCACGCCTTCAAACTCGCCTTTGGCGCTGTAACGTTTTACCCGCGGGATGCCTTTCTCGCAGGTAATGCATCGGCCATCCGAGAGCATGGCGATATTGATGGGGTTGCAGCAGCCACAGAAGCCCTCCACGCCCATGCTGGTTTTGCCCCACGAACCAACCAAACTGCCGTCAAAGGTGTAGGTTTCCACCAAATGCCGCCCCGGATTGGTCACCCGCAGCAGGCCGTCGGGGGCCACTTCGACATCCAGGAAGGGACTGGGCACGATGAGGCCGGGGATTTTTCGGCTGGTGTCTTTTTCGCCGAGGCGCCCCAGCAGCCGCCCGGATTTGTCATAGCGCAACACCACGCGGTTGCGGGCATCGGCCGCAAAAACGTCCTTTTCTGCGACTGCAATGCCGGTGAACCAGGTGTTGGCGGCGGGGATGTTCCATGGCTCGCGTCGGCGGCCTTGGGGATCAAAAACTTCCACGTGGTCTTTGACGGCCACATACACGGTGCCGTCGGCGTCCACCGCCAGGGCGCGGATGACATCCAAGGCCTGGATTTCCCGCAATTTTTCCAACCCGGAGGTGAAGATGAGCAAGGTTTTGCCGGCACTGACCCAAATTTGATTCTCAGGCCCTACGGCGACGCGCCGACCATCTGAAACGGGCAGGCGGAGCGTGCCGTGGGTGTCGTACAAGAGATGCTTGGGGTCGGTTTTGAACAGATGGTCCACCTTGTACTCGTAGGGATTGCTGCGGGACGGTGGGGCCGGCGCGGCGCCCACGGTGGCGGTGGCGGCGCTCCCCGCCAGAGCGCCCAGGAATCCCCGGCGGGTGAGGGCAATGGCGGACTCATGGGGCTGAGGAGGTGGCTGTTTCATGGCAGGCGGTTGGGTTGCAGGCGCCGGTAATCATCCGCCGATGGCAGGGTACATTTCGGCAATAAGGCGCATCCCCCGCAAACGCCGCCTTTGGCGCAGGTCTGCCCGCGCACCACCAGCGTCAGCCCTGCCGCAGTCAATGCGCCCAGCAACCCCCGGCGCAACCAGCGCTGCAGGAATTGGCGGCGGTCAAGCATGTTAAGGTCCCGGTCGCTCATGGCAGTTTGCCATATCGGCGCCAGTTTACTTCAAAGATACTATAAATTACCAGCACATTAGACGCCAGCCCACTGGCGAATCATCAATTTTTGCTCCAGGTCAAAAAGCACGTACGGCCCTCTATGCTCGGCTCCGGCATCGGCTCATGCTTCTCCGAGATATTTTGTGTTTTTTCAGGGCACGGTTTTTGGCAGACTGAAGCGGCATGGGCATCAAACCCGAACAACTCTCCCGCATGATGGAGCGTCTCCAGCGGCCTCGGAAAAAACCGGAGCCGGTGGTGGCGGCCACGGTGGCGGCCCCGCGCAGCCGTGAGGGGTTGGTGGTGTTGGGGGTTGACCCGTCCCTGCGCGGCACGGGTTATGGCATAGTGCGGAGTGGTAAAAACGGCCCGGCCATGGTGGCCCATGGCACCATCCGTTGCGGGGCGGCATGGCCGATGACCCGCTGCCTGGGGCACATAGCGCAAACCCTGCGGCAGGTGGTGGAAGAGACCCGGCCGGCGGTGGGGGTGGTGGAGGGCTTGTTTTACGCCCAGAATCTGCGCACCGCCATCGTCATGGGCCAGGCGCGCGGGGCCAGTCTGGCCGTGATGGCCGAGGCGGGGCTGGAGGTGTACGAAATGGCGCCGCGCAAGGTGAAGCAGGCCATTGTGGGATATGGCGCCGCGCAAAAGGAAGCGGTGGCTCGCATGGTGCAGCGCATGTTGCGGCTGGCCGAGCTGCCCGCGCCCGATGCCGCCGATGCCCTGGCGCTGGCGCTGGCCTATTTGCAGGAGACTGGCCGTTATCTGGTCGCCGGCCCGAAACAGATTTGAGTATGATTACCTTTTTACGTGGCACGCTGGTGGAATCCCTGCCCACGCAGGCGATTGTGGAGGTGCAGGGGGTGGGTTATGAGGTCTTAATCCCGCTCTCCTCCTACGACAAACTGCCGCCGCCGGGAAAGGAAGTGAAACTGTTGACGCATCTGCTGGTGCGCGAGGATGCGCATGTGCTCTACGGTTTCATGACCATCGCCGAGCGGGAGCTGTTTCGCCTGTTGATAGAGACGGTGAGCGGCATCGGCCCCAAGACCGCCTTGAATGTGCTGAGCGGGATGAGCGTGGCTGCCTTCCGGGGCGCGGTGGCCAATGGGGACATCAAGGCCCTGGCGCAAATCAGCGGCGTGGGCAAGAAAACCGCCGAGCGCATCGTGGTGGAATTGCGGGACAAGGTGGGCGCGGCCGGCGCCTGGGAGGCGAGCAGCGAAGCGCGGGGCCTCTCGCCGGAGGACCAGCGGGTGAATGACGCTGTGTTGGCGCTGCTGGCGCTGGGATTCAAACAAATCGAGGCCCATGACGCCGTGCGGGCCGCGCAAGCCATGCTGGGCACTTCGGCCACGGTGGAGGAGCTGGTGCGCGCCTGTTTGAAAAAAGGTTGAGTTCCTTGGCCACTTTTCGACAACGCCCGCTGCGTTCAGGAGTGGTGGTTCCGCACACTGTGGAATGGCATGGGCGGCTTGGCGCCCGATTGCTATTCTGGCTGGTGCAGGGATGCGGCGCCACCTGGCGGGTGGAGGCCGAGGACCGCTCGGGGTTGTTGCGCATGGCGGGAGGAGCGCGGCCGCCGGTGATATTTTGCCTTTGGCATAATCGCCTCGCGGTGGCGTTGCGCATGCAGCAGGTCATTTTGGAGCGGCGGGGCCTGGCCAAGCCCATGGCGGCCATGGTCAGCGCGAGCAAGGACGGCGGCCTGCTGGCACGCGTGCTGGAACTGGCCGGCATTCAGCCGGTCCGCGGCTCCAGCAGTCGGCGGGGGCCGCAGGCGCTGCTGGAACTGAAAACGTGGGCGGAGCGCGGCTATGATTTGGCCATAACGCCTGATGGCCCCCGCGGTCCGCGGTGTGTGGTGCAGGATGGCGCGGTTGCGCTGGGCCAAATCACCGGCCTGCCCATCATTCCGGTTAATGTGCTGGTGGGGTGGAAGTGGACGGTGAACAGTTGGGACCGTTTTCAAGTACCCCTGCCCTTTTCCCGCTGCCATGTGCGTTTGGGCGAGCCGGTGGTTGTACCGGAAGACGCGAGTGATGCCCTGCGCGAGGAATTGCGGCAGACCCTTGAGAAACGCCTGCGGGAGTTGGCGCCGGATTGAGATTTACCCGAAGCGGCGCGTCAACCGCCATTGGTGGTAGGCGCGGCGCTGGGCGGGCGACATGGCTTCAAAGTTGGGCGCGCCGTTGGGGAAAGTGGGCCATGCCGTGGGACTGGCCTGCGGGGCAGGGGAGGAGGCGGGGGCGGTGGCGCTGCTGGCCAGGGGATTATTTTGGATGGGAACGGTGGCGCGGCGGGCGGCGGTGCCATCGTATTGCATGCTCTGGTCGGTCAGCTCGAGGTCTTTTTCCAGCGGCAGTTTGGGTTTGATGCCCTTCGCCTGCAACACCCCATGATACGCTCGCACGGCTTCCTCCGGGGAAATGCGCCCATCGGTAATCAGCCGGAGCATTTCAATGAAGGCGAGCTGATGTTCGGCGTTGTTGATTTTGCGTCCAAACAAGGCCACCCGCGCCCCGTATTTTTGGGCGTCATGAATCAGCTTGAAAGCATCATAGGTGGTGCCGGCGCTGCCGCCCAGAATGCCAATCACCAGATTGGGGTCATACTGGGCCAGCTCCTCCAAGGCCCGCGGTCCGTGATAGACGATTTTCAAAAAGAGCGGGCGCCCGGCTTCGGTGACCCCCGCCAAAGTGCGCAGTATTTGGTCATTGATGAATTCGCCCAGTTTTTCCGGGGGGATGCCGCTGGCGACGTTGGGGTCGAAAACCTCGAGGAAATAGCGGAATTTTTTGCGTTCGGCCTCCTCGCGGAAGGCCTTGAACCAGAGCAGTGTTTCGCGGTCCTGTTCCAGATTGTTGACGAAGGTCAGGGAATACAGTCCTAAATTGGCGCCGGGGAACTCGGAAACGCCGTCCCGTTCGCATTCAATTTTGCCGCATTGGATGTGGTCAATGGTGGCGCTGCGAAAGGGCTGGGCCGGTTCACGGGTATAACAGCCATGGCGCACCACCCAGATATCCGTGGTGTCATTGGCCCGCGCCGCGGGGGTGACGGTGGAGTTTTTGAAGAGGCCTTCCTTGATGGTAAGCTGCTCGTTGACGTAGGCGCTCATGAGCATGATGTCCACCACGCCCTGGTGCACCACTTCGCGGATGACATCCAGAAACTCCGGCAGGTTGCGGTATCCGAATTCCTCGCGGGTCCAGACTTCCGGGGAAAACCGTGCCGGGCGTTCACCGCGGGCGCTCAAATAGTAGCGGGGCCCGGGCGCGCGCACGCCGAAGGCCATATCGGCGTCCTTGGCATCGGCCAGGATGAAGGCCCGGGAGCGGGGGTTGGCCTTGATTTCAGCCAGTTTGGCGTCGAGCGAGCGCATCATTTCAACTGGCTCATGATTTGGTCGGTAATGGCCTGGACCAGGGCCTCGGCCTGGGGGTCGGGGGCGGGGCCGGCGGCGTCGGCCTTGGGGGGGACCATGCAGGTCACGCCGGGCCGCCATTCGCTGTTGTCGCAAAGCTCACACTCTTTCAAGCCCACGCGGGCATCGGGAATGCCGAGGGTGGATTTGATTTTCAAAATGTCCTGCAGGTACTTCGGCTCGAAGGTTTTCAACGGCACGCCCAGGTGGGTGCCGATGACGATGGTGTTGCAATAGGCTTCGAGGATTTCCATTTTGAAATAGGCGTCTTCCACATCCACATGGCTCCAGGAGACGGCGCCATGGTTGCCCATTAAAATGGTGTTGTGTTGGTCCACCAGGTCCGCCACGAGCTTGCCCATTTCCGGCGTGCCTGGGGTGCGGTACTCGGCCACCGGCACGGTGCCAATCATGACCTCGATTTCCGGAATCATGCAGGTGGGCGGGGAGAGGTTGGCGACGGCAAACGCCGTGGCGGCGGGCGGGTGGCAGTGCACGGTGGCCACGGCGCGGGGCTGGCGTTTCATGATTTGCAGATGCATCAGGATTTCGCTGGTGCGCTTCTTCTCCCCCAGGAGCTGGTTGCCCTCCAAATCCACCAGGCAGATATCGGAGGGTTTCATGAAACCCTTGGAGACGAGGGTGGGGGTGCACAAGGCAATGTCTTCGCCGACGCGAATGGCAATGTTGCCGCCGTTGCCGTCCACATAATTGCGCTGCCACATGCGCCGCCCGATGTCGCAAATCTTCTCCTTGAGCGCGTGAATTTCGGGCGAGTTGAAAAAGGCCTCCAGTTCGGCCTTGGGGCTTTTGGAGGTGGGCGGTTTGGCGGGAGCTGCCGGACGGGCGGGGGAGGTGCTGCCGCCAGCGGCCGGGGCTTTGCGCAGGCCGCCGTTGTCTTCCAGGTCGCGCAGGAAATCGCGGGCGGAGGGCGTCAGGATGACATCGGGAGGCAGTTGGGTCGGGTCCTGGCCCCGGCGCAGCATTTCTTCAAGGTCACGGACGCTGATGACGTTTTTCATAAAGGGTTCCGGCTAGACTTTCGGTGCTTCCGGCGTTTCCGCCGGGTGATAAAACATTTTGTCCACCAGGGCGGCGCAGATGGCGTCAATGGGAGTGGGCTGGGGAAACGGTACTGCGGCTTCGCGGCCCTCGACAAAGCCAATGACCTGTCCCACGCCGCCGCCCAGGGCGTCATAAGCCACGAGGCTGGGTTCTTTGCTCAGGGTGATGTCGGCCTCCAAACCCTGGCGATACTGCTCCCGCCCCAAGGGGTTCACAATCAGCCAGCGCGCGCCGGTCAGGCTGGGCACCGCCTGGCTGAGCGTGACTCGTCCGATGACACGTCCCAATCTCATGTGTTCAAGGTCAATTCCGGTTCGTCCACAATGCCGATAATCATCCAGCGGGCGGGGCTGTTTTCATCGCCCACCGCCACGCGGGCGGCGGCGCCATCGGAGGAGATGATGACCCGCTGATGCATGCCCGCGCCCCAGGGGTCCAGGGCGATTTGGGGCACGCCCTCTGGCTGTCCGTGGGCGTCAATGGGCTGGCAAATCATCAGCCGCCATCCCTCGAAACTGGGATGTTTGCGCACGGCAATCACACTGCCTTCTATGCGGGCGAGGAGCATGAAACAACGGCCGTTAATCGTATCCACGAAACACGCGCTTCCACCCCCTTCATGGCGTGGCCCAAGCATTGGCTGGTTATGGAATATTCCCTGCGCATGGGAGGGTGGGGAGGTGGGATTTAGAAAATCCGCAATTTGTCCACCATGACACAGCGGCGCACGCGGGTGAAGGTGCGCGGGTTGCAAATGCCTTCGCCCGTGGTGGTGGCGATGCTGAAATTCGGATAGCCTTCGCCGCCCGCGCCCAGCCCGGCCAGGCAGGAGCCGTTTTTGACGAAAAGCGTCGTTTCCAGCGCTTTGGCCATGGCGGTCATGTGAGCCACGTCGTGCGAATGAATCATGGCGGAGTGCTTGTAACCGCGCTCGGCTTTTTTCGAGAGTTCGATGCCTTCCTCGACGGTTTTGACGCGGACCACGGGGAGGAAGGGCATCATTTGCTCCTCGATGACAAATAGATGGTCCGGGCTGGTTTCCGCAAATAGCAGTTGAGTGCCTTTGGGGATGCTGATGCCGGCCACCTGCGCCAGGACTTCGGGGTCTTTGCCGACCAAATCGCGGCTCAGCACGGGATGGCCGCAGCCGGCGCCCTGGCCGGGAATGGTGAAGGCGGCTTTGGTCAACCGCTCGACTTGCGCGTCGTTGAGGCGCACGGCGCCGGCTTTTTCCAGCGCCGCCATGAAACGGTCAAAGAACGGCTCCAGCACGAACACCTCTTTTTCGCCGATGCAGAGGAGGTTGTTATCGTATGACGCACCGTAAACGACATGCTGCGCGGCGCGTTCGAGGCAGGCCGTGCCGTCCACCAATACGGGGGGGTTGCCCGGGCCGGCGCAGATGGCGCGCTTGCCGGTTTGCATGGCGGCCTTGACCACGCCGGGTCCACCGGTGACGCACAGCAATTTGACCAGCTCGTGCGCGGCAATGGCCTGGAATGACTCGAGAGTGGGTTTTTCCACGATGCAGGCCAGGTTTTCGATGCCCAGCTCGCGGTAAATGGCCTCGTTCAAGACGCGGGCGGCCATGACGGCGCATTTCACGGCACTGGGATGCGCATTGAACACCGCCGCATTGCCTGCAGCCGCCATGCTGATGACGTTGCAGGCCATGGTGGGGATGCTGTGGGTGGAGGGGGTGACGGCTCCGATGACGCCAAATGGCGCGTACTCCTCCAGAGAGATACCGTGGTCTCCGCTAAAACCCAACGGTGCCAGAAACTCCACGCCCGGCACGGCACGGAGTCCCTTGAGCTTCTCAATTTTGTGGTCCAGCCGCCCGATTTTGGTTTCCTGCAATTCGATGAAGCCCCATTCAGCGGCGTTCTGGTTGCAGATGTCCTTCACCAGTTGCACGACCTTCTGGCGGCCGGCCACGCCTTTGGCGCTGAGCTGCAGGTAGGCCTCGTGGGCGGCCTCGCAGGCCTGCCGGGCGTCCTGAAACACCCCAAACACGCCCCGCAGCGGCGTTCGCTCGGCGGTTTTGATGACCAGGTTGGGCGGCGTGACGCTGGCGGCGGGCGGCGCAGGCGCCGGTGCGGGCGCAGGCGCTGGCGGAGCCGTGGTACTGGGCGCGGGGGTGCCGCCCGCCCGGTTCAAACGTCCCAGCACTTCGGCCACCACATCACGAATCAAGGCTTCATTGACTGGCGCACTCATATCACTTCCTCAGTTTGCGGCTGCCGGGCAGGTGGGGAGGGCAGGAATGCCCCGCCTACTTGCCGGCCTGGCGCGCGTTATAGATTTCTTTGCCGAGCACATCCACTGTATCCACAATGCCAATGACCACTGCGTCCACCGGCGCATCCTTGAGACTGGGCGCCAGCCGGGCGGAACTGCCCTGGCAGAAGAGCACCAGCTCGCCTTCGCCCGCGCCGACACTGTCCACGGCGACAATGGTGTTGGCGCCATTGCGGAATTTGGTGGGGTCTTTTTCGTCCACCAACTGGGGCCGCAGCAGCAGCAGTTTGCGGCCGCTCATGCTGGGGTCCTTTTTGGTGGACACCACCGCTCCTTCCACCCGAGCCAGAAACATGGTTGACCTCCGGGCTGGCGGCGGGCCAAAACCCCGCCGGGCGTGCTCCCGGGAGGGAGACGCCCGCGTAGTTCGGCCCGGCGCAGATTACTTGGCCTTCTTGGGCAATACCGCCTCCACGTCCGGATGCGGGCGGGCAATGACGTGCACGCTGACCAATTCGCCTTTGATGGCTTTGATGGCCTGTGCGCCGGCATCGGTGGCCGCCTTGACGGCGGCGACGTCGCCCACCACCACCGCGGTGACGAGGGCATTGCCGACCTGGGTCATCGGGCCGGCCAGTTCCACGTTGGCGGCCTTGAGCATGGCGTCGGTCCCTTCCACCAGGGCGACCAGGCCGCGGGTTTCAATCATTCCAATGGCTTGAGGCATAGTTTATTCGTTGTTTTGTGTTAAAAGTGCAAAGGCAAGGATTTGGTAAATGCAAAAGGCAAAAGGCAAAACTTAAAATGCAAAATCCAAGAGTGGTTCATGGTTGACGCCTGTTTTTCGCGGTGACGATGGATTTGCCGATGATTTTGCATAGTTCTTCGCTTTCCAGCAGGAGCGTCTCCACCAATTCGGCACGCAAGAGATTGGCCTTGATGATAAGCCGCAACCATAACCTGGACTCGCGTAGTTCTTTGAGGGCCACGCTCAATTTATGTATGAAATCTTCCCGGCTTTCGGCAGCCCGGGCTTCCTCATAGTTTGGCGCTGCGGAGGTACCGGAGCGAATAAGCTGCCCCGCCACATGCCGGCCCAACCGATTGAGCGGCAAAGCGTTGGCCAATCGGGCGCTGCGAACTGCAAAATCCAAAATGCGCTCGGACAATTCGTCATAGGGCACACGCCCTGGGCGCGAGGGTTTTTTTTCATTTTGCACTATGCATTTTGAATTTTGCATTTGCCCTAATTAATCGGATTTCAGCTTAGGCCCTCCTGCTCCTTGATTAATAATCGCCGGGTTTCGCGTGCCACGACGAGCTCTTCGTTGGTGGGAATGACCATCACCTTGACCCGGGAATGCGGAGAGCTGATGACCGCCTCCTGGGCGCGCGTTTGCTGATTCAGGGCGGGGTCCAGCTCAATTCCCAGGTGGTCCAGGTCCCGGCACACCGCCGCCCGCAAGCCGAAGTCGTTTTCCCCAATCCCGGCGGTGAATACCAGCGCATCGGCGCCGTTCAGTTCCACCAGAAAGGCGCCAATCCAATGCCGGATGGCATGCACGAAGTGGTCCAGCGCCAACTGGGCGCGCGCCTCGCCCTGCTGGGCCCGGGCGGTGATGTCCCGCATGTCATTGTAGCCGCCAGAGAGGGCTTTAAGCCCCGATTCCTTGCAAAGCTGGCGCTCGGCTTCTTCCAGCGTCATTCCGGTTTGGCGGAGCACATGGGGCAGGGCAAAAGCATCCAGGTCGCCCACGCGGTTATTGTGCGGCAGGCCAGATTGGGGGCTCATTCCCAGGCTGTTGCCCACGGCAATGCCGTCGCGCAGGCCGGTGATGGAGGAGCTGCCGCCCAGATGGCAGGAAATCACCCGCAGCGCCGGGGAGCGCACTGGCGTGGTGCCGCCGTCCACGTAAAGCTGCCGCACCCGGCGCGCCACATCCTCGCGTCCCAACAACTCCGCGGAGCGCTCGGCGATGTACTTGTGACTGGCCCCATGGAAACCATAGCGCCGGACGCCCAGGTCATACCAGGACTCCGGCACGGCGTAACGTTGGGCGGCCGGCGAGGCCCATTGGTAAAAGGCCGTTTCAAACAGCCCCACCAGCGGCACGCCTGGCATGGCCTGCGCAAACAAACGGATGCCGGCAATGTACGGCGGATTATGGGCCGGGGCGATGCTGTTGAAGGCTTCCATGGCCTGCAGCACGCGCTCGTCCAGCCGCACGCAACCGGTGATGCCCCGCGCCAACACCGTTTTGAAACCCACCGCCGCCAAATCAGCGGCGTGTTGAATGTGCCCGGCCTGCTGGAGCTGTTCAAGGCACGTGCGGATGGCTTGCGGATAATCCGTGACCCGCTCCAGCCCGCCCTTGTGCAGCATCTGCTCCTGCTCGCCGACGAAGTGGAACAACCGCCACTTGAGCGAGGTGGAGCCGATATTGGCAACCAGGATTTTCATGGTATTACCGGGGCTGCAGGGAAACCGCCGCCCGCCCGGGGGCAGGACAGGGCAAGGGAATGGGTTTCACCATGACCCTGTGCCCCATGCCCGGATGGCGTTATTGCAGCCACTTGCCCAGGCCGGACAACCCTTCGTGTGGGCGGGGGATGACCTGAACAGCGATGACCTGGCCCACCTGCGCGGCTGCGGCGGCCCCGGCATCGGTGGCCGCTTTGACGGCGGCCACGTCCCCGCGGAAGAAGCCAGTCACGTACCCGCTGCCAATCTTTTCCCAGCCCACCAATTGCACATTGGCGGCCTTCAGGCCGGCATCGCAGGCTTCGAGCAGGGCGCACAGCCCCTTGGTTTCAATCATGCCAATTGCTTGTTGTGCCATAATTCAATGCGGTTAAAGAGGGTTTGGGTTGTCGTTATTTGCCGCCCTTGGCCGGTTCGCCAATGAAGGTTTTCACCAGGTCTTCATGCGGGCGGGCCAGGATGTGGGAGCTGATGAGCTCGCCCACCTTGCCGGCCGCTTTGGCGCCGGCATCCACGGCGGCTTTCACACTGCCCACATCGCCGCGGCACAGGACCGTAATCATGCCGCCGCCAATGGGGATGGTTTTGACCAGGGTCACATTGGCCGCCTTGACCATTGCATCGCTGGCCTCCACGGCTCCGACGTAGCCCTTGGTTTCGATCATGCCGAGTGCTTCACTCATAGGTTTCCTTTGGGTTGCTTGGGGTTTAATTCAAAGATGCTCAGGTTCAACTTCCGCAAATTCACTTGATTAATTCGCAGGGGGTGTCGGCCTGCAAATCGCAGGCATTGCCTTCATCGGTGTCAATGTGCACTTCCAGTTTGAAGCTGGGGTCCACCCGGCAGAGCAGCTTTTCCAGCGTCAGGGCGCATGGCCCGCCAATGCGCAGCTTCATCCAATCCCCCTGCTTTACGCCGTAAAAGGCCGCGTCATCCGGATGCATGTGCACATGCCGCAAGGCCCGGATTACGCCCTCCTTCATCTCGAAGAATCCCGCCGGCCCCATCAACATGGCCCCGGGCGTTCCCTTGATGTCCCCGGAAAGCCGCAAAGGCAGGTCAAAGCCCAGCGCAATGCCGTCGGTGTAGGCCAGTTCCACCTGGTTCAAACTTCGGCAAGGTCCCAGAATGCGGAGATTGGAAATCACCCGGCTACGCGGCCCAATCAGGGTCACGGTTTCTTTCGCCGCAAACTGTCCCTCCTGATACAGCCATTTATAGACTTGGAGTTTGTATCCTTTGCCAAACAACGCCTCCACGGCGTCCTGGGTCAGATGGCAATGGCGCGCGCTGACGTTGACCACCAAGGGATTCGGGGCCCGCGCCGCCCGTGGCAGGGGCAAACCCAAGCGTTGATACACCGCCTGTCGAACTAAATGCTCGACTTCGGCCCGATGAACCGCTGGTGCCGTGACAGCCATAAAACGAATATTTGCAGCGAAAAAACCAAAAAGTGGCAGAAATGTCAAATAAAATCTTGCAAAAAAAATCTGATTCTACCACAATCTATCAAAACCTACCAAATCTATGGCTCATTTGCCGCCAGAAGAACGTCAGCGCCGCATCGAGGAGTACCTCGCCCGGGTGGAGTTTGCCTCTTTGGACGAACTGGCCCAGCACGTGGGGGCTTCCATTTCGACGGTCCGGCGTGATTTAACCGCCTTGCAGGCGCAGGGGACGGTCCGCCGCACGCACGGTGGAGGGCGCATTGTTAATCCGCGGTCGGATGAGTTTGTTTTTTCCCAGCGTGATACTCATGAACTGGCGGAAAAAGAGGCGATTGGGCGCGCCTGTGCGGAATTAATCCGCCCCAATCAAAGTCTGATTATGGATGCGGGGACCACGGTTTTTCACGTGGCGCGGCATTTGGAAAGCAAAACACCGCAAATTGTGACCAATTCGCTGCCGGTGGCGCAGCTTTTTATGGGGTCCAATCAGGTGGAAGTGCTGCTTTGTGGGGGAGTGCTTTATCCGCGCATGGGGGTGCTGGTGGGGCCGCTGGCAGTCAAAACGTTTAATGATTTGCACGTGGATGTGGCCATCATGGGCGCGGGCGGTTTGACGCTGGAGGGCATCACCAATTCGCACGCTTTGTTGATTGAGATTCAACATGCCATGATTCGGGCGGCGCAGCGGGTCATTTTCTGTTTGGACCATACCAAGTTTGGCCGACGCTCGATGTCGTTCCTGTGCGGACTGGAGGCCATTGACACCATTGTCACCGATGCCGCCGCGCCAGCCGGGATGGTGGAGGCCATTCGCGGCCAGGGGGTGGAAGTTATTTTGGCCCCCCTGTCCACGGAGAATGGAGAGCCACGCGCGGAATCAAGCCATCAAATGTCGGCGCCGTTGCCTTGATGTTCTTGCGGGCGGTTGGGATTTAGCGAAAACTTTTTTACGTCAACCCCTGGAGCGGGCCGGTGCTGTCGCCATGCCGTTGAATGGGGGTACCGCCTGCGGCCATCATGGATAAAAAGAGATTGGCCATGGGCGTGTTGCGGGGGTAGCGGAGATGGCGTCCGGTCTTGAAGGCGCCGCCTGCGCGTCCGGCCAGCAGGACGGGCAAATCATCATGATTGTGGCGGTCGCCGTCTGAAATGCCGCTGCCATAGACAATCATGCAATTATCCAGCAGGGTGCCGTTTCCTTCTTTGGTAGATTTGAGCGTTTGCAGGAAGCGGGCAAAGCGCTCGACATGGAAACGGTTGATTCTGGCAATCATTTCCTGCTTTTGCGCGTTGCGGCCATGATGGGAAAGCTCGTGATGGCCTTCGGAAATCCCGAGGTTGCGGTAGCTGCGGTTGCTGCCGTCATGCGCCACCATAAAAGTGATGATGCGGGTGGTGTCCGTTTGAAACGCCAGCGCCATGAGGTCGTACATCAAATCCAGGTGGGCCGTGTAATCCTTGGGGATGCCATTGGGTTTTTCTGTAGTGGGCGTGACGGCGCGGGCAAACTTTTCCGCGGCTTCGATGCGCCGTTCGAGTTCGCGGACGCCGTCCAGGTATTCGTCGAGTTTGCGCTGGTCGGCCAGACCTAGTTGCCCCCGCAGTTGCCGGGCATCTTCCAGGACCAAATCCAGAACACTGCGATTTTGCCGGGCGCGGCGGGCTTCAGCTTCAGTGGTGGCGCCCTGCCGTTGCTGGAAAAGGCGCTCGAACACCAGCCGCGGATTCACCTCCGGCGGCATGGGCAGGGAGGGTGTTTTCCAGGAGACATTGAAGGAGTAGGCGCAACTGTAGCCGGAGTCGCAATTGCCTGAGGAGCGGCTGTGGTCACAGCCCAGCTCCAAAGATGGCAGAGGGGTTTGCTGCCCCCAACGGGCGGCGGCCACTTGATCAATCGAGACCCCCACCTGGATATCCGCCCCGTGGGTTTTTTTCGCCTGGGCAGCGGTCAGGAACGTGGCGCAAGAACGGGCATGATCGCCGGGGCCATCGCCGTTGGGACGGGCCTTGTCGTGGGTCAAACCGGTGAGTACCAGCAGGTCTTCGCGGACGGGCGCCAGCGGCTCCAGGATGCGCGGCAATTCAAACGCTGGGCCTTCGGTTTTGGGGGTCCACTCCGGCATGTGCGCCCCGTTGGGGGTAAAAATAAAGGCCATGCGCAACGGAGCCGCCGACTTGCCCGCCTGGGTAGCGGCAGCGGCCTGGAGGGGACGAGGAATCATGGCTTCCAGAAGCGGCAGGGCCAGGGAAACTCCCACTCCCCGCAGGAAGGTGCGACGCGAAAGCTGCCAGCGGCGTTGAATAATCATGGCTTATTATAAGGTTTATGTCATCTAAATTATGCCTTTCTTGAACTGTCCGCAAGCGTAAATCAGGTTGAGGCTCATTTTTTTCACGCCCCACCTGAAGCGGGTGGCGTTCCATTTATCGCAAGCCTTTGATTGGGGCCATGGCTGTAGCTCGAGTGGGTAGCCGGTCATTCCTGCTGAGCCACGGCAGCTTCTCCGCGCTGGTTTTGGAAGGGCACACTATGGACAATTTCCAAGACCAGCGCAGAGAATTTGTGGCCGCGGCGGGGGAGGTTGGCGGTGATTTTGTCAACGGCGCAGCGGTCATAATACTCCAGCCCGCGGCCGAGGGCGTAGGTGAGCATTTTTTCGCTGAGGCAGCGCAGGAAATCCTGCTTTTTCTTCTTGCGCAGAATCGCGCGCAATTCCACGGAATTTTTGAACGCCTCCCCGCTGGTCAACTGGCCGGCGGTGTCGAGGGGGGCCTGGCCGTCGCGGGTGCGCAAGCCGCCGATGGCGTTGAAATTTTCCAGCCCAAAGCCGATGGGGTCCATGCGCGCGTGGCAGGAAGAACAGAGAGGGTCGGCGCGGTGCTGCTCCAGGCGCTGGCGCAAGGTGCCATGCAGCTCGCCGTGCTCCGGCAGTTCAGGCACATTGGGCGGGGGTGGGGGAGGTGGGGCGCCCAGCAGGTTGTCTAACACCCACTTGCCCCGTTTAACCGGCGAAGTGCGCGTGGGGTTGGAGGTGAGGGTCAGGATGCTGGCCTGGGTGAGCAGGCCGCCGCGGGGGGTGCCTTTGAGCGACACTTTGCGGAATTCCGGCCCGGTAACTCCTTTAAGGCCGTAATGTTTGGCAAGCGTCTCGTTGACAAAGGTGTAATCTGCATCCAGAAACTCCAATACACTGCGGTCTTCGCGCAAAATGGCCCGAAAGAAGGACGAAGTTTCCATCAGCATGGCGGCCCGCAAATCGTCCGAAAATTCCGGAAAAGTGGCGGGGTCCGGGGTAATTTGGGCCAGCCGACGCAGCTCGAGCCATTGCTCGGCAAAATTGGCCACCAGGGCGTCGGCCTTGGGGTCTTGCAACATGCGGCGCACCTGGGCCTCCAGGTTTTTACGCAGCGTGCCGCGCTCGGCTTCGGCAAACAGGGTGTCATCCGGCATGCTGCTCCACAAGAAATAAGAGAGGCGGACGGCGAGGGCGTGTTCATTGAGGGGCACCGCGCGGCTGGGGCTTGCCGGGGTGGTGGCGGGTGGTTCTCCCCGGAAGAGAAAATGGGGTGAGACGAGGATGGCCTTGAACGCGCTGCGCAAACTTTCAGCGAGTGAGTCGCCGGCTTCCTGATTGCGTTTCAGCAGCAGGACCAGGTGCTCAACTTCGGTTTGGGTGACCGGACGGCGGTAAGCGCGGCGGGCGAAATGCCGCAACGTTTCTCGGGCCCCGGCCAGCGAATCGGGTGCTTGCAGGGCGGGCAGGACATAACGGCGCTGGAACCACGTGGGCGGGGCGTTGGTGGCCGCGGAAGCGGCCGGCCACGCAGCTTCCAGAGCGCGTTCGGCGGCGGCCAGGTACTTTTCCATGAGGGTGGGAGAGAGAAACAGGACGTCGCCGATGTTGTCGAAACCGTAGCCGATATCGTCCGCCGGGAAATCGTCGGCGGGTCGTACCTGGACGCCGAGGAGGTCGCGGATGGTATTGTTGTATTCCACCCGGTTGAGGCGGCGAAGGGTAACACGGCCGGGATCGGGATTGTTGCAATCGCATTGAAACACCACGGATTCAATCCACTGAATCATTTTTTCGCGCTCGGCTTCGGTGGGTTTGGGTTTGCCGGCGGGGGGCATTTCCTGGGTTTGGACCTGTTTGAGGATGTTCTGGAAGAGTTTGCGCTCGCGGACGGCATCGGCATCGGACTTAAACAGCCGCAAATCCAGGTCGGCCTTGGCTTTTTCGCCGTGGCAATCGTAACAGTATTTGGCGAACAGCGGCTGGATGTCCTTGGGATAATCCGGGGCGGCGGGTTGGTTGTTTTTGCCTTTGAGAAAATCCAACAGGCCGGCATAGGCCGCCACGGCCATTAACAACAAGAGGGCGATGAGCGCCGCCAGGCGTTTTGCAGGCATAGACTTTACGCTGCCAATATAGCCTGCAATCCGCCGCCCACAAATGGGATTGGTGGTCGGCGGGGGGACGGCTGCCCGCTTAACTTTTTACCTCGTAATTTTCATTTCCCTCCACCACCGCGCTGGCTTGATTGAGGATGATGCCGGGTTTGGGGCCGAGATGGCGGTTGCCCTTGATGACATTGCCTGCGGCTGGCGCGCCGGCAAGGCGAATGCCATTGGAGCGGGTGATGTTGTTGACAATGACGACTCGCCGCACTGGAAACTCGCCGGCTTGTTTGTGGCGGGGAGCGGTGACGTAAATGTCTTGGATGTTGCCGGGGGTGGAGATGTCGTTGCCCTCGATATGCAGCCCCTCGACGGCGCCCACGTGAAAGAGGGAGAGGTAACTGTTGCCGCGGTTGTTGACCAGGCGGCTGTCGCGGATGATGGAGTTGCAATGGTCCTCGTGCATCAGACCTTCGCCATCGTTGATGAAGTATTTTTTATCCGAGCACCAGTTGCGGTACACTTCGTAATCATTCGACTCCACCACCCAGCGCCAGCCGCGCATTTCCAGGGCGCGGTTGTCGTTGGTGGACGAGCCGTAGCTGGCATGGATGCCGGTGACCGTGGGGCGGAATTCGTCTTTGGCAAAGCGGATGATATTGCGGGCGCAGACCACGCCGTCGCCACTGAAGCCGATGGCGCAGCGACCGGTGTTATAGACGTAATTATCGCAAATTACCGTCCCTTTGCGGAAGCCCCAGGGATGGGTTTCCGGAGTGCCGTCGTCGCCGCTGCCGCCTGCGCCGCCGATGCAGTGGTGATTGACGTAGATGCCGGGGCGGTTGTCGTAATCAAAGAGCACTGCAAAGAGCATCACCTGTTTTTTGCGGTCCAGCAGGGGGTACTCCTGCATCAGGAAATTGTCGTCCCCGCTTTTGGGAATCCGGTTGTTGGCCACCAGCGCATTTTCGGCGGCATGGACGCGGATGGCGGAGCGAAACTTGGCTGTGTAGCGCAGCCAGCCTGGTTGCGAGCCGTCGGGGGCGGGGATGCCCGGCTCGACGCCGGCCGCGTTGCGAATGAGGCAGCCGAAGACAAAGCGGTTGGAGCCGCAACGGTGGCCTTCGGCCTCGGCGAGGTTGACATAGCCGCGGTTGAGGCTGAGATGGACCACGCCGCAGTTGGCTGCGGTGGCAGGGTCTTCCAGGACGATGCCCTTGAAAGCGGTGGAGATGGGCGTGCCGTTGCCGGAAAAAAGGGGTTGGTAACGCGGAAATTCCAGCCGCGCCGGCGGCGCAAATTTTTCGTCATGGGCGCGGGTGGCGCCTTCCGGCGGCGCGCCGCGCAGGATGATGCCGTGGCGAAGGCGGATGTCGGCCTGGAAGCGATATTCGCCGGGGGGGAAGAAAATCACGCCGCCGCCCTGCTGGGCCAGGCGTGCCTGGGCGGCCTCGAGGCGGGCGTCCCAAAACTCACCCTGGCCGGGGATGCTGGTAATGTCGAGAAGACGGTCCCACGGGAGTTTGGCCGTCCAACTCAGGTTGAGATGGGCCAGGGGATTATGCGTTGGTGGCGCTGCCCAGCCACGCAGCATCAAGGCGCCGGTGGCGCTCGCGGCCAAGACCTGAATGAAATGACGCCGGGAGGTTTGCACGTCAGCAGTCTGCCTCAAGGCAGTATTTTGCAAAAGAAATAATTTGGGGTGGGCTGACCTTGCGAGTAATCAACAGCCGAATGCTACAAGCCTGCCGTCGGGTGGATGGTGTCCAACGTGCACCACGTGGAGGCTGAAGGGTCAGCTCATGCGCGGCGGGATGATGGGCGGGGGTTGCCGCCACAGCGAAAGCGGCAGCAGATGGCGGCAGTGCGGGCAGGTGGCCGTTTCGTAATTGGTCATGCAGTGGGGACAAGTGCCGTCAGTGGCAAAGGTGTCAAAGGGACGCCCGCAGCGGGCGCACAGCCAGTAAGGTCCGGCGGGGGGCACGGTACCGCAGTCAGGGCAAATGTAATCCACGTGGCGGGGGGCGGCTTCCACTTTGGCCATCTGGCGGGCTTGAAGCAGAGCGCGCCAGCAGTTCAGCAGAATGAACACGCTCATGATGAAAAACCAGGCCGACCGCATATAGAGGGCCAGCAGAAAAAGGCCGAAAACACCGACAATGCCGATGGTGCTGGCCACCAGCAGCGCCCGCGCGCGGCCCAGGAGAAACCAGAGCAAAGCCCAGACAATTTGCCCGCCGTCCAGCGGATAAACCGGCAGCAGGTTGAAGGCGAGCATGATGCCGTTGATGACAAACAGCACGGTGAGATAACGTCCCAAATCGGTGGTTTCGGAATGAAACCCGGCGGCGCTGGCCAGCAGCAGCATCCCACCCAGGAGCGGCAGCAAAACCACATTGACCAAAGGGCCGGCTGCGATGCTCCAGAGGGTGGCCCCCGGCCGTTGGGGCGGCTGCACAAATGCCACGCCGCCAAGGGGCCAGAGGACAATTTGCTCGGCATACCCTCCGGTTTGCCGGCAGGCCAGCGCGTGGCCGAATTCGTGCATGAGCACGATGGCAAACAGCGAAACGTATTCCAGCACGTTCCAGAGGGGGGAAGCATATTCGCCCAGGCGTGAGCTAATCATGTAAGCCGCCACCAGGAACCATGTCCAATGGAGGTACACCTGAATGCCCGCCAGTCGAAACAGCCTGAACGAACCTTGCTGCGTAGGCAACATTTACCAGTCAACCTAACATCATCGCCTGCTCCTCACAAGTGCGGGAAAAGGCAGTCATGGTCGTTTTCCCCCGTTGGCAAGGTGAGGGGACTTCTTGTAAATCCTTTGGGAAAGCAAGACTTTCCCGGGCTTGGGGATCATTACTCCTCCACTTTGCTGTGGGCCGGGAGCAACTCGGACTGACCGAGCCAGTAACATGCCAACGGGGCAGGGATTTTGAGAATGCGGGTTTTGGCGGGGGTGTCGTCCAGCGGCAACACACTGAAGTCATCCAAATCGCGCGTGACCACATAGCCCCGCGGAATGTTTTTCTGGGTGCAGAAAGCCACCAGCCCCTTGAGATCACCTGCGCCCGTATGTTGATGGCTGTATTTGACCTCGAAGGGCACTTGCCGTCCCTGCACCTCAGCCACAATGTCCACCTCTTCGTTTTTGCGTCCGCGCCAGTAGGAAAAGCCCACGCTGAACTCGTAGTAACGGGTGAACACGTGTTTGAAAAACGCCGTTTCGACTGCCCGGCTGACGGCGGCTGCATCCTGCAGCATGGCTTTTCCCTTGAGCAGCACGCTGGGAGCAATGGCTGCGTCGGCCAGATAAATCTTGTGCCGTGCTCGGAGAATCTCTTTGCCATAGCCGTGGGGCGGCAGGCGGTGAATTAAATGGGCTGATTCCAACAGGCCAAGGAAATTTTGCACGGTGGGTTTCTTGACTTCGAGGTTTTGACAGAGGCTTGCCACGTCGAGCAGTCCGCCATCGTGCAGGCATAGATAGAGAAAGGTTTGCTCCAGTTCCAGCACCCGCCGCACGCCGAAGAGAGCCGTCATGTCTCGTTTTAGCACTTTATCCACAATGTCTTCCCGCAAAAGCTTCTGGGCCAGGTCCACACTGGACACCAGGGCGCATTGTGGAAAACCACCCCGCAGCAGGTACTCATGGAAATGGGCGGTCAGGGGCCGGGCCAGTTCGCTTACCCGGGCGAATTGGGCAGGCGTCCATTCAAAGAGTTTCAGCAGCGAGGCGATTTCCGGCAATTCGGGCACTGGTAGTTTTTTGATTTGCAGGTACTCAAAAAAGGATAGTGTGGCCAGTTTGATGGTATGCCACCGGCCCACGCCCGATTCCTGGCCATCCATCACCAGCGGCGCGGCTGAGCCGGTGACGACGATGCGCCGCCGTTTTTCGAAATCCACTTGGTGCTTCAGCCAAGTCTGCCAGTCACGGGCAAATTGAATTTCATCAAGGAGGAGATACTCCATACCTTCTGCCGGCGGTTCATATTCGCGCCAAAGTTTGACGATGTCATCCAGCCCGCCAAGTCTCAGCAGGGGATGATCATAGGTGGCATAAAGAATATTTTGTGGCGGCACGCCACTGGCTATCAGTGCCTCAACCGCTTGCAGCAACAGGGTGGTTTTACCCACCTGCCGGGCACCACTTAAGAGAATGGCTCGATGGACGGGAGGCGTACGTAGCCAGAAATCCAATTCCCGAAAGGCAGCCCTGCGCCACTCGGGCAGGTCAGGGATGCGCTGTCTGAACCACCAAGGGTTATAGTGGCGCAAAACGGACATGACTTCCTGCGGAGAGGTAATCATGGTTAAATTATCTAAAATTAATCAAATAAGTCAAGTATATTTTACTTAAAAGCGTCAATTAAGCAGTTATTTATGAAAAAAGGTCGTTTTGGATTGAATGAGAGTAGAAATGGAGTTTTTAGACCGCAACACCTAAGCATCCAATGGGTCAAGGTAATCTCGCTCCCTGCACCCTTTTAATTCATAAGCCAATGGTATTCAATTGGATATGAATCTGGTCTGGTGGGGTGGTGAGAGTCGGTAGGGTAGAGCACATGGCTTAATGGACGCTTTCGTAAAGTGACGCTACTATGAGCGCTATGACCTCTGATACCAAAACCGGTAAAGGGAATTCCTGCCCTGCGGCACCGTGTTGTGGAGCCCGGGTTGGGCCAGTTGTGGTGTTGGTTCTATTGGCCAGCCTGGGGGTTATTCTGTTTTATCAACCTGCGCCAGAGGCGCTTCCTGAGGTGGGGCGTTTTTTAGGGCGCCTCCATGTTTTGCTGCTGCATTTTCCGATTGCTTTGCTGGTGGTGGCGTTGTTGTTGGGTTTAAGCCATTGGCGGCCCATGACTTGTTGTCTGCCACTGACGCCTCCGGCCGTGGTGCTATGGCTTACCGGGGCCGGCGCGTTGAGCGCGTGGCTGGCCGCCGTGCTTGGCTGGCTGCTGGCGCACAGCGGGGGGTACGAGGGGCAGACGGTACAACGGCATTTTTACGCAGGGGTGGCCTGTGCGGCGGCGGCATTGATGGCATGGGGGCTGGCGCAGGGATGGGCGCGGCAGGTGGAGTGCCGATTGAGGTATGGGGCGACAGTGGCAGCCCTGGGGATCGCCAATTTGCTGGTGATTGTGGCGGGACACTTAGGGGGGACATTGACGCATGGCGAGCATTATTTGTGGGAGGCTGCGCCGGGGTGGGTGCGCCAACTGGCAGGGCACAAGCCAACCCCGCCCAAGCCGCAGGTGAGGGATTTGGCTGGGCAGCCGGTGTATGAGGCGGTGATTGCGCCGCTGCTCAAGCAATACTGTGTGGAGTGTCACCAGGCGGAGAAAGCCAAAGGGGGATTGCGACTGGATGCTTATGCCGAGACGCTGGAGGTGGTGCGCCCGGGCCAGCCGCGGGACAGCGAGCTGCTCAAGCGGGTGTTGTTGCCGCTGGAGGATGAGGACCACATGCCGCCACAAGGCAAACCGCAACCCAAGGCGGGCGAGGTGGCGGTGTTGGAATGGTGGATTGGGGCAGGCGCGCCGGAGAAAGCCACGGTGGGTTCGCTGAATCCTCCCCCTGTGGTGCTGCAGCAATTGGGCATGGAGTAAAAGGCATCGCTCTGGCCGCAGGTGGCCTGGGCAAGGCGCCGGAGTACTGCCGGGGCGGCGGGAGAAACAGCCAACTAAGCATTGACGCAAGGCAGGCCGCAGCATCAAACTGCTGCTGGTGTTGATGCGATGACAACGGCAAATAAAGTCACCATTTTTCGCATCCTGTTGGTGCCGGCTTTTGTGGTGCAGTTGCTGTACTACTATGAGAGCGGCAATCCGCGGGATAGGGTGCTGGCGCTGGTTTTCTTTGCGGTGGCGGCGATTTTGGACGGGGTGGATGGATACATTGCGCGGCGGTACAATCAGAAAAGCCATTTAGGGACGGTGTTGGATCCACTGGCGGACAAGATGTTGTTGTTGTCGGGGATTTGTTTGTTGAGCTTGATCAAGGCGGACTGGCAGGACCGCATGCCGGTGTGGATTCCCACGTGGGTGACGGCCGTGGTGTTGAGCAAAGATGCGATTTTATTGGTGGGGATGGCGGTGGTGTATTACACGTGCGGGCGGGTGAAAATTGTGCCGCGCATGACGGGCAAGGTGGCCACGGCATTGCAGTTTTTGCTGGTGGTGTTGGTATTGTTGCAATGGCATGAGTTTGTATGGCATCTCTCGCTGGTCACGGCCATTTTGACGGGGGTTTCCGGTGTGCAGTACATCCGTGACGGGGTGAAGCAATTGAGCCAAAGCCCGTTGAGCCTGCCGGATCACCGGCTGTGAGGAGGCAACAAAGGGGGCTGCCGCCCACGGGAGACCGGTTCTCGCCGGGAGTTCGACGTGCCAGGAGCATGGAATGACGCGGCGTTTCGGCCTGTGCAAGGTCTTCATGGACTATAAACGTGCACCAATGATTTTGAGGAGTCCCTTGCCCGCAAAGCCCCGGTGGTATTATAAATTGTCCCCGTGCAATCCAGTTCTGTAACGGCGAGGGCCTCCGGCAGGCCTTTTTTCCTGGCCCGCAAGTGTCTGATGCGTCTCTTTGCCTTCACCGCCGGACTCCAAAGTGGCTTGGTGGCCGTGGGGATGTTGCTGGGCAGTGCTGTGTGGGCCCAATGGCCGCAGTTCCGCGGCCCGACGGGCTTGGGATACACCACCGAGACCAACCTGCCGGTGAAATGGGGCGGGCCGTCCAATGAGAATGTGCGATGGAAAAGCCCGCTGGTGGGGCAGGGTCATGCCAGTTCCATCGTCGAGAACGGATGCGTGATTGTCTGCACGGCACATTGGCCGCCGGAGGTCACGGCGCGGGAGATGGTGATGCCGGAGCATCATGTGCTTTGTTACCGGGCGGAGGATGGGCAGTTGCTCTGGGATACCCAGGTGCCTCCCGGCCCCTGGTTGCGCACGGATTTTCGCAGCGGCCCGGGAGGCGGTTATGCGGCGTCCACGCCGGCCACGGATGGGAAACTGATTTATTGTGTGTTTGGCAGCTCGGTGATGGCGGCGCTGGATTACACCGGCAAAATCGTTTGGCGACAGGAGATTGTGCCCAGCACGTTTGACGTTACCGTCGGCAGCAGTCCAGTGCTGTACCGGGACACGGTGATTTTGTTGTGCGCCATGGCGAAAAGCGCGGATTCGCGGGTAGTGGCGCTGGACAAGGCCACAGGGAAAGTGAAATGGGAGCAGAAATTTCCCGACATGGGTTTTGGGCACAGCACGCCTGTGCTGGTGGAGGCGGGCGGCCAGACGCAGATGCTGGTATTGGCGTCTGGGGCGCAAATGCATGACCGGGCGCTGCGCAGTCTTAATCCGGCCAACGGCCAAACCTTGTGGTGGTGCCGGGGCAGCGGCGACGCCGCTTCGCCTGCTTTTGGGGCGGGCGTGATTTATTTTGACAGCGGTCGCGGTGGGATGGGCGTGGCGGTGGCGCCGGGGGGTACGGGCGATGTTTCCCAGACGCACATACGGTGGACTGTGGCGCAGGTGCCTGAAGGCATTGGTTCGCCCATCATTGTGGGGAAACATGTTTATCGGCTGCATACGCCGGGGGTGCTGAAGTGTTGGGAGGTGGACACCGGCCGGCAGGTGTATGCGGAGCGGCTGGAAGGTATTTCCACCACGTGGGCCAGTCCGATTGCCGATGCGCACGGCCGGCTGTACTACGCCAACGCGGGCAAGAGTTACGTGCTGCAGGCGGGGCCGGAGTTGCGGGTCTTGGCGGTGAATGATTTGCGGGATGGCAATCATGCCTCGCCAGCCGTGGCGGGGGGACGGTTGTATTTGGTGGGATTGAAAAACGTGTACTGCGTGGGCGCCTCTCCCTGAACAGGCGGGGGCGTTTTTTGTGAGCGGAAGTGAAACCTGCAACCTGTGGTTTAAGGATATGAAAAAATTGTTTGTATTGGGTGTGGTCATTCCGTGGCTGGTGGGCGCGGCGGAATGGGTGAACATTTCCGACCCGGTCACCTCGCAGGTCAAACCGGGGTACGCCGGTCCCACGGCGGGGGTGGTGGTGGATCGCGCCTCGGGGGCGGTGTTCATGGTGGTGAATGATCAGGGGCTGTGGAAAAGCACGGATAAGGGGCTGAGCTTTAAGCGGGTGGACCAGCAGAACATTGGCGGCCGATGCGAAACCGGCTGGGCCTTGCAGGCCGATCCGGCCGGCCAGCGCCTGTTTTGTTTTATGATTTACGGCAGCAGCGCCATGACCACGGACGGCGGGCAGACGTGGGTGAAGTCCAAGGTCAGTCATCTCGATTTTGGCGCGGTGGATTGGGAGGACACCGGCAAGCGCTTGCTGGCGCTGCGTCACGAGGCCGGCGGCATGCTTACCACCAGTGCGGATGGTGGCGCGACCTGGCAGGATTTGGGCAAGGGCTACAGCGGTTGCGGCGTATTTGACCGGCAGACTTTTGTGGCCACGCGGGAAAAGGAGCCGGGGATTTTCCGGTCGGTGGATGCGGGTCTCACCTGGACGCAGGTGGCGACCAACACGCCGGCCGCGGCAGTGCCGGTGGTGTTCCGCAAGGTGGGTTATTGGTGCACGGGCAAAGGCATCCTGGTGAGCAAAGACAAGGGCGCGACGTGGTCGCCCTTGGGGACGCCGGTGGAGGCGATGTACGGCCCCATGTTTGGGCGGGATGAACGCCATTTTGTGGTGGTGGGCAAAAGCGGCTTCCAAGAAACCAAAGACGGCGGGCAAACCTGGCAGGTGGTGGCGCCGTTGCCGCCGGGTTTTGGCATTCAGCGGGTGGGCCCCAATTATGCCTGGGATTATCAGGCTGATATTTTTTACGCCTCCACGATGACCAAACCGACACTCAAGTATCAGCGCTAGCGCCGGCTGGCGTGGCCGGGGGAGTTTTCTTCGCGGGGTGAGATTTAATCGGCGCGCGCATTGGCACGCTGGGCGGGTTCATCGGAGGTCAGCGTGCCGGGTTTCCAAGCGCGGGCGATTTCCACATCCGCCCGCACTTTTTCCAGCAAGGCGACGCGGTCCACCCAGCCGACGCGGTTGTAGAGCACGCGAGGGGTGTATTGGCGGGCGTAGTTCTGGGCATAGGCATTCCAGTACACCACAGCGGATTGTAACTGGCGAATGGCCTCCTGGCGTTGGGCTTCGTCCTGGTTGCGGTCAAAGAGCGCAAGGGCGCAGGCGGCGCGGACTTTCGCGGCGTAGTAATCGCCGAGGAGCGCGAACATTTCCAGGTCGTTGAGCGTGGCGCGGGCCTCAACGTTGAAGCCCTGCCGGGCGCGCAGGTCGGGCAGCAGTTGGTGCACGGTGCGGGCGTGGGCGGCGAGCGCATCGGCAATTTGCAAGGGGGTGGTGCCTTGCAGGGTTTCACCGGCGAGGACGGCCTTGCGCCAGGCTTTGATGCCCAGCACGCCGCTGCCGGGCATGGGGTCGCGCTCGATGAATTCGCGGACGGTAAAAAAGCCGCGGTAGGTGGGGTGACTGAGGCAGGCTTCGGGAAACCAGCGCAAGTCAATGCTGCCCCAGACCAGGCGGGTAATCAGCGGAAAAATGCGCGAGGCGGAGCGCCAGGCCGTGTCGAGTTTCTCCGCTTCCAGCCCGGGAAAACGAAAGGCCAGGACACGCCGGAAGAAGTCATCGGGCAGGGTGGGGTCATAAGCCAGGCGGCCCCAGAGCATGAAGGAATACCATTGTTTTTCGATGACGGTGGGACGGGGCGCGCCGGGGGGCAATTGAGTGAGGAAATCGCGGCCCCAGAGGTAGCCGTCCGGCCCCATGTAGAAGCCGGCCAGTTTGTCGGCTGGTGGCATGGCGAGCAGGAAATGGCGGGCAAACTCCGGGTCGCCCCAGCGGAAGCTGTAGATGTCATCGTTGCGGACGGTGAGCCAGGTGCGGCGGCCGTTGCCGAGGCCATTGAGCACTTCGTTGATGAAAGGCGGGTTGGTGATGGAATACATGTGGGCGACGGCGTACTTGTAACTGAGGTCGAAGGGGCCGGGATAATCCTGCCAGCGTTTGAAGATGGCTTCCGGGCGGGTCATGTGGAGGCGGTGAATGAGGCGGAACTGGCGTTGCGGCTGGGTTTTCAGGGCGTCGCGGATGCCTTCGCCGTAGGTGTCCCAGAGCCAGGTTTCCTTGTCGCGTCCGCCCATGTCATTGGCCATGTGTTCACCGGCGGTGATGCCGATGCCGGCGAGCAGGGGGTAGGTGAGAACGGTCTCGCGGACGCTGGCGCGGAAGTAGCGGATGAGGTTGTCGTCCAGTTTGGCACGGCTGAGGCCGTGTTTGCCTTCGGCGCCGAAGAGGAAGGTGTTCCAGGTGAACCAATAGACAGCGATGCCGCGGTCCTGCGCGTGCTGCATCACAGCGCGCCAGAAGGCGATTTTTTCCTCGATGGTCATTTTTTTCACCACTTCCGCATCTTTCAGCATGGCCGGTTGAAACATATCCGTGCCGGTATGGCTGAATTTTTCGTGGAAGTGTTCGCGGCGGGCGCGGAGGACATCCCGGAGGGCCACTTCGGGATATTCCGGGACTTTGATGATGGAGGGGAAGGGATGGAGATTCCAAAGGGTCAGCACGTTGTAGCGATGGCGGGCCATTTCATCGAGGAAGGTGCGCCAGAAGTCCATGCTCCACATTTCCGGTAGGTTGAGCTGGGCGGCGTCGGAGTTGTCGGAGTAGCTGGGGGTGCGGACATCCAGGGGGATGTTGAACTTGATGCCGCGCTGTTCGATGTAGGGGCGGTGCTCGCCAAGGCGCAACTGCGGGAGCAACCCCAGGCGCAGGGCTTCGGCCACTTCGAGTCCGCCGTACATGGCGCCGGTGGCGTCGGCGCCCGCCACCAGAATGGAATCAGGGTTGGGGCGTGAGAGCTGGAAGCTTTGGGGACTGCCCTGGCCGGTGATTTCCAAGCGGATGGATTTCAAAGCTGGCTGGGGGCGTTCGAGGAGGGCGCGCTGGATTTCTGCGGCGGCGAAGGCGAGCGATGCATTGGTGGACGGAGAAAGGACGAGGTTGACCTGGGGTGCGGGAGCGCCCCGCAGGATGCCAGCTCCCCAGAAGCCCAGCCAGAGAGAGACCGCAAAGTGCCAGAAAAATTTCATGCCGCGAATTATTTAACGCGCGGGCGGAGTTGGCCAGTCCAACATTTGGTTTTCACCAAAAAGGGTTTACACTTGCGCGGCAAGGCAGCAAGGGATAGCTTGCGCACAAGATAAATTGCCCTATTCGACATTGATATGGATGATTCAACTGCCACAGCGCTGAAAACCGCGGCGCCCGCGGCATCGTCCCAAACGTTGTCTGACAACGATGTGGCGGCCGTGGACCAGATGCGGGAACTGTACCAGAAAATTCGGGCGGAGATTGCCCGGGTGATCATCGGCCAGGATGCGGTCATCGAAAAGCTGCTGATTTGCATATTGTCCCGGGGACACGGTTTGTTGATGGGGGTGCCGGGACTGGCGAAGACGTTGATGGTGCACTCCATTGCCAACGTGATGTCCCTGCAATTCAGCCGCATCCAGTTCACGCCGGATTTGATGCCTTCGGATATTACGGGCACGGATATTTTACAGGAGACGGACCAGCCGGGGCGGCGGGCATTTGAGTTCGTCAAAGGCCCCATTTTCGCCAATATCATTCTGGCGGACGAAATCAACCGCACGCCGCCCAAGACGCAATCCGCGTTGCTGGAGGCGATGCAGGAATACAAAGTGACCGCCGCGGGGCACAATTACAAACTGCCGTTGCCGTTTTTTGTGCTGGCGACACAAAACCCGATTGAGCAGGAGGGCACGTACCCGCTGCCGGAGGCGCAGTTGGACCGGTTCATGTTTTTCATCACGGTGAAGTATCCGACGGTGGAGGAGGAGCGGCGGATTGCGCGGGAGACGACGGGCAGCATGACGGTGAATCTGAACAAGCTGATTGATGGTGCGCAGGTGATGGCGTACCAGGAGCTGGTGCAGCGGGTGCCGGTGCCGGATCATATTTACGACACGGTGGTGGACGTGGTGCGGATGTCGCGTCCGACCGAGCCGAATGCGCCGGAGTGGGTGAAAAAATATGTGACCTGGGGGGCGGGGCCGCGCGCGGTGCAATACCTGGTGAAGGGGGCCAAGGCGCGGGCAGTGCTCAACGGGAGTTACCTGGTGCGGATGGAGGACGTGGAGGCGGTGCTGCATCCGGTGTTAACGCATCGCATTCTGACCAATTTCCAGGCCCAATCGGAAGGGGTCACCAGCGAGGAGATCATCAATCGCCTGTGGGCCGAGGTGCAAGGAGCTGAGCAGCGTGGCTGAGCGCGGCGGCAGAAAGTTTCTTGACCCGAAGGTTGTCGCCCGCCTGGTGCAGCAGCCGATGGGGACTCGTCTGCCCATGATTGGGTCGGTGGCGGGGTTGCATCGCAGCCCGCATCGGGGTTCGAGCGTGGAGTTTGCGGAATACCGCAAGTATGCGCCGGGGGATGACATCCGGCGGGTGGACTGGCGGGTGTACGCGCGCACGGACCGGTTTTACGTGAAGGAGTTTGAGGCGGATACCAACCTGCGCTGTTACCTGGTGCTGGACTGCAGCGGCTCGATGGCGTTTCGGGGGGAGCAGGGGGATTCCAAACTGGACTATGCGAAGCGGTTGATTGCCACGCTGGCGTATTTGTTCATTCATCAGGGCGATGCAGCGGGGCTGATCTGCCTGAGCGATCGCATGGTGTGGGATATTCCGCCCAAGCGCAACCCGCGGCATTTGCAGGCGGTGTTTGATGTGTTGGAGGAGGTGGAGGCGCGGGGGGAGACGGCCTTGATTCGCTCGCTGCACGACGTGGCGGAGAAGGTGCGGCAGCGGGCGCTGGTCATGGTGTTCAGCGATTTCTTTTGTCCGGTGGAGCCGCTGCTGGAGTGTTTTCAACACCTGCGTTTTCAGAAGCACGATGTGGTGGCGTTTCATTTGATGGACCGGCTGGAGCTGGAGTTTCCGTTTGACCGGCCGATGCGCTTTGTGGATTTGGAGTCGCCGGAGACGCTGTTGTCGGAGCCGGCGGTGATACGAGATCAATACCTCAAGGCGGTGCGGGCGCATCTGGAGGCGTTGCGGGAGGGGTGCCACCGGTTTGCCATCGAGCTGCAATCGGTGGCGACGCATGAGGATTACGAAAGGGTGCTGCGCGCCTTCATGCGCGGGCGGGCGCTCAAGATTCGATGACCTTCCTGGAGCCATTACTGTTGTGGGGCCTGCCCCTGGCGCTGCTGCCGGTCATCATTCATCTTTTCAACCGGCTGCGGCATCGCTCGATTGACTGGGGCGCGATGATGTTTTTGCTGTCGGCCACGCGCAAATCCACGCGCTATGCGCGGTTGCGGCAATGGTTGATTTTGCTGTTGCGGGTGCTGGCTCTGGTGGGTCTGGTGCTGGCGGTGGCGCGGCCGCTGGCCGGCGGATGGCTGGGATGGATGTTTCAGGCGGCGCCGGATGTGATTGTCATTGTGTTGGACCGCTCGGCGAGCATGGAGGCGCGGATGCCCGGTGGCAACGTCAGCAAGCGGGCGGAGGCGGCGCGGGTGCTGGCGGAGGCGGCGCAGAGTTACAAGGACACCAGCCGGTTTGTGTTGTTTGACACGGCCCTGCGAGCCGCGACGGAAGTGGGCGAACCTTCGGCTCTGCCTCAGCTTTCCACTGCCGGGGCCACAGATACGGCGGCGGACATTCCGGCCACATTACAGGCGGTGGTGGAATGGGCGCAACGGAACAAGGTGGGGCATTTTGAAATCTGGCTGGCCAGCGATTTGCAGGCGAGCAACTGGCAGCCGGACAGCGAGCAATGGAAGGTGGTGACGGCGCAAATAGCGGCGTTGCCGCAAACGGTACGGGTGCGTTTGCTGACATTTGAGCAGCCGCCGGTGACGGAGTCATGGTCGGTGCAAATCACCGAGGTGCTCCGGCGCCCACGGGCTGAGCCGCCGGAGGTGGAGGTGGTCATGATGATTGAGCGCAACAACCCCGCGCCGGCCATCATGCCGATTAGCATTGGGGGAGAGGGCACGCGGGCGCAGGTAGATTTGGAATTGAGCGGACCGAGCTACCGGTACCGGCATAAACTGCCGGTGGAGAGCGCGATGGCCAGTGGATGGGGCCGGGTGGAATTGCCGGCGGATGACAATCCGCGGGACAATGTGGCTTATTTTGTGTATGGGCCGCCGGTGTTGCTGCGGGCGTTGGTGGTGACGGATGATCCAGCGGTGGGCCGCATTCTGCAACTGGCGGCGGCACCTTTTGCCAACGATACCAATTTGGTGGCTGAGGTGGTGCATCCGGACCGGACCGCCGGGGTGGTATGGAATGATTACGCGCTGGTGCTATGGCATGCGGCGCCACCCGGCGGCGCGGTGGCCGCGGCCTTGCATCAGTATCTGGAGGCGGGCGGCGCGTTGTGGATGTTTGCGCATGGCCAGCCGGGGCAGTTTGAGGGCATTGCCTGGGGAGAGGCGCAGGCGGCCGAGGAGGGTAAAAGCTGGCCAATTACCCAGTGGCAGCGGCAGGAGGGGCTGTTGGCGAACACGGAAGAAAACCTGGCGCTGCCGCTGAATGATTTGGAGGTGCGCCGCCGGCAGCCGCTGGGGGGCACAGGCATTGCGCTGGCCAGTTTTGAGGACCGGCTGGCGTTTTTATCGCGACGAGTGGTGGGGCGGGGCGAGCTGGTGGCGTGCAGTGTGGGGTTGTGGCCGGAATGGAGCAATCTACGGGAGGGGTGGGTGCTGGTGCCGGCGGTGCAACGGTTGTTGCAGACCGGCGGCCGTCGTTTCACTCAGGCCGGGATGTTGAGTTGCGGGCAGATTGTGCCCACCGGCGGGGGGGAGATATGGACCAGTGTGGAAGGGGCCAAGGATGTTCGGCTGCATGCGGGGGTGTATCGGTCGGGGTTGCGGATGGTGGCGGTGAACCGTCCGCCGGCGGAGGCAGCGGTGGAGACGGTGGAGCCGGCCAAGGCCAGGGGGTTGTTTGGGCCGGTGCCGGTGCAGATGCTCGGTGAGCGCAAGCAGGGTGAGGGCCGGTTGCAGGCGGAATTGTGGCGCATGTTTTTGTTCGCCATGCTGGTGTTTTTGCTGGTGGAGGCGTTGTTGATTCTGCCGCCCAAGCCGGAAACTGCGCCCGCAGTGAGATTCCAGATGAAGGGAGGGACGCCATGATTCATCTGGAATTGGAGCGTCCCTGGCCAGTGGTGGTGCTGGCACTGGTATTGTGGGTGGGGGCAGGGTGGTTGTGCTGGCAGAACTGGCGGCGGCGGGGGACGGCGCGGGGGGTGGGGCTTTTAGAGGGGCTGCGGTTTGTGGTGTTGACCCTGATTGGGTTCACGCTGTTAAAGCCTGAGTTCGTCAAGGAAATCATCGAGACGGAGCCGCCGGAGGTGGCGGTGTTGCTGGATGCCTCGGCGAGCATGAGCACGCGGGATGTGGCGCTGGACGAGCGCACCATCTGGTCGCGGCAGCAGTGGGTGCAGCGTCAGCGCACCAATCAGTTTTACAAACCCTGGCAGGCCACGGCCAAAGTGGTGCTGGAGGAGTTTGCGGCGCCGCCGGCGGAGACCAATCTGGCGGCCGGGGTGGAGGAGGGGACGGATTTGAATGCGGCGCTGGATGCGGTATTGCAGCGGTACAAGCGGCTCAAGGGCGTGCTGGTGATGAGCGATGGGGATTGGAATCTGGGGGTGTCTCCCGTGAGTGCCGCGACGCGTTATCGGGCGCGGGGCGTGCCGATTTACGCCGTGGGGGTGGGCAGCGAAAGCTATTTGCCGGATTTGAATCTGGTGCAGGTGCAGGCGCCGGCCTATGGGTTGCTGGGGGAGCAGGTGTCCATTCCCTTCAAAATCCAAAGCCATTTGCCGCGGGAGGTGAAGACGACGGTGGTTTTGAGCGGGCCAGAGGGCGAGGAAACGCGGCGGGAAATAACGATTCCGGCCTATGGGTTGTACCAGGACACTCTGATATGGTCTCCGCGGGAGCTGGGTGAGCGCACGCTGCGGCTGGCTTTTCCGGTGGTGGAGGGGGAGGCCCTGGATGACAATAACTCGGCGGAGTTTCGGATTGGGGTGCGGGCGGAGAAGTTGAAGGTGCTGGTGGTGGAAAGTCTGCCGCGGTGGGAATATCGGTATTTGCGCAATGCGTTGTTTCGGGACCCGGGGGTGGAGGTGCACACCCTGCTTTATCATCCGGGCATGGCAATGGGGGATGGCACGAATTATCTGAAAACTTTCCCGGAAAGCCGGGAACAACTCTCGCAATATGATGTGGTGTTCCTGGGGGATATTGGCGTGGGCGACAATGAGCTGACCACCAATCAACTGGCGCTGATTCGCGGGTTGGTGGAGTATCAGGGCAGCGGGCTGGTATTTTTGCCGGGGCCGCGCGGGCGTCAGTTGACGCTGGTGAACAGCCCGGTGGGGGATTTGCTGCCGATTGTGTACGATGAAGCCAAGCCCAACGGGACCACCCTGCCCAACGAGTCTCCGCTGAAGCTCACGTTGAATGGGCGGCGGCATTTTTTGACGATGCTGGCCAATGACGAGCTGGCGAATGAAGAGGTTTGGCGGGGGTTGCCGGGATTTTTCTGGTGTGCGGGAGTGTTGAAGAGCCGGCCCGGGTCTGAAGTGTTGGCGGTGCATCCTTCGTTGCGGAATGCCAGCGGCAGCCTGCCCTTGCTGGTGACGCGGCCCTTTGGGGGCGGGGAAACGTTGTTTATGGGGACGGATGGCGCCTGGCGTTGGCGCAAGGGGGTGGAGGACCTGTATCACTACCGGTTTTGGGGGCAGGTGGTGCGGTGGATGTCGCATAAGCGGCATCTGGCCGCCGGCAAGGGGGTGCGGCTGGTGTACAGCCCGGAGAATCCGCATGCAGGGGATGTGGTGTATCTCAATGCTACAGTGTTGGATGCGAGCGGTTTTCCCCTGGAGCGGGGGACGGTGTACGCCACCATCGTGGCCCCCAACGGACAGACGGAGCGGCTGGAGCTGGCGCCTTTGGGGGGCGGGTGGGGGGTGTTCAAAGGCTCGTTTGTGGCCCGGCAGGGGGGACGCTATAAAATTAACATCAGCAGCGAGCGCGCCGCGCGAGGTTTGGAAACTGAAATCACCGTGGCCCGGGTGCGGCGGGAGGTGGTGGGGCAGCCCATGAACATGGGCATCTTGCGGGAGCTGGCGGAATTGACGGGCGGCAAGGCGGGGAGCGTGCATCAATTTGAGGAGTTGGTGGCGCAAATTAACGCCCTGCCCGAGGTCAAGCCGGCGCCGTTGCGCATTCGGTTGTGGTCGAATCCCTGGTGGGCCGGCGGGATAGTTTTGTTACTGGGAATCTATTGGACGGGTCGCAAGATTGCCGGTATGATATGAGTTAATGGGTGGTCAGGTCATGGGGTGGCCCGGGCGGGGAACATGCCTGAGCAATAAGGGCTTGATGCCGTCTAATGCAGCGGGCGGGTGAAGGAAGCAGGATGGTATGCGAGTGATGCAGCCATCTTGGGGGCCGGGGGGCACGGCTGGCTGGTTGTGGGACTGGCGGGGGGAGCAGGGCCGCGGGTGAAGCGCGGCCCATAATTGAGAGACTGACATGCAATATCAAGCGGACCATCTGGTGCAACTGCCCCCGCAGTTGCGGACCAAGTTTGACGAGCTGGAGCGCCGGTTGTGGCGGGTGGATACGCTGCTGGCGGTCACGGGTGCTTTGAGCGGCCTGCTGGTTTCCTATACCCTGGTGTTTATTTCGGACCGGTTTTGGGATACGCCGGTGTGGCTGCGGTTGTTGTTCACAGCGCTGGGGATGGCGGTTTTAGTCTATTTCTCCTATGGCTGGCTGCGGTTGTGGGTGTGGCAGCGGCGGGACACGCGGGCCCTGGCGAAAATCGTGCAGCAGCGTTACAAGCGGCTGGGGGACCGGCTGTTGGGCATCGTGGAGCTGGCCGACCAGGAAAAGCGCCCGGCCAACTTCAGCACGGCGCTTTGCCAGGCGGCCATTCAACAGGTGTCGGCGGAGGCCTTGAAATATGAATTTCGGCAGGCGGTGGCCACCCGGAAACCGCGCATTTACACGCTGGTGGCGGTGGGGTTGTTTTTGCTGGTGGCGGCGCCGTGTTTGCTGGTGCCGGAGGCGAGCGCCAATGCCTTTTTGCGCTGGCTGCTGCCGCTGGCGCCGGCGGAGCGCTTTACGTTTGTGGCGTTGGAGGATGTGCCGGACCGGTTGATTGTGGCGCATGGCGAACCCTTTGCGATTACCTGCGGGGTGCGGGTGCGGTCAGATTTGGTGACACCGGCGACGGCCAGTTTCCAATATGACCGGCAGCCGGTGGTGCAGGCGCCGGTGGTGAATCGGAAGGTGACCTTCAATGTGCCGGCGCAGACACAGCCCGGCCGGTTGCGGTTGCGGGTGGGGGACGAGACCAAAACGGTGTGGGTGGAGCCGACGCACCGGCCGGCATTGAAGCAGATGACGGCGTGGATTAAGCGGCCGGAGTATCTCCAGTATCCGGATACGGTGCAGGAAGTTCGCAATGGGCGATTGACGACGGTGGAAGGGAGCTCGGTGGTGTTGACGGGCAAGACCAGCCGGGTGATTGCCCGGGCGCATCAACTCGCGGAGCAATGGAAGCCGCTCAAGGTGCGGGGCGAAGATTTTATCACGGAGTCCCTGCTGGTGCTGGGGGAAACCAAGTTGATGTTTGTGTGGGAAGACCAGCATGGCCTGTCCAACCGGGTGCCGGCGACGGTGAGCTTGGGGGTGGTGCGGGACAACCCGCCGGTGGTGGAGATGCCGGAGCTGGGACGGGCGATGGCGGTGTTGGAGGATGAGATTCTGCCGGTGCGCATCAGCAGCACGGATGATTACGGGGTGAAAAACGTGGGGGTGGCGATGGAAATATCGCTGCCGCAAAAACCGGAGGCGCCGCAGGCCCGAAAGGTGGAAGTGCGGACGGGCGGGCATCAGGAAAAACGGCTGGAGGGGACGTATCAACTGGCGCCGGCGTTGTTGCGCGCGCCGGCCGGTTCGATGATTGGATTGAAGGCCACTTCGGTGGATTATTACCCCGGCCGGGCGCCGTCGGAGAGCGTGCTGCATCGGATTTTTGTGATGAGCAAGGAGGAGCATGCCCGGTTGATTCTGGAGGAGCTGGAGAAGTTGCGCGCGGCGATTGAGGAATTGACCCGGCGGCAGGAGAACCTGCTCAGCGACACGCGGCTGGTGAAAGACATGAAGCCGGAGGAGTTGATGCGGGAGGAGACGAGCAAGCAACTGACTGAGCAGGCGGCCGAGCAGGCGGAGTATGCGCGGCAGTTGGAGCGGCTGGCGCAGGAGAATTTGAAGACGGCGCGGGAGGCCATGCGCAACAAATCCATCAGCGAGGAGAGCATCAAGGAGATGCTGGAAAACACGGAAATCATGCAGAGCATCAGCCGGCAGAACATGTCGCCCGCCAGCCAGATGTTGAGCCGGGCGCAACAGAGCCAGAATGCCTCCCAGCGCGGGGAGCAGGTGCGGCAGGGCGAGCAGCAGGAGCAGCAGGCGTTGGAAAACCTGCAGGATTTGCAAAAGAAAATGGCCGCCATGCAGGACAAGATGCAGGCCAAGAGCCTGGCGGACCGGCTGCGGGCCATCGGGCAGTTTGAGAAGAGCACGGCGGAGGAATTAAAGAAAGAGCTGCCCAGGACGATTGGTTTGAGCCGGGACCAACTGCCGCCGGACGTTCGCAAGGAGTTTTTGCGGATGCACGACGAGCAGGCGAAGACGAGCAAACAGGTGATGAAGCTGCGCGAGGAAATCCAGCGGTTTGCGCAGCGGACTGGTTCGGAGCGGCATGAAGAGGTGGATCAGGAGATGAACGAGGCCAAGGCCTCGGAAAAAGTGGCTCAGATTGGGGAGCTGATTCGGGAGAATGTCAGTTCGATGGCCATGGCGCAGAGCACGGAAATCGCCGAGAAATTTTTCAGTTGGGCAAAAAAACTGGAAGGCGAACCGGCGGCGCAGTCCGGCGGGGGCGGGGGCGGGGGCGGCGGACAGCAAATGTCCGAGGAAGATTTGGAAAAGATGCTGGCGTTGCTGCGGATTCGGGAGACCCAGGAAAACCTGCGTGAGCATGTGCGGCTGGTGGACCGCTTCCGCAAGGGGACGGACTCCTACCCGGAAGACACGCGGAAACTGGCGGGCAAACAAAACGAGCTGAGCCGGGAATTGGGGCAGCTCAAGAAGGAGCGCATTTTCCAGAAAGCGCGGCCGATGATGGACCACGCCAATGAGGCGATGGACGATGCGGAGGCCCATTTGAAACGCCCGCGCACGGACGAGCCTACGTACAATGCGCAGACTGACGCGATGAACCTGCTGGATGAAGCCATCCGCTCATTGATGCAGGGCCAGCAATCGGGGCAGGGCCAGAGCCAGGGGCAGATGGCGATGATGCAGATGATGCAGATGATGGCCATGGGGCTGATGCCACCGCAGCAGGGAGAAAACCAGGGGGGACAGCAGCCGGGCGGCAACAATTTTGGCGGATTGTCGGACCGCCCCAACGCGCCTTATACGGGCGATGTGCGGGGGCGGGTGGGGCCGTCGCGGACGGTGGAGCGGGTGGCGGGCAGCAGCACGCGGCAGATGCCGGCGGAGTTCCGGGAGGCCTTGCAACATTATTTCAATGCGGTGGAACAGTCGAATCCATGAGCACAGGTAAATGGCATAGATTTTATCTGGGGGGGGTGCTGGCGATGGGGCTGGCCTTGCTGGCCGGGCTGCCGTCCCGGATTTTTGCCCAGGGGGAGGAATTTCTGGAGGCGGTGCCGCCGCAGTTGGAGCGGATGTACAAGCGGGGGCTGGACTGGCTGGCGCGGACGCAAACCGAGCAGGGAACGTGGAAAGACAATTATGGGCAGCAACCGGCCGTGGTGGGGCTGGCCATCACGGCGATGCTGGCGCACGGGGATGACCCCAATGTGGGGCCTTACGCGGTAAACATCAAACGGGGGCTGAACTTCATTCTCAGCCAGCAGAATGACCGCAATGGCTACATTGGCAATTCCATGTACAATCATGGGTTTGCGACGCTGGCGCTGGCGGAGAGTTATGGGCATGTGCAGGACGCGCGGCTGGGGCCGGCGTTGCAAAAGGCGGTGGATTTGATTTTAACAGCCCAGGCGCGCAATGCCTACGGAGGCTGGCGGTATTCGCCGGAAACCAGCGATGCGGACACCACGGTGAGCGGGGCGCAGATGGTGGCGTTGTTTGCGGCGCGCAATGCCGGCCTGGCCGTGCCCGAGGAGGCCATCAACAAAGGCATCCGGTTTTTCCTTTTGTGCCAGGGGGCGGACGGCGGGGTGGGATATACGGGGCCGGATGCAGGGAATGCGCCGCGCACGGCAATTTTTGCGCTGGTGCTGGCGCTGGCCAAGCAGAAGAACAGCAAGGCGTTTCTGGCGGCCAGCCGGTTTTTATCCTCGGCGCCGGCGGAACAACACTATTTCCATTACTATTTGTACTACGCCTCGCAGGCGTATTTCCACACCTCGCCCAAGGCGTGGCGGGAGTGGAATGCGCTCAACGTCAAATTGCTGGCGCAAACGCAGTCACCGGACGGCAATTGGGATGGGAATTTTGGGGCGAGCTTCACCACCGCGGCGAGTTTGTTGTCGCTGGCGTTGAATTACCGGTATTTGCCGATTTACGAGCGTTAAGGCGGGCGCGCAGCGTTCGTGAGAAAAGGATTTATGAAAAAGTTCATGCGATGGTGGGCGGTAATGGCGCTGGGATGCTGCCTGGCGGCCGCCGGCCACGGAGCCATTGTCCTGGAGGGCATCAAGGCGGTGCAGCAGATTGAATCGGCCACAGGGGTGCGGCCGGTGACTCCCAAGCCTGCCAATGAAGCGGAGGAAAAAACCGGGGGTGACCCGGCGTATTCAGACGTCATACGTTTGATGAATGGCGATACCCTGCATGGGAATCTGTTGAGTATTGACCCGCAGCGGGGGGTGCGCTGGCGCACGCCGGATGCGCAGAGCGAAATCGCCTTCAAACCGGAGCGGGTGGCGCGGATTGTGCTGCCTCGGAAGAGCGCGCCCGCGCCGGTTACGAGCAACGCGTGCGTGGTGGTGTTGAGCAATGGCGACGAACTCATGGGGGCGCTGGTAATGGTGGATTCGGAGCGGGTGCAATTGCAGACGGACTACGCCGGGCTGATGACTTTTCCGCGCAAGCGGGTGGCGGGTTTTCGGATGGTTAAAGGCTCAACAGGGGCCATTTATGAGGGACCGACGGGCATGGAGGGGTGGCGGTCCCGCAACAGCCGGAACAACTGGCGGTACCAGGACAACAGTTTAATTGCGACGGGCAACGGCTCAATTGGACGGGACATCAAACTGCCGCCCATGGCGCGGCTGGAGTTTGATCTGGCGTGGCGGGGGCAGTTGCAGTTTTTGATCGGGCTATACACGGATTCCACCGAGGAATACGCCAGCAACGCCTATTTGTTGCAGATGCAGCCGGGCTACATTTATCTGCAGCGCATGCGGCGCAATGGGGGCAGCAGCCACATGGGGCAGGCGGAATACCCCGGCCTGCATCAGAAGTCCAAGGTGCGGGTGGAGATTTTGGTGAACAAGGAGGCGCGCACCATCGCGTTGTTGCTGGATGGCTCGCTCATCAAGCAATGGAAGGACAATCTGGACTGGGGCGGGAGCGGGACGGGGGTGATTTTTGCCAACCAGAACATTGGGATGATTCGCATCAGCAACATCCGGGTGACGGAGTGGGACGGCACCATCCAGGAGCAGAGCGGCGCCCAGGCCAAGACGCAGCGCGATGTGTTGGAATTGTCCAACAAGGATAAAATCTCCGGGAATTTGGTGGCGTTGAAGGAGGGGGTGGTGGTGTTTGAAACGGCCTTTGCAAAGATGGATGTTCCGATGGACCGGGTCAACTTTGTGGAGTTTGCCACGGAAAAACTGGAGACGGCGCCGAAAAGTCCGGCGGACGTGCGGGCGGTGTTTGCCGACCGGGGGGTGGTGACGTTGACCATTGACCGGTGGGATGGCCTGCAACTGGCGGCCAAAAGCTCCAATTTCGGCGAGGCCCGCTTCAAGACGGCGGTTTTTCACCAGCTTTTCTTCAATTGGGAACAGCAAAAGGAAGAAGCCAAAGGTCCGAACATGATGACGGGAAGTGACGACGGCGAGGTGCCGGAGTAGAGGCGGTTTGCAGGGACGGGTTGGCGTCTCAGTTTCCGTGGGAGGGGTTGAGCAGCGCCGGCATCGGAGGGTCTGGAAGGCTCTTTTATGGCAGTGCAACGTTTGCTGATTGTTGGCGGAGTGGCGGGTGGCGCAAGCGCCGCCGCCCGGGCGCGGCGATTGTCGGAAAAAGCCGAAATCATCGTCTTTGAACGGGGGCCGTACGTTTCCTTTGCCAATTGCGGCCTGCCCTACCATGTGGGGGGCGAAATTCCGGCGCGGGATGATTTGTTGCTGCAGACGCCCGGCAGTTTGAAGGCGCGATTCAATCTGGACGTGCGGGTGAACGCGGAGGTGACGGCCATCCACCGCACTGCGCGCAAGGTGCAGGTGCGCGATTTGAGCGACGGGCGGGAATACGAGGAGAGTTATGACGCGTTGATTCTGGCGCCGGGGGCGGCGCCGTTGCGCCCACCCATTCCCGGCATTGAGCGGGAGGGGCATTTTGTGGTGCGCAATGTGCCGGATGTGGACGCCATTCAGGCGTGGCTGCGGCCGGGGGTGGCCGAGCGCGCGGTGGTGGTGGGCGGGGGATACATCGGCCTGGAGATGGCCGAGCAATTGCGGCGGCGGCAGTTGCAGGTCACGGTGGTGGAGGCGCTGCCCCAGGTGATGGCGCCGCTGGACCCGGAGATGGCGGCGTGGTTGCATTTGGAATTGCAGGCCAACGGTGTGGAGCTGCGGCTGAATGATGCGGTGGCGGCCTTTGAAGCGCCACGCGACGGGGAAAATGCCCGGGCTTCCGTGGTGGTATTGAAAAGCGGGGCGCGGCTGCCGGCGGATGTGGTGATACTGGGGCTGGGGGTCAAACCGGAAACGGCGCTGGCCCGCGCGGCCGGACTGGACATCGGCCCGCGGGGGGGCATTCGGGTTAATGAACATTTGCAGACCAGTGATCCCGCCATTTACGCGGTGGGGGATGCGATTGAGGTGCGGGACTGGGTGACGGGCGCGCCGGCCTTGATTCCGCTGGCCGGCCCGGCCAACCGGCAGGGGCGCGTGGCGGCGGATCATATTTTTGGCCTGCCGGCGCGGTATGAAGGCTCGCTGGGCACGGCGATACTGCGGCTGTTCCGGCTGGCGGCGGGTTGCACGGGGGCCAATGAGAAGATTTTGCGCCAGGCCGGCATGGCCCATCAGGCGGTGCATTTGCATCCGGCGTCGCATGCGGGTTATTACCCGGGCGCGCAACCGCTGTCCATCAAGGTGTTGTTTGATCCGGACAACGGGCGGCTGCTGGGTGCGCAGGTGGTGGGCGTGGACGGAGTGGACAAGCGGCTGGATGTTTTTGCCACCGCGTTGAAGGCGCGGATGACGGTGGATGACCTGGCCGAGCTGGAGCTGGCCTATGCGCCGCCGTTTGGCTCAGCGAAGGACCCGGTGAATCTGGCCGGCATGGCCGCGCAAAACGTACGCCGGCGGCTGGTGCACCTGGCGCAGTGGAAGGAGGCGTTGCAACTTGATCCGGCTCGCTCGTTTTTACTGGACGTGCGATCGCCGGAGGAATGCGCGCGCGGCATGATCCCGGGCGCAGTGAACATTCCCCTGCCGCAATTGCGGCGGCGGCTGGGCGAGTTGCCACGGGACCGGGAAATCATTGTGCACTGCCAGAGCGGGCAGCGCTCGTATTTTGCCTGCCGGCTGTTGCTCCAGAATGGTTTTCAAGCGCGCAATCTTACCGGTTCTTACCGCACATGGGACGCCGCGGTGCGCGGGGGCGCGGCACGCTTGTGAGGCCGGGGCGGCACATTCTGGTCACGGGCGGGGCGGGGTTTATCGGCTCGCATCTGGTGGATCGCCTGCTGGCAGAGGGCCAGCGGGTGGTGGTGGTGGATGATTTGTCCACGGGCCGCCTGGAGAATCTTGCCGCTCACCGGCGTGAGCCGCGGTTGGAGGTGAAGTCGCAGCGGGTCTCCGCCTGTCGCACCCTGCCCAAACTGGCGCGGGAGGCGCGTCTGATTTTTCATCTGGCGGCGGCGGTGGGGGTGGAGCTGGTGGTGCGCGAGCCGGTGCGGACCATGGAGACGAATGTCCTGGAGACCGAGGCGTTGCTACGCGCCGCCAGCGCGGCGCGGGCGCCGGTGTTGCTGGCTTCCACCTCCGAGGTTTATGGCAAAAGCCGGAAAGCGTATTTCGCGGAGGAGGACGATTTGTGCATTGGGCCGCCGCATTTGGGGCGCTGGGCGTACGCCTGTTCCAAGCTGATGGATGAATTTCTGGCGCTGGGCCATGCGCGGCAGCACGGGCTGCCGGTCATCATCGCGCGGCTGTTCAACACGGTGGGGCCGCGGCAGACGGGCCGTTATGGGATGGTGCTGCCGCGTTTTGTGCAGGCGGCGCTGGAGGGGCAACCCTTGCAGGTCTATGGGAGCGGACGCCAGACCCGTTGCTTTTGTCATGTGCGCGACACGGTGGAGGCCTTGTGGCGGCTGGCTCATTGCCCGGCGGCTTATGGGCAGGTGGTCAATGTGGGGAGCACGCGGGAAATCCGCATTCTGGATTTGGCGCGGCTCGTCAAAAAGCTCTGCCATTCTGAGTCGCCGCTCGTGCGTGTGCCTTACGCGCAGGCCTATGCGCCGGGCTTTGAGGACATGCAACGGCGGCGGCCGCAAATCCGGCGGCTGGTGCGACTCACCGGTTTTCGTCCGCGCATCCCGCTGGAACGGGCCATTGAGGAACTGAAGGAAGAACGGGGGGCTGCGCGGCAAGCGCGGGGATGAGGTCCGCCGTGGAGCCGCGTCCTTGGCGGTTATTGATACACCACCACCAGGTACATTTGCGCTTCCGCGCGGCCGGTGTTGACGATGGCATGGGGCACGTCAGCGCGGTAGCTGGCGGAGTCGCCGGGGCGCAGCACTTCCGCATCGCGGCCGGATTCGGCGCGCACTTCGCCGCGAACGACGGTAAGAAACTCGCGGGTGCCCTCGAAGTGCGGGGCGCTGCGCAAGGCGCCGCCGGGCTGCAGGACCAATTCATAAAATTCGACATCCTTTTCCAGATTCAAGGGGCTGAGCGTGCGGAGCCGGCATAATTTGTCCGAGCGGTAATGGTAGGCGCGATCATCGGCCCGAATCACGGCGACGGAGGAACTGATCTCGGGCGATTCGAGAAGGTCCCCCAGGGACATGCCGAAGGCGCGCGCAATGCGCAGGGTGACCGCCAGGGTGGGGTTGGCCTTCTCACGTTCAATCTGGCTGAGCATGGAGCGACTGACGCCGCTGGCTTGGGCGAGGGCATCCAGGGACCATCCGCGGGCGGCGCGCAACTGGCGGACGCGGCGTCCAAGATGGCACGAAATGGCGTCCGGCGCGGGCTCGGTGGCAGACGGAGGAGGTTGCGGGGCGGTGTTTTTTTTCATGGGCATGACGTGTTCAATATAATGGAAAAAAATCTTGCATATCGTAAGTCATTGTTTCATATATTGTACAACATGTCCGACATAATGGAAAGCCGGCGGCGGCCCGATGGGGGCCATGCGCTGCTTCGCCCAGTGCGCCGGACACACACATGATGGCATGAAAGCCTTGGTAAAACAATATGATCGGCCGGGACTCTGGCTGACCGATGTGCCGGAGCCGGAGGTGGGGTTGAACGATGTGCTGATTCGCGTGGAGCGGACCGGGATATGCGGGACGGATTTGCACATTTACAAGTGGGATGAGTGGGCGCGCCGGACCATACCGGTGCCGATGGTGGTGGGGCATGAATTTGTGGGAGAGGTGGTGGCGGTGGGGGCAAATGTGGTGGATTTTCGGCCGGGGGACGTGGTCAGCGCTGAAGGGCACGTGGTGTGCGGGCGGTGCCGGAACTGCCTGGCGGGGCGGCGGCACTTGTGCAAGGACACGCAGGGCATCGGGGTGAATCGGACGGGCGCCTTTGCGGAGTACATTGCGGTGCCCATGACCAATGTGTGGCATCATCAGACGGGGATAGACCGGGAGGTGGCGGCGATCTTCGATCCGTTTGGCAATGCAGTGCACACCGCCCTGTCGTTTGATGTGCTGGGGGAGGATGTGCTCATCACAGGGGCGGGGCCGATTGGCATCATGGCTGCCGCCGTGGTGCGGCATGCGGGGGCGCGGTATGTGGTGGTGACGGATTTGAACGAGTATCGGCTGGAGCTGGCCCGGCGGATGGGGGCGACGCTGGCCATCAATCCCCAAAAAGAGCGGCTGGCGGAGGTGCAGCGGCGGCTGGGGATGAAGGAGGGGTTTGACGTGGGGCTGGAGATGTCAGGCAGCGAGGCGGCGTTGCGGGAGATGATAGACAACATGTGCCATGGGGGAAAAATCGCCATGCTGGGCATTCCGCCGGCAGGGATGACGATTGACTGGAACAAGGTGGTGTTCAACATGCTGACGATCAAGGGCATTTATGGGCGGGAGATGTATGAGACGTGGTACAAGATGACGGTGATGCTCGAGAGCGGGCTGAACATCAAACCGGTGATTACGCATCGTTTTCATTACACGGAGTTTGAGTGCGGGTTTGAGGTGATGCTGTCGGGCCAGTCCGGCAAGGTGGTATTGTCGTGGAAGGATTAAGCATGTACGGCGAATTTCAGGCGCATCTGCAAAGGCAACTGGCCGGAGTGGAGGCGGCCGGGTTGACGAAACGCGAGCGGGTCATCACCACGGCGCAGGGGACATGGATTCGAGTAAATGAGGGGCCACCGGTGCTCAACCTGTGCGCCAACAACTACCTGGGCCTGGCGCAGCATCCGGAGGTGTTGGCGGCGGCGCGGGCCGGGCTTGAGCGGTGGGGGTATGGTCTGGCCAGCGTGCGTTTTATTTGTGGAACGCAGGCGGCGCATCGGGAGCTGGAGCGGCGGCTGACGGAGTTTTTGGGGACGGAGGACACCGTCCTTTACTCTTCCTGTTTTGACGCCAATGGAGGGCTGTTTGAAACCCTGCTGGGCGAGGAGGATGCCGTCATTTCGGATGAATTGAATCATGCAAGCATCATTGACGGCATCCGCCTCTGCAAGGCACGGCGTTACCGTTACCGGAATAACGACGTGGCCGATTTGGAGGCAAAATTGCAGGAGGCGCAAGGGGCGCGCTTCCGGCTCATCGCCACGGACGGCGTGTTTTCGATGGATGGGACGATGGCCAACCTGCCGGTGATATGCGATTTGGCGGAGCGTTATGGAGCACTGGTGATGGTGGATGATTCCCATGCGGTGGGCTTCATGGGGGCGCGGGGGCGGGGCACGCCGGAGTATTGCGGGGTGATGGGGCGGGTGGACATCCTGACGGGGACGCTGGGCAAGGCGCTGGGCGGGGCCAGCGGCGGTTACACCAGCGGGCGGCGCGAAATCATTGAGTACCTGCGGCAGCGGTCGCGGCCTTATTTGTTTTCCAACACCCTGGCGCCGGTGGTGGTGGCGGGAGCATTGAAGGCGCTGGAGTTGCTGGCGCAATCCACCGAACTGCGGGACAGGCTGGAGGAAAATACGCGCTATTTCCGCGCGGGGCTGGAACGACTGGGGTATGAGGTGATTCCGGGCGTGCATCCCATTTGTCCCATCATGCTGGGGGATGCCAGCCGGGCGGTGCGAATGGCGGAGGCGTTGTTGGAGCGGCGGGTGTATGTGGTGGGTTTTTCGTATCCAGTGGTGCCGCAGGGCCGGGCGCGCATTCGCACGCAGGTTTCCGCGGCGCACACGCGGGAGGACCTGGCGTTTGCCCTGGAGCAGTTGGCAGCGGTCAAGAGCATGGTATGAGAGGCCGCCTCGAGGTGGTGGGGGGCAGCAGTTTGGGTGGGAAACGTGGAGCGCTTCTCGTTGTCAAGGAGGGGGCGGCTTGGCATAGTGCGGGCATGAAATACGCCCGCGTCTGTCTTGGCCTGGTTTTGGCAGGGTGTTGGCTGGGTGCGCCGTCCCAAAGCGCCGAGTTGAAGGTGTCCAATCGGGAACCCGTGCCCGGGGAGGTAGGATACCGGCCGGCAAATGGGAGTGTGTCGCGGCTCAACCCGCCCTCGTTAATCTGGCTGCATGAGCCGGCGGCGGTGAAGTATCTGGTGCAATGGTCAACGCGGGAGGATTTTCAGCAGGCTGATGGAGCGGCGGGTTTTGTGTGGAACACGTACACGCACCACACGCCTTGGGCGCCGGGCAAGTATTACTGGCGTTATGCTTTCGTCAACAAAAGCGGGCAAACGTCCTCGTGGAGTGTGGTGCGTTCGGTAACGGTGCCAGCGGAAGCCAAGCCTTTTCCCATGCCCACCCGCGCCCAGCAACGGGAGCGCGTGCCCCGGGAGCACCCGCGCTTGTTCATGCGGCCGGAAGATTTGCCGCGTCTGCGCCAACTGGCCCTGGCCGGGCGTGATGCGCAGGGACGGTTGTCGGCGGAAGCGGAAGAATTTGCGCGATTGCGCGCAGCCGCGGACAAGTACATCGCCGCGGGGCCGACGCCCGAGCCGGACAAGATGGGATCGGCCTTGGACAAGGACAACGCCGAGTTGGTGAAGTACTGGTGGCCGAATCGGGAGCAGACCATGCGGGCGTGCCAGGAGGCGGAGACGATCGCCTTTGTCCATCTGATCACTCAGGAGAAGAAATACGCCGAGGCGGCGCGGCGGTGGATCATGCATCTGGCCGCGTGGAATCCGGACGGGCCGACGAATTTCCGCACGAATTGCGAGGCGGCCAAGCCGTTGTTGTATCGGCTGCCGCGGGCGTATGATTGGGCGTATGACGCGTTGTCCCCGGCGGAGCGTGAAACGGTGCGCAAAGTCATGCTACGGCGGGTGACGGATGCGTGGAATAGCGGGGAGGTGGCGCAGGGCACGGGGCACTTGAACCGGCCTTACAACAGTCACGGCAACCGCACGTGGCACAAGATTGGCGAGTGCGCCATCGCGATGTTGGGCGAGCTGCCGGAGGCGGAGACGTGGCTGGATTACGCGGTAAACAAGTTTTACGCGTGTTACCCGGTGTGGGCGGACGATGATGGGGGCTGGCATGAGGGGCTGAGTTATTGGAGCGGCTATATGAGCAAGGCGGTGTGGTGGCTGCAAGTAGCGCAGTCGGCCTTGAAGATAGATGGGTTGCAGAAACCGTTTTTTGACCAGGTGGGGGATTTTGCGCTGTACGTGGCGCCGCCCTTCACGCCCAACAGCGGGTTTGGCGATTTATCCTATCGCCCGCCCTCCAGCGGGGTGGGGGGCATGATGGAGTACTTCATTCGCGCCCAGGCGGGGCGGCCGGAGGGGCGGAATGCGGGTTACTGGCATTGGTGGGTGGAGCAGCACAAAATGGGGCGCGAGGGGGGGATTCTGGGTTTTTTGTACCGGGCCAATCTGCCGCCACTGCCGCCAGCGCGGCCGCCCGTGGATGTGCCGACTTCCAAAATATTTCATGGAATTGGCGTGGCCAGCCTGCATACGACGTTGCTGGACAGCCGGGAGGACATTCACTTTTTATTCAAGTCGAGTCCATTCGGCACGCAGAGCCATGGCCACAATCCGCACAACACGTTTCAACTCAACGCCTTTGGGGAGGAGTTGTTGATGACCTGCGGGTACCGGGACTTGCACGGGAGCCGCTTTCATTATCAATGGGTTCACAGCACGCGGGCCCACAATGGCGTGCTGGTGGATGGCGAGGGGCAGATTAAACATACGCCGGCGCCACATGGCCGGATTGCCGCGGAAAAGTTGACGCCGGCCTGGGATTACCTCATGGGCGATGCCACGCCGGCGTATGGGGGGCGGTTGACGCGGGCGCATCGGCACGTGGCGTTTTTGAAGCAGGGTCTGATTGTCCTGTACGATGATTTGGTGGCAGTCAAACCGGCGACATATCAGTTTATGTTGCATGCGGCCAGGGAATTTACGGTGGATGCAGCGCAGAACACCTTGCGGTTGGAGCAGCCGCGGGCGGGAGTGGTGGTGAAGTACCTGCCGCCCATGCCATTGGCTTTTCGGCAATGGGATGGGTACGATCCAAAACCGACGCGGGATTTCCCGAATCAATGGCATGTGGAGGCGGGCACACAGGCGCCGTTGCCGGCGTTGGGCATGTTGACAGTGATGGTGCCTTATCGCGCCGGGCAGGCGCCGGTGTGGACGGCGGCGCGGCTGGAAAGTGCCACTGCGGCAGGTGTGCGGGTGACCGTGGCAGGGAAACGATATTTGGTGGGTTTTCGCAAGGCCGGCGTGCCGAATGCAGCGACCCTGGAGAACGTCCAATTTGACGAGCCCGTGTTGGTGCGGGAAGAAAACTAAGCAACCGTCGCATGAGAAAAATGCACATCTTAACTCGCGGCTTCATTGCCAGCTTGGGGGTGGTTTGTCTCCTCTCCACCGCACAAGCTCCGGCTGCGGAACTTATTCCCACTCCCAAGGCGCAGGAAATTCTGGCACGGCTGAAGCCGGGGCACCCGCGGTTGTTGACCGATGCCGCGGGCTTCGAGCGATTGAAAAAGGAGATTCCCAACCAGCCGGACTTGCAGCGGTATTTCAACCGGGTGCAGGAGGATGCACGGGGCATGCTGAAGCAGGCGCCTTCACAGTACCAGATTCCCGATGGTTTGCGGCTGCTCGATACCAGCCGGCGGGTGATGAATCGTGTGTATGCGCTGGCGATGATGTACCGGTTGGAGGGCGATAAGGAATTTGCCGAAAGGGCATGGCAGGAGTTGGAGACCGCCGCGGGTTTCAAGGATTGGAATCCCCGGCATTTCCTGGACACGGCGGAGATGACCCATGCCTTTGCGATTGGCTATGACTGGCTTTATGACTATTGGACGCCGGAGCGGCGGCAGGTCCTGGTGAAGGCGGTGGCGGAGCTGGGCTTCAAGCCGGCATTGGAGATTTACCGGAAAAACACGGGCTGGACGCGGGCGCGGCATAATTGGAATCAGGTGTGCAACGGGGGCATGGGGATGGGGGCGCTGGCGATGGGCGAGGTGTTGCCGGCCGAGGCCGGGGAAATTCTGGAAGCGGCATTAAAATCCATTCAACTGCCCATGGCCGAGTACGGCCCGGATGGCGCCTGGGCCGAGGGGCCGGGCTATTGGAATTATGCCACCTCATATAATGTGGTGTTTTTGGCGGGGCTGGAATCGGCGTTGGGGACGGATTTTGGTTTGTCCCAAATCCCGGGCTTCTCTGAAGCGGGGACCTTTCCCATTTACGCCACCGGCCCCTCGGGGAGGGCGTTCAACTACGCTGATGCGGGTGAGGGTGGCATTCGGTCGCCCTCGATGTTCTGGCTGGCGCGGAAATTCAACCGCCCGGAATATGCTTGGTATCAGCGGCAGGTGGCCTATGGCAGCGCCCAGGATTTGCTGTGGTACGACGGGCGGGGGCAGAAGCCCACGGCCATGAACCTGCCATTGGACAAATATTTCCGCAACGCCGAGGTGGTGACCATGCGCAGCGATTGGGAGGGACGCGAGGCTTTGTGGGTGGGCTTCAAGGCCGGAGATAACAAGGCCAACCATAGCAATTTGGATTTGGGCAGTTTTGTGCTGGAGGCGCTGGGCTACCGGTGGGCGGTGGACTTGGGAGCGGACAATTACAATTTGCCGGGCTACTTCGGCAAACAGCGTTGGACATATTACCGGTTGCGCGCGGAGGCGCACAACACGCTGGTGATTAACCCGGGGGAAGGGCCGGATCAGGTTCCCACGGCTGAAACGAAAATCATCAAGTACCAGTCCTCGCCGAATCGGGCAGTGGCAGTGGCGGATTTGACGTCCACGTACGCGCCACAGGCCCAGAGTGTGCAGCGAGGGATGGCGATGCTGGAGCGGCGGCGGGTGTTGGTGCAGGATGAGGTGAAAGCAGCACAACCTGCTACAGTTTGGTGGTTTATGACGACGCCGGCGCAAATTCGCATTGAAAAAGACGGCCGCACGGCGCACCTGACGCAGGGGAAAGCGGAGTTGCGGGTGATGCTATTGTCCCCTGCGGGGGCGCAGTTTACGGTGATGGATGCCGTGCCGTTGCCGACGTCTCCCCATCCTGAGGGACAACGTAAAAACACGGGCGTTCGTAAATTGACCATTCACTTGAAGGACGTGACGGACCTGCGACTGGCGGTGTTGCTGGTGCCGGTCAGCGGTGAGCCGGTGCCGCAGGTAATTCCATCGCTTGTCCCGTTGAGCCAGTGGTAGGGAGGCTATTTGAGGTATTTTAGCAGGATAAAGCCTCCAATTAAGAGGACCATGAAGAGAATGGCCAGGCGGTCGAAGTGTTTTTCAATGAAATCCTTCATGCGCGGGCCAAACCAGTAAAGCAGACCGGCCACGGCAAAAAACCGCAGACCCCGCCCGACAATGGAGGCGATGAGGAATTGGGCGAGGTCAAATTTGAAGACGCCGGAAGCGATGGTGAAGACTTTGTAAGGGATGGGGGTGATGGCTGCGGCCAGGTTGCCCCAGAAGCCATATTCATCATACCAGGTTTTGATTTTGGCCATGACGGCCTCGCCGTGGTAGGCGCGCACAATGGGTTCGCCGATTAAATCATAGCCCCAGAGGCCGATGGCGTAACCGCCCAAGCCGCCCAGCACTGACCCTACTGTGCATATCAAGGCGAAGCGGAAGGATTTGGAGGGCGCCCCCACGCACAGGGCGATGAGGAGAACATCGGGGGGGATGGGGAAAAAGGAGGACTCGGCAAAGGCGAGAATAAACAAGGCCAATGCGCCATGGGGCCGCTCGGCCCAGCTAATGGTCCAATGGTACAGGCGGCGAATGAGGTGAGGCCGCTGCGTGGCTGTCACTGCGGGTTCGGTGGCGTTTTGTAAATTGTTCACTGGGCGAGAGGAGAAAGGAATCGCCCGAGGGTGTCAAGCCGGCGATTGGCGGGCTGGATGGGTTGGCGGATGGCGTTTGGTGGGGGACAAGCCGTGACTTCCGGGGCGTGGTTGTCGGTGTGGAGGTAAGCATGGCCCCTTGTTCAGGTCTGGCCCTTGCTGAGAGGAGAGAAAAAGGGCGACAAGGGGTGAAGCGAAAAGGCGGGTGGGTAGATTGCCGCAATAATTCAGCTTGGTGGCATTGAGCCTGCTTTTAGCGGCCATGAGAAAACCTACGTGAATGGGCCGTTTATTCACCGCATAATAAGATTGCGGCAGATTGGCAGTTTTGCTTAAATTAGACAGGATTTTGCCAAGGGAAGGGCCCGTGGACGTGCGTTGATTGGGTGAAATGGGCCGCGGACCTTTGGTAGGGCAGGATATTTTAGTTAATCTTTATGATGGTTCAATGGCGGGGAATAATCGCCGGGTTAGCCCTTTTGACCGGTGGGGTAACGGCCTTTGCTCAGCGGGCGGAGTATTTGCCGTTGGAGCTGCTGGACCCTTCGCGTCCGGAGGGCGGCATCCGGTTGTGGAAATTCGACTTGTACCCTAGTGTCTCAGCCGGAGGGGAATACAACGACAACGTCACCTATCTCCGCACGGGGGGGAGCAGTGATTTTGTGTGGTCGCTTTCGCCTAGCATTACGGCAGTGGCGGGGACGGTCAAACGGTTGAGCCTGACCTACACGCCGAGCGCGCATTTTTACACGCGTAACAGTGATTACACGCGCTTGAATCATGGCGCGAGCTTGGGGCTGGCGTGGCCGATGGCCAAGCTGTCGCTCAATTTTGGGGCCACCTACAGCGACACGCTAAGCGCTGATGTGGTGGTGGGCAGCATGGCACAAAGCCGCAGTTTGTCGCTCACCGTGGGCGCCAGTTATCCTTGGACCGAGAAAATCAGCACCTCGCACAATGTCCGGTTTTCCTTTCAGGATTACGGCAATTATTACGGGACGGCGGCGGTGCCGTCGGGTGGTCTGATTGGCTACCTGGACTGGGGGACGGACCATTGGGCGCGATACCGGTATTCAGAGAAGACCGGTTTCAGTTTGGGGGTTTCGGTGGGGCAGCAAAATGCCCAGCGCAATGGGGTGGATTCGGTTTATGAGCGCGTGCTGGCCAGTGTGGACTACAGCATTACCGAGAAACTGAGCGCCACGCTGGCGGTGGGGCCGGAATTTCGGCAGTACAGCGGGGACACGAAGGATTCCCTTGGACTGACGTTCAATGCGTCTGGTTCCTGGCAGCCCACCGACCGGACGGGTTTTAGCCTGAGTGCCAACCGGTCGCAAACCCCCTCCCCCATCGTGGGCGGCGAGAATTATGTGAATACATCGGTCAGCTTGGGGGTTACGCAGCGGCTGTTTGACCGGATTGGCGCCAATGCGAGCATTGGGTATAGTAATGTCAGTTCGGGCAAAAGCGCTGCTGGCGCCAGCACCGGCCGCGATGATGATTATATTTTTGGGCGGATTGGCTTTAGCCTGGTGTTTGCCCGGAAGTGGTCGTTCAGCGTGCATTATGAGCGGCGGGAAAGTCTTTCGGACAATACTGCGAGTTACGCGTTCAGCAACAACCGGGCGGGATTTGATCTCACCTGGCGGTATTAGGCAGGCTGGTTTCATGATGAGTTCACTTGCTTCGAAGAGTGCATGGCGGCCCCGAATGGTGGTGGGGCTGTTTGTCTTTTGTTTGGCGGTGTTATGGGTTTTGGGCCAGACAACTACAGGCACCCGCACCAATGCCGCAGCCAATGCGGGAGGGGCGGGCGGCACCAACGAGCTTTATCGGTTGGGCATTGGGGATATTTTGTCGGTCAAGGTGTACCGCGAGGAGGATTTGACGGCACAGGTGATGGTCAATCCTGATGGCATGATCAACCTGCAATTGATAGGGCCAGTGAAGGTGGCCGGGATGACCTTGTTGGATGTGAACAAGGTGGTGCGGGATTTGTACGCGAAGGACTATTTGGTTAATCCGCATGTGGTGGTGGATATCGTAGAAACCAACCGGCTGCCGGAGAGCGCCATCACCAATCAGGTCAATCATTACATCGTCCTGGGCCAGGTCAATCGGCCGGGCACCTATGAAATCCGTGAGGGCGAGACGGTGAATTTGTTGCAGGCCATCGCGATTGCCGGCGGCTATACGCGGATTGGCAATCCCAGCAAAATCACCGTAACCCGCCTGGAAGATGGCAAGCCCAATGTCATCAAGCTCGATGCCGAGAAAATGTTGCGCGATCGCAGCTCCAAACCGTTTGAAATCAAGCCCGACGATATCATTACCGTTGGGGAGAAAATGTTTTAGCCGTCCTGTATGGTTTCGCCCAATCCCCCACCTCCCACGCCGCATTACCTGCCGCCGCCGGACATCACGGCACCGGAAAGCCCCAGTGAACTGCGGACCATCGCCGGCATCCTTGCGGACAAGGCATGGTTGATCATCTTGTGTGTGGTAATCTCGCTGATGGTGGCCGCCTATCATTTGAAAAATTCCCCCCGTTTGTATCAGGCGGTGGCCACGGTGCAGGTGGAGCAGGAGGAAAAAAAGGCGGTCAAGGTGGATCCGATTGTGCGGGAAGATTTACGGAGTTCGGAGTCGCTCAACACCATCGTGCAGAAATTCAAGAGCCGGGCCTTGCTGGAGCGGGTGGTGGAGACCAACCGGCTGGCGCAAAATCCCGCATTTGTGCCGCAGGATGGCTCGGTGACCCGTGATGAGGTCGTTGCCCGGTTGGGCAATTTGACCAGAGCCGAGCTGCGCCGGGGGACGCGGCTGATTGACATTTTTGCGGTTCACACGGACCCGAAACTGGCAGCCGACATTGCCAACGCTCTGGCGGAGCAATACATGGCCTATGACATGCAAACCGTCTCTGCTACGACCAAGGGGGCTTATTCCTATCTGCGCGACGAAACGGAGCGGTTGAAGAAAAAGCTCGAGGAATCGGAACGCAATCTGCAGAAATACCGCGAGGAGGCGGGGATTGTGTCTTTGCAGCAGAGTCAGGATGTGCTGGCGCCACAGTTGCGGGAATTGACGGCCAAAGTGGCGCAGGCGCGCAGTGATACGGCGCGTTTGCAGCGGCAATACCAGCGTTTGCTGGCCCAGGCCTCCAATGTCAGCGATTTGCTGTTGCTGCCGCAGATTGCCGCCATGCCGGAAGTGCAAGGGCTGCGGACGGCGTTGAGCAAAAGCGAGCAGGACTTCAAGATTCTGTCGCTGCGCTACAAGGACAAGCATCCCAAGTACATTGATGCGGCGGTGCAGATTGAGGCCATGAAGCGTGACTTGCACCTGGCCGCCACCAACGCCCTGGGCCGGTTGTTGGAGTCCATCAAGGTGGACATCGAGGACGCCAAAATCAATCAGGAAGGACTGGAGAAGGAATTGAAACAGCTCGAGGCGGACGCGCTGCGGGTCAGCCAGCACGCCATTCAATACAGCCTGCTGAGCCGGGAATTGGAGGCCGACCGGGCTTTGTTTGATTCGGTGTTGAATCGCCTGAAGGAAACCAGCCTGGCGGCGGAGCAACAGCCGGAAAAGTTGCGGTTTATTCAGCCTGCCGTGCCGCCGACCCAGCCGTTTTTGCCCAGGGTTCAGCGCACCTACAGCTTTGCGTTGTTGATTGGGCTGGCGGTGGGGCTGGCTCTGGCGTTTGGCAGCAACGCGATGGATACCTCGTTCAAGTCGGTGGAGCAGGCCGAGGCTTACTTGCAATTGCCCGTTTTCACGGCCATTCCCAAGCTGAAGGAAGTGCGCCTGGGCGATACGCGGTTTGTAGCGATTGAGGGCTCTGATTCACGGGGGGCAGAGGCCTTTCGCACGTTGCGCACCTCGGTGTTGATGCTGGAGCGGGAGGAGGAGCGCAAGGTGTTTTTGTTCACCAGCGCGTTTCCGGGGGAGGGCAAGACTTTCAGTTCCATCAACTTTGCCATATCGCTGGCCCAACAGGGCTTGCGGGTGTTGCTGATTGATGCTGATTTACGCAAGCCCAGCGTGGAAAATTATATCACCGGGCAAACGAGCAAGTTGAGCGGTTTAACTGATGTCCTGGCGGGTAATCGAAGCTTCCATGAGGTCATCCAGACGGTTGAGAAAGTCAAAAACCTGCACTGGATGGCAGGCGGCAAACCAGCGCCCAACCCGGCAGAACTGCTGGCCACGCCTGCTTTCAGGCAGGTCATCAAACATGCCGTGGACAACTACGACCGGGTGGTGCTGGACACGGCGCCCATCCACGCGGTCAGCGATACCCTGCTGATTTGCAACCTTGCTGAGACGGCCATTCTGGTGGTCAACAGCACCAAGACGCCACGCAAGCCGGTGGCACGCTCCATTCAGCTCATCCGCAACGCGGGTGGAAACCCCAGCGGCGTGGTGCTGAATCTGGTGCCCATCCGCCGGGGTGGGGGATATTATTACGACAGCTTCTACTATTATCACTCCGGCTATTACGACCAGAAGAAAGCCAGGGAATCTTCCGAGGCCAGCACGTCGGATGTGGCTGCGGGCAAGCAATCTAAAGAAGAAACGACGGCTTCGCCTGCAAAATGACCAAAAAAAGATCGTATCAAAGTTTGACGTCCAGGTGCGGACCTTTTAGAAGGTATTTGTCCGAAAAATAAGTAGGACATTTGTCCTACAAACACCGGATGGCCAGCATGGGATACCATCGAAACTATGAATGCGCCTGACCACAAATATGGGGTGTTAATGGCGCTGATTTTGTTGTGTTGTGCCGGTATTTGGGCGGTGAGACAGCCATCAGCCAACGACCAACGGCCAGGTGAAATGGCGTTGTTGGGGGGTGTGCCTGCACCTGAAATCCCAACTGTGGCGGTGCGCCGGCTGCAGGAGGTCACACCGGGGAAGCGCCTGACGCTTTTGACGCAGATGTTGCAGGAATTGCAGGACGTGCAGCCAGGGGCGCTGCCATATTTTGTGGGGGCGGTCAGCCGGCGGTTTCCTGAGGTTGCGCCATGGTTGCTGGTGGAGGCCATTTCTCAGAATCCGGAGCAAACTGTGGCGTGTGTCCGTGCCGCCAGCGCGGCAGTGCCGGACCAACTGGCCTTGCTCACCAGCGAATGTGTGAGAAACCTGCCGGAGTCTTTCCCTTTGGTGGCGATCACCGCTGCCCAGCAGCATCCAGATGCCGCGGAGGCCATCTTGCAGGCCATCGGCAGGGTGTTGCCAGAGGCGCGGACGGCCTTGGAAACGGCCACCCGGCGGCAGCAGAAGTTTCCGGTGGATGTTTGGGAGGTTTTGGCGGAGGCGGACCGTCTTATTACAAACCGAGGAAACGGCGACAACCCTGGCGAAAAGTCTGACGGCCAGACGCAGCCGGCCAGGCAGATGGCAGGCAATAATGGCAATGGCCGAGCTGAAAAATCACCTTTTGCCAGTTTACAACAATTGGCGCGGGCCAGACTGGAAAAGGAAAGGCAACAATCTCATCCCGAATCAGACAGCAATGCCACGGCGAAGCCGGTTAGTCCGGCGGCGTTGAGTAAAACCACGGCCCCTTTATCCGTGACTGCCCCGGGCGTGGGGAATATCAACAAGACGGCCAGCCAGGTGGAGGTGCGCTAACAAATAATTGGGCAAGCCTCCACTTGAAGCCAGGCGGTTTTCGCCATAAACTAATGAAGGACATAGCCATACCCGTGTGAGGTATTGCGGTTGATGATGGTGAAAATTGGGTGTGGTGGGTAATGGAATTTGGATTAAGCATACTCGTGCTAAATCCAAAGGCGGTAGCTTGTTCTCAAAATTGAGGCGGGATAATATCGCAAAAGATGATTGGCCTGCATTACCTTGCTCATTCAGTCCAATCCCAATTCCAATCAATTGATTAAATGTCCGCTGAAAAACAGCACGCATCTGAAAAAAATGCCCGCTCCTCTGGCTCGTTCTGGCGGCGGGCGGGGGTGTGCTTGGTTTTGGCCATTGGCCTCTTGGCGCTTGCCTACGTTTTTCGTGCACCGCTGTGCCTGGCCTACGCCGACCTGTGGATTGTAAATCAGCCTGCGCAAAAGGCGGATGCCATTTTTGTGCTGGGAGGAGGTCTCCAATATCGTCCCTTTGTGGCTGCCGATTACTACCACGCCGGGCTGGCGCCGAAAATTTTGATCAGCCACGCCAAGCCCAGCCCCACCGATGAACTGGGGCTTACTGCGCAGGAAAAAGATGTGATGCGCAAGGTGCTTCTCGCCAAGCGGGTACCCGAGACGGCCATTGAGGTCATCGGCTCCAATGTGACGAGCACCTTGGAGGAGACCCTGGCGCTCCGCGACTGGGTGATGCGCCAAAAAGCCCGGCGGGTGCTCATCCCCACCGACATTGCCCACAGCCGCCGTGCCAAGTTCATATTTGAACGTCAACTCAAACAGACGGGGGTCGAGGTGCTGGTTACGGCCATTGAGCCACGCGAATACCAGCGGGCAAATTGGTGGAGAAAGGAGGAGGGCATCATTGCCTTCCAAAATGAGTTAGTTAAATATGCCCTTTACTTGTGGAGATACTAAACTTTGCCTGACTTTCGAAGCCACAATGGCTTAACTTTTCTGCCGCAAGCGTGCCAGAAAAGTGGAATGGCGAAAAGAAGGGATAATTGGATATCCCAGCGAGGGCGAAAAGGCGAAATGGGATTTAGGTTTTTTAGCACATGAAAAAACTTTTGGTTACGGGATCGTCCGGCTTGATTGGGTCCGAGGTGGTCGAGCATTTTTGCACGGATGGGTGGGAAGTCCATGGCGTGGACAACAACATGCGCGCGGATTTCTTTGGCCCCGCTGGTGACACGCGGTGGAATCAGCGCCGGTTGAGCGCCAAGCACCGGAACTTTCACCATCACGAGCTGGACATCCGCAACCGGCAGGGCGTGCTGGATTTGGTGCAGGAACTGCGGCCGGATGCCATTGTGCACACGGCGGCCCAGCCTTCGCATGATCTGGCCGCCTCACGGCCCTTTGATGACTTTGACGTTAACGCCAGCGGCACCTTGAATCTCTTGGAGGCGGCGCGCCGATTTTGCGCCGAGTCGCCCTTTGTGCACATGAGCACGAACAAGGTTTATGGCGACCGGCCCAACACGATCCGGCTCAAGGAGTTGGAGACCCGGTGGGATTACGACGATCCGGCGTTTGCCGACGGCATCGCTGAGGATTTCCCCATAGACCAGAGCAAGCACAGCCTCTTTGGCGCCTCCAAGCTGGCGGCGGATGTTCTGGTGCAGGAATACGGCCGCTACTTCAACATGCCCACCTGCTGCCTGCGCGGCGGCTGCCTCACCGGCCCCAACCATAGCGGAGTGGAGCTGCATGGGTTTTGAGTTATCTCATCAAGTGCAACCTGGAGGGCAAAGTCTATCGTATCTTCGGTTACAAAGGGAAACAAGTCCGAGATAACATCCACAGCCATGACGTTGTCACCTTTATGAAGCATTTCATCGCCGCTCCGCGATGCGGCGAAGTCTATAACATCGGCGGCGGCCGCCAGAACAGCATCTCCATCCTCGAGGCCTTCAAACTCATCGAGTCCATCTCCGGCAAACCCATGCAATACGAATATGTGGATCAGCCACGCATAGGTGACCATATTTGTTATGTAACAAACATAAATAAGGCGTGCAGCCATTATACTAAATGGAGCGTAAGCATTGGATTGCTTAGTATATTCAGCGAAATTGAAAAAATTGGTTGAGCAGAAAATAAAACAACGCAATTTTGTATGCAAATTATCAATCAACTACTTATAAAATGCCGAATATATGTTGGGTTTATTTTAAGAAAAACCGGACTTAAGAAAGATCCATTTTATTATCTAAGATTCTCTAAAGGTGTAATCCATATAGGTGCCCACAAAGGTCAAGAAGCAGGTCTCTATGCGGAATATAATTTGCCCGTTTTGTGGATTGAGGCAGTTGAGGAGTATTTTGTTGAATTGCGCAAAAACATTCAACGTTTTCCCAATCAAATCGCTATTAATGCGATGCTAGGAAGTGAAGATGGAAAGGAGCAAGATTTCTATATAGGCGACACCTTGTCTTCCATGTATCCGATTGACAGACTCAAGGAACTTTTAAATACGGATGGCGAATTTACACAGCGAGTGTTAAAATCAAAAAACTAGATACTGTGCTTGAAAATTGCAGCCAAATATATGATACGATAATTATTGATGTCCAGGGAGCTGAACTTGAGGTTTTAAAAGGGGCGAAAAAGACTTTGAAGAAAATTAAATACATTATAACTGAAGCTAGTGACTATTCCGCATATAAGGGCTGCTGCACACTGAATGAATTGGCAGACTATTTACGAATGCATGGCTTTAGAATAAAAACGAAAAGAAAAGTCAGATGGAAACCGGGTGTGGGTGGGGAGTATGATGTCATGTTTGTCAGGAAGTGAAAATATTCGTACATTCAGTAACTGGGTCAAATGTTGATAGGCGGACCCTATTCAATTTGATTCATGCGTCAAATATAGCCAAACGATATGAAGTAACTGAATCAGCGAGGGAGTCAGATTTAATATTGCTGACCGATATAGATCCCATTGACACAATTATCTTTCCTAATCTGTTTAAAAATAAGTACTCTAAATATTATCCGGAAAAAACGTTTGTAATATCTGAATGGGACAGATACCCAACCTACTTTAGGGGGTCTTTGCAGTCGCGTCAAAGAAAAATAATACAGCAGGAAGATTTGCCTCCTCAGGTTATTATTTAACGCAAAAGCAGTGGGATATTAAAGCAATCGCTAATAGAGGTTACTTATGCGAAAAAGGTTTCTTTATAGTTTCGTTGGCCGTGATGCATGCCGACTCAGAAATATATTATTTGAAATTCATGAAGAACAAAAATACAGTGATGTAGTAGTGAGAAAAACGCGAGGTACATCAGGATATTATTCTGCAACGGAGGAAGAGAAAAATAAAATGCGCGAAGACTATTTGGAAATAATGGGAAAATCATTATTCTCACTTTGTCCGCGTGGAGTTGGATTGAGTAGCATTAGACTTTTTGAAAGCATGGAAATGGGTGTTGCACCAGTTATTATTGCAGATGACTGGCTTCCTTGCTATGGGCCGAAATGGGATTAATTTGCGCTTTTTATCCAGGAAAAGACATAACTAATATTTATGAAATATTGAAAAACGAAAGGCAAAGAGCAATTCAAATGGGAATTAAGGCGAGAATGGAGTGGGAGAAGTGGTTTTCTGAAGAACAATATTTTGAATCCATTATATACTCCATACATAGTATTATTAAGCAGTCGAATACAAACGAGAAAAAATACATAAAATATAGGTATATAACTGCTTTCAGATTGTTGGTGAAATACCTGCTAACAAAGGCGAATGTTAAAACGAAGATGGCTGTAAAAAATATTTTGGGGATTCTATTTATAAAACAATCAAGGATTTTTACCGATATAGTCGATTAGTAAGCAAATAATGAATGCAATGAGTCCTATGGGATTAAAAATATTTATTAATTCATGTGAAACGAATAACAACCGAAAACATTATGATTTTGAATTGAAATTACTCCTAAGTGATTGCTGGCTTAGTAAGGAAGCGAAGGATTCAGACGTTATAATTAGTTGCGATATAAGTGAGGGCGATTATTATAAAAACCTGAGAAAACAAAGCTTATGGTTCAAATATGCACAGAAAACTTTTGCTTATACGGAGACTGATCATCCGCCGCATTTTATGCACGGAATATACAGTTCGGCGGAGAAATGGAGAAATGGAACAAACAGGTACGCAAGTTGTGGGTACTACATGCATCAGAAGTGTTACCCTAATCCGATGCCACACGGACCATTGGGTTATGAACGGGAAAAAAATATTTGTTCTCATTTTTAGGGAGAAACAGCCATAAGACACGCAAAAGGATATTTGAGTTGGGAAGGCAGTGGAGGAATGCGTTAATACTTGATACTTCGGAATACAATCATTTTACCGACAGCAAAGAGCGAAAGGTGGAATATCAAATCAAGTACTGGAAGGCATCACTTGAATCTAAGTATGCGCTTTGTCCCCGCGGTGCGGGAACGTCCAGTGTAAGACTCTTTGAAATGATGGAAGCAGGTGTGGCTCCAGTTATCATTTCGGATGATTGGATACCATGTTTTGGACCCAAGTGGGAAGACTTTGCAATATTCGTCTCGGAAAATGAAATTCAAAGCCTTCCAGAAATATTGCGAAAACATGAGAATGAATATCAGAAACGCGGTGAACTGGCGCGCAAGGCTTGGGAAATGCACTTCAGCCCTGAAAAATATGGAAGATTTCTTGTGGACAGTATTTTAAAAATAATGAGAGAACAAAAAGTGTCTGAACGATACTACCGTACAATATATCCAGTTCTTTTAGCCAGTGAAGTCTTGCGCTGCTTTGGCATCCGGATGTCAATATATGCCAAAATACTAGTCAAACGTATGGCAGGTGCAATATGAAGAAAGTTCGCATTACATCAATCAATTACAAAGCTCATTTGTGGGAAGACTCTATTATTGATGACATACTATATTCAGGAAAGCTATCACTCCAAGAGGCTGATGGATTGTTGGCAATCGTGGATCCAACCGAAGAACTGCTAATATTCAAGGGACCGAAATTATGGTACACATATGAGCCTTCATGGCATTATCACTATCGAGGACACCCGATTGGAAAGAAATTGGTAAGGATATTGAAACCTGATGAATGGGCGTATTTTGCAAATAAAGACGAAAGATACAGAGTCCCACATTCCACCCACATTGGAGAATTATCATGTCCTAGAGAAAATAATCAAACAAAAAGCGTTGTAGCTGTTGTATCAAATTATGGAGGAAGGTTGTGGTTTCTAAGACCACACATTTGGCTAAGAAATATATTCATTCTAAATAAAAATGTAGAGTTGTTTGGAAAGATGGAGAAATGGAGTCAGTTTAGGCATTTCCCTTTAATTTGGAAGAAAGGCTTGCCAAGCAATTATAAGGGACCTCCCAGTGCAGGACCCAATGCCGACGAATATATATTATTTTGTCGAAATATAAAGTATGTGTATGTCTGGAAAACAGTTGTGAGAAATATTACTTCACAGAGAAGTTTGTTAATGCGGTTCGGGCTGGTTGTATTCCAATATATCATCCTCATTCATCTGTTAGAAATATATTTCTGAAAGGAGCCCGATGGGTGGACCCAAAAGATTTTAATTATTCACCCAAAAAAACCATTGCTTTTGCGTTGAGGCAGGATATTAATGAATATCGCAAATATAACGATGCGTGGTTGCGATCGGGCATGCTGGACAAACTTGACCATGCAAAAGTAATCCCACTATGGCTACATCCGATATTTAAGGAGAAATTTGCAAGAGATGAAAAAAAGAAATAGTAGAAAAGGCATCATTCTTGCCGGTGGGGCGGGGACGAGGTTGCATCCGGTGACGCTGGTATGCAGCAAGCAGTTGTTGCCGGTTTATGACAAACCGATGATCTATTATCCGCTGGCAGTCTTGATGCTGGCGGGAATCCGTGAGATATTGGTCATCAGCACGCCGCAGGATTTGCCCAGGTTCAAGGAATTGCTCAAAGCTGGGGAGCAATGGGGACTCCAATTTTCATATGCCGAGCAACCGCATCCGGGTGGGCTGGCGCAGGCGTTTATCATCGGCAGGGAGTTTGTAGGAAAGTCGGATTGCTGTTTGATATTAGGCGATAATATTTTTTACGGACATGGTTTGCAGGAGTTGTTGGCCCGAGCCGCTCAAAGAGCCAGCGGAGCGACGGTATTTGCCTACTATGTGGGAGATCCGGAGCGGTATGGAGTAGTGGAATTTGACGATAACGGAAAAGCGCTGAGCATCGTGGAAAAGCCCAAACAACCGAAGTCCAACTGGGCCGTGACGGGGTTGTATTTTTATGATAACCAGGTGCTGGATATTGCGGCGAGGTTGAAGCCTTCGGCGCGTGGGGAATTGGAAATTACAGATGTCAATAACGCTTACTTGAAGCGTGGTCAATTGCAGGTGGAGCGGCTGGGGCGTGGCATTGCCTGGTTGGACACCGGGACGCATGAGGCATTGCTGGCGGCCAGCAATTTTGTGGCGGCCTTGGAGAATCGGCAGGGTTTACAGGTCTGCTGCCCGGAGGAGGTGGCTTTCCGGCAGGGCTGGATAGATGGGGCGCATCTACTCCGTCTGGCTCAACCACTGGCCAAAACAGAGTATGGAAAATATTTAATCCGGCTGGCGGAAGGTAGAGGGATTTAGGCATAATTGGGAGTGCACCCCTAAATGAACAGAGAGGAAATCATTGAGTTATTTGAGAAGCTTGATCGTGAACTGAAAAGTTCCGCCAAACTCTATCTGTATGGCAGCGGCGTTTTTATTTTGCTGGGTGAAATAGGACGGGTGAGCGTGGATTTGGACATCGCTGGCCCTTATTCCCAGGCCAACATGGCAGACGTTCGCCACGCTGCTGAAAAAGCCGGCATTCCAGTAAATCCAGACGAGTTTTATACCGGCAACCATATCGAATGGGTTGGTCCTTTGCTATTATGCCTGCCAGAACCTCAAGCCGGCGCCAAGACAATGCTTTTGTGGCAGGGTGAGAAACTGGAAATCCTGGCCCCACCACCCGCAGACTTGGTGGCCAGCAAGTTAATCCGCTATGATGAATCTGACCGGGCGGACCTCCAGTATTTGTACTCTTTGTACCCATGGAGTTGGAAGGAGGTAAGCGACGCGGTGGGCCGGCTGCCGGGGCGTTTTCGGCAGGACCCAGTGGTGAAGGAAAATTTGCTCAATCTAAAAACTGACATGGAATTGTGGGCCGGGAGGTAGATTGACGCCAAGAGAGATATTGCAACTGGCGTATGAAATCGCGTTTTTTCCTCCGCGATTAAATGCGTTGTGGGTGGAATGGGAGCGGGGCAGGAAAATGCCCGCCGAGGAGCAGGGGCGCGCATTGGACATTGCGGAAATGCTTCACGAACGTTTGCCTGAAACGGGTTATGCTTCGCACCGGGCTTTGAAGCGTCTGGCCATGTATCAGGCCGATGCCCGCGTGTTTGGGATGCCAAGGTTTGTCCGCAACGTTCGCCGCCGACTCGGGCGCCCGCCCCTGAAGGTGAACGAGGTGCCATCTGAGTATGTTCGGGACATTGCATTGCCGCGTTTTTGCCGGCCACGGCATGAGTCGCAGGCTTAAGGGAAAGTGAATTTGTGAAAGTTGAGACGACGGAAATTCCCGGTTTATTGATCATAACCCCGGATGTTTTTGGGGATGCGCGTGGCTTTTTCATGGAGACATGGAATCGGCGGCGGTATCAGGAAGCCGGCCTGCCAGACGTTGACTTTGTGCAGGATAACATTTCACTAAGCCGACGGGGGACGTTGCGCGGTTTGCATTTCCAAAACCCGCGCGCCCAGGGAAAGCTGGTCAGCGTGTTGCAGGGCGAGGTGTTCGATGTGGCGTTAGATTTGCGGCGCAGCTCACCGACGTTTGGGCGCTGGCATGGGGTGCGCCTGGACGCGGAATCGAAGACCCAATTTTACATACCGCCCGGTTTTGCGCATGGCTTTGCGGTCTTGAGCGAGACGGCGCTTTTTCATTATAAGTGCACGGATTACTATTCGCCACAGGATGAATTGGCGGTTCGCTGGGATGATCCGAGCATTGGCATCCGATGGCCGGTGGAGAATCCCATTTTGTCTCGTCGTGATGCCCAAGCCCCGCTGCTGAAGGATGTGCCGTTGGAGAGGTTGTTTGAGTGAACGGCCCGGGCTGGCAGGTATTGTTGGGGGGAAGTGCGTGAAAGTATTGATCACAGGGGGAAAGGGCATGCTGGGGCGGACCTTGTGCCGACGGCTGGTGGCGCATGAGGTGTTGGTGGCGGATTTGCCGGAGGTGGACATCACCCATTTGCGGCAGTTGGAAGAGGCGGTGCGCGGTTTTGGCCCGGAGGTTATTATTCATTGCGCCGCGATGACCGCGGTGGATGCTTGCGAGTCCCAGGTGGAATTGGCGTACAAGGTCAACGCCTTGGGCAGTGCCAATGTGGCGGTGAGCGCGTTTCGGGCGCGGGCATGGTTGATTGCCATTTCGACGGATTATGTCTTTGATGGCAGGCTGGATCGGCCGTATCACGAATGGGATGTGCCTTTACCGGCTACCGTTTACGGCCAAAGCAAGCTGGCGGGGGAGCGAGCCGTGCAGATGCATTGTCCCGAGCACACGATTGTGCGAACGGCCTGGTTGTATGGGCCGGGTGGGCCGAGTTTTCTGCACACCATGCTAAAATTGGGCCACGAGGAGGGGCCGTCCCTCAAGGTGGTGAATGATCAGTTGGGCAATCCCACTTCAACGGATGCTTTGGCCGGGGCCCTTGCATGGCTAATGGAGCAGCGGGTGCCGGGCATTGTGCACGCGACATGCGAGGGCGAAGCCACGTGGTATGAATTTGCGCGGGAGATATTTAAGTTATGGGGTTTGCGCCGTCCCTTGGAGCCATGCACCACACGCGAATTCCCACGTCCTGCGCCTCGTCCGGCAAACAGCCGTTTGGAAAAACGGGTTCTAAGGCTGGCCGGTGGGCCGGAGATGCCAGAGTGGCGGGAGGCATTGAGTTCTTTTAGGAAATTCAATTTCGATGGGGAAATAAAAAATTAAGCGCTGGTATGAGAAGGGTATTAGAGCTTGAGCACAAACATTGAAAGGCAAGCTAAGGTTTTGCAAAGGATTATCCGTGTGCCTTATCTGGCGCCGTTTCTTGTGGGGATTGCGATTGTCGGGAATATAATAACATTGGTCAGGCCAAATTATGACTGGCAGGAAGTTGGCATAGCCTTGGCGTTGGTGATGTCCATAACGGGAGTTGTAACATGGTTTTGCCATCGAATTTTTAAAAAGCCTGCCACTGCGGCATTTGCTGCAGCATTAACCATTCTGGTTCTCGCCTATTTTAATACCATCGCGTCGGTGATTTTGGAGTGGTTGGTTCAGTCGCCTTTGCGTTTCATGGCGAGGGCTGCAGCGATTATTGTCATTGTGGGCGCCATCTACACCTTAATGTTATGGTATTTTGATAAAAAATTTGGCAAACGCCAGAACACCATGTTGTTTTGCAATTGGACACTGGTGATTCTAATCATAATAATAGCTAGCGATGGCTTGCTGCCGGGAATTTGGGAAAGGCGTTCCATTATAAATTGTGTAAAAAACAAGGAATTCGATTTGAAGAGCACTTATAAACCTGACGTGTTTTGGATAATCTTGGACGCTTACACCAGCAACGAAAGTTTGCAAAAATATTGGAATTACCAGAACGAAGATTTTACCCGGAAGTTGGAGGAGCTTGGTTTCCATTTCATTCCCAACAGCCGCTCCATATCCCCAGCCACCCAGGAAAGCATCGCATCAACTTTGAATATGGGAATGTGCATTACAACGAATTCTGGCAAATTTGGTGAATACGGAAAGAATTCAAATTTTGCCAAAATAAGGTGGTCTTTGGTGAGCCAAATATTTCATGAAATGGGTTATGATATTGTAAATTTAAGCCTTTTTCGAATTCAGAATACTAAAATGTTTTATACATATTCAGGCTATGGATTCAATATGACGGACAGGTTGACTCATAATTCTCTTTTAGGTTACCTGTTTAATATAAGAGAGAAACATAAGAGGAAAGGCAAATCCCCGTGGGCTCTAAATGATGAGATATTGGACAAAATTAGTAATCATTTGAATGAGGCCCGAACCCGCCCTGTATTTGTTTACGCACATGTCATGTCACCTCACCCACCTTATGTATATAATTCAAGCAGTACTATAAACTCTTCCATTTCTTCATTTCCAGATAAATGGAAATACCTGGATCAACTTATATATACCAACAAAAGAGTGGTTGAAACATTGGAGGTATTAAAACGTAGAAAGGGCGCCCCTCCTGTCATTATTATTCAGGGAGACCACGGCAGCCGTGTGCTGGCCTTGAAAGACCAGAGTGAGGATGAAAACACAAGCATTATCAATGCCATGTATTTTCCTAATGCCAGCCCTTCCTGGTTTTGGAATGGAATGCATGCTGCTGATACTTTTCGATTGGTTTTCAACAAGTGCTTCGGAGCCAATTACGCATATTTGAGTCGGCGGCCAAGTATAATTGAAACCAATCGAGTGGCGCGCGCAGGGGAAGCCTACACAAAAATCGAGGCGGAAAAGAAAAATTGAACTTGCATTTGACATCCACCAATGTTTAATTTAAAAATTATTGGCCAGTAATATGGAAATATTTGGCTATGTGGACCCCGGGTCCGGCGCGTTGATCTGGCAAATGTTGGCGGCGGCCGCTGTCGGAGTTTTGTTTTATTTCCGCAGTTTTTTTCGTGGAATTGGGCGCTTTTTCCAGCGTTTGTTCGGAAAATCGGTTGGTGTTGCATCCGATGCCGCCGCCCCGGGAGAGGTGGATAAAAAGACATGAGGGATGGCTATAATCGGATGTGCAGAGATGGTTGCTCATTCCGCCGCAGTCATTCATCAACATAAGCGAAACTGATTTTCCTGCAGCGGCCCACAATCTATACGTGGGCACACTCCCCAAGGGTTGACTTTCATGTCCCAGCTTTCCTTTCGTGATCCGGCTGGGTTTTGCCTCATCCACAATGGCCGGGTTTTGCGCGGTTTGGCCGCCGGCGATTTGCCCGTGCTGGAGCGTTTTTTGCAATTACCTAGCGCAAAGCGGATGATGGATGAGGGCAGGCTCATCAGAAGCCGCCGATTGCGCACTGGAGAAACCGATGCGTTGCAGCGAGACGGAAGATGTGGGGCGGTGGTGGCCGAGCGTCGTCCGGCAGCGGTTTTTGAGCATCCGCGCATCGAGTTTCCTTCGTACCCGTACGAATGGCCGCCGGAGATGCTTCAGGCCGCTGCCGAGTTGACCTTGGACATGGCCCAAACAGCGCTTGCCGATGGTTTTAGTCTGAAGGACGCTACACCGTATAACGTGCTTTTCGACGGCCCACAACCGGTTTTCATTGATTTGCTCTCTTTTGAGCCGCGCCGTCCCGGCGACCCCGTCTGGCTGCCCGCGGCTCAGTTTGAGCGCACGTTCCTGCTGCCGCTGCTGGCCAACAAATACTGGCGACTGCCGCTGGCGGATATTTTCCTCGCCCACCGCGATGGGCTGGAGCCGCAGGCGCTATTGCCCATGTGCGGACCCTTGCGCCGCTGGCTGCCACCGTTTTTGGGGCACATCACTCTGCCGGCCTTGTTAAGCCGAAAAAAGCCAATCAAAACAAATATTTATAAGCCGCGGCAGCTCGCCAACGCCGCTCAGGCTCGTTTCGTTTTGGATTCGCTGTTCAACCGGCTGCGCCGGGCCGTGCGGCGCCTGGGGCCGCCTGCCAACCGCCCCAGTGTCTGGTCAGATTACACGGATGCCAACAGCTACAACGAGCTCACGCTGCGGGCCAAAATGGATTTCGTGCGCAACGCCCTGGTGGCCGGTGGGGCCAGTCGCGTACTGGACATTGGCGCTAACACCGGGCAATTCAGCCTGCTGGCCGCGGAGGTCGGCGCACAGGTGGTGGCGGTGGATTATGATGCGGAATGCGTGGGCCGGATATGGCGTCAGGCGCGCGAGCGCAAGCTGCCCATCTTGCCATTGGTGGTGGACGTATCGCGTCCCACCCCGGCCGTGGGTTGGCGCAATCGCGAATGCTCCAGTTTCCTGGAGCGCGCCTGCGGCGCTTTTGATACGGTGCTAATGCTCGCCGTCGTGCATCACCTGGCCATCACTGAACGGGTGCCATTGCCGGAGATTCTTGGTTTGGCGGCCTCGCTTGCCACCCGTAGCCTGGTGATTGAATGGGTGGGCCCCAAAGACCCCATGTTCCAAACCCTCTTGCGTGGCCGAGAGCACCTTTACACCCACCTAACCCAGGAGGCCTTTGAACACGCCTGCGGAAACCATTTTCAAATCGAACGTAAACAACCTCTGGAGGGATTGGACAGGTGCATGTATCTCCTGTTGAAATGAAAAAAAGAATGGAATTTCATGAACGTAACAACGTTTTGTCATCCTGACAGTTTGGTTGAGGAGGGAGCAGTCGTAGGAAAAAATACGCGGGTATGGGCTTTTGCCCACGTCTGCAAAGGGGCCATAATTGGCGATTATTGCAATATTTGTGATCACACCTTTATTGAAAAGGGAGTTGTTATTGGAAACCGGGTCACGATTAAATCTGGGGTATATTTGTGGGACGGGATTGTTGTAGAGAATGACGTTTTTATTGGGCCATGTGCAGCATTCACCAATGACATGCGTCCCCGGAGCAAGCAGTATCCGCCAGAATATTTGAAAACTATTTTGCGGCAGGGTTGCTCCATTGGAGCCAATGCAACAATTCTTCCAGGTCTGGAAATTGGCAGGTGGGCGATGGTGGGGGCCGGCGCCGTAGTCACAAAAAGTGTGCCTGATTTCGGTTTGGTTTATGGAAACCCGGCAAGGTTGCAGGGATATGTATGTGAATGCGGATGCCGATTGCAATTTGAAAATCAAGTTGCCAGTTGCCAATGCGGCAAAGCCTATCAAATACGCAATAACATTGTCACCCATTCAAAAAATCCATGAGCCTTGCTCGTTGCCGTATTATTGAACTCCCCAAAATCGCTGATCCGCGGGGTAATTTGACCTTCATTGAAGGCCAGCGGCATGTGCCTTTTGAAATCAGGAGGGTTTTCTATTTGTATGATGTGCCGGGTGGGGCAGAAAGAGGGGGGCATGCTCATAGAGAACTAGAGCAACTAATTATTGCCATGTCCGGCAGTTTTGATGTGATACTGGACGATGGGCGGGAGAACAAGCGGTTTCATTTGAATCGTTCGTACTACGGTCTGTATCTCTGTCCCATGATATGGGGGGAGCTGGATAATTTTTCGAGCGGTTCTGTATGCCTGGTGTTGGCGTCCAACTATTATGATCCCGATGATTACTACCGGGATTATCAGGAGTATCTGGCGGCGCTGGGGAGGGAGAAGTGAGGGTTCCATTTCTAGAACTTAAACCGACTTACGAGGAGCTAAAGCCCGAGCTGGACGCTGCCTACCATCGGGTGATGGATTCCGGTTGGTACCTGCTCGGCCAGGAACTGGCTGCGTTAGAGGGCGAAATTGCGGATTACTGTGGCACGCGACACGCGGTAGTCGTGGGCAGTGGTCTGGACGCCATGCACCTTGTATTGAGGGCTTGGGGCATCGGAACCGGTCACGAGGTCATTGTCCCCTCCAACACTTACATTGCCACTTGGCTGGCCGTAACGTATGCTGGGGCCAGGCCTGTGCCCGTGGAGCCGGATCTCCAAACTTATAACTTAGACCCCGATAAAATCCGCGGAGCCATTAGTCCCAGGACCCGCGCTATCTTGCCGGTGCATTTGTATGGTCAGCCGGCAGACATGGACCCCATTATGGAGATTGCCCGTGAGCATGGGTTGCTGGTGCTGGAAGATAACGCCCAGGCTTTTGGCGCGCGTTACAAGGGGCGGCGGACGGGCAGTTTAGGGGATGCGGCAGCGCACAGTTTTTACCCGGGCAAGAATCTAGGTGCTTTTGGAGATGGCGGCGCCGTGACCACCAATGATGCTGAACTGGCGCGCAAGGTGCGCATGCTGCGTAATTACGGCTCCGAGATCAAGTATCACCATGAGTATTGCGGCTTTAATTCTCGTTTGGACGAGTTGCAGGCGGCCTTTTTGCGGGTAAAGCTGAACAGGCTGGATGAATGGAATCAAAGGCGGCAACGGTTGGCGCAGATTTACCTGGAGAACTTGGCGGGGATTGACGGCCTGACTTTGCCCCGGATTGCAGAGGGGGCGGAAACTACCTGGCATTTGTTTGTGGTGAGGCATTCGCGGCGGGATGAGTTGCAAAAACGCCTGACGGCGGCAGGCATAGGTACGCTTATTCATTATCCTATTCCACCGCATTTGAGTGGTGCTTATGCGGGCTATGGCTGGAAACACAGTGACTTCCCCATTGCTGAGGAGCTCGCCAATACCGTGCTCAGCCTGCCCATGGGGCCGCATCTGAGCGAGGCGCAAGTGGGGTATGTGGTGCAGTGCCTTAAAAACTCCACCTAAGGCTGGCAGTTGAGCAGGCCAGCCCATTCAGTGCAGTCGTAATCGCCTTCACATTTAGTTTTCATCTTGAGCACCTTGACCACAGAATCTGTGACAGAAGCCCCGCCAGGCGAAACCACTGCCCGTCCGGGCACTTATGGGCGAATCCTCAAAAGCTCAGCGCTGATTGGGGGATCGTCGGTGGTTAATGTGCTGGTGAGCATGATCCGCGTGAAATTCACCGCAGTTTATTTGGGGCCGTTGGGAGTGGGGTTGTTGGGAGCGTATCACTCGATCTTGGCCCCAATAGGAACCGTTGCCAGCATGGGGCTGGGTGCGGGGGCTGTCCGCCAAATTGCCGAAGGTGTGGGGCAGGGGGACCAGGCCAAGGTTTCCCGCGCATTGCAGACCATCCGCCGGGCTTCATTTATCACCGGCACTTTGGGGGTAATTCTCACCTGCCTGTTGGCCTATCCTGCCAGCCTATATACCTTTGGCAATGCTGACCACGTCTGGGCTTTGTGTGCCCTTTCGCTAACTTTACTGATGGGTTCCCTGGCCGGCGGGCTGGGGGCCATTATACAGGGCATGCGCCGCATTCGCGATATGGCTGCGCAGGGGATAATTGGCTCGGTGCTTGGTTTGGTCATTAGTGTCCCCCTGATGATCTGGCTGGGCGTAAAAAGCGTGGTGCCCATGATGTTGCTCAGCTCCTTGGCGGCATTAATTGTTACCTGGCTGTTTGCCCGGCGCATTCAAGTGCCCTGCGTGCCTTTGACATGGCGTCAGACATGGCTGGAGGCTCGGCCCATGTTGAAATTAGGCATCGTCATGACCGCTAGCGGCCTGATTGGCATGGGAGTGAATTATATTATTCGGCTCATCCTCATTCGCAAACTTGGCCTCGAAGCCAATGGTATTTATTCCGCCGCCTCAATGCTCTCCAGTTATTACGTGAATATCATTCTGGGAGCAATGGGAGCTGATTTTTATCCACGGCTTGCCGAGGTGAATAAGAACCACCCTGAGGTCAACCGGCTGGTCAATGAACAAACCGAGGTTGGGCTGCTGATTGCGTTGCCGGGAGTGATTGCCACCCTCACCATGGCGCCGCTGGTCATCCATATTTTTTACACCAGCAAATTCCTGCCGGCAGTGGAAGTTCTGCAATGGATGGTGCTGGGGGTGGCCCTGCGTGTCGTCACCTGGCCCATGGGTTATATTTTGCTGGCCAAAGGCGCCAAGCGAATGTTTTTTTGGACTGAACTGGCTTCCAACATTGTCCTAGTGACTTTGACCGTCTTGGCGGTTTATATATGGGGACTTAAGGGCACCGGCATCGCGTTTTTTGGATTATACTTATTTTATCTGGCCTTGATGCTCGTTGTCACGAACCGCATGACCGGATTTTCGTGGACACCATACAGCCGGCAATTGGTGTTATTATTTTCCGCGACCGCTGCCCTGGCTTTTGTCATCGCCTGGAAAATTCCATTTATCTGGGCTGCGGCAATCGGAGCCAGCCTCGCTACTGCCACCGGTCTCTGCGCCTTAAGCGAATTGACCCGCTTGATTGGGCGCAACCCCATTGCGGTTTTTTGGCAGAAACTACGCAACAACCTGCCCGGAATATCTTAGTTATGAGTATATTATAATGGACAAAACAAATTCTACACCCCTGCAAACCACCCACGATCCATCTGCTGGAGACGCGGCCACTTCAACCTCGCGCCCGCTGGTGACCTTCATGCTGATTGCTTACAACCAGGAAAGGTACATACGCGAGGCGGTGGAAGGCGCCTTTGCCCAGACCTACAGCCCGCTTGAAATCATCCTTTCTGATGATTGCTCCACGGATCGCACCTTTGAAATCATGAAGGAAATGGCCGAGCAATACAAAGGCCCTCACAAAATCATCCTCAATCGCAACGAACGCAACCTCGGCATTTGCGGCCACGTCAACCGCTGCGTGGAGTTAACCCACGGAGAACTCATCGTTTGCGCAGCCGGGGATGATATTTCTTTGCCATTTAGAACTGAATATTGCGCCGATTTAATGTTTAGAGAGCCACGGGCAAGCTGTGTTTTTTCAAATGCAGTGTTAGTTGATGAGAACGGAGCTATAATATCAGAAAACTTGCTGTATCCTGAAACAGTATCTGACCAAATTATAAGGATTAAAATACACAAGTATTTGCCGGTAACATTGGTCGTAATCAATGATATAAAAAATGTTGACTGCATAAATAATTGGATTTTTGGATGTACAGCATGCTATAAGCGGGAATTGTTTAAGATTTTTGGTGAATTAAATAATTCCTTGCAGAATGAGGATAATGTCATGGCATTTAGAGCATCACTAGTGGGGAAAATTGGTTTTATTAACACAAACACTGTTTTATACAGGCGGCACCGAAATACTTTAAGCAACTTAATAACGCAAACGACAAAGCAAAAGAGAATTGAGAATGATAGAGAGAATATATTACAAAAATATAAAGATTGCATGGTGATGATTAATCATAGAATTGATAATAAGGCCTATAAAATATTAAGGAAAAAATTACTCGCAAGGTATTACGAAACATTCCTCGACCATGATGGCATACGTTACCTTTTAGTTGCTAAGCCTGAACGTAATATTCTAACAACTGGTTATTGTCTAACTTGTGTGTTACACAAATACTATTTAAGAAAACTAAAATCTGCGTTAAAAAAGATAAAAATATTACTATGTAAATATTCAGAGAAATTTATTCGTACTTGGAAAATTATAGATAATTTAGAATATCAGGATTATGATTGGAAATTATTTTTATATAAAAATATAAAGAAAAGAGCAGATGATATATTAATTGGCAAACTGAATATGTTAGAACATATGAAGATTCACGGAAACGAGTATTTAGCAGATTCATTCGCATATAAAATAAGGAATGCCGAAATCAGAGGATGCAGTGGTTTAATTATATTAAATAAAAATAAAATATTATACTATAAACAATGGTACAAAAAATATATATTCGACGATAACTCATTATGGGCGCTAAATAAAACTAAAATTGAGAAACTTGGGGGAGTATGGCTCTGTCTTTTGCAAAGATGGGGCAAAGAATATTATCATTGGATTCACGATGTTATGCCAATGCTTTACTTGATAAAGGACAAAGTTAAGTACGATGGTATTATTTTAAATCATGATCTTCTTCCGTATCAGATTAGATCTCTCGAAATGCTAGGCATCGAAGAAAAAATATACCACTATAATGGGTCTTATAGATTGGAAGTGGAAAGTCTTATTATAACCACTCCAGTCGGTTCCACCTTTTTTACTGATGGTAAATTGTTAAAAAATATGGCGATGTGCATTAAGAGTAAGGCAAAAAATCATACACCTTATAAGGCAAAAATATTATATATATCTAGAAATGATGCAAATACAAGGAGAGTCTTGAACGAATATAAGTATCGAAGAATATTAGAAGCAAACAATATTGAAGTACACATGCTATCCAATTATAGTTTAGATGAACAAATGATGCTGTTTTCAAATGCAGAGGTAGTGATTGCTCCTCATGGAGCGGGTATAATAAATATAATATTTTCTGATAGAATAAAGTGTCTGATTGAAATTGACGAGGAAAAAAGTGATAGAAAAATGTACGAAGCGCTGGCTTTCGACTTGGATATACGTTATTATAAAGTGTGTGCACGAGCTGTAAACAAAAAAAATTATCAGCTCGATTATCTAATTGATGATTACAATATTGAACAAATTCTTGATATAGTCAGAAAATATAAATAAGTCGAAAAATAAAAGTTAATCTAACGATAAAAGGATAGACATTGGTATAAAAAATAGATAAACGCAATGATAAAGGTGTTGCATGACTTTTTCTTCGACCAACATTGGGCTTGCCCCGGTTTGATGGACACCCAGGGGCTGGTTTGGTAGAAACATCGCGCACATTAGGAATGACAACCTCAGCCAAACGCAGGAAGACGCTCCGGGGGCGGCCAGATCCCATCCCAAGACAAGCGCTAGGACAACGCCTTCAAGCGGCAGGCCGTACAGGATTGCCTCTGCAGCGGCAACTTGGGAAACCAGGTCGCGGCAGAGATAGGCGTCAGCTAACCCACCATCAAGGGCTGGCGGTGTCAATACACCGGAGACGCTCTGCTCTCTGCGGCCGAGACCGCTAAGCGGGCGATTAGGCGCGGCCTGGCCAAGGCACGCACGCTGTTAAATATTAATTATGCGCACTGCCTCATTAGGGTTTCCGCCAAACACGGGCAAGCCCACCACAAAATTCGTCGGAAATGGGTAGTGCGCCAAGAATAAGCTCTCGAAAAATTCGCAACACAGGCTCAGATAGAGGTTTAGTCCAATAAAAATCATTTAAAACTTGCTTCTCAGAGATTTCATAAATATTCATACCACAAATAATCATAATTTAAACTTCATGGATATCCGGATATTGGTACTTTCCATCGCTCCACCCGAAAACGATTGCGGTTGCAGGGTGGTTTTGTATCGCCATTTGGAGGAGCGGAAAGCATTTGATTATATTCTTGCAACCAGGGACAAATGGATTGTCCGGCGACAACCGAGGTTGTTCTGCGTCTACCTTACCTATTGCGCAGGATTGAAAAGTCAAGATTTGGACCATCGTTTGCTAAATGGATACGTGATTATGAGAACCTGATCTGGCCTTATTCAATTAAGCCTGAGCTGGAAAATGCAATAAAAGTTTCCGGCCCCACGCAATATTAAACTTGGCAGATCCCAGCTTGTCACCAATCGCCCTCCGTGCCGCCAGAAGGCACCGGCTCCCTTAATTGGAATGTTTAACGATTGGTTTCCCATAATGGCAGCCCATTATGGTCACCGCTGGACATGTGGCATACTATCAGAAAGATATCGTCAATTTTATCAGCAATGTGATCTTGCATTTTGCACCAGTGAAGGCATGCGAGAGATATTGGGGCCACATCCTAATAGTCATGTATTGTATCCGATACCTGGGAACCATAAAATTCCTGAACTTGTATATCCGCCAAAAAGTAATAAATATAGAATAGTATATGTTGGCTCTGCAGAAGGGTTTTACGGCCGAATGTTATGTAAATTAATATGTGAATTGGAAAGTTATCAAGAATATGAACTTAAAGTTGTCACTCCCGCAAATGACTGGCCCAATGATGTTCTTCAAAAAGCAAAGGAAAAAGGAACATACCTGGGCTTCATGCCGCCTCCGGATGCAGCAAAAGTTATTGCTAGCGCGGATGCATTGCTTGTTATCATGAGTTTCGAAAAAGAACATAAACTGTTTATGCAAACAAGCTTTACCACTAAGTTTTTGGATTATACTGCATTTCAAAGGCCAATAATTGTTTGGGGGCCAGAATATTCTACGGTTTCAAAATTTGTAAAAATAACGGCGGTGCGTTTATAGTTAACTCCGATCACCCAACAAATGTCCTTGAAATAATACGCGAAATAAAAAATAATAGTAATAAAAAAGCGAATTAATAAAGCAGGCATATGATTTATATAACAACCAATTTAATCCTAAACAATTGCAAAATATATTTATATCTGAGATTAAAAAAGTAGTCGAAAAAATCATGAAAAAATTGAAACAATGGTTATATCATCAGTTCGCCCTGAACCAACAACGGCTGGGCAAATTATTTTATACAGATTATTAGTTGAGAATAACTTAATCACTTGCGAATCTTATGGCGAGGAGCCTAAGAAAATAAATATTAAAAATATATGGCGACGAATATTTGGCCGTCTATCCAAAACGCGTTATTATCGCATCGCAAATGATTATTTTGTTTGGAATCAAGGCCGTTGGTTAGACCCTTGCTTGCCTTCAAATGTAAGAAAAAGAAAATAGTAATTACCATGGCTCATGGAGATGCTTGTTATGCTGCGTTAAGATATTCAAAAAACATAATTTGCCTCTGGTTACATTATTTGATGATTGGTATCCAGATATGTTAGACGCCCATACTGCCTTTAAAAGTACCATGAAAATCTATTTCGGCAACTTTATTTCAAATCAAATGTTGCATTTTGTGTCTGCCCAGGAATGAGAGACGAGTTGGGCAAGCACAAGGCGTCATACATCTTAAATCGAGTACCTGGAGAATTTAATAAAAAATATAACATAAAAACAAAAACCAATAAATTTAAAGTTCTATATTTTGGAAATCTATGGGACTACGGTCCAATGTTGGAGGAACTAATAGTAGCAGCAAGAAATAATAAAACAATTCAGTTTGAGGTAAGAGGAAATAATCCAAACTGGAATAAGGAATTCAAAGAAACTATGGAGAAAACAAATCAGTGGCTTCCTTTTGCGCCTCGCGAGGAATATGAAAAATGGATGTTTACTGCTGAAGCATTTTTAATACCAATGTTATTTGAAGAAAAGTATAAGAGAAGAATGGTAACCAGCTTTCCATCAAAAATTGCCGAGTGTGTGCAAGTCGAAAACCAATAATAATATGGGGACCAGAATACTGCTCAGCAATACAATGGGCCAGACAGGGTAGTAAAGCACTTTGCGTGACAAGTTCTGATCCAAAAGAACTAATTAAGGAAATTGAAAGACTTATAAATGACAAAGAGGAAATAGAAAGATTAACTGAAAAAAGCAGGTACGCTGCGTTGAATGAATTCAACCGCAATAAAATATTATGCCAATTTAACAATACGCTTAAGGAATTGCTTGAACGATATGAAAGTAATGAGAAGTCACAACAGATGTTATCAATATCTGAGAAACCATAAAATAAAGTATATGGGCTTGCCCCGTTTGATGGAAACCCGGGGGCTGGTGCGGTAGAAACACCGTGCACATGAAAAAGCCAACCTCAGCCAACCGCAGGAAGCCGCCCCAAGGGCGGCCCAAACACATCCCCAAGCCAAGCGCTACGACGACGCCTTCAAGCGGCAGGCCGTGGAGCATTGGCTCCGTAGTGGCAAGCCTGGCACTCAGGTCGCCGCCGAGCTCGGCGTCAGCTACCCCACCCTTAAGGGCTGGCGGCCCCAATACACCGGCGACGCGCTGCCCGCCGCCGCCGAACTGGCCGCCGAGAAACGGGCTCAAGGCCGAACTGGCCCGGGTGCGCGAACAGCGCGACATTCTATAAAAACCTTGGGCATCCTCTCCGAACCGCCGAAGAAGGCTACCAACGGGTGCAAGCCATGAGCGGGCATCATTCAATCACGCAACTCTGCGCCGCCTTGGGGTCGGCCCCTCCGGTTATTATGCTTGGGCGTAGGCGGCTCCCAGCACCCGCGCCCGGGAGGACGCGGCTATCGCGGCGCTGGCCAAAACCGGCGAGCGCCCGCGCCCAAAAGACGCGGCCCTGCAGGAGCAGCTCATGGCGCTGCACGCCGCACATCGAGCCGCGCTGTCGGAAGCGGGAGCGCAACCGAGCATGAGCCGGTCCGGCAACTCTTATGACAACGCTGCCATGGAAAGCTTCCTGGCCACCTACAAGTGGGAATGCGTCGCCTTGGCCGAGGAACAGGGCGGGTACCCTACCCGTGCCGAAGCGCAGGTGGACGCCTTCGCCTACTTTGAAACCTATGACAACACCACGCGGCTCCACCGCGCGCTCGATTACCTATCCCCTGTGGACTTTGAGAAAAAATTAACTAAATACAATCCATGCGTAGCACCGCTCCTAGGTACTATCAAACCTGGTTAAGCCTGTAATTTCAGTCACAGAATCCAATTCATGAGTATACAAAGTACGCAAATAATACACATTATAACTGAAACTCATGGTGGAGCTGGTGTTGCTGCGCGCAGGTTGCACCAGGGGTTGCTTGGATTGGGCGTTGATAGCCGCCTTGTATATCGCAGGGGTTATTGTGCGTTACCGGCGCTACGCGGTGGGAGCCGGCGGCTAAATTGTTATGGCGCGTTAGAGAAAAATAGAGCGTTATTGGATGGAAAAAAGGGTGGCTCCGGGGGGCGGTCTGTTTACAGATTGCCGGATGCCTTTTCCAACAGCGGCCCAGGCATTAGGAGAACCGGGGAACATATACCATCTGCACTGGACAGCTTGGTTTATAGATTGGCCAAGTTTTTTTGCATCTCTCCCCGAAAACTCCCCTCTTTTTTTATCCCTTCATGACACAACATTTATAAGTGGCGGGTGTCATCAATTGGATGGTTGTGAGAAATATAGGAATGGTTGTGGTTGGTGTCCAAAGTTGCGAGGTCCGGGGAGCCACGATCCATCAGCGAAAATATTTGCATTAAAGAAAAAACTGTTGTCCAGGCGTAAACTATGCGTTGCCGCCAACAGTTCATACACGCTGACACTGGCGAAAAAGCCCTTTGTTGGCTTCAGCAGCCGCCATGGAAATTATTCATCCCGGCGTTGACACAACTATTTTCAAACCATTAGACAAAGAATTGTGCAGACAGATGCTCCAACTGCCGAAGGAAAAAGTCATTTTATGTTTTGGAGCTGCGAGCACGTCATACAAAAACAAAGGTCTGGATTTCTTAACGGAATGCATAAATCATTCATCCTTGCGTGAAAAAGTATTTTGTCTGGTTTTCGGATCAGGAGGAGAACGTTTGCACGAGCTAAAATGCGGCTGGCGGTTTGTCGGCTACAATGATTCTGAACATTTAATGGCGGCCGTGTATTCCGCTTCCGACATTTTCGTGATGCCATCACGGATGGAAACCTTTGGCTTGACTGCCCTAGAAGCCATGGCGTGCGGGGTACCCGTTATCGCATCAAAAGTTGGGGGTTTGGTGGATATTATACTCGAAGAAAAACGGGCTTTTGGTTCCGGCCGATGATTATTCTTCCTGGGTCACTGCCATTGGTCGGCTGGCCAAAGCAAGCAGCTTGCGAGAAGAATATGGCCATGTAGGTAGAGAGCGAGCGATGAAGTATTTTGATTTAAAATATGTTGTACAAAAACAGTGTGACATGTACAACAAATACGTTTAAATTAAATTATTGATAGAAACATGAAAGTGGTTTGTTACGACCACCATAACCCCAAAGACAGAAGCCGTCCATAAATATTATAAACTTAAAGTCGGGCTGATGCTGCTGTTGTGGCGTGTGAAGGAAAAATGAAAAATCTTTTAAAAACATAGTTGATTCCAGCACAAGTAAACAACCCTTGCTCACTTTAGTATGAAATGCATTGATGTAGGTGAGCAACATAACAGTAAAATTAAAAGTAACATATTTGAATATATGAAAAAGTTAAAAACATATTCAACTACATTTCTTTTATATTATCAAAAATATCAAACAAGGTTGAATTTATTATTACAGGCCAGAAATATGTGAAAATATCGTGTTATGGGCCCAAGACCGTGGCTGGAATATTCAAAAATTCATGAACCATTTATTATTGATTAACCGATTCCAACAGATATTGTAAACAATAAAAGACTAAACGCTTTGTTCCAGGTTGTCAATGGTTTGGGATTTCCAAGCCAGTTCGTTGTTACGATTCCTAATGCGAGCGTAATCGGAGATAAAGGTATGGTTGTTCTTCAAGAGGGAGCATTTCTTGCTGAAGGGCATTGGCGTGTTTGGAATGTTATAAATTCAATCGAGTATAATAAGCTAGTATATTATAAACCACCAAAAATACTTGGCGGAGACTGGTTTTGTCTGATGGGTCATTGGCAACAGAATTACCATCATTGGCTTTGGGACGAGATACCTAAAATATATACGTCATTAAAATATCTGCCTAATGGTGTTAGGTTTATTGCATCAAAATCATTAAGCAGTGTACAGCTTGAAACTTTAAGATGTCTAGAAATAAAGGAAGAAAACATATATTACCAATCATATGATGAACAATGTCGTGTGGAAAAATTATGGTTTGCTACTCCGCTCGGACACTCAGAAAGCGCGCAACCTCACCTAGGGTTGCAAATATTTTAAGAGAGCTTTTTCATAAAAATATAATATAAAAAAGGAAATCATAATAAAAGACTATATATATCACGAAGGAATGCTAAGTATCGGAGGGTTATAAATGAGAATGAAATATACGGTATATTGAAAGAATATAATTTTGAGATAATAACACCAGAATGCTTAAGCTTTAAGGAACAAGTTGAATTATTTGCAAGTGCGAATGTGGTGGTAGCTCCGCATGGAGCTGGGCTTACAAACATGATGTTCATGTTTCCTGGAGGCGAAATAATTGAACTGCACGGTCCAAGTGTAACAAGATTTCATTATTGGATGATGGCAAACATATTGGGACATAAATATTATTGCTTTGTCGGGCATGAAAAGTTGAATCATAGGGATAAGATTATTGAAAGCGAGCCATCGTTTTATGTTGATTATGACAATTTAAAGCGCTTAATAAAGAAGGTAATAAAATAATATGATTAAAAAATACTCAGCGAAACATGTGCAGCAATATGCTGGAGATTGCTATACGTATTAAGAAATAAAAATTATGTCAAGCTTAAGAGGGAAGAATTTAGATGCATGAACATTTCATTTTCAGAACTTGGGAGGATCTTTTAATTGCTAGTTATTTTCAAAAATATCAGAAAAATAAAAACATTTATACGTAGATGCCGGAGCGTATGATCCGGTGAAATTATCAACAACATTACTGTTTCATAAAATGGGCTGGGAAGGAATCAATATAGATGCCGATGAAAATAAAATACAAAAATTTAAACATGAAAGACCTAATGCATTTAACTATAGGGCTGTATTGTCAGATAGAAGGCGCATAGTTAAATACGCCGAATACCCAATGTCAGCAACAAACAGAATTATAATGGAAGATGATATAAATAATATATCTCTATGTGGAGAAAAGCCCATAAGAACAACCGATGTCGAAACCATTACATTAAATGACGTTATTGAAGAATCACCATTTAAGAATTGGCTAATAGATTATTTGAATATCGATTGCGAAGGACATGATTACCAAGTATTATGCGGTCTCGATATTAAAAATATTCTCCTAGAGTAATTAGCATTGAAGCATGGACAAGAAATGATAAGAAGAAAATTATTGAATACCTCGAATTGCATGGGTATGAGATAGACGCTGTTATGCGGCACACAATCATATTTGTTAAAAATATATAAATGAACCCTCTGCGAAACAAGTTTTTAATGAGTTGTTCATCATCTAAATTATCATCTTGTATTCTAGGGCGAGCTATTCCATGGCGCTTTCAGGTCACCCGGCCCCTTGGCGGCCTGGCCGGTGGCCTCTGGCGGACCCTTCTTGGCCCGCCCAGGCACACCACTTCAGCCCGCGGCTACTTTTACCAGCTTGTTTCATGTTCCAACAAAGACGCTTGAACTCCAATTCCAGCCGGTTGGGCTCCCGCCCCAGGTAGCGCACCCTCCGCTATCCGGCCCAGTGTTTCATCCTCCCAAGCACCCGCTCCACCCCGCTCAGCATCCGGCTCAGCACCCAGTTGAATGCCCGCTGCCCCGGCAGCAGCTTCTCCCTGCGCCTCGCTCGTTGGAGGATCCCGTTGGCCATCTGGTGTTTCACGCACCACTGTCTTTGCGATTCCCCCAGTACGCCTTGTCGGCTACCACCATCTGTTCATCCCCCACCGCCACCCGCGCAAACTCCCGACTGTCATGCAAGTAGGCCCCCGTCAGGCTCACCCGGCGGATCACCAAGTGCGTCCGATCCACCCCCACATGCTCCTTTTAGCCGTAGTGCGGCTGGCCACGCTTGACCGTAAAACGGGCGTCCGGATCGCCCGTCGTCCCCGCTCTCCGGGAAGGCAGTACCGCGTTGCCTGCACAAAGGTGGCGTCCACCAAAGTGCAGGTCTTCAAAATCAACCCCCGCTCTTCCTGCGGTTGGTTGCGGTTGGCTTTTTCATGTGCACGGTGTTTCTACCGCACCCGCCCCCGGGTGTCCATCAAACCGGGGCAAGCCCATCTACAACTCCATTAAATTCGTTAAGTATGGTGTTGGTTCGCGAAGTGGAGGCCTCTTTTTTCGGTTAGTTGTCATTCGTATAAGCGACATGGAAACATATTTTCAAACTTTTGCTGAAGATTTTGCAGGGATTTCATAAAATTAAATGGGCCACTGAAAAATATGCCTAAACGCGTATTAATCAGACCTTCGACTTGGAATTATAAGTTAAAGAATGCAATGTTTGAGCAAGGTACTTGTTATCAAGGTTTGTATAAGAATGCATTTGCCTTATGGAGAAAAAGGCAAACGAGTGCGGCTATACTATTGATACATGGGATGTACACCCTATTGAAAGTGCTCATGTTTTATGGTTTATTGATTTTCCGAGAGAGCGTAAAGAACTCACGAACGTTAAGAAAAGAAACCCAAAAGCTAAGTATATTCTACAAATATTGGAAAGCCCAACACTTGGACCGCATTTTTTGAAAATAAAAACTACGAGCATTTTGATGTTGTTTTGTCATATAATAGAAATATATCAAATGAAAAGCGAATATTCAGCTATTGCCTGCCCAATACAATTATATTAAACGATGACTTCGTTCCTTTTAATAGACGAAAAATGAGCTGCATGATTAACACTAATCGCATTGAAGGTTATTTTGCCATACGACAAAAAGGAACTGGAGGATTACCAGGACTCGGGCCATTACTAGGGGATGGCATGTAACCTTGCGTTCTATGTTTTTTCCAGCACAAGGTGAGTTATATAGTTGGAGGCGTAAACTGGCAAGATGTGCTGAAGCAATGGATACAGAACTATTGCATGTCTATGGTCCTGGTTGGAATGGAGAACAGATATCGTGGTTTCCGTGGTACCTGAATAGGCCATATAAAAATTGTGTAAAGGGCAAGATTACGGAAAATAAGATGATAATCATAAAAACTATCGATTTTGCATTTCTGTTGAAAACTATCGTGGTAATAAATGTTATATATCCGAAAAATATTTGATGCGCTTTTTGCAGGAAGTGTTCCGGTATATTTAGGAGAAGAACGAATAACAGATTATATTCCATCGGAATGCTTTGTAGATGTTCGTAAATATAAAAGCATTAAAGAGCTGTTACTGTACATAAAGTATTGTCCTGAGCATGAATGGCAGAGAATGTATGATGCTGGACAGGAATTTATAAGGAGTGAGAAAATAAGACCGTTCACGGATGAGGCGTTTGCGGAAAGGATGATGGAGGTATTAAAAACTGTCGCACCTATTGAATAATCCAGCATGGCTGAACAGGTGGATATATCCGTCATCATTCCAACATGGCGGAGATTAGACAAACTGAAAATATGCATTGAAAACATAGAGCAATGCAACCCATGTCCGCGAGAAATATTAATCCATGTTGATGCGAATGATGATTCTACAACAGAATATTTGAAGCAGTATAAGTCCACGTGGTTGCGGTGGAGTCAAAGCCAGGAGACACGCGGCCCTGGCGGCGGTCGAAATTGGTTAATAGCAAACGCAACATGTGAGCTGTTATGTGGACTGGATGATGACTCCTGGCCAATTGATAACGATTTTTTGACAAAGCAGAAACCGTGATGAGAAAAATCCAAGCGCAGCGGTTATCACTATAAAGGAAATTCGGAGGGGAGACACTAAGATGCCTTGTGAAGGAGGCATGAAACGGGTATCGAGTTTTCAGAATTGCGCATGTTTAATACGCAAAAGTGCTTTCATGCAGATTCGGGGCTTTGTTCCCTTAAGGTATGCTTACGGAATGGAGGAGGCGGATGTTGCTCTTCAATTGATGGACAAGGGCTGGGAGATATGGCGATACGATGGATTGCGGGTCTTCCATGACACTGATTTGAAGCATCAGGCGTCGACAGAAATCAATGCCGCACATATTACAAATACTGCTCTGCTAGCCTTCCTGCGGTATCCGTTGGCTTTTTGGCCGCTTGGACTCATGCAGACATTTAACCGTGTGTGGTATGCAATAAGGCAACGAAGGTACTCGGGGATAATCAAAGGGTTGGGACAAATACCTTCTACATGTTGGAAATACCGGAAATACCGCCAAGTAGTGCAAGTTGCAACGATAAGGCTTAGCCGCAAATTGGCCAAAAGGCAACACCATGCTCCCGTAGGAAGTGGAGAAGTTGGTAGCACTTTCCAAAAAGAGTGCGAACCTTGAATAATACTTTTCGCGATTTAAGTGAAATGGATATGTATTCAGCGAGGAGCCCGAGAACATTATGCCATACCCGGGCATTGAAATCTGCCAACAGGCTGGAGTGTTTAATGACCGAGTTTTATGCCCACTGGTGTCTAGAAACGATAGGAGCAAATGCCCCATGGGGCGTGATCAAACGTTTAGCAACACGGCGGAACAATCAATTGGATGATGCAAAAGTCATCTCTTGGAACGCCGGGGCATTGTGGAGGGAATTGAACTGCCCCAAAAAAAACCGATACGAGCACTATTTAAGTGAAAATGCATGGTTTGGGACTCAGTGCCTTCGATGGTTGCAAAAGAACAAACCCCGTGTGTCAAAACACACGGTTATATTTTCATATAGCGGCACGGCAATAGAGGTGTTTAAATGGGCAAAGTTCCAAGGTGCTAGAACAGTGCTCGGGATGATTGACCCGGGGCGGGTTGAACAGGAGATAGTGCGAGAGGAGGCAGCACGCTGGCCAGGATGGGAGAAAGAACGAGATGTAGCGCCTGAATTGTACAATCAACGGCGCATTGAGGAATGCAGAATTGCAGATGTCATTGTGGTCAATTCGAGGTGGTCTTTGGAATGCCTAGAAAAACAAGGCGTGCCCCCAAAAAAAATATTTGTTATTCCCTTATGTTACGAGTCTGCGAGGGAGGAAGCTGATTTTAGGAGGCATTACAAAGGTTCACTTTGGGATCAGGGAGTGCGCCCATTCACGGTATTGTTCCTCGGTCAAGTCATCTTACGCAAAGGTATTCAATACCTGATACAGGCAGCGAAACATCCTGATTTGGCTGAAGTGGTTTTTGATGTGGTTGGTCCTGTGGGTATAACAGAAGCTGCCATCAGGAGCGCGCCATGCAACATGCGATTTCATGGGATTGCAAGTCGGACCGATGTATCTGAATGGTATAGGCGTGCCGACCTATTTGTTTTGCCGACAATATCAGATGGATTTGCCATAACGCAAATTGAGGCAATGGCTCATGGATTGCCGGTGATAGCTACTCCCAATTGTGGGGAGGTGGTACGTGATGGGGAGGATGGGCTGATAGTCCCAGTTAGAGATTCCAATGCATTAGTTGAGGCCATACTGCGTTTTGTTAAAGATCCGAGTTTTCACAACAAATGCCGGGAGCAGGCCATGATTCGTAGCAGGGATTTCACCTTGCACGTATTGCAGAATAAGCTAATTGAATTGGAGAAAATGTTGGAAATTTAATGGATCCTTGGACAGCTAGCAGTGGGGATAATATAGCCCTTCCGACATCATTTTACGTCGCACTGGGATTGCTCGTAGTGTTGACTCTGGAGGCGGTGCGGAATTGGCGGCGATTGAGTGGGATGTTTGCATTGGTGTCCTATTTTACGGTGTTCTTGTGGTATATTGTGGATGTTCGCTATTCCGCAGAGCAATATGTGGGTATACCGATGGAGGATATTGAACTGGCCTTTTGGCAGGTATGTATTTTCCTGATAGGGTTTCGACTATTTTTACAAATAGCACGTCCATATGACAGAGAGGTGACCGGAATCACGGCAGAGATGTTGGCATCTCATTTACACGCCCGCAAGATGGCGGCAGCAATCGCTGTGTTGTGGGCGATATTATTTCTCTGGGGATTGTTAAGGATGGAGGGAGATGTCATTGGAGCATTATATCCTGTGGGGGGAAGGTGGAGCCCTCATATGTGGGCGCGCGGGGCCATAGGCGGCACGTGGGATTGGCTTATTGCCGCAGGGGGTTACTTATATATATTTGTGTGTGGACTTATGGGGCTGTTATTTGTGCTTGTTAGAGACAGGGTTGTAAAGGGACAAATGCTTGCCTTGATTGTAATATCCTGGCCCTATTTTTTCCTCCTTGGAACGAGAAATCAACTTTTAGCTGTCGTTTGCCCTGGCTTGTTTTCGTATCTGCTGCTCAGCAAGGCCAAGATGTGGAAAAAGTTAATAGGGTCAGCGGTAATGTTGGTGGTTTTAAATTTTTTAATGCTGGCAATGTTACAATTCAGACATTCAGGATTTCAGGAGTTTCTCAATGATCCCTTTGGATCATTGAAGCCTGATGTAAAGCATGAGGGGCTTAACATGATTCAAGAACTGGCCTTCATCAACGGATTTTATCGGGTCGGACAGTTACAGCCAGAATATGGCCGGGAGTACATCGGGCAGGCCCTTAATTTTATCCCCAGGGCAATTTGGCCAGGAAAACCAACACTTAGCTTTGCCTACAGTGCATTAAGGGGACATGGCACATCAGAGGGGGGAGTGACAGCAACCATCAGCACGGGCTTGATTGGCCAGGGGGCTATTAACTTTGGAGAATTTCTTGGACCCATTGTCGCGGGTGCATTATTAGCAATATATGGTTATTTCCTGCTTAGGCAATGGCCACAACGAGGCCACCCTCTGCGGTTCTTCCTGTTTATCATGGGTCTGGCTTTGGTACCTAATATGGGACGGGAATTTACTCTGCTGGTGCTATGGCCGGTGGTGTTTGGTGCAATAACGCTGCGGGTATTAGAAAATATTATACCTGCGATTATGTTTTCAAAAATTCCTGACACTAATACAGATCAAACGAAACCAGTGAAATGGCTACAGCCCCCAGCTTCGGGGTTTGCAAGGAAGGCAAAAATGTAAGCTTGGCCGATTGACTTCGAGAATTATGACATAGAAGAAAGGCAACTTTTATTTGAGCCGATGTCAAGTAAAGTAATGAGCGGTAAATTAACAATAGCCATAATATTTCGCCGGTTTGGGCCATACCACATCGCCAGATTAGCAGCGGCCTCAAAATATTTCAATATTGCTGCGGTTGAATACGCCGTTGATGATAAAACTTATGACTGGGAGAGGGTTGACGACTGCAAAGGGATAACGTGTTATTATGTGACAACTGATTTGCCGAAAGGAATGCATAAAAAATATTTTGCCAGCCGCAGATTAAGCAAACTATTATCGGATATAAAACCTGCAGCCTGTGCCTTGCCCGGTTGGGCCATGGAAGAGTCGTTGATGGGGCTAATATGGTGCAGAAGCAGGAATATCCCTGCCATTCTCATGTCGGAATCTACCGCAATAGATTACCATAGAACATGGTGGAAGGAATGGATAAAAAAACAGATAGCACGACAATTTTCCGCAGCATTAGTTGGGGGCACCCCTCATGCTGAATACGCACAAAAACTTGGCATTCCTCATGATAAAATATTTTTCGGATATGACGCAATTGATAATGAGTATTTTAAAGCCGAAGCTGTGACAATTCGAAAAATAAAAGATGAGTACCGAAGGCGGTATTCGTTGCCAGAAAATTACTTTCTCGCGAGTGCCAGATTCATTGAAAAAAAAAATCTCATACGTTTAATTGATGCTTATGCTGGATATCATAGGCTTCAGAATGACGAAAAAAAGCAAGAGCGGTCACCCAATATAACAGAGAACAGCCATTGGCATTTAGTCGTACTTGGAGACGGGCCGATGCGGACTGAGCTGTTGGAAAAAACAAGGCAACATGGTCTCGATCGTTATGTGATATTTCCAGGTTTCAGACAGTACCGAGATTTACCGGCATATTATGCATTGGCGAACGCATTTATTCATGCAAGCACCTCAGAACAATGGGGCCTCGTGGTCAACGAAGCGATGGCCTGCGGCCTGCCAGTGCTAGTATCCAACCGGTGCGGATGCGCTCGTGATTTGGTAGATGAAGGGAAAAATGGCTTATTATTTGATCCATATAAAACCGAGGAAATTACTCAATGCATGCAGTATATCGCCAGTCTCGACAACAATCTCCGTGCTGAGATGGGTGCAGCATCTCTTACCCTTATAGATAAATGGGGGGTTGATAGATTTGCGGATGGTCTAAAGGACGCAGTAGAATGTGCGCGAAACATATTAAAAGCATAGTTATTAATGAAAAACATATTATCTTAAGCATCCTGTGTCAGCTATGAGGGTGGCAATTTTAACAAATTCAATATCAACTGCAGCGGGAGGAATGATGGATTGTGTTCGCATGTTATCTATTAAACTATGTGAAATGAATGGAATTGATGTCGAAGTATTGAGCATAGAGGATCAATTCTTTACGAAAAATAACATTCATTGGAGACCTATACAACCCCGGCTTTTTAGTGCAATCGGGCCTTCATCCTTCAATTATTCTCCATCCTTGGCACGGTATTTAAGGAATAACAACTTTGATATATATCATTCACACGGCTTATGGCAATATATTGGAGTAGCAACTTCAATGCAGGCAAAGCGAGCAAAAAAGCCACATGTGGTTACTCCTCAAGGCATGCTAGATCCGTGGGCATTAAAAAATTCAAATTGTAAAAAGCGTGTGGCTGAATTAATATATGAAAAAAGGAATATGAAGAATGCAAGCTGCCTTCATGCTGTATGTGAATCCGAATATCAATCAATACGTAAATATGGATTAAAAAATGCTGTATGTATAATCCCCAATGGGGTTGAATTGATCAATGATGCAAATCATAATTCTCTGATAACATCACTCGAAAAAATAATAAGAAAGAAAAAGTTGTTATTGTATCTGAGCAGAATTCATCCCAAAAAGGGTTTGGGAAATATTATAAAGGCATGGCACACCGTTATCGGAGAAAAATGCAAAGAAGAAAAATGGTTATTAGGAATCGCTGGCTGGGATCAGGGAGGATACGAAGACGAAATCAAACGCCTTAGTGAAGATATGGGGATTCGATGGAGCGATGCGAAACCGTGGGGAACGGTCAAGCAATGGCAAGGAAATATTAATACGAGATTCAACCCTGATGGCGAAGGGACGAGTATTGTTTTTTTGGGACCTGCTTTTAATGAAAAGAAAGATGCATTATTTCGTTACAGCTCAGCCTTTATTCTACCATCCTACAGTGAGGGGATGCCATTGGCGGTTTTGGAGGCCTGGTCATATGGTAAACCTGTCATCATGACTGAGGCGTGTAATTTGCCTGAGGGATTTACGGCAGGTGCGGCCATAAAGGTCGAGCCGGAGCCTGGAAGCATCGCAATGGGAATAAGGCAACTCATGGAAATGAGTGACAAAGAGAGGGAGATGATGGGCCAAAAAGGGCGGCGACTTGTAGAGCAGCGATTTACATGGCCTAAAATTGCCGAAGAAATGAAGTCTGTGTACGACTGGTTGTTAGGTGGTGGTCCACCGCCCAATTGCGTCATTTTATCTTGAATAATAAAACGTGGCTTTAGAAAACGCTAATAAAAGCATTGTTGATGTGGCTGCTAACCGCGCCGCCATAAAATACAGCATTGGTGAGCAGATGCGGCGCGTAATATGGGGACTTATAGGAAAGCCGCTCATAAGATTTAGTCCGCGGCCGTTTTTTGGGTGGAGAAGGATGATATTAAGATGTTTCGGTGCTAAAATCGGAAAGGAAGTTCATGTCTATCCCAGTACTATTGTTTATTTTCCTTGGAATCTGAGTGTAGGTGATTGGAGTGCAATTGGTGAAGATGCCTTGATTTATAACTTGGGGCCGGTCACTATTGGGGATCGGGTGACCATATCGCATCGCGCTCATTTATGTGCTGGCACTCATGATTATACAAAGCCTGATTTTCCCCTGCTCAAACCCCCGATTAAGATAGAGCGGCTAGCCTGGGTATGCAGCCAGGCGTTTGTTGGCCCGGGAGTAAAAGTGGGTGAGGGGGCTATTGTCGGGGCCGGGGCGGTGGTAACCAAGGATGTAGAGCCATGGACGATTGTGGCTGGTAATCCGGCAAAAAAGCTCAAGAATCGTCTCCAATCGTCAGGCAATGTCTCCAGCTCGGACTGCTGACAAGAAATCAGGAGTAGCAAAGGAATAAATGGTATCAGTACTAATACCCACGTTTAATGAGGAAAATAACATTGCCTTCTGTATTAATAGTGTCTCCTGGGCAGACGAGGTGGTGGTGGTTGATTCTGCGTCACAAGATGCGACCCGAGAGACGGCTAAAGCCATAGGTGCCACTGTTGTTGAGTTCAAGTGGAATGGCAAATATCCGAAAAAGAAAAATTGGGCATTGGAGAATATTCGTTGGCGTAATGAGTGGGTGCTTATTTTGGACGCTGATGAGCAAATAACGCCAGGTCTGGCTGCAGAAATCAAAGACGTGCTCAGGCAACCTGCATGTGATGGATATTATATCAACCGCAGGTTTATGTTTCTTGGAAAATGGATACGTCATTGCGGTTATTATCCAAGCTGGAACCTGCGGCTGTTCAAACATCGGCTGGGAAGGTACGAGAAGATAGACGTGGGTGATATTGGAAGCGGAGATAACGAGGTTCACGAGCATGTTGTGCTGAAGGGCAAAGCTGGATATCTGCAAAATGACATGCTGCACTACGCATATCCCGACATTCATACATGGATCGAGAAGCACAACCGCTATTCAAGCTGGGAGGCTGCGATTGAGGTTGGCGGTGCCAACCTAAGTGAGAAGGGAATAGGTAAATCGCAAGAGAGACGCCGCAAGCTCAGACTGTGGTCCAGGAAACTGCCATTTCGTCCAACACTACGTTTTATTTATAGCTACTTCATCCAAGGAGGCATCCTCGATGGGGCTGCAGGCTGGCGCTTCTGCAGATTGCTGGCCATGTACGAACGAATGATCGTCTTCAAAATCAAGGAGAAGAGAGATTCCAACAAAGCAGTCAATCAATAATTGACCTCAAAGAAGTCTTACAAAGAAAAATCTGATATCAATAAACCTAGTTTATTCGTTGGCATTTAAGTCCGCAAAGCTTGTTTGCGTTACGCTGGTCGTCTCGGTGATTATTTTGTTTTGGCCAGCCTATGAAAATTCGATGGGTATCCTCATGGTTGATGATGCCGTTGCTCATGCCCAGGCGCTGGTGGTTTTGGGTGGAGGCACACCTGAAAGACAGAATAGAGCCATAGAATTATATAAACAAGGCCTTGCACCACTGATTATCAGCACCGGTGATGGCGAGCGAGAAACCTCCCATTACATTTACTTGATAAACAAAATTCCGAGGCACGCCGTGGTTATCGAGTCCAAATCACGCAGCACATGGGAGAATGCACGATACACCGTGCCCATCCTTAAGCAGCATGGAATCACGAATGCAATTTTGGTAACCTCATGGTTTCACTCTAGGCGTGCACTGCAAACATTCCGTCATGCATCACCGGCGACATCCTTTTACTCCACTCCAACTTATTGGGGAGCACGGCGTGATTTGTGGAAGCCGTGTGGGTTGCGCAGATATATCCTGTTGGAGTTTATTAAAACTCCATACTATTGGGTGAGATGTATCATTGGAGCCTGATTTTGGCCAGGATTCGTTAAACTTTGAATGCGGATTCTGCTGTTAAATCAAACTTTTTATCCTGATGTTGCCGCAACCGCACAACAACTGGGCGATCTTGCCCGGGAACTACAATCGCACGGCCATGAAGTAACGGTGGTTGCAAGCCGCCGTGCTTATGACTCACCGGGCACACTTTTCCCCAAACAAGAAAACTGGCATGGCATCCAAATCTATCGAGTTGCCAGCACTGGTTTTGGCAAGGGCGCAAAGTGGAAGCGGGCGGTGGACTTTGCCTCCTTTCTTCTGACCTGTTTTTTTCGGCTTTTGTTTCTAAAGCGACAGGAGGTGGTCATTGCCTTGACCAGCCCGCCACTTATCTCCGTGCTCGGCGCCTTGATGACACGTATCTGGGGAGCGCGCTTCATTTATTGGGTGATGGACTTTAACCCCGATGAGGCAATAGCCGCTGGCTGGCTGAGGGCCGGTTCGCCTGCGGCAAAATTTCTCGACAGGCTTTCTCGCTTCAGCCTCAACTCAGCTCATTATGTCGTTGCCTTGGATCGCTTCATGCGGGAGCGCATTTTGGCCAAGGGTATTGCGTCGGAGCGAGTGGTGGTCATTCCGCCGTGGTCGCATGATGATCAGGTGCGATTTGATTCGGTGGCGCGCGCTGAATTCCGCAAACAACACGGCTGGGAGGATAAGTTCGTGGTCATGTATTCGGGCAATCACAGCCCGTGTCATCCGTTGGACACTTTGTTGCAGGCTGCCCTGCGCCTGGGTGGGAACGCATCTCCCCCGGCGGCTTCATCTGCCCCAAGCCAGCGCATCCATTTCGCCTTCATTGGCGGCGGCTCGGAATTCCGAAAAGTCCAGGCTTTTGCCCGCGAACACCGGCTCAAGAATATCACCTGCCTGCCATACCAACCGCTGGATCACCTTTCCGGCAGCCTGTCCTCGGCGGATTTGCAGGTGGTGGTGATGGGCGATCCGTTTGTAGGTCTGGTGCATCCTTGCAAGATTTACAATCTGTTGCGTTTGGGATTGCCCATCCTGTACTTGGGTCCAGCCGTTTCGCATATCACCGATTTGTATCAAAATCCTGCCGCTCACAGCCTGCCTCCGCTTCATCGGTTTGCTCATGGGGATGTGGAAGGTGTGCTGGCCTTGCTGGAGCGCCTGTCGGTTTCCACTTCTGCTGCCCGTACTGACGGCGCCGGAGCCGGTTTGGCTGCCTTCCAATCTCAAGCTTCCTGCTTGCAGCGATTTCTGACGCTGCTTTCCTGACGCGCTTCGCGTCTTCGGTTTTTTGCCGGCCTCCGCCGTCTTTCACCTGTTCGGGGCTGTTTTTACCCTGAATAACCTGACAAAAACGTTCGTCATTTCTGGCAGGCTGAATTACTTTTGCTACGCATGAAAAACGCTAATAATCTTCCCCTCCTCGCGGCTGGCGTGGTTGCGTTGGCCGTGCAACTCCAGGCGGCCAACTGGCCGCAATGGCGCGGGCCTGAATTTAATGGCAGCTCGCCGGAGCGCAATCTCCCTGCCCAGTGGAGCAAAACCGAGAACGTCAAATGGGTCGCCGATTTGCCCGGCGTTTCCGCGGCCACCCCCGCCGTGTGGGATAACCATGTGTTTGTCACGGCGGCGGTGCGTGAACGGCAGGAACTGCTGGCCATCGCTGTGGACCGCCGCACGGGCAAGATATTATGGCAGCAAAAAGTCAGCGACGGCTTTGGCCAGGACAATCGGAGCACGTACGCCTCGCCTTCGCCGGTCACCGACGGCAAGACGGTGTGGTTTTTCTTTGGCAATGGCGAGTTGGCGGCCTTTGATTTCAATGGCAAAAAACTTTGGGCACGCAACATCCAGCGGGATTACGGCGCTTTTGCGTTTTTGTGGACGTTCTCCAGCAGCCCGCTCTTGTACAATGGCCGGTTGTACCTGCAGGTATTGCAGCGCGATGTGCCCGTCAATGGCCGTGGCCGCCGGGATGGCCCCAATGAATCGTACCTCCTTGCCATGGACCCCGCGACGGGCAAGGAATTGTGGAGGCACATCCGCCCGAGTGATGCGCGGGAGGAATCCCGCGAGGCCTTCAGCACGCCGATTCCCCATACCCATGCCGGGCGCGCGGAAATTCTCATCGCGGGCGGTGACTGCATCAGCGGCCACGACCCGGCCACTGGCAGGGAATTCTGGCGCTGGGGCACATGGAATCCACAACGCATCACGCATTGGCGGCTGGTGCCTTCGCCCGTAGCCGCCCAGGGGGTGGTGCTTGCTTGCGCCCCCAAAGGGGGGCCGGTGGTGGCCGTCAAGCTTGGTCGCAACGGCGTTTTGAGCGACAAGGAGGTGGCGTGGCAAAGCGAGGACCGGGCGGTGTCCACGGATGTTTCCACCCCGCTCTATTACCAGGGCCGGTTTTACGTGCTCAACAGTGACCGCCGCACACTAAGCTGCCTGGAGCCGCTGAGTGGCAAGGTGCTTTGGACGGGTGAACTGAAGGGCCGCAGCAAAATTGAGGCTTCGCCGACGGGGGCCGACGGAAAAATCTACGTGATGAATCACAGCGGCGAGGTGTTTGTGGTGGCCGCAGGCGACACCTTCAACCTGCTGGCCACCATCCCGATGGGCGGCGAGGCTGAGGATCGAGACCTGCGCTCCACGATTGTGCCGGCCTACGGCAATCTTTTCATCCGCACCGGCGCCAAGCTCTATTGCATAGGCAAGTAGTGCGGCAGCCCGGTTAAGGAGGCAAGTCATTCAAAAAAACAAAAGGCTCCGGAAAATTCCGGAGCCTTTTTTGTTGCCGCCGAGAAGCGCTGGATGCGCCGGCACTATGGTTTAATTTCCAGTTGCGAGAAGGGATTGTTGCCGAAGTTGCCGCCGGGCGCACTCCCCGGGGCGCTCGCTCCAGAGTCGCCGCGGACAATTTGCACGGCATTGCCCGAAGCCGCCGCCGCACGCTCGCCAGGCGGAGGTTTTTGCGTCGGGGCAGGTGGCGTGTTGGGGCCTTGGGCTTCGACTTCTTCCGGATGTTTGGCGCGCTTGTTTTTCGGCAGGGGACTGATGGTCACATGGATATTGCGGCCGGCCAGTTTGGGCGTGTAATCCGCCTGACCCCAGGGCCGCAACTCCTGCACAAATTTTTCCACCTGCTGCATGCCGATCTCCTGGTGGGCCATCTCGCGCCCGCGGAACCGCAGCGTGACCTTGACTTTCATGTCGTCGCACAAGAAATCAACGGCATGCCGCAGCTTCACCTTGAAATCATGGGGGTCAATGGTGGCGCTGAGCTGGACCTCCTTCATTTTGTTGGCGTGCTGGTGCTTCCGCTGCTCCTTCTCCTTCTTTTCCTGCTCGTAGCGGAATTTGCCATAGTCCACCAGCCGGCACACCGGCGGGTTGGCATTGGGGGAAATCTCCACCAGGTCCACCCCACGCTCGCGCGCCATACGGAGGGCATCGCCCAGGGGAAAGACACCCAACTGTTTATTGTCGTCGCCAATCACCCGGACTTCACGGGCACGGATTTTGCCGTTAATCCTGATGAAGGAATGCGACGACCCGGAAGAATGATGAGGGCGTGGCTGGCTCAAGCGGCCCTCACCAAATAGAAGTTGTTCATAGTTTCTCTCAAGGCAGCATCACAATCTGCCGGCCGCCACCCGGCGGCCCTCATCACGCACCAAACTGCCATCCAGCTACGTTGGAGGCAAGCAGAAAATGCAGTTCTTTATGCGGTGTGAACATTTAGGTTGCCCTTGTTTGTTGGACAATGGGGTAGGGATGAGATATGATGCAAACCATGCACCACGATGAGCCATCGAGGCGGTGGGCCGTGACAGCGTTGCGCTTGGCGGTGTGGCTGTGGGGCTTGCTGTGTTTGGGCCTCGTTTTTGTCGGGAGCGGGGTGGTTTGGGCGCATGTGCCGCGGGAGGGGGCGGCTTCGGCTTCGAGGGGTTTTGAAACGGGGGTGGCGCATGTTATTAGTCTCGGGGAGCACACGTCCCGCTGTAGCGGGATGTCCCTTTGGCGTCCCGTCCCGCAAAGCGGGATAAGGCTTGCGTCCCGAAGGCCAAACGCGGCCACGGAGCCATCGGCGGCGGAGTATGAGTATGGGCCGTTTGGGGAGCCGATTCGCGCCACCGGGCCGGTGGCGTTAGTGAATCCGTTCCGGTTTTCGACGAAGTTTTGCGACGACGAAACGGGCCTGTATTACTACGGCCACCGTTACTACCATCCCCACACTGGCAGGTGGCTCAGCCGCGACCCAATTGGAGAAGGAGGTGGACTGAACTTGTATGGGCTGGTAAACAACCAACCGGTCCACTTCGTGGACCCGCACGGGCTTTGGGGCATCAAGATTGGCCGTGTGCACCTTGGTTGGGGCGAGCCCACGTATGTGTTCGACCGGGAGGTATGGCAGGAAATCAAGGAGCGGTGGCACACCGGCTTGGATGCGATAGGGGTCATTGAGCCGACCCCGTTGGCCGACGGTTTGAACGCCCTTCTTTATGCCATGGAAGGGGGATGGGGCAATGCGGGAATCAGCGCGGTGGGCATGGTGCCTTTCCTGGGTGACGGGGCCAAGCTGTGCAAGTATATTGGCAAATATGGTGCTAAAGCCGCAAAGGAGGCAGGCGACCTCGCAAAGCTTGGGCGTTCAGGAAAGCAAGCGAGACTGCGCGAACTTGCGACTGACCCAAGTGTATCCTCCGCTGACCGTGGATGGATTCGCCAAGAGATGAACTCGATTGAGCGAGGGCAGAGGACAAGTATCCGCGTGCCACCGGGCAAGAACCTTGCGCATAGGCGTGGATTTGAGGCAAAGTAGGGTTACGGATACGAGCACAGCGACTTGCAGCACATCGACCTGCACAAGCTTCAACACAAATACGAAGGCTACTGATGAGTTGGACACCGAACGAAAAAGAAATCGAGGCTGTGTTGTCCTTGGACGCCTCGAAGCGATACGAACACTGGATAAAGAAAGTCGCAGACCAGGAAGAAGTCTGGAGTCTGTGGCAGGAGGGCGGTTGGGCTTTGGCTGGAGATGACACAGGACGCCAGCTCGTTCCAGTCTGGCCGCATTCGAGATATGCTGCTTTGTGTGCGGAGGGTGTGTGGGCGAGCTATCAGCCAAAGGCGATTGCTCTTGAAGTTTGGCTCGACCGCTGGATACCTGGGATGGAGCGAGACCAGCGGCTTGTCGCTGTTTTCCCAACGCCGAAAGACAAGGGAGTGCCTATTGAGCCAAGGCGACTTGAAAAGGATTTGCGCCAGGAACTGAGGAACTACGAGTGATTCGGCTGTGGCGTTTCCGCCTCCGCCGAGGCTGCGGCAAGAGAGCGGTAGCAGGCATGATCCTGGACGCCTCCGTGATGGTGGACGCCGCCGCTTTCTTGCTGGACGCCACTTGAGCTGGCCATGAGAGACAAAGTCCAGGAATCGCCTCTTGCTCAAGTGACAAGACGAGATTAGGCCGGGGTCATCGTGGACGCTGGCTCTTGACGGCCCGTCAAGAGGTTCGGTTGCCAGAGCCGCCTGACCAGGATGCCGCGATTACGCTCACCGGGATGATGGGGATGATGCTCCTTTAGCCGCAGTCGCTGCCGCCGTTTGGTGGGCCACGGCGGCGACGAGGGGAGGGAGGCATGAAGGCTTGATTTAGGGCGTGGGAATAGAGGGCGAGAGCGGGGTTGGAGTTGACATCGGCGGGACGCTCCCGCTTTGCAGGACGAGGCGCAGGCGCTGCGCGTCCGCTTGACCTTGGCAACTCAGCAGTCACGGAGCCGGGAGGCTCCGTGAACCCGCAGGCGGGACGCCTGCGCTACAGACCCTCACCTTGGCCCTCTACGACGATGGGGTGGAGGGAAAAGGGGGCAGAGAGCGTCAAATGGAAAACACAGACCACGAATGAACACGAATGGACACGGATTTTGAACAGAAGGAAACGAGGGGAACGAAGGGGGAAAACGCCCCCTCTCCCTGGCCCTCTCCCAGAGGGAGAGGGAAATAGTTACCGTGCGTCGGATTATTCTGCCGACGGTCTCTTGGCCAGCCTTTGGTCTGCGGGACGCAGTCATTATTCCGCTCTGCGGGACGTGGACGCCATACATTACGGTAAATCAAAGATTGACGGGCGGATTGGTGCTTATAGGGGCGTCTGTTTGACGTTGGCAATTCAGCAATCACGGAGCCGGGAGGCTCCGTGAACCCGCAGGCGGGACGCCTGCGCTACACGCAGGAAAATTTGACGGGCGGATTGGTGCTTACAGGGGGGTCTTTTTGAGGACGGCAATTCAGCAATCACGGAGCCGGGAGGCTCCGTGAACTCGCAGGCGGGACGCCTGCGCTACACACCTTCACAATAGTCCCTTCCCACGATGGGGTAAAGGAACACGGATGGACACGGATTTTGAACAGAAGGGAACGAAGGGAACGAAGGGGGAAAACGCCCCCTCACCCTGGCCCTCTTCCTGAGGGAGAGGGTGCGGAGACGCAAACGCAAAATCATTCCGGTGATGATTTGGTTTTTATGGAACTTGCTCTCCCGCCCGCAGCGCTCCCGCTTCTGGCCAGCACTTCCTGTTGGGTTGATTGACTCATGTCGGTGTCCATGTCCGGTAACACCGATTTTTGGCGCAACGACCGGTTTCCGCCAACCGATCATCCCCGCCCGGGTAACAATCTTTTTGGCGCAAATTGTGGCCGAAAATTATCGGGTTTCGGGTTTGCCAAAAGGGCGTATATAGGTTAAACTTCCGCTAAAATAACCATAAAATAATATGACCTCGCACGAGACATTTGCGACTCGAAATGGAAGTTCCCGCAGGGAGTTTCTCCGGACGGCAGTAGTGGGCGCAGGTTTGGCAGCCAGTGCGCCCCTGTGGGTCAAGGGCGCTGAGGCCAAGCCGGTCACGGTGAAATCCCATGCGGATTTGGTGACCATCGGAAACACGGGCGTCAAAGTGTCCTTTCTGGCTCAGGGTACCGGATACAATGGAGGGGCGCGGATGTCGGATCACACCCGGATGGGGAAAGAGGCCTTTGACCGGCTTCTGCGTTATGATTTGGACCACGGCATCTCGTTCATTGACACCGCGGACTTGTACGGCACGCACACCTACATTCGCGACACCATTCGCGGATTGCCGCGGGATAAATACGCCCTGCTGACCAAAATCTGGCCGCGCACCGAGTATTGGAACATGGCCAGCGGCGGAGCGGTGCAGGAGGTCAACCGCTATCGCAAGGAATTGGGCACGGATTATCTGGATGTGTGCCTGATTCATTGTCTGTTGAATGACAAATGGGTGCAGGAATATGCCCGCATCCGCGATGAACTGTCGGAACTGAAGCAAAAGAAGGTGGTGCGCGCCGTGGGGGTGTCGTGCCATCACTTTGGGGCTTTGAAGATTGCAGCCAATGATCCTTGGGTGGATGTCATTTTCGCGCGCATCAATCACAAGGGCCGGGTCATGGACGCCTCCGTGGACGAGGTGGCGCCCGTGCTGAAACAAGCACGCGCCAACGGCAAGTTCGTCGTGGGCATGAAGATTTTTGGCGCAGGTGAGCTTACCAAGCCTGAGGACAAGGACGCCTCGTTGCAGTATGTGATCAAAAACGCGCTGGTGGACGCGATGACCATCGGCATGCGGAAGATTGAGGAAACCGAAGACTCCATCGCTCGATTGAACGCGGCTTTGCGCAGTTAAGCAGGCGTGGGAGCGTGCGTGGCGGGCGGACTCCGCAAAGGGGGCCGCCCGTTTTTTTGCACAAACCACTGGCCAGCCACCGGCCCCGGAAGGCATATTAACGACGCCGAAGGGCGCAAGGGCAAAGGGTTATGAGTCAAACCACAGTCATTCAAAATGCCGTGGCGTCGCCGGAGGAGTTCCGGCGGCAGATGGAGGACATGTTGCGGCGGGCGTTTGCCGGCGGCGACCAGGCTGCCCGGGCGCCCGGCGCCCACACAGAGGAGAGTGGCCAGGGGGACGCCGAGACGGCGGCGCAGTCATTTCAATTCTCGCTGAAACCGCGCGACGTGAAGGCCTACCTGGATCGTTTTGTGATCAAGCAGGACGAAGCCAAAAAGGTGCTCAGCGTGGCGTTGTGCGACCACTACAACCACGTGCGGCTCGCTTTGCAGGGGAGGGCGCACCCGAATTACACCAAGCAGAACATCATTCTGCTGGGGCCGACGGGTGTGGGCAAAACCTACCTCATACGCTGCGCGGCGGAGCTTATCGGCGTGCCATTCGTCAAGGCCGATGCCACCAAGTTTTCCGAGACCGGCTACGTGGGCGGAGATGTGGAGGACATGGTGCGGGAGCTGCTCCGGCGGGCGGATGGCGACGTGCGCCGCGCCCAGTACGGCATCATTTACATTGATGAAATTGACAAGATTGCCAGCGTGCCCACCGCCACGGGCCGCGATGTGAGCGGGCGCGGCGTGCAGACCAACCTGCTCAAGTTGATGGAGGAAACCGAAGTGCCGGCGCGCTCGCCGCAGGACATTGCCGGGCAGATTCAGGCGATGATGGAATTCACGCGGCAGGGCCGGCGGATGGCGAGCACCATCAACACCAAACACATCTTGTTCATCGTCAGTGGTGCCTTTCCGGGACTGGACAAAATCATTCAGCGACGCCTGCGCGAGGCCACCATCGGTTTTGCGGCCGGCCTGCCCGCAGGCGAGGAGGACCCGTATGCCCAGGTGACCACGCGGGATTTCATCGAGTACGGCTTTGAGCCGGAATTTATCGGGCGGCTGCCGGTGCGGGTGGTCTGCCAGCCCCTGGACGTGGAGGATTTGTTTAACATCCTGAAAAGCTCCGAAGGGAGCATCATCCGGCAGTATGAACAGGATTTTGGCGCGTATGGCATCGAGATTTTATTCCAGGAGGATGGATTGCGCCGCATTGCCGAGCTGGCTGCCGAGGAAAAGACCGGGGCGCGCGGTTTGATGACCGTGTGCGAGCGGACCTTCCGCAATTTCAAATTTGAGCTGCCGTCGTTACCCATCAAGCGGCTGGTGGTCACGCGCGAGCTGGTGGATCACCCGGTGGTGGACCCGGAAGTGCTGGCGCGGGCGCAGAGCGAGCGCGAGCAGGAAATGCTGCGGCAGGTGGTGCAGGAGTTTGCGCAGCGTTTCCGCGAAAGCCACAAAATGGCGCTGGAATTTACGCCGGCCGCCGTGGAGGCGTTGTTGAACGAAGCGCAGTCCAAAAACGTGCCCGTGCGCGATTTGTGCGCGGCCAAGTTCAAGGATTTTCAGTTTGGCCTGCGACTGATTGCTGCCAACACCGGCCAGACTTCCTTTACGCTGGATGCGGCGGATGTGGCTGATCCCCAGAAGACCCTCAGCGAATGGGTAGTGGCCAGCTACCGCCAGAAGCCGCCCGGTGGGGAAGAGGCTGGCGCTGCTGAAACGACACCCACTCCATGACCATGGATTTAAAGACCCTGGCTCAAGCCCTGGAGCGGATGGGTTGTCCGCCGGAGAAGTCCGCGGAAATGGCGGCGCAGTTGGACCGCCGCGCCGCTCAACTGGCCGCGCAAACCGGCCGCAGCCAGGCTGAAGCCCTGGCCCATTTGCTGGCCTTGATGCAACAAGGCTGGGCGGCCCAGTCACAAGGTTCACCTCCTGCAAGATCATGATCCAGCCCTGGCCCGTTCAATACTCCAAGTTTCTCGGCAACTTCCGCGTGTTCAACCTGCACGCGGAGACCAAGACCTCGCCCTTGGACGGACGCGCGCATGAATTCATAGTCCTCCAATGCCCGGATTGGGTGAATGTGGTGGCGGTGACGCCGGATGAGCGGGTCATCCTGGTGGAGCAGTTCCGGCATGGCTCCAAAACAATTGAGCTGGAAATTCCCGGCGGTGTCACGGATGCATCGGATGCTTCACCCGTGGCAGCGGGGTTGCGTGAGCTGCAGGAGGAGACCGGTTACGGAGGGGATCATGCGCGCGTCATTGGGCGCGTGTATCCCAACCCCGCCATCATGACCAACACCTGCCACACGGTGCTGGTGGAGAATTGTGTGCGGCGATTTGAGACGCGGTTTGATCCATGCGAAGACTTGCGCACGCACCTGGTGCCGGTCGCGGAAATTCCGGCTTTGGTGGCGGCGGGGCGCATCCGGCATTCGCTGGTGGTGGCGGCGTTGTATCACTATGAATTGCACCGCCGCGGGCTGTCATCGGCCCCTTGAACCGCTGGGAATTATTTGGCGCTGCCAGAGCGTTTCAACGCATTAGAATCCGGCTCGCCGCAGGAGGAGGCGAGGGAGCGCGATTTTTTACTGGGCATCTCGCAGACTCCCCGTCATCTTGAAACCATGCGAGTGACCAACTTGAATCCCGACACCGCCATTGGCGCCAGCGCGTGGCTGGTGGAGGTGGACGGCCACCGGCTCTTGATGGATGCCGGCATTCACCCCAAACGTGACGGGCGCGAGGCGCTGCCGTTGTTTGACCGGGTCAAAGACCTGGAAGTGGACGCGATTGCCGTCAGTCATTGTCATCACGACCACGTGGGGGCGCTGCCGGTGGCCTTGCGGTATTGGCCCAAGGCGCATGTGCTGCTGACCGAGTTGAGTTATTTTCTGGCCGAGCGCGTGCTACACAACTCGGTCAACGTGATGAAACGCCAGCGCGACGAGCTGGGGATCAAGGATTATCCATTGTACTCGCATGATGAAGTGGACGAAATCGAGCCGCTGTTTCAGGGGTTTCGTTACAATCGGGAAATCGAATGGGCCGCCTTTCACAAGATGCGCAGCGGTTTTACCTCGCCCACGGTGGAGTTTTTTGACGCGGGGCATGCCCTGGGCGCGGCGGGCATGCTGGTGCGTGGAAAAAAGGAAAGCCTGTTTTACACGGGGGACGTGGCCTTTCATGATCAGACCATCCTGCGCGGCGCGCGGTTTGAAGATGTGCAGGCCGAGGTGCTGATTTTGGAGACCACCCGCGGGGGGCGCCAGGTGCCGGCGGGTTACAGCCGGGCGGCGGAAATCGAACGTTTCAGTCAGGCGCTCGTGGAGGCGCTGAAACGGAAGGCGGCCATCCTGATTCCCACCTTTGCCCTGGGGCGCACGCAGGAAATGCTGGCCCTGCTGGCGCTGCTCATGCGCAGCGGCCGGATCAAATCGCAGCCGGTTTATATTGGGGGATTGGGACGGGTCTTCACCGAGATTTACGATTTGCAGGCCCGGCGCACCCATCGCCAGCACGCGAATCTGCTGCTGCATGAAGCGCTGAACCTGGTGGTGTTGGATAGCCAACAGGCGCGTGAAATGCGGCTGAGCGGCGGGCGGCTTTTCGTGCTGACCTCGGGCATGATGAACGAAGGCACGGCGTCCCACGACCTGGCGCTGCGCATGATTGGCGATGAGCGCCAGGCCATTTTCTTCGTGGGCTATGCCGACCCTGACACGCCCGCCGGCCGGCTGAAGGCCTCGCGCCCGGGCGACAAATTTCTATTCAGCGCCAGCGGCGGAGAGGTGACCCACCGGTGCCAGGTCATGGATTTTGACCTCACCGCCCACGCGGAACGGGAGGATTTGGTGGAGTTTGTGGGCCAAGTCGGGCCGCGGGTGGTCATTCTGGCGCATGGCGACGAAGTTGCCCGCCAGTGGTTTGCGGCCCAAATCGCCCGCCGTTACCCCAAGACCAAGGTCCTGCAACCTGGCCCCGGCGAGACGGTGGAAGTTTGACCGTCTGGCGGCTCTCAGGCCTTGCCCGGAATTTGGTTTGCCGCGCCTTTTTCCGTCTGTTGGCGGCGGAATTGTTCGTAAGCAGCCCGGAATTCGGGGTACTTGTTGCCCAGGATGGCGGTGGCCAAAAGGGCGGCATTGATGGCGCCCGGCTTGCCAATGGCAAGGGTCCCCACCGGCACACCGCCGGGCATTTGCACCATGCTCAGCAGCGAGTCCAAGCCCTTGAGCGAAGCGGATTCCATCGGCACTCCCAGGACGGGGAGGGACGTCTTGGCGGCGGTCACGCCAGCGAGGTGCGCGGCGCCGCCGGCGGCGGCAATGATGATTTCCAACCCGCGGGCCGCGGCGGTGGAGGCGTATTCAAACAAAACATCGGGGGTACGGTGCGCACTAATCACCCGCGCTTCGCATGGCACGCCCAGCGCCTCAAGCTGTTTGACGGTATGCTGCATCACCTCCCAGTCGGAGTGACTGCCCATAATCACGCCTACCAACGGTTTTCGCGGCTCGCTCATAGAGTTAGATGTTTAATTATGTCTTTTATTGTGCCTTGCACAGCGCTGGAGAATTAAGCGCGTGCCCTGCTTTTTGGCAACCAAATCCCGCAAGGATTTCGAGGGGAAAAATCCGGCCGCCACCGCGCCTGCTACAGGATTGCGCCAGCCGCCACGGGCCGGTCAGGAGCCATGGGGAATGACCAGCACCGGGCAGCGGGCTTTGCGCACAATTTTTTCCGCGGTGCGCCCAAACAACGCCTGCGTCAGGCGCCCGCCGCCCTCGCGTCCCACCACGATCAAATCCACGCCGCGCTCCTGGGCCAGCGCCAGCACTTTTTCGGCGGCCTGACCAATGCGCAGCTCAATCTTCATGTGCCGGCCTGCGGGCAGGCGCGAGAGGTAGGCCGACTTGATTTTGGCATGGATGTCATGCTGAGCCTTCGCGTCCACATGGTCCACTTCGTAAATGTAGGATTTCCAGAATTGCGCCTCGGTTTCGGGAATGACGTGGAGCAGGGTCAATTGCGTGTCCGGCGACAACAGCGCCAGGCGCAGGGCGGTGTCGAAGGCGTGGTCGGCGCCGGGGGAGAAGTCCGTGCAAAATAAAATATGGCGAAAGCCGATGGGCGTTGCGGGGGTGGGGGTGCTGGGCATAGGCCGGTCGGGGGTTGGGATTATTCGAGCAAAGACGGCAGGAAAAGCACCCCTTGGGGGAATATAACCATGAGGGCCGCCACCACCAGGAGGCAGACCAGGAAGGGCAGGGCGCCCCGAAAAATGAGCGGCAGGGGGACATCGCGCGCCATGCCGCTGACCACATAAGCGTTCACGCCGACGGGCGGGGTGATGACTCCCATTTGCGTGACCAGCACAATAATCACGCCAAACCAAATCAGGTCAAAGTGGAGCGCCACCACCACCGGATAGAAAATGGGGATGGTCAGCAGGTTGAGCGCCAGGGCATCCACAAAGCAGCCGGCCACGAGGTAAAAGAGGATGATGGCTGCCATGATGCCCCACGGCGGCAGTGGCAGATGTCCGATCCATTCGGCCAGGGCTGCCGGGGTATGGGTCACGGCGAGAAACCGGCCGAAAATCAGCGCGCCAGCCACAATCACGATGACCATGCAGGAGGTGCGGATGGTTTCCCAGAGACATTGTTTGAGGGCCGCCCAGGTCAGGCGCTTTTTGAACCAGCCCACCCCCAGGGTGGCCGCGGCTCCGATGGCTGCGGCCTCGGTGGCGGTGCAATACCCGGCAAACATGGAGCCCATGACGGCAACGAAGATCACCAGGATTTCAATGATGTCCTTCAGTGAAATCAATCGCTCGCGCCAGGAAGAGGTTTCACCTGCCGGACCCATTTCCGGACGATGCCGGCATACCAGGGCAATGGCCAGGCAAAAAAGAATGGCGGTGAAGATGCCCGGCGCCACCCCGGCAATAAACAATTTGCCAATGGATTGTTGGGTCAGGATGGCATAAACGATGAACACAATGCTGGGCGGTATCATCATGCCCAGGGACCCCCCGGCGGCCACGCAGCCGGTGGCCAGTTCCATGCTGTATTTGTATCGCCGCATTTCCGGCAGAGCCACGGCGGCCATGGTGGCGGCCGTGGCGGGGCCGCTGCCGCAGATGGCGCCAAAAGCGGCGCACGCGCCCACAGTGGACATGGCCAGTCCGCCGCGCCAGTGGCCCAGCCAGCGATAGGCGGCGTGAAACAAACCTTGTGAAATCCCGGTATGAAAGGCCACCTGACCCATTAAAATAAAGAGGGGAATGGTGGAGAGGTCATATTTGGAGAAGGTCCCAAAAAATTCCGCCGCCGCCATGTTCAGGGCGGCTTCCGGACTGGTCATCACGGCAAAACCCACGATGCCGGCCACTGCCATGGCCAGGCCTACGGGCATGCTGGAGACCAGCAAGAACAGCAGCAACCCTATGCCCAACAAGCTGATTTCTGTAGGACTCATGGTTTGAGCAAGGACTGGCCGGGATGGAAGATGTGATAAAATTTGATGGCCACCATGACCCAGCAGCAGAAGGCCATGACATAAGGCAGCCAGAACAGCGGGAGTTGCACGGTCTGGCTGACTTGGCCGGTGGTATAAAGGTCATGCCCATAACGTGCCAGGTACACTCCCAGCAGCACGAAGAAAGCCGCCAGAATCAGGCGGGTACAGGTGTCCGTGATGATGCGGCCCCGGCGGCCGAGTTTGAGGAAGAAATACTCGACCGCCACGTGTCCCTTGATGGCGGAGGTGTAAGGGAGGGCGCAGGCCATGGCCAGGGCGCAGAGCAAGCCGATGATGTCCACCGAGCCTTTGATGGGAGCATTGAAGGCGGTGCGCAGGATGACTTCTGCGCAGGTGAGGGCCACCATGAGCATCAGGCTAAGGCCGGAAATGGCGGCCAGCGCCAACACTACTCCGCGCAAAAGCTGCGTCAGCCATCGTCCCACTTGCTGGGATGCGGTCGGGCGATGGCGCGGGGCCGCTTGATGCTCGCCGCCTTTCACTGGCTCAGCCGTTTCTGCAGCTCGGCTACCAACTGGTCGCCGGGCAGATTTTTGCTTTTGGCGCGCTGGATATAGTCATTCAGCACTTTCTGCACGGCCTCGCGCATGCGCTGGATTTCAGCGGGGGGCAACTCGATGAATTCCTTTTTCAAGCCCGCCACAAATTCACGCCCTTCGCGGTCTGCGGCGTCCCAGGCCGCCCCATGTTTGGCAATGTATTCCTGGCTGACGTCGGCAAAAATTTTCTGCACGTCGGGCGGGAGTTTTTGCCATTTGCTCTGATTCATCACCACAAACATGGCGGTGGTGTAGCCAATCTTGGAGGTATCCACCACGTATTGAATGACCTCGCCCTGCTTCCATCCCTTCAAGGTTTCCAGGGGGCAAAGCGTGGCGTCCACCACTCCTTTTTGCAGCGCCTCATAGGTTTCTGGTTGCGGCAAGGCCACCGGCGTGCCGCCCAGGCTTTCCACAATCATCGCCGACAATCCCGTGGCGCGCACTTTCAAGCCCTTAAAGTCCTCGAGCCGGCGCACGGGTTTCTTGGAGGCCAGGATGCCCGGCCCGTGGGCATGGATATACAAAACTTTCACGCCGGAGATTTCCCCCGGGTTGAATTTGGCCACCATGTCATTAGCCAGACGCGTAGCGGTGGCGCCGCTGGGGTAACCGAGGGGCAGGTCCAGGGCTTCGAGGAGGGGGAAACGCCCGCGGGTATAGGCAAAACAGCTCATGCCAATGTCGGAAATGCCTTTTTCCACGCCTTCGTAGCATTGGGCGGCAGGGGTCAGGGCGCCCCCGGGGACCACGTTAATTTTGACCCGCCCGCCGCTGCGCTTTTCAATTTCCGCCGCCCAGGCCACCGCGGTTTGGGCCTGCACGTGGGTGGGCGGGAAGAAGACGCTGTAACTCAGCGTAATGACTTCGCCTTTGGCCGGCGGCGCTTCGGTTTCCGTTTTCTTGTTGCAACCGGGGGTGAAGATTCCCACCACTACTGCCAAGAACAACCCGCCACCTTGCCGCCAATTAAGGGTTTTCATAGGATTTATGTTTGCTTATGCCACCATCGCGCATGGTGAATGGACACGTGTTGCGCAGTCATGGATTTTTCTAATCATAAATGTGAGACTGGCAAGGCAAATCCCCACGGGCGCAGCAGCAATTAACTCAGCGAAGTTAAATAATAAACACAACTAATCTAGGGACAACTGAGGCAGGTCCTTGACCCATACGTACCGGGCGAGGAATACGTCCCCCAAGACCACCCCTGTCGTGGGAAACTTCCGCTGGAATGGTTCAAGTTATATCCCAACTCCCTCATTGCATTTGGGACGCGCAAGGCATAGTCTGGGGCCGCTCTAATCCAAGCAGCAAACCTTTATGTATAAAATCATTGGCGCTGACGGCAGGGAGTACGGCCCCGTTTCCGCTGAGGAAATCAAGCAGTGGATTCGTGAGGGTCGCGCAGTAACCAACACCAAGGCTCAAGCGGTCGGGACCGTGGAATGGAGGGATTTGCGTGACTTTCCGGAGTTCGCCGGCTGTTTTGGGGCGTCCCCCCCCCCGCCGCCAACCGCTACAGCCGCGCCCCCCGGGGGTGCCATGCCCCCCGTCGGCGTGGTCACAGTGGACCCCAGGCAGGAGGCCGAAGCGATTATTGCGCGGGGCATTCATTTTTCCATTGGCGATTGTTTAAGCCGCGGCTGGCAACTGGTGATGTCCGATTTCTGGCCGGTGGTGGGGGTGTCGGCGCTTATTCTTGTCATCCTCGCCGGCACCAATGCGGCCTATGTGGGGCTGCTGATTAATGGTCCTTTGCTCGGCGGCCTTTATTATTATTTCCTGAAAAAAATTCGTGGCCAGTCGGCGGCGTTGGGTGACGCGTTTGCCGGTTTTTCACTGGCTTTTTTACAGTTGTTTTTACTGAATTTAATCTCCGGTATCTTTATTTCGCTGGGTTTGGTGCTGTGCCTCATCCCCGGCATCTATCTGGCGGTGGCATATTACTTTATCTATCCTTTGTTAATAGACCGCAGGCTTGAATTTTGGCCGACGATGGAGATTTGCCGGCGGGTGGTGACCTCGATATGGTGGCAAGCATTGGTCTTTGTGCTGGTCATGGCGTTGGTGAACCTGGCCGGGGCGCTCGCCTTATGCGTGGGCATTTTTATCAGTTTCCCGGTGACGATTGCCGCCACCTGCTATGCCTATGAGTCTATTTTCAACGGACGACAACCCACCACCTGAGCCAGCCCATGCCTGGGGCATGGTGGCGGCCAATCTGCTGTTGTGGCCGGGCCTGGGCACGGCCTTGGCGCGCCGCAAAAGCGGCTTGGTGCAAATGGGGTTATCCGGCGGCGGGCTTATCATGGCGTTGGTGGGGATGGTGGGTTTTTATTTTCGGTGGGTGACTACCACCGAATTTCCCGGCTGGCGTGATCGTTATGTGATGGCGTTTGTGGCGGGGCTGGGATTGTTTGCGCTGGCCTGGTTTTGGGCGCTGGGAAGCAGTATTCAAATCATTCGCTCGTCCCGTTCGCGAGCGCCAGCGCAAGCAGCGGCGGAGCGCCCTGCGCCGCCCCCAATGGGAAAGGCCTAGCAGGATGGGGGATTTCGCGGTGGGCGTCGCCTGGGCTAAGTTAAGCGCATGAACGAACTGACACCGCAAGAAGTAGCTCAATCGCTGGCCACATTAAAGGATTGGCAGAAGCGCGCTGCGGTCTTGGAGCGCCAGTATGTTTTTCAGGACTTTCCCACCGCCATCACGTTTGTGAACCGGGTGGCCGAAGCTGCGGAGAAGGCGTGGCATCATCCGGATATAGACATTCGCTGGAACAAGGTGGTATTGACGCTGACCACCCATGATGCCGGTGGTTTGACCCGCAAAGATTTCGAACTGGCCGCCGTCTGCGATGCCCTGGCCCGCGATTTGCCCGGGCCGCGCGCTGCCGGGACGTGAAACGCCGATTGCCACCCCGCGCCACCCTGGAAGCCCAACAGGCTTTCAAGCAAGCTTTTGGGTACCGGGCCGCGTTCACTGTTTCTGCGCCAGCGGTCGTCGAGTTGCTGGGGCATCATGCGGAAGCGCACGAGGGGCTGGCTTTGATGGCGGCCATTGGGCGGTTTGTCCAAATGGCGGCGTCGCCGCGGCCTGACGGCAAAATTGAACTGGCGTGCGCCGGGCATTCCGGCACGGAATGTTTCTGGCTCAGCGAGCTCAAGTTTAATCCAGCGGCCTCGTGGGCTGACCCCATCAAGGCGGTGTTGATGGAATTGCGGCGGCATGGGGTGCCTTTTCGCGGGTTTAATCTGGCGGTGCATGACGGCATTCCCGCCCAGGCCGGCCTGGGCGAAGTGGCCGCGTGGCAGGCGGCGGCCGCCCTTTTGGTGCGCAAGTTATATCCCTTTCGTTTAACGGACACGGGTTGCCTGAACCGTCCGCCTGCGCGGGACCGTTATGGGCAGGTGCCGCCGCCGGCCCAGCCCGAGCGCCTGGCGCTGGCGCGCATGACCCACCGCGCCAGCCGGTCTTTGAGCGGCGTGCGTTCGAGTTTGGTTGAGCATCTGACGGTCTTTTGCGGGCGGGCCTATCATGCGCTGACGGTGGACTGCCGGCATCACTCGGTGGAAACGCTGCCTTTGCTGGGGCAGGCGGCGCTGGTGATCTGTCCCTCGGGCGTCCAGGGAGAAGACAGCGCGGCCCAGGTGCAGGTCCGCGAGCGGGCTGGTCATTCTGCCGCGCAAAAGTTGCGTGCGCGCAGCCTGCGGGCGGTGAATTGGGCCGTGCTCAAGGAGGGCCGGATGCACTTGAATGATCTGGAATTTGCCTGCGCGTACCACCAGGTCGGCGAGACGGCGCGAGTGGTCTTCGCCGAGCGGGCTTTGCGCGAGGGAGATTTCTTGCAGTTTGGCCAGTATCTGACCCAAAGCCACGAGAGCGCACGGGATTTCCTGCAAATCTCGTGTCCAGAAGTGGATTGGCTGGTGGAGCAGGCCCTGGCACAGCCGGGATGCCTGGGGGCGCGGCTGGCCGGGCCGGGTTTTGGGGGGGCCACCGTGAATCTGGTGACTTGGAATCAGTACGAGGCCTTTGTCAAAAAAATGGCGGCGCTCTACGAGCGCTACACCGGGCGGCGCATTCAGCCTCTGGCCTGTCCGGTGGTGGATGGGGTGGAGTGAGAGCGGTGGCAGAATGGCCGCGTTTTAGTTTTCCAGCGCTGCTTTGGAAAGGGGAACGCGGCGGCGCTCGGGCCATTCGACGAGGCCCAGGACCAACCCGGCGCCGATGACCAGCACACCCCAAAGCTGGCCCCAATGGAGGGATTCGCCCAGCCAATAAGCGGCCATGGGCACTCCGGCGAGGGGCTGCACAAAAATCGTCAACACCACCAGGCTGACGGGGGTTTCCTTGATGACCCACAACCACGCAGTGTAGCCCAGAACGGTGCACACCAGGGCCATGAAGGCGAGTCCGGCCCACGCCTGCCACGGCAGTTTGTGCGCGGCCTGCCACGTGCTGCCGCCGTCATACAGCACGTTGGCCAGCGTGCCGGCAACCAGGGCGGTGGCCAGAATGCGCGCGCTGCCGGCGCGTTGCGCCACCGGCTTGCCCAGGATGGAATAGCCGCTTTCGCAGACGAAACTGGAGATGAAAATGAGGTTGGCGGTGAGGCTGGTCCACTGAAACTCCGGACGCCAGACACCGTTCAAGAGGGCCACCCCGGTGATGCCCAGCACGAAACCGGCCCAGCGGCGCCAAGGTATATGTTCTTTGAGCAGCAGGGCTGCAAGCAGCGAAGTAATCAGCGGTTCGAGAGCCATCAACACGGCGCTGTTGCCGGCTCCGCCCAGGGCATTGCCGAGGACTTGCAGACGCTGGCCAACGCAGAAGACCAGCATGCCCATGACGGCGGCGCGCAGCCAGTCCCTGCCTTGCAGGGGCGGGCCGGGCAGCCAGCGCCATAGAGGAGCCAGCGCGAGCGTGGCGAGCAGGAAGCGAAGCGTCACGATGCCGCCCGGCTCCAGCCAGTTGCCCAACGCCTTGTTGATGGGCAGCGTGGCCGCCCAGCAGACGTTGAACACCACCATGATAAACAGATGCGTCAGCCGCATAATCCGCCGCGCGCAAACTTGCCGTGGCGGCATGATTTGGCAAGGCAAATGCAAGGGCAGGCCATGCCCACGAGGCGGGGAATGGGCGGGACAATTAACTGGGTGGATTGGGCCATTGACGCATCCGAAGGGGACGAGGTGCTGTGCGGCTTGCGCGCGGGAGAGGCTTGAGTTATGGTAAAACCGACACCCGCGCCAAGAGGGGCGGGGTGTGAACGACACCTATGGCGAAAGATTATTACGTCATTTTGGGCGTCGGACCAGACGCGGGACAGGAGGAAATTCGCAGCGCTTTCCGGCGGCGCGCGCTGGAGACGCACCCGGATCGTTTCGGCGCAGACCCTGAGCCGTTCATCGAACTACAGGAGGCCTACCGCATTTTGAGCAATGAGCGATTGCGGGCGGCCTATGATGCCGAGCGCCGCCGGCGTCGGCAGCAACGACAGGCCACGGCTGAACCCTTGCGTCGGGCGCGGCAGGCGGAGCCTTTGCGGGCGGCGGCGGAGGAAGGCATAGATTTGAGTGAAGCTTCGCTGACGCAATCCTTCCGCACTTACCAGCCGTCCTTCGAGGATATCATGGGGCGGTTGTGGCGGAATTTTTACGGGGCGGAACACCCCAAGGCGGAGCAGGTGGAGCAACTGGTGGTGGACATACCCATCACTCCTGCGCAGGCGCGTTGGGGCGGGCAGGTGCGCATCATGATACCGGCCCAGCACGTCTGCCCGACCTGCGAAGGGGAACGGCACATTGGGGGGTACCCCTGTTTCCGTTGCGGAGGGGTGGGGGTGATTGTCAAGGAAACGCCCGTTTATGCGTCCTATCCGCCGCAGGTGGTGAATCACTACCTCGCGCACATCCCGCTGGAATCGTTGGGGATAAGCAATCTGTACCTTACGGTGCGCTTTTGTGTGACCGAGCAGGCGGAGTGATTTTCCCCCGCCTTCCTTTCAGGCGGAAGTGAAAGGTGATGGCTGGGCCCGGCGGCGCAGTGGAATCACTGTTTGACGCGCTGCTCCAGGCGTTGGATGGCCTGGCTGACCCAGCGATTATCATTGGTGTTTTGGATGGAGCGGTAACTCTTGAGAGCGGCGGCAAGATTGCCTTCCTGCTCGTAAATGCGGGCAATTTGCAGGTGGGCCCAATCGGCGCGCTGCGGATTGATGCGCATCAATAATTCGTAGCTTTGCATCACCTTTTCCGGCTCGTTGTTGGCGCGAAAGGCGCCCACACAGGTGTTGATGATCATGTCCACACTCAGGGGGGAGCGGCGGTCATCTTCAGCCACGTCCAGGTGGGGCCACAAATAACCTTCGGCCAGCCGGGCCGCGAGCCAATTGTTTTGGGCGTCGTTCCAACAGTACTGCATGGCTTGCAGGACCATGCTCACGCCAGCGCGTTGATGGCGCAGGTTGGCGCTGGCCAGCAGGCGCTTGGCTACATAGAGTGTCTCCCCAATCACCTGATACATGGCGGAGTAACTTTTGGCTTCATTGAGCCGTTTGCGATGCTCAGTGGCCAGGGCCATTTGGGCTTTCTGCAAATCATTGTTCACCATGGCGGGATTGGCGGCGGCCATGGCGGCAAAGGCGCGTTGAAAATCCCACAGGTCCGCGGTAATGGGCGCCAATTCTTTTTCCATGTCAGGGATTTTTTTGAGCTCCTGCCGCCAGGCGGGCAGGTTTTCCTGGACATAGGCAATGCGCCGGACTTGGTTGGATAGATTTTCCGCGAGCCGATTGGCATTGGTGGCTGCGGAGGTGAGAGCGTCTTTCACCTGTTTCTCCAAGTTTTCGACCAGGTTGCTGCGCATGACCAGCTCCTGTTCCGCCTCGGTGACCCGGTTTTCCAGGCGCAACATGCTGGACTTCAGCTTGAGGTATTCATCGCGCAGGGTGTCAAAGTCTTTGCCTGTGCGTTTGCCTTTTTGCGGGCCTGTATTCTTGTCCTCTTTGGGTTCAACCTTGGCCATCTCGGCTTTGGAGGGGAAGGGGAATTCCACGGTGAAACTGCTGCGGCCGGTTTGTTGTTTAAGGTAGCGGTCCACGGCCCAGCGCGCTTTCCAAGAAGCCAGAGATTGGGCCAACAGGAAATACCCTCCCAAGAGGATGGCGAGGAGCGCGGCAACGGCGCCCAGCCCCAGCCAGAGGCGTTTTTTGCGATTTCCGGCGCCAGCGGTGGTTGTGGCATTCATTTTCTGCATGGTAAGTGCGCGGTCCAGTGTGTCACCCAAAAATCCAACCATCGGTTTAGACGAGAAAGCAGAGGCAAAAGTTACAAAATACCCCTGCCATGGGACGGGGTTGAAGGAGGCATGCGGCAGGGTAAAGGCATTCCTTGCCGTGGGGGTTCAGGGGCAAGCTGAGAGAGCATTCGTGCCAATCCATGGTTTGCCAACCGGCGGGCTTTAGGTCACTCTATTCTCATGAATATGACCTTTCCTCGTCTTTCGAGGGCACGTCTTGGCGGCATGATGGGGGCCAGCCTGCTGGCGTGCCTGCTTCTCTGGGGCACAGTGGCGGCTGAGGCGCAAAATCCGGCCAACTACCGGCGCATTGAGGACATTATCTATGGGCGCAAACACGGGGTGGCTTTGACGCTGGATGTGTTTGAGCCGGCGCGCACCAATGGTTACGGCGTCCTGTTCATGGTGAGCGGGGGGTTCTTTTCTTCCAAGTCCGCCATCAACCCGGCGCATTACCGGCCGTTTTTGGACAGGGGCTATACAGTCTTTGCCGTGGTACATGGTTCCCAGCCCAAATACACCATTCCTGAAATTGTGGAGGATGTGCATCGGGCGGTGCGTTTTGTACGTTACCATGCGGCCAAGTGGGGCATCCGTCCCGATAAACTGGGGGTGTGCGGCGCCAGTGCGGGAGGGCATCTATCCTTGACCTTGGGTACTCAGGGAGGCCCCGGCCGCCCGGAGGCTGCCGATGCGGTGGACCGGGCGAGCAGCGCGGTGCAGGCGGTGGCATGTTTCTTTCCCCCCACGGATTTTCTTAATTACGGCAAAACCGGGGAGGTGGCGGTGGGGATTGGCATTTTAAGGGAGTTTCGGCCTGCCTTTGGTCCCCGTTCCGACCAGCCGCAGGAACGGCTGAAGTACGGGCGGGAGATTTCCCCGATCTATTTTATTACTTCCAACCTGCCCCCCACTTTGATCATTCATGGCGATGCCGACAAGTTGGTGCCCATTCAACAAGCGGAGAGCTTTGTGGAGAAGGCGCGCGAGGCGGGGGCCAAAGCCAAATTGATCGTCAGGCCCGGTCGAGGTCATGGCTGGGTGGACATGTTGCAGGACGTGCAACTGCTGGCGGACTGGTTTGACGAGCATTTGCGCGGCCTAAAAACGCCATAAGACGGTTTAATCCAGAGCGTGACAAGCGGCGGCGGGTGGCCTAAGATGCGCCCATGGACGCAGTCCATGTCAACATCCGGCGCGCCACGGTGGATGATTTGCCGCAGCTCATCGAGTTGTGGAAACAGGAGCAACTCCCATGGCAAACCCTGGAAAAGCGCTTCACCGAATTCCAGGTGGCCGTGGATGGGGAGGGGAAGATTTGGGGGGCGATTGGCATTCGGATTGCGCGGCACCAGGGGCAATTGCACAGCGAGGTTTTCCGGCAGTGGGATTTGGCCGATACTTTGCGCGAGCGTTTTTGGGAGCGCATTGAAACCCTGTCGCACAACCATTCCCTGACCATGCTGTGGACGCAGATGACCGCGCCTTTCTGGCATGGTTATGGATTTCATCCCCCCACGGCGGAGACGTTGGAGCGCTTTCCGCCTGAATTTGGGGACCAGGGGGGGACGTGGACTGTGTTGTCCCTGCGTCCGGAACTGCTGCAGACGGTGGACCTGGAGATGGAATTTGACCGGTTTGCTCACGCCGAGCGGCAACGCACGGAAGCCGCCATGGAACAGGCGCGCTGGCTGAAGCGGCTGGCCACCATTCTGGCGGTGTTGTTGTTTTTGGGCGTGCTGGTGGGGATGAGCTACCTGCTCATGCGCTCTTCCGGCGGGCGATAGGCCCGGCGGGGGTCAGGTATTGGGCGAGGTCAGCGTGCCGGCTTTCATGAAGACGTAAACCAGCAATGCGGCCACCAACAAGCCGAGGACCACCCCCACAATAATAAAGATGAGGTTGGCGCGGTTTTTCTTTTTCCCAAACTGGGTGTCATCAGCAAAGTTGGAGGGTTTGGGGCCGGCCGTTTCCAATTCGTTCAGCTTGACTCCCTGGGGGAGGATGACGGTCTGGTCCAAAGCTTTTTTGGCGGGGGGCGGTTGGTCGCCCTCCAGGCGCATTTGCAGGTTGCCCAGCCGCAGAATCTGGCCGGGTTTCAGCACGGCTTCGGTGATTTGCTGCCCGCCGATGAAGGTGCCGTTGGTGGAGTTGAGGTCGCGCACGACGACCTCCGCGCCCTTGAGCAGGATTTCGCAGTGGTGACTGGAGACAGACGGCTCCGGCACGCAGAAGGCGTTGTCGTCCAGGCGTCCCACGGTGGTGCGCTCCGTTTTCAGCTCGTACGTGCGCCCCGTGAACCCCTCGCTGAGCACGACTAGTTTGGGCATAAAATGCTTTCCTGGGGATTATTGGCTTCGTCCTTCTGCAAGTCAAACCGATTTGCTTCCTGATTTTCTCACCGGTGGGAGTTGTTAAGCGCGGACGGCGAGAAAGGCCGCCCGATGCCGGCAGACTGCGGCGGAAGCGGAGGCCGGCGATGGTGGGGAAGGCATCGTATTTGCCTGCGGCGGCCTGGAAATCCGGCGTGACTTTGCGGCCGTCATGAGACAGACTGCACGGGCACATGCAACGCAAGGGAACATCTGCAAGTGGCCCGGCGCCGGTGGCTCGCAGCGGGCGTTTTGCCACGGGACCGGCCAAGGCCGTGGCGCAATTTACCGAGTCCATCAGTTTCGACTGGCGATTGTGGCGGCAGGACATTGCCGGCAGCCGGGCGCATGCCCGCATGTTGCAGCGGGTGGGTTTGCTGACCCGGCTGGAGTTGCGCGAGATTGAGCGCGGCCTGGCGGAAATCGAGCGCGAAATCGAGCAGGGCAAGTTCACGTGGCGTCCCGAGTTGGAAGATGTTCACATGAACATTGAGGCGGCACTGACGCAGCGCACGCCCGCCGGCGCCAAGCTGCACACGGCCCGCTCGCGCAATGACCAGGTGGCGTTGGACATGCGGTTATGGCTGCGGGATCATCTGGACCAACTGGACGCGGCCCTGCGGCGGCTGCAACGGGCATTGGTGGAGTTGGGGGCGGCCAATGCCGATGTGGTCATACCCGGTTACACTCATTTGCAGCGGGCGCAGCCGGTGTTTCTGGCGCATCATCTGCTGGCCTATGTGGAGATGGTGGAGCGTGACCGGGGGCGTTTTGCCGATTGCCGGCAGCGGGCCAATGTATGTCCCCTGGGCAGCGGTGCGCTGGCGGGTTCCACTTTGCCCCTGGACCGGGAGGCGGTGGCCCGGGAGCTGGGTTTCGTGGACGAGCGCGGGCGGCCGCGCATCTCCCAGAATTCGATGGATGCAGTCAGTGACCGGGACTTTGTGGTGGAATACAATGCCGCGGCTGCGCTGCTGGCGGTGCATTTGTCGCGGTTGGCTGAGGATTTGGTGCTGTGGAGCGGGGCAGAGTTTAATTTTATTCAGATAGGGGACGCCTACACCACGGGCTCTTCCTTGATGCCGCAGAAGAAGAATCCGGACGTCGCCGAGCTGGCACGGGGCAAGAGCGGGCGGGTCATTGGCAACCTCATGGCCTTGCTGGCGCTGCTCAAAGGGCTGCCGATGACGTACAACCGCGATTTGCAGGAGGACAAGGAGCGGATGTTTGACACCGCCGACACCGTGCTGGCCACGGTGAACATCATGGCCGACATGCTGGGGCAGGTGACGGTGCGGCAGGGAAGCTGCGCCGGGGCGGCGGCCGATCCTCAACTGCTGGCGACGGACCTGGCGGATTACCTGGTGCGGCAGGGGGTGCCGTTTCGGGAGGCGCATCACCTGGTGGGGACGGTGGTGGCCCTGGCCGAAAAGATGGGCAAGCCCTTGGACCAATGGACTTCCGAGGAATTTCAGCAGGTGGACCGCCGGTTTGGCGCGGATGCTCCCGAGGTCTTTGATTTGCGCCAGGCGATGGAACGCCGGAATCTGGCGGGGGCGCCCGGCCGGCGCGAGGTGCAGAAACAACTGGCACGTTGGAAGAAGACCTTGGCAGGGCACTAGCGGCGCGGCCATGCCCAGGAAATTATGAATGCCTGCGGTTCCATACCGTGGCCATTGCTCCAGCAGGTTTCGCGGTCGTTTTATCTTTCCCTGCGCTGGTTGCCGGCGGCGGTGCGTCCGCAACTTGCGCTGGCCTACCTGCTGGCGCGGGCCACGGATACTGTGGCGGATACGGACATTGTGCCCTGGGAGCGGCGGCTGGAGTCCTTGGAGCGTTTGCGGGCCTGCATCATGCGGGAAGCCAGCAGTCCACCAGATTGGAAGGGGCTGGCGGGCCAGCAAAATTTGCCGGCGGAGCGTGAGTTGCTGGAGAAGGCTGGGGAGTTGATGGGCATGTTGGAGCGGATGGCGGAAGAGGATCAGGCGCTCATTCGCGGGGTGCTGTCCACCATCACCAGCGGCCAGATGCTGGACCTGCAGCGGTTTGGACTGGCACGTTCTCCTGACCAAGTGCGGGCGCTGGCCCACAAGGAAGAGCTGGTGGACTACACTTACCGGGTGGCCGGATGTGTGGGGGATTTTTGGACGCGATTGTGCTGCGCGCATTTGCGGCCGGCGCCGGCCATGGCAGTGGAGGAATTGGCGGCGTTGGGGGTGAAGTTTGGGCAGGGGTTGCAATTGGTCAACATTCTGCGGGATTTGCCGCGCGACCTCCGCCAGGGCCGGTGTTATTTGCCCGCCGAGGAATTGCGCGCAGCGGGTTTGCTGCCAGCGGATTTATTGGACCCGCGTTGCGAGGGACGATTGCGGCCGGTGTATGACCGATGGCTGGCGCAGGCCCGGCAATGGCTGGCGGACGGCTGGCATTACACCCTGGCCTTACCCGCCTCGTGGCATCGCCTCCGGCTGGCTTGCGCCCTGCCCAATTTATTGGGCATAAAAACGCTGGCCATGCTCAGGGAAAATGCTATACTAAATCCCGAATTGCGTCTTAAGGTGACTCGTGCCGAGCTGCGGGGCATTTTGTGGCGCATGATTTTATGCTACCCTTGGCCAAACAAATGGAAGCAGTTGCCCGACGGACCTTTTTTTCTAAATCCTTGATTTGTATTGCATTTTGAGTGTAAAAAAGCCTAATCATACTGCTATGAAACTAACCCAAACCATCACTCTGGCGCTGGTCGCAGGCTTTTGTGTCGTGGCAGTAGCCGCGGACACCAGCGCGGAAAAAGCCGCCAAGGCCAAGGCGGCCGCCGAGGCCAAGGCCAAAGCTGATGCCGAGAAAAAAGCGCAGGAAGCGGCCAAAAAGGCGGCTGCCGAACAGTTGAAGGCCCAAAAGGAAGCCGAGGCCAAGGCGAAACGGGCCGCAGAGGAGCGCGCCCGGGCGGAAGCCAAGGCGCAGGCCGAGGCCAAGCGCCAGGCCGAACTGCAGGCCAAAGCGCAAGCTGAAGCCGCCAAGAAAGCGCAGGCAGAGGCCAAACGTCAGGCTGAATTACAGGCCAAAGCCCAGGCCGAAGCGGCCAAAAAAGCCCAGGAGGCAGAGAAGGCTCGCGCCGCCGCCGAGGCCAAAGCCAAGAAAGAAGCCGAAGCACGCGCCAAAGCCGAGGCGGAAAAAGCCGCCAAGGCCAAGGCCGAAGCGGAGCGGCAGGCCAAAGCTGAAGCCGAACGCAAGGCCGCCGAGCAGGCTGCCGCCAACAAGCTGAGAGAAGAGCAGCGCAAGAAAGAAGAGGCGGCCCGCCGCAAACAGGAGGCGGAGATGCGCAAGAAACAGGCGCAGCAAACCGCGGCTGCCAAACCTAAGACGCAAACTTCCACCGCCAAGCCCGCCACCACCAAAACGCAAACTACGCGCACCTCCACGGCCAAAACCACCAAGCCCAAGGCCAACATCATGACCCCTGAGGAGGCCAACGCGGAGTTGCTGCGCAACCGTGATGCCGCCCGGCGCGCGGCGGAAATCGGGGCCGCGGCGGCCCGTGCGCGGGCGGAACAGGTGACCCGCCAGGAGGCCGATGCCAAGCTTCAAATTTTGCAGCGCATTCGCGCCACCGATACCGCAGCCCCGGCTCCGCCGCCGCCGTCTGCCAAGCCTGCGGCTCCGGCCCCGGCGGCCAAGCCTGGCACCAAGCCCGCCACGAAACCTGCGGCCAAACCGGCGCCGCCCAAACGCACCGCAGATGACGCCAAGCGGCTGGCGGAGGAAAAACGTCGGGCTGAGGAACAGCAAAAAGCGGCCGCCAAGGCCAAGGCCGAGGCGGAAAAACGGGCCAAGGAAGAAGCGGCTGCGCGTGCGGCGGCCCAAAAGAAGGCCGAACAGGAAGCGGCCGCGCGAGCGGAAGCCGAGCGCAAGGCGAAGGCCGAAGCGGAGCGCAAAGCCAAATTGGAAGCCGAGAAGCGGGCCAGGGAAGAAGCGGCCGCCAAGGCTGCCGCGGAAAAGAAAGCGCGTGAGGAAGCGGCCAAGGCCGCCAAGCCGCCCGTGGTGGAGAGCAAGCCGGTGAAGGTGGAACCATCCGCCGCGGAAAAAGAGGCGGCCCGCCTGAAGGCGCAACAGGAAGTGGAAGCAAAGAAGGCCCGCAAGGCTTATGAGGAAGCTCAGGCCAAGGAACAGGCGCGGTTGCGCGCCGAGGCCAAGGCCCGCGAGGAAGCGGAAGCCAAGCTGCGCCGCGAGCAACAGGCCCGCCTGCGCGCTGAAATGAAGGCTCAGGAAGAGGCCCGCGCCCGTGAACAAGCCCGATTGCGCGCCGAGGAAAAGCGCAAAGCCGAATTGGAATTGAAGGCTCGCAAGGAGGCCGAGGCGCAGGCCAAGGCTGCTGCCAAGGCGGCGGAGGCCAAAACGACCAGCGCGAAAGTTTCCGCTCCGGCGGCCGCCGCCACCGGCGGCAGCAAAGAACAACGGCTGGCCGAGTTGCTGGAGCTGTACAAGGCCGATAAAATCACGCCGGCCGAGTACCACCAGCGCCGTCAGCAAATCTTGAGCGGCAAATAAATGGTTTTGATTCAGCCCAAACCCGTCGGGCCAGCCTGACGGGTTTTTTTATTGGGGCCTGGGCTTAGCCATGCAATTGCAGCTTCAGGGGCTGACACGCAAATTTCCCGGCATGTCCCGTCCGGCGGTGCAGGAGGTCTCGTTGGAGATTCCGGCGGGCACGTTGCTGGCCCTGGCCGGGCCTTCCGGTTGCGGCAAGACCACCCTGCTGCGGCTCATTGCCGGGCTGGAGACGCCTGATGCAGGCAGCATCATGGGCAACGGCCAATCATGGAGGGGATTGCCGCCGGAGCAACGGCCGGTGGGCATGGTTTTTCAAAACGGCGCCCTGTTTCCCCACTTGACCGTGCGGGAAAATCTCACGCTGGGGCTGCGACTGCGCAAGCTGCCCGCGGTGGAGATGGCCGAGCGGTTGGAGGCGGTGGCTGGCATGTTGGGGCTGCTGTCGTTGCTGGAGCGGCGGCCCGAGAGCCTTTCGGGCGGAGAACGTCAGCGCGTGGCGGTGGGGCGGGCCTTGATGCGGCGGCCCCAGGTATTGTTGCTGGATGAGCCACTGTCCAGCCTGGATGCGCCGCAGCGGCGGGAATTGCGCGGGGAAATTGTGCGGTGGTGCCGGCCATGGGTGCCCACGCTGGTGTGGGTGACGCATGACCAGGAGGAGGCGCTGGAAGTGGCGGATTGGCTGGGCATCATGCACGAGGGACGACTGGAGCAATGCGGGCCGCCTGCCGACGTGTGCCAGCGGCCGGCTACCGCGTTTGTCTCGCGTTTTTTGGCGCCGGTTTTAACTCCGCGAAGATGGCCGTGGCTGGCCGCTTCCGGCCCGGGTGCGCTGCCGGCGCAGGGTGAAAGCGGTGAACGCGCGGGCTAAAACCGGCACATTTGCTCCAATTCCGCCAGCCGCTGCTCAATTTCCGACAGTTGCAAACGGTCGGTGCGTTGCAGCCCAAAGCCTTCACAGCAAAAACTGGCGACCACCGTCCCCACCATCACCGCCCGCCGGAGGTTGCGCTTGATGCCTCCTTCACTGGAAGCCAGATAGCCTGTCAAACCGCCCACGAAAGAATCGCCGGCGCCGGTGGGGTCCACCACCTTGCGCAAGGGATAGGCGGGAGCCAGGAAAAAACCATCCGGGCCGGAAAGCATGGCGCCATGTGAGCCTTTTTTGATGATGACCCAGGCCGGTCCCAGGCGATGGATGCGTTCAGCCGCAAGCCGCAGGTTGTCGGTTTTGGTCAGTTGTTGCGCCTCGCTTTCATTCAAGACAAGGGCGTCCACGCGCTTCAGCAACTTCATCAAATCTGGCAGGGCGATGTTCAGCCACAAGTCCATGGTGTCGGCCACCACAAAGCGGGGGCGGCGCATCTGAGCGAGCACCTGCAATTGCAGCGCGGGAGCGATGTTGGCGAGCAGCACGTAGGGCGAGTCCCGGTAGGCACGGGGCAGGGTGGGGGTGAATTGCTCCAACACGCCCAGTTCTGTTTTCAAGGTACGCCGCTGGTTCATGTCAGCCAGGTATTCACCGCTCCAATGAAAAGTTTTGCCTTCTGCGCGCTGCAATCCCTGCAGGTCAATGCCATGCCGCTCGTAAAGCCGCCAGTAAGCCGCGGGAAAATCGCTGCCCACCACCCCCACCAGACGCACGGGGGCGAAAAAACTCGCCGCGACGGCTGCGTGGCTGGCGGAGCCACCCAGCAATCGTGGATTTTCGCGGTGGGGCGTCTTGATGGAATCCAGCGCCGTGGTGCCGACAATGAGTACGCTCATGCTTTGTTGTATAATTTAATGCGGGAAAGGTAAAAGACGCCCTGCCGTTACGGCAAGCATTTCCCGGTGGGGCGGGCGGCAATGAGGGGTGAGGGGCCGTGACTGGCGTGGCTTAATCCGCAAACAAATCGCGAATGGTCACGCCCAGTTTGGGCAGCAAGGCTTCAGTCAGGCGTTCGCGTCCGGCCAGGATGCCCCGCAGGGCCATGCCGTAGGGGCTGCCGTGATACACTTCCACGTTGTCGTAGCGGGGGTCCACCATCCACAAACGAGGCAGGCGGGTTTCTTCGTAAAGGCTTTTCTTCACCACCGTATCCGCGCGATGGTCTTCCGAATCCACCACTTCCGCAATCAGCCAGGCCTTGCCAGTGGCGGTAGCGATAAGGGTGATGTCCGGCCGCACAATGGTGCCGGGGCGCAGTTCGATGGGCGCACGCACCTCCAGCAGCCGGCTGGTGGTGACGCCCACCAGCGCATCGGCCACGAGGGCATGAAGCCGTTCACAAATCAATTCGTGGCGAGGCCCCGGCGGATACCGCAAGAGGGTTTCGCCGTCCACCACTTCTTCATAATAGTTCATGGATGCAGGGCGGTGGCCTGTTTCAGGGTCGCGCGGAGGTACTGGCCGGTGTGAGAGGTGGGGCAGGCGGCGACGGTTTCCGGCGTGCCTTCCACGACGAGGCGTCCGCCTCCCGCGCCGCCCTCCGGCCCCAGGTCAATGACCCAGTCGGCCTCGGCAATCAAGTCCAGGTTGTGCTCGATGACAATCACTGTGTGCCCGGCATCCACCAGCCGGTGCAGCACGTCCACCAGCCGCTGCACGTCGGCCATGTGCAGGCCGATGGTGGGCTCCTCGAGGATGAACACGTCTCCTTGGGCGGCCTTTTTCCGGGGCGCGCGGTTTTCTTTGGCGGTCGTCAAGCCGCCGAGCAGATGGGTCACCAGTTTGACACGCTGAGCCTCGCCCCCGCTCAGGGTGGGGCTGGTTTGGCCGAGCTTGAGGTAGTCCAGGCCGGTGTCATGCAATGCCTCCAGGGCACGGCGCACGCGTGGCACGGCCGCAAAGAACTCGAGGGCTTCGGCCACGCTCAGGTCCAGCACTTGGGCGATGTTCTTCCCGCCGTAGGTGACTTCCAGGGTTTCGGCGTTGAAGCGCAGCCCCTGGCAACGGCTGCATTTGACCAGGGCGGGCGGCATGAAACTCATTTCCAGTTTGATGACGCCCGCGCCTTCGCATTCAGGGCAGCGTCCCTGGGGGCTGTTAAAGCTGAAGCGGCCGGGCCCATAGCCGCGCATGCGGGCCTCGGGCGTTTGGGCAAAGAGGGCGCGAATGTCATCCAGAAAACCCACATAGGTGGCGGGCGTTGAGCGCGGGGTGCGGCCGATGGGGGATTGGTCCACCTCGTGGACTGCCCGCACCAGCGCCAGACCGGTGGTGATGCGGCCGCAGTCCTTGGGCGGCTGGCGTTGTTTCAAGGCGGCTTGCAACGCCGGCAGGAGACAGTCGCGGATGAGCGTGCTTTTGCCGGAGCCGCTGATGCCGGTGATGACCACGAGCCGCTGCCAGGGAAAACGGACGGTCAAATGGCGGAGGTTGTGCCGCCGGGCCCCTTTCAAGGTGAAATAGTGGCCCTTGCGGAATTGCACGGGGCGCCGCTGGCCGCGGCTGGGATGCGCCACGGGATGGCGCAGGCAGTGGCCGGTCAGCGAGGAGGGGTGCTGCAAGAGCTCCGGCAGCGTGCCGGTGGCCACCACCTGGCCGCCGTGAATGCCGGCGCCGGGGCCAAGGTCCACGATATAATCCGCATGGCGCATGGTGGCGTCGTCGTGCTCCACCACGATGACCGAATTGCCGCGCGCCTTGAGCCGCTCCAGGACCCGCAGCAGGCGGTCATTGTCCCGCGGATGCAGGCCAATGGTTGGCTCATCCAGCACATACAACACGCCGGTGAGGTTGGAACCCAGTTGCGCCGCCAACCGGATGCGCTGCGCCTCGCCGCCCGAGAGGGTGGGCACGCCGCGACCCAGTTCCAGATACCCCAGGCCCACCTCGTGCAGGAAGCGGAGGCGCTCCCGGATTTCCGGGAGGATGTCGCGCGCGATGCGGGCGGCGTCACCGCGAAATTCCAGGTGGTCAAAGTAATCCTGCGCCTCGGCGATGGTCATGCGGCCGAAGGTTTCGAGGGTGGGCGCCTTGGCCAGCTCGCGGTCGGTGGCTTGCGGATGCGCGGGCAGTCGCACCGCGCGGGCCACGGGGTTGAGCCGGGCGCCGTGGCACTGGGGGCAAAGCTCGCGCCGCCCTTCCATCCATTCAAACCAGGATTCTTCGATGGCGTCGGCGCGGGCGCCGCGGTCCACGTCGGGCATGTCAAAAATTTCGCCAAAACCGCGGCATTGGGGGCACCAGCCGACGGGGGAGTTGTAGCTGAAATGCTTGGGGTCCAGCGCCTCGAAAGAGCGCTGGCAGCGGGTGCAGCAGCGCTCGGTGGAATACACCACCAGGCGTTCTTTGGCGTCCAGGGTCATCACGGTGCCCCGGCCCAGCTCCAGCGCTTGTAGAATGATTGGGTTTGGCTCCGTCGGGGCAGAGTCAAGCCTGCCGCCAGTTTTGGGTGCTCGCACCGTGCCCATGGCGGCCTCGATGGTGTGCTCGCGGTAGCGGTCCAGGCGCAGGTGGGGCGTGACTTCCATGAGCCGGCCGTCCACGCGCAACTGGGCGTAACCATGACGATAGGCCCATCGGCCAATGTCCGCGTGAAAACCCTTGCGATGCCGCACCAGGGGGGCCAGCACCAGCAAGGGGCCGCATTTTTGGGCGTTCCTGAGCACTTGGGCGCAGACTTCCTGCGGCGTTTGCCGGCGGACAGGCACCTGGCAGTCGGGGCAGAAAATGACCCCCAGCCGTGCAAACAACAGGCGCAAAAAATGTTGAATCTCGGTGACGGTGGCCACCGTGCTTTTGCCGCCGCCCCGGCTGTTGCGTTGTTCGATGCTCACGGTGGGGGGCAGGCCGGCAATTAAATCCACCTCCGGCCGGCTCAACTGCTCCACGAATTGCCGGGCGTAAGTGTTCATGGAGTCCAGAAACCGGCGCTGTCCCTCGGCAAACAACAAATCGAAGGCCAGCGTGCTCTTGCCGGAGCCGCTCACGCCCGTGATGACCACCAATTTGCCGCGGGGAATGGCCAGCGAGATGTTTTTGAGATTATGCTCGCGCGCGCCCTGAATCCAGATGGCCTCGCCGCTATCCATGTCACTTTGCCATCGCACACCCTATCAGTATCACCATTTTCAGGATTCTCAACGTCCAACTGCCAGAAGTCCGGGCAGAGGAACGTGGCTGGCAGGTGCTCACGCGGCGGGAAAAATCATGGCTTCACCATAGATGTCTGCGAAGCCCGGGCATTCATGGAGCGAAACATGCCGGCCCAGGTGGCGCAGGGTGGGGTAGCCGGCCAGCACACTTTTCCAGTCAAACAACGCCAGCTTGGCTCCGCGCAGCGCGGTGTTGCCGGCAGGAATCACTTTTTCCGGTGGGAAGGGCAGCAGTCCGATGCGACGGGCGCTCGCGCGGCTGATGTAGTTGCCAAAGGCGCCGGCCAGCCAGATGCGGTGCAGGCTGGAGAGTTCCGCGCCCGCCTGCCCGAGCAATAAATGGATGCCGGCAGCAATGGCGCCCTTGGCCAATTGCAATTCGCGCACGTCCTGTTGCGACAAGTGCAGGGAAGGGGTGAGGGGCAGGGTGGTGCCACAAGTTAACCGGCCGGAGGGCGCAATCCACTTCAAGTCCAGGGCTGCGGCCACGGCGTCCACCAGACCGCTGCCACATATCCCGCGCGGGGGCAGTCCGCCCAGCGTGTGGCATTCCAACGCGCCCCGGCTGGCGGTTACCGCGGAGATGGCGCCGGCTGCCGCGCGCATGCCGCAAGTGATGCGCGCGCCTTCAAAGGCCGGTCCGGCGGCGGTGGAGGCGCAAACAAAACCCTGGGTATTCCCCAGGACCATTTCGCCATTGGTGCCCAAATCCACCAAGAGCGAGAGCTTTTCTTGTTGCGGGAGGCCGGTGGCCAGCAAGCCGGCCAGAATATCGCTGCCGACAAAACCACCCAGGCATGGAAGAAAAGCCACCTCCACGGAGTCCGGCAAGTTCCAGCCAAGGCAGGACGGGTTAAAAACCAGTGTGCCGTCAGTGGCAGGTTCAAAGGGAAATTGGGCCAGAGGGGCAAGGTTCAACCCACCGAAGAGATGGTGCATCACCGTATTGCCCACCAGCGCAATGCGGCGCAGACGCTCGGGCGGAGCGCCGGCCTCGCCCAGCAAATCCGTCACCATGCCGCCGAGGTGCTCGCGGATGAGGCGTGTCAGCGTCTGGGCACCTTCTGGCGCCAGCGCGTATTCCACACGGCTCATAATGTCGGCGCCATGCCGGGCTTGCGGATTGAGGGAAGTGCGCACGGCCAGGACGTTGCCGGTCTCCAGGTCCACCAATTGCGCGGCGAGGGTGGTGGTGCCGACATCCACCGCGATGCCCAGCCCTTCCTGCGGCACGAAGTGAAAAGGCGATTCATCCTGGAGGATGGCGGTTTCCCACTGCGCCAGCTCGAGTTTGAGCGGGCCATGGACCTGGTGGCGGCAGCTCAGCCGCCAGCCCTCGGCCAGCGCGGCGGCGGAGAGGAGGCGTTGCTCTTCAGGGGTGGGGTCAAGGGCGCCGTGGAGGAGTTTGACCCGGCAACCGCGACATTTGCCACGCCCGCCGCATGGGAATTCCACACCCAGGGGAAACAGGACATCGGCCAGCGCGGTGCCGGCTTCCACGTCCACCGTCCGCCCCCATGGCAGCAGCTCGACTGGAAAATGGACCTTCATGGGGCGGGACGGGCAGAGGCACAGGCAGGCTTTCCGCCGCTCCCGCAGAGCAGGCAGCGGCCGGCCGCCATGGGCCTCAGACCGTCATGATTTCCTTTTCTTTGTGGACGAGGTGCTGGTCAATTTTTTGAATGTAGGTGTCGTGCAGCTTCTGGAGGTCTTTTTCCGCATGCTCCACATCTTCTTCGCTGACTCCGCCTTGCTTGGATTCTTTTTTGATGTGCTCCAGGGCGTCGCGGCGGATGTGGCGGATGGCAATGCGGGAATCTTCGGCCATCTTGTGCGCCACCTTGACCAGCTCCTTGCGCCGCTCCTCGCTGAGTTCGGGGAAGACGAGGCGGATGACCTTGCCCTGCACGACGGGGTTGAGGCCGATGTTGGCTTTTTGAATGGCCTTTTCAATGGCCGAGGTGGTGCTGGCGTCCCACGGTTGAATCACCAGCATACGTGGCTCGGGCGAGGTGATGCCGGCCAGCTCGCGGATGCGCATCTGCGAGCCGCCATAGACTTCTGCGGTGATGTTTTCCACCAGGGCCGGGGAGGCTTTGCCGGTGCGCAGGCCGGCAAACTCGCGTTGCAAAACCTCCTCGGTCTTCATCATTTTTTCTTCCGCTTCCAACAGGATGTCGTCGAGTGCCATAGGTTGTGAGGGTTACAAGTAGCAAAGAGCCGGCCTGCTGGCAAGTGCTGGTTCTGGCTGGCAGAGCGGCCGCCGGGGGTCCGGGGCGCCAGCAGTATGGGGTTGGGGCTGGTGCGTTGACGAAGGGAAGTTCAATCATTACATTGGCGCAGGTGGTTGATAACTCAAGATGACGGGCTGCTAAGGGGATTTATGACCACACCGAGCCAGACGGTGATTGAAGTGGAGAATCTGGTGGTCGAGTATCCGGCACGCGAGCGGAACGGGCCACCGGTGCGCGCCGTGGATGGATTGAATCTACAAGTGCGACAGGGCGAAGTGTTTGGTTTTTTAGGCCCCAACGGCGCCGGAAAAACCACCACCATGCAAGTGTTGCTGGGGTTTTTGCCGCCCACCGCGGGCTCGGCCCGCCTCTTGGGCAGGGATGTGCGCCAGCCCATTGCCCGGCAGCGGCTGGGTTACCTGCCCGAGCTGACTTATTACTATAAGTTTTTGACGGCGGAGGAGCTGTTGCGATTTTACGCCGATTTATTCCAACTGCCTCGCGACCTTGCCGGGCGGCGGATTGACGAACTGTTGAAGCTGGTGGAGCTGGAGCCGGTGCGCAAGCGGCTGATTCGCACTTACTCCAAGGGCATGCAGCAACGGGTTGGGCTGGCCCAGGCCCTCATCAATGATCCCGATTTATTGATCCTCGATGAACCCACCAGCGGCCTGGACCCGCTGGGGCGCATGAAGGTGCGCGATATCATTCAGCGACTTAAAAACGAGGGTAAGACCGTGTTGTTTTCCTCCCATGAGTTGGGAGAGGTGGAACTCATTTGCGATCGGGTGGCCATTTTGCATCAGGGCCGCTTGCGGGCGGTGGGGGCGGTCAAGGATTTGCTGGGGCAGTACCAGATGAATCTGGAGCAGGTTTTTCTGCATTTGGTGGGCTGCAACGGGGGAAAGGAGGGAGCGGTATGCGGGTAATTTGGGCCATGGCGCGGGTGGTGATTTTGGAATTGATCCGGCGCAAGGATTTTTACGTGCTTTTCACCCTGGCGGCCGTGCTCACTTTGCTGGCGGGGTCGGTCAATATCTTTGATGACCGCCAGATTGCGCGGTATGTGGTGGAGCTGAATTATCTGCTGGTCATGATTTCCAGCCTGGTGATTGCAATCACCACCACCGCCCGGCAGATACCGAGCGAGTTTGAACAGCGCACCATCCTTTCGCTGCTGGCCAAACCGGTATCGCGGGCGCAGGTGCTGGCGGGCAAATTGCTGGGCGCCTGGGTGGCCTGCGGATTGTGCCTGGTGGTGTTCTATGCCTTCCTGATGTTGTTGACCTATTCCAAACAGCACGGGCTGGGGCTGCCGTTGTTGGTTCAAGCGGCGTGGTTGCATTGGATTATGCTGGGGGTGGTGATTGGCATGGCGCTGGCCGGGTCGCTGGTGTTTGCCGCGCCGTCGTCCAATGCCACCATCTGCCTGGTCGTGGTGGTGGGGCTGTTGGGCGTGGGGCGGTATTTGGACAAACTGGCCCTGAGTGCTGCCGAGCCACTGCAATCGTTGCTGCTGGCCGCGTATTATGCGTTGCCCCATCTGGAGTTTTTTGACCTGCGGGAGCTGTTGATTCATCACTGGCCGCCGGTGAAATGGTGGGCGGTGGGATTGGCCACGTTGTATGGGCTGGGTTATATGGCCCTATGCTATGGTCTGAGCTGCTGGCTGTTTCAGCGCAAACGCATGCAATGATTATGGCGCGTCCCGCGTTCCTTATGGCCACACTGGCGGCGGGTGTCCTGACTCTGGCGGTCAGTCTGGGGCGCATGGGATGGCCAGACATGCTGGCGCCGCGGGGACGGGACAGTTTGACGGCGGTTTTTCTGGGGGAAACGCGCCGGCTGCTGGCCAATCACTTTTTCATTAAGGCCGATGCCTATTTTCACGGCGGCTATTATCCCTCTGTTTTTGACAATCAGAATGCCTACCAGACCGCGCACTTTGTGGAGGATGCCGGCCACGCCGAGAGTAAAAATGAGGGCGACGAGCATGATTTTCTGGGGCGTCCGCGCAACTGGTTAGACCGCTTTGGCCGGCATTTTTATCCCTCGGAGCACATTCATCTTGGGGAGGACAGCGAGCATCGCCATGACCATGGGCACGGTGAAGAGCGCGAGATTTTACCCTGGCTGCGGCTGGCGGCGACCTTGGACCCGGAGAATCCCGTGACGTATGCCTCCACGGCATATTGGCTGCGGCGCATGGGCAAGGTCAAGGAAGCCGAGCAGTTTTTACGGGAGGGTCTGCGGCATTTGCCGGGGGACCCCCAAATCCTTTTCGAGCTGGGCCAAATTCACCGGGAAGCCAACCAGGACTTGGCCAAGGCCCGCAACCTGTGGGAGGCGGCCTTGCGCCGCTGGGAGGAACGGGAAGCCTCCAAAGCCGAGCCTAATCTTTTTTTGCTGAATCAAATCCTTGCCAACCTGGCCAAATTGGAGGAGGAGGCCGGACGAAATGCCCAGGCCGTGATTTATTTGCGCCGTTTGAAGTCCGTTTCGCCTTTTCCGGAATCCATCCAACAATGGCTGGACCGGTTGTCTTCCCCTTCAGGCGCTTCGCCCGCGCAAAAGCTGAAGCCGTGAGCGCCATTGCCGTCGGGCAGAGGCCTAACTAATGACCATGGCCCATACCTCGCAGGGCCGCTCGTCAGCCAGCCGCCGGCGGAGAAACTCCACAATCTGGTCGCTTAACTGCTCGCACTCGGTGGTCCAGCGCCGTGTGCCGCGAAGATGTTTGACGCAGTCGCGCAGGCCACGCAGGCGGAGCAGACGAGGGGATTTGCGCAACTGGCGGCGCAATTCATCGTGGAGGGAGGGGAAGAACATCAGCTCACAGCCGCCCGAGACGGCAGTGGCAAGGTGAAATAAATCCATGTCGGCGGCGCGCAGGTGGAGTTGTCCCTTGTGATTCCAATGGAGACCAAAGGCCTTCAAGGCATGCTCCAGCGCTTGAATGAACTCGCCGAGGGTTACGGTTTCACGGCCTTGCTCGTGTTTGAAATAGTGCAGCACCGCTGCCGTGGCCTGTCTGACCAGCTCCTTGGTGCCGGGGCCAAACACATCGCCCAAGATTTCCGCCGCCAGCTTTTCCACGTGCGCAGGCTGGCCTTCGCCGTGGCCCTCAAACACCAGGCAATCGGAGTGTAGCTGTATCATGTTTAATCTCCAATTTCTTTACGGCCTGCACAAAATCCGTGGCTTCCTGGAAGCGGCGATACACGCTGGCATAACGAACATACGCCACTTCATCCACTTCGCGCAACAAATTCATCACCATTTCGCCAATGGCGGTGGAGGGCACTTCAGATTCGTACTCCGCAGTAATCTGGTCGAGGACGCGGCTGCCGATGTCATGAAGCTGCTCGTTGCTGATGGGCCGTTTTTCAAAAGCCTTCTGGATGCCGGCCATTAACTTGTCGCGGTTGAGTGCCTCACGGCGCCCATCCCGCTTAACCACCATTAAATGGGTGTGTTCAATCTCCTCGTAGGTGGTGAAACGATGGCCACATTTCAGACATTCCCGCCGACGGCGAATGGTGGCACCTTCGCGCGAGCTGCGCGAATCAATAACCTTATCATCCTGTCCGCCGCATTTGGGGCAACGCATACGTCATCCGCTATCTCAATCCCGACCCCACAGGTAGTGCCATGTCGCCAATAAAGCCACAATCCGTAGCGGTGTCAATCCTCAATTGTAAACATGCACCTTGGCGGGGCTCAGCGTTGATTTTCAGGGGGGCCTCAAAATCTGATGGGACACAGGGTATTACCTTCATTGCCGAAGCCAGGCAAAGTTATCGGCTGGGGGGTGGTGAGGCGCGCAGGGGATGGGGGTACAAGCCCATGGCGCTCACGGGCAATGGCCGCCAAACGACGCGGTCATATAGGACGGAGTTGTCTGGAAGCCTGAAATCGCCCTTTGGCGCATTGGCAAAACCGAGGTCTTTGGCGTGGGCGCTGATGTAGTTGTCGAGCAGCTCGGTGACAGCCGGGCTGCGCATCAGGAATTGGCGGCATTGGATGACAGCGTTGCGCCAGATGAAATTGCGGTCGGCGTGGCTTTCCAGGTCCGCCACGCCGGGATAACGGGTGGAGTAGGGGGGAGATTGCAAGTCAACCTCCTGGGTGGTCTTGCGCCGGGTTTCCGGGGTGGAGAGAAATTCCTTCCATCGGCGGGCGCCCCAGGAGGAAAAGCTCACTGCGCCCTGGCAGTCCACAAAGAGATTGTAATCCACAATGTTGTCCTTGCCGCCGTGGATTTGCACGCCGCCGAACAAGCCTTCGGCGCAGCGGAAGAAAACGTTGCCATAGACGAGCACGCCGCAGATGGCATCATCCAGGCGAATGCCGGCCTGGCCGACCTCCCGCTGGTTGCCGATGTCATGCCAGAAATTGAAGCGATAGACCACGCCGCGGTAGGTGGGATTGCCCCACATATCCGCGCCGCCCTGGTCGTCGGATTCGCGCACGACATTGAAGATTTCATTGTATTCGATGAGGTGGTCATTGCCTTCGATGCGCATGGCGCTGCTAGGGCAGGTATGCATTCGGTTGTGCCGGATACGAATGCCCACGCCTTCGGCCAGAATGGCCGGGGTGTAGGTGGGTTTGAAGCGGGACATTTCGTAGATGTGGCAGTTTTCCACCCAATGGCCGGAGGATTGCAAGGTGCGACGCTCACCTCCGCGGACGATGGTGCCGTTGCGGCCCAGAGTGAAGATGTCGCAGCCGAACAGGGTACACTGGTTGCCACCGTTGATGACCACGCCATTTTCGCCAAAACGAGCCACGGTGCATCCCAGCAAACTGACATTGGTGCAGCCGGTCAGGAGCAGGCCGTCGCCCCGGCCTTCCTCAAATTGCAGGCCCACCAGCGCCACCTCTGCCACCTGGGCGAGCGTGACCATGGGGCCATCCAGCATGGACAGCGTGATGCGCGTGCCGGCGAGCGGGCCGGGGGGCCAGAGATAGAGGCATCCGGTGGTGCGGTCCAGGTACCATTCTCCCGGCTGGTCAATTTCCGACAAGAGATTCAGGGCATAATAGGGCTGGCCCTCGTGGTAGCCATAACTGGCGGCGGGGGGCGCCAGGGTAAAACTGCGGTTTGGCACATCCAGCGTGGCCACGCGCTGGTAATCCTCGGCCCAATCCCAAAACCAATAGCCATGCAGCCAGATTTCCGGCTCCTGCTGCCACCGCGCCGGCCGGTCATAATTAAAGGTGAAGCGTCCTTCACGGCTGCCGCGGCGGGCGTGGATATTCATGGCGGCATTGGTGCCGCCAAGTAGTTGGCCCACCTGTACCCAATTCGTATTAGGCCAGCGAGCCAGCGAAAGGCGTGTGCCATTAAAATACAGGTCCGCCCGCCTCCCTGTGGCGGTCACAGAGCCAAAATTAGTGATGCCTTGGGCGCGCAAATCGCATTGCATGACGTGGAGACGGGCGGTCTCCGGCAGGCGTGCCATGACACCAGCATCGGTGACTGGTGAAAAGCCGCCCAACCTCTGACTGCCGATGAAGCGGGGTTTTTGATTGGGGGCCGCGCGGTAAACAATGGGGCGTCCCGGCGCGCCAGAGTCTCCAGCCTCCAGACGGAAAGGTTCGCGCATCAAGTACTCGCCGCCCTGGACGAGTACCGTGACCCCACCAGGGGGCAGCGCGTCACGGGCTTTGAGGGCACGAATGGCGTCGCGAGCGCGCTGGAGGGTGGCAAAAGGTTGGGCGGCGGTGCCGGGATGAGCATCGTTGCCCTGAGGCGCGACATGGAAGGTCAGGCCCGGCTTGGGCAGCTCGGGAAGCTGCATGTGTGTGGCTTCCATATCCATGGCGGGCAGACCGCGCTGGAGGCGGCTGATTTCCGTGATGGCGCGGCGGGCTTCCTCCAGCCAATGGGGAGGGAGGTCGGGCATGGTTTCGAGTTTGCGGTATTCCTCTTGTGCCCGGGCGAATTGCTTTTCTCGTTCAAACGATTGGGCCAGGCGCATTTGCGCCAGACCTTTGAACAAGGCTGGGGTTTCGGCGTCGGCCAGGAGGCGCTGGCACTCCGCGCGTGCAGCATTAAAGTTGCGCGCTTCAAAATGCGTGTGCACCAGCGCCATGCGCGCTTCCAGGCGCTCGCGGGGACTGGCTGCGGCGGCCTTGGTCAGGGCTTCATAATTTTGAACGGCATCAGCCCACTGGCCAGCCTCGCGATAGGCTTGGGCCAAAACCCGTTGCGCTGTCAGCCGCTCCTTGTCACTCAAGTCCGTTAGCTTTAACACGCGCTCGGCGACAGCGGCAGGAACCGGTGCTCCGCCGGAGTCCATGAGCAGACGGCGCAACAACTCGTCAGCGGTGGCGGCGAGCGGCGGGGGCGCGGTTTGGGCGGTTTGCAGCAGGAGGTGGGCGGCGTCGCCAGGCTGCCGTTGCAGACGCAACAGCTCCGCCCGGCGCACGTTGCCAAGGGCGGCCAGAGGGGAGGGCTGCGCGGGGAGCCGGCTCAAGGCGAGACTGGCAGACGGGAAATCATTACTGGCCAGCGCCAGCCGCGCGGCTTCCAGGTGTTGTGCCGCATTTCCTGGCAGGGCATAGGACCACCACGCCAGGGCCAGGATTTCGGTGGGGGATAGAGCCTTGCGATAGAGGAGGCATTCATCCACATCCAACAAAAGGGAACCGACACCCGCGTTCAAATAACCGATGCGGAAGGCGTTGCCGGCGGCGGGTGTGTAGTTGCCGTTATAGGGAGTGGCGGCTACACAGTCTCCATTTAGATACAAACGCATCTCCTGGCCGTCCCATGTGGCGGCCAGATGCACCCATACTCCATCGGGCCAGAGACCGCCGGACAAGCCCTTGGCGTTGGAGGGTTGCGGACGCCCAATTTCAAAGGTGACATATTTTTGCGGATAAGCGGACCATACCCGCCAGCCTGCCCAATAACCGTCGCCCACGCCCAGGACCGCGCCATTGGGCGATTGATTGTTGCCGCGGTGGGCACCCGGGCCGTTTTTGCGAAACCATCCGGCCACCGTGAAGGCGCGGTGGGTGGGATTCAATGCTGGTCCCACCAAAGCCCCGGCATCCAGACGCACGGCGGTTTTGCCCGGCCATCGGCCTTGGATGATTTGCAGGGTTTCGGCGGGTTTCCCGGTCACGGGCGCAGCTTGAAACCGCAGCGGCGCGCCGCCGCGAGCATCCGGGATTTGGTCGGTTTGAGGGCTGAGGTGGTCAAACAAATAGCAACGTTCGATTTCGGGGTGTTGGAGGTAGCTTTCCGCAAACTTGCGCCAGGCGTTGAGGCTGGATGGTGTTTCGGCGGCTTGGGCCGCCAGGACGGCCAGAAACATCGCTCCAATTAGCCGAAAAAAAACTGTGGCTTGCATACGGGCTTAAAATGACAGTTTCCCGCTTGAATGACGATAAAAACCTGGCTTGCGGCGAGGGCAGGAGAGGCAGTTGAAGTCACGTCAAATACGCTCCAGGACAAGCTTTGGCCAAAATTGAGAGATTTAGACCAAGCAGGGGGTAGTTTCTGACCACTGTGGAATCACGAGGGCGGGAGTGATTTCAACAGCGCGGCCAGGCGTTGATTGGCGGCCTCGGCCAGCGAGCTTAAGAGATTGCGTTTTTCCAGATGCAGCTCGTCCTGGTCATCGCGGTGGTGCAGATAGAAATCCAAGCGCATGCCGGTGTCGCTAAATTCATGGGTTTCCACGGGCAAGTCTTTGACGGTGGAGATTTCGGGTTGCAACCAGAGGTGTTCGGCGGCGGCGTGATGGCCATTGGCCGGCCAGGAGATTTTGAAGCCGGGCTTTTGGTATTCCTGGCAGACCATTTGCAGGATTTGCGGGATTTGTTGCACATCGTTGGCCAGCGCCAATTTGCATTTGGCCAGTTCCGCCACATGGTAGAGAAACTTGAATTGCAGGCGCTCGGGCGACTTGCCCAACTGGCTCAGGGCCTTCCAATAGCCGAGGGCGCGCAATCCGGCAAACAGCACCACAAAAAGGGCGGCAAATCCAAAGGCCATGCCCATACTATTTTCCATGACGGTCACCAGCGCCACCAAACCGCACAAGAGGCAAAAGGCGTAAATGATTAAAGAGGCCTGGCGGTGGCTCAAGCCGCGGGCCAGCAGGCGGTGGTGGATATGGCCGGCATCGCCACTAAACATGGATTTGCCGCGCACCGCCCGCCGCACCATGGCCAGGAGGGTGTCAATGACAGGGAATCCCAAGACCAGCACTGGAATAAGCAAGGAGGCGGCCAGCGTGCCTTTTTGAGATGTCAGCAAGGAACTGACGGCGAGGGTCATGCCTAAAAACAGGCTGCCAGTGTCTCCGAGAAAAATGCGGGCAGGATTGAAGTTGTAGGGCAGGAATCCCAGACAGGCGCCCGCCAGGGCGGTCATGATGACTGCGCCCACCACGTTGTCATTGTAAATGGATATGACGGCGATGGTGGTGGCGGCAAAGAACGCCACCCCGGAGGCCAGGCCATCAATGCCGTCCACCAAATTAATGGCGTTGGTGATGCCCACAAGCCAAAGCAGGGTGAGGACAGGTCCCGCCCAGCCGAGCGGCACGCTGCCTAGAGAGGGGATGGTAATGGATTCAAAGCCCACGCCTGAGATGACCAGGACCAGCGCCACGGGCAATTGCGCCATTAATTTCTTGCGGGCATTGAGGCCTCGCAAATCGTCATAAACCCCCAGCAGCAACATGGCCAGCCCGCTGAGGAGGATTTGCAGCACCATGCCCTCCCGTGCCCGCAAGAAGGCGGCCACGCGGTTGTCGTACAGCCACAAGGCGGTGATGGGCAGCCACATGGCCAGCGCGATGGCCAGACCCCCCAGCAAGGGGATGGGGCGGTGATGGATTTTGCGCGTGCCGGGGTGGTCCAACACATTGGCCCGGAGAGCCAGCCGCCGAATGAGGGGAGTCAACACCAAGGCCAGTCCACAAGACAAGGCCACGAGCACCGCATATGTCTTATAATTTCCCATGCACCTCGCCGCTACCACCCAACAGGTCTTTGTTACCGCTGCTGAGGCGCCCAAGTCAATCTGCTTATCGGTATTTTACGGACTGCCCTAGAGGCGTTTGACCCTCGCCGGCAGCCGTGGCAGTATGAGCACAATTGAATAAAAAAGGAAAGATTATGAAAAGAAATGTTGCGAATAAAAACGCCGCGCCCCGCGAAGCCCTCGCAGCAAGTCTCAATCAAGTATTGGCAGATTCGTATGCGCTCATGGCTCTCACCCACGCGGCGCATTGGAATGTGGAAGGGCCGGGTTTTTTTGCGCTGCACACCGCCTTTCAGACGCAGTACGAGGAATTGTTTGCGGCGATTGACGAAATTGCCGAGCGCATTCGCGCTCTGGGCGCCTATGCCATGAGCGGGTTGACGGCGTTTGCCAAGGCTGCCGGCATGGAGGAATTTGCCGCGCCGCTTGCGCAGGAGGAATACGTGCGCCGGTTATTGCAGGCGAATCAGAAACTGATTGCCGATGCCGAGAAAGCCCGGGACCTGGCGGGGGAAGCCAATGACATGGAGAGCCAGGATTTGATGATTCAGCGCATCACGCTGCACCAGAAAACGGTCTGGATGTTGCAGAGTTTTCTGAAGAGCTGATGTCCGGCGAGTTGTGGTGAACGGGAATGGGCGGCTGCCAGCGATAGAGGCGCAGAGAGTTGCCAATCACGATTAAATCGCTCAATCCCATGGTGGCCGCGCAAAGGACGGGACTTAAAAAGCCCATGGCCGCCAGCGGAATGGCGGCGGCATTGTAAAAGAAAGCCCAAAATAGATTTTGTTTGATGACGCGCAGGGCTTGTTGCGCCAGACCCAGCGCGGCGGGGACGGCCGCCAGGTCGGATTGCAGCAGCAGAATGTCCGCAGCTTCACGGGCCACGTCACTGGCGCGACTGACGGCGATGCCCAGGTCGGCCTGTTTCAGGGCGGGGGCGTCGTTGATGCCGTCGCCCACAAAGGCCACCTTTTCTCCCCGGCTTTGCAACTGGCGGAGCACTTCAGCTTTTTGTTCAGGCCGGACGCCCGCGAACACGTGTTCCTCTGCAATGCCAGCCGTGCGGGCAATGGCATGGGCGGTGTGAGGGTGATCGCCGGTGATCATGCCCACTTTTTTGCCGTGTTGTTGGAGTTGCGCCACGATTTCCGCGGCGGCGGGCTTCAAGGAATCCTGAAGCGCGAAAACTCCGAGCAGGCGCCGCTCCAGGCTTAATCCCACCACGGTGGCGGCGCGCTGGCCCCATTCCCTGGTGAAATGGGCGGCGGGGGACAAATCCACCCCTGCTTCTTCGAGCCAGGAGAGGGAACCCAGGCGGAGCACGCCATTGCCACGGCCGGGAGCAGATTCCCAAACTGCTTGAACGCCCTTGCCGCGATGCTCCTGCCATTGGCTTAGCGTGGGCAGTTCCGTTGGGGCCAGCCGGGCAAGGGTTTGGCTCAGGGGATGGGCCGAGGGGCGGGCCAGGGCTGCGGCCAAAATTTTCACGGGCGGCAGGTCCGCCGGGTTGCCGGCCAGTTCCAACACCTCCGCGCAGGTCACTTGCCCGCGGGTGAGCGTGCCGGTCTTGTCAAACAAGACCATGGTAATGCGTCCGGATTTTTCCAGGGCCTGGCCGTCACGGATTAGGATGCCCTTGCGGGCAGCGACATTGGCGGCAGCCATGATGGCGGTGGGAGTGGCCAGACCCATGGCGCAGGGACAGGCGACAATGAGCACGGCAACCGCCTGAATGATGGCCGCGGCCAGAGCGGTGGCGGGTACCATGGCGGGCCAGAGGAAATGAGCCAGTTGCCGGCTGGTTGCGCTGGCGGACTCGTAGTTCAAGCCCCACCACAGGCCGGTCAAGATGGCCACTAGCACCACCACGGGCACAAAGATGCTGCTGACGCGGTCACCCAGCCGTTGAATCTCCGCCCGGCTGCTTTGGGCGCGTTCGACGGCGGCAATGATGTGCGCGAGGGCCGTTTGCTCCCCCGTGGCCTGCACCCGGACAAGGAGGCGTCCGCTTTGGTTGACGGTGCCGGCATACACGCTGTCCCCGCGCTGCTTGGGAACCGGCAGGGGTTCGCCGGTCAGCATGGATTCGTCCACGGTGCTTTCGCCGAAAGATACCTGGCCGTCGGCGGGCACACGGTCGCCGGGGCGCAGCACCACTGTATCGCCCGGCCGCAACTGGCCGATGGGCACTTCCACTTCGGAGAGCTGGCGTTGCACGCGGGCGGTGGGCGGCGCCAGGGTCATGAGGGTTTGCAACGCGGAGGCGGCTTTGGCGGAAGTGCGGGCTTCGAGCCAGTGGCCAACGCTGATCAAGGTAATAATGGCGGAAGCCTCCAGGAAATAAAGATGCCCGGGATAATTGGTCACAAGCCCCCACACGCTAAAGCCATACGCCGCTGAGGAACCAAGGGCGACCAACAAATCCATATTGGCCTGCCAGGCTTTCAACTGCCGCCAAGCCGCCTGGTAAAACCGTGCGCCACATACGAATTGCACAGGTGTGGCCAGGGCCAGGGAAAGCCATAAAAACCATCGTTCCATGCTCCAATGGGTGGCCCACTCTCCCAGCAGCAGGACGAGGGTGACCATGCCGCCCAACCCCACATTCAGGCCCCAGCCCGCCCAGAATGGTGAACCGCCCATGCGGCCCGTGGCGGAAGCGGAGGCGGAAGCCTCTCCGGCCCGGGGTGGCGCAGCTTCTTGGATGCCGTAGCCGGCCTGGCGCACGGCCAAGATTACCGCCTGAGCATTGGGCGCGGTATCGGTTTGCCAGCGCACGGTGAGCCGTCCAGTGTCCACTTGCGTGGAAACCGAGGCCACGCCGGCCACGCTCTGGGCCGCCTGCTGGACTTTGCGGGCGCAATTCTGGCAGGTCATCCCTTCCACCACAAAATGCGTGGCATGAGGGATTTCGGCTGCCGCGGTTGAGTTTTCGGACATAAAAATGTCGAATTTTCCTGCCTGCTGTGTTAAGTTGAGCAGGCAAGTTTATGCAAATGATAGCACACATGGCAACCCGTCGAAACGTGGCCGGGGGAATACTGGGCTGCCTGCTTTTGCTGGCCGCGGCAGGGTGGAGTGCAGATAAGGAAGTAGCCAAAGGGATTTGGCAGGTGGGCGTGATTGATCCGATTGGGTTGCGCGAGTGCTCGGGCGTGGCGGCGGTGCGCGGGCGGACCAACCTGTTTTGGATGCACAGCGACGGGCATCGCCCGGTGTTGTACCTGGTGGGGCGGGACGGTCGGGATGGACGGCAATATGTAATTGAGGGGGTTGCACTGGTGGACTGGGAAGATTTGGCAACGGATTACCGCGGACATTTATATGTGGCGGACATAGGTAACAATGAGGCGCAGCGCGTGGAGTTGGCGGTGCATCAAATTCCTGAACCAGATTTGGCGAAACCAGAATACCCGCTCCAGGTAATTCGCTCGTGGCGGCTGCGTTTTCCGGGGGCGCCTTTTGACTGCGAAAGCCTTTTCATCCATGAAGGTTATGGCTACGTCATTTCCAAGGTTTTTAATGATGCGGCGGCTGAGTTGTATCGGTTTCCCCTCCAACCGGCGGACAAACCGGTGGTATTGGAACGGCTTGGCGCTATGTCCATTACGTCACCGGTGACCGGCGCTGATATTTCCCCCGATGGACGATACCTGGGCGTGGCCGCCAAGAATGGGGTTTACCTCTTTGAGGTGCAAGGGCGTCCTGTCAATGCCATTGGAAAACCTCCCGCTGTGGCGCGATTCAAAGATCGGCATATAGAAGGCATTTGTTACACTCCTGCAGGATGGATTGTTACCGCGGAAACTCGCCACATTTTTCTATTTTCGGAGCGCGCCTTCAGCCGTCCGAAAGAGAGCAAGAAACCATAGGCGTTTCCGTGGCCTGGGGCGTTGGCGGTGGGAATAATATGTTGGTAATGGGGGGGGCCTTATTGAGGCGCCGGCATACCTAATGATTTATTCGGCCACCCCGTGCTTTGGAGAAACGCGGCAAGATTCTTGCCAGAGGGGTAATGTTACATTTATGTTTCCATTCCGACGTTGCACTGTAACATTCATCACGTAAATCAACCCTCGTGTCTATGCCAAGTCATTATGAAGAGACCTTGCAACGGGATATTGAACGTATCCGTGGCAAGGTCAACCAGATGGCCGGTCTGGTGGAACAAGCCCTGCGGGATGGTTTGAAGGCCCTGCAGGAGAACAACCGTCAACTGGCATACCTTGTCATCCTTCGCGACCAATCCGTGGATGATCTGGAGCGGGAAGTGGACCGGCTGTGTCTGGAATTTCTGGTGCGCCAACAGCCGGCAGCCGGCCATTTGCGGTTTGCCTATGTGACCATCAAAATTAATCAGGAGCTGGAGCGGATTGGGGATTATGCCGAGAGCATTGCCCGGCAGATGCTCAAACTGGCGCCGTTAAAACTGGATTTTGTGATGCCGCGCCTGGCGGAGATTGCCAATCTGGCCATTCCCATGGTGCACGACGCAGTGGCGGCGTTTCTGGACCAAAACGTGGAATTGGCCCGCAAAACGCTGGAGGCCGAAGCCAGCGTCAATGCCTTGCGTGATCAATTGATTCAGGAAATCAACCGGTGGCTTTCCGACAAGCGCATTCCACTGGAGGCGCTGCATCCGCTGAGCACCATTGTGCGGCGTTACGAACGGGTATCGGACCAAAGCAAAAATATCTGCGAAGAAGTCATTTACATGGTGACCGGCGAGTACGCCAAGCATAAGACCAGCGAAATTTTCCGGGTGCTATTCGTGGATGAGGACAATGCCTGCCTGAGCCGCATGGCGGAAGGGGTAGGGATGGCCTTGCGGCAGGATAAATTCCTATTTTCCAGCGCCGGGTTGAATCCGCAGCCCATTTCCGAAGCGACCGCGCGCTTTTTTGCCGAGAAAAACCTGCCCATCGTGCGCCAGACGCCGGTGTCCTTGGCGCATGTGCCGAATCTCGAATACTACCAGGTGGTGGTGACTTTTACCCCGCAAGCCCGGGCGGCATTGAGCCGTTTGCCGGCCAAGGTGGTGGTGTTTGAGTGGTTGTTGGACAACCCGGCCAAAGCCGCAGGGTCAGAAGCGGAGGTGCGGGCGGCCTACGAAGCGGCCTATCAATATGTGGATGTGCACGTGCGCGATTTGATGCAGGCCATCCTGGGCCATGAGATTTCTTCCGGGACGGAAGCGAAACCGGTGTGAACCACAATAACCAAATGATTCAATAGAAAAGATTGCGTATGAAATATATCAACCTCAAAGCAGGCGTGGTGAGTGCATTGCTGGGCGTGGCTGTAGCTGCGTTCTGGGGCACGGGTTGCAAACCGTCGGGTTCGGGGGGCAGCGGGAGCGGCGGCGGGCGCGCCACCATTATTCAAAACCGTGGCTCGGATACGATGGTGAATCTGGCCCAAGCCTGGGCGGAGGCATACAGCAAAGCCCATCCTGAGGTGAAGGTGGAAGTCGGGGGCGGTGGTTCGGGGGTGGGCCTTGCCGCGCTCATCAGGGGGACGGTGGACATCGCCAATTCCAGCCGGGACATCAAACCGTCGGAAGTTGAACAAATGAAGAAGAACACCGGCAAGGAGCCCAAGGAGTTTACCGTGGGCTATGATGCGCTGGCGATTTTTGTGCATCGCAACAATCCCCTGGACAACATCACCACCGAGCAACTGGCGCAGATTTACATGGAGGGGGGGAAGATTACCAAGTGGTCGCAATTGGGAGTGACCCTGCCGGGCGGCGGCGATGACATCGTGCGGGTGAGCCGCCAGTCCAGCTCGGGCACGTACGAGTTTTTCCGCGAGCACGTTCTTAAAAACAAAGATTTCAAACTGGGGTCCCGGGATATGAATGGCTCGAAGGAGGTGGTGGAGCTGGTGGGCAATACACCGACGGCCATTGGTTACAGCGGCATGGGGTATGCCACCGACAAGGTGAAAATGCTCAAGGTGGACGGGGTGCCGCCGACGGTGGAAACGACGATGAACCGCACCTATCCGATTGCCCGTGCCCTGCATTTATACACCTTGGGCGAGCCTACGGGCGCGGTGAAAGATTATATCGAGTGGATTCTGAGTGAGCCAGGACAGACCCTGGTGCAAAAGACGGGCTATGTGCCCATCCCCAAGGATAAATGGCATAAGAAACCTTAAGGCTCAGGCCAGCTTGGCCCGCAAAGCCCTCACACCTCATGGAAGCATCAGCCCGTGCAACGGCTCAGCGGCGTCCGACTCGTCCCGCGTGGGCCATTTATGGTGAGAAAGCGCTGGAATGGGTCATCCGCGTGGCGGGGGTCAGCGCCATCATTTTCGTGCTGGCCATCTTTTTCTTTGTATTCCGGGAGGCGGCGCCCATCCTGGTCAGCAAAGACTTCAGCCTGACCGAGTTCTTGTTCAGCACGGAATGGTATCCCACCTCGGCGGTGAATGTGCGTTACGGCACGCTTGCGCTGACGGTGGGAACCTTCAGTGTGACCATTCTGGCGATGGTCATCGCGGTGCCGTTTGGACTGGGCGGGGCGATTTTTGTCAGCGAGTTCTGCGGGCCTAAAACGAGGGAGGCGCTCAAGATTATCATTGAACTGCTGGCGGCGATTCCCAGCGTGGTCTGGGGATTCATTGGCCTGACGGTGATGAGCAAAATCATCATGAAACTGACCGGGGCGCCGGTGGGGGTCAACATGCTCAACGGGGCCATCATTCTGGCGCTGATGAGTGTGCCCATTATTGTTTCCATTGGTGAGGACGCGCTGAAGGCGGTGCCAGACAGTTACCGTGAGGCGGGTTTGGCGCTGGGGGCGACGCAGTGGCAACTGGTGTATCGGGTGCTGATTCCGGCCGCCAAAAACGGGTTGTTGGCAGCGGTGCTGCTGGGCGTAGGCCGGGCGGTGGGCGAGACCATGGCGGTGCTCATGGCGACGGGGCACGCGGTGCATATTCCCACCAGCATCCTGGATTCGGTGCGCACGCTGACCGCCAACATTGCGGCGGAACTGGGCGAGGCGCCGGCCGGGTCGCCGCACTACCGGGTGCTGTTTCTTACCGGGGTGTTGCTGTTCAGCATTACTTTCGTCGTCAACCTGGCCGCGGACCTGGTCGTGCGCGGCATTCGCAAGAAAGGCTGATGGGCATGGCTGACACAACTGCCAATCTCAAATCGGATGCAAAAGCGGCGCCCGCGCCATTGGCGGTGGACCAACTTTTCACCGAGACACCCCTGGTGCGGGAGAAGCTGCGCAGGCAGAAGATTGCCAAGGTCATTTTTGGCGCCATGTCGGTGGGCATGATTCTGCCCCTGCTGCTGATTATTGGGTACCTGGTGGAGCGGGCCTGGCCGTCGTTGAGCCTGGAGTTTTTGTTGGATGTGCCGCGGGCAGGGATGACCGAGGGCGGCATCTGGTCAGCGCTGGTGGGCACGATTTATCTGGTCATCATCTCGCTGGCGGTATCGGCGCCCATCGGCATCATGGCGGCCATTTACCTGAATGAGTACGCGAAAGACAACTGGTTCAACCGCATCATCAACCTGGCGGTCATCAATCTGGCCGGGGTGCCGAGCATTGTGCATGCGCTTTTTGGGCTGGGCGCTTTTGTGTACGCGGCGCAGATGGGGCTTTCCATCATGGCGGCGTCGCTGACGCTGGCCATCATGACGCTGCCGGTGATTATTGCCAGCACCCGCGAGGCGCTGGCGTCGGTGCCCATGGCGTTTCGCGAGGCCTGCTGGAACGTGGGCGCCACCCGCTGGCAGACAATCAAGTCCATTGTGCTGCCCAACTCGATTAGCGGCATTTTGACCGGCGTGATTTTGCAGGTCAGCCGCGCGGCAGGCGAGACGGCGCCCATCATGTTCACGGGGGTGGCCTTCTACAAGGCAGTGGAGCGGGGCACCTTGTTTCCCTATTACCTCAACGAGCAGTGCATGGCGCTGTCCATGCACCTGTACACCTTGTCCACGCAGGTGCCGGACGTGAAGGAGTCCATGCAATTCGCCACTGCGGTGGTGTTGCTGGGAGCGGTGTTGCTGGTCAACGCCACCGCCATTGTCCTGCGGGTCTATTTGCGTTCGCGGAAAAAATGGTAACCCTCTGGAACTTGTGAGCGAGTCTCGAACCCAACGTGTCGAAGTACAGGACCTCCGGCTGTCCTACGGCAAGAAGGAGGTCATTCACGGCATCTCCTTCGATATTTACGAGCGGGAAATCCTGGGCATCATCGGCCCCGCGCAATCGGGCAAAACCTCGTTGCTGCGCTGCCTCAACCGCACCATTGATTTCGTGGCCAGCGCGCATGTGAGCGGCACCATCAAGGTGGATGGGGAGGATGTGCGCAAGGTGCGCGACATTTACGCGCTGCGGCGCAAGATTGGCATGGTGGCCCCCCTGCCGGTGGGGCTGCCGCTGAGCATCTATGATAATGTGGCTTTTGCCCCGCGCTGCGCCGGCTTGACCAATAAATCCGAGCTGGATGCCATGGTGGAAAAATGCCTGCGTCAGGCGGCGTTGTGGGATGAGGTGAAGGACCGGTTGGACAGCCTGGGCACCAAGCTTTCCGGCGGCCAGCAGCAGCGGCTGACCATTGCCCGCGCGTTGTCGCACCAGCCGGAAATTTTGTGCCTGGACGAATTTTCCATCGCGATTGACCCGGTGACCACCATGCGCATCGAGGAGGTGCTCAAGGAATTGCGCAAGGAAATCACCATCATCCTGGTCACCAACCTGACCCAGCAGGCCCGGCGGCTGGCCGACCGCACCATGTTCTTGTGGAATGGTGAAATCGTCGAGCTGGACCGTAATGAGGTCATCTTTTCGGACCGGCCGGCCAATCGCAAAACCTACGACTATATCAACGGAGTTTTTGGATGAGCGCCGAGGTTACCAGCAGCCCCTACAGCATCACCACGCGCAACCTGAATTTGTGGTACGCCAAGTTTCAGGCATTGATTAACGTCAACGTGGACATCAAGCATGGCATCATCACCTCGTTGATTGGCCCGTCCGGCTGCGGCAAGACCACCTTGTTGCGCTGCTTCAACCGGGTCAATGAACGGTATGGGTATGTGACCACCACGGGCGAGATTAAGGTGCTGGGCAAGAACATTTACGATCCCGATGTGTCGCTGGTGGAGCTGCGCAAGTCAGTGGGCATGGTGTTTCAGCGGCCCAATCCGCTGCCCATCAGCGTGTATGAAAATGTGGTCTTCGGTCTGCGTATTCATCTCCCCGTGGAGCAACTGACCCGCTCGCTGCTGGACGAGGCCGTGGAAAAGGCGTTGACGGAGGTGGGGCTATGGAAGGACCTCAAAGACCGCCTGGACCACAAAGCCACCAGTCTGCAATTGGAGCAGCAACAGAAGCTTTGCATTGCCCGCCTGCTGCCCCTCAAACCGGAAATTATTCTGATGGACGAGCCGTGCTCGGCGCTGGACGTGGAGGGGACCCGGGCGATTGAGGAATTGATGTTCACCCTGCGCGGGCGGTACACCATTGTCATTGTGACCCACAACATGATGCAGGCCCGCCGTGCCAGCGACGAGTGCATCTTCATGCTCATGGGCGAATTGGTGGAGCATGGCCGCACGGAGCAGGTGTTCCTCAATCCCAAAAATCCCAAGACCGCCGAGTACATTGAAGGCCGGTACGGTTGATTTACCCTCGCGGGCAAATCAGGGCACACGCAAACGAAAGAATTGCTGGAGTTCCGTGGCGGGAAACGGGTGGCGCAAGGTTTCCCAGGCGGGGGAGGCGTTGGTCAAAATGGGCAGCCATTCCCAGAGATTGGTGGAGGTTTCCAGAATCATTTCCCTTTCCGGCACTGCGGGCAGCGCAAGCTGCAAGCGGCCGTCCTGCCAGGACCATTCTAATTGGGGGAGAGGCTGTCTATGCAGCTCCACCGGCAGGCGCACCACCAGGTTTGTGTCACTGAGCACTTCCACATAATTGGTGGCCGTGCCCGGGCCTTCTGGCAGGGCGGGCAGGTTCAGCCGGACCCACAACGAAGTGCTGCGGTTAGCCGCTACGGTTCCCTCGGCAGGCGAGACTTCCAGCCATGGGGATTCCATTTGGGCGCTCCAAGCCACAGCAAGGTCTCCGTGATTGGTCAACCCGAGAGGGTGCGCCTCGGGCCAGAGGGGGCCTGCAGTGAAACCATAAAATCGGAGCAAAGGAGGCGACTCCACCAGGGCCAGCCGTCCGGGAGCGGGTTGCAAATTCAAGATGACCTGGAGGACATTGGTCTGGGAGCTTCCGTTCAAACTGAGCAGACGCACTTCATTGGTGTACACACCAGGGGTCAGTGCATGCAGGTTGGTCGTGAGGTTAAGGGTTAATTCCACACTTTCCCCGCTGGCCAGACGCCCATCCGCAGGCAGGATTTCCAGCCATGTTTCGGATTCTTCGGCGCTCCAGAGGAGTTCTGTGCCCCCGGCGTTGCTGAGTGTAACCGAAGGGGCCGTCTGGGGAAAGGCTTCGCCGCGGATGTGAGTGAGGACCAGCCCTGGCTCGGCGGGGGGGAGCAGGATGAGGCGTCCCGGCTCAGGATTCAACTGGAGACTCAGCGCGCGCAGCGTGTCTCCAGCGCCGCTGGTCAGATTGGCGAAGTGCAGGACGCCCTGGTAATCACCGGGCGGCATCGTGGAGACATGGGGGGTCCACCGGACGAGAACGTTGGTGATGGCGCCGGGCGCCAGGTCGCCATGCGGCGGTTCGGGTTCGGCCCAGGGCACGGTTGAAATGGCTCGCCATTGCAGGGCATGGGGGCCGGTGTTGCTCAATTGGTAGGTGGTCTGCGCCGGCAACGGGGTGTTGCCCGTGACGGCTTCTCCGCTCCAGCCGGCATCCGGGGCCACCACCAAAACGCCGGGGCGCGCGGCCACGTCCAAAAGGACAAGGCGTTGCAGGGGGGCATCGCCGGTGGTCTGGTTCACCCATTGAACCAGGCCGGTGTGAACGCCGGCGGGCAAAAGCATGGCCGTTGGACTGATGGCCACCGTAAGGGTGTCACTGCCGCCGGCCGGGAGCCGGCCTGCAGGGGCGGTCAATTCAAGCCAGGGCACATCGGTTTGGGCGAGCCAGGCTGTTTCGGTGTCGCCCGTATTCATGAGCGTGTAGAGAAAGCTGGCAGGGGCAAAAGGACCGCCTTCGTATCCACCGGTCAGGTAGGGCGTTTCGGGGCTGATGCTCAGAGCGGCATTTGTGCCCCGAATCGTCAAAGTGGCTGAGCGCGCTGCCAGCGGAGCTTCCTGGCCGCTGAGAAAGAAGCGGGCCAGGGCGGTATGTTGTCCGGGAGGCAAGGCGTTGGCGGCTGGGGTGAGGGCCAGGGTGATGGGCAGGCGCTGGCCCACCTGCAAAACGCCGCCGGTGGGGGAAACTTCGAGCCAGTCGGCATTTTTATCCGACCACCACGGCAGGGGGGTGTTGCCCAGGTTGGTCAGTTCAAATTGGGCGGCTTGGGGAAGCAGCGGGCCACCGGCCGGGCCAGCGGCCAGCAGATTGGTGGCCGGCAGAAGTTCCGCTGCGGGCGCAGCGAGGGGGGCGAACACAATGGCGGTTTGATTGGCCAGGACAAAAGGGCTGCCGTTGACGGTGTAGCGCGCCGCCTCTTCGCGGGCGCCACTGCCGCGGATGCCCACCGTGGCACTGCGTCCGCCGCCGCCGGTGAGTATGCGGTTGGGTTGCACCTCCTGATACTGGAAGACCACGGTTTGCGCGGATTCATTCAATACGGCCTGAAAGGTCAGGCGGGTGCTGGAGGAACTGGCCCGCGGCACGCCCAGCCAGCTCACCACCACCTGCCGATGCGGAGGCTCTCCCCGCACGCCCCAGGTCACAGAGCCGCTGCTGGCCGGGTTCAAGTCATCCCAGTACGGGCAAAGGACGTGGACGGGGTCTGCGGCGCCGCTGAAATCGGTGTTGGTGGCGAGGTTGAGACCCGCGGGTGAAAAGCCCAGCAGGCCATTGGCGCCGACGTAAAGCTCAGTGAAATTGCGCCCATACACATTGAACACAAAGGGCAGGGGCAGGGCCGGGCTGACGCTGTCATGGCTGAGGGTCAGGGTTTGGGCGTTCGTCAGCGTAATCCAGGCGTAATTGGTGGTCAGGATTTGATAATTGGCGAGGGCCCGCCGCAGGTTGACGCGCCCGCCCGTGCGGCATTTGCCGGCCAGGGAGGGCAGCACCTCCACGGCGTCCAACATCCGGCGGATGATTTGAGTGTGATGTTCGAGGGGAAATCGGGCGCGCATCAAGGCGAGGACCCCGGCGACATGCGGAGCGGCCACGGAGGTGCCGCTCAGGTACACATAGCTGTTGTCCGCGTCATAATAGGTGGAAAAGATGCTCTGACCGGGGGCGGCGAGGTGGACGGTGTTGCTGCCATAATTGGAAAAGGAGGCCAGGTTGTCAAAGCGGTCGGTGGCGGCCACGGCCACCACATTATCGCGGCCGCGCAGCACGCCCAGGCTGGCGGGATAAAATGGGGTGGCGTCATTATTGGCGTTGTCGTTGCCGGCGGCGGCCACCACGATGATGCCGGCGTTGCGGCAGGAGTTGATGGCGGTGTCCAGCGCCGAGGAATATTCGGACGAACCAAAGCTGGCATTGATGATTTTGGCGCCGTTGGCGCGGGCATAATCGAAACATTCCACCGCATCGGAGATGTAACCATGGCCGGTGGCATCCATGAATTTGCAAATCATCAACTGCACCCGCCAGGCCACGCCGGCGCCGCCCAGGCCGTTGTTGCCCACCGCGCCAATGATGCCGGCCACGTGCGTGCCGTGGCCGAGGTCATCCCAGAGATTGGTGGAATGGGGAGAGCCGATGGCATTGAGGCCATGAATATCATCCACCAGGCCGTTGCCATCGTCATCGCGCCCGTTGCCGGGGATTTCACGGGGGTTCACCCATAAATTGCCCGCCAGGTCTTCATGGGTCAGCCGGAGCCCACTGTCCACCACCGCCACGATGATGTTGGAGGCGCTGTTTTGGATGTCCCAGCCCTCGGGGGCATCCAAATCGGCGTCGGCCTGGGTGTTGTGCAAGGCCCATTGGGAGCCGTCCAGCAGGCGGGGGTCGTTGGGCAGGACCAGCGCCGGGCGGAGGCGGTAATCCGGCTCCACAAACTCAAACCAGCCGGTGGCCTGGAGGCGCGGTAACAGCTCCGTCGCGCGCACACCGGGCGGCAGCTCCAGAACGGTGAGACCCCCCATGTCTGGAAACTGCCGGCGGAGGTTAACCCCCAGCCGGTGGAGGCCGGCCGTCCAAACGGCTTGCGCCACCTCCGCCCGGGGCAGCAGCAGCAAACGGTCGTCTCGCCACGGAGTCGTGGCGGCCGGGGCTTTGAGCGCGCCCAACCCCACGGCGAGCAGACCGAACAGCCCGCCAACCCATAACACCCTGCTATTCCATCGCATACTCGCCAAGGTGACTGACGCCATAAACATGCGACAGAATGGCTCCTGATGCAAAGCCGGCAAGTGGGCGTCCACGGTGCTCCAAAAGAAAGCCGGTTTTAGGCAAAAGATGTGCAGCCGGCCGACATGGTTTAATGTAAGTGTAAATATTGAAATGTGGTCCCTGCTTTCGCTGTGGCTGCCGGAAAAGACGGTGGGCGGCGCAGCACACGCTCGTGGGCCGCACCATTGTTGCCGCCTATGAAATCATCGCTGTTTTTGCGGGCCGGCTTCCTGCTGGGCTGGCTCAGCCTGTTGACCTCGCTTTCGCCCGCCGCCACGGATGGCACCGTCAGACTGGACACCACTCTATTGGATTACAACGGCACGGGCGCGAAGCATTGGACGGTGGTATGGGTGACGACGGAGGGCGGGCAATTTATCAAGACCCTGCGCAAACAAGGCCCGAGCAGCTTCACCACCAGCCACTGGAACAGTCATTGCTCGGCGTGGGTCACGGCGCGCGGAGGATTAAGCGCCAACACTGCTTTTGACGGCTACACCAGCGCCACGGCCAACGATTACGCCGGCACCAACAGCCCGCTGGTGATTTATTGGAACTGCCGTGATGGCAATAACAGCCTGGTGGCGGATGGTAATTACAAGTTTTGGGTGCAGTACGCCGAAGACAGCGGCCAGGGGCCTTACACGACCAGCGGTTTGCTGTGGACCAAAGGGCCGGCGGCGGCCACGAATACCTACCCTGACCAAGCCGGCAACTTCACCAACATGAAGGTGACCTGGGTGCCTTCAGGGCCGCCACCGCAGGCGCCCTCCATCACCAGCGCGCCACTTCCGGCCAGCGGCATCGTGGGCGTGCGATTTCAATACCAATGCCAGGCGGCCGGGTCTCCGCCGCCGGGATTCTATGCGCTGAATCTGCCGCCTGGGTTGAGCATCAGTTCAGGGGGATTGATTAGCGGCATTCCCACCGTGGCCGGCACCTTTAGCGGCACAGTAATCGCCACCAATGGAGTGCCACCGAATGCAACGCAATTGTTCTCGATTACCATTGCCGCGGTGCCGCCCGTCTTCCAACCCTTGCGCCTGGGCGGCCAGGAACTGGTGCTGGAAGCCAGCGGCCCGCCGGGGGGCCAATGCCGGTTGCTCACCGCCAGCCAGCCGGCCGCCGATGCCGGAGCGTGGACGGTGTTGCAAACCAATCAGTTTGATGCCTTTGGGCAACTGCGGCTGACTCAGCCCGTCAATTCATCTCGGCCCAGCCAGTTTTTCCGCTTGCAGATTCCTTGAGTTGGCGGCGGAGTCAATCGCATGCAGCTTATCTTGAATTGCTGGCGATTTTTTCTCTTTTTTTGGTGGGCCTCCATCCTTGGCATGACGGCGGCGGATTTGCCCACCTGGACCTGGACGGGTGAAACCATGGGGTCACGTTACCGGGTGACGGTGGTGGCGCCGCCGGATTCTGCCGAGTTGCGCGCGCGCCTGGAGCGGGAGGTGGAGCAGCGGTTGCAGGAAATCAACCGCCAGATGTCCCATTACCTGCCCGACAGTGAATTATCCCGCTTCAACCGTGCGCCGGAAGGCGAGGCGGTGCGGGTTTCGGCGGAGCTGGCGACGGTGACCCGGTTTGCGTTGGAGATGAGCCGCCGCTCCGGGGGGGCTTTTGATCCGACACTGGCGCCGCTGATCAACCTGTGGGGTTTCGGGGAGCAAGGGCCGGTGCTGGCGCCGCCCTCGGAGGAGGCGGTGCAAAAGGCCCGCGAGCGGGTGGGCTGGCAGGCGATTGAGGTGACGCCGCAAAACGAGCTGCGCAAGCGGAAGGCCGGGGTCTCGCTGAACTTGAGCGCGCTGGCCAAGGGCTATGCGGTGGACGAAATGTGGCGGGTGTTGCAGCGCCATCAACTGACGAATGTTTATGTGTCCATTGCCGGGGAAATTCGCGTGGCCGGGCATAATGCACGGGGCGGTCCCTGGCGGATTGGGATTTCGGCCCCCCTGGAGCTGTGGCGGGAAAAGGACCCCCTGGCCGCCGCCGTGGGGTTGCGGGACATGGCCATTTCGACTTCCGGCGATTACCAGAAATTTTTCCATGATGCGCAGGGAAGGCGGCTGGCGCATATTTTGGACCCGCGCACCGGGCGGCCGGTGCAGCACCAGTTGGGCAGCGTGACGGTGGTGGCGCCGGAGGGCATGCAGGCGGACGCGCTGTCCACCACGTTGTTTGTGCTGGGGCCGGAGGAGGGGCTAAAGTTTGTGGAGGGCTGGACCAATGCCGCGGCGCTGTTCATTGTGCGGGAAAAAGAGGGGGAGGTCTTTCGCCTGATACCGAGTTCCCGCTGGGCACGGTTTACGGGCTGGCAGGCGCCTGGGAATTAGGGGGTGGGCACTGACGGGAGTCAGTCTTCGAGCTGGGTAAGGTCCACCGCTGGCTTGGGGTATTTTTTGCCGGCAATGTAGGCTTTGGTTTCGTCCACCATGGCCTGGGTAATGCGAAATTGGTAGTTGCGGTAATCGTTGACGGTCAACTCGCCCACCCAGAAGAACCCCCATTGTTCAAAGAAATCGGTGAGGTCCAACTGGGCCACGTCGCAGCAAATCTTGATGAATTCTAACTGGTTGCGAATGGAGTCATTGCCGGTGCCGGCATGGGGGCGGCGGCGCATTTCCTCCATGACATCGGCGTAAAAATCGGGGCGTCCCTGGCGGGAGAAATAGAGGTGAAGCTGCCAGAAGGGGACCAGGCGGTTGAAGACGTCCTTGTCGGCCAGGTAGGAGATTTTGGGGTTGGCCTCGATGATGGTTTTGCGGGCGGCGCTGTAATTTTTCTGGGCCAGGAGACGGCTGGGATTGCCCATGGCGGTGGTGGTGTACATGGTGAAGATATTGCAGCTCACCTCCGTCATGCCGCCCCAGGTGATTTGCGGTTGCATTTGCAGCACATGGCCGGTCTCATGGCAAAAACCCCAGCAGGGATCGCCCTTGATGACCACGTCTGGATCGGCCACCTTGCGCATGGTGCTCTTATCGCCCAGGTAGGCCACTCCATCCCCATCACGAAACATGTAGTAATTGAAGTTCACGCGGGCGAGGATGCGATTTTGGGGAACCTTCTTGTACTTCACCAGCCCCATGAGGGTGTAGTGGTGGTGGAGCAGTTTGTCATAGTTGTTGATGAGCTCCACCCCTTTGCCGCGGGTATAAACCTTGAACCACTCGACAGGGTAGGCCACCTGGATGTGGCGGCCACGGGCATCCAAGATGGGGCTGACGGCTTGCTCCAGGAGGCGGTCCCAATCGGTGTTGGTATGGCGGGTGATGTCAAAATAGCCGTTCACCTGGCCGGTCAGGAAATGCACGGTGATGGGCGGCGCCGTTTCCGGGTCGTCGTCAAAGTAATCCAGGTAGGCATTGCTGCTGTTGGTGACAGTGATGACGTTCAGGCCGGGATGGAGAGGAATACGCTGGCGTTTCAGCCCCCAGCCATTGGGGTCCTTGGTGGGTTCCACGCCGGGGGGTGGTTTGCGCATCCACTGCGGGATGAGCAGGGCCAGGGATTTGCCGCCGGTATCTCCCACCAGGACGAGGTGTTCCCCGGCTTCCAGGTACATGCCGGTGATGTTTTCGTAACGGCTGAAGCCCTCGCCCAGTTTGAGGGTGCGCGCGAGGGCGCGGGGTGAGGGGTAGGCCTCATAGCGGGCGGCGCGATTAGTCCGGTCATACGTGCCGTCCAGCAAACCGGCGGCCACCTGCCGGAGGACTTCGCTTTGAAAGCGGGCAAGGTCAGCCCTGCCGAGGCCGGGCTTAAGCTGAGTACAGGTGACATCGGTGAAATGGGCCATGTCGGCCTTAAGGGCCTGCACGTCCACTGCCGCCCGGGCGTGGAATGGCATGTTACCGCCCAATATCAGGCATAATAGAACAAGACAACGCCGCATGTTGTCTTTGACGGCAACCTGAGCCTGAAGATTCAAGGCATCCCCTACACGGGCCGGAAAATAAAGCTAACGTGATGGACAGGCGGGGCGGGATCGCTAATATGACGGGGAAAAATCAAGCCTGTATGCCGCACGCCTCATGCTCGTGGTTCCGTCCCTCATGGCGGAGCACCATCGGGAGCCTGCTGACCGTCCTTTGCACCTTTGCCGCACTGGCGCAGACGGAGCGGCAGCGGGTGTTTGTGTTGACCGACATCTCCAACGAGCCAGATGATGAAGAATCCATGGTGCGTTTTCTGGTCTATGCCAATGAATACGACATCGAGGGATTGGTGGCCACCACCAGCACGTGGCTCCGCAAGACCACGCGGGTGGATTTAATCCATCGCCAACTGGATGCCTACGGGCAGGTGCGTCCCAACCTGCTTAAGCACGCGCCGGGTTTCCCGGCAGTGGAGGCATTGCGCGCCGTCACCGCCACGGGGCAGCCCGGCTACGGCATGGCAGCGGTGGGTGAAGGCAAAAGCTCTCCCGGCTCCCGCCTTCTGCTGGCCGCCGCAGACAAAGCGGATCCGCGCCCCTTGTGGGTGAGTGTATGGGGAGGCGCCAATACGCTTGCCCAGGCGCTGCTGGATGCGCGCCGGGAGCGTTCACCGGCGGCGCTGAAATCTTTGGTGGCCAAATTGCGGGTGTACACGATTTCAGACCAGGATGATTCAGGGCCGTGGCTGCGCCGTGAATTTCCTGATTTGTTTTACATCGTCAGCCCCAGCGGCCCGGATTGGAAGGAGTATTGGCGGGCCACGTGGACCGGCATCAGCGGCGACCGCCACTACCGAAATGGCCCCGGCCACAAGTTCCACCTGGTGGACAACCCCTGGCTGGAGGAGAACATCATTAAAAATCACGGCCCCCTGGGCGCGCTCTACCCGCGGCTGGAGTACATCATGGAAGGGGACACGCCATCGTTCCTTGGCCTCATCCAAAATGGATTGGGCTGGCATGTGAGTCCCGCTTATGGCGGGTGGGGCGGCCGCTACGCCCTTTATCAGGCGTATGGAGAAACGCGCCCCATCTGGACCAACAACCAAGACAGTCGCGACCTGGTCACCGCTGACAACGGGCAGACCCAATGCACGGACATGGCCACCATCTGGCGCTGGCGCGAGCATTTTCAGCATGACTTTGCGGCGCGGATGGATTGGTGTGTGGTGGACGATTACGCCCGGGCCAATCACAACCCCATCGCCGTCCTCAATGGCGACACCTCCAAAGAAGTCCTTGAAATCCAGGCGAAACCCGGCGAGACAGTGGCGCTTTCCGCGGAGGGGACGCGTGATCCGGACGGCCATGCCGTGGAGGTGCGCTGGTGGATTTATCCCGAGGCCAGCACCTTGCGCGATGCGCGCGGAAGGCAATTTCCGCCCGAGGTGGCCTTGAGCCATACTCAAGGGCTGAGCACACGGCTCACCGTTCCGGCGGTTAAACCACCGGCCACCATTCACATTATTTTGGAAGTGCAGGACCGCGGCACGCCGAGCCTCTGGGCCTATCGGCGGGCCGTGGTGAACATTCAGCCTTGATGAGTGCGATGCCCCGCTGCTGCATGGTCTCTGGAAACGGGGGGAATGGCCCCCCGGCCGCAAGGCGCGCACATGATAAGCAGAAATCGCGGCGGCTGTGTTTCTGCCGGTCACGCCTCTGGTAGGGAGGGAGGGCTTTTTCGGAGCTTTGCCAGGAGTCCGGCATGGGAAAAAAATGGTAAATGTTATCATAAACTTCATGAAGAGCACCGGCCAGAGTAGCAGGCTGAAGTTCTTATGGGCGCTGGTTCTGTTGCCCTGGTGCGTGGCGGGGGCAGCCGGCAGCGGCAACATGGTCTTTACTCTGGCCTATACCTCCGCACCGCCAGACAACCCCCTGAAGGGGTTTGTGCCCTATTTACGCGAGGACAGGACCTTTCCCCACAGCATGGAGTGGGATTACACGCGGCTTTCGGAGGTAATGACGGGCCCCACGAATTTCAACTGGGCGGTGTTTGAAGCAAAACTCAATGCGGCGGCCTCGCGCGGGCATCAGTTTATTGCGCGGTTTTATCTGGAATGGCCCGGCAGGAAAACGGGTGTGCCCCAATACCTGATTGACGCCGGCTTGACTTTGCGGCGCTGGACCAACACCAACACGCAGCCATTTCCGCCGGCGGTGGATCACACGCCGGATTACGAAGACCCGCGTTTGCGGGCGGCGTTGACGAATTTCATTCATGCCTTGGGCCGCCGTTATGATGGAGACCCGCGACTGGGGTTTGTTCAACTGGGGCTGCTGGGGACCTGGGGGGAGTGGCACAATTATCCCAACGAAAAATGGTTTGCCTCCAAAACGGTGCAACGCGAGGTGATGGACGCCTACGAGGCCGCGTTCAAAAAAACCAGGCTCCTGGCGCGTTACCCGGCCGGGCCTAATGATTCCAGGTATGTAGACAACAGCCGGCGGCCCCTGGGATACCACGATGATTCATTCGCCTGGGCCACGGTGCACACGGGTAAAAAGGGGAACGAATGGTTTTTCGAGACGCGGCTGCGGGCGGCCAACGCGGTGGACAAATGGCGGACGCAACCTATAGGCGGCGAGGTGCGCCCGGAGGTTTGGAAGTGCCTGTTTGATGAGCCTTCCTGCGCGCCCGCGGGGCAGGAGTTTGAACGGTGTGTGGAGGTGACGCGGGTCTCCTGGCTATGCAATGAGGGGGTGTTTCGTGGCAAAGTGCAAGGAGCGGCCCGTGAGCGGGCGTTGCGGGCGGTGCAACGCATGGGCTACGAGCTGCATGTGGCCCGAGCGGAAATCGTGGCTGCCGGGGGAAAACTGGCGGCAACGCTCATGGTCACCAATACCGGCGAGGCGCCCTTTTATTACGACTGGCCGCTGGAATTGGGTTTGGTGAACGCGGCCCATGAGCGCGTGGTCACATGGAAAACGGACTGGCGATTAACCACCGTCATCCCCGGTGAAACGGCGGCGGCATGGCGGCATGAGGGCAGTGTTGCCGGGCTTTCCGCCGGCACATACCACCTGGTGTTGCGGGTGGTTAATCCCCTTCCCAACGGGTTGCCGTTGCGCTTTGCCAATGCAACCCAGGACCGACATCTGCCCGGCTGGCTAAGTCTGGCGGAGTTACGCCTGCCCTGAGGCGGGTTTTAAGGGCATGACCTCCTTGACGAGGCGGGCGTCTGTGAGAGAGTGCTGGCTGCTGAATCCATAGACTGGTGCCATGAAAAAGCTCATGATTCATTGGATTTCTCTTGTGGGGGCGGTGTGGGGATTGGCAGGCGGGCAAGTTGCCGCCCAGGCCGTCATGCCGTCGGAGGGGGCGAGTGCGCCGTCGCTGCCGGAGACGCTCTTGTTGAAAGATTATCGGCCCCGGCCCATTCACAAAATCCCGGTCACGGAGGTGCGCCGGGCGCGATTTTCGGCGATTGACATGCACGTGCATACCTATGCCACCACCCCGCAACAAGTGCAGGAGTGGATCAAGACCATGGATGAGGCTGGCATTGAAAAATCCATGGTGCTGACGGGGGCGACGGGCGAGCGTTTTAACCAGTGGGTCCAATTATATGGCCCGCATAAAGACCGCTTCGAGTTGTGGTGTGGCCTGGATTTAAGCGGATGGGACCAACCCGGTTTCGGCCCCGCCGCGGTGGCCGAATTGGAGCGGTGCTTCCGCGCGGGCGCGCGCGGCATTGGTGAGATCAGCGACAAGGGATCGGGCATCACTCGCTCCGCGGACCCCAAGGCGCGCCTCCACCCGGACGATCCGCGGCTGGATCCGATCTGGCGCAAGGCCGCCGAGCTGGGGTTGCCCGTGAACCTGCACGTGTCGGATCCAGTGTGGGCCTACCAACCCATGGATCGTCACAATGACGGGCTGATGAATGCCTACCGGTGGCGGCTGGACAACAAACCGGACATTGTGGGCCATGAAGGCATGATTCAGATTCTCGAACGAACGCTCCAGCGGCATCCGCAAACCATTTTTGTGGCCTGTCATCTGGCCAATCTGGATTATGACTTGGGGCGCCTGGGCAGGCTGTTGGATGCGCATCCCAACCTATATGTGGATGTGTCGGCGCGTTTCGGGGAAATGGCGGCCACCCCGCGGGCCACGAGCGCGTTTCTGACCCGTTACGCGGACCGGGTGGTTTATGGGACGGATCAGGGGCGGGCGGCGCGCATGTACCGCAGCTCGTTTCGCATTTTGGAGACGGAAGACGAACATTTTTATGAACTTGACCTCTACAATTACCATTGGCCGCTGGCGGGATTTGGATTGCCCGAGGCGGCGCTGAGAAAGATTTACCGGGAGACGGCCATGAAAATACTATGGCGGCAACCGTGAGCCATTTCCACCGTGAGCAGGCAAACCCTTTTTACGCTGGTGTGAAAACGCGGGAAGAGTTTCTTGATGGGCAAAGACCTGAAACACGGTTCAAGGGCTGCGCAGGCGGTAATATCCTGCCGGCTGGCGTTCAGCCAGGGGAAGGTTGAACTCCAGCCTTCCGTTGGCATCAGCGGTAATCATTTGCAGGAGCGTCCAATGGGTGAGATTGGAGGATGCCAGCAGGGAGAAGGTGGCATTGGGCAGGCTGTGAAAGCCCACGGAGAGGGTTGAACCGCCGGTTAATTGAAGGCGTTCCAAACGGGGTGGGGACCCGGCAGGGGCTTCGTAAATGGTGATGTCGTCCAACCGTAATTGGTCGCGCGGTCCGCTGGCGCCGCTTTGCCAGTAATATTTCCAGCGCAACTGGACGTAGGACTGGTTGCAGGCGGAGGCCGGCAGGGGCACAGGGCCAAGCAGGGCCGAGTGGCCGGCGGTGGGGTGGCGCGGGTATTCAACGGGCTGGCCTGCGAGGTCGAGCAGGTCGGTCCAGGCTTCGGTTTGGCCCACCCGATATTGGAGGCGGAGGGCGTAATGGCGGCTGTTGGGCGTGACGGTGCCACCACGCCAGACGACGCATACGTTGGTTAAACCCGTGGTTTTGAGGGCGAGCACGGCTGCGCCGAGGTAGCCGCCCCCGTCGGCCTGTGGGTCGCTGGTGTTCAAAAAAGCCAAGCCCTCCTCGTTCAGGCCCGAAATCCGGCTTCGGCTGGTGCGGTCATAGGGGAGGACCCAGAGATTGGTGAATTCGGTTAACAGGCCCGGGTCGGGCGAGGCGTTGGTGGCGGTCTGAAGAAAAATCATGTTGGGGGGATAAGTGCCTGCGGGTGCGCTGGCATCCCACCGGGTGAATACATATGGACCGCGGGTGAGGTCATGGGGCAGGGGCACGGGAGGATTGGTGCTCGGGGCCACTTCAAAATTGGCCATCACGGTCAAATTGCCGGTCAGGAGAATGGTATTGGATTGATTGGTGGCCAGCGGGCCAAAGAAACCCTGCCAGTTTTTGAATCGGTAACCGGGCCGGGGCTCCGCGGTAAAAGTGACCGGGTTATCCCTGAAATAAATCCCACTCCAGGGAGCGCTGGCCGGCGCGGCCAGCCGGAGGGTATTGAGCCGGATGGCGCCGGCGTTCGTGTCGTTCACGCTGAGGGAGACGTTGACCCAGCCGCGAAGCCCAAATTGATTGGTGAGGTGCCGGCGCATGTATTCGGGACGCTGAATGGCAAATTGTTTCAGAAATTCGACATTATTGCTCCAAGTGGCATAGTCCGTGGGAAACCGCCAGCGGGCACAGTGCTCGGCCATGACCGGCGCGATTTCCGCCGCCATGCGCGCGATGAAATTGGTCAAGCGGGCGGTGGCGAGCGTGGTGTTCATCAAGTCGGCGCAGCGGTTGATGAAATCGCGTTTGAAGTCGGGATTGGTCATGAGCGCCCGCAATTGAAAGGTGATGGACGGGGCGTTGTGGTCGTTACCGGGCCGGTAATGAGTCCACGGACCGTTGGGTTCCAGGTTATAGGCCAGCATGTTGAAGGTCCAGGGCGCTTCCGGTGGCTGGCTCCAGAAACCGCCAAAGCCTACGTCGCAATCGAAGAGAATCCAGCGCAGCCGGCCGTTGGGGGTCCGGGGCCGCCAGACGCGCTGATTGCCGATGTCCCAGCGGTAATAAAAGGTTTCCACGATTTTATAGTCGCGGTAGTTGTCCACCTCCATGAGCGACTGGACGACAGCGAAGTTGGTGGCCTGGCGGAGGTCGTGGGTTTGCAGGAAGAGGGTCAACTGGTCAAACCAAGCCGAGTCGCCTTCATAAGTGAAGGCGCCGGGAGAGTAGCCTTCCAAGTAGTCAATGGCCTCCGGGTCCACGCCCGGGTGATGCTGGGCAAAGTAGTTTTTCTCATAGGCTTCCTGGAGATTGTGGAGGCCCCAAAATTCGCCGTTGAGAAAAACGACGGCCGGACGATAGCCCTGCAAATCGAAACCCAACTCGCGGACCAGGTTTTGCATCAGACCATCGCGCATCATGGTCAGGTAATGGTCATGGCCGGAGGGCCGCAGCAGCAGGCGGTGAAACTCGTAGATGGGCAGGTCGGGGAAAATCTGGTAGCGGAAGGGTTCGGTGCCTTTCTGATTCAGGGGATGGAGTCGGAGGGCTTTGATGGGAAAACCGAAGCTGGTGTTGCCATGCATGCGGACGCCGCTTTCCTGGGCGATGACGCGCAAACCGTTGGTCTCGAAAAATTCCACGTGCACGGGGCGTTCCCAGGCATCACCGCCTTGCGCATAGTTGCAACCGGGGGTGTTGCCGCAGACGTAGATGCCGGTGTTGGGGTCAAAAAAGTGTTTGCGGTCAGTCACCAGCGAAATGACGGGCAGGGGATAACGGGCGCGGCCAAGAGGGTCCACCGCATAAGTGGCCGTGGTGGTGGGGCTGGGCAGGGCGTTGGTGCGGAAAGCGCGGGCACGCAGGACATGGATTTTATAGACCTCGCCCACGGGGGGCTGCCAGCCGCCGGCGGTGGGAATGAGGGACAGGTCATTGGGGGTGCCGGCACGGGTGGTGAAGGTGAATGGCGAGGTGTACAGGGGGGAATTCGTGGTGGGCTCCGAGCCGTCCAAGGTGTATCGGATTTGGGCGCCGGCGTTGGTGCTCTCTATGGCCACGGTAATGGCTTGGGTGTAAAAGCCGGCCGGCAGGCTGAATTGTGGCGGCGACAGGAAGTCGGTGGCGCCGGGGGTGATGTTGGGTCTGCCGGGGGTGGGCTGGTCAAAAAAGAAGAAACTGTTGCTGCCGTCCGGCTGCCGACCATAGGAGACATCGCGCGGGATGGCGATGGCCGGCACAAAATCTTCCGGCACTCCATTGGGCCGGGTGAGCAGCAACGGTTCGCCCTCGGTGTTAATCTTGAAGCTGGTGTGGTAATGGCGGGGGAACACGAGGCCATATTCATGGGCGAAGTGCTGCTGAAGGCCCAACAGCTCGTCATCAGTCAAAGCGCGGTTGTAGTAGAGAATTTCGGCAACTTCCCCGGAAAACGCGCCGTAAGCACCGGAGCCGATTTCCACCGGCGCGGTCACATTGGTGCGGGCGGAGAAAAAACCACGCGCCGCCAGGTTGCCCTGAATCCAAAGGGTGGGTTGGCGGTTGGAGTAGTTCATGATGACCACCGCGGCGCCGGCGCCCACCTGGCCGCCCACCGCCAGCGCGGGCATGTAGCCGGAGCCATGCTCGTAAATGCTGGCGCCGTTGGTGCCGAGGCTCAGACCCGCGCCGGCGCTGTAATCGCCGCCATGCGCTGCGCCCAGAAGGTAACGCTGGCCGGAAACACCGTCCACGCCGGTGGCGGATTGGGGGTCAATTTGGTGTGAGGTGTTGGGGCGGGCCACGGCGATGATGCAAAAGTTGTTGGCGGCGGGGACGGCGGGCAGCACCACAAGGTCATCCACCCCGTCAAAACGGAGTGCCGGGCGGTGATTGAAGGCGGGGAGGGACGGCAGCCACTGGGGTTGGCGGCCTTCGGTATCCTGCCGGGCATGGAAGGCGTTGCCGCTTTGGTCGAGCCAACCGCGCACAAACAAGTTGTCGGCCGCCGGGCGAGCTTGGGTGGGGTCATTGGTTGCCACCGCCTCCGCACGCAACCACACGCGCAAACCGGGCACATTAGTTGGCGCCAAGGGTGAGGCGGTGCCGGGCTGCCGGTTCAAACCGGAGGCGTAGATTAACAACAGTTCACCAGGCCCCAGGGTGGCGTTGGTGAAGACCCACTTGAACGGGGTGGACAAATCATCGGAAAGTCCCCAACCATGCAAGTCCACGGTGTTGGTGCCGGTGTTGTAAAGCTCCACCCAATCCGGAGTGCTGGTGGTGTCATCGGTGAGCGTGCTGCCGTTGGAGGCCTGGATTTCGTTGATGCGGATGGTTTGGGCAACCACGGGTGCTATTCCAGCCAGCAGCAGGATTGCGGCCAGCAGCAGGGCTGAAACAAGGGCCGGGTCTTTTTTCGAGCGCCATTGAAAGGTCGGCGAGGAGAGTGCCGCGTTGCGTTTCGGCGCCCAATTTGCGGCTGAGAATATCACGTCACCTGTCATTGACATGCCAGCACTGGCCGGTGGGTAATGGCCAAGACATCATAGGGCTTGCGGCTCAGTTAAGCATAGTTTAATATTAAGCTCAACCCGAAATAAACTGGCCATTGGGAAAGACTGGGTAGATCATGACCCCCCCGTGGTTAAGATCAACGTGTTGAGTGCACGCCGCAAGGATGAGCTGCTGCACCTCCTCCGGAGGAGGTGCAGCAGCGGCGCGCCCCATCTGCTATCCTCCCGGCGTGCACACCACCTACTTTGAATTGTACCGTATGCGCACCCACCGCCATTGGTTGCGACAAAAACTCGTCGCCTTCGCCAAAACCCACGGCATCAAAGCCGCCGTCCGCGAGTTCGGCTGTTCCCGCAACACCGTCCGTAAATGGCTCCGACGCCACGTGCCCGGCAAGCCCTCCTCCCTCCAAGAACACAGCCGCCGCCCACGACGCTCCCCCCGCCGTATCCCCTCCGGCCTCGAAGGCCAAATCGTCAAACTCCGCCACCAAACCGGCTTCGGCGCCGAACGCCTCCAGCGCGAATCGCCCTCCCCTGCAGCCACAACGCCATCGCCCGCGTCCTCCGCCAACACCATCTCCTCCGCCCACGCAAAAGAAACCCGCCACCAAAAACTCCTCCGCGCCCTCAAACGGAACTGGCCACTCTTCTCCCAACTCTCCGCCGATACCAAGTATTTACAGGACATTCCCCATTACTGGCCCCAAATGAACCGCCTCCACCTCCCCGCTTCCAATACACCGTCCGCGAACCAGTCTCCGGCGCCTGCTTCACCGGCTACGCCGACGAACTCTCCAAATCCTACGCCACCCTCCTGGCCACACAACTCTCCGCCCACCTCGCCGCCCACGGCGTCAACCTCACCACCCTGGTCTGGCAAACCGACAACGGCAGTGAATTCCAAGTCAACCAACACCACCAAGGCCTCCCCGCCACCGTCCGCGCCCTCGGCTCCGACCACCGCTTCATCCCTCCCAAACGCTACACCTGGCAAAGCGACGTCGAAACCGTCCACCGCCTGGTCGAAGACGAATTCTTCGACCGCGAAACCTTCTCCAGCCCCCAAGACTTTTGGGCCAAAATCACCACCTACTGGCTGTACTTCAACCTCGTCCGCCCCAACCGCGGCAAAGAATGGCAAAGCCCACTCCAAATCCTCAACGCCAAGGCCCCAGCCCTCGCCGGGGCCCTAATCCACTGGCTCCCCCTCAACCTCTCCCAACCCCACCATCCCGACTTGCCTCCACCCCTCCACCGGGGTCATGATCTACCCAGCTTTCCCTAAATAAACTGGCCATGAAAACCTCATCTCCTCTGCTGGTATTTTTCCTGTCAGGTGTCATTGCAAGCACTGTTTGGGCGGCGGGCACTTCACGGACCATATTCCGCGACACCTTCGAGGTATCGGCGCAAAGCAACAACATAAATTTTGAGAACACCGGAGGCCGCCAGAGCGGGACCGCTGCCCCCTTGAGTTACCTGGACAACGATGCCGGTGATGATACGCGGTCCCAGGTGGGCGCCGCTGAGGCCCCGGGTCAGTTGCGACTGGCGGGGGCGGGATTCGTGGCGGTTTCGCCCAATTACAATTTTACCGAAGGGGGCCGTTTTACCATTGAGTTTGACCTGGACGCCGGCGTGAATGACCCCGGCGGCACTTCCAGCGACTGGGCCTGCATTGTTTTTGGCGCCACTTCACCGCTGGCATTTGTGAACGCCTCCGATGGCATGGGAATTCTCTTTCGCCACAATGGCGGCATCCAGGTTTTTGATGGCTCTACTGACACGGGGGGACAGGCGGCTTTGCCGCTGGGACAGATTCACGTGCGCATTGAGGTGGAAAGCGCCGGTTTTCAAGGCAACAGCGCCGCCACGGTACGGATGTTCGTCAATGACACTCCGGTACAACTGGCGGCCGGTTCCACGGAATACATCAAGACGGGGGGCTTCCGGGGTAATTATATAACCTTGGGGATGGGTGCCTACGGAGGCAACTGGGTGAACGTGTTTGACAATTTTACGGTGAGCGCCATTCCGTGCATCCGGCCGGCGACCTACCTTGTTACCAGCTATCCGGGCCAGACCAATCAAACGATTAGCGTGCGCATACCCGAGGAACTAACCGCCACCCAGGCGGTGGAGGTGGTGGTCACGAGCCAGCAGCCGTTGATTGCCGAGCCAAGAGGCGCCACGGGCGGCAGTCTTACTCTCAACTTTCCCGTGGGGGTGACCGTTCGAGAATTCGGGGTTGACGCCCGGCTGCGGGGCAGGACGGTGTTTAACTTGTCGAGTGCGGCCGAGGCCTGCATCGGGGGATATATCGAAGTGGTGGTGGGCCCCACCTTGGTGGCCAATCCCAGCTTTGAAAACAATTACAACCCCACGTGGCCGCACTACGGGCCGATTGACGGTTGGACGCAAATTCCAGGCGGCAACACGGGGGTCAATGAAGCTGATGGGCCTTTTCACGACAATGGCGCCATTCCTGACCGCGGGCGGGTGGGATTCAATCAGGGGAACGGCGGTCTGTCGCAAATGATTTCAGGCTTGGTGCCCGGCCAGCAGTATTGGCTGCAATTCCGATACAACAAGCGTCAGGGCGGAACCATGGCCTTGAACACGCGCTTTGCGGGGGTTCAAATTGATAGTATCCCCTCCATAACTTCTGTTGGAGGGAGCAATCCTTATCACTACCGGCAAGTGGTGTTTACCCCTGCCACGGAGTCGGGCCTGTTGGAATTTCTTACCTTGGCGGGGGGCGATGCGACGGTGTTGCTGGACGCGGTGACGCTGGTTCCCCGTGGCGCCAACCAGGTGCAACTATGGAATCCAAGTTTCGAAGCCAGTGGCGATGTTCCTTCGCCTGGGGTGGTCAGTCCGGCTTCCATTTCAGGGTGGGTGGGCACCGGCACCTATGGAATTAATCGGGTGGGAGCGGATTTCACGGCGGGCGGGGGCCTCAACCCAGATCAAGATCATGTAGCCTTCCTTCAGGGCAGTGGTTCCTCACTAAGCCAGACAGTATCCAACCTGGTGGCAGGTCAGGAGTATCAAATCTCTTTTTCCATCAGTGCCGCGGTCAATGATTCTCCGCTGTATCGGGTGTGGATGGGGGGCGAAGCAATTTGGACGGATGTTGCGGTGCCGGTCAATCCTGCGGAGCCGTATCCGCGGCTGAGTCTGCGCTGGGTGGCGTCGGCGTCCACCGCCGAGTTGAAGTTTGAGCATGCGGACGTCATGGGGGGCACCATTTTACTGGACGATGTGCAGATTCTCGGGCTGGCTTTGCCGCCGCTCCAGACGGAAATCTCGGCCACCACCGTGGAGATGTTCCGCGGGCAGCCGTTGGGGAGCAATCAGGTGACAGTTTCTCTGCCGCGATATCTGACTGCCACTCAGGCGGTGGACATTCTCGTGATTAGCACGGATCCCACCGTTGCCGTGCCAGTAGGCGCTCAGGATGGCACCCTGGTGCTGCATTTGCCGGCGGGTTTGACAAACTCGGCCTCTTTTGCCGTGAGCGCTTTTCGCTCCGGCGTGGTGACTTTTCTCATCACCAACAACGTAGGGGTGCCGGGCACGACGCTCACGGTGCGCAACCGTTCCGCTTATGTGCGGAATCCCAGTTTCGAGGATAATAGCACGGAGAACTGGCCGGGTTACTTTGATATCGAGGGCTGGACGGAGGTGGGCGGTTGTGGCTTGAATCCCATCACGGTGGACCATCCCAATGGCCGCAGCCCCTTTGCCGACAATGGCGTGATTCCGGATCGCGGGCAGGTGGCCTTTTTGCAAGGGCTGGCAGCGCTGTCGCAGGCGATATACGGTTTGGATACCAACCGGACTTATTGGCTGCAAATGCACTTGAACGCCCGCAATTGTTGTGGGGATTTCCCTGGTGCGGCAGCGCGATTCAACGGAGTTGAACTGGCCAGCACACCGACGGTACCGTTGGTGGGCGGGAGCAACCCCTACTATTTTGTGAACCTGCCCTTTGTTCCCAACTCGCCCACGGGGTTGCTGGAAATTATCAGTGGCCCTTCGTTAAATAATGGCGACCGGACGTTGCTGGTGGACGCGATTAGTTTGATTCAACGCGACACCAACCAGGTGGTGGTGGCTAATCCCAGCTTTGAGGCCAGTGGCTCGCCTCCCTGGCCAGGGTATGTGTCGCCGGCGTCGTTGGCGGGCTGGGCTGGCGGGGGTAGTTATGGTGTCACCATGGCAGCGGCCGGTTCCTTTGCGGACAATGGAGCCTGTCCAGAGCAGGACCATGTGGCCTTTTTGCAGGGGCAGAACTCCTACTTGAGCCAGACTCTTCGCGGTCTGACGCCCGGCCAATCTTACGTCCTCGCCTTTGCCTACAACGCCCGCAGCGGTAACGCGCCCCGGCTGGTGGTCACGTTGGATGGCAGCCCGGTGATGGATGAGAACGTTGCGCCCGTGGGCGGCAACGCGCCATACCGCACGGCCACCATCCCATTTACCGCGGCCAACGCCACCGTGGTGCTGGCATTTACGCAGGCAGCGGAGGGGGATCAGACGGTGCTCTTGGATGACGTGCGGGTATTGCCCGGGCAGCCGCCTGCGCCACCACGCCTGAACATCCGGTTTGTCGCGCCGGACGCGGTTCGCATCTCATGGCCGGTCAGCGCCGGGGCGGAGTGGGTGCTGCGCGCGTCGCCGACGCTGGCTGCCCCATTCCAGGAGGCCGGTTTGCCGGTCCAGACCGAGGGAGAGGAATACGCGGTTTATGACGGTCTAAGTGGCGCGAGCAGGTATTACCTGCTGGCGAAATAAACCCCTTCCCAGATTCTGTCCGTCACGGCGAACAGGGCCAGCGGGGAGACCTTTCCTCGGCTGGCGCTGGAGCGGCGTATTTTATCCTGGAAACATGCTGCGGCAGGCGGTTTTTGCCGTCATTTGCCATTCCTGCTTGACCGTGTCACTTTGTGCCTTAGCATCGCGCGCCGGTGCGGGCTCATGACATGAAAGCAATTTTGGCGCTGGAAGACGGGACGGTATTTCACGGCAAGGCGTTTGGGGCGAAAGCCTCGGCCTGCGGGGAGGTGTGTTTCAACACCTCGATGACCGGGTATCAGGAAATCCTCACAGACCCCTCCTACAAGGGACAAATTGTGACGATGACCTACCCGTTGATTGGCAACTACGGCATCAACCGTCAGGATGTGGAATCATGGCGTCCGCATGTGGCGGGTTTCGTGATTCGTGAGCTTTCGCCGGTGGTGAGCAACTGGCGGGCGGACGCATCCCTGCCGGAGTACCTGGAGGAATACGGCATTCCCGGGATTCAGGGCGTGGACACGCGCGCGCTGACCAAGAAATTGCGGGTGGTGGGCGCGATGAAAGGTTTTATTAGCACGGAGCCGGGCATGACGGATGCGGAGGCGGTGGAGCGGGCGCGGGCGTGGCATGGGATGGTGGGCATGGACTATGTGAAGGATGTCACGCATGCCGAACCGTTCTTGTGGGACGAAAAAGATGAGATGAGCGCCAGTTTCCGGCTGGTGCAGGGCACGGCGCCGGTCAATCCCCGGGAGGTGCGCGCGCCCTTGCCGCCGGCGGATATTCCCATTGTGGCTTACGATTTCGGGATGAAGTACAACATCCTGCGGCGCCTGCGTCAGCATGGTTTCCGGGTGCAGGTGGTGCCGGCGCACACGCCCGCGGCGGAGGCGCTGAAGTACAAGCCCGCCGGTATTTTCCTGTCCAACGGCCCCGGCGATCCGGCGGCTTTGCATTACGCGGTGGCGGCGGTGCGGGAACTGGTGGCCACGGGTTTGCCCATCTTTGGGATTTGTCTGGGACACCAGATTTTGGGGCAGGCGCTGGGGGGGCGGACGTTCAAGTTAAAGTTTGGACATCGCGGGGGCAACCAGCCGGTCAAAGATTTGGAGTCGGGGAGGGTGGAAATTACTTCGCAAAACCATGGATTTGCCGTGGACCCGGCGTCCCTGCCAGCGGAGGTGATGGTGAACCGCATCAACCTGAATGACCAAACGGTCGAGGGGTTGCGGCACAAACATAAGCCCATCTTTTGCGTGCAGTATCACCCGGAAGCCTCGCCCGGGCCGCATGACTCAACGCCCTTGTTTGCCGAATTCCGGCAGATGATTGAGCGGCATTGAGCGGCGGCTGGGTAGAAAGCGGGCGGCGCTTAGGGGGACACAGGGGCGGCGGGCTGCCACAGTTGAAGGCGGACCAGTTCAGTTTTCAAAACGCCGGCCCATTTGGCGTAGCCCGCCGCGTTGGGGTGGAGCAGGTCGGGAAATTCTTCCGGTTTGGCATCTCCCTGGGCGTTGGCAAAGAGGGTATAAGTGTCCAGCAGCGTCACTTGGGGGTCGCCTTTCACGGCGGCCGCGTACAGTTCATTGATGCGGCGGATTTTGTCGGCCGGCCGTTTTTTGGTCGCTGAGCTGGGAAAGACCTGACAGAGGAGAATGGGCATGCGGGGGTTGTGGCGTTTCAGCTCGCCCAGAATCAACTTAAGATTGGCGGCGATGGTTTCCGGGTCGGCTCCTTCTTCCAGGTCATTCGTGCCAATGAGCAGCACGACGCCCTTTGGGTTCAACGCCAGCACATCTTCCTTGAGGCGGATGAGCACGCCGCGGGTGGTATCGCCGCTGATGCCCCGGTTGGCGGCTTTCAGGCCAGGGAAATGCTTTTTAAGCTGCTCGCCCCATCCCTGGGTGATGGAATCGCCCAGAAACACGACGGCGTTTTGGTCTTGTTCCACCTGTTTGGCCCACAGGGTACGCCGTTGGAGCCAGAGGTTTTTGAACCAGTCATAGCGGCGGATGGGGCCGGCGCCGGGTAGGCCATCGTCATGGGCGGGCAAGGCCAGGCGTTGCTCAAGCGCGGGCGGGGTTTCCGGGGAGGGGGCGGCGAGGCCGGGCCATGAAAACAGGGCGCCGGCGGCGATGACCAGCGCGCCCCACCATCCACTGATGCGATTCAACATAATTAATCCTGAGTGTGTGTGTGGTAAAATTTGCTTCATTTTGCGCCACATTTCAGCAACTGGCAAGTCTGGCGGCAGAGACCTTCACCGCTGGGAGGGGTTGCGTCATTGGGGCCATTCCATGTGGGGGGCATGCCAGCCAACGGGTTCGGCCGAGGCACGCCGGCCAATTCACAAAAGGGTGGCGTAATTTTGGGAAGCCGGTTAAATACTCCCATGAACCTCGCGCAACAAAAACGGCTGTTTTTCTTTTTATTCTCCCTTGTTTCTGGCCAGGACGCCCGGCGTTTGATTTGCGGCCTTGGGGTGGGTGTGGGGATTGCATTGGCTGGTGGCGCGCCCGCCCAGTCTCCGGAACCGTTGAACTGGACGGCGCAGCAGGATCACCGGCAGATGATGGAGCAGTTGGGGATCACACGGTTGCGGCCCGGCCCCAGCTCCCAACCGGGGCGCACAAATTCCGCGAATTATGACCCGGCCCTGGCCAACCCGTACCCCGATTTGCCGGACGCGCTGACTTTGAAAAATGGCCAGAAGGTCACCACCGCCGAGCAGTGGTGGAAGCTGCGGCGCCCGGAGATTGTGGAGGATTATGAGCGCGAGGTGCTGGGCCGGGTACCCAAAAATGTACCGAAGGTAACCTGGAGTGTGGTAACGCAAGCCAATGATCGGGTGGTGGGGAATTATCCGGTGCTGGCCCGGCGGGTGGTGGGCCGGGTGGATAATTCGGGATTTACCAATATCAGCGTGGAAATCCAGCTCACGGTGGTTACGCCGCTGGATGCCAAACGGCCGGTGCCGTTATTGATGATGTTCGGCGGGTTTGGCAGCGGTTTTCCCCGCCGGCCAGGAGAGGCGGCGCCCGGGCCGCCCGGCTTTTTTGGCGGCGGCAATCGCAGTGGGGAACCGCCTTCCACCGAACAATTGATTTCCAACGGTTGGGGATACGCGATTTTGAATCCTAACAGCATCCAAGCCGATAATGGAGCGGGGTTGACCCGGGGCATCATAGGCTTGGTCAATAAAGGGCAGCCGCGCAAGCCGGAGGATTGGGGGGCTTTGCGCGCATGGGCCTGGGGCGCGGCGCGGGCGCTGGATTATCTGGAGACGGACCCGGCCGTGGACGCCAAACGGGTGGGCATTGAGGGGGTGTCGCGGTATGGCAAGGCCGCGCTGGTGACGCTGGCCTTTGAGCCGCGTTTTGCGGTGGGCTTCATTGCGTCCTCGGGCAAGGGCGGTGCGACTTTGTTGCGGCGTCATTTTGGCGAGGCGGTCGAGACGCTGGCCAGCTCGGGCGAGTACCATTGGATGGCGGGGAATTTTTTGAAGTACGCCGCCGCCGAGGGCAAATGGGGCAACAAAACCCCGGCGGACTTGCCGGTGGACGCGCATATGTTGATTGCACTGTGCGCTCCACGGCTGGTGTTCATCAGTTACGGGATTCCCGAGCGGGGCGATGCCTTATGGCTGGACCAGCAGGGCAGCTTCATGGCGGCGGTGGCGGCGCAGCCGGTGTTTCGCCTTTTGGGCGCCCGGGACTTGGGGGTGAAGGAGGATTATCGCACGGCCCAAATGCCGGCAGTGGGCGTGGGGTTGTTGGAGGGGGAATTGGCCTGGCGGCAGCATGACGGCGGCCATGAAAGCCAGTCCAACATGAAACATTTTCTGGCCTGGGCGAATCGGATGCTGCGGCACACGCCGCCGACGCGCACTCCGTAAATAAAAGGCATGCTGGCGCCGTCCAAGAGGGACAACCTGTGCATTCATACACATGAAACAGATGGCTGAACTTCGAGGGACCCTCAGGATGGGTGGGCTGATGGCGGGCGTATGGCTATGGACCCTCCTTGGCTGGGGAGCCGATTTTTATTGTGACCCGCTGCGCGGCTCGCCCCAGGGCGATGGCAGCGCAGCCCGGCCGTGGCGGACGGCGCAGGAGGTGATTGCAGCACGCTTGATTGAATCGCGTGACGCGCAGGGCCGCCCCATCAACGCGGGGGCGCCGGTGAAAGCAGGCGACACGCTCTGGTTGCGCAGCGGCTGGCATGGGGTAATCCGTCTGGCGGGCGGACACAATGCGGAGTTCATTACCCTGGCGTCCGAGCGCGGTCATACGCCGCAGGTGGGATGGGTGGAGATTGCCGGGGGCAGCCGCTGGCGCATCAAGGGGCTGACCATTTCTCCCTCGCTGGCACCCGCGCCGCTGGAGAAACCACCCCATAGCCTCGTGATGTTGGGAGAGCGGGGCGACGATACCTGCCATGAATTGGTGGTGGAGGATTGTTTTGTCTTTAGCGTGTTGGATACGGCGTCGTGGACGGCGAAGGACTGGGTGACCAGACCGCAAAGCGGCATCTGGCTGGGCCGGCATGGACGGGGGCATGTGGCGCGCAACAATTACGTGCTCAACACCCGGTTTGGCATCAACTTGTGCGCCCCGGAGGTGGTATGCGAAGGCAACGTGGTGGCCAATTATTCCGCCGATGGCATCCGCGTCACCCGGGACGGGCAGAAGGTGCGGATGAACGTGGTGAAGAACAATTTTGTGGGCGCAGACGAGGGGGATGACAACCACGATGATGGCATTCAAGCCTTTCTGTTCAACGTGGGGCGGGGGACCTTGCGAGGGGTGCGGGTTGAAGGCAACGTGATTGTGGCGCGGGAACGGGATGACCTGCCCTTTCCCAATCCCTTACAGGGCATCGGTTTTTTTGATGGGCCGCTCGTGCAGTTTGGGGTGGAGCGCAACGTGGTGCTGGTGAATCACTGGCATGGAATTACATTGGGGGATGCCCAGCAAAGCTTGGTGCGCAGCAACGTGGTGTACAGCCGCTGGACGGCGGAGAAGCCCAAGCCTTGGATTATGTTGGGCCAGAAACAGAAACTGGCGCGGGGCAATACGGCCGTGGACAACTGGGCCCATTCCTTCTCCTTCAAGGACGATGCCGAGGTCAAGGCCGAGCGCAATCAACCTGTAACCGAGGCGCTGTTTCGGGAAAAGTTGCTGGCGCTGATGAAAGAAATCGAGGCCGAGTTTGGAGCGCGGCATCCGGTGGCAGGACGGCCACGCCTGGAAATGCCGTGGCTGGAGGCGGGCAGGGGGAATTAAAAAGAAAACCGGCGCTGAATTTTTTTCAGCGCCGGTGGAGTCAATTCGTGGGAGGGATTATTGGCGATTCTGGCCGCCGCCACCGCCACCACCCCCGCGTTGTCCGCGGCCGCCTTGACCGCCCGGACCGCCAGGAGCTGCACCGGGACCACCTTGTCCACCGGGGCCGCCTTGCCGCATGCCCATGCCGGCGCCGGGGCCACCCATCATGCCGCCCTGGAGCATCATGAAGCTGAAGCGGTTTTCAATCATTTGCTCCTTCTGTTCAGGTTTGAGGGTGGGGTTGATGCTGGCGAATGCCTTGGCGCGCAGCACCATGATGTCGGTTTGAATCTTGGACACGGCCTCGGCTTTTTCGCGGATTTTCTTTTCATCCTGCTTTTCGGCCAGGACTTCTTTCATCAATTCGCGTTGGGCCGCCTGCAGTTTTTCGTTCAGTTGCTGCACCGCATCCTGCTGTTTTTGCATTTCCTCGCGCAGGGTGTTGCGCTGTTGTTCGTCCAGCCCAAACCCGCCGCGACCGCCGCCGGCCGGTTGCGCCTGGAGCGCTGAAGCCAGCATGGACACAGCGCCGGCCAGGGCCAGGGTGAAGGCATACTTAACCATGTTTCTCATAGGTGTTTTGATGTTTTATCCGGGCCAGTTTGCCGCCCGCCGGGCTGCCCGTGGCTCCGGCTGGCGTGGCCGCCCAGACCGGCATCTGGAGATGCCCGGCCTGCGGCCAGCACTGTTTGATGCGTTAGACGAAGGCTGGGGAAAGATGGTTACACAAAAATGAGAAATTGCAGAAGGGTTTGATTCCCAAGGGCTAAAAAAATGGGGGCGGGCCATGAAAAGGCGTTGCGAAAATGTAACATTTGTGTTTTCTTTCAGCCAAAGCAATCACCCAAAAAAGCGTATGTTGCGAACTGGTCTGCGTTTATTGTTAGGAGGAATCTTGGCATTTTTTGTTTTGGCCTCCTCCGTTTTCTCCCAGGATCGTTTGTTAATCACCGAATTCATGGCCGCCAACCGTTCCACGCTGGCTGACGAGGATGGGGCTTTTTCCGACTGGGTGGAGATTTACAATGCCGGGACCAACACGGTGAATATGGAGGGGTGGTATCTAACCGACAGCGCCAATGATTTGACCAAATGGCGTTTTCCGGCCACCAACCTGGCGCCCAACCAGTATCTCATTGTATTCGCGTCCGGCAAGGACCGCCGGGTGCCGGGGCAGCCCTTGCACACCAGTTGGCAGCTTTCCACCGGCGGCGAATATCTGGCGTTGGTCAAACCGGACGGCACCAACGTGGTGTTTGCTTATGCTCCGGCTTTTCCGCGTCAATTCAATGACATCTCCTTTGGCATCAGCACGTTTGCTGACCCGACGATTCTCGTGGGCACCAACTCGCCGGCGCGCGTTCACGTGCCGGCCAGTGACGGCCTGGCGTTAAGCTGGACGGAATTGACCTTCAATGACACGGCGTGGGTGGCCGGCACCAATGGGATAGGTTACGATGGCAATCCGAACGAGGCCGGCCAATCTTTTCAACAGCCGGTGCATGTTTACTCTTTTGACGCCAGCAATGCGCAGGACACGGTGGGGACGCTGCATGGGACTCTGGAGGGCGGCCCCAGTTTTGTGGCGGACCGCACCGTGGGGCGGGCGTTGAGCCTCAACGGCACCAGCCAGGCGGTGACGTTCCCGAACTGGGATTTCACCTCGCGTTTCACTCTGGCACTGTGGTTGAAGCCAGCCAACCGGTTTAACATTCAGAATGTGGTGGCCAATGTGGCGGGTGGTTATACCACGGCCGGTTTCAAGTTTTTCGTTAACAGTTACAACACCCAGGATGGGCTGCTGGTCTTTGAGCATGGCAACGGCAGTTCGGGCCAGGTGGCCAAGTCGCTGGTGGCGGTGGATTTTGACCAGTGGAATCACGTGGCCATCGTGGTGGACCGGACAGCGGGGCGCATCTGGTTTTACAAGAATGGCGTGGATGTGACGGACCCGGCCCAGAGTTTTGTGCGCAACGATTTCACCACCAGCGGGGCATGGTACTTGGGGAAGATGGCCAACAATGTTTACTGGTATGGCGGGCAGATGGACGAGCTGTTGATTTTCACCAATACGCTGTCCGCCTCGGAAATTGCGGGCCTTTACAATGGCAATGTGGGCGCTCCTTACCGCGCGTTGATTAAGACGGATGTGTTGAACCTGATGTCGAATGTCAACGCCTCGGTGTACATCCGCCTGCCGTTTGTGATGGAGGACCCCGGCGCGGTGGACGCACTGACCTTGCGCATGAAATATGATGATGGTTTTGTGGCCTATCTAAACGGGGTGGAGGTGGCCCGCCGCAACGCGCCCAGCGCAGCGTCCGGAGGGGAGGTGGCCAACTTCACCAATGACTTTTCAGGTTTGCAGGGCATCAACAACTGGTATCACGGAATTTACAACGCGACCACGGATGCGAATCAGCGTTATGACACGGCTGATTTCCAGCCTTTTGCCAGTTCCTATTGGACGGGCAGCGCGTGGGATTTGACCCCGTCCGGCGCCCCGTGGACGACAATCAGCCCGGGCAACACGCATCCCAACGGCAGCAACAGTGGCAACATCCATTGGGCCGTTTCCCGCTGGGTCAGCGAGGCCAACGGCTCGGTGGCGGTCTGGATTCACCTGCGCAAACGCGACACCGCCGGCGGCAACGGCGTCACCGGCAAGCTTTTTGTCAACGGGGTGGAGCGGTTTTCCCGCACCATTGCGAGCACGGATGGGACGGGGGTCACCACCAATCTGGTCATCACCGGCGTCAATGTTGGCGACCTTTTTGACTTCGCCCTGACGCCGCGTGGCACGGACAACGCTGACACGGATAGTAATGACAGCTCGATATTTCAATTTACCATCACGCAGTTGCCCGGGCAGGACCTGACCTGGAATTCACGGGCCACCGGCTTGCATGCGGATGATTTGGCGCTGCAATACGAGACTTTTGACATCACCTCGCTGCGCGGGGCTTTGCAGGCGGGAACCAACATCCTGGCGGTGCATGGGCTGAATGTGGCCGAAAACAATGTGGATTTTCTGATTTTGCCGGAATTGAGTTACCGCACGCGGCTGTTCACCACGGACCGGTTGCGGTATTTTGCCCAGCCCACGCCCGGCGCGTTGAATGCGTTTGGCACGTCCGCCCTGGGCGCGCGCATTACCGAAGTGCAGCATACGCCGCCGGAGCAGCCCCCTGGGCAGCCCTTGACGGTGACAGCCCGGGTGACTCCCACCATGGATGCCATTCAATCGGTCACCTTGTTCTACCGCATTATGTTTGGTCCGAATGTGCCGGTGCCCATGAAGGATGACGGCACGGAGGGGGACGCCGTGGCGGGGGACGGCATTTATACGGCCCGGATTCCTGGCGGTCTGGCGGCGCCGGGGCAGATGATTCGTTATTTTGTGCAGGTCGAGGATGCCAGCGGGGTGGCGTCGCGCTGGCCGTTGTATGAGGACCCGGTCAATTCGCCGCAGTATTTGGGCACCATCGTGGCCACGAACATTACCACCCCTTTGCCGGTGCTGCATTGGTTTGTGCAAAATCATGATGCCGCCGGCACCAGCGCCGGCACCAAGGGCGCATTGTATTATCTGGGCGAGTTTTACGACAATCTGACCTTTAACCTGCACGGCCAAAGCAGTGCGGGGTTCCCCAAGAAAAGCTACGATGTGGATTTCAACCCGGGGCATGGTTTCCTCTGGGCGCCCGGCCAGGAGCGGGTGGATGACATTAACTTGATGACGACCTATCCGGACAAGGCGCGGATGCGCAATATACTGGCTTATGAAACTTATCGGGACGCCGGTTCACCTTATCATTTCACCATTCCGGTGCGGGTGCAGACCAATGGTGGATTTTATGGCGATTACCACCTGATGGAGAACGGGGATGCCGGCTATTTGAAGCGCAATGGGTTGGATCCGCGCGGGGCTTTTTACAAGATGTACAACACCTTCAGTTCCGCCGCGGATACCACCATCGGCATCAACGGCAACTACGCCGAAAAGAAAACCCGCAAGAACGAAAACAACGCCGACCTGCTGGAGTTTCTCAATGGCGCCGTGCTGCAAAGCGGCAATGCGCGGGTGGCCTGGATTATGGACAATGTGAACCTGCCGGCGGTGATTAATTACCTGGCAGCTCGCATCGTGACCGCCGACCGGGATTGCTGCCACAAGAATTATTACTTTTATCGTGATACCGAAGGCAGCGGCCAGTGGTCCATGTTTGCGTGGGACGTGGACCTGAGTTTTGGCCGTTCCTGGACGAACACCTGGACTTACTGGGATGACCGGGTGACCTGGGACAATCCGCTGTTCAGCGGGGGCAACAACGGTTTTGTCAATGCGCTGTTTAATATTCCACAAACCCGCCAGATGTATTTGCGCCGTATTAAACAGCTTCATTTTCAGCTCATGCAGGCGTCTTCCACGCCCGCGCATTTGCTGCGCTATGAACGGCGGGTGGATGAACTGACGGCGATTCTGGCGCCAGACGCGGCGCTGGACCTCGCCAAGTGGGGCACCTGGGGGCAAGGGCAGGCCTCGAGCACTTGCTGCGTCATGACTCAACCCCAGGCCGCCGAGGTCATTAAAACCAATTTCCTGGTCAACCGGCGCCTGTTTATCGAGCAAAACATCTACGTGGGCTACAGCGGCGAGATGCCCGCGCAATCTCCCAATGCGGTGATACGCTTTTTTGACATGGATGCCAATCCGGCCAGCGGAAATCAGGCCCAGGAGTATTTGTGTTTCACCAATCCGCAGCCGTATGCGCTGGATGTTTCCGGCTGGCGTATTCGGGGCGGGGTGCGGTTCACCTTTGAGCCGGGTACAGTGATTCCCGCCAACAGTGTGATTTATGTGGCGAAGGATTTGAAGGCTTTCCGCACCCGCACCGTGGGGCCGCGCGGGGGACAGATGCTGTTTGTGCGTGGCAATTACGAAGGCCAGATGTCCGCCTGGGGCGAGGCGCTGGAGGTGGTGGACGACACCGGGCGGCTGGTGGCGTTCACCAATACGCCGGCCACGCCCAGCCTGGCGCAGCAATTTTTGCGGGTGACGGAAATCATGTATCGTCCTTCACCATGGCCGGGGAGCAGTCTGGATGCCGATGAGTACGAATATATTGAGCTGGCAAACATCAGCTCCAATGTCACCCTCAATTTGGCGGGTGTGCATTTTGCGGAGGGCATCCAGTTCAATTTCACCGGCGCGGCTATCACCAACCTGCCTCCCGGCGGGCGGGTATTGGTGGTGAAAAATCCGGCGGCCTTTGCGGCCCGTTTTGGGACAAACCTGCCAGTGGCGGGCACTTACACTGGTAACTTGAATAATGGCGGGGAGATGCTGCGCCTGAACGATGGCCAAGGAGAAAAGATTCTCGAATTTGCGTATGACAATCGCTGGTATCGGCTGACCGACGGATTGGGTTTTGCGTTGGCGGTGGTGGATGAATACGCTCCTTGGACGGCCTGGTCCGAACCAACTCAATGGCGGCCGTCGGGACAGCTTGAAGGGTCGCCAGGACTTGCCGATTTGGCGCCGCCCCTCCTGTTGCCGGTGTATGTCAACGAAGTGCTGAGCCGCCCGCTGGTCGGCGGACTGGACGCAGTGGAACTTTACAATCCCAATGACCAGCCGGCGGCTATAGGCGGTTGGTTCATTACGGATGACTTTCGCACGCCGCAGAAGTTTCGGATTCCTGACGGCACGGTGATTCCTCCCGCCGGTTACCTGGTGTTCACCGAAGCCGATTTTCAATCTACGCCAGACCCGGCCAAACGCTTTGCCTTGGGCGCGAAAGGGGATGAAGTGTACCTCTTCTCGGCTGATGCACAGGGACGGTTGACGGGCTATTACCACGGGTTTGATTTTGGCGGTGCGGCGGCGGGGGTGAGTTTCGGGCGCCACGTCATCAGCACTGGGGCGGACCATTTTGTGGCGCAATCGGCGGTGACGCTGGGGACCAACAATGCCGGCCCGGCGGTGGGGCCGGTGGTCATCTCCGAGGTGATGTATCATCCCCAGGATTTGTCATTTTACGGATACCGCTACAATAATCAGCAGCATGAGTACGTGGAACTGCACAATGTCTCTGGCAGTCCGGTGGATATGGGCCAGCCGGGGGCGGGCTATCGTTTGCGGGATGGTGTGAGTTTTGCATTTGCCCCCGGAACCCTTATCCCGCCCGACGGGCGTTTGTTGGTGGTTAATTTTGATCCGATCTTGCAGCCTGAGCTGTTGGCTGACTTTCGCGCTCGTTACCAACTGGCGGCCTCGGTGCCCATAGTGGGGCCATACCAGGGAGATTTAAGCAACGGCGGGGAGAGTGTGGAATTGGCGCAGGACCAGCCGTTTGAAGATAACACCACGGACCCGGTGCTGGTGGACAAAGTGCGCTATGATGACGGCCAGGAATGGCCTTGTGGGGCCGACGGCACGGGTCTCTCCTTGCAACGTTTGAACAGTCAGGCCTACGGCAACGATCCCTTGAACTGGGTGGTGGCGCTGCCTACTCCGGGCGCGGCGACTGTGCCCCAGATGCCGGGGGTGCCTTCCATTACCGCCCAACCCCAGGCCACCAGTGTGGCCACCAACGGAGTGATCCAGCTTGCGGTGGAAACCTGCTCCAATCGCGGCCTGAGCTATCAATGGCTGCGTAATGGCGAGCCTATTCCCGGCGCAAATCAGCCAGTGTACCTCAAGCCGGGGGCCACTTTGGAGGATAGCGGTTATTATGCGGTGATTGTGACCGGGCCACATGCCAGTGTGACCAGCCAGGTGGCCTGGGTCTCGGTGCAGGTGCCGCCGGTGATCGTGGAGCAGCCGGCGAGTCAGGCGGTGTTGGCATTTAGCGATGCGGTGTTGCGGGTGGGGGTGGGGCCGACGCCGCCGTACTGGGTGCAGTGGCGGTTGAACGGGGCGAATTATTATCTGAGCACGAATTTGACGCTGGTGTTGACGAATGTGCAGAAGGGGCAGCAGGGGCAGTGGCAGGCGGTGGTGTGGAATGCGGCGGGGGTGGTGACGAGCGCGGTGGCGAACCTGGTGGTGAACGTGCCGGCGCGGGTGGTGGGGCCGGTGGGGGAGGTGGTGGCGACCAATGGGAACACGGCGGTGTTGCGGGCGGTGGTGGTGGGGGAGGCGCCGGTGGGGTACCAGTGGTATTTTGAGGGGGCGCCGGTGGGGGGATGGGCGACGGCCAGTGGGACGAATGTGGTGTTGAGTTTGGCGAATGTGCAGGAGGGGCAGGCGGGGCGGTACTGGCTGGTGGTGAGCAATGCGTATGGGATGGACACCAGTGCGGTGGGGCGGTTGGTGGTGTATGTGCGGGCGGGGTATGCGGTGCAGCCGGTGCATGAGCTGGTGACGCAGGGGGAGGAGTTGGTGATGCGGGTGGTGGTGACGGGGACGCCGCCATATCGGCTGGTGTGGCAGCGGCAGGCGACGCCGGTGTGGACGAACGACACGTGGGTGGGGGAGAGTGTGTTGCGGTGGGGGCGGATGTTGTTGCAGGAGGCGGGTTTGTATCGGGCGGTGGTGACGAACATAGCGACGACGGGGGGTGGGTTGTCGAGCAGTTTTGGCAATGTGACGGTGGTGGAGCCGGTGGGGGATCGGGAGGTGGTGTTGGGGAGCAATGTGGTGATCCGGGCGGTGGTGGCGGCGGTGGGGAGTGTGAGTTACCAGTGGCGGCGGGAGGGGACCAATGTGCCTGGGGCGGTGGGGACGAATTTGGTGTTGAGTCCGGTGGTGGCGGAGCATGGGGGGCAGTGGAGTTTGGTGGTGAGCAATCCGGCGGGGCGGGTGAAGGAGTATCCGATGCGGCTGGTGGTGCGGGAGGGGGCGGTGGGGCCAGGGGTGGTGGTGGGGCCGACGAATGTGAGCGGGCCGGTGGGGGGCAAGGCGTTGTTGCGGGTGGTGGCGAGCGGGACTGAGCCGTTGAGCTACCAGTGGTGGCGGGAGGGGACCAACGCGGTGGTGGGGGACGAATGCGTTTTGGGGTTGCTGGGATTGGGGGCGAGCAATGTGGGGGCGTATGTGGTGGTGGTGAGCAATGCGGCGGGGGTGGTGACGAGCGGGGTGGCGGTGGTGAGTTTGGAGGAGGGGCCGCGGGTGGTGGCGGGGCCGAGCAATGTGGTGGTGCGGGTGGGGGTGAGTTGCGGTTGGGGGTGGTGGCTGGGGAGTGAGCCGTTGAGCTACCGGTGGTATCGGGAAGGGGTGTTGGTGGTGGGGGCGACGGGGTCGGAGCTGGTGGTGCCGGGTGTGGGGCTGGGGGATGGGGAGTTATTGGGTGGTGGTGAGCAATGCGTATGGGGTGGTGACGAGCGGGGTGGCGGTGGTGACGGTGGAGGGGGGAGTGGTGGATGTGGATGGGGACGGGTTGCCGGACGAGTGGGAGGTGGCGCATGGGCTGGTGGTGGGGGTGGACAATCGGGATGGGGATTTGGATGGGGACGGGATGAGCAACTGGGAGGAGTATGTGGCGGGGACGCATCCTGGGGTGCGGGAGAGTGTGTTGCGGCTGGGGGCTGGCGGGGTGGTTGGGGGAGGGTGGGGGTTTGACGCTGCGGTTTGAGGCGGTGTCGAACCGGGTGTATGTGGTGGAGTATTTGGGGAGTTTGGGGGACGAACTGGCTGACGCTGGAGAGTGTGCCGGCGGGGGGGAGCAACCGGTGGGTGGAGGTGCCGGTGCAGAGCGGTGGCAGCGGACAACGCTATTACCGCCTGGGCGTAACCCTGCCCGGCCCATGAGTTCGGGCTGGACAGTGGCCGGGTTAGGGCTTATTGGTAGCCCTACAAAATTAATACACGCTTATGTTGAAAACCAATCGTCGGCAATTTGTGCAAACCACGGCTTTGGCCGCGGCGGCCTTGAGTGTGGCACCGCAAGTGCTGGGAGCAGCCCGGAAGAAACTTCCCATTGCGCTGCAGCTTTATTCTGTGCGCCAGGACTGTGCCAAGGATTTCGATGCGGCCCTGGAGCGGGTGGCCAAAATGGGGTTTGAGGGGGTGGAATTTGCCGGGTATCACAATTACGGCGGCAAGGCCAAGGAATTGCGGAAGCGCCTGGATGATTTGGGGTTGAAGGTGGCGGCAACGCACATTGGGACGGGAAGTTTCCGGGGTGAGAACCTGCAGAAGACCATCGAGTTTCATCAGGTGCTCGGTTGCAAGTTTTTGATTGTGCCCGGGGATGGGGACTTTACCAATCCAGACAAGTGCAAGGCGCTGGCGGACTTGTTCAATGAGACGGCGGCGAAGTTGAAGCCGCTGAACATGTATTGCGGGTACCACAACCATACGGCGGAGTTCAAGAAATTCGGGGAAACCACTTTCTGGGACTTCTTTGCCACCAACACCAGCAAGGATGTGGTGTTGCAGCAGGACTGCGGCTGGACGGCGGCTGCCAAGCTGGACCCGGTGGCCATGATGAAGAAGTATCCGGGGCGGATGAAGAGCACGCACTTCAAGCCGACGGTGGTGGGGAATGAGCCGGGCAAGAAGGCGTTCATCGGGCAGGACTCGGTGGATTGGAAGGCGGTGATTGCGGCGTGCATCGAGTTCGGCGGGACGGAATGGATTACGCTGGAGCAGGAGGCGTACCCGGATGGCAAGTCGCCGATGGAAGCCACCGAAATTTCCTTCAAGGCTTTGAAGGAGATGGTGGGTTAAAAAACGAGTGATTGCATTTCTGGCGACGGCACGCTGGCGGGGCTGGCGTGCCGTTTGCCTTTTGTGGGGCAGCGGATAATTTTAGGCAGACCAGGCAGTCTCAACGCGGGGGAGGCACGAAGGGAGGGGCGGGCCTGGCCGGCGGCAAAAACTTATTTGCATATCATTATCAACTGATACATCTTCTCATCGCGGTATAATGCGTTCAACCGGCAAACAACAAAAAATCGAGCAGTTCCGCGCCGCCCTGCGGGAGGCGGGGCTGCCGGTGACCAGCCAGCGGCGGATGGTGTATGAGGCGATGTTGGAGCGGGAGGATCATCCCACAGCGGAGCAGATTTATGAGGTGGTGCGCCGGAAACTGCCGCAAATCTCCCGCATGACGGTGCATCGCATATTACATACTTTTGTGGCGCTGGGGCTGGTGGACAAGACGTGTCATCCAGGTTCGGCGGCCCGGTTTGATCCCAAGACGCATCCGCACCATCATCTGGTGTGTTTGGAGTGCGGCGCCATCATGGATGTGGAGGATCCGCGGCTGGATCAAATGCCGTGGCCGCGGATTCATCCCCGGAAATTTATCATCGAGGACTATCAAGTCCAGTTCCGCGGCCGTTGCGGGGAGTGCAGACAGAAGGCCACGGTGGCGCCGCGCTCATTGCCCCTTTCCCAGGCTGGCCCGTCAGCGGTCAGGAATCAAACTTAAACATGAACCTCAACCGAAAGGAAACCCTGCTATGAGCAACCAGAGCCAGTGCCCCTTCACGGGCAAAGCAAGCAAGTCATTCGCCGGTGGCGGAACCACCAACCGGGACTGGTGGCCGCACCAGTTGCGGTTGGAGATTCTGCATCAGCACTCCAGCAAGTCCAATCCGATGGACAAGGATTTCAATTATGCCAGGGAATTCAAGAGCCTGGATTATTGGGCCTTGAAGAAGGACCTGGCTGCTTTGATGACCGACTCGCAGGACTGGTGGCCGGCGGATTTCGGGCACTATGGCCCCCTGTTTATCCGCATGGCCTGGCACAGCGCCGGTACGTATCGCATTGGGGACGGGCGCGGCGGTGGCGGGCGGGGGCAGCAGCGTTTTGCGCCGCTCAATAGCTGGCCGGATAATGTGAATCTGGACAAAGCGCGCCGTTTGTTGTGGCCCATCAAGCAGAAATACGGTCGCAAGATATCGTGGGCGGACTTGATGATCCTGGCCGGCAATGTGGCGCTGGAGACGATGGGCTTCAAAACATTTGGGTTTGCCGGCGGGCGTGAGGATGTTTGGGAGCCGGATCAGGATGTGTACTGGGGCTCAGAGAAGACGTGGCTGGGCGATGAGCGTTACTCCGGTGATCGCCAACTGGAGAATCCGCTAGCGGCCGTGCAAATGGGGTTGATTTACGTCAACCCGGAAGGCCCCAACGGCAATCCGGATCCGGTAGCCGCCGCCCGGGACATTCGCGAAACCTTTGCGCGCATGGCGATGAATGACGAGGAGACGGTGGCGCTGATTGCCGGAGGCCACACCTTTGGCAAGACGCATGGGGCGGGGCCGGCGTCGCATGTTGGCCCCGAGCCGGAGGCGGCACCGCTGGAGGAGCAGGGGTTGGGGTGGAAGAGCAGTTTTCGCACGGGCAAAGGGCCGGATACCATCACCAGCGGGCTGGAGGTGACCTGGACCACGACGCCTACCCAGTGGAGCACAAACTTCTTCCAGAACTTGTTTGGCTACGAGTGGGAGCTGACCAAAAGCCCGGCGGGCGCGTGGCAATGGCGGCCGAAGGGCGGCGCGGGAGAAGGCACGGTGCCGGATGCGCACGATCCCAACAAACGTCATGCGCCGGCGATGCTCACCACGGACCTGGCGTTGCGGTATGATCCGGTGTACGAAAAAATCTCGCGCCGGTTCATGGAGCATCCGGAGGAGTTTGCGGAGGCTTTTGCGCGGGCGTGGTTCAAGCTGACGCATCGCGACATGGGGCCGCGGGCGCGGTATCTGGGGCCGGAGGTGCCGGCCGAGGAATTGATCTGGCAGGATCCCATCCCGGCGGTGAATCACCCGCTGGTGGAGGCGCCGGACATTGCGGCGCTGAAGGCGAAAATTCTGGCCAGCGGCCTTTCGATTGCAGAACTGGTGTACACGGCGTGGTCTGCGGCGTCCACCTTCCGGGGCTCGGACAAGCGCGGTGGCGCCAACGGGGCGCGCATCCGGCTGGCACCGCAGAAAGATTGGGAAGTCAATCAGCCGCAGCAACTGGCGAAGGTACTAGGGGTGCTGGAGCGCATTCAACAGGATTTCAACCGCACAGCGCAGGGGGGCAAACGGGTCTCGCTGGCGGATTTGATTGTGCTGGGCGGTTGCGCCGCCGTGGAGCAGGCGGCGAAGAACGCCGGATTCAACGTCCCTGTGCCTTTCCGGCCGGGGCGGATGGATGCCTTGCCGGAGCAAACCGATGCGGCCTCCTTTGCGGTGTTGGAACCGGTGGCCGATGGGTTCCGCAATTACGTGAAGGGCAAATATTCGGTGCCGACAGAGGCGTTGCTGGTGGACAAGGCGCAACTGCTGACGCTGACTGCGCCGGAGATAACGGTGTTGATTGGCGGGATGCGCGTGTTGAATGCGAATTATGGCCAGACCCGGCACGGCGTCTTTACGCAGCGGCCCGGCACGCTGACCAATGACTTTTTTGTCAACCTGCTGGATATGCGCACGGAGTGGAAACCTGTCAGCCCGGAGGCCGATTTGTTCGAGGGCCGTGATCGCAAGACGGGCGAGCTGAAATGGACGGCCACGCGCGTGGATTTGGTTTTTGGCGCCAATTCCCAACTGCGCGCCCTGGCGGAGGTTTATGCCTGCATGGACGCGCAGGAGAAGTTCGTGCGCGACTTTATCGCGGCGTGGGACAAGGTCATGAATCTAGACCGGTTTGACCTGGCCAACGGCGCTTGATTGTCGTCGCACGGCCATTCCTTGAGTCAAGGGGCGCAGTACTCTGCGCCCCTTTTTAGCGGTACATGCCCGAGCAGTTGAAATAGTAATTACCTATTGGACAACTTGGACGCACCCCCCTGAGAAATGGTTGCGACCATGGGGGAAAAGCCCCCTTGCGGCGGAACTGGCCTGCTTGCCTTGCCTGATGGAGAAGGTGGATAAAATCGTGGCGTCCGCGCCGGTGGGTGCAGCTCAAGTCTGACTTGCCTGCTGCAGGGCAAATTCGCGGGCCTTCTCGGCCAGCCCCTGGGCCAAGGCTTCCTGCTCGCTGAGGCCGTGTTGGGCGGCGTATTGGCGCACGTCTTCGGTAATTTTCATGCTGCAGAAGTGCGGGCCGCACATGCTGCAGAAATGCGCGGTTTTTGCGCCTTCCTGGGGCAGGGTGGCGTCGTGGTAGGCGCGCGCGGTTTCCGGGTCCAGGGAAAGGTTGAACTGGTCTTCCCAGCGGAATTCAAAGCGCGCCTTGCTCAGGGCGTTGTCGCGCCACTGCGCGCCGGGGTGTCCTTTGGCGAGGTCGGCGGCGTGCGCGGCGATTTTGTAGGCGATGACGCCGTCCTTGACGTCCTGTTTGTTGGGCAGGCCGAGGTGTTCCTTGGGGGTCACGTAGCAGAGCATGGCGCAGCCATACCAGCCGATGAGCGCGGCGCCGATGCCGCTGGCGAAGTGGTCATAACCGGGGGCAATGTCGGTCACCAGCGGCCCCAGGGTGTAGAAGGGCGCTTCGCCGCACCATTCGAGTTGTTTGTGCATGTTTTCCTCAATGAGATGCAGGGGGATGTGCCCTGGCCCTTCGTTCATGACCTGCACGCCGTGTTCCCAGGCGCGGCGGGTCAACTCACCCTGCACCTGCAGCTCGGCAAATTGCGCTTCGTCGTTGGCGTCGGCAATGGAGCCGGGACGCAGGCCGTCACCGATGGAGAAGGTGATGTCATAGGCGGCGCAGATTTCGCACAGCTCGTCCCAGTGGGTGTAGAGGAAATTTTCCTGGTGATGGGCGAGGCACCACTTGGCCATGATGCTGCCGCCCCGGGAAACGATGCCGGTCATGCGGCGGGCAGTCAGCGGAATGAAGCGCAAGAGCACGCCGGCGTGGACGGTGATGTAATCCACGCCTTGCTCGGCCTGCTCGATAAGGGTGTCACGGTAGATTTCCCAAGTCAGCTCCTCGGCTTTGCCGCCAACTTTTTCCAGGGCCTGATAAATGGGCACGGTGCCAATGGGCACGGGGGAGTTGCGCAGAATCCATTCGCGGGTGGCGTGGATGTTTTTGCCGGTGGAAAGGTCCATGACGGTATCGGCGCCCCACTTGATGGCCCAGCGCATCTTTTCGACTTCCTCCTCGATGGATGAGGCCAGAGCGCTGTTGCCGATGTTGGCATTGATTTTGGTGAGGAAATTGCGACCGATGATCATCGGCTCCAGCTCGGGATGATTGATATTGGCGGGGATGATGGCGCGGCCGGCGGCCACCTCCTGGCGCACGAATTCCGGCGTGATTTCCTCCGGAATGCGCTGGGGAAAGCGGCGAAAAACCTCGGGGTTGCAGGGGTAATGGGACATCTGGGCGGAGCCGGCATGTTGTTTGTGAACCTCATCGCGGGCGGTGTCGCGGGACAAATCGGCGCGGTGGGCGCGGCCGAGGTTTTCGCGGATGGCGATGAACTCCATTTCCGGCGTAATGATGCCCTGGCGGGCATACCAAAGCTGGGTGACTGGATGCCCCGCGCTGGCGCGCAAGGGTTTGCGACGGGGAGCGGTCAAGCCTTCCAAACGCAGGGGAGTGGCATCTTGACGTTTGGCGGCGGCCAGGCGGCGATGTGTTTCGGAGAGATAGCCGTCGTCAGCGGGTTGCACGGGGCGTCCGTCATATTCCTCCACATCGCCGCGCGCCAGAATCCAAGCGCGGCGCAGGGGGGGAAGTCCTTGTTCGACCTGTCCCTTGAAATCCGGGTCCCCCCAAGGGCCGCTGCAATCGTACACCCGCACGGGGGGATTGGCCTCGAGGCGTCCATCTGCATGACGAGTGGGGGAGAGTGTGATTTCCCGGAAAGGCACGCGGAGGCCGGGATGGAGTTGGCCGGTCACGTACACCCGCCGGCTGGCGGGCAGAGGTTCGCGACTGGAGGGTGGCAAAGCTTGTTTGTCAGCAATCATAAGCAACGCTTTTGCATGGGCGCGACCGGAAATGCTGAGAAAGGGAATCCGGGCATTCCCTGCGCCAGCATTACCTGGATCAGGTTCAACGGGTCTTTCACGCTCGCGCGTGAAACTCTCAGCCTCTGCTGCCACGGTGTGCGGCAGCCGGTGGGCTCCCCGCCATCCAGCTTCAAATTAAGCCTCGGCGAGGCCAGCGTCAAGCTGCTGGAATTCGTGCTTGGCCCGCGGCGGGGCTTTGCGTCTAAATGGCGGCGGCATGAATCGCATCCGCCTGCTGCCCGAGCATGTGGCCAACCAGATTGCCGCTGGTGAGGTGGTCGAGCGCCCCGCCAGCGTGGTCAAGGAATTGGTGGAAAATGCGCTGGACGCGCAGGCGGGGCGCATTGTGGTGGAAATCCAGGCGGGGGGGCGCAGTCTAATCCGGGTGACGGATGACGGCATAGGGATGAGCCGCGACGACGCGCTGCTGAGTTTGGAGCGGCATGCCACCAGCAAAATCCAGCGCGCGGAGGATTTGGCGGCGATTGCCACGATGGGTTTTCGCGGGGAGGCGCTGCCCAGCATTGCCAGCGTCAGCCGTTTCACGCTCACCACGCGGGAGCAGCCCGGTCCGGACGGCCAGCCGCTGGAGGCCACGCAAATTGTGGTGCATGGCGGCAAGATGATGGAGGTGCATGCCGCAGGCGCGCCGCCGGGGACGTGTGTGGAGGTGCGCCAGCTTTTTTACAATCTGCCGGCGCGCCGGAAGTTCTTACGGAGCGAGGAGACGGAGGCGGCCCACATCCAGCATTATCTCACCCTGGCCGCGCTGGCCCATCCGGCGGTGGCGTTTGTGTATCAGAAAGACGGGCGGGTGGTGTGGCAACTGCCCGCGCTGGATGTCAGCCGCCCGCTGGAGGCGTTGCGGGAGCGGCTGCGGGCTTTGTATGGGGACACGGGACAGCTTTTGGCCGTGGATGTTCAGGGCGTGATTGGGCCGGGGGAGGCAGAAGAGGATGTCCCCCCGGAGCGGCCGGAGGTGCGGCTGTGGGGGTACATTGGCGCGCCGGGGGTATCCCGTGCCACACGGGCGGAGCAACATCTATTTGTCAACCGGCGGCCGGTGGAGAATCGCGGTTTGAATGCGGCATTGCTGGAAGCCTATCACACGGCCCTCATGAAAGGACGCTACCCGGTTTGTTGTCTGTTTCTGGAAATGGACCCGGCGGCCGTGGATGTCAACATTCATCCGGCCAAGCGAGAGGTGAAATTTCATCGTGAGCGCGAGGTGCGCGGTTTTGTGACGCGGGCCGTGCGGCAAAGGTTGTTGGACTTTCACACCGCCGCCAGCCCCGGAGGTGCCGCTGCTGCTGAGCCGGTAAAACGCCCGGCTGCGTCCCAGGCGCCGGGGGAAGTGACGCTGCCGGCGGCTCAATTGCAGTTGGCGGCGCCTGGTCAACCGGCTTTGCCGGTTGCGGCGACGCCCTTGTTCAGCCGACCGGCGGCTGAGGTGTCCGCTCGTGCAGCATCACCCTTGCCGAAGGCATCCGCTCTGCCGGCCCCAAAAGCGCCGAGTGGGGTGACCTCCGCGCCAGCCCCGGCGGTGGCGCCGGCCAAACCGGGGGGGACTGAGCCTGTGCCTTTGCTCCGTGTGCCGCTACGTTTGGTTGGGGTGGTGGGGAAACTTTACGTGGTTTTGGAGTCGGATAGGGGGCTGGTGTTATTAGACCAGCATGCTGCTCATGAGCGGGTGTTGTATGAGCAAATGTTGGAGCGGATGGAACGCCAGGAGGCCGTCCCCAGCCAGCGTTTGTTAGTGCCGCAAACGGTGGAATTGCCGCCGCGTGAATCCCATTTTCTGAAGGAAAACCTGCCCACTCTGGCGCGTTTAGGGGTGGGTTTGAGCCACTTTGGTGAACGCACCTTTTTGCTGGATGGCCTGCCTGCTTTTGTGAAAGTGGCAGATTCAAGGCAGTTTCTGGTGGATTTGGTGGATGAACTGCGAGCAGCGGGCGCGGCGGTGAATACTTTGCGACTGGGAGAGCACGTCATTGCCAAGACGGTGTGCCGGCACGCCGTCAAGGCGCATGATCCGCTGCAAGGCCCGGAGTTGGAGCAATTGATTGAGCAATTGCGTCATTGCGCCATGCCTTACACCTGTCCGCATGGGCGGCCTACTTTGATTGAAATGAGCTATCGGGAATTGGAAAAAAAGTTTGGACGCATTCAATAAGGTGCAACGGGCAGGGGCATGGCGGGGGGCTGAGCAGGGTTGGGATTCAGGCAGATACTTGGTCCGTTGGGGGGCACAAAAGGGACATGAGCATTTTATGGTGGCTTCCTGGACATGCAGGCTTGTTTGCTCCGTGCAGTTCAATTAATTTACAGTGTGATTTGATTAAGTTTTCATTAATCTTGCCGATGTTCCGGTGAATCAGCAGGGGTTTAATGATGGCAATTGAGGCAGCGTCCTCGGGGAAGACGGCATGAAGCACGAAACGCCCAGTGGTGAGTCAGAAAAGGGGCCGCAGACTCCTTTACCCTTGGGGCAGGAAGGGGCGCGGCAATCTTTGTTGCCAGAGTATCTGGCGGCCATTTTCCAGCAAAGCATGATTGGGGTGGCGATATCGGACTTGGTTACTGGACGTTATTTGCAGGCCAATGCGCGGTTTTCTGAGATTGTGGGCTATCCACTGGAAGAGTTGTTACAACGCACCTTCCAAAGCATCACGCACCCGAAGGATTTGGCGCAGGGTTTGGAATTACGGGAAGCTTTGCGGGCTGACCGGCTGCGCGAATATCATTTTCAAAAACGCTACCTGCGTCCCAACGGGGAAGTGGTGTGGGGGTCGGTGGCCATCAGCGCCATCTGCACTCCCGGCCAGCCTTGCGAACGGGCGTTGGTCATCTTGACGGACATCACCGATGCCAAACGTTTGGAGCAGGCGTTGCAGGAGAGCGAGCGGCAATACCGGGAGTTGGTGGAAAATGCCAATTGCATCATACTGCGATGGGACCATGAAGGCCGAATCACTTTTATCAATGCTTATGGGGAGCGTTTTTTTGGTTATTCGCGCCAAGAGTTGGTGGGCCAAAACGTTGTGGGCACCATCGTGCCGGAAAGCGAGAGCACCGGGCGTGATTTGCGGAGCTTGATGGAGGCCATTATCGAGGCGCCTGAAGCCTTTAAGTCCAATATCAATGAGAACATCTGCCGGGATGGGCGCCGGGTTTGGATTGAATGGAGCAACCGGTCTGTTTTGAACGAAAAGGGCCGGCTCAAAGAGGTGTTTAGCATCGGGTGGGACATCACCGCCCGCTGGCTGGCCGAGCAGTCCTTGAAGGAGCGGCATCGGCAATTGTCCCAGTTGGCCGAAGCGGCGCGGCAGTTGCACCGGCATTTGGAGGTGGGGGCCATTTTGCGGTTCCTCGTGGAAACTGCGGTGAAATTGACGGGCGCCGTCGGCGGAGCGGCCGGTATGCTGCAACAGGAGCGGATGGTGTTCACCGAGTATTTTCTCAATGGCCGCTGGATTCCCATTGATTACCAGTTTCCGGCGGGGTACGGGGTGTCGGGCCATGTCATGCAAATCCGCCAGCCCTACATTTCCGCTGATGCGGTGCGGGACAAGCATGTCATTCCTGAAATTCAACAGGCGCTGGGCTTTACCACGCTGGTCAACATTCCGATTTTCAGCCACGAAGGGCAGTTGCTGGGCTGCTTTGAAATGCATAACAAACATGGCGGCCAGTCGTTTAGTTCCACGGATGTTGAATTATTACAAATTTTGGCCGCCACGGCCGGCATTGCGCTGCGTAATGCCCAGCTTTTTCAGCAAGCCCAGCGGGAGCTGGCTGAACGCGAAAAGGCGGAAGCTGCCCTGCGCGAAAGCGAGGAGCGTTATCGCGCGTTGTTTGAGCGCTCCTCGGATGCTGTGTTTTTGTGCGATTTTGAGGGGCGGTTTCTGGATGCCAACCAGTCGGCCCTGGACTTGATGGGATACAGTCGCGAGGAGATTCGAGAGCTGGAATTCCGCCATTTGCTGACGCCCGATCAGCTTCCGGTGGCCTTTCGGTCGGTGCAGGAAATCATGGCGACTGGCCGCCAGGAAACACCCACCGAATACCGTCTGCGCCGCAAGGACGGCAGCGAAGTGATTGTGGAAACACAGGCCGCCCTGATCATGAAAGAGGGCAAGCCGTATGCCATCCAGGGTATTGGACGCGACATCACCGCCCGCCGCCGGGCGGAGCAGGCGGAGCGTGAGGCCCGGCAGTTTCTGCAAACCATTCTGGACACGGTGCCGGCACGGGTTTTTTGGAAAGATCGCCAATCCAGATATCTGGGGTGCAACGTGGCTTTTGCCCGGGATGCCCAGTTGTCCTCGCCCGCTGAAATCGTGGGCAAGACGGATTATGAACTGGTTTGGAAAGAGCCCGCGGCGGCCTATCAGGCGGTGGACCAGGAGGTCATGGCAACGGGCCAGCCCAAACTGCGTTACGAACTGGCACTCACGCATCCTGATAAAAGTCAAACGTGGCTCATTGTCAGCAAGACTCCTTTGCGTGATACACACGGCAACATCATCGGGGTTTTGGGCACCTACGAGGACATCACGGAACTCAAACGCATGGAGGAAGCCCATGCGCGGATGCAGCAGCAATTTTTGCATGCGCAGAAGCTGGAGTCGGTGGGGCGGTTGGCGGGGGGGGTGGCGCATGATTTCAACAACATGCTGCAGGCGATATTGGGGAACGTGGAGCTGGTGTTGCAGGAGGGGGGACTGAGCGGGGAGTTGCGGGAGTCGCTGGAGGAGATCCGGCGGTCGGCGGAGCGGTCGGCGGCGTTGACGCAGCAGTTGCTGGGATTTGCGCGGCGGCAGACGATTGCGCCGCGGGTGGTGGACCTCAACGAGGAGATTGGGCACTTGTTGAAGATGCTGCGGCGGCTGATAGGGGAGGACATACAGATGGTGTGGGTGCCGGGGAGCGGGGTATGGCCGGTGAGGCTGGATCCCGGGCAGTTGAGCCAGGTGCTGGCGAACTTGGTGGTGAACGCGCGGGACGCGATTGGGGGCCGGGCGGGGGGTCGGATTACGTTGGAGACGGCGAATGTGGTGTTGGATGCGACGTATGTGGAACGGCATGGGGAGGTGGTGGCGGGGGAGTATGTGCTGGTGGCGGTGAGTGACAATGGGGTGGGGATGAGCGCGGAGGTGAAGGAGAAGGTGTTTGAGCCTTTTTTCACGACCAAGGAACTGGGGAAGGGGACGGGTTTGGGGCTGGCGACGGTGTATGGGATCATGAAACAGAACCGGGGGCATGCGAGCGTGTACAGCGAGGAGGGGCAGGGGGCGACGATCAAGCTGTATTTTCCGCGGTGGGAGGGGGAGGAGGGGGAGAAGGGGGTGCGTGGGGCGGCGGCGGTAGTGGGGGCGGAGGCGTTGCCGGGGGCGCGGGGGAAGGAGGTGGTGATGTTGGTGGAGGACGAGGAGCAGGTGTTGGAGCTGGGGCGGCGGTTGTTGGAGCGGCGGGGATATCGGGTGTTGGCGGCGCGGGGGCCTGGGGAGGCGTTGGCGTTGGCGGAGGGGCATGAGGGGAGGGTGGATTTGCTGGTGACGGATGTGGTGATGCCGGGGATGAACGGGCGGGAGTTGCGGGATCGTTTGCGGGGGCGGTGGCCGGGGTTGAAGTGTTTGTTCATGTCGGGGTACACGGCCAACGTGATTGCGCATCACGGGGTGCTGGAGGAGGGGGTGGAGTTCATGCTGAAGCCCTTCACGGCGCAGGATTTCTGCCAGCGCGTGCGCCAGCTTCTCGACGCGGGAGCCGACCCTGCGGGAGCGTGAATGGCGGGGCCAAACGGCCGGCGGCGATTGCCTTGCCAGTGGAGTTGGGGCATGGTAATTGCCGCGGGATGTTTCAGTTATGAGCGAGCAAATGCCACGTGAGGAGCCAGCGCCCTGGCGGCAATGGGGTGAGGGGTTGGAGCCGGATGCGGTGCAGCAAATGCAGAATGCCTGCCGGCTGCCGATTTCGCTGGCCGGGGCGTTGATGCCTGACGCGCATGTGGGCTATGGGCTGCCGATAGGGGGGGTGTTGGCCACGCAAAACGCCGTGGTTCCCTTTGCGGTGGGGGTGGACATTGCCTGCCGCATGAAGTTGAGCGTGGTGGATTTGCCAGTCAAGGATTTGGAGCGGCGGCGGGACTCGTTGATTCGGGCGATTGAGGCGGAAACGCGCTTTGGCGTAGGGGCAGAGTTCAAACATCGCCGGCACCATGAGGTCATGGACGCGGACTGGTCGGTCAGCCCGGTGACGCAGAAGTTCAAAGACAAGGCCTGGGCACAGTTGGGCACCAGCGGGAGCGGCAATCATTTTGTGGAGTTTGGATTGTTCACTTTGTATGAGCCGTTGCGCGGGCTGGAGGCGGGTCAGTATGTCGCGCTGTTGAGCCACAGCGGCAGCCGCGGCACGGGGGCGGCGGTGTGCGATTATTACAGCCGGCGGGCGGCGGAGAAGCGAAAGCATCTGCCGCGGGAGCTGCAAAAGCTGGCCTGGCTGGATTTGGACACGCAGGAAGGCCGGGAGTACTGGGAGGCAATGCAGCTCATGGGACGTTATGCGGCCGCCAATCATGCATTGATTCACCAGCACATCGTCCGGCATCTGGGGCTGGAGGTTTTGCTGGATGTGGAAAACCACCACAATTTTGCGTGGAAAGAGGTGCATCGTTTGCATGGGGTGGAGCGCGAGGTCATTGTCCACCGCAAAGGCGCCACGCCCGCGGCGGCGGGAGTGCTGGGGGTGATTCCAGGTTCCATGGCCTCGCCGGGCTTCTTGGTGCGCGGCAAGGGAAACCCGGCCTCCCTGAACAGCGCGGCCCATGGCGCCGGGCGGGTGATGAGCCGCACGCGGGCGGAAAAAACGCTGGACTGGAAAACGGTGCGGGAACGGTTGAAAGAGCGGCAGGTGCATTTGATTTCGGCGGGTTTGGACGAGGCGCCCATGGTGTATAAGGACATCGAGCAGGTCATGGCCGCGCAGGCGGATTTGGTGGAGGTGGTAGGCCGGTTTGACCCGCGGCTGGTGAAAATGGCGCCCAGCGGCGAGCGTCCGGAGGATTAAAACGTGGCCACGCCTGCCGACACCCTTGATTTGCCGGACTCCCTGACCTTGCCGCGCCCCTATGTGCTCGTGAACATGGCGATGACGGCCGATGGCAAAATTGCCACGGCCAACCGCCAGGTGGTGCATTTTGGCAGCCGGCGTGACCAACGGCACTTGTATGAGCTGCGTGCCACCGCCGATGCCGTGATGTGTGGGGCGCGCACGGCGGAGGCGCCCGGCGTGACGCTGGGGCCGGGCCCGGCGTCCTTTCGGAGACAACGGCTGCAGCGGGGACTGCGCGAGTGTCATCTGCGCGTGATTGTGAGCGGGAGCGGCACGGTGAACCTGGAGGCTGCCGTTTTTTCCAGCCGCGTGTCTCCCCTGATCATTCTGACCACTCAACGGGCTGGCGCGGAAAAACGGGCGCGGCTGCGAGCGGTGGCGGACGTGGTGCGCGTGTGCGGCCGCACCGAGGTGGATTTCCCGGCAGCCCTGGCGTGGTTGCAGCGCGAGTGGGGGGTGCAGCGGCTGCTGGTGGAGGGGGGCGCAGAATTGAATGCCGCTTTATGGGAGGCGGGGCTGGTGGACGAGCTGCATTTGACGGTGTGTCCCTTGCTTTTTGGCGGACGCGAGGCGCCCACCATCGTGGATGGCCCTCATGCTCCTGCCCTGGCGCAGGCGCGTCCCTTGGAACTGGTGAGCGCCCGCAAAGCGGGGGACGAGATGTTTTTTGTGTTTCGGGCGCCGCGGGTTAAATCGCCAGCACTTCGGCCTGGGTGAACAGGCGCAAGCCCTGTTTTTGGAGGACGCGCTGGGCTTCGGACAGCTTGTGCGTCTCAAACAGGAGCACGGCGCGTTTGCGGGGTTGAGTGACAAAGCCGGAGGCATTTTCGAGATTGATGCCTTCACGGGCAAGGGCGTCAGTCACGGCATGAAGGGCGCCGGGTTGGTCGGGCACTTCCACGGCCAGAACTTCCAGGGTGGAGACGGTGAAACCCTCGCGGCGGAGCGCCTCCAGGGCCGGCTCGAGGCGGTCCACCAGGATTTTGACCACGCCCACCTTGTCCAAGGTGGCGATGGTAATCCAGCGAATGTTGACTTTGGCGCCGGCCAGGCAGCGGGTGAGGCGGGCAAGCTGCCCCTGTTTGTTTTCCTCGAGAACCGCCAGCAGTTTGATGGTGTGCATAGGGCAGGGGGGTTAGAGGGTGCGTTTGTCCAGGACGCGTTTGGCCTTGCCCTCACTGACGGGCAGGCTGCCGGGCGCGCAAAGCTCCACGCGCGGGCGGGTCAGCAATTCGGTGCGGAGGCGCTCCGCCACAAGCTGTTGCAATTCCGCCAGGCGCTCCACGCGGCCATCAAAGGCCGCGGCGCTCAATTCCACCTTGACCGTCATTTCGTCCAGACCTTCGAGCACAATCAAATAATTCCGGCCCAGCTCGGGGAGGCCCATGAGCACGCTCTCAATCTGTTGCGGATAGATATTGACGCCCCGCACGATGAGCATGTCATCGGCGCGGCCGGTGATGCGCTGGATGCGGCGGTGGGTGCGGCCGCAGGGGCAGGGTTCGGGGATGAGGGCGGTGATGTCACGGGTGCGGTAGCGCAACAGCGGCATGGCCTCCCGGCAGAGGGTGGTCAGGACCAGCTCACCCGGCTGGCCGTCCGGGACCGGCTCGCCGGTGGCCGGGTCAATTATTTCCATCAGGAAATGGTCCTCCCAAAGGTGCATGCCGTGGCGGGCGGCGCATTCAAACGCCACACCCGGGCCGTTCATTTCGGACAGGCCATAAGAATTATACACTTCGATGCCAAAGGCCTGCTCGATTTTGCGCCGGGTTTGCTCCGTGTATGGCTCGGCGCCAATGTAGCCGCGGCGCAGGGCCAGGTGCCGGCGGGGGTCAATGCCCTTTTTCTCCAGGAAATCCGCAAAATACAGCGCGTAGCTGGGGGTGGTGTGAAACATGGTGGAGCGGAAGTCCTGCATGAGCAGCAGTTGCTTCTCCGAGTTCCCCGGGCCGGCGGGAATGACCAGGCAGCCGATTTTTTCTGCGCCGTAGTGCATCACCAGGGCGCCGGTGAAGAGGCCGTAGGTCATCATGTTTTGCAGGATGTCGTCCTCGGTGGCGCCGGTGGCCACCAGGCAGCGGGCGATGAGGTCCGCCGAGTGGTGCAAATCGCGGCGCGAAAAGAAAATGGCCTTGGGCTTGCCGGTGGTGCCGCTGGAGGTGTGCAGGCGCAGGGTCTTGCGCAACGGCACGGCGAGCAGCCCCGCGGGGTAGGCCTCGCGCAAATCGGCATTGGTGGTGAAGGGCAGATGCCGCACGTCCTGCAGACTTTTGATTTTTTCCGGGCGCAGGCCGATGGCTTCGAGCTTGCGCTGGTAAAAGGGCACGTGGCGTTCCACGCGGCGCACGACGGCGCGCAGGCGCTCCAATTGCAGCTCCTCCAATTCCCGGCGGCGGAGGCATTCGGCCGCCTTGTCCCAATAACGTGTCTTCATCAATTACCGGTGCGGGGGTTGTCTGTCCAGAGATGGGCGGTGCGGGCGGCGGCGTCGGGCAACGGCGGGAGCGGCGCGCTGGGCACCGGCTCATACCAGAAGGTGGCGCAGGACCAGTCGTCCTGCCGTTCAAACAGCCCTTGATTCCACCCGATTTGTTGAATGGTGACACGGCATTCTTTCTGCCAGTAAATGGGGTCTGGCAGGTGCCAGCGGTACATGGTCACAAAGCCATTTTGATTCAGGCTGCAACCGTTGTAGAGGTAGGCGACTTGTTGAATACCCCAGGACAACCCCACGTAATCCTCGCTGCCGGTGCCGCAGATGGTGGGCCATTCGCGGTCGCCGTCCAGATAAACCTTCACTTCCCCCTCGCCCCACCAGTGCTCGCCGAGGGCGCGGATGCCAATCACCGAGCCAATGAAACGGCCTTTGCCGGCGCGGCGGGGGAGCAGCTCGAAGTCCTGTTTAAGGGTGGTGGGATTTTCCCGGCGGAAAAGCACATGCAGCCGGCCCACATCCTTGGGGTGCCGGTCCTTGAGGGTGTAGTCAATTTGATAGAAAAGCGGCAATTTTTTGCCGGATTCGTTGGCGAGGGTGAAGCGGGCCCGCCGGGTGAAGGGCATGGGGAGCCAGATGTTCATGCCCGCGCTCGGCCCCAGGGAATGCACGGCGGACTGGTGGGCCGCCACTTTGCCGTGGGCCAGCCCCATGAAGTCGCCCAAGGGACATTCGATGCTGGGATGGGCTTGGTTATCCCACCAGGCGCGCAGTACCAGCCCGCGCAGAATCACGGGGTCTGCGGAGGTGGTTACCCAGATGTGGCGGATGGTGCCGGGGCCTTGAATGTCGGCCAGTTGCACGGTTTCGCCGGGGGCCAGCTCTTTGGCGGGCGCGCCTTTGCGGCCGGGGCCCAGGTTGCTGGCCGCTTGGCCGCCCTGACCGGGCGCGCCGGTGGGGTTTTCAAACGAGATGGACCGGCTCACCAGCCCTTGGCGCAGATGGTAAGGCTCATGCACCAGGTCCGGCCCGGCGGACTGGGCGGCTATCGTGGTCGCCATCGTGCAGACGGCCAGGTTCAGCATCAGCCAGCATGATGTTTTCATAGGCGGTAAATAAGTTTTATCCAACCTGCGCCGGTACTTTGCGCCAAAAGCCGCCTGCCAATCAAGGGCAACCTTGGCAACGCTTGGGAAAGCTGAGTAGATCGTGACCCCTGTGGAGGGGTGGAGACAAGTGGAGATGATGAAGTTGGGAGAGGTTGAGGTGTCTCCAGTCGAGCAGGGCCCGGGCCAGGGCCGGGGCGCTGGCGTTGAAGATTTGGAAGGGGCTTTGCCATCCTTTGCCGCCGTTGGGGCGGAAGAGATTGAAGTAAAGCCAGTAGGTGGTGACTTTGGCCCAGAAGTCTTGGGGGCTGGAGAAGGTTTCGCGGTCGAAGAACTCGTCTTTGACCAGGCGGTGGACGGTTTCGACACCGCTTTGCCAAGTGTAACGTTTGGGGGGGGATGTAGCGGTGGTCGGAGCCGAGGGCGCGGACGGCGGCTTTGATGCCGTGGGCCCTGGCGAAGGCGGCGAGCTTTTGCGCAACCAATGGCGGTTGGTGCGCATACGCTATAATTCAAAGTAGGTGGTGTGCACGCCTGGAGGATAGCAAGTTTGGCACACCGCTGCTGCACCTCCTCTGGAGGAGGTGCAGCAGCTCATCCTTGCGGCGTGCACTCAACACACTGATCTTGACCACGGGGAGGTCATGTTCTACCCAGTCTGTCCCAAGTTGAGGGGCATTTTCGGCTGGCCAGCCGCGGCGGGATTTCACAAGAATGGCGACAATGAAGTGTTTCAGCCGTGGTTGCGCCGGGGCCATTCTCGCACTGGCCCTGGCAGCCGTGTCGTGCAGCCCCGAGAACCGCACGGGGGCGGATAGCGGCAGTGCGGGAAAAGGAAAGTCCAGCGGCAAGGGCGCTGGTGCCCCGCCGGTCCGGCAGGTTTCGGTGGCGGTGGCCGGGGTGCGCCCCATGGAGCGGGTGGTGATGGTAACGGGGAGTCTGGCGGCACTGGACCGTTCCACGCTGGCGGCCAAGGTGCCGGGGCGCGTGGTGGAATTACCGGTGGATTTGGGCAGCGTGGTGCGGCGGGGAGAACTGGTGGCGCGAGTGGACCCCCGGGATTATGAACTGAAGGTGCGGCAGGTGGAGGCGGCGGTGATGCAGGCGCGGGCCGCGCTGGGGTTGTCCCCCACGGGCGATGATGAAGTGACGCGGGTGGAGGAGGTTACGCAGGTGCGGGTGGCGGCAGCCATTTTTGAGGAGGCGGCGCGGCAATTTGCACGCATTCAATCTTTGGTGAAACAAAACGTGGCTTCGCAGGCGGAATACGACAAAACGCAGGCCGAGTTTAATGTGGCCTCCAACCGCCTGATGGCGGCCAAGGAGGAGGCGCGCATCAATCAGGCGGCGCTGGCGCAGCGCAAGGCGGAGCTGGAGATTGCCCGCCAACAGTTGGAGGACACCCGGCTGCTGGCGCCGTTCGACGGCGTGGTGGAGGCGCGGCAGGCGAGTTTGGGAGAGTATTTGGGCGCCGGCGCGCCGGTGGTCACGCTGGTGCGCACGGAGCTGCTGCGGTTGAAATTGGAGGTGCCGGAGCGGGAGGCCACGCGCATCCAGCTCGGACAGCCAGTGCGCTTCCGGGTGGAGGGCAGCACGAATGTGCATCAAACCACCATCACGCGGTTGAGTCCTTCCATTACGGAAATGAATCGGATGCTGATGGTGGAGGCGGATGTGCGCGGCGGGGGGGTGCTGCGGCCGGGGGCTTTTGTGCGCGCCGAAGTGGTGGTGGATGCCAACGAGCCGGGGCTGGCGGTGCCGGCGGAGGCGCTGGTGGTATTTGCGGGTTTGGAAAAAGTGGTGACGGTACAGGAGGGCAAGGCGCGGGAGCGGGTGGTGGTCACGGGCAGACGGGGGCGGGACTGGGTGGAAATCCTGGACGGCTTGCGGGCGGGGGAACCGGTGGTGCTGCGACCGGGTAATTTGCGCACGGGCGATCCCGTGCAAACGAACGCTGCGCCGGCGGGGGTGGCGCCTCGCAGTTAACGAGGAGACGCCATGCAAAAGCTGGCCGAAATCTGCATCCGGCGTCCGGTCTTCGCCTCGATGATCATCCTTTCCCTGTTTGTGGTGGGGGTGGCGGGGTATTTGCATCTGGGGGTGGACCGTTTTCCCGCAGTGGATTTGCCCACGGTGCGAGTAAGCACGCGGCTGGTGGGGGCCTCCCCGGTGGAGATGGAAACGCAGGTGTCGCAGCCGCTGGAGGAGGCCATCAACACCATTGAAGGCATCAAGGAATTGCGGTCCATCAGCGGGCTGGGGCAGTCGTTCATCATTGTAACGTTTGATTTGTCGCGGGACATTGACGCGGCGGCGCAGGACGTGCGGGACCGGGTATCGCGGGTGGTGCGCAATCTGCCGCGCGACATCTATCCACCGGTGGTGACGAAGGCCGACAATGATCTTTCGCCGGTGTTGACGATGGCGTTGACCGGAGATCGCTCCCAGCGCGAGCTGACGGAGCTGGCGGACAAAATCGTGAAGAAGCAGATTGAGCGTTCGCTGGGGGTGGGGGAGGTCAACGTGATTGGGGGCTTGGAGCGGAGCATCAACATCTGGGTGGATGCCGACCGGCTGGCGGCCTATCGGATACCCATCACGGCGGTGCGCCAGGCGGTGGAGCGGCAGAACGCCAACATTCCCGGCGGGCTGGTCACCACGGCGGTGCGGGAGTCCACCCTGCGCACGATGGGGCGGTTGACGGATCCCAAAGCCTTTAATGATTTGGTGGTGGCCACGCGCAACGGCTCCCCCATCCGCGTGCGCGACATTGGCTGGGCTGAGGACGGCACCAAGGAGCAGCGGACCCTGGCGCGGCTGAATGGCGTGCCGACGGTGACGCTGGAGGTGATGCGCCAGACTGGGGCCAACACCGTGGCGGTGATTGAAGGGGTCAAGGAGCGTTTGCGGGAAGTGCAGGCCTTGTTGCCGGGGGATGTGCGGGTGGAGATTATTCGGGACCAATCGCGTTATATTTTCGCCGCGCTGCACGAAATCCAGCGGCATCTGGTGGTGGGTAGCATTCTGGCCAGTCTGGTGGTGCTGTTGTTCATGCGCAACTGGCGGGCGACGGTGATTGCGGCGATTGCCATACCGGCCTCGGTGGTGGCCACCTTTGGCATGATGAAGGCGCTCAATTTCACCCTCAACAGCGTGACGATGCTGGCGTTGGTGCTGATGGTGGGCATTGTGATTGATGACGCCATTGTGGTGCTGGAAAACATCTTCCGTTTTGTGGAGGAAAAGAAGCTGCCTCCTTTTGATGCGGCCCGCGAGGCGACGCGGGAAATCGGGCTGGCGGTGATGGCGACGACCTTCAGCCTGGTGGTGATTTTTGTGCCGGTTTCCTTCATGTCGAGCATTTCCGGGCGGTTTCTTTATCAATTTGGCCTGACCGCCGCGGTGGCGGTGCTGGTGAGTTTGCTGGTGGCGTTCACGTTGACGCCCACCATGAGCGCGCGGTTATTGCGTGCCCAGGGCGGGGGAGGGGGGGAGGGGCCGAAGTCGCGCCGGGGATTCTACGGCTGGCTGGACCGGCATTACACCGCGCTGTTGCAATGGGCGTTGCGGCACCGGGTGCTGACGGTGGTGCTGGCCACGTGCGTGGTGGCGTCGTCGCTGCCGATTTATAAGATGGTGCGGCAGGAATACATTCCCACCAATGTGGACGAGGGGGAGTTTGATGTCAGCCTGCTGGCGCCGGAGGGGACGAGTTTCCCGGCGATGGTGAAAGTGGCCGAGCAGGCGGAAGGTTTGCTGCGTCAGGTGCCGGGCATTCGCCTGGTGCTGACGAGCGTGGGCGGCGGTGGTTTCGGGGGCGTGAACAGCGCGCGGTTTTATGTGCGGCTGGCCCCGCATGAGGAACGGGTGTTCAGCTTCAAGCGGCTGCTGCAATGGCCGCCGTGGCGCGCCTGGCAGGGCAATTATTCGCAGCGGGAGGTCATGCAGCAGGTGCGCCGGGCGCTGCGCCAGATGCAGGATGTCCGGATTTCCGTGCGCAATCCTCAGACCTTCAGCATCGGCGGCCCCAATTTTGACATAGATTTTGCCCTGTTGGGGCCGGACTTGGATGTGCTGGCGGAGTATTCGGAGCGCCTGCGGCTCAAGGCGCCTGACCTGGGCCTGCTGGACGCGGATACGACGCTCAAGCTGGACAAGCCCGAGCTGCGGGTGGAGATTGACCGCGACCGTGCGGCCCGGCTGGGGGTGGATACGGAGCACATTGCCGAGGCGTTGCGCATCATGGTGGGCGGCGATGAACGGGTTTCCCGTTTTCACGATGAGACCATCAATGAAGACTACGATGTGCAGGTGCGCCTGAGCGAGGCCGATCGCACCAATGCCACCACCATTGCGCGGCTGTTTGTGCCCGATGCCCAGGGCCGGCTGGTGCGGCTGGACAACGTGGTGCGCTTGGAGGCCTTTGCCACGGTGTCGCGGGTGGACCGGCTGGACCGGCAGCGGCAGGTCAGTCTGCGCGCGCAAGTGGCGCCCGGGTACGCGCAGGCCGACCGCATTGCGGCGCTGCGCGAGGAGGTGGCGAAAATGAATCTGCCGCCGGGTTACAGCACGCGGGTCTCCGGCCGGGCGCGGGAATTGGAAACCACCTTCCAAGAGTTTATTTGGGCGTTCACCCTGTCGGTTATTTTGATGTACATCATCCTGGCCTCCCAGTTTGAGAATGTGTTGCATCCCTTTACCATTTTGCTTTCGCTGCCGCTCTCCGTGCCTTTTGCCCTGCTGTCTTTGTGGGCCACCGACCAAACCATCAACCTGTATTCCGCGCTGGGGATTTTGGTCTTGTTCGGCGTGGTCAAGAAGAATGCCATTTTGCAAATTGACCATATGAATCAGTTGCGCGCCACGGGCATGGAGCGGGCGGCGGCGATTTTGCAGGCCAATCGAGACCGGTTGCGTCCCATCCTCATGACCACCTTCACGCTGGTGGCGGGCATGGTTCCGATGGTATTGGGATCGGGACCGGGGGCGGAGGAGCGGCGGGCCACCGGCGTGGTGGTGATTGGCGGGCAGGCGTTGTGCCTGTTGTTGACCCTGGTGGTGACCCCGGTGGTTTATTCGTGGCTGGATGATTTGGGCCAGTGGCTGCGGCGGCGGTTGACCGGCGGCGGCTGACGGGATTGAGCGGTTGGGCGGGCCGATTCCCCGTTGGACAAGCGGTGGGGGATTGATTAGAATGGGTGCGTCTCTCCCAAGGGACGAGGGCATACGACTTTCTATTATGCGCATACTCTTGGCAGGCACAACCTGGCCGGCGGAAATGGTGGCGGCTAATTCGGATACTTTGCCTGGCGGGCCTTGGACGGTGATTCCCGCGCCGGATGCCGCGACGGCGCAAGCTGCGGTGCAAAAGGAGGGGGAAATCTTTGACGCCGTGGTGGCCGAGATGGCCCTGCCGGGCGGCGATGGCCTGCAGTTGCTCGAAACGGTGCAAAAGACCCAGCCGCGCACGCTGCGTTTTTTGTCCGCCGACCTGGCGCAGCGGCGCACCCTGGCCAAGAGTGTGACCGCCATGCACCAGTTGCTGCCGCATCCGTGTCCGCCCGAGGTGCTGAAAACGGCGCTGGTCCGGGCGCTGACGCTGCGCCAATGGATGCCCGGCGAGCGCCTGCCGGAGATTCTCGCGCGGCTGCACAAGCTGCCCAGCCCGCCGGAAATCTATTTCCGCGTGGTGCGCGAGCTGCAATCGCCGGACAGCACGTTGGATGCGGTAGGCGAGCTGATTGCCAAGGACCCTTCCATGAGCGCCAAGCTGCTGCGGGTGGCCAATTCGGCGGCGTTTGGCCTGCAATATCAGGTCAACACGCCCCTCGAGGCCTTGCAAGTGCTGGGCACGGAAACTACGCGGTCCCTGCTTTTGCTCGCCCATAGTTTTTCTTATTTTGAAAACATCAACAGCCGGGACTTCTCGGTGGACCGGCTCTGGCGGCACTCGTTGGCGGTGGGTCGGCTGGCCGAGGCGCTGGCTCGCGCGGAGCGGGTGGAGGCCAGGGGGGTGAGCGAATCCTTCACAGCCGGCCTGTTGCATGATTTGGGCAAACTGGTGCTGGCGGCCAACCTGCCGGAAGATTACAGCCGGGCCATGCGCCTGGCCCGCGAGCAGGGGCTTTCGGGTTGCGCGGCGGAGCAGGAGGTGATTGGCGCCTCCCATGCCGAGGTGGGGGCGGCCTTGCTGGGCGTGTGGGGGTTGCCGCTGGACATTGTGGAGGCAGTGATTCTGCATCACGCGCCCGGCTGGCTCCTGGACCGCGCCTTTTGCCCGCTATCGGCCGTGGCGGCGGCCAACTGGTTGTGCCACGAGCTTGAGGCCAGCGGCGAGGGAGCGGCGGCCGTAACCGAAGCCACCCAGAAAGCCCTGGAGGCGGCGGGATGGAAGGAGCGTCTGCCAGAATGGCGGCAACTGGCCCGGGAAGTGCTGCCCCAGGTCTAACCCGTCCTGCCAGCCATGACTGCTCCGTGTCATCAGGTGTTGATTGTGGATGACGACCTGGTGCTGCTGGAACTCATGGGGATGATTCTGGAGCAGTTGGCGGGCGGCCGCTGGAAAGTGCACACGGCTTCACAAGCGCAGGCGGCGCTCGACTTCTTGCAACGCCATCCCATGGATTTGTTGGTGGTGGATGTCTGCATGCCGGGGGCGGGGGGGCTGGCTCTCATCCGGGAGGCTCATGAGCGTTACCCCCATCTACTGATTGCGGCCATCAGCGGCGATGCCCCTCCCGGGCGCGAAGAGGCCTCCCTGCGGGAGGGGGCCGCCTTGTTTCTGGAGAAGCCGCGTTCTGGTGATGGCTGGCAGGCCATTCAAGCCATGCTGGAGGAGCGGCTGCGGCTGGCGGAGGAAACCGCCCCGCCCCGGCATTGAGCGGAGAGGTGATGGCCGCGGCGGTTTAGCGCCGCTTGGTGGGTGAAGATGTCCGAGGCCTCGTAACCGGTTGGGGAGGTGTGGTTTGGGAGGGGGTGGGACGGTACACTTCCATGCCTCCGGGCGGGCCGTCAAACCGGTCCAGCCAAGGGAATCCGTCCGGCTGGCTGGCTTCGGCATAGCCAAGCTGGTAAAGGGCGCGCATGGCTTCCCGGTCAAACTCCTCTTTGCGCTCCAAGCGGTGGTCATTAGGGATGGCAGTGAGGTAAAATTGGGCGCCGTGTTCGCGGGTGCGGGTGTAAAGGCGGAATAAATCCCCGTAACTGTTGCTTTTAACGATGGTGGCCAGGGAGCGTTTGGCAATCGGCACCAGGCGCGCCGGCACTTCCTGCCAGTCGGCGGTGAGATGATTATTACGGATGACAAACAGGCGCACGTTGACGGGGCGCTGGAGGTTGTTGGTCATCACCTTCAGAGCGTCCCAGACGGCGTCATAGATGAACACCTGATTAATCAGGCCACCGTCCACGTGCATTTCGTCATACTGCCGTCCATTGGCCTCTACGGCCAAATAGACGGGGGGAAAGGCTACTGGAATGGCCGCTGAAGCCAGGAGCACTTCGCGGAAGAGGGTGGAGCGATTGGTATGGCCGCTGGCGGCGATGGCACCCAAGTCCCAAATCACCGGCCGCTGGGCGTCGAGGGCGGTGGTGCCGACCAAGAGCCTTCGGCCACGGCGGTGTTCATAAGCCACCCGCTCAATAAGGTATTCGTCATAATAATTGTACACCATTTGCCGCAGGGGGCGTGTATCGGCTACGTGGTCCCGGGTGAACATCCCCAATAAATCAAACAGGCGCAGCAGGAAAATCTGTTTGGTGGTGACATTGGTATAGAGCGCCGACATCAAACCATCATATTCCTGCCCCAAAAAGGCGAAGGGTGCCATCAACGCTCCGGTGCTGATGCCGGTTACAATTTTGAAGCGCGGCCGTTTGCCTGTCTGGCTCCAGCCGGTGAGAAAACCCGCGCCATAAGCGCCATTAGCCGCGCCGCCGGAAATGGCCAGGATGTCCACTTGGAAAGGCTCGGCTTGGGCGGCGTTGGTGGATTGCAAATCAGCGTCGCCCGCAAAGGCTTGCGCGATGCTGCGGCGGAAACTCTCGCTCTCAACATCGCCCCAGGTGCGTACGTCCTCCTGGAAACCTGGCATGCGAATGAAGGCTTCCTCCGACTGGGGAGGCGCGTTGCGCGGGCGGTAGGTGGCGCAACCGGTGCCGACAGCCATCAGCAGGCATCCCAGCAGCACTGCAATGGCCATTGCATCAGCACGCCTGGGGCTGGGATGGGAGTATGGTTTGGAGGGATTCAGCACCACGAGTGAATTCTTCATGGCAGACAAGGGACGTCAAGCGCGAATCGGTTCTCAAGAGGTGAACCCGCAAAAAGAGTTTAAGTTTGGGAGTACCTGTTTTAGGCTTGTTTCATGCAATGCATCGCAGGCATGAGATATTTGGGGATGCTTGGGGCCATGGGCGCGTGGCTGTGTTATGGCGGGGTGGGAGCGGCTGCCCCGGCGCCGGACTGGGGCACGCCGGAGATGAGCCGGGAGGAAATCATTGAGCGCACCATGATTCCCTTTCGTGGGGTCTCCAACAAGGGAGCGGACCCCAAAACCATGACCGGCAAGATTTTGTGTGGCTATCAGGGATGGTTTGCCGCAGAGGGCGATGGGGCCGGACGGGGGTTTTATCACTGGCAGGGACGGCGCGGTTTTCAGCCGGGCAGTTGCACCATTGATATGTGGCCGGACATGAGCGAAATGGAGGCGGATGAGCGGTATCCCACGGCATTCCGGCATGCCGACGGGCGGGTGGCGGAAGTGTTCAGCTCGTTCAACCGCAAGACGGTTTTGCGCCATTTTAGCTGGATGAAACAATACGGACTGGATGGCGTTTTTGTGCAGCGATTTGCGGTGGAAGTGTTTAATCCGCGCGGTCTGCGCCATTTCAACGTGGTGTTGAATCATTGCCGGGAGGGGGCAAACCTGCACGGGCGCACTTATGCGGTCATGTATGATTTGTCCGGCATGCGCACCGGGCAAATGGCGCGGGTGATGGAGGACTGGCGGCTTTTGGTAACGCGGATGCGCATTACGCAGGACCCCGCTTATTTGCATCATCGGGGCAAGCCGGTGGTGGCGGTGTGGGGCCTGGGTTTTAATGATGGCCGCCGCTACACGCTGGCCGAAGGCATGGAATTGGTGCGGTTTCTCAAGGCTGACCCGGTGGCGGGCCAATGTACGGTGTTGTTGGGGGTGCCCACGGGCTGGCGTACGCTCGACCAGGATTGTGTGAATGATGCTTTCATGCATGAACTCATCAAGGCCGGAGACATCGTCAGCCCCTGGACGGTGGGCCGTTATGCGGACCTGCCGGGCGTCCAACGCCACGCGGCGCGCCGCTGGCAGCCGGATTTGGAGTGGTGCAAGGCGAATGGCAAAGATTATCTGCCGGTGGTGTTTCCCGGCTTTAGCTGGCACAACATGCGCACCAATGCGCCCCTGAATCAAATCCCCCGATTGGGCGGGCGTTTTCTCTGGGCCCAATATGTGGAGCTGAAGCGCATGGGCGCCACCATGGCCTACCAGGCCATGTTTGATGAAGTGGACGAGGGCACGGCCATCTTCAAGGTGACCAATGACCCGCCGGTGGGGGCCTCGCCTTTTGTGACCTACGAGGGGCTGCCCAGCGATTTTTACCTGCGCCTGGTGGGTGCGGCGGGACGGATGTTGCGGGGGGAAATGCCCCTCAGCGAAACCCTGCCCATCAAACCGTGAGCCGCGCCGCACGCCGGCGTTGCCCGAGACGGCGAGGAGATTCAGGCGCGCTTTTGGAAGTGGGGATGCGGCGGGGCATCATTAAAAAAACTAAAAACCGTTGACGCTGCGGCAGCCCGCCGTCAAGATGCAGTCCACGCCAGTTTTTCCTGCTGGCGGACTGTTGGGTTATGAGTGTCTGGAATGTGGCACCCGGCGCGGGCTTTTGTGGCAGCACAAAGCCGGGGCGCTGTGTGACCAGTCATTCCTGCTCCGGTGGTCAGCAACTTGCCCCTTTAACCTTAACCTTCCGAAACCGATTCCTTGACGGATGAACATACACGAATACCAAGCCAAACAATTGCTCGCCCAATTCGGGGTGGCCGTGCCACCAGGTGAGCCCTGTAAAAGCCCTGAACAGGTCCGCGCGGCCGCCCAAAAATTGTTGGACGCCGGTTACCGCGCCGTGGTGGTCAAGTCACAAATTCACGCCGGGGGGCGCGGCAAGGGGGTGTTCAAAAGCGGTTTGCAGGGCGGGGTAAAAGTGGTCAGCAGCGCGGAGGAGGCCTTTGAGCGCGCACAGGCCATGCTGGGCAACACGCTGGTTACCAAACAGACCGGGCCGGAGGGGCGGGTGGTACATACGTTGCTGGTGGAGGGTGCCGCCAAAATCAAAAAGGAATTCTACCTGGCTGCCCTGCTGGACCGCGCCCAAAGCAAGCCCATTATCATGGCTTCCACCGAAGGCGGCATGGACATCGAAGAAGTCGCGGCCAGGACGCCGGAAAAAATCATCAAGGAAACCATTGACCCCATGGTGGGCATGATGCCTTACCAGGGCCGCAAAGTGGCGGTGGCGCTGGGATTGAAGGGCGATTTGATTGGCGCCGGGGCCAAGTTGTTCACCAGCCTGTACCGCGCCTTTTGGAGCCTGGACGCCTCGCTGGTGGAGATTAATCCTCTGTGCGTGGTGGAGACGCCGGAGGGCAAGGACGCGCTGGTGTGCGTGGATGCCAAAATTGGGTTTGACGATAACGCGCTCTATCGCCATGAGAATGTGGCGGCGATGCGGGATTTTGCCGAGGAGTCGCCGTTGGAGACGGAGGCCAGCCGGTACAACCTGAATTACATCAAGCTCGATGGCAACATTGCCTGCATGGTCAATGGCGCCGGGCTGGCCATGGCCACCATGGACATTATCCAGCATTACGGCGGCATGCCCGCGAACTTTCTGGATGTGGGCGGTGGTGCCAGCAAGGAGCAGGTCATGGCGGCCTTCAAAATCATTCTCAGCGACCCCAATGTGAAGGCCATCCTCATCAACATTTTTGGCGGCATCATGGATTGCAATACCATTGCCGAAGGCGTCATTGGCGCGGTGCGGGAAACCGGGCTGCGCCTGCCGCTGGTGGTGCGGCTGGAGGGCAACAATGCCGATTTAGGCCGCAAGAAACTCGCCGAATCCGGCTTGTCTTTGATTCCGGCCACTTCCATGGCCGATGCCGCCCAGAAGGTGGTGGGCTGCTTGAAGAACTGAATCTGGAACCTTTTACAGAGCTGAATCGTTATGGCCATTTTAATTCAACCTGACACGAAGATTATCATTCAAGGCATTACCGGCAGTTTTGGCGCCCGGCATGCCCAACTTTCCCTTGATTACGGCACGCAGGTGGTGGCGGGCGTGACCCCTGGTAAAGGGGGCCAGCTATTTGCCAATCAGGTGCCGATTTTTGACACGGTGGCCGAGGCTTCGCGGGCTACGGGCGCGAAGGTTTCGGCCATTTTTGTGCCGCCTGCCTTTGCGGCCGATGCCATTCTGGAGGCGGTGGATGCCGGCTTGGAGCTGGTGGTCTGCATCACCGAGGGTATTCCCATCAACGACATGGTCAAGGTGAAGGCCGCCATGCAGGGCAAGCCCACCCGGCTGATTGGGCCGAACTGCCCGGGCATTGTCACACCGGGGCCGGGCAAGGACTCCCACGGTGGCTGCCGCATCGGGATTGCGCCCGGTTACATTCACAAGCGCGGTCACATTGGGGTGGTTTCCCGCAGTGGCACCCTGACCTACGAGGCGGTGTGGCAATTGACCTGCCGGGGTGTGGGCCAATCCACCTGTGTGGGCATTGGTGGCGATCCGGTCAATGGCACGTCGCATTTGGACATCATCAAAATGTTCAACGAGGACCCGGACACCCACGGCATCATCATGATTGGCGAGATTGGGGGCAGCGCTGAAGAAGAGGCGGCGGCGTGGATCAAGCAGCATTGCAAGAAGCCCGTGGCCGGATTTATCGCCGGGGCCACGGCGCCGCCGGGACGCCGGATGGGCCATGCCGGGGCCATTATCAGCGGCGGGAAGGGTACGGCGGCCGCCAAGATTGCCGCCTTCAAGGAAGCGGGCATCGGGGTGGCGCCCACACCGTCGGAGATGGCCGAAACGTTGCTCAAAATGATGTAGGCGGGTGGTGGCCCGGTAATCGCCGCCGGGTGCCCAACCGCCTGTGGGGTGGGCAGTTGCACCGGCTGGACGGGCAGCTTTCCCTCCCGTTCAATACCGGGGCGGCGTAGGTGAAATTTTTCTGTTATTTCCATCACGGTCGTGTTAACTTATCTTGGTAAAGCGAATGTATGCCCGCTGATCCTAAAGGCACCTTGACGGCGAAAGAGCTGGAAAAGAACTCGGCGCTTTACCGGGAGTTTCAGCTCGAACGGGAGGAAATTTTACGTCACAAGTGGTACGAATCGGAAAAAGCGGGTTACGATATCGGCTTTGAGCGTGCCCTGGCGGATTGGGTGTTGAAGCATCGCTCGAAATGGCGGAAGAGCCGGCAGGCCACCCAACAGCAGCAGGAGAAGCCGGCCGGCGACAAATAAGGTGCCGCAGGCGTTCCCCACGCGCCCCCAGCGGCGGGAAGGGGGGCCAACCCAGAATTCCGGGATTCCAGTACGACAATTGGCCGCCAGGCCCACATATTCATTTTTATGGCGGAACAACACATTTTGATGGACAGCCGGGAGATTGCCGGCGCTTTGAAGCGCATGGCGCGGGAGATTCGGGAGCGCAATGGAGATTGCACTGACCTGGTGTTGATGGGGGTGCAGCGCGCCGGCGTGACCCTGGCCAGGCGCCTGGCGCGTTTGTTGGAGAAGGAACTGGGCCGGCCCGTGCCGGTGGGGACGCTGGATGTGGCCATGCACCGGGATGACCTGGACCAGCGCCTGGCTCCGCACGTGCATCCCACGCACATTCCCGGCGACATCACCGGCAAAGTGGTGGTGCTGGTGGACGATGTGCTTTTCAGCGGGCGCACCACGCGCGCGGCGTTGGATGCCTTGAATGATTTTGGCCGCGCCCGGCGGGTGCAACTGGCGGTGCTGGTGGACCGGGGCCATCGCGAGCTGCCCATTCGCGCCGATTTTGTCGGCAAAAACGTCCCTACGGCGCCGGCGGACCACATCGAGATGCGGCTGGACGAAGAGGGCGGTGAAGATGCGGTTTACTTGATGCGTCCGTGAGTGCATAATGCTGCCGCCTATGACCTGGACCCGGAAACATCTGCTCGACATCGAGAGCCTCTCCGCGGAGGAAATTCAACACATTTTGGCCACCGCCCGGGCGTTCAAGGCCGTGGGCGAGCGGGCCATCAAGAAGGTGCCGGCGCTGCGCGGCAAAACGGTGGTCAACCTTTTCGTGGAACCCTCCACCCGCACGCGCACCAGCTTTGAATTGTCGGCCATTCGTCTTTCTGCCGATGTCATCAATTTCACCGCCGAGGCGTCCTCGCTGAAGAAGGGCGAGACACTCAAGGACACGGCGCGGAATCTGGAGGCGCTGAACACGGACATCATCATCATTCGCCACAGCGCGGCGGGCGCGCCGCATTTTCTGGCGCGGGTGCTGGACGCCAGCGTGGTGAACGCCGGCGATGGCGCGCATGAGCATCCCACGCAAGCCCTGCTGGATGCCTTTACCATGTTGGAGAAAAAAGGGCGCATTGCTGGCCTTAAAGTCACCATCCTGGGAGACATCCTTTACAGCCGGGTGGCGCGCTCCAACATCTGGTTGCTCACCAAGCTGGGTGCGGAGGTGACGCTTTGCGGGCCGAGCACTTTGGTGCCGCGCCAGTTTGAACGCATGGGCTGCCGGGTGACCTACCACTTGGAGGAAGCCATTCGGGATGCGGATGTGTTGAACCTGCTGCGCATTCAGCACGAGCGGCAGCGGAAGACGATGTTTCCCGGCACGGGCGAGTATGCCGCCCTGTTTGGTTTGAACAGTGCGCGGCTCAAGCTGACCAAACCCGACGCGCTCATCATGCATCCCGGCCCCATCAATCGGGGTGTGGAAATTGAAAGTTGGATTGCGGACAGCGACCGTTCCGTCATCCTGGACCAGGTCAACAATGGGCTGGCGGTGCGCATGGCGGTGCTGTACCTCATCAACGGCGGACAAGGCCCGCAGGAACTGGGGGGCTCCAACTGATTCCCCGTGAATATTCCCCGTGAATACGGCGGGGTGACCATGGCACTCACCAATGATTATAAGGCCTGCCGGGTCTATGACTTGCATCCGCACAATCGCCGCCTGGGGCCGTTCATCGTCACCCAATCCACCATCGCGCCCGATGACCCACAGCAGCAGGAGCAAATCTACCTGCTGCGCCGCGACGGCGTGTGGGTGAGCCTGTTCAGCCCGTTGGTGCAGGAGGAAAGTGACCGCTGCCTCTTTTGCTTCGGCACGTTGGGCGAAATCGTGCAGCTTTTGCAGAACCTTCCGCCCGCCGCGCAAGTGGAGCAGGCCAGCGTGCCACCGGAGAAAATGGCCCAATGGCAGCAGGCCGTCGCGCAAGCCGGCGGCCCGCTGGCGTTCATTGAGGAGCGTGTCCGCCAGTGGCGGCAGGCTGTTTAAGAACTCTGGCCGCAGTTGGGCCGGTCTAAGGAGAGAGTTGCAGCCGCCATTGATACCACCGCTGCACGGCTTGAGTCAGGGGTAGTGCATCCCGGATGGTTATGCGCTCCCTGTCGCCCAGGTCTTCGACGTGTTGGATGACCATGGTGTTCTCCCAGGAACTACCCAGTAATTGAGTGGCGGCCAGGGGCATGGCCAGCACATCGGTGGCGGCTTTGGCACGGAAAAAGATTAATGCGCCGTAGGGGGTGCCGTTATGCCGGACCACCGTGGCTTGAGGACGTTCATGGGCATCGGGCAGGTGGGGGTTGGAGCCTTGGGCGTACTCGGCCACATTGACCACGCCGTCCGCATCGGGGTCGGCGCCGGGGCCGATTAGTTGCGGGTTGCATTCGCACGGCCAGTGGGTGGCCTGCCAGTTTTCCCACGGCCGCAAGGGCAGGACGTGAAAGATGAACGTGTGCCCGGGGCTCAAGGTGGGCTGGGATTGTCCCACCAAAGTGCCTGCGGCCTGAAAAGTGAGGCGATAGACGCCCGTGGTGGTAAATCCCCAGGCGTGATGCTTGTGGGCATTCACCTCCAGGGTGGTTTGGTCGTTGGCACTGAGGCCGTCGCGCGAGTCCATGAGGAGGTTGAACTGGCCGGGCCCCAAGGTTTGCCATAATAAAAAGTGTCCGGGTCCCTCCACACGCGTGAGGCGGATTTCCATGCGGTTATCCACCAGAACCCCTTCGGGCACGCCTTCGCCGCTGCTGCCCAGCAGGGGCAGGTTGGGCTGCGCGGTTTGCGGCAAGACCCAAAGGGAAGCTCCGGCTTCGCCGAAAGGCGTGCCGGGCGGCAGCGTGAGGCGGGAGTGTTCCGGCGCCACGATGGTGATTTCGTTGGTGGCAAAACCGGTTTCCAAAGCTTCACAATAGATTATCAATCCCAGCGGCGGCGTGGCGCCTTGTGTGAAGGTGACCCGCAAATCGGCGTGTTCAGAGGTCAGATGGAAGCAGGCGCTGCAAAGCGAAGGGGCGGCGAATCCCATTCCCAGGCCCGCGGTGAGGAGGAAGGAGAACAGAAGTTTTTTCATTAACATGGTTCATTGGTGGACGGCCGGAGCCGTCCGGTTTGGTTTTCGTAAGTTTAACTTTTCAAGGCGGTGGTCAACGGGGTGGTTTGGCAAAGTTGATGCCCCGGTCCACCAGCGCTTTCAGGTAACTGGCCTTGAGACTTTGCACATGGCCGTCGGCGAAGAGGTAGTTGGCCGCCTGGAGATGGCGGTCGGGCTGGATGTCCGCGATGACCGCATTCCAGTTGTTCCAGTTGCGCGAGTGTGTGTGGTCGTTGTAGGTGCTGTGGCCCAGATGGTCGGCCGCCTCAAACACCGTGAAGGTCTCCGACGGTTTGGGCAGCGCGGAGAGCTTGCGGTAGGAGGGTTCATTGGGCAGAGGCATCCCAAACGGGTCCAGGGCATCCACCGAGGTGTATTCGTTGAGAATATAACTCGAGGCCTGCCGCTCGACTCGCTCCGGGCCGTGGGGGTCCGCCAGGCAGACCCGCACTTTGTCCGTGGCAATGTACGGCCGCAGCAAATGAATCCAGGAGCGGTTGGTGTCCCCCCCATGCGAGGTGGTGGGGCCATAACCGTCGAAGTCCTCGGCGTACATTTGAATGCCCAAGCCGATTTGCCGGAGGTTGGACAGGCAATGGGCGGCCTTGGCTTTGGCCTTGGCCCGGCCCAGAGCCGGCAACAGCAAGCTGGCCAGGATGGCGATGATGGCAATCACCACCAGCAGCTCAATCAACGTAAATGCCCGCCTCGCTGCACGGCCTGCTCCGTGCCGACGGCTGTTTGCAAAAGTCATTTTCTTTTGGACCATCTTTTGAGGAAAACTTGCGGTGACGGTCAAAAACCGCAGTTATGGAGAAGTTGGATTTATTCCCACCAACAAGCAGGGGGGACTCGCCTGAGTCCCGCGCATGGCTTGCGATGGGAACCGCCGAGAGTCAGGCGGAGGGCTGGGGAGGGGCTCGCTCCGGCATCAAGCGCAGGTCGCTTGCGGGCAGCCAGAGAAAATGATGAGACTGGGGCAGGGAGGTGAGCTGCCAGTGCGGCGCTGGCAGGGCTGCGGCGTCCGGCCCTTCCAACAACTGGCCTGCGGCCATTTGGGTGGCCACGCATTGGTGATTGGGCGATTGGGCGTCGCAGTGGAAGTAATGATGGATTTCCTGGCACAAGCTTGCCGCCAGGAGCAGGGAAAACAACGCCATCATCGCGGCTCCCGCCAGCGATTTCCACAGCGGGCGGCGGTGGGCAAAGTTATGGCGCCGCTTCAACATGCCTGATTACCTATAGCACAGGAGGCCAGGCGGGACAATGGCAAAGCGCCAGCCAGCCGCCGTTGTCGGCGGTGGCTGAGCTAAGGGCGTGGAGTCCCGGTTTTCAGCCACGTCAGGGGCAAACGCGCCAGCCAAATGGCTTCGTAAGGATTTTTTTCGCCTGCTTCATACAATACAGCAGCTTCCGTGGGAGAAATTGCGGCGAGACAGGAGTAGGCGGCGGGCCGAGGGTCCACGACTTGTGCCCGGGGCCAGGTGCGGCCATCGTCTTCACTGAGGCGCACGGTGAGGCGTTCGCGGCGGTTGGTGCTGGCTGGGTTGCTGAACAGGAGCGCCCCGGGGTTCTGCCCCTCCGGCCAGGCAATCCGCCGGAGACTGGCCTGGCAAATGGGTTCAATCAACTCAGGCACGTGGCGCTGGTCCGTCCAGGTGAGTCCGCCATCGGCGCTGAAGGCCACCTGGCGGGTGGGGTTGGCGCGGTTGTAATTGCGCATATTAAGCATCAAGCGGCCGTCGCTTAGCTCCGCAACTTCGCATTCATTGACCGCTGGTTGCGGCGTGCGGCCGCCGAGCTTCCAGATTTGGCCCCGGTCATCGGAGTAAATGACGTGGGAATAATAACGTTTGGCGCCGGCTTCTATGTGGTCACAGGGAATGACCAGCCGGCCGCGGTGAACTCCTTTTTCCAGTTGAATGCCGGCTCCCGGGCCGGTGGCAAACCAGGTCCAGTTGGTGGGTTTAACCTGGGCGGTGATTTCACGCGGCGGGGACCAGGTGCGCCCGTGGTCATCGGAGTGGGTCACGAAGACGCGGCGGGTATCCTTGCTGGTTTGGTTAATGATTTGGGACTCGCGGTCCTCGCCGCGATTCCAGGTCATCAGCAGGACAATGCGGCCGGTTTCGCGCTCGACCACCGGGCAGGGGTTGCCGCAGGTGTTGGTGGAATCGTCCCACACGACTTGCAGGGAGGACCAGGTGCGGCCGCCGTCAGCACTTCGTTTGAGCACCAAATCAATGTCACCCGCATCACCGGCGCCATGACGGCGGCCCTCGGCCAAGGCCAGCAAATCGCCATTGGCCGCCCGCAGGAGGGCAGGGATACGGTAAGTGTGATAACCATCCTGGCCGCTGGTAAAAACGGGCACTCGCAACAAAGGAGTGGAGGCAGCTTCAGCGGCGGGAGCTGACGGACAACAACAGACCAGATGCCAGAGAATGCCCGCAAGGCATGACTGGAATAACCATGAGGCGCGCCGGTGTGGGTTACTGCTATGTTTCATACGCCACGCAAAATAGTACATTCGATGGTGTTTACAAATGAAGCTAAGGGGACGGAAGGAAAAAGGCCAACACAATCGCTTAAGGCTGGCGGCGCATGAACGGGCAAACTTGCAGGCTGTGGCCCGGAGGGGTCTGGTTACTCTGCTGGACTGGGGATTCCTGGTTGCGCAGAGCCGGGATGGCTTTTAGAATGCTGGCATGATGAATCCCATGCCTCGCCGTCGTTTTTTGCGTGCTACAGGCGCCAGTATGGCCGCTTTGAGCACATTTTCCCTGTGGTCTGCCGAGAATCCGCCCAACCGCCGCCTGCGGGTGGCGGTGATGGGGCTGGGGCGCGGCCTGGATCATGTGCGCGCGCTGCTGGAATTGCCCGGAGTGGAAATTGCGTGGTTATGCGATGTGGATACCCGCCGCACAGACCGGGCCGCGGAAACGGTGGCGAAGCAGACCAATTATCGCCCGCAAGGGCAGAAGGATATTCGGAAGGTATTGGAGGATAAAACTACGGATGCCCTGTTCATCGCCGCGCCCAATTTCTGGCACACCCCTGCCACGGTGCTGGCCTGCGCGGCGGGCAAGCACGTGTACGTGGAAAAACCCGGCAGCGGCACAGCGCAAGAGAGCCAGATGATTGTGGCTGCGGCGCGCAAATATGGAAGGCTGGTGCAGATGGGCAATCAGCGGCGCAGTTTTCCGGGCATCATCGAGGGGATGAACCGGCTGCGGGAGGGCGTGATAGGTCGGGTAATTACGGCGCGCTGCTGGTACACCAACAGCCGCGGCAGCATTGGGCGCGGCCAGCCGGCGGCGGTGCCGGAGTGGCTGGATTATTCCTTGTGGCAGGGGCCGGTGCCGGAGCGTCCTTACAAGGATAATCTGGTGCATTATAACTGGCATTGGATGTGGCATTGGGGCAATGGCGAGCTGGGCAACAACGGCGTGCATTACCTGGACCTGGCCCGGTGGGGGTTGGGCGTGGACGCTCCGCGGCAGGTGGCCTGCACGGGCGGGCGGTATCATTTCAATGATGACCAGGAGACGCCCGACACGGGGGTGGTCACTTATGATTTTGGCCACTGTTACGCCACTTGGGAATGGAGCAGTTGTCATCCGCGTCCCACAGAAAAATATGGGCTGGTGCATTTTTATGGCGAGAAAGGCTCCCTGATTTTTGAGGGGGCGGGCTACCGGATTTTGGATATGAAGGGAGTGGAAGTCGCCAAGGGTTCCGGCCCGGCGGGAGACAAAGTGCACATCGGCAACTTCCTGGATGCTATTCGGGGCGATGCCAAACTTACCAGTGAGATTGCCGAAGCCCAGAAAAGCGCGTTGCTGTGTCACCTGGGCAACATCGCCTGGCGGGTGGGCCGGACGCTACGTTATGACGCGGCGCAGGAGCGCATTGTGGACGATGCGCAGGCGATGAAGTTGTGGCAGCGGGAGTATCGGCCCGGCTGGGCGCCCAAGGTTTGAAGCAGGGGCGCGGCTTATTACTGGGTCAGGCGGGTTAATCCTCCACCGGCACCACCAGACGTTCCATGATGTAGTCTTTGCGCTCGGGCGTGTTCTTGCCCATGTAGAACGTGAAAATGCCGGCGGCTTCAGTGCGTGGCGCATGTTCCACCCGGCTGAGCCGCATGTCCTTGCCGATAAATTGCTTGAATTCAGCCGGTGAGATTTCGCCCAGGCCTTTGAAACGGGTGATTTCCGGTTTGCCCCCCAGCTCGGTCACGGCTTTGTCACGCTCGGCCTCGCTGTAGCAATAGATGGTGCGTTGCTTGTTGCGGACACGAAACAGCGGGGTTTCCAGCACGAAGAGCCGCCCCTCGTGGACCACCGGCTCGAAGAAGCGGAAGAAGTAGGTAATCATCAGGTTGCGGATGTGCAGGCCGTCCACGTCTGCATCAGTGGCCAGGATGATTTTGCCATAGCGCAGGCCCTCGATGCCGTCCTCCAGATTGAGGCTCTGCATGAGGTTGTACAGCTCGTCATTCTTATACATCACATCTCGCTTCAAATCCCAGACGTTGAGGGGCTTGCCCTTCAACACAAACACCGCCTGGGTGTTGACATCGCGGCAACTGGTGATGGAGCCGGCGGCCGACTGGCCTTCGCAAATGAAAATCATCGTGTCCTCGCCTTTGCCGCGCTTGCGGTCCAGGTGGTGCTTGCAATCCTTGAGCTGCGGAATGCGCAGGCTGATGGCCTTGGCCCGTTCGCGGGCCAGCTTTTTGACTTCCTGCAATTCCTTGCGCAACTGCTGGGTGTCCGCGGCCTTGGCCACAATCTGGTCGGCGATTTCCTTGTTGCGGTTGAAAAAGTGCAGCAGCTCCTCGCGCACCTTGTTGACCAGCTCGCTGCGAATCTCGGTGTTGCCCAGCTTGTTTTTGGTCTGGGATTCAAACACAGGGTCCTTCAGGCGGATGGCAATCGCGCCCACCATGCTTTCGCGCACGTCGTCACCGTCAAACTTGCCGTTGCTGTATTCATTGACCGCCTTGAGCAGGCCTTCACGAAACGCGCTCAGGTGCGTGCCGCCGTCGCTGGTGTAGGTGCCATTGACGTAGGAATAAAACGTTTCGCCGTAACGGCTGTTGGTATGGGTGAAGCAAAACTCCAGCGTCTTGCTGCTGTAATGCAGCGGAGGGTACAGCGGCTCGGCGCCATCGGCGCGCAAATCTTCCATCACCAAATCCAGCAGCCCATGCCGGGACTGGAAAACTTTGCCATTGAAAACCAGCCGCAGGCCGGGGTTCAAGTAGCTGTAGTGCCGCAGGCGGTGCTCAATGTGTTCCAGGCGGTACTCGTAGTCCTTGAAGATGTCCGGGTCGGCTTCGTAGGTGACCAGCGTGCCGTCCGGCTCGCCGGGGCATTTGCCCTCGCGTTGTTGTTTGAGTTTGCCCTGTTTGAACACTGCCTCGGCAAATTCGCCATTCCGATGGCTGCGCACCAGGAAATGCCGCGACAGGGCGTTGACCGCCTTGGTGCCCACGCCGTTCAACCCCACGCTGAACTGAAAAACCTCGTCGTTATATTTGGCGCCGGTGTTGATGGTGCTCACGCAGTCCACCAGTTTGCCCAGGGGGATGCCGCGGCCGAAATCGCGCACCGTGACCTTTTTGTCTTCCAAAGTTATCTGAATCTCCTTGCCATAACCCATGATGTACTCGTCCACCGCATTATCAATGACCTCCTTCATCAGGATATAGCAACCGTCATCATAATGGGCGCCGGTGCCAATGCGCCCAATATACATGCCGGTGCGCAGCCGAATATGCTCCAGCGACGAAAGTGTCTTGATTTTGCTTTCGTCGTAAACGTGTTTGTTGCTTTTTGGCTCTGCCATAAAATCATCTGCCGGCGATTTCAGCCGGGCGGACCTCTGGTCAACAACCTATAGCCAGGCGGACCGAAAATCAATCCCTTTGCAATGACCTCCACAATCCCTTGCGGGCCTCCATCCATGAACCTACAACAGATTGAGGCAGGCTTAACCATATCCATGGGGAAAGGTGGGGTAAGACACGCAGCCACCGCATTGTTAGCCCTCGGTTGCTTCATCCCTCGATGTTTATAGGCCTCTCTGCATAAGGGCTTCCCATGCCACACCTTGGGCGGCGACAGCGTTATTCCCGACGAGAGGCTGACGCGCCCCGGGGGCGGAATTTTTCACAAAATAGCTTGACGCGGTGCGGGTCAAAGATTTCAATAGCGAAAACATTTTCCATAGATGAAATGAAACGTCCTGTGCCGCGCACCGTGTCCAGAGCAAGCAGGCCCCGTCCAACCGAGGGGGCTTGTCCGGTGCCCGGCCTGGAGCGGGGGCTGAGGATTTTGGAATTGCTGGTGGATTATCCGGAGGGATTGACCCAGCGCGAGATTGCCGAGCGGTTGCAGTACCCGGCCGCCAGTGTGCACCGTCTGAGCCAGACGTTGCAGGCGCATGGATACCTGGTGCGAGATGAGGAAGGGCGGGTGTTGCGGCTCAGTCGGAAACTGGTGGCGATGGGCAGCCGGGTGTTGGCGGAGGAGGACTGGCTGAGTGAGGCGATGGATGCCGCCAAGGTGTTGCGGGATGGGGTAAAGGAGACTGTTTTGATTGGCACGCTGGCCGGCGATGCGCTGGTGGTGTTGGGGCAGGTGCTGGGCACGCATCCCTTCAAGTTTTCGGTGGATTTGGGCGCGCGTCTGCCGCTGCATACGGCGGCGCCCGCCAAGGCGATGCTGGCTTTTCTGCCGGAGGAGGAGCGGCGGCGGGTGTTGCAGCAGATAAAATACGAAAAATTCAATGAGCGCACCTTGTGCAGCGTCCAAGCATTGGAAGCGGAGCTAATGCAGGTGGAGCGGCAGGGGTATGCGGTGGACCGGCAGGAGCAACTGACGGGCATTCACTGTGTGGCGGCCCCGGTCTTCAACCGGCACGGCTATCCGGTGGCGGCGTTGTGGACCACCGGGCCGGCGGACCGGCTGCGCGAGAAAGATTTTCCTGCGGTGGCCACTTTGGTCATGGAACAGGCGCAGCGAGTTTCGCGGCGGTTGGGGTTTGGATGGATTCCCGCGCCTGAAAAGAACAATGGCAAAACTGGAAACGGGCATGAATAGCAGGGCATTGGGCATCGGATTGGCTTTAGGATGGGGGTGGATTGGCCTCCTGGCCTGCAGCGCCGAGGCGGCCACGGCCGGCTGGGCGGAGGCGTTGCTGGCGCAACGCAAGGCGGCCATGGCAAACGCCGTGGTGCAGGAATCGCCCTGGTTCACCACCGGCCCGTTGCCGGCCAAATCTTTTGAGGAGGCGCTGTTTCCTGAGCACGGAGTGGACTTGGAGGCGCGCAGCGCCGACGGGAAACGCCGACTTTGGACGCAACGGGATTATCCCAACGGGGTGGTGAACGATTTGCGGGCGGGCAACAGCACGTCCTCCTACTTTTATCGCACTTTGGTGGCCAAGGCGGGCGGGCCGCTGCGGATTGGCCTGGGGAGTGATGACGGCTGCGAGTTCTGGTTTAATGGAGAAAAAGTGCTGTCGCGCGATGTGCCGCGGGGGGCGGGGCCGGACCAAGATGTCGTCAATGTCAAGCTGCGGCCCGGCACCAACACCGTTTTGTTCAAGATTTACAATCGTACCGGCAATTGTGGTTTTTACTACCAGAGCGGGGTGTCTTCCCCTTCGGCGGTGGTGGCGGGATTGGCCGCCCAGTATCCTCGGGAGATGGCTTTGTTTTCCAAATATGGCCAGCCGGCACGGTGGCTGCGCCAGATGGACAGCACGGCGGTGGAGCAGGAGGTCATTGGCGGTTTGCTGAAGCGGTTGAAGGAAGCCGACGCGGCGCGCGAGCGTTTGCAATCCCTGGTGAGCGCCAGGACGCCGCCCGACAATCCGGCCTGGTTGAATCTGCTGGTCGAAGTGGCGGGGGAGGTGGAGGCCTTTGAGCGGGCGCGGGGTGAACTGGAGCGGCTGAATCCGGCAGCCTTGCGACGGGCAGTGGAGGATTTGCGGACAACGTATGGGGAAAAATATCGCGAAGGGGCGGAGGTGCTGGAGGAACTGGGGCGTTTTGAACAGGAGCTGCCGAAGGTGAAAGCGGCGCTGGCGGCGGGCGAGCGCCAGGCCCTGAAGGTTCTGCAACAATACCAGGCGCTGGAGCGGCGGGCTTTGTTGAGCAACCCAGCCCTGGATTTTGAGGAAATCCTGCTCATCAAGCGGCAGGAGGGCAACCTCGGCCTGCCGCAAAACTGGCAGGGCAACACCAACCTGAATCCTCGCATGGACAATGAACTGGTGCGGATGAAGGTGCGCGAGGAAAATCCAGTTTTGCGGCGGGTGTACAAGCCGGCGAAGGACGTTTTTGTGGGAGATGTGGATTTGCATTACGACGGCCAGAAACTGCTTTTTTCATCCATCGGTTCGCATGGCCGATGGCAGGTGTTTGAGATTCATGTGGACGGCACGGGGCTGCGGCAGGTCACTCCGGGAGATGAGCCGGACATTGACAGCTACGATGCCATATACCTGCCGGACGAGCGGATTATTTTCGATGCCACGACACCCTTCACCGGCGTGCCTTGCGTGGGGGGGGCGGATTACGTGGCCAATCTGCACCTCATGACGCCGGACGGCAAACACATCCGGCGGCTCTGTTTTGACCAGGATAACAATTGGTGTCCGGTAATGTTGCCCAATGGCCGGGTAATGTATCTGCGATGGGAGTACACCGACAGCGCGCACTACTTCAGTCGCGTATTGATGTCCATGAACCCCGATGGCACGGGGCAGATGGAGTTTTACGGCAGCAATTCCTACTGGCCCAACTCCCTGTTTTACGCGCGGCCGCTGCCGGGGAGCGCGACGAAATTTGTGGGCATCGTGAGCGGGCATCACGGCGTGCCGCGCATGGGCGAGCTGGTCTTGTTCGATGCGGCGCGCGGGCGGCAGAGCGACGCCGGGGCGATTCAGCGCATTCCAGGCTACGGCAAGCCGGTCAAGGCCGTCATCAGGGACGCACTGGTGGATGGTTCCTGGCCGAAGTTTCTGCATCCGTTTCCTTTGAGCGATAAACATTTTCTGGTGGCCTGCAAGCCAACGCCGCAGGCCGCCTGGGGCATTTACCTGGTGGACATTTACGACAACATGCTGCTGTTGCGGGAGGAGCCGGGCTACGCGCTGTTGGAGCCGGTGCCGCTGCGCAAGACAGAGCGGCCTCCCATCATCCAGGACAAGGTGCGTCCGGGCGCGACCAACGCGGTGGTGTATCTGCACAATGTTTATATGGGGGATGGTCTGAAGGGCGTGCCGCCGGGGACGGTAAAAAGCCTGCGCCTGTTTCAATATGAGTACTCCTATCGCAACATGGGCGGGCATTATTTCATAGGCATGGAAGGCGGCTGGGATGTGCGGCGCCTGATTGGCACGGTGCCGGTGCAGGCTGATGGGTCAGCGTTGTTCAACGTGCCCGCCAACACGCCCATTGCCATCCAGCCGCTGGATGCGGAAGGCAAGGCCCTGCAACAGATGCGGAGCTGGTTTGTGGGCATGCCTGGTGAGTATGTGTCATGTGTGGGGTGTCACGAGCGCCAGAACCAGTCTTCCACGTTGCGCAATGCCAGTGCGGCCCGCAGCACGCCGGTGGACCCGCAACCTTGGTACGGGCCCAAGCGGGGATTCAGTTTTTTGCGCGAGGTGCAGCCGGTGCTGGACCGGTATTGCTCCGGGTGCCATGACGGCAAAGACCCGTCCCGTCCCAACCTGGCCAACACTCAAATCGTGGGGACTACCGTGGGGGCGCGGCTGCCGGTATCCTATTTGAATTTGCATCCTTTTGTGCGCCGGAATGGGCCGGAGGGCGATTACCATGTGCTCACGCCGCTGGAATTTCATGCTGACACCAGCCGCCTGGTGCAGATGTTGCGCAAGGGTCACTACAACGTGCGGTTGGATGCCGAGGCGTGGGACCGGCTGATTACCTGGATTGATCTGAATGTGCCGGCCCACGGCACTTTCCATGAGGCCGGCCACATCCCGTCCAACTTTGCCCAACGGCGGCGGGAGGCCGCCATCAAATACGCCAATGTGCATGAGGATATCGAGGAAATTCCCCAGCCCCAGCCGCCACGGCCGGCCTTTCAACCACCACCGCCGATGCCGCCGCGGCCGGCGCCAGTAACGCTGGCCGGCTGGCCGTTGAGTGAGGCGGAAGCCAGGGCGCGGCAGGCTCAGTTGGGGACGGTGGAGATGCGGCTGGACTTGGGGGGCGGCCAGACCCTCGTGTGCCGCCGAATTCCGGCCGGCGAATTTCCGATGGGCGATGTGCAGGGGGAGGCGGATGAGTATCCGATGAAGGTGGTGAAAATTGAGCGGCCTTTCTGGCTGGGGGTGATGGAGGTGAGCCTGGCCCAGTACCAGCAATTTGATCCGCAGCATCGCAACGGTTATTACGACATGCACTACAAGGATCAGGTGAAGCCGGGTTATCTCATGGATGCGCCGAATTTGCCGGTCATCCGGGTGTCCTGGGAGCAGGCCATGGCGTTTTGCCGCTGGCTTTCCGCACGCACCGGCAAACAAGTGACCCTGCCCACCGAAGCACAGTGGGAATGGGCCTGCCGGGCTGGCACAGCCACTCCTATGTATTATGGGGATTTGAACACGGATTTTGCGCTGTTCGCCAATCTGGCGGATGCCACTCTGCGCCAACTGGCGGTGCAGGGCGTGGACCCGCAGCCCATCCCCAACCCGGACAAGTTTTGGGATTTTGTGCCGAAGGACGCGCGGTTTAATGATGGTGTGCTGCATCTGGCCGAATGTGGCCGGTACCGCCCGAATGCGTGGGGCTTGCACGATATGATTGGCAATGTGGCGGAATGGACCTTGGATGATTACCGGCCATACCCATACACCCCCACGCTGCTTTCGCCGCCCACCGCCCAGACGCGCAAAGTCGTGCGCGGCGGCTCGTGGGCCGAGCGGCCCAAGGAATCGCGGGCCTCCTCCCGCCTGGATTATCCAGTCTGGCAGCGCGTGTACAATGTGGGCTTCCGCGTGGCCGTGCTGGATTGAATGTCTATGACCCCAACCCTTGAACCTACCACCCCAACCTGAACATGAATCGGCGAACTCACCTCAAGATGATGGCCGCGGCGGCCGGCGCAGCAGCGCTGGGCGGCGGCTTGGTTACCGCAGCACAACCCTCTACGAAAATGAAAACCGTGAAACTCCCCAAATACACCAACGCAGACTTCTACGATAAAAGCGGCAAGTTTTTGCCGGAAAAGGCCAAAGCCGCCTATTTCGACATGATGAAGCGGCATGGCTATGACATGCATATTGAGCATGCCAAAAAATGGGCAACGGATTTTTGGGTCACCGATTTTGGCCTTGGCGACTTCGTGAACGTGGGCATGGGCGGGGTGTTCTGGATTAATTCCCCGGAGCACAATTATTTTGCGCATGAGATTTACCTGCTGCCCGGCCAGATGATTGTGGAGCACGCGCATGTGGAGACCGCCAAGGCCAAACCCAAGATGGAAAGCTGGCATGTGCGGCACGGCAGTGTTTATTGCTTTGGCGAGACCGGCGGTGACATCCCGGCAGGGGTGGCGCTGCCCAAAAGCCAGGAAGCTTACATCACCGTGCGCCGTTGCCGGAGGAGGAAAAGGCGGAGGTGATGCAGTTGTTTTTGCAAGTCCGCAAGCTGCTCATGCAGCAGGTTTATGATCAATTGATGCCCAGCACCGCCAAATCCATACCCACCCGAAAATGATGGATCGCTTGCTCAATAACTGGCGCGAGGCGTGGCGCGGGCGCGGCCCGTGGGCGCCTTATTTGCGGGCTATTTACCGCTTCTGGGACCGGCTGCTGGCGGCGCTGTTGTTTGTGCCGCGGTTTGTCTGGCAGGGATTGCTGCGGGTGTTTGAGGCGCTCGAGAACTTTTCCCTGCGCGGCCTCATTTTTGGCGAGGGCAGCGGCGGTTATGGCTATGGTTATGGCTATGGCTACGGCTACGGTTATGGTTATGGCAGCGGCAAGCCGCGTCCCAAGCGGAAGTGGTACAATCCTTTGGTGTGGATCGCCGCCCTTTGGCGGCTGGTGAGCACCGTTACCCGCGCGTTTTTTGGCTTCCGCACGGAAGGCATGGTGCCCGGGGTGGTGGCCTATGGCTACGGCCGCACGCGCGCCAAATTGGAAAGCGCGGTGGACAAACACCGTCTCCTGCTCAAACTCAAGGCGGTGCCGGCGGTCCTCACGATTCTGGGCTGGCTGGGCCTTCTGGGGTTGATGGTGTGGTTCACACCGGCACGCATCGAGGCACGCTACACCAAGTGGTCTGATGACGCCTACCAGATGGGCAATTTGCCGCGCGCGCGCGTGGCCAGTGAACGCCTGCTGCAGCTTGACAGCACGAATCAATCGGCCCATTTGCTGCGGCTGGCGCGCAATCTGGCGGCGATGGGATATGCGGATGATGCCCTGGCGCTGGCCAGCCGCACGGCCAAAGACAACGCCCAGGTGGCCGAGATGCAAATTGAGGTGGCGGAGAATATTATTGGCAACCCCGCCGCCTCGTCCAACATGCTCCATCACGCCGAGCGTTACTTGCTGGGTTTGTTTGCCAACAAACCGGATCAGGCCGAGGCCGCCGTGCTCCTGGGGCGCTATTACTACCGTCTGGGCGATTGGGAGGAGGCCCGCTGGTATTTGAAACGCGCCTTCCCCAAGCGCAATGATGCGGGACTGGTGCTGGCGGCCATTGAAATGGGTTACGGCAACACCCTCGCCCGCGATCGCTGGGCCTCCGCCGCCGCCGAATTTTTCAAGCTGAAAACCACCACCGGACGGCCCAAGGATCCCAAGACCTGGATGGCCCGCCGGCAATGGGCCGAGGCCGAAATGATGCAGGGCAACCTGACCAACGCCCTCACCATTCTGAACGAAGGCATCGCCAGCACGGGCCTCAAAATCTACCACCGCATGGCGGCCAGCATTTATAGCGATTTAATCAAGCGCAGTTGGGCCTTGGACCCCACCAATCACTGGCAGCGCCTGGAATGGATGCGGACGGGTTTGAATCATGATCCGCAGAATGAGTTTTTGCTGCGCCAACTGGCGGCCATGGCCAACAGCCAGGGCCCCACCGCCGAGGCGGCGCTATCCTTGGGACGCGAATTGGGCGCGGTGGCAGCCAATCGCCCCGCCCTTTACTATTACCTGGGCATGGATTTGTACAGCCGCGGCCAGGAGCAGGGCGCCCGCAATCATCTGGAAGTCGCTTACCTGGGGCAGCCCGACAACCCGGTGGTGGCCAACAATTTTGCTTATCTTCTGGCCATCACTGACCCTCCGGACCCCTCGCGGGGGTTGAACATCATGAACACCGTCATCGAGCGGCATCCGCGCCAGCTCATTTTCCGGGAAACGCGCGGCCAGATTTTGCTGAAAATGCAGCGATGGCAGGAGGCCTTGGAAGATTTCGAGGCCGCCAAACCCCTATTCCAAAGCAACTCCGTGTTTCATGCCAGCCTGGCCAAGGTCTATGCGGGCTTGGGCCAAAAGGACCTCAGCCGGCAGCATGAAAGCTTGGCGGCGGAATTGCGCGCCGAGGCATTGCGCTTGCGGGCCGCCCAGAACCCTTGATCCCTTCGCCTTGACTGGTGGATGACCCGGCTTCGCCGGGCAGGCAAACTGCCGGCACCTTTCTTATGCGGTATTTGGAGGGGTAGACTTGCCAAATCCAACCTTGGCTGGGATATTCTGCCTCGTGAAAACCCATCCATCCGTGCCCGTGACGCCCGGCCTTTCGCGCCGGCAATGGTTAAGAGCAAGCTGTGCCCTGAGCCTGGGGGCGGCTTGGCTTGCGGGGCAGGCGTCGCCAGCAGGGGGGAGCCGCCGCAAGATGCGCATTGCCCTCACTCCGGGGAGCATCGGCGTGCGCGCCAATCAGGTCGAGGCCATTCAATTGGCGGCCAAACATGGCTTTGAAGCCGTGGAGCCTTATGCCGGATACCTCGCCGGACTGGCGGACGACGCCCTGAAGGCGCTGCGCGACGACATGGCCAAACACCAACTGACGTGGGCGGCTGCCGGTTTTCCCCTGCAATTCCGGGGGGATGACGCGGCTTATCAGGCCAGTTTGAAGGAATTGCCCAAAACCGCGGCCGCATTGCAGCGGGCGGGCGTGGAGCGCATGGGCACGTGGCTCTCGCCCACACATGCCAGCTTGAGCCGGCAGGAGAATTGGGAGCGTCACGTGAAGCGTTTGCGGGAAGGCGCGCGCCTTTTGGGGGAGCATGGCTTGCGTTTGGGTTTGGAATATGTGGGCACGCGCAGCGCCCGTGCAAGTAACCGTAAAACCTTCATTTACAACTTAAAAGATACTCAGGCCTTAATTCGCGACATCGGCCAGCCCAATGTGGGGGTGATTTTGGATAGTTGGCATTGGTGGCAGGCCGGAGAGACGGTGGAGGACGTGCTGGCCCTCAAGAATGCTGGGGTGGTATCTGTGGATTTAAATGATGCCCCTGCCGGTGTGGCCATTGATCAGCAACAGGATGGACGGCGGGAATTGCCCTTGGCCACAGGCGTCATTCCTGTAAAGGGATTCCTCAACGCGCTGCGGCAAATCGGTTACGACGGGCCGGTACGGGCTGAGCCTTTTAATCAGGCGCTCAATGATTTGGACAATGACGCCGCTTGTGCCACCGTGGCCGCCGCGATGAAAAAAGCGCTCGACCTGCTGGATTAACCGGGCAGACTTGGGCACAATCTGCCGAAGGGAGATTGTGCTTGGGGGCAGACAGCCGGTGGCGTCGGCATACTTCCCTTGTTGACGATAACCTCTCCTTTGACGCTCCGTAACAATAACGTTGCAAAGAATAATGTTGACGGCGGAGGGGGATGTCATATAAGCATTCTCCGCCAACGCGGTAGTTAGTAATACGGATAACTCTCAATGAGGAGAATGAACTATAAAAGGTACAAGGTGCTCCAAAGCGGGGGAGCCATGCTCTTGTTTCTGCTGGTGCTCACGGTGGCCGCCGTGGCACAAACCCCTCAATCTTCAACCGGTGGAACCAACGGCCTGTTTGAATTGTTCAACGAGCATTTGCCGCCAGGAGCGCGCTGGCGGTTGGAATATCAAGGCAGTGGCATTCGGCGGGGCGGAATTGCGGGTTCAAGGGTCAGCACAAACTATCTCTACCTGCGCCGCAGCGACAGTCCGATAACCATGGAGGGGCTTTCGATACCCATTCGCGAAAACCCCGGGCCGGGAGAGTATCGCTACCTGTCCTTTGCTTGGATAAAATGGGGCGAAGGTCAGGTGGGGTTGCAGTTCCATGTCCAACCGGACGGAACGGCGGGCGGCAGCACGAATTTCATTTATTTCGCCGGCCAAGGGGACCTCACCAATGGCAAGGCTTTGAGAATTGCAATGGATGCCGGCTCAAGCTGGTTCCGCGCGACGCGGGATTTATGGAAGGATTTTGGTGAGTTCACCATCACCGGCGTTTCCTTTATCGCGATGGGCGGAAGGGATGCAGGTTTTGATAACCTCTACCTCGCGCAGAAGGAAAGTGATTTCAAAAATGCGCCCCCTATCATTCCCTCCCAAGTTGTGATGCCCGAGCCGCTGCCCCAGGATGCTGGCGAGCACCAAGCCGCCATGGCGGAGGAGGAAACCTCAAAAGGGGTGGGGGCAAATGTGGACATTGACTGGGGCGAGCAAATCAAGCGGGGCGGTGCGTGGATGTACCCGCTGTACCTGTTGGGATTGCTGGCGGTGGTGATAGCCGTGCAGCGATTGCTGACAGTACGCGAAGACCGGCTGGCCCCCCGCGCGCTGCGGGAGGCGGTGCGGGCGCATCTGGCCAGCCGCGATTACGAAGCGGCGTTGCGGGATTGCGACCAGCATCCCTCAACCTTGGCCGAGGCGCTGCGTTTTGTTTTATTGCATCGGGGGGCCGGTTTGGAGGTGGCCAGCCAGTCGGCGGGCGATATAGCGGCACGGGATATTCGCGGGCACTTGTCCCGGATTTACCCCCTGTCCGTGATCGCTTCGCTGGCTCCCTTGTTGGGGTTGTTGGGCACCGTCATCGGCATGATTCAGGCCTTCGGCATGGTTGCCCTGTATGGTGATGAAGGCGGCGCTTCGATGCTGTCGAATTCCATTTCGCTGGCCTTGATCACTACTGCCGCCGGTTTGATCATTGCCGCGCCGTCCATTGCCATTTATTCCATTCTCAAAAACCGCATCATTAATCTGGCCTCCATCATCGAAGTGGAAATCGAAAATGCCACCACGGAGATTTTCCTCGGCGGGAACAAACCCGGCGGAGCGAAAGACACGCAATAAAAGGCGAGCGCCATGCGCATTCACTTGGATGACGAAAACGAGCCGGGCGTCCTAATGTCGCCGCTGATTGACTGTGTCTTTTTGCTGTTGATTTTCTTTCTGGTCACCACCATGTTGCGGAAATGGGAACGGCAAATCCCGGTGAAACTGCCGTCGGCCACCGCCAGTCTCTCCTCTACCAAGTCCATGCCGGAGACCGAGATCATCGCGATGGGCACGGATAAAAAACTTTTCGCCGTGGTTTCCCATGATGCCTATTCGGGGCAGACGACGTATCTGCCCATTAATAACCTGCCAGCCTATCTGGCGGCCTTGCGCGCCCGTCGCGGGGCTGACGTTCCGCTGGAAATCGCCGCGGAGCGGGGGGTGTCTGTGCAGACGGTGATAGACGTGTTCGACATGTGCCAGTTGCAGGGGTTCAAGCAAACACGGGTCCGTCTTGGAGGAAAGCCCAGTGCAGATCAAACTTCAGAATGAGGAAGAGCCGGAAGTCTCGATGGCGCCCTTGATTGACTGCGTCTTTCTGCTGTTGATCTTCTTTTTGGTTTCCAGCATGACCAAGGTCAAGAGCAAAGACATCCCCGTCAATCTGCCCGCCTCCCAGGCAGCGGAAAAAATGCGCCCCAGCGACAAGCAGGTGGTGGTGGGCATTGACCGCGACGGCAAATTCTATTGGAACGGCGCCCCGTGTACCAGTAATTTTCTTCTCGAACAACTGCGAAGCCTTTGCATTGCCGACCCCGGCCGCCGTGTGCGCATTGATATGGACCAAGACGCTCCTTTTGGGCGCTTTGTCGAAGTTATGGACGCCTGTCAGTTCTACAATCTGGGCAATATCGGCATTCGGACTTATGACGAGAACTACAACCGCCGCTGACCGGCGAACGGTGCTCATCTCCTGGATCGTCGCGTTGCTCGTGTTGGGAGGTGGCACCTTGTGGCTTGCTCTGATGCCGGCTCAGCCGGTGAAGAAGCTGCCTCCCACCGAAACCAAACGCCGTCTCCAGCAGCCTCCGGCTTCGCGCCCTCCCAAACCACTCCCCGAACAGTTTGTGTTGGACCTCGTCAAACAGGCTGAAATACTGACCAAACAGGAATTGCAACAGCGGTTGCAAAAGTTTGAACAAATGAGCGTGGACATGAGCCAGCGCAAACTTCAGTTGCTGAACAAAATCGAGGCGCGTCCACTTCTTTCCCACTCGCCCACCAATGCCAATGACACCTCCATGGCACGCGAAGGTTCATTCACCAACTACCCCCCATTGGGGGCTGACCCCTCTGTGGAGGCACTGTACCAGCGGCTGGCCCAGTACGAATCTCAGATCCAGAACGATTACATTCATGTCAAGGCAGCAGAGTGGGCGCTGCAGCGTGGCCAATCTTTTCCGGAAGTCCTCCTGAGCATGCAACCGCCCTCGACACTCATGCCGCCTTTCGAAGCATTGATCAGCAGGCAGACCGGGGGCACGGACTGGAGACGGTCGCCCGACAGCCCTGCCAGCGCCGGCTTGGTGATTGCCAATGTGGAGGATTTAAAGAATTACCGGGGGGTGCTGGGGCTGGCTTCGCTGGAATCAGGCTTGGCGGAATCCCGGCTTGACAGTCTTTTTAGCTCCAGCCGGCGAGGACGTCCCCCCCCGCCTGGTTTCAGCGGAGCCACCGGCGGGACCCGTGGTCCGCCGATGGAGTATGCTCCCTATGAGGCCAAGCTGGACCCCGAGATGGTGAAAGCGCAAGCCCTGCCTGGCCGCCGGTTTTCGCGGAGCTCCGAGCGGCGCGGCTGGTTATACATCAATACTTGGTATATGATCGGTCCGTGGGATGGTTTCGGGCGGACCGATTTCTCCATCCCCCACCCGCCCGAACTGGCGGTGGACCTCGACGCCACTTATACCGATGGTCTGATAGGCCGGGGCATCGAGGAAACCGAGTCGGACCCCCTCAAGGTCAAGGGCAATGTGGTCATGCTGGATGGCACATTGCGCTGGAAGTTCATGCAGAGCGAATCCATGCATAATACCGTCCCCGTGACCGTTGATGGGGGAGTTTACTATGCCTATACGGAACTCTATTTTGACGAGCCGGCGATTATGTTGGTGGCCTTGGGCACGGATGATGCCGGCAAAATCTGGATCAACGGCCAGGAGATTTGGAAGGACGTAAAACCAAGCTGGTATCACATTGATGAACATTTGGTGACCTTTCAATTCCAGCAGGGGTGGAATCGGATTCTGGTACGGCTGGAAAACACCGGCGGTGCAGCCACCGGTTTCAGTTTCCTCATCTGTCCGAAAGATGCGGCAACTCTTTCCAAAACGAGCAAAAGCCCTTGAGGTGTTTCCGGAGAGGGCTCACATGCTGCCGGCCATACTGGATTGAAGGAGTCCAGTCCACGAGCCGTAATCCTGGAAAAGTGATGTCCGGACTTGGCGCATCAGTCAAAAGAAGGGACGGTGTGTTTCCAATCGCCGCTGAGACTGGAGACCGGATGACCTCAGGGGACCGCCCGGAAGCCTATCTTGGCGGGCGGGCCGTCCCATTTTTTGATTCCGCTTATTGCCCGGCGGATACCTTTTCCACTTGGCGCTCCTGCCGCAGCGTTCCCCCCTGCGCGACTGAAGCTGCCCTTGATGCAGGTCATTTTCATTTTGGTTTCGCCGAGGTACGTATTACTTTTGAAGCTTATGAATGATGTAGCTGTGCCGGTTACAATACACGATCCGATCAACGAGAAGATTTTGGTCGTTAGCGAGGATCGGGTGCAGGGTTTTCAACTGGACCCGCTGGGCGAAATCTCCCGCATGTCCGGAGTGGATCGCGCCACGGTGTTGGAACGCTTGCAGGCGATGCTGCGTGCCGGCGTGATACGGCGTATTCGCCAAACTTTGCTGGCCACCAATCTGGCACAAGGCGCCTTGGTGGCCTGGGAAACTCCCCCCGACTTGTTGGAGACAACATTTGATTGGATGTTTGCGAACGACCCCTTTACCGGTCATGTTGTTATTCGGAGCACTGATCCGGGCACGGCGGGCAGTCAGTACCGTCTTTGGACGACACTGAAGGTCCCCCAAGGTTATTCCCTCGTCAAACACTGCGATTATCTGAAATCCCGAACGGGCGCGTTGCGTTATGTCCTATTGCCGGCTCGCAAAGTGTTTGCTTTGGGGGTGGGGCACCTGCGGCGCCGTGGTTTGCAGCCGGGGGATCGTGCTTCCCAGCCCGCCGAACCGGCTGATGTGGCAGTAACCACGCTGTCTGATTTGGAGTGGCGCGTGTTGGTAGCCCTTAAACGGGAGTTCACCCCGGAGGAGCTGGAGCTGAATCCCTTGTGGGGGCCGCGGGCGAAAGAAGCCGGTGTGTCGTTGGAAACCTTTTATGAAGTAGCCACGGAATTGAATCGCCGCCGTGTAATTGGACGTTTTTCCACTTTTTTGGAACATACCAAACCGGCGGAAAACGGCGAACGAGTGGCGCGCTTCAATGCCTTGTTTCACTGGGCAGTGCCGCCGGGGCGGGAAATTGACGCGGGCAAGGAAGTGGGCCGCCATCACGTCATGACTCATGCCTATTGGCGGGACGCAGGACCGGAATTTCGCAATGTCAACATCATGGGCGTGGCGCACGGCGCGGAGAAGGAAATGGTGCTGGCCCATAAGGCCGCCATTGACCGCCATTTGGAGGAAGCGGGTATTCCGGTGCTCTATACCAATGTGTTTTGGGGCGGGCGCAGCGAAATCAAGCCTTCAGAAATCTCCCCCATGGCCTATCAGGATTGGTGCCGCCAGCAGGGCCTCGACCCGCAGCAGATGCGCGAGGCGTAAGGGGACCCGGGGGATTCGGACTTGTCAGAGAAGGCTGGCGGGGTGATGTTAAGGGCATGAACATTGCCCGAGCCTCGCGTTGGTTGTGGGGTGTTGTGTTGGTGGCCGGCTTGGAAGCCGCCGAGGCGCCCCCGTGGCAGTCCCTGTTTGACGGCAAGTTTCCAGTTTTTTTCCGGGGCTACAAGATGATGCAGTTTCCGGTCAATATTTGGACTGCCAAGGCCGGCGTGATTGCATCGGTGCCGGGGGGGGAACAAACCGATTTAATGTTGCGTCAGCGATACGCTCATTTTGAATTTTCCGTGGAATACCGGCTGCCGCCGGGAGCGGCCTCGGGGATTGTTTATTTGGTGCAGGAGGGTGCGCCCCGGGCGGCCTTGGGGGGGCTGAAGATGGTGCTGGCCGATGATGAACGCCATGCGGACGCCAAAAACAATCCCCTGTATCGGAGTGGCTCGTTGTACGCCTTGTTGCCGGCCACCAATGCGCAGCCGCGGCCGGTTGGGCAGTGGAATGAAGCCCGCGTGCGGGTCTGGGGCAAAAAGGTGGAGCATTGGTTGAACGGGGAGAAGGTGCTGGAGTTTGAATTGGACAGCGAGGCATTCGAAAGCGCCCTGCGCCGCGGGCGGGTAAAAAATCTGCCGGATTTCAAGGAGGTGCGGGAAGGTTATATTGGACTGGAGCATCCCGGTGTGGAGATGTGGTTTCGGAATCCCCGTATTCGGGTCCTGCCCGAACCGGAGAAGGAAGCCGCGGAAGGGGTAGGCGCTACCAATTCGCCGTCCCCGGTGGAGACGCCGGCTTTGCCTCCGCCTTGAGGCGTATATCCCGCAAGAAGACTTGAATGGGGCGGGCGCGCGTGCGTCCAATGAACGGGCATGCATTGCGGCCGGGGTGGTGAAACAAGATTGACCCCGGCGGGTGAACAAGTACAAAGACAGGCCATGAAATTGACGAAAAACACTGTTTGGTGGCGCGGGACGGGCGCAGCGATGATTCTGGCGGCGGGTTTGTGGTGGTTGCAGGCGGCGGACGCCGGCAAGGCGGAGCTGGCGCCGTTGCCATTAAAACTGCCCACCCCGGCTTTCAAAGGCACGCCGGCGGAGATGCCACCCGACACCACGGCGGAAAAACCGACGGGCAAACCACGCCCGCCATTCCTGGCGCCCAAGGGGGTCACCAATGTGGCGTTGAACAAAAAGGTCATTTGCAGCGACAAGGCGCCCATGACCGGGGCGCCGGAGCTGGTGACCGACGGCAACAAGGAGGCCACCGAAAGCTCGGTGCTCATCATGCGCAAGGGGAGCCAGTATGTGCAGATTGATTTGGAAAAGAATTACGCCATGTACGCCATTCTAATCTGGCATGCGCATGACGCCCCCAAAATCTACCGGGATGTGGTGGTGCAGGTGGCAGATGATCCGGATTTCATCGAGAATGTGCGGACCATATTCAACAATGACCACGATAACAGTTCCGGGTTGGGAATTGGGACGGATCGCGAATACTTTGAGGGTTTCGAGGGCAAGTTGATTGATGCCAAGGGCATCGTGGGCCGTTATCTCCGCTTTTACAGCCGCGGCAGCACGGACAGCGCCCTCAATGAATACACCGAAATTGAGGTGTGGGCCTTGCCGGCCAATTAAATCGCGTTATTGCGATTAGAGACTTTGACAGGCAGCGGCGGCATCGGCAGGTGCCGCCGCCAGTTTTTGGGGGTGGAGGTTGCGGAAATGAAGGATGCGAAAATCCGGGGTTTCTTTGACCACTGCCGCCAGTTCAAACCGGTCTTCAAAGGGGGGAAAGAAGGCATCGCCCTCCACGTTCCGGAGCACTTGGGTGAGGTATAAATCCTCACAGAAAGGCAGGGCCAGCGTGTAAATTTGCGCGCCGCCGCAGATAAAAAACCGGCGGTTACCGGGCATCCGGGCCAGCTCTGCCAAATCTTGAATCACGGTGACACCCGGATGGGCAAATCCGCTGCGGCTGATGACCACGGTATCTCGTCCCGGCAAGGGACGGCCGATGGACTCAAACGTCTTGCGGCCCATCACGAGCACATGGCCCATGGTGACGGACTTGAACCATTGAAAGTCCTCGGGCAGATGCCAGGGCAGGTGTCCCTCGCGGCCGATGACGCGATTGGCGGCCATGGCCGCAATGGCCGTGAGCCGTGGACGGTTTTCAGTGGGCATCAATGCGCTCACCGCCGGCGAGTTTAGGGGCAGGCCCAGGCCGGGCCGAGGAAAACTTATTCACAACCTTTTTGGCTGGGCGTCAGGGCAGCTTGCCGCGGGTTTTGGTTTTGACGCGCAGCAAATCGTGATTGGCAGTGATGTAGAGCACGCTGCCGTCATTGCCCCAGGCGCAATTGGCGGTGGGCCGGTCAGTCTTGATGGTGCCTAAATGCTTGCCTTGGGGGGACAGGACCAGAACTCCACCCGGACCAGTGGCAAAAACGTTGCCTTTGATGTCCACCTTCAGTCCGTCGGGCAGGCCGGGCCGGCCCTTGCTGGCCAGTTCGGAGGCATCGAAAAAGATGCGGCGATTGCCCAAGGTGCCGTCTTTATTGATGGGAAAAGCGAAGATGGCGGGGTTGGAGCGGTCAGAATTGGCCACGTAGAGGGTTTTTTCATCCGGTGACAAGGCGATGCCGTTGGGGCGGCTTAATTTGTCGGAGAGCAAGGTGACCTCGCCCTGGGGCGAGACGCGGTAGATGCCCTGGAAGGGAATTTCTTTGCGCGGGTCCGCCATTTGGGCGGGCAAGCCGTAAGGGGGGTCGGTGAAATACAAATTGCCTTTGGAATCAAAGACGGCGTCATTCGGACTGTTAAAGCGCCGCCATTGGTAATATTGGGCCAGCGGAGTGAACGAGCCGTCTTTTTCCAGCCGGGAAACGCGGCGGTCGCCGTGCTGGCAAATGACGAGACGTCCCTGACGGTCGCGCGTCAGGCCATTGGACCCCATTTCTCCGCCGCGGGGGTCGGTGCCGGTGTAGCCGCTCGGCTCCAGAAACACGGAAATGCCGAGGCCTTCTTCCCATTTGTAGATGCGATTGGTGGGCACATCAGAAAAAAGCAGGTACTTGCCCATCCAAACAGGCCCTTCACTCCAGATGAAGCCGGAGGCCAGCGGCTCGAGGAAAGTATTGGTGGGGAGCAGGGCGTTGATGGCGGGGTCCAGACGCTCCACATGGTCGGCCACCGGCGGCGGTGTGGGCTTGGCGGGCTTGACGGGTTTGGCCGTTTTGACGGCCTCTTTTTTTACTGCCGGTTTGGTTTTGGCAGCGCTCGATTTGGCGGGGGCATTGGTGGCGGCGCCTGATTGCCCGAGGGCCAGCATCAGGGCGGCGAGACATCCGATGGCTTTGCGGTAATGGTTATACATGATGCAATGCGCTCAGGAGTGTGGCGGGGTGGGGCAGCGGCGGTCAAGTCCGAAGGTTGGGAGGACGGCTATAACCTGTGGGAAAACCGGACCGTGCCGGGCCGGAGGGTGGTCGGCTGGGTAACCGCAGCCGGAAAGGTGTGCGGGATGGGATTTTGTTTGAGAATCGGGGGCGGCGGGGGCATGGTGACGGCATGGCAGGTTTGTGGGAAAAGACAAGCTTGTGGCTGGCGCAAGGGCTGGGTGTGGGGCGATTGCCGTTCGCGCCGGGTACGTGGGGGGCAGCCCTGGGTGTGGTTTGGTGCATGGCGCTGCTGGCCGGGGGCAGCTTTTGGTTGTATCTGGCGGGCATTTTTTGCTCTTGCGCTGCATCAGTTTATTTATGTGGACGGGCGGAGGCCATGCTGGGGGAGAAAGACCCCGGCTCGGTGGTGTTGGATGAGATTATTGCTTTGCCCATTAGTTTCCTGCCCTTTGTGGCGGCGGCTTGGTGGCGCAACGGCGCGCTGCCGGGCCCGGGAAGTTTGTGCGAAAAAAACGGCCCCCTCATTGGGCTGACGGTTTTTGTGCTTTTTCGTCTGTTTGACATCCTCAAACCTTGGCCGGTCAAGCAGAGCCAGGCTCTGCCCGGGGGATGGGGCATTACGGCGGACGACGTGCTGGCGGCGATTTACACCGCCGCGGTGGCGTGGGTGGTATTGCGTTTGTTTCAGCGCCACACGCTGGGATCAAGGGCGGGTTGGCATTTGCTGCAGGTTGAGTCATTTTAGCGCCTGTGGCTTTGCTGGAATTGCAAGGTTTGCGCAAAAGTTTCCCCACGCCCGCCGGTGGTTTGCGGCGGGTGGTGGACGTGCCTGCCTTTAAGCTGGAGGCTGGCGAGCAGGTGGGGGTGTTTGGTCCCAGTGGTTCGGGCAAAACCACTCTTCTGCATTTAATCGCCGGCATCCTGCGCCCGGATGCCGGACGTATTCTGCTAAATGGCCGCGATTTGGTCCTGCTCCGGGAGCCGCAATTGGACCGGGTGCGGGCGCAGCAGATGGGTTTGATTTTTCAGTCCTTCAATCTACTTCAAGGTTTCACGGCGCTGGAGAATGTGGCGCTGGGCATGGCGTTTGGGCGAGGCGTGGATTGGGGGCGCGCCCGCCGGTTGTTGGAGCGGGTGGGGCTGGGTGAGCAGGGCGATTATTTGCCCGCGCAGCTTAGCACGGGCCAGCAGCAACGGGTGGCGGTGGCGCGGGCGCTGGCGCAGCGGCCCGCGCTGGTATTGGCGGATGAGCCGACCGCCAGTCTGGATGCCGCGCATGCGCAAGCCGCGTTGGGACTCATCCGGGAGCTGTGTCAGGAGGAGTCGGCCGCGTTGTTGTTGGTCAGTCACGATGCCGAAGTGCTGCGGGCTTTGCCGCGTGGCTTCGAGATGCCCGTGCCGAAACCACCGGAGGAGGTGAGGCCGTGATTCTACCCTTATTAATCCGCCGCAGTTTGCAACAGCACGCGGCATCGAGCGTGATTACGGCGTTCTCGGTGGCCCTGGCTGGCGGCTTGCTGCTGACAGTGTGGGGGACTCGCGACCAGGCGCGGCGGGCTTTTGCGGGGGCCACCACGGGGTTCGACGCGGTTCTGGGCGTGCGCGGCGCCAAGCTGCAACTGGTGCTCAACGCGGTGTTTCATCTGGAAGCCTCGCCCGGCAATTTGAAGTGGGAGGATTTTCAGGAGATTCGGGACCATCCGGCGGTGGAGCTGGCGGTGCCGCTGGCCTTGGGGGACAATTATCATGGCTACCGCATTGCCGGGACGACGCTGGACTATTTCCAGCGCGCCGAGCCTGTCCCGGGGCAGAAGTTTGCGTTGGAGCCGGGCGGGCGCTGGTTTGATCCTCTGCGGCGGGAGGCAGTGGTGGGAAGTTTTGCAGCACGGCGGTTGGGCCTGCGTGTGGGGGATAAGTTTCATCCCTATCACGGTCTGGCGTTTGATGCGGAGCATCAGCACGAGGAGGATTATCTGGTGGTGGGCGTGTTGAAGCCCTCCAATACTCCGGCGGACCGCGTGATATGGATTCCGCTGGCTGGCGTGCAGCACATGAGCGGGCATGACCCGGCGGCGGCGACGGACTTGAGCGCCGTGCTGGTCAAGCTCAAAGGGGGCAGTCCGCTGGCGGGCTTTCAACTGGACCAATATTACAACCGGCAGGGCGCACGGCTGACGTGGGCGTGGCCCATTGGGCGGGTGGTGGCGGAATTGTTTGACAAGCTGGCCTGGCTGGACCGGGTGTTGGCGGCGGTGGCGGGGTTGGTGGCCGTGGTGGCTGCGGCGGCCATCATGGCGAGTTTGTACAACGCCATGCACGCCCGGCGGCGGGACCTGGCCATTTTACGGGCCTTGGGAGCTCACCGGCGGACGGTATTTGCCGCCACGTGGGCGGAGGCGCTGTGCATTTCCGGGTTGGGAGTATTGGGGGCTTTTCCGGTTTATGTCTGTTGCATGGCGGGAGTGGCGGCGCTGGTGCGGGCCTCGACCGGGGTGGTGTTGGAGGTGTGGTCCTGGCATCCGGCCATGCTGTGGATGCCGCTGGGGATGGTTGTCTTGGGAGGGCTGGCGGGATTGGCGCCGGCGCTCAGGGCCTATCGCACGGAAGTGTCACGGCATCTGGCGCCAATTTCTTGAAGACGGGTTGCGTGAGGGGCATGTCTGGCGGCTGGGGTTTGACGGACAGATAGGCGGTGCTTGATTAAGGTTGTTGAATGTGGTTTATTAGTGATGTCAATTTAGCAAAACGATCATTTTTTTATTGAATACCGTCCTTGATACAGTAGGCTGACGCATCGGATTTAACCCAAGATGGGCGGGCTGGCGGGTCTTTGGCAGGGGCCGCGCCAGCAGCCCGGAAAAACGCAAATCTATGAAAAACAACGCAGTGTTTGGGATATGGAAAAAGGCAGGTCTGCTGTGCGCACTAGTCGCCAGCATGACCGTGGGACAAGCAGCGATTTCAATCCAGTTAGGCAATAACGGCCCATATAATTTCGATGCTGCACCCACTGCAGCGGATGGATGGACAACGGGTGCACAGGGGGCAACGGGTGGGGGAACTGCCGGGGCCAATATTTCCAACACTGACCAACTGGACACCCATGTTCAAACGCAAAGCGCTTCTTTGATTGTTAGCAACCTGCCGACCAGTGGCACTGTGAACCCGCCTTCCACCCATCAATGGTTCCGATATAATACCGCATTGCAAGCCATTCAGAGCCGGGTGACGGGTGTGGAGTATAATATGCTGCTGGCCACCTTACAAAACAACTCGGGCAGTCCCATCGGTCAGCTCACCATCAGCTACACCCAAACCAGCTATGCTACCGATGTGACGGAGCAGGTTCCTGCCCATCGGGTGTACTTCAGTTTGACCGGAGAGCCTGGGAGTTGGCAGGTAATACCGGGCTTGTCGAGTCAGCCGGATGGCAACCTCAGTGCCAGCATTGCCACTACTGGCTGGAGTCCGGGGGCCAACTTGTACATCCTGTGGGTGGATGATAACGCCAACCCTGGCACAGACCCGGCCTATACTATTGATAGTGTGAGCTTTAATGCAGTGGGCGCGAGCGGTCCTTTGCAGATTGTGAATCCGAATTTGCCGCAAAGCCTGGGTTTGCAGGAATACGACCGGGCCACGTTCCAGTTTGTCGTTTCGGGGCAGTCGCCGTCTTTCCAATGGTACAAAAACGGGCAGCCGATACCCGGGGCCAACAATGCCAATTTTACCATAAACTCGGTTACACCGGCCGATGCTGGACAATATTATTGCGTGGCCAGCAACCCGGTTCCGAGTGTGGTGACCAGCCGGGTGGCGGTGTTGAACGTGGCGCCGGATGAAATCAAACCGGCTGTGGCGACGGTCAGTGGGGTTGGGGCGGCGAAGGTGCGCGTGGTGTTCAGCGAGGCGGTGCGCGCTTCCACGGCAACCAACGCGGGCAACTACACGGTATTTCTGCCTAGTGGTGGCGGCAGCATCGCCGTGCAATCAGTGACCTTGTTGAACACCAACACGGTGGAACTGACCCTGGCCGCTCCGCGGCAATACGCGGTGGAATACTATTTGACGGTGCGCAATGTCCAGGATTTGGCGCAAACGCCCAACACGATTTTCACGCAGACGGAAACGATTCCGGCGGAATACAACATGCCCATTTTCCAGATGAACCATGTCTGGAAATACAACACCAACGGCACGGATTTGGGCACTGCCTGGCGCAATGTGGGGTACAACGACGCAGATTGGCCTTCCGGCCAAGGCATCCTTGGTTTTGAAGATTCGGCCGCAACCTTGGCGGCTTTTGCCGCAGCCGGGGAGTCCGTGCGCACAGACTTTGGCTCGCTCACCGGCCGCAGTATACCCACTTATTACTTCCGCACAACTTTCACCAATACCAACACCATTTCGGGTCTGGGACTGATGGTGGAAGGGTGGATTGATGATGGTGCGATTTTCTTCCTCAACGGGGTGGAGGTGGGCCGTTGGACCAGCCCGGGCACGTGGACGGACCCGGTGGTGTTCACCAGCCTGGTGAGTGCGGCCGCCAGCCCGGAGGGCACGGTCAAGACGGTGGTTTTGGATGCCACGCCATTGCGTTTTGGGGAAAACACCCTGGCAGTGGAGGTGCACCAAAACAGCCTGACCAGCTCCGACGTGGTTTTGGGTATTCGTTTGAACCAGGTGATTCCGGCGCCGCTGGCCATCACACAGCAGCCACAGGGCACCAACATTTTTGACGGCCAGACCTTAACCCTGACGGTGGGTTATTCCGGCTCTCTGCCTCGCTTCCAATGGTACCGCAATGGCGTGCCGGTGGCGGGAGCCAATTCGGCCACGTACTCAGTGGCTTCGGCGGTGACCAATGATTCGGGCAATTATTACGTGGTCATCACCAACGGCATCTCGGCGGTGACCAGTGCGACGGTGAACGTGACGGTGCGGGTGGATAACATTCCGCCGGCGGTGTATGGGGCCTTGATGCAAACCAATGGTTTCGACCAGAACTGGGGTGACGCCTGCGTGGTGCAAATCGCCTTCACCGAGCCGGTGAACACCAACGACGCGGTGAACCTTGCCAATTACTTCATCGTGCGGCAGGGCGATGCCACGAACGTCACCTTGCAAATCTTCCAGGCGACAATTGACGCCTCGGGGACAAACCTGACGTTGATTTGCGCTCCGAAACAGGAAACCAGCCTGGTTAACTACAGTCTGTACATTGGGAACATTCGCGACCGTGCGGCCGCCCAGAACGTGATGACGCGGACCAACCTGTTCATGTTCCAGCGTCATTATTTGGTTAAATCGCAGACCCAGGCTTGGCGGTATAATGCCTCGGGGCAGGATTTGGGCACGGCGTGGATTGCGCCGACCTTTAACGACTCGGCGTGGGACCAGGCCTACACGCCGTTTGTGGATGAATCATATCAAAATACCATCCCCAACGGGTGGGGTGCCCCGTCGGTGTACATCCCGGTGAGCAACACCATCACCTCCTACTATTACCGTACCACGTTCAACCTGCCAGTGGACCCGGCGGGCGTGCGGCTGCAGTTTGAAATCTGGGCGGATGATGGCTGCGTCATGTACCTGAACGGCACCGAACTGCGCAGTGATCAGGACAACGCCAACAACCCTGGTGGCCGTTACTACATGACCAATGGCACGGAGCAGGTCCGGGCGACGACGCTGGCGCAGAATCACGCGGCGGGCACGCCGTCGCAGCGCGCTCCGCTGTATCCGGTGAACCTGCGCAACGGGCAGAACACGCTGGCGGTTTCGGTGCATCAGAGTGCGAATGACATGGGTGGGACGACGCAAGACCATGCGTTTGCCATTCAGGTGATTGCCACCGTTCCGCCGTTGAACCAGGCGGTGCGGCCGTCGCTGGTGCAACAGCCGGCCAACATCACCACCAACCTGGGCGCCACGGTGACTTTCCGTCCGGTGGGCGACGGCACGCTGCCATTGACGGCGGTGTGGTATTTCAACACCAACACGCCGATTCGCACCAACGTGGTGGCTTCGGGCACGGCGATCACCAACATCCCGAATCTGATTGCCCTGACGTTGAACAACGTGACGGGCGCCAATGAGGGCACCTACACGCTGGTGTTGCAGAACTCGGCCGGGGTCGTGACCAGCACCGTGGCCACTTTGACGGTGCTGCGGCCGCCCACCTTCCTGGTGCAACCGACGAGCGTCAGCGCCGCGGTGGGCAGCAACGTCACCTTTACGGCACAGGCCGAAGGCACCCTGCCGTTGCGGTATCAATGGTACTTCAACGGGGTGAACCGGCTGGTGGGCGAGACCAATGCCACGCTGACGCTGCTCAACGTGCAGACGGAGCAGGCCGGCAACTACAGCGTGGTGGTGACCAACAGCGTGGGGGCGGTGACCAGCCAGGTAGCCACCCTCACGGTTATTGGCGGTCAAGCCACGCCGCCGAACATCCCGCGCGGCAGTTTGGTGTATCGCGGTCCGGGCAACAACTTCTCGTTACAGGTGCCGACGCAGGCGGGCTTTACGTATCGCCTGCAATGGAACCTCAATGTGGAGGATCGCAACGGCTGGCAAAACGTGCCGGGTGCCACGGTGAGTGGCGATGGCTCGGTGCGTACCTTGACGGATATCAATCCGGCCGGCCCGAGACGGTTCTATCGGATTGCGGTGGATTAACCTCCACTTGAAACTTGAAACACGCGAGGCTGGGGCGAGGGCTCCAGCCTCGCTCGTTTTTGGCATTGGCAAGGGTTGATGCTTTGCGGCACCATGGGACTACAGGTGGCGCCATGAGCAAGACCATGCGGCAAAAGACGAGAGGACGCCGGCGCAGCAAAAATAGCCAGGCGAATCCCAGCATCAGCGCAGAGGATTATCTGGAGCGGATGGCAGAACTGATTGAGGCCAAAGGTTTTGCCCGTGCAGTGGATTTGGCGGCCGCACTGGACATCAGCCAGCCTTCTGTGACGGCCATGGCGCAGCGGCTGGCACGCGAGGGTTATGTGGTGTACGAGAAATACCGGCGCCTGCAATTGACGGAGTCCGGGCAGGATTTAGCCGCGAAAATCCGCCGTCGTCATGCCACGCTGCAGTGTTTTTTATCTCTGTTGGGGGTGGACCAGCAAACTCAGGAGGACGATATCGAGGGTTGGGAGCACTGCCTGAGCGCGGACACCTTGGAGCGGCTGGGGAGGTTGACCGATTTTATTCGGGCGCGTCCCGCCTTGTTGGCGGAATTGCAGGCCAACATGACTCAACCGGCGGTGCCGCCAGCTACCACCACGTCTTGAAGCGCACGACGGGATTGGTATTGCTGTGGTACACCCGGAAGCGCCACTGCTTTTGCCGCTGGCGCAACTCTTCCCATTCCTGCCGTAGCGCCAGTTCTTCTTTTTGCAAGTTTGCCCTGCGTTTTTCCAAGTTTTCAACTTCGTTTCGGCGCTCTGGCGGCCAGGGTGGCGGGCCGAGTTTCTGGGCAGCCTCGCGGACGGCCCGGGCCTCGTCGGCGGCGCGTTTGCGGCGTTCTTCCAATTGGGCCTGGTCTATTTCCATTTTGGTCCAAATCCGGTCCACCTGCTCGTAGCGCGAATAGTGGTTGGGGTCCGGGAAGCCAATGTCCAACGGCAGGCGTCCGTAGGGCTTCCCGGTTTGCAGGTAGCCAAAGGTATCGAATTCCTGGCGGGGAACGGCGCCCGGAAGGCCACCCGTGCAATCCACATAGACCACGCCTTTGTCGGTGGTTTCAAACGCATTCAAAACATGGCCTTCGCCACGGGTAAAATCCACCATCACCACCCCGGCGCGCAGACCGGCGGCCTCGGCGGCATTGTGGAGGGCTTGGGCGAATTCCGTGCAAACGAATTTGCCGGGTTGAAAGGTGGCGTAGTTCACCGGGTTGGTGCGGAGAAAAAGCACCAGTTGGCGCAGGCTGACGTTGGTGGCGCCGGGATGATTGCGCAACTCCACAGGCTGCCCCGAGGAATTGCGCAAGGGAATGATGCGCACAATAAACTCGGTGTTGGTGGCGGCAGGTTCCGCCGTCGAAAATGGTGCGGAGATGAGGGGGGCCACCAAGTTGACCTTCCAGGTCATTATTGCCACCCAAGCAAGAAGTGGGAGGGCAATCGCCCGGGACGGGATGCAACGACACTGGCGGTGCAACTTCAACACGCGCAAAAGGTAACGCAAACAGGAGAACTTAACAACTTCGCGGCGCTTTCGCGGGCGCCTTACGGCCCATGCCGGGAGGGTATGCTCCATGGTTTGAGATGATGAGCATCAAACACCGCCAGGGGATTATTTGGGGGTGGTGGAGGCGGTGTTGGTGGCAGGGGATAAATTAAAAGTTTTTTGGAATTTTTCCGTGCGGCGGGCGTTGAGATTGGAAAGCACGAGAGCCTGGTCGGGGGTGAGTAGCGCTTCCACCTCGGCATTAAAGCGGCGGTGCAAGGCGCCGAAGCGTTTGAAGGTATCATTGCGCAGGGCCATGACTTCGGGCTGGTAGCGGTCGGCTATGGCTCTGACTTTTTCGGTCTGCTCCGGCGTAAGTTTGAGATGATGCTGCAAGTCACGGGTGGTGCGGCGATTCCAGCCTTCCATGCTCAGCCCGCGGACTACGGCTTTGCCGACGGCGGAGGCGGTCAGGACGCCGCCACAGACCAGCCCGGCCAGAAAGAGGCCTGCCATGAGCAGCAGGATTTTCCAGTATTTGAATGGATTGGGCAGTTTCATAGGTCGGCAACCACTTCCAGCCAGGGGGCGGAGCCGGACAAGGCGGTCCAAGTGTCGTCCCAAGGCAGGTAGCTCAGCACCAAGGCCGCCGTCATGACCAGGACGGCACTCAGAAGGACCCGCCGGCCCATCCAGGCCATGATTTCGACGGTGGCAGCTTCCTCGGCTTGTTCTGCCTGCCAACGATGGATGATGCGGTCCACCCGCCCCCAGGGAGGTTCCAGTGCGGGGTTGGGGGCTTGCCGGGCAGCCTGGGTTAATTGCCGCCAAAGTTTATCGGGGGACTTCATGGTGACTTTATTGCATCAATCTCGCCAGTTGCTTCCGTAGTTTGCGGCGCGCCCGGAAGGCGCGCACTTTAATCATAGCTTCTGACCAGCCGGTGAGTTGGCTGATTTCCGCGACGCTCCGCTCTTCCATGTCCAACCAGACCAGAATCAAGCGGTCTTCCGGCGCCAAAGTTTCCAACAGTTTTTCCACCAGGTCCCGTGCGGCCACCGCATGCGCCACGGGCGGCTCGTCGGTGTGCAGGGCGGTGGTCAGGGCTTGGGCTTCGTCTTCGCTGAGATCCGCCCACCGCACTTCAGGGCGGACGCGCAGGGCGCGCAGGGCATTGCGGCAGGTGTTCACCGCCACGCGAGCCACCCAGTGTTCCAACGGCATTTGCCCGCGGTATTGATGCAGGCGGTTGAAGACCTTGGCAAAGATTTCCTGGGCCAGGTCTTCTTCCTGCAACCGTGGGGACAGGTGCGCCCGGACAATTTTCATGACCAGCGGATGCAAAAACTCAACCAGTTGGCGCGCTGCCTGTTCATCACGCCTGCGGACGCCTGCCAGACAGGCCGCGACATCAAACCCTTGCGTGTGGTCCATAGCGGCGCGGCGACTGGCTCATGTCCGAATTAAGTGACACGGTAGGCGGCAGCATGGTTACGGCTGAGGCGCAAAAAATCAAGCGGGATGAGAAATTTGACAGGCAGACAGGGGACGGCTAAGTTAACTGGCAGTAAAACTTAGATATGTCTAAGTTTTGCTCGGCGCGGTTTAACCGAGGTTTATTTATGTGGATTTACATTGCGGGTTGCCTGGGAATCGGCCTGCTCGCGGCAGCAATGCTGGTGGTCTGGCCGCGGGCTGGGTTGCTGGCGCGCTGGAAGGCGGCTCGTTTGTTTGCCCGGCGCTGCCAGCGGGAGGATGCCCTGAAACATTTGCTGCATCAGGAGGCCAACGGGCGTCCGGTGAGCCTGGAGAGCCTGGCGGGGGCAGTGCAATTGAAAACCGACGCAGCGGCGGATTTGATGGAGGATTTGGAGGCGCGCGGGTTGACGCGGTTGGAGGACGGGCATTTTCAACTCACCCCCCCGGGGCGCGAGCTGGCTGCACACGTGGTGCGGGCGCATCGGTTGTGGGAGAGTTACCTGGCGGACCAAACCGGGGTGGGGGAGCGCGAATGGCATGCGCAGGCGGAGCAGCAGGAGCATTTGTTGACCCCGGAAGAAACCGAAGCCTTGGCGGCGCGCTTGGGGCATCCGCGGTTGGACCCGCACGGTGACGTTATTCCCGAGTCTGGCGAGCCATTGCCGGCCGATGTCAGCCAGTCCCTCAATACCGCGCCCCTTAACACACCCCTGGTAATCACCCATTTGGAGGATGAGCCGGTGAAGGTGTACGACCAGCTTGCGGCGATGGGGCTGGGGCCGGGGGTCAATGTTTCAATCACCGAACGTCTGCCGCATCAGGTGAAAATCTGTGCCCAGGGTGTGCAGCATGTTCTGGCGCCGTTGCAGGCGCAGAACGTGGGGGTGGAGGTGGCTGCGGAGGTGGTACGGCCGCCGCAGGCCGAGCGGTTTCTTTCATCCCTGGACCTGGGACAAAAGGCAGTGGTGTTGGGCCTTTCGCCTGCCTGCCGGGGGCCGGAGCGGCGGCGGCTGCTGGATTTGGGATTTGTGCCGGGCACGGAGGTCAGGGTGGCCATGAAAAGTCCCCTGGGGGATCCGGTGGCATATGAAGTGCGCGGCACCACCGTGGCGTTGCGGCAGGACCAGGCACGGTACATCCGCATCGCCGAACCCGTTGCTTTGGCGGCATGAAAACCCCGGTGCCCACAGCTTCTGCGTCTCCCGGCCCCTGCGCGGATTGCACGGTGTACCGTGCCGCGCGGCTGAAAAAATTGGGGTTGCGGGTGGACCGATGGGATTACGTGGTGGCCCTGGCCGGCAATCCCAACACCGGCAAAAGCACGGTGTTTAACGCCTTGACTGGCCTGCGGCAGCACACGGGCAACTGGCCGGGCAAGACGGTGGCCCGGGCGGAAGGGGGATTTGAGTATGGCGGCAAACGCTTCAAGCTGGTGGATTTACCGGGCACCTATAGTTTGCTTTCCACCAGCGTGGATGAAGAAATTGCGCGTAATTTTCTCCTTTTCGGCCAGCCCGAGGTGACGGTGGTGGTGGCCGATGCCACGCGGTTGGAGCGCAATTTGAATTTAACTCTTCAGGTGCTGGAAATCACACCACGGGTGGTGTTGTGCCTGAACTTGATGGATGAAGCCCGGCGCTATGGTTTGGAGGTGGATGCGCGGCAACTGGCACGCGACTTGGGCATCCCGGTGGTGCCAGCGGCGGCGCGGCAGGGAGAAGGGTTGCCAGAACTGCTGGAAACGATTCATGGGGTGGCGACGGGCCAGATACTTTGCCGGCCCCAACGGGTGGCGCAGGAGCCGCCGGCCTTGCGAGAGGCGTTGCAGGATTTGGTGGGGCGGTTGAGGCGGCTTTATCCCCGTTTACCCAACCATCGGTGGGTGGCCATGCGGTTGCTGGCAGGGGATGACCGCATTTTACAGGCGGTGCAGAGCGGGGAAATTGCCCAACTGGCGGAAGCGGCGGCCAACGGAGGCGAGGTGGGATTGACGCGTCCAGAGCCGGTGAAAGCTTGATGAACACCAGCAGCATCCATGGTCCCGAAGTGGCGGCGCTGTTGCGCGCCGCGCAGGACCATCGTGCCCGGGTGGGGGGAGACCCGCACGAGCTCATAGTGGAAACTCTGTATCAACATGCGGCCTGGGTGGCGGGCCGGGCGGTCCAACGGAGGGCAGACGCGGCGGCCAAGGCGACATTGGAGCAAAAAATAGACCGTATTGTCACCAGTCGGCGGTGGGGTTTCCCTTTGATGTTATTGATGTTGACGGGGGTGTTTTGGCTGACCATCAGCGGAGCCAATGTGCCGAGCGGATTGCTCTCCGCCTGGTTGGTGGATGCAGGTCATCCCTGGCTGCGGCAGGTCTTCACGGGACTGGGGGCGCCCTGGTGGTTGACGGGATTGGTGGTGGATGGCATGTACTTGGCCACCGCGTGGGTCATCAGTGTGATGCTGCCGCCCATGGCCATCTTTTTTCCGCTGTTCACGTTGTTGGAGGATTTTGGGTACCTGCCGCGGGTGGCTTTTAATCTCGACCGGTTGTTCCGAAGCGCGGGGGCGCATGGCAAACAGGCCATGAGCATGATGATGGGGTTTGGGTGTAATGCCGCGGGAGTGATTGCGACGCGCATCATAGACAGTCCCCGGGAGCGGCTGCTGGCAATTTTGACAAATAATTTTTCGCTCTGCAACGGGCGCTGGCCCACGCAGATTTTAATGGCCACGATTTTTGTGGGGGCGCTGGCGCCGCCGGCCATGCGGGGTTTGGTGGCGGCCCTGGCGGTAAGCACGGTGGCGGTGTTGGGCATTGGGTTAAGCCTGGTGGTTTCGTGGGCGCTTTCGCGGTCGTTATTGCGGGGGGAGGTCTCCACCTTCAGCCTGGAACTGCCGCCGTATCGGCCGCCGCGGATTTTACGGACGCTTTACACCTCGCTGATAGACCGGACGGCCTTTGTTTTATGGCGGGCGGTGGTGTTTGCGTTGCCGGCCGGGGCGGTGATTTGGCTTAGTGCCAACCTTAAAATCGGCGAGGTGAGCCTGGTGGAATACCTGATACACGCGCTGGACCCGGTGGGCTTGCTCATGGGCTTGAATGGTGTGATTTTGGTGGCCTATATCATCGCCATTCCGGCCAATGAAATCATCATCCCCACGATTTTAATGCTGACGGTGCTGGTAACGGGCGAAGTCAGCGCGGGGCAGGGGGCGGGGGTGATGTTTGAGCCGGGGTCGGAGCACGCGGTGAAAGAGTTGCTGGTGAAGGGGGGATGGACGGCTTTAACCGGCATCAATTTGATGCTGTTCAGCCTGCTGCACAATCCGTGCAGCACCACCATTTACACGATTTACAAGGAAACGGGCAGCGTGCGGTGGACGGCCGTGGCCACGCTGCTGCCGCTGGCTTTGGGATTTGGGGTCACCTTCCTGGTGGCCACGTTGTGGCGGATGTGGGCAGGGTAGGGCACGGCAACCACTCCATGGCTGGTAATGGGCCATTTATGGGCGGCGCTTGAGCATTTTGGGCGAGTTCAAGGTGATTATGCGGGGGTCTTGCATGAGTTCCCGCCCGTTGAGGTTGCCGACAACATTGTAGAATCCTTCATCGCTCCAGAAATTAAATCCGGCCAGTTCCGGATATTTAGTTTCCAATTGTTTGAGCACGTCCAGGCAGTCGCGGGGGGGTTCGTTTTTTCCGCGGATGCCCAACTCGGCCCACCAGATGACTTTGCCGGCCTTTCTCTTTTTTTCGACGGCCCAATCGTATTCGTCAAAGACCAGGCCGCGGCCGTAGGCGGATTTGCCCAGGATGTCCACGTAGGCATCGCCGGGGTAATATTCCTGAAGCGCGCCGTTGCGTTGGGTGGTGTGGTAAGCCCAGAGCACGTTGTTCACGCCTTTGGCGGTCAGGTAATCATGAATGAGGCGGTATAATTGAATGGCCCTGGCTGGGCCTTCTTTGGCGTGCCATTTATTGCGGTCATCGGATTCCACCAAGGGCGTGTAAATTACGGTGATGCCCTGTTTTTTCAGCCAGAGCAAGTTGGCCGCCATGCGGTCCATTTGCCGGTAAAAATGAGTTTTAACGGGGTTGGTGCCGGCTGCGAAAATGGGCGCAATTTGCACCGGCTCATTCCAGCGTCCGCCGCAGGGATTGGCCCAAAACGTATAAACACCCACCAGGAGGCCGCGGTCCCACATTTGTTTCACGCCTTCATTCCATTGGGCATCGGTAAAAGGATTGTCATCCAGGTCATACGTGAGACATCCGAAAGCGGGCAGAATGCCGGTGTGTTGCTGCACTTTTTTGAGCCAGTTGGAGGGGTGTTCCATATTGGGATTTTCACCGTGCACCCAGGTGCCCATCTGGCCAAAGAGATAGGAGCCATGGCCAAGCCCTTTGAAGTATTGCAGGATTTGCTGGCGGTTTTGGGCCTGGGAAGGAAGAACCATTACCAGCAGCATGAAACAGGCGAATACTGGCAGAACACGGCCGGTGGCGGGGGTGAAACGGCGCCTGGTTTTTTGGGGATGAAACTGCATTTGGGTGATGGGCATGGCCTTCTAATAGCCGCATGGCCTGATGAGGACAAGCCTGTGGCTGATTCAATTTACCACATTCTGCGGTTGGCCATTAAGGAAGGCGCGGAGATTGTCCACGGAGACGCGCAAAAGCCGCTCGCGGGCGGCGCGAGTGGCCCAGGCGTGGTGCGGGGTGATGATGCAGCGTGGCGCCTGGAGCAGGGGATGGTCCGGGGGCGGGGGTTCCTGGCTCAGCACGTCCACGGCGGCACCCGCGATGCGCCCCTCGTGCAGGGCTTTGGCCAGGTCAGCCTCCACAATCAAGGCGCCTCGGGCGGTGTTGATGAGATAGGCGGAAGGTTTCATCCAGGCCAGGCGCTCGGCATTAAGAAGCCCGCGGGTTTCGGCGGTCAGGGGACAGTGGAGGGAGACGACGTCGCTGGTGCAGAGCAGGGATTCCAGGTCCACGATTTGCACCTGGTCAAAAGTTTCGCTGCCGCGGGCCGCGTTTTTACGGCAAGCCAGAACGCGCATGCCCAGCGCGAGGGCGACTTGTGCCACCGAGCGGGCAATGCGGCCAAACCCCACCAGACCCAGCGTCAATCCCCGCAGTTCCACCAGGGGGTACAGCCAGTAGGAGAAATCGGGTGAACGGCACCAATCGCCCGCCTGGACGCTGCGGGCGTGCGCGCCGACGTGGTTGGTCAGTTCCAGAAGCAGGGCGAAGACCGCTTGGGTGACGGCGGGAGTGCTGTAATCGGGAACGTTGCAAACGGTGATGCCCTGGCGGCGCGCGGCCGCCACGTCCACAACATCATAGCCGGTGGCCAGCACGCCAATGTAACGAGCACGGGGCAGGGCGGCGAGGGTCTCCGCCCGCAGGGGTGTTTTGTTGGTGAAAAGAATCTCGGCGTTCTGAGCGCGTTCGAGGATTAAGGGCGGCGGCGTGCGGTCAAAGACTTGCAGCTCGCCCAAGGCCTCCAGCCCGGCCCAGGACAAGTCTCCGGGGTTGGCGGCGAAACCATCCAGCACGACAATTTTCACGGCGGCGAAGCGGGGCTTGAAAAAGGGGGATTATTTTTTGGGACGGAAACCCGGCGGCAGGGCGGGGCCTTTGGGTTCTTCCGGTTGGGGAGCGGGCTCTTCTGGCGCAGGTTCTGCGGGAGTTTCGGGCGTGGGTTGCGGTTCCGGCCAGCCGAGTTTTTCGCGGGCCTTTTTAGCCGCCGCCGTCTGGCTGTACTCGGTGGCGATGCGCTCGAGCAGGGCAGTGGCTTTGGCGGGCTGATTCAACTTGTGATAAAGATTGCAGAGGTGGATGGCGCGGAGTCCCCAGCGTTCCGGGTGAATGGGTTTCTTCAAAACTTCCTCGTATTCCAAGGCCGCGGCCAGGTAGTTGCCCAGGTTGGTTTCATAGATTTCTGCGATGCGGAGGGCGACATGGATTTCGCGGGGATGTTTTTCCAGGTAGGCACGGAAGAGGCGGATGGCTTCGAGGTAATCACCCTGCCGCCAGACGGCTTCGGCCTGCTCGTATTCCTGGTCCTTCTGGCCTTCGCCGTCATCATTGTACATGAAGTCCACGGCGCGGTCGGCAAAGAAGCGGCTGAAATCGCGGGCCACCAACAGGGCCAGGGCCACGATGGAGAAGAAGCAGAGGGCGCCGTTGGTGCCCATGCTTTCGCGAGCCGTGGCCGCGGCCAGTCCGAAGAGCACGGCACTGGCAATCAAGCCCCCATACGCCACAATGCGCAACCAACCATGCATGATACGGCCTTCCTCTTTATGCAAAATCCGGCGGTGATGCCAGCCTTTTCACGGACCGCCCCGCCTGGCGCGCCCGGGCGGTTCAGGCGGTGGTTTCCACGGCCTGCCGGAGGGCGCGTTTGAAAACTTCCAGACCATCACCGAAAGCCGCCGAAATCGTCAAGACCGGCACCCGCCGCACCTGCCGCTTAAATTGTTTCAGGAGGCCGGCGGCCGCGGGTTCGTCCATTTTGTTGGCCACCACCAGGCGGGTGCGTTCCAGAAGGGAGGGGTCGAATAATTCGAGTTCCACCAGCAGCGTGTGGTAATCCTCCCAAGGGAGGCGGCCGTCGGTGCCGGCCATGTCCAGCAGCAGGACCAGCACTTTGCAGCGCTGGAGGTGCCGCAGAAAAGCGTGCCCCAAGCCCACGTTGCGATGCGCGCCGGCGATGAGGCCCGGCACGTCGCAAACGGTTAACCGGTGGAAATCCTCGTACTCCACAATGCCCACCTGGGGGGTCAGGGTGGTGAAGGGGTACGGTGCAATTTTGGGACGGGCCTTGGAGATGGCGGAGAGCAGGGTGGACTTGCCGGCATTGGGATAACCCACCAGTCCCACATCGGCCATGATGCGCAACTCCAGTAAAAATTCGCCTTCTTCGCCCGGCTCACCAGGTTGGGCAAACCGGGGGGTCTGCCGGGTGGAGGTGGCAAAGGCGCGATTGCCCAGGCCGCCCCGGCCGCCGCGGCACAGGACAAAGCGCTGGCCGTGTTGGGTGAGGTCGGCGATAAGCTCGCCTTTCTGGGGGTCGCTGGTTTGGGGTTCGGGTGATTCCTCTTCGGCGGCCAGGTCAATTTCCAGGGCGGCTTCCCCACGAGAGACACGGATAACTGGGCGATGTTGCAGCGAGCTGGCAAGAATGGGCTTGTCCGTGGGAGGCGTTAATTCGGGTTCTTTTGCGGGCTGGTCGGGGCGGGGCAGCCGCCAGACGAGGGTGCCGCAGGGGACTTTGACAATCAGGTCTTTGCCGGAGGCACCGTCCATGCCCTTGCCCATGCCATGCTGGCCGTTTTGGGCGATGAGGCGGGGCTGATAATATTGGGCGATGAGGTTGTTCAGATCATGGTCGGCCTCGAGAATGACCGAGCCGCCGCGCCCGCCGTTGCCGCCGCTGGGGCCGCCTTTGGGGCGGTAGGCTTCGCGGTGAAAGGCCACACAACCGCGCCCGCCGTGGCCACCGCGCGCGTAAACCTTGATTTCGTCAATAAACATGCCGGCCAAAGAAAAAGGCGAGGCGGTTGCCTCGCCTTGGCTCATGTGGGTAAAAACTAGTTGGCGCCGGCGGTGGCGGCTTCTGCCACCGGTTCCACATTGACGCGGCGGCTGTTTTTGTCGAATTTGACGCGGCCGTCCACCAGCGCGTAAAGGGTCCAATCGCGGCCGATGCCCACGTTCTGGCCGGCGATGAACTTGGTGCCGCGCTGCCGGACGAGGATGCTGCCGGCGGAGACCAGCTCGCCGCCGAAGCGTTTGACACCGAGCCGTTTGCTGACGCTGTCGCGTCCATTGCGAACGCTGCCTTGACCTTTCTTGTGTGCCATAGACGAAGGGGGTTAAAGAGTTAAACGTTGATGGCGTTAATCTTGACCACGGTCAGGGCCTGGCGGTGACCAATGGTTTTGTGGTAGCCCTTGCGCCGTTTCATTTTGAAAGTGAGCTTTTTCTCCCCGCGCTTGTGGGCCACCACCTCGGCGCTGACACTGGCGTTGGCGACGGTGGGGTTGCCCACTTTGACGGCGCCATCTTGATTGACCAGCAACACGCGATCAAAGACAAAGGGCTGCCCCGCGGGCACGGGCAGTTTTTCCACTTCCAGAGTGTCTCCCGGGGCCACGCGATATTGCTTGCTTCCGGTTTCTAATACAGCGTACATAAATTAACCTTGTTCCCTCATCCAAAAAGGGACGGCGATATGACCAAAAAACCGCCATCCTGTCAACGGACAATTTGGACTATTTTTTTGGGGTTCGCAACCCGGAAAGAGTTTGACACGCCGGGCGGCGGGTTTTAGCTTGCGGAAAAGACTGTTAAGATTTTATGGCTGACGAAACCGGCACACCTGAAGGTGCTCCGCCCAAACCGGCGGAAGCCAAGGTTCAACCCAAAAAAGAGACGGTGCGCATTGCGCTGCCGCCCAAACCGACGGCCTCCCCCACCATCAAACTGCCCACCTTGCCCGCTTCGGGCGCGCCTGCCGCCGCTCCGCCGCCGGCGGCTCCGGCGGGAGCTGCGCCACCGCCGGCCAGTGCCGCTCCCGCGCCCGCTGCGGCGGCCGCGCCTGCGGCGCGTCCTGCGACGGCGGCTCCCGGCGCCAAGCTGTCTTCCACCGCGGCTCCTGCTGCCAAGCCAGCCGCTCCCGCTACTGCCGCCAAACCGGGTACCACCGCGGCTCCAGCCAAGGCAGCGGCCCCTAAACCACCCGCCACGGTGGGGGTTTTCGACAAGGTCCTGGCCATTGTGGCTTTTGTAATTTCAGGAGCGGCTTTAGGGACGTTGTTGTTCCTGATGAACCTCCTGGAGAAAACCCAGGGAATGCTGGATGAGATTCCCAAATAAACCGGCGCGGCGCCTCCATTTAATTACCAGGCTGTGCCGGAGCATTGCCGGGAAAAACCAATCTTGAACGAGGAATTGCCATGGCAGGAGCCAATCTTATTACATTGACCAGCGAGAATTTTGAACGCGAGGTAATGCAGTCGTCGGTGCCCGTGCTGGTGGATTTTTGGGCGGAATGGTGCGGGCCGTGCATGCGGCTGGCGCCGGTTCTGGAGGAGCTGGCGACTGAATATGCCGGGCGTCTGAAAATTGGGAAGGTGGACGTTGACCGGCACGGCGAGCTGGCGGCCCCCTACAAAGTCATGAGCATTCCCAACCTGGTGTTTTTCAAGGGGGGCAAGCCGGTGCAACAGGTGGTGGGATACAAGTCCAAAGCGGAATTGAAACCCATCATTGACGGCATTGTGTCCTGAGTTTCAGGGCACCGGTCCATGCCCCTTGCCACTCCCGGCCGGTTGCAGCAGCAGGCGGAAGTTTATCGCCAACTGGGCAATTTAATTCAGGCGGGGGTGCCCATATTGCAGGGGATTCGCCTGTTGCGCCAAAGTCCGCCGGCAGCTTGGGCTTCCCGGCTGGCCGGGCAATGTCTGGCGGCCTTGGAGGAGGGTACCACCCTGACCGAGGCTTTCCATCGGGTGCATCCCCCACTGCCTGAGTTTGATTTGGCGCTGATTGAGGCCGGGGAGCAGGGGGGACGGCTGGTGGAGGTGTTGCGGCTGCTGGCCAGTCATTACGAGTTGCAAGCGCAAATTGCGCGGCAAACTTTGTCGGATTTATTATACCCCGTTTTTCTGCTGCATTTTGCGGTGTTCATCTTTCCGTTGCCGAATTTGGTTGTTACCGGCAACGTCGCGGGGTTCCTTCTGCAGACCGGCGGGCTGTTGGTGCCTTTGTATCTGTTGTTGGGGCTTTTATGGTATGCCTTCCGCCCCACCCATTCAGAAACCTGGCGGGCGCGCATGGAGCGCTGGATGGAATGGGTGCCGGTGCTGGGCAAGGCGCGCCGCAAACTGGTGCTGGCCCGGCTGACGGCCGCGTTACAGGCCTTAATCAACGCTGGCGTGCCCATTTTCCGGGCGTGGGAGCTGGCTGCCGCGGCCAGCGGTTCGCCCGCCATACGCCGGGCGGTGGGCCAGTGGCCGCCCCTGCTGGCGGCGGGGCAGACCCCGGCGGAGCTGGTCAAGGCGAGCGGCTGTTTTCCCACCATGTTTGCCAATCTCTATGCCAGCGGGGAGGTCAGCGGACGCCTGGATGAAGAGCTGCGGCATCTGCAGTTTTTGTACTCTGAGGAGGGACAACACGAAATGCGTTTGTTTTGGTCCTGGGTTCCCAAAATCACTTATTTGATTATCGCGTTGGCCATTGCGTACAAAATCATTACCTCTTACCTGGGTTATTTTTCCGGGGTTTTCAAAGAGATGTAGGGGCGTCGGCCGGGAGACCGCCATGGCGCGTCTGGCAGTTATCAGGGAGGCAAGGCTCACCTCAGGCAGGTCCAGCCGCGCTCCAGCCCAAGTTGGCCGATGACCTTGATTTGACAGGGAGGGAGGCCCTTCATTAAGGTTAGCTGGTCATGATATCCCACAGGCGCACGAGGTATTGGTGCTGGGTGCTGGCTGGCTGCGGGTGGCTGGCGCTGGCAGGGGCATTGGCGGCTGCCCGCGCGGAGCGGGTGCAATTTCTGGACAAGGAGTTCGTTTGTTACTGGGTGGACTGGCGGACGGACCAACTGGGGTTGTACTGGAAGGACAGGAACGACAAACCGCTGGCCACGTTTTCCCGCCTGCGCGAGCATGTGCGGCCGGCAGAATTAAAATTCGCCATCAACGCCGGTATCTTTTCCCGCGATTTGACTCCCTTGGGTCTGCACGTGGAAGGCGGGCGGCAGTTGCGGCCGCTGAATCTCAAGTCACTGGAAGGCGGCCAGTTTAATTTTTACCTGAAACCCAACGGCGTGTTTTATCTGCACGCCACCGGGCCGCGCGTGGTGGCAACGGAGGTTTTCCGAGAATTGACCCCGCAAGTTCATCTGGCCTGCCAGTCCGGGCCATTATTGCTGAACAATGGGGTGTTTCATCCGGAGTTTCGACCGGCGTCAACCAATTTTTTTCTGCGCAGCGGGGTGGGGGTGAGCCGGAAAGGGGAGATTGTTTTTGCCCTGTCTTTGCACCGGCTGCGGTTTTATGACTTTGCGCGGTTGTTCAAGGAGAAGTTGGAATGTGACGAGGCCTTGTACCTGGATGGTGAGATTTGCGCGGTTTATTTGCCGGAACTGGGCTTCAAAGAGGATGCCCGGAGTCAGTTTGCCGCGATGTTCGCGGTGACCGTGCCTGCGGAAAGGCGGGCGGAATGACGCCCCGGCAGGGAAAGGGAGTGAATACCCACCTGCCGCGGGGGCATCCAACACTATGACATGCGTGTATTACTCGTCTGGGTTGCCTGCCTGACAGCGATTTGGGCCTCGGCTCAGCCGGCCCCGCCGCCGCGGCCGGCTTGGGAGTGGGGGAGCTTCACGCCCCATTTGCCAGTCCTTTTTCTTCAGGCCACCAACCCGCTGTCGCGCGAAACGCCGGTGCCGGCCACGTTGCGGCTGGTCTATCCCCCGGGCAGCCGGCAGACCCTGACCAACACGCTGGCGTTGCAACTGCGGTATCATGGCGCCACTTCGCTGGGATTTCCCAAAAAATCTTTCCGGCTCAGCTTGTCCAATGCTGTTCCCTTGCTGGGCATGAGCAAAAGAACGGGATGGATTTTGAATGCGGCCTACATAGACCGCTCCCTCATGCGGCACAAATTGTCTTATGATTTATTTCGTTCATTTTCCGAGCCGGGAGCGCCACGCCATGCCGCCGACAGCCGGTTTGTGGAGGTCTATTGGAATCAGCGGTATCATGGCGTGTATCTGTTGATGGAGCGGGTGGACCGGCAACTGCTGGGGCTGCGGCCGTTTCACTCCAACGATTTCAGTCATTCTGTCATGTATAAAGCGGAGGATCATGCGGCCAATTTTGGACAGGCCGGGAGGGCCGGTTTTGAGCAACGGGAGCCGGACCCCGAGCGCAAGGCATACTGGCGTCCGCTGGAGCTCTTCACGCGCTTTACCAGCAGCAGCAGTGCGGAGGAGTTTTGGCATGCGGAGAAGGGCATTGAGCACCGGCTGGATTTGGGCAATGCCATGGATTTCCATATTCTGGTGCAGGTCACGGCCAACAGTGACGGAATCACCAAGAATTTCATCCTGGCGCGGGATGGTCAGGAAAGCGGCCCGCAAACCAACAAGTTCTTTTTTGTGCCGTGGGACTACGATGGAACGTTTGGCCGCAATTGGAACGCCACGCCCTATCCGCACAACGTCTGGCTGAGCAATCCCTTGTTTGACCGTTTGATGCAAAATGCGGATTACCGGCGGCGCTTTGCGGCCCGCTGGCGGCAGTTGCGGCAGAAGCCGTTGGCGGAAGCGGCCTTGGTGCGCATGATAGAAGACAACGTCCGGACGCTGGGCGAAGCGGCGCAGCGGAATGTGCAGCGCTGGCCCACGGACCGCGGCGGGTACCCGGACCGGCTAACCTTTGAGCAGGATGTGGAGCAGATGAAGGTGTGGGTGGCGCGGCGGTTGCAGTGGCTGGATCAGGAGATTGCCCGGCGCGAGCGGCCGTAGGGCCGGTCTAGTAGCGTTCGGAGAAGAGCGAGGACCAGAATTCGCGCAGATGGGCGCAGGGGCCGCGGCGGCGCACTTCTTCGAGGGTGATTTCGCGGGATTGCTCCATGTCTTTGGCCAGGGCCTGCTCCAGTTCCGCGGCAAATTGATAATCGTAAATCATCACGTTGGCCTCGGCGTTCTTCTTGAACGAGCGCGCATTGAGGTTGATGCTGCCGATGGTGGCCCAAACGCTGTCCACCACCATGGCTTTGCTGTGCAGCATGGTGGGCTGGTATTCGTAGATTTTAACGCCGCCTTTGATGAGATCGGACTGGTAGAAACGGGAGGCGTTGCGGAGCATGGTAAAGTCGGTATTGGCGCCGGGGGTGATGATGCGTACGTCCACCCCGCGGCGGGCGGCCGCTTTGAGGGCGGAGCGGATTTGGGCATCGGGCACGAAATAGGCATTGGCGATCCAGATGCGGCGGCGGGCGGCTTGCAGGGCCATGTACACCATGAGCTTGCTCAAGGAGGCCTGGTCATGGCGGGTGCTGCTGATGGCCTGAGCCAGTTGTTCCCCCGCCGGTAATAGGGGAGGGAAATGGCGGTCTCCGTGCAGGACCTCACCGGTGGTGTGCAGCCAGTCTTCCAGAAAGATGCTTTGCATTTGCGCCACCACTGGGCCTTCCACGCGGACGGTTAATTCCCGCCATTCTTGGGGATTGCGGGCGTTGCCGAGCCAGCGGTCATCGAAGCAAAAGCCCCCGCAGTAGCCAATGCGCCCGTCCACAATCACCAGTTTGCGATGGGTGCGGTCTTCAATGTGGTAAAGGGCGTAGAGGCGGATGGGCTTGTAATGGCGGTAGCGCACGCCGGCGGTTTTCAGACGGGATTCCAGGAGGGGGGCGCGGGCGCCCCAGGCGTCCACCAGCACCCGCACTTCCACGCCGGCCTGGGCGCGTTCGCACAAAATGTCCACCAGCTCCTGGGAGAGGCGGCCGTCATCGAAGATGTACGTTTCGATGTTGATGCTCTGGCGGGCGGCCCGCAAGGCCGCAAACATATTGGCCCAAAGGGCATCCCCATTTTCCAGCAGGGTGGCCTGATTGCCGCCCTTGATGCCGGTGCGCAACGCCTGCAGGGAGCGGAGAAACTGGGGGTCTTCCGCGCCGTAGTCCGGCTGGTAGGAATAGCGGGTGCGCTTGGAGGTGGGGCTTAGGCAGCCGGCGCCCACTCCCAACAGCAGGAAAAGCAAGGCAGCGGCAGTGACCCAGCGCAAGCGCATGGCAGAAAACGGCGGCGGACAGGTGGTTTCCCGTGCCGCCGCCGTGCAGATTCAGACCTTAATCCAGCCGCTTGACGCGAATGTTTTTGAAACGCACCACGCTTTTGGGGTCATGAGCCTGGAGGGCAAAGGTGCCTTCATCCAGTTTGCGCGTGAAATCATTGCCCGGTTTTTTGTCGGGCGGCTCGGTGTAGTCCACCACCACCTTGTCATTGATTTTCACAATGACGCGGTTGCCCTGGACAAGGATGGTTTGGGTCCACCATTCCTTGTCTTTGGCGGCGGTTTCGCGCACATTCACCACATCGTACAGACTGCCGGTGCGCTTCCAGTCGCTGTGGCTGTTGTTGACCTGGCATTCAAAGCCGTACTTGGGCCAGCCGGTGGGTTGGTAGCGGGTGTGGAAATAAATGCCGCCATTGGCGCCCGGCTCGGTCATGACGTCCACGCGCAACTCAAAATTTTTGAAGGGTTTGGGGTCGCCCACATAGAACAGATGGCAACGGTCTCCGCGGGTGACCAGCGCGCCGTCCTCAATTTTCCAGGTGTTGGTGTTTTCGGTGGCCATCCGCCAGCCGTTGAAGGTTTTGCCGTCAAACAACGCCACAAAACCCGGTTCCACTCCTGCGGCGGAGGCGAGCACCGCCGAGGCCAACAAACTCAGCAAGCAGTTTTTCATGGCGGGCAAGGGTGCCTCAAACCGGCTGCACCTGCAAGCCAGAAGAAAACCCCCGTGCTGCATTTGCCGTTGAGCGTGCCGTTGGGAATGTGGCATGTTACCGGCGCGATGAACGAAGCCATTGAACGTCATCGGGCCAGAGTGGCCCAGTTTCCCGACCATGAGCTGCCGCGCTTCAGCCTGGGCAAGGCGCTTTTTGACGCGGGTGAGTATGCCGAGGCGAAGGAGCACTTTCAGGTGGCGTTGAAGCTCAAACCCGACTGGATGGCGGTGCAAATTTTGCTGGCGCGCTGCGAGTTGATGCTGGGCAATCGCGAGGCGGCCCGCCAGGCATTGGAGCGGGCGCGGGTGCTGGCGGAACAGCAAAATCATGCGGGGCCCAAGGCGGAGGTGGAGCAATTACTGGAGGATTTGGAGCGGCAGGATTGAAAAAGCGGGAATCCCATGGCGCCACGTTATTTATTATACCTGGGAAAATGCAGCCTGGTGGCCATGCTCCTGCAGTGGTGGCCGCTGGCCGCGGCACCAGCGCCCAACCTGGTGATGATTGTTTCCGATGACCACGCGTGGACGGATTACGGCTTCATGGGCCATCCGTATTTGCGCACGCCACATTTGGACCGTTTGGCGCGGGAAAGCCTGGTGTTTACGCGCGCCTATGTGCCTGCCAGTTTATGTTGTCCCAGTCTGGCCTCCCTGATTACAGGACGCTATCCGCATCAGCACAAGATTACCAGCAATGACCCGCCGCTGCCGCCGGGCATGACGCCGGCGCAGTTTTATAAAACCCCGGCATTTCAGGAGGGACGCGAAGTCATGAACCGGCACCTGGAAAGCGTGCCCACACTGCCCCGGCTGTTGAAGGAGCGGGGGTACTGGTGTTTGCAAACTGGCAAGTGGTGGCAGGGGGATTACACGCGGGGAGGATTCACCCACGGCATGACCCGGGGCGGGCGGCATGGCGATGAAGGATTGGACATTGGGCGCAAGACGATGCAACCCATCTATGATTTCATAGCCCGGGCCCGGGCCGAACAGCGGCCCTTCATGGTGTGGTACGCCCCGATGATGCCGCACGATCCGCATACACCCCCGGAGCGATTGTTGGAGCATTACCGGCCGCTGACGCCCTCCCTGCATGTGGCGCGTTACTGGGCCATGGTGGAATGGTTTGATGAGACGGTGGGGGAGTTGTTGCAATACTTGGACGCGCAACGGCTGGCGACCAATACCCTCGTGGTTTATCTGGCCGACAATGGCTGGATTCAGAGCGAGGATAATCCACGCTATGCGCCCAAATCCAAACAATCCCCCTATGACGGCGGGTTGCGCACGCCGCTGATGTTACGATGGCCGGGGAGAATAAGGCCGGCGTTGCGCCCCACACCGGTGTCGTCGGTGGATGTTTTGCCCACGCTGGTCAAGCTCATGCAATTGCCGCGGATGACGGACTTACCGGGTGTTGATTTGTTGGACGAGCGGGCGGTGAGACGCAGACCGGCCATTTTTGGGGAGTGCCACACGCACAACGCGGTGGACTTGCACCAGCCCGCCTCGAGCCTGCGCTGGCGCTGGGTGGTGGCGGGGGATTGGAAATTAATAGTTCCCCATCCGGCCAATGAACCGGAGGGGTCGCTGGAACTTTACCATCTGGGGCGAGATTCTCGGGAACAGCAAAATCTCGCCTCCCGTGAGCCGCGGCGGGTGGCTCGTTTGCAGGCCATGTTGGATGCGTGGTGGCGGCCTTGAGCAGGAATGCCTCTCAGGCTGGCTCGTCCTTTTCCAGGGTGGCGTGGAGGCTGTAGCTATGGAGCTGGTGAACGTAATGTTCGGCTTTCTCCAAGGTGTCGCGCACGAGCACACTTTTGCCCTGCGTATGCACTTGGAGCATGTGGTGTTCGGCCTTCTGGCGGGGCCAGCCGAAAACCCGCATGAAGACATGCGTCACATAACTCATCAGGTTGACCGGGTCATTCCAGCACACCACCAGGTAACCCGGTTCCAGCGCGTCTTTAGACTGGCTTTCCGTCGTTTCTCCCACATCCGGGAGAGTCAAAGGTTCCATCGTTTCGGGCATAAGCAATCCACCCCTAATAATTACCTTGTTTGCAGGCTGGTTACAAGCGGGGGGCTGCTGACAGCGTTAACGGGGGCGGTGAACTCCAGAATCTTCAAGCCGGTCTGTCCCGGTAAAACCAGCCGTCCGGAGTATCGTTCAATGGCGGTATGAGAGGTGGAGCCGGGGCGAGGCCGAAGTCGCCACCGGAGGGTTAGGGGAGCAAGGCTGCGGGGTCCGAAAACAGACTGCAGGCGTTAAGGGGATTGGTATTCGCAATTTTGAGAGCGGCGAGCGATTTGCTTTGCATTCAAGCATGATAAAGCCTGCCATTTTTTTAGAGCGCGACGGAATACTCAACCGGCCGCGGGTGGAAGGGGGCAAAGCGGTCCCGCCCACGGCGTTGAAGGAGTTTGAGATTTGCGTGGAAGTGCTGCCCTTGTTGCGTCGTTTGAAGGAGCAGGGGTTTCTGTTGATTGCCACCACCAACCAGCCGGGGATAAGCCGGGGTTATTTGTCCCGCTTTGAACTGGACCGGATGCATGCCTTGGTGCGGCAGATATTTCCCTTGGATGATTTGTTTTTCTGTCCGCACGATGAAATGGATCATTGCCCCTGCCGCAAGCCACGTCCGGGACTGCTGATTGAAGCGGCTTATAAGTGGCACATAGACCTGCCGCATTCCTTTGTCATCAGCGACAAGTGGCAGGATGCCGAGGCGGCCCGGTGGGCGGGTTGTACGTCGGTCATGATTCGGAGCGCCTCCAATGGCGCGGGCCATCATGATTGTGTGGTGCCGGACTTCCGGGCGGCGGTGGAGAAAGTCCTTTATTTGCACAGCATGAATTATTCGATTGAGGACTAAAGGAGGGCCGGGGGGCAGGGAGGCAAGGGCAGGGTTGCAGGTTGGGCTGTCTGATGCTAATAACATGGCCAATGAACCTTGCAACCCAATGGGCCACGGCCGCCGGGCGTGAACCACAGAAGGCAGCGTTATTTTGGGGGGATGCCACTTTTACCCACGCCCAACTGTACCATCAATCCCGCTGGCTGGCGGCAGAACTGGAGCGGTTGGGGGTGCGGCCGGGGGACCGGGTGGGGTTGTGGCTTAAAAATTGTCCGGAATTTGTGCCGGCCTTGTTCGGGATTTTCATGGCCAACGCGGCGGCCGTTCCCATCAACAATTTTCTCAAGCCCGAGGAGGTGGCTTTCATCCTGGAGGATGCCGGCATCCGGCATCTGATTACGGATGCTTCGCTGGCGGAGCCGTCCCAAAAACTGGTGGAGAAACACCCCGGTTTGGTGGTTTGGATGGTGGAAAAAATGCCGGCCATGCCGGGGGATTTGTCGGATATCCCTCCTTCAGGTTGTGTCCGGGAGGAGAAGGATTTGGCGGTCTTGATTTACACCTCGGGCACGACGGGGCGGCCCAAGGGAGCCATGCTGACCCATGGCAATTTGCTGCATAACATTCGGAGCTGCCAGCAGATGTTGGAGAGCACGCTGGGAGACCGTTTTGTGCTGTTGCTGCCCATGTTTCACAGCTTCATGCTGACGGTGTGCGTGTTGCTGCCCTTGTGCACGGGGGCCTCGATTGTGCTCATCAAATCCATTCATCCCGCGAAAAACATCATCCTCGAGATATTGCGGCATCAGGGCACCATTTTGCCGGCGGTGCCGTCGTTTTTCCGGCTGTTTGCGCAGGCGGAGCTGCCGCCGCAACTGCCGTTGCGGCTGTGCATCAGCGGCGGGGCGGCGCTGCCGGTGGAAATTTTGCGTGAATTCAACCGCAAATTTCCGTTGCCGTTGCTCGAAGGTTATGGCCTGAGCGAGACCAGTCCGGTGGCAAGCCTGAATCCCATCCGCGGGCCGTGGAAGGAAGGCAGCATTGGCGTGCCGATTCCGGACGTGGAATTGAGTGTGCAGGATGATCAGGGTCGCTTTCTGCCACCGCGGGAGATTGGCGAGATTTGCATCCGCGGGGGCAACGTCATGGCGGGCTACTGGAACCAGCCGGAGGCCACCGCGGCGGTCATGCGGGACGGCTGGCTGTTGACAGGCGATGTGGGTTACCGCGATGAAGACGGCTATTTTTACATCACGGACCGCAAGAAGGACATGTTGATTGTCAACGGCATCAATGTGTATCCCCGCGAGATTGAGGAATTGATTTATCAATACCCCGGCATCCGCGAGGCGGCGGTCATCGGCGTGCCGGATGCCCGCCGTGGTGAGCAACCTGTAGCGTTTGTGTCCTTGAATGAAGGAGCGGCATTTGACGAGTATGCCCTCTTGCGTTTTTTGCGCGAGCGCATGGCACATTACAAGGTGCCCAGGAAAGTGACGGTGCTGCCGGCCTTGCCGCGCAACGCCACCGGTAAAATCCTCAAGACCGAGCTGCGCAAGATGGCCTGATTTAACCGAGATGGCACGTGGATTGGGCGGACGGGAAGGGGTTTTGCGGAGGGAAGGCCCGCAGGAAAAAGTCCGGCTTGTTTTGACAGGCGACCTGCCTTGCGTACGCTCTCCCTCTAAAATCATGGGTGAGCCGTCGCAGTGGGCTTGCCCCGGTTTGATAGACACCCGGGGGCGGGTGGTGTCGGGCGGGCCGGCGCGGGTGGGCACCTGGTGGCGCAAGAGGGTGCCGGGCTGGATGTCGCCGAGTTTATCATTGCTCCGGAGGGGAGCCACTCGGTTTGGAGATACTTATCCGCCGGCGCCACGCGCCTTTTACCGGTTGCGCGTGTCTTGAGCGAGGCGAACGGCCGCCGCTGGGGACTGTGCGCCGTGGGGGGGATAACTCTTGGTCATCCCCCAAGCATGGGATATAGTTGGGTCCGTGGAAACCAGAGCGTTTGATTTGGTGGTGATTGGAGCGGGACCGGGCGGCTATGTGGCGGCCATCCGCGCCGCCCAGCTTGGCCTGCAAACGGCGTGTGTGGACAAAGAGGCGGTTCTGGGCGGCACCTGCCTGCGCATTGGCTGCATCCCCAGCAAAGTCTTGCTGGAATCCAGCGCCCGCTATCAGGAAGCCCTCACCGGCCTGGCCCAGCATGGAGTGCGGGTGAATGGAGTGAGCCTCGATTTGCCTGCCGTGCTCCAGCGGAAAGACCAGGTGGTGCGCGCCTTGACCAAAGGCATTGAGGGGTTGTTTCGGAAAAATAAAATCACGCACTTTCAAGGCACGGCTTCCTTTTTGTCGCCCCACGAAATTGAAGTCCGCGGCCAGGACAATGTGCGTCTGCAGGCGAAACATTTTATCATCGCCACGGGCAGTGTTTCCGCGCCATTGCCCGGGGTGGAATTGGACGGCGAGCGCATTGTGACCAGCACGGAAGCGCTCTCCTTTGCGGAAGTGCCGCGGCGACTGGTGGTCATTGGCGCCGGTTTCATTGGTCTGGAGCTCAGTTGTGTCTGGCAGCGGTTCGGCGCCCAAGTCACTGTCTTGGAATATCTCAACCGCATTCTGCCGGGGACGGATGAGGAAATAGCCCAGGAGGCGCAAAAAATATTCACGCGGCAGGGACTGAAATTTCATCTCAACACGCGGGTGACCTCCGCACGGAGGGTGGGCGGCCATTGCGTGGTGGAGCGTGAGGGTGCTGAGCCATTGGAATGTGATTATGTGTTGCTTGCGGTGGGCCGGGTGCCGCATACGGCTGGTTTGGGATTGGAGCGGCTGGGAATTGCGCTGGAACGAGGACGCATTCCCGTCAATGAGCGTTTTGCCACCGCCGTGCCGGGCGTGTACGCCATTGGCGATGTCATTCATGGCCCCATGCTGGCGCACAAGGCCGAGGAGGAGGGCATCGCTTGTGTGGAGGGCATAGTCCGGGGACATGGGCATGTGGATTACGACTTGATTCCCGGAGTGGTGTACACCCATCCGGAAATTGCCGCCGTGGGTAAAACGGAGGCACAATTAAAAGAACGGGGCATTCCTTATCGCAAAGGGATTTTTCCACTATTGGCCAGCGGCCGCGCCCGCACGCTCGGCGAAACGGAGGGCAAAATCAAAGTGCTGGCACATGCCGAAACTGATCGCTTGCTGGGCGTCCACCTGATTGCGCCCCATGCCGGGGAAATGATTGGGGAAGCGGCGGCGGCCATGGCGTTTGGGGCCAGCGCGGAAGATTTGGCGCGGGTATGCCATGCCCACCCCACCTTGTCCGAGGCGCTCAAAGAGGCGGCCCTGGCCGTGGACGGCCGCGCCATTCATATTTGATATCAGCCGGTGCCCGCGTTATATAAGGGCGCATGAACTCCTCGCCCTGGACCAGAGGCTGCTGGTGCTTTTTGTGGGTTATTTGGGCTTCAGCCTTTTTTGCCTGTGCGCAAACCGGCTCCAATTTGGTGATCAACGGTTCTTTTGAACTGGATGCGAATGGAGACGGGGTGCCGGATGACTGGCAGCCGGCCGGTGACCGTGAAACACGCCAGGAATTGGGCCGGGAACCCCTGCCTGAAGGAGGGTATTGCGGCCGCCTCATCTGCACGTTCATGGGCAAAGATTCTCCGAGCGCGCATGCCATGATTTGCCAGGTGGGCCGGGTCGCCATGCAGCGGGGCCAATGGTATCGCCTCAGCTTCCGTGCCCGAGCCGAGGGAATCCTCAAGGGCGTATCGGTGGCCTTGAACAATACGCGGGTCTGGAAAGGTGTGGGGCTGGATTTCGGTTTTTACGCCACGGCCCAGTGGCAGCGGTATGAGTTCGTGTTTGAGGCCACCGACAACCTGCCTGCCGAGAGCAGCCGCCTGCAATTTTGGTTCAAATCCACGGGCACACTCTGGCTGGATGACGTGGAGCTGGTGGCCATTCCGGGAGGCCGCCAATGGCATCCCCAGTGGAGCGCTGAGGGGGTGGTGAATCTGGTTCCCAATGGCGCGTTCGAGTGCGGCGCCGCCCATTGGGGCAGTTACAACAATGAGCCGGGCGGATGGGGCAATCAATTATATCAGTTGGTGGGGACTTGGCAGCCGGTGGGGGGAGCGGATGGCGGAGGGTGTTTGCAAATTAAGTGGGACCCGGAAACCGCCCCCGTCTTCTACTTTGACTATTTCCAGGCCGTGCGCCGTCCGGTCCGCCGGATGCTCGCCGCCAATTTGGGATGGTTGAAGGTAACCCCTGGTGAGCCTATGCAGTTCTCCGTGGAGATGCGCTCCGAGCCGGCGGGCATCCCCGCCACATTGACAATCGTGCAGGCGGAAGGACCCACGCGACAGCAAACGGTGCGCCTGACGCCACAATGGCAGCGTTATGCCCTGAATTTTCAGCCTGACCGGCCGTTTGTGTTTGTGGCGGCTGGGCCGGATTTCCTATCATCCACCGGCCCTGCGGGCACAGTCTGGGTGGACCGCGTGGCGCTGCAACGCCAAAGCGATTCAGGTTCTTTCCAGCCGCGAACGCCGCTGGAGACTTCTCTGGAGACACCGGTGGTCGGCAACATTTTCACCAATCCAGCCGCCGGGCTGACGCTTATTCTGCGCGGGGCGGCTCATGGGCAAAATCCCAGGCGGGTGGGGGGACGCTTGTTAATCACCGATTTTTTTGACCGGGTGGTGTATGAGCAAAATCTGGAAATCCAGTTCACGCAACAGGTGTCACCCCAGATACATCGCGGGACGGTGACCTTGAAGGGGCTATTGCCCAACCGGCTGGGTTTCTATCGGGTGACGTGGGCTGCGGCGGGTGGGACGAATACCCTCCGTTGTGCGCTTGTTGAACCGGTGACGCCGCAGGCGGAGGGCGCCATTGGCATGAATCATGCCTACCCGTGGGATTTTTTGGTGCATTTGGCGCATCTGGCGGGCATCCGGTGGTGGCGGGACTGGTCGGCCAAGTGGCATGAAGTGGAAAAAGCGCCGGGTCAGTGGAATTTTGCAGCGGCCGATGAACAAATCGAACGGGTGTTGCGCCTGGGCGGCGAGCCGCTGGTGCTGCTGCCCTTTCCATCCTCCTGGTGGTCCTCCCGCTGGGCGGCGTCCACCAACAACCTTCCCCACGCGCAGGACTATGAAAGCCAGCGCCGTTTTGTAGCTCAGGCTCCGCAGCGATGGGAGGACTTTGGCACTTACGCCGCAGCGGTGGCGCGGCATTACGGGGGGCGGGTCCGGGCTTACCACATTCTGAATGAACCCATTTATACGAGTTACGCCCTGCCGCGCGCCGATGGTCATTCCATGGCGGATTATTTGCAGGCGGTGGAGACGGCTCACCGTGCCATCCGGGCGGTGGATAAAAAGGTGAAGATTGTGGGGGGGATTGGCACCGGCCCCGACGCCGGTTTGACTTTGGAATTTGTCGAGAAGGGCGGATTGCGGCATGTGGATATTCTGGATTTGCATCAATATGACCCCCCGGCGCCCGCGGAAAATCTGGAAGCATCCTATGTCACCTTGGAAAATTTGATGGCCCGCCACGGCGGTCCCAAGCCGGTGTGGATTACGGAATACGGATGTTATGCGGACGATGACCCCGCCTGCATTCCCCCGCGCACCGGCGATGCGGCCATGACGCGCTCGCGCTGGCCGAGCGAGCAGGCGGCAGCCGAGCACCTGGTGAAATTCACCGCCATCACCTTTGCCCACGGCGCGCGCAAAATCTTTTTGCATGCGGGCAGTTCCGCGCAAATCAACGGCCCCAATGAAGGCGGCATCTTTTTTGAATATGGCGGCCAACCCCGCAAGATGTATGCTGCTGCCGCCGTCTTGAATCGGTTGTTGGGCACACCGGAGGATTATCTGGGAGCCGTCACTCAGGGGACGGGGCGTCTTTATCTTTTTCGCAAAGGCAGGCAAAGCGTGGGCATTGCCTGGAGCGCCAAACCCATCGCCCTGGACCTGTCCAGGGGAATTCGGGTCTGGGACATCATGGGCAACCCGGTGAGGGAGGGACAATTCACGCTTGCGGATTCGCCGGTTTATTTTAGCGAGTCCAGTCCCGACGCCCGCGGATTGCGCCGCCTCTTTGAAGCGCGGACGGCCCGGCCGTGAAGTTGTCAGCCCGGCGCGGCGGTTTTGTGCGCCGCCTGATATCGCGCTGACCATTGGGCGCGTGAGATTTTGCCCCGTTCATTGGGCGAAAGCTCCTCCGTCAACCACCAGTGTTTGGGCCATTGCCAAGGAGGCAATTGATTTTGGGTGTATTGCCGCACGGCGCCCAGCACTTGCGGCGCGCTCAAGACCACGGCGGCAACGATGGCTTCCCCGCGGTGCCCGGCGTGGTCCGGCACGCCAAAAACCACACATTCCCGCACTTCCGGATGGTTGCGCAGCACTTGCTCAATGGCATCTGGCGCCACTTTGCGCCCAGCCACGTTGATTTGGTCGCTGGCTCGTCCCCGTAAAAAGAGCAGGCCCTCCCGCATTTCTCCAAGGTCGCGCGTGCGAAAAACGCCGCCGGCCAAGGTCGGGTCTGGTTCCGGCCAATATCCCATTCCGACATTGGGGCCTTGTACTTCCACGCAGCCTTCCGGATTGAGGCTCACCTGGACTCCCGGCATGACCCTGCCGGCGAGCTGGGCGTGCTGGCGCGGTTCGCTGGTGGGGTCATACGCGATGCCGCCGCATTCGGTGGAGCCATAGAAATTGTGCACTTTCAACCCGTGCCGCTCAAAGATTTGTTGTTCCAACGCCAGCGGCAGGGGCGCGCCGGCGCTGATGGCCACTCGAATGTTGGGAGGAATAACCGTGGCCTCCAACCAGGTGCGCCAAAGAGCAGGCACGGAAGGCAAAACCAAATCCGGCCACAGGGAGCTGGCGGCGCGGAGTTGTTCTGGCAGACCGCCTCCGGCCAGAATTAACGGCATGCCCTGCAGCACCAGTAAGAGCACCAGACTGGAGAAACCGTAGGAATGGGCCAGGGAAATCGCGGCCAGATTGGCCCATGCGGGGCACAGATGCATGCCTTGCATGATGTGGCTGGCATCGGCACAAAGTTGCTCGGCGGAAAACGCCACCAGCCGCGGCGCTCCCGTGGTGGCACTGGTGACTTTGAGGTGGGCGCATTGCGCGGGTAAGGGGCCGGCAAACGCCAGTCCGAGGTCCCGGTCCAGGGGGCAGGTGACCAGGCCATGACGCCATCCGCGCAACAGTTCCAGGATAAAATCCGCCCCGTTGCCTCTGGGATGGCAAATGCCATGGTCGGCCGCGGGCGGGGGTGTTTCTGAGTCACGGGCCAGTTGGGCAAAGGTCCAGCGCCGCCCACCGGGCACATCCCAGAGAGCCAGCGAGTCGGCGTGGTGCGAGGCTGTGTGCCGCCAAAGCTCGTACAGTTGCCGGGTTGCAGACACCGGCGTTTTAGTTAACGCAGGAAAAGAGGGGCGGCAAGCCGCAAGTGTCAGGAAGTGGCGGAAGGGGGCGGCGTGGTGGGGCGGGTTGCAGCGTAGGCATCCAGCACGGTGCGCAGCACCTGAGCCAGTTGCATGGGAGTATAGGGCTTCTGCAGAAAATGATGCCGGTGAAAGCCTGGCGTGGATTCCAGGAGCATCTGGCTGTTGAAATAACCGCTGGTGAAGAGGATGGGCAGATTGGGCCGTTGCTCCCGCAATTTTTGGGCGAGGGCCAGCCCATTAATGCCCCCGGGCATGACCATGTCCAGCAGGGCACCGTCAATTTGTTGATGGTGTTTGGCCCACAGGGCCAACGCCTCAGGGCCGTTGGCGGCAAGGATGACCCGGTAACCGTGCAAATTCAGAATATCCCCGGCCAACTGCCGCACAACGGCCTCATCCTCCACAACGAGGATGGTTTCTTTGCCATACGGCGCTGTGGGTAATCCCGGCGGGGTTGCCGCTTTCGGCGGTTTGGCGGCCGCCGGGGATTGCAGCGTGGGCAGATAAATCAGAAAGCAGGTGCCTTCGCCCACCTGGCTGCGCAACTCGATCCATCCCTGGTGTTGTTCGACGATGCTGCGGACGGTGGCCAGTCCCAGGCCGGTGCCCATGCCCAGTTCTTTGGTGGTAAAGAAAGGTTCAAAGACTCGCTGATGCAGGTCGGGCGGGATGCCGCAACCGGTGTCTTTGACCACCAGGCGAACATAGGGCGCCGGTGGTTGCTGGCCGGGCGGAGCCTCGGGGGGGGAGGCGGCCGCCACGCTGTCGGTGGCAATCGTGAGGCGTCCTCCATGCGGCATGGCGTCGCGGGCATTGACGGCCAGGTTGAAGATGACCTGCTCCAGCATCCCCACGTCTGCCATGATCATGGGCAGGGACGGGGCGGGATGAATTTCCAGGGTCACGTCCTCGCCGATGATGCGGCGCAGCATTTTGGTCACCTGCGCCAGCACATCATTGAGCTGAACGGGCGACGGTTGGAAGGCCTGCTTGCGGCTGAAGGCCAGAAGCTGGCGGGTGAGATTGCTGGCGCGGTCGGTGGCCTCGGCAATCTCATGCACGGACGCCTGCGCCTGGGGGGGAAGACCTGGCAGGCTGGCCAGCATCTCGGTGTGCCCCTTCATCACCGTCAGCAAATTATTAAAGTCATGCGCCACGCCGCCGGCAAGCGCGCCGATGCCTTCCATTTTGGCCGACTGGCGCAATTGCGCCTCCAAAGTCTTGCGGGCGGTAATGTCCACATCAATAAACAGCCAGCACGCCTCCAGCCCGACTTGCAGCGGCTCAACCGAGGTCAGCACATCCACCACGGCGCCGGTCTTGGTGCGCAACTGCAGCTCCATGTTGGTCACCGAGCCATGGCGCTGCAGGGTCATCATGAGCTGTTCACGCTGGGCGGGATTCACCCATAGCCGCAATTCCGAGGCGGAACGCCCGATCAATTCCTCCCGGGTGTAGCCCATCAGCTTGACATAACTGTCATTCACCTCGATGAAGCGCCCGTCATTTTGCGCGCAAATGCCAATGGCCATGGGGTTGGCGCGGAAAATGCGCTGGAAGCGCTCCCGGGCGTGGCGCAGCTCGGTTTCCAGACGTTTGCGGGCAGTGATGTCTTGTTGAATGGCGATGAAGTGGGTGATGCGGCCGCGGGCGTCGCGGATGGGGGTGACCCGTTGCTCCTGCGTGTAGAAACTGCCGTCTTTGCGGCGGTTGACAATTTCACCCGTCCAGGTTTTGCCGGCCAGAATGGTGTCCCAGTAACGCTGGAAAAAGTAACGGTCATGCCGTCCGCTGTTGAGCAGGCGCGGATTTTTTCCCAGCACTTCCTCCAGGGTATAACCGGTTTCCTCGGTGAACGCGCGATTGACAAAAATAATCGCCCCGGCGGCGTTGGTGATGACGACGGGATGCGGCAGCACATGCAAGGCGGCGGTTTGCAGGCGGGTGAGCAGGTGCAAATCATCCTGCGGGGCCAGCGGAAAGACCAGCGCCGCGCCTCCCACCAGCACGCCCTGGGCATCGGTGACGGGACTGAGAAAGAACTCGCACGCGATTGGTGCGCCATCGGCCCGCAGCAATCGCCAGGTCACCGCCTGGTGCCGGGACGGTCCCGCCTGCCAGGCAGAGCATATCTCCGGCCATTGCCGCCAATCTTCCGGCGCGACAAGCCGGGACATGGCCTGTCCGGGGAGGGCGTTTTCGGCTTGTCCTGCCAGCAGGGCGAAGGCTGGATTGGCCGCAACGCATTGCCCTTCCAGCGACCAGTGAATGATGCCGGCTTTGGAATGTTCAAACAGCGCACAGCACGCCGCCTCCGTTTGCAGCAATGCACGTGTAGCCTGATGCCACGGAGCCCACGATGATGGCTTTCCGGTGCCCATTAAATTTTTCCGGGATCGCGTCCCTGCAAAAACTCAGCCGCCTTTTCGCTCCTTACTCTACTTCGGCCTCTGGGTTTCTCTCCAATACGGAGAGCGCGCAGAGCGCGACGTCAACCTTGTTGCGGGATACGATTACTACTTGTGGCGGCATTGACAAGTCTGAATACATTTTGCTGCATCGGTATTTGTCCGACAAAGGGCCTCCCTTATTTCATGGATTGACTGCGAGCAGCCAGGAGCGCGCGGCACGCCACCTCCCGCTGGAGTTGGGTACGGCGCCATCCGCCGCCGGCGCAGTCGCTTTTTCTGGTTTTCTTTTGCGCCGCGGTCATTTTAGTGTTGGGTCATGAGTTTGTTTGCACAATGCGCGCCGCCTTCGCGCCAGGTGAAGACCGCCGAGGTCAGTGACGTGGTGGCTCGTGCCATGCCTCAGGCGGATTATCGCGGCCAACGGCTGTTGTTAATCATTCCCGACCACACCCGCACCGCGCCGGTGGGGTTGATGTTCAAGACCCTGCATGCCCACCTGGCGCCGGTAGTGAAATCCCTCGACGTTCTCGTCGCCCTCGGGACGCATGTGGCCATGACCGAGGAAGCCATTTGCGAGCGCCTGGAAATCAGCCTGGCGGAAAGGCGTGACCGCTACGGTCAGGTGCGGTTTTACAATCACGAGTGGGATAATCCGTCGGCCTTGCGCCAGGTGGGCACGCTTTCGGCCGAGGAAATCAGCCAGTTGACTCAGGGCCTTTTTGCCATGGAGGTGCCGGTGGAGGTCAACAAATTAGTTTTTGAATATGACCAGGTGGTGATTGTGGGGCCAGTTTTCCCGCATGAAGTGGTGGGCTTTTCCGGCGGCAACAAGTACCTGTTCCCCGGCGTGGCTGGCCCGCAAATCTTGAACTTCTTCCACTGGCTTGGCGCCGTGGTCACCAACCCGATGATCATCGGCAATCAGTGGACGCCCGTGCGCCAGGTGGTGGACAAGGCCGGCGCGCTGGTCAACGTGCCGAAAATTTGTTTCTGCCTGGTGGTCGAGGGACACGCGCTGGCGGGCCTGTACGCCGGCACGCCGGAAGGAGCCTGGGCGGCGGCGGTGGAATTATCCCGGCAATTGCACATCACTTACAAAGACCATCCCTATCACACCATCCTGTCGTGCGCGCCCAAGATGTACGACGAGCTATGGACGGGCGGCAAATGCATGTACAAGCTCGAGCCGGTGCTGGCGGACGGCGGCGAATTGATTATTTATGCGCCGCACATTACGGAGATTTCGCTCACCCATGGGCGGGTGATTCGGGAAGTGGGCTATCATTGCCGCGACTATTTCCTCAAGCAGTGGGAGCGCTTCAAGCATTACCCTTGGGGTGTGCTGGCGCACTCCACGCATGTGCGGGGCATTGGCACGTTTGAAAATGGCGTCGAACGCTGCCGGGCCCAGGTCACCCTGGCCACCGGCATCCCGGAGGACGTTTGTCGTAAAATCAATCTGGGTTATCGCGACCCGCGCAGCATCCAGCCGGAGGCTTTCGCCAACCGTGAGGACGAGGGCGTGCTGCTGGTGCCCAAGGCAGGCGAAATGCTTTTCCAGCTCAAACATCCGCCCGTCTGGGCGGGCGGCAGGGCATGAGGCCGCTTGAAGGAATGGTATGCCGATTTTTTACGACACCCACGCCCACCTGGACGACGGCAGTTTCCGGCGGGATTTGCCTGAAGTGCTGCAACGCGCGGGGGGAGCAGGCATTGAGCGCATCATTACCATAGGAGTGGATGAGGAGAGCAGCCGCGCGGCGGTGAAACTGGCCGAGGCGCATCCCCAAGTTTATGCCGCCGTGGGCTGGCATCCCAATCATGCGGCAGAAGCGCCGGCGGAAGTGCGGCCGGTTTTGCGCGAGCTGGCGCAGCACCCCAAAGTGGTCGCCATCGGCGAAATTGGCCTGGATTACAAATACCTCCCCAGCTTGCAGGGCGGGACGCCCGAAGACGATGCGCGGCACAAGGAGCGGCAGGCGCAATTATTCGCCCAGCAAATGGAACTGGCGGTTGAACTGGGGTTGCCCATCGTGGTGCACCAGCGGTTTTCGATGGCAGACATCCTGGCTCAGATGCAGCCGTTCGTGGGGCGGTTGCGGGCGGTGTTTCATTGCTTTTCCGAAGCGCCGGAGCTGGTGAAGCGGATTTTGGACATGAACTGCCTGGTCAGCTACACGGGCATCCTGACCTATAAAAATGGCCAGAATGTCCGGGAATCCCTGGCTGCTGCGCCGCTGGGTTCTTTCATGCTGGAGACGGATTGCCCTTACATGACCCCGGAGCCGTGGCGCAAGTCGGCGCGGCGATGCGAGCCGGCGTTTGTGGCGGACATTGCAGCCGTGGCGGCACAGGTCAAAGGCTGTTCCCTGGCGGAACTTTCCGCGGCTACCTGCGCGGCGGCCTGCCGCTTCTTTCACAAAATGCCGGCTCCCGAGGCTTAACCTGTCGCGGTCCCGCCGTGAGAACGTTGCACCAATACCTCGTGCGCCAGACCCTCGCCACCGTGGTGATGACGGTGGGGGTGTTCACCGGCATTTTGCTGCTGGGCAATGTGCTGCGAGAGGTCACCCTGCTGTTGTTGAACGAGCAGGTGCGCGCTGTGACGGTGTTCAAAGCGCTGGGGTTGCTGGTGCCTTATGTACTGGTGTTTGCCCTGCCCATGGGCCTGCTCACCGCCATGCTGCTGACCTTTGGCCGGTTGAGCGCCGAGCAGGAGCTGAATGCCATGCGGGGCGGCGGGGTTTCCGTGGTGTCGCTGGTGACGCCGGTGTTGTTGATGGCGGTGGGCTTTAGCTGTCTGAGCGGTTTTATCAACCTCTACCTGGCGCCGAGCTGCCGCATGGCGTACAAAGACATGCTGGCCGAGTTGCGGCAGGTGCGTCCAGCCACGGTGCTGACCGCCGGCCGGTTCGTCAAAGACATTCCCGGTTACATCATCTACGTCAGCAAGGTGACCGACGCCCAGATGCACGATGTGCTTATTTCCAAAGTGGACAAGGAAGGGGAGGTCACCACCATCCTGCAGGCGGCCAGGGGGGTGGTGGAGCCAGGGCCGGAGACCAATCAGTTTGTGTTGCGATTGTTTGAGGCCCGCGGTTCCACTCTGGAAAAAGGCGTGTTGCAGGCCATGCCTTTTTATGCCGGCGAGGCCGAGTTCATCCTCGACCTGCCCAAACAACGTGCCCGCTCGATCAAGCTGAATGAGATGACGTTTTTTGATTTGCTGGAGGAGCGCCGCCGCGTGGAGCAACTGATGGGCGGCGCCCTGGGCCTGGAGGCCAGACTTTTGCCCGCTGGCGCGCGGGACAAAGTCCTCGCGCCCTTGAAGGTGCAGCTTCACCATCAAGTGGCCTTCTCCTTTGCCTGCCTGGGATTCACGCTGATTGGCATTCCGTTGGGCATTCGCAGCCATCGCAAGGAAACCAGCGTGGGCGTGGCGGTGGCCCTGGTGCTGGTGCTGGTTTATTACAGCTTCTTCATTTTGGCCGACGCCCTGGCCACCAGGGCGCAATGGCATCCCTGGCTGTTCTGCTGGATTCCCAATTTTCTGTTCCAGGGCATGGGCATGTGGCTGCTGTGGCGGGTCAACCGGCAGTGAAATCTCCCTATGATCACGCCGTTAAAACTCCCGTTTTTATTGGAGCACTTTGCCGTGGCGGTCTCCGCCATCAGCGGGGTGCTGGCGGCGCGGGGCAAGCGGGTGGATTTGTTTGGGGTGCTGGTTCTGGCGGTGGTGACGGCTTTTGGCGGGGGCACGGTGCGGGATGTGTTGCTGGGGGATCAACCGATTTTCTGGGTGCGCCAGCCGGCCTATTTGTACAACGCCGTGCTGACGGCCCTGGTCATGTTTCTGGTGGTGCGCTACCAGGATTTGTCGGGCCGGGGCCTGCTGGTCGCCGATGCTTTCGCGCTGGCGTTGTTTTCCATTGTGGGGGCGCACAAGGCGCTTCTGTTCAACACGCCGCCGCTGGCGGCCACGGCCATGGGGGTGGTGACCGGGGTGGCGGGAGGCATGTTGCGCGATGTCCTGCTCATGGAAATCCCCCTGGTTTTCCGTCGGCAAATCCACTTTTACGCCACGGCCTCTCTGGCGGGAGCGGGACTGTTTGTGGTGTTGGAAGAATGGGTGCCGCACGTATCGCGCAACATGCTGCTGGGGGTCGGCGTTACCCTGGCCCTGCGGCTCTTGAGTCTTAAATACAAACTTGCCCTGCCGGAGATGCCCGAACGCAAGTAACCCGCCACGGGCCCTCAGTGAATGAGCGTGCGTTTTCCTTACACTCGTGTCAGGCTCATGCCGTGCGTTTAACCCGCTGGCAAAAATGGCTCTTGGTGATTGTAGCCCTGGGCGGCTTGCTTTGGCTGTTTGACCGTTGGCGGTTGTGGCAGGAAAACGCGCACGACAAAACCATCGCCGCCGCCGCGCGGAAATACGGTGTGGATCCCGCCCTGATCAAGGCCGTCATCTGGCGCGAAAGCCGGTTCGACCCCAAGGCTCGCGGCCGCCGGGGGGAAGTCGGCTTGATGCAAATCATGGAGCCTACTGCCCGCGATTGGGCCAAAGCGGAGAATCGCACCCTGGTTTTTCACACCGAATTATTCGACCCCCAGAAGAACATCGAGTGTGGCACGTGGTACCTGCGCCGGCTACTGTTACGTTATCCGCAAACCGATAATCCACTGCCTTACGCGCTGGCGGATTACAATGCCGGCCGCGCCAACGTGCTCAAGTGGCTCAATGGGCCGGCGGCCACCAACAGCGCGGCTTTTGTGCAGGCCATTGGCTTCCCTTCCACGCGAGCGTATGTCATTGCGGTCATGGAACGCCACGCGCATTATCGCAAAACGTGGCGTCCCCCCAAATCCTGAGCCCCTCAAAAGGCCACATTCAGCGCGGTCAGCGCTTTTTCTGCGGCTTCCTTGAGGTGCCGCTCCTTGGGGTCGGTGCGGGTGCGCTGGAAATGTTGATAAATCTTGACGGCCTCGCGGGGCTTGCCTGTGGCCGCCAATTTTTCGGCCAGCAGGAGGCAGGCATCGGTCATTTTAATTTTCTCGTAGTCATTGGCAGCGTCGGCCATTTTCAGCAGGCGGTTTGCATCCGATGCCTCGCCGAGCCGGGCCAAAGCCCAGCCTGCGGCCAGCCGCACATCCTGGTCCTGGTGGAACAGGAGCCGCCGAAGCGCTGGTGCGGCTTCAGCAACTTCCCAGCGTCCCAATGCCTGAATGGCCCCCACCAGGTTTCTGCCAGTGATTTGGGAAAGGCTGCGGGTCAGGGCACGGACGGCGGGCCTGCCCACAGCCTCGAGGCAGGCCAGCGCGTACAACCCCAGTTCTTCATCGCCTGCGAGTCTGGCCAGGTCGTTCACCTGGGCGGGGCCGGCAATCCATTGCAATTCGCGAATGAACAATCCCCGCGTGGCCTTGCTATAATTGGCATCCAACATGGCGCTGGCCAGCAGCCCGGCCAGACGCTCCTTGTGTTTCAACTGTTCGGGGCGCCCCACATACACCACCAGGCCATGCAGGACGTATTCAGCTTTGTAATTGGCAAAACCCGGGTCCGCCGGGTCCTTCACCAACCCGAGCAATTCCTTGAGCGCCGGGTCGCCACCACCGAGGATTTTCTGGTAAATCGGCTCGGCTTCACTCCAAGCCGGGCCGGTGAATTTGCTGGGCGTGCCGGGTTTATCCACTTCCGGCATTTGCTCGACCAGTGCTTTGATGTCCAAGGTATTGTCTGCCATAAAACCTCCGGGCATGGGATGAGGTGGGGTCTGGGTTGAGGTTACAGGTGCCACGGGGGCCGCATGGGCGGATTGACCAGCCGGTTGGCCTCTTCATCGCCAATGATTTCCTCCTTCACGGGGTCAAAGCGGATTTTACGTCCCACGCGAATGGCAATGTTGGCCAGATGCATGATGCATACTGTGCGATGGGCGGCTTCGGCGTGGCCCCCCGGTTGCTTGCGGGTTTTTACCGCCTCAGTGAAGTCAATCAGCGGCTCGGGGTCGGGCATTTGTTTGAGTTTTTGCCGGCTCTCCTCGTCCAAATCCTCCAAACGCACCGGCCGCGCTTTGAGCCGGTCATAATCCGGCCCCCATTCGCCGCTGACCAGGACGATGGTAAAGCCATTGGCATATTTCAGCTCCACCCAGCCCCACATGCCACAGACTTCGGGATGCGCCGGCGGGGCCAGCGCCTCAATCTCCACCGGCGCGGTATCGTCCACGCCGTAAGTCCAAGTTACGGGGTCCATGGCGTGCTGGCCCATGTCGCCCAGGCCGCCGCCCTCGTAATCCCAATAACCGCGATGCGTGCCGCCGAAACGGTGGGGATGATAGGGCTTCATGGGCGAGGGGCCGACATACATATCCCAATCCAGCCACTTGGGCACGGGTTGGGGTTTGGCATTGACGATGCCGCTCCATTCCTTGACTTTCAGCCCGCCCGCTTTGATGTACACCGCTTTGCATTCCTTGAGCAGGCCGCTTTTCATGATTTTGCGGGTCAGGACATCGCCCGGATTGCGCGCCGCGGAAAAACGGCCAAAGGTGCCAATCTGAAAGATACGGCCATAGCGTTTGGCGGCGTTCACCACGGCGCGCCCTTCGGCGATGAAGCGAGTCATCGGTTTTTCGCACATGACATCCTTGCCGGCTTCCATGGCCATGATGGAAATCAAAGCGTGCCAGTGCGGCGGCGTGGCGATGGCCACCACATCAATATCCTTGCGCTCCAACACGCGGCGAAAATCGGTGTAGTAGCGTTTATTGTCGGCCCGGTCTTTGAAGCGCACGTCGCACTCGACCAGTTTCACCGCATTCAGCCCCTTGAGGTTGTCAAAGGTGCCGGGGCCGCGCCCGCCGCAGCCAATGAGCGCGCCGCCCACCGTTTCACTGGGGGGCGGCACACCAGGTTGCCCCAAAACATGGCGGGGGATGATGGTGATGGTCGTCAGACCGGCAACAGCTCCTTTAATGAAATGCCGGCGGGACGTCCGCAGTGGGATTCTTTTCATACCCTGTCATCGTGCCACGCGCCGCCTGGCGTGGCCAGCCCATAATTGGTCCGGTGCCGCCTCCTTGCAGCAAGGTTGTAGTCTCAGTCTGGTGGACAATCCCGGCGGGTTATGCCACTTTTTCGGCGCGCAACGCATGAGCACCACCGAAAAACCAAGATTAGGCCGCACCTTCTGGACGCTGAACGTCATTGAAATGTGGGAGCGGCTCGCCTTCTACAACCTGCGAGTCATGGCGCCGATTTACATCATGCAGGCCGATGACCCCGGCGGGTTGCATCTGACGGCGGCGGACAAGGGCACCATCTATGCCTGGTGGGCGGTGTTTCAATCCATTCTGCCGGTATTCACCGGCGGACTGGCGGATCGGTTTGGCTACAAGCGCACCCTTACCTTTGCCCTGAGTCTGATGATGGTGGGCTACCTGATGATTGCCTTGCTGCGCGATTTGGGCTTCATCAGTAATTTCTGGGCGTTGTTTATCAGCATTATGACCCTGGCCACCGGTACCGCCTTTTTCAAGCCCAGCATTCAAGGTTCGCTGGCCAACATCCTGACCCGGGCCAATTCCTCGGTGGGCTGGGGTATTTTTTACTGGGTGGTCAATGTGGGCGCCTTCATCGGCCACTTTTTACCCTCGCTTTTTCTTGTTTATAGCACGGCCTTTCCCGGGCCTTTTTATGCCGAGTCTCACTCCAAAGAGGCCTGGCGCAATCTTTTCCTGGCCTCGGCGGTGTTCACCAGTTTCAACCTCATGTTGTTGTTTTTCCTCAAAGATACGCCTTCCGGCGCCTCAGCCACCGAGTCGCCGCTCTCCGTGCTGGCGCGTACGGTGCGGAACATCTTTGAGCCGCGCCTGCTGGCCTGGATTGCCATCATGTCCTGCTTCTGGCTCATGATGTACCAGCTCTGGGATTTGCAGCCCAATTTCATCAGCGACTGGCTCGACAGCCGGCCGGCGGCCGAGCTGCTGCGGCGCCTGCCCGATTGGGCCTATAATTCCATGGTGGGCGACACCCCCCGGGGGCCGATGGTGCGCCAGCAGGTGCTGCTGAGTTTTAACGCCTTGTTCATCATCCTGGGGGTCATTGGCATGGCCTGGCTCACCCGCAAGATGCGCACCCTGGAAGCCATGCTCATTGGTATGTTGATGGCCACGGGCGGCATTGTGCTGGCCGGCTGGACGATGAACGTCTGGCTCTTGATTGCCGGCATCTTGTTGTTTTCGCTGGGCGAAATGCTCACCGGCCCCAAGAAAAGTGAGTACCTGGGTTTGATTGCACCGCCGGGCAAGAAGGGATTGTACCTGGGGTATGTGAACATTCCAGTGGGCGTGGGAGTTTATGCCGGCAGCGAGCTGGCAGGGTACGTCTATGGTCACTATGGCGAAAAGGCCGTGCTGGCGCTGCGATACCTGGCGGAGAAAACCCCCTGGGGCCAGAGCAAACAGTGGGACGGCTCCATCGCCACCCTGCAGGAGACGCTTGGGGTGACACGCATGCAAGCCATGGACAAGCTGGTGGAGGTGACAGGCTTGGACCACGTGCAGGCCACCCAGTTGTTGTGGGACACCTATTCGCCCCACGCCCACGTGTGGCTGCCCTTTGCCGCGGTTGGCATCGTGGCCGCGGTGGCTTTGTGGATTTTTGGCCGCATGGCCAGGAAATGGCAGGACATGAATGCGTGAGACTCAAATGTTGCGGGGGGCGGACGAGTCAGGGTGACGGCTCCCAAATTGCCGCACCAAGTCGGGAAAGAGGCACGGCTCGCACAGCGCATTGGCCTGGTCACAACAATCTCGCACAATTTGCAACAACCCCTGTTGTGCTGCCGCGGTTTTCAAGCAGGTGGCCCGGCTGCCGCCCAGCAGCCGTTGGCGGGCCAGCTTTAACACCGCGTTGTCCTGCCCTGCCGGCCAGCTTAAAAAACGTTGCTCGACGCGGCGGAGGCGCGAGCGGTCCCGGCACTCGAGGGCTTGCGCGTAGAACCAGGGCAGGAGGGCATTCACCGCCAAATCGGTGGCGCGTTCCTCGCCCAGCATCGGTTGCCGGCGGGGCAGCCGCGGAGAGTGGAGGCTCCAGTGCCAGTCCCAGAAGTCATCTTGTGCAGCCACCCCCTGAATCAGGGATGAAGTGAGCGCTGAAGCCGGCCAGTCCGTGTCAAACCATTGTTTGACTTGTTCTGTCCAGCGCGGCGCGGCCAGCCATTGGCCGGCCAGGGCCAGGCGGCGTTGGGGGTGATTGGCGGGGCGCAATCCGCCCAGCCGCCAGAGCGTGCGCGGCATGAGACAATCGGCAAAAGCATCACGTTCACGCCACCACCAGTCCCAGAGTTGCCGGGCATGCGCGGCGTTGCCGGCGCGGCCGTCCATGTCCGCGGGCAACAACCCGCTGACGCCCAATAACCGCGCCTGGCAGTGCAGGGCGTTGGAGCTGCCCGCCTGCAGGCGCTCCCGCATTTCGCCGAGGTTTTGCATCGGCCAGGTGTTGTGCTTGTAGCCCAGGGCGCGGAACACCCCCTCCCACAAAGCCTGCTCCCACCCGGCTACGCGCGCGCGATGCAGCAGTTGCAGGGCTTTGCCATGCAGCCGTACCAGCGCCGCCTGATGCAGCAGCTCGTCCCGCTGGGTTGCTGAAAGTTCCCGCCACGCGGCGGCGCAACGCCCGGCTTGTTCCGGTGGCAATTCCGGGGCGGCATCCGCCCCTATCCACGCCGCCAAAACCTCCAGCGGCGCCTCCAGGTAATCCTTCAGTGCCAGCGCAGGCAGGGCAGGGGAGGCCTGCGCAGGATTTTCCCAAAGGACATGCAGGACGACTTGCGCATAAGCCGGGTTGCGATCATGGCCGTGCTGGCGCCATCCGGCGGCTTGCACATCAATTTCCACATCACCCTGCCGGGGCAGGTCATTATCCAGTTGCAGCACGGCCTGGCGAAAATCCGGGCCGGGCTCCCGATTGCAAAATCCTGGATGAAGCACGCGCAATTTGCGCCCATCCAGCAGTCGCAGACGCTCGCGCTGCAGCCGTTGATGCTGCCAAATCCACTGTAACCAGCGTTCTGGCGGGGCTGCCGTGGCCGTTTCACGCAGCGCGGGCGGCGCCAGTGATTCGCGCCACTGCGCATAAAAAAGGGAGGCCGGCGGCTCCGCCATGTCGCGGGGGTCATTCATCCGCGTGTTGCCGCAAAAAGCGTTCGATTTCCTCCCGATAAGGCGCCGAAGGCTGTGCGCCCAGCCGGGTGACCGAAAGGGCGGCGGCTGCTTGCGCAAAACGGACTGCCGGCAACAAGGCCTGTCCTTCGGCCAAGGCCACGGCCAGCGCCCCATTAAAGACATCCCCGGCGGCCGTGGTATCCACCGCCCGGACTTTGAAGCCGGGCACATGCGCCGACTCGGCCCCGCTGGCCACCCAGACGCCACGCGCTCCCAAGGTCACCAACACGCTTTCCACTCCGCGCTGGCGTAGCCGCAAGGCCGCTTTTGCCGCGGCCCGGGGTGAGTCCACCTTGACACCTGTCAAGATTTCAGCCTCCGTTTCATTGGGGGTCAGAAGATGGATTTGCCGCAAAAGGGATTCCGGCAAGGGTTGGGCGGGCGCGGGGTTGAGAATCATCATGGCGCCGGCTTTTCTGGCCTGACGCACCGTTGCCTGTACCGCAGCCAGCGGCACCTCCAATTGCGCCAGAACCACACGAGCTTTTTGAATGGCAGGCACGGCGGCAGCCACATCGTGGCGGCTCAGCCGGCGGTTGGCGCCCGGCGCCACCACAATGCTGTTTTCGCCGTCGGCGGCGACAGCAATCAAGGCCACACCGGAAGGCTCCTGGGCATCGCGGACCAGCCAGCGGGTCTCCACACCATCCGCCTTGAAACCTTGCAGCGCCTGGTCACCAAACCAGTCCCGTCCCAACCGGCAAACAAAAGCCACCCGGCCGCCGGCGCGCGCCGCGGCTACGGCCTGGTTGGCGCCCTTGCCTCCGGCGGCCAGCGTGAAGCGGCCGCCCAGGAGCGTTTCCCCGGGGCGCGGAATCCGCGGGGTTTGCACCACCATGTCCGTATTGGAGCTGCCCACCACGACAATGCGGGGCGGGGGAACGGTTTTGGTTTTCATGCGAATCCAAAAATCCTGCTAAGCGCCTCGGCGCTGCGTGGCTCGGTGCCGGTACTGGTCAAAAATGACCGCCAAAACGATGACCGCGCCGGTGACCAGGCGTTTCATTTCGTCGCGCGCACCTTCCGCGGAAAGGCCGGCATTGAGCACTGCAATGATGAGCACACCGAAAAAGGTGCTGACCACCGAACCACGGCCGCCCATCAAGCTCGTGCCGCCAATGACGGCTGCGGCAATGGCTTGCAGCTCAAAACCGACCCCAGCGTTGGGGTTGGCCGATTGGAAGCGCGAGGTGTCAATGATGGCGGCCAGCGCCACCAGCAGGCCGCTCAACACAAACACCGCCAGCTTGATGGGCCGGGGATCAATGCCACTCAATCGCACGGCTTCCTGGTTGGTGCCAATGGCAATCATGTAACGTCCAAACACCGTGCGCGTGAGCGCCAGTTGCGCCAGCACCACCACCAAAAACGCCAGCCAGAAGGGGACGGACAACCCCAAAAAGGTGGTGCCGGCAATGCCTTCGATGGCCGAGCCAATATACTGGGTCTGGCTTCGGGTGATGGCATGCGCGCCACCGCGCGCCATTTCCAACATGCCCAGGGTGACAATAAAACTGGGTAGTTTCCAGGCCAGCGACACCAGGCCGTTGAAGGCACCGCACAGCACGCCGCCTAAAAGACCCGCTCCCACCGCCAGCGGCGCCGGCCAGCCCCATTGGGTCATGGCCACCCCCACCACGGCCCCGCAAAAACCCAGCACGGAACCGACGGACAAATCAATTTCTGCAATAATCAACACATAGGTCATCCCCACCGCCACCAGTAAAATGGAGGGAATTTGATTGGCGATGGCCACAAAATTGGTGTGGCTCAAAAAATGTTCCGTCCTCAAGCTGAACACCACCACCAATGCAAGCAAAGCCCCCGCCAGCCCGCCATATTCGGCCAGATACTTGAGCCAGGCCGGGCGTGAGTCGGGGCGTTGAATTTCATTTGCCATAAGCTGGTTGCGTCTCGCGCGGACTTAAATAACCACTTAAAGCCGCGTTCATTAAAGCGTCTTCGCTCCACTGACCGCGCATAAATTCTCCCGCAATCCGACCGGCGGACATGACCAGGATGCGGTCGGACAGCATCATCAATTCGCGCAAGTCCGAAGAAACCACCAGCAGCGCCTTGCCCTGGCCGGCAAGTTGCTGGAGCCACTGGTAAATCTCAAAGCGCGCTCCCACATCAATCCCGCGGGTGGGCTCATCAAACATCAATATCTGGCAATCCCGCATCAGCCAGCGGGCCAGCACCACTTTTTGCTGGTTGCCGCCGCTCAGTTCGGCCACCGGCTGTTCCTCACTCTGGCATCGCACCTGCAACGCGGAGAGCCAATGCTGCGTGGGGCCTTTTTCCAATCCCGGCCACAGCCAGCCCCCCCGGGCCAGACGGGCGAGCGTGGCCAGGGTGATATTGCAGCGAATGGGCAGGGGCAGTAGCAACCCCTGCTCTTTGCGGTCTTCAGTCAACAGGGCCAATCCCTGCCGCACCGCGTCGGCGGGCGAGGCAATGCGCGCCGGAGCCGCGCTGCCATGCAGATAGATGGCGCCGTGCTCGGGCCGGTCCGCGCCAAAAATCGCCCGTAAAGTTTCCGTGCGGCCGGAGCCTACCAACCCGGCCATGCCGACGATTTCGCCCTCCCGCACTGCAAAGCTGACGTCGCGCACGAGAGCCCCGCGTTGCAAGCGCTCCACCTTCAAGGCGATATTGCCCGGTGTGTGGCGCGGCCGCTCCGGCAGCGTGGCCAAATCACGGCCCACCATGTTGCGCACAATGTCATCCATGCTCAGCTCTGTCACCGGCCACGTGCCCACCCGCCGTCCGTCCCGCAAGATGGTAATGCGGTCTGCCAGCCGCCGGATTTCCTCCAGCCGGTGGGAGATGTAGAGAATGGTGGTCCCCTGCTGTTTTAATTGGCGCAACTGGTCAAAGAGACGCTCAATTTCCGGGTCGGTAAGGGGAGCGGTGGGTTCATCCAGGATTAATAGCGAGCATTGCTGGGCCAGCCCCGCCGCGATTTCCACCATTTGCTGGCGGCCAATACCCAGCGCGGACACGGGCGTCCAGGGCGACAGCTCACTCAACCCCACCCGCGCCAGCGCTGCCTTGGTCATGGCCTCCAGTTGTTTGCGGCGAATCCAACCGGCCTGGTGGGGCAAATCCTCCAGAAAAATATTCTCCGCAATGGACAGCGTGCGAATGAGGTTCAGTTCCTGCAAGACCATCCGCACTCCGCGCTGCTCGGCCTCACGTTTGCGACGCGGGGCGTAGGTTGTCCCCAGCAATTCCATGACGCCACCGGTGGGCTGCAGCAATCCCGCCAGGATGCGTGAAAGCGTGCTTTTGCCGGCGCCGTTTTCGCCGACCAATGCGTGGATCTCTCCCCGCCGCAGTTCCAGGTCCACGCCGTGTAACACACGCACCGGCCCAAAATCCATGGTCAACCCCTGCGCCCTGAGCAACGGCGTTTCACTATTTCCACGCGGCGCTGTCGGCGGTTGGGACATGCGCGGAGCTGGTGGTGGTTCGCGCGCGCGCTACTTGAGTGAGGCCGCTGTGATTAAATCCACCGGCGTTTCCCGGTCAGCCGGTGCGGCCTGCGTTTTGATCATCTCCAGGGCGTATTCAATGCCGTACACCGCCAACTGATCGGCGTGTTGGTCAGCCGTGGCCAGCACCCGCCCCTCCTTGAGCAACTGCCGCACCGCGGCGATGTTGTCATAGCCCACCACCCGGATGCGGTCGAGCTTGCCGGCGTCGCGCAAGGCCGCCACCACCCCCAGCGCCATGCTGTCATTGGCGCACAAAAAGGCTTTCAGATTGGGATATTCATTGATGATGGCCGAGGCCACCTTGTTGGCTTTGTCCGTCTCCCAATAGCCGCTTTGGGAGCTGACGATTTTCATGCCGGCGGCTTTCATTGCGTCCTCAAAACCTAATTTTCGCTGGATGGCGTTGAAGGCATTGGGCGCACCCTCGATGATAGCCACTTCATCGCCGGGCTTGAGTTGTTTGGCCAGGTATTCCCCGACCATGCGGGCGCCTTTGCGATTGTCCGGTCCCACAAACGGAAACTTCACCCCGCTTTGCGCCAGCACGCTTTCGTCAAACTTGTTGTCAATATTGACCACCCGGATGCCGGCCCGCTGGGCCTTCTTGCACACGGGCACCAGCGCCTTGGAATCCGCCGGGGCGATAACGATGGCATCCACCCGTTGTGCAATCATCTGCTCCACCAAATCAATTTGCCGGCCCACGTCCAATTCGTCCTTGATGCCATTGGCCAGCAAATCATAACGGTCGGCATTGGCTTTTTGATGCGCCTTGGCCCCGTTTTCCATGGTCAAAAAGAACTCGTTGGCCAAGGATTTCATCACCAAAGCGATGCGGGGTTTGCGGGGGGCGTCGGAGGAGGATTGCCGGCATCCCAGCGGTCCCAGGCACAGTGCGGCCACGGCCAGGCAGAGCAACACGGCGGCCGTGGCCGTCCGCCGCCGGTTCAACAGGATAGTGCGCATAGTTTACAAGAGAAGGGAGGATGGGGTTATTGATAAATCACCGCTTCGCGGATGGCGATGCGCCGCCCCTTGGAGCGGCTGTCCGCGGTGCCGTTGGGGACGAGGGTCAGCGTGTGCGGGCCGGGTTTCAGGCCGTAGATTTGCCACAGCACATTGTCATGGGTGTTGGGCACAATAAAGGCATCGAGCGGCAGCTTTTGTTTTTTACCGTCCACATAAACATCCGCCCGCGCTCCCTGCTCATTCGACACGCCCAGCACCGCCACGGCCACCCCTTCAAATTTAAGGACGGTGGACATTCCCACTCCTTCGGCCACCTTCAGGTTTTTTTCCGTGGTCCAGGGCCCGATCCATTCCCAGGCTTTGTCAGCAACGGCCACGCGGCGCACCGGCTTGCCGGGACTCCATTGCTCCAGCCGCGGCGCCATGGGTTTTTGCAGCTTCACGGTGACCTCGGTGTCGCTGACCTTGCCGCCGGTGGCGCGGATGATTTGCAGCGCCCGCTTTTCGGTGGAGGCCACAATTTCTTTGAACGAATAATCGGTGTAGTCGAACTTCTTATTTTCCAGGCTCGGCATCTCCTCCTTGAATTTTGCGGGAATGGCGGCATAGCCCAGCATCACGCCCAGCACGCCGGCGGCGCTGGAGGGATTGCAATCGCTGTCCTGGCCGCAGCGGGTGGAAATTTCCATGGTTTTTTCAAAATCGCCGTTGCCATAAAGCAGGCCCATGGCGATGTAGGCCCCGTTTAATTTGGCATCTATATTGAAGCTGGTCATCGCTCCATCAGGGCAGGGGTCGTCCTTGTCCCATTTGTCTTGCACCAGTTGCCAGACTTTCCGCCAGTCATTGGGATAAAGCGCATGCCAGTCGAGCACGTCCTTTATGAGTTGCCCATACTCGCTTTTGGCCGGGATGCAGGCGTATCCCGCCTCCACCACCTTGCGGGGGTTGTTTTCAAAGTACGCCACGGCATACATCCCGCACACGAACATCCCGCCATAAAGGCCGTCGCCATAGTTCATCACCCGCCCCACGCGGTCGCAGTACTTGTTGGATTCCCGCGGCAAACCGGGGCACATCAGGCCGATGAAGTCCGCTTCGATTTGGAAATCAATGTCATTGGCATGAAAATTGTAGCGCGGATGCCCTGACCACGGCGCGTCAATCCCCTGGTTCAAGACCCGCCGCGCGCCGGCATTGGCATGCCAGAGATGATATTTGGAATCGCGGAAGGCCCGGCCGTAATCCCGGCTGGTGGCCTGCAGGCCGATATCATCCATGACTTTGGCGAAGGTCATTTCCACATACAAGTCATCCTGGTGGATGGTGTTTTCCAGCATGCCCTGTTTCCAAACCAGCTCGCTTTCCAAAATCTTGCCTTGTGAGCGAAATTCCGTGGGCGCGCCGTACGCCACCCCAATCATCTGGCCGGCCCAGCCGCCGCGGATTTTGTCCAATAGCGCGGCCCGGCTCAGGGTGCGAATGTCCTGCGCGGGGGCTGCCGCGGCGGCCCAGTAGCCCAGGAGAATGGCCGCCAGTGCGATTTGCAGTGGAGAAGTGATATTCATGGCGTATGTTTGAAAACATTTCTAACCTGGCTCCCCCTATTCGGCACATTAAACAGGTGCACGCGAGGGGAGGCTTCACTGCATGGGTAAGCCATTCCCTGCGGCGGCTCAAGCAAATTTTGGATTTTCGCTCCGCCTTTCATCGCGTAGGCTGGCGCCATGTTTGCACCGGATGCTTTGTTTGATTTGAGCCAGACGGAACATGCGGAGGTTTTCGCGGGTTGCCGGCATGCTTGGGAAGCCTTGGCGCGGCTGGCTGATTACCTTCGGGACCGTGTTCAACCTGTGTTGAAGAACCGCTGTGAAGGCGTGGCTTACATTGGTGACCGGGTCTTTATCGGAGAGGGCACCCTGGTGGAGGACGGCGCAATGATTAAAGGCCCGGCCATCATCGGGCGCAACTGCCAGATTCGGCACAACGCCTACATTCGTGAAAACGTCATCATCGGCGATGGCTGCGTGGTGGGCAATTCCTGCGAGTTGAAAAACGCCCTCCTTTTCAACCATTGCGAGGTGCCCCATTTTAATTACGTGGGGGACTCCATTCTGGGGTACAAGGCCCATCTGGGGGCGGGGGTCATTTTGTCCAACCTCAAACTGGTGCCCGGCAACGTCACCGTGGCATGGGAGGGCCAGGTGTTGGATACCGGCCTGCGAAAATTCGGCGCCTTGATAGGAGACCGCGCCCAGATTGGTTGTAATTCAGTCCTGAACCCCGGCAGTATCATTGGCCGGGACTCTGTGATTTATCCCTGCACGAATTGGCGCGGTGTCCTGCCCGCCGGAGCCTTGGCCAAAAACAAGGCTCCCCAGGAAATCGTCCTGCGGGAAAAACGTTGAACCTTGGATTGCCAGCGTCTGCCCAACCCCTCTGGGGCGCCCTGAGTGACAAAGCCGGGGGCCTGCCTCACCGCAGCGATTGCCAGAGGACTTCGAGCGTAAACAACAAAGCGATTAAACCGGTAACAGCCGCCTTGCCCAGGGCCCCCGCCAACAACCCCATCGCCGCTCCCAGCCCGGCGCGCCATGCCTCATTTTTGGGGCGGCCGGTAGCCCGCTCCAGCAACACTGCTCCCAGCAAAGGACCCACGAATAATCCCAGAAAACTTCCCACCGCCCCTAAAAAGAATCCCCCTCCCACCCCTGCTAATAAACCCGCCAACGCGCCAAACATGCCCCAGCGGCTGGCTCCCATTTTTTTGGCGCCTGCTACAGCGGCCACGTAATCCAGGGCCATGGCCATACCGGCGAGCAGGACAAACACCGCGAATACCCACCAGCGCACGCTGGCATCGCCAAAGTACAGCTTGTGCGCCAGCACGGCCGCGATTGCCAGCGGCGTGCCGGGCAAACCCGGCAACATGCAACCCACCACCGCCACTCCCATCACAGCCAGGGCCAGCAGCAAGCCAATGATTTGCTCCATGCTCACTTCTTCAGTGTATGCTGCATGCAGGCAGGGGGCAATTTCAAACCGGGCAGGGGAATTTTCTTTTTATTCTAATATGAGAAGCCGAAAATACGTCCATTATAGAGTCATGAGGTCTGCATGGTGGTGGACTTGGATGGTTCTGCTGCTGCTGGCCCTGCCGCTGGTAGCGGCCGGGCCGGTACAGCGATTTTATGTAAAACATCCTCGCTGGGTGGAAACCATGGTTGCCACACGCGAGCGGCTGGCTGAAGCCCCTCTATCCGAACCCGAGCGCCGCCAGGCCAGCCATGCCCTCTGGTTGCAAATCGAGCGTGATTTCCCCGTGGAATGGGATTGGACGTTGCAGGATGCGGGGGTGGATTTTGCCTTTTGGTTTGCGCGGCGTGACCTGAGTGCCGAGCCCGCGATGGTGGAGCGGGTGCTGGCCGAACTTGGTGCGGGGGGGCAGACATTGCAGAAAGAACTGGCGCGCCTCCGGGCGCGGCGTGAGGCTCCACTGGCGGAGTGGCTTTCTCTATATCACCGTGCCGCCGAGGCCCGGCGTGCCTTGCGCCTGCAAACTGTGTTGCGTGAATCTCCCGCCATTCTCTTTACCCGCCGCCGTACCATTCGCCCGTCTTTTTTTGCTTATACCGAGGGACAGTCCGATGCCCAGCATGAACGGCATTTTTTACCGGGCGCTGCCTTGGGAGTGTTGGAGATGCATGGCCTTTACGGACGTGTTCGCACCCTCCTGGAGGACCCCCGGGGTGTAATCCGTGACCCCGAAGTGTCCTACGACGGCCGAAAAATCCTGTTCGCATGGAAAAAGCATTTGAATGAGGATGATTATCATCTCTACGAAATGACCCTGCCGGAGGGCCAAATCCGGCAGCTTACCTTTGGCTTGGGTTGCGCGGATTATGAGCCGGCTTACCTGCCCAATGGCGACATCATTTTTGCCTCCACCCGTTGTGTGCAAACGGTGGATTGTTTCTGGACGGAAGTCAGCAATCTCTACACCTGCAATGCGGACGGGCAGTTCATTCGCCGGCTGGGGGTGGACCAGGTGCACACCGTCTTTCCTACCGTGACCGAAGACGGCCGGGTGTTGTACACCCGTTGGGATTACAATGACCGCGGCCAGGTTTTCCCGCAGGCGTTGTTTCAAATGAATCCCGACGGTACGGGGCAAACCGAGTTTTACGGCAATAATTCCTGGTTTCCCACCACCATTGCCCATGCCCGCCAAGTCCCCGGCACGCAAAAAGTGCTCGCCATTCTTTGCGGCCATCACTCGCCCCAAACCGGCAAACTGGCCATCATTGACCCGGCACGCGGCCGCCAGGAGAACACCGGGGTGACGCTGATTGCACCGGAGCGGGAAACCAAGGCTGAGCGGATTGATGCCTACGGCCAGGAAGGGGAGCTCTTTCAGTACCCCTATCCCTTGAATGAGCATGAATACCTGGTGAGTTATGCCCCCTTGGGATGGGCCCATGACCACGGCCGCGGCGACGCGCACTTCAGTCTATATTATATGGACCGCGCCGGCCGCCGCGAATGGCTGGCGGGTGACCCGAAATGTGCCTTGCAACACCCCGTGCCATTGCGGCCCCGGCCTCGCCCGCTGGTGCGTCCTGCGCTGGTGGATTATCGGAAAACCAACGCGGTATTTTATCTTCAGGATGTGTACCTGGGGCCGGGGCTGGCTGGTGTGCCGCGCGGCACCATCCAGCAGTTGCGCGTGGTGGCCTTGGAATTTCGCGCGGCTGGCATCGGCAACAACGGCAGCGGCGGCCCGGGCGGCGGGGCGCTCATCAGCACACCCATTGCCATCGGCAACGGCAGTTGGGACGTCAAGCGGGTGTTGGGCCATGCCCGTGTGTACCCTGATGGTTCAGCCGCTTTCCAGGTGCCCGCGCGCACGCCGGTTTATTTTCAGGCGCTCGATGCCAACGGCCATGCTGTGCAAACCATGCGCAGTTGGTCCACCTTGCAGCCCGGTGAAATTGCCTCCTGCGCGGGGTGCCACGAGCATAAAAACAGCGCGCCGCCGGTGACGCGCCCCACGCTGGCCCAGCGGGCCGGCCCGCAGGAACTCGAGCCTTTTTACGGGCCGCCGCGCGGTTTTAGTTTTCAACGCGAAATTCAACCCATTCTCGACCGCCATTGTGTGAGCTGTCACCACCGGCGCGAGGAGATGATGCCCGGCGCCCGCTGGCTGGAAGGCCGGGGCACTTACCGGGCGGCGGGCAGCACCGATACCAATGCCTTCAGTCTGCTGGGCCTGCCGGTGACCGATACTTTTGCCCGGCGGCAGTGGAGCGAGGCTTATTTGAACCTGACCCAGAGCATTCGGGACCGGGTTGAGGGCCAGCCCGGCCCCTACCGCGGCCAGCCAGAGGGGAAAATCGTTAAGTGGATTTCGTCGCAATCGGTTCCTTCGATGTTGCCGCCCTATTTTGCCGGGGCCTCGCGCAGCCAGCTTATTACCCTGTTGAGAAAAGGGCATTACCACGTGCAATTGAACCGCGAAGAGATGGACAAACTGGCCTGCTGGATTGATTTGCTGGTGCCTTTTGCCGGCGATTACTACGAAGCCAATGCCTGGACCCCGCAGGAAAAAGCCAAGTACGACCATTATCTGGAAAAGCGCCGCCGACTTGAAGCAGAGGAGCGAGAAACACTGATTCGTTGGTTGACAAAGCGCTGAATCCAGCCTCCCTTCTGGGCCCCCATGCTTGGAAATGAGGCGGCTTCTTGAGGCTTGTCACAAAGCGGCCAACGTGGTTAAAGTACGCTCATGGAGTACTTCATGGGAAAGCCAATGAGCATGTGCCATGAAGGGGGCGCACGTTCTGTTTCAAGCATGGTGTTTGGCAACTTTGTTGGCCTGGGCGGCAAGTAGGGGAAAAGTCCCTGGGAGGAGGGGCAGTATGGCCAGGTGAGGTGGGAGAACGTTTGACCTGCACGGATAAGGAGCGCGCAAGCGATGAAAACCCAAGCCCAACAAACCATTGGCTGGCTGAGGGTAAAGGCATTCACCCGAAGTGAACTGGTGCTGGTGGTGACTACCACAGTTTTTTTGCTGGCGACCATGGCGATGGCTGGGCGACAGGCATGGCGGGAATCCAAACGCACCGTTTGTGGCAACCATTTGCGGGTAATTAGTCAGGGCTTTCTCCAGTTTTCCAGCCAAGATGGTCGTTTGCCGCAGGCAGCCCGCATCCACCAGCCCAAACCGTTGGATTGGATTTATTGGCAGCTTGATCGAGAGTTCGAGAGCAGCGCTCTTGCGCCGTTTTGTCCGGACTGGCGGTTGGAGCGATTGCAGTGTCCCTTGGATACTCGGTGGGCGGATCGCTCCTACCTGGCCACTTATACCATGAATGGTTACACGGAGCGCGCCATGGTGCGGGACATGGGACCGCCCGGGAAAATATTGGTGGCCGAGCAAGAGCGGCCCAATGATGGTTGCTGGGGGCCAGGTTTGGGGGAGGAACCGTTGACGCGCCGCCATCAAGGGCGGGCCGGTGTGGCCTTTGCGGATGGTCATGTTCAGTTCATCAGAACCTACGTTAAGGAGGAACGATGATTCGCCATGCGACAAACCGTGCATTCACACGGGTGGAATTATTGTGCGTGTTGGTGATGGCTTTGTTGGCTGGGGGCTGGCTGACTTGGGCAGGATGGCACTGGCGAGAGTGTCGCAAACAATCCCGCCGGGCGGCTTGTGTGGCGCAGATGAAAGAATTGGGACAGGCGTTTCTTATGTGCGCGCAGACTGAGGAACGGCTGCCACGTTCCGCCGGCAAAAGCCGGATGGCGACGAATGACTGGATTTTCTGGCAAACCAACCGGCCGTTGCAGGAGAGTGTTATGTCGCGTTATCACCCGGATTTCTCCCCACCACTTTTGCGCTGTCCCATGGATTTTGAGGCCGAGCGACGGGTGTATGCCTACAGTTACACCATGAATGAGCATTTAAGTCAGCGCCGCCTGTTCCGCGAAGGGCCGCGCGGTATTATTATGCTGGCGGAGGAAGTGGCACCCAACGATGGTTCGTGGGCGCCCGGCAATCCAGCCGACCAGCTTGCTGGCCGGCACGATGGCATGGCCAACGTGGTGTTTGGGGATGGACATGTAGAACAGACACCACCTCGGGATGCCACGGGACCTTCCTTGCCGTTGCCGAAGTGAAATTGAGTTGTTGCGGTAAAGCAGGCCAGGGCGTTGCGCGTCTCTTGGACTAATCGGCGGTCGGCAAGGCAATGGTAATTTCCGCGCTAAATACCAGGCGCGGGTCTCCGCGTTCCTGCAAGGTTTGCGCCAAGGTTTCCAGTGTGCGGGGCACCACGCCGTGGAATAATCTGCGCGAGCGTTGTTGGACCGTCACAGGAGCATCGAGATTCAGCATGGCGTCATTCAGCCTAATCAAGAGGCGACCCACGTCTTTCACTTGGAGGATATCAATAATATTTTCCTGGCGTTGCACGTGGACTTCCTGATTCACCCTGGCTGTGCCTGCCGGCAGCGCCAGCCAGTAAAATTGTTCATGGGTCACATCATCCTGCCGCCAGACAACCCGCTGGGGCCACGGCTGGCGGTGGAATTGCTCCATCCACGGAATGGCCTGCCGATCCGCCAAATCCATCCAATGCCCCTTGCCGGCGTGCAACACCACTTTATGCACGTAACCCTCGGGGTCGGCCTGATGAAGCGCCGCCAGTTTGCGCCCCCATTCTTCCGCCACTTGATTGCGTTTATAGGCTGCATCCAGCGCGCCCACTTGCAAAATAAATGGGAGATTGCGCAGCCCCAGGGGGGAGGCCTCGTTGGGATGGCCGGCCATCATGGCCGCGGCGGCAAAACGGTCCGCCATGCGCGGGGCCACCTGATAGACGCCGTCGCCGCCCGCCGAGTACCCCATGAGATAAATGCGATCCGGATTCACCGGTCCCAGCACGATGAGGTTCTCAATGAGCCGCACTAAAAAACGATCCATGTGGGCCTGGTGCCACAAGTCCCAGGTGTCCGTGGGCGCTCGCGGGGCCAGATAAATGCCTTCTTTGGGCGCGTAAGCCTGAGCCAGGCGGATTTGGTTTTTCCATTGCGAATCGTTGACGGCCGGGGGCGCGCCACCGCCACCGTGCATGGCAATGAACAGGCTGCGGCCACCCGGCGGGGGCGGATTGGTGGGGCCAAAGCTCACCATTTCAAACCGCATTTTCAGGCCGTTCAATTCAAGGACTTTGGCCTCCATCTCCGCCGCCCGTGTGGCGCGAATCCAAGCCGCGTGATCTTCCCATAACAGGCTTTGTGCCCGTTGCGCATCCGGTCGGGTCAAGGGCGTGCGGCCAAAGGTCGCCTGGGCCAGAGCGGGACGTTTTTCGCGGGGCTGGCGCAGCCACTCTTCCAATTGCCGCACAGCCTTGGCGGAGGCGGAGATGTCGGCGGCCTGGGCCATGGCGATGATGCCTCCCAGGAGCCAGACCCCCAGCAGACACCGTCCCGTGGTGAAAAAGATATGCAATGCTCCTTCGGCAAGACGCCGGGGAATCAGTATGGGATATTGGCAAAAGCCGCGAGAGGACAGCGGGTGACAGGGGGGCATAAACTACGGGTCAGCGGTTACCGGGCGCGTTTACCTTCTTGCAAAGCCCTGAGCAGTTGGGGGAGGGGGAGGGTGTTCACCACATCCGCTTTTTCCAGCCAGCCTTTGCGTGCGACCTGCGCCCCCAGGCGCAAATAGCCGGCATGCTCGTGGCGGTGGGCATCAGGGTTGATGACACATTTGACCCCCTTGGCCTTGGCGAGCGGCCACCAACGCCAGTCCATGTCCAACCGATAGGGGTTGGCATTCAATTCAATCCATGTGCCGGTTTCGGCACAGGCGTCAATGACCGCCTCCAGGTTGACCTTGTAAGCTTCGCGCTCCAAAAGCAACCGGCCGGTGGGATGGCCCAACATGTGCACCCAGCGGTTTTGCGCGGCGGCGATAAGGCGTTTGGTGTTCTCGGCTTCATTCTGGCTGAAGCCTTGATGGATGCTGGCCACCACCACGTCCAGCTCCGCCAGCAGGTCATCGGGAAAATCCAATTTGCCGCCAGCCAGAATGTCCACTTCCGTGCCGGTCAGCAGGCGCACTTCCATGCCTTCGTCGGCCAGGTGCCGGTTGACTTCCGCAATCGCCTTGATTTGCTCGCGCACCTTGTCTGGCTCCAAACCGTGTGCCTGGAAAGAAGCGCGGGAATGATCGGTAATGGCCCAGTAGCCAAAGCCCCATTCTTCGGCCTGATGCGCGATTTCCCGCAAGGTATGCTGGCCATCGCTCCAATTGGAGTGATTATGCAGCGAGCCGCGCAAATCCGTCCATTCGAGCAGGCGGGGCAGGGGACCTTTTTCGGCCGCGGCAAATTCACCGCGGTCTTCGCGCAATTCGGGGGGAATGTAGGCCAGCTCCAGCGCGGCGAAAATCTCCTCTTCCGTACGGCAATCCAAACGCAGCGCCGGATCGCGGGTCTCTTCCTGCGAGCGGAATAATCCATACTCGTTGAGGCGCAAACCACGCTGGATGGCGCGCTGCCGCATGACAATGTTGTGCTCCTTGCTGCCCGTGAAATAGGCCAGCGCAAAGGGATATTCGGCGTCACTGACCACCCGCAAATCGGCCTGCAGTCCCCCTTCCAGCACTACACTGGCCTTGGTTTCCCCCTTGGCCTGCACGGTCAGGATGCCGGGCAATCGCGTGAAGAAATCTATGACTTCAGCAGGTTTTTTGGAGGAGGCCAGAAAATCCACATCGCCAATGACCTCTTTCCACCGCCGCAAACTGCCAGCCGTGCTGCAGCGAATAACCTCTGGATGCTGGCGCAGAGCCTCGAGGATGGGTTCGGCGGCGGCCAGCGCCACATCCAGCCGATGGCGCGAGGCATATTGGCGGCGAAAGGCGATGCCCTCCAAGATTTTGGCCTGCGTTTTCTCGCCAAAACCATCCAGCGTTGCCACCTTGCCTGCCTGGCAGGCCGCCTCCAGTTTGGCGACGTCATCCACCCCCAGTTTTTCGTACAAGGCCTTGATTTTCTTTGGCCCCAGGCCGGGGATGGTCATCAGCTCCCGCAAACCCGGCGGAATAGAGGCTTTCAGCTCTTCGTAGTAGGGCAACTGGCCGGTGGTCACCAGCAGGGTGATTTTTTCCTGCAACGCCTCCCCGATGCCTTTGATGCTCCCCAAGCGCTCTTCCGCCACCACTTTTTCCAGTGGCTCCTCCAAGGCCAGCAATGCGCGCGCCGCGTTGGCATAGGCGCGCGCCTTGAAGGGGTTTTCGCCCTTCAGCTCCAGCAGCACGCTGATATCCTGCAAAATCTCGGCAACCTGTTGTTTATCCATAAGGGACTGGCTCAGGCTGAGGACGCCGAAACCGGCGCGGCGGTGGCGGCTTTTTGCCGCTTCCAAACATATCGGGCCAGCATGGCGCGCAGGGCGGCGGCCAGCGGGATGGCCAGCAGCCCGCCCATCACCCCGCCCATGAGGGTGGTGCCCGTCAAAATGGCCACAATGACCAGCACTGGATGCAGCCCCACACGGTCCCCGATAATCTTGGGTGAGATGAAAAGACTTTCGATGATTTGTGCCGCCGCAAAGATGGCCAGTAACAGGGCTGGATGCCACCAGTCACCAAATTGCACCACCGCAATGATGACGGCCAGCCCCACACTGATCATGTAACCTAGGTAAGGGATGATGCCCAGGATGGCCGCCAGCGCACCCAGCAGCAGCGCATAGTTCAAGCCGAGCGCCATATAACCCACCGTCAGCATGGCGCCCATGCAGAGGGCCACGAGTACTTGCCCGCGGAAAAAGGCCACCAGGCAATCATTGAACGCTCGCAGCACATAAACCACTTCTTCTTTGAGGCGCGATTCTGCGATGGGCAGGTAATGCTCCCAGCGCGCCACGATCTGATTTTTCTCCAACAAAAAGTAGAATAAATACACCGGCGCCAGGGCCAGCCCCGCCAGAAATCCCAGCCACCCGGCGGCTTTGGCCACTTGTTGCAACAGCCAGGTGGTAACTGCGGGGAGGGTTTCCTTCACCCGGCTTTCCAATTCCGTATCCCACAGCGCCTGCAATTTCACGCCGGCGGCGGTGTTCTTCAGCATTTCATCCAGGCGCAGACGGAATTTTTCGATGGTGGCCGGCAGCGTATCCACCAAATGCATGATCTCATAGACAAGTTGGGGGATCACAGTCGCCAGAAGAATGAGCACCAGCATCACTGCCAGAAAAAACACCAGGAGAATGGCGCGGGTGCGGGGGATGTTGAGTTTTCGCTCCAGCGCGGTGACCACCGGGTCCAGCAGGCAGGCCAGAATGGCGGCCAAGGCCAGCGGCAGCAGCACATGGGATAACATTGCCACCACCCCCGCCGCTTGCACGATGATGAAATACCATACCCCCAGCGCCAGCCCGCCCAGCAAAGCCGTCAGGCTGACCCAGAAAACCCGTGCCAGGCCAGGCGGCATGGTTTCAGGGCTTTTCATTTATTTCCCAACAGGCGGCTTTTATCAGTGGCGGCTCGGACTGCGGCAATAAAAGCCGCGCGGACGCCGGCCTTTTCCAGTTCGTGCAATCCTTCGATGGTGGTGCCGCCGGGACTGGTGACCTGGTCTTTCAAGACCCCCGGATGTTGGCCCGTTTCCATGACCATGCGCGCCGCGCCCAAGACGGTCTGCGCGGCCAAACGGGTGGCCACTTCCCGCGGCAACCCCGCGGCCACGCCCCCGTCACTCAACGCTTCTATGACCATATAAACATAGGCCGGGCCGCTGCCGCTCAGACCGGTGACCGCATCCAGCAACGGCTCCGGCACCTGGCACGCAAAGCCCAGAGCGGCCAGCAGATTTTGCACCAGCTCCCCATCGGCAACCGTGGCGTGAGCGCCCAGCGCATAGGCGCTGGCGGCCGCGCCGACAATGGCCGGTGTGTTGGGCATGACGCGCACGACTCGTGTTCCCTCCGGCACCACGGCCTGCAAGCGCGCCAGCGGCACACCAGCCGCAATTGAAACCACCAGATGCCGCCGACTCAACTGGGGGGCTATTTCCTGCAACACGCCGGCCACTTGCGCCGGTTTCACCGCAACAAAAAGAACCTCGGCAGCGTCGGCCACCGCGGCATTGGATTCCATCGCCCGCCCGCCCGCTTCGCGCACAAAACTGGCCAGGGCGGCGGGTGACACATCGCTGGCGCTGATGGCGTCCGATTCCACCAGTCCAGCGCGCACAAAACCGCGTGCCAGAGCAGTAGCCATCTTGCCGGCGCCGACGAAACCCACTTTCAAATTGGCAATCATGGATTTTTCTTAGCAGTCCCCCCGTTCCTTGGAAAGCGCAAAGCCACCGCCCGGAATCCTGAAATTGAATGACAATAGCCCCGTGCACGTATAATCTAGGTTGGGTTGAACATGACAGAACGACCTGCAGCGAAATTCCTGCCCTCCGGCTTGATTGTGGCCGCCTCCCTGGCCCTGCTTTGGTGGGCCTTTGGCCCCACGGCACCGGTCACCTCCCGTCTGCCGGGTCAGGATGGCAGCGAACAGGCTGCCAAGGCCGCCGCGGCCAAATGGGAGGGCAAACTCATTCCCGGCGCCGGCCAGCCGGCGGACATTCCCGGCTCTTGGCCGCGTTTTCGCGGACCCAATTGGGACAATATCTGCACTGACCCCACTCCCCTGGCCCGAAGCTGGCCGGAAAATGGTCCCCCCCTGCTTTGGAAAATTGATGTGGGCGAAGGCTTTGCTGCCGCGGCCATCTGGAATGGGCGCGTGTACGTCATGGATTACGACCGGGCCAGCGAATCCGATGCCCTGCGCTGCCTCTCGCTGACCGATGGCCGCGAAATCTGGCGTTACGCTTACCCGAGCAAAACCAAGCGCGACCATGGCATGAGCCGCACCATTCCGGCCGTCACGGAAAAATACGTGGTGGCCATTGGCCCCAAATGTCAGGTCATTTGCGTGGACCCCCTCACCGGCGCATTGAAATGGCAGATGAATCTGCCGCGCGAATTTGGCACAGAAGTGCCCCCCTGGTACGCCGGCCAATGCCCTTACGTCGAAAACGACCGCCTCATTTTGGGCACGGGCGGCAGCGCCCTGGTGGTGGCGGTGGACTGCCTCACCGGCCAGATTGTCTGGCGCTCGCCCAATCCCAATCGCTGGCAGATGACCCATTCCTCCATCGCTCCCTTCACCTTCAACGGCCGCCGGATGTTTGCCTATTGCGCCAGCGGCGGGGTGGCCGTGGTGGCGGATGGTACGGGCGAAATCCTGTGGGAGACCAATTCCTGGAAAATCACCATTGCCAACATTGCCATGCCGCTGGTCATTGGCGGGGACCGGCTCTTTTTCAGCGGTGGTTACAACGCGGGGGCCATGATGGTGCAGTTGCGCGAGCAGCAAGGGCGCCTCGTCGGCGAGACCCTTTTCCGTTTGGAGGCCAAGACCTTCGGCGCCGAGCAACACACCCCCATCCTCTATCAGGACCATATCTTTGGTGTCCGTCCTGATGGCCAGTTGGTCTGCCTGGACCTCAACGGCAAAGTGGTCTGGCAGAGCGGCGCTGCCAACCGTTTCGGCAAAGGCCCCTATTTCATTGCCCAAGGCATGATTTACCTTCTGGATGACAACGGTACGCTGACTTTGGCCGAAGCCAGCACTGCGGGCTATAAACCGCTGGCGCGGGCCAAAGTGCTGGACGGCCCCGATGCCTGGGGCCCCCTTGCCATGGTGGCAGGGCGGCTCATCGTGCGTGACCTCTGGAAAATGGCCTGCCTGGACGTGCGCGCCAAATAGCAAAGCGTTCTTCCCAGCGCTGTGTTGTCTGGTGTCCTCGCTGCGGGCGGGGGAGGGGGAGTGGCCTGATGCGACGGCAACACCCTGAAGGAAATTACCCTCCTTCTGGGGCAGGGCAGAGGGCCGAAACATTACGCTTTGCCCATACTCAAGACTCGACAGGCTTTGCCTTGTTTGAGCATTCTCTCCGCCATGAAACACGAAACATCCCCAAAGCTGTTGTTTTGGCTCTTGCTCGCAGCTCTGGCCCTGGCCTCCTACCCGCCTGCACAGGCTGCCTTGCCCAAGTTGAAAGTTAGTGACAACCGCCGTTTTCTGGCCACCGAAGACGGGCGTCCTTTCTTTTACCTTGGCGATACCGCTTGGGAGCTTTTTCACCGGCTCAACCGCGAGGAGGCGGATCGTTACCTCGAGGACCGCGCCAAAAAAGCATTCAATGTGGTCCAAGCTGTGGCTTTGGCGGAGTTGGACGGTCTGAATGCTCCCAACGCTTATGGCCATCGCCCCTTGGTGAACAACAATCCCTTGCAGCCCGACATCAAAGAGGGCCCCAACAACGATTATTGGGACCACGTGGACTATATCATCAACAAGGCCAACAGCCTGGGCATTTATGTTGGCCTCCTGCCTACCTGGGGAGATAAATGGAATAAAAAATGGGGTGTGGGCGGCCTGCAATTTACTCCCGATATGGCGGCGGCCTACGGCGAGTGGCTCGGCAAACGCTATCGCGACAAGGGCATCATCTGGATTCTCGGCGGCGACCGGCCCGTGGAAAACGACGAGCACCGCGGCATCATTCGCGCCATGGCCCGCGGCCTGCGCCAGGGTGACGGCGGCGCGCATCTCATAACCTTTCATCCGCCCGGCGGCGCGGGCTCTTCCCAATGGTTTCATCAGGAGGACTGGCTGGACTTCAACATGCGCCAAAATGGTCATGCCGTTGATTACACCGGCCGTTATGACCAAACCCGCGCCGATTATAACCGCACTCCCATCAAGCCGGTGATTGATGGTGAGCCCATTTACGAAGACCACCCCATAAATTTTGCGGCGGATAAACAGGGCCATTCCACCGCGGCCGATGTCCGCCGGCCTTTTTACTGGGATGTTTTTTCCGGCGCCTGTGGCCATACCTATGGCCATCATTCCGTCTGGCAGATGTGGGCCACCCACCACCAGCCCATCAACAATCCCCTCATGCCGTGGCACGAGGCCATCCAGCAACCGGGCGCGGCCCAGATGCAACATGGCAAGCATCTGATTCTTTCCCGGCCCTATTTTACCCGCATCCCGGATGACGACGTGATTGTGACCGACCGGGTGGCCACCTCGGTGCCCGGGGCCGGCCGCTACCGTTTTGTGGCCACGCGGGATAGCGCTGGCAGTTACGCCATGGTCTATGCCCCGCTGGGCCGGGCCTTCAAAGTGCGCATGAACAAAATTACCGGCCCCACCGTGCGCGCCTGGTGGTTCAATCCCCGCACCGGCGCCGCCCAGCGCATCGGCGAGTTTCCCAGCACCGGCGAACGCACGTTTGTGCCGCCTGACCCGGGCGAGGTCCTCGACTGGGTGCTGGTGCTGGATGATGCCGCCAAAAATTATCCACCGCCCGGCCAAATCCAATAGCATGGTCTCTGGTTTTGTGAGGTTGGCAGGGCGTGGCATGGGTCTGGGGGGACCTCTGCTTGCGGCGGTGGCATGCTTAATTTCCCTTGGTCTGCCCGGCCCGCTTTCGGTGGGCGCGGCTTCGCGCGAAACCCTGTACCAGCGGGCCGTGGGTGCCAGTGTGGAAGTGTTGTTGGATGGTCGTCACAACGGCAGTGGTTTTTTCGTCAACGCCACTGGCACCATCGTGACCGCCGCCCACCTATTCACCCGCTCCAATGCCGTTGTGGAAGTGCTTTCACCCCGGTTTGGGCGTTTGCCGTGTCTTTTAGTGGCGCGTGACGTGGGCCACGACGTGGCCCTGCTGCAAACCCAGCCGCCCATGCGTCAGGCCCCCGCTTTGCCGCTGGCCAGCCGCCGGCCCGGCGTGGGTGAGGACTTGATGCAACTGGGAGCGCCCATTTTCCGGCAGGCCCTCTGGCAGCCGGGGCGTGTGGCCAAAGACGCTGTTGGGTATGAGTTTTACGGCCCACGGCTGGGGTACGTGGAAGTCATCTACCTGGCCGCCATGATGCAAGGCGGCACCTCCGGCGGGCCTTGGCTGGATTCCAAGGGACGGGTGGTTGGGGTTCAGTCCGGCTCTCTCTCCATGGAAAACCGGCCGATGGGCATGGCCTACCTTGCCCCGGTGGAGGCGGTGCATGCCCTCCTAAAAACCCGGCGGGACGCGGCCACTCCCGATGCGGGCGTGGGGGTGGACCATCCTTGGGAAATGGACCCCTCCTATATCAAGCAACTGCCAGCCAACTCCACCGGCCTGGTGGTCAGCGTGTTGCGCACCAATGGCCCCGCCGCCAGGGCCGGACTGAAACTTCGGGACTTCCTCATGACCGTCGGGGAACGCCCCTTGTTTCGCATCCCGGACTTGTTGCAGGAAATCCGCCGCCGGCAGCCGGGCGACACCCTCCAACTGCGCGCCTGGCGTCCCACTGAAAAAACGAATTTGACCTTCACCTTGACCCTGGATTGCGCGGAAACGGTGGTCTGGCAGAAACCTTGAGACCGGCCGCGCTGCGGATGCAAGTTGCCGAAATGTAACCGTTTTGTTGCTGAGAAATCATTATCAGGCGGTTATATTATCATGGATATGACAACAAATTGGCATCCCCCCGGGACGGCGGTGGCAGCTCCGCGGACAAAATGTTGTCACGCGTTGGAATGGGAGCGCATTCTGGTGCCGGTGGATTTCACCCCCGCTTCCATAGATGCCCTCAAATACGCCGCTCGCCTGGCTGCCGAGGCGGGTTCCAGCCTGGTGCTCCTGCACGTGCTGGACTACGTGCGCGGGGTGGATGACCGCAATTTGTTTTACGGTTTGGACGAGGTGGGCGAAATGGCCTCACGGCGCCTTGCGCATCTGGCGGGTCTGCTGGTGCCCCCACAGGTCCCGGTGCGGGTGCTGGTGCAGCGCGGCAAACCGGCACGCGAAATCCTGGCCACCGCGGTGGCGGTGGATTGCCAGGCCATTGTGCTCAGCCCTCACACGCGCAGTTGGTTTTACCGCCTCTGGGATGCCGGCGTCACGCGGCGCATTGCGCGCCAGGCGCCTTGTCATGTGTTGATTTTTCAAAGCCCCCACGCGGACAAGACCGAGCCTTCCTATTGGGATTACCTGGCCGACCGCATGGTGGAAGCGGGCGCTGAAGTCAAAACTCCCGTGGCCTGAGAGCGCTGGCCCTCCGGGGCGAAATGATGCCCTCCTTAGAATGCAGGGCGGGTGCTATCCCGCGCTGCTCAACCTTCTCCTGCCAGTTTGCGGTACAACGTGGCCAGACTGATGCCCAGGATTTCCGCCGCTTTTTCCTTGTCGCCATTCACCTGGGCGAGCACCCGGTTCAAATAGGCCTGTTCCTGGTCACGCAGGAAATTCTTCAGCGGCACAATGGGCCGGTCCGCCGCCGGTGTCTCGGCGCCTTTTAAGGGGGGGGCCACCCCCACCGGCGAGGGCGGGAACAGCTCCGGCACGTGGGTGGCAGGCTCGGGCAATTGCGCCACCTCACCCTTGTCCTGGTCGGCCAGTTGGGGCGGCACCAGGTGCGCCGGCAAATCGCTCACATGGATTATTTCCGTTTCGCTCAGGGCGCAGGCCCGCTGGATGGCGTTTTCCAGCTCGCGCACGTTGCCCGGCCAGGAATGGCTCATGAGCGTTTCCATGGCCTGGCGCGTCAATTGGAACGGCCGGCCCGAGCGGGCATGGACTTTGTTGGCCAGGAAATGCGCCACCAGCAGCGGGATATCCTCGCGCCGCTCCCGCAGCGGCGGCAGCACAATCGGGATGACATTCAAACGGTAATACAAATCCTCCCGGAAGGTGTTTTCCTTGATGCGCTTTTCCAGGGGTTCATTGGTGGCGGCCACCACCCGCACATTGACGTAAATGGGCGTGTTATCACCCACCCGCCGCACCTCGCGGTCCTGCAACACCCGCAACAACCGGCTTTGCAGCACTGCCGACATCGAGCCGATTTCATCCAATAAAATGGTGCCGCCATCCGCCTCCTGAAACAGCCCCTTCTTGTCCGCAATGGCGCCCGTGAACGCGCCCTTGCGGTGCCCGAACAATTCCGACTCCAGCAGGTGCTCCGGCAGGGCGCTGCAATTGATGGGCACAAAAGGGGCAAACCGCCGCTTGCTGTTGTAGTGCAGCGCCCGGGCCACCAGCTCCTTGCCGGTGCCGCTTTCCCCCAGCACCAGCACTGTGCTGTCAGAATCCGCCACCCGCTCAATGGTCTTGAACAGGGCCTTCATGGCGGGCGAGGCGCCGATGATTTGATTGAATTGAATTGCCCGCTTGAGCTGCTTGCGCAGATAGACATTTTCGCTGATGGCGTCGTTGTACGACAACGCCCGCTGTACCGTCAGCCGCAGCTCCTCCAGTTCAAAGGGTTTGCGCAGGTAATCGTAGGCCCCCTTTTTCATCGCATCCACCGCCGTCTCGATGCTGCCAAAGCCGGTGATGACAATCACCGTGGCTGGTGGATTCAACGCGCGGGCCTTCTCCAGTATCTCCAGCCCGTGGGCGCGGGTGCGGTCCAGGTACAGGTCAGTGATGACCAGCTCCGGATTATGTTCCTCCAGTCCCTCCATGGCCGCGGCGCCGTTGGTGTAGGGGAACACCTCGTGCCCTTCCGAGCGCAACAGCTCGGAAACCATTTGCACCATGGTTATTTCATCATCTACCAGTAAGACTTTTGCCATGGAACCAGTTCACCCTTCCGCCGTACACCACGCCGTCCGGGGCGGGTTGGTGGCGGTTCGCCATCTGCTGCGGGCCGCCGGAGTGGCGAGCGGGGCGGCCCTGCCTGCCGCGGCTTACCGCGGCGGATTGATGATGTCGCTCATCTTGAAGATGGGCAGGAACATGCAGATGGCAATGCCGCCCACCGTCACCCCAAGGAATACAATCAACAGCGGCTCAATCAGCGACGTCAATCCGGAGAGCGTGTTTTCCACTTCCTCGTCCAGGAAATTCGCAATGCGCTCCAGCATGCTGTCCACCTTGCCGGTTTGCTCGCCGGCGGTCATCATGCGGATAATCATCGAAGGAAACAAATCCGGCCGCTTGGCAAACGCGCTGGACATGCTCTCGCCTTTTTCAATGTCCGCCGCCGCCGTGCGGATGGCCTTTTCCATTCCCACATGGCCCACGGTGTTGGCCACAATATTCAGCACTTCCAGAATGGGAACACCGCTGCGTATCAAGGAGGCCAGCGTTCGCGTGAAACGGCTCAGGCAAATCTTGTGTCCAATCACCCCGAAAATCGGCAGCCGGATGCGTATCCTATCCCAAAACTCACGTCCCGGCTTGGTCTTGATGTACGCCAGCCAGCCCCACACCACCGCAATGACCACCCCCAGCAGCGTCAACCCAAAAGGCCCGCGCAATTTGTGGCTCAAATCAATCAGGAATTGCGTCGGCCCCGGCAGCTTCGCGCCAAAGCCGGCGTAAATCTCGCCGAACACCGGCACTACTTTGACCAGCAGGAAGATGGTGATGCCAATGGCAATGGTGGTAACCGCCGCCGGGTACATCATCGCCGACTTCACCTTCTTGCGCAGCCGGGCGGTGTTTTCCAGGTACGTCGCGGTGCGCGCCAGAATCTCCGCCAGCAAACCGCCCCGCTCACCCGCTCCCACCATGCACACATACAGGCGGTTGAACACCTTGGGATGCTTGGCCAGCGCCTCGCTAAAACTGTCGCCCGCCTCCACGCGCGCCGTCACGTCCTTGATGACGTCGCGCATGAGCTTGTTCTGCGTCTGCTCCGCCAGCGCCTGCAGCGACTGCACAATCGCCAGGCCCGCGTCAATCATCGTCGCCAACTGCCGCGTGAACACCACCAAATCCTGCAAGCTCACACTGCCGCCGGCGGCCTTGCCTTTCTTGACCGCCTTCTCCTGGATGTCCACCACCAGGAGGTTGCGATTCAACAGCGCGGCCACCGCCGCTTCCTTGGTTGAGGCGTCCACGGTGCCCTTGGTTTCCTTTTGTGTCGCCGGATCGCGCGCAACGTAGGTGAATGCTGGCATAATGATGCTATTTCGAACTAATACATAACTTAAGGCCCCTCGCTTGGCAAGCCTTTCGTTTGCAAAATTGAGAAGCCATCTCGCCCCGGCTTTCATGCCCCAACGTTGTGTCAAACCTTGACTGGCGCGCCATCCCAATCTGGTGAGCGGACATCATCCGATGTCCTGCTTTTTGTATTCTGAAAGGCGAACGCCCATAGTGAAAGCATGATGTACCAACAATCTCAACACCGCTACCACACGCCAGGTGCCGGACGGCGCCCACTGCGACAGGCCTGGCTTTTTCAGCCCCCACCGCCGCCGCTTCAACCCCTCGCCGAAGCCATTGACCAGGCCCTGCACGGCGTCTCCCGCCCTGCACCTCCCGCTCCTCGTCCTCCGGCTGCTTCCGCTCCGCCCCAAAAGGCCCCGCCCGCCGCGGCCCAAACCAGCCCTCAACCGAAGCCCGCCGCGTCAAGCCCGCCGGTCGCCCCATCCCCAATTGAGCTATCTCCATTGCGTTATTGTAGTGTAAGGACGCATGAACCCGGACGATGCGGCTGTGGTGCGCCAACCATTCCGGGCGAGAACTTCTGTTATCACTGCATTGGCGATTGAGCAGACATTGACTCGTTTCCGCCGACGGCCCAAACCCATGGCTACCGCCCATGATTGACAATCGTTTTGCAATTCACCCCTGACTTAACTAAACTTCAACGCATCCATACTATGGCAACTCCCCAATCCACTTCCCAGCGTGTGGCACTGATAGCCGTCACCGGCATGTCGCCGGCCATTGTCACCGAAACAGTATGGGCGCTGGCTCACGAGAAGCCCGCCATCATCCCTGATGATGTGTATGTGCTCACCACCTCTCGCGGCGCAGCCGACCTCCGGCGCGAGCTGCTGACCCCGCGCCCGGACCTGCAAGAGCAAACCATCTGGCAGGCCCTCCGCCAGGCCATTCTTGGCGCTCGCGCCACCAAGGATAAACGCCTGACCCTGCATGACCCCATCTTGCTCACCACCCATGACACCACCCGCGGCCAGCCCCGCCCTCTCGAGGATATACGCACGCCGGAGGACAACGCCGCCGCGGCGGAAGTCATCCTTGATGAAATCCGCCGCCTCACCGCCAATGATGATTTGCGCCTCATCGCCTCCCTGGCAGGCGGGCGCAAAACCATGAGCGCGCTCCTGGCCTGCGCCATTTCCCTGCTGGGCCGGAAGGAAGACCGCCTCACCCACGTCCTCGTCAACGAGCCCTTTGACCATCCCGCTCTGGAGCCGCGTTTCTACTTTCCCACTCCCCAGCCCACCCTCCATAAACTCCAAACTCCGCAGGGCACGCAAACCGTTACCAGCGACCAGGCCATTTTGCAGCTTGCCGATGTGCCTTTCGTGCCCCTCAGCTACCTTTTCCGTGAGCAACTGGGGCGCTCCCCCGGCCGGTTTGTGGACCTGGTCCGCTCCGCCACCCAAATGGTCACCGAAACCGCCCAGCCCATCACCCTCAGCTATGATTATAAAACCTACACCGCTTATTTCGATGGCGTGGCAGTGGAACTCATGAACCGGGACATTCCCTTTTTTGAATTTCTCTACCACCGCGCCAAAGAAGGGCTGTTGCCTTATAAATACCATGAGGAAGCGGAAAAACCATTTGTGGAATTCCTTGCCCAATGGATTCCCAAACATCCCGATGTTAATCTGACCCATGGAGGCGGACTCGACTGGGCCAAGAGCCCTCCTGGGAAGGATGATTTTCGCAAACGCCTTAGCAGCCTCCGGGACCGCATGCACAGGGCGGGCATCGGCTACCTTGTGCAGCGCATTTTTCCGCCTCATGGCCCGCTGGGCATCCCCTTGGGACAGGTCACTTTTGAAGATTCACCCACCTCCCAACCCAAAAATCCAAAAAAAAATTTCCAGGTCACGAGCCAAAAACCCCCAAAAAGGGGGGGCTCGTGACCTAAGTCATAAACCATTGATGGAGAGCAAGATGCTCAAACTTGAGAAAATCTGTATCGTTAAAGAAGCAAACAGCGTGCCAACACAAAAATGGCCTCGTGACCTGGAAAACACTTGCGCCCTTGCGCCACAATGGGTTACAAAGGTGCTGTCGGGAACGCGGTGAATGCCGAAAGGCAATGGAGACCTAATTGTACGTTGGCCAGCCTCCCGCCGAAGCGGGGAGTCGGGAACGCGGTGAATGCCGAAAGGCAATGGAGACTTATTTCTTGCCCTTGCCCTTGACCGTGGCGGCGACTTGTCGGGAACGCGGTGAATGCCGAAAGGCAATGGAGACCCATCGGGGATGAGTGAAGCCGTATCTTCAGCCAGCTGGCGGTCGGGAACGCGGTGAATGCCGAAAGGCAATGGAGACCCTGTGAGGCAAGGGTGGTTATTTACCCTTGCCCTTCTGTCGGGAACGCGGTGAATGCCGAAAGGCAATGGAGACTGCATGTTGCAGGGATGCCTTTGATTGTGACCGCGTCGGGAACGCGGTGAATGCCGAAAGGCAATGGAGACGTCTTCCGCCAGTTGGCGGATTTCATCCGCCTCACTGAGCCGTCGGGAACGCGGTGAATGCCGAAAGGCAATGGAGACACTAAGCTCGTAGCCATTGGCCGCCTCTTCTGGAGGGTTGTCGGGAACGCGGTGAATGCCGAAAGGCAATGGAGACAAAGCAAAACTTTGGGAGTTGCCTTATGGGGATTTCTTGGGTCGGGAACGCGGTGAATGCCGAAAGGCAATGGAGACAAGCGGGGGTGAACGGCACGTCCAACGACCGAGTCTTACCGTCGGGAACGCGGTGAATGCCGAAAGGCAATGGAGACTGGTTATTTGCCCTTGCTCTTTGGCGCGGCGGTGCTGGCGGTCGGGAACGCGGTGAATGCCGAAAGGCAATGGAGACTACTCACTGTGAGTAATCTTTCAGTTTTTCCAAGCGGTGTCGGGAACGCGGTGAATGCCGAAAGGCAATGGAGACCGTGGAAGGCAAGAAGTTATTTCTTGCCCTTCTTGACTTCGTCGGGAACGCGGTGAATGCCGAAAGGCAATGGAGACTGTGAGGCAAGGGCTGGTTATTTCTTGCCCTTGCCTTTGAGTCGGGAACGCGGTGAATGCCGAAAGGCAATGGAGACTTGCCTTTGACTTCGGCGGCAACCTGGCGCCGAAGTCTCCAGTCGGGAACGCGGTGAATGCCGAAAGGCAATGGAGACGACGGTTATTTCTTGCCCTTCTTTGGCGCGGCGGCGTCGGGAACGCGGTGAATGCCGAAAGGCAATGGAGACGGTTAACGGGACGTTGGCCAGACGCCCGCCGAAACGCGGGTCGGGAACGCGGTGAATGCCGAAAGGCAATGGAGACGCAAGAAGCACTACTTCTTCTTCTTGGCCTTGGCGGCCTTGTCGGGAACGCGGTGAATGCCGAAAGGCAATGGAGACGACCTTGGTACCCGTTGCGGCCGCCAGGCGTTCGGCCTGGTCGGGAACGCGGTGAATGCCGAAAGGCAATGGAGACGCCTTGCCGGCTTTGTTGGCTTTGGCGGAGATGCTCCGGTCGGGAACGCGGTGAATGCCGAAAGGCAATGGAGACGGAAGGCCAAGGCAAGACCTATTTCTTGCCCTTGGCGGCGTCGGGAACGCGGTGAATGCCGAAAGGCAATGGAGACGGAACGTAACCGTCACTGGATTGCACGACCATTCCGTCTCGTCGGGAACGCGGTGAATGCCGAAAGGCAATGGAGACCAGTGATGTACCACTGGGCTTCCCCATCGGGAATGAGGCTGGTCGGGAACGCGGTGAATGCCGAAAGGCAATGGAGACCGGGACGCCCTGGATAACGACCTTGACCCCGGCGGCCTGCGGTCGGGAACGCGGTGAATGCCGAAAGGCAATGGAGACGGGTTAAATCATACAAACAACTGGTGTTGCTCTCAGTAAGTCGGGAACGCGGTGAATGCCGAAAGGCAATGGAGACCCTAAAAATACCATACTTGTTCATGTACCATCCGGGCCGTCGGGAACGCGGTGAATGCCGAAAGGCAATGGAGACTTGATAATTTCAACGGGGTGGTCTGGCTCTATCCAGATTTCGTCGGGAACGCGGTGAATGCCGAAAGGCAATGGAGACGATCATGCGGCGGACGCGGTGATCGTCGTTGGTGAATTGTCGGGAACGCGGTGAATGCCGAAAGGCGGAGAAGTGTTCAGTGTTCAGTTGGCAGTGTTCAGTAGGGAAGGGTTGTCGGCGGCGTTGTGGGAAGGGGAGCCGTGGAGAAGTTTCAAGTTTCAAGTTTCAAGTTGGAAGTGAAGAGGCGCCCCCTTTGCTCATGGCGGTAGGGGGGGACATCTTGAAACTTGACACTTCACACTTGAAACTCCCCTCCGCAGGAGGGGAAAAACTGAAAACTCCCCCACACGCCGCCAGGCGTGCAGGGCGGCTCCTTGAAACTTGACCCTTGAAACTTGTAACTCCCTCCGCAGGAGGGGCAGTGAATGCCGAAAGGCGGAGAAGTGTTCAGTGTTCAGTTGGCAGTGTTCAGTAGGGAAGGGTTGTCGGCGGCGTTGGGGGAAGGGGAGCCGTAGGGAAGTTTCAAGTTTCAAGTTTCAAGTTGGAAGCGGCAGCCCCTTCCCCTCGCTTAAGGCAACCGGAAGGACTGAACACTGAACACTGCAAACTGAACACTCCCCAAACGCCGTCAGGCGTAAAGGGGCGTTTGAAGTTTCAAGTTTCAAGTTGGAAGTGAAGAGGCGCCCCCTTTGCTCATGGCGGTAGGGGGGGACATCTTGAAACTTGACACTTCACACTTGAAACTCCCCTCCAACGGAGGGCAACGACTGAACACTGAACACTGCAAACTGCACACTCCACCGAAACCCCGCCAGGCGTGCAGGGGCAAACTCCCCTCCGCAGGAGGGGGAGGATTTTGCTCTGCCCCAAAATCAATCGGCCACGGGAAGGAAAAGATTGGCGGTGCAACCGCCCTCGGGTGAATTGAAGACTTCAATCCAACCGCCAATTTGTTTCATGCCGCCATAGGCGGCGGCGAGGCCCATGCCGGTGCCCTGGCCAATGTCTTTGGTGGTGAAGAACGGTTCAAACAAATGGGCTTGAGCTTTTTCGGAAAGGCCCTGGCCTTTGTCTTTGATTTGAATTCGGACAAAAGGCTGGGGCGGTGAGGGCTGGGACGCAGCGGGGGAAACCGGCGGAGGCGGGGAGCGCAGCACTGGCTGTATTTCCATTTCCACCAAGGCAGCCGCCGGGCTGGCTTGCAGGGCGTTATCCAGCACGGTGGTGAGGGCTTGCTCCAACATGTGGGCATCGGCCTTGATGAGGGGCACTTCGCCTTTCCAGGTGACGCGCACGCGGCCGGGGGGATAGTGGGCCAAATGGCTGGGAATGAATTGGCGCAGGTCCAAGGTTCCCATGCGCAGCCAGTGGCGCTGGCCATAGGCGAGCAGTTGCGCGACGATGCGGGCCGATTTGCTGATGGCCTCCTCGATATAGGCCACGTGACTGCGCACTTCCTGCGGGTTGTTCCATTCTTCCCGCAGCAGGGCGGCGCTGGATTGGATGGCTTGAAGCTGATTGTTCAGGTGGTGGGCGGTGCCGGCGGCCATCTGGCCGATGGTTTCCTGCTGTTTACGGGCCGAGGCGGCCTGCTCCAGCCGCAGGCGTTCAGCCATGACCTGCTCCAACTCGCGGGTGCGCTCGGCCAGGCGGGCGCTTAACAGGGCATTGCGCCGTTCCAGCAATCGGACTCGCCAGCGGTAACCGCCATAAATGCCGGCAGTGGCCAGGCCCAGCAGGGCAGCGTAAAACCAGGTGGTTTGGTAAAAGTAGGGTTGGATGATCAATTCCACTCCCGCCCCTGCGGCGCTCCATTGGCCGTGCCCATCGTCGGCGGTGACGCGGAATTCAAACCGGCCTGGCCCCAGGTTGGCGTAGGTGGCGGTCCGGCGGTGGTACGCCTCAATCCATCCGGCATCCACGCCGGATAACAGGTAACGATGCCTGACTTTCTCCGGCTGCCGGAAACTGAGGCCTGCAAAATCAATTTCCAGGACGCGGGAGCCGGGGGGCAGCTCTACCACGGGGGCTACGGGATAATCGCGACCGTTGACACGGATGCGATCGATGACCACGCGTGGTGGGGTGAAGGTGGAGGACAGGTTTCTGGGGTCAGCAACGGCCAGCCCGCGGCGGGTGAGAAAGATAAGGCGGCCATCGGAAGTCTGGCAGCCGGGGGATTGCCGGCCACCCAAGCATTCCATGCTTAAAAGGCCGTCGCTCTGGCTGAACATCAGGGGGGTGGGAAGTGGCCGTTCACCCCGCCAATGCGCCAGCAGCAAGGCGGTTTCCACGCGAAAGATGGTCCAGGGGGTGGTGTACCACAGGAAGCCTTGTTCATCCAAGGCCAGCCAATAAACATGGTACGTGGGGAAGCCTTGCGAAGGCTTATAATGCCGCCAAACTCCATCCCAGCGGCAGACGATGCCCTGGGCGGTGCCCAGCCAAAGTCTGCCTGCGCGGTCTTCCCTGATGTAATAAACCAGGGCCGCCGGGAAACCCTGGGCTTGGCCGTAATAGTTGGTGGTCTCGGCAGAAAGATGGTACAGGCCGTTTTGAGTGCCAATCCACAGCGAGCCGTCCCGGGCGGCGTGAAGAGAGCGGATTACCGGCTGCGCCTGCTCCGTGGTTACCGGCAAATCCACCGCAACAAACTGTCCATTGGTCAAGCGGCACAAACCGGCTTCGGTACCGGCCCAGAGCACGCCTTGGCGGTCTTCCGTCACTGCGAAGATATTAAGGCTGCTTAATCCATTGGCCTTGCTGTAAGTCGTGGTGGATTGTTCTCCCTGGTAACAGATTAGGCCGTCCCGGCGGGTGCCCACCCACAACCGGCCTTGGCGGTCGGGGTAAAGGAGGCTAATCATGGCCTGCCGTTGGTAACGGGGCAGGGGGCGGATAGAGCCGTTATCCCAGGCATACACCTCGCCCTTGAAGGTGCCCAAAAGGAATAGGTTGGTGGCGGTTTCGGCCAGGGTGATGACTTCTTCATCACGCAGCCCATGATCTGAGGAAATCGTTAGAAAAGTGCGGTTTTGCAGGCAATGCAGGCCGTTGCCCGCGCCAATCCAGAAATTGGCCTCGCGGTCTTCAAAGAAGGAAAAAACGCTGGTGTTACGCAGGCCGGGGATTTCATCTTCTGCGATGACTTTTCCCTGACGCAGGCGGCGCAAACCCGTGGTGGTGCCAATCCAGACGGTGCCGTGGCGGTCCTCAAGAATGGCGCGTACCCGCACTTCACCCAGCGCGGGGATGAATTGAGCAGCGCTGCGTCCCCGGTCGCTGGTCACCTGGAATAACCCGCTGTCGGTGCCTGCCCATAGATGGCCTTCAGGAGCTTCCGCCAACGCAAAGATTTGGCGGCTGGAGAGATGGGGCACAGGCACGGCGCGGGGAAGGGAGGCATCCATGGGGCCGAAAAGGCCACGGTCGGTGCCCACCCATAAATTCCCCTGCTTGTCCTCCCGCAGGCTCCAGAAAACGGTGTTGGTGGCCAGGCCGCGAATGGTGATGGCTTCGAGCCCTCCTGTGCTCCAGAGGTGCAGCCCCCGGTCACTTAAGACCCACAGGCCGCCCCGAGCACGTGGGGCAAAGGCACGCACGGAATTGCCCATCAGGCCGGTGTCGGGTCCGAAACGTTGGAAGAGCCCTTGATGATAGGTGATTAATCCGCCTCCTTCGCTGCCGGCCCAGAGAGCGCCGGAGGGGCCAAGGCTGAGGACAGTGAGGAAAGGACGGTTGAGAGCATCCTGGTTTTTGGGGGTGAAGGCGAAGAAACGCTCGCCGTTGAAGCGGGCCAGACCGTATTCCGTGGCGGCCCATAGGTAGCCATCCGGGGTTTGGTGCACCGCGCGGACGGTGGCATGAGGCAGCCCGTGGGCAATACCCCAATGGCGGTGTTCGTATTCTGTCAATTTATAGGCGGGGTGAAGGGCGAAGAGGGGCAGGGCCAACAAAACAAACCCCACCATTCCCAACGTTTTAGCGTGGAAAAAGACGGCCTTCTTCCTCAGGCCAAAGGGGTTTGGAGGCCGCTTTGCCATCGGAGGTGTCAAGCCACGATGTATATGATGTGCCAGCAGTAAAGGTATCGGCCAGGGGCACGTTTTTCTAAAGTTATAAGGGTAGTGGAGATGCGGGTTGCCGATGCCAGCTTGCGGCCATCAAGTAGCACCACTTCGCCGGTTGCGCTGGGCCAATAATTCCACCACCAAGGCCAGCACTTCTTCGCGGTCTTGTCCCTCCATCGCCAGCGCCAGTTGGGCGGTCAGGAGGCCATATTTGACGCCGATATCGTAGCGGCGGCCGGCCAGCTCGGCGGCCAGATAACGTTCGCGCCCGGGCAACTGGGCCAGTGCCGCCGAAAGTTGGACAGGCGGCTGGCCTTTTTGGACCAAGGCATCCAACAGGTCCATGACGGCGGGCGCCAGCACGTGCATGCCAAAGAAACAGAGATAATGCCCGGCGCGGAGGCCGGGGACAATCAGGTGCTGTTCCGCCTCAGTGGGTGTGGGTTTTTCGAGGACGTCGGTGATTTCGTAGAGTTCCCGTCGGCCAGCCACGCGGCGGCCTCCCACGGCGCCGTAATAGGGCAGCTTGCTTTCGTGGGTGGGTTGCACGGCGGAAACGGAGCAATTTTCTGCGGCCGCGATTTCCACCAATTGTTGGGCGCAGGATTGGGGTTGTCCACTGACATACAAATGATCGCCCACCAGAAGCAGAAACGGCTGGTTGCTGGTGAAGGAGCGGGCGCACCAAACGGCGTGACCGTAGCCCAGTGGCTCGGTTTGCTCCACAAACGTCAGTCGGCGGCCGTCGGAACCGGCGGCTGCGGTGAACGCGCTTTGTGCTCCCGGGGGAACCACCACCGCCACTTCGCTGATGCCTGCCTGGGCGATTTCCTCCAAGAGAATGGCAAGGGCGGTGCGAGCCTGGCCGTGACGGTCCACGAGGGTTTGCAAAGGCAGTGTGCTTTGATGACGTCCGGCGGCGGTGATGACAGCACGTTTGATTTCCATGTTTTAAGTGGCCTGCGGCCAGCGGCCACAGCATCGCAAAAAGCCGTCGTGGCGTCAATTCTACAGCGGCATGGTCCGGATTGAGGCGGCGGCGGTGAACCATTCAAGGGCCTTGTAACCTGACTGTTACAAAGTGCGTCTTACAACACAGCAACCCATGATGGGGAACGAGCATATGAGGGCCCTGGTGCGGCTCATCCGTGACGACGACGTACCGCAAGGTATATGCCTGCGCGTCCTTGGACAGTCTGGCCGTTTTGGCCCATATCCGTTGCCCATGCACCCCGAGCTGTTATGAAAATACGCACCTCCGTTTTGATTGGGCTTTTGATGTTGACCGGGTTCCTCGCTGCACCGGGCAGGGTGCAAGCGGCGGCGGTGGCGGCCAATGGCGGTTATGTCAACCGCTTTGAAACGCAGCCGCCAGCCGCGGATTGGGCGACGTTCAGCCGCGCGGGCGGCGCCAATGACTCATACGAGATGGATGCCGATGTCAATGCCAACGTCACTGCCGCTGGTGTGACGGCAGCGGTGGCGTCCGACAGTGCCAACCCGCCCGCTGCCAATGCCAATGCTGTTTGGAGTTCCGGGGGTCAGTATTTGGCGGTGCGGCCCACTGGCAACCGCTATACGGTGCTCATGGGCAAGTTTGTCAATGCCACCGGCACCAACGCCACTGAAGTCACCGTCGCTTACCAGCTCACTATTACGGGCGGCGGCGCGGCGGAGGAGAGCGCCCGTGGCACGCGGGTTTATTACAGCTTGAGCGGGTTGGCGAACTCCTGGACCAACATCCCCGCCTTGAGCACCACGGCCAATGAAATGGCGGCCACGGTGATGACAGCTCGCCTGGGCATTGAATGGACCAACGGCGCTACATTGTATCTGGTTTGGGCGGATGATAACGCGACTGGCAACCCCACCGATTCTGCCCATTTGATAGATAATTTCTCGGTTCAGGTCACCGCCGGCTTGCCGGAGTCCACCAATCTCCTGTGCGCGTTGACCGCCCCCACCAATGGCCTGGTAGTGGCTAGCGGCACGGCGGTGGCTGCCGCTGCGGTGGTGGCGCGAGGCACGCCCCCCTATTCGTTGCAATGGTTTGTGGATGATGCACCCTATGGGGATATTCAGACGGCCGCGCCTTTCGCCCGTGAAATCACCGGCTTGACGGTGGGCACTCACCGGGTTTATGCGCGGGTGACAGATATGGGGGGGGAGACGGTGTACTCGGCCACCAACAACATCCAGGTATTGCCGGCCCTGGCCGTTACGATTGCAGCTCCGGCCGATGGCGCCACAATGGACCATCTGTTGGATGTCATTGCCTCAGCTTCCGTATCCGGCGGCTCCCAGCCTTATTCCGTTCAATTTTATGTGGATGACGAACCCGTGGGCAACGCGCTTACGGAACCGCCCTTCACGGCGAACCTGGGCCGTTTATTTGTGGGGCCACACACCTTGCAGGCGCGGGTGAGGGACGCCCGGGGTTGGGAAAGCGCCTCGCCGGTTCACCAAATCACCATCAGCGGGCCGCTGGCGGTGCAGTTGCTTCCGGGAGATGGCACGCGGTTGAATTTTGGCGCGGCGCTGCTGTTGCAAACGGAGCTGGGCGGCGGCACGGCGCCATATACCCTGACGTTTTACACCAATGATGCGGTGGCGGGGACGGTCAGCAATGCGCCGTATGAGCTGAACTTGGGCCTGATGCCGGTGGGCAGTTATACCTGTTACGTGCAGGCGGTGGACAGCTCGCCCACCACGCAAACGGCCTATTCCACCACGAACATCATCACCATCCGGGACAATCCTCTGACGGTGACCCTGACCAGCCCCACCAATGGCCAGCGGGTGGCCACCAATAATGTATATGCTGTGACGGCCAGTGCTTCAGTATTGCCGCCGGTGACCATTGCGCAGGTGGAGTTTTTCTACGACGGGATTTCCTTGGGAGTGGACACCACCGCGCCATTTTCTTTGGTGATTTCCAATCGGCAGTTGGGCCCCCACACCGTTTATGCCGTGGCCACCGACAGCTTGGGGCGGCAAAGGGCGTCGGCCACCAACACTATGGAGTTCATCATAGACCCCTTGGCCAATGACAATTTTGTCAACCGCACCCGCCTGAGCCTGCCAGCCACGGTCACCGGCTCCAACGTGGGGGCCACCACGGAAGCGGGCGAGCCGCGGGGCTCGGGATTCTTTCAGCGTGGGGCCTCAGTGTGGTTTAGTTTTGTGGCGCCGCTTGGCGGCTCGGTGCGGGTGGATACCTTTGGCAGCAGCTTCAACACCACCTTGGGCATCTATCGGGGAACTGCCGTCAATGCGCTGACAGAAGTGGCCTATAACGACAACGCTCCCGGCTACTCGGATGTGAGCCTGGTCACCTTCACCGCCACCGAGGGGGTGGAATATCACATCCAATTGGCGGGTGCACCCGGCTTCGGCACGCCGCCAGCCACTGGCACTTATGTGCTTAACCTGAGCATGCCGCCAGTGGTGCGTATCGTCAGCCCCACCAACAACATCTTGTACCTGGTGGGTGATCCGATACCCGTGTCCATTACGGCCACGGCGGCCGTGGGCACGCTGGAGCGCGTGGAGCTGTATCGGAATGGCGCGCTGGTCGGCGCGGATGCCACGGAGCCTTATGAATTTATGATTACGAATGCTCCGGCTGGCAGCAACACCCTCGTGGCGGTGGCGGTGGACAGTCTGGGGCAAAGAGCATCCTCAACCGCGGTGAACCTGTTGGTGGCCAACCTGGGCATGACCATCACCTCGCCGGTGGACGGTGCGGCCTACCTGTCCACCAACCCCATCACGGTCAATGCGCTGGCCATGTTGCCGGCGGGCACCATGACCAACGTGGAGTTTTATGCCGATGGCGTTCGCTTTGCCTCCGATAACACCGCGCCTTATTCTGGCGTATGGAGCAATGTTACGCCCGGGGTGCACGAATTGCTGGCGGTGGGGACGGATGAAATCGGCAAGCAATATAACAGCACGCCGGTGCTCATTGCGGTGGCTTACCGGCTCATTCCCAGCAACTCCGTCTGGAAATACCTGGATAATGGCTCCGACCAGGGCACGGCGTGGCGGGAATTGGATTTTGATGACAGCGAATGGGCCAGTGGTCCGGCGCAACTGGGCTACGGTGATGGTGATGAAGCGACGGTGGTCAACGGCGGGCCTTCTGGCAATTTCTATATCACCACTTATTTCCGGCGGGAGCTGATGGTGGCGAATCCCGCGCAATACAGCAATCTGGTGTTTCAGGTGTTGCGGGATGATGGGGCCGTGGTTTATGTCAATGGCGTCCAAGCAGCGCGTTACAACATGCCGGGGGGCACGATTACTTACACGACACCGGCCAACAATGCCATGGATGATGGCACGGTTTTCTATGATGCCACGGTTTCCCCGTCGCTGCTGCGGCCGGGGCGCAACGTCATTGCGGTGGAATTGCACCAGTCTTCTGCCACCAGCACCGATACCAGCTTTGACTTGCAATTGCTCGCCGTGCCGTTTATCCCGCGCAACAAGTTGCCGGAGGTAAGCGTCACGCAACCGTCTGCTCCCGCCAAATATTTGTTGGGCGAGACCATCAACGTGTCCGCCACCGCCGCAGACCCCGATGGCGAGGTGGTGCGGATGTCCCTTTACGCCGGCGGAGTGCTGCTGGCCGCCGCGGAAGGGGACACCCTGAACTATGTTTGGACGAATGCGCCGGCAGGGGTGCACGCCCTGGTGGTGGAGGCCGAGGATGGGGAAGGGGGGCGTGGGCGGTCCCAGCCTCTCCAGGTGGCCGTTTTCCCGCCGGGCAACACCGGTTGGCGGGCGGTAAACGACCAGCAACCCGGTCCGGCTTCTCACCCTTATGCCACCTTTTACTCGCCCTTTGGGCGCGTGGGCGGTGCGTTGTCTGCTGGCCCCTTGTGGGATGTTTTTAGCGGCGCACCGCTGGCGGCGCGTCTGCAAGTCTCCGGTCAACAAATCATGCCTACTACTCAATGCGGCGCTCCGCCGCCGGGGACGCCGGCCTACCAGCTTTTCGGGCCGTACGTGGACTTTGGCACTTACTATGGGGACAATGGCATCCTGATGTTTGGACAGAGCCAGGTGGTGCACGAGTTCACGGGGCTTAACCCGGCGCGAAAATATCGCCTGCGGGCCACGGTGGTGGGGGGCAATGCCAGCTATGCGAATTGGTGGACGTTGTTCGCACTGGAAGAGGCCGCGGCTTACGTCCCTGCCCACACCACCAATGTCCTGACTCAGGCGCAATACCCCATGGCCCTGCAGGCGCATCAGGCCGCCATGGCGGTGGGCGACAACCGTACCGGCGATGTTATGGGATGGGAGGACATCGTACCTTCGTCCAATGGCCGTTTGCGTTTGGTGTCGAGTTTGTACACCGGCCCCACGCCTGATGGGCAGACGCCCAGCCCGCTGACTTACGCGCCCGTGGCGGTGATGTTGGAGGAGTCCGGCGGTCCGATGCCGCTGGTGTGGCTGACGGCGCCCACCAATGGTTGGGTGGAAGAAGGGCCGCTGGCGGTCACCTTGCAAGCCGAGGCGCTGGCGTATGATTCCGTCAGCCGGGTGGATTTCTTGGGCAACAATCAGCTTCTCGCTTCTCTTACTGCCGCCCCTTACCGTTTCACCTGGACGAATGCTCCTTTTGGGACCAACGTGGTTCTGGCCGTTGCTCATGCGGCTTCGGGCATCAGCGCCACCTCGGCGCCGGTATCGTTTGTGTTGACCGTGCCGCCGCTCAATGAACTGCCGCCCACCGTGGTGTATGTTTCACCCGCGCCGGGGACAGTCACCAACCTGACCCGTATTCAGGTGGTGTTCAGCGAAAAGGTGACGGGCGTGAATGCCGCCGATTTGTTGATTAATGGCGTGCCCGCCACCAACATGACCGGCAGCGGCTCCAATTACGTTTTCTATTTCCCGCAGCCGCCCTTCGGCCATGTGGGCGTCCAATGGGCGGATGACCATGGGATTACGGATTTGGGCTGGCCCAATCGCCTGGAGTTTTACGAGTTCAGCGCCGGCGCCACGTGGGATTATGAGTTGTTGGACTTGACGCCGCCCACCGTGGCGGCCAAGTCGCCGCCGGCTGGCGCATCGCTGACCAACCTGACCCAGGTGACCGTTACGTTTAGTGAACCGGTGGCCGGGGTGGATGCCGCCGATTTCCTCATCAACAACGTGCCGGCCTACGAGGTGCAGCAGCAGAATCTGACCAATTACACGTTCTTCTTCTCGCAACCGGCTTCGGGGACGGTGAACATTTCCTGGGCGTTGAACCACGGCATCACCGATTTGGCCACACCGCCCAACAACTTTAATCGCACCGGCTCCGGGGCCACGTGGACCTATACCCTCGACGCGAAGACCATCCTCATTCCTTCCAACAGCCTCTGGTTGTTCGTCAAGGGCACGCAGGAGGCTTCTGACCCGCCCGATGCCTGGCGGCAGTTGGGATTTGATGATTCGGGGTGGTCCAATGCGCCGGCGCCGTTCTTCTTTGGCGATCCTTATTCCAATGGCGTGCCGGCCTATACGTTGTTGGACGACATGCGCTCCAACTATACCAGCATTTATCTGCGGCGGCCGTTTGTGGTGCCCAATCCCACGGCGGTGACGAATCTGTACCTGCGGGCCATCATGGATGACGGCATGGTGGTGTGGATTAATGGGGTGGAGGTGTTGCGCTACAATGTGCCCGCCGGTGACCTGGCCTACAATGCCACGGCGTCCGGGGCCATTATCGAGCAAAATGGCCTGCCCTACACCAATCATGTGTTGCTCAATCCACGGCTTTACTTGCGCCCCGGCACCAACCTTATCGCCGTACACGCCTTGAACGAGTCGCTTTCCGCGAGCAGCGACTTCTGCTTCAACGCCGAGTTGTTCACTTACATCGCCAACACGGAATTGGAGGCGCCGCGGCTGGTGCAACGGCTGCCGGATGCCACCTACCTGTTTGCGTTGACCAACATCACGGTGGTGTTCAGCGAGCCGGTCACCAACGTGCAGGCGGCAGACCTGCTCATCAACGGCCAGCCCGCCGCCGGGGTCAGCTCGCCCAGCAACCATGTTTACCTCTTTGACTTCCCGCAGCCGCCGTATGGGCCGGTGACCGTGGCCTGGGCGGCGAATCACGGCATCGTGGACCTGGACCTCGTGCCCAAACCGTTCACCGGCGGAACCTGGCAGCACGTTTTGCTGAACCCCGATTTGCCTTATGTTACCGCCGTTTCACCCGCGGGCGGGAGCCGAGTGGGTGAACTGACGCAAATCGCCATCACCTTTTCGGAGCCAGTGCAGGGCGTGCAGGCGGGGGATTTGTTGATTAACGGCACGCCGGCCACCGGCATGAACGGAGGGGGCTCGCAATACCTGTTCACTTTCCCCCAACCGGCTTATGGGACGGTCAATGTGACCTTTGCTGAGAATCACCAAATTCGCGACTTTGCGGCCAGTCCTAATCGTCTGGATGTGACCTGGCCGGTTCATTCCTGGAGTTACACCCTCGTGGATTTGAGTCCGCCGGTGCTGGCGGCCATCCAGCCGCCGCCCGGCACGGCCGTGCAGTCGCTGACGCAAATCACGGTGACCTTCAGCGAGCCGGTTTCCGGCGTCACAGCCAATGATTTGCTGATTAATGGACGACCCGCCCGCAGCGTGTCCGGCTCCAATGCGGTGTACACCTTTACCTTCCCGCAGCCGAATGCCTCCCAAATCACGGTGACTTGGGCGGCCAATCATGGCATTCGTGACCTGGCTACCACCCCTAATGCCTTTGATGCCACAGCGCCCGGGGCCACGTGGGGATATATAACTTCCGACAACCTGCCGCCCTCCCTGGCGAGTCTGTCGCCGGGCGCCAACTTGCGCGTACGCTCGTTGAAACGCATCCGGGTGACTTTTGACGAGCCCGTGACGGGCGTGGATGCCGCGGACTTGCACGTGAACAACCAGCCGGCGCTCTCCGTTTCGGGCAGCGGGGCCGGCCCGTATGAATTCGTGCTGCCCGCCGTGGCCACCGGCACGGTGACGGTGGCCTGGGCGGCCAATCATGGCATCCGTGATGTGGCTTCACCGGCCAATGCTTTTGGCGGCGGAAGCTGGCGCTACACGGTGGAGCCAGGTTTGCCCGGCCCTTACGCGGTACGCCACGTCATCCTGATTAGTGTGGATGGTTTGGGGGCGGTTTATCTGTCCAATTATGTGAACAACGCCTCGGAATATTTCCCGAACTTTACCCGCTTGTTCACCGAAGGCAGCAGCACTTTGAATTCGCGCAATGATTGGACGCAATCGGAAACGGTGCCCAACCATTCCTCGATGTTAACTGGTCGGCCAGTGGCTCAACCGGAGGGCTGGGATAATACCACCCATCACGGCGTGACTTTCAACTCGGACAACGGCCTTACCATCCATGTGACGGGCAACACTACCGTGCCGTACAAGGCCAGTCCGTTTGACGTGGTGCATGACTACGGCTTGAGCACGGCGTTCTTGTACAGCAAACAATCACTGACCTTCCTGGCGCGCAGTTGGAGCACGGGCGGGGGGGCGGACTTGATTGGCTCGGACAACGGCTCCAACAAGATTGACCGGCTCCTGTCTTCAGTCAGTTCCGGTAATTATGGTCCCAGCTCGGCGCTGGTGGATGAACTGGTGGAGCGCATTGCGGCCACCAATCTCTGGACGTTCACCTTCATGCACTGGACCGAACTTGACCAATATGGCCATCAGTCAGGTTGGGGCTCGGCCACCTATAGCAACCAGATGCGTAATTTGGATGTGCAAATGGGGCGTTTGCTGGATGCGCTGCAGGCCAATCCGGAGGTGGGCAGCCAAACCGTTGTGATTGTGACGGCTGACCATGGCGGCACCGGCATTGGTCATGGAGATCCCAGCAATTCCACCATCTACACCATTCCTTTGTGTTTCTGGGGTGCCGGCATCCCGGCGGGCGGCGATCCTTACCAGATGTTCAGCAATCGGGCGGACCCCGGCCCGGCGCGCTACAATTACAACGAGACGCGGGTTTTGCTGCCCTTGTACAACGGGGATTGCGCCAACCTGAGCACCACCTTCCTGGGGCTGCCTCCCGTGCCGGGTTCAAGCCTCTTGCCGGTGTTTGGACCGAAACCGGTCACGATGGTGGCCGGCAAGTCTCAAGGCGCGGTGCAAATTGCCTGGCCTGACCATGAAGCCTTGGTCTTGCAAGTGTCATCGGCGCTTGGGCCGCAGGCCAACTGGCAGCCGGTGACCCAGGGAATCGTCCTGGAAAATGGGCGGCGTGTTTTCCGGGTGACACCAGCGCCCGGCACTCCGCCGCAATTCTATCGGCTAGTAAGGGAAGATTAAATCGGGACCACCGCCGTGGGGCGCAGGGGCCGCGCGCATCGAGGCTTGGGCGAGTTGCGCCACGGCTGGGATGAGGTGATATTGGGTTGGTTTAATTATGAAAACGTCAGCTAAGTTTTGGTTGGTTCTGGTCTGCGGGGTGCTCGCGGCCACTGCTTGGGCTGCGGAGGCACCGGCGAAGGGAACGGTCGGGCCGGTGAAACCCGGATGCGGCATGGGTCCCGGCGCTGGATGCGGGCGAGGGCCGGCCTTTTGCGGCGGCAATCAGGCTGGGAAAGGTAAGAATAGCCAGCCGGCACAGCCTGCCGCTCAAGGAAAACGTGGCCTGAAAGCCGGTGACCCAAAACCCGGTTGTGGTCTGGGGCCCGGGGCCGGTTGTGGCAAAGGACCGATGTGGTGCCGCCTGAATGAGGCCTGACTCAAGGGAGTTCCTTGAGCCGCACGTTGCGAATTTGGACGTGAATGTCGCCCCGGCTTAGCTCTTGAAAGCCGAGGTGGCCGTATTTGGGCCGGTCCTTGATGGGCGGGGCGAGGGTGCCGTCGTGACGTTTGACTTCCTGGTTTTGCTCATCAAGGTTGATATCTTGGATGACCTCCCCATTGAGCACCACATGCAAATGTGAACCGCGCAAGGTAATTCGGTATTTATTCCACTCTGTGGGGCGATAAACTTGTTTGCGCGGGGCAACGGCCCGGTAGAGACCGCCCGTCAGCTCAGAATCTTTGGCTTGAGGATTATAGCGCAAATCGGCCATTTGCAGCTCCATTCCGTCAAAAGCCGGGTCCCCCCGCATCGGAGCGCGCAGGGCGCAGCCGCTGTTGCCGGTTTCTCCCAGCTTGAACTCAAACTCGAGGATGAAATTGGTGTATTGGCGTTCGCTGACCAGCCACGTGCCGCGGGTGGTGCTGCCGTGGAGAATGCCCTTTTCCACCCGCCAGACCACGCCGGTAGGAGCCGGTTGAGCCAGGTCATTCCATTGCGTCACCCGCCAACCCTTGGGCACGCCTTCTTCGCGAAACAACAGAGTGAAACCCTCCGCATCCACTGGCCCCGTCTGAGCCAGGAGCAGGGCGGGGGACAGCGTCAGCAGGCCCCACCAGGCGAGGAGGCAGGCCGCCGCCTGCACGAAATGGCGCGAAGGACGGGGGACTTGGGCAATCGCAGTTTTCATTTTTCGGACGTTCAGAGTTAAGGCATTGAAACCCGCGCAAGGTGTTGCGTCCAGTCTATTGTCGCACATCCAAGGCCACCACCTGGCCGGCGGCGTTGCGGCAGTAAATCCGGCCTTGTGAGAGGACGGGCGTGGTCCAGCATCGGCCGCTCAGGACTTGAGCTCGGGCCAGCGGGGTGAACTTTTGCGGCGTGGCCTGCACGATTAACAACTCACCTTTTTCGCCTTGCACAATGAGTTTGCCATCGGCGGCCATCAAGGCGCCCAGCCCCACGGAGCGCTCCTGCCATTTGACCTGTCCGGTGGCCCATTCCATGCACATGAGGTAACTGGCCTGGCCGGATTCGCCGGTGGTGCCGTATAAATGGCCGTCAATCAGCACGCACGTGTTGAAATGATTGCGCATGTATTTGTTGGCATAGATTTGCCGGACTTTGCCCTGATTGAATTCAATCAACGCGCAACCCTTGCCGTAGGAGGAAGAGAGAAAAACCTGATTGCCGGAGATAATGGGGTCGGCGGCGTTGACGTCGTACTTGGTTTCCCAGGGGAAGCGCCAGGCTTCCTTCCCTGTTTGTGGGTCCACGGCAAACAATGTATTGGCGCTCAAAATGGCCATTCGGGTGGCTGCGCCCTCTTGAAAAGGCACCACGGACGCATAACCGCAAATGTCCTTGCCATTGTCCCATACCCGTTGGCCGGTGTTTTTATTGACGGCCAGCCCGGCTGTGCCGGCGTTGAGTAATAGCAATTCGCCCCAGACCAAAGGCGAACTGGCGAACCCCCATTCCGGCATTTTCATGCCCCAATCCTCGGTCAAATGCTTTGACCAAATGACCTTGCCGCTGGCTGCATCCAGGCAAAAAAGGTGTCCGCGCTTGCTAAGGGTGTACACCCGGTTGCCGTCCACGGTGGGGGTGGCGCTGGTGCCGCCTTCGTAATACTTGGGGTCCAATGGGTGAGGGTAGGTGTGCCGCCAGAGTATTTTTCCGGTTTCGGCGTCGAAGCAAAACACGGTATCATTGCCGTTGGCATTCCCGGTAGTGAAGACTCGTCCTGCGCTCACGGAGAATGAGGCAAACCCCGTGCCGACCTGGGCGGTCCACAATTTTTTGGGGCCTTCGGCCGGCCAGGTGCTGCGCCAGCCGGTTTCTTTGGAGATGCCATTCAGGTCCGGGCCGCGCCAGCGGTACCAGTCCACCCCGGCGCCCATGAGGGAGTAAGAGACCAGCCAACTCATTGCCATGAATAGTGAGCAGTATTTCATGCTGCTACATTAAAAGCGGGTCCGGGGCACGTCAACCTTTATGCCATGCCCTGCCATGACCGCCTCAACCTTTTGCGGGTTTTTTGCGGGTTAGTTATGAACGGCCGTAAAGTGTGAGCATTGAGGTGGCCTGTCAGGGGACTGAAATTTATTGTCTGATGAGGACTACCCCAGGTCGTGGAGGTGCGAAGGGCAATTCCTGCCGGCTTTTCCTTGAAAATGGCCTCAAGTTTTTTATAATATACGCACACATGCCTTTATTGGCCGGCAATACTGAGATGCGCACCAAACGCCGCTGGTTGCGGTTGAGTTTGGTGGTGATGTTGTTGGGCTTTGCGCCCTCGCTGTTTTTTTATTTCCAAAACCTCTGGCAGCGAGAGCATTACCAATTTTTCCCTCTGGCGGTGGCTGCGGCCATTTATCTGGCACGCCGGGATTTGGCGGAGGTGAAGGAGACTGCAGCTCAGCCGTGGTGGGGGTTGGCAGCAGCCCTGGCGGCGCTGGGTGGGTATGCCATGGCAGCCTGGCTTTGGTCGCCGTGGCTGGGTTATTTGTCTTTCCTGGGGGCGGTGGTGGCCCTGTTGCTGGCGGTGGGCGGGCTGCCGCTGGTCAGGGCAGCCGTGCCGGCGCTCATCATGATGGCCACCCTCATCCGGCCGCCCATGAATCTGGATACGGAACTGGCCCTCAAACTGCGTTACCTCGCGGTGGGATTAAGCACTTATTTGCTGGATTTTGTGCGCGTGCCGCATTTTGTCAACGGGGTGGTGATTGAAATTCCATGGGACCGTTTGCTGGTGGAAGAAGCCTGCAGCGGCATCAACTCCACCTTTTTCGTTTTCGCTTTCGCGGTTTTTCAAACCTTGCGCATGAAGCGGCGATGGCATCATGGGGTGCTGTTGGTGCTGCTGGGCTTCAGCTTCGTCATTCTGGGCAACGTGGTGCGCATCTCTGCGGGCGCTTTTTTCCGGTACCGTTATGGGATTGACCTGCTGACGGGGTGGTCCCACGAGGTTTTTGGGCTGGTGTTGTTCGTGATGTATGTGGTGTTGCTGCTCAGTGCCGACGCCTTGCTGGCGTTGCTGCTGGGGGGACGCGATGAGCTGCCCGGCAGCAAGAGCGTGATTTGGAGCGACCTGCTGACCCAATGGCTGGGGCCCCAAATGCCGCTGAGCGCTCTGCGCGGCTGTGCCGTGATGGCGGCGGTGTTTCTGGCCGTGGGCGCCGCCCAGATGGTGCTGGCCACCCAACAAATCAACAAACCCAAAATTCTGGTGCCCTCGCGTTTGAAACCGGGGGCGCGCTTTGTTTTGCCTGAATTCGTGGCGGGCTGGCGCAACAGCACGGGCAAAATCCCGATGGGCACCCAGCATTACATTCAGATTGGCGCCATTCATTCGCAGGTCTGGACCCTGGAAAAAGGAGGGCTGCAACTGATGGTGGCGTTGAGCTACCCGTACCACGGCTGGCATGATTTGAACTATTGTTACAGTGGCCATGGCTGGAAATTGACGGAGCCGGTTTTCCGCACGGATGGGGTCAGTGACAAACAGAGCATCATCGAGGTGGAAATGAGCCGCAAGCCGATGCACAGCGCCTACCTGTTGTACAGCGCCTTTACAGAGGATGGCGAATGGCAGCCCCCCGGCCGACTGGAAAGACGATTCAGCATTCGGCCGGATGTGGATGAGGACATTCGGACCACCTATCAGGTCCAGCTTTTGTACATGGGCTATGCGCCGTTGCCGCAGGAGGAAAAAGGCGAGGTCATGCAGTTGTTTTTGGAAGTGCGGAAACTGCTCATGAAACAGGTCTATGACCAATTGGTGCCCAGTGCTGCCAAATCCATCCCCACCCCCCAATGATTGATCGTCTGATACAGTTTTGGCAGGAGATGATGCGCGGCCAGGGGCCGTGGGGGCGGTATCTGCGCGTCTTGTGGCGTTTTTGGGATGGTCTGGTGGCGGTGCTGTTGTTCGTGCCGCGTTTCATCGTGCGGGGCCTCTCGCGGGTGTTGGAAGCGCTGGATAATTTCTCGCTGCGCAGCCTTATTTTCGGGGAGGGAGGCGGCGGCTACGGCTACGGTTACGGTTACGGCTATGGGTATGGCTATGGCTACGGGTACAGCAGCGGAAAGCCTCATCCCAAGCGCAAATGGTATAACCCACTGGTTTGGATTGCCGCCGTCTGGGTCTTGTTGAGGACGGTAACGCGCGCCTTTTTCGGGCTCAGCACCGAGTCCATGGTGCCGGGGGCGGTGGTCGAAGGCTACGGCCGCACGCGGGCCAAATTGGAATCCGCGGTGGACCGTCATCAGTTGATGCTCAAGCTCAAGGCTGTGCCGGCCGTGCTCGTCATCCTGGCCTGGCTTGGTTTGCTGGGATTGGTTTTGTGGTTCACGCCCGCGCGAATCGAGGCACGCTACACCAAATGGGCCGATGACGCCTATGGCATGGGCAACCTGCCGCGCGCCCGGGTGGCTAGCGAGCGGTTGTTGCAGCTCGAAACCACCAACCAGCCGGCGCATTTATTGCGGCTGGCGCGCAATTTGGCCGCCATGGGCTACGCTGATGACGCGCTGGCGCTGGCCAGCCGGGCGGCGGGAGCAGCGGGCGGGCCGGCCGCCATGCAAATTGAGGTGGCCGAAAACATTATTGGCAATCCGGCGGCATCCCCAGCCATGTTGCATCATGCCGAGCGTTATTTGCTGGGGCTTTTTGCCGGCAAACCGGACCAGGCTGATGCCGGCGTGCTGCTGGGGCGTTATTATTACCGGCTGGGGGATTGGGAGGAGGCGCGCTGGTATTTGAAGCGGGCCTTCCCCAAGCGCAACGATGCGGGACTGGTTCTGGCCGCCATTGAGATGGGTTACGGCAACACCCTGGCGCGGGACCGCTGGGCCTCGGCCGCCGCGGAGTATTTCAAAATCAAAACCACCACCGGCCGCCCCAAGGACCCGAAAACCTGGATGGCCCGCCGCCAATGGGCGGAGGCCGAATTGATGCAGGGCAATTTGACCAACGCACTGAGTATTTTGAATGAAGGCATTGCCAGCACCGGCCTCAAGATTTACCAGCGCATGGCGGCCAGCATCTATTGTGATTTAATTAAACGCAGTTGGGCGCTGGACCCCACCAATCACTGGCAGCGCCTGGAGTGGCTGCGCACCGGCTTGAATCATGACGCGCAAAACGAATTTTTACTCCGCCAGCTCGCCGGCACCGCCAACGGCCAGGGGCCGACGGCCGAAGCGGCGCTTTCATTGGCCCGCGAACTGGGCGCCGTGGCGGCCAATCGTCCCCATGTTTATTACTACCTGGGCATGGACCTTTACTACCGCGGCCAGCAGCAGGGGGCGCGCAACCACCTGGAAGTGGCTTATTTGGGCCAGCCTGACAACCCGGTGGTGGCCAATAATTTCGCCTATTTACTGGCGGTTACGGAACCGGCCGACCCTTCACGGGGATTGAACATCATGAATACCGTCATCGAACGGCATCCGCGTGAATTAATTTTCCGCGAGACCCGGGCCCAGATTTTATTGAAGATGCAGCGCTGGCAGGATGCGTTGACTGATTTGGAGGCCGCCAAGCCCCTCTTTCAAAGTAACTCCGTTTTTCATGCCAGCCTGGCCAAAGCCTACGCGGGTCTGGGACAAACCGAACTCAGCCGGCAGCACGACGACCAGGCCCGGGAATTACGCGCCGCGGAGTTGCGCATGCAAACCCCTCAGGCTCCTTGACGGCCATGCTTTTGGGGGGCTGGCGGGCCACCTGTGCCAGCCGTATGGGATTCGTGGGACGCGCCGCCGCCGTCAGTTGGCTCAGGCAGGCGGATTTTCTCCAGTACTTGCGGGCTGGCTGTTTTCGGCGGCTTCCTCGTCTTTCTCGCTGATTACCGGCGCAATGGCCTGCAGGATGTCTCCTTCCTCCAATTCAATCAGCTTCACGCCGCTGGCGTTGCGGCCGGTCTGGCGAATCTCCCGCACAAAAGTCCGCACCATTTGGCCTTTGGCCGTGATGAGCATGATTTGATCCTCGTCCCGCACCGTCAAGGCGCCCACCACGCGGCCGGTGCGCTCGGTGGTTTTCATGGTGATGATGCCTTTGCCACCCCGGCTTTGCCGGCGGTATTCCTCAAACTCGGTGCGTTTGCCCACGCCGTTTTCGCCGGCCACCAGGAGGGTGGCATCAGGAATGACCACGGCCAGGGCTACCACGCTGTCTTGCGGCTCCAGGCGGATGCCCCACACGCCCACCGCCTGCCGTCCCATAGGCCGCACGTCCTCCTCGTGGAAGCGTATGCTCATGCCGTCCGCGGTGATTAACACCACCTCGTTGTTTCCGTTGGTCAGTTTGGCGTCAATGAGCGTGTCATTTTCCTCAATTTGCAGGGCGATGATGCCGCCGCGGTGCACATGGGCAAACTCGCTCAGCGCCGTTTTTTTGACGATGCCCTTCTGGGTGGCAAAAAACACAAACTCCGGGGATTCCCACGTCAAATCCTCGCGGTTGGGACCGGTGCGCGATTGGATGCGAATGAGCGCGGCAATTTTTTCCTCCGGCCGCAGCTCCAGCAGGTTGGCAATGCTGCGGCCCTTGGCGGCGCGGCCCATGTCCGGAATTTCCAGCACCCGTTCCACATACACCCGGCCGGTGTTGGTGAAGAACATGAGGAAATCATGGGTGCTGGCAGTGAAGAGATGCTCGATGAAATCCCGGTCTTCCCCTTCCACCACCAAAACCTCGCGGGTGGCCATGCCAATGACGCCTTTGCCACCGCGGCGCTGGGCGCGGTAACTGGAAATGTTGGTGCGCTTGATTAGACCCTTGTGCGTGATGGTGATGATTACGCCTTCGTTGGCGACCAGGTCTTCAATGGCGATTTCCCCTTCGTCGGGCACCAGCTCGGTCAGGCGCGGCGTGGCATATTTGGCTTTGATGGCCTGCAGCTCGGCCTTGATGATGGCCATGACCCGCTCCTCGCGGGCCAGGATGTCCAGCAAATCTTCAATGTGAGCAATGAGCTTGCGATACTCGGCCTCCACCTTGTCAATCTCCATGCCGGTGAGCTGGTAGAGGCGCAAATCCAGAATCGCATTGACCTGCAATTCACTCAGGAGATAACGCCCGCTGGTCAGACGCGCCTCATTGCGGATGCGGATGCCATAGGCCTCGACCTGGGCACGTGTGAACTCGAAAGCCAGCAATCGGATGCGGGCCTCCTCGCGATTGGATGAACTGCGGATGATGCGGATGACCTCGTCCAGATTGGCCAGCGCCACCAGGTAGCCCTCGAGGATTTCGGCGCGCTCCTCCGCCTTGCGCAAATCAAAGCGGGTGCGGCGCAACACCACCTCGCGGCGGTGTTCAATGTAACAGGCGATGATTTCCTTGAGGTTGAGCGTTTTGGGGCGGCCCCGGTCAATGGCCAGCATGTTGACCGCGAAGCTGCTTTCGAGCTGCGTGAGCTGATACAGATTGTTGATGACCACCTTGGCCACCGCGTCCCGTTTCAGCTCGATGACCACCCGCGTGTTTTCATCGGATTCGTCCCGAATGTTGGTGATGTCGGTCAGCCCCGGCGTTTTTTCATTGACCAGCTCGGCAATGCGGGAGACCAGGGCGGCGCGATTGACGTTGAAAGGAATTTCCGTGATGACCAATTGCTCGCGGTTGCCTTTCAACTCCTCGATGCCGATCTTCCCACGGACTTTGACGCTGCCGCGGCCGGTGTGAAAATATTCTCTTATACCCTCCAGCCCGCAGACCATGCAGCCAGTGGGGAAATCCGGGCCGCGGATGTGGCGCATCAGCTCGGGGATGGTGATGGCGGGGTTGTCAATCTGGGCGCAGATGCCGTCAATGACCTCTCCCAGGTTATGCGGGGGGATGTTGGTGGCCATGCCCACGGCGATGCCGGTGCCGCCGTTGACCAGGAGGTTGGGAAACGCGGCGGGGAACACCGTCGGCTCCATGCGCGTTTCGTCGTAGTTGGGCACGAAATCCACCGTGTCCCGGTCCATGTCCTCCATGAGCACGGCGCCCAGCGGGGCCAGGCGCGCCTCGGTATAACGCATGGAGGCCGGCGGGTCGCCCTCCACCGAGCCAAAATTGCCCTGGCCGTCCACCAACCGCTCTCGCATGGCCCACGGTTGGGCCATGTGCACCAGCGTGGGGTAAATCGCCTGGTCGCCATGGGGATGGTAGTTGCCCATGGTTTCTCCCACGATTTTGGCACATTTGAGGTGCTTGCGATTGGGCAGCACGCCCAGCTCGTGCATGGCAAACAGGATGCGCCGCTGGGAGGGTTTCAGGCCGTCGCGCACATCCGGCAGCGCGCGCGAGATGATGACCGACATGGAGTAGTCGAGGAACGAGTTTTTGATTTCCTCGGCCACATTGATTTTGACGATTTTTTCGTTGGCGGCAAACAGGCTGCCCCCGCCGCTGGCGGGCGGAGCGGGAGTACTGTTGTCGTCGCTGGGGGGAGGTGTGGGAGGTTGCTCGGTGTCGGCCATAGCCAATGCCCATTGCTGCCGGTTGCGCCGTTAAATGTCCAGATTCCTCACATTCAAGGCGTTGTCCTCAATGAACTGCCGCCGCGGTTCCACTTCGTCACCCATGAGTTTGGTAAACATCTCCTCCGCCTCGACGGCGTCTGTCAAATCAATGCGCAGGAGCTTGCGGCGCTCCGGATTCATCGTGGTTTCAAAGAGTTCTTTGGGGTTCATTTCGCCCAGCCCCTTGAACCGCTTGATTTGCAGGCCGCGGCGCCCGACTTCTTTGACGGCGGTGAGAATCTCGGCGATGGAATACAGTGGTTTGACCGTTTCCTTCTCGCCCTCGCCTTCAATCAATTCAAACAGGGGCTGGTCCTGCGCGGCGTAGTGCTCAATTTTCAATCCCTTGCGCGTCAGGCGCGCCAGCAATTCCGCCACGCTCTTGCTCTCGTGCAATTCCACATGGGTGGCCCGCCGCGTGGGGCCGGCCTTGCGGGTTTCGCCTTCGCCGCCCGCGCCATTTTCCCGCCCGTTTTCAGGCTCGTCGTCGCCAAACAGGCCCAGGTCGGGGTTGGCCTCGGCGAAGGCGGCAAACTGGGCCTCGGTGACAAAATAATGCACGGTTTCCTGGTTGCCCTCGCGCACTTTGACCAGGTGATTGGGCAGTTCAAGCGTCTTCGGGTCGCGGGCTTCGAGGTATGCGGCAAAATCCCCTCCATGCCGGCGAATGGCGCGCGCATATTTGTCCAGCGTCTCCAGCAGCTCCAAAATTTCCGACAATTGCTTCTGGCTGAACTCGCGCTGGGTTTCCAGTTGCCGGAGGCGCACTTCATCGGTGCCGAGCGTAATCAGGATGCGATTCAGGGCGGCGTCATCCTCGACGTATTCCACCCGCTTCTTGCGGGTGATTTGGTACAGGGGCGGCTGGGCAATATAAACATACCCATGCTTGATGAGCTGCGGCATCTGCCGGTAGAAAAACGTCAACAGCAGGGTGCGGATGTGCGCGCCGTCCACGTCGGCATCGGTCATGATGATGATTTTGTGGTAGCGCAGTTTTTCCAGGTTGAACGCGCCTTCGCCTTCGCCATCGCCGATGCCGGTGCCAACGGCGGTAATCATGGTGCGTATTTCGGCATTCTGCAGCACCTTGTCCAGGCGGGCTTTCTCCACGTTGATGAGTTTGCCGCGAATGGGCAGAATGGCCTGAAACCGCCGGTCGCGCCCCTGTTTGGCCGAGCCGCCGGCAGAGTCGCCCTCGACAATGTACAACTCCGTGTTGGCCGGGTCACGATCGCTGCAATCCGCAAGCTTGCCGGGCAGCCCGCCGCCGGTCATGGCGGTTTTGCGCACCGCCTCCCGCGCCTTGCGGGCCGCCTCCCGGGCCCGGGCGGCATTAAGGCTTTTTTCGATGATTTTTTTGGCCACCGAGGGATTGGCGTCAAAGTAGGTCATCAACCCCTCGTAGGTGATGGTGGACACGATGCCCTCCACCTCGGGGGACAGCAGCTTGACCTTGGTTTGCGATTCAAATTTGGGGTCGCTGTGTTTGATGCTGATGACCGCCGTCAAACCTTCGCGCACATCATCGCCGGTGATTTGCGGGTCCTTGTCTTTGATTAAGTCATTTTGCCTGGCGTACTGGTTGATGGAGCGCGTCAACGCCGTGCGAAAGCCCGACAGGTGCGCCCCACCGTCCGGGTTGTGGATGGTGTTGGTGTAGCAGAGCACCTGCTCGGTGTAACTGTCATTGTATTGCAGGACGATTTGCGCGTGTACCTCCACCTCTTTTTCCGCGGTTTCCAACCGCGCCTGGCGGCTGATGCTGATGGGTTTGGGGTGCAGCGGGACCTTGCTTTTGTTGAGCTGCTTGACAAATTCCTCGATGCCGTCCTTGTAGTAGTACACCTCCCGCGCGCTGTTGGGTTTGCGCTCGTCGAGGAAGGTGATTTCCAAACCCTCATTCAGAAAGGCCAGCTCGCGCAACCGTTGCGAAATGATTTCGGCCTTGAACTCGGTGGTTTCCTTGAAGATTTCCGGGTCTGGCATGAAGGTAATCAGGGTGCCGGTGCCCTTGGCCTTGCCGATGACCTCCAGTTTCTTCACCGTTTTGCCGCGGGAAAATTCCATGTGGTGCACCAGCCCGCCGCGACTGACCTCCACCTTGAACCATTCGCTGACGGCATTGACGCATTTGGCCCCCACGCCGTGGGTGCCGCCGGAAAACTTGTAGCCGCCCTGGCCGTATTTGCCGCCCGAATGCAACGTGGTCAGCACCATCTCCACGCCCGGAATTTTGTACTGCGGATGAATGTCCACCGGGATGCCGCGGCCGTTGTCGCGGATGGAAATCGAGCCATCCACGTGGATGGTGACGTCAATGCGGCTGCAATGTCCGGCCAGGTGTTCATCCACGGAATTGTCCAGCACCTCCGACACGCAATGATGCAACGCCCGTTCATCGGTGCCGCCAATGTACATGCCGGGCTTTTTGCGCACCGCTTCCAGCCCTTCGAGCTTTCCTAATTTGGAGGCGTCGTAGGTTTCTTCCGCCGCAGGTTTGACGGCTTGTTCGTCGGCCACACTGGCACTCATAAAACGTTGCTTTACCCTGCTTTCGACAGGGTAATTTCAGGCGCCATCACCTGGGCTTGCGCAGGCGATGTCTCCCGTGTCCAAAGTGTATCAAAAAACAGGTTTATGACAATGTTAATTTAGGTGTAAAATTATGGCTCATGCCCCTACTAATAGTAGGATGCAAATGGCTCGCCAACAATAAGTTGTGGCCTTGGCATGGTGGCCCGATGGGTGGTGGTTTCTGTAATCAAGGCTGTCGCCAGCCCTGAAAATGCGCCGCTCTGGGGCGGCTCATGAAAACCACGCCTTCCAAAGCCAGCAGTGATCGCAAAATAAAAAATCAGGCAGGTTCAGCCCGCCGGGGAAAGGGTTGCCGGGTTTTGGCGTGGGGGGCAGAAAGTTGCGTAGAGCACCGGTAAAACGACGAGGGTCAACAGGGTGTTGGTAAAGATGCCGCCGATAACGACCGTGGCCAGCGGACGCTGCACTTCGCCCCCCACCCCCACGTTGATGGCCATGGGCAAAAACCCAACCGCTGCCACCAGTGCCGTCATCAACACCGGCCGCAAGCGCGCCAGGCATCCTTCGCGCACGGCCTGAGCCGGGGTCATGCCTTGCTCCCATTGTTGCCGGATGAAAGTGACCAAGACCAAACCGTTGAGTATGGCCACCCCGCTCAAGGCGACAAAGCCAATGCCTGCGCTCACCGTGAAGGGCATGTCCCGCAGCCAGAGGGATAAAACCCCGCCCACCGCCCCCAGGGGAATGCCCGTGGCCACAATCAGCACATCGCGCAGGGATTTCAAACTGAAAAAGAGCAGGATAAAAACCAGGGCCAGCGCCAACGGCACAACAAACATCAGCTTGCGATTGGCGCGCTCCATGTTTTCAAATTGTCCCCCCCATTCCATGGAGTACCCGGGCGGCAGCTTGATTTGGGCCTCCATGCTTTCCCGGGCCTCGGCCACGAAACTTTTTACGTCCCGGCCTTGGACGTTGCATTGAACGGTGATGCGGCGACGGCCCCATTCCCGGTTGATGGTGGAGGGGCCTTCTGTTTCGGTCAGATTCGCCAACTGTTGCAGCGGCAGCACCGGCCCGGCTGCGGTGGGGATTAACGTGGCGGCCAGCGCTTGGGGGTCCTGGCGTTGGGTGTCGGGCAGGCGGACAACCAGGGGGAAACGTCTTTGCCCCTCTCGAACTTCCCCCACACGCCGCGAGCCTACGGCCTCCACAACATTGAGTACGTGCCGGGCGGGCACGCCGTAGCGGGCCACTGCCTCCGGATTCACGCGCACCTGCAGGAAGGTCTGGCCGGTCAATTGTTCGACGGCAATTTCGCTGGCCCCGCGAATCCTGGCCAGCACGCTTTGCACCTCGTGGCCCAGCCGCCGCAATTCTTCCAAATCGTCCCCGTAAATCTTGATGGCCAGGTCGCCGCGCGCGCCGGCAATCATTTCATTCATGCGCATCTCGATGGGCTGGCTGAAGGCGGGCCGCAACCCCGGCACCTGGTTGAGCACCTCCCGCAGTTTTTCGATTAATTCCGCCTGGGTACGCGCCTTCTGCCATTGCTCCCGCGGCTTGAGCGCCAGGAAAAAGTCTGCCAGCTCCACCCCCATGGGGTCAGTGGCCACTTCTGCTGTGCCCAGGCGCGTCCAGACGTGCTCAATTTCGTCCGGAAACTCCGCCAGCAGTCGTTGTTCGATTTGGTGATTTTGGGCCACAGATTCATCCACCGAAATGCCGGCCAGCCGCACACTGGTGGCCACAATGGCGCCTTCCCCCAGTTTGGGCAGGAACTCGCCGCCCATGCGGGTGGCCAGCCAGGCGCCGCCGGCGACAATGGCTACGGCCATGGCCAGCACCAGGCCGCGATGCCGCAATGCGGCATCCAATACCGGCGCATAACACCAGCGCGCCGCCCGCACCACCCACGGCTCGGTGGTCTTCATGTGGCGGGACAGCAACAGACTGGCGAGCACCGGCATGAGCACCAGCGACAGCACCAGGGAACCCAGCAGCGCAAAAATCATGGTCAGCGCCATGGGACGGAACAACTTGCCTTCAATCCCTTCCAAGGTGAGCACCGGCAGAAACACCACCAGGATAATCAACTCGCCATACAACGTGGGCTGGCGCACTTCAAGGGCGGCTTCCCGAATCACCTCCATCCATGGGCGGTCCTGGTGACGGGCGGCGTGGCGCGCACAATTTTCCACCATGATGACCGAACTGTCCACAATCAGGCCGAAGTCTATCGCGCCCAGGCTCAGCAGGCTTGCGGCGATGCCCGTTTGCAGCATGAGATTACCCGCGAAAAGCATGGATAGCGGAATGGCCGCCGCCACAATCAAGCCCGCGCGCAGATTACCCAGGAAGGCAAACAACACCGCGATGACCAGCAGTGCCCCCGCCAGCAGGTTGTGCTGCACGGTGTGAATGACTTTGTCCACCAGTTCCGTCCGGTCGTAGAGCACTTCCAATTTAACATCGGGCGGCAGCGATTTTTGCACTTCGGCCAGCCTGGCCTTCAAGGCGCGGGTAACCACCGCGCTGTTTTCTCCCATCAGCATGAAACCCAGTCCCAGCACCGCCTCCCCGCGGCCATTGGCGGTCACCGCGCCGCGGCGGATTTCGTGATCCTCCTTCACCATCGCCACGTCTCCCACCCGCACCGGTGTGCCATTGAAGCTGGCAATCACGATGTTGGCGATTTCCTGCGCATTGGTGGTCAATCCCACTCCATGCACCAACAGGGCTTCGCCGCTGCGCACAATCTGGCCGCCGCCTACATTCTGATTGTTGGCCTGCAGCGCCGTGAACAGGTCTTCCAAGGTTAACCGGTATTTGATGAGACGCTCGGTTTCCACCACCACATGGTATTGTTTTTCATAGCCGCCCCACGTGTTGACTTCGGCCACGCCGCGCACTTTGCGCAATTCAGGTTTGATTACCCAATCTTGCAGAATCCGCAATTCGGTGAGGGTCCGGTTGGTGTTTGTGGACCAGACCAGGTAATGGAATACTTCACCCAGTCCCGTGGCGATGGGACCCAGTTGCGGACGCTCCAAGCTTTCCGGCAGCTCGACGGTTTGCAGGCGCTCGGTGATTAATTGGCGCGCTTTGAGAATGTGGATGCGGTCGTCAAAGGTGGCCACCACTTGCGAGAGGCCAAACCGGGAAAGGCTGCGCACATTTTGCAAGCCAGGCAGCCCGCTGATGGCCAGCTCCACCGGGATGGTGATTTGCGCCTCCACCTCGTGGGGATTGAGGGCGGGCGCCGTGGTATTGATTTGCACCTGCACCGGAGTGGTGTCGGGGAAGGCGTCAATGGGGAGGAGGGTTAAGTTGCGAATGCCCACGGCCACCAGCACGCCAGCCAGCACGCACACCAGCAGCCGGTTCCTGAGCGAGGCGCTGATAATCCAGTTCAACATATGGCCCCTTAATCATCCGCACAGCCTGCGCCCAAGCGGGAAATCAGCATGGCCGATTTCAGGGCGAAAGCCCGGTTGACGGCTACCGGCTCATGAGGCTGCAATCCAGCGAGAACTTCCCGGTATCCGCCGGTGCCCACGCCCAGGACCACGGGCCGAACTTCAAAGAGGTCCTCCGCCCGTTGAACAAACACCAGAGGTTTGCCTTCCAGATATTGAATGGCGTCACGGGGCACCAGCACGGCGCCCTCCGTGCGGCGCACCACAATGCGCGCGCGGGCAAACATTTTGTCCTTGAGGAGCCCGTCGGGGTTGGGAAATTCGGCTTTGGCGCGGGCCATGCGAGTGCGTTCATCCAACGCCGGCCCCACCCAGGTCAGCCTGCCCTGAAACACCCGTCCCGGCAGAGAGTCCACCTGCAATTCCACGGTTTGGCCGACTTTGACCGGCGGGAGGGCGGCTTCCGGCACTTGCAGCATGGCCCACATGGTGGTGGTGTCGGCGAGGCTGAACAGCGGTTTGCCAGCCTCCACCAACGCGCCGCGCACGACCATGCGTTCGATGATTTCTCCGGCAAACGGTGCGCGCACTTCCAGGAGCACTTTTTCCAGCGGTTGCCTTCCCACTTCGTCAATTTGTTGTTCCGTGAACCCCAGAGTCCGTAATTGCTGGCACACGGCCTGGTGGGCGGCTTCGGCCTCGTCCAACGCGGCTTGCGAGGTGACGCGGCTGGCCCGCAACTTGCGTTCTCGTTCCAGGGTCTGATGCGACAACACCGCTTTGGCCACCGCTTCGGCAATGGCCGCGGACCAGATTTTGGCCAGGGTCTGTTTTTCCTCCACGCGCGCGCCAAGCTCCGCCTCCACGGTTTGAATGATGCCTCCCACGGGAGCGACAATTTGGGCCAGCCGGTTTTGGTTGAAGACCACTTCCGCCAGGCACTCAACGCCGTCGGTGACGGTGCCTCGTTGGGGCGCCGCAGTTTGCAAGCCCACCATCGCCATGGACTGGGCGGAGGGGAGGCGAACCTTTAGCCCTTCGCCGGGTTGCAGGCGTGCCACGGCTTCCGGGCGGCAGACCGCGCATTCGGCTTCTGGCACGCTATGTTCATGGCACATCAACGCGGCACTGGTGGCCGGCTTTGGCGATGATTTTTGTTTCAGCTCGGGATGGCAGAGGAAACATTCATCCTCGTAGAGCGAGTGTTCTTTGCACCAGAGCCGCTGCTTGTCCTGGGCCTCAGGATGACACAGCCAGCAACGGTCCTCGTAGCGGTTGTGTTCGTTGCACCACAGCCGGCCCGGCTCGCGCAGGCGGGCATCGCAAATGAAACACCATGCTTTGGGGGCGTTGTGCGCGGCGCAACGCGCCCCGGCAGGCGATGTCCCGTCCGCCGGCCGGCTGGTGGGCGGACGCTGCACCACGCCATGTTGATGGCCGGCGTGGTCCTCTCCTTCAAGGTCGGTGCGGCTGTCCTGTTTTTTGCACCCGGTCCACATGGCCAGCGTGACCATAACAACCAGCGCAACAGGCTGAATCTTTCCAAGACAATCAGTTTTCATAGGCTTTTATCAGAGAGGGACGGCAGAATGGGCTGCGGCTGCAGCAAGGCTTCCAATTCAGCCCGGGCCACATTGAGTTCAAGCAATTTTTGCCAGTAGGCCAGCCGTGCCTCGGCAGCCGTCCGCTGGGTATCCAGCAAATCCATAAAATTGAATTTGCCTTCCTCGAATCCGTTTTGAACCAGGCGCAGCGCCTCCTCGGCTTTGGGCAGCAGGCGTTCCCGATGGCGGGCTACCTGGGCGGCGGCGGTGCGGTAACGTTTCAAGGCATTGGCCAGCTCCTGTTGTAAAAGTTGTTGCACGTGGTGCAGCTCGGCTTCCGCCATTTTCACCTGAGCCAGCGCCTCTTGTTGTTTGCCCCTGCCCCGGTCAATGAGCGGGAGGGGGAAGGAGATGCCCAATTCAATGATTCCGTGGTCGGATTCCCCAATGCGTCCGCCTCCCAACGCCAATTTAATATCCGGGTAGGGCTCCAGGCGCGTGCGCCGATGAGCCAGCCTGGCCCGGTCCAAATGAGTTTGCGCGGCCGCGGTGCTGGGATGCCGTGCGAGCCAAGCCGGGTCCTCGGGCGTCAAGGCAAGATCATCGGCCACCTCAGCCAGGGTGCCGGTGAAAGTGGCATCTTTTAATTCCGGATGCCCCAGCAACGTGGCCAGGCGCTGCCGGGCCATTGCCCATTCACGTTGAAATTCCCCCACCTCGGCGGTGGCCTGTTCCAGTTGTACCTCTGCGCGCAGTTGCTCCTGATAAGCTGCCGCGCCGGCCTCGACCCGCCGTTGGGCGGTGGCGGCGGAAGCTTCGGCCACCGCCAACAACTGGGTGGATACTCCGAGCAGCCGCTCCAGCGCCAAAACGCGATAAAAACCGATTTTGACGTCACGTACCAATTCCGTCCGACGTAGTGCCAGCTCTGTTTCGGAAAGTTTGACCTCCGCCCCTGCGACTTGTTGGTCCAGCGACTTTTTACCGGGGTAAGGCAGGGTTTGAGCAATGGCGAGGGTGTGTTTGGCGTCGGAAAAGCCCCGCCCGCGTGTGATTGGCCATTCTTCTGTTTTGATCTCCAACTCGGGGTTGGGCCACTTCCTGGCCTGCTCGACGCGGCCAAGGGAGGCCTCCGCGCGCGCACTGGATGCGCGCAAAGAGGGATTATTGGCAAGTGCCAGCCGGATGGCCTCTTCCAGCGTCACATTGTTTGTGACCACCACCAGCGGCGCCGGGGCGGCCAGGGTCACGGCTCCCGCCATAACCCAACAGACTGCCCAGGTTGGCCAACGCCGTTTTTCAATCTGCCCAATCCTTCGCATAGTCCAATAACCATGGTTTTCGTCCCTTTACTTAAAGGCTGACTCAAGAAAGCCGTGCGGGCACACCGCACTCGCAGGAATAATTTAAGAAGGCCGTGTCAGCCTAAACGAACCGCATTCCATTGTTCAGGCGACAACGGAAGGAGCCCGTGGGGGCCAGGCCGCGCGAAGATAGAATTGCCAGCTTGGCAGAAGTCCGGGAGGAGGTTGGCCGGTCAGGCGGCAAATTTTTGCGGGCACCGTTATCGTCCGGTCTGAGGGGAGCGGCAGCAACGCCAGGGACAACTTCGGCTGGGGCACCAGGTCCCTGTGCTCCTCAATGCGGTACTTGGCCTTTTCCACGGCACAACCGTCGCTTTGACAATCCGGCGAGGCGGGTGAGGGAGCGCATTCTGAATCAACGAAACAGCAAGTCTTGAGAAAACTGAACCCAGGCACCGCTTCCAGAACACAATGCATTGCTGCCAGCACATACGCCGCCAGCATCAACGCCGCCCAGGTTCTGGTGAGCTTGCTCACAGGGTTAAAATAGCCTCGAAAATGGAAAATACCAACCTTATTCACCAAGCTGGCTGCGCGGCCGGGCGGCAGGGACAAGCCTTGCTATTACACAAGGGTGTGGAGCCAAGGAGCAGGTGTCATCAGGCCAGCGCATTCTCTACATGCGCATAGGCCTCCTGCCATTCACGTATGGCGGAACGCAGGGCCGCAGTCGCTTCGCGGAAATCGCGCTGGATGAGGGCCCACCTCTCGCGGGAGGAAGCCAGCCGGTTTTGCAAGGCCTGGCGGTATTCAATTTCCCTGGCCTCCCATCGAGCAAAGGTCTCTTGCAGGCGGACCTTGGTGGCCTGTAAGCGCGGGAGGGCGGGATGGACCTTGGGGGCGATGGCGGGATGAAGTCGAGATTCCAACCGCCGTTGTTTTTCTTCTATCTCCGCCAGCAGGATGCGTTCTGCTGGCACGCGGCGCAGGTCGGAAGCCAGGCCCAGGCGGGCCAGCAACCAGATGGTCCATTTGGTGGGATCAAACTGCCACGGTTTTACGCCGTTGCGGTAGTCGTACTGAAAGGCATGGTGGTAGTTGTGATAACCCTCGCCAAAAGTGAAAAAGGCCATGATGGCGCTGTCCTTGGCGGTATTGCGGCTGGAATAAGGCTGCCGTCCGATGGTGTGGCAGAGGGAATTGATGAAGAAGGTGAATTGCTGCACCGCCACGATGCGGGCCACGCCCCCCATTAAAAAACCGCCCAACGCGCCCGGCCATCCGGCCCACAGGCCGCCCAGGACTGCCGGCAGCAGCAAACCGCAGACTCCGGCGATGGCGAGATAGTGTTGGTGTTGCCAGCGCACCAGGGGATCGGCCTGCAGGTCTTTCACATTGTCCAGATTTGTGGCTGGCTCCATTTTGAAAAGTATCCACCCAATGTGCGCGTGCCAGAAACCCTTGGAAATATCATAAGGGTCGTCATCACTATCCGTGTGCTTGTGGTGTCGCCGATGGTCGCTGGCCCAGCAAAGGGCGCTGTTTTCAAACGCCGCCGCGCCAAACACCAGCGTTGCCAGACGCACCGGCCAGGCGGCCCGAAACGAGCGGTGGGAAAAGAGACGATGATATCCCAAGGTGATGCTCAGGCCGGTGGCGCTGAAAAACACCAGAAAAAGAGCGGCTTGGTACCAATCGAGTCCGTACTGCCACAGGTAAATCGGCAGGCCAACCAGTGCCAGAACAATAAGAGACATCAAAAACACGCTGTTACGCCAATTCACCCGATCCCATGGAATGCTTGTCATGATCAAAGTCCTACAGTATAGCATTGCTTGTCTGCTGGCGCAAAAAATCGAGGATTCATTGGCTTTTTACGTCTCGCAAATGGGTGCACCGAGGCGAAGAGGCCAATTGTTGAGTAAACCAAACCGCCACTTGCTCTCATGAGCCCATGCAGTTTGGTGGCGTTCATGCCCCTCCTGTCTCGATGCAGGGCATGGTGATGCTCCGACAATATCAATTCCAGTGGTCCGCTTTTATCAGACCGCTTCCTTTTTCCCTACCATCCACCTAGAATCTGCGTCCGGGGTCTGCTCCTTCAGCAACTTGTTGGGAGTTGAGGTGTGGTTAATAATGGCAGGTATGAATAATATGAAACCCAAACAACCCATAGCCGCCCTCCTGGGCGGATTACTTATACTCGCCGGATTGGCGTCGCTGGCGCTGCCCTTAAAATGGGTCGGCGTGATTCCCGCCATGATTGGCGGCTCGCTGCTTTATTTAAGTTACCGCCCCGGTCGAGGCGCCACGATGCTCTTCGGGCACGCCTGCCTGGTGACGGGCTGCCTGCTGGTGACTTGGGGGATTTACCTGCTGCCGCATTCCGAACCCAAGCTGCTGCATATTTTGGGACGTCCTTTATTTTGGGGGCTGATTTCCATCTTTGGGGGCATCTGCGCCAACTACCACGGCTTCTGTCGCTGCGTGGGCGCGGCAGACGCCAAATCGGCCTGTAGTGAAACGCCGCGATGTTCTGCCCACAGAACCTGAAAAGCGCAATGTGTTCACCGGCACCCAGATGGGGGAACGGGTTGGCCAGCCCCAACCGAGGCATAAGTATTGGCAAAACCACGTTTCCCGTCAGGCAGGCTGGTTGAATGTGTGACGCAAATCCTTTTGATTTATGGCGCGTCCGGCAGGACTCGAACCTGCAACCTTCTGATCCGAAGTCAGAAGCTCTATCCAATTGAGCTACGGACGCCCACCCTCTAGGGGAGAGGCAGCATTTCCGGTTTCCTAACTCGGCCTAAAAATCCCGCAAATGGGGCGGGAATGCAATGGCAAAAGCCACACTTTCTGCAAATCCGAATTCAAAATCGGCCGAAACGGCTCCGTTGGACTTGTGCGATAGTGTCCCCGGTGAATGATAGGGCTTATGCTTTGCCTTTTTTACCGGGGATTTGGGTGAGGGTCCGTATTTTGGGCCACAACGGGCGCAAATCGTCATCCTTGAGGGCCATGGAGGTCAGGTGGGTGGCGTCTTCGGTCAAGCGAAAGGCGCGGAGCAACCAATCCCAGGCCTCCTCCAGTCGGCCCAACTGGGCAGCGTAGCAGGCCAGGTTATAGGGCACGATGTCCAGCTCCGGGAAAAGCCGGGCTGCGGGCAGGAGGGCGTGGAGGGCTTTTTCCAGTCCGCCCCCTTTTACGCGGCGCAGGGCATAGGCCTGATGGATGTAACCAGCCGGTTCAATGGGGTCCGCCTGGATTTGCTGCCGGGCGAGTGCAAGGGCTGTTTGCCAATCCGCCAATTCGTGAGCGATGCGCCACTGCAGTTCGAGGATGACCGGATGCTTTTGCGCGCCAGGGGAAAGCCGCTCCAACTCGGCTTTGGCTTCGTGGGCATTGCCCAATTCCAGCCAGCCGAGGGCGGCGTTTGCCAGGAGGGCGTCAGCCGGGTCCAGCGACTTCATGTTGATATACCATAAGCTGGCGCAGCGGGAAATGCAAAGGGGGGCGGGGCGGCTTGGTGGTTGAATGTTTGGTGATATATTGAGGTGGAAGGGTAGTGAGCAACAGCCAATCATTCACATATGCGCAAATACGAACAAACGGATGTTCTGGTGGTCGGGGCGGGGCCGAGCGGCATGGTCGCGGCATTGACGCTGGCCCGGGAAGGGGTGCCGGTCATGGTGGTGGACCAGGAATGGCGGCGCGCGGCTCGTAGTTATGCCTGCGCTTTGCATGGGCGCACCCTGCGTTTGCTGGCCGAACTCGGGTTGGGCGGGGAATTATTGAGCGCCGGGTGGCGCATTGAGCGACAGGTGTTCTACCTGCGCCATCAGAAAGTGGGCGAAGTGCGCCTGGACCAGTTGGGCGGCGGCTATCCTTACGTTTTAGTCATACCCCAAAGCGAGCTGGAGGGGCTGCTGGAAAAGGCGTTGCGACAGATGTCTCATGTGCAGTTGCTGTGGAATCATCGGCTGGCCAGCCTGGTGCCCGAAACCACCGAAGTGCTCAGCACGGTCGAAAAACTGGCGGAAAGCGCCACCGGTTACATCGTTCCGACCTGGGACTGGGTGGTCAAGGAGAGCTTTTTGAATCACGCCAATTATGTGGTGGGCGCCGACGGGCAACATTCTTATGTGCGGCGGGCCATGGGCATCGAGTGGCAAGCCGGGGCAGCGCCCGAGACGTATGAAATATTTGAGTTTATTCTGCCCTCCGAGGCCGGTCATGAGGCGTTGGTGGTGTTGGAAGAAAACGGACTTTCCTATTATTGGCCCCTGGGGCCGGACCGTGGGCGGTGGGCTTTTTCCAAAAACTCGCGGGCGGAGGAGGAATTTCAGCCCAAGTTGCGCGAGCCGGTTCAGGTGGTGCATCGTGGCCCGCAGGATGTGCTGGTCGGGCAACTCAGCGAGCGGCTCAAGCAGCGGGCGCCTTTCTTCAAAGTCGAACCCCAAGAGGTGGTGTGGCATGGGCAGGTGCGCTTTGAACGCCGCGTGGCGAGGCGTTTTGGGGTGGATCGTTGCTGGTTGGCGGGCGATGCGGCCCACCAAACCGGGCCGGCGGGCATGCAAAGCATGAATGCGGGATTGTGGGAAGCGCATGATTTGGGCCGGCGTCTGGCGCGGGTCTTGCGGCAGCAGGGCGGCAGGGAATTGTTCGAGGAGTATCACCAGCAACACCAGCGCGCTTGGCAAGCTTTGTTGGGGTTGCAAGGAGGATTGCAATGCGGGCCCACGGCGGAGGCCTGGGTTACTCAGCACCTGCCGCGTCTGCAGGCTTGTTTGCCGGCTCTCGGCGAGGACCTGGGGCATCTGGCCACCCAACTAGGCCTGGTGTGGCACGGCTGAACGCCCGCCGTCCAAGTTGGCCAGCGAAGGAACTAATCCAGCAAGGCAAAGGCCTTTTTCATGGCAGCCGCCACGGCCGCGCAGGCGGCGTCATTGTCCAGGTCATTCAGGGCCTGGTTGAAGGGTTCAGCGCGCACCGGGCCATCGTAGCCGATGTTTTGCAGGGAGTTCAAAAAATCCCGCACCGGTATGACCCCGGTGGCCATGGGCAACTCTCGCCGTCCATCCTGTTGTTGCTCAATGGCGAGGCCGGCGGGCGCGTCGTTCAAGTCCACCGAGACGACGTCGCTGTTTTTCAACTTGAGCAGGTCGGCAGCGGTTTCTCCAGCCTGCCACCAGTGCCAGCTATCCAGAATCACGCCGACATTGGGCTCGCCGATGTCCCGAATCAAGGCCAGGGTGTCCCGCAAGTTATAGAGAAAGACCTGCCGGTTGCCCGCGCGGGCGCTGCGCGTGCCCACGTATTCCAATCCCAGGCGCAGGCCATGGTCGCGCAAAATGCGCGCGCCCTCCCGCAGGCGCGTGACATGGCGGGACCAGTTTTCCTCGCGGTTCAGGGTGGCATGGGTGGGCGAAAGCCATGTGCCCATGCGCTCCACCCCTGCGCGTTGCAGGGCAGCGGCGGTTTTGGGCAATTCTTTGAGACTGGCCTGGTAGGCGGCGTCATCTCCGCGAAATTGCAACGGGAAACCGGCCGCCGCCCAGGCCAACTGGCGTGCCGCCATGTCCTCGCGCAAGGTTTTCAGCGCCTCGTCCGAAAGCCCGGCCAAATAACTGGCGTAAGGCTCGACGGCTTCAAAGCCGTGCTTGGCTGCCAGTTGAATGGCTTCGATTTGATTGGCACGCACTCCAATGCTGCCGGGGGTCAGAGCCATCCGCATTTTACGGCGGGTTGGGGCGTTTTCAGCGGCCTGCAACCTGGGGAGGGTTGCGCCCATGGCCAGGAGGCTGCTGAGCATCAACCAGCGCCGGCGTGAGACACCAGGCATGGTCTCAATCAATGGAGTGGGCTTCATGGTTGAAGTATTCCCATTTCTTCTAGGGATGACAAGCCCATCCAGCGCGTGCTAACGCCGCCAAGCGCGTTCAAAACAGGATGCCCCTTGAGAAAAAGGCGAAGTGCCCTGTGCCAGGTCAGGGCTGGCTGACATCGAAAACCAGGCGCGTGCGGCTGCGGCTTTGCACGTTGCGCATTTCCATTTCTTCGAGGCGATACTGGCCGGCAACTTTTTTGAAGCTGTTCAGTTCAAATTCCTTCAGCAGCCTGCCCTGGGCGTCATAAGCCTGGGCGCGCAGGATGCCGCCGGTTTCGTTGTCAATCCACGAGACCACGCGGCTGTAACCCAGGGAGGCATCGCCGGGGCCGGGGCGGCTTTCGAGGACGCGGCAGGGGCGGCTCATGGTCATTTCCTTGCGCAGCAGTTTTTGGTCGCGCCAGCGCAGAAATTCCAGGCCAAGGTCGCCAATGAAAAAATCCGAGCCGGCAAAAACCTCCGTGGGGGTAATGGCGGTGTTGGTTTGTGTGAAAGTGTGACTGCCGGGCGCTGCCGTGACCAAGACATAGAGGTTGGGGGCGTTGGGGGACCGATGAATGAGCAACTGGCGGGGCGGCAGGTTGGAATCGCCGCCCACGGTTTGATAAACACTGGTCCAGCGAGGCTGGCCCGGGATGACTTTGAATAAAAAAGGAATCTCGCGCGCGGGCTGGCCGCGCTGGCGGATGACCACCTTGCCCGTCATTTCCACCGGTTCCTCCGGACTCAGGGCGCACAAGTCGGCGGCCAGAGCCTGGCCGGCGGCGGGGTCCGGGGCGGCGGTTGAAGGCAGACCCCCAGGGAGCAGCCACAACAGCAGCAGAGGGAAGATGCGCAGGGGCGGAAAGTTCATCGGGCACGGAGGGCAAGGCGAATGAGTTCATCCACGTGCCGGACAAAATGCACCTGCAGCCGGCGCCGCACTTCCTCGGGCACTTCGCTCCAGTCACCACGGTTTTCCTCGGGCAGCGCCACCTGTTTCAGGCCGGCCCGCGCGGCGGCGAGCACCTTTTCTTTGACCCCGCCCACCCGCAGGACGCGCCCGCGCAGGCTGATTTCGCCGGTCATGGCCAGGTCAGAGCGCACCCGGCGCTGGCTGAGAAGGGAGGCCAGGGCCACGGCAATGGTGGCGCCGGCGCTGGGGCCATCCTTCGGGGTGGCTCCGGCAGGCACGTGCACATGAATGTCCCATTTGTCATGATCATCCAGCTTCCATCCCCATTTGGCGCTTTGGCTGCGCAGATAACTCAGCGCGGTTTGGGCGCTTTCTTTCATGACATCCCCCAGCGAACCGGTGAGCAGCAGCTTGCCGCTGCCGGGCATGCGCGTGGCTTCGATGTAAAGCACATCGCCGCCCACCGGCGTCCAGGCCAGCCCAATGGCAATGCCGGCATCGCTGATTTTTTCCGTCTGGTCCTTCAAAAACTTGGGCGGCCCAAGATGGCTTTCCAGGTCCTGGGGTTTGATGATGATGCGCGGGCTTTGACCGTTATTTTCCACCAGCCGCCGGGCCGATTTGCGCAGGAGGGAGGCCATTTCGCGTTCAAGCTGGCGGACCCCCGCCTCGCGGGTGTAATCGCTGATGATGCGCTTGATGGTGGGGGCGGGGATGGAGACCTGCCGGGGAGTAAGGCCGTGCTCCTCCATTTGCCGCGGCAGCAAATGGCGGCGGGCGATTTGCAGCTTCTCCTCCGCGGTGTAACTGGGCAGGTTGATGACTTCCAACCGGTCGCGCAGGGCGGGGTGCACCGGTTCCAGCCAGTTGGCGGTGGTAATGAACAGCACCTGCGAGAGGTCGAAGGGCAAATCGAGGTAGTTATCCGTGAACGTGTTGTTTTGTTGCGGGTCCAGCACTTCCAGCAGCGCTGAGGCCGGGTCGCCGCGGAAATCCGCCCCCACCTTGTCCAATTCATCCAGCAAAATGACGGGGTTGCGGGTCTCAACGCGGCGCAGGCATTGGATGATGCGGCCGGGCATGGCGCCCACGTAGGTGCGACGATGGCCGCGGATTTCGGCCTCATCATGCATGCCACCCAGCGCGATGCGGGCAAACTTGCGGCCCAAGGCATCCGCCACACTTTTGCCCAGCGAGGTTTTTCCCACCCCGGGCGGCCCCACCAGACAGAGGATGGGGCCTTTGATTTCCCGTTTGAGCTTCAGGACAGCCAAAAACTCCAGCAAACGTTCTTTTACCTTTTGCAGGCCATAATGCTGGGCGTCCAGCAGTTGGGCGGCTTTATCCAGGTCAAATTGGTCCTCGGTGGTCCGGGCCCACGGCAGCGCCAGAATCCAGTCCAGATAATTGCGCGAGACGGTGTACTCGGCGACGTTGGGAGGGATTTGCTGCAAGCGCTCCCATTCCTTGAGGGCCACTTTTCGCACTTCTTCCGGCAGGGGGTCCTTTTCGATGCGCTCGCGCAGTTGGTTTAATTCGGTGATTTGGGGGTCGCTTTCCCCCAGCTCGCGCTGGATGGCGCGGATTTGCTCGCGCAGGAAATAATCGCGCTGCGACTTGGCCATGCTGGAGGCCACTTCATTCTGGATTTTGGTGCCCAGGGCAAGCACCTCCAGCTCGCGCTGCATCAGGGGCAGCAGGAAGGTCAAGCGGTCTTTGACCACCGGCTTTTCCAGCAATTGCTGGCGGTCTTGCAGGCTGATGTTGAGCGTGGGGGCAATCAAATCGGTCAGCGGCCCCGGCTCATGCGTGTTCAGGGCGGCCACCTTGACCTGTTCGCTCAAGGCTGGCGAAAGTTTGATGATTTCCTGGAATCTGGCCTGGACATTGCGCACCAGCGCCTCCATTTCCACGGAGTTCTCGGACTGGTCCTTGAGCAATTCCACCCGGGCCTTGAGATAGGGCGCATGGGCTACATATTCCACCACCCGAAATCGCCGCAGCCCCTCCACCAGCACGCGGACGGTATTGTCCGGGAACTTGAGCATTTTGAGCACCCGCGCCGCGCAGCCGAAGCGGAACAAATCATCAGGGCCTGGCTCCTCCAAGTCGGGTTTGTGCTGGAGAATCAACCCCAGAAAACGGTCGCCCCCCACCACGTCATCAATGAGTTTGATGCCTTGGGCGGATTCCACCAGCAGCGGCGCCACCATGCCGGGGAAAAACACAATGTCCGCCAGCCCCATGATGGGCAGAATGTCTGGCAAGGTTTTTCCCGTGGGCCGGGTGGCGGTGGTTTCTCCGCCTTCAGTCAGAATCGAGATGAACTCTGTATCGGGTGTTACCATGGCCCTGTTACCGCCCCCTGCCGCCCCGCCTAACCCTCACCCGTAATCAGGAACCGCGTCCGGAGGAGGAGTGTCCGTTGCGCTCGGTTTGTTGGAGGGGGATGTCAATCCGCAAAAATCCGTTCACGTAGGCGGCTGTGGCGCGGCTCAAGTCATAACCGCTGGGGATTTCAATCACATTCTCAAACCGCCCGTAGTTGATTTCCATGACGAGGAAGTTGCATTTGGGAGCGCGGCAGCCGTCGGGGCGGTCGCCGCTGATGCGCAGGCGGTTTTCCTCGACCGTAAGCGACAAATCCTCCCGGCGCATGCCGGCCAGCTCCACTTTGATGACCAGCCCTTCGTCGGTGGTATATACATCGGTGTTGGGCACCCAATCGCCCTCGCCCAAGGCGGGGTCCGTGCGCGCCGCATTGCGCGCAAAATGCACCGACGACTTAATCCTATGCATACGATGACACCGTGGATACTTTACTCCATGACTCGCCCCGGCTCAAGCGCAGGTTTTTCATGCGGCGGGAGGTTTCAACTGGACGGAGACCGGGCCGTCCTTGGAGGCGCGCAGATGCACGTTCATGGGGCGGGCGGCGCTGTCGCGACCCCCGCAGCAATGGCCGCAGGCCGGTCCCTTGCCATGGGCGCGGCGCCACCAGCGCCATCCCAAGGCCATGACGGCCAGAGCCACCAGGCTCAGCGCGGCAATTTCCTGACCCTGCATCACTCTTTACAATACGCCTGACTGGCCGGTGTGCAAGGGCTGAAATTGCGGATGCGCCTGGAGTTTTTCCCAGGTTGCGGAAGAAATCCGCTGTCGGTGGTAATGCGGGCCTTGGAGCGGCTCAGCACAGGTGGAGCGTTTGGCCCGTGCCAGCCAGGACGGGGGAAGGGGGCGCTCCACCAGCTCCAGATGCGTGGCGGCCAGGGTGGTTTCCTCTTTTTCGCCGGTGGCGCAACCTGTGCCCACAAAAAAGCCCGCCAGGAGCCAGGTGACCCGCAGCATGGTGCTGCGGGAATAGGTGGCCATGGCGCAGGGCCGCCCCGGGTCCAACAAGGAATGCAGCCTTTGAAACAGGGGCAGGGTCCACATCTCCGGGTTGCGAGCGGGCGAAAAGGGATCGTAGAGGATTAAATGCGGCTTGGGCCAGGAAGCGGCGTGCGGCCCGCCAAGCAAGGCGGGGAAATCGCCCACGCGCACCTCCCAAACCACCCGCATGGCTTGTGCTTGAAACACGGCATGTTGCTGCTTCCCAAGCTGGCTCAGCAGCGGTTCCCACCCGCGCGGATAGCCCAGCTCGGTGGCATGGGCAAGGGCAAATTGCAGGGGCTCCAGCGTGCAGTCAAAACTGAGCAGCCGCAAGGATGAGGGAATGGCCCGGGCGGCAGCCAACACCGCGAGGGCATTGGCGGCGCCGCCCAGGCCGACATCCCAGACCACAAATTCGCCCTGATGCGCCGCCAAACGTTCCGCGAGGCGCATTTGTTGCACGTACAACGCCTGCGCCTCGGCGGCCGGTCCGATGACCGGGTGGAAGGTTTCGCCCGCCGCCCTGGCCCGGATGCTGCATACGCCATTGGACAGGCGCACAATTTCGTAATCCGTGGCCATGGCCGCGGTTGGGCTGCGCATGGGGGAGCGCCGTTCAGGCGCCGAACTTGTCAAACATGCGGGCGTTGGCTTGCAGCAAACGGATGAGGTACTTGGCCTCAAAGACTCCCAGCGAACCTTGATTGGCGCCGGTTTCGGTGAACCGCTGCAGTTTGTCCGAGCCGCTGTAAGCAGAATGAATCAGCACCGGCTGCGGGTGCCAGGAGTGCGCCTTCAACGCGCACGGCGTGGAATGATCGCCCGTGATGCACAGCACATCCGGTTTTTTCTCCAACAGAATGGGCAGGGCAGCGTCAAATTCCTCAATGGCCTTCTTCTTGGCCTCGAAATCGCCGTCCTCACCGTATTTGTCGGTGTATTTGTAGTGGATAAAGAAGAAATCGAAGTTGCTGTATTCCGCCTGATAAGCGCGGAATTGCTCGGCAATGGTTTGCGGGCCTTCAAGCTTCTTCATGCCCACCAGTTGCGCCAGCCCTTTATACATGGGATACACGGCCAGGCAGGCGGGCTTGAGGAGGTAGCGCTCCTCAAAGAGCGGAATTTCCGGTTGATGGGCGATGCCGCGCATCAGGAAGCCGTTGGCTGGTTTTTCATTTTGCAGGATGGGCAGGGCAGCCTTGTAGAAATCGGCCACCAGTTTGGCCATTTTCTTTTGTTTGGCGTTGGCGGGGTCGCGGGGTTTGACTTGCGGGATGGGGAAGCCTTCACGGTTGGGGTCGGCATCGGTCAGCGGCCCTTCCAGCCCTTTGCCGCGGAAAACGACCACAAAGCGATGTTCCTTGCCGGCTTTGATAATCACTTCCGTGTCCCCAATTTTTTTCACCTTGTCGGCGAGCATCTTGCACAGGCGCTCGCAGGTTTCGGTGGGGATGCGGCCGGCGCGGCGGTCGGTGACGATGCCTTTGGCATCCAAGGTGGCGAAATTGGCCCGCGCGCAAACATCCCCCGCCTTCAATTCCACGCCCAGCCCCAAGGCCTCAATGACGCCGCGGCCCACCTGGTATTCCAGCGGGTCATAACCAAAGAGCGCCAGATGGCCGGGGCCGCTGCCAGGGGTGATGCCCGGCGCCACCGGAATCATGCGGCCCTGCGCGCAGCCTTGGGCCACCAAAGCGTCCAGATTGGGGGTCCGGGCGGCTTCCAACGGCGTCATTTCCCCCTGGTTTTTAGTGGCCAGGTCGCCCAGACCGTCCAGCACCACCAGCGCGATTTTGGCATTGGTTTTGAGCGTCAGCTCCGAATATACAGCGTCAAGATTCATAGTCGTGATTCTTCCTGATGCTTCCGCTCCGTGGGGAAGGGAAGTCATCATGATTCAGTGCCATTGTTAACACCCTTGTGGTCGCGGGTGCAGGTTTCGCCCCGTGCGCCACCCTTCGCGCGATAATGCGGCCTTGAGCGATGGTGTCAATGGATTATTGGGGCGCGGATGGCCACGACAGTTGCCACCGGCTGTCCGAAGGAGGCCGGGCCGTGGGCAACAGCGACAATACTTTAGCCAGCACGGCGGACGGCGTAAGCGCCGTGAGACACTCGAGTGCGGGCTGGCGGACACAATAATCCTTCATGCACGGCACACAGGGCAGGGCCAGTTGCAGGGTGTTCTGAAGCTGTCCGTAAGGGCCAGTGCGGGCGGGTTCCGTCGGCCCAAACAAAGCTACCACCGGCGTGCGCAGAGCCGCGGCCATGTGCATGGGACCGGTGTCATTGGTTACCACCACGGAGGCCAGCCGAAGCCATTCCACCGTTTCCGGGAGGGTGGTTTGCCCTGCGAGGTTCAGGCAGCGCCCTGGCGCGGCATCCGCGATGACCCGGCCCAGCGGCGCGTCTGCCGCCGCGCCGAGCACGACCAGATGCAGGGTGGGGTGGGCGGCCATAAGTTGGCGTGCCAGGGTGGTGAAATGTTCCAGCGGCCAGCGCTTGTTGGGCCAGCGCGCGCCCGGGGCCAGGGCCACCCACCGTTTGCCCTCAGGATGCCATCTTTGCTCAATGGAGCGGTGGGCCGCAAAGCGGGGGGGCAGCCAGTTGAAAGGCAGGGTCACCGGCACCTTCAGACGCTGCAGCACCGCCAGGTACCACTCCACCGCATGAGCTTGGGGGTGCGGGCGGGGCACGCGCAAATCATAAAAGCCGGGGGCGCCTTCGCGGTGGTCTTCCAGCCCCACCAATAAATTGCCATTGGCCAGCCAGGCAAACAGTCCGCTGCGGGCCAGGCTTTGGAGGTCAATGACCCAATCAAAGCGGCGGGCGCGCATCTGTTGGATGGTGTCCCACCACGCCCCCCAGCCGCGGGGCGTGCGCCAGCCTTGGCGGTCAAAGCGGTAAATGCCGGTTAAATCCGCATCTCCTTCCAGCAAAGGCGCATAGTCTTTTTCAATCCACCACCAGATTTCCGCGTCTGCACGCCAGCGCTTGAGGAGGCGCAGCACCGGCAACGCCTGCACCACATCGCCCAGCGAGCTGGGCTTGAGCAGTAGAATCTTCACGCGAACCCTTCCCCGGGATTGAGCGAGAGCGAGAGGGAATAATCCAGAAAAAAATCCACCGCCAGTGCGGGAATGGCCCATCGGCAGGCCTGGCCTGGATTGGGAAAACCCTTTTTCCGCGTTGCCAAAAGGGCAGGGGGGCTTCTAGGATGATTCCACCCGCTGGCCTGAGCGACGCGGGCGGGCACCATGTCAGATTACCGTGTCAAATTTGAGGTGTTTGAAGGTCCCTTGGACCTCCTTCTCTATTTAATCAAGAAGGAGGAGGTGGACATTTACGAGGTCAATCTGACCAAACTGGCCACCCAGTTTATCGAATACATCGAATTGATGCGGATGCTGGACTTGGAGGTGGCCGGTGAGTTTCTGGTCATGGCGGCCACCCTCATGTACATCAAAAGCCGCGAACTTCTGCCCAAGGACCAGCAGGTGACCCCGGAGGGCGAGGAAGACGAGGAGGACCCCCGGTGGGAGCTTATCCGCCAACTGGTGGAGTACAAAAAATTCAAGGATGCTGCCGCGCAGTTGCAGCAACTGGAGATTGCCCGGGAGAATACTTTTGTCCGCACTCCGGCCCACATCGAGCTGGAAGCGCCCGCGCCGCGGCGGGGCGAGGTTTCGATTTTTGATTTGCTCAATGCCGTGAATGCGGTGTTGAAGCGGTTTGCCGAACGGCAGCAGGCCACGGATATCCATGATGACCCCTGGACGGTCAGTCAGAAAATTGACTATCTGCATCAGCGGTTGAAGGAAACCCCCGTCCTGCGTTTTTCGGAATTATTCGCCGCCGCGCTGACGCGTGCCGAGGTCATTGTGACATTTCTGGCCTTGTTGGAACTGGTTCGCCTGCGAGCCGTGCTGGTGACGCAGACCGAAGACTTTGGGGAAATTGAAATCACCCGCGCTCCTGAACCCACGCCGCTGGAGGAGGCGCAGGAATTAAAGGCCAAAGCCGAGGAGCTGGCCGTGGCTCCGGATACACCTCTTCCGCGGCCGGTCACCGCGACGCATTCGGCCGATGCTCCCACCGTGGTGGTCAAAGTCCAACCGCCCGAGGCGCCGGGGACTGAGGCTCCCGCCTCTGCGCCGCCCAATCATTCGTAACGCATGGAACTCAAGGACATTCTGGAAGCTTTGTTGTTTAACGCTCAAAAGCCGCTTTCGCCGGCCGAGCTGCGGGCGATTTTGTTGACCACCGCCGAGCAGGCGGAGGAGCCGGAAACCCGCGCTTTTAAGAAAGCGCCGCTGGAGAATATCGAAGCAGCGCTGGAACAGTTGGAGCGGGAACATCGGGAGGCGGGGCGGACCTTCAGACTGGCTTGTGTGGCAGGAGCCTGGCAGTTTGTCACCCAACCGGAGTATGCCCCCTGGTTGCGGACATTGGTGGGCCAAAAAATGCGCCCGCCGCGTCTTTCGCAGCCGGCGCTCGAAACCCTGGCCATCATCGCCTACCGGCAACCGGTGACCCGAGCGGAAGTGGAGCAGGTGCGCGGGGTGGCGGTGGATGGGGTCATGCAAACCTTGCTGGAGCGCGGGCTGGTGGAGCAGGTGGGCCGGGCCGAGGCGCCGGGCCGCCCGGCCTTGTATGGCACCACCCCCCAGTTTTTGGAGTATTTTGGCCTGGCGCGGCTCGAGGATTTGCCGGCGGCCGATGAATTGCGCCGCCTGCCGGTGCCCAAGCCCGAGGCGCTGCTCACCGTGGACCCGGGACTGGCCACCGCGCCGCCTGAACAATTAAATTTGCCGGTGAATGCAGAGGCTCCGGCTGCAACGCCCGGCCCGGAGTCCGCCGCCGCGCCAGCGGCGGAGAGCGCCCCGCCCAAACCGGAATCCCCTTAATGGCCCGCCCTTATGAGCATATTGGAACATCGCAAGGCGATTGACCGGCTGGACGAGCAAATCGTCAAGCTGCTCAACGAGCGTACCCGGCATGTGCTGGAAATCGGCAACATCAAGCTCAAGGCCGGCGAGGAAATCTATGCGCCCCATCGCGAGCGGGCGGTGCTTTCACGCATCTGCCGCCTGAACCAGGGGCCGTTGACCAATGAATCTTTGCAGGCGATTTACCGGGAAATCATGTCCAGCGCCCTGGCCCTGGAGAAGACCATGGTCATTGCCTACCTGGGACCGGAGGCCACCTTTACCCACCAGGCTGCAATCCAGCGTTTCGGCAGCAGCCTCCATTATGTTCCGCACAAAACCATCGCCGACGTTTTCCAGGAGGTCAGCAAAATGCGGGCGGATTATGGCGTGGTGCCGGTGGAAAACTCCACCGAAGGCGTGGTTACGCACACGCTGGACATGTTTGTGGAAAGCGATTTGAAAATCGTGGCGCAAATCGTCACGCCCGTGCGCCAGTGTCTCATGGGCAATGTGCGGCGTGATCACATCCGCACGCTCTTTGTCCATCCCCAGTCCCTGGCGCAGTGCCGCGAATGGATTCAGCGCGAGCTGCCCCGCGTGGAAATCATCGAAACCTCCTCGAATGCCCGTTCGGCGGAACTGGCGGCCAAAACGCCCCATGCCGCCGCCATTGCCGGAACGCTGGCGGCCGAGCGATACAAATTGCGCATACTTGAATATGACGTACAGGACAGCGCGGTGAACGTCACCCGCTTTCTGGTGCTCGGCCGCAAATGCGGGCCGCCCACCGGCAAGGACCGCACCAGCATCATGTTCAGTGTGCGGGATGAAGTGGGCGCGCTGCATCGCGCCCTGACGCCCTTCCGGCAGTACCGGATCAATATGACCAAAATCGAGTCCCGTCCCAGCAAGCGCAAGGCATGGGAATACTTTTTCTTCGTGGATTGCGACGGCCACATGCAGGACCGCAAAGTGGCGCGCGCCATCGAGCAGCTCGAATTGCATTGCTCGTTTGTCAAAATCCTTGGTTCTTATCCCAGTGTGGATTAGTGGCTTATGAAAACCCACCTGTCGCGAGCGCACCAAGTGTTTGACATTGAGATTGCCGGCTTGCGAGCGGTGCGCGCACAGCTCGATGACACCTTTGACGCGGTGGTGCAACGGCTGCTGGAAACGGTACGCCAGCGGGGCAAGGTGGTGGTGGTGGGCGTGGGCAAGTCCGGCATCATCGGGCGCAAAATTGCGGCCACTCTGGCCAGCACGGGCGTCACCAGCGTGGTGTTGGACAGCGTGGATGCCGCGCATGGGGACGTGGGCATCGTCAATGACGGAGACCTGGTGTTGATTCTCAGTTACTCCGGGGAATCGGAGGAGTTGATTCAACTATTGCCGGCAATCAAACGGTTCAATGTGCACCTGGTGGCGATTACGGGCAATCCCCGTTCCAGTGTGGGGCGGTATGCGCACCAGGTCTTGAACGTGCATGTGCCACGCGAAGCCTGCCCGTTCAATCTGGCGCCCACCACCAGCACCACGGCCATGCTGGTGTTGGGGGATGCCCTGGCGCTGGCCTTGCTGGATGCCCGGGGTCTCAAGCGCAGTGATTTTGCCCGTTACCATCCGGCCGGCGCAATTGGCCGCGCTTTGTTGCTCAAGGTCAGTGACATCATGCGCACGGGGGAGCGGCATCCGGTGGCTACGGAAAGCACAACGGTGCGCGACGGCCTGTTTTTGATGACCCGGGCCAAGGCCGGCTGCCTGACCATCATCAATCGCCACGGCAAATTGGCCGGCGTGTTCACCGATGGCGACCTGCGCCGGCACATGGCGGAAAATCCGGCGGTGTTGGAACGGCCCTTGCGCGAGGTCATGACGCCCCGGCCGGTGTGCATTCGGGAGGACGCGCTGGCGGCGGAGGCTTTGAAAATCTTCAATGAGCGGCGCATAGACGATTTGGTGGTCGTCAACGCTCACCGCAAGCCGGTGGGCCTGGTGGATTCTCAAGATTTGCCACGGATGAAACTCATGTAACCTCCCCTCAACTTATGATGAAACCCCACTCCCTCCTGATGTCCGCCTGCATGGCGGCGGTTTTAATTATGGCTCCTCGTGTTGTTCATGCTCAAAAGGCTGGTGCGCAAACCCCTCAGCGTTTTGCGGCCGTCATCTCCCGTGAAGTGCATTTGCAGTACCTCCTGTACCTGCCCAAGGAATACAAGGAGGACACCACCCAGCGCTGGCCCTTGCTCCTGTTTTTGCATGGAGCGGGCGAGCGCGGCTCCGATATTAACAAGGTCGCCGTCCACGGTCCGCCGAAACTTATCCGCCAGGGCACCAATTTCCCGTTCCTCGTGGTGTCTCCCCAATGCCCCACAGATGAGCGATGGCGTGCGGAGGATTTAATCCGGTTGTTGGATCATCTGTGCGTGCATTATGCGGTGGATACCAACCGGATTTATCTTACTGGTTTAAGCATGGGCGGCTTTGGCTCGTGGAGCCTGGCCTCGCTTTATCCGGAACGGTTCGCCGCAGTAGCGCCCATTTGTGGAGGCGGGGAGGTCATTGATGTCTTGCTGGCTCCCGCCAAACGCCGCGAAGCTTTCAAGACGCTGGGCATCTGGGCTTTTCACGGCGCCAAAGACCCGGTGGTGCCGTTGTCGGAATCTGAACGCATGGTGGGGGCCTTCAAACGCGCCGGCTGCCAGGAGGTGGAATTGACCGTCTATCCGGAAGCCCAGCACGACTCGTGGACGGAAACATACGCCAATCCCAAACTTTACGAGTGGTTTCTGAAGCATAGCCGCTGAGGGTTGGCGTGGGCGTTGCCTTGCTGGCGGGAAAGATTTCCAACGGCCGCAGGGCGTTCGCTGGCGGAGGGGCGGCATAATGTCCTATCACCGTTCGCAAAGGGATTAAACCATGTCATTCATCACGGACCATTTCCTGTTGCAAACCAAAACGGCCCGGCGTTTGTACCACGAATTTGCCGCGCCGCAGCCCATTCTGGATTATCACTGCCATTTGCCGCCCAAAGACGTGGCCGAAAACCGGCAATTCCAGAATCTTTTTGAAATCTGGCTCGAAGGCGACCATTACAAGTGGCGGGCCATGCGCTCCAATGGTGTGCCTGAGCGTTACATCACCGGCGATGCCCCGCCCTACGAAAAATTCCTGGCCTGGGCCAAAACCGTCCCGCATACCCTGCGCAATCCATTGTATCATTGGACGCACCTGGAGCTGCAACGTTACTTCGGCATCCGTGAGTTGTTGAATGCGGACACTGCACCCAAAATCTGGAAGCGTGCCAATGAACAACTTGCCCGCGCGGAGTTTTCGGCCCAGGGCATTCTGAAAAAATTCAAAGTCGTCGCTGTTTGCACCACCGATGACCCGGCTGACGACTTGTGCCATCATCAGGCGCTGGCCCGCTCCAGTCTGCCTTGCAAGGTGTATCCCACCTTCCGCCCGGACAAGGCGCTCATGGTACACCGGCCGGATATCTTAAGGCCTTGGCTGGCCCAGTTGGAAAAAGTGAGCGATACCGAAATCCGCAATCTCGATGGGCTGCTCACCGCCTTGAAAAAACGGCATGACTTTTTCCATGCCCTGGGCGGACGCCTTTCGGACCACGGTCTCGAACGATGCTACGATGCCTTCATTCCTGAGCGCCGGGCGGCCGCGATTTTTGCCAAAGCTCGCGCCGGCCGCGCCGTGAGTCTGGAGGAGCAGTTTGAGTTTGCCAGCTTTATGATGCTGCAATTTGGCTATTGGGACGCCGAAAAAGGGTGGACCAAGCAGTTGCACATTGGCGCCCAGCGCAACAACAATACCCGCCTTTTCCGGCAATTGGGTCCGGATACCGGCTTTGACTCGATTGGCGACTGGCCGCAGGCGCGTGCGCTGGCCAACTATTTGGACCGGTTGGACCAGGATAATCGTTTGCCGCGGATGGTCCTGTATAACTTAAACCCCGCGGCCAACTATGTTTTCGGCACCATGATCGGCAATTTCCAGGACGGCAGCGTGCCCGGCAAAATCCAGTGGGGCAGCGGCTGGTGGTTCCTGGACCAGAAGGAAGGCATGGAATGGCAGCTTAATGCGCTCTCCAACCTCGGGTTGCTCTCGCGATTTATCGGCATGTTGACCGACTCCCGCTCCTTCATGAGCTACCCCCGGCACGAGTATTTCCGGCGCACCCTCTGCAATTTGCTGGGGCGGGATGTGGAAAATGGCGAGCTTCCGGAGGACGACGCCCTGCTGGGGCCGCTGGTGGAAAACATTTGTTACCGCAACGCTTTGGAGTACCTGCGGCTGCCGGGGGTGGGAGCGGAATAAGCGAGCGTCTGACCCTCCGTGCCTGGACAGGCGGAGGGCTTTGCGCTCTTCAATTATGATAATGATTAAAATAAATAATACTAATTTACAAAAATATTTTTGCGTTTGCTAAACTGTAATTATATTTGGCCCGACGTCATGATAATGACTAATCATCCAATGCGCCTAATCAGTTGGCCTGAACCCAGGGCCTGCGCGGCTGCCCCTCGAATGCTTTGATTTATGAACAACGTCATTCCAGCCATGGACCCCATTCCGTTGCCGGCGCCGGTATGGCTGTTCAAATTGCTCCACATTCTGACGCTGGCGCTGCACTTTGTCACCGTGGAGATGCTGCTGGGCGGTCTCCTGGTGGCGGCCTGGCTTAATTTTCTGGGCACTCGCGGCGGGCCGCTGGCCGGGGCACGCCTGACGGCCGGGGCTGCGCTGGCCAAACGGCTGCCCATCGTCATGACCTATGTCATCAACCTGGGTGTGCCGCCCCTGCTGTTTGCGCAGGTGTTGTACGGGCGGGCCTTGTACACAAGCAGCGTGTTGATTGGCGCCTGGTGGATTGCGGTCATCTTCCTGCTCATGGGCAGCTACTGGCTGTTGTATCGCTTTGCCGGTCGGGCGCAGGCCGGGCAGGCCGGTTGGATGGGCGCGCTGCTGGCGTGGCTGATGGCGGGCATGATTGCCAAGATTTACTCCACCAACATGACCTTGATGTTGCGGCCGGATGTCTGGACTTCCATGTATTCCGCCAGCGCGCATGGCACCTTGTTGCCGCCGCATGACCCCACTTTGCTGCCGCGCTGGCTCTACATGCTGACCGGGGGGCTGGCGGTGGCGGGGTTGTGGATGATTTGGCTGGCGGCCAATCGCAACATTGCCGAGGAGGCGCGGCATTACCTGGCCTCTCGGGGAGGAGCCTTGGGAGCGGTGGGCGCGGTGGCTTTAGTGCTGTTAGGGCTGTGGGTCTTTCGGGTGCAACCGGAAGCGGTTCGACAGGGGATGAGCACTTCCAGTTTGATGCAGGGGGGCCAATGGATGTGGGTTGCAGGATTATTTCTGGCATTGGCGGCGGGGGTCTGGAGCTGGTTGGGGCGCCCCATGTCCCGTTGGGCGGGCACCGTGGCAGCAGTGGGCGGCGTGGTTTGCGTGGGGGGAATGACCTTGGTGCGGGACGGGATTCGCGATTTCAGCCTCGCGGCCAAAGGGTTTGCCATTCAGGGGGTGGATTTGTGGCAGCGGGCCACGCACATCAACTGGGGGGTGTTAATTCTGTTCTTTGTGACATTTATCATCGGGCTGGCGCTCCTGGGCTGGCTGATTTCCGTGGTGTTGCGTGCCAAACCCGTAACTGAAAAGGTGAATGTATGAGCTCGACCACGAAAGCTTCCAACGTTTCGGCTGAGGGCACGGGGGGCGAGGCGGTGGACCGCCGCGTGTTTGTCGGGGCCGCCATGGGCGCAGTTGGCGTCTGCTATCTGGCGGCCATTGGGTATCCCGTGTACCGCTACCTGGCCTCGCCGGTGGAACGGGCCGAGGCCCAGGCGGCGGTGACCGAGGTGACCCTGCCGGAAGCGCACAAGCTGCCGCGCAAAAGTGCGTTGATGTTCAAGTTTGGGCCATTCACCGCGCTGTTGATTCACCATGAGGACGGAACGTGGAGCGCCTTCAACGCCAAGTGCACGCACCTGGGATGCACGGTGAAATATGAGCCGCACAACAACCGCATTTTCTGCGAGTGCCACGGCGGCATCTACGATGCCCGAAGCGGGGCCAACACCGGCGGGCCGCCGCCGCGGCCGCTGCAGGTTTACCAAGTGAAGGTTTCTGAAACCGGGGTGGTGGTCTCCAAGAGCTGAGGAGGTGGCGCATGAAATCCCGCATGGCATCACTTTACGGATGGCTGGATGAACGGCTGGGGCTGGAAGAACTGCTGGAGTTTGCCCGCCACAAGACGGTACCCGTGCACAAGCACACCTTCTGGTATTACTGGGGGGGCATCTCGTTGTTCTTCTTCATTGTCCAACTGTTCACCGGGGTTTTGCTGCTGGTGTATTACCGGCCGGGGCCGGAGGCGTATGATTCGGTGCGGCAGATTACGTACGACATCAACTTCGGCTGGCTGATTCGCAGCACGCATTCCTGGGCGGCCAATCTGATGCTGGTGGCCATCTTTGTGCACATGTTCAGCGTGTTCTTCATGAAAGCCTACCGCAAACCGCGCGAGTTTGGCTGGTGGAGCGGCCTGGTGTTGTTGTTGATGACCATGTTGTTTGGTTTCAGCGGCTACCTGTTGCCGATGGATGAGCTGGCTTATTTTGCCACCAAGATCGGGCTGGAAATGCCGGAAAAAATTCCTTGGATCGGCCCTAAAATTGCCAGCCTGCTGCGGGGCGGTCTGGAGGTCAACGAATTCACCGTGCAGCGCTTCTTTGCCTTGCATGTGGTGATTCTGCCGCTGGCGTTTCTGCCCTTGTTGGGATTCCACTTGTGGCTGGTGCAGAAGCACGGCAACGCCGTGCCGCCCTCGGAGGAGGCCAAGCCGGTGGAGCAACGGCGGACGATGCCCTTTTTCCCCAACTTCCTGGCGAAGGACCTGGCCATGTGGCTGATTGCGTTAAATGTGCTGGCCGTGCTGGCGGCGTTGTTTCCCTGGCAGTTGGGCGAGCAGGCCGACCCCACCAAGGCCCCCCCGCCCGGCATTCACCCGGAATGGTATTTCATGAGCATGTTTTACGTGCTGGAGCTTTTCCAGGGGACGTGGGGACTGGCGGTGAGCATGGGCATCTTCACGCTGGGGCTGGTGCTCTGGACCTTAATACCCTTTTATGACCCCGACAGTCGCAATGGCAAACGCGCCCGGCAGGCCACGTGGTTTGGCTTGGTGGTGGTGTTGATTCTGACCGCCACCACCATTCTCGGCTATTGGGGGGTGTACGGCAAAGGCCATTAACACACGGAACGCACTATGAACTATCCATTTTGGGACGTGCCGCATATTGGCAGTGGGTGGGTGATTGGCATCATTGCCATCTTCCACGTCATGATTTCACACTTCGCCGTGGGGGGCGGTTTTTATCTGGTGCTCGCCGAGCGCAAAGCGTTGCGGGAAAACCGGCAGGATTGGTTGGAGATACTCCGAGGCCATTCCAAGTTCTTTCTGATTCTCACGGGGGTGTTTGGGGCCGCCTCGGGGGTGGGCATCTGGTTTGCCATTGGGCTGGCGCATCCGGAGGCCACCAGCACGTTGATTCACAATTTCGTCTTCGGCTGGGCCATTGAATGGGTGTTCTTCATCGTCGAGCTGACCACGGCGGCGGTTTATTACTATACCTATGGCCGGGTTTCCAACGAGCTTCACCTCAAGGTGGGCTGGCTTTATGCCGCCGCTTCCCTCCTGACGCTGGTCATCATTAACGGCATTCTGACCTTCATGTTGACGCCGGGGCAAGCCTGGTTGAATCATGCTTTGAGTGGCCGGGAGGCGGATTTCTTCTGGCAGGCCTTTTTCAATCCCACCTACTGGCCCAGTCTGGTGTTGCGCACACTGGTCTGTGTTTCCCTGGCCGGCATTTGGGCACTGGTGACCTGCAGCCGGCTGGACGGCGAGACCCACGGCAACCTGAAAACCGAGCTGGTGCGGTGGAGTTCCAAGTGGTTGATTCCCTCGTTTTTCCTGATGCCATTCGTCATGGTTTGGTACTTGTTGTCCGTGCCGGAGACGCAGCGCGAGCTGCTCAAGCTGGGCATTTCCACCATCGGCTCCGGCGCCTTCACGCAGGTGACGCGCGTGGGTCTGGTCATCATCATGGCCTCGGCCACCATTGTGCTGGTGGTGTACTTTCTGGCCTGGCGTTCGCCGAAGGATTTCACCTTTTCCCATGCGGTATCGGTGTTGCTACTCGGGTTGGTAGCCACGGGGGCGGGCGAATACACCCGGGAAACCTTGCGCAAGCCTTATGTGGTGGGGCAGCACATGTACTCGAATGGCGTGCGGGTGAAGTGGGTGGAAAAATACAACAAAGAGGGTTACCTGAAACACAGCCCCTGGGTGCGGCAGGACCCGTCTTTACCGCCGGCAATGGCGGTGGGCGAGGCCATGTTCCGCGGCCAATGCATGAGCTGCCATACCCGTGACGCCTATCGCTCCATGGAGCGGCTGCTGGCGGGGCGCAATCGGGAATCCATTGGCAACGTGCTTAAAATCCTCCACGAAAACGGCGAGCCTTACCGGCGTTACATGCCGCCGCTGGTGGGCACGGCGGAGGAAATCAAGGCGTTGGGGGATTACCTGGCCGCGATGGTGGCCCCCAAGACCAATGCTGCTCCTGCGGCATTAGCCGCCCGGCCTTAGTTGCGGGCCTGCCACAACTTCAGGCGCAGCGGGCCTTTGCCGGGTTTTTCAAAGGGGCCGGGCGTGGGCTGTGCGGTGCTGCGTTTTTTGCCGAAGTAATCCTGGTCAATCCTCAGGGCAGACCCATCCGGATTCACGTAAGGTTCGTTGGGGACTTTGGCGCGTCCCAGCAAGTCCGAAGTTACCAGGCCGGCGCCGCCGTGAGCCAGGCCGGGGCCGGGGTCAAAGTGCAAGTAGAAGCGGCCGTCCTGTTCCTCCAGTTTCAGGCGCGGATTGAGTTGGGTGAACACCAGGGGGAATTTTTCCGCCTGCGCTGGTTCCGCGCCGAAATAATACACGTTGCCTGCGGCAAAGGTGGGAAAGTCGCGGCCGTCATATCCCCACAGGCCATGACTGGCAATCCAGCGGATTTCCTTGAGGTTGCCCCGGCGTTCGGGCGGGGTGGTGTGGCCCGGCCCAACAAAGATATTATTGTAGAAACGATTGTCGCCGCCGGTGGTTTTGGCCAGGCCAGCCACGGCGGTTTCGTGATTGTGATGGTAGGGAGTGTCGCGGGTGGGTTCGGGGCGGTTGCTGAGGTGGCCGCCAAAAAGATTGTGCACATACGCGCCGCCTTCGGACATGTCCAGCAGGTTGCGATTGGACAGGAAAATGTTGTTATCCACTAAAAACGGCCCGTGATTGACCTCCATAAACAAATCCTCCCAGGCGTTGTCGTGAAACAAGTTTTGCGTGACGCGAGTCCCCTGCGCCATCCAGTCCAGCCAGAGGCCGCGGCAGGTGCGGTAGATATGGTTGCGGCGGATGATGGTATCAATAGCCCCATGAAATTTGATGCCAGCCATTTCCGCGCCGGTGAACAGCTCGCGCACATGGATGTCATGGATGACATTATCGGTGACGGTACAAAAGGCCGCGCCGAGGCTGCCCACGATGCCGGCCTGTTCGCAGTGGGAAATACGATTGTTGCGGACAATATGGTGGCCAATGTTGTCGCGCGTCCAGGCAATGGGGTGTGCGTGGGCGCGTTTGATGGTTTCAACATAGCCCTCCGCGGTATCGGCCGAGGTGTTGTCGAATCGGTCTCCATGTTTGCCAAGGGCGATGCCTGAGCAAATGGAATGGCTGATGACGTTATTTTCAATGACCCAGCCTTTGCTCCAGTGGGTGCCAATCAATCCCACCTGTTCGGCGGTGGGTGGCGCCCAAGGGGTGGCGGCATGGCGCAGGATGAACCCGCGTACGGTGATATAATTACGCCCCGGCTGGTCAGGATAAAACACGGTGCGCCGCACATTGATTTCCACCAGTTGCTCGTTGGGATTGACCCGCGGGAATTGGGCATAAATGATGGTTTGGGCATCGTCCACCTCGGCAAACCACAAGGGCGCCGACAAGGCGGCTGGGGGCTGGCCTTTGAACACCAGGTACAAGGTTTGCCGGCCACGCAAGGGAACGAGGCGGGCCGTAAAAGTATCCCATTGCTGCCAGTCACCCGTATGCGGAATCACACACCGGCCTACCAGCGGCCCGTCCGGGCGGTCGAGATGAAACTCAATCACCCCGCCTTGAGAAGCGGAGGCGCCGCGCACTTCGATGGTTTCAGATTGGCTGCCGAAATCCACCTGGTCAAAGCGCAGCCAATGGCCGTGTTCAATGAATCCCACACAATCGCCGCCTTCGGTGCAAGGGGCGTTTTGGGTGCCTTTTTTGGCACTGAAACTGGTGGCGGGGATGCGGTGGCCAGGGCCTTGCGCGCCCACCGTTCTAAACCATGCGACATTGAGGAGGTAGCCCTGGCGCGCGCGAGACAACCAGGCGGGCGTTTCACCGGGCGGCAGGAAAAGGTCGTCCAGTTTGGCGGCTTCAATCAGCCAATCGCCGTTGAGATAGACGGCGCCGGTGTGATGGACCCGGCCCCTGGGATTAAACCAATCGCCGCGAATCACATCGCGGTAGGGATTGAAGGGGCCAAAAAAAGAGTTGGGAAGAGTGGCTTTCCAAACATCGTTGGAGACACGCACCCAGTTTTTAATCACCTCCGAGCCTTTGATTTCCACGCGCTCGCCCTGGGCGGCCTGAAACGTGATGCGTTGCCGGTCGGAGGTGCCTCCGCGCGGCGGGTTGATGCGCTCGCGGTAGGTGCCGGCATGTACGGTGATGGTGTCGCCGGGCAGGGCGGCCTCGGCGGCCCGCTGAATCGAACGGAAGGGTTTGGCGCGGGTGCCGGGCCAGGTGTCGTTGCCGGAGAGGGCGACGTGATATTCAGCCGCGCAAAGAGTGTAAATGCTGAGCGAGAGAACCCATAGGGCAGTGAGCGCTGTTTTCATCTGGTAACGGGGTTGGCGTAACCTGAAATGCCGTTCAGGTCAAGCCAGCAGATGAAGACCAGGCGTGCACGGCACTCTGGGTGCCCGCGGAGCCGGGAATTTACAGGATTTATTGGGTGTGATTAGAAGGTGTAACTCAACGTCAGCGCGCCAAATTCAGAATAATTCTGTTGAGCTTTGAATTCTTTCCCCCAAAAGACGTAGGTAAAGGCCGCCTGAAATCGCCGCCAGTACACAGCCATGCCGACTTCGGCGGCTGGCACAAACCATTCCTTGTCCACGCTACGGCTATCGCGCCAGGTGTTGCCATCGAGGGTGATGTCACGGGCGACAAGATTCACGTTGCCGCCTCCAAACCAATAAATGCCCCATTGGGGACCTCCGGTTTCACGTGGTGAGCGGGGTGGCGGCAGGTGCACCATGCCGCGCATGAGGGTGGTGCCGAAATCATCGGGAATACGATAGCCCACCCGCAACTGAGCGCCCGCCTGGCCCTGGATGAGCACATTGCCCAGCATGGCATTGGCCACGGGGAGGGCTTCAAGGCTGACCCCGCCCGCCTCGCCCAGCAGCCGGTATTTGCGGCGGTGTTCATAGACGAGGTTGAAAATGGGCTCGTTGCGGAGTTGATATTGCCAGCCTTGGGGACGGCTGCTGTCCACGAGGTCATGCACAAATTGTTGGGTGTCCTCCGCCAGAGACCACGGTCCAATGACGCCCGTAATGAATTTCAGGCCGTGGTAAAGATGGTCCCGCTCGACATGCAACGATAATCCCGCAAACAAGAGGCCTGCATATGGGCGGTCGTTGGGGTCGGGGACGGGCAGGGAGGTATCCGAAGGTGTCACCATGATTTGGCCCAGCTCATAACTGACCGTGCGGCGGCCTTTACCCCAGGGCAGACGGTCCATCACCGGGTCCAGCCAACTGCGCCCCGTATGAGCGAGAGAGAGGGAGATACCATCAGTGTAAAACCGGTCTGACCCGGCAAAAGTGTCGTTCTCCCAACGTAAGGAAAACGTCCATCGCCGTGGGGTTTCCTGAGGAACCACGGCTGCATGTCCGTGCAGTATTGCCGTGCAGAAAATTACCACCCAGCATGCCGCTATTTGGTGTGCCTTCATATCCACACTGTCCTTGGACGGGCGCCTGTGATTAGGCTGTGCCAAATCTTAATCATTCTAATAACAACTGAGTCTGTAATATACCGGAGGTCACAAACAGCCGGCAATGTTGAATGCCGTATTTGAACAAGGTGGGGACTTCAAGCCGAATGTGCTTCCGCCTCCTGAACGCGAGGCAAACCATGGGCGATGCGCCGGTGAACCGCCGGCATGGGCAAACGGGCCAGTTCAGTGTGAGTGACCCAGCAGGCGCGGGTGTCTTTGGGCGTTTGTCGCGCAGCTTGGGCCTGCCAGACACACACTTCGTAGCGATGTTTGGTGATGGTATGCCGCAGGATGGTTTTCGCGCGAAAATGTTTCGCCGTGACCCCCAGCTCCTGTCGCAGCCAGGCGGCGAGTCTTCTGCGGTGAATGTGGTGCAGTTTTGCTTTGTTAGTCTGGTTCAGCGGGGTTATTTCCCAGTTGGGGAATTCCCACAGGTTGCCATTGACGCCGTCCGCCGGGCGTTGCCGAACGAGCACCCAATCCCCGGCTTCCACCACTGCGGCCAAGGTTAGCTGTTTCACCGGCGGGGGCCGCTGCTCCCGGAGCGGCAGTTTATGGGTTTGTTGAGTAGCGAAGGCATAGCAGACCCGGCGGAGGGGGCATAGTTCACAGTGCGGTTGGCGGGGGGTGCAAAGGACGGCCCCTAATTCCATCAACGCTTGATTGAGAGCAGAGCAGGCGCGGGGAAATCTGGCTGGCTGTTGCTTTTCAAGGGCCGCAGCGCGGCGCACCCACTGCTCAGAAAGAGTCCATAAGAGTTTTTGGGCTTCGGCCGTCTTCGGCTGGCGGTTAATGCCGTGGAACCGGCACAAGACACGCTGAACGTTGCCATCGAGGATGGGCGCGGGCTGGTTGAATGCCATGCTCAAAATGGCGCCCGCGGTGTAACGCCCTATGCCGGGCAAGGCCAACAAATCATCCGGGTTATCTGGAATGCGCCCGCCGTAATTTTCGAGAAGGTGCCGGGCGGCAGCCTGTAGATGGCGGGCGCGGCGGTAATAGCCCAGTCCTTCCCATAATTTTAGCACTTTCTCTGCAGGGGCTTTGGCCAGGGCATACACGGTGGGAAGTGCCTGCATCCAACGTTCCCAGTACGGGATGACGGTGGCCACTTGCGTTTGCTGGAGCATGACTTCGGAAATCCAAATCGCATAAGGGTCGGTGGTGCGCCGCCAGGGAAGGGGACGCGCCTTGTCCGCGAACCATTCCAAGAGCGCTTGGACCCAGCGGAGGTAAGGCCCCTTCCTGCGGGAGGCAGAAACGTCGCTCGGTTTTTGTCGCATCGGGGGAAACAGTAGCCGGTTTCCTCATTCTCGCAGCATGAATTATGGGGGGTGGGGATTGTGGCTTGTCGGGGCATAAACGGGGCTTAGAGTAGGGGCATGCGACACACAGTTGTTTTCCAACTCGGCTTGGCAGGCATTATTCTTTTTCAATGGATGGCATGGCCGGCACGAAGTGCGGAAGAAGACACGGTTTTATGGTACCGCCAGCCGGCGTCCAAGTGGACAAGGGCGTTGCCGGTGGGCAATGGCCGGCTGGGGGCCATGGTGTTTGGCGGAGTGTGGCGGGAGCGCTTGCAATTTAACGAGATTAGCTTGTGGTCGGGAAGTCAGGAGGATCCCAACAACCCTGAGGCGTTGAAGGCTTTGCCGGAAATCCGCCGCTTATTGGTGGAGGGCAAGCAACGTGAGGCCGACCAATTGGGCGTACGGAAACTGATATGTGCCGGCAAAGGTTCCGGGCATGGTAACGGGGCGCGGGTGCCTTATGGCTCATATCAGACCTTTGGCGACGTATGGATTGAATTCAGCGGGGACACCAATCAGGCGCCTTCCACGTACCGGCGGCAACTGGATTTGGATACCGGATTGGCGCGCACGGTTTATCAGTTGGGCCATGTCACCTTTACCCGCGAAGTGTTGGCCAGCCATCCGGATCAGGTCATCGCCGTATTGCTGGGCGCCGACCAGCAATACCAGTTGTCCTTTGCCGTGAGGTTGCGGCGGCCGGAGATGGCCGTGACGCGTGTTTCCGGCCCCAATGAATTGTTGATGAGCGGCCAGATGTTTGATGGTACGGCAACCAATGGGATGAAGTTTGCTGCGCGTCTGCGAGTTTTGAACTCGGGAGGGCGGGTGACGTCCGAGGGCGAAGAGGTGCGGGTGGAAGGGGCGACCGAGGTGGTGCTGCTGCTGGCGGCAGCGACGGATTATCAGATGGTGTATGGCAACTTTCGCGGGCCGGACCCGGTAAAAACCACTGAGCAGCAAATCGCGGCTGCGGCCCGAAAATCTTACGCTGAATTACGTGCGGCACATATTCAGGATCACCAATCTTTGTTTCGGCGGGTGAGCCTGGACCTGGGGCGCAGGGAGGCAGCGAAGCTGCCCACCGATGAACGGCTGGCGGCGTTCAGCAAGGGAGGCGAGGACCCGGGGCTGGCGGCGCTGTATTTTCAATACGGGCGTTATTTGCTCATCAGCAGCTCACGGCCGGGGTCGTTGCCAGCAAATCTGCAAGGGTTGTGGGCGGATACCATCCAAACGCCGTGGAATGGTGATTATCACGCCAACATCAATGTCCAAATGAATTACTGGCCGGCGCTGGTGGGCAACCTGGCGGAATGCAATCTACCGTTGCTGGATTTTATCCGCTTCATCAGTGTGCCGGGCTCCAAGACGGCGCGCGTGCACTATGGCGCGGCAGGCTGGACGGTGCACACCATCGCCAATCCCTGGGGGTTTACCGCCCCGGGCGAGCATCCGGGCTGGGGATTGTTTCCGGCGGGGGGCGCGTGGCTGGCCACGCATGTTTGGGAGCATTTTGCCTTCACCGGCGACCGCGCCCAATTGATGCGCGACTGGCCGGCGCTGCGGGCGGCGGCGGAATTCTCCCTGGACTGGCTGGTGCCGGATGCCGCCACGGGCAAGTTGGTCAGCGGCCCGGCCAACTCTCCGGAAAATGTGTTCATCACGCCCGATGGGCAGCGCGGCTCCTTAAGCATGGGGCCGGCCATGGAGCAGCAGATTATTTGGGAAAATTTCCGCAATGCCGTGGCTGCGGCGCGGGTGCTGGGTATCAATGACCAGTTTCCGCGCCGGGTGGCGGAGGCCCAGGCCAGGTTGCTGGGACCGCAAATCGGCAGTGACGGGCGGTTGCTGGAGTGGGCCAGGGAATATCGCGAAGCGGAACCGCAGCACCGGCATGTTTCGCATTTGTTTGCCTTGCATCCTGGCTCCCAAATCACAGCCGCCACCCCTGAATGGTTGGAGGCGGCGCGCAAATCCTTGGAAGGGCGGGGGGACGGCGGAACCGGGTGGAGCATGGCGTGGAAAATTAATTTCTGGGCGCGATTGCATGACGGCGAGCGGGCGCACAAGCTGTTGCGCAACCTGTTGCGAGTGGTGGATTATGAGGGCGTGAAGATGAGTGGAGGGGGCGGGGTTTATGTGAACTTATTTTGCGCGCATCCCCCGTTTCAAATTGATGGCAATTTGGGCGGCAGCGCGGGCGTAGCGGAAATGTTGCTGCAGAGCCATGTGATGGCGGCTGGCATTACTGGGGTGCAGCAAATGCCGGTGTATGAGCTGCACCTGCTTCCTGCCCTGCCCAAGGCTTGGGCGGCGGGTGAAGTACGTGGTTTGCGAGCGCGTGGCGGATTTGAGGTCACGCGCCTGACCTGGCGCGAGGGGAAATGGGAACGAGCCGAAATTCGCAGTCTGTTGGGGAACCCGTGTGTGCTGCGGCTGACGTCAGCCCCGCAAGTGACCACCAAGGATGGGCGCACTTTGCGTGCGGTGCGCGTGGGCGCGGTGTGGAATTTTCCCACCCGAGCGGGAGAGGTGTACACGATTACTCCTGCGCCCCAAGGATAGGCCGCTGGCTGCGCCCGGGGGCGTTAATGGTCGTTGGGGGACAAATCCGTAATGGGCGGAAGGTTGGGGGCATGGCGCTCCAGCCAGTCACGGACTTGAGCCAGGTTGCTGACCTCCTGGCGCAAGATGGCTAAAAGGAGCTGGCGTGTGGCCACGGTATTGAAGGGTTTGCAGAACTGCAACCCCTCGGTGTTGCCCGGGGCCTTCAACAGCCAGGGAATGCGTTCATCAAAGCGCCCGTCGTGGCGGTGCGCTTCACGCCATGAGTGGTCGGCGGTGACCAGGAGCCAGGTTTGCTCCCATAAGCCTTGCTCTTCCAGGGCGGCGCGCAGCCGGCCCAACACGCGGTCTGCCAGCACCAGATTGTTGAAATAGCCTTCTTCCGTGGAGAATTGCCACAGCGTAAACTGGCCGGTCTCGGGTTGATAAATGCCGGGTTTATGCGGGGGAGGAAGGTGAAGGAACACCAATCCGAATTGCCGGTTGGTGACCACGTGAAGCATGGCGGCCTCTGCACGTTGCTGGATTTGGATTTGCAGGCGGCGTTGCTGCAGGGGTGCAATCATGGAACACCATTGATTGACCAGGGCGGTGGTGAAGTTGGAGCCGCGCGCCTGTTCAAATAATGGCGAGGGATACCATTCGCAAAAGCTCACCAGGTTACTGAAGACGCGGCGATAGGGATGATGCCAGGCCACAATGGCATTGTTATAGCCCAGGTCGCGGGCATCACGGAAAATGTTGGGCATTTGACTCCAGTTGGTGGTTGCGCCTGTATCCACCAATTTCAATTGTAAATCGAAAGGCGAACAGGGCGCTCCCCTCTGTACCAAGTGGCCGGTGGTTAGCGCCGGCATGGAAAGCAGCGTGCCATAGGCGGGGGGTCGGGCGTGGGTGGCAAAGAGCGATTCCTGGCGCAGCCGGTCCAGTTCAGGCAGACACAAGCCGGCGGGGCGGTCTTGAAAAACCACTCGGTAATCCAGTTCGTCAAACACCAGCCAGATAAGGCGCGGGTGTTGGCGGGGTTCAGGGTTAAGGGGGGCTACCGGTGGAGACGCCTGGTGTTGTCGCAATTTGAGGGCGCCGGTGAGCACCAATAGTAACTTGCCGCCGCTGAAAAGGCTCAAGGGCAGCAAGATGAGCAGCAAAGCCCGGACAAATCGAGCAGCCCAGGTCCAACGCCAGAAAACCAGAAAACAACCCGTGGCTCCAGCGGCCAGCACGGCGGGATGTTTGGCCAGCCCAAGGATGGTCGCGCCGGGGATGTCCAGGACGGTAAGGCGGAAAAAATTAACCGGAATGAGCAGTAACGCCAGCACAGCCAGCACCCCCAGGGGACGGCTCCATTTCCATGGCAGGCGCCGCCAAGACTGAACGCCCAGCCAAACCAGCACGGTGAGCGTCAGAAGGCTGAAGAGCAGGGCCAGGAGGGTGGGAGTATTGACCGGTTGCCGATTGTAATAGCCAAAATCATCATCATAAAGAATGGAAAACCAGGCTCGAATCATGAGCAGGTTGGCCATGGAAAGGGACAACCCTGCATCCACAAGCCACGTGGCCACCCTGCCAGAGAAACGTGAATAGCTTTCCGCCCGGCACTCCCGCGCCGGCAATGACCTCAGCTTCATTATTTCCTGAACAACCACCCTCGTGCGCTCCCCGGTAGGGGGGGGCGCACCAAGGCAGTTCAAAAATATGACACCCCATTAAAACCATCTGGTCACAATTGGCAACTTCAAAGTCTATTTCTGAAAGGCTGGGTAGCTCGTGCCCCCCCCGGTGGTGAAGGTGACCATTAACAGCCAATAGCCAAAAGCTTTTGCTGGAGCAAGTTGGAGCGTATAGTTTGGCGAGAACAAGCCGCTTGCAATGAAGTGTTGGTTGCCCGAAGATAGGCTATGAAGCGCTCTATTGGCCTGGCCATGGTTGTCGTGGGGCTGCTGCCGGTTGCCTTAACCGCGCAACCGCTTCTCCTCCACAATGACATCCAGACCCATGCTGCCTTGACCAATCGGACGGTGACATTGACGGGGCGGGCAGAACTGCGCATCACCGGCTCAGGCGACCCGCTGCCTGGTTGTACGATTCATCTCAATTCGCCGGACGCGTGGCTGCGATTGACAGCCATTGAGCCTTCGCAAGTGGCCTCCCGATTTCTCAGCCGGGTGCTGGTGCATGGCTCGAACGCGGTGCTCAACAGCAACGTTCGCGTGGTGCAGTATCAGCAGGGGGCGGTGGTGATTCCGCATGCGCCAGACTATGCGGCGCTGGAGGTGTTTGAGAACCGATATTTTGCCGGCCAATCCAGCCGGCTGAAGTCTTTCGTTCAATACAGCGATGCCAACATGGAACTGGGCACCAATGTGGCCTCATTCAAACTCAAACGAGGTTATCAGGTCACGTTGGCCACGCAAAGGAATGGCACGGGAACGAGCCGCAACTTTGTGGCGCAGGATGGGGATTTGGAGATTAGCCGGCTGCCGGCGGCGCTGGAGAAGAACATCCGCTTTATCCGCGTATTCCCATGGCGCTGGACCAGCAAAAAGGGTATTGCGGGCAATATTGAACAAAACTTGGATGTGGACTGGCTCTACAACTGGAACCTCGACCGTAATTCGACGTTGGATTGGGAATACGTGCCCATTCGCCAGAGCCGTTATTGGCCGGGCCTCGACCAGGACTGGCGCGAGCGCGGCGCCACCCACTTGCTTGGTTACAATGAACCCGACCGTCCCGACCAGGCGAACATGTCGGTGGGTGATGCGCTTGCCTCCTGGGCCGACTTGCTGGGCACGGGTCTGCGGGTAGGCTCCCCCGCGGTCTCCGACGGCGGGCGTAGTGGCTGGCTTTATCCCTTCATGCAACAGGCGGACGCGGCGGGTTTGCGGGTGGACTTTGTCGCTGTGCATTACTACTGGTGTTACAATCCCGCTGACCCCAATGGGGCGGCCAGTCAGATGTATAACTTCCTGCTCGAGGTTTATAACAACACCAGGCGACCCATTTGGGTTACCGAATGGAACAACGGCGCGAATTGGACGGGGTGCGGGGACCCTACTTACGCACAGCAAGCGGCAGCGATTGCCGCGATGGTTGACATGCTCAACAACGCGCCCTTTGTGGAGCGCTACGCGCCGTTCAACTGGGTTGAGGATGTCCGCCGCCTGGCGTGGGATGATGGTTGGCCGACCCAGGCCGGGGAAGTGTACCGCGACCGCGCCGCGCCCCTGGCCTACCGCCAGCAACGGCCAGATTCAGGCATTGGCCGGACCACCCGCTTCCGCTTTGACGGCAGCTTCATGGACGATGGAGGCAACGGCCAGGATGCGATGCCGGTGGGCACGCCTCGCTTCGCGCCGGGGCGGTTTGGCCAGGCCGTTATGCTGGACGGGGTGGACGATTATCTGCAGCTTCCCGCCAATGTGGGGAACAGCACTGACTTTACCTTTGCTGCCTGGGTCTATTGGTACGGGGGTGGCCGGTGGCAGCGCATTTTTGACCTCGGTGACTTGTTGAATCTCAAATACCTTTATCTCAGCCCGGATGTGGGGGGCTCCATGCGTTTCACCATCACCGACAACGGCTGGAACAGTGAGCAGCGCCTCAACGCTCCCGTGCTGGCCACTGGCGTCTGGACCCATGTGGCGGTGACCCTCGGTGGGACCACCGGGAAACTATTCATCAACGGCAGACTGGTGGCTTCCAACTCTTCCATGACGATCAATCCTGACAGTCTCGGAGTGCAGTACAATTACCTTGGCCACAGCCGGTTTGCCGCCGATCCCAATTTTTACGGACTAATGGATGATGTTCGATTTCTGACTTCGGCGCTGTCCGATGCCACCGTGGCCGCCCTGGCGGCGAGCCTGCCGCCCAACTTCAATATCACACAGTTGGCCGTTCCGGACGCTTTCGCGTTCTGTGCCTATACCAACAGCATTGCCGCTTCCGCGTTTGGCGGTGTCGGTGCTCGAACTTTCAGCAAAATGGATGGCCCCGCCTGGCTGAACGTGGCTGCGGACGGCACATTAAGCGGTGTCCCCACGGCGGCCGATGTAGGCTGGAATCGTTTCGTGGTACGGGTGACCGATGAGGCGGGGGGAGCGCACATGGCAGAATTGGCCCTGACCGTTACCAACCTTTCCGGCCTGCCCGCCACTACCACCGCCCGCATCAACGGCAGCGCCCAAGATGCGGAGGAGGCTGCCAATGGCGCCGTGAATCTCACCAGCACGGACCTGGAACTGGTGGAGGACGGGGGGCCGCAAATTGTTGGTCTGCGATTTGAGTTGCAGGTACCGCAAGGCGCCATCATCACCGATGCGCGCCTTCAATTCACTGCTGACGAATCGCAGAGCGGGCCCACCTTGCTATACATCGCCACCGAGGCCGCAGACTCTGCGGCTGGGTTCACCAACATCACGGGCAACCTCAGCGCCCGCGTCCGAAATGAGCTGACTGTGCCTTGGGCGCCCGGCCCTTGGAGCGCTGGTGATGCGGGCGTTGCGCAGCAGACGCCCAATCTCGCTGGTCTGGTGCAAGCGGTGGTGTCCCGTCCCGGCTGGCAGCCAGGCAACGGCATTGTTTTTCTCATCATTGGCAGTGGGCATCGCACAGCCGACGCCTATGACAAATCCGGCGGCAGCCCGGCCGTGCTAACGGTCAGTTTCCTCACGCCCACGCCATTGTACTCTGTGACAGCTACCATTAGCCACGGCACCAACGATGCTGAACAAGCCGTCTCCGGCACCGTGAACCTTACCAGCACCGACCTTGAGCTGGTCAATGACAGTGCCACGAGCGCCGGTGACCAATTGGTGGGTCTGCGTTTCGACAATCTCGCGATACCGCCCGGCGCGCTTATCACCAGCGCGTATCTGCAATTCACCGCCGATGAGACCAACGACAGCCCTACCGTACTCACCATCCGTGCGGAGGCGGCTGATTCGGCGGCGGGCTTCCTTGTCCTGACCAACAACCTTGGCGCGCGTCCAGTGACTCAGGCCAGTGTTGCGTGGACGCCAGCCCCGTGGACCGTCTTGAACGAGCGCGGCCTGCGGCAGCGCACGCCTGACCTGGCGCCACTATTGCAGGAGGTGGTCGCACGGCCTGGCTGGACCAATGGCGGCGCGGTTGTGATGCTTGTCTCCGGCACGGGCCGTCGGACTGCTGATGCTGCCGATAAAAGCGGCGGGCAGCCCGCCACCCTCACGGTTTTTTACCGCCAAGAGGTTCCGTTGGGTACTTACGAACGCTGGGCCGCCGGTCGAGTGGAGGTTAACACGCCGACCGAGGATGGGGACCGGGACGGCTACGCCAATTTAATGGAATACGCTCTCGGCTTGAACCCAACCGTGCCGGAGGCCGGAGCGTTGTCTGTTGGGGGCGATGCCGCCACATGGCACTTAATCTACCTCCGACCCGCCCTGGTCAACGACCTGAGTTACACGGTGGAATGGGCGGATTCCCTTGACGGCATGTGGAGCAGTGCGGGGGTGGTGCAGGAAATCATTGCCGACGACGGCGTGTTCCGGCGCGTCCGCGCCACTGTTCCCAAGGGTGAGGGTAGTCAACGTTTTGTGAGGTTGAAGGTGACTAAACCCTGAATTCGAGCAGGCTGAAATTGAATTCGCTGGCGGTTAACAGAATGGCCGCTTCCGTGGCGATGGCCAGGCGTGGGGGCATTTCGCACTGGCAGGCGGTTTGTGGCTCCCGGGTGAACGGTGGCTTGACACTGGTTGGGGCTGGCCCCTAACGTTTGACTGTAAATGGCGCGGATGTCACCCCGGATTTACATGGCAAGGGGTCTTTTCCGCCCGTGGCAACAGATTAACGACATTTTATGGCAACCACCATTTTGGTTGGCGCCCAATGGGGCGACGAGGGCAAGGGCAAAATTATTGACGTGCTGACGGAGTCGGCAGACCTGGTCGTGCGCACGCAGGGCGGCAACAATGCGGGACATACGGTCATTCTGAAGGGCGTGAAGTATGTTTTGCACCTGGTGCCTTCGGGCATTTTGCACCAGGGCAAGGTATGCGTGGTGGGCAATGGGGTGGTGGTGGACCCCATCAGTTTATGCGAGGAAATTGATGGCCTGGAAAAACTGGGGATTAAGGTGACCCCGCAAAACCTGGCCTTGAGCGAGACGGCGCATGTGGTGTTTCCCTACCATCGCGAGCTGGATGCGCAGCGCGAAGTGCTCAAGGGACGCCAGAAAATCGGCACCACCAAACGCGGTATCGGCCCGGCGTATGGCGATAAAGCGGCGCGGGTGGGACTGCGGCTGCTGGATTTGGTGCAGCCAGAGCGTTTTGCTGCGGCGTTGAAGACGCGCATCAAGGAAAACAATGAAGTGCTGAAAGCCTTTGGCGCCAAGCCCTTGTCCTATAAAAAGGTGTTGGCCGACTATCAGGCGGCCGCGGAGCGGCTGAAGCCCTTCGTGACCAACACGGTTGTCTTGCTGAATCAGGCCTTGCGCCAGAAAAAGAATATTCTCTTCGAGGGGGCGCAGGGGACTTTCCTGGACATTGACCATGGGACTTATCCTTATGTGACTTCCTCCAATACGACGGCGGGGGGAGCCTGCACCGGGTCGGGGGTGCCGCCCAACCGGATGGATCGGGTGGTGGGGGTTATGAAAGCCTATACCACACGGGTGGGGGAAGGGCCGTTGCCCACGGAGAATGCGGAGATTGCCGACATGCTCCACGCCATGGGACGTGAATTTGGGGCCACCACCGGACGGCCCCGGCGATGCGGTTGGTTTGATGCCGTGGCCGTGCGGCATGCGGTGATGGTTAATGGCATTGATGAGCTGGCGGTGACCAATATTGACGGGTTGGACACATTGGAAACCCTCAAGGTTTGCGTGGCCTATCGCGCCGCTGGACGGCAATATGATTATGTGCCCAGCGACGCGGCGCTCCTGGCCCAATGCGAGCCGGTGTATGTGGAGCTGCCGGGCTGGCGGCAGCCCACTTCCGCCGTGAAGCGTTGGAAGGATTTGCCTGCCAAAACGCGGGCTTATCTCAAAGCCCTGAGCGATTTGACTGGCGCGCCCATTGGCATAGCCTCGGTTGGCCCGGGGCGGGAGCAAACTATTTTCGTTAAATAACGGGCGCATCAGCCCCTCTAAAGATGAGCTCACATTCGGCATCGGCACCCGCCTTAAGCGCCCAGGCGAAGGCCAACCTGCCGGTGCATGTGGCCATCATCATGGATGGGAATGGCCGCTGGGCCAAGGAACGCGGGCTGCCGCGGGTGGAGGGACACCGGCATGGAGTGGAGTCCGTGCGCGCCGTGGTGCGCGCGTGTGGCGAGCTGGGCATCAAATACCTCACCTTGTACGCCTTTTCCGTGGAAAACTGGAATCGGCCCAAGGACGAGGTGGATACCTTGATGAAATACCTGGCCCGCTTTCTCAAGACGGAACTTGGCGAGTTGCATCGCAACAACGTGCGGCTGGAAGTAATTGGGCAGGTCTATCGGCTGCCGGAGTTTGTGCAGGAGCAATTGAAGAAAACCCAGGCGGCCCTGGCCAAGAATAATGGTTTGACGCTGATTCTGGCATTAAGTTACGGAGGGCGGACGGAAATTGTGGAGGCGATACGGACGATTGCCGCCAAGGTCAAGGCTGGCCAGCTTGAACCGGAAGAGATCAATGAGCAGGTGGTGGCGCAGCATTTGTACACCCGGCATTATCCGGACCCCGATTTGCTGATTCGCACCAGCGGGGAGATGCGCGTCAGTAATTTCCTCTTGTGGCAAATTTCCTACACGGAATTTGTGGTCACGCCCACCTTGTGGCCGGATTTCCGCAAGCCACAGCTCTACGCGGCCCTGGAGGAGTACACCCGGCGGCACCGGCGGTTTGGCGGGGTTTGATGCCCGGCCCCGGTGGTGGGACTAACCGGCTCGACAATTTGCCCAAGCAATGCCAATTTAAGCGTGTGGTGGATGCAAAGTACAATGATTTGCGGGAACGCTTGAAGTCCTATGGCTCCTGCCTGGTGGCGTATAGTGGCGGGGTGGATTCGGTGTTTCTGGCATGGGTGGCCCACGATGTCTTGGGGGAGCGCGCACTGGCGGTGATTGCGGATTCTCCGAGCCTCCCCCGGCGTGAGCTGGCCGAGGCCTTGGAGCTGGCGCGCCAGCATGGTTTCCCAGTGCGGGTGGTGAAGACGGGGGAGTTTGAGAATCCCCAGTATTTGTCCAATCCCAGCAACCGCTGTTATTTCTGCAAATTTGAGTTGTTCACCGAGTTGGCGCCACTGGCGCGGAAGGAGGGGTTTGCGGTTATTGTGTATGGCGAGAACGCCAGCGACATCGGCGATCATCGCCCCGGGGCGCAGGCGGCGAGTGAATTTCAAGTGCGTGCACCCTTGAAGGAAGCGGGGTTGACCAAGGCGGAAATCCGGGAGCTGTCCGCGCGTCTGGGGCTGCCCACGGCGGACAAACCGCAGATGGCCTGTCTGAGCTCGCGCATTCCCTACGGCGAGGCGGTGACCGTGGAAAAACTGCGGATGATTGAGGAGGCCGAGTATTTATTGCGGGATGCCGGTTTTTATGATGTGCGCGTGCGCCATCACGAATTGAAGGGGGCGGAGGGTGGCGTGCGGCATTTGGCGCGCATTGAAGTGGGAAGCGCGGAGCTGCCCAAATTTTTGGGCAACGGCCTGAGCGCCAAAATCGCCGCGGGATTGCGGGCCCTCGGGTATGCGCATGTCACCGTGGATTTGGAAGGCTACCGGCGGGGCAGCGTGAATGAGACGCCGGTGGTATGGCAACGGCCGGCCTCATGAATGTCGTTCTGGTGGAGCCGGAAATTCCCCCCAACACCGGCAATGTCGCGCGACTGTGCGCGGCTACGGGCGCCGTATTGCACCTCATTGAACCCTTTGGATTTCATTTGGATGACCGCCAACTCAGGCGGGCGGGCATGGATTACTGGCAGCATGTCGTTTGGCGCCGTTGGCCGAATTGGGCCCATTTTGAGGCGGCACTGCCCCCGGAAGCCCGCCTTTGGTTCATCGAAAGCCGGGGGGAGCGACACTACGCGGAGGTGGCCTTCTTACCGGACGATTATTTGGTTTTTGGACGGGAGACCACCGGCTTGCCGGCCTCTCTGCTGGCCAGGCACCCGGAGCGCTGGTTGCGCATCCCGATGTTTAATTCCCAAGCCCGCTCGCTTAATCTGTCCAATTGTGTGGCCCTGGTGCTTTACGAAGCCTTGAGGCAACTGGGCTTCCAAGGCGAGGTGCGTTAAGATGGTCAGGGCAGGAGGCTTTCTCCTTCACGCACCGCCCCAATAATTTCCTCAGCACGGGTGGCTTTGAGCAGAGCCTCGCGCGCCGATGCCTGCCGCAGCACGCGGCTTAGACGGGCCAGCAGGTAAAGGTGTTGTCCGGCGTTGGACGCCAGCATAAGAAAAAATATCTGCACCGGACGGTGGTCTATGGCATGGAAATGAATGCCGGTGGCGTGCCGTCCAAACACTAGCAGGGGGCGGGTGGCCAGCTCGGCCGGGACAGTGCGGGAATGGGGCAGGGCAACCCCGTCGCCAATGCCGGTGCTGTAAAGCAACTCGCGCTCCCGCAAGGCTTGAAACAAGCCTTCAGTTAAATGCGGTTTTTCCAGGACTCGCGTCGCGGTTTCCGCCAGCTCCCGCAATACCGTTTCCCGGTCTTGGGCGCGCAAATTTAACAGGATGGTGGCGGGAGACAGGAGTTCCGCCAGACGCACCGCCTGGGGCGATGAACTTGTCATATCGGCTTTATTATAGGGAAATCCGGGCAGGGCGCAAAGCCCGAATATGCCAGTCCAGTTTGAGGGGCGAATCTCACTTTATGGCGGCACAAAGGAAGTGAATCAAGTTATGCGCCAGGAGGGAGCTTGTCAAAAATTCTCAAATTGTTAAAATGAAGGCGAAAATAGTACCACTCATGAATTGTGATTCAGCCAACGGTATTTTTCCCTCTACGCAGTGGTCTCTTCTTCAAGTCGTACAGCAGGGGGATGAAGCGGCAGCCCAAGAAGCGTTGGAGCATATATTAAACATCTATTATCCGGTTTTGCTGCAGTATCTTCAGGGGAGATTGCGGGTGGATAAGAACCAGGCGGAGGAATGGCTGCACAGTTTTGTATGGAAAAAGGCTTTGCTGCGAGGGTTGATGCAAAAGGCCAGGCCAGCCAGGGGAAGATTTCGCGGGTTGTTGGTCAGATCCCTGCACAATTTTATCAAAGATGAACTTAAAAAGCCAAGAGCGCAGGAAGTATCGCTTGATCTCATTCAGGAGGAGAACCATGCATTAGAGGTTTTTTGCGGGGGGGATGGTGCCTTGGATCGCGCTTGGGGTTGCCGCGTCTTGGAAAATGCCATTGGGCGAATGCGTCTGGCATGCCAGGAAAACGGGCGCCATCGGGTATGGGAGGTGTTTGAGCGGCGGTTGTTGCAACCGATTTTGGAGGGGGAGACCCCCGTGCCTTACCAAGACTTATGCCTCCAGCTTGGCTTCAATGACCCGGTCGAGGCGGGCAATGCACTGGTCACGGCCAAGCGGATGTTTGCGCGCATGTTACGCGAGGTGATTCGTGAGTATGCCAGCAGCGAAGAGGAGGTCGAAACGGAGATTCAGGAACTTATGGCGGCGCTTCGGAAACGGGGCTAGAGGCTGGGAAAAGGTTGACTCAAGGCTGGCAAAGTTGCTGGGGGAAAGCAGGATACAGTAAAAATCATCGTAATACCACAAGGAGAGGCTCATGGTAAGTGATCTTATCAATTTGCAGGGTGCACTGCCGGAACGGCTGGTGGAACTGATGAGTTTGGGGACTGCTGTCCACCAACCGTGGAGTGAGGAGGAGTTGGCGGCCATTTTGCAATATCAATTGGCAAGGCCGCTGGAACAAGATTTAGGGCCATTGCCTGCCGCTTTGCGCAAGGAATTGGGGAAAGTAGAACCTGGCCTGGCCCCCGTAAACGATACTTTTGGCTTTTGGCTGCATCATGCACATCCGCCGGTGGAATTATTGCGGTTGATTAAGCAATATGCCAAGTCTTGCCATAAAAATCCCTTGTCTGGCATTCCGCCCAAGGTGGCCTTGGCTTTGTACTACCTGAGTTTGGCAGCAGCCTTGGTGCGGTGCAAGACGCGGATTACCTCGTTGAGCAATGAGGAGCTGAAGGTGGGGTTTGACCAATTGGCCAATGCCCGCTGGGTGGATGAGCTCAGCCGGGCGGTTTTTGAGCAAGCCTGGCTATACTTGACAGGCAAGGGGGGTGTCGGCCAGAATCCGACAGCGTGGCCCGAGAGTTACCGTCCATAACCCCGGCGCTTCAGTCCTCGCTGCCGGCAGGCATACCCATTTCCCACCTGGCAAACACTCTCACGCTGCTCTCCCAATTGGAGGGGCTGGAGCAGGCCCAATCAGAGTCCATTGGCCATTTTGGGCCTTTTCAAGTTTTGCGCGCTTTGGGGGAAGGAGGCATGGGTGTGGTGGTGTTGGCCCGAGACACACGTAATGACGCGGTGGTGGCCGTTAAGGTCTTGAAGCCAAGTCTCCTGCAGTACCCCCTTGCGGTGCAGCGGTTTCTGAGCGAGGCAAACCACATGAGCCGGTTGAAGCATCCGCACATCCTGCCGGTGTTGGACAGTGGGCGGACGGCGTTGGGTCCGTACTATTCCATGCCGTTCTGTGAAAAGGGGGGGGCTGGCCGGCGAGTTGGCGGGCGGGAAACCGGCAACGGTTAAGCGTATTTTGGAAGTGCTGATTCCTGTGGCCGAAGCGCTGACGTACGCACATGCCCGCGGGTTGATCCATCGGGACTTAAAACCCGACAACATTTTGCTGGCAGAGCAGGGGAAGGTGTATTTATCGGATTTTGGTCTGGCGAGGACGTTGTTCAATGAACGCACGCTGGACGTGGAGGGCAGCCATTGTGAAGGCACGGCCCCCTATCTATCCCCGGCAGTGGCCCATGGGCAGGCCGAAGATACCCGTTGCGATATTTACTCGCTGGGGGCCATTCTTTACCAAATGCTCACCGGCCGTCTGCCGTATAGCGGGCGGACAACCGAAGAGGTCATTGCCCAAATCAAGGCCGGCCCGCCGCGTCCCATTCTTGAACTGAATCCCAAGGCGCCTGCCGAGCTGGTGTTGGTGTGTGAAACGGCAATGGCACGGGATCAGCGCGATCGTTATGCCAACATGGCGGATTTCCTGGAGGATTTGCGGCGCATTCAGCGCGGTCAGTTGCCGGTGGGCGCGCATGCGGGCACGGCGTGGGTCAATCGTGCACGGGTGAGTTGGCGGCGGCATTGGCCCAAAATCGTGACGGGCGCATGTTTGAGTCTGGCAGCTTTGGGCCTCTGGCATACGGGCTGGTTGCGTTCCCCCGTATTAAAACCGATCCAAGTCATCCAGCTTGGGGAAGGATTCGATCATTATTCTTCAGTGATGGGGAATTGGGACCTGGATAAAGTGACGGATTTTCTGGTGCTAAATCGGCAGGACAACTCTATTCAGGTCGTGGATGCTACAAATAACCGGGTGCAGTTGATTCCTTGCCCAAAGCTGCTGGGTTCGGAGGAACGGGGTGACATTGGTTACTTAACCATGACAAGTTTTTCCACCGATAAAGCCGATGATTTGATTATTACCTATAGCCAGAAAACTCAGGCCCGGGCCAAAGTCATCAACCCCAATTTGCTCACGGTGGCCGAGTTTACGTACGAGGGTGAATTCGTACCTGCCAACCGGGAACGAGCGGCTTCAGCCACGGTTTTTATTTCGGGAATGGCCGTGGATTTGGATAACGACCAAAAAAAGGAATTTCTATTTCATTATGGGACACCTTATGGGCAAAGACGTCCACGCGGGCTGGTTTTGATGGATATGGATGACACGAAAGGGGTGATGCGCTGGGATTTCCCCACTGCCCCATACATCCGAAAGTTCCTGGTTCAGGATTTGGAGGGAGACGGTAAGCAAGAAATTATTTTTGGGACTCATGCCACCTGTAATGGCAAACAATTGGAGGACGGGACCGATGATTTTCATTCGCATCTGGCCGTGCTGAATGCTAATGGGGAATTGCGCTGGCGCCGGACCGTTGGGAAGGAGTACACGGCTGTTGTACCGTTAATGTGGGAGGCTGGCTCGTCGGCACCGGGACGAATATATGCCTGGCTGTCGGCATCCTATTTAGCCCGTCACAGTTTGCCGCCTGAGGAGCGTGGCCCGGGAATTGCCAGCCGGATTTTCTACGTGGAGGCCAATGGAGAGGGACTGCGTGAATACCTGCCGCCTTTTGAACTGGTGGATGTGCATCCTGCCGATGTCACGGGGGATGGGCGCCGGGAACTCGTTATGACGGATACCAATGGGTGGGTGCGCGTGTTGAGTCAGGATTTGCAGGTTATCCGGCAAACTCGATTGGCGCAGCCACGCCAAATGTTGGCGTACGCGCATGTCCTGGGTAATGTGCGGCTGCCTCAATTGGACGGCGGGCCGTATGTGGCAGTGTTGTGGAAGGACCTGCATTCAAATTCAGTGGGCGTAGTTGGCAAAACGCATCGAGAATTCAGCAATGATAATATCATGCATGAGGTGACGGCAATGGTGTTGGACCGACGGCTCCAGCCGGTTTTCCGTGCGGTGCTTCATCCCACTCTCAAGGAACGTCTCAGCAATATCCGGGGCGAAGTCAAGGATGTGGACGGCGACGGTGCCGAGGAAATCGTTGTATTTTCCGAACGCATCACCATTTGCAAAGTGGTCAAGGAGTGAGGCGGGGTTCCAAATTCAAACCGTGGGTGGGCAAGGTTATGAAGGGCTGCACGCCCTCATTTTTGGGCTTTGGGCCGCAGGCCATAAAGGGCCGCCAACGCGAGGAACAGGCCGGTCAACAAGGTGACGCCACCCGTGGCCGTTTGGGGGTCGGCGGCCTTGGCCTTGAGCGCAACTTTCAGTGTGGCCCATTCATCCACCACCAAAGCGCCGGTGAATTGATAAGGCCGGCCTTGCAAGGGCAGGGCGGCGCGAATGCTTTCCGGCTTGGTCACACCGGCGATTTGCTGCCGCAGCATGCGTTCAGCCAGGCGTTGGAGGGCGGCGTTTTCATCGGGGGTGTTTCGCTCCAGGACTTGTTGCGCCTGCTGTTGCGTGTATTGCGGAGCCTGGCCGGGTTCGACGCGGCCCAGGACGTTGCGGGCGCGCCCCTCTTTGCGTTCGGCGATGTCGAGGGCGTTTTGGCGGCGCTCGTTCAAGCCCAGCAAGGTTTGCTGGAGGCGCACATTATTCCATTGCACGCGCGCATCTTCATTGAAGGCGGCATCCTGGGGGGAGATGTTCCAAGCTGCTTGGAAGGCGCGCTGGGCTTGTTGGGGCGCGCCCTGTTGCAGCATGGTGTTGGCCATGGAGAAGAGCTGCTCGGCGGTTTTGACTTTTTCTTCGCGGCGGGCCATTTCTGATTTGAGGTAATCATCCACATTGATGCCGGTGGGCCAGAGGGGCGTGCCGACGCTGCGCATTTGGAGGGCGCTTTGCCAGTTCTGGATGTCCCAGTTGGCGGGGGTGTAGATATTCCAGGTCACATTTTCCAAGGGCAGGTCGAAGGAGGGCGCGAGCATTTCACGACGGGCCAGGTTGCCGTCCTCGCCCGTACCAGCCGTGTAGAAGAATTCCAACGTGGTGGGCTGGTTAGGCTCGCTGTGTTTCTCCAACAGAAAAAGGATTTGGCCGCCTTCGCGCCAGGGCCAGACGCTCTGGCCGTTGATGAAGGCGTACCAGAAGCGGCTGCCAGCGGGAAGTTTCATACGCAGCAGGCGTTTGTCACCGGGGCGAAGCACCAGGCGGCCTTCGGTCAACATCTGGCCGGAGGGGGCAATTACGGAAGTGAGCGTCAGGCTTTCCACCTGAGCGGGGAGGACGTTGGCCACCTCATGACGGGAGAGGGTGATGGGCAGTTCAAAGCCGCTGTCCATGACCACGAAGCAGTCCTTGCTTTCGGTCATGCCGGCGCTGCGGCGGAGAGTCGGAGGAAGCGCCTGCCACTCCACCGGTTGAAGACCGGCGGGCTGGGCAGGGAGACGGATTTGCAGGCGGCCGCTGCCCTGCACGGCCAGGTAGCCGCGCTGTAGGTTGGCAGAAGGTGTTCTGACCCCGGCAAGGCGCATTCCGGCCGTTTGATTGGTGAGGGGCATTTGGTAGCTGAGGCGCAGGGTGTAATTGCCGATGACGCGGCGTTGCAGTTTGACTTCCCACGTCTGCCAGCGGGCCTCGCCGGGGGCGGGCAGCCGCATGGCATCCGAGAACAGGTCGCCTTCAAAGCGGACATTATCGGCTGGATGGGGCACCAGGATTTGGAGATTTTTCACTCCGGCATTGTCTATGCGATATTCGAGGGCGGCGATGACCTGGGCCTGGCCTTCACGCAGGGTACAGTGTTGCAGCACGGCGGCCTCCACCCAAGGCTCAACAGCCTCTACATCGAACACCAGGCGCCATTGATTTTGCAGGAGCGCAAAGGCCAAACCACCCTTTTGGGTCAGGCCGGCGCGGCGCGGGTCCACGGGGTTGACGCCGTCGCGCTCGCGGGCGTGCAGGCGCAGCCCTTGTTCCGGGATGACCAGCAACTGTCCCGTCTGGCGGGTGGCCTCTCGCACCCAAACGCGCGGTGCGGTCCATTCTTTGCGGCGGGCCAGGCCCGGACCGCCGAGCGTGAGGTTGAAATTGTGGCGGCCTTCCGTCTTGCCGCGCAGGTGAAGGGTGATGATGCGTTCACCGGCCGCCCGCAGCTCCGTCCAATGACTTAAGATGGGGCTGGTGACATTTTCCAAATCAAAATCCGCCGGCAGGGTGAAGCTTAGCCGGAAAATACCGGCGCGGGTGATGTCCACCGTCCATTGCAGGGCGAGCACGGCGCGGTCTTCGCCCAGGGAATGGGTTTCTTGCGTGGCCACCCGGATGTCCGGCTGAACGGGGGCTGCGGCAAGAGTAATCTGAGCGTCTCCGGCTGAATAGCGATAAGCCCGGCGCAGCGTCAGCCCTGACATCCACTGACTGGCCTCCTTCAACAGGGCGGCGGAATAATCTTCCAGGTTGATGGGGGCCAGTCCCTGAACCTTGGCGGTTTCCTGGAGCTGTACTTCCTGGCCGGTGGCCACGCCCAGAGTGCCCAACTGGCCGGCGGTGTTTTGTAACAACGGCACGCGGGCGGTAATTTCATACGGCAAGGCCCCAGCGGGAATTTGTGAAAACATCCACATTTGAAACGCCTGGGCCTGGGGCGTTTGGAAGACAGCACGCAGGAGGCGGCTGTCGGGGTCGAAGCGCCAATGAGCCAGTCCCTGGGCGCGCACATCGGTTACGGTTTGATTGGTGGGAATCAACACCGTGACTTCGGTGATTTGTCCTTGGGCGGGTTTAAGCTGAAAGAGATGCACGCCTTCCAGCAGGCCAGGGGTGGGCACATAAAGGTGGTGCAGTTCGGCGTAGAGGACGGCGGTTTCCCGGCGCGGGTCGCGCGAGCGCGGCACCCAGTTGATTCTGGCAGACGGCCGGGGGGCCAGCACCACTTCAGCGCGGGAAAGCTCCTTTCCTTCCTGTTGCACCACGGCCACCTCGACGGAGACCGCTTCGCTGGAAATCACGCTCAGGTCGGGGCGATCCAAATCCAAGGTTAACCGGTTCACCAGCGCGGGGCAGGTGGGCAGCGCGAAATGGCCGCTGGCTGCCTCGCGGGTGACGCGCAACTGGTACTCAAATTCCACTTCAAACTTGCCTCCAGTTTTTGCGGTCAGCCGGTAGCCTCCTCCGAGGGGGTTCTGGCTTAGTACGAGATTTTCGGCAGGCAGTTGGATTTGGGTCAGGACTGCAGGAGCGGATAAAAAGTCCAGCCGTTCACCGGCTTCGGTTTGCCAGATTAATCGGGCGCGAGCGCGCAAAAATTCATCCTGCACCTGCAGTTGTTGGATGACGCTTTGCACCACGCTGCGGGTGGGTTCGGCGGGAGCGGCGTGGGCCGTGGCGGTCGCCGTGACCAGCAGTCCGGCCAGCCATAAAGCGGTGGCTGCTCCCGGCGCCGGGTTGGAGGAGCCGGCCGGCGCGGCCGGCGGCTCAGGTTTGGGGGCAGGGGGGAGTTGCTGGATGGCTCGCCAGGCGGGGAACCATAATTGGGTCAGGGCAAAGAGCGCCAAAATGCCAAAGAACCACGGCGCGCCCCCCGGCATGCGCAAGGCGGCCCATGCCAGCAGGGCCCAGCCAGCCATACGAGCGGCGCTGCCCCCCCAGTGAGACCATTGCTTAACGGCGGCCAACACCCACAGCGCCACAGCCAGGAGCGCTGGCCACGCATATTTGGCGTAAAACATAACATCTCCCGCCGCCCATTGGGTGACTTGCAGCGAAAGTGTCTGGCCCGGGTCTTGAATGGGAGCGATGAACACCATTTCATGGGGATTGTCGGAGCCAGGGGTGAGCGAAACCCAGGCCAACAGGGCCAGCAAAGCCAGGGTGCCCAAGGCAATCAGAATGCCAGCGGCCTGGGCGGTGATTTGGGCGAGGCTGCCGCGGGTGGCGCCGGGCCGCGCGGCGTGACGGAAACACAAGACACTGCCCACCAGCAACACGGGCAGCAACAGCAGAGCCAGCGTTCGGCGGTGCCACGAGAAGCCCCCCTTGAAATGCTGAGCAATCCAATGCCAGCCGCCAGGCTCCTGCCATGCGCCGGTGGGTACGACACGCCCGCTTTGAAAACGCAGCCGCGTGCCGGCGTCGCCCTGCAATCGCCACTCGGTTTGCAACACCGGCGCCTCAATGACGGGCGCTTCCAAAACCAGGCGCCGCCGGTCGCCGGCCTTGGCCGCGAGCTTTAATTCCACGGTCAAGACGGCCAACGGGTCGGTTTTGGAGGGCAGGGGAATCAGGGTGGACGGACCATCGCTGACGGGTGCAGTCATGTTTTGGTTCACCCGCGCCTCCCATAATTTGTAACCGGCTGGAATTTTAACGCGCAGGTGGGCATGCCCCTGGTTCTTGACGAAATAACGGGCGGTGGTGGCGAGTTCGCCCTCGCGGGTGATGCGCGTTTGCAGGACGGCGCGGTCGGCCACCTGCCGCATGGTTTCGCCGGGCGGCAGCGAGGCCAGCTCGAGGCGCAAAACAAAAGGCCGGGCGGTGTATTGATAAGCGGCCAGCAGCGGGGCATCAAACAACAGGCGGTGCTCTGGAGGGATTTCCCGCGGGTCCAATTTCAGGAGCGGCGGAGAGACTTCGGCGGGGCGGGCCTCAAAGGCGTGCTCACTGATGACCAGCACGCTGCCTTGCTCGGTTTGGGCGTCCAGCGGGCGCGCGCCCTCAAATTCAACCAGGTTGTTGGTGCGGGGGTGGAATTGGCGGTCGCAGGTGACCAGCAGAGTGTACGCGCCAAAGGCCGGAGTGTTGAGATACACCTCATAACCGCCCTCGACAGGTTTCCAGTTGCGCACATCGCGGCCGGCAAATTCCACGTTGCCGTAGTTGGTGGGAGCGGCGACGCGGAACTGGTTGATGGGCGCGCCGCCCACCCAGTAGTTGATGACGGAGCTGCAATAAGCGATGCCCTCCTTCAAGGTGAACAAGTGCACCACGTCCGCGAGCACGGTCTGGGTCAGGCGTTCGACTTGCACGGTGGCCTGCCAGGTCTCATCGCGCAATCGCCATGCCAGTTGCAGGCCGGCAATCTTGCGGGGGAAAAAGCCGGGGGCCAGCTCGGTCAAACCGGCGACTTCCCCGGCGGTGAGACGAAAGCCGGTATCAGCGGAGACGCCGAGATGCAGGCGGAGCGACTTGATGCCGAGGGGGTGCACGAGGGGAAGGGACCAGGCGCCAGGCATGGCGTTGGTGTTTTTGCTGAGGCGCAATTGCACCACCTGCCGGCCCGTGAGGGGCTGGGCAAACACCAGCCGCAGGCGGGACAGGTTGGTATTGGGCTCGGGGGTTAAAAAGTAATCACTCAGGCTTTGGGCGTTGACCCGCGGATTGGTGAAATCCGCGGGCGTGCGGATGGTGAACTCGCGCAGAGGAGCGTCCCGGATGTCCAATTCCAACTCGGCATCAATGGTGGTTTCGGTTTCGCCCAGATGGTAAACGAGCAGTTGGGACACGTTGACCTCCGGCTGCACTTGTTCGGCCTGCAAGCTCAGGGTGTAATCCGGGCCGCTGAAGCGGTAGGCAAACATTTGGGTGCCCTGGCTCAAGCCGGCTTGGGAAATGGCCTCCCGCTGGGGCACCATTTCCGGTGAAATTTGGGAAAGGCCGCGGGTTTCGGTGGCTTCGAGACGTACGGCGCCGTCATTCATGGCCACGAGGTAACCGGAGTAGCGGATGGCTTCCTCCGGCGTGAGCCGCAACGGTGTGACTGCCACCGGGAAAGCCCCCAGCGGAGTTTGCAAAAGCACTTGCATCCGATACTGGTCTTTGCGGGGCTGATTGAGCTGCACCACAAGCCGCCGCAAACCATTGGAGGAAGGGATGACCCGCCAGGCCAGGATGTCATCGCCACGCACATGGGTCACTTCCCCATCACCTTGGAGGGCCAGTGAAAGTTGCGTTAATTCTCCCTGCATGACTTTGTAGTTCAACAAACAGGCCTGGCGCAGAAGGCCGGGACCAACGCTTAAACCCACCTGGCCTTCCACGGCGTAGAACAGCCGTCCGCGTTCTTCTTTGCGGGCGGTGCGCCATTGCCATTGCAAGGGCCCGCTGGAGGCCAGGAAGGTGACATAGTCGTCGCCCTGCTTTTCGGGGCGGGCGGCGTTGCCCAGGTTGAACAACGTCTCTGCGGGCAGCCCTTTGAGGGTGACCGGACGCAGGGCGCTGGGGGCCAACTCAAAGGCCACGCTATTCCATTCATTTTGCGTGGTCACGCGCGCATCAAAAGTGAGCGAGAGAGGATAAGTGCCCGGCCGCCGGAAGCGCAGCCAGTAGCGGCCGTCCGCAAAATAAACTTCGGCGTTGGTGGGAAAACTGGTCAAGGCGGCGTCACCGGCCAGCAGGGCGAGGGCTCCGCCCTCCGCATGGCGCACGAGGGCTTCGGCACGCAGGGTAAAGGACGCGCGCTGTTCTTTCATCATGCCCGTGAGCTGAAATTGATTCAGCGTGATTTGGCGGCCTTCGGGGTCTTTTTCCATGGCCCGGACTTGCAGGGCATAATCGCCGCCGGTCCAGCGCAACAGGAAGGGTTGGGTGGCATCCAGGGGCGAGGCGGTGCCTGTGCCTGTGGCGGGCGATTTTTGCACGAGCAAAAACCCTGATAGGTTGGTGAGTGAAAGTTCCAATGCCGGGTCCGGCACGATTTCCAGCGTGCCTTCGGCAAAGGCGGCTTCGTGCGGTTGCAGCACCAGCGGGGTGAAGTCCAGGGGCAGGGAAGCGAAGGCATGCCGGGCAATCACACTGGCGGACAATTCCCGCGGCGGCGGCTGGTTGGTAGCGGCGTCGGCGGGCCGGATGACCAGATAGAGCTGGCCGGCGGCATCGCGCCGTAATGCCCAATCTTTGATGCCGGGTCCGGAGACCTGTTCAATGTTGCCGTGCCCACGGCAGCGCAGAATCCATTCCTTGAATTGCCCTTGCAGCACGCGGGCGCGTAATTCAAATCGCTGGAGGATGTTGGTTTTTTCAAAGTGCACGCCGGCCTGCCAGGTGGCGGAGTAAATGAGGGGCACTTCAGATTCTGGCGGGCCGCCACCCTTCAGGCGTCCCGTGAGAATAAAACTGGCCTGGTTGGTATCCACCTCCCCGCTGAACTTGAGGCTTTCCACGGGGGTGGCGGTGAAGGCCATCCCGCTGCTGCCAAGCAGGATGGCGGCCATCTGGAGACTGCGAATGATCCCTTTCATACCATTATTTTCAAATTAAACCGACTGCCGGGGCTGCGATGGCCATCGAGCACTTTATTGCACTCCTTCGAGTCGCATGGCCTGTTGCAGCATGGTCAACAATTGTTGCGGGCGTGGGTCTGGCTCGAAAGCCTTCACGGCACTGCCGGCAATGGCGGCCAGAACCTTGAGTTGGACTTCGCCGGCATAAGGATTGCGCGAGAGATATTCGCCCAACAAGGCGGCGCTGGCGGCCAAACGCATGGCGGGAGAGGCCTGCGCCAGCGGGGGGGGCTGCGGGGTGTAGGGCAAAATCCATTCCCGCTCCTCGTATTGACCGGTGGCCGGGACGCGATAGCGCACGCGCACCACGCCCAGGGGGCCGCTGCCTTGGGCGTTGACCTGAACCGCGTACATGGCGTTGCCAGCCTCGGCAGCGGCCAGCTCGGCGGCATCCACGGTATTGTCACGGAATTGTTCCTTGGTGAGCTGATGGCGCGCATAGCCTATTTGGCGGTAGGCGGTGACGCGGTAGGGATTGAACTCGACTTGAGTTTTGACATCGGCGGCGGCCACATTCAATGCGCCGGCCAATTTTTCGGCAAACTCAGCCGCCGCCTGCTCGACCTCGTTGAGCAGCGCATAGCGGCCGTCTCCGTTGCGGGAGAGCACTTCCAGTAGGTCATCGTCCAAACCTTCCCAACCCACGCCGAAGCAGTCCAGCGCCACGCCTCGCTGGCGGTGTTGGATGACTTTTTGCCGGAGTATCTCGGGGTCCACGTCGCCCAGGTTGGCGGCGCCATCGGTGAGGAGGAGCACGCGATTGTTGGCGCTGGGATGAAAATGTTTCAGGGCGGTTTGGTAGGCCAGGTCCAGGCCGGCGCCGAGGTCCGTGCCGCCCTCGGGGTTGAGGCGCAGCACTTGTTGGATGGCCTCTTTCGCGCGCTGGCCAGGCTGGCCATCCACGCAGAGCTGGGCACGGCGGGCAAAGGCCACCACGCTAATCTTATCCTGGGGATGCAATTTGCCGGCCAGTACCTGCAAGGCCTGGCTCACGATGGCCACACGGTCCGGGCGGCCCATGGAGCCGGAGTTGTCCACCAGCAGTACGAGGTTAAGCGGTTGCGCGGCCTGGCGGCCGAGGGCGGCGGTTTGGATGGAGAAACGCACCAAATCGCGCTGATGAGCGAAAGGATGACGAGCTATTTCCCAGTTGAAGGCAACCCGTGCGCCGGGGGCGGGAGCGGGGTCCCGGTAATTGAGGGCGTTAATGAACTCTTCGACGCGAATGGAATTGGGGTCAGGCCATTGGCCGGCCTGCAGGCTGGCGGCGGCGGTTTTGAAGGAAACATCACTGACGTTCAGTGAAAACGTGCTGAAGTTGACCACGCTGTTGGGCGCGGTTTGCACTTCCATGGGATGAATCAGCGGAGGCAGGGAAGCTCCGGCTTTGCGTTTGTCCAAGGTTTCTTCTCCGGCTGGTTGAATGGCAGCGACGGGTGGCGGGGGAGCCATCGGGACGGGCGTGGCTTTGGCTTCGGCGCCAGAGGCGGGCTTCTTGGCTGCTTCGAGGCGTTCCAATAGGACTTCTTTTTCGGCTGTGGCGGCGGATTCTTCCAGTTTTCTGGCGGGAGTGGGAGTTGTGGGGGGGGGTGTCGCAGCACCAACACCACCGGCGGCGAACTTGAGGCCGCTGGGCTGGGGCATTTGGGCTGACTGACGGGCCAAGCGCTCCAATTCGCGGGTGCCGTCCTGTTCGGATAACCGTTTGAGTGTGGTTTCGCTGGCCGAGGGCGCCCTGTAATAAGAGCGGAATTCCTGAAGTTGCACCCCCGCGGACTCCGGTTCCTTGGGCAGGCGGCCTGCCGCCTCTGCCACATTGGCATTGAGGGTGAAGCCAAGGCTGGGAGATTCTTTCCAGAATTGCTCCGTTGCTTCTGTTTGGGACTTGCCCAAGTTGACTGTGCCGTAAGCAAAATTTTGTTGTGGGAGGTTGGTCACCCAATCCTCGCTCTGGACTGACTGACGTTGCAAATTATCCACGGAGTCAAAGGCCATGCCGATGTTGGCCGAGCCGTCGGCGCGTCCGTTGCCCAATGCCTGCCCGCCCGCCAAGCCCAGGCCGGTGAGTTGGGAAATGGGCGTTTCGGCTGGCGCTGCCGGGGTTGCTGCTGGCGGGCCAGCAAGGCGGTTGGCGGCGGCCAGACCATTGACACTTTCGTTTTTGGCGGCGTCTTTCAGGTCACGCGTTACTAGAGCGGGCGTGGATGGGCCAGGGGCAGGAGAGTTGACGGGGCGCCCCAACCTGCCTCCGAAACCCTCGTTTTCCCATGGAGAAACTGCATAGGTGTCGTGAAAAGTGGTGGGCGGGGGAGTGTTGATGAAGGACTCGTCGGTCAACACCGCGAGTTTATCGCCCAGTGTTTTATTGCGGTCCATGTCACCTGGCTTTGCGGGAAGCGGCGCCTCTGCAGTGGCCGGCGGAAGATAGATATTTTGAGCGAAGCGAGCCGTGATGGGCGCGTCGGTTGGTGGAGCGGCGGTTTGAGATGCAACCGCGCCGGCAAGGGTGCGGCGACGTCCTTGCCATCCATCTGGCTGGGCACCCGGGCTGGGGGCGAAGGCATCGTCCTCCTTGCGGGATTCTTTAGCGAGCCTTTTCTCCAATTCGGCCATTTTTTGCCGATTCAGTTCAGCTACCCTGAGTGACCTTGCCTTGGCGGGGGCCAAGGCGGGCAACGTCAGTGACCATAGCAATGCCAGCAGGGCCACTACCGCAGCGAGTTTGATGGCCCAATGCCATGAGGGGCCGATGGGTTGGCGCATCCTGCTCCAAATGCCACGTGCGCGGGTGGAGCGGGTGGCTTCGGGGAGATTGGCTCGCCGGGCAGGGGCTGCTTGCGGGGGGGCAGGGGTTGGTGCGGAAGCCGGCGGGCTTTGCAACGCGGCCAGCAATGCGGCGCGGCGGGTGGGGGACAGTTTTGGGGTATTCGCAGGCGTCGCAGTCCCGGCTTGGGGAGTTGGTTGGTCGGTGGCGGACTTGGGACGCGCAACTTCGCGCAGCAATCCTACCGTTTTCTGCATGTCACGATAAAATGCCCCCAGTTCCGGGTCCTGCTCGATGAGACGCAGCAATTGCGCTTCTTCAAAGGGGCTGGCTTCGCCCAGCAGCAGGGCTACGACGCGCGCCTCCAAGTCGGTGCGCGGGTCCATGGGCAATTCAGGTTTCATAGCACACCGGTTTGTTTGAGAGCGGACGCCAAATCTTTGAGGGCGTGGTGCAGGAGGTATCCCACATGCCCCACATTCAGATTCAGGCGCGCGCCGATTTCCTTGTAAGAAAGCCCCTCTTCAAATTTGAGCCGGAGCACCTCGCGTTGCCGCGCATTCAGGGTGGCCAGACAGAGGCGGGTTTGGCCAATGGCCTCCAGCCGAGCCAGGTGTTCGTCGGGCATGGGGGTGTCATCGGCCACATCCCATTCCGGGTCGTCTCCCCCGGCTGGTTGCAGCGGGGCCAGTTTTTGGGAAGCCCGCACATGGTTGACCGCCAGATTGTGTACCGTGCGGTACAGCCACGGAACGGGCTGGCGGACCTGTGCATATTCGCGGTGCAATCGCATAAAAGCTTCCTGGACGACGTCTTCGGCGGCTCCGGCATCGCCGGTGAGCCGCTGGGCATACAGGAGCAAGGCCGATTCTTTGGCCTCAAACAACGCCTGCAAAGTCTCCCCCGCCCCGGCGGCCGGGCTGCCTGTGGTGTTGTCCTGCATGGGCTCGTTAACGCGTTTGCCAGCTATAGGTATGACAGGCCAATGGCCGTTTTATTAGCATAATTTTTGCCACAGTTGCATTGGACGGAAGAGAAAGGCGCTGGCTCCCACTAAAAACAATCAAGAAAACCGGTCAAACCCTGCTTGTGAATGACGGCTGACCGGTATAGACTGGCGGTTGTGAAAATCCGCGGCTGGGCATCGGCCTTGGTGTTGGGCTTTATTGGCTTTGGCGCGAGTCTGAGTGCGCTGGCCGCCGACTGGCCCACGTTGCACGGCAATCCCCAGCGTCATGGCTATTATGCGGAGTTTCCCGCCCATCCGTTGCGCCTGGTTTGGCGCAAGGAGCTGTACCGCGAGCTAACTGGCCCGCGGGCGGAGGTCATTGTGGGCGGCGGGTTGGCCTATATGGGCACTTATGCGGGAAATTTTTACGCATGGGACGCGGTCACCGGGGAAGAACGCTGGAAATTTCAGGCGGGCGGCCCGATTGGGCATTCGCCCATGTACGACGCCGGGAAAGTTTATGTGGCCTCCATGGACCGGCGATTGTATGCCTTGGACGCCGCCAACGGACGTCGGTTGTGGGCGTTTGAAGCGGAGGAAGGATTTTGGAGCGCGCCACTGGTTCACCAAGGCAAAGTCTTTTGCGGCGCGCGGGATGGCTGGTTTTACGCGGTGAACGCTGCGGACGGCACGCTGGCGTGGAAACAGCGCACGGGGGCGCCCATTCTGAACAGCCCCAGTCTGACCGAGGACGGCCAGCGGGTGGTGGTGGTGTCGGAGGATATGCATGTGTATTGCTGGCAGGTGGCCGATGGGCGGCTGGCGTGGCGCTCGCGCAAACTGGCGGGGCTGACGGCGCGCGATTATTTCCCGGTGGTGTTTCGCGGACTCATTTTTGTGACGACTACGCCGGTCAAAGATTTTCACACCATCCTTGGGGAAAACGAGCAGATGCTGGTCCGGCGCGCGGGATTTGCCGGCAAGGATCCGCGATACATTCCGGGGACGCCCGAGGACGTGGAGCGTGAACAGGCGTTTATCGTGGAGCATCTGCGGAAACATCCGGAGGAGCAGGTTTTTTACGCGCTGCGCGCCAGCGATGGCGAGGAAGCCTGGGTGGCGCCGATTTTATACACCGGCGGTCTGCATAACCCGCTCACGCCGCCCTGCGTGAATCCGGAGACTGGCGAAGTGTTCACGCAGTTGCGTTCGGCGTATGGCACCTGGGACGGTGGCGGCGAGGTGCGGTCCTACACCTGTTTTGGCAAAATCAATCTGGCCAATGGCCGGGTGACGTTGGTTCAGCATGGTTATCCTTCCCGCGAGGTGGGACGCCCGCCGGGGGCCAAGGACATGCCGTGGATGTGTTTCAATTACATTGGCGATGAGACGCAAACCTTGTCTTGCGCGCCGGGGCGGTTGTTCAGCAACCATCAAGGTTTCCTGGGCGAGCTGAACTTGCTCACGGGCATGGTTCGTAATTTTTACGGCAAGCGCGATACTTATGGCGGCTTTTATGGGGCGGGCAACTTCGGGTGGGAGAATCAAGGGGGCTACGAAAAAGCCCGCGCTGCCGGCCAGCCTTATGGGCTGGTGAATGAATGGCACGGCCCGGCGCGGGCCATCGTGTCGGTGGCCGGGGGGCGCGTGTTTTTTCCGGTGGGTTCACAAGTGCTGTGTCTGGAGGCGACCCCATGAACAAGGGCATGACGTGGCTGCTTATAGCGCTGGGGGTGCTCTGCACAGTGCCATGGCGGATGGCGGCGCAGAACATCGTCGAGGTCAACGGCCAGAATTTGACCCTGCCCCGCCTTGAACTGCAGGAAGCTGATTGGGAGCGTCTGGTGGGGGAAATCCCGGATTGGCCGTTGTCGGCTCCTGGCCATGCGGAAACCAGGCGGGTTGCCGCCAAACTCGAGGCGCATGTGTTGACATTCCTGGAAGGTTACCCCTGGCGTCCCATGCATCACACCCTGGGCATTAGCGGTTATGAAACTGCTTTTGGGCATCCCGATGAAATGTTTTACGCCCTGGCGCTGACCCTGCCGTATCTCAGTCAGCCCCTGGCTACGAGGGTGCGCGAGTTTGGCCGTGCCCAAATGGAGGCCGGCGTCCTGCCCTTTGCGGGGCGCGGCCCGGATTGGAGCAAGGGCCGTCCCAGAGAAGCTTACGAGGTCCCAGAGGGATACCGGGCGGGGGCGCCGGCCGCCGCACGCAGTCTTTTCGGCGTCTATAGTTTCTGGGTCTGGTGCCATGCCACTGGCGATGGCGGACTGGCTCGCCGTTTTTGGCCGCGAGTGAAGGAGGTGGTGACGCCCCTGCTCAAAAGCAATTACACCTTTGACCCGCTTAAACGCGATTATGAGAATGACGAAGCCGAGCAGCTCAACGGGCATTTGGCGGGGGCGTTGGGCTATGCGCGGCTGGCGCGCCTCAATGGCGATGAAGGCGCAATGCAGGCGGTGCGCCGGCGCGGGCTGCAATGGCTTCAATGGCGGGTGGATTTGGAGCGGTTAAACCCCAAAATCCTCGAAAAATCCACCCGCTCAGCCAGCAAAAGCCTGCATAACAACAAGCTGGCGCGGTACTGCGCCTTGACCCCGGAAATAGGCGCGGCTTTACGGCGTCACGCACAGCCGGTGGCTGCCCAACGGCTGGCGGCCTTTCGGTGGGAGCGCAACGGCTGGTGGATGGCCTTCGGTGACCGTCTGGTGGGCGGGGAAAATTACACCAACCCACTCAACTTCTCGCGCTCTCTGTTCGCCGCGGCGATGTTTATTGAAGCGGTGCCGGCGGAAACCTTGGTGGGCTGGGTGGACATCCCGTGGTGTTCGGGCGATTATTATTTCATGGAAAAGTGCGCCCTGGTTTTATGGCAGGCAGGGGGAGGAAAGTGGAAACCCATGGCTGAATAACTTTGCGCGGCAGGGCCCCCTTCAGGCTGGGAATGCTCCGTCATTCAGGCGACAAGCCCGAGGTGTTCGTAACAAGAATGTCACGATTCTTTCGTTTATTTTTCCGGAAATATCCCTTATCAGCAGTCCGTAAAATGCGAATTTTTGAATCTATTTATGATTAACAACCACTTCACCAAATGGTTCTGCAGGGGGCTTCTGGCTGGCTGTTTGTTAACGGCAACGGGGGTTTGGGGACAATCGGCCGACGCTCTGATTGATAAGCTATTGGAGAAGGGCATTTTGACGAAACAGGAAGCCGAGCAACTACGGGAGGAGGCGGACAAAGATTTCCGGCGGGCCTACTCGGTGAAAAGCGGCCTGCCCGAATGGGTGACCTCGTTGCACTTCCACGGGGACGTGCGGGTGCGGTATGAAGGATTTCAAATGCCCAATAACCAGTCGGCGGCGGGGGCAACGACTGCGCTGGACAGGCATCGGTTTCGTTACCGCCTGCGTTTTGGCGCGGTGGCCGGTTTTTGGGACAACTTGCAGGCCGGCTTTCGGCTGACTTCAGGGGAGGCGGGCGCGACGGGCGGTGATCCCATTTCCGGCAACAGCACCTTTGGCAACAACGCCAGCAAAAAGTACGTTTACATTGATTTGGCTTATGGCAAGTGGACGGCAGTGAACAACCCGCAGTGGACCGTCAGTGTCACGGGCGGCAAGATGGAGAACCCCTTTGTCACCAGTGACATGGTGTTTGACAAGGATTACACCCCCGAAGGCGCGGCATTGCAGTTGCAACGGCGCTTTAATGATGTTCATACCCTGGCCCTCAATGGCGGCGGCTTCGTGTTAAATGAACTGGGCGGCGCCAGTCATGACAGCTACCTCGTGGGGGTGCAAACTCGCTGGGAGGCTCAATGGAGTCTGCATTTTCAAACTTCCCTGGGGGTGTCGTGGTTTGGGGTAAGTGACGTGCAAAACCTGGCCAGCGGGCAGGTGTTCAATTCCAACCGGGGCAACACCCGCACGGCCGCCGGAGCGTTGGTGCATCATTACAATCCCGTTTATGTGGACTTCGCCGCGACCTACACCTTGGAAAAATTCTGGCGTTACCCCAATCCCTTCCCCATCCGGGTCGAGCTGGATTATTTGCATAATCCGGCCGTACAGGATGAAAATTATGGATGGTCGGCGGGTTTTACCCTGGGCAAGGCCGGGAAACGGGGTTTGTGGGAACTCAGCTACCGTTACAAGCACCTCGGGGCGGATGCTTTCTTTGAAGAACTGGTGGATTCTGATTTTGGCGGATTTTATGGGGTGGCTCCGGCGGGTGGCGCGGCCGGCTATGGGCCGGGCACCAATGTGCGCGGGCATATTGTGCGCCTGCAATATTCGCCCTTTGATTCCACCACCATCGCCGTGAGCTATTTTCTCTGTGATTTGATTAATAGTTATGCGGCTCCGGGGGCGCGGGCCAGCTCGGAGGCGGGCCGGTTGCAGGTGGACGTCTCCTGGAAATTCTAACGTGAATGTAACACGGCCGCCATATTCATCTGGTAGTGTGAAGCAGCATGAAGAATATGAAATACGCGCTCTTCGGAATCGGTCTGGCGGCCGGTTTGTTAACTCTGGCCCCGGAAGCACAGGCGGGCAAGGTCACCGTCAAAGGTTCGGATACCATGGTCATCCTCGCTCAAAAATGGGCGGAGGTGTACATGTCGAAAAATCCGGGCACGCGGATACAAGTGACGGGTGGCGGTTCGGGCATTGGCCTGGCGGCCCTGCAAAATCAAACCACGGACCTGGCCAACTCGTCGCGCAAGATTCGCGGCAAGGAAATCGAGGCCTGCCTGCGCAACTTCGGGCGGCGCCCCACCGAATACAAGGTGGCGCTCGATGGCATCATGATTTTTGTGCACGAGAGCAATCCCATCAAAGAGCTGTCCCTTGAGCAATTGCAACGCATCTTCACCGGGAAGGTGCGGAATTGGAAGGAACTCGGGGGGCCGGATGCGCGGATCAATCTATACAGCCGCGAGAACAGCTCGGGCACGTACGAATTCTTCAAGGAGCATGTGCTGCTGGGCCGTGATTTTGCCGCCTCGGCGCAGACCATGCCGGGCACGGCCGCGGTGGTGGCGGCGGTGGCCAAGGATCGTTTTGCCATCGGCTATGGGGGAGCGGGTTACGGGGCCGGGGTGAAGCATCTGGCCATAAAGAAGGATGAAAACAGCCCGGCCATTGAACCCAACGAAGAGACGGTCGTAAATGGGACGTACCCCATCTGGCGTTTCCTCTACATTTACGTCAACCCGGCCATTGATAAGGGGGAGGTGGCTGCGTATATCCGCTGGATTCGCAGTGACGAAGGGCAGAAGGTGGTCAAGGACATTGGCTTCTTCCCGCTCCCTGAAAAGATGCGCGGGGAATAATTTGCCGGCCTGAAACCGCCCTTCCTTGCGGGGGGGCGGCATTTCCAAACCTGTTTTGCGGAACATTCTGCATGCCGCACAAATACACAGGCACCAATCGCCCTGCGGGGTGGATGGGCCTTCATCGCGGGCACAAAGCGCGGCCACTGGAATGGCTGGCTGAGAAATTCATCCTGCTGGTTTCGCTTTCGGCGACTGTCATCATCTTTCTAATTTTCCTGTTCGTCACCCGGGAGGCGTTGCCCATCATTTTGGGGCGCATGGATTCCTCCGCCGTCAAGAATGTCAGGCCGTTGGAGGATTTTGACAAAATGACGCCGCAGGAGATTCAGGCCTACCTTCACCTGAAACCAGCCGAGTATGCACGGATGGACCGGGAGGCCCTGCTGGAGATGATGAAAGTGCGCCTGGAGGCCAAGGAGGAAATTCCGGACGACAAAGACGCGCGTGTGAACACCACGGCCTGGCGCTACCTGCTCCTGCCCTATCAATGGAGCGATTATGACCGTCCGGAGTACATCTGGCAGCCGATATCGCAAATTCCCAAATACAACCTCATTCCCTTGATCATCGGCAGTCTCAAGGCTTCGGTGGTGGCTTTACTATTCGCGGTGCCTCTGGCTTTGGGAGCGGCCATTTATGTCTCCCAACTGGCCTCACCGCGGCTCAAGGAATGGCTCAAACCGGGCATTGAACTGCTGGCGGGCATTCCCTCGGTGGTTTTGGGATTTTTTGCCCTGATTGTCATGGCCTCGTTCCTGCAGCACATTTTTGGCTATGAGTCCCGCCTCAATGCCTTTGTGGCAGGCATCGCCCTTGGCTTGGCCATCATTCCCGTGGTGTTCAGCATCGCCGAGGATGCGCTGACCAGCGTGCCGCGGAGTTTCACTGAAGGCGCGCTGGCCCTGGGCTCCACCAAATGGCAGGCTGCCTGGCACATTGTATTGCCGGCGGCGGTGCCCGGCGTGTTTGCGGCCGTGGTGCTGGGCTTCGGCCGGGCCATCGGGGAAACCATGATTGTGTTGATGGCGAGCGGCAACGCCAGCATCGTTTCCTGGAGTTTGTTGGATTCCACCCGTACGATGACGGCCACCATCGCAGCGGAGATGGCTGAGACGGTGGTGGGCGGTCATCATTACCGGATGCTGTTCCTCATTGGGGCCCTGCTGTTTTTGGTGACCTTCATTGGCAACATGGTGGCGGATTGGTTCATCCACCGTCTGAAAAAGCGTTTGGAGGGACGCGCATGAGCACCCAACCGATTTCCCTGACCCGCACCCGGCGCGATCCGTTTTCAGTGCTCTTCACGGGGCTGACGGGAGTGGCTACGCTGTTGATTCTGCTGATTCTGGCGGTCATCCTGGGCAACATCCTGTGGCATGGCAAGGAGGGGCTGAGCTGGCGCTTCATCTTCAGCATGTCTGACCGGGAGATGTTTGATGTGAACCAGGCGGGGGTGTTGCCCATGATTGTGGGCACCACGGCGCGGGTGATTCTGATGACCATCATCGTGCTGCCCATCGGCGTAATTACGGCGATTTATCTGAATGAATACGCCCATTCCACCAGCATCTTCACCCGCATCATCCGCGGGGCGGTCAACAACCTGGCGGGGGTGCCTTCCATTGTCTTTGGATTGTTTGGCATGGGGTTTTTCATCAGCTTCATCGGCGGAAGGCTGGATGCGGCACTGTACCCGGGTGACGCTGAACCGCACTGGGGCAAGCCGGCCTTAATCTGGGCCAGCGCCACCCTGGCGGTGATGACGCTGCCGGTGGTGATTGTGGCCACGGAAGAGGCCCTGCGCGCCATTCCGTTGGGGCTGCGCGAGGCCAGCCTGGCGCTGGGCGCCACGAAACTGCAGACGATTCTGCGCATTGTTTTCCCCAATGCGCTGCCGGGCATCTTGACGGGTGGCATTCTGGCTATCAGCCGCGCGGCGGGCGAGGTGGCGCCCATTTTATTTACCGGCGCGGCCTATTATATGGCGGGGCTCCCGAAATCGTTGACCGATCAGTTCATGGATCTGGGTTATCATGTGTTCATTTTTTCGACCCAATCGCCGAACATCGAACAGACGCGCCCCATCCTCTACGCGACGGTGGTGGTGCTGTTGGTGCTGACCTTCGCGTTGAACTTCGTTGCCATTTTAGTGCGTGCCCGCATGCGCAAGAAGATGCGGTTATCTCATTGACATCGCTTATGGCTGGAACACTTGCCACACAGCTCAGTCAGGACCCCCGCCGGGGCAGCGGGCTGGCCAATTCGTCCACGCTGATTGCCATACGGGAGCTTTCCCTGTGGTATGGCCAGAATCCGGCGCTGACCCGCATTACCATGGACATCCGCGCCAATCTGGTGACCGCCTTCATTGGCCCCTCGGGCTGCGGCAAATCCACCTTGCTGCGCTGTTTTAACCGGATGAACGATTTGATTGACGGCGTACGCATGGAAGGGGAGGTAGAAATCGCCGGTCAGAACATTTATGCGCCGGAGGTGGACGTCATCGAGCTGCGCAAACGGGTGGGCATGGTTTTCCAGCGTTCCAACCCTTTTCCCAAGTCCATCTACGAAAACATCGCCTATGCCTTGCGCCTGCATGGAGTGCGCGACCGCAAGAAGCTGGACGAAATTGTCGAGCAAAGCCTGCGCTCGGCGGCGTTGTGGGATGAAGTCAAAGACCGCCTGCATACCAGCGCCATGGGCCTGAGTGGCGGCCAGCAGCAGCGCCTTTGCATTGCGCGGGCCATTGCCATCCGGCCGGACATCATTCTCATGGATGAGCCGGCCTCGGCGCTGGACCCCCTGGCCACGGCGCGCATTGAAGATTTGATTCTGGATTTGAAAAAGGATTTCACCATTGTGATTGTGACGCATAACATGCAGCAGGCGGCGCGCATTTCGGATATGACGGCCTTTTTTTATTTGGGTGAGTTGATTGAGTATGATACCACGGAGAAAATCTTTACCAATCCCGCGCGGAAGCAGACCGAGGATTATGTGACCGGCCGGTTTGGTTGAGCCCGGCAGGAAGGAGCGACGTTATGTCTCAGCATTTTGAACAGGAAGTACAGCATCTGAAACAGCAGTTGCTGACCATGGCGAGCCATGCGGAAAACGCCGTGCGCCGCGCCGTCAAAGCCCTGCTGGAGCAGAATCGGAGCCTGGCCGCCCAAGTGGCCCAAGAGGATGATGTGCTGGACCGTTTTGAAGTGGAGATTGATGAGCTGGCCATTCAGGCCCTGGCCAAGGCGCCGCTGGCCAGCGACTTGCGCCTGGTGACGCGGGCCATGAAAATCTCCCATGAACTGGAGCGGATTGGCGACGCCGCCACCACCATTGCCCGGCGCGCGCAGGAGCTGCCGCCGGGGCTGCCGTTGGAGGAATTTGTGGACATCCCCCGCATCACCCAACTGGTGCTGCTCATGTTGAAAGATGCGCTGGATGCTTTTGTGAATCACGAACCGGACCGCGCCCGGGCGGTGATTCCGCGGGACAAGGAAGTGGACCGGTTGAACAAGGAGGCGCATAGGAATCTGGGAGAGTACCTGCAGCAACAGCCCGGGGCGACGGCGTGGGCGTTGCATTTAATGGCCATCACCAAGAGCCTGGAGCGCATTGGCGACCACGCCAAAAACATTGCCGAGGATGTGGTTTATTTGTATGAAGGACGTGACATCCGCCACGGTGGCGCCACGGCCCCTGGCCGGCCTGCCGCGGGGATGAATGATACCCAAGCCCATAGTTGAGTCCTTATGAAGCCCAAAATCCTGGTGGTGGATGATGAACCCGATGCCGTGGAACTCATCGAGTTTAATCTCAAAGGTGCGGGATTCGATGTCATCAGCGCCGATGACGGTGCCGAAGCGGTGCAAAAGGCCCGGACCGCGCAGCCCAATTTAATCATCCTGGACGTGATGCTGCCGGAGATGGACGGCATGGAGGTGTGCAAGACCCTGCGCCGGGACCCTGCCACTGCGAAAATCCCCATCATCATGCTGACAGCCAAAGCGGCCGAAATTGACCGCGTGCTGGGTTTGGAATTGGGCGCCGATGACTACGTCACCAAACCCTTCAGTCCGCGCGAGCTGGTGTTGCGGGTGAAGAACATGCTGCGCCGCGGCCAGCCCACCGAGGAAAAGCAGGAGCAAATCCGCGCGGGCGACCTGGTCATTGACATCCCGCGGCATCAAGTCACGGTGAAGGGCAAAAAGGTGGATTTGACGGCCACAGAATTTCGCTTGCTGACCGTGCTGGCGCAACGGCGGGGCCGGGTGCAATCGCGCGACCAGCTTCTGCAGGATGTCTGGGAATACGACAACCTGATTGACACCCGCACGGTGGACACCCACATGCGGCGCTTGCGCGAGAAACTCGGGCCGGCGGCCCGCTACCTGGATACCATTCGCGGGGTGGGGTATCGGTTCACCGACGAATGACGGGGGAGCGGCGGCGGTTTATTGGTTGTGACGTTTTTGGATGAACAATGGGCGTTGTGGCTCTTTGCCGCGGGCGTGGCGCTGGTGGTGTTGCACACCTGGTGGATGGAGCGCCGCCATCGCCGCGCCCGCGAGCTGGCCGAGCGTGAATACACCCGGCAGGCCCTGCAAAAACAGCAGCAGCTTCAGGCCCAGTTTCAAGCCCAGCAGGAGGCCTTGTTCAACAGCATGATTGAGGGAGTGCTGGTGCTCGACCAGCAGGGCCGCATCCAGCTCTTCAACCAGTCCCTTAAAGATTTGCTGCAATTTGCCCGGGATTTGCGGGGATTGACGTTGATTGAGGCGTTTCGTTTGCCGGAATTGGAGCGCATGGCCCACCGCCTGCTCAAGGAATGCACGGTGGCGGCGGTGGAGATTGAGCTTCCGGGCGCCACGCCGCGTTATCTGCAGGTCAATGGCTCGGCGGTGCTGGACCGGCAGGGGCGGCAGCAGGGAGCCATCATGGTTTTTCATGATCTGACCCGCCTCAAACAACTGGAAAAAACGCGCCAGGAGTTTGTGGCCAATGTAAGTCATGAGCTGCGCACGCCCTTGGCCATGATCAAGGGTTTTGTGGAGACGCTCTTGAGCGGCGCCAAGGACGACCCCGCCGTGGCCACCCGGTTTTTGCAAAACATTGAGAAACACACCGACCGGCTCACGTTTTTAATCGAGGATTTGCTGACCATCTCCCGGCTGGAGTCCGGCAAGGTGTTGTTCAATTTGCGCCCCACCAACTTGCGCGAGACGGTGCAGCATGTGATGGAGGATTTGCAGACCCGGGCGGCCGACAAGCAAATCCGATTCTTCAACCAGGTGCCGGAGGAATTGGAGGCATGGGCCGATGGGGATCGTCTGCAGCAGGTGCTGTTCAACTTGCTGGACAATGCCATCAAGTACGGCCATGTGGGCGGCAAGGTGGAGATAACCGGCCAGCGCCTGGACCAGGGCATGGTAAGGCTTTCGGTGGCGGATGACGGGCCGGGGGTGCCGCCGGAGTCCCGCGAGCGCATCTTTGAACGGTTTTACCGTGTGGACAAAGCCCGTTCACGCGAGGCGGGCGGCACGGGCCTTGGCCTGGCCATTGTCAAACACATCATCCAATGCCACGGCGGCCGGGCCTGGGTGGAGAGTGAAATGGGGCGTGGTTCAACCTTCCATGTCACCCTGCCGGCCGATGAGGCGGCGGCCAAGGCTTCCGAAAATCGGCGTTTGAGCGCCTGAAGGCCGCCTAACGGGCGACTTCAAAGGCAAACCCTTTGAGATACTCGGTTTCCGGAATGACCGGCAGCACCGGATGGTCCGGGGATTGGGTGTAAATGGCCACGCGGCGCAACACCCGCCGGCTGTCGGCGGCGGCGGCGGTGATGACCTCCTGGAAAAGCGGCGCCGGCACGTGATGCGAGCAACAGAAGGTGACGAGTGTCCCCCCTGGTTTGAGCAATTTGAGCGCCCGGAGATGGATTTCCTTGTACCCGCGGAGAGCATCGGGGACGGAGGCGCGGGTGCGGGTGAAGGAGGGCGGGTCCAGAATGATGACATCATATCGTGGGATGAGTTTTTCGTGCGGGCGGGTGGTGGTCTGAGCCTTGAGCCAGTCAAACACGTTCACTGTTTCCACCGAAATGCGGCCGGCCAGGCCGTTGCGTTGGGCATTGGTTTGCAGGGCGGCGGCCGCTTCCGCGCTCTGCTCCAGGCAATGCACGTGAGCGGCGCCTGCCCGCGCCGCGTGCAGGGCAAAACCGCCGACAAAACTAAAGCAATCCAGAACCTGGGCCCCCGGCGTCAGACGCGCCACCAGCTCGTAATTCACCTGTTGGTCCAGATAAAGGCCGGTCTTGTGGCCGGTCTGAAGGTCCGCCGCCATTTCCAGACCGTTCAACCGCGCCCAGACCATCGGAGCCGGTTCGCCCCAGAGCGTGCCTTGGGCTTCGTCCAAACCCTCGAATTTGCGGGCCGCGGTCTCGCTGCGCTCCACGATTGCCTTGGGAGAGAATAGTCGGCGCAGCACTTGCACGACCATTTCCTTGCGGGCGTCCATGCCCAGCGAGGAAATTTGCAGGACCAGGTGGTCTTCGTATTTATCCACAATCAAGCCGGAGAGAAAATCGCTTTCGGCGTTGACGACCCGCAGGCTGGTGGCCTGCGGCAGATGGCGGCGGCGCAATTCCCAGGCCGCACGCAACCGTTGCTCAAACCAGGCTTCGTTCACCTGGACCCGCTGGGGGTCCAGCAGGCGGACGTGGATTTTGGAGCGTGAGTTGAAAAAACCCACGCCCAGAAAACGATGGCGGGAATCTTTGACCTGGACAATTTCCCCATCGCGCGGGGTGGGCGTGACGCGCCAGACGGAGCCGGCATAAATCCAAGGGTGTCCGGCGGCTACGCGGTCGGCTTCGCCGGGTTTCAAGGTGACAGTAGGCAAGGTCAGCATAAGGTTTGTAAACAAGGGCCGCTGGCAAGGATGAATTTCCTGGCCTTGGCCTTGGGGCACAAGGTACCCGCTCTTCCCCTTAATGGGAAATAAATTTATCCATGAGCAGAGGAATGGCTTTGAACGGTGACCGGCCACAGTTTGCGCCAAGGGTGGACAATCCCGCACAGGCTTGGTACAAAATTGCCATGCCAAAGTCTGACACGGGCCTCTGGAAACGCTTGAGCAGCCGGCGGGAGTTGTTTGTCATCGCCGGACCGTGTGTTATTGAAAGCGAGGCCCTGTGCCTGGAAGTGGCGCAAAAGCTGGAGCCAGTTTGCCGCCGGCTGGGTATGCCGTTGGTTTTCAAGGCCAGTTTTGACAAGGCCAACCGCACGTCAGCCAGGTCTTTTCGCGGCCCCGGCCTGGAGGCCGGCCTGGAAGTGTTGAAAGAAGTCCGCGCGCGCACGGGTCTGCCGGTGCTGACCGATGTGCATACGGAGGAGCAAGCTCAAATGGCCGGTGAGGTGGTGGACATTCTGCAAATACCGGCGTTTCTCTGCCGGCAGACGGATTTGATAGAAGCGGCGGTGGCCACCGGCAAGATTGTCAATCTAAAGAAAGGGCAGTTTCTCAGCCCGGCCGAGATGTTGCAGGTGGTGCGCAAGGCGCGTGAGCTGGGGGGCAGGCAGTTGTTGGTGACCGAGCGCGGCACGACTTTTGGCTACAATAATTTGGTGGCGGATATGCGGGCCATTCCCTGGCTGCGGCAGGCTGAGTGCCCGGTGGTGTTTGATGCCACCCATTCGGTCCAGTTGCCCGGCGCGGGGGGGGACAAGTCGAGCGGCCAGCGCGAGTTTGCGCCGGTGCTGGCCCGTGCGGCGGTGGCCGCGGGGGCTGATGGTGTGTTTATCGAAACGCATCCCCAGCCAGAGGCGGCCTTGAGCGATGGTCCCAACATGATTCCCCTCGCGGAAATGCCGCTGGTGCTAAAATCCCTAAAAAAGATTTATCAAGCTCGGGATTGAGCTTTTCTCCAACGAAACCCTGCCCATGCTAGCTCCGGAAGAATTGACGGCCCGCCTGAAAAAAGTGCGGCTCTTTTTATGTGATGTGGACGGCATCCTCACTGACGGCACCGTCCTCATGAATGGCGAGGATGAAGTCAAACAATTCCACGTTTTTGATGGGCTGGGCACGCGGCTGCTCCGCGAGCATGGCGGCATCAAGGTGGGGTGGATTTCGGCCCGCCCCTCTCCGGCGACCACCCGCCGGGCGCAGGAATTAAAGGTGGATTTTTTATATCAGGATCGCGCCCCCAAGGTGGATGCCATTGAAAACATTTTGCGGCAGGCGGGTTGCACGTGGGAGGAGGTGTGTTACATGGGGGATGACATTGTGGACTTGGGCGCTTTGCGCCGCGCCGGCGTGGCGGTTTGCGTGCCGGATAGTTTGCCGGAGGCGCTGGCCCTGGCGCATTATGTCACCCGCAAACCAGGCGGGCGCGGTGCGGTGCGAGAAGTCATTGAGCTGTTGCTCAAAGCCCAGGGCAAATGGGAAACCCTGCTGCGGGAATACTCCGCATGAACGCACCCGCTGCTCAGCATTGCCGAGGAGGGTGGGCATGGCTGTGGGGAGGACTCCTGGCGGCCTCCCTTCTGGCACAGGAGCGGCCGGTGGGCCGCGTGAAAAACTTTGCCGTGCCCGACTATGATGCGCAAAACCGGCGCAAGGCGGTGCTTTACGGGGAGGAGGCCATCAGCGGCACCAACGGGTTGTGGCATATCAACCGCCTGCGGATTGAAAGTTACGCCGGCCAGACCAATCCTGCGTGGATTGTGGAGGCGCCCGCCTGCCTGTACCATGATCCGACCCGCCGTGCGTGGTCCGACGCCTCCCTGACCGCCATTTCCACCGACGGCCAGCTCCGGGTGACCGGCCAGGGATTTGATTGGCGGCAGACCGAGCAAATCCTGGTCATTTCCAACGAAGTCCGCACCCTTTTGCGGCCGGGCAAACCCCAGCCCGGCACGGCGGCCATGCCCGGATTGGCGCGGCACGACCTGGAACTAACCGCCCAAACCCTGGTGTATGAGGGCCAGCGTTCCGCGGCGCGTTATGCTGGCAACGTTCGCGTGCGTGAGCTGTTGCCCGCAGGAGCGACCAATCCCCCGGTCACCCTCGCTTGCGGGGAGTTGACCATTTTCCTCAGCACCAACCGCGGAGGCGTCGAAGCCATTGAAGCGCGGCAACAGGTGGTCTTCACGCAAGGCGGCGCCCGCCTGGAAGGGGAACTGGCGCGCTACCAGGCGGTGGACGATGTCATGGTGGTGGAACGCGGCGCCCGGTGGGAAACCGGTCAGATGAGTGGCCAGGCCGAGCGGCTGGTGTTCAATCGCAGCAAGGACGAGGTGCACGCCATGGGCCAGGCTCGCACCCGGCTGCGGGAATCGGCTGCTCCCCAGCCGCCCACGACCAACCAGGCGGCTCAGGTACTGGAACTGACGGCCCCGTCATTTTCAGTTCAACTGCCAGCCTCCAATCGCCCGCTCACTACCTTGCATGCCACAGGGGGGGTAAGCATAAGCCGTGGGGACTTGAAGGCGGGCGGGGAGTCCCTCTCATTTTCCGGCACTTCCACCAGCGGAGTGGCGCGCATTCAGGGCAATCCCTGGTGGCGAACTGAATCCGCCGAGGGCAAAGCGGCTGAGTTGGCCTGGGAACGCCCCGCCAACGTCTTTTCCGGGCGGGGGGGAGGACAGGTCGTCTTGCGGCGTGCGGGTAGCGGGACAGGGGCGGAACAAGCTTTGACCGTGCAGGCCGACGAATACGATTTGGCGGATGATTATGCGGCCTTTCGCGGCCGGGTGGTGGCGGAAGATGCCCAATGGCGCATGGAAGGGCCTCAATTGCGGCTGCGGCAAGACCCGCGCACCCGGCAAATGCAAGCCATTCAGTGGGAAGGAGGAGTTTCGGCAGAACAACGGTTGGCGGCGGGGGCGGCGGATATTCCTTGGCGCTTGCAATGTGCGGGATTGACGGTGGAAATGGCGCCAGACGGCCAGCGCGCCTCGCGGCTGGTGGCGGTGGGCAACATCCGGCTGGAGCCTGCACGCTTGCCGCCGGCGGCCACCAACCGTCCTGCATGGAAATTACAATGTGAGCGGCTGATTTTGGGCTTGAACGCCCAACAGCAGTTGGAAAACGCCTTGGCTGAGCAGCGCGTCTATCTGGAAACGCTGCCGGGAGACGAGCGCACGCCCGCCTGGGCGTTGACGGGTGAGCGGTTGACGCTGGGGATGGCGGCGGGGCGCACCAACCAGGTGGAGCGAGTGCAGGTGGAGCAACAAGTGACCTTGCGCCAAATCGGAGGAGGCACCCAGCGCAGCGGCCTGTGGCATCTGGCCAGCCAGCAGGCCAGTTTGCGCTTGAATCCCGTCACCGGCGAGGCAGTGGAAGCCCAGGCTGGCGGCGGTGTGCATGCTGTTCAATTGCATTCCAATTTGACGCAGGTGGCTTGGACGTTGGCGGCGGAATCGGCGCGGCTGTGGCTGGGGGCGAGCAACCGGGTGGAGCGTTTGCAGGCCCGCCGCGAGGTGCGGGTGGAGCAGGGGTACACCACCAACCTGCCCCCGTGGCAGATGCAATGCGGGGAGGTGGACATTACCTTCAGTCCCTCCAACACTTTGCAAAGCCTGGAAGCGCGGGAGGCGGTGGTCATTACCCAGGGCGCCAGCCGCGCCACGGGTGCGCTGGGGTTGTACCATGGCGCCTCCAAAGATTTTGAATTGCGGGGGCAGCCGAGCCTGTTGTTGGTGGAAGAGCGCGCGGCCCGCACCAATGGCACGCCGCGCCGGCTGGAAATTGAGGGGGCGGAGGTCCTGATTTGGAACCGCGAGGCGCAAACCTTCCGGGGACGCGGCCCGTTTCGGATACGTCCCACAGGGCCGCTGCGCCTGCCGGGACAGCCTTGAAGGGGGCAATGAACGCATGGCACTTTTAGGCACAGAACAGTTGGTGAAGGTTTATCGGGGACGCCGGGTGGTGGACGGCGTTTCGTTGGAGGTGAATCCCGGTGAAATTGTGGGGTTGATGGGGCCGAATGGCGCGGGCAAGACCACCACCTTTAACATGGTGGTGGGGGTGATTCGCCCGGACGAAGGCCGAATTTTTTTTGACGGTCAGGAAATCAGCCGTCTGGCGGTGCACCAGCGGGCGCGGCTGGGCATGGGGTATTTGACCCAGGAGCCGTCGGTGTTTCGCAAATTGACGGTGGAAGAGAACATCCTGGCCATCTTGGAGGTGTGCAATTTGGACCCCGTGGAACGCCAAACGCGGCTGAAGTACCTGCTGGAGGAGCTGGATTTGACTCCGCTGGCGAAAAATCCGGCCTACACGCTGAGCGGGGGAGAGAAGCGGCGCCTGGAAATTACGCGCGCCCTGGTGACCAGCCCCCGGCTGCTGCTGCTGGATGAACCCTTTGTTGGCATTGACCCGATTGCGGTGTACGAAGTACAAAAGATCATCCGCCGCTTGAAAGAACGTGGTTTGGGCATATTGATCACTGATCACAACGTGCGTGAGCTGCTGAAATTGATTGACCGTGGCTACATCATCCACAAAGGCCGGGTGTTGTGCCACGGTGATGCCGACTACCTGACCAACGATCCGCAGGCGCGGGAAATCTACCTGGGGCCCGAATTCAATCTCTAACATGCGGCGCGAAACCATCACTGTTAAGCGGTTCTTTGACGAATACCACGAGGAGCTGGGACTCAAGCTCATCGCCGGCAACCGGGGCGTTTCCCGTATTATTCCCGAGCCGACCATCAACCGGCCCGGCCTGGTGCTGGCCGGTTTTACCGAATATTTCTCCTACAAGCGCGTGCAGGTCATTGGGAATGCCGAGACATACTTTTTGCGCTCGCGTTCCGAGCAGGAGCGGCAGGCCAGTTATGAGCGGCTGTTTTCGTTTCGCATCCCTTGCGTGGTTTTTTCGCGCAACCTGCATCCCGATGACCGGTTTCTGGCCATGGCCCAGGAGCGCCAGGTGCCCATCTTCCGCACGCATCTGGCCACGGTAACTTTCATCAACAAAGCCACCATCGGCCTGGAATATTTGTTTGCTCCCCACGGCACGGAGATGGGCAGCATGGTGGACATTCTGGGGGTGGGCGTCATCATCCGGGGCGAAAGCGGCATCGGCAAAAGCGAATGCGTGCTGGCACTGATTGAGCGGGGTTACAGCCTGGTGTCGGATGATGTCACGCGGGTGACGCTCGTGGAGGGGCATGAGGTGCTGGGGTCCTCCGATGAAAAGACCCGCGATTTCATGGAGGTGCGGGGCATTGGCATTATTAACGTGGCCAAGATGTTTGGCGTGCGCAGCATCCGCCAGGAAAAGCGGGTGGATTTGGTGGTCACCCTGATGCCCTGGGAGAAGGTTCCGGACGTGGAAAGGGTGGGGATGAATGACGATTACACCACGATTTTAGGGGTGCAGATTCCCCATATGGTCATCCCGGTGCGTCCGGGCCGGGATTTGGCCCGGCTGATTGAAGTGGCGGCTTTTCATACCAAATTAAAAGCTGCTGGTTACAATCCGGCGGAAGAGTTGAACAAGCACCTGATTGAGATCATGTCCCAACAAAGAAGTGGTGAGGGGCCGAAAAAACAGTTGACAAGATCGCGTGGACGCGGCAATTAAAGCCGGCTTGATGCGGCCATGGAGGCAAGCCAAACCTGCATGGCCTTGAGTTTTAGGGCAAACATGAGCAAGACCAAAAAATCCGGACCGGGCGAGATCACCAAGGAAATGGTGGTCACCAACAAGTTGGGCATTCATGCCCGGCCGGCGGCCATGTTTGTTAAGAAGGCCAGCCAGTTTCGTTCGGAAATCCTCGTGGAAAAGGACGGGGAAACCGTCAATGGCAAGAGCATCATGGGCATGATGATGCTGGCCGCCGGCTATGGCAGCCGCCTGCACGTCCACGCCTCTGGCGATGATGCGGCAGAGGCCATCCAGACGCTTGAGGAACTCATCAAGCGCAAATTCGACGAGGAATAACTTTCCAGCCGCAGGCGCAGGGCCTGTTTTTTCTCCCTTCATTTCTTTGTCGGCGAGGTGGCGTCCGGCTTGGGGCCCAGCCGTAAAGTCACCGCGTAACGCCGCCCCTCCGCATCTTTGAACGTGCCTGCGGCTTCTTCCCCCACCCGCGCCTCCTTGAGGGTGGCCGGCTGGCCGTTTTTCGTAATGCGCGTTTCGGCATTGACGTGAAAGACCCGGCCGCCGTCCTTGCCATTGAGGGTCAAGGTGCCGGATTGCGTGTCCACTTTCTGGACAATCCCCACAAAGGGCGGATTGCGTTTGGCAGGAGCGGCCGCCGCGGTGGGGGCAGGGGATTTGGGTGCGTTGTCGGCGGCGGAGGCGCTGGCCAGGGGCAGGAGGAGGGCCGCCACCACGGTTAAAATACTCGTCAGACCGGCCCGATAAATGGAGAAAGGAGTTGGCGTCATGTGAAAATAATGCTAATACTTTGTGCCGTTCAGTGTATTTCAGCAGGGGTTGGGCCGGAAAGCTTTTTGTTGTTCTGAGGGTGAGGCAGGTTGGCAGGCAGCCTGCTTGGCAAGTGTGGGTTATGCGAAAAACGGGCGAAATTGACGCTTGCAAAGAGTTCTAAAATAATGCTAAACGAATAGCCATGGCTTTGCCATTTCTCAAAAGTTCGGCCAAACAACGTGATCACATAGTGGCGGTGGACCTGGGGGTGAGAACGACCAAAGCCGTTTACTTACAGCGACGGGGAGGTAATTATTCCCTGGCTGCTTACACCCTGCAGGATGCCCCCATTTATGAGAAATCCCTTTCTTCCGAGATTCTGGCTGAACACTTGAAGCAGGTCATTCCTGCGCTGGGGGCACGCACTAAACAAATCATTCTGGCCTTGGGAGTCACCGATGCAGTGGTGCGCCAGGCGGAACTGCCCATGCAGGGCCTGCCCGAGATGCGGCAGATGCTTAAATTCAATTCCAAGGGTTATTTGCAGCAGGATTATCCCGGCCACGTCTGGGATTGTTACATTCTGCCCCCTAAAGGAGACATGGGCGGAGAAAAAAAGGGCGTGCCCAAAGTCAAAGTCCTGGCCGGCGGCACCAAGCAGACGTTGTTGAATGACGTGGTGGCGGCGATTAAGACCGCCGGGTATGTGCCGGACATGGTGGTGCCCGGATTGATTGGCCCCATCAACGCCTTTGAAGTGGCAATGCCCGAGGTATTTGCCAAGGAAGTGGTGGCTCTGGTGGATATTGGGTTCAAAAACACTTCCATCTCCATCTTGTCCATGGGCGAGATGGTGCTCAGCCGCGTGGTGGGCATTGGCGGCGATAAAATCACTGCCGGGCTGGCTGAATCCAAGGGCATCACCTACGCCGAGGCCGAAGGCATCAAGATTGGCATCCCGGAAGAAGTCGGGGCGGAGCTGGAGCCACTCATCATTCCGCTGGGCCGGGAATTGCGGGCCTCTATTGACTTTTTTGAGCATCAGGAGGATAAGACGGTGAGCCAGGTTTTTGTTTCGGGGGCATCCGCCAGCTCTGATTTTCTGGTGCAATGTCTCCAAAACGAATTGATGGTGCCATGCAAGCGGTGGAATCCCATTGGTGGTTTTCATTTGGCCCTGACCGGCGAGGCGCTGGCCATGGCCGAGAGCGTCGCCCCGCGACTGGCGGTGGCGGTGGGGGCGGCCGCCAGCGGGATGAATTAAAGCAACGGCAACGCAGCTTTTAAGGGATATGCCAATTCGCATCAATTTGCTGGCCGAAGCGCAGGCGGAGGAGGAGCTGCGCCGCAAGGACCCTGTCAAGCGAATCATCCTTGGCGCGGTGGGTCTGGTCATTGTCGTGGTGGCGTGGACTGGCACCCTCATCTGGCAGGCCAAGGCCAAGGAAAGTGAACTGGCCGCCACGCGGCAAAAATTGGAGCAGCTCAAACCCCGGCATGAACAAATCAAACGCAATGACCTGCTGGCGGTCGAGGCGCGGCAAAAGATTGAACGGTTGCATTACTACGCGACCAACCGCTTTTTGTGGGCGCCGGTGTTGAATGCGCTGGCGCAGGTATCCACCAATAGTTTCGCCACCAACATCACGTTCAACCGACTGCAGACCGAACAGCAATTCGTGGAGCTGCCAGCCGTCAAGGCAGTCACCAATGCCGCCGGGCAGGTCATCACGCCGGCGCGTCCCGAGGGCATCGGCGAGCGCAATCGCATCGTGGTGGAAGCGCGCGATTACGGCCAGGAGGTGGACAACAATTACAAGAAGTTTCAGGATGCGGTGACGGAAGCCCCCTTCTTCAAGAGCTTGCTGGACCCGCGCAATCCTGCGACGTTGAACAATCTCACGCTCGGGGCTGCGGACCCGTTGCAGCCCGGCTCGCGGCCGTTCCGTATCTTTGTCATGCAATTTCAGTTTGCGGAGAAATTCCGGGAAAAAAGCCGTTAACCATGAAGCTTTCCAAAGAGAAACAACAGCAGGTGATTGCCGTGCTGATTGGTGCGGTGCTGGTCATCGTGGCACTTTACTTGCTGGTGATTACCGGACAGCAGGCAAAAATTGCCAAAGTGGACAAGGAATTGAGCGATGCGCAAAACCTGGTGGCCCGCGCGGAGCGGGACATCAAGGACGAAAAAATAAAACTGCAAATGCTGGCCGAGGCCACAAATCAACTGGCGGAATTGGAGCGGGATTTGATGCCCACCAACCAGGTGTATTCCACTTTCATTACGCTTTTCCAGCAATTCCGCTCGCAACATGCCGCCCGCATAGACATTGTCGAAATTGGGCGGGACCGCGCCGCCCCTCTGGGGATGCTGGGCAAGTTTCCGTACAGCACCGCGGTTTTCAGCGTGCGGGGTTTTGCGCATTATCACGATTTTGGGCGTTTTCTGGCTGATTTTGAGACACAGTTCCCCTTCATGCGGGTGCGTCAATTCTCCCTGTCAGCCGGCGCCCTGGAGACGGCCGCTTCCGAGAAGCTGAGTTTTGAGGTGGAGATTGTCACCCTTGTCAAGCCCAACCCATGAAAACTGCTTTTCCCACCCCCTCGTCCTGGATGCGCGCCGCGCTGGTGCTGGCGGCTTTATGTGGGGCCGGCCTGCTGGTCCACGCGGCGGGCACGGCGCCGGCCGCAGCCACCAATAAAACCGCCTCCGGCACGGCGGCAGTAGCTGTGCCAGTGCCCTTTGAGCCGCCCAAATCTGTCTTTATTTGGGACCCGGCCGATCCCGGTTTTGGGCGAGATCCCTTCTTTCCGCATTCTACAAGGAATGGGCGCTGGGCGCCGCCGCCGCCCAAAAAAGAGGTGAAACCGGTGGAGACCCCTCCAACCACCGGCACTACCAGGCCGGTGGAAACCACCACGCCCCCCCCGGTGCCTCGGCGGGAATATAAATTGGATTTAAGCGGTATTGGTGGCCGTCGCACGGCCGTGATTAACAACGTTTCTTTTTTGAAGGGTGAAACCGGCCGGGTGAATACTCCGGATGGCCCCGTCAAAATCCGGCTCGATGAAATCCTGGGCGATGCAGTCCGGGTGACCCTCTGGCTGGAGGACGGCAAGACCGAGACGCGGGAAATCCCGCTGAGCGGGCGATAATCGCGGCCAGCAAAAGGGTGAAGACATGGCCGGCAGGGGTGGCCTGCCGCCGGATGAAGCCGGCGGTGCGGGCAGGGATGGATGTATGTGGATGTCAGGAAAGCCAAACAACCAACAACACGCGCGATGAAAACGAAAATCAAAGTCCTGCTTGTCGTGGGGGTGGCCTTGTGGAGTGCCGCCTGCATGGCTCAACAAAACTCCGTGCTCCTGACGGGGGCGAACAACGAGGAGGTGGCGGAAAAAGTGGAGTACCAGGACACGGCCATAGATGTGGTGTTGAATGACCTGGCCACGCAGGCCGGGTTGAACATCCACATTGACGCAAAAATCTTGGAAACCATCTACGGCCCGGATCGGAAACCGTTGCGTGTGGTCAACATCAAATGGCGCAACCTCACGGCCCGCCAGGCCTTGGTGGCGGTGTTGGACAACTATGGCTACGTGGCCATTCCCGATCCCAACACCAAGGTGGTGCGCATCACCATCAAGGATCCGACCGTGCAGGAGCCGCTGGTGCTCAAGATGGTCAAGCTGGAGTACACCCACCCCACCAACATGGTGAATCTGATCAAGCCCACGTTGAGCAGCCGCAGCCAGATTCAAGCCGATGTGCGCGGCAACAAGCTCATCATGCTGGTCACCGAGACTGAATTTGCCAGCGTGTCCAACATCATCGCGCGGGTGGACACCGCTGTGCCGCAAATTCTCATCGAGGCCCAGTTCATTGAAACCGCCAAGAATCCCAAGTCCATCAAGGGCATTGATTGGACCGGCACGCTGGAAGCTCAGAATTTCACCTTCGGCAATGGTTTCACCAAGGGCACCACCTCCACCACCGTGCCCGGGACACCTTCGGGCGCCAGTCCCAGCCTGCCCAGCGGCGCGCCCGGCGCCGGCGCGGTTTCCACTCCCGCTTATTCCGCCTCCACCGTCATGGACACGGTGTTTGGGCGGGCAAACAACTTGGACACCCTCACGGGCGGGTTGAGCGTGGATACGGTGCGCGGTTTTTATCCCCATGCCGCGTTCCTGAGCGCGGACGGTGTGAAGGCAGTGCTGTCCTTCCTGAACACGGAAAACGACACCAAGTTTATTGCGCAACCGCGCGCCGTGGCCATGGACGGCACGTCGGTTGAACTGTCGAGCATCCGCAACGTGCCGATATTTGAGGAAGAGCAGGGCAACGTGCAGGGCGGCATCCAACAGGCGAGCACGGTGAAGCCGCGTTATGATTTGGGTGTGCGGGACGCCGCCACCGGCCGCGAGACCATTCTCAACGAGGTGGGCATCAAATTGCTGGTCACCCCCCGGCAGGTGGGCAAGTCTGACATCCACATGGATTTGCGGCCGGAAGTCAGCGCCGTGGAAGGTGTGGAGCGCAAACTCCTGGGCGGCAAAGTGAACGAGTCGCCCATCTTCCGCCGCCAGAAACTCAACACCGTGGCCACCGTCCCCAGCGGCAATACCCTGGTGCTGGGCGGTTTGGTCACGGATGAAATCAGCAAGGCCTACAACAAAGTGCCGGTGCTGGGCGATGTGCCCGGCCTGGGGCTGCTCTTCCGCAAGGATTCCAAATCGCGCAGCCGCCGCAACATGCTCATCTTTGTCACGCCCAGCCTGGTGACTGATGGAGATTTCCAGCCCACCCCGAGCGACTTCCTCAAGACCAAACCGCAATTCCCGCCGGATTTGGATGAACCGGCCTGGGACACGGGTGCGCCGGCGAGCAAGTATCGGCCCTTGTTCTAAGGGGGACGTGGGACTTGACCAAACTTTGGCCAAAAACCACCGCAACTTAAAAATGCTTATGAAAACTGCTGTTTCCGCTCTTGCCGGATGCGTCCCCCGACGCCAGCCGGCTGGCTGGGTGCGGCAGGCGGTGTGGCTGGCAGCCCTGGTCTGCCTGGCCTCCGGCCTGCGCGCGCAAGTTACCGTCCGCACTTTGGGCGGTGGCCACGCGGATGTGTATGGGGTGCCGTATGGTTACGTGGACGGGCGCACCCTTGAGGATGCCATGTTCAACACGCCCTTAAGCCCGGTCGTTGGGCCGGACGGCAACCTCTGGCTGGCTGACCGCGGTAACGGGGCAATCCGCAAATTGTTGCTGGCCACTGGCCAGACCCGCACGGTGATGACCAATTTGAATCAACCTGTGGCCGTGGTCACCGGACGGGACAATTCTTTTTATGTGTTGACCGCGGGCGATGGAGCCATTCGCCGGTACGACACCAATCTCAACCTGCTGGCGGTCATCACCACCGCCTTGGTGAGTCCGAATGCCATGACCATGGACAGCGCCACCAATTTCTACGTGGCGCAGGCCAATGGCACCATTGTGCGGGTGACCCCGGCGAATCCGGTGCCGGCGCTCATTGGCACGGGGTTGAACAATCCCAAGGGCATTGCCGTGACGCGCTTTGGGTTGTTGGCTGTCAGCGACACCGGCAACCATGTCGTCAAGTTGTTTGACCCGGCGGCGGCACCTTCGGCTGGCACGGTCTATTCCGGCACGGGTGTGGCAGGATTTAACAATGGCCCGGCGGGTCTGGCGCGCTTCAATGCGCCCGAAGGCATCGCCGAGGCACCCAATGGAGTGTTGATTGTGGCGGACCGGTTGAATCATCGCATGCGCCTGGTGGAAACCAATGGCTCGGTTTCCACCTTCTATGGTGTGCCGCCGGAAAACTGGTTGCGCTGCGATAATGGTTGTGGCTGGAACAACTTGAATATTTGGGAAGGTTGGGCCGACGGTCCCTTTGACCCCACAGACCCTTGGGCCATTTATCCGGCAGCGCGTGAGCCGGTGGGCATTGTCATCGTGGGCGGAACCAAGGCTTACGCCACTGAACTGGGCTATCATCTGGTGCGTGAAGTCACGGGCTTCAACTTGAACGCCGGCGGTGGTGGTGGCGGCGGTGGTGGCGTGCCGGTCGAGCCGGTGGATGTTGAAGAACCGGTGATTTCGCCTGTATCCGGCTATTTCCCGAATGGTCAAATCATCATCGTGGGCAGCCCGAATCCGGATGTGTTCTTTACTTTGGACGGCACGGATCCCACCACCAACAGCACCCGTGTGCCCATGACCGGCAACCGGGGGGCCATTTGGTGGAACAACCCCACCGCGGACCTCACCAAGTTGAAAGTGCGGGCGTTCATCGGCACCAATGCCAGTGATGTGGTCAGCGGCCTGCCGGCTTCAGTGAACACCATTGGCGTGACGCCCAGCGTTTCCTCCAATTACTTTGCTTCGCCCGGCTCCACGATTTACCTGCCGGTGGTGGTTAACCTCATTCCGGGCGCGCAAATGCGCTCGGTCTTTTATCGCGTGGAAGTACAGGCGGCCGCGGGTGTCCCCAGCGTGTCTGAACAATTCCGCCTGTTACAGCTTGGCACCAATGATTTCCTTGTGCTGGCGGGGCTGACCAACAGCACCATGTCTTCCATCGGCTACGGAGACCCCGCCAACACGTTGGGCGGGCGCCGTGGGTTGCTCATCTCGGCGGTGGGGACCAATTTGGGCGGCGTGGTCAGCAGTTTCGGGGTGTTGAACTTGCTGGCGGTGCCCATTCCTGCTACGGCCCCGGCCGGGGCTGAATACACCATCCAGATTATTAATCCCTCCGCTACGGTGGATGGCGGCCAGGTGACCTTGCCCATCAGTCCGGCTTCGCCCGTGAAAATTGTGGTAGGCGCTGCTCCGGGGCGAATTGGTGTTGCCACCAACGTTAATGGCGGCGTGGGTGCGGTGAGCCTGCCCGCCGGCGCGGTGGGGTATCTGGTAGGCGACAGCTCGCCCAGCGGCTGGTTCAACGCCGGCGAGTTTGGCGATAGCAATTTGGATAATGCCGACGTGAACAATGCCTTTTACGCCTCGCTGGGTTTGCGGGTGCCGCCCAGCACTTCGGATGCTTTTGATGCCATGGACAGCTTCCCGCTCGACACACCAGCCGGGTGGGGCGGTGATGGTGAAATCCGTTTCCTGGACTGGCAGGTCACGTTGTGGCGCGCCAGTCGCGTGTTGGCGGACAATTTCGTCCGTGTGCGCATGCCCAACGGGCTGAGGACCGTGATTGGTCCTTTCAATTTGACGGGTACGCCCGACGGCGAGCCGGTGCGCACCGAGGCCCTGCCGGGCAGTGTGTGGGTGAAAAACGCCCGTTTCGTGGCGGGCATCGTGGGCAATGCCCAGCCCGGCACGGTGGTGGATGTACCGGTTACCGTTTGGCTGCGTGAAGGGCAAACCCTCTCCGGCATGTCCTTCAGCGCCGTGGTACGACCGGCCACCCCCGATGCGCCGCCCGTGCGGCAGGTGACTTTTGTGCCCCGCAATGGCGCTCCTGCGCCGTCCCGGCTCAGTGATGGAGACGCCGCGGTTCCTTCAGATACGGTTTACCGCGTGTGGGAGTTCATTCCCACCGGCATTGCGGCGGGTGAAACGCTGCTGGGATACATTCGCTTCACGGTGCCTGCGGGCGCTCCTGCAGGGGCGCTGTACCGGGTGCGCTTCCTGGCGGGCAGCGGTGGGGACACCCGCACCATGCCTTTCCGCGAGCCTCAATTTGAAAGCATCCCCGGCGCGGTGTTTGTGGGCGTGCCCGCCGTGGCGGAATCCGTGCGTATTTCGGATGATTGGAAGCGGCGTTTCTTTGGCGACCCGGACAACCCGGACGCCGCCAATAGCGCGGACCCTGACCGCGACGGCGTGCCTAACTGGCAGGAGTATCTGGCAGGCACCAACCCCACCAATGCGCAATCCCGCTTGCGGCTGCAGAGCCGCGTGGCGCGTCCGCAGGAAGTGGTGCTCAGCTTGTTGACCGCCCCGGACAAGACATATCAGTTGGAGTACACGGAGAATTTGACCTCAGGCGTGTGGACGGCGGTGCGGACCATTGCTGGTGACGGGCAGCACCAGGAAATCACCGCGCCGGTGGACCCGCGAAAACCAAGATTCTACCGGGTGCGCTTGTTGCCTTGAAGCCTGACCCTTAACCACATTGAAAAACGGAGTTCGACCATGAAGACCAAAGCAATTCTGGCGATTCTGGCCGCAGGGGTTCTGGCCGCAAGCCATGTTGGCGCCCAGCAGGTGGACACGGTTTTTTCCACCAACTCTTTGCGCGAACCCATGGGCGTGGGCGCTCAGGGCAATTACATTTACATCACCGCCAGCGTGAACAACCAGGTGGTGCGTTTCCACCCGGGCACGGGAGTTTCCACGGTGCTGGCGGGCAGTCTGACGGGCGTTTCCGGCTGGGTGGATGCCCAGGGCACCGCCGCCCGGTTCAACAGCCCGCAGGGGTTGCTGGTGGACGAGGCGCGCGGCGGAGTGGTCATTTCCGATTCGGGCAACAATGCCATCCGCCTGGTAACCTGGAGTGGGATGGTCTCCACGCTGGCCACGGGGTTGAGCTACCCGGTGGGTTTGGCCAGAGATGCCAGCGGCAACATTTATATTGCCGACTCAGGCAGCGGCTCGGTCAAGATACTCTTCACCAATAACACCGTCGCCACGCTGGCTGGCGGTTTTAACGGCCCGGCCGCCGTGGCGGTGGGTGACAACGGAGAAGTTTGGGTGGCCGACACCCGCAATCATGTCATCCAACGTGTTCAAACCACCGGGACTGGACTGGGTGTGACCATGGTGGGCGCGCCCCAGGTGGTGGCCGGTCTGTTGAACACCACCGGCGCGGTGGACGCCGAACAGGGGCCAGACGCGCGGTTTAATAATCCCCGCGGTTTGTTGTGGGTGGGGGGCAACACCGGTTTGGTCATCAGCGACACCGCCAACCATTCCTTGCGCCGCCTTTATACCAACACCGTGTATGGCGGCTATACCATCACGACCGTGGCGGGCGGCCTGGGCGAAAACGCCAGTGGTTTTATCAACGGCGCTCCGTTGAGCGCCCGCTTCAATTCGCCGGTGGGTTTGTGCCGGGACACCACCGCGGAGGGCATTCTGGTGGTGGATCGCGGCAACTCAGCCATCCGCCGCGTGCAAACCATGCCTCCGCAGCCACGCGTGCAAAATCCACGCATTGGTTACATTCGATTGCAGGATACACCGGCGGGCCGCGTGGCGGTGTTGACGCCGGTAACTTCCATTACGTTCAATAATGACGAGGTGATTGGCATTGAGGGTGAGGTGGGCGTACAAACCTTCTTTACCACCGGGGCAACCCCCTCCGACCCCCTTGACATCAACAACGTGATTCCCGACCCCGGACCGGGAGTGGGCAGCACGCCACCCGCTTTTCAAACTGGGCAGCTTACCCTGCCGCCCTCGGTGGTGGAGGCAGCACCCAATTTCATTATCAAGGCAAGGAGCTCTGCCCAAGGTCGGCAGGCCAGTGATGTGGTTATGGCCCAGTTTATCTTCAAAACCGCCACCCCTGGCATTACGGGTGACAATGCGGCTTATCTACCGGTGAACAACATCACCTTTGGCGCGCGAATGTTCTACACCACCAACGGGATGGAGCCGGTGGATGGCCCCGGCCCGCAAAATTTTGGCCCGGTGTTTGACGGGGGGGTTATTTCCCTCCCGCGCAGCGAGACCAACACTGTCCTTAAAATCAAAGCTTTCCGGGACCGGTACCAACCTAGCGAAACGGTGATCAAAGTTTTGTCTGCCCTCAACTTCACCGCCAACAAATTGACCCTTGGATTTGATGGTGGAGAAGGCTACAGCCGTTTCCTGGGCGCCCCTGGCCAGCAGTTCGTGGCGCCGGTGACGCTGGAAATACTGGAAGGTCAGAAGATGTACTCTTTGCAGTTCAATGCCGCTGTGACCAACCTGGGTCTGGCGCCAGCCGTCAATAATGCCACGCTGGGCTTTGAAAGCATGCTCATGCGCCGCGTGGAGACCCCGGCCGGCGTGTTTTTTGTGCCCATTCCTCCGGCATTCCTGGCACTTTCTGGTTTTACCAACTTGTACATGACCAATCACAGCACGGGCTTGCTCATGTTGGGATATATGGAACGCAATCAGATGACCAACCTGTATGACACGCTCAAGCAACATCTGATTCAGTACTCCATCGCGCACAACACCTTGTTTGAAAGCGCTGGCCGCAAGGTGATTGTGGGCGGATTTCGCTTCACCGTGCCCCTGACCGCGCAGCCAGACAGCCGCTACCTGGTGAGCCTGGGCCGGCCTTCGGCCACGGCAGACGGCATTCAAACCGATGTGTTCATCGAAGCCCCCACCAATCGCTGCGTGCGGGAATTGAACATGGCCTCCTTCCCTTACATTGTGGGCGATTGCATGCCTTTTGGCTGGTTTAACGCCGGGGATTTTGGGGATTCCAACATCTTGAGCGCGGATTTGATGCAGGTCTTCCAAACGACGACCTATGGGTTAAACCGGCCCCCGCCAACGTCTGATTTCTTTGATGCCATGGATTCATGTTGCGTGGATACCAACGGCGTGAATCAGTCAGGGAACCCGGCCTTCTATGCCAATAGCGGCATTGACACTTTGATTGACCGCATTGCCTGGGGCGATGGGGTGCTCGATGTGAATGACATCTTTGTGTCCTTCCGCCGGGCGTTGGACCCCTCTCGAGTGTGGTATGCGCGTTATTGGCCCACCAATCCGCCCACTGGAACGAAGCGCTACGAAATTGTGCCCAATCGCTTCCGCGGCAGCCTGGCCGCTCAGAGTGAGCCGGTCACTTATCGCAACAACGGCGACGGCACGCCGCCGTTGGTGCGGCTTACCGCTGCGGATGTCATGCCTTCCGCGCCCGGCCAGGAAATTGCCGTGCCAATCCAGGCTGATATCCAAGGTGGCGCGCCGCTAAGGGTATTTATGCTGCGATTGGTGGTGGAAGCGCTGGATGGCTCGCCCGCCATAACCGCGCCCATCCGCTTTGAGCCGAATGTTGCCTTCGGCCAACCGGGGTTGAATTACAGCCGCGGTGTGAATGACTTTGCCGCCGCGTGGCTGGACAACACCCGCGGCATGGCGGCTTCGGGCGAACTGGGCCGCCTGTTCGTGACCATCCCGGCCTCGGCGAACAGCGCCTCCGCCTACCGCGTGCGCATTGCTGCCTTCTCGGCCTCGCCCAATGGCTTGGGCTTGTTCCCCAAAGTGCTTAGCGATGGTCTTATCACCCTGGCCAACCGGAACACCTCCAGTGCCAATGACGGCATCCCGGATGCTTGGAAACTGCGTTACTTTGATTCCCTCAACAACCTGCTCACCCATGCTACTGCGGATGCGGATGGTGACGGCGTGCCCAACTGGCAGGAGTATAAAGCGGGCACGCATCCCAATGACCCGCAATCGCGTCTGGCAGTGCTGGCCAACCGGGCTGCCAACGCGGCTGACATGGCCATCAAGTGGCCCACGGCGGCTGGCAAACGCTACATCATCGAAGTCTGCACCGAGCTGGGTTCCGGTAATTGGACGCCCGTGGCCTCTGGCATTGAAGGCGATGGTTTGATGAAGGAGTTCCGCGATGCCGCTGCCGGTGGTGGATTACGCTTCTACCGTGTCCGTGTGCAGGAATAACGTCCGCCATCATCCTTTCAGAAAAATGGCAGCGATGGCTTCTGCTAAAAGCCAAGCCAGAGGCTTGCTTTGGACGATGCCTTGACCAAAACTAAAACCATGAAGCATGTCTTGGTCTTTGCAACCTTGATGGGGTTGATGCTGGCGGGCAGCGGATGCTCCCGTTACCAGATTACCCTGACCAACGGCAACGTCATCACGGCCAAAAGCAAACCGAAACTGGACCCGGCCACAGACCATTACCGCTTCAAAGACGCCACCGGCAAAGAGGTGTGGGTGCCGTCCATGCGCATCCGCTCCATCGAAGCCAAATAAACCGGCGCGCATCTTGTCCCATTTTTACCGGTGTAAAATTGCGCTATATTGACACCGGGTATGAAAGTGATTCGTCCTGCATGCCGGATTCAACTCACTGCTGAGGATGTGAACTTTATCACCCGCGTGTTGGGGGAGCGGATGAGTGAGATGGAGGCGTTGAGCCGCCTGCTGGCGGATGAAACCAGCCGTGATACGTTGCTGGATGACGAACGACTGCTTCGCGCCATTCTGGAAGCGCGCGGTTGCTTGAGCATCTCCACACCTTTCTATTTTTACATTTTGGTGCGCCACGCCTTTTTACGCGCCGGCATGAGCGACCGCGCCATGGCCGATTACGTGGCCGCCGTGCTGGCGGAATACTCGGACATGGAAGCCTCCCGCCTGCGATTGCGCTCGAATGCGCCACCGTTGGAATACTTCGTGGACATGCTGGCGGCGCTGCAACATTGCGATGACACCGCCCGCTTTTACTTGCGCGCTTTCATGGGCAACACCGCCCTGTTTCTTTCCGGCATTTTCCCGGATCGGATCAGATACCGGGCGGCGCGGCGCGGTGCCCCCAGCCTGGGGTATTACACGGGTTTGGGGCGGGCGAGTTACCGCGAAGCGGGCGAGCATCGCCTGGCGCGGCAATACGAGCTGGACGGCATTTTTGATCAGCTTGCCGAGCGCTTCGAGGAAACCCGCTGTGCCTTGAATGATTTGCGTGACCATCTGATCAGCCTGGATGACCACGATCCCGCGGTGGAAGCCATGTTGTCAGCGTCCGCCCGCTTGTGGTCCTAGGGCAGCGCGGTGCTTTCAAGATTGCCCAGGTGCAGGTGATTTGTTAAACCCGGCGCATGGGCACACCGAAACGTTTTTTTGCCAGCGACAATTACGCCGGCATTTGTCCCGAGGCCTGGGCGGCCTTGCAGGCGGCCAATGTGGACCATGCGCCGGCCTACGGGGACGATGAGTACACCGCGCGGGTGGCGGATAAATTGCGGGAATTGTTTGAAACGCATTGCGAGGTGTTTTTTGTTTTCAACGGCACTGCCGCCAATTCGCTGGCGCTGGCCACCCTCTGCCAAAGCTATCATTCCATCATCTGCCATGAGCTGGCGCATGTGGAAACGGACGAGTGCGGCGCGCCGGAGTTTTTCTCGCATGGCACCAAGGTGCTCACCGCGCCGGGGGCCAACGGCAAATTGGACCCGGCGGCCATTGAGCGGCTGGTCCGCAAGCGCAGTGACATTCACTATCCCAAGCCGCGGGCGGTGTCGCTCACCCAGGCCACGGAAGTGGGCACCGTGTACACGGTGGACGAAATCCGCGCCATCTGGGCGCGAGCGCGCAGCCTGGGACTGCGGATTCACATGGACGGCGCCCGCTTTGCCAACGCGGTGGCCTCGTTGGGAGTGGCGCCCAAGGAAATCACCTGGCAGGCGGGAGTGGATGTGCTGTGTTTTGGCGGGACCAAAAACGGCCTGCCAGTGGGCGAGGCCGTCATCTTTTTCGACCGCGAGCTGGCTGCCGAATTTGCCTATCGTTGCAAGCAGGCCGGCCAGTTGGCCTCCAAAATGCGTTTCATTGCCGCCCCCTGGCTGGGCATGTTGGAAAACCACACCTGGTTGCGCCATGCCGCCCACGCCAACGCCATGGCCGCCCGCATGGAAACTGCGCTGCGTGAATTGCAGGTGCCCATCCTTTTTCCCCGGCAGGCCAATGCCGTCTTTGCCGAATTTTCCCTGCCGGTGCAGGAAGGTTTGCGCGCGCGGGGATGGCGCTTCTACACCTTCATCGGCCAGGGGGGGTGCCGATTAATGTGCGCCTGGGACACGCGCCCGGAGGATGTGGATGCTTTTGTGACCGATGTCCGCGAGCTGTTAAAGTCCTGCTAAATCAGGCGCAGAAAAAAAACGGGACGGCCCCCAAGGGCCGTCCCCGTGACACACGCAGATGAAACCGGCTCTCAACGGGCGGCCAACTGCGAAACCCGGGTCACTTCAGGTTGTTGGGCTGTCGGCGCCATCCCCGATTTGGCGGCCACCGGCAGCGGTTTGCCGTGTGACAAGGCGCAGAAGAGCTTCAGTTGATCCACCGGCAGTGCCGGACGGTCCGTGATGGGCCGCCGTCCCGGCCAGGAGGAAGCCGGCACGCTGACGATGTCGCCGTCCTGCAGCGGGATGTCATTCTGGTAACCCTCTGCCATGATGCGTTCGACATCCACCGTGAACTGTTCGGTGGCGCCATTCGCCAGCGTGCGGCTCACGCGCACCTTCTGCAAATTCGCAAAGCGGCTGGGGCCCAGGAAATAAACGGCTTGGGCGAGGTGGGTGTTGATTTGCCGCTCCAGATAAACCACCCCTTGGGCTTCCCCGCAAAACGTCACCGTTCCCCGGGCTTTGGCTGGGTTGGGGGCGCTTGCCGCAAATTGAAGCTGGGTGTCCGGCGCGTATTGGGCCGCCAACGCCTGCGCCGCCGTGTTCAGCTCTTCCACCGTCCGTCCGGCGGCGGGCAGAGACAGGCAATCCGCAAAGGAAGTGGTCACTGGCAAATCCACCTGTCCCAGGTGGCTCACTTTTAGCTCCACCTGCGTGGGAGCCTGGCCGGCTTTGCCCAGATTCAGGATGACTTTGTCGCCCGGTCTGAGCCGGGGAGCGGTTTGAGGTTGCGGGTCAGCGGCCAGTGCGAGGGCCGCACTCACGGCCAGAATCATCATGCTGTGTGTCACGTTTTTCATACGTAGCCAACGTACGCTTCGGCCTTTTGGGTCGAAATCGGCGCAAATCGGTTTGTGGGGTCGGAAGTGTTGCGAATAAAATGTCAGAATATTCTTACGCCGGTGTGTGGCCTTGCGGCGGTTGCATTTGACAGGCCGCCTCCTTGAGGTCATTTTGCAAGGCGATATGAAAGCACATTTTTTCGGGCGCTGGCTTTGCCTATGGGTGGTTTGTTTGTGGCTGGCAAATTTAGGCATTCCGGTTTGGGGACAGGCCACGGCCCCGACCACCAACGCTCCGGCGGTAATCCTGGGCAATACGCTGGCAAAAATCGCATCATTGTTGGAGCCGACACCTGGAGCGGTAACCGAGACTTTGTCAGGCCAGATAAAACTCGTCCGCGCCCAGGGTGTGCCCCGGGAATTTACCGGCGCCAAAGCCAGTTTGGCCCTGCAGGCCCCCGACCGGCTGCGCATCGAAGCCCGGCTGGAAGAGCGCACTTATGCGCTCGGCCGGAATGGTCAAACGCTGTGGATTTACGCTGGAGCGAAACAATTTGGCATCGTGGGCCAGCCGGGATTACCGCGGTTTTCCACTGCGCCGGAGAAATTGGACCGCACCAAACTGGGGCGTTTGAAGTTGCCGGTGTCTTCGGAGCAACTGGCATTGCTCCCCTTATTTTTCACTTACGAAGTGTTGCCCGAGGAAGTCATCGAGGGCGAAAAGTGTGACGTTTTCAGGGCGCGGCCCCTGCCTCAGGCCACCCAGGCCCTGGGGGTCCCCCCCGGCACGCTTACGCTGGCGGTGCGGCGCAAGGATGCGTTGCCGGTGCGCATCGGATGGAATGACGGCAAACAGATGGATGTCCTGGTGGCACTGGAGAATCTCCGGCTGGAGCCGTCGTGGCCGGAGGAACGGTGGAATATTCCGGCTCAGGCGGGGGACCGGATTGAAAAGGTGGCGTTGGGACACGTAACTCGTTTCCTGACCGTGGCGCTCAATTCCCTGAATCAAAAAATCCCCACGCTTCCCGAAACCGTGACCGGCCAGCATCGGTTGGTGGCTACTGAGGGCGAGGGCCGCCTGGAAGAGGTGGATGGGACCCTGGTCTTGTTCGTCAAAGGCACGCCGGAGGAGATGGGACGCCAGCACGGCGTGTTGCTGCGCAAACAGGTGCGTTCCCTGGTGGACCAGATTCTTTATGGAGTCGGCGTGGGCAGCAGCTTTGAAAAGGGGCGCTGGTTCTTTGGCGAGATTGAAGAAGCCCAGGCCCGGTTGAAGGTGGACGAGCGTTATTTGCGCGAAATGGATGCGCTGGCGCAGGCCGCGGGGTTGGAGCGCGAGGAGGTGCGGCTGGCCAATTTCTTTCCCGAGCTTTTCCATTGCAGTGGCTTCGCCCTCTTTGGCAAGGCCACGCAGGGAGGGCGAATGTATCACGGCCGCATTCTGGATTATTTGAAAGGGGTGGGGCTGGAGCAGAACGCCGTGGTGATGGTCATGCAGCCGTCGGATGCCCACGCCTGGGTTAATGTGGGCTATGCCGGATTTGTGGGCACGGTCACGGCGATGAATGAAAAGCACATTGCCATCGGCGAAATGGGCGGCCGCGGCGAAGGCTTATGGGACGGCAAACCGATGGCGCAATTGATGCGCGAAGTCATGGAGCGCGCCAGCACCCTGGATGAGGCCGTGTCCATCATGCGCCGCGGGCCGCGCACGTGTGAGTATTATTACGTCATCTCGGATGCGAAAAACAGGAAGGCCGTGGGCATAGCGGCAACACCAGATACTTTTGAGACCATTTGGCCCGGCCAATCCCATCCGCGCCTGCCTCATGCCTTTGCGGATGTGGTGCTCATGTCGGCGGGGGACCGTTATGAGGCGCTGGCAGCGCGCGTGCGCGAGAATTATGGAAAGTTTGACGCCACCTCAGCTCGCGCGCTCATGAACCGCCCCGTTTGCATGGGGTCCAATATCCAGTCCGTGCTCTTTGAGCCGGATACCCTCGATTTTTGGGTGGCCAATGCGGACAGTAAAAATGTGGCCAGCCACACTCGCTACACCCGTTACAACCTCAAGCGACTGCTGGAAGCTCCCCCCGCAGGCAAGTAAGTGCAGCAGTCGAGGAATGGCCCAAGCGTTAATCGAACCGAATTGAAGGGGGTCAAGGGACGCCAAAGGTGGCCCCGGTCCACTCTCCCCGGTCGCGCCGCCGCAGGAGTTGCAGCCCCAAATCGGCGTATGTTTTTTGAACAGCGGGGAAGCGCTCGGTCAAAATGCCGGCCAGCACCAAGTGACCGCGGGACGCAGCGCAACCGGCGATGCGCGCCGCATGTTGCACCAATAACTCATCGGTTAAATTGGCAGCCACGACATCAAAGGCTGGATGGCGGGGGAGCGTGTATGACGCAACGTCAGCTTGAAAAAAACGAATCTGGCGGCCGACGCCATTGGCGCGGGCATTGGCGCGGGCCACTCGCACGGCTTCGGGGTCGTTATCCAGCGCGGTAATGCGGCGATACCCCAGCCGCGCCGCCGCAATGGCGAGCAGACCGGAGCCGGTGCCCAAATCCAGAAAAGTGGCCGTACCCCGGCGTGACAGGCGCACCAATTCCTGCAAGCAGTAGTGGGTGGTGGGATGGTGTCCCGTCCCAAAGCTCAAGCCGGGGTCCAGCACGATGAGCTGTTGCCCGGGCCGGGGAGGCGTGGTGTCCCACGTAGGCCGAATGAGCAGGGCCTTGCCGATGCGGATGGGCCGGATGTTGCGTTGCCAGGCTTTCACCCAGTCTCGGGCGGTCAGACGTTTCACCAACACGTCCCCCGCGCCTTGGCGTGCATGGCGTACAAGCGTCGGCAGATGGCGCAAGCGCTCGCGCAATTCGGCCAGGGTGGATGGGGCAGGTTTTTCTGACAGGTAAACGGAAACCGACGCCGCGTCGGAATCTGCCGCGGTGTAGGCGCAGGCCGGAGTCTGGAAAAAGTCTTCCAACCAATCCTGGACGGCCTCTTCCTGTCCTTTGCGGAGCGGGATGAAGACCTGCCAAAGGGAGGAGGTTTTCATGTCCCGGGCGTTTTCCAGGGGGTGTAGTTGGCCAACTGGATTTCGGGGGGGCGGCCGCCGCCGGCATCCACCGCCGCCACCGAGGCATAATCCACATCGAAAAGCGCCATGCGTGAGAGCGGCATTTCCAGCAAGGAGGCCAGCAGTTGGCGAATGACGCCGCCATGCGCAAAAACCGCGATGGTTTGGCCCGCGTGCCGCAGGAGTTTGTCCTGCAACCAAGGTTCCAGCCGGGCGCGAATTTGCGCTCCGGTTTCGCCTTCCGGAATACGCCCCTGCTCAATCCATTCCAGCCAGTCCCAGGGATCGGCGTTGAATTGCTCGCGGACTTGGCGGAAGTGAAGGCCCGTCCAGCGGCCAAAGTCGAATTCGCGGAGTGCCTCCTCGAAGACTGGCGTCAGGAGCAGGTGGCCGTTGCAAGGCTCCAAGGTCTGGCGGACGCGCAACATGGGGCTGGCGTAAATGGCTTCCAGCGGCAGGCGTTGGACGTACTCTGCCAGCCGTTGGGCCTGTTCGTGGCCAAAGGGGGAGAGTCCCATGTCAATGCGGCCGCCGAAAACCCGGTGGTAACGTTCCTCCACCTCGGCGTGCCGGATGAAATAAAGGCGCGTGCGTTTCATGCGGCCCGCAAGGCGGCTTGTTGAAGGCCAAGCAACTGATGAATGCCGGCCCGGCCCAGCTCCAAAAGCTGGCGCAGTTGTGCTTCGGTGAAGGTGGCTTCCTCGCCCGAGCCCTGCACTTCGATGTATTCGCCGGCGTCATTCATCACCAGGTTCATGTCCACCGCCGCTGCCACATCTTCCGCGTAACACAGGTCCAGCAGGGGCATTCCGCCCACCAGGCCCACGCTCACCGCCGCCACTGCATGCTTCAAGGGGTTTTCCGCCAGCATCCCGGCGGCCAGCCATTGGCGGATGGCCAGGGCCAGGGCCACATACGACCCGGTGATGGCAGCGGTGCGGGTCCCGCCGCCCGCTTGCAGGACATCACAGTCCACCCACACGGTGCGCTCCCCCAATTTCTCCAAATCCATGCAGGCGCGCAAAGAACGCCCGATGAGCCGCTGGATTTCCTGGGTCCGGCCTTCCAGCTTGCCGCGGCTGGATTCGCGGGCCTTCCGTGTGGCGGTGGAATAAGGGAGCATGGAATATTCGGCGGTCAGCCAGCCGCCGGAAACCTGCTGCTCCTTCATCCATCGGGGCACTTCCGCCTCGACGCTAATGGCGCAAATGACGCGAGTTTGGCCCCACTCAATCAGGACGGAACCAGCCGCGGCCGGCGCAATGCCCGGCTGAAAACGTACGGGCCGGAGCTGGTCGGGGCGGCGGCCGTCCGCCCGGCCGGTGGGCAGCGGGCTGTTGGCGTTGATGAGTGCATCACTCATAAGCCCAAAATGCTAAGGGGTGTGGCCGCCAGCGGCAATGGAAAACCCGCGGCCAGCCATGGGCGGGTGTCTCAGGATTCGGCGCGCCCGGAAATCAGGCCTTCGTAGATTTCTTCGTAGAGGCTCCACTGTTTTGAATCCGGCTGCGGCAGACGGTCATGCTCCGGCGGCAGGCCGGACAGATGAATATGGAAACGGGTGCCTCCTTGCGGCGCGTTGTCCACGGCGATTTGGCCGCCCTCGTGATAGACCAGGAAAAAGCAGGCCATCAGATTTATGCCCAGCTCCTGAGGATGCGGCGAGCGGCTGTAAAAGGGGTCAAACAAAAATCGCAGGTCATCCGCGCTCAAGCCACGGCCATTGTCCTCCAGCAGGATGTCCACCCCCTGGCCCCCGGCACCAGGTTGCAACTGCCACTTTATGGTGCAGCCGCTGGGGAGGGTGAGGATTTCGTCGCGCAACAACAAATCAAACAGGCGCCGGATTTTGGCCGGGTGACCGCGCAGGGGCGGCAACTGGGGGTCGCATTGCAACTGAATGCGGAGCTGCTGGCGCTGAAGTTCGGGTTGCGCCACCGCAATGGCCTCCTGCAGGAGCGCGGCGACATCCACCAGGGCGGTCTCTCCCGCTTCCGCCCGGTCGGCCGCCGCTCCCAGGCTGCTGAGCATTTCGGTGATGCGCTGGATTTGCCCCTGGGCCATGGCGTGAAACTCGCGCCAATACTCCGGATCGCGCAAGGTGTTGGGACTGATTTTTTCTTCCGCCATTTTGACCGGGGCAAGTTCCAGAAAGGTGCGGATGGCCACCAGCGAATTGCGCAGATGATGATTAAGGCCGGCGGAAAACATGCCCAGACTGAGGAGGCGGTCTGTGAGCATGAGACGGTGCAGGGTGGAGATTTTTTCCCGCAACAACTGGTCCCGCTCGTGTTGCACGATGAAAAATTGCAGGGCGTGGCGAAGGACATGCTCCAACTCCACGGGGTCCCAGGGTTTGGTGATGTATTTGTAGATGGCGCCTTCGTTCACGGCGGCGATGGCGGCATCTAGCTCCGCATAGGCCGTGGTCAGAATGCGCACAATGCGGGGGTATTGGCGGCGGGCTTTTTCGAGCAACTGCACTCCTTTTTCGCCCGGCATGCGCTGGTCAGTCATCAACACGCCCAGTTCGGCGTGATGCGCCTCCAGCAGGCGATGGCCCTCGGCGGCGTTGGGGGCAGTAAGGATGCGAAACTGCTGCCCAAAGGCTGCTTGAAACATGCGCAGGGAGGCCTCTTCGTCGTCCACGTAGAGGATGGCAAAGCGACGGTAGTCAAATTCAGGCTGGCTTGGGGACGGATGCATGGGCAGGGGTGGAGGCGTTGGCGCTGAGCCGGGGATCGTGCGCCGGCAGTTCCAGAATGAATTCACAAAACTGGCCGGGCTGGCTGTTCAGCCGAATGCGGCCTTCATATTGGCGAACAATTTGATGGCAGAGGTGCAGGCCCAAACCGAGGCCGGCGCCGATTTCTTTGGTGGAGAAAAAGGGTTCAAAGACACGATTCTGCAGTTCAGGAGGAATGCCCGGGCCATTGTCCCGCACACTCAGAAACACCCACGCGCCTTCGGCCCAGGCGCGCACTTGGATGGTGGGCGCAGGGTTGGGCGGGGATTGCGCGCGCAACGCGTCCAGCGCATTTTGCAACAGATTCACCAGCACCTGCACCAGGCGCACCCGGTTGGCCCAGGCGGTGAGGTTATCGGGAACATCCACCTCCACGGCCACCGTCCCCCGCCATTCATGACTTAAAAAGCGCAAGGCCAGCTCCACGGCCTGGCGGAGGGAGGTGTCATTGCTCACCGCATCGCGGTCATGGGCAAACGGCCCAAGGTCCTGCACAATGTTTTTGACGCGGTTGATGCCATCTTCAATCTCCCCCAGCAGGGTTTGCCAGGCGGCACGAGATTCCGGCGGCAGTCCGGCCAGCCGCTGACGCAAGGTGTAGAGCCCCGTGCGCGCGTAATTGAGCGGGTTGTTGATTTCGTGAATGATGCCCGCGCTCATGCGGCCGAGGGCGGCCAGCTTTTCCGACTGCACCAGTTGAGCTTCGGCTTCCTGCAACTGGCGATAGGCCGCTTCCAGGCGGGCCTTCTGGCGGGCCAGCTCCCGGGCGTACAGGTGGCCGGCGAGCAGGTTTTTCACGCGCAGGTGCAGCTCGGTGACAGAAAATGGCTTGGCTAGAAAATCGGTGGCCCCATCGCGCAGGGCGTTGAGGCGGGTTTGATGGTCTCCGTGGGCCGTAAGAAAGATGACGGGCAGGATGCGCGTGGCGGGCTGTTCCCGCAATTCGCGGCAGACCTGCAAACCGTCTTTTTCCGGCATCATGAAATCCAACAGCATCAAGTCCGGTTGCAGCCGCAGGGCCAGCTCCACGGCTTGACGCCCATCCACGGCTTCGGCCAGGCGGTAGTGGGGAGCCAGTTGCTGGCGCAGGAAGGCGCGCAAATCTGGTTCATCATCAGCAATCAGAATGAGCGGTTGAGGCCCTTCGCCAGCCGGCAGGGCGCTCCCCTCATTATCGGGCACATGATTGAGGGCGGCCATGTCTGCCTGCCGGTAGAGCCCGGCCAACCATTCCTCAGCCTTGGGCGCCTGGGGGGAGCCGCTGTCCGTTTCCGCAGGGGCCAGACCCGACTCGCTGGCCGGCAGATAGGGCAGGCGCACGGTGAAGGTGGTGCCTTCGTTGGGCTTGCTTTCCACCGCCACGGCGCCTCCTTGTACTTCGGTCAATTCCTTGACCAGCGCCAGGCCAATGCCGGCGCCTTTAAATTTGCGCTGGCTGGACATATCCGCCTGCCAGAACCGGCTGAATACATTGGGCAGGTCTTTTTCGCTAATGCCCACGCCGGTGTCACGCACTTGCAGGACCAAATCCTGATTTTCGCGGCGGGCCATCAATTCCACCCGCCCGCCGGGCGGGGTAAATTTCAGGGCGTTGAATTGCAGGTTGAGGAGGATTTTTTCCAGCTTGTCACGGTCCACCAGCACGCGGTTGACGTCGGGCGCCACCTGAGTGATGAGCTGCAACTGGCGGCGCTCGGCCAGGTGGCGGGCGGCGGCTGCCAGGCTCTCCAGAAAGGCAGGCAAATCCACGGCATCCCGCTTGACCGGCAGCGTGCCGGCATCCAGCCGCACGAGTTCAAGCAGGTCATTGATGAGCTTGAGCAACCGGAGACCATTGGCGCGCATGAGGGTGAGCGTCTGGCGCAGGTTGGGATCGCCCGCGAGGGCCGGGTTTTGCATGATCTCCTCCAACGAGCCCAGCATGATGGTCAGCGGGGTGCGCAACTCGTGGCTGATGTTGGCAAAGAAGCGGCTTTTGTTCTCATCCAGCTCCAGCAGTTTGCGGTTGTTTTCCTCCAGTTGTTTGCGGCTGAGGTCCAATTCGTAACGGTTGGCAAACTCCTTGAACCGCAGTTCGCTCAGGAAATAGCTGCCGGTCACGACGATGATGCCGGTGAGCACCAAGAAATACAGGTTATTCATGAAGATGCCGGTCTTTTCGTAATCGCCGTGGCCCAGGCATGCGCCCAGATACATGTTAAAGACCACCGCTACGGCCAAAAGGCTTTCCCGAAACGTCCAATGCAGCACAAACCCCAGCACCAGCATCACCAGATTCAAACCTGCATAATAAGGCGAGGCGGGGCCTTCGGTCCGGTAGATCATGTAGGAAATGGAAAGGGTGGGCAGGCTCAGCAAAATCAATCCCCACAGCCGGTAGAGGCGCCGCCCACTGGGGGTCAGCATGATCAGCAAAAAGAGCAGGATCAATACAGAACAGATTACGCGGATCGCGGCAAACTCCGCCAGGTGCCGCGGATAAACAAAGTAATCCAGAAAGATTCCCGCCGGCATCAACACCATGCCGAGCACGCACGCCACCTTGAAATTGTAAACGGTGACCCCCCGTTCGTATTCCTCAAAGGCGGCGCGAATTTTCCTGTGATGCTCGTCCTCCATAGCCTCAGGTGAGCGGTTTGCGCACCTCCAGCATCAGATTGGTGCCGGTCAAATCGCTGACCACTCGCGCCGCTTCGGGCGGGGCGGCGGCGGGTTTCAAGGCCAGCATCTGGCGCGGGTCCCGGTAAATCAAGCGCCAATCCAGCAGGTATTCCAACATATGCCGGAAGGGCTGGCAGGGGAAAACATTGGTGGCCACCAGCAGTCCGCCGGGCGCCAGCCATTGGTAAAACAGGTTCATTAATTGCTGGCAGGTACGGTCCGGTAGGTAGTCAAACAACCCGGCGCAATAAACCAAATCATAACCGCCGCCCGCTTCCGGCCCGGTGTTCTTGCCAGCCTCCTTCAGCAGGCTCATCACCGATTTCTTGACGAGCTGGATGCGGCATTGGCGTTGATGCTCCTGGCGGGCTTTTTCCAACACCTCGCGCGCGTGGTGGAGAGTCTCCTGGTTGAAGTCCAACAGCGTGAACTCAGCCCAGTCGCTCAACGCGCTTTCGCGGAGGAATTTTTGGATTTCATGCGCCGGACCGCAGCCGAGGTTGAAAATGCGGGCGGGGCGTTTTTGCAGGCTGACCCGGGCGGTTTCCTGGATCAATTTTTCGGTTAAAAAGGCAATGCGATGGCGATGGGCCTGTGAGGGATACTGGCGCAGGAGCCAGACATTCACGGCCTGGGCGTAGAGCGACGGCCCCTCGTAGGGCGAGCGCATGATCATGTTCACCATCTCATAGTCCCCGGCATACCCCAGCGGTTTTACATAGGTGCGATGCCCGAAGGGCGAGCAGAGAAACAGGGGGTGCAGGAGCCGGCGGCACAGGCTTTGGTGCGCCGCATGTTCCTCGGGGTTGAGCCGGGCGGTGATTTCCTCAAAACGCTCGTGCAAGACGTTGACGGATTGGACCACGGGCGCATCCAGCCCCTCAATTATGGCCTGGCGGCGCTGGGCGCGTTCGGCGGCGTCCAAGGATTTGAGGCCCAATTCCACCTCCTCCAGCCACAGGCGCAAATGGGTCAGCAGACTGTGCAAGTCGCTCAGGACGATTTTGTATTCCGGTCGGAGGGCGTACAGCCGCTGCCACTGGCGCAGAAATTCATCGAAAGCAGGCTTTTGCCCCGGGCCGGCGGGCAGGGACGTGAGCTTGCCTTCAAACCAGTTTTCGGGAAGGGCGACTTCACAGACCCAGGTGCTGCCGTTGTGCACGGCGCTGGTGACCACGGCGCGGCCGGCGGGAATTTCCTTGCCATTAATCAGCAGGCGGAAGGGGTCCAAAACCTCAGAAAGGCGCAAGGTCAGATGCGGGTCCCCGGTTTCAAACACCAGGCGGGTGCCTCCCACATGCGATACGGCCCCCCGTACCTCCTGGCCTTGGGTGGCACGTCCCGCCACCTGCCACGGCTCCACCGTATTCGTTGTCACACTCATATGCCCCCACAAAGTGTCCTGGTTTGCCTGGCTTAAAAACGCCACTGAAAAGATAATAACACGGCGTGACTGGTAAAATCATACCGGCCATCCGCCGATTGGCCAGCCGCCGAAACCGCACTGCCGCGCACGGTGTGAGGCGGGCCATAACCGAACTGGTAGGCAAAATCCAGGGTGGCTCGCTGCCCGCGCCAACTGGCGCCAAAAGTGATGAAATGTTTGTCGGTGTCGGCCACGAGAGGATTGAAAAAGGCATCCGGCATGCAGCTTTCGTTGAAGATATAACCGGCGCTGAGACTCCAGCCTTTGTCCAAATAGCGGGTTACCCCCACTTCATAATACCAACTGGATTGCCAGTTCAGGACGAAGGGCGGCAAGGGAAAGGCCTGGTCGAGGCTGACCTGGTTGACGCGGCTCCATTCGGTGAAGTCCGCGTTGAACTCGAAGTTCCATTTTTCCGTGGGGCGATAGGAGATGCCCATGACCACGTTGTGCGGGATGGGAAAACGCAGGCGGGCGTCCATGCGGCTGTAAATGGGAATTAAATCCGTATAGCCCTCGTAGGCCATGGTGGTGCGGCTGCGGTAAGCGGCGCCGAGGGCTAATTTGGCATGGGGTTGCCACCGCCAGCCGGCGGTATAGCCCACGTCTTCATCATCGCCCTTGAAGCGAAACACATCCCCGGCATCCACGGGCAACACACCTTGTTTCAAGTCCACACGGGAATAGTTGAAGGTCGGCCCGGCGGCCAGGGACATGCCCGGCAGAACCTCCAGGGCCACCACCGGATGGGCCGTCAGGTATTTCATCTTGCTTTCCAAAGCAATGCTGCGGAAGCCGGTGTCTTGCGCCCATTTCAATCCCAGCCCATAAGGCGAATACACGCCCAGCCCGAAGGTCAGGGGCAGGTTTTCCGGTCCGTAAGCGGCAAAAACCTGTGGCACCACATGCCACTTGCTTTGGTTCTCGAAGCGCCGCCCGTTGGCTTCAAAACCCGGCGCCAGGTAGATGTTGTAGCTGCCCACCCGTGCTTGCAGGCCCTTGATTTGGGTCAGCCCTGCTGGATTGTAATAAATAGCGGAGGGATTGTCCGCTGTGGCCGCAAAGGCCTCACCCCGGCCGGATGCAAAGGCGTCCTGGCTGGAGAGGCGGAAACCGGCTGCCCATCCTGCCTCCGAACCGAGGGCCAGCATGATTAATAAGCCCACATAATGGCGTAGTTTCATCAACCGCAGTTTTTCATTTTCACGGCTTTTAAGCAAGCTCAAGGGGGACTAGGACGAAGGGCGATAATAGCGCGGAAATTCGTCGCTTTCAGGCCACTCCTGGACATGGGCAGCGGCCAGGTGAAGAAGGCCGTCAATCTCGGTGTCGGGCAGTCCATTGGCTTCGCGACGTTGATTAAACAGGACGGCCCAAGCCATGCCATTGCTGAGGATGACCCAGAAGGTAAAGGTGCCCGGCAGGCTGCCGCTGTGCCAGATATTATGGCCGGGCGGGGTTTGGATGGGGCGGACCAGCCAACCACAGCCGTAATACATATCATTCAGGCGGCCGTGCGCATCGCGAGCCACCGGCGGCGCAGGGGGACGGACCAATTCCTGCCACATTTCGGCAGTGAGCAGGCTACCGCCATGGCCAGGCAGTGCGGCGGATAAACGCATCAAGTCCACCACGGACGCCAGCCAGCCGCCGTGGGCGTCCATGGCTTCCAGACAGAAAGACCCATAAGGCGCCGGAACGACAGAGGGCACTTCCTCAAAAACACTGGGGGCGGTACGATTGTCCGCCATGTAATAGTGCGCCTCGCCAGGGTGGGCATTGCGAAGTTGGGAGCGTCCCAGCCGCATGGAACGAATGCCCAGCGGCGTCAGCAGGTCGCGGCGCACCCAAGTTTCATAGGGGTGGCCGGTTACTGCTTCAATGATACGGCCCAGGACACAGTAGCCGAAATTGGAATAGGCATGGCGCGTGCCGGGATCAAAATCCAGGGGGCGGCCCATCATATAACGGATGATGTCGCGCGGGCCTGGCGGAGAGGGCACACCGCAGGCGCGCGCAATCGGATGGGACATGAACATGGGATCACCGCTCACGGCACGGTCCCAGCCGCCGGTGTGTTGAAGTAAATGGCGGATGGTGATGTGCTCGAGTCTGGGATCGCGCGTTTTGCCCGGCAGCGGGGCGAGTCCAAGGCGGTCAAAGGCCGGCTCATCCAGGGAAAGTCGCCTGGCCTGCGCCAACCGCAGAATGGCCAGCGCCGTGATGGGTTTGGAGAGACTGGCCAGGCGGAAAAGGGTGGTGGGTTGAACGGGGATTTGTTGTTCACGCTGGGCCCAGCCATAGCCCCGCGCATAAACCAGACGGCCGTGGCGCAAGATGGCCAGTGCCCCGCCGGGAATGTTGCGGGCGGCCATGAAATGTTCGAGGCACCGGTCAAAGGAGGGCAGGGGAGAGGGGCCGTTGCCTCGGGCCAAGGAGGGGAGGCAAAGGGCGGCAAACGTAGTGCGCAGGAAGGCGCGGCGTTTCATCCCGCAGCCGCAGGCGGAGGCTTTCGAGGAAGGGCGCGTGAGTGAGGACGCGGTCATGCAAAAAAATCAAAATAATAAAAAATTATATTTCCCTTTTCATAAAAAAGCATTAAAAAGAACGCAGCCCAATGAATGCTGGCGTTAACATTTGGGGCGCATTAACCCGCCTGATGATGTGGTTGTTTGTCCTGGCCGTAGGGGCCATGGTCGCCATCACTTATCATCCGTTGCTCAAACAAAATGAGCGGATGCGCGCGGTCATTTTCCAGTTGGACCAACAAATTCAGCAGGAAGAGGCCGAGCAAAAACGCATGCGCGCGGCGATTGAGGCCATGAGCAAGGACCCGGCGACGGTGGAACGGCTGGTGCGTGAGCGATTGGGCTATGCGCGACCCGGCGAAACGGTGATTCGCTTTGAGGAAACGACCCGTTAAGGGTCTTTCTGCTGCTTTTCATTTCAAACGGTTGCGGAGGACTGACCCAGAAACTGGGCGATGACCTGTTGGCGGTAGTCAAAGATTTTCTTCAAGTCATGTTTGACCCAGAGCGGTTGCAGCAGCCATCCGCCCCATAGAGCGTAGGTGACCTCATCTATCACTCGCGTGCCTTGGCCTTCCGCCACGAAGCGGTGTTCATGGCGCCAGAGACGGTAAGGCCCGCGGCGTTGTTCATCCACGAACCGATAAGGCGGCTCCCAGGCGGTAATCTCGCTCTGCCAGCGCAGGGGAATGCCATGCAATTTGAGCTGGTAATCAATTTTCAAGCCCACGCGCATGCTCAAATCCGTGGAAAGAATGGAAAAGTGCAGCCACGGCGGCGTGATGCGCTCCAGATTGCGGGCATCGGCGAAAAAGGGAAACACCTCGGCCAGGGGGCGTGGCAGGCTTTGTTCGACGTGCAGTTGATAGGTTTTCACCCCGGGTCAGCTTTTGCGCAAATCGTAGCAAAAGAGATATTCGTTGTGGCGCAAATAGAGGCGGCCTCCCACCACGACAGGGTGCGCCCACCCCGGCCCGCCCAGCCCCGGGCGACCCGGCAGATTAAATTTGCCGCGCAAGCGGTAGGCGGCCGGGTCCGCATCGAGGAGCACCACGGTATTATCTTCGTAGCGGAAAATCAGTTTTTTATCCACGCAAAGCACCGCCCCGCTGCGGCGTCCCAACTGGTTGGTGGACCACATGACTTTGCCGGTGGCCATTTCGAGGCAAATGGGGTTGCCGCCATTGTGCCCATGCGCTCCGAAGATATAGTCCCCCAATTTGAGAAAGCCGCCATGATGGCACTGAAAAACATTGGGGCCGAGCCAGTACACTTCTTCCGCCTTGAAAGTGTCACCGGTTTTAATGAGGCGCAGCAGGGCGCTGCCGGTGTTGTAGCCGGTGGAGACAAAAACGAAGTCGCCATCGGTGACCGGGGTGGGGATGTTGGCTGTGCCGTTGGCAATGCGCGGGTAATGCCATAACAGTTTGCCGCTTTGGGCATCCACGCCCACGGCGCCACGTCCCAGCAACGTGACGTATTGCCGCACGCCGCCGGCTTCGGAGATGACCACCGAGGCATAGGCGGCTGCGCCCAGATTGGCGCCGGCCGGTGGCGAGCATTTCCAGATAACTTCACCGGTCTTACGGTCCAGGGCCACCAGCGCCGCCTGCGGACCGCCGGGAGTGCAGATGAGTTTCTCCCCGTCCACCAGCGGCGATTCGCTGAATTTCCAGCCACTCATCATGCGTCCGCCAAAATCGGCGGCCAGGTTTTTGCGCCAGAGTTCTTTGCCCGTATTGGCCTCGGCGCAGACTAAGTCACCTTCGGTGCCCAAGGCATACACGCGCCCATCATGCACGGTGGGGGTGCAGCGCGAGCCGTCCTGGTGCGGCGGCCCCACCCGCAGTTTCCATGAGATTTGGCGGTTGTTCAAATCCAGTGCCAGCAGGAACTGCGAGCGCTGGCCTTCCTCGTCCATATCTCCCATGGTGTAGAGCCGCCCACCCACGATGGCCACACTGGAGTAACCGCGTCCCAGACCGCGCATCTCCCACAGCAACGGGGGGCCTTCCTCCGGCCAGGAGTCGGCGAGGCCGGTTTCGCGGGAGATGGCGTCGCGTTGGGGGCCGCGCCATTGGGGCCAGTCGGCGGCGGAAACCGGCCCAAGGTTGAACATTAAACCAAGGCCAGCCGCCAGAATGGCGGCGCGGTGCAGCGTGGGCGAGGCAGTTGTTTTCATTGCAGGCGTTGTAGGGGAGTTGGAAGGGAGCGTCAAACCATATCGTCCGGCATTTCTGGACTGACGGTGTGGGCTGGGCCACCGGCGCCAAGTGGCGACGTCAGGGCGCTGCGCCGGCAGGCATTGGCCACTTGTTCCAATTGGGCCAGGAAAGTTTCCCGCTCGTTCTGGGGCAGGCAGGATAATACTTCTGCCTGCAAGGCGAGGGCTACGCGGCGGGCTTTGAAGAACTGGCGGCGGCCCTCAGGCAGCAATCGCACCCGGCGCGCGCGGCGGTCTTCTTCTTCGGGATGTCTTTCAATCCAGCCACTGGCTTCCATGCGGCGGAGCAGTGAAGCAATGGTGTTGGGGTCGCTGCTCATGGCCTGCACAAGGTCCCCTTGGCGCATGCCCTGCCTGCCCCCCTCATACAACGTACGCAGGGCGGTGTATTGGTCAGGGGTCAGCCCCAGCACCGCGCAACGGCGGCGGAAGGCCTGGTTGAGACTAAACCACGCCCGGCGCAGCAGGATGGGCAGGCGCCGGGGCGGCGGCTTCGGCAATGGTTGCGGACGATTATTACGCACAGGTAATAATTATTTGCGGTTGTGCGCTTCGCAATACAATATTCAAAACTGAAATGGAGAATAGAAGTATGATTAATGCTGACCAGAGTGCCAACCGGCTCCGCCGGGAGCTGCGGCGGGACGCTTGGCCCTTGCTTTTTTTGGCCGGATTGATGGTGGCGGCGCCCTGTTTGCCCGCCGCCACCGGCTGGCTGGCCTGGCGCGGTCCGGAACAAACCGGGGTATCGCGTGAGACCGGCCTGCCGGAGAAGATTGTGTTGAATGGCGAGAATCATTTGTGGACGGCCGACTTTCCCGGCAAATCCACGCCGGTGCTTGCCGATGGGCGGCTGTACATCATGGGGTATCTGGGGGAAGGCCCCGATTTACAGGAGGGGGTGGCATGTTTTGATGCGGAGACCGGGCAAAAGCTGTGGCAACGGCTCTACAATGATTACCTGAGCGACACCATATATCTGCGTTATGCCACGGCCAGTCCGGCGGTGGACCCCGAGACAGGCAATATCTATTCCCAAGGCACGCAAGGATTGTTGAGTGCTTTCGATCGTGATGGGCGCGTGTTGTGGCAACATCATTTGATGGAGTTGTTTGGCCGGCTGACCTTCCCCAACAGCCGCACGGCCTCCCCTTTAATTGACGGGGAATTGGTCATTGTGCGGGGCATCACGGCCAACTGGGGCGCGCAGGGGCCGGGCGGTGACCGCATCTATGCCTTTGACAAGCGGACAGGTGAACCGGTGTGGGCCAGCAGTCCGGGCGGGCGTCCGATGGACAACTCGTTTTCGCATCCGGTCCTGGGTTGGTACAAGGGCTACCGCGTGCTCTACACGGCTTCAGGTGATGGAAGCGTGGTCTGTGTGAACGCGCGCACGGGCACGCCTTTCTGGCGCGTGCCGCTGTTCAAAGCCGGCATCAATGCCACGGTGTTGGTGCATAAAAATGACAAAGTGATTGCCGTTTTTGGCACGCCTTATGAGCTGGGGCAGATGGTGGCGCTGAAGATTCCTGACATGGACCCCGCCGACGCCACCGCCAACGGCGTCAAGGAGTATCAGCGTGCCGATTTGGAATTGTGGAGCGCCGACATCTCCTCGTCCACCAGCTCGCCCATCCTGGTGGGAGATACGGTGTACATCGTGGCGGAGAAGGGCGATTTGTGCAGTGTGGATGCCAACACGGGGACGATACACTGGAAACTGAAACTGGGCATCGAGCAGCGCAATTCCTGTCCCCTCTATGCTGACGGCAAACTTTACGTGCCCATTTTGGATGACCCGGCGGGGAAGACCGAAAGCCAGGGAGAGGCGGGGACCAAGGGCGCGTTTTACATTGTGCGGCCGGGACGCACGAATGCCGAAATCTTGACCCATCTGGAATTGGATGGCCGGTGCTTTGGTTCCCCAGCGGTCTATAAGGGCCGCGTCTATGTTCAGACCGCCAGCAAGCTCTACTGCTTTGGCCCCAAACAGCCTGCCACCTTGCCTCCACCGCCCGCGGAGCCAGCCTGGCCAGCGCCAGGGCCGGCGGCGCAACTGCAAATCATTCCCAATGAAGTGCTGCTGCTGCCTGGTGAAACCAAGTCATTTCGGGTGCGGGCGCTGGATGCCAAGGGCTTTGTGGTGCAGGAGCGGGTGGATTCAAAGTTGGTGAAATGGGCGCATTATGTGCCGCCGACAGCGTTGGTGCGGGCGACGCTGAACGCCACTTTCGACAGTGAGGGACGACTGGTGGCCGCGCCGACCAATACCACCAGTGCGGGCGCCTTTCAGGCTGAGTGGAATGGGCTGAAGGGCTATGCGCGCGGACGTATTTTGGCCCGCCTGCCCATGTTTGAGGATTTTGAAAGTTTCAGCCTGAACTACACCACCACCAACACCATGGAGCCGCCCACGCCGTTTGCCTATCCGCCGCTGCCCTGGATTGGCGCGCGCACCAAATTTGAAGTGCGCGAAAAGGACGGCAACAAGGCGCTGGTGAAAACCATTGATAACAAGTTCTTCCAGCGCGCCTTTGTGTTCATCGGGCGGCCGGACATGCGGAATTACACCATCGAGGCCGATGTCATGAGCGAGGGCAACCGGCGCAAAATGTCGGATGTGGGCGTCATTGCGCAGCGTTATCTGATAGTGCTCAAAGGCAATGAGCAAAAAATTGAAATCAACTCCAACTTGGAACGTTTGCGTGTGCCGCCCACCGGCAGCCCGCCCAACTTTGCGTGGTCTGCCAACACCTGGTACCGGCTCAAAGCGCGCGTGGACAACCTGCCGGACGGCAGTGGCATTGTCCGTGCCAAGGCATGGAAACGCGGGGACCCGGAGCCGGAGGCCTGGACGCTGGAGGCCCGCCACGCCACGGCGCACACCGCCGGTTCGCCGGGGCTGTATGGTTTCTCTCCCCAGGAAATGCGGGTGTACATAGACAATGTGCGCGTGACCCCCACGGAGGGGAAGTGAGCCGTGGCAGGGCGGAGATGCTTGAGCACAATGGCTCAACATCAGTAATCCGTATGCGGCAATACGCCAAAACTCCGATTTCAGGGTGCGACCGATGGGTAGAAGAAGCTGGCGCGAAGTCAGCCCCCGGGCGGGCAGCGCTGGTGGCCCTTCGCATCGCCTGTCCCGCCTGGCAGCCGGGCCTGGGAGGGACCGGGTTGGGCGGTAGGTGTGCGCTGTTACCGGTTTTTCGTCATCACAAATGGCATTAATGAAGTTTTAATTTCCCATGAGAACAAAGAATCGCAATCAATCGAAGTACCGGACGCTCGGGCTGGGGCTTTTGCTGGTGGCAAGTGCTGCCTTGGCCCAGAAACCCGCGGATTGGCCACAGTGGGGGGGCCATGACCCGGGGCGCAATATGTACTCGGCCGCCACCGGGTTGCCGGACGTGGTGCATCCGGGCAAAGCCCCGGAAAAGAACGACTATTCCGGCGCAAAAAACCTGAAGTGGGCCGTGCGGCTGGGGACCCAAAGTTACGGCAACCCGACCATTGCCAATGGGCGGGTGTTTGTGGGCACCAACAACGATGAGCCGCGCGATCCGCAACACAAGGGCGATCGCAGCATCCTCATGGTGTTCGATGAAAAGAACGGCGATTTTTTATGGCAACTGGTGGTTCCCAAACTGGCTTCCGGCAAGGTCAACGACTGGGAGAGCCTGGGGTTGCTCAGCTCGCCCACGGTGCAGGGCAACCGGGTCTATGTCACCACCACCCGATGCGAGATCATGTGTCTGGATGTGGAGGGGCTGGCCAATGGCAATGACGGCCCTTATCAGGACGAAGCGCAGTATGTGGTGGGCCCCGGCAAACCCAAAGCGACGCTGGGCCCGAAAGACGCGGACATCATCTGGGTCTTCGACATGATGGATGAGCTGGGGGTGTTTCCGCACAACGGCTCGAATTCCTCGCTGTTGATTGTGGATGACCTGGTGTTTGGCTGCACTTCCAATGGTCAGGATTGGACGCACTCGAATGTGCCGTCGCCGCTGGCGCCCAGCCTGGTGGCGGTCAACAAAATTACGGGCAAGCTGGCGGGGGAGGATGTGGAGAAAATCGGCACCCGGCTCTTCCACGGGCAGTGGAGCTCGCCTTCAGCGGGCAAGGTGGGTGACCGCACCCTGGTGTTTTTTGGCGGGGGCGACGGCATCTGCTATGCCTTTGATGCGAAGCCGCGAAAGGACGGCGAGGATTACCTGCTGGAGCTGGTGTGGAAGTTCGATTGCAATCCGCCGGAATACAAGATGAAGGATGGCAAGCCAATCAAGTATCCGGATGCCGATGGTCCCAGTGAAATCAATGCTACGCCGGTCTTTTACAAGAATCGGGTCTATGTGGCCATTGGGCAGGACCCTGAGCATGGCGAGGGGGTGGGGCGGCTGGTTTGTATTGATGCCACCAAGTCAGGGGACCTTACTCAGAGCGGTCTTATTTGGGATTATAAAGGGATTCACCGCAGCATTTCCACCGTCTCCATTGACCCCAAGACCGGCCTGTTATTTGTGGCCGATTTCAGCGGCCTGCTGCACTGCCTGGATGCGGAGACCGGCAAGCTGCACTGGACCCATGATGTGAAGGCGCACGTGTGGGGTTCCACCATGTTGGCGGATGGGAAAGTGTATTTGGGCGACGAAGACGGCGATTTGCTCATCATGGCGGCGGACAAGGAAAAGAAAATCATCAGCGAGGTGAATCTGGGGGCCCCCATCTACAGCACGCCCGTGGTGGCCAACGGGGTGTTGTATGTGGCCACGCAGACGCATTTGTTTGCTTTTGAACGTCAGAACAACGTCGCCAGCCGCACTGAATAAAATCCCATGCGCAAAAAAATACTCCTGGCAGCGTTCCTGGTGGTGGTGTACCTGCTGCACCAGGATTTTTGGAATTGGCGGAAAATTGAGCCATTGATTTTTGGCTTTTTGCCCATTGGACTGGCATATCACGCGGGCTATTCCATTTTGGCGTCCATCACCATGGCGGTGCTGGTCAAGTTTGCCTGGCCGGCCGAGCTGGATAAAACCGAGAGTGAGCTGCAGCACGGCAAGGAGGGCCAGGAATCATGAATCCCGCCATCATTGTTTTCATCTACCTTGCCATAGTGCTGTATATTGGCATTTTTGCCTTCCGCAAAGGCAAGCAATCGGGTGAGGATTACTTTCTGGCCAGCCGCTCCCTGGGGACGTGGGTGTTTCTGCTGTCGTTGTTTGGCACGAACATGACCGCGTTTGCCATCCTCGGCAGCTCGGGTCTGGCTTATCAACGGGGTATCGGCGTATATGGCTTGATGGCGTCTGCTTCGGGTTTCGTCATCCCGCTCACCATCTTCTTCATCGGGACCCGTTTGTGGGCGCTGGGCAAGAAGTACGGGCACATGACGCAGGTGCAATACTTTCGGGACCGGTGGGAATGTGGACATATCGGCACGGCCATCTTTGCCCTGACTGCCGCCATGCTGGTGCCCTACATCATCATTGGCGTGATGGGCGGCGGGCAGACTCTGGAGGCCATCAGCACGGTGATGGGGCCGGATAAAAAACCGGTGATGGTGGAGGTGATGCGCGGTGGGCAAACGGTGCTGGAGCCCAAACACCTGGTCAGCTATGAGGTGGGGGGCGCCATTGTGGCGCTGGTCGTGATGAGTTACGTCTTCTTCGGCGGGATGCGCGGCACGGCCTGGGTGAACACGTTTCAGACGGTGATGTTCCTGTGCTTTGGCACGCTCGCCTTCATTTTGATTGGCCGGAATCTGGGTGGTTTTGAGCAGCTCATCCAAGGGCTGGCGGCCAATCCGAAGACAGCGCCGTTGCTGACCCGCGAGCGCATTCCGGTGGAGGAGTTTTTCAGTTACACCTTCATTCCGCTTTCCTCAATCATGTTTCCACACATTGCCATCATGTGCATGACGGCGAAGAAGGCTGCCTCCTTCAAGCGCACGGTCATTTTTTACCCCATCTGCATCATGCTCATCTGGCTGCCCAGCGTATTCCTGGGGGTGGTGGCGGCCGGCCAGTTCCCCGGGCTCAAGCCGGGCGAGAGCGATGATGTGATTTTGCGCCTGTTGTCGGCCAACACCTCGCTGGCGCTTTCGGGTTTGCTGGGGGCTGCCATCATGGCCTGCGTGATGGCCTCGGACAGCCAAATTCTGGCGCTGTGCACGATGTTCACGGAGGATGTCTTTGCCTATTACGGCGGCAAGGAGCGCTTCGGCGACAAGGTGCAGGTGTGGACGGGCCGGGCCTTTGTGGTGGCGGTTACGGTGGTGGCCTACTTGATTGCCATCGAGTTGAAGGACAAGGCCGGCATTTTTGAACTGGCGATTCGGTTTGCCTTTTCCGGCTTTGCCGCGCTGGCGCCGGTGATGCTGGCGGCGCTGTTCTGGAAGCGCAGCACCAAGTGGGGCGCGCTGGCCTCGGTGGTGTGGGTGGCCGCTTCCATGGTGGGCACCTATTGGCTGTTTGAATACAGCATTGATATAGCTCCCAAGGCCGGCCAGCCGCCGGTGCCCATTTTCCCCGAATTGGGCAATCTGTTCTTGCGCACGCCGGGCAATGTGACGATTTACGGCTATTTGCCGGTAATGTTCATGGTGTTGGGCTCGGCGGTGATGATGGTGGTGTTCTCGCTGCTGACCCGCCCGCCTTCGGCGGCCACGTTGAATAAATATTTCCCTCCCCAACAGGCGGCGCCGGTCAACCAACCGGCCCAGGCGCAACTCGCGCCGGTGGCCTGAAGATTTAATCACCCACTAATCAGACATGAGCAACGTAACTGCAGACGAAATCGCCCGGGCGCAGGCGGCGCTGGACGCGCACACGCGCCAGATGATTGAATGGCATTTTTCCCCCGAAACCGGCTGTCCTTTCTGGCTGGAATGGGCCCGGCAGGCGGGATGGGATCCGCGGCAGGAAGTGCATTCCTTTGCGGATTTAATCGCGCGGTTCCCGCATTTTCAGGATGAATGGCTGCGGGATCAGCAGCCGGAGGTTTGGGTGCCGGCCGCCTATCGGGGGCGTCCCTATAACATCTTTGAAACGGGGGGCACCACCGGCATGCCCAAACAGCGCATCGGGTGGGACGACTACAAAATTGATTATGAAGAGTTCAGTGGAAAAATATCGGACGAGCATTTTCCCCGTGGCGGCGCATGGCTGATGGTGGGCCCCACGGGCCCGCGGCGGCTGCGGCTGGCGATTGAACATCTGGCCAATTATCGGGGCAGCCCGTGCTATTTCGTGGACCTGGACCCGCGCTGGGTGAAACGGGTAATTGCGCAGAAACAATTTGAAGTAGCCCGCGCCTACATGGAGCATGTGGTGGAGCAGGCCGTGGTGTTGATGAAACATCGTCGCATCAGCGCGCTGTTTACCACCCCCAAGTTGTTGGAGGCCCTGGGGGAAAAAATCAACCTCTGGGAGGCTGGTATTCGTGGCGTGTTTTGCGGGGGCACGTCCATGCCCCCGCAGCAGGTGCGGTTTTTGATTGAGGAAGTGCTGGAAAACCGCATCGGATTTTATCCCACTTATGGCAATACGCTCATGGGATTGGCGGCCAGCGTGCCCTTGACCCCTGAAGACCATTACTCCATTACCTATTACGCGCCGCAGCCGCGGGCCGTCTTGCGGGTGGTGGACCCGGAAAACACCTCGCAACTGGTGCCTTATGGACAGTGGGGCCGGGTGGAGCTGACCACCATGACCAAAGAGTTTTTCATGCCGCGCTTTCTGGAGCGCGATGAAGCCCTGCGGCGGCCGCCGCGCGCGCCTTATGCCTGGGATGGGGTGGCCGAGGTACGCCCGTTTGGCGCCATGCAAAAGCAAATCGTGGAGGGGGTGTATTAAAGATGAACGCGCCCAAGATGCATGAGGTGCCCCATCTGCCTTGTCTGCGGTGGGGACGCCCCTACGGGAGCCTGGAGTTTAATGAGGTGAGAGATTGCCGCAGCGGTGCGGTGTGCGCAGAAGTGAGCGCGGTCAACGCCGGGCTGTTGCGCAAGGACCTTAAACGCGCCGCCGAGGGGCGGGCGGCCTTGCGGCGTCTGAGCACGGCGCAGTTGGTGGACATCTGCGCCCGGGCCGGCGAGGCCTTTTTGCATGGCACACTTCCCCTCGGGGACCGTGGCCATCAGCAGTCGTCGGAGGATTACGTGGTGACGCTGAGCGCCACCAGCGGCCTGCCGTATATGCTGGTGCGCCGCAACATGCAGCGGATTCATCAGGCGCTGTCCCGCATGGGTGAGATTCTCAACGGCCTGACCCGTGGATTGCCCGCGGAAGTACTGGACCGCGGTTGGGGCAGGGTCAGCGGCGCCATGTGCGCTTTTCATGCGGTGACGGAAGTGCTTGGGGTGGTCATGCCCAGCAATTCGCCCGCGGTCAACAGCCTGTGGCTGCCGGCCATTGCCCTTAAAATCCCTGTGCTCATCAAACCGGGGCGCGAAGAACCATGGACCCCTTACCGCTTGATTCAGGCCTTTCTGGCGGCCGGGGCGCCGGCAGAAGCCTTTGGTTTTTATCCCACCGATCATGAGGGCACAGCCGAAATATTGCGCGCTTGCGCCCGTGTGTTGTTGTTTGGGGACCAGAATACCACCCGCCCGTATGCCAACGACCCCCGCATTCAAATCCACGGTCCTGGTTACAGCAAAATCCTGTTGGGCGAGGATGAAGTGGATTGCTGGCCGCAGTACCTGGACTTGATGACCGCCAGCATTGCCGACAATGGCGGGCGCTCGTGCATCAACGCCAGTGCCATCGTGACGCCGCGCCACGGAGACAAAATCGCAGCGGCTTTGGCCGAACGCCTGGCCACCATCGGCCCGGCGCCACCGGAAGATGAACTGGCGCGGTTGTCAGCTTTTGCCAACCCCAAAATGGCGGAGGCCATTGACGCGGCGATTGAGGAGGGCCTGAAGACTCCAGGGGCGGTGGACGTGACCGCTTCCAAGCGGCCGGGACCGCGCCTGGTGCGGCAGGGGGGGGCGGTATATTTGCGGCCCACGATTGTGCGCTGTGAAACGTTCCAGCATCCCCTGGCCAACCGGGAATTTCTGTTCCCCTATGCCAGCGTGGTGGAGGTGCCGCAGGCGGACATGCTAAACCAAATTGGCCCATCGCTGGTGGTCACGGCCATTACCCGGGACGCGGCTTTTCGACAGGCCCTCCTGGACTCGCCGTTGATTGAGCGCTTGAATCTGGGGGCCATTCCCACCACCCGCATTGCCTGGGACCAGCCCCACGAGGGCAATTTGTTTGAGTTCCTGTACCGGCGGCGCGCGTTGGAGATTGAGGAAAGCCCGGCGGGCGGCGTGGCCGTCATGGGAGGCTGTGCCTGATGGCCAACCCTTGGCAGGAACTCGCCGACCGGCTGGCTTTCGATTACCAGCCGCGCACGCGCATGATTTGCGGCAACGGTTGTGTGGCCCGCGCCGGCGAGGTGGTGCGGGGCCTGCCGGCCACGCGAGTGCTTTTAGTGACCGACCCCGGGGTGGCCGCGGCGGGGCATGCCAGTCGTCTGCAAGACATCTTGCAGGCTGCGGGGGTGGAGGTGTTGCGGTTTGATGAGGTGCGGCCGAATCCCACCACCCGCTGTGTGGATGCCTGCGTGGAAGTGGCGCGCGCCGGGCGCATAGAGGCATTTGTGGCGTTGGGCGGCGGGAGTGCGATGGACACGGCCAAGGGCGCCAATTTCCTGCTCACCAATGGCGGCCGGATGCAGGACTATTGGGGGGTGGGCAAAGCTTCCAAACCAATGTTGCCCCTGGTGGCCATTCCCACCACGGCCGGCACTGGCAGTGAAATGCAATGCGCCGCCTTGATTGCGGACGAGCACACGCATCAAAAAATGGCCTGCCTGGACCCCAAAGCCGCCGCGCGGGCAGCATTGCTGGACCCGGAACTGACCCTGTCGCAACCGGACCGCGTCACGGCCTGCACGGGATTGGATGCCATTTCCCACGCGGTGGAAACCAGCGTGACCCGCTCGCGCAATGCCATTTCGCAGCTATACGCGCGGGAGGCCTTCCGGCTGGCCTCGCAAGCATTTCCCCGGGTGCTCCGGCAGCCAAAGGACCTGAGTGCGCGAGGCGCCATGTTGCTGGCCGCGGCCTTTGCCGGCACGGCGATTGAAAACAGCATGCTGGGCGCGGCCCATGCGGCGGCCAACCCGCTGACGGCTCACTTTGACCTGACGCATGGCCACGCGGTGGCCTTGATGCTGCCACACGTGGTGCGCTTTAACGCAGCGGATACGGCCGCCCGCGAGGCCTATAACGAATTAAGCCGGCTGGCTGGAACAGGGGACGGCGCGGAAACGCTGGCGCAAACGTTGGAGCACTGGCGCGCCATGTCCGGACTGGTCTGCCTGGCCAGGGCCTGCCCGCAGGCTGAGGGGGCACTGGACATGCTGGCCGCGGAGGCGGCCCGCCAATGGACGGCCCAGTTCAATCCCCGGCCGTTGAGGGTGGATGATTTTGCAGGGCTTTACCGGCAGGCGCTGGCTGTGGAAAGTTAAAATATGCGCCAAAAATGAATGACAACGGGACTGGGCCGGTCTAACTATTGGCAACGATATTTTAATGTTTATGAAAAAATCTGGCACAACGACCTCGCTGGTTGCTCTGGTGGTTCTAGGGTTGATTACCTCGCTGGCTCAGGCGGCGGACTGGCCTCAATGGCGCGGCCCCAATCGCGATGGCCTTTCTCCCGATACCGGCCTGCTCAAGGAATGGCCGGCGGCTGGCCCGCCACTGGCCTGGAAGGCCACCGGTCTGGGCGAAGGGTATGGCACGGTGGCCATTGTGGGCCAGCGCATTTACGTGCAGGGCGACAAGGGCGACAAAACTTACCTGCATGCCCTGAATCGCGCTGACGGCAAGTTGCTGTGGAGCACTCCCTTTGGAAAATCGGGCGCGCCTGGCTGGGGTGGTTTTGCGGGGCCGCGCTGCACGCCGACGGTGGACGGCAACCTGGTGTTTGTGGTGGCGCAATTTGGGGAAATTGCCTGTATGGATGCAGCAACGGGCAATATTCTCTGGCAAAAGGATTATGAGAAGGACTTTCAGGGGGTGCGCCCGGAATGGGGCTTTGCCGCCTCGCCGCTGGTGGATGGCGAGCGGGTGGTGTTCGCGCCCGGCGGCAGCATGGGCAATATCGTGGCCCTGAACAAGAAGACGGGCGATTTGGTCTGGCGGAGCAAGGATTACGCGGATGAACATCATTATGCCTCGCTGATGCCGGTGGAAATCGGAGGGGTACGCCAGTATTTGCAACTGACGGCGCGGAGCATTGCCGGCCTGGCGGCGGCTGATGGCGCGCTTTTGTGGCGGGCGGACCGGCGTGGGGCCACGGCGGTGATTCCGGACCCCGTTTATTATGACGGTCATGTTTATGTGACCTCCGGTTACGGCATCGGCTGCAACCTTTTCAAGGTCACCGCGGTTGGCGGCAAGTTCTCCGCGGAGCAGGTCTGGGCCAACAAGGTCATGGTAAATCACCACGGCGGCGTGGTGCGGCTGGGCGAGTTCATTTATGGTTTTTCGGATGGCAAAGGCTGGACCTGCCAGAACTTCAAGACGGGCGAAGCCACATGGCAGGAAAAAGAGTTTGGCAAAGGCTGCCTGGTGTATGCTGACGGTCATCTGATTATTCGCGAGGAGCGCAAGAGCAAGGGGCTGGTGGCGTTGATTGAAGCGAATCCTCAGACCTACAAGGTGAAAGGCAAATTCACGCCGCCGGACCAAAGCGGGAAGGATAATTGGCCCCATCCCGTGGTGTTGGATGGCAAGCTGTACCTGCGCGATCAGGATGTGCTCCTGTGTTACGACGTGAAGGCGAAGTAACGCCCGCGCACAGCGTATAGAGGCTCCGGCTTGAAGTGTCTGGCTCTGGCGGGCCAGACACTTCGTTTTTGGGTGTGCCTTTTTTCTCGAAATTGGGGCTGGACCGCCGCATTTTGCCGTTGCCATGCGCGCGGGGCTTGGGCATCCTCTGGCGCAGCAAGCACACAGCAAACGCATGGAACACCGAGCGTGCAACCGCATGTTTCTGGTCAACGTCAATCTTTTTGACGCAAGGGAGAACTTATGAGCGAACACATTAACAATTACCCCAAACTGCACAATGCCATGTGGCCGGGCCTGGTGGGCAAAGGCAGCCCCGGTGCCGAGCCGTGCATTGACCTGGACACCATGTTGAACCTTACCGCCCAGGCGGAGGTGGACGGTATCAAGTTTGACGGCGTGGACATTTTCCTGTTTGAGCCGCACATCAACATTGATTCCAGTGATGATGACCTGAAGCGCATTGCGGAGAAAATTGCCGCCAAAGGCCTGGTGGTGGGCTCGGTGGTGGCGCCCATCTGGCCGCCCACAGGCGGCGGCTCGGCCATGGGCAGCGAGGAGGAGCGGAAAAAATTTGTGGGTCAGGTGGCCAAGGGCTGCCGCATTGCCGCCAAATTCCGCGAGCTGGGCATTCGGCCCTACGGCGTGGTGCGGATTGATTCGGCCTGCGGGGTGACCGAGTGGGACAAAGACCCCAAAGGCAACACGAAGAAAATCATCGCCACGTTCAAGGAGGCGGCCAAGGTGGCACGCGATTACGGCGAACGCCTGGCGGCGGAGGGTGAGATTTGCTGGGGGGGCATGCACAGTTGGAAGTACATGTTGCAGGTGCTGGAAGGGGTGAACATGCCCAAGTACCTGGGCTTCCAGGCCGACATGGCGCATACGCTTTTGTATGTGCTCGGCTACAACGCGCCGGAGCACCGCCTGGTCCCGGCCAACTTCCGGTGGGAGCCCGAGGTGTTCCACAAGGCCATGAAAAAGCTCACCAAAGCCCTGCGGCCCTGGACGATTGATTTTCACGTGGCCCAGAATGACGCCACCGTGAAAGGCTCCGGCGAGCATGAGAAAACCGGCAAACACTGCATGGCCACTGACCCCAATGGCAAGCTGAACATTGCCCGGGACGCCGGATACTGGATGCGGGATGAGCAGGGCCGGGTCACCAAAAAATTCAAGCACATTTGCTGGGACGGTTGCATGTTCCCCAACGAGGTGATGATGCGCCAGCAAACGTGGAATGACATTCTGGCTGCCATGATTCAGGTGCGCGACAATCACGGTTGGAAGGCCTGAGTCTGCGGGCGGCGAAACAAGGCAAGCGATTGAAGAACCATCAAACCTGAAGCAATATGAAACCACTGAATGTAGCAGTCATTGGCTGCGGCTTCATGGGCCGCGCCCACACGAATGCCCACCGCAAGGTCTGGAACTTTTTCGATGTTCCCTACCGGCCGGTGCTCAAGGTCATTTGTGATGTCAACGAGGAGCGGGCGAAGAAATTCGCCGAACGCTGGGGCTTTGAGGGCTATGAAACGGATTACCGCAAGGTCATGCAACGCGATGACATTGACCTGGTGGACATCTGCCTGCCCAACAACTTCCACGCCGAGGTGGCCATCGCCGCCGCCAAGGCCGGCAAGATGATTATTTGTGAAAAGCCGCTGGCGCGCGACGGCAAGGAAGCCCTCGCCATGGTGAAGGCGGTGGAGAAAGCTGGGGTTCCCAACTTTGTCTCTTTCAATTACCGCCGCATTCCGGCGGTGACGCTGGCCAAGCAATTGATTGAGGAAGGACGGTTGGGGCGCATTTTCCATTATCGCGCCAAATTCCTGCAGGATTGGACGATTTCCAAGGACGTGCCGCAGGGCGGTGACGCGCTCTGGCGTTTGGACGTCAAGGCCGCGGGCAGCGGCGTGACCGGTGACCTGCTGGCGCACTGCATTGACACGGCGTTATGGCTGAATGGGAGCATTGAAAAGGTCAACGCGATGACCGAAACCTTCGTAAAGGAGCGCCTGCATCAATTGACGGGCAAGGTGGAGAAGGTGGGCATTGATGATGCCTGCGCCTTCCTGGCCCGCTTCAGCAACGGCTCGCTGGCCACGTTTGAGAGCACACGCTATGCCCGTGGGCACAAGGCGCTCTACACCTTCGAGATTAACGGTGAACATGCCTCCATTGCGTGGGATTTGCATGATGCGCATCGCCTGCAATGGTTTGACCATCGGGACCAGGGCAAGGTGCGCGGCTGGCGCAGCATCCATGTCACGGACCATGGCGGCGACCATCCCTACATGGACAAATGGTGGGTGCCGGGGCTGATGATTGGCTTCGAGCACAGCTTCGTCCATCAACTCAATGATTTCTTGGTGGGCGTGGCCAGCGGTAAACCCGCCAGCCCCACCTTCAAAGAGGCGCTCGAAACCCAATATGTTTGCGACGCCGTCTTGAAGTCGGCCAAGACCGGCCGCTGGGAAAAAGTCAAGAAGGTGTAGTTGGGGCCGGCGCCGTTGGCGGCGCGGCGGCCAAAATAAAAGAGGCATCCACTCTTAAAGGGTGGATGCCCTTTTATAATCAAAGCCAGGCGGCGGGGGGGGGGAACCTGGTTGCCCCAAATCAGCTTTCCTTGGACATGGCCTCCGCCAAATCCTGCTCGTGTTTCACCCGGGCGGCTTCCACGTCGTAATTAACATTGTCCGGGTGGTCCGGGTTCAGCGGTGAGATGTCGCGCAGTTTCTTGATGATGCCGGGCAGATGGCGCAGGAGGTAGTCCACATCCTCCTCGGTATTGTAGATGCCCAGACTGAAGCGCACGCTGCCGCGGGCGCGCATGGGGGAAAGCCCCATGGCCATCAACACATGGGAGGGGTCCAGGGAGCCGGTGGTGCAGGCTGAGCCGCTGGAAGCGCAGATGTTGACCTGGTCCAGCAACAGCAACACGGCTTCGGCTTCCACAAAATCAAAGGCGATGTTACAGGTGTTGGGCAGGCGCGGTTCCCTGGCGCCGTTGCGGAAGGTGTGCGGAATGGTGGTCAGAATGGTGTTTTCCAACCGGTCGCGCAAGGCGCGCACGCGCGTATTCTCCTCCTGCAAACGCTCCATCGCCAGTTCGGCGGCCCGGCCAAAGCCAATGATGCTGGCCACATTTTCGGTGCCGCCGCGGCGGCCGCGTTCCTGGTGGCCGCCGATGATGTAAGGTTGGAATTTGGTGCGCCGTTTTACATACAACATGCCCACCCCTTTGGGCGCGTGCAGTTTGTGCGCGGAAAGGGAGAGAAAGTCCACGCCCAGGTCACGGACATCCAGCTTCAATTTGCCGGGGACTTGAACCGCATCCGTATGGCAGAGAACCCCTTTGGCTTTGCAAATGGCGGCAATTTCCTTGATGGGGAAGACCACGCCCGTCTCGTTGTTGGCGTACATGACACTAACCATCGCCGTGTCCGGACGAATGGCGCGCTCCACTTCCTTCAAATCCAGCAACCCCTCCGAATCCACCGGCAGATAGGTGACCTCGTAGCCTTGTTTTTGCAGGTATTCGCCGTAATTGATGTTGGCCGAATGCTCCACGGCCGTGGTGACGAGGTGGCGTTTATTGGGCTGGGTGGCCAGCGCGCTGTGAATGGCCGCATTGTTGCTTTCCGTGCCGCAACTGGTGAACACCACTTCCTTGGGGTCGGCGTTGATTAACGCCGCCACTTTCTCCCGGGCCTTCTCCACCCCCTTGTGAATTTCATTGGCAAATTTATACGCACTGCTGGGATTGCCCCATAAATCCCGCAAATAAGGCAACATCGCCTCAATGACCTCCGGGGCCACCTGAGTGGTGGCATTGTTGTCAAAGTAATAAAACTTTTTCTCGCTCATACTGCCGTGTTCCTCGGTTCCCGTGATTTAACAAGACCAATTTAGTCTGATTTACTCTACATCCTTTGCGGCAAACCGCAAGTGCAAGCCTGCCTCCCCGCGAGGGCGGGGGGGGCGGCCATTAGATTTTTCCTGCGCCTACCAGCCGGGCAAAATGCTCGAAGGAGCGGTCATACGTTTGCTCGGCCTCGGCGGGAAAGCAACAGGCCGGAAGCTGCCGCATGCTGAGGTGGTAATGGAGGCATTCACAGCAGATGCCTTTGCGTGAACAAGGATGGTAGCTGCAATTGCAGCGTTTGAGGTTGAGCGCTTTTTTACATTCCATAAGCCTGAACGATGGCTGGCATTTTGCCGCTGGAGGGCCTTGAGCTGCAAGCCTGGTGTTGGACAGCGGGAGGGGGCAGCGGGGAAGGAATCAGGGCGTGGTGGGGATGCAAAGGATGTTGCGGCGCAGCAGGCCGACCAGCAGGCGGCAAACCACCAGGTCATTTTCCGGATGATGGTCAATGATGGCGCGGACCGTCCCGTGCAATCGGACCAGACCCACAATAAACATCTCCGGCGGACTTAATTTGGCCAGGGCGCCGCGGGGAAGATTGCCCACCGCCAATTTGGTTTCGGGCGGGGGCAGGGCAGCCAACAATCCCTCGATGGCTTCACTTTCCGCTTCGGCCTCGGCCAGCATGGTTTGCAGGGATTGCCCCTGAAGACTGGGCTCGATGGGATGCGCCTCGCCCGGCTGCCAGACGTAATCGCCGTGTTTCCAGCGGAAGAGCCGGTACAACGCGCGTTTGGCACTGGGCGCTGGACTGGAGGCGATGAAGGCATCGGCAATCTGGCCCTCGTTAATTTGCACCGCCCCAATATCACCTTCAATCATCAAACTGAGCACGCCGCTCTGGCCTGCGGCACAGAAAAAGCGGAGCAACTCTCCCAGCGAGTGTTCCTGCAAAGTGCCGGATTCAGGCAGCTCGTACAGGGGGCGTTTGAGCGCTGTGGTGTCCCGACGCGGAGGCAGGGACGTCACCGCTGGCGGCGGCGGGGCAGGCGCCTTGGTGGAAGTGCGCGGTGCAGGAGCGGGTTTGGCTGGCGCAGCCACTTTTTCGCCTTTGTCGGCGGCGCGTGCGCGGGCGGCTTTGGCCACAGGACTATATTTGATGACCTTGACCAGCATGAACCGCGTTTTGCCGATGCGCACAGCGTCGCCTTCCTTGAGCGGCGACTCGGCGCATTTCTTGCGGTTTACAAATACTCCTTCGGGGGCACCGGCATCTTGGAGGGTGACCTGGTCTTTGATAGCTTTCAAAACGGCCAGCGGTTTACCCGCTCCTTCGTTGAAACATAGTTCCTCGCCGCCGCCGCTGGTGATGATGAAATCGCCATCTTCCGGCAACAGATACTCCTGCCCTTTGGCCTTGCCCGTCAGGACATGAATTGCCAACGCCATGCCAGGGCAAGTATGTCCCGACTATTTCCCGGCTTCAAGTGGGATTACCAGCCTTCGCGCACCCGGTAGAAGCGGCGGTTGGGGTTGAGATTCCAGTCCTCGATGATGATTGTGCCGGTTTGGTTCCAATCGGAGCGCAGGTTGTACCATTGGAGAAAGTTCTCCGTGAATTCAACGGTATAGGGCATTTGGAGCTCCCCTTGAATTTCCAGACGAACATAGTTGCCAAAATGGCGGATTTTGCTCAGGGAGGGGCGTACGGGTTGGCCGGTGGTGGCAATGGGCAGTGTGGTATCGGCCACGAAGCCTACCACTCCCATAGCCCCGGGATAAGTCGTCGTATCCAACGTCACCACCTTGATAAAGCTGACCCAAGCCGTAAACTGGCGTCCTGGAGGCAACGTGCCGGCGGGGATTTGAATGCTGGTGGCCAGGCCATTGATGGCATTGGGGCCAAGCGGGTCGGGAGTGGAAAAGACAGTGTAATCCAGCCACTGATTCTGCAGCTCTATTTCGACCTGGATACGATCATTCGTGGTGGCTCCTGTGAACGGCTGCCATTGCAGGGTGAAGGGAGCTTGTGGGTTGATGGCCTGTGCCGCGGTATAATTGACGATTTGCGGGGCGCTGGGCAAAGCGGTGGCGGGCAGGGTCAGACTGAGCTGCCGCAGACCATCGTGGACGGTGTGGAGACGAAAGGTGTAAACGCCTGGGGGAAAAGCCGCATCGAGATTGGCCTGGGAGTTGGTGCCCAGGCCGCCTTCCCACTCTTCGCCCTCAAACACCAGGGGGAAACTATTGGGCCCCAAAAAGGTGGCATTGGTGACAGCGGCGGGCACGTTGGCGATGGCAAACGCGCCTATGACGAAAGGCAGCATATTGGTGGACGCAATGACGGTGGTGGGGTTGATTTGCTGGTAATTAGCTTGTTTATACATCACATACGCCGCCACATCAGGTGAACGGGTGCTGTTGCCGGTGGTAAACTGACCTTGAATGGTGGGAAGGGCATTCCCCGCCAGGTCGCGGAATCCAGTCTGCCCCCGGGGGTTCAAGGTGTAGGAAACCGTGGTGTTGGCGGGCCATAGGCCACTGGCGGGAAAACAAAACAAGGCCGTACGATCGCTGCTCCATTGGTAATTCATGGACAGCGCGGGATTCCATTGGATGGCATAAGTGGCCTGCATTGGCTCTGAAAATTTCAGAGCGAGGCCGGCATTAGGTGGGACATTCGCCTCCTGATTCCACGGCTCTTGGTCTTCCAGCCAGGGGGCCTGAGTATCCTGGGTCCCGGACGTGGTGAAGGATAATTGTGTTTCCCTCAAATAGCCGGCCACTGCCATGGCACCGGGATAACTGGTAACGTCCATGGCCACCGGCCGGAAAAACATCAGCATGACATTATAGATGCGGTTGGAGGAGAAGGTGTTGGCGGGAATGGTAATGGAAGTGGCCGTGCCATTCAAGGCTCCGGGGCTGCCGGGTTCAGGGGTGCTGAACACCATGTCCCAGGTTTCAGAGTCTTCCACTTGCACCAGAATCAAATCATTGGCGGTGCCTCCGGCCCAAGGGCTCCATTGGATGGTGAGCGGCTGCGAGGGAACCACTGCCTGGAGTGCATTGAAATTACTGACTTGGGGGATTGGGGGATAAGTGTTGCCGGAGAGATTCAAGGTAAAGGAGCGGTTGCCGTCGTTTCGGGTGGTCAGAGTGAGGACATAATTGCCACTGCCAAACGCGGCATCCATGTTGGCTTGGGAATTGAAGTCCATGCCAAATCTCAATTCGTTTCCATCGAGCACGAGGGAAAAATTTTGATTGGCTGGATTGCGCAAGTTGCCGGAGCTTAACGAATTCGGTGATGTCATGCTGGCAAACGCCCGGAAATTGGCAAAACGAGTGCCCGCCAGGGGCGTGACGGTGGAAGGCCCGGTTTGTTCATAAAACAGGCCCTTGAAAATGACGCACAAACCGGCGTCGGCAGCCGTCAGCCTGGCTGTCATCAGACCCAAGGCAATCACCAGCCAGCCGCAACACAACCAGCTATGCCTCATGGCCGAACCCCTAAACCAAGAACTTGGGCGCACCAATTTTGCAGAAATCATAAAAGAATCAGTGTAACTTTCTCCAGCCATTTATAAACCAACGGTTTGACGCATTCAAAGGAATTATGCGGCAGACAGACTTGGCATGAGGCCGTTTCCAGCGCAAAATCCATGGGGTGTCCGAGCGCTCGGAAACTTTTGTCATCGAAACCTCCCAACCCGGGGGGCGGTTGGATGTTTATCTGGCTGCCCGGTACCCGGCAGTATCGCGCGGCACGCTGCAACGGCTCATTGAGGAAGGATACATCCAAGTCAATGGCCAGCGCGCCAAACCTTCGCACAGCCCGCGGGCGGGGGAGGTGGTCTCCGTGCATTTTCCTGAGCCGCGGCCGTCCCACGTCTATCCGGAGGCCCTGCCGCTGGACATTCTCTTCGAGGACGAGCATCTGGTGGTGGTGAACAAAGCGCCGGGCATGGTCGTGCATCCCGGGCCGGGGAATGAGGAGCATACGCTGGTGAACGCGCTGCTCCATCACTGCGCAGGCCGGCTGAGTGGCATCGCGGGCGTGGCGCGGCCGGGCATTGTGCACCGGCTGGACAAGGACACCAGCGGGTGCCTGGTGGTCGCGAAAAATGATGCGGCACACCTTGGGCTTTCGGCACAATTCTCCGGGCGGCAGGTGGCCAAGCTTTATCATGCCGTGGCCTGTGGTGAAATTCCGCGTGAGGGCGGCATCCTGCGCACGGCGATTGCCCGGCATCCCACCCATCGCAAACGCATGGCGGTGGTGGACGAAGATGTGGGCCGCGAGGCGGTGACGGAATACCGCGTGCGCGAGCGTTTGCGCGGGGCCACGCTGGTTGAGGCGAGGATTCACACGGGACGCACGCATCAAATCCGTGTGCATTTTCAATATCTCGGCCATCCGCTGGCGGGTGATGCCACGTATGGCAAGCGGCCCACGGCGCGGCTGGCCGAGGCCACCGGCTACACGCCTCCGCGGGTATTGTTGCATGCGTGGGAATTGTCCTTTGTTCACCCGGTCACGGGTGGGCGGCTCACTTTTCACGCGCCCTGGCCGGAGGACTTTGCTGAAGCGGTGCAGGCCTTGGGGGGAACGAGCCGGTATTAGGCCATGGCGCGTGCGCTCGTGGAACTGCATCGCCGCGCCCGGTCAAGGGGCTTCGTCCACCGCCTTGAAAAAGGCGTCCAGATTGGCCAGGGGAGCGCGGGCGGGCACGTCGCAGCCGGAGGAGATGACAAAATTTCTGTGGCCTTGAGTGGCGGCCAGTAATTTGCGCGTCTGCTGCTCAACCTCCGCGGGGCTGGACTGCACAAAAACGCCGGTGGGGTCCAGGTTGCCACAAATCACCACGCTGGCAGGGGCTTGAGTTAAGGCGGCCGGAATATCCATAGGCGCACCGAAATGAAAGGTTTGCACTCCCGTTGCCAACAGCACAGGCAAATGCATCAACTTGGCGGCGCAATTATGATAAATCAGGGCAAATGAGGCAGTGGGCAGCGCCTCCACCAATTGCCGGATGTAGGCACAGGAAAACTCCTGCATCATGCGGGGTGAGAGCAGACCGGCTGCTGGTTCAGCCATGATGACCCCATCGGCGCCTTGGGAGTGAAAGGCGCGCAAGTAGGAGCGCAAAAAGTCGGTGCTCTTTTGCAACAAAGTGTGCATCAGTTCAGGCTCGGTGACGGTAAGTTCCATCGCCTCACTCACTCCGGCCAGGCGTGCGGCGAGGGAAAAGGGGCCTATGCATCCCCCAAAAACCAGGTATTGAGGGTAATGCCGGCGCAGGCGGGCCACCGTCTCCAGATAAACGGAGGTGCGTTTGGCTCCGGGCTTGGGAACCTCCAGTGCCTGCGCCTCGGCCAGCGAGGTGACCAGACGTCCGGTGACCGAGGGCACTTCCTCTTCAGCTTCATGCAGGGTGCAGCCAAACGCCTCGGCTTCCGCGCTCAAGTCCATGGCCGAGAGCACCAAAGGCGTATGGTAACGGAGGTGTAGGGCGGTTTGGGCCTGGAATTGAATTTCCGGGTTGTGGGTAACGTCGCTGACTTTGGCATGGGTCAGGGCGATGCCGGGGTACACCGCGATGGGCATGGCGAGCCGCCGCGGGGCGCTGAGGACGTACTGATTGAAGCATTGCATGGCGGGGAATCTACGAGGTTAACCACGGAGTGTCTATAACCTTCCTGCGTTGTTCACAAAGCCAATAAGGAATTGCTTTGGATGTTGTTAAGTTATTATTCATCAAAGAATTAGCACTATAAATGTATGGTCATACCAAGCTGTCTGTTTTTACTTAAAATACGCAAAATGGTGAAATTATTTCGCAAAATGGTGTTGATTTTCCGCTCAAAATGATTACTTAATTAAGTTAAATATTGTTCCACCGGGCAGCCAAGCCAAGTGGAGGCTTGGATTCGCATCGCCGATGCTGAACGCGGTGGGACAACGCAGTATTAGCAACCAACATCAATAATTGCAGCCCATGAAATCTGCGCGCTTGTCGTTCATTCCCACCTTGACCGGGCTTTGTCTGGCAGTGCTTTGGATGGCCGTCATGCCGGCTCAAGCCTACTACAATTTTCTCCTGCACCAATATAATTTTGAAGAAGCACCCAGCAGCACGATGGCCAATGACATTCTCAGCGGCGCCAATGGCTTGTTGCTCAATGGCACCGCTTTCAATGGTAGCGGCCAGTTGCTGCTCAACGATGGCGTGGCGGTCACCACGGCCCATGTGGCCCTGCCGGGCGGGTTGTTGAGCCAGTTGACCAATGTCACCGTGGAGGCCTGGGTGTATTGGACGGGTGGCGGCAACTGGCAGCGGATTTTCGACTTCGGCACAAGCACCGGCACGGCGGGGCGCCATTATTTTCAGCTCACCCCCAATGCGAATGGTCAACGGCTGCGGTTTGTGGTCAGCACCAATGGCAATGCCACTGGCGCCGAGCGCATGGTGGAGGCGCCCATGTTGCTGCCGATGAATCAATGGGCGCACGTGGCGGTGAGTTACAACTATGAGGCGCGCGTGGCGACCTTGTACTTGAATGGCCAGCGGGTGGGGTATGGCGTGGCGGACATTCCCCTGAGCGCCATCGAGCACACCAACGCCTGGCTCGGGCGCTCACAGTATTCGGCCGATGCCTATTTCCTGGGCCGGATGGAAGATTTCCGCATTCACGCGGCGGCGCTGCGCGCACCGGAAATTGCCGCCAGTTACGCCAACGGGCCACTGTCGGATGATGTGGATCCGGGGGCGTTGCAAGGGGTGCGCATCCAGGCGCCCACTTTGTATGCCTGGAGCAGCGCCCCGTTAAGGGTGCTGGCGGATTTTTCGGCGGTTACCAACGTGGATGTGACGGTGAACGAAGGGGTGCAGTACGTCTCCAGCAATCCCTCGGTCATCACCGTGAACAGCAATGGCGTGGTGGAGGCTCTGCGCGTTGGCTCGGCCACCATTTCGGCCACCTATGGCACCATGACGGCGTCGGTGGTGATGGAGGCGTTGAATCCGGACCAGGCGGTGTTGCGGCATCGTTACAGTTTCAATGAAAGCGAAGGCACAACGGTATTGGATTTGGTGGGCGGGGCGCACGGCATCGTGACCAATTTTTACAACAACAATGGTGGCGTCATCACCAATTTCTGGCGGGAAAGCGGCCGGCTGGTGTTGGCGCAGGCGGGGACCAATGCGGCGTATGTGGATTTGCCCAATGGGTTGATTTCAGGTTTCAGCGCGGTGACCTTGGAAATGTGGGTGGTGGCCAGCAATGCGCCGAGCTGGGCGCGGGTGTTTGACTTTGGCATGAGCACTGGCGGGGAGGGCGCCAGCGGCACGGGCACCAACTACTTGTTCCTGGCTCCACAAAACCCCATTCGTTTCGAGAGCAAGCAGGTGGACGGCAACCCCAATATGGTGGTGGTGGGGGACATGGCATTCCCGGCCAATCGGCTGGTGCACGTGGTATGCACCTACAATTACGCGCAGGGTCAGGCCCGGCTCTACGTGGACGGGCGGCTGGTGGGTTGGGGGGTGCCCGCCATGCCGTTGAGCGCGCTGGTGGATTTGAATGTGTGGCTGGGGCGTTCGCAATACGCGGTAGACCCGGCTTTTGTGGGAGCTTTTGAGGAATTTCGCATCTACGAAGGCACCCTCTCGCATGGGGATGTGGCGGCCAATTATGCGGCTGGACCGGAGATGCCTGCCACCGGCGGGCAGGAGACGGGGCTGGCGCTGGATGTTGGAGAGACCATGTATGACCAGCAGCAGGCCCGGGCGCTGTTAACCTACGACAATGCGGCCAATGTGGACATCACCCGCGCCCCCGGCGTGGTCTTTACCTCGGACAATCCGGCGGTGCTGCGCGTGGGGGCCAATGGCCTGTTGTTGGGCCAGCGCAACGGCACCGCCACGGTGACGGTGAGTTATCATGGTTTTACGGCGTCCCGCACCGTCACAGTGCAAATGGGCGGCGCGCCGCTGGTGCATCGCTATGCCTTTAACGCCCTCAGCGGCACCCTGGCGGAGGATTGCATTGGCAATGCCCATGGCGCACTGCTGGGAGGGGCTGCTTTGACCGCCAACGGCGCCGTATCCCTGAATGGTTCCTCGGCTTACGTGGATTTGCCCAACGGCATCATTTCCCGGCTGAACGACGCCACCTTCGAGGCATGGGTGATTTGGAATGGAGGCAGCAACTGGCAGCGCATCTTCGACTTTGGCAGCAACGTCAACGGCGAAGACAAGCAGGGGACGGGCGTGAATTACATCTTCTTGTCGCCGCGCTCGGGCTTGACAGACACCCCGGCGGTGTTTGGGGGACGCTGGCTGGGGGTGCCGGTGGATATGACCATTCGGGCTCCTGCCATTCCCACGGGGGTGCCCGTGCACATGGCCTGCACTTTTGACTGGAGCCGGAAGGTGGCCCGGCTGTTCATCAACGGCCAGTATGTGGGATTTGAAATCCCGGCGCGGCCATTGTCGAGCATTGATGATTTCAACAACTGGCTGGGGCGTTCCCAATTTGCCGACCCTTTCCTTAACGGTCAGATTTTGGATTTCCGTATTTATAACACCAGCTTGCGCGCGCCGGAAATTGCGGCGAATGCCGCCGCCGGGCCGAATGTGGGGGTGTTGCAAAATCCCGGGGCCTTGACGGCGTTGCGGTTGAGTGTGTCCACCAACGTGTTGGTGGCGTGGCAGGTAGGACAGCTCACGGCGCGGGCGGATTTTCAAAATGCCATGGATGTGAACGTAACGGTGGGGGATGGGGTGGTTTATACGTCCAGTGACCCGACGGTGGCGGTGGTCAGTGATTTGGGCCGCATCCAAACTCTGGCTGCTGGCACGACAACCATCACGGCGCAATATCCCGGCAGCGAGGTGACTGCCTCGGTGACCATTACGGTGGTGGCGGCGCCCACGCCGGTTGCCGCGGGAACCTTGTATGTGGATTTGCGTGCCACCAATGTTTCGGCGCTGAGTACCAACTGGATCAACGAGGGCACCCTGGGCCACTTCACGCGCCAGGGCACGGCGACGATTGAAACGCCGGCAGGCACGGCCTTCCCGGGTGTCTTTTTCAATGGCTCGCTGGCCTATGTAGGGCCGGCGGCAGGGAGTGATTTGGCAGGCAATAGCGACCGCAGCATTGAAGTCTGGGTGCTGAATCCTGCGATTGCCACGGAGGAAACGTTGGTCTCGATGGGGGCCCGCAGTCTGGGGGATCGGCAAAATGCGTCGTTCAACTATGGGAGCAGCACCGGCGCCAGTGGTTATGGCGCCATCGGCTTCTGGGGAGCGGCCAATGATGTGGGGTGGCCAGATGCTGCCAGTATTCCTGCGGCCGGCCAGTGGCATCATATTGTTTATACCTACAATGGCTCACGGCTGGCGACGGTTTATGTGGACGGACGCTTCGTGACGTCCAAGACCATCGGGGGCGATTTGGCCACGGACCCAAATCGCACGGTGAACATTGGAGCGCAGCGTTCCGGCTCGTCGGTGAACCAGCTTTATTTTAGTGGTTACATCAATGCCGTACGGGTGCACGGTGGACTGCTCACGGCCGACCAGGTGCTTACCAATTATCTGGCCGGTCCGGTGCGGCCAGCCGTCAGTGTTACGGCTCTGGCCGCCTTCAACATTCGCACCAATGCGGCGGACTTGCGCGGGCAGCTTTTGGGCATGACAGCCCCCAGTGCGGTCTCTGTCTATTATGGGCGGACTGATGGAGGGACTAATAAACAAGCATGGGAAGGCGTGGCGGACCTGGGGGTTATTCCGTGGGGCAACTTTGTGGCGCCGGTGAGCGGGCTGACGCCAGGCAGCCGTTATTACTTCCGCGCCTATGGCAGCAACAGCGTGGGGGAGGCGTGGTCCTCGGCGGCCACCTTCGTCACTTACGGCCCGGCATGGGTGGAAAACACGCGGCTGAAGACGCTTACCCCGGCTTATGCGCATGTGGCGGGCCGGCTGGTGGCCACCAATGGGTTGCCGACGGAAGCCCGCTTGTACTGGGGCGCCGTGGATGGCGGCACCAATGCTGAGGCGTGGTCCAATGTGGTGAATCTGGGTTTGCAACCGGCTGGGGAACTGGTGGTGAAAATTGCCGGCTTGCAGGCAGGCACGACTTATTATTATCGCTGGTCAGCCGTGAATGAAGGAGGGCAGTCTTGGGCGCCGGAGACGGCCAGTTTCACGCCGCGCGCGTTTCAGCCGCTGGGTTATGCCTACGTGATGCGGCACACGCTGGCTGGTTACAACCGTGGCACCATCCTGACGAATTTCCCGGTGTTAATCCGGCTGAACGAAAGCATCCCGGGTTTCCAGTACAGCCAATTCCTGTCGGGGTCTTCTGACCTGCGCTTTACCGAGCCGAATGGCGGTGAACTGAATTACGAGATTGAGAGCTGGAATCCGGCCGGAGACTCGTTTGTGTGGGTGCAGGTGCCGGAGCTGGCGGCTGGGGCTTACATTGACATGTATTGGGGCAAGGCGGGAGTTTCCTCGCCGGCTTACACCACCAATGGGGCGACCTGGAATGACGGTTTTGCCGGGGTATGGCACATGACCAACGCGGTAGTCCGCGACTCAACGCCCAACGGCTACCATGCCAATTTTGTCAACAACCCACAAAACGTCACCAATACGGCAGGCATCATAGGACCGGCTCAGGAATACGCGGGCACGGCCAACAGCTACACCGCGGTGGGGGTGATTAATTTCACCAACCTGACGTTGTCCGCCTGGGTCTGGTGTGCCGATGCGAGCCGCGACGGCATGTTCATGTGCAAGGACGGCACGCCGGCACTGAATTATGGTGACCTGTATTTCTGGCAGCAGGGCGCGAATTTGCGCATGGAAGTCTATAACTGGGGCGGCGATGTGCAAATCCCGCTGGCCAATGCGGGCGGCCCCGGACAGTGGATTCATCTGGCGGCCACGATTCATGGCATACGCCATGAAATCTACACCAATGGCGCCCTGGCCGGGGTGTGGTACAAGGCCGGGCCGGGGGTCAACAACAACCAGTTCCAACTGGCTGGCTCCATGAAGCAGTCCGGACGTCATCACAAGGGCAAACTCGATGAAATGCGTGCCGAATGGGTGGCGCGTCCAGCGGATTGGATTTGGGCCTGCTACCAGAACCAATTGGCTCCCAGCCAGTTTGTACAGGCCGGGGCGGTGGTGGTGCGCCCCTTGCCGTTGACCTTCGCCTCACCAGCGGTTCGGGACATCACACCCACCACGGCCAGCGCCACGGTTCGGGTATTGTCGGATGGCGGCAATGGGGTGACAAGTTGGGGGGTGGCCTGGGGGGTGACCCCGCAGCCGACCGATAACTACGCTTTTGCCGTGGGCATGACCAATGCGCCGTTTGAAGCGGCGTTTAATTTGACCAATCTACAGCCCGGCACCCGTTATTTTGTGCGCGGCTTTGCCAGTAACGCCGTGGAGGGCGTGGTAGCTTCGGTGGACAGCGAATTCTACACCGAGCCGCTGCCGGCGGAACAGGTGGTCTTCAGCGAGGTGCGCAATCGGTCCATGACCGTGGGCTGGACGCCGGGTGTGGGAAGCAGCCGCTCGGTGGTGTTGATGCGTGAAGGCGCGCCGGTGACGGCACAGCCCGCCGACGGCGTGGCCTACGCGGCCAATCCCATATTTGGACGCGGCACGCCCATGCCGGATGGTTCCTATGTGGTGTATGACGGCACCGGCAGCACGGTGACCGTGACGGATTTGAACAAGAACACCACCTATTATGTGGCCGTCTTTGCGGCTGCCGGCGAGGGGGCACTGCTGAATTATCAAATTGCCCTACCCGCCGAAGGCGCGCAAACCACCGCCAATGAGGCGCTGCTCGAAGTGGCCGGCGAGCTGTTGATTGATTTGAATGTCAGTCGCGGTTTGCAAGGCAATGCGGCGGGTCAGGTGACGAACTGGTTGAACTATGGCACGGCGGGAGGCGCGTTCAGTGTGGATGGCGCCCTTAGTACCGTGCCGACTTACGGCGTCGCCAATGGCCAGCCCGCGCTGCAATTCAATGGGTCTCAGCATCTCAAAGCCACCTTCACCGCACCCCCGCAAATCACTGGACGCGAAAACGGCGTGGGACGCAGTTTCAGTGTGGAGTACTGGGTGTTTAACCCGGCGGTGAGCGCTGAAGAGTGGGTCTTCAGTTGGGCGCGCCGCGGCGGGCCGGACGGCACCTATGCGGCCGTGGGCTATGGCACGCACGGCACTTGGGGATTGGCCGCGCATTGGGGGGCGCCGGACCTGGCATTTGGCGAGGGCATTGGTCCCACGGGCGAGCCTTCGATGCCGCCCGCCGGGCAGTGGCATCACATCGTGGTGACTTATGATGGCACCTGGCAACGGGCGTACGTGAATGGGGTGCTCAACGCGCAGGAAACCAAGAATCTGAACATTTATTCCGGCGACCCGGTGACCTTGGGCCAGCCTTATGAATCCAGTTATGCTTACAGCGGCTCAGGCATTTCCTTCTCCGGAGCGTTGGCGGCCTTGCGAGTGCATAGCCGTGCTTTGACGCCGGGGCAGGTGCGCGACAACTTCAACATGGGCATCAGCCTGGGGGCGGGTGGGGTGCCGGTGGCCATTCTGGGCCAGCCGGAGCCCGCGGTTATGGCGGCGGAGTATTCCGCGGCCACGTTCAGGGTGTTTGCTGCGGGCACCGAGCCGGTGACCTATCAATGGTACCGTAACGGCAGCCCTGTGACGGGCGCGACGGCGCCGGCTTACCAGATTCCGGTGACGCGGTTGTCGGATGATGGCGCTGAATTTTTCTGCGTGGCCCAGAATGAAGTCAATGGCCAGGTCTATAGCGCCACCAGTTCCGTGGTGACTTTGACGGTGAAATCCGCGGTGGCCAGCCTGAAGCATAGGTACAGCTTCAATGTCGGGGCGGAAGATTCCATTGGCGGCGCGCATGGGGAATTGATGGGGGCCGCGGCAATTCAGAACGGCGCGGTGGTCTTGAACGGCACGGCGGGCACGTATGTCAATTTGCCGGCCGGGCTGATGAGCAATTACGCCGCCATCACCTTCGAGTTCTGGGCCAGCTTTGGTCCGAATGGTAACTGGTCGCGGGTGTATGACTTTGGCGATCAGAACCCCAGCAGTCTGGGCCGGTATTACGTCATGTTCACCCCGCACAGCGGGGCCGGAGATACCCGCATGAGCTATGGCGATGCGGACCCCGGGTACTTGCATGAATTGTTGGTGACCCGCCCGGGCGTGTTGGATGGGCAAACCAACGTGCACGTGGCCTGCGTCTATGACCCGCCCAACGGTGTGATGCGCATGCACATCAATGGCGAATGGGTGGGCAGCACCCCGCTGGATTTCCCGCTCAGCTCCATTCGTAACGTCAAATCATGGCTGGGCCGGGCGTTGTATGAGGGGGACGCGCCGCTGAATGGCTCTATTGATGAGTTCCGCATCTACGACACTGCGCTGCCCGCCGAGCGCATACGCCAGAACTACGAGCTGGGGCCGGACACCCTGGCGCCTGCCGCGCCCATTGCGATTCTGGCTCAGCCGGCCAGCCGCACCAACCTGGTGGGCGAGGCGGTAAGCTTTGCGGTCGTGGCCACCTCGCCTTATCCGATTGATTATCAGTGGTACTTCAATGGTATTGCCCTTGCGGGGGCGAATCAGCCGTCCTATGGCATCGGCACGGTGACGCTGACCAATGCCGGCGCTTATTATGTTGTGCTGAGCAACGCGGTGGGGGTGGTGACCAGCGAGGTGGCCACACTGACGGTCATCAGCCCGGTGACCGCCGGGGATGACGGTCCTTATGCGGTGGCAAACCATCAACCGGCCACCATTCCGTATGCGCGCCTGTTGACCAACGATGTCGGCGGCCCGCAGGCGGTGTTGACGGTCATTGCCGTGGACGGCGCCAGCACCAATGGCGCGGTAATTGTAACCAATGAAACCGGCGTGGTGTACACACCTGTGCCGGGTTACACGGGTGAAGATTCGTTCACTTACACCGTAAGTGACGGACAGGGGGGCACGGCCACTGCTCGAGTGCGGTTGTGGGTGGTGGCGGGCGAAATACCGCCGCAGGACCATCTTAACCTGGTGGTTTCACCGGGGCAGGTGCATGTCCGGTTCACGGGCACGCCCGGGGTGGAATACCAGGTGCAGCGCGCCGAGCAGATTCAAGGGCCATGGCAGACGGTGTTGACGATTGTATGCCCGGCCCATGGCTTGATAGAGTTTACGGATATTGCGCCGCCGACCGCGGCTGGCTTTTACCGGATGGCAAGCCGGCCGTGAGAATGAGGGCGTGGGGTAAAGTCCGCGGCCCTGAACGCCGCGGAAAGCGCAGGGATGGTTGGCGCGGGCGCGCCGACCATCCCGTGTTTTGCAACAACAACGATTTAATGATATGAATAACAGCAAGATGAAACCTCGCCTGTGGAAGTTGGGGCTGTGGCTGTGGTGCGTCCTTTGCGCCGCCAGCCATGTTACAGCCGCGTTAACGCACCGTTACACTTTTGATACAGATGCCCGCGACAGCGTGGGTGATGCCCATGGCCAACTGGTCAACGGGGCCACGGTCACTGGCGGGGCCTTGGTGTTGAGCGGAGCCAACCAGTACCTCAACCTGCCCAATGGCTTGCTCAGCAACCATCACTCCATCACCATTGAGGTCTGGATTACGGACAATGGCAGCGGCAACTGGTCCCGCATCTACGACTTCGGCAGCAGCTCGGCGGGCGAGGATTTCCCCATTGGCACCTCCGGCACGTCCGGCACGCGCTACATGTTTTTAACACCCCGCAGTGGCAGTGGCACGCTCCGGGGCGCACATACCCTGACGGGGGGCGGCGCGGGTGAGCAGATTGCGGAATGGGGCGGGACGGCCCTGCCGTCTGGCGTCATGAAGCATGTGCTGTGGGTTTATGATGCCGCCACGAGCACCGTCCGCCTTTATGTGGACGGCCAGGTGGTGGGCATCAATGAGTCGGTCACCATCAAACCTTCGGATTGTGAGCCGACGGTCAACAACTGGATTGGGCGTTCCCAATTTTCCGCGGATGCCTTCTTGAATGCGCGCATCCATGAGTTTCGCATCTACGATGAGGCCCTGAGTCCGTTCCAGGTTTCCCTCAATTACAACGTCGGGCCGGACCTGATGGTCACCAATCCTGGCACACCTCAGGCGCTGCGCCTGAGCGGGCCGTCCCAGTTGACCGTGGGCGGTTCGGGCCCCGTGACGCTGCGGGCGGATTTTACGGCGGTGACCAATGTCACCATCACCTCTGTGCCGGGGGTGACCTATCGTTCCAGCGATACCAATGTGGCGGTGGTTTCGCCGGCGGGATTGGTGACGGCGGTGGATGGGGGCGAGGTGGAAATTACGGCGCTTTACCAGGGCTTGTCGGCCACGTGGCGGCTGGCGGTGCAGATGCCGCCGCAGACCTTGCGGCATCGTTATAGTTTCACCACCGACGCCACCGATGCCGTGGGCGGAGCGCATGGGGTTTTCATGGGGGGGCCGGTCATCTCCAACGGGGCGGTGCGTTTGAATGGCGTCAATCAATATGTGGATTTGCCGAATAATCTGGTGATGACTTACTCCAACATCACCTTTGAGGCGTGGGCCATTGATTTTGGCAGCGGCGGGTGGGCGCGGTTGTGGGACTTTGGCAACAGTTCTGGCGGCGAAGGCAACCAGGGCGGAGGCACCAGTTACATGTTTTTGGCGTGGCCCTATGGCGGCGGCGGCGGCATCCGGGGCGCTTATAAGACCGCCACGGGCGCCGAGCAGATTCTGAACGTTGCGCCACAACCTCCGATTGGCGTGCGGCAGCATATCGTTTGGACGCAGGATGCCGCTTCCCAGACGGCGCGCTTGTACATCAACGGCGTGCTGCGCGGGGAGAACGCGGCATTCACTTACACACCGGCGGCGATAGGCGCGACCTTCAATAACTGGCTGGGCCGGTCGCAATACAATGACCCCTGGTTCAATGGTTCCATTGACGAGTTCCGTATTTACAACGTCGCCATTACCGCGGCGGAGGTGCAGCAAAACTACGAGCTGGGGCCGGACGTCTCCCCGCAGAGCGGCCCGGTGACCATCACCACGGCGCCAGCCAGTGTCACGGTGCCGGAGGGGCAACCGGCGATATTCCGGGTGGCTTATGTGGGACAGCGCCCCGTGACGGTGCAATGGTACCGCAATGGCGTGGCGATTCCTGGCGCCACCAACCTGAGTGTGCGGGTGGCGCAGAGTCTTCCGCAGGATGATGGCACGGTCTTTACGGTGGCATTGACCAACGTGGTGTTGGGCACGCCTTACGGGGTGACCAGCACGGGCGCCACCTTGCGGGTCATTACGGACACGGTGCCCCCGCAAGTGGTCCGCGCCTTTAACATCGGCTCCAATGAAGTGCGCCTGGTCTTTTCCGAGCCTGTGGCGGTGGCCACGGCCACCAACGCGGCCCATTATGGTTTCACCAACGGTCTGGCCGTGCGCGAGGCGCGCATTAGCGAGGATGGTTTGACCGTCACCCTGAACACCGACAGCATGACCTTTGGCGAGGTGTACACCTTGACGCTGCAAGGGTTGGCAGACCGTGCCACCACTCCGAATTTAATTGCCAGCGGCACGACGGTGACGTTGCTGGCCAGCCCCTACGCGCCGGTGGATATTGGTGGCGCGCAGCCCGCTTCCTTCCAGATTGCCCAGCCGCAGGGTTATCAGGTCTCCGGGGGCGGCGACGGCGCAGGTGGCACGGCGGACCAGCTTGGTTTTCAATACCGGCTGGTTTCCGGGGATTTCGACGTGCGCGTGCAGGTGGTGCAGTTGGAGGCCAGCAATTTGTGGGCGCAGGCCGGCTTGATGGCGCGTGAGTCGCTCGAGGCCAATAGTGTTTTTGCGGCGGCCTTGACCACCCCGGGAGCGGTGGGACAATTCTTCCTTGCCCGCCAGACCACCGGCGCCCGGGCCGTCCCGGGAGCCTCGGTGCCTCCCAACTATCCTTATGTCTGGCTGCGCTTACAGCGGGCTGGCAATGATTTTATCGGCTACACCAGTTTGGATGGCCAAACATGGTCCAGACTTGGCTCTGCGACCTTAAGCGTGGGGCCAGCAGTCTATCTGGGCATGGCTGTTGCCAGCCGCACCAGCGGGGCCTTGGCGACGGCTCAGTTTGCCCATCTGGGGGATAATCCGAGCCAGTTAACCGCGCCTCTTGTCCGCCCGGGCGAGCCTTTGGGACCGTCTTCGCGGCGCACCGGTTTGGTAATCTCTGAAATCATGTACCGCCCGGCGCCCCGCACGGACGGCAAGGTGTTGGAATACGTGGAAATCTACAACAGCAATCCATTCTTCCATGATATGAGCGGCTACCGGCTGTCGGGTGACATTGCCTACACCTTCCCTCAAGGCACCCTACTGCCGGGAGGTGGTTTTCTGGTGGTGGCAGCCAATCCAACCGATGTGCGGGAGGTGTACAACCTGACGCAGGTCCATGGCCCCTACACCAACACTCTGCGCACCAGCGGCACGCTGCGATTGCGCGATGAACAAAATGCGATTCTGTTGGAAATTGAGTACCGCAACTCTCATCCCTGGCCCATGGCGGCGGATGGGACGGGGCACTCAATTGTTCTGGCACGCCCGAGTTACGGTGAGAATGACCCGCGGGCGTGGGACATCAGCGACGAGGTGGGCGGCTCGCCGGGGCGCATGGAGGTTTATCGTCCCAGCCCGCTGCGGGAGGTGATGATTAATGAAATCCTGGCCAACGCGGGGGCCGGGGAAGATTATGTGGAACTGTTCAACCGCAGCCGGCAGACCAATGACCTCTCCGGCTGTATTCTGACCGATACTCCCAACAATAATAAATATCGCATACCGCCGGGGACCTTGATTCCTCCCTCCGGCAAGTTGGTGTTTTACCAGAGCCAGCTTGGCTTTGGCATTAAAGCAGGCGGCGATACGGTGTATTTGAAGAATCCGGACGACACGCGGGTGTTGGACGCGGTGCGCTTTGACGCGCAGGCGGAAGGGGTGTCCTTTGGGCGGTGGCCGGATGGGTCTGGCGAGTTTTACTTATTGGCCTCGCAGACGCCCGGCAGTGCGAACAGCGCGCCCAGACCCAGTCCAGTGGTCATCAATGAAATCATGTATCACCCCTTGAGCGAAAACGATGATGACCAATATGTGGAATTGCACAACCCGGGCACGGCGCCGGTGGACTTGAGCGGCTGGCAGTTGGTGGATGGCATTCAGTACACCTTCCCTCCCAATACCCAGTTGTCTGCCGGCGGCTACCTGGTGGTGGCGCGCAACCGCACCAATTTGCTGGCGAAGTACCCGGGGTTGGATGGCAACCTGGTGGTGGGCAATTTCGAGGGACGGCTGGCCCGCAACGGGGAGCGGCTGGCGCTGGCTCAACCCTGGGTGAACATCACCACCAACAATCAAGGCCGCGTGGAGACCAATCTGTTGATGGTGGTCGTGGAGGAGGTCACTTACGCCGACGGCGGCCGCTGGGGCCTCTGGTCGGACGGCGGCGGCAGCAGTCTGGAACTGCGGGACCCGCGGGCCAACCGCCGGCTGGCCTTCAACTGGGCGGACAGTGATGAAACCCAAAAGGCACCGTGGACCACCATTTCCGTGGTGGACGGCCTGCTGGACAACGGCTCCAGTTACAACAATGAAACCATCGCCTTTTTCCAGGTGGGCCAATTGGGGCCGGGTGAATGTCTGGTGGATAATTTTGAAGTGCTCCGCACGGGCAGCACGCAAAATTTTGCCACGAATCCTGACTTCGAGAGCGGCATGGCCAACTGGGCAGTGTATGGTTGCTTCTCCCGCTCTCACCTGGCCCCCGGCCAGGGCGTGGGCGGAGGCAATGCGTTGCGGTTGCGCACGCATAACCGCTTTTTCACCCTTGCCAATCATGCCGAAGGCGCCATGGCCAGCGGGGCTTTGGCTTCCGGCAACACCGGCACCTTGCGGTTCCAGGCACGCTGGTTGCGGGGATGCCCGGATATCATCATGCGATTGCGCGGCAACTGGCTGGAGGCTGCCGGCCGCATGATTGTGCCCTCCAATCTTGGCACGCCGGGCGCGCCCAACAGCCGTGCTGTAACCAATGCGGCGCCCGCCATTTACGCGGTGACACACCAGCCTGCCCTGCCGGCGGCCGGCGAGCCAGTGCGGGTGGTGGCGCGGTTGGATGACCCGGATGGCGTGGCGGGAGCTTTGCGTTACCGCCTGGACAATCAGAGCAGTTATACCGAGGTGGCCTTGCGCGATGACGGCCAGGAGGGCGATGAGGTGGCCGGCGACGGTGTGTTCAGTGCGATGATACCCGGCCAGAACGCCGGCGTCACGGTGGCCTTTGTGGTGGTGGCCCAGGACGGTTGGAACGCCCAAAGCCGTTTTCCGGAATTGTTGGACGACAACAGCCCGGCGCGGGAATGTGTGGTGCGCTGGGGCGAGCCAGAACCGGCCAGCGCCTTTGGCACCTATCACCTCTGGCTGACCGCTTCCAACGTGACCCGTTGGGTGACCTTGCCGGTGCTGAGCAATGAGGACATTGACGGCACGCTGGTGTACAACGGGCGCGTCATCTACAACATGGGGGCGCGTTATGCGGGGAGTCCTTACCACCAGGCCTTTGACGGTCCGGCGGGCACCCGCGCCTGCCATTACACCTGGCAAATGCCCAAGGATGACAAGCTGCTGGGGCACACTTCCTTCAACAAAATGCACTGGATTGGCAATGACATCCAGGATGACAATGCCAATGCCAACGTAAACGATGCCACCTTGCAGCGGGAGCAGGTGGCCAACGAATTGCTGCGCGGGCTGGGGTTGCCGTGGGTTTATCGCCGGTACGTGGCGGTTTATGTCAATGGGGTGCGCCGCGGCCAGTTGATGGAGGATGCCCTCCGGCCGAGTGTGAGCGTGCCTGATTCGTACTTCCCGGATGACGAGGGCGGCTATTTGTACAAAATCCAGCCGTGGTTTGAAGGCGGCGCGCCGTCCACTGGGAATAATGCCAATACCCCGTGGCAAAACAAGGAATGGGCCTCTTTGCGGGCCTTCACCACTACCGGCGGGGCCCACAAACTTGCCCGCTACCGTTGGAATTATCAGGTGCGGGAGTCGGCGGACAACAACAACAATTACACCAACGTTTTCAACCTGATTAACATCGCCAACGCCTATAACAGCCCCACCTATGTCAGCAACATGATGAAGGTGGCCAACATGGAGAACTGGCTGCGCCTGGTGGCGGCCAACCATGCGGCAGGCAATTGGGATTGTTTTGGCATTCAGAACCAGCAGAACGTCTATGGCTACGTCAGTCCCAACGTGCCATGGACCTTGTTCATGTTCGACTTCAGCATTGTGCTGGGCAACCGCATTTCGTGGGGGCCGGCGCAGAATCTGGAGTATGTGGTGCCGGGTAGTGGCTCCTTTGCCGCCGACCCCGCCTGGCAGCGCATTTATTCCAACCCCACCAGCAACCCCAGCAACCCGGGCAATCCCACTTTCCGCCGCATGTATTGGCGGGCGTTGAAGGAGCTGGCCTTGCGCGTGATGCAACCACAAAACATTGAGCGCTTGATGGATGCGCGTTATGCCGCCTTCCGGGCCAGCGGCTTGACGGCAGCCTCACCGCAGGCCATCAAGGACTGGATTGCTTCCGCCCGGGATGGCATCGCGGCGCAGGCGGCCGCATTTGACACCACGCAGTTTGGTCCGGCGGCCTCCACGCTTACCTTCGGCACCAATGCCATCATTCTCTCCGGCAAGGCGCCGTTGGAAATCGCCACCATCGAGGTGAATGGGCTGGCTTATCCGGTCACCTGGAGCACGATGACCGACTGGAGCCTGCAGGTGGCTTTGCCGCAGGGCACAAACGTCCTGCGGTTGTCCGGCCGCGATTACTTTGGCAACGCGGTGACCAGTGCCGTGCGAGAGGTCTCCGTGGTGGTCACCCAGCCCACAGAGCCAGCGCAGGGCAGGGTGGTCTTCAGTGAAATCATGGCCAATCCGGCCGTGCCGGATGCCGAATATGTGGAATTGTTCAATACCTCGACGACGACAGCCTTTGATTTGTCAGGCTGGCGCATCAACGGCCTGTCCTACCAATTCCGCGGCGGCTCCATTCTTCTGCCGCGCTCCCATCTGGTCATCGCCAAAAACCGGGCTGCATACATGGCGGCGTATGGGGCCAATGCGCCGTTGCACGATGTTTTCAATGGCAATTTGCAGAGTGGCGGGGAAACCCTCACCTTGTTGCGACCCGACCCGGCCACCGGCACGGAAGTGGTCATGAACCGCGTGCGCTACGACAGCGAAGCGCCGTGGGCGCCGGCCACCAACGGCATGGCGTTGCAATTGCTGGACGCGCGGCAGGACAACCGGCGGGTCAGCAATTGGGGCGTTCCGTCCGCAGGCTGGCGGTATGTGAGTTACACGGGCACCAACCTGATTGGCACCGCTGTCCTGGTCATGTACCTCAATGGTCTGGGGGAGATTTATCTGGACGACGTCAAGCTGGTGGAAGGTTTGGTGGCGGAGCAGGGCACCAATCTGCTGGTCAACGGAGATTTTGAGTTGCCGTTGACCACCGGCTGGACTTTGCCCCTCAGCAACCAGGTGGCGGAGCTGAGCACCGCGTACGTGCGCTCGGGGCAATACAGCGTGCGCTTGCGGGCCACCAACAGCCTGGTGGTTATCAACAATACCTCGCTCAAGCAATCGTTCAGCCCAGGTTTGGCGACCAGCCGGCCCTATACCTTGAGCTATTGGTATTATCCGGTGCCGGGCAATCCCAACTTCACCACCCGTTTGCAGCCGGGCACCATGAACTTCACCCACAGCGCCGCGCCGCCGCCGGCGGCCACGCCGGGCGTTTCCAATAGCGTGACCGCCACCCTGCCGCCGTATCCGGAAATCTGGCTCAACGAAATCCAGCCGGAGAACCTGAATGGCGCGGTGGATGGCTCCGGCCGCCGTGAGCCGTGGGTCGAGCTTTACAATGGCGGCACCAATGCCATCAACCTGGAAGGTTGGAGTCTCGCCAATAATTACACCAATTTGCTCCAGTGGACTTTCCCGGCCGGCGCCAGCATTGAACCGGGAGAGTTTCTCCTCGTCTGGCTCGATGGCCAGCCGGAGCGCTCCGTGGGGCGCGAGTATCATGCGTCCTTCCGTCCCACGCCGGGCACCGGCTCGCTGGCCTTGTCGCGGCCGGTCAACCAGATGCCGCAAGTGGTGGACTACTTCAATTACCGGGAGGTGCCGGCCCAGGCATCTTATGGCTCCGTGCCGGATGGGCAGCCGTTCTACCGGCAGGTGATGCAAGTGGCCACGCCGGGTGCCACGAATACGGCGGCCGTGGCCCCGTTGATGGTGTTCATTAACGAGTGGATGGCTGGCAACCAGCTATTCCTGGCCCAACCGCAAACCGCCCTTTACGAGGACTGGTTTGAATTGTACAACCCCGGCCCCGCGCCCGCCAATTTGAGCGGTTACTACCTGAGCGACCGCCTGAATAATCCGTTCATGTTCCGCATCCCGGACGGCTGGATTATTCCGCCGGGCGGCTATCTGTTGGTGTGGGCGGATGGGAATCCGGCGTTGAACACCAACCGCACGCATCTCCATGTGAATTTCCGCCTGAACGTGGACGGTGAGGCCATTGGTTTGTTCACCCCTGATGGGGCGGTGGTGGATGCCGTCACCTTCGGCCGGCAGACAAATGACGTGAGTGAGGGACGTTTCCCTGACGGCGCCGCTACGCGTTATTTCATGGTCAATCCCACACCGGGCGCGCCCAACCGGCTGAGCGCGCCCGCCACTCCGCCGCAATTGGTGGCCCCGGTGGTCAACCCGGCAGCGCGTACGTTGAGCTTCCAGTTCACCACGGAGCCGGGACGCCAGTACTGGCTGGAATACAAGGACAGCCTGGCGCCTTCGGTGCCGTGGCAGGTGCAGACCAATTACACCGGCTCCGGCGAGCCAGTGACGGTCACGGTGGGCACCACCAACGCGCCACAACGCTATTACCGCCTGGGCACGGGTCCGTAAGGGTGGCGCCCTGGAGGTGGATTCGGATGAGGGGGCTTGGGGGCTTCTTCCAGGCCCCCTCGTTATTTTTTTTCTGTCACTTCGCGCCGGAGCCACCCTTCACGTCGTAGCACCATAACATTTGGTGGTCGCGCAAATACAGCCGGCCGTTGGCCAAAACAGGATAGGCCCAGGATTTTTCCATCGCCTGGCTCCGGGCAGGGCGGTCCGGCGGGTTGAACCGGCCTTTTTCGCGATAGGCCTCGGGAGTTGCCTCCACCAGGGCGACGGCGCCGTTTTCGCCGTGGAGGTATAAATGACCATCGGCGTAAAGCAGGGAGGCGGCTCCGATGGAGGCATTTTCCCATTTCACCTCGCCGGAATTAAACTGCACACACATGAGTCCCTGGGCGCTGGTGCCGTAAAGATAATCCCCCACCAAAACCGCCCCGCCAATGGCCGTGGGGAGTTTGGCCCCGAAGTAAACCTGCTCGGCCTGCACTTCACCGCCAGCCATGGTGAGTTTGACGGCGCCGGCGCCGGTACCCGCTCCGGCGCTGAACACCCACTCGCCGCGGGCCACGGGCGAGGGGATGTTGGCTTTATATTTGCTCACTGTTTTATCGTAACGCCACAGCAGTTTGCCGGTTTTGGCGTCCACTCCCACCAAGCCCCCCGCAATCATTTGCACATATTGCTTGAGGCCGCCGGTTTCCACCACAATGGCTGAGGCGTAAGCAGCCTCGTTGGCGCCGGTGATGGGGCATTTCCAAATCACATTGCCATTATTTTTGTTGAGCGCCAGGAGGGTCGCGTCACCGCCGCCGGGGGTGCAAACTACCACCTCGCCATCCACCAGGGGCGATTCGGAATAAGCCCAGGTTCCCGGTTTTCCGCCAAAGTCTTCGCGCAGACTCTTTTGCCAGCGGATTTTGCCGGTGGCGGTCTCGACACAGGCCAGGTCACCGTCCGAGCTTAAGGCATAGAGCAGGGGGCCATCCACCGTGGGGGTGGAGCGTGCCGCAGGGAAGCGGGGTTGTTGATTGGGGTTGCCCACCTTGCCCAGGCGGGTACGCCAGAGGCGCCGGCCATCGGTGACATCATGGGCTTGGACAAATTCATCTTCCAGCCCTTCGTTGCTGAGCACGTAAAGGCGGTTGCCGGCGACAACGGGAGCAGCGTAGCCCTGGCCCAAATCTTTAACCTGCCACACCAGCCGCGGACCTTCTGCGGGCCATTGTTTAAGCAGGCCGGTTTCGGGAGAATGACCGTTGCGTTGCGGGCCGCGCCATTGGGGCCAATCGGCTGCCGTGGCGGTGAACGCCGTCAAAACCAAGGCCAAACCACCGAACTGGAGAACCGAAGTAAGGCGAGGATTTGTGTTCATAGGTTGATGTTTTTATCAATCATCGCTTTTATCCTAATCCAAGGGTGGAAGTTTGGCGAATCTATTGTTGGCGCGTTCCCGCTTCAGTCTTGGCATTTGTGGAGCGATTTTGAATAATCCCTTCATGGAAGCCCGATTGGACGATGCCCGCGAGGATTTGACGCCCATTCTGATGCGTGACTTTCCCTTGAGCGAGCGTCCACGCGAGCATCTGGCGCGGCAGGGAGCTGAGCGATGTTCCAATGCGCAACTGCTCGCCATTCTCCTGCGCACGGGCACCAAGGGCCGCAATGTCATGCATGTGGCCGAAGATTTATTGACCCGTTTTCAATCCCTCGAGGCCTTGAGCCGGGCCACGGTGGAGCAGCTATGCAAAACCCCCGGCATAGGGCGTGACAAAGCGGTGACCTTGCTGGCCGCCTTTCAACTGGCGGTGCGCATTGCGCGGGAGAAAGTGCACGAGCAACCTTTGCTGGATACGCCTGACAAGGTGGCCGACCTCTTGCGCCAGGAAAATTTGCAGTACCAAACCGAGCAGTTTCAATTGGTGCTGCTGAACACCCGCCGCAGGTTGATTCGGGTGGAAAAACTGGCTCAGGGGACGCTTGACAGCGTACTGGTGCATCCGCGGGATGTTTTCCGGCTGGCGATTGCTGCCAATGCCTCGGCCATCATCCTGGTGCATAATCACCCCAGCGGTGACCCCTCGCCGTCGGAGGCCGATATTCGGCTGACGCGGGATTTAATACGGGCCGGATTTTTGCTTAAAATTGAAATACTGGACCACGTCATCTTAGGCCGGCCTGGACCGGGCCGGGAGAAGGATTACGCCTCGCTGCGAGCCATGGGAGTGTGGGCCTAAACAACCAAACCAAACAAAATACCCCCTATGAATACAGCCTGTTCCTGGCATCACGCTTGCCGTGCTGGCCTCGGTTATATGGAACTGTTCGTCGCCTGCATGCTCATGGGGCTTGGGGGACATCGAAGCGTGGCGGCGGAGGCGGCAGCCGTCTGGGTTCATCCCGGTTTACAGCATTTATCCACGGCCAGGGGAGACCTGCCACCGCCCAATTCGGGCAACCAACAGACGGCTTCGCTCGTATTGGACGTGGATAAGGATGGACTCAATGATGTGGTGATTGCCGAACGCACCAAAGCCCCGGCGGTGGTCTGGTTTAAACGCCATGCCCATGGGTGGACACGGCATATCATTGAAGCAGGCCCGTTGCGGGTGGAAGCGGGCGGGGCGTTTTATGACATTTCAGGCGATGGTGCGCCGGACATTGTTTTTGGCGGGGACGCGGGAAGCAAGGAAGTATGGTGGTGGGAAAACCCCCATCCTCAACACAATCCCAATACGCCATGGCGGCGGCGCCTCATCAAGGCTTCGGGGGCCAACAAGCACCATGACCAGTTGATGGGAGATTTTGATGGGGACGGCCGGGTGGAACTGGTGTTCTGGTGTCAGGGGGCGCGGCAATTGGTGCTTGCGGCATTGCCGGCCGACCCACGCGCCCATGAGGGCGAGTGGCCCATGCGTGTTATTTACTCTTATCCAGAGGAGGAGATGCAACCGCGTGGCACCTATCCGAGCTGGCGGCGGCCCAATGAGCATGAGGGGCTGGCAGCCGCGGATGTGGACGGAGACGGCAAGCTGGATATGGTGGGGGGTGGCCGCTGGTTCAAGTACGAAAAAGGAGGCTTTGTCCCGCATATCATTGATGCGGCCTACACCTTTACGCGCTCGGCGGTGGGGCGTTTCAAGCCGGGGCCACGCCCTCAGGTGCTGCTTTGCATTGGCGATGGCCAAGGCCCCATGCTGATGTACGAGTGGCAAAAAGGCACTTGGACGCCCAAAGTGTTGATGGAAGAACTCTGGGACGCGCATTCGCTGCAGGCGGTGGATTTTAATGGCGACCAACACTTGGACATTTTCGTGGCGGAGATGCAATTGGGGAAAAATCCCAATCCTCGTGCGTGGATTCTTTTAGGCAATGGTCAGGGGGATTTCAAAGCCGTGGAACTCTTGCGGGGCTTTGATTTGCATGAAGCGCGCGTGGCGGACTTGAATGGTGACGGCCGTCCGGACATCCTGGCCAAGCCTTACACCTGGCAGGCGCCGCGCCTGGATATTTTTCTCAATCGCGGCCAGTTTCAGGGCGGATGGTGACTTGGCGCAGAGCCGATTTGTCGGCATACTGAGGCGGATTAGTTTATCGGCTACATGACATGAAAATACTGGTTACGGGCGGAGCAGGATTTATCGGCTGCAACCTGGTGCGGCATTTGTTGCAGCAGGGGCACGAGGTGTTGAACTTTGACAAGCTGACCTACGCCGGCAATTTGGAATCGCTGGCGGATGTGGCCGGGCACCCCGGCTACCACTTTGTGCAAGGCGACATCAGCGACGCGGAAACGGTGCGGCGCGCCCTGGCCTGGTTCAAACCACAGGCCATCATGCATCTCGCCGCCGAATCCCACGTGGACCGCAGCATTGATGGCCCGATGGCTTTCATCCAGACCAACGTGGTGGGGACGGCGGTGATGCTGCAAGCCGCCCGCGAATACTGGCAGGCCTTGCCGCCCGCGGAGGGGAACCGGTTTAGATTTTTGCACGTTTCTACGGACGAGGTTTATGGTTCGCTGGGGGCCACGGGAAGTTTCACCGAGAGCACGCCGTACGATCCGCATTCGCCCTACAGCGCCAGCAAGGCGGCCTCGGATCACCTGGCGCGGGCCTGGTTTCACACCTACGGCCTGCCGGTGATGGTGACCAATTGCTCCAACAACTATGGCCCGTATCAATTTCCGGAGAAGTTAATCCCCGTGGTCATCTTGAAGGCGCTGCGTGGCGAGCCCATCCCTGTCTATGGGCGGGGTGAGAATGTGCGCGACTGGCTGTACGTTCTGGACCACGCCGAGGCCCTGCTGGCAGTGTTGGAAAGGGGCAAACCGGGGGAGACCTACAACATCGGCGGCAATAACGAAATGCGGAATATTGACCTGGTGACCTTGCTGTGCCGGATTCTGGATGAGCTGCGGCCGGCGGCGCGTCGCGGCTCCTACACGCAACAAATCACCTTTGTGCCCGACCGTCCCGGCCACGATTTGCGTTATGCGATTGATGCCTCCAAAATCCGGCGGGAGGTGGGCTGGAGACCGCGGCAGGACCGGGAGTCCGGTTTCCGGCAAACCGTGCAATGGTATCTGGATAACGAACCCTGGTGGCAGCGGATTCTGGAGGGTAAATATCGTTTGCAACGCCTGGGGCAGGGGACGACCAGCCCCGCCTGAGACATCTGGGTTAGGGCGGCGATGGGCCGGGTTCCCGCTCAATAAACTTTGCGGAGATTGGAGGGCAAAATGCCCAGTTCCGCCCGGTATTTCGCCACGGTACGGCGGGCAATGACAATGCCCTTTTCCTTGAGCAACCGCACCACCTCTTCATCGCTCAAGGGGTATTTGGGGGATTCGTTGCGGAATAACTCGGCAATCATTTCCTTGACGGTGGCGTTGGAGACGCCGTCGCCGGTGGTGGTTTGCAGCCCACTGGTGAAGAAGTAGCGCATCTCGTAGATGCCCTGGGGCGTCTGCATGTACTTGCCGGAGACCGCCCGGCTGACGGTGGTTTCATGCACTCCCACAGCCTCGGCGACCTGCGCCATGGTCATGGGTTTGAGGGCCGAGACCCCTTTTTCCATGAAATCGCGCTGCCGTTTGACGATTTCTTTGGCGATGTTGAGGATGGTTTGCTGCCGTTGATGAATGCTTTTAATGAGGAACTTGCCGGCCTGAATTTTGTTGCGGATATAGTCGCGCACCTCGTTGTCACTGTCCGCTTGGGACATCAAATCCTTGTACTGATTGCTGATGCGCAAACGCGGGATGTGCTCGTCATTAAGGGTGACCACGTAGTCATCACCGCTTTTGGTCACGAAAACTTCCGGCACAATGTATATGTCCGGTTCCGCGGAAACTGCCCGGCCCGGGCGGGGGTCCAGAGTGGCGATGCGCCGGGCGGCCTCCTGCACTTCCGCCACCGGCAGATTCAAGGCCTTGGCGATTTCCGGGAAGCGCCGGCGGCCCAGCTCCTCCATGTGACTTTGAATGATTTTATACTCCAGGGAATCCTGGCGCCCGGCGCGTTCCAGTTGCAGCAGGAGGCACTCGCGCAAATCCCGCGCGCCAACGCCGGGAGGGTGAAAAGTCTGAATGACTTTCAAGACCGCCTCAATTTGTTCTTTGGGCACATTGGTGGAGAAGGAAAGCTCATCCACCGAGGCTTTCAGATAGCCGTTTTCGTCAATGTTACCGATGATTAATTCGGCAATGGGGCGTTGCTCCGGCGAGAGGTCCGAAAGCCGCATTTGCTCCAACAGGTCTTCCTGTAAGGAAACGCCGTTGGTAAGGCTTTCAAACATGTAGGCCCGCTTTTCCTCGTCTTCTTCCCGGCTGCGAAGCGGGGTCTGTGTTTGGGAAAAGTGGTCCCGCCATTCCTGGTCCAGTTGTGCCAGCCGTTCAAACTCGGCCTGAAAATCGTCCACGGGCGCCTTGCTCTCGCGTTCCGTGGCGGGGTCATAAGTCACATCGGCAGGCGGCTCGGTGGGGTCCATCCGGCTGGAAGGAGCCTCCCCCAGGTCGCTTTCAGATTTGTCCGTGGTTTCGTTGGAGGAGGGGGGCAATTCTTCGAGGACAGGATTTTGCTGCAATTCTTTCTCCACCAGCGCTTTAAGCTCAAGAATAGGGGCTTGCAACAACGCTAGTGACTGTTGCATTTGCGGCGCCAGCACCAGCGTTTGCTTCAACGTCTGTGTCAGATGCAAACCTTGCGCCATCCACGGGTAATTTACCCTGACCGTGAGGATGCACAAGCAGATTTAGAAAAAACGGCACACAGATTGCTATCCCCGATGGAAATGGATTGGCCGGAAGGGGCGGGGGCTACAGCGGGCGTGCGTAAGCAGGGATGTTTTGATGAAGGCACGGCTTCCAACAGGTGATAGAATGCCCCTTCCCGTGTCCCAAGTTTAATCCTCAAGGCAGAGTGACAGGTTGGCCCAGTGATTTGGCCCAGCGCAGGGTGGACATGAATTTGGGGGAAAGCGCCGGGTTTTCGTCGTAATACTCCATGATGCCCCAACTGCCCCATTTGCTCCAGCGGCCCACGGAGGAAAAATAGCACAGGAGGCTCCCGCCCTCTTTTTGCCAGGCGGCGTAGTATTTTTCGTAAATCTGGCCCATGCGTGGATGGCGGTTGGCCTGATGCAGGAGGCGGGTGATTTGGTCATTATTGGTGACTTCACCCAACCCAACCATGTGTTGGCCGGCTTCGTAGGCGATCAATTGCAGGCCATATTTGTCTGCGATCTTTTTATTGCCTTGAATCCAGCGGATGCATTCCGGCAGCGCTTTGTTTTCGAGGTAATCTAGAGCCTGGTCCACCGTCCAGGCCGCCACCACTGCTTCGTTAAGTTCCTTGCCCTCTTTGGGGATGTTGCAACTGATATACGGAGCGATGGCCAGGGCATCGGCTTGTTTATAGGCTTCCTGCCATTCCACAATGCGCTCGGAAACGTAAGGATTGGAGGCTTGCGAGGCCAGCACCCGCACCAGACGTTCGCGGCCGCCGAAGACTTCCTCCCAAATCTTGAAGATTTGCACGGAGCGATAAGCCGTATAGCGCCAGCCTGCTTCCCAAGGTTTATCGGCAAAGCCCAGTTTGCGTCCTTCCTCTCCCGCCCAGCGGCTTTGTTGGAACATGCCATTCCAGAGCTCATTGGAAAGCTCGACATACACTTTGGCCTTGGGATGCAAACGCGCTTTGACCAGGCGGGCAAATTGGCGCACGTAGTCGTCGTCCGCCAGATGGGGCATGCAAAACCAGGCATCGGCCTGTTGCCGGTTGCATAAGTCCACCATCACCTCGACAGGAATGCCGGCACGGGTCCAGGTGAATTCTTCGAGCTTGGGGCGGTCCGCCCATTTTTGCTGTTTGGAGTTGTTCGTCTCCTGCCAATCCATGAAGCGGAAACAGGCGATTCCCCGCCAGCGCTGAAGGAAAGCGGGATGAAACACCTGCTCGCGGTAATTTTTTTCAAAGCCGGGCATGATGACGCGGATGTTGCGGGGATGATTGGCTGGATTGACTTGGGTAAGCCGCATAAAAAAAGCCCCGCGGGAGGCGTCCACTTTGAACACAATGCGCCCCGGCTGGCGGGATACGATGGTGCCGTTGTTGAACTCAAACTGGCCCTCCCCGTCGTAAAGCAGGGTGTACTCACCGGAGGGATAATGCCCGCCCTCAATGGTACACATCAGGGTTTCGGCAAAACAGTCCGGCTCCAACCGAGTGACATAGCCCAGCGAGTCCAACGACAGGGCAGGGCCTTTGCCCCAAGGCTGGCCTTTTTTCTGGCTAATCCACTGGCGTGCCAGCCGCGAAACATCCACAAAAGGCAGCTCGGTGTTCCAATCCGCCGGGCCGTTGAGGTTCATTCCCAGGCGCGGTTGTGGGGCAGGGGCGGCCGCTTGCGCAAGACTGGCCTGCGCTAAAACCAGGCCAAGGCCGAATACCAGGGCAAGTTGAAGAAGTTTTTTCATGAACCTATAAATATGTGTTGCTCCTGCGCTTGGCGGGAGGGCGCCGGACATGGAATTCTAGCGTGATGGTGTTGTGCTTAATTTAGATCACCGCGGGCACTTCAAACCCCTTGCGGCGTTCGCGGTCCAGGTATTGATTGGCTTCCGGGTCCTCGGGGAAGATTTCCTTGACCGGGTCCCATTTGAGTTTGCGGCCGGTCCAGCGGGCGATGTTGACCAGATGGCAGACGGTGGCCGAGCGATGGCCGATTTCGACATCGGCGGTGGGCAGTTTGCGGGTTTTGATGCATTGCAGCCAGTTCTCAATGTGCCCGGGGATTTTCGGCCGCTCTCGCATCAGTTTCTCATAAATGTCCTCGGGTTGTGAGTCCAGCCGCCCGCGGTCAATGCGCAGCCACCCTTTTTCCCCGTGCACCACACAACCAAAGCCTGGAGCATTGCCCGGCTCCACCACCACGCCGTTGGCGTATTTGAAATAGACCAGGGGCTCACTGGTGATTTTATCGCCGCGCGCCTTGCTTTCCGGTTTGTCGTAGGTGGGCGCTTCAAACTTTTTACCCTCGGGCCAGATTTCCACCGGGCCACTGTCGTCCATGCCCAGCGCATATTGAATCATGTCAAAGCCATGGGAGCCCCAGCCGGTGACCTCGCCACCGGAATGGCGCCGGAAAGACAGCCAGCCTGGCGCCGCCCAACCCGGTGAGCCGGGCTGGCCCACTTCGCGCGGTACATAAAGGGAGTTGCTGAAAGGCACCAGCGGCGCCGGGCCGCACCACATATTCCAATCCAGTCCTTCCGGCACCGGCTCGGGTGGCAGGTTATATTCCCAGGGGCTGGGATAATTGGAGGCCACCACTTTGGTAATCTTGCCCAGGCCACCGCTGCGCACAAATTCACACGCGGCCACATCCAACGGGTCAGAACGCTGCTGGCTGCCCACTTGGATAATCCGTTTGTATTTTCGGGCGGCGGTCACCATCCAGCGTCCTTCCTTGATGGTGAGTGACAGCGGTTTTTCCACGTACAAATCCTTGCCCGCCTGGCAGGCGTGCAACACGATGAGAATGCGCCAGTGTTCCGGCGTGGCCGTGACCACGGCGTCAATGTCCTTCTGGTCCAGCAAATGCCGGTAATCCTGGTAAGCCGTCGCCCCCAGGGCAGACGCATTTTTCTGAGCCCGCCCCAGGTGGACATCGGCGAAGGCGCCGATGCGGGCGGTTTTGCTGCGCAACGCGCCGGAAAGCAAACCGGTGGCCTGTCGGCCAATGCCAATGAAGCCAATGTTGATGCGTTCATTGGCCCCGGGCTGGCCATCGGCGCCCAGCACGTGGCGCGGGATGACGGTGGGGAGGGCAATGGCGGCGGAAGTGGCGAGGGTATGGCGCAGGAAATGCCGGCGCGAAATGGTGAATGACTTCATACGTGGGCATTTTGGCGGACACAAACCGGTTGTCAAGACAGGGGGGGCGGCGTAGGCTCTGGGCATGATGCAAAACTTTGTGCCTCGCTGGTTATTGGTGGGCGTTGCCATGACGGGGGGCGCGTGGGCTGCTGTGCCTGCCCCGGTGGTGGAACGGAATGAGTTTGGCAAGACCGCCGATGGGACGGTCATTGAGATTTTCACGTTGCGCAATGGCCGCGGCATGAGCGCCAGGGTCATGACGTACGGCGCCATTTTGGTGGACTTGCACGTCCCCGATCGGGAGGGCAAAACCCGCGACGTGGTGCTGGGTTTTGATCAACTGGAGCGCTATCTCAAGGGGCATCCCCTCTTTGGCAGCACGGTGGGGCGCTTTGCCAACCGCATCGGTGGCGCGCAGTTTGTACTCAACGGCCAGACCTACAAACTCGCAGCCAACAGCGGCAAAAACCACATCCATGGAGGACGCAGCGGCTTTGATAAAAAAGTCTGGAAAGCCGAGCCCTTTTCCACGGCAACGGCCGCGGGGGTACGGCTGCGTTACACCAGCCCCGATGGAGAGGAGGGGTATCCCGGCAATTTGCAGGTGACGGTGACCTATTCTTTGACGGCAGACAATGAATTGCGCATTGACTACGAGGCCACCACGGACAAGGACACCATCGTCAACCTGACCAACCACAGTTACTTCAACCTGGGCGGGCATGACAGCGGGGATGTGCTGGGCCATGAGTTGCAATTGTTCGCAGATTTTTACACGCCGGCGGACGAGGGTTTGATTCCCACCGGTGAGATTGCCTTTGTCAAAAACACACCCTTGGACTTCACCCAGCCCACCCCCATTGGGGCACGCATTAAAGAACTGCCCAAGACTCGTGGCTATGACCACAATTTTGTGTTGAAATCCGACGGAGTGACGCCGGCCTTGGGGGCGCGGGTCTATGAGCCGAAAAGCGGGCGGGTCATGGAAATGTGGACCACCGAGCCGGGCGTGCAGCTTTACACCGCCAATCACATGAATAATCAGCCGGGCAAGGGTGGAGCGGTTTATCAGCAGTATCAGGGCCTTTGCCTGGAAACCCAGCATTTCCCGGATTCCATCAACAAACCGCACTTTCCCAGCCCCATCCTTCGGGCCGGCCAAACCAAAAAATCCACCACGATTTTCAAGTTCAGCACGCGCTCCTGAATCGGGTGCCGCTTTGAAGACCCGCGGGCGCTGAATCGTCCCAGTTGAGGGATGGTGTTGGCGTTATAAGTGGAATTGAGCGATATTTTTCCTCCTGAACTGGAGAATTTTATGAGTGATCAATCGCAGAAATCCCCCGCAGCGGGACGCCGCTGGCTGAAATGGCTGGGTTTGGCTGCCGGGGCGGTGGTTATATTATTGGTGGCCGCCTACCTGGTGCTCACCAGCGGGTGGTTCGTCAAAAGCGTGGTGCTGCCACGGGCAGGTGAGGCCATGCAGGCCCGCTTAAGCGCAGAGGAGGCCCAGGTGTCTCCGTGGAGCGGAGTTGTGTTGGGCGGCTTCAAAATGGAAACCACCGGGGGAACGCCTTTGCTGGCGGTCAAACGCCTTTCCGTGCGGTACCCCAGCCTTGCCGATTTGCTCAAGGGCCGCATCATCCTGGATGAGGTTGCCGTGGATGGATTGGAGGTGCGGATGATGGAGGAGGCGGACGGCCGCAATAATTGGAGCAATTTGTTAAAACGTACCAGTGATTCCTCCAAGGCTCCACCCCCAACGTCGGCAGCGCCAGAGGTGCTGATTAAAAAGGTGGCCTTGGCCAATGCCACACTGACCTACCAGCGACGCCAGCCCACCAACGCTGAGTCCTTGGAAATCCACGGGTTGAACCTGACCTTGGAAAACCTGGGCAACCGGCAGACTGCGGCGATGAAGGTGCAGGCGCTGACGCGCTGGCAACAACTGGAAGGAACGAATGCGCACGCGCTGGGCAGCTCCCTCCAAATGGAAGGCAAAGTGGCTTTGGATGCCAACCTGGCCCCCGTTTCCAGCCAGGGGCGGCTGGCGATGGAGGTCCGGGAGGCTTCCGGGAAGTTCACTGAAACCCGTGCCTTGCAAGGGCAAATGGATTGGGATTGGACTCCCACGGAAATCAAACAAGGGACGCTGGCTTTCAGCCGCAGCAATCAACCGCTCGCCAACCTTCAGGTTCGCGGCCCCTTCCAACCCGCGCGCGGCGAGGGCAGGCTGGAGTTTGAGTTGGATCGCATTGGGGGCCAGGTCTTGAGTCTGGTGGCGGCGGCGGCCGGTTATTCCATCCCGCAGGCCACGCTGTCAGCTCGGGGGCAGGTGGAATTCACCGACCAGGCCCAAACCATCAAGACCGCCGGCATCGTGGAAGCTGCCCAAGTGCGGCTGGCGCAAAAGGGACGAGTGACTCCCCCCACCGACTTGCAAATGCGTTTTGTGGTGGAGGTCCAGCAGGCCAAAGAACTGGCCAATATTCGCGAGCTCGCCCTGACCGCCAGCTTGAGCAACCGGCCGGTGGTGCAGGCCACCCTGACCAGACCCATGAGCCTGGCCTGGGGCGCCACGGGGGAGGCGGTGGAAGACTCCGAGTTTTTGCTGACGGTGGACCGCCTGGATTTGGCGGCGTGGCAGGCGTTGTTTCCAGACTATGAGTTGGGTGGTCAGGTGGATTTGCGGGCGCTGGTGCAGTCCCGCAAAAGCGGCCAGGTTTTAGCCTTGGATGTCCGGGGCGGCGTGCGGGACTTGCGTTGCAAGGTGGACACCAATCTCTTCACCGCGCCGGAGATTCAGGCAGAGCTGCGGACGATTACCACGCAAATGCAGCGCACCGAACTGGCGCACTTGACGTTGCGGTATTTGGAAAAGGACGGCGTGGTGGTTTCGGCGTCTGCCACCGGCCACGTGGACCATGTGCGGCAGGATTTTCATCTGCATTTGGCCACCGAAACCGCCGTGCCGCAAATGTTGGCCAAAGTGGGGCTGACAAACGCCCATTTTGTTTCCGGCACGGCGCAATTCCGGGGTGAGGTGAGGCAAATCAATCACGCGCCTTCCAATGCGCCCGCGCCGCGGCTGACTCACTCCATCGTCAGCCAATGGCGCTTGAGCAGCCTGACGGGTAATTATGAGGGTTATCCGTTGGACCGTTTCAGCGCGGAAGTGGACAGCGATTTGTTGATGACCAACCAACTCCTCATCATCCGCAAGCTGCAGGCGCGCGTGGCGCAATCCGGCCAGCCGGCGGGATACCTGGAACTGGCGGGCCAACATCATTTGCCGCAGACCAACGGCCAGTTTTCCCTGCTGTTTTCCAACTTGAACGAGCGGCTTTTCCAAACGGCGGCCGCACTGCTGGGCTCCAATCGCCTGGATTCTGCGCGGGTGGATGGCGCGCTGCAGATGGCGTATGCGCCCGGGCAGTGGTCGGTCACCGGCGGTGTGCGACTGGCAAATTGCGTTTTGAGTGACGTGGCGGGCACCTGGCCACGAGAGCCGCTGGCCGCGGACCTGGTTTTGGATGTCAGCCAACGCGCCTCGGTGACTGAGGCCCGGCGGTTGCAGGCACGTTTTTCCCTGGGCCAGCGTGAAGCGGGCAGTATTGCCATGACCGGGCAATGGGACGCGCAGCGCACCAATGGCCAGTTCAAAGCCCAAGTGCAAGGCCTTAATGAACATGCCTTGCGGCCATGGTTGGCGGCGGCCATGGCCCCAGCCACGCTTACAAGTGTCCAAATTGACGCGGACGCTGAGGGCCGCTATCAGCCCGGTGCCCAGACCTTTTTGAATGCCACTTTGCAGATTAGTCAACTTCTCTGGCGGGATGCTGCCGGCCAGGCGCCTCCTGAGCCGCTGGCGTTTGCCTTGAAGTTGGACGCCGCTGCTTCGCAGCCAAATCGTTTGGAATTGCGCACCGCCAGTTTGCAGCTTACGCCCACCGCTCGCGCCACCAATCGCGTGCAGTTGGAAGGACAACTGGACCTGGCCAACCCGGCCGCCATCACCGGGCGTTTGGCGATTGCCTCGGAAAGCCTCGACTGGACCCCGTATCATCGGCTTTTCCAGGCATTGTCGCAAACCAATGCCGTAGCTCCGCCCGCCTCTCCACCATCGCAGGCCGAAGCAGCTCCCAGGACATTGCCGCTGACCAATTTTGTCATTACAGCCCAAGCCGGTCGTTTCTTTTTCGAGGAAATGGCCGTCACGAATTTGAGTGCGCTGGTGCGACTGGACGGTTCCCGGCTGAGCATTACCAATCTGACGGCCAGCATCAATGGTGCTCCGGCCCGGGGGCGGTTGGATTTGAACTTGGGGGTGCCGGGCTACCAATATGATCTGGATTTGCAGCTCCAACGGCTGCCGCTGGCCCCGCTGGCAGCTTCCTTCCTGACGCCCTCTCCGGATCCCTGGCAGGGGGATCTTTCGCTGGCACTGGCCATCCAGGGCACGGGCAGCACCGGCCCAAATTTGAAACAACATTTGAAGGGCCATTTTCATCTGGACCTGACCAACGCGGCCCTGCGCATCAAGCAACTTATCACCCCGCCACGCGGCTCGGCAGTGACGCCGTCTCAGCAGTTCTTGCGGGTGCTGGTGGGCATATTGGACCCCTTGCTTAACGCGGTGGGCGGCGCAGTGGGCGTGCCCAATCTCATTGCCCAGCCCTTCAACACCTCACGGCTGCAAATGGAAATAGGGCAGGGGACTATTGAATTGCGCGATTTTACGCTGGCCAATTCCACTATCATTGTGGGTTCGCGGGGCCGCATCCCCATGGCTGACTTGCTGATGGCCAGCCCGCTGGATTTGCCGGTGGAAATATCCCTGTCAGTGCCGCTGGCCCAGCGCCTGCAAATTGCCAGCGCCGCCCCGGGAGCCACCCACGTCAAACTGCCCGACTTTGTCGTGGTGCGCGGCACGCTGGAGAATCCTCAGACGCGCCTGAACACCAAAGCCATTACCGGCACGGCTTTGCAACGCGTGGGCAAGGAAGTCGGAGGGGAAGCCGGCGCATTACTGCAGGGGGTGGGTAATCTTTTGGGCGGCGGCGCCAAACCGGTCACCAATGCTCCGGCAAAACCAGCGCCGCCCAGCCCGGCTCCGCCCAACACCAACGCGCCGATTAATAACCTGATTGATGATTTGTTCCGACCCAAACCCAAGCCTTGATCGTCTGGGGGGATGGGGCATTTTATTGGCCACGGATTTGCCAGCGGATTTTCACCGCCACGTCCCGGCGGAAATCAGGGATGGCCATTTTGATTCGGCCCTCTTTGACCGGAAGGGTTATTTCCTGTAGCGATTGTCCTTTGCGCGTGTCGAACCATTGCGCCTGACAAGTGGCGGCGGGTATTTCGGCCAATTCCAATGCGGCGCCACTGACCAGGGGAGCTTCCTGTTTTTCCATGGCCAGATTCCACCAGGTGGCTTGTGGGTGCCAAATCCAAAAATAAGCCAGGCCATCTCCTTTTTGTCCAAAGGCCTTGAGCGGCGGCGTGGCAAGGGCGGGAGTGGGTTTTAGTTGGCCGCGGTTGAAGGGAATGTCGCGGGCGAAACGAGCCAGCGCGGTGTAAACGGGATAGGCGTTGCGCCGGTGAATGTCATCCCAATACCAGTGGCAGACGGTGCTGCCGTAACCCAGCGCCAGGGTCAGCCAGAGGCCATTATGCAAATGCACCCATTCCTGGTCCTGGTCCAACTGTGGGGCGCGCTGCCAGTTGGCGTCGGTGATGCCATATTCCGCAAAGAACAGCGGGCGGTCTTTCAATCGGTCGCGATTCAATTCAAACTGAGTGGTGATGCTGGCCACTTCGTCTTTCCAGATGTCTCCCGAAGGGGGGCGCAGGTAATGATGTTGATTGGCGGCGTCCAAGTCCGGGTGGGCGTAATCTTTGGAGGGCGAGTGCCAGGTGCTGTTCACGCGCAAATGCCGGTACACATCCACGGTATCCAGGTAGCGCGCCAGTTCGGTGTAAAAGGGTTCGGTGGGCAGGCCCGGGTCCATTTCATTGAAGTACTCCCATGCGGCCACGTGAGTCGAGTATCCCCAACGCGCCACCGCATAGCGCAGCAATCGGCGGGCGTAATCAGTGGCGGTGCGATAAGCCCGCCCGCCGGCCTGGCGCAAATGGTGCATATAATGGTCGCGGGTGAATAAAACGATTTGCAAATGCACCCCGCTTTGCTCGGCCGTCTCCAGAATCTGGTCCAGATAAAAACAATCACGCGCATTATAGACACCCAACACGGGGCGGTTGGGGTCTGCTTCCTCCAGCAGCTCCGGCCCGCCGCGGGCCTCCTGCAGGGAAAAGTCGCGCATATACACCGCGCCCGCGCGATTCAGGCGAAAGACCATTTGCGGCAGGACGGCCCAATTTTGATTGGTGAACGCCAGGGTGTAGGGCGACCATTGCCGGCGGGAGGGGAGAGTTTGGGGGCCGGCCAAATCGAAACTCGCCTCGGCCTGGCCCTCGGTGCGGTAGCTTAAGCGAAATGTGTATGCCGTTTGGGTGCGCAACACCACCGGCTGGGAAGGGTTCATGGTGACCGCAGCCCCGGCCTCGCCACTTAACTTCACGCACAACCGGTTGGCATGGAAGCCCGTGGCGTCGGGGCTGACCACCAAGGGCGGATTCCAGTTCCACGAGCGGCCCCACGCGCTTTTCCGCGCCTCGATGCCCAGCCCCCAATCCTCGGCGCAGGCCCATACGCGGGCAAAATTGCCGCCAGCGGCGCCCAAACGCCGGAGCATTTCCCCCTGCAGGGCCACCTCTTTGATGAAGGCCACGTTTTGGCCGATGGCAAAAAACGGCGTGCCATCCGTAAATTCCAAATATCGCGTGTCATTGGTGGAGACGCGCAGAAAGCCCCGGCGAGCGGAAGGGCGGGATTCAAAAGTAAATTCCTCGGACTGCACGGTGCCCGCCCGGTCGGTGAGCAAAGCCCAGGCACGATAGCGGCCGGTTTCCGATGGTGCGAAACGGGCTTTCCATAATGCCGGACCGCTAGGATACCAAAGCTCGCCACCTTCTGCCCGGCCCGGGCGCGAAATTTTTTCGTAGGGTTGATAATAAAAGGCGGGCAAGGTCAGCCGGTCTCCTGAGGGAGTGACCATTTCCACCCGCAAATCCACCTCCAGAGGATCGTAAGGATTTTCAGCCACGGCTTGAATGGGGAACGTGAATTCAATTCTCTCGAAACGTCCCACGCTGGTTGTCGAAAGCTCCACCGGCAGCCGCCGGTCTGCGGGGGCGGCCGTTGCGATTTCCACCATGATAAGCCAGAAACAAAGCCAAAGGCTGGCACAGTTCATCCCAGAGAGCTTCATAGCTTTATCCTGACACATCGGGCAGGGGAGGCAAGGTTGGACGCGTATGACGGGCTGCGCTTTTCGGTGTTCTCCAGGGACGCGCAAGGTTTAGTCGGCGGAGGGAGCCTTTGCGCCTGAGGCCTTCCTGCCTGCGCCGATTCATAAATAAGTTGACGGCGCCGCGCATTTTTCTTTTGCTGCGCGGGTTGGTGTGCACATGCAAACGACCACACAAGCCATGTCTGCGGGGAACGGCCTGACCTGGGAGGCCGTTAAAAGTTGTTTTCAGCAATATGTGGTGCCCAGCTATGGGCGCTTTGACCTTTGTTTGACACGCGGACGGGGCGCGTGGGTGTGGGACGTGGAAGGCCGCCAGTATCTGGATTTGGGCGCTGGTATTGCGGTATGCAGTCTCGGCCATGCGCACCCGGAGCTGGCGGAGGCGCTGGCGGAGCAGGCCCGCACCCTGGTGCATGTGTCCAACCTTTACTATCACCCTTGGCAGGGGCGGCTGGCCGAGCGTTTGACCCACTTGATTGCCCCGGGCAAGGTGTTTTTCGCCAACAGCGGCGCCGAGGCCAATGAGGGGTTGTACAAACTGGCCCGGCGCTTTGGGCATGAGGAAGGCCGGTTTGAAATCATCACTGCCGTCAACTCCTTTCATGGCCGTACGCTGGCGGGCATCGCCGCCACCGGACAGGACAAGGTCAAGAAGGGGTTTGGCCCTTCCGTGCCGGGCTTCCGGCACGTGCCCTTCAATGATTTGCAGGCCGTGAAGGAGGCGATTTCGCCGGCTACGGTGGCGGTGTTAATCGAGGGAGTGCAGGGTGAAGGTGGCATTACTCCGGCCACGCCGGATTATTTGTTGGGGTTGCGGCGGTTGTGCGATGAAAACCGTCTGCTCCTGATGATGGATGGAGTGCAATGCGGTTATTTTCGCACGGGCCGTTTTCAAAGTTTCCAGCGCATTCTTGAGGGTATATCCGACGCGGAAGGTTTTCTGCCGGATGCCATTTCCATGGCCAAATCGCTGGCGGGCGGCATGCCCATGGGGGCTTTCTGGGTGCGGCAGCCTTATGCGGATTTGCTGGGACCGGGAAGTCACGCCACCACCTTTGGCGGCACGCCGCTGGCCTGCGCGGCGGCCTTGAAGGTTCTGGACATCGTGGAGCGGGACCATTTAGCCGACAACGCCCGCGCCACTGGTGACTGGATGAAACAGCAGTTGGAAAAGCTGGCGGCCCGCTTCCCGCAATGGATTAAATCGGTGCGGGGCCTGGGTTTTATGCTGGGCTTTGAACTGGCCGACAAGGCAGAAATACCGGCCTTTGCGGCGGCCGATAAACCCGCCTCCCTGCAGATGGTGCAACGGCTGCATGAGGCGGGCGTGCTCACCATTCCCTCGGGCAACCAGGTGGTCCGCCTGCTTCCTCCGTTGAACCTGACCCAAGAGGAGGCAGCGTTGGGGATTGGAAGAATTGGGGCGGTCGTCGAGAAACTGGGCTGCTGACCTTCGCGAAGGTCAGCGTTCGTCCGGGCGTGTCAGCGTGATGCGATCGCTCCATGCCTCCGCATTTTTCATTTGTTTACGCAAAAATTCCTGTAAGTCGCCGGTTTCCGCCGTAAGCACAAAATACGCCTCGGAAGGGTCATCCCCCGGGTTGGTCCGCCATTGATGGCGTAGGGCTTTGGGGTTCTTCTTCAGCCAGTCTCTCATCCATTTATAGTCCAAACCCTGCAGGGCCAGCTTGCCGTCTTCCAAACGCACCCGCACCACATAGTGCGATGGAATAGGCGGCGGGACGATGTTTTCAGCGAATTGTCCAAACAGGTTCAAGAACCACTGGTCATCGAGTTTGAACAGATGCCCGGTCATTTTGGATTCCTTCCCATCGGCGGAATAAGTGACGAAGTAGGCCTTGGCTTCATGCTCGGCCGGTTCAAAACGCCAGCGCTGGCCTTCACCTTCCCAGCGGCCCAACAGGGCGGGTTCAAAAAACACATTCTTTTCCTCGTAAAAAGGATTAACCGAGATAACGAAGCAACCGGTGAGGCAGAACAATGCCGCAACCAGCACCATGCGGCCCATCTTCCTCGCCGCAGGCCAGTCAGACCCGGCAGGGATGACTCTTTTCATGGCGATTTTTTGTCTGCAGGCGCTTCTTCAGGTTTTTCAACCACCCGGCGGCGCATGATGACATCGTCCTCATCCATCCATGCGATTTCAAAGCCCTTCGCCGCCAGAATGTTAATGCCCCCAGTAATATACCACATCCGCTCATCGGCTTTTTCCGGCCGACGGCGGCCCCCAAAAGGAATGACTCGCTGGGTGGTGCCATCCGGCCAGACAATGGTGGTTTGGTCACCGGCAAATCTAAAGTAGGCATATTCCCATCGTACGGCATCCTGGCTTGCCGGTGGTTTGGCAGGAGTCTCGGCGGCACGGATGGCTAAACCCATGCTGGCCAGTAAGAGGAGAGCAGCGAGCCATCTTTTCATTGTTTTTTCCATTGTTCGTAGGAGAGAATCGGGCGCGGGGCCAAACCGCTTTTCTCACGCTCCATGTTAATTCTTTCCGCCTCTGCGCGATAATCCAAGTAATGTCTTCGGTCTTCGGAATCCATGATGCGGTCAACGATACACCCATTACTTGCCAACGCCGCTGTTAGAACAAGAAGCTTAAATCCGGACCCAAAAGACCACTTGAGTTTCATAGAACAGATTTATAAAGCTCTCATTTCCACCATGTCAACCCTGGGATGGAGGCCATCAGCTCTGGCTCTGGCGGGAGATGTTGACGTTGTGCGTTGGGGAGATGAAGCTTATTTGCTCGGGCGGCCATGGACTCATTACCCCGACAACCGCCCATGAATCACAGACCTGAGACACCTCACCCCTCCGCAATCCCACCAAATATTCGTGAAAATCTTCAAGCAAGCCTGTCCACGTAATATTGGCACAATGGCGTGGAGTTCCCCCATGCCCAGCCCCATGATTTCATCAAGGCAGAATAATGGCGCTCAAGCCGCCATGAGAAAGTCCTTGCCTTCGACGAATCCGCGTTGACGGAGAGCTTGGCGGATGAGTTGTCGAGCACCTCGATTGGCCACATAGCCGGCTACAAATGCCTTGTCCGGGGGGGGTAATTGCTCGGGCAGTACAGTGATATGGCTGGCGCGGCCAGGCTGGCATTTGGCGGGGTCCACATCCACGTAACCCGTGATGGTGAGGCCGTGGTTTTCAAGATATGCCGCTCGTTTCCGGGTCACCCGCCCCGCGCCCCAAATCCATAGGCTTCGTCCTTGCAGGAGGCGTTTGACGGTGCGAGCCAGGTAATAGGCCTTCATCTCGTAAAAGGCTTCCTGGCTGTAACGCGGGTCCTGGCGCGAGAGTCTCTGCGGGGAATCATTCCAGATGATTACGCGGTGTTTGACTTTGGCCACGCCCACGCCGGCGTCCATCCAGCGGAGCCAAAGCTCATAATCTTCGGGAAAAGGGCCGGCCCGATAGCCATCGTAGCGGTCTATGAGATTGCGGCGAAACATGACCGAGGGATGGGCAAAGGGGGATTCGATAAAACGGTTCAGGTAAATATCCTCTGCCTTGGTCAGACTGTTCATCCAGTCCACATGCAGCGCAAACCCCTGGTTGGCGGCGGCTTCGCCGCCATATTCGACCAGCCCGCCCACCAGTCCCAGTTCACTGTCCCAGTCCAGCAATTCCACCTGTTTTTCCAGCCGGTCCGGGTAGCAGACGTCATCGGCATCCATGCGGGCGATGTAACGTCCGCGGGCCTGGCGCAGGCCGGCTTCCAGCGCGGAAACCAGGCCTTCATGGGGACGGCGGAGAACTTGGATGCGGCGGTCATTCAAGGCCAGATGCTGGGCGATTGGGGCCGAGTCGTCCGTGGAGCCATCGTCCACCACGAGCAGCTCCCAGTCGGATAAAGTTTGGGTGCAAATGCTGCGGATGGCGGCGCGCAGGGTGGCGGCCGCGTTATACACGGGCAGCAACACCGTGACCGCCGGCTCAATAAATTTGGCTCGTCCACGCCGCATAAGACGGGCCTTGACACTATCGCTCCCCGGCAAGGGGCATCAAGTGAGGAATCGCTGTTAAATTAAGGTTGCAGTTAGGCAAAAAATGGATATACAGGTAGTTGAAACCCAAAAAAGCAAAGCCTTATGAAAACGCTGACTCGACGCGTGTATTCCACGTTTCACTTCACCCTCCTTTGTGCCTTTGCGGTATTATTAGTGGGACTCGTACCCAGCCATGCCGCCAATATCTTGTGGGTCAGTGACAATGGCACTGACAATACTTTTTCGGATGCGGGTAATTACGCGGATGGGGGATTTATCACCATCCTGCAAAATGCGGGCCACACGGTGACCCGCTACAATGGCCCGAACAGTCAGAATACCCGTTTGACTGCACAGGAACTAACTCAAATCAACAGCTTTGACCTGATTATCATAGGGCGCGCTGTCACCAGCACGGCTTTTCAAAATCCCCAGGTCATTGACTGGAATGTCAACATCACCAAGCCGTTGATGACCATCAATGCTTATCTGGCAAGAGCAAGCCGTTTGGGCTGGTGCACAGGCAGTACGATGATTGATGGCACCCCTACGCCGGTGCGGGCCCTAAATTTGGCTGATCCGGTAACGGAGTATATCTTCAGCGAAGTCGCCATGAACGGCAACGTCACGGTCAACCCGTATGATGAGGCTCTTCATCGCAACACCAGCCAGGTTTTGGAGGGACCGGTGAGCGGCGGCCGCGTGCTGGCCGTGGCGGATTTTACGGATTTGGGCGGTACCGCCCGCAATAATATCCCCATCATCATGGAATGGCCGGCGGGAACGCCGGTACGGGGCGGGGCGGATGTTTTGGGCGGCTATCGCATGTACTTTGCGGCCAGCAGCCGCGAGCCGAACGGCGGCAATATCTTGACCGACTGCGTCGAGAATCTGAGCGCGACGGGCGAGGCCATGTTTATCAAGGCAGTGGAGATTGCCATCAACCGCGGACAATTGCCTTTTGACCCTTCATCGGCGGTGGGCTTTGCTGGTAATTTGCAGGATGTGACCGTGCCGGAAGGGACCGTGGTCACGCTGAGTGTCAACGTCACTGGGGCGCCGCCGCGCACCATTCAATGGCAGCAGTGGGATGGAAGCGGGAGCTTCACCAACATTGAGGGAGCTACGGGTACCTCCCTGCCTTTGGGCGCGGTCATACCGCCGCAAGATGGGATGCAGTTTCGGGTCATTGCCACGAACCGCAACGGCAGCGCGACCAGCGCTGTGGCGCGGGTGACGGTCATCACGGACACCAATGCGCCACAAGTGACCCAAATCACCGCGGATGTGTCCATGAATCAGGTTTCACTGTTTTTCTCGGAGCCAGTGCGCGCGGCTGAGGCGCAAAACATGAATAACTATGTTTTTACACCGCCTCTGGGAATTCAAAGCGCCACCTTGTCGGCTGATGGCCGCCGGTTGCAAATCGTGACAGAGCCTTTGACGCCGGGACAACTATACCGACTCATGATTGTGGAAGGCATCCCCGACCGGGCTTATTACACCAACTGGCTGGCGGCGGGCACCGAACTAACCTTTTATGCCTGGGTTCGCAGCCAGGGCTTTTTGGCGGCGCAAAGGTACTTTGGCATCAGCGGCAACGATGTGGCCTCCCTGATTAATTCGCCCAAATACCCCAATGGATGGGATGAACTTTTCCATGTGAACTCGGCCCAGACGCTGCAATCGGCGCCCAATCGGGACAATTATGGCGGGCGGCTGATTGGGTGGTTGCGTCCGTTAGAGTCCGGATTCCACACTTTCTTTATTCGCGGGGACGATGGCACGGAGCTGCGGCTGGGCACCACGGATGACTTTACCACCTTGAGTGTCGTTGCTCAGCAGGCCACCGCTAATCAACCCTTTACCTCTGGCCAGTCCGTATCCATTTATCTGGATGCCGGGCAGCGTTATGCGCTGGAGGCGCTTTGGAAAGAGGGGACGGGTGGCGATTATGTGCAGGTGGCCTGGCAGCCGCCCTCTGGCACGGGGCCGGTGATTATTCCTGCCGAGGCCCTGGAATGTCTGGCGAATCCCTCCGCCAATCAGGTAACCATTACTGCGCATCCCCAGAGCCGCACCGTTCTGCAAAACCGCACTCATACTTTCACGGTGGCGGCCACAGTGACGCCAGCGGATGCGCCGGTGGTTTATACCTGGCAGCGCTGGAATGGTGTGGATACTTTCACCAATGTGGCCGTGGTTTTGACCAATGCCTACACCACCCGCTTGCTGACGATGGCAGATGATGGGTCTCAGTGGCGGGTTTTGGTGGCTGCGCCCGGCGTGGTGGTTACCAGCGCGGTGGCCACCTTAACTGTCAGTCAGGACTCAACTCCACCGACGATGTTAAGGGCCATCAACAACCCCGGCAATCCCACCGCCATTATTATTGAGTTCGATGAGTTGGTGAATCGTGCCATCGCCGAGAGTTCGGCCTCTTACGTGGTTACCAACTTGTGGGACAATTCAACGGTGCCGGTGAATGATGTCACCTTGCCAGTGTTGTCTGCTGATGGCCGCACGGTGACGCTTTATGTGACGGCGCCGTTGACGAATGGCACTTATTACACGATAACCGCCCACGCTTTTGACCTGGTGGATAATTATGCTTTGGTCACCCGGCGCATTGAACGCACGGGTTTGTTGGCGCCCAGCGGCCCACAAGGCTTGGTGGTGGTCGAGGCCGAGGATTACGACGAAATGATTTCGCGCTCATGGGAGGGGGTGGAGCGTTACTGGACCCTGGTCACCAACCGGGCCGACTTCTCTGGCCGCGGCGCCATGCGCGCCCTGCCTAATACGGAGGGCAACCGCCCCGGTGGCAATGAAGCGGCATCGTTGGACTTCTTTGTGCAATTCCCCGGCCCGGGACGTTATTTCGTGTGGGTGCGTGGTGGAGCCGAAGGCGGGGCCGATAATTCCATCCACGTTGGATTGAACAACACGGTGCCTTCCTCGGCCCAGAATGTGCAACAGGGATATGACCTGGGCATGTCGGGCTGGCATTGGGGCAGCGTGAGCGATACCACCGGCGGCCGGGTCTATTTGGACATTCCCAGCGCGGGGGTGCATCGCGTGCAGGTGTATATGCGGGAGGATGGTTTCTACTGCGACAAGATTGTTTTGACCACCGACATGAATTACAGCCCGGCCGGCATAAATGCGGGTCTGGGGCCGGAGCCTTCAGTCAAGGAACTCCCGGCGCCTGTGTTGCGGCTGCAGGCTTCACCGGTCACTCAAGGGTTACAATTGAGCTGGCCGCTCTTTGGTACGCGATTGGAGCAAGCGGACAACATTTTGGGACCGTGGCAGCCGGTCACCAACGCCGCCAGTCCATTCTTGGCTCCGCTGACGGGCGCGCAGAAGTTCTACCGGGTGGTGCTGCCATAATCCGTCCCTCTTCAACCTGACCTTGTTGTGTTGCACGCGCCGCGCCGCGGGTGAACAACCCCGGCGCGGCGAGGTTTCAGGGTTATTCCTGGCCGGTTCGGCGAGCAGTTCAATCTTGATTTGCCGAGTTCACTCCTGAGAAAGGCTGGGGTGATTCATGTCTTGCTTCTCCAGCCAGGCGATGAAGTGCAGGGAGCGCTCGAAGAACCAGGAGGCGGGTGGGGGATAAAGGTGGAGTCGCCGCAGGCAGGTGGTGGGACGGAGGCCGAGTTCAGACCAGGTAGTTTGCCATTGGGCCCACGGCCAATAGTTGTAGGGCAGGGCCACCCCATGCCGGGCGTTGCCGACCCAGTCCATGAAGCGCAGTGTCGGCCCGGCCAGCCAGCCCTCAAGACAATGGTCTTTGATGAGCAACCCGCGGCGCGACACGCGGACGGCTTCGCGCAACAGGATTAGGGGATCGGCGGTGTGGTGCAGCACATCCACAAACATCACCACGTCGTAATGACAATCGGGGCACGGGATGCGCTGGCCGTCAAATGCCTTTACCGGGATGAATGTTTGGGGACGTATTAGCACGTCCAGACCTTCGATGCGCACGTCGGGCCGACGCTCCCCCATGGCCCTGGCCACGCGGCCATCGCCGCAACCGACATCGAGGACGGAGGCGTTGGGGGGCAGCAGGGCGGCTAGATGACCGGCAAGGACGCGCACACGGCGCTCAAACACCAGGCGTCCGTGCAATGTATCCAGGCAGCTCATCGGCGTTTCAGACCCAGCACGCTGAGGAAGAAGCTTGAGAAAATGGTCTGGATGCCCAGCACCAGGGCCAGCAGGGCGGGAATGATGGTGCGCAGGGTTTCGGTGGGTTGCAGCGGGCCAAAATGGGTCTGACCCCAGCTCCAAACGGCATACACGGAGCCAGCCAGACCCATGAGGGTAAGCACAAGGCCGGCCGTTAATCCCACTTCCAGGGTGATAATGCGGTAAAGTTTTTCCAGCCGCGGGTCAGACGGGAGCAAACCCTCGCTGATGGCAAAAACCTTGGTGAAGACGGCAAATAAGACGGCTTGATAGCCCATCAGCACCATCATGGCTCCGTAAAGCAGGGTATGCACATCCAGGGTCACGTCGCCCACTTGTCGAGGGCCGGGCAACAGCCAGCCCATGAGCAGAATGCCCAGCAGCATCATCAAACCGCCAGGAATAAGAAACAGCCAGCGCGGGCTGTACAGCAGCATGAAACGCAGATGCCGCCAGCCGTCGCGCCAGCGGCGCAGGTGGGGCGGGCGGCCGCGGCCGTCGGGGGACAGGGTGACCGGCACCTCGGCAATTTTCAATCCAAGCAGGGCAGCCTTGACCACCATTTCGCTGGCAAATTCCATGCCGGTGGTACGCAATGCCATGCGTTCAGCAGCTTCCTTGGTGAAGCCGCGCATACCGCAGTGGAAATCGCGCGCCGGCGCCTGGAAAAACAAGCGGCCAAGCCCCGTGAGCACGGGGTTGCCCAGGTAACGGTTTAGCCAGGGCATGGCCCCCGGTTGAATGCCGCCGCTAAAGCGGTTGCCCATCACCAGGTCATAACCTTCGCGCAGTTTTTCCACAAATGGCCAGATGGCGGACCAGTCGTAACTGTCATCCGAATCGGCCATGATGAGATAGTGGCCGCGCGCGGCGGCAATGGCGCCCATGAGCGCGGCCCCGTAGCCTTTGACCGGGACCTCAACCACGCGCGCGCCCAGGTTTCGCGCAATGTCCTGGGAGCCATCAGTACTGCCGTTGTCGCCGACTACAATTTCGCCGGCAAGGCCGTGGCGCTCGAGGGCAGCTTGCGCTTTCCGGATGCAATTGCCCAGCGTTTTGGCCTCATTCAGGCAGGGCATGATGAGGCTGACCTCCGGCTCGGCATGGTTTTTGGTTGCATTCGGCACGGGCAGAAATATGGGCACTCGAGGACGGGGAATCAAACAGGAAATGGCCGGAATGCACACGTGGCCAGCGAGTAAAAGGAAGCCTTGTTTGCCTCAGGGGGGCGCTCTGTGCGGTGTTGCAGGCATCACAGTCGCCTGCCCAGCACATGGCTTTGAAGCCCTCGGGCGCAGCCGAACTCCGGCGCGGCCACGAATGGAAAAATCTTGTGCGGCTGCAAGGGGCATGTCAAATAGGCTCATGCAAAAAAACATCCCTGAAGTCTCTGTTTCATTGAGTCGCCGTCGTTTTTTGTCCGGCGTGGGCGCGGCCACGGTCACCTTTAGCATTCTGGCCCCCCAAAGCGTGTTTACTGCCGAAACCGGCCCCAAAATCAAAGTGGGCCTCATTGGCGCCGGCGGGCGCGGCCAGTGGATTCTCAAGTATTTCAAGGACCACGGCGGCTATGAGATTGCCGCAGTCTTTGATTATTTTGAAGACCGCGCCAAAGCGGCCGGCGACAAATACCAGGTGCCGGACAACATGCGCTTCAGCGGGCTGTATGGTTACCGCAAGCTGCTGGAGAAAGGGGTGGATGCCGTCATTGTTCAGTCGCCGCCTTATTTCCATCCGGAGCAATGCGCGGAAGCGGTGGAGGCGGGGAAGCATGTTTATCTGGCCAAGCCACTGGCGGTGGATGTGCCGGGCTGTTTGTCCATCGTGGCCAGCGGCCAGAAGGCGACGCAAAAGAAGCTGGTGTTCCTGGTGGATTTCCAGACGCGCGCTCATCCGTCGTACCAGCAGGCCATCCAACTGGTGCATGAGGGCAAAATTGGGCGCATCGTTTGTGGCGAGGCCAATTACCAGTGCAGTCTGATGTTTGCCAGCATGGATGCGCGTTTCCGCAAAGACCCCAAAAACCCCGAGGAACGTCTGCGGGCGTGGGCGATTGACCGGGTGTTGTCCGGCGACATCATCACGGAGCAGAACATTCACGCGTTGGATGTGGCTTCCTGGGTGCTCAACGCCGAGCCCATCAAGGCGTACGGCACAGGCGGCAAGGCGCGTCCCTTCCTGGGGGATTGTTGGGACCACTTCGCCTGCATTTTCTATTACCCGGAGGGCATCATTCTGAGCTTCAGCTCTAAACAGGTGGGCAAAGGGTGGGATGACATTCAGTGCCGCATTTATGGCACCGAGGGTACCCTGGACACCCACTACGGCGGGCCGGTGCGGTTGCATTGCGATGATGCCTACAACGGCGGCATCACCAACACCATTTACGAGCTGGGCGTGCAGAACAACGTCAAGACATTTTACGACAGCATTGGGAAAGACTGGGTAGATCATGACCCCCCCGTGGTTAAGATCAACGTGTTGAGTGCACGCCGCAAGGATGAGCTGCTGCACCTCCTCCGGAGGAGGTGCAGCAGCGGCGCGCCCCATCTGCTATCCTCCCGGCGTGCACACCACCTACTTTGAATTGTACCGTATGCGCACCCACCGCCATTGGTTGCGACAAAAACTCGTCGCCTTCGCCAAAACCCACGGCATCAAAGCCGCCGTCCGCGAGTTCGGCTGTTCCCGCAACACCGTCCGTAAATGGCTCCGACGCCACGTGCCCGGCAAGCCCTCCTCCCTCCAAGAACACAGCCGCCGCCCACGACGCTCCCCCCGCCGTATCCCCTCCGGCCTCGAAGGCCAAATCGTCAAACTCCGCCACCAAACCGGCTTCGGCGCCGAACGCCTCCAGCGCGAATTCGCCCTCCCCTGCAGCCACAACGCCATCGCCCGCGTCCTCCGCCAACACCATCTCCTCCGCCCACGCAAAAGAAACCCGCCACCAAAAAACTCCTCCGCGCCCTCAAACGGAACTGGCCACTCTTCTCCCAACTCTCCGCCGATACCAAGTATTTACAGGACATTCCCCATTACTGGCCCCAAATGAACCGCCTCCACCTCCCCCGCTTCCAATACACCGTCCGCGAACCAGTCTCCGGCGCCTGCTTCACCGGCTACGCCGACGAACTCTCCAAATCCTACGCCACCCTCCTGGCCACACAACTCTCCGCCCACCTCGCCGCCCACGGCGTCAACCTCACCACCCTGGTCTGGCAAACCGACAACGGCAGTGAATCCAAGTCAACCAACACCACCAAGGCCTCCCCGCCACCGTCCGCGCCCTCGGCTCCGACCACCGCTTCATCCCTCCCAAACGCTACACCTGGCAAAGCGACGTCGAAACCGTCCACCGCCTGGTCGAAGACGAATTCTTCGACCGCGAAACCTTCTCCAGCCCCCAAGACTTTTGGGCCAAAATCACCACCTACTGGCTGTACTTCAACCTCGTCCGCCCCAACCGCGGCAAAGAATGGCAAAGCCCACTCCAAATCCTCAACGCCAAGGCCCCAGCCCTCGCCGGGGCCCTAATCCACTGGCTCCCCCTCAACCTCTCCCAACCCCACCATCCCGACTTGCCTCCACCCCTCCACCGGGGTCATGATCTACCCAGCTTTCCCTTTTTACGACAGCATTGCCAAAGGCGATTTCACCAACCCCACGGTGGCGCCCAGCGTGCGCAGCAATTTGGTGACCATCCTGGGCCGCACCGCAGCTTACAAGAACACCGAAGTCACCTGGGCGCAGATGATGAAGGCCCGCGAGAAATGGACGTTTGACACCCGGGGCCTCAAGGCTTGAGCGCTCGGCCGTCCCTCAGGAAGCCTGTCCCCCGCGGTACACTCGCGGCACGCGGTAGCTGATGTTGGTCAGCACTTCCCACGGGATGGTGCCAAACCACCCGGCCAGTTGCGCGGCGGTGATTTCTTTGCGGCCCTGCCGCCCCAGCAGCACGACTTCGTCGCCGGGTTTGACGCGGGGCAGGGCAGTGACGTCCACCAACGTCTGGTCCATGGTCACCCGGCCCAGCACGGGACACAATCGCCCGCCAATGAGCATGGCGGCGCGCTGGCTGGCGGCGCGCATATAGCCGTCGCCGTAACCGCAACCCACCACAGCCACGCGCATGCGGTGGGGCGTGGTGTAGGTGTGACCATAGCTCAGGGGGGTGCCTTTGGGCACTTCCCGCACCAGGGTCACGCGGCTTTTCCATTGCAGGGCGGGTTTCAAGTGCTTCGCCAGCTCTGTGGCGGACCGGCGCTTGCCGGGAGGGATGATTCCATAAACGAGCAGGCCGGGGCGGACCAGATTAAAAAGAGCCGTGGGCTCAAACAAGACCCCTCCACTGTTGCAGGCATGGATGTAGGGCAATACCACGCCCTGGGCTTCAATCGCGCGAACAACTTCCGCAAACCTTTCGCGCTGTTGCCGGGTAAAAGGGGCGTCATCTTCGGCAGAACTGAAGTGCGTCATCAAACCGGTCAGCCGCACGCCGGGCAGACGGGAAATGGCATGGGCCAGTTGGGCTGCTTCTTCCGGAAATGCTCCCAGGCGGCCCATGCCAGTATCCACTTTGAGATGCACCTCCACCGTTTTATTCTGGCGCCTCGCCTCGCGGGAAAAAGCGCGCGCCTCTTGCAGCGTGGAAATGGTGGGCATGACGTCGTCGCGCACGGCGGCCGGAATTTCCCCTGGCAGGCAGGCGCCCAACATCAGCACCGGCCAGCCGCGGCCCACGAGCCGCACGCTGCGGGCTTCCGCGAGGTTGGCCACACCGAAAATATCGGTGCCGCTTTGCATGAGCAGGGCGGCAATTTGTTTCAGACCGTGTCCATAGGCATCGGCTTTGACGACGGTCAGAATCCGGGTGTGTGGTCCGAGCCGATGGCGAAGCCAGGCCAGATTGGAGCGCAGGGCATCGAGGTCCACTTCCGCCCAGCAGCGATAGGGCACATTCATAAATCCTTAATCATTCTTGGGGGTGGGGCTTTGGCAAAGCGCGCCTCGCGAAGGTACAGGGGGGTTAGAGCACTGGCATCGGTCAGGGGGGCGGCAGCCGCTGCCAGCCGCGCCAAGTCTTCGGCGCGGGGATGCCATTCAGTGGCCGCCGGACACCACGGCTTCAGGTCCGGCCCCCATACCCGCTTACCGTTTTGGGTTTGCTCTCGCACCATGCTCTGGGGCAGTAATTGCAGCGGTTGGGTTTCCTGCCAGCCCGCATCGTTAATTTGGTAGCCAGCCCAGCAAGCTTCGCCTCGTTGAGCATCCACAGCCAAAAAAATGTTACCCCGTTGGCCACTCCGCCACAGCCCTTCGGCCATGACGTGGAAACTATTGATGCCCCATAAAGTTATCGGCCGCGCCGCATGCCATCCTTGGGCGGCAGCAATGGCCATGCGGATGCCGGTATAACTGCCGGGACCCAATCCGACGGCCAATCCCTCCACCGTTTCCCGGCTCCAACCGGCGGCGTCCAGCGCCTGCTGCACCATGAAAAATAGGCGGGTGTGGCGGGCATGTTCCTCCCGGACTGCCGCCAGGCAGCCCACTTCAGAATCCACGGCGGCCACGGAGCGGATGCCCGCCGACAGCTCAAGCGCCAAAATCTTCATGGACGATTAACCGCTCCTGTTCGCTTTGGAATTGCAGCCATGCCAGCCGGCAAGGGTGTGGCAAACCTGCGCCAACTTCGGGCAGGGCGGACGCCAGATTGGCCTGCAGTCGCTTTTGCCAGGCGGCAACGGCTTCGGGCAGCCAGCGTTCAATCCATTCCACCACCACAATGCCTTGGGGGTTGCAGAGATATTCTTCCAGCCCTGCCGCCACAATTTCCGGTGGGTCATTCAGCCGATACAAATCCAGGTGATAGAGCGGCCAGCGGCCGCCGTGGTATTCCACCATCAGCGCGAAACTGGGCGAATGCACGCGGTCTGGGCAGCCCAGGCCTCGTGCCAGTCCTCGCACGAGCTGGGTTTTGCCTGCGCCCAAATCGCCGGTTAAACCAAGGAGCCAGCCGGGGGACAATTCGCTGGCCCAGGCTTCTCCCAAAGCCTCGGTCTCTTGTGGGTTATGCGAAATGTTCGTAACCATGCAGGTCCAAGGGTTGCAAGCTTTTGCGCCGTCGGATGCGGATGCCGGGCTCGGCGGTGATTTTGCCCACGCAAGTGAGTTTAAGCCCCGGAAAGGCTGTTTTCCAGGCATCCACCAAGGGCACGGCCTTTTCTGGTGGGACGGCAAAGAGCAGCTCGAAATCTTCCCCATCCGTGAGCGCGGCTTCCAGCGGCGGTTTGGCTTGAGGATTCTCACGGTGCCGCAGCCGGGCCGCGCGGCTGATGGGGATGGCTTCAGCCAGCAATTCCGCTCCGCAATGAGCGGCGTGGAGCAAGTGGCGCAAGTCACCCGCCAATCCATCGCTCAAATCAATCATGGCCCGCACCGGGAAATGGGCCGCGAGCCAGCGTGCTTCGGCCAGACGCGGCTCAAAGTCGAGGTGCTTTCCGGCCAGCGAACCTCCCAATTCACCGGTGACAAACAGGGCATCGCCCACCTTGGCACCCCGGCGGAAAACTACACGTTGGGATTCGACCCGTCCTAAGAGGGATACTGAAATCCAAATGCCGGAGGTGCTGGTGGTGGTTTCGCCACCCACAATGGCCACGCCGTATTTTTCCGCACAGGCGCGCAGTCCCTGATACAGGATTTCGATACGGCTCACCTCATGGGGGTTGGGCAGTCCCAAGGTGATTAGGGCGTGCATGGGAATGCCGGCCATGGCGGCGATGTCGCTCAGACAACGGGCCAGCGCTTTGCGTCCCACTTTTTCCGGTGGAGTTGCCGAGGTGAAATGCACCCCCTCCACCACCGCGTCCGTTTTCAGCAGGAAATACTGGCCGGGAACCCCCAAATCCAGCACGGCACAATCATCTCCGACACCACTCACCACGCCAGCGGGCACGGCCAGGCCGCCAGTCAAACGGGCGATAAGCTCAAATTCGTTCATGGCACGAAAATCCGCAGCCAGTCAAAGTAGGGGTCCAGATTCCACTGGCAGGAAAGCACCAGAAAATTGACCAGATTGAAGATGGCATGAACGAGGGTGGGAGCCCACAAGTTATCGGTGGCCTCGTACACGACCACCAGCGTCAGCGCCAGCACAAAGAGCGGCGCCAGCGTCATCAAATTGCTGTGATAAACCGCGAACAATAGCGAAGTGCCAAAAAGCGCGGCGCGCGGATAACCCGCCTGCTTGACGGTGGGGTAGAGAATGCCGCGAAACAAGGCTTCCTCCACCACCGGCGCCACCAGAATGGTCATGACCCCCAAACCGGCCAACTCCCACCAGGGCGGCTGTTGTTGGATGTATTGCACCGCCAGTTGCGTTTGGGGCTTCCCGCCCAGGCGTTCAATCAGCAGGGCGGAGAATTTGCTGAGCGTCCACGCCAGTGGCAGGACCAGGAGGGTGGCGGCCAGACTATAACCGAAAACCTTGCCAACGGGGCCGTTGCGCCAACCGAAAGCCTCGGCCCAGCGCAGGCGATTGACGCGGAGAAAGACGCCCAGCATGACCAACAGGGCGCCATGCACAAAAACCAGGTTGCCGGCGAGCGTGAGCAGCCGCTGGGTGTTTTGGAGACTGTCCGCGAAAAGGGAACTGATGACGGCCACCACCAGGTAGCCCAGGCAAAGGCTGAAGAACATCCCCACCACCAGGTAAGGGACGGTCTCCGGTTGCCAGCGTCGTTCCGTCAGCACGCCGCCTTCATATCGCACCTGTGCCACTGCGCCAAACAAGATTTTCAGCCATGTTCGGGCTTGTCGGATGCCGCGCGGAGCGGCAAGCTTTGCGCCCGTACTATGTCACAGCAGGTTAATTTGGGCATGATTGGGGGCGGGACGGTGGGCAGCGGTGTCTATCACGCGCTGTCGCGCAACCGGGCATTGATGGAGTCCCGCCTGGGTATCCGGCTCAACTGGGTGGGGGTGGCGGTCAAGGAGATTGACGAACCACGGCCGTACCCCATTCCGCGGTCACTCTTAACCACGGATTGGACGCAGGTGGTGAACGATCCCCAGGTGAATATTGTCATCGAGTTGGTGGGGGGCACCACCATCGCCAAAACCATGGTGCTCGCCGCCCTCAAGCTGGGCAAGCCGGTGATTACCGCCAACAAAGCCCTGTTGAGCGCGCATGGGGAGGAATTATTTGCAGCGGCGCAGAAATATGGGGCCAATCTTTATTACGAGGCCAGCGTTTGCGGCGGCATTCCCATCATTAAAGCCTTGCGCGAGGGTTTTGTGGGCAATCGCATCACACACCTCTACGGCATCGTCAACGGCACGTGCAACTACATCCTCAGCCGCATGCAGCATGAAGGGGCGGAGTTTGAGGACGTGCTGAGGGAGGCCCAGCGGCTGGGCTATGCGGAGGCGGACCCCTCGCTCGACATTGATGGGCACGATGCCCGGCACAAAATTGGCATTCTGGCTTCGCTGGCTCATGGTTTTTGGGTGCGGCCAGAAGATATTTACGTGGAAGGCATCCGGCAGGTGACGCAGGCGGATATTCGTTTTGCGGCCCAGCTTGGTTACACCATTAAATTGTTGGGCATCATCAAAACCGTGCCGGGCCGCGGCAAGGCGGGGGAGGGGGGCGCGCGCATTCAAGTGGCGGTGCATCCCACCCTGGTGCCGCATCGCCACGTGCTTGCCAGCGTGAACGACGTATTTAATGCCGTTTTTGTGCGGGGCGACGTGGTGGGCGACACCCTTTTTTATGGCCGCGGCGCAGGCAAAGATGCCACCGCCAGCGCGGTACTGAGCGACATTGCTGATGCCGCGCTGGAAATCAAACACGGCACGCGGCATCGCATCCCGCCTTTTGTGCCGCACGCTAATGGCAGCAGCGTGGTGCCCATGGACCACACCATGAGCCGATATTATCTGCGCTTGAGTGTGGTGGACCGCCCCGGCGTGCTGGCGCGCATTTCCAGTATTTTGGGGCAGGCGAATATTGGCATCATGTCCGTGATCCAACCCGAAGCCCATGAAGGGCAGACGGTGCCCCTGATATTGATGATTCATGATGCTCCCAACGCTGCCATGCGCAAAGCGCTGGCCAAAATAGGGCGGCTGACAGTGGTCAAAGCCCCACCGGTCATGTTTCGCGTGGAAACTTTCGATTAATCCTGGTGTTGATTGTGCCTCGCCCATCCGCGCCATACACCTGTTGCCTGCAGTGGTGGCTGTGGGTGCTGAAACGTGGCTTGGTCGTCATCGGATTGATTCCTCTCCTTCTGGAGGGAGCTTCCGCCACTTATGTGGCTTCCAACATCAAACCCCCCAATCCGCCCCGCGAATTTCGCGGGCTTTGGGTGGCTTCCGTCGCCAACATTGACTGGCCTTCCAAGCCCGGTTTGCCCGCGGCCCAGCAGCAGGCCGAGTTGCGGGCTTTGCTGGACCGTGCGGTGCAATTGCGGCTCAACGCGGTGATAATGCAGGTGCGGCCAGCGTGCGATGCCCTGTATGCCTCCAAATATGAACCATGGAGCGAATACCTCACGGGACGGATGGGGCAGCCCCCTTCGCCGGAGTATGATCCCCTGGCTTTTGCGGTGGCCGAGGCCCACGCCCGCGGTCTGGAATTGCACGCATGGGTGAATCCCTTTCGCGCCCGTCATTTCTCCGGCACTTCTCCCGCTTCGTCTCAGCACCTCAGCCAGGCGCGTCCCGAGCTGGTGCGCAGCTACGGCAAACAGACCTGGCTGGATCCGGGCGAGCCGGCGGCCCGGGAACATTCCCTGCGAGTGCTTTTGGACATTGTGCAGCGTTACGATGTGGATGGCCTGCACATGGACGATTATTTTTATCCCTACAAGGAAAAGGATGCCGCGGGCAAAGTCATCGAGTTTCCTGATGCCACCACCTATGAGCGCTATGTGCGCTCTGGCGGCAAATTAAGCCGGGAGGACTGGCGCCGCCAAAATATCAATCAATTTGTGGAGAACCTCTACTTGCGGGTCAAAGCCGCCAAACCCTGGGTCAAGGTGGGCATCAGCCCCTTTGGCATCTGGCGCAGCCGTGTGCCGCCGGAAATCACCGGGCTGGATGCCTATGAGCAGCTTTATGCTGATTCGCGGTTGTGGTTGCGTGAAGGCTGGGTGGATTACTTTGCGCCGCAACTTTATTGGAGTCACGATGCCGCTGGCCAGAGTTTTTCCGTCCTCCTCCAATGGTGGCGACAGCAAAATGTAAAGCATCGCCATGTGTGGCCCGGACTCAATTTATACCGCGTGGGCAAAGCCTGGCCGGTGGACGAATTATTGCGCCAGGTGCAGGCGGCACGACAGACGGCCAACAGTGGCCACCTGCTCTGGAGTGCTTCACCCTTGCTGGCCAATCAAGGGGGGGCGGCAGATGCTTTGAGCCGCAGCGCCTACACCAACCGCGCCTTGCCGCCGGCCTGCGCCTGGCTGGACGCCAAAGCTCCAGTCCGTCCCCGCCTTTATGGGGGAGGCAACCCCACCCTGAATGCGCTGGTTATCACGGTGGACACGCCCCAAGGCGCCACTTCACCGCGCTGGTGGGTGGTGCAAACCCGTCGCCAGGGACGGTGGGATTTGGAGTTATGGGCCGGCTCCAAGCGCACGCTGGAATGGACCGGGGCAGCATTACCTGACGTGGTGGCGGTCCGGGGCATGGATGGCACTGGTCGGCTTGGCACGGCGGCCGTTTTGGAAAAATCACCCTCTTCCCGGCAGAAAAAATAGAAGTCCGACTTGCTCGCCGGCGCGGACATTCTTGCTCAACTATCACCGCTCCGTCATACTGATGCGGATTGGGCATAACGGCAGTCGTGGGTTTTGACCGGCCCGCTGTGCCTGGCGAAAAAAGTGAACGAACATGTCGAGTCCCCTTGTCAATACCAAAAGCCTGTTCACTGCGTTGCTTAAGCGGTTGTCGTGCGACTTGGTGATGGACATTGGCTCGCGCGATGGCCGCCAGGCCTTGCTGTTTCGAGACGTCTTGCCCCACACGCCAGTCGTGGCTTTTGAGGCCAACCCCTACAACTTCCGCCGCATGTCGGCCCAAGCTGAACTGCGGGAGCGGGGGATTCACCTGATGCCGCTGGCGGTGAGCAACGCCGACGGCCAGGCTACTTTTCACATCAGTCAGGCCAATTACGACGCTCCGGAAAGCGACACCAACAATCTGGGCACCAGCTCCCTGCTTGTCCATCCAGAGGTCAAAACGCTCGCGGCCATTCCGGTGGAGACGGTGCGCCTGGAGACTTTTCTGCAGCGTCCGGAGTTTGCCGGTTGCCAGCGGATTGCCCTTTGGATTGATGTGGAAGGAGCAGAGTTTTTCGTGCTGGAAGGGTTGGGTTCTGCCATTTCACGCACCAGTGTCATTCACGTCGAAACGGCGCGTGAGCCGGTACGCCAGGGCCAAAAGGCGCGCCGGGAGGTCAGTCAGCTCTTGCGTAGCTGGGATTTCGTGGAGTTGGGGACGAACATGACGCCCGATTCGATTTGGGGCGACTTGGTATGGATTCGTCGCCCCCATCTGGAATCACATCAGCGCGAGGTCATGGCAGCGGTGAAAATGGCCCAATGGAATTACCGTCTCAAGGTGGATGCCTGGGCCGTGCGTTTGAAGCGCTGTCCTCCGTTGTACCGCTTGCTGCGCTGGTTTTTCGTACGCAGTGTGTGACGGTTTGCTTAACCGTTGGCGGGGGCGGGTAGTGCCTCCGTGCCTGCTGCCGTAGCTGAAGCGGGAGAAGCGGCCGGGGCCCATTGCTGCACCGGCTCGCGGCACACTCCGCCATTGAGGCTGATGTTTAACCCGAGAATGGCGGTGAACACGACCAAATCCCCATTCAACGCGCCAAAGAAAAACATGAAGAAGAGGAAACGCGCGGCAAAATAAGCTAGAAAGAAAGTATTGATGTTTTTCAATTCGGGCGGGCCGTTTTTCCAGTTTTTGTACAACACCCACAGTCCGGCAATGCAAAACCAGAGAAAAGCGGCGGCTCCCCAGATGCCAAAGGGCACAATCACCGAGAGCGGGCCATTATGGTAGTCTCCAGCAACCAGGGCGTATTCGTAGGTGGGAGCCAGGCCGCGCAGTACCGATTGCTCGACCAGATACATTTCTGTGGGATCCACGGCATAGCCTTTGCCCAGCAACAGGTGGTCAGGTAATTCGGCGAGCAGCAGTTTCCACATGGAGAGCCGCCACTCTGAGGAAGCTTGAGCATTAAAGGCAGCGGCGGGGGCCACCTTCAGCCCGGGAATGATGCTTAAACTGCGCTGCACGGCCAGCGGCAGGCGTTGGACATTGGGTAGCAACACCATGGCCGTCAAGGCCGCCACGATTAGGAAAATAAGGAATATTTTGGAACGATACAGCCGCTCCAGCTTGAATTGCAGCATCAGCACCAGAGCAAAGAGAATGACATACGTCCGGAAACCGCCCAGCAAGGTTAATCCCATCACCACCAGAATGAATAACAGCCGCCAGGGATGACCGAAAACATCGCGGGCCCCGTAACGCGCCAGCATATAACAAAAAACGGCGTGGCCGGCCCAGCTCAACCCCGTGACCCGCGTGAAGTGGGATTCCGTAACGATGTAATCAGTGGCCGCCTGGTGAATGGCCAGGTCAGGCGGGAAAATGGCATAAAGATACCAGAATTTGGGCCCCAACAAATAAGCCACATTGCTAAACAGTGCCGTCAGTTCGGATAGGAAAAAGACGCCCACAAACAATCCCGCCTGCGACAGGGGAATGCGCTGGCTGACCAGCGCGAAGTACACCAGCACCGCCGCCAAGGTAGTGTAGTAGCGTTTGCCGCCGTACACCCCGCTGCCCAGCACACGGAACCCAATGCCCCCCGTCAACTTGGCTGTGACCAGCACCACAATGGTGAGTGCGACCAACGCATAAGCCACGGGGGGCACATGCAAATAATTGCTCTTTTTTTCCATGGCCCGGCGCAGAATGGCAAACCCGAAGCTCAGCACGGCCATCAACATCCACAGATACGGCTGGCCGGGCAAAAAATATATCATCAGAGTGGCCTTGATGCTGAAAATCAGCAGCGCATGATGCCAGCGCAGCAAGAGGGGGGTGAATAATACCATCAGCACTCCCGCCACCACCAAAAACGTCAGAAACTCAGCCGGCGTGGCCAGCACAAAACCCAAGACCACGGCCAGCAGCAGGCTCAGGCCGTAAAACAAGATCATTTGTGGCAGCGACGCCGACGTCATGCAGCAAGTAACTATGCGCGACCGCCGCCCCCACCGCAATCCCGAAGTGACTCCCAGAGATTTGTTCTTCCAGGGAAGCCATCAGAAAATAGAACACTTTACGGGGTGCAGCAAAGTGTCGGGCATGTTGATGAACAAAACGGATGGTACCCCCACCCGGAATTGAACCAGGATCAACGGTTTAGGAAACCGCTGCTCTATCCATTTGAGCTATGGGGGCCTTGTTGAGGCCGGAGCCGACGGCCCCAGCGCAGGGCGCCATTGGCCTCGGTAACTCAAGCATAATTGAGGGTCAGGACCGGGGCAAGCCTGGTATGCGATTTGTTCGCAAATAACCCAAGGACGCTTTGCCGGGGGGAGGCCGGGCCCGGCCTTGCTGGTTTGTTGACTGGATTATGCTGGATTGGTGGAGGGGAATATGGTTTATTTGAGATATGCAACCCGAGAGCGTTTCCTGGTTCAAGGTGGCATATAACCTGGCGGTGCTGGCGGTGTTTTTGGGTATCGTGGGGTGGCTGTTTTGGCGGGGTTTGCGACGGAGCGGCGAGCCATTACGGTTATTGTCCAAATGGGTGATTACCGCGGTGTTACTGTTGGGGCTAATCCCAATGGTAAAAGATGCGGCGGGGAGTTATCATGCCGTGGTGCGATGGTTCGCGGTGGCCTTGGGTTTGGTGGCTGGTTTGATTCTGGCATTGATTTGGACTCCCACCATTGTGGGCATGGTGGCGGACTGGATTGGCATTTTATATACGGGGGGCAAGGAGGAGCCGGTGCCGGAGCCAGTGTATTCGCCGGCCAGGGCGAGGCGCGTGCAGGGCCAGCCGGAAGAAGCGCTGCGGCTGATTCGGGCCGAGTTGGAGAAGTTTCCGGGGGACTATACGGGGCAAATGATGATGGCGGAGATTTACGCGCAGGATTTGGCGGATTTGCAAGCGGCGGAGACCTGCGTGTTGAAGGTAGTGCATCAGACCCAGCATCCGCCGGCGGCGCGGGCGTTTGCGTTGTTTTCGCTGGCGGACTGGTATTTGGCGGTACAGAAAAACCGCGAGGATGCGCAGCGGGTGTTGGAGATGGTGGCGGAATTGCTGCCAGACAGTGAATATGCCTTGCAGGCGGCCCAGCGGCTGGCGCATCTGCGACCGTCGGCGGAGTTAATGGAAAAGGAGGAGCGGCGGGTCATCAAGGTGCCCGAGGGGCGGCGCGATTTGGGGTTGCGCCCGATGCGCGCGGAGGAGCTTGTCCATCGTAAGACTCCGGAGGAAGAGGCTGAGGAACTGGTAAGCCAGTTGGAAAAGCATCCCATGGATTTAGAGGCGCGGGAGCGATTGGCGCAGGTGTACGGTCTTGAGTTGGGGCGGCTGGACTTGGCGGTGGAGCAACTGGAGCAGTTGGTGAATTGTCCGCATGTGGCGCCGAAGCAGGTGGCGCGTTGGCTGCAATTACTGGCAGACTTGCATTTGCGCGTGGCAGGCGATACCGCCGCAGCCGAGGCTGCCCTGCGCCGTATTATTGATTTATATCCGGACTCCGCGCTGGCGCGGCAGGCGCAGGAGAATATTTTACGCCTGCCCACCCACCCCGCCCGTTCAACGCCCGCCACCGTCCGGTTGGGAGAGTATGAACAGTACCTCGGGTTGAAAAAGAGAAACACGTAAGATTCACTGTTGGGCACGCCGTTTTTACTGGCATTGGGGGGGTGACTTCTTTATTTTGCCCGCCGATTTGATGCGGCATGAATGATACACAACGATTGTTGCTGAGCGGTGACGAAGCCATCGCGCTGGGAGCGTTGCATAGTGGCGTCCAATTGGGGGCGGGCTATCCAGGAACGCCGTCCACAGAAATATTGGAATATTTCAGCGAATTGGGCGGAAACGCCCAGTGGTCGCCCAATGAAAAAGTGGCCTTGGAGGTGGCCATTGGGGCGGCCTTCGGCGGGGGGCGCGCGCTGGCCACGATGAAGCACGTGGGGCTGAACGTGGCAGCGGACCCGCTGTTTACGGCTGCCTATACCGGTGTCAGCGGGGGGTTGGTCATCATTTCTGCCGATGACCCGGGCATGGCTTCCAGCCAGAACGAACAGGATAACCGGCATTATGCGGTGGCGGCGGGCGTGCCGATGCTGGAGCCAAGCGATTCCCAGGAGGCTTACGATTTTACCCGTGCGGCATACGAGTTGTCTGAGCGTTTCCACATTCCTGTGATGCTGCGGGTGACCACTCGGGTGTGCCACAGCAAGACAGCAGTCACTCCGCGCCCCCCTCTACCCCCGTCTCAACCGCATTTTACACGGGACATCAAGAGCAGGGTGATGATCCCCGCCTATGCCCGGCCAGCGCACGTAAAACTGCGGGCCAAGCTCAAGGAAATTGAACAATTCAACGAAAGCAGTCCGCTGAATGTGGAAATCCGGGGCGGCTCGGAGCTGGGCATCATCAGTTCAGGCATCAGCTATATGCACGCCCGCGAGGCGGCGCCCGGGGCGTCCTTTTTGAAGCTTTCCACCACCTACCCGCTGCCGCTGCAGAAAATTGCGGCCTTTGCCCGCTCGGTCAAGCGTTGTGTGGTGGTGGAGGAGGGGGACCCATACCTGGTGGATGCCATTCGCGCCGCCGGGGTGGCGGTGGAAGGCAAGCCGGAGATGTACCGTTTCGGCGAATTGAACGTGGCGCGCGTGCGGCGGATTCTGGCGGGAGACACCTCGCCAGAGCCGCCCAAACCGGCCGGCAAGCCGCCGCAACTTTGTGATGCCTGCCCCTACCGGCTGGTGTTTCAGGTGATTCGCAAGATGGATTTGATTGTGGCGGGGGACATTGGCTGCTACACGCTGGGCGTGCTTTCGCCCTTTGAGGCGATGGATACCTGCGTGTGCATGGGCGCGGCGATTACTGTGGGACTGGGGCTGCGCAAGGTGCTTCCTCCAGAGCAGGCCCGGCGGGTCATCAGTGTCATTGGCGACAGCACCTTTGTCCACAGCGGCATCACCGGGGTGGTGGACATGGCCTATAACCGCCCGCCCACCGGCCATGTGGTGGTCATTTTAGATAATTACACCACTGCCATGACCGGACGGCAGGAACATCCAGGCACGGGCCGGTTGCTGAATCACGAGCCGGCGCGCAAACTGGTCATTGAGGATATTTGTCGCGCTGCGGGGGTGGACCGCGTTTATGTGGTGGAGCCACGGGCGGGTTCCGACGAATTTGAAACGCGGTTGCGTGAATGCCTGGACAGCGGCGAAACCGCCGTCATTGTGGCCCGGCGGCCGTGCATCCTGCTGCTCAAAGATTTGAAAAAACTGGAAATTACCAACCAACCTCAGAATCAATCTCAAGCTGCTTGTGAATGCTCCTGTAACCAGTGACCTGGGGGTCACCAACATTGTTATTGCCGGTTTGGGGGGGCAGGGTGTGCTCAAGGCCTCCGATATTCTGGTGGACGCCATTTTCCCCACCGGCCTGGAAGTGAAAAAAAGCGAAGTGCACGGCATGAGCCAGCGGGGCGGCTCGGTATGCAGCGACATCCGCTTTGGCCGCCAGGTTTTCAGCCCCATGGTGCCGCCCGGCGAGGCGGATTACCTGCTGGTGCTGGCGCCGGACCAGGTGGAGGTCAACCGGCATTTGCTTAAACCCGATGGCGTTTTGATTGCGCCCGACTCCGTGGACATCAACCGCCTGCCCAACAAGAAAGCCCTGAACGTGGCCTTGCTGGGGCGCTTGAGCCGGTACTTGGAGATGATTCCCCTGGATAATTGGCGGCAGGCGCTGCAGCGGAATTTTCCGCCTGACCTGCACGCGGGCAATGAGCAGGCCTTTGAATTCGGCCGCAATAGCTGAGGCGGCGCAATTACCCGCGGTGTTTTGGCGGATGGATAAACGACTTTGACACGGGGGCGTGAAATGGTAAAGTGTGGCTGCGCATTGCAACATATTGGCCACATACATTTTCATTCCTGCCGGAATGACCCAAGCTCATGAAAAAAATCCTGACTTCCGTTTCTGTAATCATGGTCACCCTGTGCCTGGGGAGCTGGCTGTCCCCGCTGGCAGCGGCTGAACTGGGGGACAAGGCAGCTTCATTATCCATTGCCAAGTGGATTAAAGGGCAATCGGTGGATGTCACCGACGGAAAAAACATTTACGTGGTGGAATTCTGGGCCACCTGGTGTCCCCCCTGCCGCGCCAGCATTCCGCATCTGACCAAGCTGCAGAAGAAGTTTGCTGACAAGGGGGTGGTGTTTGTCGGCATCAGCGACGAGGATGAAGATACGGTCAAGCCCTTTGTCACCAAGATGGGAGAGCAAATGGATTATCGGGTGGCTATTGATGACAACGATAAAACCAGCAAGGCCTACATGGCGGCGTTCGGCATCAACGGCATTCCTCATGCTTTCATCGTGGACAAGGGCGGGCGCATAGTCTGGCACGGGCATCCGATGGCGGACCTGGAAAAGACCTTGCAGGCCATGGTGGATGGCAAGTACGACCTGGAAAAAGCCAAAAAACGCATCAAAGCCCAAAAGCTCTTTGAACAGTTTGTGCAGGCGGTGGCGGAAGGTGAGGAAAAAGACAAAGTGGACCAGATGGGCAAGGAACTGGAGGCCTTGGACAAGGAACTGGGTGGCGTGATGCCCGACGGCACCTCATTCAAGGCCGCTGAGGTGACCCGCATCATCCAATTCCAAATGCTGCTGGAGAAATATGATGAAGCCCTGGAGGAAAACCCGGCTTCCGCCAAGAAGATGGAAGCCGAGCTGGTCAAGCTGGCGCCCAAGGATTGGTCTCTGGAGGAGCACAAGACCGACGCCCAATTCCGCAAGGACTTCACCGAATACTATGCCGCGGTGGGGCGCCGGCCGGACAAACTCAAAGCAGCCTCGTTGCGCGCGAAACTGGCCGACAGTCCCTCCAAAAATGCTGGCCTCCTCAATGACTTTTCCTGGGCCATTCTGACGGACCGCAATGTCAAGGAGCGCGACATTCCGCTGGCGCTGCTCATGGCCGAGAAGGCCGTGAAATACAGCGGTGGGACCAATGCCAGTGTGCTCGACACTTACGCGCGCGCGCTGTTTGATTCCGGCAAAAAGGAAGAGGCCATCAAACAACAGAAATTGGCCATCAAACATGCCAAGTCGGACGACGAGCGCGAGATGTTTGAGGAGAATCTGAAGAATTTTGAGAAATAGAGCAGGGGCCAGAAGGCTCCAACTCCCGGGAGGCTTCACCGGGGAGGCTGCCGACCAGCCTCCCCGGTTGTTTTTTCATGAGTCAGCCTGCTTGGTTGCGTCCGGGCTTGCGTTGCCCTCTGCGGACGTTTAACCTGCGGCCACACATGAACACCAAACTGCGCTTGCAACTTTCAGGGATGATGTTCCTCCAGTATTTCATTTGGGGGAGCTGGTATGTGACGATGGGGCCGTACTTGAAGGACACCCTGCATTTCAGCGGCCAGCAAATCGGTCTGGCTTTCAGCACCACCGCGCTGGCGGCCATGATTTCACCGTTCTTTGTGGGCATGGTGGCCGACCGATTCTTCGCCACCGAAAAAGTGCTGGCTGCATTGCATATTCTTGGCGGGGCCTGTTTGTTTGGGGCATCCAAGGCGACGACTTTTGCCACTTTTTATCCCCTCTTGATGGCGCATACGTTGTGTTACATGCCCACCCTGGCATTGACCAATTCACTGGCTTTCCATCACCTCACGGACCCCGGCAAGCAATTCCCCGGCATCCGCGTGCTGGGCACCATTAGCTGGATTACGGCGGGGTTTGTGGTGGGCATGCTGGGCGTCAAGGCCAACACCACGCCCTGGCCGTTTGTCATCGGCGCTGTCGTGTCGGTTTTGATGGGATTGTACAGCTTGAGCCTTCCCCACACACCGCCCGCCAAGCTCGGACAGCGCGTCACGGTGCGGGACATTCTGGGGCTGGATGCCCTGAGCCTCCTCAAAGAGCGCTCATTTTTGGTGTTCGTGCTGGGGGCGTTTCTATTCTGCATCCCCTTGACCTTTTATTTTGCTTTTGTGCCAGCCTATTTGGCTGATTTGGACATTTCCCAAATTCCCCGCAAAATGACGATGGGCCAGATGTCCGAAATTTTCTTTCTGCTGGTCATGCCGTTCTTTTTTGTGCGGCTGGGCGTGAAGTGGATGCTGGCGGTGGGCATGCTGGCATGGGCGGCGCGATATTTCCTGTTCGCGTTTGGCGACAATGCGGCCATTCCGGCGGGCGGTTTGCATGCGGACCAACTGGTGGGCCTGCTGGGGCTGGCCGGCATGTTGTATCTGGGCATCATTCTGCACGGCATTTGCTATGATTTCTTCTTTGTGACGGCCTACATCTACGTGGATCAGAAGGCCAACGAATCCATCCGCGCCAAGGCCCAGGGCTTTATCGCGCTGGTGACTTTGGGAGCGGGCATGTTTGTGGGTTCCAACCTCTCCGGCTGGGTCGTGGACCGTTATTCCTTCCCTGAGGTGCACCCGGTGCGCCACAAGGCAGTGCCGGCGGAAAGCTGGAGTCCTGGAGGCTATGCCCGGTGGGAGTCCCAGGGCCAGGCGGCTTTCGGCCAGGTGATTGCCGTGGTGACCAACGGCGCACCCGCCACCCTGTATGTCTCACGCAGTGGCGGCGTGTTCAATGTGACGCCCGAGAAACCGTCCAATGCAGAGGCATTGGCTGTGGATGTGGCGGGGTTGGTCAAAGGATTGGAAAAACCGGCTGCCATCTTGCAGCTTTTTGAGCCTGTGCGGGACGCCGGCGCGGAGCCTCCAATACAGCCTAAAAGTTATAAACCGTCCTCCACCTTCGTGGCCCAGCCCCCGGCCGTCTTATCCAAACCCATGAGCAACTGGCGAGACATCTGGCTGCTGCCCGCTTATGGCTCGCTGGTAATCCTGGCCTTGTTTCTCATGCTGTTCAAAGAACAGCCCACGCCCAAGCCCAAGCAGGGGTAGGGGAGTAAGTTTGAATTGCGGGAGGGCCGCTCGGAGGGCGGCCCTACCGCCTTGGTTCAGCCAATGGATTATTTCCCGCCCGTCACGCGCTGCACCAGCAAATCCTCAAAGGCGCCCTGGTCTTTCCATTCGGTGGCGGCGTTCACCATTTTACCTTCGGGATCAATGCGCGTGAAACCGTCTTCGGTGATTTTCACGCCCAGTCGCTCCATTTTGCATAAATCCTGGGCAAAGACCAGGTACACCGCCACGCAATCAAACAGGGTGCTGCTGCGTGACTCCACGGCCTTGGTGTCCCCTTTGCTGCGATCGGCTTCCCAAGCACGATAGTTCTCAATGATGGCTTTGGCCACGGGATGCTGCGAATTGCGCACCTTGGCGTAGCGCTCGCCCTGCAGCACAATCAAACCGCAGGTGTCCAGGGGCGTGATTGTCATCTCCCATGGCGCGGCAAACGCCGCCTGGCAGGCCTTGACATCGGCCCGCACATTCCATTCGGCGTCCACTTTTTGTTTGTTGCCACCGTAGCCCACGCGCAGGCTGCCGTGCATGCCCACAAAGCGCGCCTTTTGCGCGATGCGCGGCTCGCGTTTGAGCGCTTCCGCGATGTTGGGTAGCGGGCCAATGCACAGCAGGGTGATTGGCTCCGGCGAGCTCATGACCATGTCAATCATCGCCTGCACGCCGTCGGAGTACACTTTGCCGGGATACTGCTGCAAATTGTACCCTTTGATCCACGACGCCTGCGGGCCGCTGCCGTGGGCTTTTTCGTCCACGCCAATCCCAATGGGGATGTCTGTGCGCCCGACGGCCTGCAAAAATTTGGCCACAATGAGCGGGCGATAATTCACTTTGCCATAATCCGTTACCACCAGCTTCAAATCCACTTCCGGACTGAGCAAAATCATGCCCAGCGCCCAAGTGTCATCTATGTCATCCCCGATGTCGGTGTCTAAAATCACGGGGATGCGTTTTTGCGCGGCTTCCGCCAGGGGGGCGAAGCAGCACACGCCGCCCATCAGGGCAAGCACAGCCAGAGAGGTGAGCATGTTTTTCATAGTTGGGAGCATTAGTTGATCTTGATTTTGAATTGTTCACCGGCCTTGAGCGACAATGCAAAGGCCGCCATGAGCTGCGGAATGTATTGCAAATCCTTGAGACTCACCACCTCCACCGGCGAGTGCATGTAGCGGTTGGGGAGGCTGATCAGCGCCGACGGAATGCCGCCGCGTGTCCAGAAAATTACATCCGTGTCCGTGCCGCTGGTGGCCGAAATGGCCTCGTGCTGCAGAGGAATTTTGTGCTTTTTGGCCACTTCTTCCAGGCGCTCCACCATCGCGGCATGATTGCAGCAGCCATGCGTCAAGGCGGGTCCTGCACCCAGCTTGATGTCGCCATGCTGCTGCTTGCTGACGGTGGGATAATCCGTGGCGTGCGTCACGTCCACCACCAGCGCCGCATCCGGTTTCAGCGAGTACGCAATCTGCCGGGCGCCAAACAACCCCACTTCCTCCATGATGTTGGACACGGCGCATACCTCGGCTTTGAGCCGCTTTTTCTCCGGGGCCAAAAGCCGCAGCGTCTCGGCCACTGCCCACGTGCCGATGCGGTTGTCAAAGGCGCGGGCCACGGCGATGTCTCCCCGCAATATTTCAAATTCGTCCGCGAGCGTGATGGGATCACCGATGCGTACCAGCGCCTCGGCTTCCTTGCGCTTGCGCACGCCAATATCTATGAACAGGTCTTCAATTTTGGGCAGTTTGCGTTCACCATCATTCTTGGTCAAATGGGGCGCCACATTTCCCACGACGCCTTTCACCGGCCCCTGGCGCGTGTGAATCACCACCCGCTGCGCGCGCGTAATGGCCGCGTCCACTCCGCCCACCTTCCGCACGTAAATAAAACCCTGGTCGTCAATGTAATTCACCGACATGGCGATTTCATCCGCATGCGCTGCCAACATCAGCCTCGGGCTGCCGCCTTTGTTCAAAACGGCCACGCAGTTGCCATAGGCGTCGCTGAAGGTTTCCTCCGCATACGCCTGCACGTAATTCAGCCATACCCGCTGGCCACGCCGCTCCTGTCCGCTGGGACTGGGCGTATTAACCAGCGTTTGCAAAAAGTCCAACGATTCCTTGCGCATCATAAAAATACCCCAATGGCGTCCCTACCTGCTCCCACAACCCCTAAACGTAAAAACCCCGCCATCCCACCCTATCATCCAGCGGCAGTGTAATCGCTGCGCGGCTGTAGGCCAATTGGCACGCCCGCCGCGATTCGAACGCGGGACCCGCTGCTTAGAAGGCAGCTGCTCTGTCCAACTGAGCTACGGGCGCGCTGCAGGATGGCCTAACCCTACTCGATTTCGCGGTCACAAGCAAGCGGCGGCAGGAGGCCGCCGGTTCAGGGCAGGGCAGGGGCAGAGACTACCGCGGCACAGGCGCGGCGGAGGTATTCTTCAAATTGCCACTCGCCGCTGCTGCCGGTCTGGCGCACCACCACCAAATCCAGGCTGGGGATGAAGGCCAAAATCTGGCCGCCGGAGCCGGGTTTGGAGCGCGCATCAGGCGGGATGCCGGCGCCGCTGCGCCCGGATTCGGGATTCAGCAGCGCGGGCAGCTCCCATCCGTGGCTGAAGATGCGGGGGTTGAGCTTCCACCGCATTTCCAAACTTTGAACTTCATGCGTGGGCGCGGCGGTCTCCTTGATAAACCACGGCGGAATGATCTGACGATCCTGCCAGCGGCCCTGCCGTAAAAAGCAGTAGCCAATGCGGGCCAGATCGCGTGCTGATAAACCCACACCGTGCGAGGGATGTCGGCCATGCCGTTCATCTCCTTCATAATACTGAAACCACCAGCGTTCGATGCCCAGCGGTTTGAAAAGGGCTTCCCTGGCAAACTGGTCGAACGGCTTGCCCGTCACGGTTTCGCAAACCAGTGCGGCGTGGGCGAAGGCATGCGTGGAATAACCGCAGCCCGTGCCCGGGGCAAAGGCCAGGCGTTCGGTGCGTGGATCGCCACTATGGCCCAGGATGTACTCCCAACGCCAGTCATTCGGCGCGCCGGTGGCCTCCGGGCAAATGCCAGAGGTGTGATTCAGCAGTTGTTGCACGGTGATGCGAGCTTTGCGCGGGTCGCTCAGCGGCTGCGCCCAGGGGATAAAGTCAAAGGCGGCATCGGAAAAGCGCATGCGTCTGTAAGTCAAGCCCTGCTGGCTTTGTTCGCTGGCAATGGCCAGCACGGTGGCGCAAATGGCTTTGGAAACAGAGGCCACCCGGCCGGTGTGGGTTTTGGCGCTGTTGCCCCGCTCCACCTCCAGGACCACGTAACCATGCCGCACCACGACGGCGGCGAAGTTGCGCTGGTCGCTCTGCAGCAGCCAGTCACGCAATTCGCGCATTTTATCGGGGTCCACGCCACCTAAACGGCGAAGGTCCTCGTCGGAGCTTAAAATGCGCCAACCACCTTGGGACTCAGGCGGAGGGAAATAATCCGCTGCCATTGCCGCCATGGCGTGGCCCAGCCAGAAAAGCAGGCACGCCAGCAAAGTCTTTGCAGTTTTCACAGCTTTAATATCCATTTTTTCCTCTGGCCGGGAAATGCCTTTACGCAGAAATTTTTTCTGATGCTTTTTTATTGCGTCTGTCACCATTTTGTAACATGGTTTGCCCCCGTTAGCCCTATGTTGCGGTTAGCTTTTTGTCAGCGTGGCGGCGCCGGTCTGAACATGCGCCGCCAGTGCACAACGCACAGTCCAGCGTTGTGGGACCAGCTTCCCTCAGCCTCTCGCATTGCTCAAGTCATTCCTGGGCAACAACTTGTGAGCTATTCGTGAAGAGTTCTGCTCGAGACAACGGGCCTGGGAAATCATGGCATGACTTAAGCTGTAAAGCATTAGTAGATGCGTAATTAAAAATCATTTTAACTGATAAACAAAAAAGGCGGCTATGATGCGTTATTTCCTCTTTTTCTTTTTCGCCTTGGCTTCGGTGGCTCAGGCGGCGTTGGTGGGGCCGAATGGGTATCAGGAGAATTTTAGCACGCAGCCTGGGGCGGGGGATTGGAGCACCTACAGCATTGGGGGCAGTTCGACTTCCAGCGGGGTGAGCAATGATTTGGTGAATGCGGCGCAGGCGTTGAATGCGGCGGACATCAACGTGGCGTTGGGGGCCGATGGGGGCAATCCGCCGGGGGCGACGGGCAACGGGGTATGGTCGTCGAGCGGGGGGTATGTGCAGACGCGGCCGACGGGGAACAACGGGACGGTGTTGATGCTGCGGTTGCAGAATCAGAGCGGGTCGGCGGTGTCGCGGGTGAGTTTGACGTATGACTATATCAAGGCGACGGAGAGTGGGGAGCAGATACCGGGATTTTTGGTGTTGTACAGTACGAGTGGGCTGGCGGGGAATTGGGTGGTGGTGCCGGAGTTGAGTTTGGCGGGGCCGGGGCGGTTGAGTGCGAGTTGGGAGGTGAACTGGCCGGTGGGGGGTCAGTTGTATGTGATGTGGGTGGATGACAATGCGGACGGGATTACGGACGAGGGGAATCAGATAGACAACGTGGTGGTGAGTGTGGTGTCGGCGGTGCAGGTGCCGGCGGTGGTGACGCGGTCGCCGACGAACGTGGTGGTGGGGGAGTTGGGGCGGGTGGAGTTGGTGGGGGGAGCCAGTGGGAATCCGGCGCCTGGGTATCAGTGGTATCGGGAGGGGGAGGCGGTGGTGGGGGCGACGGGGGCGGTGTGGGTGGTGGAGGAGGTGCCGTTGAGCTGGAATGGGTCGCGGGTGTGGTTTGTGGCGCAGAACGTGGTGAGCAACGTGACGCAGTCGGCCACCAGTGCGGTGGCAGTGGTCACCGTGCGCGCCGATACCAATGCGCCTGTCCTGTTGGGGGCATACGCTGAAGGCCTGAATTTGGTCCAGCTCATTTTCAATGAATCCATTTCTTCCGAAACAGCAACGAATGTGGCCAATTATGCCATTACCAGCGGTGGGGGTAACCTCGTCGTTTCCAACGCGGCGGTGGGCAGCGCCAAAACCAACATTCTCCTGACGGTCAGTCGCATGACGGAAAATGTGACCTACACAGTGCGGGTAAATAATCTGCGGGATCGTTCGCAGGCAGGCAATCTGCTGGCGGCCAACAGCACGGCCACCTTTGTTGCCGTGAGCTTCAACCAGGCGAATGTGGGCAGCACCAGCGCACTGGGCGCTTATTCCACCGTGAGCGGCGGCTACAACGTCACCGCCGGCGGGTCGGACATCAACAGCACCAGTGACCAGTTCTTTTTTGTGTATCAGCAGCGCACGGGGGATTTTGATGTCAGCGTGCGGGTGGCCAACTTCAGCCCGTCGGATGTGTGGGCCAAGGCCGGCCTGATGGCGCGTGAAAACCTCAATGCCAACGCGGCGTTTGCCGCTTCTGTGGCCACGCCGGGGGCGGTGGGTGTTTTATTTTTGTCGCGCACCGCGGCGGGCGGTTCCGTGAGCATGTCGGGCGGGCAGCCGGTGAATCATCCCTACACCTACCTTCGCTTGAAACGCTTCGGCAGTGTGTTCACGGGATTTGTCAGCTATGACGGCCTGAACTGGGTCCAGACCGGCACGGCCACCATCGGCATGCCTTCCACGATTTATTTTGGGCTGGCCACGGCGTCCCGCAGCACCAACCGGCAGACGCAGGTTGAGTTTCGGGAGCTTGCCTCGGTGGTGAATCCGCAGGCAGCGCAGCCGCGCCTGACGCGTGAGCCGCCCGGCCCCTCGAGCCGCAAGACACCGGTGGCCATCACGGAAATCATGTACAAACCGGGCGCCTGGGCGGGCACCAATGATTTGGAATTTGTGGAAATCTACAATTCCAATCCGTATTTCGAGGATCTCTCCAACTGGCGGCTGGCCGGGGACATTGGTTTTCGTTTTCCCACCAATTTCCTGCTGGGCGGCAATGAATACCTCGTCATTGCGAAGGACCCGGACGCCGTCCGGCACGTTTATGGCATCACGAATGTCATGGGGCCTTACGAGGGACGCCTGGCCGAATCTGGGCGTGTCCGGTTGCGCACCGAAATTGACGCCATTGTTCTGGAAGTCAATTACCGCAGCGAAACCCCGTGGCCTGCAGGGGCGGATGGCACCGGCCATTCACTGGTGTTGGCGTGTCCCTCTTATGGTGAAGATTGGGCCGAGGCATGGGATATTAGCGCCCAGGTGGGCGGATCGCCCGGGCGCATGGACGGTTTGCGGCAAACCGCCCGGCACAATGTGGTCATTAATGAGTTCCTGGCACACACGGATCTGCCGGCGGTGGATTTTATTGAGCTATACAATCGCAGCACACAGCCGGTGGACATTTCCGGTTGCGCTCTTTCGGATAATCCCTCCACCAATAAATACATTTTTCCGCCCGGCACCACCCTCCCCGCGCGGGGTTTTCTGGTCTTGACCGAAACCGCCCTGGGCTTCGCCCTGGATGCTGGCGGGGAAACGATTTATTTCCGCAACGCCGAAGACAACGCGGTGTTGGACTGCGTGCGATTCAAGGGCCAGGCCAACGGGGTTTCCAGCGGGCGCTTTCCTGACGGAGCCAGTGACATCTACCCGCTGCAGGCGCAGACCCCCGGCACCAACAACAATGCCATTCGCATCCATGATCTGGTGATCAACGAGGTCATGTACAAGCCGTTGTCGGAGCTGGAGGATGACGAATACGTGGAATTGCACAACCAGGGCACAAATGCCTGGAATTTGGCTGGCTGGCGTTTGCGGGATGGCATCGCCTATACCTTTCCCGCCAACACCGTGATCCCGGCCGGCGGTTACCTCGTGGTGGCCAAGAATCGCACGAATCTGCTTGATAAATATCCCGGGCTTAACCCAGCCATCGTGCTGGGCAACTATTCCGGTTCGCTGGCCAATCGCGGCGAGCGACTGGCACTGGCGATGCCGGATCAGGTTTGGACCATCTCCACCAATGCCCAGGGCCAGACGGTGACCAACTTCGACACCATTTATGTGGATGTGGATGAAGTCGCCTACCGCCGCGGCGGCCAGTGGGGCAAGTGGGCCAATGGCGGCGGCAGCAGTTTGGAACTTAAGGATCCTCGTGCCAATCATCGGCTGGCTGCCAACTGGGCCGATAGTGATGAAACGCAAAAAGCCCCCTGGTGTACGGTGGAGTTCACCGGCCCCATGGACCACGGCGCGCAGACCGCTTCGCATTTTGAAGTGCTGTCCCTCGAAGCGGGCGAATTTCTGGTGGATAACGTGGCCGTGCTGAACACCAGCGGCCAGAATTTGATTTCCACCGCCGACAGCAACTTTGAAACAGGGGGTCCGGGCTGGCTCATGCGCGGCAATCACGCCCGCTCCACTGTGGACACCTCGGGCGGGGAAGGCGGCGGGCGTTGCCTGCACGTGCGGGCGAGCGGGCGGGGGGACACCCTGGCCAATCGCTGCCTGGTGCCCCTCACCACCGTGCCCAGCAGCGGCACTTTCACCCTGCGGGCCAGGGTGCGCTGGTTGTGCGGCTGGCCGGAAATGTTGGTTCGCCTGCACGGCAACTACATTGAGGCCAGTCGGCGTCTGGAAATCCCCACCAACCTGGGCACGCCGGGCGCGCGCAACAGCCGCTATGAGACGAATGCGGCTCCGGCGATTTATGAGGTGTCTTATGCGCCTGTTTTGCCGGCGGCGAACGAAGCCGTGGTGGTGACCGCGCGGGTGCATGATCCGGATGGGGTGACCAACCTGGTGTTGCGTTACCGCTTGGACACTGCCGGCTCCTACACCTCCGTAACCATGGTTGACAATGGCACGGGTGGTGATGCGGTGGCGGGCGACGGCCTTTATTCGGCCACCATCGCGGGCCAGGCTTCCGGTGCCTTGGTGGCCTATCAAATCTCAGCCACCGACCTGCGCGGGCGTAACGCCGTCTTTCCCGCTGGGTCAGGCATCAATACGCGTGAGCATCTGGTGCGGTTTGGCGAGTTGCAGCCCGTCTCCAGTTTCGGCACGTACCGCATGTATTTCACCCAGAATGCGGTCAACTCGTGGATTAACCGGCCGGTGCTGAGCAATGAGCCAGTGGAGGGCACGATGGTTTATGGCAATTTCCGGGTCATCCACCACATCGGCGCCCGGTACGCAGGCAGTCCCTATCATCAAGGATTTAACAGCCCGGTGGGCAACAACTGCCATTACTCGGTGGAATTGCCCGAGGATGATTTAATGCTGGGGACGGAGAACTTCAACAAGCTGCACGGCCCCGGCAATGGTTCATTCGATGACCCCACCCTGCAGCGGGAGCAGGTGGCTTATGCTGTAGCGCGGTATGTGGGGTTGCCCTGGCTTTATCGGCGCTACGTGGCCGTGTATGTCAACGGCGTCCGCCGCGGCACCTTCATGGAAGACATGCAAACACCGAATGGCGATGTCATCGAACAATACTGGCCGGATGATCCCGACGGCCAGCTCTACAAACTCCAGCCTTGGTTTGAACAAAACGATGTCGCCTCCGGCGCCTCCTCGCCGGTGAACAACCAGTCGTGGTGCACCCTCAATGCCTATTACAGCCAGGGTCAGCATAAACTGGCGCGTTACCGGCATAATTACCTGACGCGCGCGGCCAAAGGCACCGCCAATGATTACACCAATGTCTTTCAACTGGTGGAGGCTGCTTCCCAAACCGGCTCCGCCTTCGTGTCCGCCATGGAGCCGCTGGTGGACACCGAGCAATGGCTCAAGACTTTTGCCGTCGAGCATGCGGTGGGCAACTGGGACAGCTTCGGCAACCGCAATGCCCAAAACATGTACGGCTACAAGGGCGATGTGAACAAATGGCGGCTGATTATCTTCGACCTCAACATTGTGTTGAACAGTCCCAACGACGGCGGCACGGAGTCCGATGCTCCGGGCGCGGCATTGTTTCAGTATAATTCCGCCGACATGAACATGCCGAAGTTTTACAATACACCGATTTATCGGCGCGCCTACTGGCGCGGTCTCAAGCAGGTTTGCCTCGGGCCGTTCAGCAACCCGCGTTTGAATGACTTTATGGATGTCCGTTATCAGGCCTTTGTGCTCAACGGCCAGACCAGCGTGCGGGCGCCCTCCGCGGTTAAAACCTTCATCAGCTCCGCCCGCGCGAGCATTCTTAATCAGATTGCGGCGGAAGATGCCGCCTCATTCAGCGTGCAGGCCATTCCTTCCAGCCAGAACACCAACCTGCTGGTCATTCGCGGCCAGGCCCCGGTGGATATCTTTACCATCACCATCAATGGCAAGGCCTATCCCATCAACTGGACCAGTGTGCGCGACTGGAGTGTTAATTACGTCCTCAACTCGGGCAGTAATAGCTTGCTCATCGAAGGCCGGGATGCGCAGGGGAATCCCATTCCCGGCATGGAAATCTCGCGTGCCGTGACCTTTACGGGCACCCCACCGGATCCGCAAAACACGGTGATGTTCTCCGAAATTATGTACAACGCGGCAGTGACCAATGCGGAATACGTGGAAATTTATAATGCTTCCACCAATGTCACCTTCGACCTGGCCGGCTGGCGCGTCAATGGCTTGGGCTATGACTTCCCCTTGGGAGCCTTGCTGCTCCCACAGCAGCGGCTCATCTTGGCCAAAGACCGGGCCGCCTTCACCGCCGCCTACGGCAGCGGCATTTCAGTGTTTGACGTGTTTCCCGGGAATCTGCAGAAAGACGGCGAAACCCTGACGCTTTTCCGCCCCGGTACCAACGGCCAGGAAATTGTGGTGGACCGGGTCCGCTACGAGCCGAATTTGCCGTGGTCCTTGAAGGCGGCCGGGGGCGGGGCGGCATTGCAGTTGGTGGACGGGCGGCGGGACCACAGCCGTCCGTTGAACTGGGCGGACGGGCAGGGATGGAAGTTCAAGTATTTCAGTTTGTCCAACCGGGCCACGTTGAATTGGACCAATTTATATTTTCAACTTTCCAATGCAGGAGAGGTGTGGGTGGATGATTTGCGGGTGGAGGAGGGGACCGAAGTGGGTGGAGGGACGAACTACGTGGTGAACGGGGATTTTGAGGCGCCGCTGGAGGGGACGTGGGTGAAGGGGACGATGACCCAGCCGACGGTGCGAGATGGGAGTGTGAGCCGGAGCGGGCAGTACAGTTTGCGGCTGGTGGCGACGGGGCGGGTGACGCAGGCGGCGCAGTCGTTGTCGCAGCCGTTGGTGTTGAAGACGGGGATGACGTACACGGTGAGTTTGTGGTATTTGCCGAGCGACAGTGTGAGCAATTTGACGGTGTATGTGACGGCGTTTGTGACCTCGAACTTTGTGGTGCACGCTTCGATGTATGGGCGGTCGCCGGGGTTGGGGAATCCGGTGGAGGGTTTGTTGCCGGAGCTGCCGGGGGTGTATTTGAACGAGGTGCAGGCGGAGAATGGGGCTGGGGGGGGGTGGACAACTATGGGGAGCGGGAGCCGTGGGTGGAGTTGTACAATGGGGGGAGCAATGCGGTGGATTTGACGGGGTGGTATTTGGCGAACCAGTACACGAACCTGGGGCAGTGGGCGTTTCCGGCGGGGACGGTGTTGGGGCCTGGGGAGTATCGGGTGGTGTGGTGCGATGGGCAGGAGGGGCAGAGTGCGGGGACGAATCTGCACACGAACTTTCGGTTGAGCGGGGGGGCGGGGTCGGTGGCGCTGGTGATGCCGGTGGACGGGGGGTTGAAGGTGCTGGATTATTTGAACTACACGAATCTGGCGCCGGACCAGAGTTATGGGGATTATCCCAACGGCCAGATGTTCTATCGCCAAAAATTCATGTATCCCACACCAGGTTGGGCCAACAACACCGATCTGGCGTTGCCGGTGGTGCGGATCAACGAATGGATGGCCGACAATACCCTCGTGCTAACGCCCGACCAGCGCTATGAAGATTGGTTCGAGCTCTATAATCCCACCACCAATTTCATCAACCTCCAAGGGTTGTATTTAAGCGATAATCCCAGCAACAAGCTTCAATTCCGCATTCCCGCGGGTTATACCATTCCGCCGCGCGGCTACCTCTTGGTCTGGGCTGACAACCGGCCCGAGTTGAACAGCACGAATGAAGTGGATTTGCATGTCAACTTTGCCCTCGCGCGCCGCGGCGAGTCCATCGGCCTCTACGGGCCGGACGGCTCCGTGATTGACGAGGTGACTTTCGGGGACATGACCGGCAACGTGGTGCTGGGGCGTTATCCTGACGGCAGCTCGCTCATCACCACCTTGAGCCGGCCCACCCCGCGCGGAGCCAATGTGGCCTCAATCACTCCGGGTAATACGCCGCCGCAACTGGCGCCTTTGCCCAACCGCAGCCTGCTGGTGGGGCAAACCTTGCAGCTCGACTTGGTGGCGACTGACGTTGACCAGCCCCCGCAAAATCTCGCCTTTAGTTTCCTGCCGCCCACGCCGGTTTCGGTGACCTTGACCAATGGCAACCGGTTGCGCTGGACTCCCACTCTGGCCGAGGTGGGCACGCATCAAATCGTGGTGCGGGTTACGGATGACGGCACGCCACCCATGAGTGCCACCAACACCTTGCAAGTGACCGTGGGCGCGCTTCCACAGTTGCCACCGGGTGGTCTTTCCCTGGCCAACGGCCGGTTGAGCCTGACCTTTGCCACGGTGCCCGGCGTCACCTACCGCCTGCAATACAAGCAGCAGTTGACGGATGCCGTCTGGCTGGACGTGGCGCCTCCCACCAACGCCGCAGGAGCTACGATAACCTTGCAGGACAACCTGACTGCCCCGCAGCGCTTCTATCGCCTCACGGCGGAATAAAACCGGCATTCGCCGGCTCTTCGCTGCACGGGCAGTTTTCTCCTGCCAGCGCAGGCTTGATTCCACCGTGCCCTTGACGGTAAGAAGGGGTCACGCGCCATTCCGGCGCTGCGCGGGGAGTAAATGTCATGCCCTTTGTAATGCTCAATGGCCGCCTGGTGCACGAGTCTCAGGCAATGGTATCCGTGTTTGACCGCTCATTCCTTTATGGGGATGGGCTTTTTGAAACTTTGCTGGTGTGGAACAGCCGGCCTTTTCGCTGGGAGCAACACTGGGAGCGCCTCCAACGGGGCTTGGAGTTAATGCGGGTGGCGTTGCCCTTTAACGCCGGGCAGGTCAAGGAGCAAATCATTCAACTGCTGGCCGTTAACCAGGCACGTTATGCCGTCATGCGGCTGCAGGTCAGCCGCGGTGTTGGCGCCCGAGGGTACTCACCCCCAGATAACAGCTCCCCTGCCTTGGTTATCAGCACCCATCCCCTTGAACCGGTGGCGCCCGGCCAGCCCAGGGAATGGCGATTGCACCTTTCCTCCATCCATTTGCCCCCCGCCCATCCACTGAGCCATTTCAAAACTTGCAACAAACTTTGGCAGGTGATGGCCCGCCTCGAAGCCAAAGCCCACGACGCCGAAGAGGCCGTGCTGCTGAGCGCTGAGGGACATTTGGCAGAGGCCGCTGCCGGCAATCTTTTCTGGTGGACCGAGGGGCGACTGCACACGCCGCCCCTGACCACCGGAGCCCTACCGGGCATTACCCGCCAGGTGATTTTGGAGCTTGCCCGCCGCTGGGATTGGGAAGTGCGCGAAACTCTGGCCGGTCCCGATGTGCTGGCTCAGGCCGAGGGCGTCTTTGTGACCATGAGCACGCTGGGGGTGGTGGAAGCGGTGGCCTTGAATGGACACCCGCTGGGCCGGTCACCCCTGACACCGCAATGTCATGCCGGTTACTGGGCTTTGGTGGCGCGTGAGTCCGAATCCCGCCGTTGCGCGCCGCCCAATACAATACAGGTTTCATGAGCACCCAGCCTCCTCAAATCATCCGTATCTGGCGGCGGGCCCTGACTTTTTTTCATCCGGACTGGCCGCGTTTTTTGGGTATTTGCGTGCTGTTGGTTTGCACCATTGGCGCCAACTTGATTAAGCCATGGCCGGTGGCCTGGATTGTGGATGGTTTGCTGGGACAGAAGGCGCTGCCCTCCTGGCTGCCGGGCGCGGGGGAATGGCGCGGGGACGGCCCATGGTCGCCTGTTTTGCTGGCCCTGGTGGCCATGGTGCTGGGAACCCATCTATTGCACAGCTTGTTGTCCACGGCTCAGAATTACCTTGCCATTGGCATGGGCTTGCGGGGCTTGCGGCGTGTGCGCAACACGGTGTTTGCCTGTCTGCAGCGGTTGTCCTTGCGCTTTCATCAGCGGCAGCGGCTGGGCGATTTAATCTACCGTGCCGCTTGGGACACCTACTCCTTCCAAACTTTGTTTCAGCAGGGCCTCGTCACCACGGTTTCCGCCATTTTATCCCTGCTGTTCATGGTGGTGGTGATGGTCCAAATCAACCTGCGCCTGACATTGGCTGCGCTGGTCACCGCGCCGTTGATGGTGGCAGCTATTCGCCTGCTGGGCCGGCGCATGTATGAACAGGGCGCCGCCGCGCAGCAGGCCGACAGTGCCGTCGTTTCCTTGGTGCAGCAGAACCTTCAGACCCTGCCCCTGGTGCAGAGTTATACCCGTGAAGACCACGAGCAGGAGACTTTTGTGGCCCAGACGGAGGTGGCTCAACGCTCCCGGCTGCGCCAGCATTCGTGGGAATTAATTTACTGGCTGGGCATCAGTGCTGCCTTTGGCGTGGGCATGACCCTCACCGTTTGGCTGGGGGCCTCGCAGGTCATGGCTGGACAGCTCACCATCGGCCAGCTTTGGGTGTTTCTAGCGTATCTGGCGCAACTGTACGATCCGCTCAACCAGCTTTCTCATGCAGGTGCCACTCTCTCGACCGCCAGCGCCGCGGCGGGGCGCGTCTTTGAATTGCTGGATACCCCCGAAGAGGTCAAAGACGCTCCCGACGCCCGCCCGGCCGTGCGAGCAGGACAAGCACCTGCTGCCGGGGCCAGTCCGGCTGCGCTTGCCGTGCGGGGGCAGGTGGAGTTTGAACGGGTTTCCTTTGGTTATGAGCCTGCAAGGCCCGTGTTAAAGCAGGTCTCCTTTGCGGTGGCGCCAGGCCAGCGGCTGGCCATCATCGGCCCCAGTGGGGCTGGAAAAACCACCCTCATGAACCTCATCCCGCGTTTTTTTGACCCGCAGCAGGGAACAGTCTGGCTGGACGGCGAGGATTTGCGCCGCATCAAATTGCGCGATTTGCGCTCGCTCATTGCCGTCGTCTTGCAGGAACCGGTTTTGCTGCCCAGCACCATCGCCGACAACATCGCCTATGGCCGGCCTGGCGCCACTTTGGCGGAAATCGAGGCCGCAGCGCGGGCGGCCGGCGCGCACGATTTCATCATGGCTCTGCCGCAACAATATCAAACTCCCGTGGGCGACGGCGGCGCGCGGTTGAGCACCGGCGAACGGCAACGCCTGAACTTGGCCCGCGCCTTTCTCAAGGACGCTCCCATTTTACTTTTGGATGAACCCACCAGCGCGTTGGACGCGGAAAATGAGGCGTTGGTGGTCAGGAGTTTGTTTGAATTGATGCGCGGGCGCACCACCATCATGATTGCCCATCGCCTGAGCACCATCCAAAAAGTGGACCATATCTTGGTGCTGCAAAATGGCGAGGTGGCGGAATGGGGAGCGCCGGAGGAGCTGCTGCGCCGGCCCGATTCCTATTTTGCCCGGGTCATTCGCGGCCAGGTGGCCCTGGCCTAATTACGGCGCCACCTCAAACCACACATCCACGGCAATTTCTTCGCCAAAAGGCACCAGTATTCCTTCGGCCGTGGGCCAGCCCGGGGGCTGGGTGAAGGTGGCGGTGGAAATTTCCGAGGCCCACCGCCGCCCATCGGCCAGTTCCACCTCCAACCAGAAACGGCGCACGGCGAAGTAATCGTGGTTTGGGTTTTGAACGGTGAGGCGGTTGCGCCGGCCCAAGGTGCCCAGGATAGCAGCCGGCAATTCCATGCGGGCTGCACCGAAAGCACCTTTTTCCTCGCGAGCGTAAGCCCCGGGCAGCTCGCCGATGGGCAGGCCATTTAGCCGGCCGTACATCACATAAGGCCCCGGTCCTTCCACCCCGCGTCCCTCAAAATGGAGCCAGCCTCGGCGGGCACGACGCAGCATTTCCTGCGTCACTCCCGCGAGGGGTAGGGGAGAGGCTTCCCTGCGAATTAAAGCAACGTTGGCCACCAGGCTGTAATTCCACGCTGGCCGCAGAGTCTCCAAGCGGCCCTCCGCCCAGCAACCCCAGTCGCCGCTGGAATTATCCTTGGGGCCTACGTCGGTTTCCCATTGTATGGTCACCGGCTGCCCTTGCCAGGGTGACAGGTCGGCCTCCAGAGGCTGCCATTCGTGGCGTAGTACCTTTTGCCGGCCGGCCACGGTACGCCGTCCCCGGCTGTCCACCACCACCACGCGGTATTCCAGGCCATCCCCCAAATCACTGCCGTTGGCCTTGCCCACCCAGGCACGCAAGGCGACACCTTCGGCGCGATGAGGTATGACGATGGGCCCAAAACGCAACCAGGTGTACCCCACCCCGCCAAGGTAGGGGGGATGCACAAACCACCCCTGCCGCGTGATTTCCCCACACGTGGAGGGGCGTCTTTCAGCCAGTGCGCCCGTGCGGCTCAAGTCTTCTCCCTCCGCCTGTCCGCGCATCGCGATGCCGATGGCCTCCGGCTTTTCCAGACGTTGCAGCAACTTCGGCTTGAACTCACAAACCAGACCGTATTCTTGCTTTTGTTTCAAGCCGTTGGCGGAACAGACGACTTCAATGACCCGCGCGTCCTCCTGTTGGGGCGCAGGCAATTCTAGCGCGAGACGTGATGGCTTCCTGGGCGCCAACCGCACCGTTTTTATGACATCGCCTGCCTGCACTTCAAACAGGGCGGCCTGTGCCAGGTGACTGGTGAGGGTCAATTCCAATGCCTTTTCGTGCGCCCCTGCGGTGATGCTGGCGAGCGGTGCCACCGTAAAGTCAATCCAGCTCCCTTCGCGCTCAATCCAAAGCCTTTGACCAGGCTGGGCATCCGCCGGAATTTGCACCTGATGGGCAGATTTCCCGCGGACCACCACCACCTCTCCAGGCACCACTGCATCCCGCTCGCAACGCAAGGCGATTTCGCTTCGCTTGGATTGCGTGGGGCGCAGCCGGTAGCTGAACGCGCCCTTCACGGGCACGACATAGGCAAGCCCTCGGGCACGCCGCACCTCCGCCGCTCCCAGTTCGCGCCGCTCCTTGTCGAGCGCCACTGCTTCCACGGCGGGCAGGGCAAAACCGCACTCCGCACCTTCAAACAGCAGCACTTCGTAGGTTGAGTTAGTCAACAGGCGGCAGATGCCTAGGCCGTTGCCCGCGGCGAGGGGACGGCGAATGAACCGGCCGCGTCCATCAATAAAAAGGTGGGTAGGGGCGGTGGCATAGTCATGCCGATGACCGTCTTGTTCGGTGGACCATACCTCCACCTGCCCATCAGCCGTCCACCCGCCAAAGCCATTGGGCGGCAAGTCCACTTCTTTCCCCCAAAGCCGCGCTCGCAGGCGTTCGGTGGAGCTACCATTGGCCACGGTGCACGTGCCGTCGGCGTACCGGGCGGCGACTTGCGATCGGCGATACACCCCATTAGCCACCGCCGCAGTGGTGTCCCACAACCGTCCTAGCGCGTCCACATAACGAATTTCCACCACATGGGTCAGACAGTACCGCCGATGGAGCGGCAGCAGCAGGTAATAGCTGCGCAACGCCGAGCGCAGGCCGTCGTCGAAACACAAAAAACCGCTGTGACCAAAGGCCACCGTGGCCGCCATGAAACGGTCCAACCAGACTTGTAGTTCTGGGGTCTTCGGCGCGGGACGCCTCTGGCCGGGATAAAACATTTCTGTGTTACCCATGCCGAAATTGCACCCCAGGTCATGCAGCCGCCGCAGGTCAAAGTCCACCAGCCAAGGATTTTCTGCCGGCCGATAGGCTTGGTCTTGCGCATAGTTTCCGTCTGTCAACCCCATATAAAACGCATGGAAGCCGCCTTCGGAATACACCGGCCCCTGCCAGGCGGCCTTTTGCAGCAGCATGATCTCGCCGTACGCATAGAACACCGCCGCCATCGTGCCGGCGCCGGGCACCCGTGCGTCATAGTCCACGCGGTGCCACGGCGCCACCGCCGTGTGCACATCGCAATACGCCGTGCTGAACTTGAACTGCTTTTGAATCAACGGGCTGAGCCGCTCGCAGAACTCCACCGCCCGGGCCGGTTTGGGGGCGTAACAACGCGCCCAGGCGGTTTGCAACTGGTTGTCCGAGGTGCGGCTCACCAGGTCCAGGTGCCAGTATTCATTGACGGGAGAGAAATCGGTAAAGTTGTTATACGGCCCATAAACAAAACCCAGCTCGTCCTGCAGCAATCGTGCATAAGCATATTGGCCTGCCTCCCCTCCCTTGCCGGGCGCCGGACGGGTGCGAAAAGTGAAACTTTCGCCTCCATCGCGCCACATCGTCTCATGGTCAGTGATGATTAAATCGGTCATCCCCCACCGGTGGATGTTGCGCCAGAAATCCGCGTCCCGCTGGCGGTCTGAGGCGCCGTAGGCATACCATAAGCGCGTGCCCGTAATGTGTTTCCATGGCGATACGGGATTGGCCACGATGGGCAGGGTTTCCTCATAGTGCGGCGTCACGGTGAGAAAAAAACGCTCGAAACAGTCGTTCAATTTTCCCTGGGTTAAAGGCCGATAGCGAGTGCCCCCATGAAAAGTCACCCCCTGTTTGCCGAGGGATGGATTGGCCCAGAGGATCGAGCCATTGGAGCGGTACCAATCCACGTGGCCGCTTAGGAAGAGAGGGCGGTTGGTGGGGCCGCTCACCACCACCGCCGGGTGTCTGCCTTCTGCCGGGTAGTAGGGATTGGCTACGAGGCGGGGATTTTCCAAACCTTCGGCCAGCCCCCATCGTACCTCATGCACCCAGCCACCTGGAGCAAGCACATCCATGATAAGTGATTTATTCCGCAAACGATACCGGTAAATTAAGCTCTTTGGTCCGGACTCCGTGGAGGCCTCCCAGTGCGATTCCACCACGTCATCCACGAGCCGGGTGCCCTGATGACTCATTTTTTCCGGTAAACGTTCTCCCGAAGGTGTCCGCACATAAACGCCGCCTCCCACACAGGGACGAAATTCGGAGGCTGGCCCCTTGCCGGCAGGTTGCCAGAGGACCCGCCAGTCAGACCAGGTTCCGGTTTCGGGCGTGAGGCGGTATTCCAAATGCCCGTCAGTTCCCGTGTATTTCAGCACAAAATCGTGGCCCGCCTGCAGGACCTGCGTTTGAAACTTGGTGGTGAGATTGGGCGGCAGAATGGTTTCTTCACGGGTAGGGAAGGGCAGGGTGCCGGGGCCGGTGTTCACTCCCGGCGATTGTCCGGGAAACAACGCCAAATTGCGGCGGGGGCGAGGAGCAAAGGATAGCGGAGGGAAGGTTTCGGTGAACACCGCCAGGTTGTCGAAATACAACACCCTTTCTTGAAGGTTGCGGCCCTGGGTAATGATGAGCGCCTCGAAAACCGCGCCTTCTTTCACCGCTGCCGCTTGCTCGGGCGTCAATCGCCGGTGCAGTAAATGCCATTCCTGCCAATCCACCCGACCCAGGTTCACTCGCACTTTCTGCTGCCGCGAGTTCCGAAATGCGACGGTGAGGGTTACGGGCGGAGTGTGGGGATCGGGCGCGTAGGCCCAGTTATTGCCATAACACCAAAGCGTCACCGCATCGAACGCTTCCCGGATGGGTACGGGTTGCGGCGGGTGAAGGATGATTTCCGGTTGTTGGCCGGTTGCGCGGTAGCTCAGCCGCCCGACATGCCGCCCCCATAATTGCTGCTCGCGGCTGCGAAAGAAAGTGGCCCATGCTTGCTGTGTTTTTACCTGCCACCCGCTCAAGTCTTCAAAATCCACCAGCGGAGGCACGTGGTCTTCCATACGCCCAGCCCAATCCATTTCGTAGGGCCGCTGGCCAATGCGTTCTGCCGCCGCCTGTCCCATAAGAATGCAGGAAGAGCTCAGGAGCAGGAAAGTTGCACCCTTGGTGATGGCCGTTTTCATGAAAATAATCGCTGTTTATGGTATCCTTCCCCTCCCGCCACTTCAATATCCGCCTTAACTCCCCAGCCGTTCTTCCAACTCTTTTGTGTGTTTTCCGCTTGCTCAAAAACGCCTGGGGAGTCTATGGCGAACCTGCCGATGCCACTTGCTCCGGTGGGCGGAGTGAAGTACGCTTTACCTGCTATGGAAAACAATAACATACCTGCTGATGGGGCAGCTCAACCGCAGCCGAATCCGCCTCCGTCTCAGGCTGCTGCGTCCCGTCCTGCGCCCCTTGCGCCTCCGCCGCTGCCGGTAACGCCAGCGCCGATGACCCCGCCGCAAAGAAGCAAGGGCCGCGGCTGGATGATCGTGGCCCTGTTGTTGTTGGTCATGCTGGCGGGCAGCATGTTATTTAATTTTGTTTCCGCCTTTGGCGGCCTGGACGTGGATGGTTTAAGTCTGGGACAGCCGCGCCTCAAAGCCGGTCCTAATTTGGTGGAAGTGCTGGTCCGTGAAGGGGAAAGCCATGACAAGCTGGCCATTCTGCACGTTGAGGGCCTCATTGCCAGCGCCATGGGCGGAGATTTGGACTTGCCGCGGCTTATCGAAGCCCAGCTCAAGTTGGCTGAGGAAGACAAGCGCGTCAAGGGTGTGGTGTTGGTCATTGATTCTCCTGGCGGCGAGGTGTTGGCCTCTGACCGCATCTACCAGCTCATTCGTGATTTCCAAAACAAGACCCAGAAGCCCGTGGTGGCGTCCATGAGCGCGCTGGCGGCGTCCGGGGGATATTACGTGGCCGCGCCCTGCCGCTGGATTGTGGCGCATGATTTGACCATTACCGGCAGCATTGGCGTCATCATGCAGGGATACAATTACCGTGGATTGATGAATAAAATCGGATTGCGTCCCGAAGTTTATAAAAGTGGCAAATTCAAGGACATGCTCAGCGGGTCCAAGGACCTGGACAACCTCACCCCGGAAGAGCGCGAGGTGCTCAAACAAGAACGTGCCATGGTGCAGAAACTCATTGACGAGGCCTTTGATGCCTTCAAAACGCGTGTCCGAGAAGGCCGCGCTTACGCGGCCAAAATGAATCGCGCTCCCAATCTGCGCCCCAATTGGGAGGAATACGCCGATGGCCGCATCCTTTCCGGTAAACAGGCGTTGGAACATGGGTTTGTGGATCAGTTGGGCACTTTTGACGACGCGGTGAAATACACCGCCCGTCTGGCAGGGGTCTCGGATCCTCAATTGGTGACTTATGGCATGCCCTTTGACATTACCCGGATTTTGCGCCTCCTGGGCAAAAGCGAGCCGACCGAAATCAAGGTGGATTTGGGCATCAAGGTGCCACAGCTCAAATCCGGCTGCCTGTACTACTTGTCTCCCCTGTTATTTTAATGGCGCAGCCCCACAACTTTGGGACGGGCATGGTGTGGGATAAATTATGAGCGGCAGACGCATGACTTCCGCTTCCGGCCTGGGCTGGTGGATCATTTGTTGCCTGGGCCTGATTGCCTTGGGAGCTGCGGTGGAAAGTCAGGCGGCGCAGCGTTTGTCTCATGACCGCGCCCAGGGCACTTTCACCGCCATTTTCCAACGGCAGGAGCTGACGAATGTACTGGAGGAATTGACCCGAGTGACCGGCTGGCAGGTTTATCTGGAACCCGAAACACGGCACACCGTGAGCGTTGCTTTCACCAACCAACCCACGGGCGAGGCTCTCCGGCGCTTGCTTGGCCCCTTGAGCTACGCCCTCATTCCCCAGCCCGGCCAGCCGCCGCGCCTCATGGTATTCCGCACTTCAGTCGAAGAAGCCACCCAGCTTATCGTGGCCCGGCAAAAGGGGCCCGAGGATGGCGGGCGCATTCCCGATGAACTTATTGTCGTGCTCAAACCCGGCCAATCGGTGGACGAAATTGCCAAAGCGCTGGGGGCCCGCGTGGTGGCGTCTTCCGCCGGGCTTAATGCGTATCGTCTCAAATTCGACAGCGAAGAATCCGCACAAGCCGCCCGTGAACGGCTGGCCCAGAATCCCGCTGTGGCTTCGGTGGATTCCAATTATTGGGTGCAGCGGCCGGGAGACATTGATGTGCTTCGGGCGGGCGCGGGTCGGCCGCTTGTGCTTTCCGCCAAACCCATTGGCGATGGCAATCCCATCGTGGTGGGATTGATTGACACCGCAGTTCAATCGCTCGGCAAGGATTTGGACCCGCTCATCCTCAAGGGTATTTCCGTGGCGGGGGAGGCGGCCCTGCCTGCGGATGTCCTCACCCACGGCACTGCCATGGCCTACGACATTCTCACTGGCTTGTCCCAGTTATTACCACCCGGGCAGGCCACGAGTGTCCGGCTGGTGTGGGTGGACGTGTATGGGAACAATCCGCAAACCACCACCTTTGATGTCGGCGTGGGCACTTTTACCGCCATTCAGGCAGGAGCCAACATCATTAATTACAGCCTCGGCGGCGAAGGCGAAAGTGCATTCCTGCGGGACATTTTGCAGTCAGCGCGGCAAAAAGGCATCCTGCCCATCGCGGCGGCTGGCAACGTCCCCGGCACGGTGCCGGTTTATCCCGCGGCTTTTCCCGAAGCGATTGCAATCACGGCTGGGGATAGGCAGGGTCAAATCGCCCCTTGGGCCAATCGCGGGGAATTTGTGGATGGGGTGGCGCCGGGCAGCTCGCTGGTGCCCTTTGCGGGCCGCACATTTTTTGTTTCCGGAACTTCAACCGCCACGGCCTTTGCCTCGGGTTACGCCGCGGCTTTGGCGGACAAAACCGGCAAGCCCGCGCTTGAAGTGGAGCGTCTGCTGCTGGAGCTTATCGGCGTAAAAAAACCCTAGCCGTTGCCCCTTGGCCCTTTTATGCTGCGGGGAGGGTATGCACGATGTTGAGGTACCGTTGGGCAACCGCAGTTACCACATCCTTGTGGGGGTGGGTAATTTATCGGGACTGGGCGAGGAGTGCCGGCGCCTTCCGTTAAAAGGGCCTCGTTGCGCCATCATCACGGATGACAACGTCCGTCCGTTGTATGGTCCACTGGCGGAAAAGAGCCTTAAAGACGCGGGCTTTGAGCCTTTGATAATCAGCCTGCCGGCTGGCGAGTCCACCAAAAGCCTGAAATGGGTGGATTTTTGTTATCAGCAACTCGCCGCATTCCGCCTGGAGCGGCAATCCTTCCTCGTGGCTTTGGGAGGCGGAGTCATCGGCGACCTGGCTGGTTTCGTGGCGGCGACTTACTTGCGGGGTATTCCATTCGTCCAGGTCCCCACCACGCTGCTGGCCCAGGTGGACAGCTCGGTGGGGGGCAAGGTGGGCATCAATCTGGAGGCCGGGAAAAATCTGGTGGGCGCTTTCTACCAACCGCGCCTGGTCATCTGTGATTTGAGCACGCTTACCACTTTGCCCTTGCGCGAGCTCCGCGCTGGCCTGGCTGAGGTCATCAAATACGGCGCTATTTACGATGCGGATTTGTTCCAACTCTTGGAAGCCACCCTGCCGGTGCTGCTGCAACTGGATTTGCAGCATTGGGAGCCGCTCGTCGCCCGCTGTTGTGCCATCAAGGCCGAAGTTGTGGCGCAGGATGAAACGGAATCGGGCTTGCGTGCCATCCTCAATTTCGGGCACACCATCGGTCATGCGATTGAGGCGGTGTCCGGCTACGGCCACTATTTGCACGGGGAAGCCATCGCCATCGGCATGGTGGCCGAGGCCTGGTTGTCGCAGCAAAATACCGGCCTGTCTCCGGCAGAGGCACGGCGGTTGGCGAAGCTGATTGCGGCGGCGGGCCTGCCCGTGCGTTATGCGGTGGACGAGGAGCGCTGGCAAAAGCTGCTGCACGCCATGCAATTGGACAAAAAAGTCAGCCAAGGACAAATCAAGTTTGTGCTGCTTTCCGCTTTGGGCCGGGCGCTCTGGGGCCAGCCCGTCGCCCCGGAACAAATCCGGCAATCCCTGGCATCAACCTTCGCCGACGAGGCTGCATCCACTTGAAGCTGCCCTACGCATAACCACCATGTCTGCTATCAGCGAAACCATCGTGCGGGAATACTTTGAACTGCACGGATTTTTTATTCACCAGGAGCGCAAGGCGGTCAGCCCTGTGCGGCGTGAAGACGAGGACATTGACTTTGTGGTTTGGAACCCGCAAGCCCAGCCTTCTGCGGCTCATTTGCCCTTTGTTTTGCGCTCGCGCCACTTGCGGCATATTACCCGGGCCGTGGTGGTGGTCCGGGGCTGGCACACGGAGGCCTTTACGGCGGCTTTTCTCAACGCCGTCCCCGAAATGCTGCGGTTTTTGCAACCGGACAGTCTGGAACGATTGGAGCGTGTTTATCCCGGCCCGGAACCGTTGCTTAAACTGCTCGTGGCGCCGGAGCTGCCGGTGCAGGAGACGGCCCGCCAGCAAAGCATCGAGTTTCTCAAGAGCAAAGGTCTGGACGGCGTTCTGCTTTTTCGCGATGTGCTGGCTGATTTGGTGGACAGCGTGGAGGCCAACCGCAATTACCAGAAGAGCGACCTTTTGCAGGTCATTCGCATCCTCAAAAAGTATGGATTTCTGCGCGGCCCGCAGTTGGAGCTGTTCAATACCCGCCGTTCCCGCAGTGCGGGAGCACGCAAATCACGGCCTGACCCTGGTGCGCAGGAATAGCCAGCCGTTGGTCATGGGCATGGTGAAATTCACCTGGCTTCCGCTGTTCGAGTAGGTGGCCAGCGTCGTCCAGTTCGAGAGATTCAGGGACCCCTGAATATCGTAAGTGAATCCCGGGGTGGTATTGAAAACCAGTTGGATGGAGTTTTGTCCCGCCTTTTGCGGCGGCGGAATCATGGGGGCCGTAACCACGGTCAACGTGGCCGGCGTGCTGGTGACTGTGGCTGTAGCATTGCTGATGGTTACGAAATAAGTGCCGGCATGAGCCGGTTGCACATTGGACAGCACCAGCGAGTTATTGGTGTGGCCCGCCAAAATCGCGCTGTTAAACCACCACTGGTAGGCCAGCGGAGCATCGCCCGTGGCGTTGACGTTGAAGGTGGCTGTGCTCCCTTGCAACACCGTCTGATTCTGCGGCGGCTGGACGATGGACGGAGGATTGGCCGTGAAAAACACCCCCGGCGAGGGAGGCGCGCCGAACCAGCTTGTTTCGTCATTGGCGTAAAGCGGCGCAATGCGATGCAGGGCATTGCCGCCGCCGTCCACAAAGTTGGTGGGCCAGGGCGCCTGGTCCTCATAACGCACTTTTTCCACGAGTAACTGCGGTACATAGCCGGCATCTGGATGCGGCGGACGCTGGGCGAAATCAGGTCGAATCAGTTCAATCAACATCGTGCTGTTGGCCAGCTTGCCGCCGTAGGGCCCGTAGATGCGATTAAAATTGGTGGGGATGTTGTATTTGGCCTTGAAGATGGCCAGTTGCACGGTGTTGGTGACCGGATCGAAATTAACCACCAATAAACTGCTGCGCGCCGGCAATACCACCCCCGTGGGAAAGGTAAATTCAATGCCGCCATTCAAACGCCAGCGGTTGGTGGCTTCGGTGGGGGTGAATAAGGGCACATTAGTGGAGGCCAAATTCGTCAGCTCAATATACTCATTGAGCGAATCATCCAACTGATTGGTGCCTTGGATGATGTCAGGGGGATGATACATGATTTCACTGATGATGATGGGCCCCACCAAGGGATAAGGGTTGGTCTCCCCGCGGCCCGTGAGAAAGACCGACATCATCTCGGGTGGGTCATTGGCCGTGACGGACGTGCCGAGGGATAAATGCGACATGGGCACAAAGTCCGTTTTGCCATCGCTCTTCACATGCCGTCCCAAAGAGACCCCGTTGGCCGTGGCTTCAAAGGCCTTGCTCAGCCGGAAACCGGTTAACGGCCCGCCCCGGTTGGTGGCGCTGCACAACACCACTTGATCGCCGCGGGCTGAATTCAGGGTGAAGCTGGGCGCGATGCCGGTGCCATCTGGATTAAAATCCCTCTCGTACACCACCAGGAAGCCATTGGGAGGCACCACAGTGTTGGTGGGAAACTGGTATTTACGCGGGTTATCTTCGCTGTTGCTGAGATAAAAGTGGTCCAGGCGATAAGGCTCGGAGGTTAAATTGAAAAACTCAATGGCATCCACCAGGGGCGGGTCTGTGTGGGCGAGCACCTCATTGATCACGATGTTCGTTATGAGCTGGAAATTGCTTTTGCCAGGGGTGCTGCGATTCACAACGAAACTCACTACATTGTTGGTGTTGCCATCCGGCATAAGCCCGTCGGAGACATTTTCCGGCTGCCGCTCCCGCACAATGACGCGATGAATGGCCTCCTGGGCCGGCGCACCCACATATGGCAGTAAAATCAACACATCGCCCACGTCACCGCCGAGCCGAAAATCGCATTCGTTGGCTGGCGCACGGGTGCCGCCATTGTCATTGGCCCAGAAAAGCTGGAAGCCGTTGGAGCTGATAAACGAAAGGGGGGGGATGACCTTTTGCTTGGCAGCCCCGCCATTATCCTGAATCACCAGCCCTTCCATGTTGACCGGAGGATTGGTGGCGGGATTAAAAATTTCAAACCAGTCATCCGTGACCGGCGTGTTGGCCAGCCATTCATTGAATAACAAGGCACGCGGTGTGCCCAGGGGAATGGGGGCGGCATTGTCGGCCCCCGGGGTAGGCATGGTCAAACGCCAGGCCCCGCTGCCATCAGGCCAGCGGCTGATGGACAAGTCCTCAATTTGAAAGCCAAACCGCACGTAATCCACCAGCGTGGGGGCATTGGTGGGACCACGATAAAGTCCAACTTCATCCGTGGCCTTTTTCAAATCGAAGCCTGTGTACAGCCCGGGGCCGTTGGTGATTTTATTGCACCAAACCACCAGGAACTCAAAGGGTTGAATGACCGTGCCTGGCGGAAAGGCGTACTTAAAACGCTCCGTAAGATTGGTGTTGTTCGTGAGATACCAGTCCGTCAGGCTCACAGCATTGGGGGTGGGGTTGTACAATTCGACATAACTCTTGGGATAGCCCTCCCCGTTGCGCACAGCCGCATTGTTATCCGCCAACACCTCGTTAATCACAATTTGTGCCGGGGAACTTACGGGAAGAACCATTGTCAACGCGGTGGCGCTCAGCCACCCCATCCACTTAAGCAACGTCATATATTCTGCTTAAAGTTACATCAAAGCGCTCTTTTTCTCAATTTCGTTTCCATTTGGCAACGGCATTTTGCATGCCGTGTAGCTCAAAAATGGGCGCTTGGCCAACGGGGCGGGCGAAAAAAGAAATGCCTGCGCCTGAGGCAGGCGCAGGCACATGCGTGCTGGCCAAAACGAAGGCTTATTCGTCCGAAAGTAGGGTGTCAGCCAGAATGGCTAGGCGCACCCGTTTGGCGGCTTCCGCCTGGAAATCCGGGCGCGGTGGAATCATCCACCGGTCCAGCGAAGCGCTAGTGTAATTGCCCGTTTCCGGCGGTGGATTACGCCGTTCAGGGGGATACTGGCTTTCCCAAACCTTTTCCAACAGGGAGGCGAGGCAATTCTGAACCACGCCTTTATATTGCCGCCGAAACAGCCGCAATACATTCCAATCTGGCCGGTTGCCGGCGCAGATGTATTTCAGCGCCCGGTCATGTGGAATGGCCAGCTCGATATCGCGTGAGCCGGTCAGCCCCCGGGCATACGCGCAGGTCAGGAGCGTCAACAGCATCGGTGCCTGGTATGCTCCAAAGGCCGTTTTGAACTGGGTCTGCTTGAACTCCGGCTTGACCTGGTCTATGGCTTCCAACGTCATGCGTACCAGCGTCAGCGACCCCACCCATTCCGTCACGTCTCTGGGCATCGCCACCGGCTTGCGGGTCAGCGCCGCTTCGCCCCCATTACCCTCGGGCCATTCCTTGTGATTCGCGGCGTCCATATTAACTCCTTTCTCCGATTCTCGTTGCTTCGTTCCCCAATTTCCCATGTCTTTCATTTCATTCATTCATGCTTAAACTACCCCACCCTTGTTACGGAAGCATGGCGTGGAAGTTAAATGTAGAAGGGCATTTGAACTGTTCTAAGTAACTCGGAAAGAAGCGGTTATCCTGCCCCCACTCCCGTTAAACTGAGAGCGGGGCAGGGGAGGGCCACCCCCGGGCGACCGGCGGGCTAAACCGTGTTAAGGCCGACCTGGTGAACTCAAGGGCTTAATTTCAGGCGGTAAAACCGGCGGGGCCGGTCGGCGGCCTGCTGGTCTTCAAATACAATTCGCCCTTGGGGATTGGTGAAACTTGCGGCTCGTGTCCATTGCCGCAAATCCTCAGAAGTTTCAATGTCGAGGCTCGTGCCCGCAGGGACATCAAACGCCAGTCGCAAGACGCCATTGGACCATTGCAAAGACTCCGGTGGCAGGCTTAACCCATGCACGATAACGGTGGCCACCTGGCTGGTCACGGCTGCCACCGCATTGGAGACCACCACGTAATATTCTCCCGCATGAGCCATTTGCAGCGGCGCTAGCACCAGTTCAGCGTTGGTGGCCAGCGGCAGGGGCGCGCCGTTGTGCCACCATTGGTAACCTAGGTCAGTACCGGTGGCCGTCACTAATAAGGACAAAGAGCCGCCCACCCAACCTTCGCCGCTTTGTGGATGGTCCCAAATCTCCGGGGGAATCCTCACCGTGACGCGGGCGATGCGGCTGGTGACCACCCCGATGGCGTTGCTAATCACCACCCGGTAGTTGCCCGCTTGGAATGATGTGACGTTGGCCAATTCCAGCGTTGGGCCGGTGAAGGCTGGCAGGCGCAAATTGCCTTGATACCACTGGTAACTCAATGGCGCCATGCCGCTGGCCACCACGGACAATTGAACTCGTCCCAGGTAATCCACCTCCACGTCCGCCGGCTCCTGCAAAATCACCGGCGGGTCATTCGGGTAAAGCACCTCCGCGTAGAGGGCCATGCCAAAGACCACATCCGAACTTGTTGCGCTTTGCTGATGCACCTCCACCGCCATGACATTAGCTGCGCCAAAAAACACTCCGTTGGTATCCAGCGTCACCACCTCATAAACACCCTCCGGGGCAGTGGCATTGGCAAAAGTGCTGGCATTGACCGTGCCTTGATTCATCCGGATGCGCGCCTTCTCCAGCCCGTTAAGGTAAATGACCGCGCCGTCATCTACCAGATTGGAGGAGATTAAACGCACCCCACGCGCCCCTTGCACGGCGGGCAGGTTGAAGGTGGTGCGGAAATAATAAGTCGTGATGGCCCCACCGCCGGGCGTGGTCAGGCTCAAGAGCGTGTTGATGGGTGCTATCGCCGGGTTGTCCTCTACGGCCAACAGCCCGCGGCCTTGCGGCCAGGTGGCGTCACTGTAAGCAGTGCCGCGCCAGGTCGTGCCTAAATCCTGGCCTTGCTGGTGGTAACGCCAGAGGTTGGTGATGCCGAACACCAGCAACCGATTGGTGAGGGTGCCCCGGTCAATGGTCAACCGGGCCGGTCCACCCACTGCCATGCCAAAGGCATTCGAGACCACCACGGTGTAATCCCCCTGGTGTTGGTAGCCGGCATTGGTAATCACCAGCAGTCTATCCGTGGCTCCGACCAGATTGGTGCCATTCAGCCGCCATTGATAGCTCAGTGGTTCCCCTCCATAGGAAGAAACGCTAAAACGCGCTTCGGCTCCCAAAACAACCTCCACATCCGCAGGATGCTGGAGGATTTCCGGTGGGGCGTTGGTGGCGTCAACAAATAATAATTCGGCATCAGCAAAGCCCGCGGTTTCGCCATATTCCGGGCGAAACTGTGAACCCGATTCGTGGTGAAAATACCAGCGCCGGCGGGAAATGGACACGGTGAAATTGCCCATGTCACCCAAATTTTCAAAATTATTGACCACCGACGTTTGCCAGTCGGAAACACGGGTGCGGTTGATGGAGGAACGGCCCGTGTTCCAATCCACCGAGCAATACACCATGTAAGGCGCTTCATCATAATATTCCACCACTCCCCATGCCGCCCAGGTTTCAGAGCCATAAATGTAAAACTGGGCTGTATCGGGAGCCGGGCCGTAGGGAGTGACACGGCCGCTGGGTAGTTCAATGTCATAGTATATGCGCGTGGTGGAGTCATAGAGACCCACGCGGTTGAAACCCGAACAAACCAGGCTTCCATAGGTGTTTGTAATGGCACGTGATAATTCGATGGTGCGCCCGGTCTGAGTCAGATTGGTGCCATGCAGCTCCACCAGGTGGGTGATGCGCTGGTTGCTGCTGTAGTCAATGAGCCGCGTGCCCTGAGCGAAAGAATAGACGGTTTCCGTACGCAGGTTGCAGACCAGCCCGTAATAAGGAGAGGAACCCACCGTGGAGGCTTGGGTCAAGTCGCCGGCCAGCCAACGACCGGTGCGGCTATCGCCGGTTACAAAAACATGACTGCGCGAGACCGCGATGCCACCGCAATCGTCGCCCGTCAGCGATTCATGGTCCACCGTTTTGCTGTTGTTGGTGAGCAGATTGACGATACGGAAGGTGTTCGGCAGCAATTGGACAAATCGCACCTGCGCCATCCGGCTGGTGGCGGCTCCGTAAAGATTGGTAATCACCACGTGGTAGAGGCCAAGGTTTCCTGACTGGATGGAACTGAGTTTCAACGTGTCATTCGTGGCCGCGAGAATGGCCTCGCCGTTGTAATACCATTGATAGGCAAATGGCGGGGTGCCTACGACTGCCACCTGCAACGCGCCGTCATTTCCGGGAAGAGTACTCAAGTCCGCTGGCTGCAAGCTAATCATGGGTGGGGATAACACTGTGACCATGGCCGTGCGGCTGGTGACGGCGCCAAAATAATTGCTAACCACAGCGTAATACCCGCCCTGGTAATTCAAGTTAACATTGGGCAACGTTAAAACTGGATTGGTATAACCTATCCATTCGCCTTGGAAGTACCAATTGTAAAACAAGGGAGCATCTCCTTCCGCCTCCACGCGCAGTTCCAGTGTATTACCGGCCAGCACGGTTACATTGGTAGGGTGGGTGGTAATGCGTGGTACATTTCCCACCACCACATTGGCCACGCCGCTGGTGGCGCTGCCGTAGGGATTGGCAACGACCACGTAATAATCCCCCAGCGACTGGCTTTGCACATTGGTGATGACCAGCCGGTTGGTGTTGGCCGCCAGCGGCTGCCCGTTATGAAACCATTGATAACTCCGGGGCAACGCCCCGGCATCGGAAACCGCCAGCACTGCGGTTCCTCCCGTTTGCAAATATTGGGACGCCGGCGAGGCAATGATAAAGGGTGGAGCTTGAAGGCTTCTCTCAACGCTGACCGCCGCATATCCCAGTATCTCGCCGCCATTGGGACGAAATTGGGAACCAGCCTCATGGTGAAAATACCAGCGATTGCGGGAAAGGGAGAGCGTGATGCTGGCCATGTCGCCCAAATTATAGAAGTTTTGCAGCACTACCGTTTGCAGTCCAAGCTGTCCGGGAGCGGCTCCCGGCCCCACAGTGCTCCGCACGATGTTGCGGGTGTCCCGCACATACACCAAGTGCAAGGCATTGCTGAAACATTCCGCCACTCCCCAGATGGCCCAACTTTCAGAGCCGGAATATTGTGGAAAACTCAGGACCCCCAGGTCGGTGACGGTGCCATCCGGCAACGAAATATGGTAAAGCCTGCTGCTGGTCCATAAAACAAAACGCCCGCTGCCACTGAAAACGCCGGAATTCCAGGTTTGAATCGTAATGGGCTGGCTCAGCGCCACTCGGCGTCCTGTCCAAAGTCCGGTGTTGCCATCCAATTCCAGTAAACCGTCCACACGGGTCAAATTGTAGTGCTGGAATTGATTGGTTCCCTCAGCCAGCGAATAGATTTTTTCCGTGCGCAAATCAGCCACCAGGCCATCCAGGACGACATTCATCCGTGCGCCCCCGCCGAGCGTGCCTGCATCGTAATGCGCCGTGTAGTTGTCGCCGGTAATAAAGACGCGATTGCTGGACACCACCAATCCGCCGCGGTCATCCCCCGTCAAGTTGTTATGGTCAATGGCCACCACGTTATTGGTGCTGAAGCTCAAAATGCGAAAGATATCGGTATCTGGTTGAGCCACCGTCAACCACGCGACGGTGCTGGTGGCCACGCCCGCCGGATTGCTCACTTCCGCCCAGACGCGCCAGCCATTTTGGAAGGTGGTAACGTCCTCAAAAACCAATTGGGGGCCGGAGGCAAAAGGCCAAAGGGTCCCATTGACAAACCATCGGTAACTCAGCGGTGGGCTGCCAGATGCTTCCACTTCAAACACCACCGTTTCGCCTTCGCTCGCTGTGCGATGGGACGGCTGACGCAGGATGACCGGAGGGCGGGCGCCGGTGTGAATGACCACATCGTCCAAAGCCCATTGGGCAAATCCCACACCGCCATGCGCCGGCTGGTACCAGCGGAATTGGGTGTTGGTGGAAATGGCTGCCGGCGGTAGGGGAATTTCCAAAAAAGTCCAGTTGGTCAGCAAGGCATTGGTGAACACCTCCAAGACATTCCATTCTCCGTTGCCCACGCGGTATTCCAGTTGCACGGCCTCTTCGGGCAAAAGGGTTTCTCCCCATTCTTCGCGCCCCCCGGCCGCATAACGCAGATAAAAAGCCACTCTTGCTTCATCCAACAGAGAAAGCGGCCGGCTCACCAAGTATCGTTCATCGTCACCCCCAAACCACAAGCTGTTCACGCCAGAAACCGCGCCTGCATAATTGGTCACCAGCACGTCCACCCCCAGAGCGCCGGCAAAGGCGACCCACGCCCCCGGTTCCACGTCTGGTTCAAAGTCATCCATGAAACCGGGGTCAGGCACGATGACCTGAAAACTCCGGGTGACCCCCGTGGTTTCGCCCCAATTATCTGTGGCCTCCACCCGCAAGGTATGGGGACCCAGGCTGAGATTGGTCAGGATGATATCGTAGGGGGGCAGGGTCAACAGCCCCAGCAGGGCATCGTCCAAATACACCGCGAGATTGGTGATGCTGCCGTCGGCATCCGATGCTGCAAGGCTCACAACTAGAGGGGTGCCCAAAGCCACCAACTCACCTTCTCGCGGCCGTGCCACGGTTAATTCCGGCTGGGCATTCACGACAATTTCCACAGTGGGTGACCAGACACTGACCTGGTTGTTGTCCGTCGCCAGTGCGCGCAACAGGTTGGTGCCGGCAGGGGGATTGGTCCAAAGCAGGGTAAAAGGCGCGTTGGTGGATGTGCCCACATACGTTTTACCGCGGTAATAGTCCACGCGCACGACCATGCCCTCGGCGTCGAAGTATTGCACCGTCACCGGCAGGGGCAGTGAGGGGTGCGCGATGAATTGCCCGTTGGTGGGCGAGGTGATGTTAACCCAAAAAGGCTCCTGGGCCATTGCCATCATTCCCAGGCAAAGCCACAAGGCGCCCAACCGCCAGCCATTCTTCATAAGATTATTTCTATTATTGGACGTTGCCCCAATGGGTTTGCTCCAGGAAAAAAGGCCTATCCAGCCCCTGTTGGGCTTAACTCATAGTCTGCTTGTTCGGGCCTTTTAAGGCAAGAGCATTATCCGGTAATAACGCTGCGGACGCGTCGGCGACAGCACATCCGGCACCATGGCTGGCCCGCCATTGCCGGTGACCAGCCCGCCCGGCAAATCCAGCCAGACGGGGTCCGTCAGGCGGTCTTTGTATTGCACTTGATATTGCCGGCCGGCCTGCGTCTGCCAGCGAATCTGGATGTTGCTGCCGCTTTGCGTCAATTGCGCCCGGCGGTCTTCCACCGTCACAGTGAAAGTCTGAGTGGCGCTTAGGCTGGGCACCCCGTTATCGCGCACAATTATCGTGATGGGATAAACCCCCATCGCCAGGGGAGTCCAGGTGAACACCCCCGTCACCGGATGAACCGCAGCGCCGGCTGGCGCGCCTGCGCCTAATTCAAAGGTCAGGGTCTGCGCCGGCACGTCAGCATCCGTGGCCGCATTCGTGAACACAAGGGTTTGACCCAGCGCCACCGTGCGGTTGGGAATGGCGGCCAGCACTGGCGGCGTGTTCAGCGCCACAGCATTGGTTTGCAGGAAATTCACTGGCGCGGCAACCCAGTTGGCGGGGTCATTGCCGAAGAGGGCCACCGCCACCCGCTGCAGGGAATAACCTGTGCCGTCCGCGGCGGCCGGCCACGGTGCCCGGTCATAATACCGCACCCGGTCCACTTCCACATACGGGACCAGGCCGGCGTCCGGGCTGGGCGGCTGTTCAGGGGTATCGGGCTGTTTCAATTCAATGCTTTCATCGCTATTATCCAATTTGCCCCGATAGGGGCCCACGATGGGCATGTTGGTGGAGAGACGGTAAGTGGTCCGGAAATTGGCCAGCAGCTCCGGTTGCAGAACCGGATCAAAACTCACCACCAGCACTGAGCCGCCCGGCGGCAAACTAAATCCTTGCGGAAACTCGAAGTCCACCGCATCGCGCAACCGCCAGGTGTTGGTGGGGTACAAAGGATCATACAACGGCACCGTGCCGGTGGTGCGGTTGTAGAGCTCGATAAATTCATGAATGACGTTGTCATTGGTGTCCAGATCGGGCGGATGATACATGATTTGCCGGATGACCACCGGGCTGATGGCTGGGTAGGCGTTGCTCGCGCCGTTGCCCGTGCGGAATTCAGTGACGGAATTAGGCTCGTCCACCCCAAAAGTTCTCCGGCTCATCGCCACGAATTCCGAGCGATTGTCGCTGGTCACATGGCGTCCGAAGCTGGTTCCGCTGAAGCTGGGGCCAAACTTCACGCTGGTGCGGTAGCCGGTCAGTGTGCCATTGGTGGTGGCGGCTGACAGATAAACCTCATCGCCCTCAGCCGAGCTGAGCGCAAACGCCTGGCGGTTGTCCTGCGGATTGTCGTTGAATTGGTACTCGTAAAACACCTTGAATCCGCGCGGCGGAATCACGGTGCCCGGCGGGATTTGATATTTCGCCAGTGTGCCCTTGCTGTCGCTCAGGAACCAACCGCCAATATCCACTGGTTGATCGGTGACATTGTGCACTTCAATGGCGTCTTCGAGCGGCGGGTCGCTATGTGCCATAACTTCGTTGATGACGATGTTGGTCAAAGGACGATAATTCGACTCGCCGGGCGACGGTGTGTCGGGGAAGAACACGATGTTCGTGCTGCCATCGGGGAATCGTCCCTCACTCACGCCCGGCTGCGAGACCGGATAATTCCAACTGACCGAATCAATGTAACCATTGGAGGTCGCCAGACCGAGGGATTCACGAGTGGCATCCAAACGGAAGCGCACATGATTTGCTCCGGCGGCTGGGTTGTTGTCCGCAATTAATTTCAAGTAGGCATTGGTGCCACCGCCAATGAAAGACAGCGGCGGGATGGGGGATTTGGTGGGATTCAACAAATCATCCGTTACAAACAGTCCCCCCAGCGCCACCGGCAGGCTGCCCGGATTGTAAATCTCAAACCAGTCATCCCGGCCATCCCGGTCATTGGGCATCCATTCGTTGAGGCGGAGCAGGGAGGGATTCCCCAACGGCATCGCAATATTGGCCCCCCGTGGGGTGGGAGCCGTCAACACAAAGGCCCCCAGGCCGTCCGGCACGCGCCCGATGGAAAAGTCAGTGGTTTGTATGCCATACACCGCCGAGGAAAGCAGCGTCAGCGTGTCATCGTATAAATAAACGCCACCGCCTTCAGCTTTCAGGCCAAAGCCCGTGTTCATCACGCTGGTCCCATTGGTGCTGGATGGTTGCTGCCCATCAAATAGCACCACCAGATAGCTGCGAGGGCCCAAAACCGTGCCGGCGGGGAAGGTCCAACGGGCCGGGTTGGCGGTATTATCGCTTAAGCTCATGCCGGCCAGATTCACCGGCTGGTCTCCCGGGTTGTACAACTCCACCCAGTCGCTGGCCACACCCACGACGTTGGTGTAATTTTCGCCCAGGGCAAAGACTTCGTTGATCACCACGGAGCCGCCCGTGATATTGGTGGTAGTCCGGGTGAGCGTCAAATTCATGGCCATGGCCATATCAGTGCTGCCCGAGGCCTGATGCACCTCCACGGCCAGCACGTTGGTGCCTGACACCAAACCCGTCAGCGGCAGCAGCACCGGCCCGACTAACGGCGCATTGCCACTGACACTGGAGGAGGCGTTGTTACTATAAGTGATGGTTCCGGCAGGCATGTTGTACCGCAGGATTTCCGTGCCATTCAAATACACCACCGCGCCGTCATCAATGTAGTGCGACAACGCCAGTTGGAAGCCGTTCGTTTCGCCGGTGTAAACAAACCGGGTGCGGAAGTACACCGTTGTTTGCCCCAATTCATTTAAGACGGTGCCAGTGGGAATGGGATAATTGCCACTTAGCGATTTGCCAAACAGCCCCGGCCCGCTGGGCCAGGCGCCATCATTGTATCCGACGTTGCGCCATGTGGTGCCCAAATCCGTTCCATCAGCCTGATAACGCCATGTGCTGGTGAAGTCCACCAAGAGGATGTTGGTGGTCACAATGTTGGTGCTGCCTCCCGTGAAGGGGTTGCCTGCTCCAGGGGTGGGCTGGTTGAACACATAAATACTGGGCGAGCCGTTGGGACTGCGGCCTTGCGAGGCATCAGGCGCTAGGAAGTCATAATAGACCGTGTCAATCACCCGCAAATCCGGCCCCAGCAAGGCCAAATCGCCATGTTCGGAAGCCAGACGGAAGTTCAAATGATCCGGCCCGCGCTCAGGTTCGCCAGTGGCCTGAAACACGGTAAAGTTGCGTGGTCCGATGAAACTTAACGGCGCAATCACGTGACGGGTGGGCCAGCCATCCAGCTTGTCGGTCAAGTACAAGCCGCCCAAAGACACCGGTACGGTTTGCGGGTTGAACAATTCCACAAAATCATTGAAGGCACTGAACTGCGAGGCTGCCAGCCATTCGTTGATGCGCAATTGGGTGGGATCGCCCAATTCCACCGGTATATTGGCGTTGCCCAAAGTTGGCTGGCACAACGTCCAGCTTCCATCTGGCAGACGGCCAATGGAATAGTCAGTGGCTTGCGGGCCATACTCCACAGCATCCAACAGCGCTCCGCCCCGATGCGCCGCGTCATACAGATACAACCCGCCGCCCTCTCTGCGCAAATTGAAGTCCAGATAGTACCCGGGCTGTCCCTCATCATTGGCCGCGATGGCAATCAAATACTGGTTCGGTCCCAAAATGGTTCCGGCCGGGAATTCGTATTTATCCGGCGCAGCCGGGTCATCGGTCAGGCGCAAGCCAGATAAATCCACCGGCGACGAACCATAATTGTAAAGCTCCACCGCATCCGGGGTGCGCTCATTGAATTCAAACGACCGCCGGTTGCTGGCCAGCACCTCATTCAACCGCACCGGCAACCGGCTGCCGTCCACCACCCAACTCACCCGGGTCACCACCGCATCCTCCCCAAACACCGGGTCATCCTGCCACCAGCCGGCGTCATTCTTCCCTGCCACCTCCACCACGTGCGCCCCATCCGGCAGCCCGCTCAACACAATCGGTGTGCCAATCGGGGTCTCCCCGCTCCACGGGCCCCCGTCCAACCGCCACCGGTAATGCGTGTAACCCGCCCCCGCCGGATACGCCCCCACCGGCATCCCGTTCCCCGTCACATTAAAGCCCACCCGCAACACCGCCCCACGCTCCGGCGTCACCCCCTCCGGCACCCCCGCCACCTCCACCCCCCATCGCCCCGTCGCCCCACGCCCCCGCGCCGGACTGCCCGCCCGCAACCCCAGCCACTCCCACATCACCTGCGCCCCCGCCCAGTTCGTAAACGCCGTCTCCCCACCCCCGGCACCCGCCGCAACTGCGGGTCCACCCCACATTCCCCCTCCCGGCCCCGTCCAGCTCCCGCCCCCACCTGCCACAGCACATTGTTGGTCCACGTCACCACCGCATTGGTCACCCCCCGCACCAGCCGCTCCGCCGTGTGCACCACGTTGTTCTCCCAATACATCCCCGCCCCTCCGCCGTCCCCTCGTCCGCCAATATCGCCACCGCCGTCACCCCATCCACACTCCCCACCCCGTTCTGCCACACCACCGTGTTCCCCCGTAACACGTAGAAATTCCCCTCCTTCGCGTTGGCCACATGGTCCAAATCGTAAAACAAATTGTTCACCGCCGTAATCCGCGACCGCTGCCCCCCGTTCTGACCCCCGCTGATCGCACTGCCGCTGTCCGGCGTGCTCCCCGCCCGCCGCGCCCGCACAAACACGTTCCCCTCCACCCACGCATCCGTCCCGTCCAAATCCAGCAAATCATCGTCGCTCCCCAGGAACACGTTGTTCAACAACACCAGCACCGGCCCCGGCCGCTGGCCCCCCGTAAAGTCCAGCGCGTCATTGTACCCGCTCACCTTCCCCCAGAAGTTCCGCCGGAATATCCCCCGCCCCCCCGCCTTGATGCCCCCCGTCCCGTGCGTCGGCTCCACAGCGCCCGTCGGCGCCGGAAACTCGCAGTTCTGCACCACAAACGACGCCCGCGTCAGCTCCAAATACTGCCGCGCGGTATTCCCAAACCGCACATTGTCCAGCCACACCGTCCCGTCGGTCACCGTAATGGCCGTGCTGTTGTTGTGCTCTATCATCACATGCACCAGCCGCGACTCCGGCGAATTGGCCGACCCGTTGACCGTAATCCCCCCCCACGTCGTGCTCGCCCCCGGCGCCCGGGTGAACCGTATCGGCGCCGCCGCCGTCCCCTCCGCCAGCAACCGCCCCCCGTTGGCCACCACCAGATTGACCCCGCTACCCAGATACACCGTCGTCCCCGCCTGAATGGTCAAAGTGGCCCCGCTGCCCACCGTCAGCGTCCCCGTCACGTTGTACGGCCCATTGGCCGCCAGCCACGTCGTGTCCGTGCTGATGGTGCCGGAGACGGGCACGGTGTCGCCGCGGTCGTAGAAGAAAACCAGGTTGGTGCTGGCGAAGACCACATTGTTACTGTTGACCGTTTCAATCCGCACCAAATTATAGCCTGGATTGAGCGTCAAGTTGGCGTTCCATTGGCCGGTCCAGGCCGTCCAGCTTACGGGGATGCCTTGCACACGGACCTGGCGCGTGTGAATCATGTTACCTACTCCGCGCAGATTGATGTTGGGCGTGGTGGCGACATACACACCATTGTTGAAGGCGAAGGAGCTGAGGTTGGTGACCACCAAATTCAGGTTGATTTGGGATAGCACGCTGGCCACCCGCTGAGCCGACCAGTTCTTCATCCGCGCCACTGTGGTGCCGATATTTAACGGCCCCAACACCTGGTCGTAAGTGGCGAAGATTTCATTGGTGGCAAAAATGGTGGTGGCGTATTCGTACAACGCGCCAAAATAGAGCGGTGCAAATTCCTGGTGTCGCAGGAACCGGTTATTGAAAGCGATGGCGCCGCTGGTTTCCACGGCCCGCCAGATGGAAATGGTGGGCTGCTGGCGCGAGCCGTCGCCCTCGCCAAAGTTGGTGTCGCCGTCGTGCGGCATGATTACGGCACGCCGGTCCTTCGTGCCTAGGTAAATTGTAGCGTCATCCGGGGCGCCGTCGCTGCCGATGGAGGTTTCCCCGAAGCCAATAAGGCTCATAACCGCGAAGTGCCGCACCCATTCATCCACATGGATGACTTCGCGCACGGCGGCAGCCCATTGAGCATCGGGGGTGTTGTTAATCGCCCAGAGCATGTTATACAAATCACTCCAGTCATTCACCCGCTGGTTGGAGGCCTTGGAATAATTGTACCCGCCGGTGGTGTAGCTGGTGTAATTGGTGCCACGATAGAGCAAATCGGCCACGCGCATGAGGCGGTACATATTGCCGTCGGCGTTGTCCGGATAATGATTCTCGGCCCAATCGCTGTTTAACTCCTCCAGGTGGAGGTAATAGGGGAACGGCTGATTATTGCCGGGCCCGCCAATCGCGGAACCAATCATGTTGACCAATTCCACGCCGTTGAGCTTGAGCCGCACCAGGTTGCCTTCCTCGCAGGGCAGGCCGGCTTTGCGGAACATGATGCTGCCCATGTACTGCGAATGCACATATTTGCAGTTCAAATTGAAGGCTCGCTGGTTTCGCCACAGATTGTCGGTGGGGATGTTGATGCGGTAATTCTGCATACCCCCCGGGTTGCAGGTACTGCAGCGGGAGGAATTGCCGCGGTTGCGGACGCCGCACAGGTACCGTACAGCAGTCCCGGAGCTGTCAGAAGCAATGAAGGTGGTGTTCATTTCCGCATTGATGCGGTAGGTGGCATTGTCCACCTGCCAGATGTTTTGAATTTCCTGGCGTTCCGCACCGGTCATAATCAAGCGATACTGCGGCTGCGGATAGACGGCGCTGTCATTGTCCACCTGGTATAATGCATTGGCCACTTGGCCCATCGAAGAGCCATCCAGCTCATACGCCGGTCCGGGCCAGGTGCGGGTGTTGTTGGCCGCATCGCGGGCCTCCACGTAAAACTCCACAATGGTCAGATTGGTCTGAGGCGGCACCTGCCCGCTGTAAACGCGGTCGCCCGCAACCCAATCGCCGCCCTGTCCATCGTCACGCATGGGGACGGTAGTAAAATTGCCCGGTGTGGTGGAGGAGGCATTCCGCCAATAGAGGGTTACGGTTAATCCGCTGGTTTGCTCATCCAGAATCAACGCCGAAATGCGCACGGTGTTGGTGGCAGTGGGCATCGCCGGGGAATGCTCCACACCAATAATGAGCGGCGCTGAGTTCTGGACCGCCACGGAGTTGGCAGCCCCCGGTGTGCCGCCAGTGACAGTGCTGGCCTGCCAGTTCTGGCCGTATTGGCTGGGTAGATTCGTGTTTATCAATTCCAGGCTGGAACCCCAGCCATCGGCAGTCGTGTACCATTCCCATCCGCGATGTCCATTTTGGTAAGTTACACTTCCCCGGCGCCGGATGGCCCAATCGCCTTCGCTGGCATAAGGCACCAGGTCCACGCGGGCGCCCCACGCTGTTTCCAATTCCACATCTTCACCGTTGTTGCTCAACTGGCCTTGCCAGTTGCCAATGACGTTGGTGACGTTGGGGTAGAGTTGGCGGAAGCGGTTGGTGTCGCTAGCCACCACCCAATACCCATAAGCGGGCAAGGTCATCGGCGGGAAGGTAAAGTCCACGCCGCGATTAAACCGCCAGCCTGTAATATTAATGGGGGCAGGAGTAAGGTTGCGAATTTCCAACCATTCTTCATCGGTGCGGAAGGAGGGCGTATTGTACATGATTTCGCTGATGACCACCTTGCCCGCATAATTGGCCTCAGGCTCGTAAGTGTAAGTCCATCCGCCGCCGGTGAAGCGATTGGGCGGGCTGGCGAGGTCCCGAATCACATGGCCGGGCGCCCACGTGACCTGCACCAATCCTGTCAGAGGGGATGGCACATTGAACATATACGGCCCGGCGCCCGCGCCGTTCACGCTGTTGGCGGGCAGCCCGTTCACCAACAAGGCGCTGGCTTCCACGCCCTGCACCGGCTCGCTGAAGGTCACGGATATTTCCCGCAGGCTCACCACCACCGCGCCCGGAATGGGGCTGACCGAGGTGATGACCGGAGGCGTGGTGTCCACTGTGTAATACTGCCACCGGGCGGAGGGCGCAGTGCCATCGAACAAATTAGGCGAGCTGGCGGTGTCGGCAATGCCGTGGCTGGCCACCCAGGAGAAACGAATGATGGAAGCATTCACCGGCGCAAAGGTGAACACATAATTGCTGCCGCCGCCGCTGACCGACAACGCCGGTGTTCCGTTAATCAGCAGGTCCCGCGCATCCACGCCAGTCACGTTTTCGCTGAAAGTCACCGTAACCTGGTTCAAATTGGACACCGTACTGCCCAGTGCAGGTTGTACCTGCGCCACAAACGGGGCGGTGCGGTCAATTAACTGTACCTGCCACGAAGCGCCCGGCCGGCGCTGGTCAAACGCATTGGGCGGATTATCCAGGTCCGTAATGCCGTGGTTTTGCGCCCAGCCGAATTGTACCGTGCCATAGGCCGGTTGGGGGAAGGTGAAGGTGTACACCGAGCCGCCCCCGCTGACGCCAGTGGCCGAATTGCCGTTGACCAAAAAGTCGGCCGCATCCACACCTGTGACTGCTTTGCTGAACTTCACGGTGACCGAGGTCAACTGCGTGACCGTTTGAGAACCATCCGGCGTTTTGTTCACCACCACCGGCGCATTAGGATTGAGCAAATTATAAATAAACCGCGCCGAGGAAGCTGAACCATCGAAGAAGAGCGGCGGCACGGACAAATCGCGAATGCCGTTGCCGGCGGCCCAATTCACCAGCACACTGCCGTAAGGCGGCTGCGGGAAGGTGAAGGTATAGATGTTATTGCTGCCGCTCAACCCGGTGGCCGGTTGTCCGTTGACCAGCAAATCCGCCGCATCCACGCCGGTCACCGGCTTGCTGAAAGTTATGACCAGATTGCTCAGCGCAAAGACATCCCCCGACGCCGGCACTGCTCCGATAATAACCGGTGGCAGATTGGCCGGACTGCCACTAATTTCCGCGGAAAGCTCGGCGTTCAGGGCAAAATCCGAACTGGTGGCATTTACATTGAAGCCGTGAATGGCCAGCACGTTGGTGCCCCGCACCAGATAGGTGGAGGGCGCAGGATTGCTTAACGGGTAGCTGTAGTAATCAGGCCCGCCCCCCGGTAATTCCGTGGCATTGGCCGTCGCAAAGCTATTGTAAAAAACGGGGTTGCCCGCGCTACCCATGTTAAACCGGGCCACCTCCACGCCGTTAATCCACGCCACGTACCCATCGTCCACCGCCACGCGCAACAGCAAATTCGTGACGAATGCCGGCTCTTCGATGACAAACGTCTTGCGCAGGTAAAGGCTGGAATAGGCATTGTTGTTCATGGCCGGAATGAGGGTTCCGCTCAAGGGATCACCGTAATAGAAATAGGTAATCCCGGTGGGCCACGCCGCGGCGTTGTAGGTCGGTAACCGCCAGGCTTCAATGGGATTGGAAACTTCGTTGGTGCCCAGCCGGTACGACCATACACTGTTGCTGGCAATCAAGATGACCCGCGGCGGTTGCAGGGTGTAATTCCAAGTGGCCCCTGCGCCGTTGGCGTCGAAGGGATTGCCCACCAGGTCCGTGATGCCATGATTGGCCGCCCACCGCACGTTCACCGTGCCGTAAGCCGGCGAGCTGATGTAGAAAATGTAGGTGTTGTTACTCCCGCTTAGACTGAAAGCAGGCACATTATTGACCAATAAATCCGCTGCGTCCACGTTGAGCACGGGTTCACTGAAGGTCACTTGCACAAAGAACAGATTGGAAACCACCGCATCGGCCGGCGGCGTTTGGCTGGTCACCACCGGCGGGGTGGTCTCAACCACCGTGTAACTCCAGGACGCCCCCGGCGCGGTGTGGTCAAAGGGCATCGGCGGAATACCCACATCGCGAATGCCGTGATTAGCGGCCCAAGTCACATTCACCGTGCCGAGATTGACCTGCGGGAAGCGAAACACGTAATTGCTGCCACTGCCCACCACGTTGGTGGCGGGCACTCCGTTGAGCAACAAATCGCCCGCGTCCACGTTAACCACCGCTTCGCTAAACACCACGGTGATTTGTGACAGGACCCCCACCGAACTGCCGCGCGCCGGCACGACTTCAGCAATTTCCGGTGGTGCCTGATACTCCAGATTGATTTGCCAGTTGGCACTGGGCCGGAAAGTCTCAAAAACATTGGCCGGCTGGCTGGCGTCGGCAATGTTGGCATTCAAGTCCCATGTTACTGGCACAGCGCCATACGGCGGTTGTGGGAACGTGAACAAATAGCCCCCATTCGTGGCGGTTACGGTGAGGGCCGGTTCGTAGTTAACTAGAAGGTCCTCTGCGTCCACCCCCGTTACCGGGCGATCAAACCGCACCCAAATATTCGTCAATTCGTTGGTGGTGCTGTTGGGGGCGGGGATGCGTTCCGCAATCGCCGGGGCGTTGGAGTTGTAATAAATAAAAGACCAGGCATGAGCAGCGCGATTGAAAGGATTGCCTTTGATATCCGTGATGCCGTTGGTCACTGACCAAATCACCGTGTGGTAACCATAGCTCAGTGCCGGGAGATTGAAGACGTAGATGTTGGAGGCCAGCGCCGTCAAACCCACCGCCGGGCGCAAGTCCACCAGCACATCCGCCGCATCCACCCCCACCACCGGCTCGCTAAATTGAACGGTAATGGTGGAGGCCACCGGTGTTTCCTGTCCCGGTGCCGGTGAGCGGCTGATGAGGACCGGCGGCACACCATCCAGAATGGTATAACTCCAGGTGTTTCCCGGAGCTGTGCCGTCCAGCCCCAGCGAAGGCACTCCCAAATCGCGAATCCCATGCCCGCTGGCCCACGTGAACTGAGCCGTGCCCACGGGGGGCTGGGCGAAGGTAAACCGGTACGTTGTGCCCGAGCCTTCCACGGCCGACACCGGTTCGCCGTTGAGAAGCAAATCGCTGGCGTCCACACCCACGACTTCCTCGCTGAACTCTACCACCACCTCGGTCAAATTGGTCAGGGCGGTGGGCGTCGGCGTCACCCGGGCTACCACGGGCGGCTCCTGGAAAACAAACGTCACCGCCCAGTTGGCCAGCGGGTCCGTGCTGTCAAACACATCCTGGGGTGAACCTGCCGCCATAATGTTGGCATTGGCGGCCCAGGAAAACTGCACTTGGCCATAGGCTGGACGGGCAAAGGTGAATACATAATTGCTTTCGCTGCCACTTGCCGCCGTGGCCGGCGTTCCGTTGATTAGAAAATCAGCGGCGTCCACCCCCGTCACGCTGCGGCTGAAGGTCACGCTGGCATTGGTAAGGCTTACAACCAGGCTCTCCGGTGCCGGGCTGCGCTGCGTGATGACTGGCGCGTTGGGATTCATCAAGCGATAGCTCCAAACCGCCCCGGGTGCTGTGGCGTCAAAGGGCGCGTTGTTCAAGTCCATGATTCCATGGTTGACGGCCCAGGTGATGTTCACCGCGCCATAGGCGGGCTGGGCCACTTGGAAATGGTACGTGTCGCCGCTGCCGCTAACACTGACAGCGGGTGAGCCATTCACCAACAAATCAGCGGCGTTCACCCCCGTTACGGCGCGGGAAAAGGTGACGATAATGTTTGTGAGCGCATACACCCGGCCGGGTGGAGGAGTGACCTGCACCACCCGTGGCGCCAGCAAACCCGGGTCCAAGGCTTCCGCCCCCAGGTAAACATCCAACAGGAAGTCTGAGCTGGTGGCCAGCGCGCTGTTGAGGGCGTGAATGGCCAGCACGTTGGTGCCCGCGACCAGCGCCGACCAGTTGGTGATATTAATGGCGGTGTACTCCGTCACCGTGCCCACCCCGCTCGAAGCCAGCGCACTGTAGGCCAGTTCGCCGGTGGATACATTATACCGGGCCACCTCCACGCCATTGAGCCAGGCCACGAAACCGTCATCCACCTTGTGATAAAGCACCAGATTGGTCACGGCCAGGGGCGTGGTGATGACGAAAGGATGACGCAGGTAAATCGTCGCGTAATTGCTTTGCATGTCCGTCAATGCCGTGTTGCCGGTGTACAAAGGCGCTTGGGTATCATAAAAGAACGGCGCCGGCGCCACCTCCCAGGCGGTGTCATTAAATGCAATTTCCCGCCACGCATTGGTGGGGAGGGACGCTTCATTCGTTCCGCGCAACCAGCGATATACCGCATTGGAAGCCACCAAAATGACCGGCTGCCCGCGCATTGTGTAATTCCAGCGGTTGGTGGCGGCGGCCGCGTTCATGGGATTGCCGCCCACGTCGGTAATGCCGTGATTGGTCGCCCACGTGATGTTCACCGTGCCGTACCAGGGCTGTCCAAAAGTGAAGGTGTACTGATTGCCGGAGCCGCTCAAACCATAGGCCGGCACGCCGTTCACCAGAAAGTCACTGGCATCCACGCCCACCACCGGCTCGCTGAAGGTCACCGTCACACTCGTCAAATTGGTCACGGTGCTGTTGGCGGCCGGCGCCTGGCCCACCACTCCCGGGGGGACACCGTCCACCACCTCATACGTCCAGGTAGCGCCCGGCGCTGTGGCGTCAAACGCGCGCGGCGGGAATCCCAAATCCTGAATGCCATGATTTACGGCCCAGCTTATTTGCGCCGTGCCAATGGCCGGTTGCGCCATGGTAAAGGTGTAATTGCTTCCGGACCCACTGACCGCGGTGGCTGGCACGCCATTGACCAGCAAGTCCGAGGCATTGACGCCCGTCACCGGCTCGCTGAATCGCACGTTGATGCTGGTCAAGTTGGTCACCCGGCTGCCGGGCGCCGGGCTGACCAGACCCAGGAGCACCACCGGGTCATCCGTGTTTACCGGCGGCGGGTTTACGGTGACCGTCACCACCGCCGAGGTGGCCCGGCCCCCGCTCACATCATACGCCACTGCCGTCAATCGGTTGGTGGCCCAGGTGGCGTTGGTCCACACAATGCTGTAGGGGGAAGTGGCGTCTTCGCCCACCAGCGCGCCATCCGCAAAAAAGGCCACTCGCGCAAGGGCCAGCGTGCCGGTGGCGGTGGCCGACAGCGTGAGATTGGTGGGGCCTTGATATACCGAGTTGTTCGCCGGTGCGGTCATGGTCACGGACAAAGGCGGCCCGGCCTCCTCCAAACGGAAGGCGTTGATGCTGTAACCATAAGGCCCGTCCGTAGGAGTTCCCCCCGGCAAGGTTCCCGTGTATTGCTCGCAAACCACGGCAAAGCTGCCATTGGTGCCGGGTACAATATCATCCCATCCCACCACTTCGCCAGCCGTGTTGAAGCCGGAATTATAGACGGCTTCGTTCGCCGCCAAATTGGGAAGCTGTGCTCGAGTTAGGACGCCTGCAGTGTGCGCAGACCGGAATGCCCGCGCACCCGTCAGCCGCACCAGCGTCCAGCGATTGGTGTAAGCAGCATTTCCGCGCACCGATGTGCTGCGGAAGGAATACAGTGCTGCCGGGGATAACCCGGCAAAAGTATTAACCACCTGGCCTCCCACACTGCCTCGCAGCAAGATGGCCGCGTAAGGCTCACCTTGAAAATCCACATAGCCATTGAACAGATTGTAAGCCGGGGTCTCCGGCAGCGGCACTCCCATGGTACCTGCCGGCTCCACCCCGGCGTTGGCGGTGGCCGTCATGGTGGCTGCCAGGCGTTCACCGGTGAAAACATTAGTCAGCGGCCCCGCATTCGCGCCAAACACATTGTAGGTGGAAACGTTGGGCCCCGTGCCGGCACCCGCTGCATGGTCATTATAAGCTGTCCAATGAGGCCAGGCATTATACACGCTGACCTGAGCCACCATGGATGTTGCCGTATAACCCATCGCGTCTCGGGCAACCGCAAAAAAGCTGTGGGTGCCCAGGGCCACGTTCGTCAGCGTCAACCCCCACTCGTTTCCTTCAGCCACGCCTTCGCCCACCCGGATGCCATTTTGGAAAAAGCTCACCGTCAGCGGACTGCCCAGGGAATGCGAGGCCACAGCCCGCAACGGAATGATGGCTGGGGTGAGGTAATAGCTGTTGGTCAGGGGAGAGGTTAGAGCCACGGTGGTGATGCCGGCATTGTATTCGGCCACCATTTCAAAATTAAACGACAAATCCGAGCTGGTCAGGCTGCTTTGGTGCATTTCCACGGCCAATACATTCGTTCCTTCCACCAGGGCCGTGGGCGGGAGGTTGGTGACGTTCCAATTGGCCCCATCATCCGGTGCCGCGACAAGCGCCAGGGTGCTGTATAAAACCGGGTTGCCCTCCATGTTATCCAGGTACAAACGCTGCCCGTTAAGCCACACCACGGCTCCATCATCCCTCTTCAGGTAGCAAATCAGGTTGGTGATCATGGCCACATTCGTGGCCACGAAACTTTGCCGGAAATAAATCGTGGAATACCGCGCAGAGGAAGGGCCGCCGTCAATGACGGTGACCTCGTCGCCATCTCCAAATCCAAGCTCGGCGGGACCCGCCGCCCACGCTGCATCGTTGTAAGCCGGCTCTTTCCATTCCATGCCCAAATCTTGCCCCAGATTGTGGTATTTCCACACGGTGCCGGCGCGTAACAAATACGCAAAGGCCTTGATGTACACCGTCACCACGGCCGAAGTGTAGGCATTGCCCTGGCTGTCGCGGGCCACCACGCGCAGGTCATGTCCTCCCGGAGTGAAAGTGGTCCAATGGATGCTGGCCGGGGCGGTGGCCGCCTGGCCAATCAGATTGGTCCCGCTGAAAAATTGCATGGAAGTGATGGAGTTCATCGAAAAGGCATCCGCGGAAATCACAATGTTGCTCGTAATCCCAAAGAACGTTCCCATTGCCGGACTGGTGATTACGGCGCCCGGTTCCACCACCTCGATATTGACCACGGGTGAAAAAGTGGCGTCGCCCCGGTTGTCTTCTACCCGCGTGTACAGCCGATAGCGGCCTGCCGTGACATTGGAGACTGTCAACTGATAGGGCGGCGCAGTTATGGTGCCTGCCAGATTAGTTGCGGTATCCGTTGCCAGGTAAAACTCGACCCGGCTGACCGAGCCTGTGTACCAGCGGACTTGCGCGGTCATGGTCAAGGTGGCGGGAGCAGTTAATTTGGTCCCCTCTCCCGGGGCTGTCAGCCACGAAATGGGCAGGAAATTGCCATTCAACAAGAATGGTCCAAAATTCGTGGCACGTTGCGACCCCAAGGTGTACCGATGGCTGCCCAACTGAATTTGATAGACTGCCCCTGATACCGCATTAAAAGTCACCCGGCTTTGCAGTGTGCCAGAGGCATCGTTATTACCACCGATTAAAATTTCTTCAACGATCCCACTCGACCATGTCGCATTGGTAAAAACCCCCAGAATGGTGTTGAACGAACTTCCAAAGGTGTCCATGCGGAACAACCCATTTGTTGGGGCCGTCCACTCATACCACATGGTTCTGATGATGGTACCGGCGTAGCCGTTGGGCTCCCCTGTTTCCCTTCCCTCAACGGCACTGGTATTGTTACCACTGATGGTCCACGCAAATCCGCTGAGGGGGACTCGATTGGTGAATAAATCATTCGGTGGCGCTTGGCCGAGAAGGAGAGAGGCCTGCGTTAAACCCATGCCCACCACTACGGATAAAAACATCCCCCGGATATGGCTCCCCACCATATCACTCAACATATTGCGCTTCAACATATTACGACTTGTTTCAATCCCACTGCCACCTAAAAAGCCACAGGCTTATCTAACAACAACAGCCGTTTGCTTATTCCACAAACGGCTGCCTCTTACCATTTCCAACTTGGCCACACACCCTATCTTGCTGCCCCAATTCATGCTCGTTTCCTTGCATGCCGGGCGTCCGAGCGTTGATAGGTTGACTTTTTCAAACAATAATTCAAGCAAGTTTCGGGCCTTTTTCTCAGTTTAGCGTCATTTTGCGGCTTTTTCTGTGTCAGGAGTTAGACGGTAGTCATCAAGGAATGCTTTGCCTCGCTTGAGGCTTGATTTAATTTGTTGATTGGCAGTAACTTCCAAATATATTAAAGTTATCTTCATCCCCCACTAAACGGCCCACGATTCAGATTGTGGATGGGGTTAAGGAGTTGGCCGTGTTTATTTTCACGCGCTCTGTGGGCAATTCAAACACCTTTCGATAACGGAATTACCACCCAATCAGCCCTCACACCTCGCGGAAAGATTTTAACTTGGCGGAGGCTTGCAGGAGGGGACGTAGTCAGGTGTAATGTGACTCAATTTGGGGTGCGAGTCATGTTTCGTCCTCCCAACAAGTCCAGGGAAAAACCTGAAATCATCCCCTGCTTGGCATAAAACACCGGGCGATAACGTTATCGCCAATCCCTGTTTTACCAGTTTTCAAGGGATAGTTATGTAAATATAAGATATGTTTATATAAATCAGAAAATGGAATATGCGCTTCTTCATGCCCTATTGCAATGTGAATAATAAATACTTCATGCTGAATAAAACAGCCGACATCCGTATAATAAAAAATTCATAAATTATTGTAAATGAGTGTGTTACATACAATATTAGAAAAATTGGATTAAACTATTAATCTAATAATTCGTCCGAAACTGTTTAACATATAATATTATAAGTCATATAAATAAACAAAAAGCGCTTAAAACATAACAAAATATGTGAAGCGATTTTATGGACTTTAGTTATTTTTATTCTTAACAGGCATCGAGGGATTTGTGGGCAATGGCCCTTGAGTGGATGCCTTTAGGCGTGACCGAATGGCGCCGCGTAGAGAACGCAGGCAATGCCTTATGGAACTGCAACGCACCATCAAATATGAAGCCGACCGGGTGAAAGGATTCGGGCGCGAAATTATGAGCGTCCCCGGTTGCGAGCAATTGGAAAGCTGCATCCAATGCGGCACTTGCTCCGGCGTTTGTCCGCTGAGCATCTACATGGACTTTTCCCCGCGCCAGATTATGGCCATGACGCGCTCGGACTTCAAAAAAGAGGTGCTCAGCAGCTACACCATCTGGCTTTGCGCTTCCTGCTACGATTGCACGGTGGAGTGCCCGCGCAAAATCCGCATCACCGACATCATGTACGAGCTGAAGCAGCGCGCCATCCGGGAAGGCTACGCGCCCAAGGGCTTCGCCACCCCCGCTTTGGCGCGCAGCTTCTATCACATGGTCCACGAAAACGGGCGTGTGACCGAAAGCTCCCTGGTCATCAAGATGCTGCTCAAAAGCGGATTGTCCAACGCCCTTAAAACCGGCCTTGGCATGTGGCGCCTGGGATTGAACCTCATCAAGACCGGCCGTTTCTCGCTGAAGCAGGAGACCATCCGGCGCAAGGATGAGCTGGCCCAGATGATGCGTATTGCCGACCAGTCGGACATTGACCGCCTCAACGGCAACGGGGCCTCTGCCACCAGCGAAAAAGGCGCCCACGCCCAACATTGACGCAACGCCCTATGAAATTCTCCTATTTCCCAGGCTGTTCACTGAAAGGCACCGGCAAGGCGTATGAGGAATCCCTCCTGCCGGTCCTCCAGGCTTTGGATATTCAACTGGAGGAATTGGACGATTGGAATTGCTGCGGCGCCACGGCCTACATGGCGGTGGATGAAGCCAAGGCCTGCATCCTGGCTTCCCGCAACCTCGCCATCGCCGAAAAAATGGGGCATCAGGAGCTGATGGCCCCTTGCAGTGCCTGCTACCTGGTGCTGAACAAAACCAAGAAATACCTCAAGGAATCGCCGGCGGTCCATAGAGTGGTGCAAAAGGCCCTCGGCAGCGCGGGCCTCACCTATTCCGGCAACGTGCCCATCCGCCATCCATTGGATATTTTGGTCAACACCATCGGTCTGGACGCCATTAAAAAGCGGGTTAAACGCCCCTTGAAGGGGCTGAAAGTCGCCCCCTATTACGGTTGCCAGATTGTCCGGCCTTACGCCACTTTCGATTCGGCGGAAAACCCCACCACCATGGACCGCCTGCTCGAAGCCTTGGGCGCCAGCGTGGTGCGGTTTCCACTCAAGACGCGCTGCTGCGGCGCCAGCCTCACCGGCACACTGCCGGAACCCGGCCTGCTATGCTCCTACATCATCCTCAAGGAAGCCCTCAAGCGCGGCGCGGACGTCATTGCCACCGTTTGCCCGTTGTGCCAGTTCAACCTGGATGGCTACCATGACAAAATCGCCGCCAAATGGGAGCCGGTGCGCATTCCGACCGTCTATTTTTCGCAGCTTATGGGATTGGCCTTCGGCATCCCTGCGGAGCAATTGGGATTGCATCGTTGTATTGTTCCCATGAAGCCATTGCCTGAACTCCCTGCGGCCGCCGCACCTAAAGCCCCGGCAGTGGCTGCCTGAACCTTTCAGCTTTCAGACCATGGAAAGGCCTATGAACCACGGCAAGAACAACGGTGAGGAAATACGAATCGGCTTTTATGTCTGCCACTGCGGCCACAACATCGCCAGCATGGTGGATTGCGCGGAGGTGGCCAAATACGTTGAGCAACTGCCCCATGTGGTCCTTTCCCGCGATTACAAGTACATGTGCTCCGACCCCGGCCAGGAGCTGATTGCCCAGGACATCAAGGAGCACAACCTCAATCGCATCGTGGTGGCCTCCTGCTCACCGCTGCTGCATGAGCATACCTTCCGCACCGCCGTCGAGCGCGGCGGCATCAACCCCTTCTATTTTCACATGGTCAACATCCGCGAGCATAACTCGTGGGTGCACACCGACCGCGCTGCCGCCACTCTCAAGGCCAAGGCGTTGGCGCGCGCAGCCATCAAGCGCGTGGCCCACCATCGCGCCCTCGAGACCAAACGCGTGCCCATTCACCCCGACGTGCTGGTGGTGGGCGGCGGCATTGCCGGCATTCACGCGGCCATGACCCTCGCCAACGCCGGTAAAAAAGTCTATCTGGTGGAGCGCGAGCCGACCATTGGCGGCCACATGGCCAAGTTTGACAAGACCTTTCCCACGCTGGACTGCGCGGCCTGCATTCTGACCCCGAAGATGTCACAGGTGGGAGCGCATCCGAACATCAAACTGATGACCTATTCCGAGGTGACGAAGGTGGATGGTTATGTGGGGAATTACACCGTAACCATCAAACACAAGCCGCGCTACGTCATTGAAGACCTGTGCATCGGCTGCCAGGATTGCATCCCGGCTTGCGTGTACAAAGAACCCAAGTTTCCGGACGAGTTCAATGAGAACCTGGGCAAGCGCAAGCCCATCTACATCCCCTTCCCGCAAGCCACGCCGCAGGTGGTCATTATTGACCCTGACACATGCCTGAACCTGAAAACCGGCAAGTGCAAAAAGACTTGCGTGGAGGCCTGCGGCGATAAAAAGGCGATTGATTTCAAGCAGCAGGAGACTTTTGAAGACATCAAAGTGGGCACGATTATCGTGGCTACCGGCTTCAAGACCTTCGACGCCACTAAAATGCCGCAATACGGCTACGGCATCCACAAGAACGTCTATACCGCCCTGGAAGTCGAGCGCCTGGTGAATGCCTCCGGCCCCACCGGCGGCGAAATCATCCTCCGTGATGGCACGCATCCCAAGTCCATCGGCATCATTCACTGTGTGGGTAGCCGCGACGAACGCCACAATCGCTGGTGCTCGCGAGTTTGTTGCATGTACTCCCTCAAACTGGCGCATCTGCTCAAAGAGCACACCGGTGCTGAGGTGTATAATTTTTACATAGACATGCGCACCGCCGGGAAAAACTACGACGAATTTTACGGCAAGCTCCTTGATGAAGGCGTGCACTTCATCCGCGGGCGCGTGGGTGAAGTGACCGACTGGGCGTTTACCCCCGAGGAAGAAGGGCACTTGGTTATCCGGGTCGAAGACACGCTGGCGGGATATGTGCGCCGCATCCCGGTGGACATGGTGGTGCTGGCCACCGGCCTCGAACCCCAGGAGGACGCGCAGGAGGTCCGCCGCCTGTTCAACATGAGCTGTGGCGGCGAGGGATTCTTCCTCGAGCGTCATCCCAAGCTGGCGCCGGTCAACACCTTCACCGACGGCATTTTCCTGGCCGGTTGCTGCCAGGGGCCAAAAGACATCCCCGACTCGGTGGCCCAGGCGGGCGCCGCCGCCGCCGAAGCGCTGGTGTTGGTGGATAAAGGTTACGTGGAGCAGGAGCCGAATACCGCTTTTGTTATTGAGAACGAATGCAGCGGCTGCAAATCGTGCGTGCCGTTGTGTCCCTACACCGCCATTGCCTTTGATGGCTCCAAACAAAAAGCCTACATCAACGAGGCGTTGTGCAAGGGGTGTGGGACGTGTGTGGGGGCGTGTCCGTCGGGTTCGATAGTGCAGAATTTGTTTGAGGACGCGGAGGTGTTTAGCGAGATAGAGGGGGTGTTGGCGGAGTGAGGGAGGAGAACGAGCATATGAACGCGAGTGAGAACAAGGTGCCGGCGGGCTGGAGTCCGCGGATAGTGGCGTTTTTTTGCAACTGGTGCACGTACACGGCGGCGGATTTGGCGGGGGTGTCGCGGTTGAAGTATGCGCCGAACGTGCGGGTGATTCGGTTGATGTGCAGCGGGCGGGTGGATCCGCAGTTTATTTTGGAGGCGTTTGCGCGGGGGGCGGACGGGGTGTTGGTGGGGGGGTGTCATCCCAATGACTGTCATTATGTGGAGGGGAACTACAAGATGTTGCGGCGGGCGCGGTTGTTGCGGCGGATGTTGGCGGGGATGGGGATAGAGGAGGCGCGGTTTCGGCTGGAGTGGATTTCGGCGGCGGAGGGGGAGAAGGTGAAGGTGGTGGTGAACGAGATGGTGGAGCAGATTCGGGCGTTGGGGCCGTTGGGCTTGCCGGGGCGGTGGGCGGAGTGGGATCGGGAGGTGGCGGGGTTGGCGGAGCGGGTGGCGGCGGTGGAGGCGGCGGGGGTGGGAGAGAAAGAAAGCGAGGTGGCACATGGCTAAGCCGAAGGTAGCATTTTACTGGTGTGCGTCGTGCGGGGGATGTGAGGAGACGGTGGTGGACTTGGCGGAGGACATTTTGGGGTTGGTGGAGAAGGTGGAGATAGTGTTGTGGCCGGTGGCGATGGACTTCAAGTACCGGGACGTGGAGGCGCTGCCGGAGGGGGGGATTGTGGCCACCTTTCTCAATGGGGCGATTCGTTCGACGGAGCAGGCGGAGTTGGCGCGGTTGTTGCGGCGGAAGAGCCGGTATATGATTGCGTACGGGTCGTGTGCGCACATGGGGGGAGTGCCTGGGCTGGCCAATTTGTACGGGCGGGAGGAGCTATTGCGGTTCAACTATGAGGGGAGTCCGTCGGTGGTGAACGAGGGGAAGGTGCGGCCGCGGGTGGAGCATGAGGAGGGGGGGCACCGGTTGCATTTGCCGGAGCTGCATGCGGGGGTGCGGGCGTTGGATCAGGTGGTGGAGGTGGACTATTATGTGCCGGGGTGTCCGCCGACGCCGTTGGTGACGAAGGCGGCGGTGGGGGCGTTGTTGGAGGGGCGGTTGCCGGAGCGGGGGTCGGTGTTGGCGCCGGACGTGGCGTTGTGCAGCGAGTGTCCGCGGCGGGAGAGCAAGCCGGTGGACCTGGCGTTGGGAGAGCTGGTGCGGCCGCATCAGCGGGTGTTGGATGGGACGAAGTGTTTTTTGGCGCAGGGGGTGGTGTGTATGGGGCCGGCGACGCGGGCGGGGTGTGGGGGGCAGTGCATGGGGGGGAACATGCCGTGCACGGGGTGTTTTGGGCCGACGTCGCGGGTGCGGGATCAGGGGGCGAAGATGCTGTCGAGTTTGTGTTCGAATTTGGGGCCGAAGGACGAGGCGGGGGTGGATGCGGTGCTGGGGGGGATGCCGGATCCGGTGGGGACGTTGTATCGGTATGGGCTGGCCAAGAGCCTGTTGCGGCGGAAGGTGGGGGTGTGAGCGGGAAGGACGTGGAGAGGCAATATGAACGAAGCAGCCAAACAAGCATTTAACGCGGGGAACCTGGCGGCCAACGCGGCGGTGGGGGCGGCGCGGCGGCGGCGGGTGAGCATAGATCCGATCACGCGGTTGGAGGGGCACGGGAAGATTGAGATTTTTTTGGACGAGGGTGGGGGGGTGGAGCGGGCGTATTTTCAGGTGCCGGAGCTGCGGGGTTTTGAGGTGTTTGCGGTGGGGCGGCCGGCGGAGGAGATGCCGCAGATAACCAGTCGGATTTGCGGGGTGTGTCCGACGGCGCATCACATGGCGGCGACGAAGTGTTTGGACAGTTTGTATGGGGTGGAGCCGCCGGCGGCGGGGCGGAAGATACGGGAGCTGGTGTATCACACGTTCATGTTGGAGGATCATGCGCTGCATGTGTATGTGCTGGGGGGGCCGGATTTCATTGTGGGGCCGGAGGCGCCGGCGGCGGAGCGGAACATTGTGGGGGTGATAGGGAAGGTGGGGGTGGAGGTGGGGAAGCGGGTGATAGCGATGCGGCGGCGGCTGCGGGAGTTGATAGCGTATTTTGGGGGGAAGGTGGTGCATCCGGTTTTGGGGCTGCCGGGGGGGGTGTCGAAGGGGCTGGCGAAGGAGGATTTACCGCGGTTTCAGGCGCTGGCGCAGGAGGGTTTGGAGTTTGCGCAATTTACGCTGGGGGTGTTCAAGGATTTGGTGTTGAAGAATCCGGAGTATGTGAAGCTGATAACGGGGGAGGCGTACACGCATCAGACGTGTTATCTGGGGATGGTGGACGGGCAGAACAAGGTGAACTTTTACGATGGGCAGTTGCGGGTGGTGGACGTGGGGGGGAAGGAGCTGATGAAGTTTGCGGGGGCGAAGTACCTGGACTATGTGGCGGAGCATGTGGAGCCGTGGAGCTACATGAAGTTCACGTATTTGAAGCCGCTGGGGTGGCGGGGTTTTGTGGAGGGGGCGGGGACGAGTGTGTATTCGGTGGCGCCGCTGGCGCGGTTGAATGCGAGCGAGGGGTTTACGACGCCGCTGGCGCAGCGGGCGTATGACGAGTATTTCACGGTGTTGGGGGGCAAGCCGGTGCATCACACTTTGGCCAATCACTATGCGCGGGTGGTGGAGATGGTGTATGCGGCGGAGCGGATGGTGGAGTTGTTGAATGACCCGGAGATTACCAGTCCGGAGGTGCGGGTGATACCGACGCGGACGCCGGTGGAAGGGGTGGGGGTGGTGGAGGCGCCGCGGGGGACGCTGATTCATCACTATCGGACGGACGAGCGCGGGGTGATAACGATGGCGAACCTGATTGTGGCGACGGCGCACAATGCGACGCGGATAGCGATGAGCGTGGACCGGGCGGCCAAGGGGCTGATACGGGAGGGGAAGGTGACGGAGGGGTTGTTGAACAAGGTGGAGATGGCGTTTCGGGCGTATGACCCGTGTTTGGGGTGCGCGACACACAGCCTGCCGGGCCACCTGCCACTGGAGGCGCGGGTCTATAACCACCGCGGCGAACTGGTGGACCTCGTCCGCAGGGATTAGCCAGGATAGATTGTCCCATGCGAGTTGAGCAATTGCCTGCGTCACGCAGGCAATTGTTGTTTTGGGGGGGGGAAGGGCGGGCAACTCAAGCTGTCCGTTGCGAGCATGAAGCGGGTTTGCTAAGCTCCCCTCATGCGTGTGGCTTTCAAAGAATGGGCGATTGTTACAGATGCGCTGCTGCGCGGGGAGCAGATTATTATTTTGCGCAAGGGCGGCATTGCCGAGGGGCGCGGGGGATTCCGGCCCGAACACGAGCAGTTCTGGCTTTTCCCCACCCAATTCCACCAACAGCGCGAGTCGGTGATTCCCTCGGCCCAGGCGCGTTTTGATGAATTGAGCGCCGCATGGCCGCCAGCGAATCGCGTGCGCATTGAAGGTTTTGCCGTGTTGACCGGCTGGCGGCGGTTGGAGTCGCTGGAAGACGCCCGCAAGCTCGCCGGTCAGCATGTCTGGCGTGATGAAGTGATTGCCAGTCGTTACGAGTGGGGCCGGGAGGCCGGGATTTATGTGCTGATGGTGCGCGTGAGCCGCCTGCCAGCGCCGGTGGAACTGCCTTTGTCCCCGGCTTATGCTGGCTGCAAGTCATGGATTGAACTGGAGCAGGATGTTGAGATGGAGGGCGCGCAACCGGTTCTCAGTGATGCTGAATTTGCGGCCCGCGTCCAACGCCTGCACACCGCGCTGCAAAGTTAATCCTGACATGGCCCGCCCCCTCATTCTGGCTTCGGCATCCCCGCGCCGGGTGGCCTTGTTAAAAGAGTCAGGTTGGGAGTTTGAGGTCATTCCTTCGCAAGCGCCGGAGGTGGGGCATGATTTTTTGACTCCGCGCGAAGTATGCCTCTACAACGCCTGGAAAAAATGCCGGGCAGTAGCCCGCCGCCGCCCGGAGGCGGTGGTGCTGGGGGCGGATACCGAAGTTTGCCTGGGAGCGAAAATATTTGGAAAGCCCGCCAGTCGCGTGGAGGCGGAGGCGTTTTTGGCTGAGCTGCAAGGCAGGGTGCATGAAGTCATCACTGGCGTGTGCCTGTTGCACTGGGGCAGCCATCGCCAATTTTTAGGGGCCGAAGTCACCCGGGTGCATTTCAAGCCGTTAACCCGGGCGGAGATTGCGGCTTATTTGGACCTGATTCAGCCGCTGGACAAAGCAGGGGCCTACGCCATTCAGGAGCATGGCGAGCGCATCATCGAGCGCATTGAAGGCTCCTATTCCAATGTGGTGGGGCTGCCGCTGGAGCTGGTGCAGGCCGCCCTGGGAGACTTTGCCGATTTGCTCAAACAGAGCTGACCGCCGCCAGTTCTGGCCACAGCAGGGCGCTCATCACCATGCCCTTGGTGAAACATTCGAGGTCAAATTTCTCATTGGGCGCATGGGGATTGTCATCGGGCAGCGCCAGCCCCAGCAGCAGGGTGTCGGCCCCCAGAATGCTCTTGAACTCATTGACAATGGGGATGGAGCCGCCTTCCCGCAGCAGCACAGGTTTGCGGCCGAAGGCGCCTTGCAAGGCGCGCAGGGCGGCTTGCGCCAGCGGATGGTCTGGCGGGAAAAGGTAGGGTTTGCCACTGTGGCCGGTGGTGATTTCCATGCGGACAGCCGGCGGGCAAAGCTTGCGCAAATACCGGACCAGCAGGCGGAGAATCCGGTCCGGGTCCTGGTGGGGTACCAGCCGCAGCGTGATTTTGGCCGAGGCTGAGGCGGGTACAATCGTTTTGCTGCCTTCGCCCTGGTAGCCGCTGGTGAGGCCGTTGATTTCAAGCGTGGGGCGCGCGCCGCGCTGCTCATTCGGGGTGTAACCCTTTTCGCCAAACAGCTCCGGCACACCGAGGAATTTGCGATATTGCTCCCGGTTGAACGGCACCCGGGCCATTTGTTTGCGCTCGGCCGGGGTGAGGGGGCGCACTTCGTCATAAAAACCGGGAATCGCCACCCGGCCCCGGCCATCATGTAATTGGGCCAGGATTTGGCACAGTGCCGTGGCGGGATTCAGCACTGAGCCGCCGTAAATGCCGGAATGCAAATCCCTGGAGGGGCCGGTGATTTTAACTTCCACGGCCGCAATACCCCGCAAGCCGCAAGTGAGGGCCGGATGGCGTTTGTCGGGCATGCCGGTATCAGAAACCACGAAGGCCTTGGCCTGCAGCCGCCGGTGATGGCGTTTGAGAAAACCAGGCAGGTTTTCGCTGCCGACTTCCTCCTCGCCTTCAATCAGGAAGGTGATATCGCAGGGCAGGGGAGTGCCGGTTTGGAGGTAGGCTTCAATGGCTTTCAAATGCGCAAAGTGCTGGCCTTTATTGTCGCTGGCGCCGCGCCCGTACAAGGAAGCGCCGGCCACCAAAGGCTGAAAGGGCGGCGTGCGCCACAAATCAAAAGGCTCGGCGGGTTGCACATCGTAGTGCCCGTAAACCACAAAGTGCGGGCGTGAATGGTGCGCCGCGCGGGAGCGAGGGGTGCGGGCGAGGACCACCGGATGGCCGGGGGTGGGGCAGACCTGCGCCTCCAGCCCAAGGCGCTGGCAATGTTGGGCCAGCCAGTCGGCGCAGCGGCGCATGTCCTTGCGATGCTGCCGTTGCGCGGAAACGCTGGGAAAACGTACGTAATCGCACAATTCCTCGATGAATCGGCTCCGATTTTTCGACAAATATTCCAGGACTTTTTTCATGCAAAAACAGGTGGCGAAACGGGCTGAATCATTACGACTGGCTCAACCGTTTGACAGGCGCCTCGAAAAGCATCTCATGCGCTTCCCGCAGGATGCCCGGGATGCGGTCCGCAAACGGGCTGCGGGCCAGGGCCGCCCGCCAGTCGAACTCGTCCATGCGGGCGGCATTTTCACCAGGGAACCAATGGTCGGCCTGTCCCAGCAGGTTGTAGCGCATTTTGGCCCAGTCCACCAAATCCAGGGACTTGGCATAAGTCCACAGCCGGAGGATTTCCAAAACATTGATTTGGCCGGGGGCCGCCACGTATTCCGGCAGGCCTTCATGCCAGCGCTGGCACCAATCCTCGCCCAGCACACGGCGCATTTCCGCCCGCAATTTTTCTTCAATGGGCCGCACCACTTCCGATGCCTGGTCATACCAGGCGAGGGCTTGGACGTGTTCATCAAAATCCTGCGGGCGCGCCACCCCACAGCTCAAGGTGTGCACCTCCGGGCGCGCCAGACAGAACAAGTCGTTGAACTGCATGGGGGTCAACGGCTGGCAGAGCTGTCGCATTTTGGCGCTGGGCGTGTATAACTTGCCCCCTTTGTCATTGGGGCTGATGATGAAAACGCCCATGTCCAGCTTGCGGGCGGCTACGATGCCGGGCCAGGTCAATTCATTGACGAAATACCAATGCAGGTTGACGTAATCAAAACCCCCGCTTTGGACCGCTTCAAGAATGATGTCCGGTGTGGCATGGGTGGAAAACCCGACAAAGCGGCAGCGCCCCTGCTGCTGCAGGCGGCGGGCGGCGTCCAGGCAGCCGCCGGGTTTGAGGCTCCATTCCAGAAATTGCCGGTTGTTGATGCCGTGCAGCGCCAGCAGGTCCACGTAATCCAGCCGCAGATAATTCAGGGAACGGTCAAACGTGCGCAGAAATTCCTCGGCCGTGGCGGCGGGCGGCACCTTCGTTTGCACGATAATTTTTTCGCGGGGCAGGGAGGGGAGGATGCGGCCCAGTTGCATTTCTGAAGTGCCATAGCCGCGGGCGGTCTCGATGTGGTTGATGCCCAGCTCCAGTGCGCGGTGGATGCACGCTTCCAAGTTGGCCTGGTTGTCAGCGGGAATTTCCTCCGGGGCCACATCCTGCCATTTGTGCTGGTAGCGCATGCCACCGCAGGAAATCACGGGCATCTGCAATTCTGTTTTGCCAAATCGGCGATATCGCATTCGAGGCAAAGCCATGGGTACGTTATGCCAAAGGAGACGGCGAGCCGCAATGCTTCTTCGCGGCGGGGACTTTTTAATGACGGCGCCGTGGGCGGGAGCGGGGCGATTTTTCGGTGCGTTTGGGCGGCACGCTGCGGGGGCGGGGTTTGGCGCGCAAAATCAGCGGGCAACCCTCGTAGCCGAAAGCTTTGCGCAACTCACCCGCCAGGTACTTTTTATAGGGGTCTGAAAGCAGCTCGTCCCGGTTCACAAAAAGCACAAAGGTGGGCGGGGCCTCCTCCACCTGGGTGGCATAGAAAAACTTGAGATGATGGCCCAGATTGCTGATGGGTTGTTTCCGCTCGACTGCCGCGGCGAGGACGCGGTTGAGCACGGCGGTGGGCACCCGCTGGCGCCACTGGGCGGCCACGTAGCGAATGGCCTCCAGCAACCGCTCCAGGTGAAAACCTGATACCGCAGACGTAAAAATCACCGGCGCGTAATCCAGGAAAAACATGCGTTCCTGAACCCATGCGGCAAATTCATCCAGGCGCGAGGGGGTCTGGCCGGGCCGATGCTCACGCCGGGCTTCCTTGATGCGGTCCTGGAAAAGGTCCCATTTGTTGACCACCAGGACACACGCACGCTGATGCTCGGTAATCAGGTCGGCAATCTTCTTGTCCTGTTCGGTGATGCCCGCCTCGGCGTCCAGCACCAGCACCGCGATGTCGCAACGGGCAATGCTCGCTTCCGCGCGGTCCACACTGAAAAACTCCACCGAATCTTCCAGCCGCCGCTTTTTACGGATGCCAGCGGTGTCAATTAGAATGCAGGGTTGCCGCACTCCGTCCGTCTCAATGGCAAAGGGCACATCCACCGCATCGCGGGTGGTGCCGGGGACGGGACTGACAATGACTCGCTCGCTGCGGGTGAGCGCGTTAATGAGGGAGGATTTGCCAACATTAGGCCGTCCGACGATGGCAATTTTTAACGGCTCCTCTTTGGGGAGAGCCGCCGCTGGCGCGGGGGGAGGCAGGACGCCCAGCGCCTCCAATTTTTGCATGGCCAACTGCATTAGGGCGGAAATGCCCCGGCCATGGAGCGCGGAAACCGCCACCAGGTCGTCAAACCCCAGGGCGCTGAACTCAACACTGGCGGTCTCATAACCCTGATGGTCAGCCTTGTTGGCCACCACAATGACCGGCTTGCGGGCTTCCCGCAGGCGGGCGGCCACTTCCTGGTCCAGGGGCATCAATCCGGCTTGGGCGTCCACGACCAGCAACACCACATGGGCAGAATCAATGGCCAGTTGCACTTGCTGCAAGGCGGCCTGGACGATGATGTCGTCCGCTTTTTCGCCACGCAACAGACCAATGCCACCGGTGTCCACCAAGGTGAAAGGACGTCCCTTCCATTCGGCTTCGGCGGTGACCCGGTCGCGAGTGACGCCCGGCTGGTCATGGACAATGGCGATGCGCCGCCCGGCTAGGCGGTTGAACAGGGCACTTTTGCCGACATTGGGCCGGCCTACGATGGCAATGACTGCCGACATCGGCTCCAGCATGACCAGACGCCGTCCAGGCGAAAAGGAAAAACGTTCCGGGGCCAGGCCTGGCGGCCTTGCCTGGGTCTGCGGTTCTAATAAACCTTCACGCGATAATAACGCTGGCCACCGGCCGGAGGATACACTTGCATTTCGAGATGGTTTTCTGTGGCCGTGACCGGCGCGCCCACCGGCTGCCAATGAGGAGCCGAGAGAGAATCGGAAGCTTCCAACTGGTACCTTTTACCCGTAATTGCGGACCATCTCAAGGTCAGCGAGCCACTGTGCGCGTCCCATGTCGAGTCGTGGAATTGCGGCGGCGCGTGCACGATGATGGTAAAGCAATTTGTGGCGGTCAGGTTGGGGGTGCCGTCATCCCGCACACGGATGCAGAGGTCATACACACCGGCTTGAGAGGGCAGGGGCTGCCAGCGGAGCTGGCCGGCAGGCGACAGGGCAAGCCCCAGCGGCGCATTCACGGGAGGCAGGAAGGTCAGCGTTTGCGGCGGCCAATCCAAGTCAAAGGCCGTTAAATCCAACGCCAGTTCCTGTCCAGCAATCAGTTCCTGGGGTGGCACATCTTCGATGATGGGACGGCGGTTGTCACCAGGCAGTGCGGCGTTTGGCGCGCCGGGGGTTGGTTCGGTGAGCCCATAAATGCCCGTTTCCCCATCAGGATATCGGCCGCTGCTTAAATTGGGCGGTTGGAGGCCAAATTCCACTGCGTCCACTCTCGTGCCGTCCGGCGCAAAAAGGCCGATGGCTTCACCATTGCGATTCAAGGCAAAGTTCACGTGCAGGTTGGTGCCCCCCACAACATTTTGTCCAGATTCATTATCCGCCCAGACCACGAGGTAACCTTGAGGTGGAATCACCCACCCGTTGGGGATGCGAAACTGGAGCGGATTATTCAAGTTGTCCGTCAGAAAATAACCGCTTAAATCCACCGAGGTATCACCCGCGTTGTACAATTCAAACCAATCCTCAAAGTTGCCATCGGCAGGGTCTGCCACGGCAGAACGATTGTCCGCCATCCATTCGTTGATGAACACCGGCACCGGCGCAAGCGCCGGGTTGTTCGTCGTCCCCGGCGTCGGATAATGAAACACCCGCCGGTACACCGGCTGGCCGTCCGGATAATTCCCATAACTCTGCCCCGCCCTCAATCCCCGGTAGTTCAGATAATCCAACACCGCCAGCCCACCCCCCATCGGCATCACCAGCGCCACCGACCCCGTCCCCACACCCAACCGGAAATCCGCCTGCCAATTCGTTCCCCCGCCAGCCTCGCCTCCACAGCTCACCACCCGATACTCCCCAGCCCCCAACACCGTCCCCGCCGGAAACGCCCACTGCCCCAGGTTCGTGTACTGGTTGGCCAAATACCACCCCGTCAAATCCACCCCCTGGCTCCCCCATTGTACAACTCCACCCACCCCACCCTCCGCCCCCACCGCCACCTCGTTCAACCACACCTCCGGCAACCCCGGCAACCCCACACCCCTCCGCCCCCACCCCCGGCGACCGCGCATACACCGGCGCGTGCACCACCACGTTCGAGTTCACAAACGCCGTCACATACACCTGCAAACTCGTCACCGTCGCACTCGGCAAATACCAGTAGCTCACCGTGTACACCGTCGCCGTCTTCAATACCAGCGGCTGCGACAACGACTGCCCCACCGTCTGCGCCCGCCCCGTCGCCACCAGCCGCAAACTGTACTGCCCGCTCCGGCTCACACTCCCCTCCCGCACCGTCGGCTGCACCATCGTCCCCTTCACCCACGTCCCCTCCAGCGGCGCCTCAAAATCCCCGTTCACCACGTAGTTCGTCCCCCCGCCCACCACCGCCCCCTCCTCCACGCGCAAATCATCCAGCAATACCTCCCCCGCATTCGAAAACCGAAAATACAAGTTGGTCAAATTAAAGGTCAGCACGTTGCTCACCGTAAACGACTTGAATTGCCAGGTGGCATGGTTGGCCCAGTTGATGACACGGCGAATGTCCTGGCGCGCATCGCGCAATTGAATGGCGCTGTTTTGCTGGTCGGCGGGCCAGGGAGGATTGGCTTCGTAGCGCATTTGAGCGACGATTTCCTCCTGGTTATTGCCCATGGGGCGCAGGAGCGTCAGCGTTTCGCCATCGGTCTGCAAATTGCCGGAGTTCTGGTCAAACACGATATGGCTGGCCCCATAGGCGGCCCCGTAAGCTTCTCGGTTTTTGGCCAGTATCAGGTATTGCCCTGGCAAAATGGCGCTGCCCGGGGGGAAGGTGTATCCCAGCCCGTTGATGCGCCAGCCGCTGAGGTCGAAAGTGTGATTGGCCGTGCGATTGTGCAATTCAAGATATTGCGCTTCAGGCTCGGCGGGATGATACATGATTTCGGAAAAGACGACGCTGCCTTTGGCCGGCGGCACTGGGTTGGTGAAGACGGCCGTGATTGCTTGCGGTGTGCCAATCGTATTCCCGGCGGCATCCAACGCCGCAATCACCCAATGATTGGTGGGCTGAGCGCCCGGGACGTTCAAGGTCCAATTGGTGACAGAAGTCCAGACAGGTTTCCATGCCACACCATTGATGGTAAGGGTCGTAACTTCAATGGGGGCCTTGCCAGTCAGGGTGAAGTAATTGGTGGAGCGCACCAAATAATTGGTGGCCACTTCAAAAGGTGCTGAGACTGCGGCCAGTTGCCCAAGGAGGAATCCTCGTCTCTGAGCGTACCACTGTTTAACCGCGCCGGGGTCGGTCAGGGATTGTCCGTCACATAAAGTTATGCCATTGGCGAGGAGGGAGCGGTATTTGGCATCCATCAGCGGCTCGGCGATTTCCGGGCGCATGGGGCCGTCCACTGTTCGTTTGACGGCGCGGAAATAAGCGCGGCGGAAGGGGGGGTGATTGTACATGCGCGTGACGGTCGGGTCCTCCGAGTCGAATAGCGGGCCAGTCAACGCGGTGAATCCGCCCGGGCCGCGGGGCGAAACCAGCATCAGCCAGTCAAGGTCGAAAGGATAAATTACCCACGCCCCGCCGCCGTGCGGACGGAACATGTACATGTTTTTGCCAATGTTATGCCCCCAACTGTCAAAATTGTTGATGATGTGCTCAAAGGCAAAGACCCCCATCCATTGCTCCACATCCACCAGCCGCTCCGTGAGTGTCGTATAAGGTTCGGGGGTGGCGGCATTCAAAGCATCCACCAGATTCATTAATGGCGAATAATCGAGGGCGGAGTCGTAGCTGCGCTTCAACCAAGTCCAGCGATAGCGTTCAATTTTCTTCTGGCCACCGGATTGATAGACCTCCAGGCGGGGCATGGGGTCGGCAACCCGTGTGCCGCTGTCGTTGAATTCAAAGGCGCGGTCAATTTTATAAAAATCGCCCTTGGGTTGTTCGGGCGACCATTGTTCGAGGTACTCCCCGGCGGGCTGGAGCACAGCCTCGAAGACTCCACCCCGCTGCATGTCGGAAACGCCATGCACATAAAGCCGGATGAAATGGCGATGACTGAAGGGCAAATCCATGCCCTCGGCCATGGCATAAGCCATTTGCTCCTGAATGGCCGTGGTCTCGCCCCCGTGACCACCGGGCCAGTCCAGGACCAAATCCCGCGAACCGAACAATCGGTCATCCGCGGGGAAGGCGAGGCTGTAACCGCAGCGGTTGCCGGAGGGGGTGTTAAAACCGGGGGCAATGTAAGGGCTGCCGGCAAATTGAGCCTCGGCCTCATAGATGACCCGTTCGTTGTTCAGCACGAAAGTCACGGGATTGGGGGAATTATCGAGCTTGTGGCGGGCTGACCAGTTGGTAAAAGTGGCTTGCGTCATCCAAATCCGATAAATGGGGAAGGTGCCCGGCGGGGTAGGCTCGCCAAAACGCACCACACATTCGCGCCCGGGGGCGTTGGCGGGAAAGCGGCTGGTGGCCGGAGTGGCATGGGCATCGGTGGCCGTCAGGTAAAACGCCACCACCGCGCCATTGGCTTGCCCGGGAATTAGCGCTGAGAACAATCCATCGCCGGCGGTTTCATCGCCCGACTGTCCGTTGTCGCGCAGGGTTAAAGTAGTGTAGTTGGTGGCCGGGTCCACCCGATAATGAAGCTGAAAAACGGCCACACCGTCCGGGTCATGCACACGGGCTGTGACGCGCACCGCCTGTTGCGCGGCTGGGACAATGGGATAGTGCGTGACCGAATGAATCGCAGGCGGGGCATTGGGCGTGTAACGGCTGTTGGGCAGCCCTGGCGTGCCTAAATTGGCCGGCAATTCCAGCCGTGCGGCGGCTTCCAGCCAGTTGCCGCGCAGGCGCAGGAGCATTTCGGGATGCCCGCGCAACCAGCGCACTTTGGCCTGCAAGGTGGCGGCGGCGCCGGTGGCCAGCGCTGAAGAAAGGCTGGCGCGCAAGCGATTGATTTGATTATCGCCACGGTCCACGGCGCGAATCAGGAAACCGCCGCTGTTGTTGACGCCCAACGCGGGAGCCCAATAGGACAGGGAAAGCGCGCCTTCGGCCACCCATCCGGAGGCGCTGCTGTTAAACTGGCCATTGGGCAAAACGTTCTGGCCGGAGGCATTCAACACCACGACATCATCCACCACATATTCGCCGGCGCCCAAGGGCAAGATTTGCAAAGAATCCGGCGTTACGTTGCCCAAATCAAGAATGCCGGTGCGGGAAATGGTCGTCCACGGGGCTTTCGCCGATTCGTCACTATCAGCCCAATTGGAGGCCAGGCGGTTATCGCTGCGCGGGTCCATCAGTTCCAGACTGCTGCCTCCCCGGTCGCTCCAGCGGCCCCAGCGCCCACCATTATGGTAGGTCACTTCGTCCACCACCACGTATGCCTGCGGCGTGGAGCGTGGGTCGGTGATAATTTGCGCAGAGGTTGGCGGTGCCAGCCGGGGGCCGGCAACCTGGTTGGTCAGCAGACTGCCCTCAAACATGGCCAGCGCCAGCCGCTCGCCCGCGGCAGCCAGGGAGCCCTGGAAATTACCAAAAGTGTTGGAGGCGTTGAGCTGCGGGTACTTCGCCAGCAAGTTTGTGACGTTTTTAGCAATCACCACGTAACCGTTGGGAGGCAGGTGGGTCTGAGGGGGGAATTGGAATTCAATACCGTCCACGAAAGCCCAGCCGCCAATATTCAGCGTGTTGGTGCCTTTATTGTAGAGTTCGATATATTGGTCATCGTCATCGCCACTGATGGGAGCGTACATGATTTCATTGATGACCACATCGCGGATAAGGATGGGCGCATTGGCGCGGCCAGGGGTTTGCGCGGTCAGTTCCTGCCATTCCGGCGCGCCATCAGGATAACGCCCATAGGCCGTTTCAGTGGCCTGGGGCGGGTACCGCACGGCATCCAACACCCGCCCATCCGGATGCCGCAAGAACAGCGTGCCACCGCCGCCACTTAGACCGAAGCCCAATTCAAATTGGGAAAAATGAAGCCAGCCCCGCCCGGGAATGATGGTGTCCGGGGGCAGGGTAAAACGGTTGGTGCCGGTGGCATCCGCAATCGTGCAGCCCGCCAGGTTGAGCGGTGTGCTGGAGCGGTTGAATAATTCTACATAGTCCCGGCCAATCACCCCGGCGGAATGCGCCATGAACTCGTTGAGGACCACCGCCCGCAACGGTTCCGGCGTGACCGGGTCCCAGCTCCCCGGAGACCCTCCGAGCTGGTCACTGGCGGCCCAAGCCAAGGGCGAGTTTTCGCCATACGATGGGCGGGCCAACACCAGAGAATGCCCCGCGCCATCCGCCGCGACCGGCCAGGGCGGTTCGTCATCATAAGTCACCTCCAGCATGACCGCGCCGGTTCGATGCCGCAAACGAAGGGTGCCATTGTTGTTGGGCAGGTTGTTGGTGAAAGGCCCAAGGACTTGCGTCAAGCCATAAGCCTGTTGTATGGCCTGCGGCGAGCGAGCCACCACCAGAAAACCGCCGCCCGGTATCACCGTGCCAGCAGGGAAGGTGTAATCAATATCGCCGCTCAGCCTCCAGCCGCTCAAATCCTCCGGCTCGCCCCGGGTATTGGCAATTTCCACAAACTCCAGCGAATTGGTGATGGTGGGATGAGGAGCGGGGCGGTACATGATTTCCGAGATGACCAGCCCCGTGCGGCGGCTGGAGGGTCCCATGCTTTCGCGCTCGGGCGACAGCGGCACCGTGAGATAAGAGGTTACGTCGGAAAAGTCCTGGAAATCCGCTGCCGCCCATTGTTGCGCCGCATGGCTGGACACGGCCAACCCTACCCACAGGATGGAAGGCAAGTCCAAAGTGGCGCTGCCCAGAAGCATCCACCGTTCGCCATCCACGCTTACGTAACCAGAGAGGCGGTTTTCCTCTCTTTGCAGCCGCAGCCAGGTGGAGGGATAATTCACGGGAAATCGTCCCTGGGTTTGGGCTTGACCATCTTGTTGGGTGATAAAGAAACAACCCGCGACAGACCGCGTGGCAAAGACCGCCGCGTAGTTTTGGGAGGTTTCCTCGGAAACGCGTGCCATCAATCCCGCCCGCGCCCACAAATCATTGGCTTCCAGGCGGCTGATGCGCACGCGCACGTCAAAGTCGCCGCTGCGCTGGGTGCCGGCAAAATGCCCGCCTTCCTGGGTAATTTGGTTGCCGGCATGGCCGCCTGTCAGGCGATACCCGCCTGGAATCCATTCCACATACCCGGGGGGTGAGGAACCCTCCACGTCCATCGGCGCCAGCCCCACTGCCACAAAATTGGTCACCATTGGATGCGGCAGTGCATTGTTGGCTGCGGCGCGGTCCCGCAAATTGTTCATGGTGAGGATGTAGCCCATGCCCTCCGTCATGGTATCGGTGTGCAACAGCACTTGGGCGCCGTCTTCGGATAATTCCGCGCTTTGAATGGCCACCGTTTCGGCCTGAGTGGTCACCAGTGAATAATTGAAAAGGTAGGTGGCGCTGGCCTCGCTCAAGGGTTCAGAAAAAACCAGCCGCACCCCGTTTAATCCATGCGGGTACACCCGGAGCAGAGCAGGGGGGGTGGTGTCGGGAATCACCTGCACGGTGGCCACGCGGCTGGTGACGCTGTAGGACACGTTGCTGGCCACGTTGGCCACCACCACATAATACTCCGCTCCGTTGTCCGCCAGGGGCACACTAGGCAGGGTGAGGGTGGGTTGAGTGGCATTGGGAATAAGTTGCCCATTTTTATACCAACGATAAGTCAGCGGCGGGAAGCCGGAGGCCTGAACTTGCAAGGTGGCGGACTGCAATTCGTTGACCACCACATCCTGCGGCTGATGGGTGATGCTGACGGGTAATTGAATCGCAGGGAACGCATCCGGGTTCACCAAAATCGAAGGCAGCCCGGCGGCTTTAATCAGGATGTAATCCACCTCAAACTCGGCCAGTCCGCCGGAGCTGCTGGCGGTGATGCCGGCATAACCACTGCGGGCGGCGCGGGCCGGAATGTAATCCCAGGTTAATTGCCAGTTGGCCGGCTCCGGTTCTGAGCCATCGGCGCGCCAGAAGCGCGCAAAAACATCCGTCGTCCCCCCTTGCGCATTGGGTTCCTGCCGCAGGCGCACCCAATACCAGGTGTTGAGGTTGAAGGCGCCGGTGTAACCCGGCCCCCAGGCCCGCAAATCATCCAGCAGCGAAACGTGGCGGCCGGTTTGCCCCTCGCCTGTGTGGTCACGAAACAGGAAATTAACCCCGCCTGCCTGGCTGGGGGCGGTCGGCTCAATGCCCACGGCCACCCCACAACGGACGGCGTCTCCGGTGCCCAGGTTGAGCAGGCGGATGCGCGCCAAAACTTCCTGCGGGTTGCCACTGGCCCCCGCGGCCGCATAATAAAGATGGTTGGGATCCCCAGAAGCCGAAAAGACCCGCAACACCCCATTGCTGGCAAAATAGACTGAGGCGCCTTGCACTTGCCATGCGGGAGCCAGGGTGGTCCCGCGAAAATCATCCTGGTAGCCGTTGACTTGGGTGCCAATTTCCACGGGGCGGTGGTTTTGCCCCCAGAGCGGCGCGGCCAAAATATAAAGCAGCCCCGTTAAAACGAGGCAGGCTCGCCATGGATGCTGTGGACGCAACATCTTCCTTCCCTCACTCTGCCATAAATCAAACTTAAAATCCACCACTTTGCGGCCATGAACGCCATTTTATTGAGCCATTTTCTCGCCATATCTCAATCGCAGCAGCAACCTAAGCCGGGGGCGGCCCGGGCCAGGCTTCATTTTGCAGTTTTCATTTTCCCGGGGCGCGTCAAATATATTTGCCATGCAATACTTATTCACCTGTGGACGACGCGGACATTTCTTATGGGTGTTGCTGTTGTCCTTGGGATGGGGGCGCGCGGCGGATTTGGAACAGTCGCTTTTCCCCTTTGTTTTGCCATGGGACGATGCATCACCCGGCATCACCGACTTGAGCGACACACTGGTCAAACCCGCCGGGAAAAATGGGCCCGTCACGGTGAGCCGGGACGGCCATTTTCAGGTGGGCGGGCAGCGGATACGCTTCCTGGGAGTGAACATGTGTTTTGGCGCCACCGTGCCCCAGAAACCCCATGCCGAAATTGTGGCCCGGCGCCTGGCCAAGTTTGGCATCAACGTGGTTCGTTTTCACCACATGGACACGGCGGATTATCCCCGGGGCATCATCAATGGCAAAGGCGCCCATTCCGGGGATATCCATCCTGAGGCACTGGACCGTTTGCAATACTTCATTGCCCAGCTCAAAGACCACGGCATCTATGCCAACCTTAACTTATTGGTGGGCCGGCGGTTTCGGGGCGCCGATGGCCTTCCGGCTGAAATTGAAAAATTGGATTGGAAAGACCGTCATCTTATAGGTTTTTGGGATGAGAAACACCTGGCGCTGCAAAAGGAGTACGCGCGGGCGCTGCTAACCACTGTTAATCCCTACACCAAACTCTCGTTTGCCGAAGATCCGGCGGTGGCGTTCATCGAGATTAACAATGAACAGGGGCTCATCCACGGCTGGCTGGGCGGCGAGATAGACCGGATGCCCGCCGTTTTTCAGGAGTCCCTGCGCCAGCGATGGAATGCGTGGCTGCGGGAAAAGTATGTCACCACGCCCCGGTTGCGGCTGGCCTGGAGCGCAGGTGAGTCAGCCTTGGGGCCTGAGATGCTGGCCAACGGGCAGTTCAGGGACGGCTTGCAACAATGGAATCGTGAACAGCACACGCCGGCCCGCATGTCCGTCGCCCTGATCAAAGACGTTCCCAATGGAATGGCTGGCGGCGCGCAGGCCGTCCGCTTGACGGTGGAACAGGTGGGCAGGGAAACCTGGCATTTGCAGTTCAATCAGGCGGGTCTGCGCCTGGAAAAAGACCAGCCTTATACCCTGGTTTTTTGGGCGCGCAGTGACGTCCTGCACATGCTTTCAGTGGTTGCCTCTCAGGCGCATGAGCCATGGAATAACCTCGGTTTGAGTGCGTCGGCATCATTGACGCCGACCTGGTCCCGGTTTGAATTTGTATTTCGAGCGTCCCAAAGTGATACCAATGCGCGCATCACCCTCAGCGGCTTTGGCGCGGCAGGGGCCGTGACTGACCTGGCCGGTTTTTCCTTGCGACCCGGGGGTGTCCTGGGGCTGCGCGAGGGCGAGGCGCTTGAAACGGCGACATTTGCCTATTTCGACCGCAAATCCATTGGCCAGCGCACGCCGGCCGCTTACCGAGACTGGATGCAGTTCTTGTATGACACCGAAGACCAATACTGGCAGGCGATGTACCGGTATTTGAAGCACGATCTTAAAGTCCGTGGGCTGGTCACAGGGACCATCGTGGGGTGCAGTCCGGCCACCATTCAGGCCAAAATGGACTGGGTGGACACGCATGCCTACTGGCAGCATCCCCAATTCCCCGTGCGTCCGTGGGACGCAGAGGAGTGGATCGTTCCTAACCGCACCATGGTGAACGAGCGCGGCGGCACGCTGCCGGGGCTGGCGCTCAAACGCGCCGTGGGCAAACCACATGCCTGCACGGAGTACAATCATCCCGCCCCCAACACCTACAATAGCGAGGGCTTTCTGCTGCTGGCAGCGTATGCCGCCCTGCAGGATTGGGATGCGATTTATGCCTTCGCCTGGTCTCATAGTAACAGCGAAAACTGGAACAGCCAGCGCATCGGCAGTTTCTTCGACATTGACCAGCACCCCACCAAACTGGTCACGCTGGTGGCCGCCCACGCCTTCTTTACCCGCGGCGACATTGCGCCCGCGAAATCCTTGGTGGTGGCCGATTTGCCGCCGGCCCGCGATGTCGAGCTGCTGATGAATGCCCGCTCCTGGAGCCTGGTGGACGCGGCCACGGCAGGCCTCCCCCGCGAGGCCAGTCTGGTACATCGTGTGGCGTTTAACCCGGACGGCCGGCGTGTCGTGGGCGCCTTGGCGCCCAACCAGGTGAAATTAATCGAAAACCGGTACCCCTCCGATACGGGCGAGTTGTTATGGGATTTGCGCGATAAACAGCGCGGGGTGGTCACCCTCAACAGCCCCCGCAGCAAGGCCGTGATTGGTTACGGTGGCGGCCAGACGTTTGCCCTGCGCGAGGTTACCATCGCCCCGGGGGCAGGTCTGCAAAACGGATGGTGTGCCATCACGGTGACAGCCGCCGAGCGAAGCCCCGCTCCGCGCCGGTGGCTGGTGACGGCCACCGGGCTGGCGCAGAACACCGGCATGGTGTGGAAAAACGCGGAGAAATCCAGCGTGGGCCGCCAATGGGGCAAAGCGCCGTCCCTGGTGGAGGGCATCCCGGCGCGTCTGATTTTTGCGCAGCCCGCAGCCCGGACCGCAGCCTGGGCGTTGGATGGCCGCGGCCAGCGTGCCAAAGAATTACCCGTGCGCGCTGATGCGCAGGGCCAGGCCGTTATTGAACTCGGGCCGCAATGGCAAACCTTGTGGTACGAAGTCGGGCCTCGTTGAACAAAGTATGACGGCCGCGCGTTTGCCCTTATTTGTGCATTGTCCCCGTTGCGGGGCGGCGGGACTGACTCAACCGGAGCCGGACGCCTATGCCTGCGGCCAGTGTGGCTTCCATTATCACACCAATCCGGCGGTGGGAGTGGGTGGTTTGGTGGTGGATAATCAAGGCCGCCTCCTTTTGCTGCGCCGCGCCAATGACCCCGGCAGGGGAAAATACGGGTTGCCGGGCGGCTTTGTGAATCCGGGCGAAAGCGCGGAAGAAGCCTTGGTCCGGGAAACGCGGGAAGAAACCGGCCTGGAGATTCAAGACCTGCGCTTTGTGTGCACTGCCCCCAACGTTTATCCTTATCGGGGCGTGACCTACCACGTGCTGGACATCTTTTTTGCCGCCCGTGCCGCAGCCCATTCTCAGGCGGCTGCGCGCGCGGAAGTGGACAGCCTGGTATGGTTGCACCCCCACGAGCTGAACTTGGAGGACATCGCTTTTCTCTCGGTGCGCCGGGCCGTATCACTGTTTCGTGACCCCTCAACCTTCCCAAGGCAATGAGACCCATACTTTTTTTATGCTGGCTGATGGCCGTGCCGTGGCTGTGCCACGCGGGCGCGGGAAATCCGGCAATCGCCTCGTCACCTGCGGCGGCGAATGCGCGCCTGGCGCAATACTTGGAGGCGGAAGTGGCCGCGCTGGAACGCCGCACCGCCCAACTTTTGCAGGATATTCAACCTTGGGAGCAGGTCAGAAACCGATGGCGTGAACAGGCCGCTGAGATGCTGGGACTGCATCCCCTGCCGCCGCGCACCGAATTACAGCCGGTCATCACCGGCACGGCCGAACACCAGGATGTCGTGGTGGAAAAGCTGCACTTTCAATCCCTGCCCCGGCTTTATGTGACGGCCAATTTGTATCGCCCGCGCCACGTTACCGGCCGGTTGCCTGCCGTGTTATACGTCTGCGGACATGGCCCGGTGATAACCAATCAAATCAGTTACGGCAACAAGGTGAGTTACCAGCATCACGGGGTCTGGTTTGCCCAACATGGTTACCTTTGCCTGATTTTGGATACCGTCCAATGGGGAGAAATCTTGGGCGTCCATCATGGCACTTACCGTCAGGACATGTGGTGGTGGAATGCCCGGGGTTACACGCCAGCAGGTGTAGAAACCTGGAACGGGATGCGGGCGCTGGACTATTTGCTCACGCGCCCGGAAGTGGATGCCAGCCGACTGGCCGTTACCGGCCGCTCCGGCGGGGGCGCGTACAGTTGGTTCATCGCTGCGCTGGATGACCGGGTAAAGGCCATCGCGCCGGTGGCCGGAATTACGGACCTGCGCAATCATGTCCTCACGGGATGCGTCGAGGGACACTGCGACTGCATGTTTTGGGTCAACACCCATCGCTGGGATTATCCCATGCTGGCGGTCCTGGCGGCTCCCCGGCCCCTGCTGCTTGTCAACACGGACAGCGACAACATCTTTCCCCTCGATGGCGTCATACGCACAGACACCCACTTGCGCCGCGTGTATCAGCAGCTCAAACGCCCAAATGATTATGGCCTGGTGATTGGTCCCGGCCCGCACAAGGACACTCAGAACCTTCAAGTGCCCGTCTTCCGCTGGTTTAATCAATATCTGAAAGGCGAGGACCCCATCATCCATGTGGGGGCCACCAAACCCTTCACCCCGGCACAACTCAAGGTGTTTGCCACGTTGCCCGCCGATGCCCTCAACACCAATATTCATGAAGTCTTTGTCCCGGCAGCGACCCCGCCATCAGCCCCGGCAAGCTTGGCGGAGTGGACTTCATTGCGCCAGGCATGGCTGGACGCGCTCAAGGAAAAAACTTTTGCCGGCTGGCCGGCCGAGGACACGGTGCGCCTGACCAAGGTGGCCTCCGCCAAAGACGCGGGATTGCTCTGTGAAATCTATGAAATCAGCCCCCAGCCGCACGTTGTCCTGCGGCTTTACACCCTGCAACGCACCGCCTCCCGCCGTCCTCAGCAAATGCGCCTCTGGGTGCGCTCCGGCCCATGGGCTGAACCCCAGTTGGACGCCAATTTGCCTGGGGCCTTGCGTGAAACAAGGGCTGCTTTTTCAAGCCACCAAAACCCCTCAGCCGCGCCCCCAGCAGGGGAAATTTGGCTGGCCCTTTATCCCCGGGGTACGGGGCAGGACACCTGGAGTGGTGATGCCCGCAAACAAACCCACCTGCGGCGGCGCTTCATGCTTTTGGGGCAGACGGTGGACAGCATGAGGGTGTGGGATATTCGTCAGTCAGTCCTTGCATTGAATCAGGTCAAGGCGTGGAACAAGTTGCCCTTGACCCTTGAAGCGCAAGGCAACATGGCGGTGAACGCTCTCTACGCAACGGCCCATTTGCCGGAAAACCTCGTCAACCGTTCCCTCAGCCTGATTTTACACGACTTGCCCCGTTCCCATCAGCAGGGTCCGGATTATCTGAATGTGCTGAAAATCCTGGACATTCCCCAGGCGCTGCTCCTGGCCGCTTCAGCTTGTGAGCAGGTGCGCGTGGATACGCCTGAACCCAGCGCTTTTTCCTGGACTGAAACGGCGGCGCGCAACTTGGGATGGGAAAAACGCCTGCTGATTCGCAGGGGGGATTCCAGTGCCTTGGCTCGCTGAGTTGTGTTAAGTCCCAGGGCCATTATTATTTAGGCGATGATTTTTGTTTCACATGCCAAATTTTTTGCGGGATGTCTTGGGGCCTTGCTGGCCACCGCCGTGGGGGCGCAAACCATCAATCCCATTCCCCAGCCTTACTCCGTGGCCACCAATGCCATCAATCCCTCCTTATCGCCGGACGGCCTTCAATTGGCCTATACTGCGCTGCGCCCCGCCGAGCGCATCGAAATTCTTGATTTGAACACCAAAACCAATCGTGTCCTCATAGAACATGCCCAGATGTCAGTGTGGTCACCCGATGGCCGGTGGATTGCCTATCAACAGGTCCGCACGGTGCCGGGAATATTTTCACCGGGTAGTCTCATGCGCGTAGTCGAAACCATGGTGATGGATGAAAGGGGAGGCCGTCCCCGTTTTATCTACCCCGGGAGCCGCCCTCATTGGAGTGCCGACGGGCAACGCTTGTTTGTCGTGGATGATAACCAAGCGCAAATTGTGGCCTGCCGGGTGGATAAAGCGGAAGACCAGCCGCCCGTGTATTGGACGTTGGACAAAGCGCCATTAGCTTGGATTTCTCCGGATGGGCGAAGGGTGGCTGTCCTGACCAACGAAAACATGGCCGTGTTTGGACGCGAGAAGCAGGAACTGCAATTCCTGATTCCGGTGGGGGTGATGCGCCACTTATATGTCGCCTGGGGTCATGACAGCCAATACCTGATTATTGCTCTGGGTTCTCCGGAGCCTGAAGGGGATTCTGCGGGGTTATGGTGGGTGGATTTGCAGGCGCAGAAGATACATCGGTTGGCCAAAGGGGAGTGGCGGGCCTGCTCTGTGCCGGCCAAGGGCGGGCCATTGGCGTCTGCCCATCAGTCGCCCAATCTGGCGCGTATCTGGGTTTTCCCCTCAGAATGGCTGGAGGCACGCAAGGCCGGACGCGTTCCCCCGTTTGAACCACCCTCACCCCCACCCCCCAAAGAGTAATTTCAAGGGGAGCCGGGCGGCAGGATTTCCCGCAGCCGGAAGAATTGCAGCATTTCCATGCCCGGATTGGTGTAGGGGCCGGAGGTCACCGGGCCGGGCACATTGGTCCAAATCACCGGCGGCTGCAGGTTGGTGGTCATCTGTAACACGAATCCCGAACCGCTCCAATCCAACACCAATTTTCCCTGACTTAAAGTCGCTCCTAGAAGCGGCGGCTCTGGCGGCGGTTGATAGACGGCGGTGGCGGTGAGGTTGGTTCCGAGACTGAGCATCAGCACGGCTTGGGTGGAGGCGATTTGGTTGTCCACCAACCAATGCTGGAAGCGTTGCAGACCCGCCAGCAAGGGTGCCGTGAGGGTGATGGAAGTGGCATTGGTGTAATGGCGCGTATAGGGAGTCAATGCGCCCGCCAGTTGATTGGTATCTGGCGGTTGTATTTCAATAGCCACCCCTTCATGGGGATTGACCGAGTTAACGGACACCGCCCACACCGGCGGCGGGGGCGGGTCTCTAAACACGGCAGTCACGGTGTAATTCGTGTCCATCTCAATGGCCCATTGGCGGTTGGTGGTGACCGGGACTCCATTCAGCCACCATCCGGCAAATAATTTTTCGCCCACCACGGTCGGCGCCGTAAGCGTGACGATGGCGCCGTTGGTATAGGTCCGTGTCATGGGGGTATCCGCGCTGGCCAGTCCTTGAGCATCGGCTGGCTGCACGGTGATGCCCACATCGGCGGGAGGATTCGTGGATTGGATGCTGAGCGTCCAATAAACCACCGGCGAGGGCGCGACGTACACGGCTTCCAAAACCCGGTTGCTGTTCATGTTCACCGTCACGGTCAAATTGGAGCTGAAGGCCGCGCCGTCCAACCGCCATTCCTTGAACACCAGCCCGCCCACCGTCTGCGTGGCGGTGAGCGTGGCCGTGGCATTGGGATAATAGAACCGCTCAAAGGGCGTGATGCCGCTGGCCATGCCATAATTGTCATTGGTGGCGAGGATGATGGGCACCGGCAGCGAGACATCGGAAGCCACCACGATGAGAGCGTTGGTTTGCAGCACGCTGCGGGTGTAATACAAAGCCGTGCCGAACACAATGTCGGGACTGGTGGCGGAGTAGTTATGGACCTCCACCGCCAGATGATTCAATCCCTGAACGAGGTTGGTGGCGACCAGATTGCCGCTCACCGTGAAGAGGGCAGGCGCTTCGGCTGCGGCATCTCCATATTGGGGGTGAACGCCTTGCTGATAAGTGGGCGGCCCGGCTGGAAAGCCATTGGCCAAAGTGGTGCTGGTAATGACCGCCGGCGCGGCGGGCATCCGCAGCCGGTACAGCTCGGCGCCATTGAGATAGAACACCGCGCCGTCATCAATTAAATTGGAAAACACCAGCGAAACCCCGGCCGGACTTGTCGGAAATTCAAAGGTGGTGCGGAAATAATACGTGATGGGCAGGGGCGGGCTGGCGGAGGGCACCCCGGGGCCGCGTGGACTGGGAAGCGGTGTGTTTTTGGGAAACACGTAATCATTGTCTTCCACATACAGCAAACCGGGGCCGGGGCCACCCCAGGAGGAATCATTATAGGCCGGTGTTTTCCAGGCGGGGGTGTTGTCCATGCTGTTGGTGTTGTATTTCCAACTCTGGGTGACGGGAAACACCAGCTCCATGGGGGCAGACCCGCCTCCCACTGGCGGCGGGTTGGTTTGGGTGAGGAAGAAACAAATGGGACTGGCGTACTCGACTTGATTGGAGCGCGAAAGCAACCGGAAATAATTGGTGCGCCCCGGCGGCAATCCGGTGAGCAATACCGTGTGGTTGGTGGTGGGCGTGGCGATGAAGGGCGAGGCATTGCCCAGCGCCGGTGTTAAACCATATTCCACTTGGGTGGTGCCGGCAAAGGGGGTGTCCCATCGCACCATGGCCATGCTGCGACCGGCGGTCACGCGCGAATTTTGCAGCGGCTCAGTGGTGAGGGACTTGGCATAAAAGCCAATGTTGTGGCCCACCGAGCGCATGGTGGTCTGGCCGCCCGTGGCATAATAGATACTGGGGTCATTGAGAATCACCGGGTCGCCGCATTCATTGGCCATGACCATGCAAGTGGACCCGCCCCCATCCAGGTTCATGCCGTTATACGCGCCAAACAGAATCAGCCAGTCGGCCGTCTCATAATCCTTGGCGCCGTCGCTGTCGGATTGACGGCCGTCAATCACCAGCATGATGACGTAGCGGCGGTCGGCGGAAATGCCAATGGCGGTGCGCGGTTGCACGCGGTGGGTGGTGTCGTTGTTGTTGATGTAATCCCACCCCACATTCACGCCGTTGACCACCAGCGGATACATCCCCGGAATGGCGGTGTAGAGGCCGTTGGTGTCACTAAAGGTTTGTGCGCCGTAAGGAATAAAATCGGGCACCATGTTGGTGGTAAAATAAAGCAGCGATTCCGCGTCCACCGAGGAGTCGGCCGGGGAAACCAGCACGCCTTGAGAGATGGCCAGGCCGTGAATCCAGGTGGCTGCACCATCGGGGGTGGAATAGGCGGTATTGCCGCCGTAATGCGCGCCATTGATGGCCACGCGCAATTGGTTTTCCCGCAGAAAATTGCCGGGCCGATGGCTGTACGTTTCCCGCGAATTGGCCAGCCAGTTATTGGTGTTGGGCGGCGTGGTAAAAACGCGCACATCGGGGTCCCGCAAATCCACCCGCAAAGCCCGCACCACATGCGGATTGCCGGACCAGCCCGCGGTATTCGTACCTTGTGCCAGTTCGATGCCTTTGAAAATCGGTTTCCAGGGCGTGTAATAAATTTCCGCCTCCAAAGCAGGGTACCCGCCTGCCCAGAGCAGGACCAGCCCACAAAAGAGGCCGAAGCGGTGGGCCCTAATCGCCGCTGAATTTGTACTCATAACCGGGAATGGGGTCGCGGGTGTAGGCGGGATTCATCCCGTCATAATAAATCGGGATGCGTTTGACGTGACCGTCCACAAAAGCCACCACGCTTTCGGCGTTATTGTAGAAGGGAGCATTGCGCCTGCCGGTGCGGCTCTTATGCCACGAAAGCGGGGCATGCGCCGTCCATTCCATCACCAGCAGCGTGCGGTCGGGCTGGCGGATGCTGCCCACCTTGCGCCCGGCGATGTTGGGCAGACCGGGAAGGTTGACCCCGTTGAAAACATAACTGTTGTAGGCATGTTTGGCGCTTTCGCAAAACGGCACCGCTTCATCGCTCAGACCTTCGTAGCCCCTATCACTGGGGCAGGCAAAAATCTTGTCCCTGGACGGCGGGCTGTTGGGTCGGGTCTCGCCCCGGATTTGTTCCTTGTACCACCACCAGCCGCCGGGCGGTTTGTTGTAGGTCATGGCCGGCAGTGTGTCCTGATGGTTGCCCGCATAAAATTTCAAAGCCGCGGCCACTTGTTTCAGATTGGTGTGGCACACCATTTCCCGCGAGCGCTCGCGCAGCCGTGTGCCCAGCGGCCAAAATAGGCTCAGGAGCAGCAGGACCAGCGCGCAGATGACCAAAACCTCCGTTTGGGTCACCCCCCGGCGACGGTTCGGCGTTGGCGGTGCGACGGGCTTCATGGCTTGACGGTAGTATCAGCCAGCGTTTCCCTGGTCCATACCGTGTACCAGGCCTCGAACCATTGGCGGGCTGAGGCGTTATGGGTGGGGGCTGGTTTCTGCCAAGATTGATTGACAATGGCCTTGTGCAAAACCCCCTGAGCGAGCATTTGCCGCAACGGGATTTGTTGCGGCGCGCTGCCGGTGCATAAAGCCACCACCCGCCCCGCCTGCCGTGCCGCCAGTTGCATTTGTTCCGGATTCAGCTCTGGCGGCCGCAAAAAAAGCACCACCACATCCCCGGTCTTGGCCCGCCGCACGGCATCCAAAAATGCATCCGCCGTCAGACCGGTGGAGCGCAGCGGATCCAATTTAATGAAGTTGGTGATAGCCACGGTTTTGCCAGCGGCACGGATGGCCGCACAAAAAGCTTCCGCCTGCGCTTGCGCCGCCGGCACATCAAAACTTTGGTAATCGCGCACGAAGAGCAGCACACGGCCCTGGGGGCCGAGCAGAGGCAGCGTTTCCTCGGCCACCACCTGCCCCAGGGCCCGGTGCGGGCGTGGATCGAAGTCCGGCCGGGGATCGCGAAAGAACCACGCCAGCCATATCAGGGAAAGTACGATGACGCTGGCGGCGGCGATGTTTATGCCCCGGGAATTGCCCATGGTGAACTCCCCGGCCTGCGATGCATTAGAACGGCGCCCGCGGACGGGCGAACACCACATTGGTCACGCCGCTGGCCAGGGCAGTGCTGATTTGCTCCCGCAGACGGTCGGTGCGCATCAGGTGCACGCTGCCGTCACTCAAAAGAATGTTGCCTTTTTCATTGTGCACGCGCTTGTCCCACGCGGCGTCAATGGAAGTGCCGTAGGCTTCATTCCACATCAAGTCCAGATAGCCTCCCCCGCCGGTGACATTGTGGTCGCCGCTCAATATGCTGTGCGGCTTGGTTTCCTCGGCGCTGGTGCCTACAAAATAACTGACATCCTTGTCGCCCATTAAATAGTCCCAGCGCGTTTCCGCCACTTTGTCCACATCTTCAGGGCAAACCAGCAGGCGTGTATTGGCTAATTGATTGGAGGCCACGCGGAAATGGTCCACCCACATGTCCGAATCCTGGCTCCCGCCGTCAGCCACCTTGAGATGCCAGGGAAACCGTCCGTTGTTGTCCCCGGCCCAAATCCGCCAGCCAATCCCAATTTGGCGCAGGCGGTTGCTGCAATCAATGCGCTTGGCCCGGTTTTTGGCCTGAGCCAGTGAGGGCAGCAGCAGGGCGGCGAGGATGGCGATGATGGCGATGACCACCAGCAGTTCGATGAGCGTAAAAGCAGCGCTCCGCTGCACGCGTTTGGTCATACAAATTATTCTCAGACTTACATTAGCCCAAATAATCCCCGCCGTCAATCTCCCCGCCCAAATGTCACTCGACAAGGTTGCCCGCGTTGCCTTTATCATGCGCCTGCGCATGAAGGCATTATTGCTGACGGATTACCGGCGCCTCGAGGTTGCCGATTTCCCCGCCCCAACACCCGGGCCGGATGAATTATTGGTGCGGGTGCGGGCGTGCGGCATTTGTGGCAGCGACATCCACGGCTATGACGGCAGCAGTGGCCGGCGGATTCCACCCCTTATCATGGGGCACGAAGCCGCCGGCGTGGTGGAGGCGGTGGGAGGCGCCGTGAGCCGCTTTCAGCCCGGGGACCGGGTGACCTTTGATTCCACCGTGTACTGTGGCCAGTGCGCTTATTGCCGGGCTGGCCAAATTAATTTATGCGACCGCCGCCAGGTGCTGGGCGTGTCCTGCGGCGAATACCGGCGGCACGGGGCTTTTGCCGAGTACGTGGTGGTGCCGGAGCGGACGGCGGTGGCGTTGCCGGAGGATTTGTCATTCGTCCACGCCGCCCTGGTGGAGCCGGTGTCCATTGCCGTGCATGCGGTGAACCGCTTGCCCATACGTTTGGGGGACTCGGCCGCAGTGGTGGGCACGGGCATGATTGGCTTGCTGGTGGTGCAGGCGTTGCGGCTGGCCGGCTGTGGAAAAATTGTGGCGCTGGACGTGGAACCGCGCAAGCTGGCTCTGGCCCGGGAACTGGGAGCCGATGCCGCCCTGGATGCCCGTGACCCGGAGGCGCCCGCGCAGGTGGCCGCGATGACCGGCGGGCGGGGAGTGGACGTGGCCGTGGAGGCAGTGGGCGCCGCCGCCCCGGTGCAGTTGGCCATCCGCTGCCTGCGCAAGGGAGGCGCGCTGGGGCTGGTGGGCAACGTTACTCCCAACATTGAGCTGCCCTTGCAGGCCGTGGTGACACGCGAATTGACACTATATGGGTCATGCGCCTCGCAAGGCGAGTATCCCGCCTGTCTGGAGCTGTTGCGGCGCGGGGCAATGCGCGTGGAGCCCTTAATCAGCGCCCGCATCCCGCTCGAGGCCGCCCCGCAATGGTTTGAACGGCTCTACCAGCGCGAGCCCGGTTTGCTCAAGGTCATTGTGGAACCGTAGGAGGGGCGGGAGCGTTGGAGGTGGCTGGAACGGCGCTGAGACGTTCCACCCAGTACCCCCCTTGGCGCAGGTATTGCTGGTAGGCAGTCTCGCCCATCATTTCCCGCATGGTCCGCTCCACTTCCGCGCGCAAGGCCCGGGCGCCCGCCTCGACTTGTTCTGGCGTCAACCCGGGGTGGGTCACCAGTTGCCGGTATTGCTCCTCGGCCGCGCGCTTGAGGTCATGCACCGTGGAAGCCGTTTGTGCGGGCAGTTTAAGCTGCTGCATCGTTTGGTAAATCTCACGATAAGCCGGGTCCCGCGTGCGCTCGTATTCTCCGTAGCGGTCGCCCAGCGTGTTTTTTAATTCAATCTCGCGCTGGCGCTCCAGGTTTTGGAGGGCTTCGGGCGTGAGTGCGCCGGCGGCTTGCAGCGTCTTGAGCTGTTCCTGGTAGCGCTGCTCGATGGCAAACACCTGCCGGTAATTCTCCTCGCTGGCTCCGCTGAAGGCGCTCATCCGCGTTTGCAGCTCCACGCCCACAGGCGAGACGCGCATGTCGTATTCCCGCAATTCCTCGGGGGTTAGCAGGGCGCGAATTTCCTGCTCCTGCTGGTTTTGCCAGGTCTCCAGTTGCGCGCGCAGTTCCGCGGTCAGGGGGCCTTCGTGTTGCAGCGCGAAGTCCTCGCGCAGATCATTGTATTTTTCTTGAATCTGCCGGATGCGCGCCCGCTTGGCTTCCGGCAGGAAGGCCAGTTGCCGGTCTTGTAACTGAAGATAGGGTGTTTGCCGGGCCATTTCCGCCTGGTAATCCACCCCTAGAAGATTGCGCACCAGCTCGCGTTTTTCGCGTTCGAGCTGGCGAAGCTGGCGCTGGAATTCACGCGCTTGAGCCGGGCTGACGGCGGCCGTGCCGGCCAGCCAATACTGGTTGGACTTGAAGTAAGGGTTAATGGCCTGTTGTTTCTGGGCGTAGAGCTTGTTGATGTCGGTGATGATGATGTCGCGAATGGTCTCTTCCGGGCAGCCGATGGCGCGCAGGTTGGCAATGTAGGTGCGGTAGTCGGGGGACTCCACGACACGCCACACATTGGTGATTAAGCCCGCCAGGTTGGTGGCGGCCAGCCCCGGGCGCACCACCCCGCGCACCACCACATTGGTGACGGTTTCCTTAACCACCTGCGGCGGTGGCGGCGCGGGTTGTCGCTGCCACAAATAGACCAGCGTCCCCGCCAGCAGGACGTTTAGCGCCACCGAAACCATCAAGGGCCACCGGCTGTTCATGCAGGCAGTTTAGCAGGTCCCTTGATTTTAACAAGAACCCACGGCCCGCGGGAGACCACCTTTGTCCTTCAACGTCAAACGGCAACGCGGTCTTTGCGCGTGGACACAGGGCAGGGGATTAGCCAGCGGGGGCCGAAGGCTCACTGGCGGTGGGTTCAAAATAATCATCCTCGGCAATGTCGGGAATGCCAATCACCAAGACCCGCATGCGTCCGCGCGCCCCATGGACCACCCCCGGCGGAATGTGGACCAGCGAGCCTTGGGTAACCTGGTGCTCCACGCCGTCCAGAACCACTGCGCCGCTCCCCTCGAGCACGTAGTAAATTTCGGTGGAGCGCAGATGATAATGCGGTTTGGCTCCGTCAATATCCACCGCATGCGCCCAGGCCGCCGGGCCCAGGGCCGCATCTTCGCGGCTGATGAGGCGGCAGCGCCAGCCGCAGGCGCTGCGTTCGCGCGGGGCTTCGGCTTCATGCCGTACCAAGGTGGGACGGCCCGGAGCCGGCTTGGGGTGATTGGTTTTCATGGGTAGGCCTTGAGTTATATCCCAGGCGTTGTCCGCTTGCTCTGGCAGGCGGGCGCTTTGGGTCGGCCAGGGCCGAAAACAGACTTACCAATTTTTGAAAATCCGGTTCTGGTCTGGCGTATAGTCTTCGGTGGGCGCACGGCGGGCCTGCTCATACTCGCGCTGTTTGTCTTCGTCCTTCACCTGATGGAGCAGCGACCAGAAACTTTCCTGCTGGTCCTGTCGGCGTTGCTCGCTCTTTTGCTGTTGGTCCGGTTTTTGCGGGTTGCGGGCGGCCAACTGCTGGCGCAGGCGGGCCAGTTCCTGCCGGGCCTGTTCTTCCCCCACGCGTGCCTGCTCGTTGTTTTCCGGCTGCACTTCCTGGGAGCGCTGGAAACTGGTAGCGGCCTTTTCCATGTGCGCGATGGCGCTTTCGAGCGACTTGGCCTCTTCCTGGGCGGCCCGTTGGCGCTCCCGTTCGCCGAGTTCATTCAACAAGGCCGGCAATTTTCGCTGCAGGTCGGCGATTTTAGGCGGGGCGGCGGTGTTTTCCGGATTGATTTCCAGCGCTTCCTGATAGTGGTGCAAAGCGCTGAGCATTTGTTGGGTGGCCTGGGCCAGGTCCCGGTTCTGTTGCCGCTCGCCCTCCTGCGCCTGCTGGTCGCCACGTTGCATGTGCAGATTTTCCAGAGCTTCTTTCACTTCCTCCGCCCCCTGTTGCGCCATTTCATTATTCCGGTTCAACTCCAGGGATTCCTCATATTTTTCCAGCGCCTGCTCGTATTTGTCTATGGCTTCATCGGGATTGCGCTGGCTCATTTGCTGTGCTTCCTGTTGGAGCTGCCGTCCTTCCATGGCCAGTAATTGCGCCAGCTTTTCCTGGACGCGCTGCTCGCCCTGCGCAGCCTGTTGATTTTGCGGGTCCAGGGATTTGGCCTCCTGAAAATCCGACAGCGCCTTGCGCAATTCTTTCATGGCCTGCTGGCGCTCCCAGGAGGGCGGGTGGCTCTTGGCCAAGGTGGCATCCGCGCGTTGTTCCTGGCGTTCGGCCTTTTGGGTGAACTTCTCCGCCAGCTCTCTTTCGGTGGCCTGCCGCTGTTGCTGGCGCTCCGAATTTTGCGGGTCCAAATGCTCGGCCGTGCGTTGATGGTCCAGCGCCGCCTGCATGAGCTGAATCTGGTTTTCGAGCCGACTTTGTTTGCGGGCCTCGCGCAACAAATCCGCCGCCAGCCGGGCATGGAGCTGGGCCAGCCGTAATTCGACCACCTTCAAATTGTGGCGGACGACTTTGTCTTTCGGTTGATTGACGAGGTAAATACGGTAGGACTCGCGGCTTTGCTCCCAAAGCTGCAGCGTGGTTTGCGGGTCCGTCTGTTCCAGCGGCTCGCCCCGGCGAAAAGACACATTGCCAATTTGCACCCACACCCGGTCCCGCAATTTGGGAGGCAAATCACGCGTGGCCAATTCCTGCCAAAGCTGGTCGGCGCGGTCATAGTCTTTGGCTGCATAAGCCGCCACCGCTTCGTTGTATTGCAGCCACGGATCCGTCGGCCGCTGGCTGCGCAGCTCGCGCAGGACGGCGGCGGCCTGTTCGGGCTGGTTTTCCTTGAGGGCACGGCGGGCGGTACCCAGGTCAGGCGCAGCGGCCTGGGCCGATGAAATCCATAAACCGCCCAGAACCAATCCCGTTCCGATGATGGTGCGCGCGTTCATGTGAGACAGACTTAAGTTACCCGGCGCCGTTCATTTAGCAACCCTTCAATCATCAGCAACAGAATGCCCAGCGCCAGCGGGATTTGATAAACCTCCTGAGGGTCCGTGGATTTGCGGACATGCGTGCCCTTGGGCAATCGCTTGATGTGTTGTTCGTAAAGCCCCAACAACGCCTTGCCGCGTTCATCCTCCAACCGGGCATACGCTCCCTTGCCCGCCGCGGCCACTTGTTGCAACACGCGCTCATTCATCCGGGACACGACTTCGCGGCCAAATTCATTTTTGGCAAACTTGACGGGCTGACCCCACGTGCGTTCGGGAAGGCGTGCCCCCGCCGCGCTGCCCACGCCGAGCGTAAAGACGGCCACCTTCTGTTGCGCGGCCTTGCGCGCCGCCAGAATGGCATCGCCTTGCAGCTCCTCCCCATCCGAAACCACCAGAATGGCCTTGCCGGCCTCCTGTTTGGCTTCAAACGATTTAAGCGCCAGCTCAATGGCCGCCGCAATATCCGTTCCGGGTTTGGAAACGGAAGTGGTGGACAAGGCCAGCAGTGAGCGCTCAATGGCGCCATGATCCTGGGAAATCGGCGAAATCAAAAAGGCCTCCCCCGCAAAAGCAATGAGTCCCACCCGGTCGCCCGACGGCTGGCGCAACAATTGCGTCAACGCGCGTTTGGCAGCCGTGAGGCGGTTGGTGCCGGCGGCATCTTCCGCCAGCATGCTGCGGGAAATGTCCAGGGCAATGAAATAATCAATCCCCGGCAGCTCCACGCGCACCTCGCGGTTGCCCAGCATGGGACGAGCCAGGGCGATAATCAGCAGGGTCAGGCCCCCCAATAGAAAAACCAGCTTTTGCCGGCGGCGGGTGTAGTTCACCGCCTGGAGCAGGGCCTGCTGCAGCCGCGGCGCCACCACTCGATTCAACAAGGCGCGGCGGCGCCCGGCGGCCCAGCGCCACAGCCAGATGGCGCCGGGGATGACCACCGGAATCAACAGCAGCCACCACGGCTCGGCAAATCTCAAGGTAGTTTCCGCCATACCGTATGAGCGAGTAATAATTCGAGCAACAACAGGGCGAGGGCGGCGGCCACCAGCCAGGGCGCCAGCTCGCGATACACCCGCTGCTGGCCCTCTTTGAAGCTGGCTTTCTCCAGCAGGTCAATTTGCTGATACACACTGCGCAGCCCCGTGAAGTCAGCCACCTGAAACACCTGTCCGCCCGTCAATTTGGCCATCTGCGCCATCTCGTTGCGCGACAGATTCACCGTGGCCATTTCCTTGAAGTCAATGATTTGAATCACATGCACCCGCACCCCCAGCGGCGCAATGGCGCGGGCCACCTCCTCGGGCCGGGGGCCTTGATTTACCTGCTCGGCATCACTTACCAGAATAATCACCTTGGTCTGGTTGGTGGCTGGCAACAAATGTTCCGTGGCAATCAGCACGCCGGAACCGGGGGCGGTGCCGCGCCCGTTTTTCTCCGTGGCGATGCGTTGAATGAGATAGTCATGGTCCAGCGTGAGCGGGCTGACCAGAAAAGCTTCCGCGTCAAACCGTACCAGCCCCAGCCGGTCCTTGGGGCGGGCGCGCATGAATTCGCTGATGACTTTGATGAGCGCCTGGGCGCGCGTCACTTTGCGCCCCTCCATGGTGAAGTCGCGTTTGTTCATGGTGCTGGAAAAATCCAGCACCAGCATGATATTGATGCCCTTGGCCTCCACATCTTTCATGCCTTTCTCCACCTGCGGCCGCGCCAGCGCCAGCAACAGCAGCGCCAGCGCCAGCAACCTGAACCACCACAGCCAGCGTCCATGCCGGAAGCGGGTGCGTTGGGCGGCCGGCTTCAACAGGTCACCCGTGGAAAAAGGCACGGCGGCCACGGGCGCCCAGCGCCCCCGCAGCCAGGCCCACAGGGGCAGCAACAGCAACAGCGGCAGCAGCCACCAGGATTCAAACCGGAAGGTTTCAAACCACGGTTGCAGCTCTTTCATGCGCGCACCTCCTTGCCGGGGGCTGGCGCGGCGGCGGCTCGGGCGGCCTGCTGCTCAGCGGGGGTCAATGGTTTGAATTGCGTTTCCGTCACAAAAATCACGGCGGCCTGGTGCAGCATTTCCAGCTCGTCCACCTCGGCGGTGCCGCGGGCAAACTTGAGGAAATCACAGCACTTCAGGAAGTGCCCCAGCTTTTCCTGGTGCGCCGGCGCCAGCTCGGGGGCATGGCGGGCCTCCGCCAGAAATTCCTCGGTGGAACGCCGCGGGGCATGAATGTTGAAGCGGCGCTCAATATACCGGCGGACAATGCCGGAAACGCAGATGGCATAAGGCCGCGAGTTTTCGCGGGAAAGTTGCCGATGCGCCTTTTCCAGCTCGCTCAAGGCATCCTCCAGGGCCTGCTGGGCGGCCGCCTCAGGCGTAACCTCCAGCCGCAGTTGGCGCCGCCGCCGCCAGACCAGGTAAGCGAGCAAGACTGCCGCCAAAGCCCCCATGACCACCTGCAGCCAGACCGGCCAAGGGCCGGATGGCTCCAGCAGTTGCAGGTCATCAATGATGTTGGTGTAGGTCATGCCAGCCCAAAAGTCTCCTCAGACCGGCGCGCCGGCCCACGGCAACTCCAATGATGCGCCTGGGTTTTCATCAGGGATGCATGCGATGGTAACGGGTGTGGAAAAAGCGCGTCAGCGACCGCAAATAGGGGCGGTCTGTCTCGACTTCAATGGCATCCAGCCCGGCGCGCCGCAAGTGCTCGCGAGTGCGCTCGCGCAGTCGCAGCGCGTTCTGGGCAAACCCGGCGCGGGTCTCCGGGTCCGCGGTGTTCATTTCCACCACTTCCCCCGTTTCGGCATCCTCAAAGACCACCCACCCAATGTCGGGCAGCTCCCGCTCCACCGGGTCCATGATGGGGACGGCAATTAAATCGTGTTTGCGCCCCACCACCTTCAAGGCGCGCTCGTAATCCTGATCCATGAAATCGGAGATCAGGAAAATGACCGCCTTGCGCGAGTGGGCATGAAAAACCCGGTTGAGCGCGGCAGCAATATTGGTGCGCGCGCTTTTGGGTTGATAGGTGAGGATGAGATCAATCATGGCCAGCACATGCTGGCGGCCTTTGCGCGGGCTGAGGTACCGCTCCGTGCGGTCCGTGAACAAGAGCAGCCCCACCTTGTCATTGTTCAGAATGGCGCTGAAGGCCAGCACGGCGGCCAGCTCGGCAGCGGTTTCCCGCTTGCTCTGATGCGTGGAGCCCAGATTGCCGCTGGCGCTCACATCCACCACCAGCAACACCGTCAGCTCGCGTTCCTCAATGTATTTTTTGATATGCACCACCCCCGTGCGCGCCGTCACATTCCAGTCAATGCGGCGTACCTCATCGCCGGCCTCATAGGGGCGGACTTCGTCAAAGTCCATGCCGCGGCCTTTGAAGACCGACCGGTACTGCCCCGCCATGAGGTTTTCCACCAACAGGGTGGTGCGCAATTCAATGCGGCGGATTTTGCGCAGCCATTCGCGCGGAATCATGGCACGGGGATGTTGTCCAGCAGATGCTGCACAATATGCTCGCTGGTGACTTCATCGGCTTCCGCCTCGAAGGTGGTGATGACCCGGTGACGCAACACGTCCATGGCAATGGACTTCACATCCTGCGGCGTCACGTATCCGCGGCCATTGAGAAACGCCACCGCGCGCGCCGCCAGGTTCAAATAAATGGTGGCGCGCGGCGAGCCGCCAAAACGAATCTTGCCCGCCAGCGGCGGGGCAAATTTGGCCGGCTGGCGCGTCGCGAACACCAGGCGGATGATGTATTCGGTGATCTGATCGTCCACGTGGATTTGATCCACCAGCTTGCGCATCTCCAGGATTTTCTCCGGCTCAATCACCGGGGCCAGCGGCGGCAGGCGGTAGGTTTTGGCCGCCAGATGCATGATTTTCTTTTCCTCCTCCTCGTTGGGATAGGTGACCACCACCTTGAGCATGAAGCGGTCCACCTGCGCTTCCGGCAGGGCATACGTGCCTTCCTGCTCAATCGGGTTTTGCGTGGCCATCACCAGGAAGGGCGAGGGCAGGGGATGGGAGGTCTCCCCAATGGTCACCTGCCGCTCCTGCATGGCCTCAAGCAGGGCGCTCTGCACTTTGGCCGGGGCGCGATTGATTTCGTCGGCCAGGACGAAGTTGGCAAAGATGGGGCCTTTCTTGGTGATGTACGTGCCGTCTTTGGGCACGTAAATCAGGTTGCCAATCAAGTCGCTGGGCAGCAAATCCGGCGTGAATTGAATGCGCTGAAATTGTCCATGAATGCACTGCGCCAGGGCGGTGATGGCCGCGGTCTTGGCCAGCCCCGGCACGCCTTCCAGGAGGATGTGCCCGTTGGCCAGCAGACCCACCAGCATGCGGTCAATCATGTGCTGTTGGCCGATGATGACCTTGGCCACTTCCCGCCGGATGCCCTCAATCAACGGATGCATCCCCTGAATGATTTGATTCAAGTCTTCAATTTCAGACTTCATAATATCTTAGATTAATCCCGTCTGCCGCTGTCATGCCAATACCCCACGCCTCATGAGCGTGGTCCGCGCGGGGGACAAACTGGCGGACAGTTCACCACCCTCCGGCTTTATTGTAAAGCAACGGTTTAGTGACGAGGCAGATGCAACTTGGACTACCTGGAAGCCTGGATTATTCAAAGAAAAACCGCACACCTGGAGGACATGGTGTGCGGTTTTGCGCAACTGGAAAACCAGCAATAATCAAACCTCAGGACACACGTACGCGGGGGTGGTGGTGCGCCAAAGCCCAGTTGGCAAAATTGCGCAGCTCCCCCAGACAACGGTGAATCATGCTGGCCACCACCGGGCTGGCCATCCGGCGCACCCCGCGCGGCGCATTGGGGTCTCGCAGCGGACTCGAGGCGCATTGCAGCACCTTCTCTTCGGTGACCGATTCCACCCGGCGCAGCAGCTCCTCCGTGTCCATCTCATAAATGCCCTTGCACTTCGTAAAACCCAGCACATCCCGCAACACCAGATGCGCCGCAATATCCGACATCACCACTTCGGGCGGGCCGCTGTTGGCGTTGGGATTGGTCAGAATGGGGATGCGCATGAGTTTCACCGTGCGGCCGTCCGGAAAATGCTCCGGCTCAAAGGGGCCGGCAATGATGCGCACCTCCTTCAGGGCTTCACGAATGGCATTTTCCAGTTCGCCCAACTGCCCGGCAAACATGGCCGGCGGGAAGAAATGAATGACTCCGGTGGGGTCATAGGGATTGCTCCCGGGGGCCGGGACAAAGAACTCAGCAAATTGCTCGTCCCATGTCACCCCATGCCGGGCAAAGAAAGGATTCAGTGCGCGCACCGTCAGGTAATCGCACAACGCAAAAAGCTGATGAACATACAGCTTGTCTGCGTCATCAGCGACGGTGACTTTCATTCTCATGGCAAATGTACAGTTCATAATGTCAAACTCATTAAACCGTTTCAATCCTGCGCATCGCAACCAATGAAATTGCGACCGCAGCAACCAGTAATGCATGAATGATGCCAAAGGCTTGATTTTTATAAGTTATTGTATTTGAGTTGCTTATGTAAAAACTGGCCAGACCCAAAAACAACGATAAATCGTTACTAACGATAAATCGTTGATATGTTTTCTTTTATAACGAAAAATCGTTGATGCCGCGCTCATTGTCTGTCATCATCCTCCTCATGCCGGACTATTGCATGCTCTGTCTGCGGCGTTGAGTATCCCGCCCGATGCGACGGTGAGCAGCATAGACAGAGCGCTGCGATTTAGCCGGGCAGGTGAGCCGGCCATTAAACCTTATGCACACCTTAAAACTCAGCGCGGATTACCGCCCCGAATTTGACTCCCTCCGGGAGCGGCTCCTGGAGCTGGCGCAAATTCGCTCGGTGGACCAGTTGATGCGGCGGGTGGTCACTTTGTTGGCTGAGCGCCCCCATGTGGCATTGGCCCGGATTTGGCTGGTGGATAAGGGGGATCGCTGCGTCCACTGCCGATGGCGGCAGGAATGTCCCAATCCCAGCCGTTGCCTGCATCTGGTGGCGAGTGCCGGGCGGCCCTACGCGGACCAAACGGATTGGTCGCGCCTGAGTGGAGAGTACCAACGCATCCCGCTGGGCGTAGGCAAAATTGGCCAAATTGGGGAAACAGGCCGCGCCCTGGTGGTGAAAGATTTGGCGGAAGACGCGGGTTGGCTGGAGCGTCCAGAATGGGCGATTATCGAGGGCATCCACGGTTTCAACGGCCAGCCGGTGTTGCATCACGACCAAGTGCTGGGGGTCCTGGCGATTTTCACCCGCATCCCCACACCGGAGCTGGGGCCGGCCTGGCTGCGCATCTTTGCGGACCAGATTGCCGTGGCGCTGGCCAATGCGCGGGCCTTCGAGGAAATCGAGCGGCTGCGGGCACAGTTGGAATTGGAGAACACGTACCTGCAGGAGGAGTTGCGCGAAGCGCGGAGTTTCGGCGAGCTGGTGGGCCAGAGTCGTGCTTTGCGGGGGGTGTTGCGGCGCATTGAATTGGTGGCCCCCACCGAAGCCACCGTGTTGATTTTGGGGGAATCCGGCACCGGGAAGGAATTGGTGGCGCGAGAGATTCACCGGCGGAGCCGCCGGGCGGCGCGTCCCTTGATTCGCGTCAACTGTGCGGCGGTGCCTCGGGAACTGTTTGAGAGTGAATTTTTTGGCCATGCCCGGGGTGCCTTCACCGGGGCCTTGAAGGACCGGGCCGGGCGCTTTGAGGCGGCCGATGGCGGCACGCTGCTTTTGGATGAGGTGGGCGAGATTCCGCTGGAGTTGCAGGGCAAGTTTCTGCGGGTGCTGCAGGAGGGACAATATGAGCGTTTGGGGGAGGACCGCACCCGGACGGTGGATGTGCGCATTCTGGCCGCCACCAATCGCAATTTGGAGGCGGAAGTGGCTGCCGGGCGGTTTCGGGCGGATTTATTTTACCGGCTGAATGTGTTTCCCATTCACGTGCCGCCGTTGCGGGAGCGACTCGAGGACATCCCGCTGCTGGCGGCTCATTTTCTGCGGCTGGCCGCGAAACGGTTGGGCGTTGCCGAGCCGCCTTTGAGCGCGGCCGACGTGATGCGGCTGCAGAGTTATGAATGGCCGGGCAACGTGCGGGAATTGCAAAACGTCATCGAGCGCGCGGTGATTCTGGCCCGTGGAGGGCGAATGCATCTGGATTTGCCTGCAATCGGCACGCAGGAAGAGACCGAGGCCGTGGCCCCGCCAGCTCCCGCGCCCAGCCTGCGGCCGGGCAAAATCCTGACCGAGGCCCAAATGCGCGAATACGAGCGGGAAAACTTGGTGGCGGCATTGGAGGCCGCCGGCTGGCGGGTTCATGGGCCGCGCGGGGCGGCGGCCTTGCTGGGAATCAAGCCGACCACCCTGGCTTCCCGGATGCAAAAGCTGGGGCTGCGTCGTCCGCGGCGAACGTAAAAATGAAAACCGCGATGGCCTTGTCGCCATCGCGGTTGCAAGAGCAAATTGCGGAGCCGGAGTTAATCCTCTTGCTACTCCTTCCGCTCCTTGAGCATCCACTCCACCGCCACTTTCACTTCATTGCCCGTTTTGATCAAACCCATGGCCAGCTTGGGTTCCGGCGGCTTGATGCCGAAATCGGTCATCTTCAGGTCCACCTTCGGGCTGACGATTTTAATTTTCTCATCATCCACCTTGGTGATGGTCACCGGCAGGTTGACTTTTTTAGTCACCCCCGAGACTGTCAGGTCGCCCGTGGACTCGCACTCCAGGCCCTTGTCCAGGCTGCCTTTGACAATCTTCAGCTCGGCCAGTTTGTACTCAATGAACTGGTATTGGTCGGCCTTCATATGCTCCTGCATCACCTCATCCATTTTCTCCTTGCCGCTCTTGAGGGAGCGGACGGTGATTTTGACCGCCACGGCCGCTTTGATGGGGCCGGCGGCGCCCTTCTGCAGGGCCGCTTTGTCCACATCAAAGTAGCCGGCGATGACGTTGCCCTCGACGGTCCAGTCATGGATGTTGGAAGTGCCATCAATGGTGACCTTGCTGCCAGGGGTGCTGGTGAAGCGGGTCAGGGTTTGCGCCGAGACCGTGAGCGCTGCGACCAGAGCCCAGGCGGTAAGCAAGACGGTGTTAATACGTTTCATGGAGTTGTCCTTTCTAGTGGTTTGATTTTAAAGGTTGATTTGAGGTTGGGTTCACACCTGGAACCATTCTTTGCTGACAGTAATCTTCTCGCCTTTGACAATGGCCTCATTGGCCTTGATGGCCATGACCGTGGCCGCGAGGCCCTCGGACCAGTCCGCCGCCGCGAGCCAGGCCTTTTTGAGCGACTCACTGTTGCGGTATTCCTCAACGGCCTTGGTGTCCTTCAATTCGCCGCCCATCATTTCGAAGTCTTCCATCGCGGCGCTGAGGGTGTTGGTGTTGCCGATGAAGGCTTCGACGGATTTGAGCATGGAGGTGGCGAGGTAAGGCTCGTTGACGACGGCATCTTTTAAAATCTTGGTGTTGTCCATGCGCATGGACAGGCCCACTTCCTTGTACACCACGCCGTCTTCCTTCGTGCAATAGACCTCCCATCCCAGCAGCGGGGCGTCCGCCTCCTTGAACATCCAGGCGCTGTTATCGCGCAACAACACGGCGGCATCGGTGCCGTAGAGAATGCCGTAAGTGCCCTCAAAGGAGTTGGCCAGACAGAGGTCAAAGGTGAAGAAGACCTTGTTGGGGAACTCGATGACGGCCTGCACCGTGTCATAAACCTCCCGGTCATCGTTGTCCTTATTCCAGTACAACAGGCCGCCGTGGCCCTGGATGGACTTGGGCCGCATGCCCAGAAACCAGGTGATATGGTCCATGAGATGGATGCCTTCCTCTCCCACCAGACCGAGGGAGGTGTCGTTGTAAAGCCGCCAGTTCAGCTCTTTTTCGCGCTCGGGATTGGGGGCGGTCCGGCGCCAGGAGGTCTTCTGCGCCCATTGTGCGCGGGCCCGCACAAAATTGCCGGCGGCGCCGGCGCGCAAGTATTTCAAAGTGAACGGATTCTGCGGGTCGCTCCGGCGTTGCAGACCGGCCTGGAAATTGAGATGCGGACGCTTTTTGGCCGCCGCCGCTATGGCGCGGGCATCGTCCACCGTGTGCGCCAGGGGCGCCTCGCAATACACGTGTTTGTTGGCGGCCAGGGCGGCCTCAACAATCTCCCGATGCTTGTGGGTGGGGGTGGCCACAAACACCGCCTTTATGGATTTGTCCGCCAGCAGCTCCTGGTAGTTATTGTAGGACTTGGCATTGGGCGCCAGTTGCGCGGCACGTTTGACCATGGGCGCGTAGGTGTCACACACGGCCACCACCGGGGCATTGGGCAGGCGGCTCAGCGCAGTGAGAATTTCCCGTCCTTGGGTGCCCAGACCAATCACCCCACACGGCACGGGTGGCTTCTTGGATTTGGGGGCTTCCTGCCCCGCCGGGGCGTCGGCCGCCATCAGGCGCACGCCCCCCATCAGCGCTGCCACCGTGGCAAAGGAGGTCCCGCGCAGAAAGTCGCGCCGGTTATAACTCGACTCGCGATTGGCATTCATAACTTCAAATTCATTCATATCCATTCATCCTACCAAGGGCCGTGGGGCAATTGCCACAACATTATTTTAACTTCTACCGATTAGACAAAAAAAGGCTTCCGCTTATTCATGCGGAAGCCTTGGGTCTGTCAATTCCATGCGGCGCGGCGCTCACGCCAGGGCGCCGGGATTGCCGGCGGCGGGCGCGGTTTGCGAGAAGTGCAGCTTATCATCCTGCACGGTTACCTGAATCGGCTCCCCATCGTGGAAAGAGCCTTTCAGGATTTCCTCGGCCAGCGGGTCTTCCAGGTAACGCTCCACGGCGCGGCGCATGGGACGGGCGCCGTATTGGGGGTCATATCCCTTCTCGACCAGGAAGTCCTTGGCTTTCTCGTCCAGGCGCAGCACAAAATTGCGGTGTTTCAGGCGCTCGCAGACCTTGTTGATTTCCAAGTCCAAAATGGCAATCAGGTCCGGCTTGGTCAGCGAACGGAAGACAATAATGTCATCCAGACGATTGAGAAATTCCGGGCGGAAGAGGCGCTTGGCCTCGTCCATGATTTTTTCCCGCATTTTCTCGTAACTGGTTTCGTCGCTGATGGGCGAAAACCCCAGCGTGGAATTCTTGCGGATGGTTTCGGCCCCGACATTCGAGGTGAGCAACACGATGGTGTTGCGGAAGTTGACCACCCGCCCGACGCTGTCGGTGAGCTTGCCCTCCTCCAGGATTTGGAGGAGCATGTTCATCACATCGGGATGGGCCTTTTCAATCTCATCAAACAACACCACTGAATACGGCCGGCGGCGGACCTGCTCGGTGAGCTGGCCGCCCTCCTCATAGCCGACATACCCCGGCGGCGAGCCGACCAGGCGCGACACGGTGAACTTTTCCATGTACTCGCTCATGTCGAGCTGAATCAGCGCCTTGGCGTCGCCAAACATGGATTCGGCCAGCGTTTTGGCCAGCAGGGTCTTGCCCACGCCGGTGGGCCCCAGCAGGGCAAAGGTCCCGATGGGCCGTTTGGGGTCCTTGAGCGAAGCCCGCGAGCGGCGCAACGCCTTGCACACGGCCGCCACGGCTTCCCGCTGCCCAATGACCACCTTGGACATTTCCTCCTCCATGTGCAACAGCCGTTGGGCTTCTCCCTCCTCCATGCGGCGGAGGGGGATGCCGGTCCAGCGGCTGACCACCTGCAGGATGTCGTCTTCGTCCACTTTGACCCGTTTTTCCTCGCGGTTGGCCCGCCAGACGGTGAGGATGGCCTCGAGCTTTTCCTTGGCCTGTTTTTCCTGGTCGCGGAAGTGTGCGGCGCCCTCGTAATCCTGTTGTTTGATGGCGGCCTCTTTTTGCGTCTTGATTTTTTCAATCTCGGCTTCGAGATCCTTGACCTGCGGCGGCCGGGTCATGGCGGCTATGCGCGCCCGCGCCCCGGCCTCGTCCATCAGGTCAATGGCCTTGTCTGGCAGGAACCGGTCCGTGATATAGCGGGCCGAAAGTTTCACCGCTGCCTCAATGGCGGCATCGGTGATTTCCGCCTTGTGATGCTCCTCATATTTCGGGCGCAGGCCCTTGAGGATTTGAATGGCATCCTCGATGGACGGTTCCTCCACTTTGACACTTTGAAAACGGCGCTCCAGGGCGGCGTCCTTCTCGATGTATTTCCGGTACTCGTTGAGCGTGGTGGCGCCGATGCACTGCATCTCGCCGCGGCTCAGGGCCGGCTTGATGATGTTGGAGGCATCCATCGTACCCTCCGCGGAGCCGGCCCCCACGATGGTGTGCAGCTCATCAATGAACAAAATAACATTCTTGGAGCGGCGGATTTCATCCATCACCGCCTTGATACGCTCCTCAAACTGCCCGCGGTATTTGGTGCCCGCCACCATGAGGGCGAGGTCCAGGGTAATGACCCGTTTGTCGCGCAGCAATTCAGGCACGTTGCCCCGCGCAATTTCCTGCGCCAAACCTTCCACGATGGCGGTCTTGCCCACCCCGGCTTCGCCAAGCAACACCGGGTTGTTTTTGGTGCGGCGGCAGAGGATTTGCGTGACTCGCTCAATCTCCGCCTTGCGGCCAATCACGGGGTCCAATTCCCCCCGCCGCGCAATTTCCGTCAAATCGCGGCCAAACGCCTTCAGGGCAGGGGTCTTGACTTCGCCTTTTTTCTCTCCGGGACCGGGCGCGGCAGGGCCGGGGCCTTTTTCCTGAGCTTCGCCCGGCATGGATTCCTCCTGCCCCTGGAAATCCGGATTCAACTCTTTGAGAATTTCCTGGCGGGTTTGCTCCAGGTCCACGTCCAGATTTTTAAGGACGCGCGCCGCCACCCCGTCCCCTTCGCGCAGCAACCCCAGCAAGATATGCTCGGTGCCCACGTAGGTGTGATTCAGGGCCTTGGCCTCCTTGCTGGCGAGCGCCAGCACTTTCTTGACCCGCGGCGTGTAGGGGATGTTGCCCACCACCTTCTGGTCCGGGCCGGTGCCGACCAGTTTTTCCACCTCCATGCGCAGGGTCTCCAGGTCCAGCCCCATGCGCTGCAGCACGTTCACCGCCACGCCCTGCCCCAGTTTGATGAGGCCAAGCAACAGGTGCTCGGTCCCCACAAAATTGTGGTTGAACCGGTCGGCTTCTTTGCGCGCGAGCGCCAGCACTTGCTGGGCGCGCGGCGTAAAATTGCTCATTGATTCATCTGCCATAACTCATCCATAAAATGTGGCTCATTCGCTGGTTTGTCCAGCGCCTAAAGGAGCTTTGGGGAGATTTCCGCCTGCTTCCCTTTAGTTGCCACCATTTGGGCAGCCTGCGCCCGGCAGCAAGCCGGCCACGGCCAACCCGCCTTAACATCCTATGAGTTGCTCAAAAAATCAATAGGCTCTTCTCACGGAGCGCGCATTTTCAAAGTAAAATTGCCGGCCAGCAGCCAACGGTCAGGCCGGTGGCCGCTCCCAATCGCCCAGGGGCTCAACTTCCCATTCAATGGCCAGCCCGGTTGCCTCGCGCACCCGCCGGGCGGCTTCGTGTGCGAGCTGCGCGATGTCCGCGGCGGTCCCGCCTTCATTAATTAAGACCAGGGCCTGCCGCTCATGGAAACGCACCTTGCCCCACCCCCAGCCGCGCAGGCCGCAGATTTTGTCCAGGATATAACCCAGTGGCACCTTGATGCGGCCATCGGCCTCTGCGTAGCCGGGCAACTCGGGATACCGGCGGCGCAGTTGTTGAAAATCCTCAGGGTCCAGCCGCAGATTTTTGAAGAAAGAACCGGCGGTTCCCACCTTCTGCCAATCAGGCAGCTTGGCCTGGCGGATGTGGATGACGGTTTGGCGCACCTCCGCCAGCGTGGGCTTGGGGCTGGTCAGGCGCGCGCGCAATTCGGGGTAATCCAGCCGGGGCGGAGCGCCGCGTTGGAGGAGAAAACTGGCCCGCACCACCGCCCACTCACGACCAGCCGGGGTTTTGAAAAAGCTGTGGCGATACTGCATCTGGCAGTCGGCCAGGGAAAATCGGGCCAGCTTGCCGTCCCTGCGGTTCATGGCCTCCACCCATTCCAGGGTGTCTTTTATTTCCGCGCCATAAGCGCCGATGTTGCCTGCCACCGCCCCGCCCAAGGTGCCGGGAATTAAGGCCATGGTTTCCCACCCCGCCAGGTTGCGCTCCACCGCTTCCGCCACCAGCGCATCCCATTCCTCCCCGGCTTCGGCGATGACGCGGACATACGCGCCGCCAACATCGGCAAAAGTTGCTCCCCGGCTGGCCATGTGCACAACGACGCCGGGAAAACCATGGTCACTGGCCAGAACATTGCTGCCGCCCCCCAGCACGAACAGGGGAAGGCTGGCGTCGGCCGCCCAGGCGGCCGCTTCGCGCAACTCCGCCTCCCCGGCCACCTCCACCCAATAACGCGCCGGACCGCCCACCCGCAAAGTGGTGTGGCGGCTGAGCGGCTCGTTTTCCCGGATGTTCAACGCCATGGGATTCACACGCTAGTGAGACTGCCCAGCAGTGGCAAGCCCGCAGAACAGCATGGACAGGGCCGCAACGGCCTCATTAAGCTCCGCCCTGCATGATGGAATATTTGGATGCCACCTTCAGTCCGGCCGATTTCTCCGCCTTGCGGGAACGGAACCTTTCCGACACGGCCTGCGTGGTGTTTGACGTGTTGCGGGCCACTTCGAGCATGCTGACGGCGCTGGCCCATGGTGCGGCGGCTGTGGTGCCGGTGGAGGATATTCCCCAGGCAATGGCCTGGCGGCAGGCGCATCCGGAGGTCTTGCTTGCCGGGGAGCGTGACGGCCTGCGCATTCATGCCGGACTGACGGGCGGCGTGGAGTTTGATTTGGGCAATTCACCGCGGGAATACACACCCGAGTGCGTGGCGGGGCGCGTCATTGTCACCACCACCACCAATGGCACCCGCGCCTTGCGGGCCTGTGCCGGGGCTCCCTTGATTTTGGTGGGCGCGTTTCTCAATCTGCAGGCCGTGGCCCGGGAATTGCGCCGCCAGAATTATCCCCGCGTGCTGCTGGTGTGCGGGGGAACGTTTGAGGAAATGGCGCTGGAAGATGTCCTGGCCGCCGGTGGGTTGGCGGAACTCCTGCTCCAGGAGGCCCCCAAAGCCACACTAAGCGATGCCGTGCAAATTGCCTTGCAGCTCTACCGGCAACATCACCAGGACCTGGCGGCGGCCATGCGCCTGGCGCGCAATGGACGCAAGTTGCTTGCCCATCCGGAATTATGCGGGGACGTGGCGGCATGTCTGCAGGTCAATCAACTGGATTTGGTGGCCGCGATGGACGCCGATGGCATGGTGCGCCGGCTGGTGTAGCTCCTTCAATTCGGTTGATTTTTCTTGGATTGGATGACGGATGCAGTAGGGTTGGTGACGTAAGCACTACTATGAAAACCGCACGCACATTAAGCCGTCGCTCCTTCCTGCGCACCAGCGCCGCCACCACCGCCGCCGCCACCCTGGCGGCCCTGGACCTTTCCCGTTTTGCCCATGCCGCCGGCAGCGACCTTATCAAGGTGGGCATGATTGGTTGTGGGGGACGCAACAGCGGAGCTGCCTTGCAGGCATTGAATGCCGACAAAGGGGCGCGCCTGGTGGCCATGCATGATTATTTTCTGGACCGTGTCCACAACAAACGCGAAGTGCTCAAGGCGCAAAAACCTGAACAGGTGCAGGTGGATGATGACCATTGTTTCAGCGGGTTTGACGGGTATAAAAAGGTGATTGAAGCCTCCGATGTGGTGCTGATTGCCAATGCGGCCAAGTTTCATCCCGTGCAAACGCTGGCGGCCATCCAGGCCGGCAAGCATGTGTTCACGGAAAAGCCGCATGGGATTGACCCGGCAGGCGTCAAGATGATGCAAGCCGCCGCCAATCTGGCCAGGGAGAAGAAGCTCTGCCTGGTTTCCGGCCTGCACAGCCGTTACCACGCCGGTTATGAAGAGACGGTGAAACGCATTCATGATGGGGCCATTGGCGACATTGTATCCATCGAGGAAAATTTCCTGCGCGCGCCTTATGGATTGGGTGACCGCAACCCCAAACATTCCGAACTCGAATGGCAGATTAGCATCCAATACCGCTTTGTCTGGTTGAGCGGCGATGACGTGGTGCAATCCCTGGTGCACAACCTGGACCGGGCCAGTTGGTGCATGAAGGAAGCCGCTCCACTGCGCTGCCACGGCATGGGGGGGCGCTCGACGATGGTGGAGGGCAAATACGGCAACGTGTTTGACCACCACGCTGTAGTGTATCTATTCCCCAACAACATCCGTTTGTATGCCTTCTGCCGCACCACCACCTTCTGTTACGACGAATACTCAAGCCTGGTCTTCGGCACCAAGGGCCGGGCCAACATCATGAGCTGCCGCATCAGCGGAGAAACCAACTGGCGCTGGGAAGGCCAGTGCGACCCCTATCAGGTTGAACATGACCGCCTCTTTGCGGCGATTCGCGCCGGGGAACCCATTAACAACGGCGATTATATGTGCCGGAGCACCATGATTGCGGTCATGGGCCAAATTTCCTGTTACACCGGCAAAGAGGTGACCTGGGAGCAAATCAACGCCTCCAACTTCGCTTATCCGCCACTGGCCGAGGAGTGCAAAGACGGCATGGACGCGCCGGTCAAACCCGGGCCGGATGGCAGTTACCCCGTGTATATCCCCGGCAAAACTCAGCTTATCTGAGCCGCGCATTCTGCCGCAGCCGCATCTTGTTGGATTGTCGGGTGTTTACCCGACAAATGGACGGTAAAGGGACGACAAGGTTTTCGGGTATTACCCCCCTTCATCGAAGCGCGCTTTTTCCGTCAATATGGGTATGAAAACAAAAATCATGCGCGCTTTGTCCATCGAGATTGGACCGGACAGTTACCCCCGATGGCCGGTGCCGGTGGTGCGGACCCCTGCGGCGCCGGTGTGGTTGGCGGAGCACGAATCCCGGCCGGAATGCTTGGGATTTCCCCATCCCCAACCAGCCCACTGCACCCACGGTATGCTGATTGCCTCGGGCGCAGTCCATTGCCGGTCCTTACCGCTCATTTGCCATTATATGTCGGCGGCTCCGGTGCTCCCGGTGTGAGCCATGATGGATACCACGGATACCTTGCGGGTGGTGCTGTTGGAAGACAGCGCCCCCATCCGCCATCGCTTGAAAAAGCTGCTGGCGGAGCATGCCCATGTCCGGGTGGTGGCCGACACCTCCTCCGTGCAGGAGGCGTTGCAGGCTTTGGCGGAGACGGCCCCCGACGTGGTCATTGTGGATATTGATTTGCCGGATGGCACAGGCATGGACCTCTTGCGCCACGTGTACCACCACCGCCTGCGCATCGTGTCCATCGTGCTGACCAATTACGATACGCCCGAATTCCGGCTGTGTTGCAAGGCCTTGGGCGCAAGTCATTACCTGGTCAAGTCCGAGGAATTTGACCAGGTGCCGGAGGTATTACGGCAGTTGCAAATGGCCAGAGGCTGAACCCACCTGCCCGCGGAGGGCCTGCCAGCATTATTCGCCTTTGCCGAATGTCTATTTCTTACTTTGCTGGCGGACTTTTTCTTTCTTTTCCTCCAGCTCGGCAAGCAGGGCTTTGCGCTCGCTGGCCAGTTGTTTCTCCAGGGCATCCATGGCCTCCCAATCCCCCTTGGCGCGGGCCTGAGCGAGCTTGCCCTGAATGAAGATTTCACGGTCGGCTATTTTGGCTTTGTACTCCGCGTCTAATTCCGCCAGGCGCGCTTTCTGTTCCGCGGTGAGCGGGGTGAGCGGAGCGGTCTTGTTCAGCCGCTCCATGGCCAGTTCGTACGCAGTTTTCATGATTTTTTCTTCCAAGGCATGTCCGGCACTTTGACACTCGTTTTCACAGGCGGAGGCGGTGGCGCCTGGGCCATTTTCAATTCCGCATCGTCTCCCGGAGCACTCCCCGCCGCCGGTGGAGGAGCCATGTTGCCGCGCCACGAGGCAATCCGCGCCTGCAGTCCATGATGCTCCGCCTTTTGTTTGTCCCCCGCCCGCATGTAAAAAAGGCTCAAATTGGTGTGTACCAATTGTTCATTGGGGCGCATTTTTTCAGCCTTGTGCCCCTCTTCGATAGCTCTGGCGAAGTCCCCCTTGCGGCAATAAGCCATCCCCAGAGAAAGCTGGGCGTCAAAATGCTGGGGGTCTTCTGCCAGAATAGTGTTCAACTTGGCAATGCAGGCATCCCAGTCCCCCATGCTGAAATCGAACATGGCCTCGTCGTATAATTCCTGCAAATTTGCCATAGTTGTTTATCGTGAAATGCGTTTGCGGGCAGCTTCCAAAATGCGCCGTTCTTCGGCCGTCAAACTGTGGATGCCTTGTGCGGAAATTTTGTCCAGAATCGGGTCAATATCCTCCCCGCTCAATGACTCTGATGCCACCGGACCCCGTGGCGAGACCGTTTTTGCTTTTCGCCGCGGCAACCAGTCCCGGGGGTCCGGCAGGCGATTCCACAAGCCGCCGTATTCCAGGTGAAAACCTAATTTAATCAGGCCCATGCCCGTCAGCAGCCCTCCCAGGTGGGCGGCATGCGCCACGCCGGGGTCCGTGGGCACCACTGTAAAGAACAGGGCAATGGCCAAAGCCCCATAAAGCAGATGGCTGGCCTGCACGGGGATGAGGAAAAACAGGAGAATGCGCGCCCGCGGCTCCAACATGCAAAAAACGGCCAGCAGGGCGCACACCCCGGCCGAAGAGCCGTACACTTCCCCCGCCGGTTGCAACAGCCGGTCGTAATGCCCCCCGGCAAACCAGTCCGGCCAGAAAAATCCCAATAATACTTGCAGGAATCCCCCCAAAATGCCGCCGGCAAAGAAAATGGTGAGAAACTTCTTCCAGCCCAGATAGGACTCCACCACCCGGCCGAAAAAGTAAATGCCCAGCAAATTAAACAACAGGTGAAACAGCCCGACATGCAAGAACATGTAGGTCACGGGCTGCCACAAGTACCATTGCCGGATGCCGTCCGGACTGAGAGCAAGGTAAAAGTAGTAGTCCGGTTTGCGGATGAAGGCGGCATTGATGTGTTGCAAAGCGAAACACGCCACCATCACCGCCATCAGGATGGTGCTGGCCCGCCAGACCCGGAAACCCGAGTCCTCTGAATCCTGCATATAAGCTCGGTCGCTCAACATGCTTTTATGAAGTTACGCAAAACAGGCGGGAATTCAACGGGCTTTTTCGCGACACCCCCACCGGGGTCGGAGGTTTGCCCCGTTGATGGAGCGGCACCATCAAAAGGTTACACCCAAAGTCGTGCGCAATTGGAGGTCGTTGCGCGATACGCCGGCGGCTGGCGTCCGGTCGTAAACGTCCAACACGCTGAAGTTCAGACTCAACCGTTTGTGGAAAAAATAACGCAGACTCATTTCCGCCCGCACTCGAAAGTCATCCAGTGGGGAAAAACGCGGGTAAAAGTCCACCGATTCTTCCAGGCGCAATTGTTCAGCAATCTGCCATTGCATGGTTTGGGCCAGACGCACAGAGAAATTATCCCGGCGGGTGCCGTCGCTGCGGCGTTCATTTTCATAAGAACCGCCCGCCTCCAAATCCAGCACCAGATTGGTCTGCATGAGCAAATGGTAGCCGAGACCGGGGCCAACCTGGTAGCGCAGGTCAATTTTGCGGACCTCATCGAACAATGCATCCAGGTAGTTATAAACAAAGACGCGCTTGCTTAAATCAAAGTCCGTTTTCAGGCTGCCTTCCACCCGGTTGGCGTTCAGAGTGCCGTCCGTCTTGCCGTAGGCGTAATGCAAGTCCGCCAGCGAGCGAAAACGCCCCTGAACATAGCCCACCTTCAGCCGGCTGTGGTAGAGGGCGCTGTCGCGCTCGCCACGGCGCAAATCCACCCCCACCTGCCAGTCGCCGCGCCAGGGGGACGGCTTCTTGGGCTGAATGGTGCCCTGGTTGGTGGCCACGACCGCCGGCGTTTCCGTCAAGGTCCCCCCGGCCGCGGATGAGGGAGGCGTCGCCACCAGACGCTTCTGAATGGCGGTGAGGTCCACCGTCAGGGCCGGATTCCAGGCATTGCTTAAAATGAGACGCTGGTCGTTTTCTTCCACCACCACTCCGCTAATCCGGTCGCCGTTTTTTAATTGCAACACCAGCGTTTCACCCCTGCTCGCTGCCCCCAGACCAAGGGTGGCGCCTCCGAGGCTCAGTGTCAGGACGGCAATCTTGAACAGATTAGTTATTCGGAGACGCAACATTAGGGGTGGCAGTGGCATTGGTATTCGCAGGGGAGGACGGCTCGGGCGGGGGCAAATCCGTCGCAGAAGGGCGGCGCTGGCCGCCACTAACGAAAACCTTCCCATCCGCATCCGCCCGCAAATGGGGGCGGCTGGTGGTCACTTCATAGGTCTCACGCAGCCCCAGCCGGCCGGAGGGATTGACCACCACGTAATTAAAGGTGCGCGCACCGTTCTGGTGCAGGATATGCAAATTGCTGTAACGGTCTATCTGGCGCTCAGGACGGCCAAACGAAACCAGCGCGCCCACCGGAAAAGTCGCGTAGATTTTGTCAGTGGCCGGATCGCTGACCCGCACATAGAGGCGCAACTGCTTCACCGTATTGGCTTGCAAGAGGGTGTACTTGCGCACCTCGGGCGCGCGATGGGTGGCGGGAGTGAGGCCATCGGCTGGCATGCCAAATTCCTGCTCCCAAAGCACCGTGCCACGGATGATGGTAAAGCTCGTGGTGCCGCTGGAGACCGGCTCGGCCCAGCCGGGCACCTTCAACGAAGCGGCCACCAGGTAGTTGCCCAGTTTGTCCAGGCGAAAGGCAGGCTCCAAGTCCAGCCGCACCCGCCCCAACTGGGCCGATTCCAGGCGGAAAGGGCCGGGCAATGCGAGCTTGCCGGGTTGCGCCACAGGGGCACCGTTGCGCATTTCCACGGCAAACGTCAACCAGTCGGGTTCTTTGCCCAGCTCCACCGGCTGGCCGGATTGATTGCTGATTTCCACAATCATGACCACTGGCTCGCCCAGCAGGTATTGCTCCTGCGCAGAACGCAGCTCCACCGTCACCTGAGCGGGCAGTGCCACGCTTAGGCATCCAAGGAGGAAAATCCACCGTATGAATCGCACACCCGCATAGTACCCTTGCCCCACAGCGGGTGCCAAGTGACAAAAGAGCTTTTTCAAAGGCGGGCAATTGCGTTAATATCCGTGGCAGGCTGCATGAAAACCTCACGTCATGTTGGCGGCGGCAAATCGGAGCAGGCCAGCCGGCGAACTTCCCGGCCAGGCGAAACAGGCCGGTTATCGTTGCTCTGGCTTTCCGGACCCTGCACGGGCGAGGAGGTGGTTCTGCCGATTGACCGGCCAACCATTTGCGGACGCAGCCGCGAGGCGGACCTGCGCATTGAAGATGATTTGGTTTCGCGCCGGCACACCAAAATTGTCCATAAGGAAGGCCAGTATCTGGTGGAGGACTTGGGCTCCAAAAACGGCACTTTTCTTAACGGTGAAAAGTTGACCGGCCCAGCCGCCTTGAAGCCGGGCGATTACCTGCGCATCGGCGAGGCCACTTTTCATGTGGTCGTGCCCTGTGTGGTGGGGGAGCAGGCCCGGTCCTGGTGGGAGCAGACCCAGCGCACCATGGTCACCATGGCGCATCCGTCGCCGCAACAGGCAGCGGCGGCTCCCAAGATTAGCGGGTCACTGACAGAAGTGCCCTTGATGGATTTGTTGCAACTGCTCTCCAACAGCATGAAAACCGGCTGCGTGACCCTGCGCCAGGATGCTCAGCGGGCCGACATCTGGTTGCGGCAGGGGCAAATCTATTATGCCAGTCTCAACCAGCAACCCGCGCCCCGGCCCGAAAAAACACTCATGCGCATCCTGCGCTGGTCGGCCGGCACGTTCACGTTCACGCCAGGCACGGAGCAAACGGCGCCCGTCGAAATCACCGAACCTACCGGCTCGGTCCTGCTGGAGGGTGCGCGGCAGGCTGATGAAATTTCCGCTTTTGACGAATTACTCCCTCCCTTGACCGCCCGATTGCAGCTCGCTTTCCCCCTGCCACATCCCTTGCGTCAATGCACTCCCGAGGAATTGGATGTGTTGCAACTGGTCCTGGAGCATGGAGTGCTCGAAAAGGTTCTGGATGCTTTTCCCGGCTCGGATTTGGATGCCCTCCAGATTTTGGTCCCGATGTTGCAAAAGAAATTAATCACCCACGCCGTAGATTCTCCGCCGCCCCAATAAGAAACCAGGTGCCGGCAGGCCGGCCGAAAATGTCCAGTCAGGGCGGAAAATAGCTGCCTTTGATGGGCAAAGTGGCTTTTAGGCGACCGAAAGAGAAAAACTGAAAATGATGCAGGTATAAAAAAACCGGGCGGCACAGTCAGGGGATGACCGTCGCCGCCCGGGGAATTTCGAACCAATACACGCAGGTTTTAGGGGATACTCGGCAGCGGTTGTATCAGGCCTCTGCCGAAATCTGTTCGGACTGTCAAAGAGCAATTTTCGCTAACCAGTCCGCAAATCTGGTCGCTGCGTGCGATCCAATTTCCCCGATGCTTTTCGCATCGGACGCTCGTAAGAAACCACACCTTGATGGGGGTGTCAAGCGTGAAATTAAAAGTATTAATTTAACTTAGTTAATAAAATCGAGCTATCAGTATATCTTATATTTTGAAAGTCCTGTCCATGACCGCCGCAACCGCATGTTCTCGACCGCATCGGCCGGCCAGACCTCCCTCTTTCAGGCGCTCTCCGGATATTGCGCAAGGACCTCGATTTCTACCAGCGCCCCGCGGGGCAGGGCGGCCACCTGCACGGTGGAGCGTGCCGGCGGCTCCTGCGGGAAATACTCGGCATAGACTTCGTTCATGGCGGCAAACTCACCGAGATTGACCATGAAAACGGTGCTCTTCACCACGTGCCGAAAGTCGAGTCCCTGGTCACCCAGGAGCAGGCGGATATTTTCCAGGACGCGGCGGGTTTGCTCCCGGATGCCCCCAGCCACCAATTGGCCGGTGGCCGGGTCCAAAGGGATTTGCCCCGAGCAAAACAGAAATTGGCCGGCGCGCACTGCATGGCTGTAGGGACCCACCGGAGCGGGTGCACTGGCGGGACGAATAATTTGTTTGGAACTCATAAGGGCCGGCTATTTGCGTTCTTCGTACCAGGCCATTTGGATGTTCTCGAGGACCTTTTCATTGGAGGCATTCGGGTCGTCGCCAAAATCCTCCAGTTCAATCACCATTTTGTGAAGTTTGGGAAAGCTGAGTTTAAGCGGGTCCTGGTCAGGATATTTATCCATGAGCGCCCAGGCGATTTCTTCGTGGTCTTTCCAAGTTAATTTCATAATCACTTTGTCGGCCTTTCAAGGAATAGAGGCAATGCGGGCCATTGTCAAATGCCGCACTCGCAGGCGGGGGGCGGCAGGGTGCGCTGGATTTCCGCCAGGCGGTAACCAAAGCCCGGCCCCTGCACCGTGGACCAGTCCACGCGGCCCAGACGCCGCTGGTAGAGGCCGGGATGCACGGCGGCTTCGGGAAGGGAGGCGGCAGGGTAAAATTGCATGGCATTGGTTTCCACTCCGGCGATGGTGCCCACGTGGGCGGCGAGCTGCACGTGCGGGATTTGCGCCAGCATGGGGTTGGTGAGGTCCTGCACCATGAGTTGCAAGCCATGCGTTCTGGCCCAGCAGGCGCTCAGGATTGCGCCGGTTTGCGTTTTGCATGTCTTCAGCGCCACACCATTCCAGCCCAGCGAGCGCCCCAGGCGGACAAGTTTCCAGTCGTGCGCGCTTTCGTCCAGAAACAGCGGTTTGCGGGCGGCCACGCTGTGGACATCCAGCCGGTGCGCTTCCAAGTCATAAGGAAAGGGTTGCTCCACGTACAACAACAAATCAAACAGCGCGGGATGCTCGGCGCGCAGGCGATCCAGGATTTCGTTGACGTAGGCGGGATCGGTGACGGTGCAGTTGAAGTCGGCCGACAAATGCGCCACCCCGTGCTGGCAGGCCAGTTCCCCCACCCGCACCAGCCGCTGGTAATCCCACGCGGCATCGTTGCCGCGCAGCTTGATTTTCAGACATTGCAACCCGTCGCGCTGAATCCAATCCGCCAGCAGCACAGGATAACCGTCCTGCGGGTCGTCCTCTGTCAATTCCGCGGGGTCCAGTTTGTCCAGGCCGCCCACCAGGTGCCACGCCAGCAGTGAACGCGGCGGAGCCGGTGTCAAAAAATCGGCCGGATACCGGCCGCGAAACGTCGCGGGGGCGAGGTCTTCCGCCGGCTCCAGAAAATGGGCCAGGTCCCGGTTCAGGAAATCGGCGGTGTAAAGATGATACACCGGCTTCTGCAGCAGGCAGCCGAAGGCATCATGGACGGCCAGGTCAAAGGCAGAGCAGGCCACGAGCGCCGCCAGCCAGGGCATGGGTTCGCTTTGCCCTTCGTTGTGGAGGGCCAGGAGCGAGGGCAGGATTTGCGCCTGGAAATCATGGCCAATTTCCAGCGGATGCCCCCACGCATCGAAGTCGGCCCACGCGGCGGCCAGCCGCACGCAGAAGTTTTTCAGTTGATGATGGCGCCCAGCATAGGGCATGGCGCTGGGCCAGACCCATTGGACACTGAGCGGAGTTTCGCCCCAGCCTTCGGCGCGGCGCCCGCATCGGTCCATGACCCGCACCTTCACCCGCACGCACGTGACGCTGGTCAGCGTTTCCGGGCCAAACTTGAGCGGCACGCGCGTGTGCACCGGCAGCCAGTACACCGCAGCGCCCACCACGCGAATGTCGGTTGCCTTGGGCATAAGCATGCGCCGGGAGAGCGGGCGCGCCCCGCTTCGGCGCGGCTCCTCAGGCTTGGCCGTTGGCGCGGCGGAAGATTTCGATTTGATCCACCACGTTGATCCGGTGTTGCTGTAATGTGGTTACCGCGCGATCCGGATCGTCAAAACGAAAGACCAGCACGCCTTTGTCCTCTTTTTTCAGCGTGAAGGCGTACATGTATTCCACATTAATGCCGGTGCCTTCCAGCACCCCCAGCACTTCCGCCAGCCCGCCCGGTTTGTCCGGCACTTCAATGGCCACCACATCGGTGACCTTGACCACGAAACCATTTTTTTCGAGCAGCTCGCGGGCCCTTTCCCAGTCGCGCAGGATGAGCCGCAGGATGCCGAAGTTCTGGGTGTCGGCAATGGACAGCGTGGTGATGTTCAGGCCCTCGGCGGCGAGCACCCGCATGGGAGCGCTGAGCGCCCCGGGCTTGTTTTCCAGGAAGAGGGAGAGTTGTTTGATTTTCATGGGGACAGCGAGTTTTACATTTTCCGTTGGTCAATGACCCGTTTGGCTTTGCCTTCGCTGCGCTGGAGGGTGCGCGGGGTCACCAGCCGCACCCGGGCCCGCAGCCCCACCGTGCTTTCAATGGCATGAGCCAGGCGTTCCTGCAAGTTCTCCAGCGCGCCAATGGTGTCGCTGAACACCTCGGCGGTGACCTCGACCTGCACTTCCATTTCGTCCAGGCCTTTTTCGCGGGTGAGGATGATCTGGTAATGGGGCAGGGTGCCTTCCACGCTGAGCAGGGCCGCCTCGATTTGCGAGGGATAAACATTGACCCCGCGGATGATGAACATGTCGTCGCTGCGGCGGGAGATGCGCTTGATGCGGCGCAGGGTGCGCCCGCAGGCGCACGGCTCGCTGGTCAGGGCGGTGATGTCGCGCGTGCGATACCGGATCATGGGCATGGCTTGTTTGGCCAGCGTGGTGAGCACCAGCTCGCCCTCCTGTTCATCGCCCAACACCTCGCCCGTCTGCGGGTCTATGATTTCCGGATAAAAGTAGTCCTCGAAAATGTGCGGGCCGCACTGGCATTGGCATTCCATCGCCACCCCGGGTCCCACAATTTCCGACAGGCCGTAAATATCGTAGGCCTTGATGCCGCTTTCCTGCTGGATGCGCTGGCGCATGTTTTCCGTCCACGGCTCCGCTCCAAAGATGCCCGCGCGCAGGGGCAGCTCGCGCAGGTCAATGCCCATCTCGGCGGCCTGGTCAAGAATATGGAGGAAATAACTCGGTGTGCAGCAGATTACCGTCACGCCAAAGTCTTTCATCACCATCAATTGGCGCTGGGTGTTGCCGCCGCTGATGGGGATGACGGTGGCCCCCAGCCGCTCCGCGCCGTAATGGGCGCCCAATCCCCCCGTGAACAGGCCATAGCCGTAGGCGTTCTGAATGATGTCGCCCTCATGCACGCCGCAGGCGGCAAAACTGCGCACCATGGCATTGGTCCATACTTCAATGTCCGCAGCGTTGTAAGCCACGACGATGGGTTTGCCCGTTGTGCCGCTGGAGGCGTGCAGCCGCACGATTTCACTCATGGGACTGGCAAACAGCCCGAACGGGTAGGTGTCGCGCAAATCTGTTTTGACCATGAAGGGCAGTTTGCGGATGTCCTCCAGGCTGCGCAGGTCGGCGGGTTTCAGCCCGCGTTCGTCCATGCGCTGACGGAAGAGGGGCTGGCGTTCGTAAGCGCGGTGGACAATCGCCTGCAGCCGCTGCCATTGGAGGGCGCGCAATTGGGCGGGCGGCAGGAAATCCGGGGCGCTGACCGGGTGAAACGGCGGATGATTATCGGATTTGCTCATGACTTAAGGGAAGGGACAAGACTCTTGGTGGGTAAGAGCATGGGCATTCTCGCGCAGCAGGCCTGACGCCGTTGAGCACGGCGCCTTCATGGTCTGCCTTGAGGCACAGCAGCCTTGAATCTCGCGTGAACACCGGCGGCGAGCCTAGCTTGGAAGGGGCCTTGCGGGCAACAGGAAATTAGGCATAAGCGCACAACCGACGCCAGCCCCGTCAGCGCAGGGTGTTCTGATCCTCCGGACCGATGAGAATGCCCCAGTCGCCACTGCCAAGCTTGGGGTCAGCCTGGCCTTGGTCGTCTTTTTCGTCCCAGCCGAAGGTGTAAATTTGAAGGGAATCGGGCGAGATGATTTTGTAAACGAAAGGCGAGCCGTTAAGCGCATCTTTAGGCTCGAAGGGCAGGTAATTCGGCACCAGTTCCGCAATGCTGCGCGGCCAGGCGCCTTTGGCCAGGCGATGGCGTTCGGCGGCACACGCAATCATGAGGGCATCTCCCTGCGTTTGCCAGCGCGCGGCATGGATGATGGCCTTGTTCAAGGCCGGCATCAGCAAACGACTGAAAACGCGATAGGGAGAGTTGCCGGTTTGGGACATGGCGCGGTCGAAATTAAGGGCCATGCCTTTATCCACCCGGCGGGCCTGAGGATCCACCGCCGGAATAGTGTAATCCTGGTGCATTTTCACCAGATAATAGAGGTTGTGGTAGAAAAAGCCGCGTGGCAGCACCCGCAGCGAAAACTCTCCGGTGGCGCCGGCCTCCTCGCCCAGCACTTCTTTAATTTGTCCCCGGCTAAGCTGTTCAATGGTATAGATGCCAAAATTACGTTCGGCCCGCATGCTGGTCTGGTAGGCGCTGAGGTAATCGCGTCTGGCCAGGTATTCCACCCACCAGGTGAGCTGTTGGTCATTCCAACGATGGAGACAGATGCCTTCCCGGATGGCCTCCCGCAGCATCTGGTCACACGCGATTTGGACCAGCATGCAGATTAGCAACGGGTCCTGACTCAGGGAGTCGTTGAGGAAACAGCCCAGACGCAATTCCTCAAAAGCCTTGTCGGCGTGCCCCAGATGCAGGTCCGCCATGGCCCGCAGTTGAATCACCAGCACCAGACCCTTGTAGCTCGCCAGGTGAGGTAGCAGCATGGTAAAGCCTTGTTGGTAATCCAACGGGAAATGGCATTGGGGGCGCTCCCGCATCGCTTGCAGCAGCTCCTTGATCTCCGGATCGTATTTCGCCAGGGCGGTGCGCACCACTTCTGCCGGTGAGGCATTGGAATAAGCCTGGGGGAATTGGGCATGTCCCCGGTAGTAATCGCTCCAGAGTTTCAAGCTGGTGCGGGTTTCATTGCGTTTGCGGCCAGGACCACTGGCAGATTTATCATGCTCCCAGTCTTCCAGCGCCGCCTTGGGCAATGGATTGTTACGCGACTCAACCGGCTGGCGATTGGTGGGAAACAAGCTGGCAATCAGTGGATGCATCGCAAAGTTTTTCTCTGCGGGCACGGGCGGGGCTTGAAAGGCATGCAGACTAAAATTTTCCCCCTGGGCTTCGAGTTCCGATTTAAGCTTTTGCCATTTGCGTGTGCCTCGCCAGCCCTCAAGGGTGGCTGTCAGCAGGATGAGACCAACGATCAACGCAAGGACAAAAGACAGCCCCATGAGGAACCGCAGGTACCACGGGCGGCGACTGCCACCCCCAACCATGAAAGTGTCAATACTCATAAATATTCTTCGGACATGAAGCAGGGAAGGTTATCCCATCCGATTGGTCGCCCGCAGGTCGCCACGGGGCGGAGCGGGGGCGGGAATGGCGGCTGCGGGCACGGCTTCAGGGGCATTGAGCCATTCTGCCAACACCTGTTGCCTTTGCGGCAACGTTTCATGCGTCGTGGATGCCGACACGGGCAGGGCGGCTTTGGGAGCAGGCGAAGCCCAGTGCTGGACTATATTCCCGGCTACGGCCACCAGCCACAATGCCGCCACGCCTGCCCAGGCACGGGGACTGGGCCAGAGCAGGTAATCCAACACCAGCCGCCAACCTTGCACTCTTGCGGGGCGGGATGATGGGGGCGTGGTGGCTGTCTGGGCTGCGGCCATTATTTCCGCCCGCCATTCCTGGGGCAACGGCCGCCACGGTTGACGGCGCAGGCGTTCTTCAAAAGTTTCGTGTTGCATAGACCGGCTCTTTCAGGTGCGCAGTTCTTCGTAGAGAGGACGCAGCCGGGCCTGTAATTTGTCTAAGCCATAGCGATACCGGCTGGCCGCCGTATGGGGCGAGATGTCCAACATCGCCCCAATGGCTTCAAAAGTTAGATTTTCCCAGAGTTTGAGATGGATGACAGCCCGCTGCTCCGGGGGAAGCTCCCCTAGAGCTTGCGCCAATTGTTGACGAAAAATTGCCTCATCGGGGTCGGCGGTGGGAGCAAACAGGATTTCCTCTTCTCCGCCCAGGGCCTCGGTGGCGCGTTGCTGGGTGGCCTGTCGGCGGAAATAATCCACCATCAGATTGTGCGCCAGACGTAACAGGTAACCGCGTGGGTCACGCAAGGAATGCAAGTCATCGGCCTGCCGGGCGAGCTTCAGAAAAACTTCCTGCAAAACGTCACGCGCATCAGCCTCGTTGCGGGTCATGTTCAACGCATAGGCAAACACGGCCTGCGCGTGTTCGTCATAGTACTTTTCCAGTGCCGCCCGATGAGGCATTCCACAGCAATGACGCATGACCGGCACTGATTTGTCTAATGTATTTTGCGAGAAGGTGATTGGCAGCCCTGACCTGCGGCCCGGAGGCAGGCCAACCCGACGTTGAAGGGCATGCGGCCATTTCTGTCCCTGCTGATGCCGCCTCGAGGACCGGCAGGACCACAATTTTAACGGATTTAGGGTTGCGGAATGAAAGCGTCACCCCACAATGATTCCAGCATGCCCAGACTAGCGTTCATTATCGTGGATGTGCAACACGACTTCCTGCCAGGGGGCGCGTTGCCCGTGCCCGAGGGAGACCAAGTGATTCCGGTCATCAATCGTTTGCAACCCCAATACGAACTGGTGGTGGCCACCCAGGACTGGCACCCGCCGGCCCATGGCAGTTTTGCTTCAGCGCATCCGGGCAGGCAGCCGGGTGAGGTGATTCAACTCAACGGCCTGCCGCAAGTGTTGTGGCCGGATCATTGCGTGCAGGGTTCTTATGGCGCGGAACTGGCGCGTGGTTTGGACACCACCCGCATCGCTCGCGTTTTCCAGAAGGGCACGGACCCGGCGGTGGACAGCTACAGCGGCTTTTTCGACAACGGCCGCCGCCATGACACCGGTTTGGCCGATTTCTTGCGCCAGCAAGGCGTCCAGGAAGTGCACGTGGCGGGGCTGGCTACCGATTATTGCGTCAAATACACCGCCCTGGATGCCGCCCGGCTGGGATTCAAAACCCGCGTCCTCCTGCCCGCTTGCCGCGGCGTCAACCTCCACCCGGGCGACGTGGAACGGGCCGTGGCCGAAATGCGCGCCGCCGGGGTGGATATAATGCCGGCGTGAATTGCTCACCAGACTTTGCCGTGAGGTACTCGAGGTAAAACGTTGAATTTAAGAGAGTTTTAATCTGAGTGTTTGTTGGAAACCTTGAAAAATGGAGCGAGCGAAGGGATTCGAACCCTCGACAATCACCTTGGCAAGGTGACACTCTACCAGGCTGAGTTACGCTCGCATCCAGCGTTCAGCGGGGAAAAATTTATGCAAAAGCGCGCCGCAGGCAAGCACTTTTTTACTCTTTTTCCGCTGGCTCCTTGAACAGCCCCGCCGCCGGCAGGGGGACGCGGTCTTGGTCATTGACAATGACACGGCCCGGGTTGAGCAGATTGACCACGTCGCCGGGCTTGACGTTGCCGAAATTGGTGGCGTTGACATAGAGAATGCCCCGCGCCAGGGTCACTCGCAGCGTGGGGCTTTCATACGTCAATCCCACCGCGCTGTCGCTGTGGCCGCTGCTTTCCTCCAGGGGGATGAGAAACTTGACGCCACCGCCCACTAATTCTCGCCCGCCGGTTTTGACAATGGGCGCGGACGTGGCCGGCGGCGGGGCGGCTGCCTTTTCCTTGCAGGCGGGCAGGAACGCCAGCACGGCGGCCAGAGTGAAGGGGAACAGCGTCCATTTCATAAGCGGTAAGGCTCGGTTAATCGGTGACGGACACATCCATCTCGGGAGAATAATAGAGGATGCGCCCGCAGTTCAGGCAGGTGACGATTTCCTGGGCGGCCCGGCAGTCCACCACCGTTTGCCGGCTGACCCGCATGTGGCAGCCGCCGCACACTCCGTGGTCAATGCCCACGATAACATTGTCGCCGCGGGCCTTGAGCAGCCGCTCATAACGGTAGAGGGCGGCGCTGTCCACGGCCGCGGCCAGGGTGGCCCGCTCGGCGGTCACGGCATCAAAATCCTTCTTGAGATTAGCCTCGCGCTGGTTGAGCTGCGCCACCAGCTCGTCGGTTAACTTTTTAGCCTCGGCGGCAGCGCGGGTGGCCGCTTCCACCTGTTTCTGGGCCGCCTCAATCTTTTCCATCAGGTCAAGGACCTGGTTTTCCAAATCAAATTTCAGCTTCTTGTTCAGCTCGATTTCGTGGCCCAGTGCCTTGAATTCCTCGTTTTTGCGGGTTTGAAATTGCTGGGTTTGATAGCGTTGAATCAATTCGTTTTTCGCCTCCACTTCCAGCTCCAGACGCTTGCGCTCACTTTCCAAAGTTTTCACCTGCAACCTGGCCTGCTCCAACGCCTTTTGCGCCATCTCCGCCTTCGCCAGGGCCTCCTTGCGTTCCGCGGGAATGCGTTCCAGCTCCATCCGCAACCGGCTCAGACGGCGGTCACGATCCTGGAGCACCAGCAATTTTTCGATCACTTCCAACATGCAATGGGGCGTCATCGTATCGGCTGCGCCGGGCTTCGTCAACGCGCGGATTTGCTGCGTAGCCATGCGGGCGGCTGGGACCAGCAGGCTGAAGACTTGACCCGCCCCCTTGCTCGCCTTCACGATGCACGCCGCACATGAAACAGGCTTGGAATAACCGGCGGGTGTTGATTGTGGGGGGCGGCATTGTGGGACTGGCCACCGCCCGCCAGATGCTCCGGCGCTGGCCCGGCGTGAAAATTCGGGTGCTCGAAAAAGAATCCGCCGTGGGCCAGCATCAAACCACCCACAACAGCGGTGTGCTGCACGCCGGCCTGTATTACAAGCCCGGCTCCGCCAAGGCGCGGCTGGCCGTCAGCGGCATCCGGCAAATGGTGGCCTTCTGCCAGGAACAGCAAATTCCCCATGAAATCTGCGGCAAATTGGTGGTGGCGGCGGATGAGTCCGAGTTGCCCCGCCTGCATGCCCTGCATGAGCGAGGCCAGCAAAATGGCCTGCAGGGTTTGAAGCTGCTGGACCGGGAGGAGATGCGGGAAATCGAGCCGCACGTGGGGGGCGTGGCGGCGCTGCGGGTGCCGGAGGAAGGCATTGTGGATTATGCGCGGGTCTGTGAAGCGTTGGTCCAGGAACTCCACCGCCTGGGCGGCCAGGTGACCACGTCCGCCCGGGTTTTCCGGCTCCAATCCACCGCCTCGGGCTGGGTGGCCCAAACCACCGCGGGGGATTTTGAGGGAGATTTCCTGCTCAATTGCGCCGGGCTGCATTGTGACCGCGTCAGCGAAATGGCGGGCGAACAACGCAGTGTGCGGATTGTGCCCTTCCGCGGCGAGTACTACAAAATCCGCCCCGAGCGCCAACACTTGGTGCGGCATCTGATTTATCCGGTGCCTGACCCCCAATTCCCTTTCCTGGGAGTTCATTTCACCCGCCTGATTCATGGCGGCATCGAGGCCGGCCCCAACGCCGTGCTCGCCTGGGCGCGGGAAGGTTATCGAAAAACGGACATTAACTTGGTGGACTTGTGGGATGCGCTCAGCTTCCTCGGCTTGTGGCGATTCCTGCGCCGTCATCAAAGAATGTGCTGGCAGGAATGGCTGCGCTCCTTCAGCAAACAACGATTTTGCGCCTCATTGCAACGCTTGGTGCCTGAAATCCAGCCTGAAGACCTTGCTCCCGGCGGAGCGGGGGTCCGCGCCCAGGCCATGAGCGTGGACGGTGAACTGGTCAGTGATTTTCACCTCATCCAGCGCCCCCGCGCCCTGCATGTTTTGAATGCCCCCAGTCCGGCGGCCACCGCTTCCTTGGCCATCGGCGAAGAAATCGCTAATCGCTTGGAAGATTAACCGGCATGGTCAACCCAGATAACCATCCTAATTGTGCATGAGTATGTATAATAATGGCTCATCGTGGGTTTTTGTTGGAGTGTCATAATGCTACATATTTCGTGGTTTTTTTATGGGTATAAAAGTCATAAATTATTGATAAACAATAACTTAATTCCTAGACCAGCCCTGGCATTTCTTAAGCTTAAAGACATTCGGAACGAGTGAACGTGGTAACCAGAATCACAGGACAGGAAAGGACAGGCTTATGACACTGATGCGTTGGCAAAGACCGGAAATCAACCCTTGGTTCAGCATGGAGCCATTGGGTCGTTTGCAGGATGAAATCAACCGTTTGTTCGACGCGACGCTGCCGGAGTGGAGCGCTTTTCCGCGGCTGATGGGAGCTTGGGGGCCGGCGCTGGATTTGTTTGAAGACAAGGACAACCTGGTGGCGAAGGTCGAACTGCCGGGAATGAAGAAGGAAGATATCGAGGTGTCCCTCCATGAAGGGACCCTGACGGTGGCGGGTGAGCGCAAGGCGGACGACCAGTTCAAGGATGCCGAGGCTCATCGGCTGGAGCGGTTTTATGGGCGGTTTCAGCGCTCGGTGGCATTGCCCGTGCCGGTGAACGCGGACGCGGTCAAGGCCAGCTATACCGACGGCGTGCTCACGGTGATTCTGCCCAAGGCGGAAGAAGCCAAGCCCAAGCAGATTGCCGTGAGTGTGGGCGCGTAAGGCGAAGTCAGAAAACCCCTAAGGAGTGGAAAGGAGCGGTGCTATGAGCAGCCATGCCATTGAGAAAAAGGAAGCCGCGGCCCCGGCGCCGGTGACGCGGGAACAGGAATTGTGGATGGCGCCGAACGTGGACATCTACGAAACCAAAGAGGCTTACACCATTTTGGCAGAGATGCCCGGGGTGAACAAAGCCGGTTTGGAAGTCACAGTGGAGGACAATGAGCTGGTAATCACCGGCCGGCGGGATTTGACGCCCTTCAAGGGCGAAACCCTGCATCGGGAGACCCGCCCGGCACATTACCGGCGGGTGTTCGAGCTGGACCCGGCCATTGACACCAACCGGATTTCTGCCCGGATGGAGCAGGGAGTGTTAACCCTGGTGCTGCCCAAAGCGGAAAAGGCCAAACCTCGGCGGGTGGTGGTGGAGGGTTAAGGGGCGGCGCCGCCATACCAGGTTTGGCGGGGGAGGGCGCGGGAAACTCATCCATTCTCGCGCCCTCATTTTGCTTGTGACACCGGCCCCGGCATCGGACAATGGGCCGGGGTATGGCACCGGATGAGAAGGCTCCGGCAGCGCAGGACCGGCCGCGGCGGTCGCTGCGGTGGGCCATGTTGATGCAGTACGCCACCTGCGGGGCGGTCATTCCCTTTGTGAGCATGTGGCTGGTGGACCGTGGCCTGAGCTACCACCAAATCAGCCACATCATCATGACTTCCGCGGGGGTGTTGCTGGTCGCGCCCTTTTTCTGGGGGATGGTGGCAGACCGGTTCATCCCGCTGGACCGGGTGTTGATGTGGGTGAATGTCCTCGGAGCGGCCGCCCTGGTGGTCCTGTCTCAACAACATCAGTTTCAAGGTTTGTTGGTGGGTTACGTCGCTTATACCGCCTTTATTTTCCCCACCTTTCATCTCATTAACGCCTTGGGCTTTCATCACCTCTACCGGCCGGAGTCCAGTTTCAGTGGCTTGCGCGCCTGGGGTTCCGTGGGGTGGATTATCCCCTTTTTGCCGATTTCCCTTTGGACGGCCTCGCGCCATGAGGCAGGCCTCAATTTTGTCCTGTATTTGGGGATGGGGTTGGGCCTGGCCATGGCCACACTCTGCTGGTTTTTGCCCCGCACGCCGTGTGGGGGCCGTAAAAAAACGGCAGGAGGCGGGCATCCCGCCTATTTGCAGGCCGTGCGGGAGTTGTTGTCCAATCCCAATTACCTGGTGGTTTTGCTGAGCATGTTTTTGTTGTCCGGTTCTTTTTCCCTGGTGACTTTCTATAGTCCGCCGTTTTTGGAGGAACTGGGCATGGCACGGCCCTGGATTGGGCCTGCTCAGGCCATCGGAGTGGTCTTCGAGGTGTGGCTTTTCCAACATCAGCCGGAATTGATTCGACGGCTGAACCTGGTACGGACAGTGGTGCTGGGCTGTTTGGCCCTGGTGGTGCGCAACCTGATGTTCAGCGTCTTCAGTGACTTATGGCTGCTGGCCTTCAGTTACCTCCTGGCGGGCGCTTTTGTGGTCCTCTATCACATCGGCGCCAGCATGCTGGTCAATCGTCTGGCCACCGATGCCGTGCGGGCCTCCGCGCAAACCATGATGGGCATCTGCAGCATGGGCTTGGGGCCGATGTTTGCCAATTGGATGGCGGGGCGGCTGGCGGCCATGTCAGGCAATAATTTGCGGCCGGTATTTTTATTCGCCACCTTTTTGGCCATGTTGGCCACGCTCTTGATTGTGGCGGCTCACAAATCGCTGCGCCGCGTGCTGCAGCGGGAATCCACGCCGGAAAACGGCCGCCCGGCCGCCGAATAATCTGCTGGCCGCCCGTGGCCGTATGCGCTATCGTGCGGCCCAGGCACAATGGTGTGCTTCATGCTTGAACGATTATGGCAAAACCACCTCTGATGGCGAATGAATTAACGGAGTTGACGGTGGGCTTGAATCGCCTGGCCCGCAACTTGTGGTGGACTTGGAACCAGGAGGCACAGGAAATCTTTTCCGAGCTTTCGCCGCGCGGATGGCAAAACCTCTATCACAATGCCGTCGCCGTGCTGCATGAAATCTCCGACTATGAGCTGAAAGTACGCCTGCAGGACCATGATTTTGCCGACCGCGTGCGGCGGGTGTTGCAGCATTTCCAGGCCTACCTCAACGAGAAAAATACCTGGGCGGCTCAACATGCGCCGCAATTCTCGGCGCATCCGGTGGCCTATTTCTGCGCCGAATTTGGTTTTCACGAGACCCTGCCCATCGCCGCCGGCGGCCTGGGGGTGCTGGCCGGCGACCACGCCAAGGCCGCCAGTGATTTGGGCCTCGGTTTTGTGGGCATCTCGCTGTTTTACCGCGAGGGCTATTTCCAACAGGCCATCAACCAGGACAACTGGCAGACCGAATACTACGCCAACTTGAATCCCCGCAATCTGCCCATGGAACCCGTCCTTGATGCGAGGGGCGAGCCTTTGATTGGCATGGTGGAAATTGCCATGAGCGAGGTGTTTTTCCGGGCCTGGCGGGTGAATGTGGGGCGTTGCGCGGTGTATTTGCTGGACACCAATCTCCCGGAAAACGAACCCCATTTTCGGGATTTGACCCTGCGTGTGTATGGCGGCGACAGCACCACCCGCATCATGCAGGAAATTCTCCTGGGCGTGGGCGGGGTGCGCCTGCTGCGCTCCCTGGGCATCCAGCCCTCCGTCTTCCACATGAATGAAGGGCACGCCGCCTTCCTGACACTCGAGTTGATTCGCGAAAAGATGGCCGCCGGCGCCTTGTTTGCGGATGCCCTGGCTGCCACGCGGCAGGAGTGCCTTTTCACCACGCACACGCCGGTGGAAGCTGGCCATGACCGTTTCTCGCAGGATTTAATGAGTTACGTGGGGCAGAAATTCCTGCACAACCTGCACCTCACTTTGCCCGAGCTGATGTCCTTGGGCCGCGTCCATCCCGAGGACCCCAAGGAGCCTTTTTGCATGACGGTCCTGGCCTTGAAATGCTCGCGCGCGGCCAACGCGGTGAGCGAGCTGCACGGCCAGGTCAGCCGCCGCATGTGGCATTGCCTGTATCCGGATCGGACGGTGGATGAAGTCCCCATTGGCCACATCACCAACGGCATTCATTTGCTGGGTTGGATGAAGGGGCCCGTGCGCCGCTTTTGGCGGCGTAAATTGACCAGTGTGGTGGAGGCTGCCCCCTCGGGAGGCGAGACCACCAGTTTTTGGGTGCAGAAACCCCCGGCCAACTGGGAGGAACAGATTAATGACCCGGCCTTTTGGAGCAAGATGCTCGATCCGAATTTTATCACCGATGAAGAAATCTGGGCCTTGCGTTACCGCTTGCGCCGGGAGTTGATTGAGTTTGCCCGCCGTCGCCTGTTGATTCAGGGCCAGCGCTTTACCCAGCGCGATTTCATTGAGTATGACCAGTTGCTCAACCCGGACGCGCTGACGATTGGATTTGCCCGGCGTTTTGCCACCTACAAGCGCGCGCCGCTGATTTTCCAGCAATTCGACAACATCGTCAAGTTGTGCAAGGACAAGTCGCGGCCCATCCAGTTCATCTTTGCCGGCAAGGCGCATCCGCGGGACGATGAGGGCAAGCGCTTCATTCAGCACATCATTCACCTGAGCAAGTACAGCGATTTGAAGGGGCACCTGGTGTTCATCGAAAACTACGATGTGCACGTGGCCCGCCAGATGGTCTCCGGTTGCGATATCTGGCTGAACAATCCCCGCCGTCCGCTGGAGGCCTCCGGCACCAGCGGGCAGAAGGCCGGCTGCCACGGCTGCCTCAACCTGAGCATCATGGATGGCTGGTGGCGCGAAGGCTACGACGGCACCAACGGCTTTGCCATTGGGGATGATTCGCACCCGGACAACGTCGAGGAACAGGACCGCCGTGACGCGGAAAACCTGTATAAAGTGCTCACCACGCAGGTCATTCCGTGCTTCTACAACCGGGATTCTTCCGGCCTGCCGCGCAAGTGGATTCAGATGATTCGCCGGGCCATGGCCACCCTGGTGCCCAAGTACACCACCTGGCGCATGGTGCAGGAGTACGTTGAAAAGTATTACAAAACCCACTGAGGCGGCGGCGGCCTCCCCCGCGCCCCAACCGCGCGCCCTGCAGGCGTTGACCCGCGAGGAATTGCTCGCCGCGGTGGTGGAGGTCGGTGCGCCCGCCTACCGCGCCGACCAGATTTTGCAGTGGCTCTACGAGCATCGCGTGGACTCCTGGGAGGCGATGAGCAACTTGCCCCGGAGCTTCCGCGAGCAGGGACAGCGGCTCTGGCCGTTGCGTACCCTGTCTCCGGTCCGGGTGCAGGGGAGCCGGGACGCCACCTGCAAGTTTTTGTGGCAGTTGGCCGACGGCGCTTTCGTGGAAAGCGTGCTCATTCCCGCCAACCCGGCGCTTTATGGCGACCGCAGTGACCGCCGCACTTTGTGTGTGTCCACCCAGGTGGGGTGTGCTTATGGGTGCAAGTTTTGCGCCAGTGGATTGTTGGGATGGAAACGCAACCTGACCCCGGATGAAATCGTCGAGCAGGTGCTGGCGGTGGAGCGCTGGCAGGCACGACAGACCGCCAGCGACTCCCACCCGCCGGCCGCCCAGGGCGGACGGGCCGTGGACAATCTGGTCATCATGGGCATGGGAGAGCCGCTGGCCAACTATGCCCACTTGATGAAGGCGCTGACCATTTTGAACGCCCCTTGGGGCGGCGGCATCGGGGCGCGCAAAATCACCGTCTCCACCAGCGGATTGGCGCCGCAAATCCGGCAGCTCGCCGAGCAGCCGCTGCAGGTGCAACTGGCCATCAGCCTGCATGGGGCCACCGATGAAGTGCGCGCCCGCATCATGCCCGTGAACCGCAAATACCCCGTGAGCGAATTAATGGCGGCTTGTGAATACTATGTGGCCCGCAAAGGCCGCATGATTACGCTGGAGTACATCCTCATCGAAGGGGTGAATGACGCCTTGAGTGAGGCGCCCAAACTGGCGGCCCTGGCGCGGCGGCTGCACGCCAAGGTCAACCTGATTCCTTATAACCATGTGGATGGTCTGCCCTGGAAACGGCCTGCCCAAGCGCATTGCGAAGCCTTCCTGAAAGTTCTGCAACAGCGGCGTGTCACCGCGACCTTGCGCCGCGAGAAGGGCCACGATATTGACGCGGCGTGCGGCCAGTTGCGCCTGCGCATGGAGCGAGAACTGGCCGGCGCTGCTGCCGCCCCTCCACGCTGAAGTGGGAGGGCAGGGCAGAGCTTCCCGCAACCTGCGAGCAGGGAACGGACCCGGCTAAAATGATGAAACCATCGTGGCACGCCGAGGGTCATGCAATATGTTGAACAATGTCCGTCCCGGGGGCGGAAACAAAACGACATAACCTATGAGAACCATCCTTCATCTTGTGTTGAGCGGCTGCCTGCTGGCGGCCGCCTGCGCGCGGGCCGCGGAAACCGCTGCTGCCCGTTTGGTGCCGGCTGATGCTTTGTGGCACATTCAGGTGGATTTTGAACGGCTTAAAGAAACCCGCCTGGGGCAAAAAATCCTGACCGAACTGGAGCAAACTCCGCTGGTGCGGGTCTTTGAAGGGCTGAAAGTCGCCTTGAATTTTGATCCGCGCCAGGATTTGGCCCAGGCGGCGGCTTTTGGGTGGGAGTTTGGCGAAAACAAAGTTGTCATCGTGGCCAAAGGCAAGTTTGACGCGGCGCGTTTGCAGGAATTGGTCACCGCCAACCCGGAGTATGCCTCCGAAAAATACGGCGAACATCTGATTCACGGCTGGCGTGATGCCCGGCGGGCGGCGCGCGGCTTCCCTGACAGCCGCACCTTCGGGGCGGTACACGGCCAGGATGTGGTGGTCGTGGCGCCGCAGGCGGCCCTGGTGCGCTCGGCCCTGGAGGTGCTCGACAAACCGGCGCTCAGCCGCCAGGGGCGTAAAGCAGCCGACCCCGTCCCCGGCGGGCCTTTCCTGGCTGCCAGCGCCGCGCGCGTTGCTTTACCCAATCTGCCTCCGCCAATTCAGGCCATCGTGCAGGACCTCAAAGGTCTGGAAGGGGAAATGGCCGAAATCGAGGGCGGCCAGGTGCGCCTGACCGTGCGGCTCAGCGCCCCCAATGAAGAAACCGCCAAAGCTTACCGCGACGTGTTGCAAGGGGTGCGCGGGGCCTTGACCCTGGTTAAAGACCGCCCGGTGCTGAATCAACTGGCCGGAAACTGGGTGACCTCGCAACAGGGCAGCCAGGCCTCCGCGACGCTGCAGATGCCTGTGGAGGAGATTATCCCCTGGGTGCAGCGCGCCATGAATCAACGGCGCCGTCAGGGAGGCGTGGAACGCTGAGGTTATCCGGGGCATAGGGGATAGCCATCCGGCGGCAAAGTCACCCGCCTGGCTGCGTGCTATATTCCCTCCATGCGCGGTTCATTTTTTGCGCCAAACATTTCCCGGACCGGACGCTGGCTCCGGGGCGTGAGCGGTTTGCTTGCTATTGCCGGCGGCCTGTATCTTGCCTTGGCTTCCGGACAGAGATGGGGGTGGTTCATCGTGGCGGCCGGGGTTTTCATGCTGTACGAAGCGTTGCGGGGCTGGTGCCTCGCGCGCGCTTGCGGCATCAAAACGCGGTGGTGAGAGGCCCACAACCGAGCAGGGGACGCCTCAGCCACTACACAATTTCCCGGGGACAATCCGGCAGCGATTGCAAAAAGGCCGTCCCGTAGGCTTTGCTGAGAATGCGGTTATCCAGAATCACCACTACCCCGGTGTCCTGTTTGGTCCGAATGAGCCGGCCTACGCCCTGGCGGAATTTCAGAATCGCCTCCGGGAGGCTGAACTCATAAAAACTGTCCCCCCCGCGTGCTTCGATGGCTTCCAGTCGCGCCTCGATGAGCGGATGGTCCGGCACGGCAAAGGGCAGGCGGGTGATGATGACGTTGGAAAGGGACTCGCCCGGTACGTCCACGCCCTGCCAGAAGCTATCAGTGCCAAACAACACGGAATCGCGGTCCGCCTTGAATCGCTCAAGCATCACCGACCGCGGCGTGCCAGTGCCCTGGATGAAACACTCAATGCCCAGTTCGTCAAAAAAGGGCTGCATGGCCAGCCCGATATCCTGCATGAGTTTGTAATTGGTGAAGAGCACGAACGCCTTGCCGTGGGTCAGGCGGATGAAATGCTCAATCCAATGTTGCAGCGCCTCGCGATAGCCGCTTTCCGTAGGCTCCGGCATTTTTTGCACCAGGTACACCCGCATCTGGCGCGCATAATCGAAAGGCGAGCCAACCTGCAGCGCGCGGGCGGGCGACGCGCCCACCCGCTTGAGAAAATAATCCATGCCCGTCGGCAGGGCGCGGCGACGCGACGGACCGGAACGCCCGCCGGGAGCAGGGGCGGTTGCAGCCGATGACGCCGGAGCAGCGGCGTTCAACGCCAGCGTGGCGCTCGTCATGATGATGGACGTATTGGAACGGAAAAGCGTGCGCTGTAAATAATCGGCGACATCCACCGGCGCGGCATTCAAAGTGATGAGATTCTGGGTTTTCCCGGCCCGCTCCACCCAGTACACGTGATCCTCGGCCACCTGGCTCAGAAAAGCGGCCAGCCCCTCGCGCAACTCATTCAATCGGCGGTTGGCCTCCGCCAGCTCCTGCCCCGTTTCCTTGTCCTCGCTGATTTTAATCAGGTCACTGATGGCCTCGCGCAGCCGGAGAATGGGCGCGGACAGGGTGTCCTGAACCACGTCCGGCCGCCGGATGCGCAGCTCGCCCCAGGCCCGTTGTTTCTCGGACGTCGTGAGGCCGGACTGGCGGCGGGCGCCGCTGCGCGTGCCGGTTCTGGCGCCCGCTTGCGCCGCCAGCTCCTCGCACGCCGCTTCCACGCGCCCAAAAAACTCCTCCCCGGCCTTCAAGACCTCCGCCACCATCTGCACCTCACGCCCCCGGCGCAGGGTGGCCAGCAGCCCTTTTTCCGTGCGGGGATTCCACAGCTTTTGCAGCGCCCAGCGCAACTGGCTGTTGGAAACGCTCACGCCAATGTTGCGCGAGGCCACCGCCTCCACGTTGTGCGCCTCGTCGAAGATGATGAAATCGTTGTTAAACAGCACCCCCTCCTCTTTGGTGTCTTCGAGGCTGTTGAGCAGGGTGAAGAACAGGGTGTGATTTAATACCAGCACATCCGCCGACAAAATCCGGGCGCGGGCGCGCTGGAAAAAGCAAGGGGTGTGGTGCTGGGCAAACTCGGAGCCGGGTCCGCAAAGTTTGGGCGAGCAGAGGCCGCGCTCGGAGCAGACCTGCTCCCACACGCGGGGGTTGGGCTCGGTGGCAAAGTCGGACAGGCTCCCATCCCTGGTTTCCAGGCTCCATTCATAAATGCGCTTCAGCTCTTCAATCTCGGGCGACGTGAAGAGGCTTTGCGCCTGCTCCATGGCCTTGTGCAGACGCCGGGTGCACAGGTAATTGCCGCGGCCTTTAAGCATCGTGTAACTGAACTTCACCGGCAGAATGGCCGCCAGCATGGGCAGGTCTTTGTCCATGAGCTGCTCCTGCAGGTTGATGGTGTAGGTGGCCACCACCGCCTTCTTTTCGTGCTGCACCGCATATAAAATCGCGGGCACCAGATAAGCCAGGCTCTTGCCCACACCAGTGCCGGCTTCCACGGCCAGGTGCTCTTGTTTGAGCAACGCCTCCGCCACCGCCACGGCCATTTGCTGCTGCTGCGGGCGGTATTCAAAATTGGGGGAATGCGACAGCAGCCCGTCCGGCCCAAAGATGGACGCGACCTGTTGTACCAGGTCGGTGGCGGAGGGCTGCCATTCCACAGGTCCAATCGTCATGTCCTCAATATGCGTGCGCGCCGGGCATCGCGCCAGTCCAAACGCGCATGGCCGGCGCGCCAGCCCGCCGCGTCCCTGCCGTCTGGATTCGTGCTTGTCGCCTGTCCCGGCAGCCACTAGCTTGAGGGCATGTTTGATGCGTTATCCAGCAAACTGCAAAATGTGTTCCGCAACCTGCGCGGGCTGGGGAAAATCACGGAAAGCAACGTGGCCGACTCCCTGCGCGAGGTCCGCATGGCTTTGCTGGAGGCGGACGTCAATTTCAAGGTGGCCCGCGATTTCATCGAGCGCGTCAAACAAAAATCCCTCGGCGTCGAGGTCATTCAAAGCATTCAGCCCGGCCAGCAAATCGTCAAAATCATTCATGATGAGCTGGTGGCCCTGCTGGGCTCCGAAAACAGCGGCCTCGAGCTGCGGAGCAGCCCGGCCAGCATTTTGATGGTGGGATTGCACGGCAGCGGCAAAACCACCAGCAGCGGCAAGCTGGCCCGGTTGCTGCACAAACAAGGCCGGCAACCCCTCCTGGTGGCGGCAGATGTCTATCGCCCTGCGGCCATGGACCAATTGGAAACTCTGGGCCGCCAGTTGAACCTGCCGGTATTTGTGAAGCGCGGTGAAAAAGATGTCCTCCGCATCGCACGCGAGGCCATGGACTACGCCCGTGAAAACCACCGGGGCACGTTGATTTTTGACACCGCTGGCCGCCTCCAGATTGACGAGCCGCTGGTGCAGGAGCTGGTGCGGCTCAAAGAGCTGGTGCAGCCCGATGAAATCCTGCTGGTGCTGGACGCGGCCACCGGCCAGGAAGCGGTCAATGTGGCCACGCATTTCGACCGGGCCCTGGGGGTCACGGGCGCCATCCTGACCAAGCTCGACGGTGACGCGCGTGGTGGCGCAGCCCTCAGCTTCAAGAGCGTGGTGGGCCGCCCCATTAAATTTGTGGGCGTGGGCGAAAAATTGGAGGACTTTGAGCCGTTTCACCCCGAGCGCATGGCCTCGCGCATCCTGGGCATGGGCGATGTGGTCAGTCTGGTGGAGCGCGCCGCCGAAGCGGTGGATTTGGCAGAGGCCCAAAAGCTCGAGGAAAAACTGCGCAAAGGTGAGTTCACCCTGGAGGATTTTCTCGAGCAGTTGCGCCAGATGAAGAAGCTCGGCCCGCTGGAAAACATCGTAAAAATGCTGCCAGGTGGCGCGGAAATGGCCAAAGGCAACGATTTGAGCAAGTCCGAAAAGGAGTTCCGCCGCATGGAGGGCATTCTCTGCGCCATGACCCGGGAGGAGCGGCGCAACCCTTCCCTTCTCAACGCGCGCCGGCGCCAACGCATCGCGCGGGGCAGCGGCGTCACGGTGGCCGAGGTCAACACCCTTTTGAACAAGTATTACCAGATGCAGCAAATGATGAAGAAATTGGGCAAGCTGCAGAAAAAAATGGCAAGGTTTGGCGGGATGCTTCCTCGCGGATTTTAACGCCGGCCGCAATTCAACGATAAATCAACAAGGCATTGGCTACCGGCCGTTCCTCGCCGTCAGCGGGGCTGTTTCGCAGTTCGCCATCAAACCACAGCGAGGTGGAGCCGCCCCCATCCAGATTGATGGCCTCGGTGCAGCCCAATTCCTTGCGCATAAATGCCGCCAGCTCAGGAATCTTCCAGCCGTCGGACCATCCCGGCATGCGCCCATCCACCGCCACCAGAAACAGGGCTTCGCGATTCCATCCCAATGCGCTGCGCGGGTGCCGGTCCCAGATGTGTTTGATGGTATTGGGCAATTTGGGATGGGGCGCCTTGTCCCCGTGCACCCTTTGTTTGCCCCCTTGAATCATGATGGGACCACCCCCCAACGCCGTCATGGCCGTTTCCAAATCCGGCTCCATTCGCAGGGAAATCCGCACCGTCATCCCAGGCAAGGGCAGGAAGTTCCTGGCCAGCCAGTTGGTGGACACGGCCAGCACCAGGGTATGGGGGGACAATGGCGTTTGGCCGGTCTCACTGACGGTGTGCACCCGGGCCCGAAAGCTGACGCCCGGCCGCAAGGGCAGGGGAAACCTGCCTTCCACCGGCTCCAGTACCAGTTCCCGGACAAAGCGCCCCGCCGCCGAAGGAGTGGTCCGGCCATAAGCCGCCGTGTAGAGCACAGGCCGTGTTCCACGCAATGCCTCGTTGAGTCCCAGGGGTTCGGCTTGGGTGCCACTCCAGGCGATGGTGAAAAGGGATTTGACGTTGTCCAAGTGCCAGCGGCCCTCTCTATCCACCCAGAAAACGGCGCCACCGGAGGGTGCGCTTAACAATTCCCCGTGCGCCATCATCAACCCCCGGGGGTCTCCCGGCAAAAAACCGCCGCGGGCATAGAAATCACCATTAATCGCCGCCAGGGGGGCAGGCGGGGGGACATGTTGCACCAGCTCGCGGAGGGTGGCCAGCCCATCCTCCCGGTTGCGGGCCAACGTGGTCTCCAGCCGCCACGGATGGCTTCGGCTCAACCGCACCACGTGCACGGATACGGGGCCATTGGTGGCGTTGCGCAGCAAATAATGCCGATATACGGCTTCGTCCTGCCTCGCGGCAGCGGAGGGGGTATCCGCCAGGCTGAAAGTCAGCACCAAAACCAGAAACAAACCCACCCCTATAGCCAGGCTGGTGCGCAGTTGCCATGGTAGCCCAACGTGCCGCATGTTGCCTCTTAGCGATACTTCACCTGCACGTGACTGGCAACTGAGTTTGTGCCGCAAGCAGGAAGAGTCCGGTTATTGAGGGGGGAAAAACACTTGCCGCCCATTATTTTTTGCCAAACAGGCGACTGAAAAAACCACCCTTTTTGCTTTCCTGCTCGCGGTCCTCGACGATTTTGACGTCGGGTGTCTTCAGCCCATCCGACTTGAACTTTGGTGGGGGAGGGGAGTCAGGATTGTCGGCCAGGCGAAGTTGCAAATTAGCCGGTGGAGCAGGCGGCGCTTGCGTGCGTAAATCTGGCCGCTTTTGGACCAGCTCCTCCGCCACCGGTTCGGGCAGCAGTTCCAGCGGCGGTTGAGGGGCTGCGGCGAGTTGTTCTTTTACGGCTTCGACCAGTTTTTGCGGTGAGACCTCGCCTTTGGACATTACCAGGGTGGCTCCGGCGTTGAGAATCTGCGCCTGCAATGCCTTTTGCACACCGGTAATTACAATGATGGGAAGAAACTCAAACTTCTTTTGGGCCCGAATCCGCCGAAGTATGGCCATGCCATCCATGTTGGGCAGCATAATATCGAGCAATACCAGGTCATATCCTTTGGTATGCAAGGCATGGAAGGCGTCAGACCCATCCGCAATCACGTCCACCTGGTATCCGGCTTTATCCAGGGCCCGGGTGTAAATCGTGGCCACAATCGGGTCATCCTCCACCACCAGTATTTTCATGCAAATCTCCCCCCGGACGACAACCGCCCGCTCACCGTGACCGGCTTTTGCCAATGGTTAGCCACTAGAGAAATGTAACTTCATTGGCGGGGTAAAAGCAAGTCCCCGGCCACTTTGCCTTTCCCGCCATCTCTCTTGCACTCTAGGACAAGGTTTGCGGGGAAACCGCAATCGGCGGCCTTGCCCCCTGCATCTAATCCATCCGTGACAGCTACTCGGCTGGCTTGAGCAAGAGATAATCCAGGCCAAACATATAGGCCTTTTCAGCCTTTTCATTGGCCCCTATGGCTGTGGCGCTGAATTCGTTTTCGCCCTCCTTCAGCTCATGCACACCCAAATCCAGCTCCTTGGTGGGCCGTACTTCCGGGTTGTAAAAGTCAATGGGGTCCCCACATTTTTTGCCATTAATGGCAAGCTGGTGGATGCCATAATCGCGAGCGCTGAGGAAGTGTCCCATTACGCGGTATTTCCCTGCCTTGGGCACCTGGAAGCCGACCACCAGGCTGTCGCCCGGTTTGATGCCCGCATGCCACCACAGATGGACGCCTGCGCTGAGTCCATCCCAATCTTGCGGGCCCACCGTGCCATTCACACGGATGACCCGCATTTTTTCGCCCTCAATGGCGCCCGCCACCCGGGGCACGACGTACTCCGCCATGGGGCGGACGATGGCTTGAGCGGGCTGGATGGCAGGGAAGGTATCCGTGGCGCCCGGCTTGGCGTACCAATAGGCGGTGACCGCCATGTTGACCACGCATTTGGCATGCCAGTGCCAAAGCTCCATATCAAACTTGAAGTCTTTGCTGAACGGAATCCGGTCCAGGATGTGAAAACGGTTGACACTGGTGCGGCCGTAATTACCGGGTCCGTCGCAACGGGATTGCGAGTGGTAGGCGTGGGTAAAGAGACCGGGGAAACACCACGCATAACCATAATAATCCTCCGTGCCCGTGCCAAAATGGCTGGGGAAAGTCTCACCGTCCACGTAGATTTTTTCGTCACCTTCCCCCCACCAATCTTTCACCGGGTTATCTATGGCGAAGGAAACGCCGGCAAACACCCCCTGGCCCTTGGCCGTCAAGTAATTCCAGTCAATCATCGGCCGGGTGGGCACGTCAAATTGCGCCCGCCACTTGGCATGGAAATGCATCGAGGCATCGGTCCACTGGTATTTTTGCAGGGTCACTTCGCCCTGAATGGTGACCGCCTGGTCCGTGGTGTTATGCAATTGGATGTAAGCGGCCGATTTGAAGGGCATGAACCAGTGGCAATACATCTCACCTTCCTTGGTCATCCCGAGCGGCAGGGATTCATAAGGGTTGATGCCCGGCGCGCTGCCGAATAAATCCCCCAGCGGCGCGGCCACGCAACGCTGGTCATCAAATTCAATGTTCACCAGCACCCCGCGCAGCGCCTTATCCAGGTTTCCAGCTTTTACGCGGCAAACAATGCTGGCAATGGCGGCCGGGCCTTCAAAATACACCTCCCGCGACTCGCCGGGGTCCAGCCGGATTTCCGAAGCCTCCACCTGCCCGGCGCTGGCCGCCCCCGTGGAACGCGGAGCCGCCAGTTGCGCGGCAAGCTTCTCAATGCGCCCTGCAAGGTTTTTCAAGGTATCCGGCGCAAACGACTGGACCGCCGTGCCCGCCGGGTAGGTGCGGTAATTGACGTGGTAATAAAAACCGCCCTTGTCGCTGGTGACCTTGCAGCTTTTGGCGTAAGGAATCGGAAAATAGAGATTCCACCCGCGGCTGCGCTCGCCGGCGATGGGCTTGGGAAATCCCGGATATTTGCCGCCCAGCACCTCGGTCATTGGCGCTTCAATCACCGGCGTCTCGTTGCCATCAATATAGACCCGCAGCACCCCGGCGGGGTTGGCAGACCAGATGCGGACAATCGCTCCCGGCCCCTCGGCGTCCATCATGACATATTCCTTGCGGCCGGCGCGGTCCTCCACGCGCAAATAGTGGCCGGCATCGGCGTTGGCAAACCACGATTTCTCCTCCTTGGCGGACTTGGACGCCCGGTCGTAGCTGGAGAACTGCTTGCAGGTATAAGGCGGGTTGGGAAACTCGGCCATTCTCCGCAAATCCACCATTTCTTCAATCAGGGAGGCGGTGGTGATGGTTTGAGCCGTCAGGACTGGCGCAAGCAGCAAAGCCACAGCGCCAGCGGCCAGATAAAGGCATGTGAAGGGGCGTTTCATGGCCATAAAATCTACGCCCCATACCGGTAGGTCAAGTAAGAACGCGAGGGGCGCCTCAGCCCCGTGCTTCTCCCATGCGCCGGTCAGCCTCGGCCATCCCGCCCAGGATGGCGCCCGTCATGGGCTGCGGAGGCGGAAGAAACGCTGCGAGCCGTCCAGCGGCAGAAGAACGTGCCATAATCCATTGGAGCTGAAGGCTGCTTGAGGCAACGGCTGCCAATCGGGGGGATTCATCCCCGTGGTAAACTCCAATTGATAAGGCTGGTCAGAAACCGGCCAGGCCAGATAAAGGCCGCCGCCGGTGGCGGCAGGCGGAAGGAGTGCCGGGCCGCCAAAGCTCACCCAGACGGGCGTGGCGGTGGTGGCAGTGCCGGAATTATCGGTCGCAACCGCGGTAATCTGGCAGGCGCCGGGGGGTGGATTGCTCCACGTCAGACCATAGGGATAAACCGTGGCCTCACCTACTTTCACCTGGTTGGCGAAATACTCTACGCGGACAATTTGCCCATAGCGATCAAACGCCTGTACCGCCAACGGAACCGGCTGCCCGGCAGGCAAGACGGCTCCCGGCGCGGGAGTGGTGAGGTTCACCACCGGCCGATAATTCCCCGTGGCTTCAAGGGCCAGGTCAAAAGCCAGGTCCGGACCATTATTCGTGTGTTGATGCAATTCCACCGCCAGCAGCACGGGCCCTTGGGGCAAAACCCACGGATGCAAACTGTAGGTCACAAAATTGGTTTGATTGGGACCGGTGACCTCGGACGAAGCGCGGTCATTGTAGGTAATCTCGCTCAGCGGCGGCATGTTGATGCGGATGGGCAGCTCGTTAAACCATATCACCACCCCATCGTCCGCCACCAGGCGAAGGGTGAGCGAAGCCAGGTCCGCTTGATTGGTGAATTTAGCCCGGAAATAGGTGGTGACGTATTTGTTTTCCGGGTCAGGTCCGAAATCCAGCACGGTGGTCTCTCCGCCCAGTCCATAACCGAAGCGACCGCGGCCGATTTTCCAGGCGGAATCACTAAAATCCCATTGCCGCCATGCGGCCCCCTGGTTGGAGCCGTCATCCAGGTACCGCCAGGACGCCCCGGCGGGGATGAAGGCAATGGGTTGATCGCCCGCGGCCCTGGCCACCAGGTACAATGGAGCGGAAACCGTTTCCTGCCCGTTGCCGTCCAGCAAAATGGCGCGCAATTGACGCAGACCACCGCTGCCCAGCAGGTAATTGAAACGATACGGGGGAGTGAAAACGTCACCCAGTTTGGTGTCGTAATCGTAAAAACTCACCTTCACCACGCCGGCCGGAGCCGTGGCGGAAACACTCAACAGCACATTGGACGGGGTGGTGACAGTCGTGTAATTGGCCGGCAGATTGAAGCTGATTTGCGGCGCTGGCGTCCCGCTGGCGGTGGTAAAACGGTACATGGCGCTGGGACTCCGCTCCTCGCCGCGCACGGCCACCACACGCCAATAATAGGTGGTCGAGGGTTGCAGTGTGGATTCCACCAGAAACGATTTGCCGTTGGTAGTGCCCAGCAGGTGGCTTGGGGTTAAATTCGTGGTAGTTCCCAGATATACCTCAAACGTGACTGGGTCCGGAGGGAGCAGCGTCAAGCTCACCTCATCCACTGAGACATTCAGGCAGCCCAGGCTGTCTTCCACCACAAAAGCCAGTTGCACTCTTTGGCCCTGCCACGCATTGAGCATGGCCTGCCGTTGCTCGGGGGGTTGCAGCAGCGGGTCACCCGGCTGAGTGCGAAACAGCGTGGCCAGCACATTCGAGCCGGTAGCATCGCGCAATTCCACCCGGTATTGGTGCCGGTCATTAAATCCTTCGGCGTAATTGCGAATGAACTGCCGCCAAGTCAGGCTTAACACCCCGGGCACCGCCGGCAGTTGGACAAACCGGCTTAATTCACGACGCCCGGCGCTCAAGGGATGCGAGAGCGCCTCGAACCGGCCGCTGAGGGGCGGGAAAGGCCCGGCGCCCTGAGCCGTGAGTAGCGAGCCATTATTGATAATAAAAGCGCTGCCATCCGGACTCACCACATTGGACCAGCCCCGGAAATCGCCCGTTTCAAAACCTCCATTTTCCAGTAATTCTCCGTAGTCCGACGCCCATTCCAGCATCACGGGGAGCCTGACCTGCGTGGCCTGGTGGGCGGGAGAAATGAGCGCCGGCGCCGCCAGCGTCTCGTTGTCATCCACCACGATGATCGCCGTGGCATTGGAAAAGCCCGGAGCGCTGGCCGTAATCATCACGGCGTTGCTTGCGTTGCGGAGGTTGTCATCCAGAATGTGGATGTTGAAAAACGCCTGGCTTTGCCCCGCGGCCAGGGTCAGGGTGGGCGGCACCAGCACCCGCGTCGGTTGGGAGCTTTCCAGCAAAACGATTAAATCGAAGGTCAGCGGGCCAGCCAAAAAGACCCGGCCGGCATTGCTCAGCACCCCGAAGGTTTCGCCCACCTGGGCGGGTATCTGCAGCATGAGATGGCGGTTTTCGTTGTCCAAAATCATGGCATTGGCGCTGGTGGCGGGCCAGCCTTCCACCTGCGCTTCCACGGCCACGGCGCTCAGCCCCTCAATGCTCTGATTATCCAAAACCTGCAGCGCCACCGGGACCTGCGACTGGCCGCTGCCGACAATCACAAACCCCGGCGCGGGAATTTGCACCAGGTTGGTGTTGCGCGAGTATAATCGCACCAGCAACGCTTCATGCGGCGGCGGCGAAACGCGGAGAACGCCTGCCGTGGAGACTAGTCCGGCGCCTTCCATCAGCATGGCGGGGAAAGACAGCTCCAGTTGGGCCGTCTCGTTATCGTACACCGTGACCAGCGTCTGTGCCGGGCTATAGTCGGGCGCCTGGGCAAGGAGGCGCGTGCGGCGCGGACCGTCAATGAGCGCATCATCCGGATACACCACCATAAACCATTGGCTGGTTTGGCCGGCGGCCAGGGTGACCGAGGAAGGCACAATCACCTCGGCGGGATTTTCGGAAATCAACGCCACTTCCACCTCATTCGTCCCGGGCATGGGCAGCGAAACTCGGCCTGCCTGGGTAACCGTCCCCTGGCCTTCGGTGCTGTTTTGCACCCAGAGTTGCAACTGGCGCCCGCACCTGGGCGAGCTGGAAAAATCTGTCTCCACCAGCCCCGCCGGCACGCCGCGGCCGGGGGCCAGCCCCACGCGCCCGTTGCGCGCCTCCATCCGCAGCCAGGTGATGCGGATGACGCCATCAAAAAACAGTTCAATCTGGAAGGAATTGGAGTTTTGGATGCCATACTCGGGCACATCCTGCCAGGTCACCGCCACGCGGTCCGCCAATTGCCGCCAGCTCACCCGGGCATCCAGCACCCCGGTGAAAAGATTGGATTGCCCCGGATGAAAATCAGCATACAGCGCGGCCACCCGCGGCTGCTCGTAGAAAATGGACAGTTCCGGTTGAAAATACTGGGTGTTGCCCATGCGCGTGGTCAGATGACCGTTGCTGCTGATGTAAAAAATGTTGGTGCGCTGGCCGAAGAGCGAGACCGTGCCCCCATTGGTGATGGTGAGGGGCAAATACCAGTCGTCTCCCAGGATGATCCTCTGTCCCCCGCTGGGATCAGTGGGGAATTGCGTGGCAGGCTGCCGGCACACCTGATACCCCGCCGCAGAATTGTCCGGCGTGAAGGTCAGCGTGGTGTGTTCCAAATCAAAATCCGCATGGTCAAAAAACTCGACCAGAAAGGAAGCCTCCTCACGAATGACCAGGCGGATATTCCGGACCTGGTTGGAGCCGGTGAGGGTATTCACCAGGAAAACCTGTTGCGTGTAAGTGCCGGCCGGCAGTTCAGTGACAATCCCGGCCAGGCTCACCACCAGGGAAACGGAAGACTGGGGTTGCAGCACACCGTTGGTGGCCGACAGCTTGAGCAAAGATGTCGCCGAGGCCTGCCAAGTCAGCGGTTGCCGTCCGGCGTTCATTAAATCGAACGTCAGACTAGCCGGCGAGAATGGCCCGCCCACCATGCCGTTGATGGTTTGCTCGCCACTGGGGGAAATGTCAAAGTCTTCCGGCAAACTAAAGTCCTCGACAATGCCGACGGTCGTGTAACTGGGGGGGGAGCTGGCCATCGCGCCCATGCCGCGGCGGGCAAAAGCCGCCCAGATTTCCGCGCGGTTGGCGCCCTGGTGGCTGATGCGGTCCGCCAGGAGTATGGCGTCGCGGGCATTCAAAAAATTGGGATTGGCAGGGCAGTTGCGCATCCCGTCCACCACCAATTGCATGGCCAGCCAGTTGCCGGTTTCGTAGCCGTGGCGGGCGATGAGATTGGCGCGCATGTCCCAAAGTGCGGAGCACCAGACTTCGCCCTGATTATGGACTTGCGAGGCGCTGGTCCCAATCGCGGGATTACGCGGCACCCCGATATGCAGGCTCGCCTGGGTGGGGTCAATGTCCTTGAAGGTCAGCGGATTGACCGCCAGGTTGGTGCTGTATGGGTAGCGCCGGAGGCCGTAGTAATAATTTTCCGCCAGCAGGCCGCCAAACATGCGCGCCACATACGCGCTAAAGGGAAAATTGCTGGACAAGTTTTGCTGCGGATGGCTCAACAACGCCATGGCCATGAAATCCGACCAGCCTTCGGCCATGCCCGCGGTTTGGGACTCCACAATGCCATAACCGGCGCCCACCAGCCGCTCGCTTAAACCGTGTGAGTATTCGTGCAGAATGACTTCAGCATCCAACGCCCCATCGCGGTCTGGATGCGGGGCGTTGAACAGATACATTTGCATCCGCGGGGCCATCCCGTCATACGGCGGCGTGGAGAAATTGGCATTGTTGAAACCTTCGCCGTCCTGAACATCCGCCAGGACGGCGTCGCCCCCCAGCCCGCCCCGGTTGAAATTGGTTTGCTGGAAATTGCCGGCGCTCTCCGTGAACCCCAACTCATGAAAACGATCATGAGCAAAATTGCACCAGTAAAAGACATTCACCACGGCAGCCGCAGAGGAATTGGTGGGACTGCTCGCCAAATCCAGCGGGAAATCAAACAGCCGGTTGTTGGCGGTCGGCCGGGGAAGGTCCGGCTCGTTGTTGCCGTCCCAATCAGTATGGGCAAGGACGTTGTTGCCTCGCGTCTCCGTATCGCCCGGATTCAGCCATCCCAGCGGGCTGGCATTGGTATTGAGCGCAGTCAAGGTCACCAACTGGCGCGGCACGATGTCCGGCTCCAGAGTCGAGGGAGAAGACCATCCCGGCGACATCGGCCGTGGACTGCGTTCCGTAAAAACACGGTACGCGGCCGGCTCTGCCTGGTATTTGGTCAGGCAATGGCGAATCCAGACCGTGCCATTTTCGGCATCCACCACCGCGCGGAAAAGGAAACCTGAGGAGCGCCCATAAAACACCACTTCCCACGCCAGCCGCAACTCTTGGGCATTCATCGGCAACCAGACCAGCCGCGCAACAACCTCGCCCAAGGTGACTGGGGAATGAAGTCGCTGACGGCGGTCGGGGCGGGGGGGAATTTCCAACTGACTGGTCACCGTCAGGTCCTCGGGAGGGGTTTCTCCCGCATCTAGCGCGGCCAGCCGCAAGGCTTGGGCAGCAGAGAGGGCAGGGGTGCCTTGCAGGGCCCGCTGGCGCGCCCCTGCCGGCGCCTTTTTGGCCAGTTGAGGCAACAACGCGCTGGACAGGGCAGCCAGCTCATTTCTCCGCGTTATTTGCCCCACCAAATGAGCACCAAAGACATCCAATCCGTCCAGTTGTTGCTGCCAAACCACCGTGCGCTGGCCGTTGTGGGGCGTGACGTAATCACGCTCAACGCGAGCGGAATCCAGCACTTCCGCGCCATGCTTGAACCAGGCGGCATGGCGGTTGAGGTAGGCCTTAACCGGGGCGTGAGGATCGGCAGGTGGGCGAAGCGCGGCACGCGTCAGCCCGGAGGCGGCGGGTGGGGCGTCAGCGCCCTCCGGGCCGGTCAGAAATCCTTGCTCCGCGACGATAAAGCGCGGTGTTTGCAGCAAACCATCATAAGTCACCCGCACATTCGGAGGTGCTCCCTCCTCTCTGGTTGGTGGCAGGTCTTGACGGGCCAGCCCCCGCACCGCGTCCAGTCTGCGGTCCACATTCGGGGGTGGCTCTTTCTGAGGCGGATAAAAGGCAAAAAGCGGAAGGCCAGGCCACAGGCTCAATGCCATCCCGCAGCAAACCAGCAGAAAATGTCCACGCATTTGTGCGTTAAAGCCTACACGCGATTGCGCGTGAACGCAAACGATTGACAGGCAGGCCGCGCCCTGCGGCAGGAAAGGCACTTAGCGGTCTCGTTTCAACAAATATTCCGCCAGGGCTTCCAAGGCCTCGGCTTTGCCTTGGAAAGGTTTGAGGGCCGCAAAGGCGCGTTGAGTCAGCCGTTGGGCTATCTGGCGCGATTTTTCCAGACCGACAATGGAAGGGTAGGTGGCCTTTTGGGCGGTGATGTCCTTGCCCGCGGTTTTTCCAAGTTTTTCGCTGCTTTGCGTGACGTCCAGGATGTCGTCAATCACCTGAAAAGCAAGCCCCACATGATAGCCAAAATCCGTCAGCGCCGCGAGCTGGGCGGGCGTGCAGTTGGCGCTCATGCCGCCCAGCCGCACCGAACAACAAAGAAGAGCCGAAGTTTTGCGCTCATGGATGTACCGCAGTTGCGCGGGGGCAATACGCTTGCCTTCAGCCTCCAGGTCCGCCGCCTGCCCTGCCACGAGTTGCAGAGACCCTGCCGCCTTGGCCAGTTCATAAGTAATGTCCTTATGGCTGTAACGGGGCCAGCCTCGGGCATGAGTGGCAATCTCAAATGCCTGTGCCAGCAGCGCGTCCCCCGCCAGAATCGCCATCGCCTCCCCAAAAACCTTGTGATTGGTGGGCTTGCCCCGGCGGAAATCATCGTTGTCCATGGCGGGGAGGTCATCATGAATAAGGGAGTAAGTATGAATGCACTCCACCGCGCAGGCCAGCGGCACGGCCTCTTCCATCTGGCCGCCACAGGCCTGGGCCGCGGCAAAGCACAGCGCGGGCCGCATCCGTTTGCCGCCGGCAAAAAGTGAATACCGCATGGACTGGTGCAGCACGGCCGGTTTGCACGAGGCCTTGGGCAGAAAGCGGTCCAGTCCCCGGTTGACCAGCGTCGTACAAGAATCAAGAAAAGCCCCGAGGTCAAACGAGCTGGGAGCGCTAACAGGTTTGGCTTGGTTGCGCGATGCCATGAAAAACCAATAGGATAAAATCACCCTCTCAGGCAAGCGGGGAATGGGGATTTTCCTGCCCGCTGCCCGGCCCATCCCACCGAGCCAGGCGGCCCCCAATGTCGCATGAATCCGCCTTCAAGACCTGCTCTCCGTGCAAGAGAATTTCAACAAGAATGCCCCTTGGTGTCCCGAAGTATCTTGTCGGAGTGCGCCTCGCGCCGTTTCCCTGAATTTTTTTCATTAGCGCCTGAGTTAAGCCCGGGGGCATCCCGCTGTAACCTCACTTAACCCGCACATTTTCGGGATAATTCCAGTTCGCAAAACCGGCCCAGGTGTGTTCCGGCATCATCAGCCGCCGGGTCAGGCCGAGGTGCAGCGTCCATTCAGCAAATTGGGTGGCCGAATTGCAGCCTTCTTCCAGAAAAGCGCGGGCTGACGCCAGGGCACACCGTGGATAAATGGCGGCCAGTGGCTCGAGGCGCTCCTTGACCACGGGTACCACGCCCGACTCCGGGGTGGCGTGATGTAAAAGGCGTTGGAGGATTTCGACATTCATGTGAGGCATGTCCACCGCCAGCACCAGCAGAAGGGGGGAAGTCATCGTCGCCAGTCCGCGCTCAATTCCTGCCAGCGGGCCTTGTGCAGGGTAATAGTCCGGAATGACTGGCACCCCCAACGTTTGTGTGGCTTTGGTGAGAGGCGAGGATACCAGAATGGCCTCCGGTTGCAGATGTTTTAACAGGGACAATTGCCGGTGAATGAGGGGCTGGCCGTCCACTTCCAGCCACACCTTGTCCCGTCCCATGCGGGTGGATTGGCCCCCCGCCAGCACCATTGCCGTGAAGCCGGGGGGCGCATTCATACCATTTTGCGCAGCCAGCCGCTGCTTATGATGCGGGCGCGTAACCCCCCCCGGCCTTTCAACCAAGCTTCCGCCTGGGGATGCCCGAAGGCCTCATTCATCCAAAAGCACGGCCGGCACTCCTCCACCCCGGCAAAGCGCACACCCTGCAATTCAAATTCCCTGCCAATCAGCGCATTCAAATCCATCCCTTCGGTAATGACGTTCCGCCGCGTGGCGGAGGGGGGGGTGTCAGGGGAAAGGTTCAGCTCCCGTAAAAGCGCCTGAAACACCTCCCAGGAAAAAAAGGTGATTTGTCCTTTGTAATCCGGCTTGTAATCAAAAAAACGGTCACCCGTAATGCCCCGGCCCGCCACGCATTCAATTTGGTCGCATTCCACCACCGGATGATGGTCCGGCGGCTGCCCCTGATGACCAAAATAGTTGTGGCCCGGCGAAATATAGAGATGACGGATGCGCATCATGACCGCTTGATTTCAAACTGATTGCTCAACTGCGGAGTGGCCTGATGCAGAATATGCCACACCACCCAATGCAACCAGGCCAAACTCACCAACGTGAGCAAAAAAAGTATGGCAAAGGTCGTCTGCGGAATGCCGGTGATTTTATAGGCGTATGCAAACAGCGGCGGCAGGAAGAAACCACCCAGCGCCCCCAACAGCCCCACCAGCCCGCCTACCGCGCCCACATCCTTGGGAAAATATTCGGGAATGTATTTGTACACCGCGGCCTTGCCGATGCCCATGCCACAACCCACAATGAAAACAAGAAAGGTGAACAGCGTTGGCCCCATGACAAAGCGCATGGTTTCAATCTGGCCGCTGGCGGCGTAACGCTCCGGCACGTACAGCACAATATGGCCATTGGGCGCCGATAACAATAACAGCGCCCCCAACATGCTGCCAAACACCCAGTACATCGTGCGGCGCGCCCCAAACTTGTCCGCCAGCCACCCTCCCAGGGGCCGGAGCAAACTGGCCGGAAAAATGAACAGCGCCGTCAGCAATGCGGCATGTGACAAGGGCATCTTGAACACGTCCACGTAGTACTTGGGCAGCCAGACGGAAAGAGCCACATAGGCTCCAAAGACCACCACATAATACAAACTGAACCGCCACACCCGCACTTGCCGCAACGGGCGCAACAACTCCCGCAAAGGACGGCCCTGGCCTGGCGTGCGGTCTTCAGTGGGCGTGAACAACCATAACGCGGCCGCCATCACCAGACACAATATGCCATATAAAAACGGCACAAACCGCCAGCCCCCTGGTATCACCCCTCCGGCCAGCCCGGCGGCAGGCACCAGCGCTATCAAACCCGGACCGATGAATTTGGTCACAGATGCTCCCACATTGCCGGCGCCAAACACCCCCAGGGCGAATCCCTGTTTCTCGCGCGGGAACCAGGCGGAGTTCCAGGCAATGCCGACACTAAAAGCGTTGCCCGCCATGCCCACCCAAAAGGCATACAACATCAATTCGGTGAAGCTGGAGGCGCGGCTGACCAGAAAAGCTGGCAGGGCGGTGGCTGCCACCAAGAGCGTCAGCACCCGGCGCCCGCCGTAACGGTCAGTCAATATGCCAAAGCACAGCCGCCAGATGGAACCATTCAAAATCGCAATGGCGGTCAGCCAGCCAAACTGCACCTCGGTTAATTGAAACTCCTGGCGGATGGGAATGCCCAACACGCCAAACATCAGCCACACGGCAAACATCAAGGTAAAGGCCGTGGTGGACAGCGTGAGAATCAGATTGCGCGAAGCCGATTCCGTGCGTTCAACCGACAGGGACAGGGAAGCCGAGGGGGTCTTGGCCTCCTGCAGAGGGTTGGCTATTCCATTCATAACTAACAGGGTTTTTCCGCGCCCTTGCGGGTGTAGAACCAGTAATTGATAGCCGTGGCCAGGGCGCAGTAGGCCAGCAAGCCCAGGAAAAACGGACGGGCCGAACCTGTGGCTGAGGCAGCCCATCCAATTAACAAGGAAAAGACGAACGGACCGTAGGCCGCCACCGCCGCAGTGAAACCGATTACCCCCGCCCCCTGCCGCGGTGAATGCGCAAAAATAAGCGGATACTGCCGGAACGTGGCTGCGTTGCCCACTCCCGTGCAGAAAAACATCCCCAGCATGACGCCGACAAACCAGGGGAATCGCTCTACCGACGTGGGAGCGAGCAAATCGCTAAACACCAGCACGCCACACCCCGCCATGAGGCCAAGGCCGCACAGGTGCGTGAGAATGGCCCCGCCCCATTTGTCGGTCAGCGGACCGGCGATGACCCGCATCGCCGAGCCAATCAACGGGCCATAGAAGGCATATTTCAAAGGATCAGGAGCTTCGGGAAACTTGCCATACACCGTTTTAATCAACATGGGAAACGCCGCCGCCAGCCCGGAAAAACAGCCGAAGGTCATGATGTAGGTAATCATGCAAAAATAGGTGTGTTTGTTCTTGAAGATGTCCAGTTGCTCGCGGAAGGAGGCGCGCACGGGCACGCTGCGCAGAAAAATCCAGGCCAGCATCCCCATCACCACCAGAAACGGCACGTAAATGAAAACCGCGTTTTGCAGCCAGATTTGGACGCTTTGGCCCCCCTTCGTCATGGTCTGGGCGGCGCCCAGCAGGCCGCCGGCCAGCGGAATCGTGATAATCCACGGTGTCAAAAATTGAGTGAGACTGACACCGAAATTGCCCAGACCCGCCTGAATCCCCAGGGCGGTGCCTTGCAGGCGTTTGGGGAAGAAAATGCTCGTGCTGGGCATGAAGGACGAAAAATCGCCACCCCCGAAACCGGCGAGAAACGCCAGGATGAGAAACATCCAGAAAGGCGTGTTGGGATTGAGTATGGCAAAGCCCAGGCCGAGGCAGGGAAGCAATTTGGCAAAGGTGGCGACCGTGATGACCTTGCGGGTCCCATAAATGGGAATCAAAAACATGTGCACCAGCCGCAACGTGCCGCCCGCCAGCCCGGGCATGGCGGTCAACCAGAACAGTTGCATGTCGGTGAATTTGAAGCCAATGGCCGGCAGCCGCACCACCACCGCGCTCACCACAAACCAGGTGGCAAACGAGAGTACTAGCGCCACCGTGGTAATGGCCAGCGTGCGCCACGCAATCACCTTGCCGGTTTGTTCCCAGAATTGCGGGTCTTCGGGGCGCCAGTCAGTTAAGGTGGAGCTGGTGTGGTTCATGCTGATTCACTTTCTTCTTCCTCGTCCTTGATTTGAGTGGCGGCGGCAAAGCCGCGCAACCAATGGCTCAACCCCCACAGCCCGGCAGCGGTGGCGGCCAGGGTCAGGGCGATTTGGGTGAGATTGCGCATCAGGTTATGGCGGAACAAAAGCCAGGGGTGCCCGTCGTTCCGATTCAAAGGATGCGTGCCGTCCCGCAATTCCCGCACATCGGGAATGCCGTCTCCGTCCAAATCGCTGTCGGCGGGGAGGCGCTCCGCCAGTTGTTCCGGCGCCATTTTCAACTCCATGAGTTGCTTGCGGCCCAGCACCTGCACCATGTGATTGCCAAAGGCGTTGAGAATGGGACTGTCCACTTTGACCCCCGGCTCAAATGCGGAGCGCGCCCGTCCCAGGCGCTCCTGCGCTTCCGAAGTCAGACGGCCCAGTTGGCCAGGGGCGGCGCCATCTGGTCCATCCGCATGGCGATGACACAGGGCGCAGTTGATGGGGCGGCCGGAGTTTTTTACCACAAAAGCATGGTACTCCGGATAGGCCCCCAGGCTTGCGGGGAGAAGCGCTGCCGCCAGGGCCAGCCATCGCAGCATACTTGGAAAGGAGGTTTTCATGGCTCAGCCTTTGAACAAGCGGTAGATGTGTTCACCAAACAAGGTCATGATTACCAGGTACAAGGCCCCCAATACGGCCAGCAGCCGGAGCGTGCGGCGGCTGGTGTGTCGGAAAATCCATGGCGTGCAGCACAATCCCACGCCGGCAGCCAGCGATAGGAGCAGCACCACCCAGAAGGGTAAAATCTCAAGCGGATAATAGATGAAGTAGAAATACCACTCCGGCTTGATGCCGTCGGGAGTGGAGCTTTTGGGATCATAAGGTTCAAACAGGGGATAGGCATAGAAAGACTCAAAGGGCACGCAGAGGGCCACTACAAACAACACCATGAAGGCCACTCCCCAGACCGACAGGTCTTTGATGAAAAACGCAGGGAAAAACTTTTCCTTGCGCCGGGGGGGCTCATCCACTCCCTGGCTCATGCCATGAAGCTGCACCGAAAATAAATGCAGGGCCAGCACCGCCACCATCGCCAGCGGCAGGAGGACCACGTGCAGCGCAAAAAACCGGCTGAGCGTGGCCTGTCCCACGCTCGCCTCGCCCTGAATGGTTTCCTTGACCAGACGGGGCCATTCGGCAAGGGCGCCCGGCAGATAAGCGCCAACCTCCTCTATGGATTGCAGGCCTATCTTGGTGGCATTGACGGCGATTTGGTGCCAGGGCAGCAGATAGCCGGTAAAGCCCAAACCCAGCGTGATGAACAACAACAATACCCCGCTTACCCAGGTCAGCTCGCGGGGACGGGCAAAGGCCTTCATCGCAAAAGTGGTGAGCAGATGCACCATCACCGCCGCAATCATCATCGAAGAAGCCCACGCATGCATGTTGCGCACCAGTGCGCCCCCCGGAACATGCTCCGTGATGAATTCCACCGAGGCATGCGCATCGCTTACGGTGGGCTGGTAATAGAACAGGAGCATCAGACCGGTGACCACCTGCACCGCAAAAAAGAACAAGGCCAGACCGCCCAGATAGTAGCCCCACGAAAGACGGTGCACGGGCACCTCCTTCTTGCGCACCAGGGCGTCGTAATTGAGCTTGCGCACCGGCAGCCGCTCGCCCAGGTACGTTTCGGCACGTTGGATGAAAGCCAGCAGGTTCATGGCATCAGGGCTGTTTCAAGTCGCAGACGCTTGGGGTTTGATGATATACACGCTGCACTGGGCCAACGCGGCAGGGTCCACGTCCCCTTCCACCGGCCCCCGGGGAGATTTGCGGGCGACTACTTTGCCGCTCGCATCCACCAAAGCCCAGCCAAGGTGGGGCAGAGGAGCTTTGGCTGGCGCGCCCTCATTCGGCCGCCCTGTGCGAAGGTCAAAATACGAAACATGGCAGGGACACAGGATGCGCCCTTGGGCATCCACTTCGCTGCCCACCGTGCAGCCCAAATGCGTGCACTTGGCGGAGATGAGCAGCGGCAGGCCGTCCTTGCCCTTGAAAGCCAGCGCCGGCGCCATCGAGTAATCAATGAAATACTTCCCCTTGTTCTCCGTCAGCTCACTGTAACGCGCCACCAGTATCATTGGGTTGCGCTGCCGCTCTAATTCCAGTTCCCGTTCCTCCGCCGTCTGCTGCAGGCGCTGCAATTTTTTGGTCAGCAGCTCCGCCTCCATTTCCGGCTCCAGCCGCGGCCCGCGGAAATAGCTCACACCTTTCTCCATCACGCCCAGGGCCAGCAATCCACCTGCTCCCGCCACGCCCACGGCCCCCTTGAGAAATTCACGGCGGCTTTCCGCGCGCGCCATCGCCACCGCGGCTTCCCGGCGGCGCCGGGCATTATTCCACACCACCCAAATGGGCGCCCGCCACAAGTATTGCAACGGCAGTGCCAGCAGGTGTATCAGGCGGGTAAAAGGCACCAGCAGCACCATCACCCACGCCAGGGTGAGATGTAATTTGAACAAAGGGGGAAAGCCGGTGACGTAACTCATGTCCGGCTGCAATTTAATGAGGCCCCAAAAATAGGGAACCACCGTGCCAGTGCTCCAGGCCGAACCATAGCGATAATGAATGGCGGAAAGCAGACCCACCACCACCTGCACCAGCAACAAGCCCGCCACAATTAAATCCGCCGGCGTGGTCACCGCCTGCACCCTCCCCGAAGTCAGCCGCCGCACCAGCAGCACGCTCAAGCCCGCCACGGCCAGCAGAGAACACGCCACCCCCACCGTTTCCACGGCCAGGAGCGCCCCCGGCACGGTCAATAGACTGGCCCAGACTTTGGGAAATAAAACCGCGATGAGATGCCCCAGCAGCACTATCCCGATGCCTATGTGCCAGGGCGTCGAGCCAAACAACAACTGGCGGTCTTCCAAAAATTGGGATGAGCGCGCCGTCAGGGTGAACTTCTCACGGCGCGCCCGCCAGAGGCAGCCCACCACAAAAATCAACAATGATAAATAGGGCAGTCCCACAAACAGAAAAGCGTCCATCATAACTCCTCCTTTCCGTTGCCGCCGCCACCTTGGATGCCCGCCAAAAATGAAGCCGAACAGCCGCATCCGCCGGCGGAAACTTCCTTCACCCCGGCCAACGGACACGGCGCAGGCGCCACGCCAGGGTGGGTCTCTTTGAGCGCCTCTTCCACCATTTCCAGCAACGCCCGATAAGGATGTTCTTCGGCCAGGGATTCCTGCATGCGGCGCAGCGGCCCCAATAAACAAAATTGGGTCAATTCCCGCTGTTCGGCGTCCTCGGTTTGCGCGGCAAAGCGCAGCAGTACAGCCAGATGATCGGGCAATTCACCTCCCGTTGCAAAACCCTCCTCCGCATATCGCTCCAACAAGGCCGCCATGAACCGGCCCCGCCGGTAGTTTTCTTCACCAAACAAATGGATGCCGACATAGGGCACACAGGCCGGACAGAGGTCAAAAGTGGCAGTGTACAATTCTTCCCGCTCATCGGGGGACATCCGCCCCACAGCCGACGAAAAGCGCTCCCAGGCCTGGCGGACGGCCACACTCCACCCCGGCATCATCCTGGCGGCCTCGGTCAATCGAGCGGCGAAATCTGCTCCCGGATACTCCAGCAGGCGCCCCAGACATTGCCAGCCTGCCGTGGAGTTGGCGGCTTCATTTTCGAGCGGGACCATGAAGGTTGGGTTGGACATACATTCAAGTTCAGGCACGTGGCGTGACGGAGTGCATCGCACTGGAAAGATGAAAGCCCGTGCAGCCCTTGCAGGCCTCCGGACTGCAGGAGGATTCAATGGCTTCCTCCCGCTGCAAAGGCGGCAGCACATAGCGCTGGTACTGGGTCGGCAGGGCCGTGAGCTGGTAAATGGCGTGCGCTTCCTCGGGCGTGGTCTGGGCGTCCCGCAAGATTTTGTGCACCTCGGTTTCGGGCAGGTCACGCACGCTCTCCCACCGCTTGAAATACCGCACCGCCATCAATTTCTTGAGCACCGCCTCGATAACCTCCTCATTGCCCGCACTGAACAGCCGGGCCAGGTATCGAATCGGCAGGCGCGCCTGCGCCAGACTGCCAAAAAAACCATCCGCGTTGTGCCCGTAACCGCCTTCGCCGCGTTTTCCCAGGATGGGCAGCAGCGGCGGCACATAAAACAGCATCGGCAGCGTGCGGTATTCAATGTGCAGGGGCAGGGCCAGTTTCCACTGCGCCACGTAGGGATACACCGGCGATTTCTGCGCCGCGTCCAAAAACTCCTCGCTGATGCCGTTCCTGAGGGCGGCGGCCACCACCCCGGGGTCGTGAGGATTGAGAATCACCGTCCGTTGGGATTCCACCAATGCCCGGTCGGGCACTTGCATCGCCCGCGGCACCTGCTCCGCGTCATATAACAGCACCCCCAGATAACGAATGCGTCCCACGCACGCATGAAAACAGGCCGGAGGCTGGCCGGTCTCCAGCCGGGGGAAACAGAGAATGCACTTTTCCGATTTGCCCGTCTTCCAGTTGTAATAAATCTTTTTGTAAGGACAGGCCGCCACACAGGCACGCCAGCCGCGGCACTTCTCCTGATTTATCAGCACAATGCCGTCTTCACCCCGTTTGTAGATCGCCCCTGATGGACAGGCCGCCACACAACTGGGATTGGCGCAATGATTGCAAATGCGCGGCAGATAAAACATGGCCAGCCGCTCGATTTCAAACAATTGCGCCCGCTCCATCTCGCTCAGCCCTTCCCAATTCACATCGTTTTCCGCATATACGGGCGAGCCGGACAAATCGTCGTCCCAGTTGGGCCCGGCCTTGATGTCCATCGGCTCGCCGGTGATGAGGGATACCGGAATGGCCGTGGGCTGATCTTTTCCTGCCGGCGCCTGGAACAGGTCCTCATAGCGATACGTCCAGGGCTCGTAGTAATCCTGCAGCGTCGGCTGGTTGGGATTGTAAAACAACTTGAGGAAGGCGTCCGCCCGGTTCTGACACCGCAGCTCCAGGGATTCTCCCTCCTTGCGCCAGCGCCAGCCCCCGTTGAATTTATCCTGGTTTTCCCATTGGGTGGGATAGCCCGTCCCGGGCTTGGTCTCCACATTATTCCACCACATGTACTCGGCGCCGGGGCGGTCCGTCCACACGTTCTTGCAGGCAATGCTGCAGGTGTGGCAGCCAATGCACTTGTCCAGGTGAAAAACCACTGCTACATGCGCGCGTACATCCATAAAGGGTCAGGTTTGAGGCATGGCTTTACCACACCAGTTTCCTAAGTTTGCGAAGGATGACAAAAGTGTCGCGATTCACCCCTTGTGGCCCCCAGTAGTTGAAGGCGTAGGTGAACTGCGCGTAGCCCCCAATCATGAACAGCGGCTTCAACCGCACCCGCGTCAGGCTGTTGTGGCCGCCGGCCCGCCGCAAGCCGCGCGAGGGCGATTTGGGAATGCCCAGCGTGCGCTCGGTGGCGTGATACAGCAGGCAGATGCCTGGCGGAATGCGGGCGCTCACCACCGCCCGGGTGCAAACCACCCCGTGGTCATTCAACACCTCCACCCAGTCATTGTCCTCAATGCCCAGCCGGTCGGCATCACGATCGTTGATCCACACCGGGTAGCATCCCCGCGAGAGCGTCTTCATGCGCAGGGTGTCGCCGTAGGTGGAATGTATGTGCCATTTGCCATGCGGCGTCAGGTAATTCAGCACCAGCCCGCCGTCGGCGGCGCCGGTCTGCTGCAAATCGCGGGTTTGCCGCAGCTCGGCGCGCGGCTTGAACGTGGGCAGGTTTTCGCCAAACGCCACGTATGCCTCATGGTCCAGATACAAATGCTGCCGGCCTGTCTGGGTGCGCCACGGTATCAGCTCCTCCACATTCTGGCAGAACGCCGCATACGTGCGCCGGCCATTGGTGATGCCGGTCCAGAAGGGCGTGGTCAGCACCCGGCGCGGCTGCTGTATCAAATCCTCAAAAGTGTATCGAATACCCCGGTTGTCCCGCGCCAGGTGCGTGTGATCCAGGCCCGTTTTTTCGGACTCCGAGACAAACGCCCGCCAGGCCATTTCGCCATTGGTTTCCGGCGCAAAGTGCAGAATGACTTCGCAGGCGTCCCGGTCCTCGCGCAGGCTGGGATAGGTGCCCCCGCCCCAGCGTTCCACCGGGTGCGTCAGCAAATAGGCATCATAGGCGTCATCCACGTCAAAATGCGTTCCATGCATGGCCAGCCCGTTCTTGCGGAAATTGGGCCCCAGCGAAATGAAGCGGTGGAATAGATTCACGTAGTCGCGCGTCACCACCTTCAAATGCGGCATGGTTTTGCCGGGTATGGGGTCACATTCCCCTTTGGCCCAGTCTTTGACCGTCAACTGGGCCAGTTCCGCCGGCGTATCATGCTGCAGAGGCGAAGCCACCACATCCTTCACCGGCGCTGGAAAATACCGCGCCGCCAGCCGGGACACTTCCGCGGCCAGACCCCGGAAAATCTGCCAGTCACTCTTGCTTTCCCAGCAGGGCGGCACTGCCGCCTGCAACGGGTGGATGAAACTGTGCATGTCGGTGGAATTGAGATCATCCTTCTCGTAATAAGTCGCCGCGGGCAGCACAATGTCGGAATACAGCGCCGAGGTGTCCATGCGGTAGTTCAGGTCCACAATCAAATCCATCTTCCCCAGCTCCACCTTGTCATGCCATGTCACCTCCTGCACCGCCGGGCGGCTTTCCTCGGCAATGCAATTGTGATGCGTGCCCAGGTAATGTTTGAGAAAGTACTCGTGGCCCTTGGCGCTGGAGGTCAGCGCGTTGCCGCGCCAGATGTAAAATATCCGCGGGAAGCACGCCGGATTGTCCGGGTCCTCCATCGCAAAACGCACCTTGCGCTCCCGGAGCTGGCGCACCACGTAGGCAATGATTTCCTCCTCCGTCCTGGCCCCGGCGTTTTCCGCCTCCCGCACCAGCTCGAAGTTGTGCCGGGTGAACTGCGGATAGCACGGCAGCCAGCCCAGCCGCACCGCCAGCGCCTGTTTATCCGCGGTGTGCCCCTGGGCCATCGGATGCCGCACATTGCTGACCGGGCACATTTCCTGAAAGTCCTGGTCATACCGCCACTGGTCCGAATGCAGGTAATGGAAGGACGGCGTATTTTGCTGGCGCGGCGGCCCCGCCCAATCCGTCCCAAAAGCAATCGGGGCCCACGCCGTCTGCGGCACCAGTTTCTCCTGCCCCACGTAGTGATTCCAGCCGCCGCCGTTTTTGCCCACACAACCGCAGAAAATCAGCGCGTTGATGACAGCTCGATAAATGAGGTTGTTGTGGTACCAATGATTGACCCCCGCGCCGATGATCACACTGCATTTCCCGCCGGTGTGCTCGGCCGTCCGGCCCCACTCCCGCGCAAACCGCGTCACCACCTCGCTGTTGACCCCCGTGAACCGCTCCTGCCATGCCGGGGTGAACGGCTGCGTGTCGTCCGCGTATCCGTCCGGCCACTGACCCGGCAAACCGCGGTTGACGCCGTACTGGGCGTAGTACAACTCCATCACGGTGGTGACCAGCACCGGCCCGTTGATGGTGGTCACCTCCCGCACCGGCACATGGCGCACCCACACCCGCTGATGGGTGCCCTCGGAGAAATCAGTGATTTGCACTCCCACCGTCCGGTCGGTCACCCCCTTCAGCTCCAAACGGGGGCGCATCGGGCGGCCCTGCGTGTCTTCCAGCTTCAAATTCCACTGGCCTTTGCGCTTCTGCCAGCGATGCCCCACCGTGCCCTGTGGCAGCCGCAGTTTCCCGCTGGCTTCGTCTTCCACGAAGTATTTCCAGTCCGCATGTTCCTCGCCGCGGGTCTCCGGCAGTTGACTCGCTCGCAGCAAATGACCCGCGCGGTACGTGCCATCGGCTTGCGGTTCCAGCGTCACCAGAAACGCCGCATCACTGTATTGCCGCAGATAATCCTGAAACGCCGGCACCTGCCGCTCGGCATAAAATTCTTTCAGCAACACATGCCCCACCGCCATCCAAAAGGCCGCATCGCTGCCCTGATGCAGCGGGATCCATTCATCAGCCACCTTGGCGGTCTGACTGAAGTCCGGTGCGAACACCACCACCTTGGCCCCGCCATGCCGCGCCTCCACCAGAAAATGCGCATCGGGCGTGCGCGTCATCAACACATTGGAGCCCACAACAGCGATGAACTTGGAATGATACCAGTCGGCGCTTTCAGCCACATCGGTCTGCTCCCCCCAGATTTCCGGCGAGGCGGGCGGCAAATCGCAGTACCAGTCGTAGAACGAGAGTGAGACCCCGCCCATTAATTGACAAAACCGGGCTCCGGCCGCATAGCTGACCATGGACATGGCCGGGATGGGCGAAAACCCCGCAATCCGATCCGGCCCAAAGCGGCGGATCGTGGACAAATTGGCCGCCGCCATCAATTCATTCACCTCGGCCCATGTGCTGCGTCGGAAACCGCCCTTGCCCCGCGCTTGTTGGTATTTCTTGCGGCTTTCGGCCTGCGTTACGATGCTTTCCCATGCCGCCACCGGGTCCTCCGGATGCTGCTGGCGCGCCTTTCGCCACAAATCCAGCAACACCCCGCGCACGTAGGGGTATTTCACGCGTATCGGACTGTAGAGATACCATGAATACGATATGCCCCGCTGGCAGCCGCGCGGCTCGTAGGGCGGAATCTGCCGGTCAATCACGGGATAATCCAGCGCCTGCAACTCCCACACCACCACCCCGTTTTTCACAAAAATCTGCCAGCTACACGACCCGGTGCAATTTACCCCGTGGGTGCTGCGCACCACCTTGTCGTAGCTCCAGCGCGTCCGGTAAAAACTTTCCCAGGTGCGCTCCTCCGGGGCAAACAGGTCTTGAATCCAGCTCATGTCAGGAATTGGTGCGGCGCCGCGTCAGCCCGTGGGACCGATGCGCGCGTTGGGATTTCAACCAGGCATACAAACCCGCCAGCACAACCACCGCGCCGCCCGCCCCAATCGAGGCAAACCACGGGGCCGGTATGCGGGTGTCGTGGGGGTCCAGCGTCGCCAGATATTTGGTCAAATGCAGCGCTTCCTGCTGCGTCACCGGATGCCGCGTATAATGCGGCTCCATGATTTTGTATTTGGCCTGCTTAATCGCCGACAGCAGCGGCATCTCGCCGCCCGCTTTTTGGTAAATGCCATTCAATGCCGGCCCCAGGTTGCCGCCGCGTCCTTCCGCCACATGACAGGCGGCGCACGCCAGACCGCCATTTCGCAGGGGTAACTGGCCAAAAAACAACGCTCGCCCCTTGGCCGCGTCTCCCGGCTCCATTTTGGCCATGAACATCGCCGCCATCCGTTCCCCTTCCACCTTGAGCCGTTCCCGCAAGTCGGCGGCTTTCAGCAGCGCGGTCAGCTCTATCAGCGCGTCCTCGGACAACGGCCCCACCCGCGGCTCCATTTTTTTGATGGCTGCTTTGAGCTGGTCCTCCGGCCACGTGGTGGCCGGCGTCAGTTCCGGCCCGCTCAATTTGGCCCCGGTCACACTATGGCAGCCGGCGCACATCATCAAAAATCGCGCCGCCGCCAGGTCCCGCTGCGGCGCTTCCGCGGCGGCCACTTGGCCCGTGGCCATCGTGGTAGGCGCGGGCGTCGCCAGTTCGCCGGCACGGACCGGATAAACCAGCCCCAGCGTGAGCACGACGCCCCATGTGGCTCTCCACCACCCACGATGGCTTGCGGCAGGTTGCATGGCGGCAGCATCGCGCATCACTGGCGGGGCGACATTGATTCACGTCAAGAATTGTATGATGAAGTAAAACTAATGGGATGGAATCCTCTCCCTGCTCCCAGGGCGCCCCTGCCAAAACACCGCGTGCCGGCTTTTTTGCTTTCAAGACCCGGGCAATAACGGTATTAGTTCCCAGAAAGCCTATGTCAAAAACCAACTACAAGTTTTGTTTTGGCCCGTGGAATTTGAGCGAGGGTCAGGACCCCTACGGGCCGCCCACCCGCAAAGCGCAGACCTTCGACTGGAAGCTGGAGCAGCTCAAGAAACACGGCTTTGATGCCATGATGTTTCATGACGATGATGCCGTGCCGGACATTGACCACAAGAGCGCTGCCCAAATCCGCGACGAAGCCAAAGCGTTGCGGCGGCGCCTGGACGACCTTGGCATTGCGGCGGAAATCGTGGCTCCGCGCCTCTGGTTCAGCCCCATGACCATTGACGGCGCCTACACCAGCAACGACCCGAAATGCCGCCAATACGCCATCGAGCGCTCCAAACGTTGCATTGACGTGGCGCGCTACTTGGGCACCGATTTAATCGTGCTCTGGCTGGCCCGCGAAGGCTCGTACCTCCGCGAGGCCAAAAATGCCCGCAAATGCGTGGATTACCTGGTGGAGGCCATTGACGCGCAATTGCAGTACGACAAGAAAATCCGCATCGCCATCGAACCCAAGCCCAACGAGCCGATGGACTTGGCCTACATTCCCACCATCGGCCATGCCCTGGCCCTGGCGCAACTTACCTGCGACCCCAAGCGCGTGGGCTGCCTGATTGAAACGGCCCATGCCATTCTGGCGGGATTGGACCCGGCGGACGAAATTGATTTCGCCATGTCCTTTGGCAAGCTCTGGAGCATCCACCTCAACGACCAGAACGGACTTAAGTTTGACCAGGACAAACCCTTCGGCAGCGCCAATTTGCGCGTGGCTTTCAATCAGGTGCGCGCCCTCGAGCGGAACGGCTACGGCCGCCGGGGCGAGTATGTGGCCTTTGATGTGCATCCTTTCCGGACGACCAAGGAAGAGCATTGGATGGCGCATCTCCTCAACAGTCGCGCCACCTTCCTGCGCCTGGTGGAAAAAGCGCGGACCTTTGACGAAAAGACCGCCCAAAAACTCATCGCCAACCGCGATTACCAGGCGCTGGACCAGATGGTGCTGGAGCATTTGATGGGGCGTTAACGCCGCGGCCACCAGGCGGATGCAGGGCGGGGCAGGGCAGCCTCAGGGCCGCAAGGTGCCTTTCTATACTCGCCAAACGCTTCCTGTGTGGCATAATTGTCTCCCTTGAGGTTAGTCATGGCCGATAAAAGCCAATCCGATGTGCCGTTGTATCTCAACCGTGAGTTGAGCTGGGTCGAATTCAACCAGCGCGTGTTGAACGAGGCAATGGACCCGTCCGTGCCTTTATTGGAGCGCGTGAAGTTTCTGGCCATCACCAGCTCCAACTTGGACGAGTTCTTTGAAGTGCGGGTGGCCGGATTAAAGCAGCAGTTGGAAAGCGGCGTGTGGCAGCGGGAGCCCGATGGTTACACGCCGCCCGAGCTGTTCAAGGCCCTGTCCCAGCGCATTCACCGGTTTGTGGACGACCAGTACCGTTGCTGGAATGAAATGCTGCGACCGGCCCTGGCGGAGCGGGGCATCCGGTTGTTGGAGGTCAAAGACCTGACCAAATCAGACCTGGCCTTCCTGGAGCGCTTCTACCGCCGCCATGCCCGCCCGGTCTTGACCCCCATGGGCATAGACCCCACCCACCCTTTTCCGCTGGTGCTCAACAAGTCGCTCAACCTGATCGTCCGCCTCGCCGTCAAAGGGCCGGACAAACGCCGCCAGGTCCGGCTGGCCATCGTGCAAGTACCCCAAAACCTGCCCCGCCTCCTCCAATTGCCACGCGAGGACGGCCGCCGCGATTTCATCCTCCAAAGCAATGTCATCGGGCTTTTTCTGGGAGACCTTTTCGCCGGCAGTGAAATCCTTGGACACTGGTTGTTCCGGGTCACCCGCAACAGCGAACTTTACATTGATGAGGAGGACGTTTCCAACCTGCTTGAGGCGGTGGCCGAAGAATTGCACCGGCGCCGCCGCGGCGATGCCGTCCGCCTGGCCGTGCAACATAACTGCCCCCCGGACATCCGGCGCGAACTTCTGCACCACCTCAATCTCACCGAGGACGACCTGTACCTCATCAACGGCCCGATGAATCCGGTCCGCTTGATGGCCTTGCTGGAAGGCGACCACTCCCCGGAACTGCGTGACCCTCCGTTCACCCCGCGGGTTGCGCCGCCGCTGCGCGGCAAAAATGACCTGTATGAGGTGATTCGCCGGCAGGATGTGCTGGTGCACCATCCCTATGAGTCCTTTCAGAGTGTGGTGGACTTTCTGCAGCAGGCCGCCGAAGACCCCCAGGTGCTGGCCATCAAGCAGACCCTCTACCGCACCGGCGGTGACCCCCGCATTGTCGGCGCTCTCGCCCAGGCGGTGCGCAACGGCAAGCAGGTGACGGCCGTGGTGGAATTAAAGGCGCGCTTTGACGAAGCCAACAACATCGAGTGGGCCCGCCGTCTCGAAGAATCCGGCGTCCATGTCGTTTATGGCCTGGTCGGCTATAAAATCCACGCCAAGGTGACCCTCGTGGTCCGCAATGAAACCGAGGGCATCCGCCGTTACCTCCACCTCTCCACCGGCAATTACAACCCCACCACGGCCCGGATTTACACGGACATCGGCTTCTTCACCTGCCGCGAAGATTTTGCCGAGGACGCCACCAACTTCTTCAACCTGCTGACCGGGGTCTGCCAGTACATCCCCATGAAAAAACTGGTGCTGGCTCCTTTCGACCTGCACAGCCGCGTGGTCGAACTCATCCAACGCGAGACGCACAATGCCCGCCGCGGCCTGCCCGCGCGCATCATCGCCAAAATGAACGCCCTCGTGGACAAGGAGGTGATTGATGCCCTCTACGCCGCCTCCCAGGCGGGAGTGGAGGTGGATTTAATCGTGCGCGGCATTTGCTGCCTGCGGCCCGGCGTCCCCGGCGTGAGCGAGCGCATCCGCGTGCGCAGCATTGTGGACCGTTTCCTCGAACACAGCCGCATATTTTACTTTGAGAATGCCTGCCAGCCCGAGGTCTATTTGAGCAGCGCCGATTGGATGCCCCGCAATTTTTACAAGCGCATTGAAATCATGTGGCCGGTGGAAGACGGCAATTTGCGCGAGCGCATCATCCAGGAAATCCTGGCCCTTCCCCTCCGCGACAATGTTAAAGCCAGCATCCTGCTGGCCGACGGCCTCTATGCCCGTGCCCCCCGCAGGCCGCATGACGCCCTGCATCGCAGCCAGATGGAGTTAATTCAACTCGCGGCCGAAGCCGATAAACAAGCTTCGGCGCCCTCGCGGGTGAAGACCAAATATCCCAAAATGCAGGTGCGACTGCGCCCCGACCAACCATGAGCCGCCGGGGCCGCCAGGTGATGCCGTTGTTGCTTCCCAGAGGAGACCTTCCATGGACGAACATACCCGCCGGGAATTGATTGCCATTCTCGTTTTCGCCTTCACTTACCTGCTCATCAGCGGGCGGCGCTTGAAGGTTTTGCCGCTGAATCGGCCTGCCGCGGCCATGCTGGGCACCGTCCTCATGGTGGCCGGCGGGGTCATGACACCGGAGGAGGCTTATCGCGCCGTGGATTACAACACCCTGGTGCTGTTGCTCGGCATGATGCTCATTTCAGCCTACCTCTACATGGCCGGATTCTTTGACTGGGCGGCGGACTGGATTTTGCGCGTCGCCCGCACACCGCAGCGGTTGCTGTTGTATTTGATTGTCGCTTCCGCGGTCTTGTCCGCCCTCCTGGTCAACGACACCGTCTGCCTCATGCTCACCCCGCTGGTCGTGCGCGTCATGGTCCGCGGCGGCCTGCCCTTGATTCCCTACCTGCTGGCGCTGGCCATGAGCGCCAACCTGGGCAGCGTGGCCACCCTCGTCGGCAACCCCCAAAACATGATTATCGGCATTCAGTCCGGCATTCCCTTTGCCCGCTTTGCCGCCTCCCTCACTCCCGTCGCCGTCCTCGGAGTGGCCGTGGCCTATGTGACCCTGAGCTTCGGCTTTCGCAAGGTCCTCAAATCCGCCCGCATTCAGGCGCCCGCAGAACCCCCGCCGCCCCTCGACAAACGTCTGACGGCCATCTGCCTCATCACCCTGGCGCTGGTCTTTGGCGGTTTCCTGGCTGGATTCAACCTGGCTTGGACCGCCCTCGGCGGCGGCGCCTTGGTGATGGTGCTGGGGCGGCGCGATACTCACGAAGCCCTCAAGCAGGTGGACTGGCACCTCCTGGTCTTCTTTGCTGCTCTCTTTGTGGTGGTGGAAGGCTTGAACAGCACCGGCCTGCCTGACCAGGTCTATGACCGCCTGCGCCCGCTCTTCGGCGCCACTGTCACCAGCCAGGCCTGGAACTTCGCCTGGTTCAGCGTGGCCGGCTCCAACATTTTCTCCAACGTGCCCTTTGTCCTGGTGGCCGGCAAATGGATGTCCCAATTTGCCCACCCCGAGCTGATGTGGAAGGTCATGGCCCTGGCCACCACCTTTGCCGGCAACCTCACCCTCCTCGGCTCCGTGGCCAATTTGATTGTCGTGGAATCCGCCCGCAAACACGTCGAAGTGGGCTTCTGGGATTATGCCAAATTCGGCATCCCTGTCACCGTCATCTCCACCGTCGCCGGCCTGGCCCTCCTGCTTTGGTGGCATTAATTCCGCCGCCCAAGCCGGGTCTAATCCAATGTCTGCCGCTCCACCAACGGCGGCGGCAAAGCCTCGAGAAAAGAAGAGGGGGGCTGATACTCCGCTCCATACCGCGCCAGGTGCATCTCCGGATAACACAGGTACAGATACCGCCGGGCGCGCGTCACCGCCACGTAGAACAACCGATATTCCTCATCCAATCCCCCCGGCGATTCCAGCGACCGCCTGCTGGGAAACATCCCTTCGCTTAACATGATGACAAACACCGCCTGCCATTCCAATCCCTTGGCCTGGTGAATGGACGACAGCACCAGCCGCGGCTTCTCCTCCGGCCCCGCGCCGGCGGGCGTCGCCTCCACCTCCAGATTCGTCAACAGCGCCATCTGCGTCAAAAACTCCTCCAACGTCCCAAACTTCTCCGCGTAATCCGCCAGTTGCTCCAAATCCTCGCGCCGGTTGGCCGCCTTGGGGTAGTTCTCGGCCAGGTAATTCTCGTAGCCCGTCTTCATGATGGTCCGGATTAGGTGTGCGGGGCCTTCGTTCAGGGCCTCGGGCGCCGTCAGCGTGCGCACCACCTCCAGGAAATCCACCCAGGCCGTGGCGCCCCGGGACGGAACCAGCTTGGAACACGCCGCCAGCGATGCGGCCACCTGTGCCGGCGCGGCCGATTCCCCCGCCTGTTGCGTCCAATGCCCGTGAAAGGCCAGCCAGAGTTTTTCCGCCGCCTTCTCGCCAATGCCGGGCAGCATGAGCGCCAGCCGCTTGAAACTGGTTTCATCGCGGGGATTGAAAATCAGGCGCAGAAAGGCCAGCACATCCTTGATGTGCGCCTGTTCAAAAATGCGCAAACCGCTCGTGATGACAAACGGCAGTTGCGCGCGCGTCAGCTCAAGCTGCAATTCCAGTGAATGAAAATGCGACCGGTACAACACCGCTATCTCATTCAAGGGCATCCCCTCGGCCAGCAGCTCCCGGATTTGATGGGCCACATACGCCGCCTGCTGCTGGCTGTCCAGGCAGGCCACCACCGCCGGTTTGGGGCCGTCGGGCTGCACTGCCCGCAATTGCTTGCGAAAATTCTCCGGCTGCCCCGCCATGATGGCATTGGCCAGCGCCAGAATCTGCGGGCTGCTCCGGTAATTATACTCAATCTTGTAGATGCGGGCATCCGGGTAACGCTGGGGAAACTCCAGGATGTTCCGGTATTCCGCCCCCCGCCAGGCATAAATGCTCTGCGCGTCGTCTCCCACCACCATCAGGTTGCGATGCCGCGCCGCCAGCAGGTCCACCAATTCGCATTGCAGCCGGTTGGTGTCCTGATACTCGTCCACCAATATGAACTGAAAACGCCGCTGGTAATGCTCCCGCAACGCCTCATGCCCCTTCAACATTTCCAGCCACTGCACCAGCAAATCATCAAAATCCATCACATTGGCCGCCTGCTTCCGCTTGGCGTAAATCTGAGCAACGCGCTCCGCTGTCGCCAGCACATGCGGCGCCTGGCCCCATTCCGGCCGCCGTTTCATCTGCTCGACCAGCGTCGTCCGCGTATTCGCCGCCAGCGACAGCAAATCCGCCAGCGCCTCCGGCTTCGGAAAATGTTTGCCGCGCGCCTCCACCTTGGCCTCCCCCAGGCAGGTCTTCAGCAATCGCACCGCGTCATCCCGGTCCAAAATCGTGAAATCCGGACGGTAGCCCACCTGCTCCGCATGCCGCCGCAAAATCCGCGCTCCCACCGAATGAAACGTGCCGCCCCACAAACCCGCTTGCTGCGCCCCCGCCAGCGCAGCGGCCCGCCGCATCATCTCCCCCGCCGCCTTGTTGGTGAAGGTCAGCAGCAGAATGCGATGCGCCGGCACGCCCTGCTCCAGAAGATAAGCCACCCGATACGTGAGCGTGCGCGTCTTGCCGCTGCCCGCTCCCGCCAGCACCAGCGCCGGGCCGGGCGCCGCCGTCACCGCCGCCAGTTGCTGCGGATTCAACTCCTCCGCGTAACGGTGGCGCAGCGATTCCAGCGGGCGGAAACATGCGTTATCGGACGCTTCGCTCATAATTGGCCATCACCCTTCAGCGAACGCCTCCCGGCGCCGCTCCTCACCCCAGTCCCACCCACCCAGCGCCCATCTTGACGCTGTTCACCGCCAAATAGGCCAGCCAGGCAAACAACGGCCGTATGTTGATGAGGATTAAGATGAAAATCCATCCCATCTGGCTCAGCCGCAAATACGTCTCCTCCTTCATCCCAATGATGGAATGCAAGGCGTTGCCTCCATCCAGCGGCGGCACCGGCAGCAGGTTGAAGAAAAACAAAAACATGCTCAGAATCGCCAGGTCCAGACAGAACTTCACCGCCTCCGGCTGTTCCGCCCATGCTGCCCCCCGGGCGACCAGCAGCACCAGCGCCGTCAAGACCACATTCATCGCCGGCCCCGCCAGCGTAATCCACAGGCTTTGCCGCCGCCGTTGAGTCAGATTGTTCAAGTCCACCATTACCGGCTTGCCCCACCCAAACAAAAATCCCCCAAACGACTTGTCAAAGGCATTGGCCAGGATGAAAAACAACGGCAGAATCACCGTGCCAAAGGTGTCCAGATGCGCCAGCGGATTCAGCGTCACCCGCCCTTGCTCCCGTTGCGACACATCGCCCATGCGCAACGCCATCCACGCGTGCCCAAACTCGTGAAAAGTCACGATCACCACCAGGCAGATGTACATCAGCAAACCGTCAATAAGTGCCTGCGTATCCATCGGCCCCAGAAATTAACGGCGCCCCGCCCACGCGTCGAGGGCAGAATCATTCCCCACCTTCGCCACAGAAAATTTGAACGTGACTGCGCCGGCCAGCGTCCTATACTTTGTAATACAAAGTAAAACTTGCCGCTGTTTTTATGCAAATTATTCGAGCCGCCGCTCTCGGCATGTGTTTCGGCGTCAAAGACGCCATCGCGCTGGCCCGCCAGAAGGCCAGCCGCGGACCCGTGACCATCCTCGGGGACCTGGTCCACAACGAAACCGTCATGGACGAGCTGCGCTCCGCCGGTGTGCAGGTGGTCAATCAACTCGAAGCCGTCGCCACCCCGGAAGTCCTCATCACGGCCCACGGCGCCGCCCGCAAAACCATCGCCCAGGCCCAGGCGCGCGGATTCTCCGTCACCGAGGCCACCTGCCCCCTCGTGCACCACGCGCATCGCGCCCTCCAGCAACTGGTGGCCCAAGGCTGTTACCCCGTGGTGGTGGGCCAGCGCCATCACGTGGAAGTGCGCGGCATGACCGGAGACCTCGCGGAATACTCCGTCATCCTGCACCCGGACGACCTCGCCGCAGTACCAGAACGCCCTCGCTATGGCGTCGTCGCCCAAACCACCCAGCCCGTCGAGCGCGTCCAACAACTGGTGGCCCTCCTCCGCCAACATTTCCCCCACGCCGAAGTGCGGTGGGTGGACACCGTTTGCCGCCCCACCAAACAACGCCAGCAGGCCGCCCGCGAATTGGCCCGACAATCAGACGTCGTCATTGTCATTGGCGGCGCCCACAGCAACAACACCCGCGAGCTGGCCGCCACTTGTGCCCAATACTGCCCCCGTGTCCACCACGTCCAGGGGCCGGACGATTTGCACCCCGCCTGGCTGCAGGGCGCCCGCGTGGTCGGCATCACCGCCGGCACCTCCACGCCCGACGAAATCATTGACGCCGTGGAAGCCCGCCTGCGCGAGTGGTCCCAGCCCCAGGCCCCCGCGCTCGCACCCGCCAGCCACCCCGGCGAACTCTGTTTGGCCCGGGCTTGAAGCTTGCCCCTCCGCCCGGCGGAGCCAGGGGGGTCGCCGCGTTCATACCACCGCCCGGCGGCGACCGCGCACCTCCCACCCGCGCAGCCCGGCCGCGCGGGCATCGTCCTGCGCTTGCCGGTATTCCGCGGCGGTGATGGGCCGCGTGAGCTCGGGATACAGTTGCGCCCCCTGGGCCGTCGCCACCCGGCCCGCCGGATGGTATTGAGCCATGAGATTCAAGCAGGTGTGCGGGCTGATTTCCCGGCGGAGCCATTCCGCCAACGCCCGCGTCCCGGCAAGCTGCTGCGGCATCACCAAATGCCGCACCAGCAACCCCCGCCGCGCCAGGCCCTGCTCATCCACCACCAAATCCCCCACCTGCCGGTGCATTTCCTTCAACGCCGCGCGGGCCACCTCCGGATAATCCGGCGCCTGCGCCAGGCGCTCCGCCACGGCCGGCTCCCAAAACTTGAAGTCGGGCAGGTAAATATCCACCACGCCCTCAAACCACCGCAGCGTTTCCACATCATCATAACCACTGGAATTATAAACTATCGGCAACCTCAACCCCCGCTCCGCCGCCCGCGCCAGTCCCTCCAACAACTGCGGCGCCACATGCGACGGCGTCACCCAGTTGATGTTGTGGCATCCCGCCGCCTGCAGCTCGAGCATCAACCCCGCCAGCTCCTCGGCCGTCACCGCCGCCCCCGCCCGGGCATCATGGCTGATGTCATCATTCTGGCAAAAAACACAGCGCAGGTTGCAACCGCTGAAAAAAATCGTGCCCGACCCCCGCCAGCCCCGCAGGCAATCCTCCTCCCCCAGATGCGGAAATGCCGAGGATACCACCGCCTGCCGGCCCACCCCGCAACGCCCCCGTTCATCGGCCAGCCGGTTCACCCCGCACCCCCGCGGACACAACCGGCACGCCGCCAGCGCCGCGCGCGCCCTCTGTGCGCGCTCTTGCAGCTCCCCGCTTCGCGCCAGGGCCACGTAAGACGGGACCTCTGGAAAGGGACGGCTCATCGCCCCCATAACTTACCCGATTCACCCCCCGCCCGCCAAGCCGCCGCCGGCCGGACATCCGGCGACGTCCCAATGCGTGCACACCCCAAAAAATATCGGCAAATTACAAAAAACGGAACCAGTGACAGTAAATGTCATCGGTGCCCTGTTAGATTGCCCCACGCTATGAAAACTGAAAACTTCTCGCACGAGCACGAAGGCCCGGAAATTGCCCAATTCCTGCAACACCTGCGCTTGGGTACACCCCAACAACTGGGAGCCATGACCGTCATCCCCCTGCTGGACGGCGACGGCGGCGCCCTGCATTACCTCACCCTCAACCAGGCCATGCGCCAGGGCAAATTAACCATCCGCGAAGTCTCCGAACACGGCAGCGTCCCACACCTCCTCGCCGAAAATCAGGCGGACCTCCCCGTCCTGCTCCTGGACGGCGAGCAATTGAGCGGCGCCAAGCAGAACCGCGTCTTGAACACCTCCCTCCTCATCAAGGAGCGCACCACCGTCCAAATCCCCGTGAGCTGCGTCGAGGCCGGCCGCTGGAATTACCAATCCAAGACCTTTTTCAACGAAGACATCATCATGGCCCAAAAGGCTCGCGCCAAAAAACTCCGCTCTGTGACCCAGAACCTGGATAAAAAGAAACAATTCCAGTCCGACCAGGGCGAAGTCTGGCACGACGTCCATCAATTCTTGCATATGAAATACTGCCTGCATTCACCCACCTCGGACATGAGCCATGCCTTCAAACAATACCAGCCCGATTTGGAGCATTACGCCGACACCTTCACCTGCCAGCCCCAGCAGGTCGGCGTCGTCGTCTTCTTCAAAAATCGCGTCGCCGGTTGCGATGCCCTCTCGCGCCCGGACACCTATGCCACCGTCCACGCCAAGCTCATCAAAAGTTACGCCGTCGAATTCCTCTTCGATCGCGGCGAGGCCAACCTCCAGCCCGAAGCCGCCCTCCCGGCCGCGCGCGAATTCCTCAACCGCCTCGCCAGCAGCCCCACTAAACGCTATCCAGCCTCCGCCGGCCTGGGCGAATCATTGCGCCTTCCCGACCCCAACCTCCCCGGCGCCGCCCTCGTGCACGAAGGCCAGGTCATTCACCTCACCGCCCTCAATCCCAACGCCGACGGCAGGTCCGACACCCCGCCAGAACCACGCCGCCGCTATTTGTACTAATCACCAAACCCAGGCCTAAACCCCAAACTCCTATGCATAACCTGAACTCCGACCTCTGCGTCAACCTCTGGTATTACCTCGACGCCCAGACCGGCTTGGTCTTCCTCGTCTCCGGCCGCGTCTATGCCTTGAAGGGCTCCCACGCGCAAAAACGCCGCCTCCTGGGAATCCTGGCGGAAACCGATTTCCGCACCGCCCCCACCTTTCCGCTGCCGGCGGACCTCAACCTCGCGGAAACCGGCTTGGACGCCGGCGAAGGACTGCTGCTGCCCGAAATGGTGGACCTCTTCCATGCCGAAGTCTTTGCCCCCGTCTGGGAACATCTATGGTCAAACCTCGCCACCCTCGGCGCAGCTCTGGAACCGGCCTTGGGCTGGACATGGCCCGTCCCAGGCTGCCACCTCTGCCTCACCACCTGCATCATCGAATACGAAGATGGACGCCTCGAACCCCTCGTCATGCCCATGTCCCATCCGGCCGTACGCTGAGTATCATGGGCCTCAAAGCGTCCAATTCCCTGTCCGTTTGCCTCAGGGGGCCGACTTCCACGTCGGCCCCCACTTTATTAAAAAATTTTTTTCCAGGTCACGAGCCAAAAACCCCCAAAAAGGGGGGGCTCGTGACCTAAGTCATAAACCATTGATGGAGAATAAGATGCTCATACTTGAGAAAATCTGTATCGTTAAAGAAGCAAACGGCGTGCCAACACAAAAATGGCCTCGTGACCTGGAAAACACTTGCGCCCTTGCGCCACAATGGGTTACAAAGGTGCTGTCGGGAACGCGGTGAATGCCGAAAGGCAATGGAGACTCTTTAGCCCGTCTATATATTTTAGAAGGGCCATGATGCGTCGGGAACGCGGTGAATGCCGAAAGGCAATGGAGACACTGAGCCCTTCCACATATTGTAGAAGGGCCATGACCCGTCGGGAACGCGGTGAATGCCGAAAGGCAATGGAGACCCCGCGGTGGACGCGCCGAACCAAAGGCCAAATCGGGTCGGTCGGGAACGCGGTGAATGCCGAAAGGCAATGGAGACCACTGAGCCCTTCTATATACTTTAGAAGGGCTTCGACCCTGTCGGGAACGCGGTGAATGCCGAAAGGCAATGGAGACATTTGCCCTTGCCCTTCTTGACTTCGGCGGCGGTAACTTGGTCGGGAACGCGGTGAATGCCGAAAGGCAATGGAGACCAAAAACGCAGGAGACTAATCCGCCAATTGGCGGATAGTCGGGAACGCGGTGAATGCCGAAAGGCAATGGAGACATTAAGCTGGCGGTATCTTCCGCCAGCTGCTGGACTTCTTCGTCGGGAACGCGGTGAATGCCGAAAGGCAATGGAGACTCAAGCCCCCTCTTTTCAAAGAGGGGCACATTAACCAGCGTCGGGAACGCGGTGAATGCCGAAAGGCAATGGAGACCAACTCTGGAAAGTCATGCGTTGTGGGCTGCAAAAACCTGGTCGGGAACGCGGTGAATGCCGAAAGGCAATGGAGACGGGACGTTGATGAAGCCGCCAGTCGGCTTCATCCCGGGTCGGGAACGCGGTGAATGCCGAAAGGCAATGGAGACAACTTGCCGCCGAAGGCGCCATTGCTCCAGGCCATCCCTGTCGGGAACGCGGTGAATGCCGAAAGGCAATGGAGACCTGTGTAGGCAAGGGCGACTATTTCTTGCCCTTGCCCTGTCGGGAACGCGGTGAATGCCGAAAGGCAATGGAGACCAATTGGCGGCTAGCTGGACGTTGGCCAGACGCCCGCGTCGGGAACGCGGTGAATGCCGAAAGGCAATGGAGACCTTTAATATGACCCAAATGCACCGGACGGCCTCACCGTCTTGTCGGGAACGCGGTGAATGCCGAAAGGCAATGGAGACTGTTCAGCACGTGCCAAAGGCAACGCACTGCGTGCCCGTGTCGGGAACGCGGTGAATGCCGAAAGGCAATGGAGACTGGATTTTCACCTCGACCCCTGCGGCCTGCGCCAACCTTGTCGGGAACGCGGTGAATGCCGAAAGGCAATGGAGACCGGCCGCCGACAGACGCTCGGCGGCGCAGGCGAAGTCGGGAACGCGGTGAATGCCGAAAGGCAATGGAGACGCTCGGCGGCGCACGCAAAACGCAGTAAGCTTATCCGCCAAGTCGGGAACGCGGTGAATGCCGAAAGGCAATGGAGACCCCCATCTTTTCATAGAAGGGGACATTGATAAACATCTCGGTCGGGAACGCGGTGAATGCCGAAAGGCAATGGAGACACCGCGTGCCCGTCATGGCCTTCGAGGCCCCTTTTCTCGAGTCGGGAACGCGGTGAATGCCGAAAGGCAATGGAGACGGGATTTCTCCCCGCAGCATCTGCTCATTCAACCCCATAGGTCGGGAACGCGGTGAATGCCGAAAGGCAATGGAGACCTGCGGCCGCCGACAGCCGTTCGGCGGCGCAGGCGAACGTCGGGAACGCGGTGAATGCCGAAAGGCAATGGAGACCTTCTATATATTTTAGAAGGGCTTGGACTCTTTCGTGCTTGTCGGGAACGCGGTGAATGCCGAAAGGCAATGGAGACGCCGAACCCACTCCGACAAAGCTGAGTCCTCTACTGAGGGGTCGGGAACGCGGTGAATGCCGAAAGGCAATGGAGACAAGGCAAGGGAGACTGGTTATTTGCCCTTGCCCTTGACCGTCGGGAACGCGGTGAATGCCGAAAGGCAATGGAGACCCCTGGCGCTATTTACCTCACTTGTGGTCAGCCGACGTCGGGAACGCGGTGAATGCCGAAAGGCAATGGAGACCACGCATCATCTGCTCATTTAGACTTCCCATAGTCCGGTCGGGAACGCGGTGAATGCCGAAAGGCAATGGAGACGGAGGAGTCCTCATTTGAGGACTCAGCTGTGCTGAATGCCTGTCGGGAACGCGGTGAATGCCGAAAGGCAATGGAGACATTCCCGCCATCAACCGCGCCAGGGCCTCCCTGGCGCTGTCGGGAACGCGGTGAATGCCGAAAGGCAATGGAGACACCGTGCCTAAAATCTAAGATTTTTTTCGGAAACGTCAAAGTCGGGAACGCGGTGAATGCCGAAAGGCAATGGAGACGCAACGGACTGCGTCACCGTAATTTCCTTCAAGGCCCCTCGTCGGGAACGCGGTGAATGCCGAAAGGCAATGGAGACGTGATAACCCACTGGGCTTCACTGTCGGCGGGGATGAGGTCGGGAACGCGGTGAATGCCGAAAGGCAATGGAGACAAACCCAATCATCGTGATGCCCAATGCAGCCACTGCATTGTCGGGAACGCGGTGAATGCCGAAAGGCAATGGAGACTTTGGTTCAGACCGGCTTTGTCCAAACCGTATTCATAGTCGGGAACGCGGTGAATGCCGAAAGGCAATGGAGACTCCAAACTGGTTAAGAACCATGCGTAAACACGTCGGGAACGCGGTGAATGCCGAAAGGCAATGGAGACAAAAACCACGCCAACGGCTCCCCCTCCCCCACCCCGCCGTTGTCGGGAACGCGGTGAATGCCGAAAGGCAATGGAGACTGGTTTGACCTGCGCCTGAACTACCTGCGCCAGGAAACGTCGGGAACGCGGTGAATGCCGAAAGGCAATGGAGACAACCGACCTTCTAACCATCATTTTACGCCTTTTTCCTCTGTCGGGAACGCGGTGAATGCCGAAAGGCAATGGAGACAGTTCGCCGTCAGAGGGGTGCTGACTAATCGCCCCCCAAGTCGGGAACGCGGTGAATGCCGAAAGGCAATGGAGACCCCATGCTCAATGAAGTTGAGCAGGGCTTCCACTCTTTCAGTCGGGAACGCGGTGAATGCCGAAAGGCAATGGAGACTAATAAATCCCACCCCCGAAATAAACCCGCGTAAAATGCGTCGGGAACGCGGTGAATGCCGAAAGGCAATGGAGACATTTTTAACACTGATTTGGTGTTGCTTCGTGAGCGCAGGGTCGGGAACGCGGTGAATGCCGAAAGGCAATGGAGACCGCTCGCCAAACAATTACCTAGTGGGGGTGTTGGGATTTCAGTCGGGAACGCGGTGAATGCCGAAAGGCAATGGAGACGCATCCGTCCCACTAATGACCCACAAAGCCTCCCCAGTCGGGAACGCGGTGAATGCCGAAAGGCAATGGAGACCCCTGCTTGAGACAGTAGGGGAGTGTTGCCTTTTTTCAAGGTCGGGAACGCGGTGAATGCCGAAAGGCAATGGAGACCGCCTTAATAAATCTGTATAAGGCTTCCAGGTGCTCCGAAGTCGGGAACGCGGTGAATGCCGAAAGGCAATGGAGACCCGCCATTGTTCTAGGGCATCCCTGCAGACCGCAGGGAGTCGGGAACGCGGTGAATGCCGAAAGGCAATGGAGACAGATGGCGGCCAGAGTTAGCAGTTGATGAGGGGTGAGGGTGGGTCGGGAACGCGGTGAATGCCGAAAGGCAATGGAGACGGAGCATCGCCTAAGATAACGAGATATTCCCACCTCGAAGTCGGGAACGCGGTGAATGCCGAAAGGCAATGGAGACGGGACCCAGTTTGGGTCCTCCAACTTTTTTGCTAGGTTTTGTCGGGAATGCGGTGAATGCCGAAAGGCAATGGAGACGACGCGCCATTTCGAGCCGTCGGCCCGGATGACGTACTGTCGGGAATGCGGTGAATGCCGAAAGGCAATGGCGACCGGAAAAGGACAAACCCCGCCATCCGCTTGGCCTCGGCGTCGGGAACGCGGTGAATGCCGAAAGGCAATGGCGACCATTTTGCCGCATGAGACTGGTGCTGCGAATCAGGGTTGGTCGGGAACGCGGTGAATGCCGAAAGGCAATGGCGACAACACGACCCAGAGCAAGAGAAGTGTACATCGGTTGTGAGTCGGGAACGCGGTGAATGCCGAAAGGCAATGGCGACAAGCGTCCGCCGAAACGCGGCGCGGCATCCGTGCCCGTGTCGGGAACGCGGTGAATGCAGAAAGGCAATGGCGACCAAAGCATGGACGAAAAGGCTTTGTCACTGCGGGACATGAAGTCGGGAACGCGGTGAATGCCGAAAGGCGGAGAAGTGTTCAGTGTGCAGTTGGCAGTGTTCAGTAGGGATTGGTAGTCGGCGGCGCTGGGAGAAGGGGAGCCGTGGAGAAGTTTCAAGTTTCAAGTTTCAAGTTGGAAGCGGCAGCCCCTTCCCCCTCGCTTAAGGCAACCGGAAGGACTGAACACTGAAAACTGAACACTCCCCCAAACGCCGCCAGGCGTGAAGGGGCAAACTCCCCTCCGCAGGAGGGGCAGTGAATGCCGAAAGGCGGAGAAGTGTTCAGTGTTCAGTTGGCAGTGTTCAGTAGGGATTGGTAGTCGGCGGCGCTGGGAGAAGGGGAGCCGTGGAGAAGTTTCAAGTTTCAAGTTTCAAGTTGGAAGCGGCAGCCCCTTCCCCCTCGCTTAAGGCAACCGGAAGGACTGAACACTGAAAACTGAACACTCCCCCAAACGCCGCCAGGCGTGAAGGGGCAAACTCCCCTCCGCAGGAGGGGCAGTGAATGCCGAAAGGCGGAGAAGTGTTCAGTGTTCAGTTGGCAGTGTTCAGTAGGGAAGGGTTGTCGGTGGCGTTAGGGGAAGGGGAGCCGTAGGGAAGTTTCAAGTTTGAAGTTTCAAGTTTGAAGCGGCAGCCCCTTCTCCTTCGCCTAAGGCAACCGGAAGGTCTGAATACTGAACACTGAAAACTGAACACTCCCCCGCACGCCGTCAGGCGTGCAGGGGCAAACTCCCCTCCGCAGGAGGGGAACGACTGAACACCAGCAAATTCTTCTACAGCATCATCCTTGTCAGGCTGGCCTGCTTGCGCCACGATACCGTCATGCAACAGAAACTCCTGAGTGGGTGGGCAATCCTGCTTCTGCTTGGCGCCTTGGGTGCTGCTTGTTGGAGCACGGCCCAAACCGCGGCCCGCACCTATCGCAACCCCATCATCAACCGCATGGGGCCGGCGGACCCCCATGTCATCCGGTATCAAGGCAAGTACTACCTTTACCCCACCACCGACAGCCGCGGCTATGAAGTCTATATTTCCACCAACCTGGTGGATTGGGAACTGCACCCCAAAAAAGTGTTTGAGGACGCCCGCGGCGGGGTATGGGCCCCGGACGTCTGGCACAACGCCAAAGGAGACGGCAAATTCTACCTCTACTACACCGTCGGGCGTGGCACCAAATACATCGGCGTGGCCGTGGCCGATGGGCCGCTGGGGCCGTTTGTGGATAAAGGCCTGCTGGCCACCAATGCCATTGACGCCCACCTTTTCCAGGACGATGACGGCCGTCTTTACCTCTACTACGTCAACCTCGCGGGCGGCTTCAAGATTCTGGTCACCCGCATGAAAGACCCTTTAACGCGCGAGGGCGAGGCGGTGGAAGTCATCCGGCCCACCGACGCCTGGGAGAAAGCCAGCGGGCAGGTGACCGAAGGACCCTTTGTTTTGAAGCGCAACGGCGTTTATTACTTGATGTATTCCGGCAGCGGAGCGGATTCACCCTTTTATGCGGTGGGCTATGCCACGGCCCAATCGCCCCTGGGCCCCTTCACCAAATATCCGGGCAACCCCATTGCCCAACGTGGCGGCAACGTCCTGGGGCCGGGCCATCATTGCGTCATTGCGGCGCCGAACGGCAAGCTGTGGATGGTCTATCACCAGAAGGCCAGCACCAACATCGGCTGGGACCGCTTCCTCGCCATTGACCCCCTGTGGTTTGACTCCCAAGGCGTCCTCCATGTCAAAACCACTCGCGGCACAGATGAACCCGCGCCTTGAGCGTGGGCATTCCCGTTTTACCTCCGGTCAGGGCTTGTCCGGCGGCCCCAGATACGGCTCCACCAGCTTTTTCCAGAGCGCGTACCCTTTCTCGTTCATGTGCAGGCGGTCCTCCACAAAAATATCCGGCAACGGTTGCCCATCCGGGCCAAGCATGTGCGAGAACACGTCAATGAACTCCAGCCGCGAATCCGTCTGGGTGAATTCCCGAATGAGCCGGTTGGCCTCCCGCACCCGCTCCACCTGCGCCCACCGCGCCGGATTGGGGGCGATGGAAAGGTAGGCGATTCGCGTTTGCGGCAGGCGCTGGTGAACTTTTTGCACAAAGGCCCGGAAATCCGCCGCCACCTGCTCGGCGGATTTGCCTGCATTTATATCGTTGCCTCCGGCATACATGATGATTTTGCGCGGCGCGTAGGGAAACACGATGCGCTCGGCAAAATGCACCGAGTCCGCAATCTGTGAACCGCCAAACCCCCGATTCAACACGTGATGACGCGGATAATCCCGCGCCAGCGTTTTCCAGAGCCGGATGCTGGAGCTGCCAATGAACAGAATGCCCCGGGCGGGCGGCGGATTGGTCCGGTCCGCCGCCTCAAAGGCCGCAATCTCCTTCTCCCACCGCGCAAAATCATTGGTGGCCGACGGGGCCGTGAGTGGAGCCAGCAACAGGCACCACCCCAGCCATGCCATCCCCAGCCAGGGAGAATACCTCAGGCACTGTTTTTTCATGCAACGACGCGGCCTCACCCCGCCCACCTCGTGGGCCGGGCCTGCCGCCTAAATTATTTCGGCAGCGCCGTGGTGATTTCCCGCAACGTTACCCCCAACGTGGCCCGCGCCACAAGGTCCAAATCGTGCTCCGGGCCGCTCAAGTGCACCGTGGTGTGCACGTGCCGCAGGCTGCCTTGGGGCTTGAGCGCGGCGGCGGGCGAGGAGGACTCCAGCTCGTAAAACGGCCCCAGCGGCTTGCCGCCGTTCACGGGCCCATCATTGTAACTGTTGGCCACGTCGCCGTTGAACGGGTCGTCCTGCAATTTCCACAACGAATTGACGTAATCCGTGACCCCCTTGGGCTGCGTGTAATAGGCCAGCGTCAAAACCTTGTGGGCCGCGTCGTAACTGCCCAGCAGCCCGCGGCTGCGCTTGGGGCCGATGCCAATTTTGCTGCGATATTGGCCGTCGCCTTTGAAGAAAATCACACTGTCCTTGACCACCAGCCGCTCCGGCGGCACCTGGCCAAAGTAATCGGCCGTCACTTTCTTGCCCAGCACCGCGTCATCGCCCGCCACAATCGGAACGACAATGGTCGTCTGCGGCGAGGGATTGAACATGCCCAGAATCCAAATCGAAACCAGGCCGGTGGCTTTCGTCCACGGCTGCTTGCCGGCGTTGGTGATTTTGTTGTCCGACTCAAACGCCACCATCTTCAAGGAGGGCAGGGCAGGCAGCCCGATTTTGCGCCACGCCGCCGCTGGGGCCAGCAGGCGCACGGTGCGGTCCACTTTGACGTGAAACACTGTGCCGGAATAATTGGTCAGCGTGAACTCCCGCGCAAACGTCGCGGCGCTGGCGCTTTTCTTCACCAGAAAAAACGGCTCGGTGTCCAGGCAGGCCGGCGTAAACCAGTGCTCAAAGTCAAACGGCACGCCCTTGGCGAAGAAAATGGAAAACTGGCCTCCCTCTGGCCCCATCCAGAAACGGTCCTCGCCCCCAAAAACGTTGATGTGCGGCTGCAGTTGGCGCGAGGCAATCAACTCGCGGTTAATCCATCCATAGCTCAGCCCGCCATCCCCCTGCGCGGTGCTGGTCATGATGCGGCCTTGGTAGGCTGGGGCCAGCGCCACTTTGGCCTGCCCGGAGGCATCAGACAATTCGATGACCTCCGTGTATTTTTTGAGAAAGCCCACATCGTCGGCAAACGTTGCTCCACTGGCCGAATGAGCGAGACCCAGGCTGGCGCCAAGCGTCGTCATAAGCAAAGAGATGTTGCGCAACACATTCGTGTTCATAGGTTGGTTTGTTTGAATGCTTTCACCCACGCCGCAGCTTAAAAGGCGCGCGGGCATTTGACAAAAGAAAAGTATCTCTTACCGCCGCCGCCCGCCCCCACCCTCCCGCTCCTCCACGGCCACATACCGATATGGCTGGGACAGGGGAAAGGCATTCGGCCAGTGCCGGATGACCGCCGGGCCCTCAGCAGGCAGCAACACCTCCACCACATCAAAGCGGAATTTGACCCGCGGACGTCCCAGGCTGTTGAGATAAGCCAGCGCGGCACGGGAAACACGGCGGCGTTTTTGCGAATCCACCGCCGCCGCCGGGCGCTGCCAGCGCTCATCCGTGCGGGTTTTCACCTCCACAAACACCAGCACCTCCCGGTCGCGAAACACCAGGTCAATTTCCCCCTCCGGAACCCGGTAATTGGCCGCCAGCAACTTCCACCCCTGTTTGCCCAGATAATCCCGTGCTGCCCGTTCTCCCGCCGTGCCTCGTTGCAGGTGTTCAGCGGAGGGAGCCCGGCCTGTGGGCCCTCCCAGGAATTGCTGAAGCCAGCGCCACATGCCCTAAAACAACTCGGGTTGACTGCCCTGGCTCAGCGGCGCAAAGGAGCGCCGATGCAAAGGGCAGGGGCCGTGCTCCGCCAGCGCCTGCAGATGTTGCGCCGTGCCATAGCCCTTGTGCACCGCAAAACCATATTGCGGAAACTGCGGGTCCAGCTCGTTCATGAGATGATCGCGGGTCACTTTGGCCACGATGCTGGCGGCGGCAATGGAATAACTCAGGCTGTCCCCCTTGACCAGGGCGGTTTGTTGCGGCCCCAGCACGGGCACCGGCCGTCCGTCCACCAACACATGGTCCGGCGGCGGTTGCAGGCTTTCCACCGCCCGGCGCATGGCCAGATGCGTGGCTTTGAGAATGTTCAACTGGTCCACCAGCTCCGCTTCCACCAATGCCACCGCATGAAGCACCCCCGGCGTTTCCGTCAGCAGCGCAAAATAACGCTCGCGTTGGGCGGGCGAGAGTTGTTTGGAGTCATTCAAACCCTTCAAGGCCGCGGGCATGCCCTCCCGTATCCAGGCCTCAGGCAGGATGACTGCCGCCGCCACCACCGGCCCGGCCAGCGCGCCCCGGCCGGCTTCATCCACGCCAGCCAGCCGGTGACAGCCGCCGTTGAATAATCGGCGCTCGTGGGCAAAGCGGTCGGCCATGTTAGCGCTTTTTCAAGGCAGGCAGCTCCACCTTCCACGCCTGCCCAATGGGGAATCCCAAAAACCGGTCCGCCAGCGCCTCAAATTGCTCCGGCGCATCTGTCACGTAGGGGTAGATGCGCCCCGGACGTGTTTGCTGCGTTTGCAGCAGACCCTCCGCCGCCAGCCGCTGGCTGACCAGCTCCGCGCAGGATTCAGCGGAATCCACCAGCACCACCCGCGGGCCGGCAATGCGGCGGATGAGATGCTTGATGAGCGGGTAATGCGTGCAGCCCAGAATGAGCGTGTCAATTTTCTCCTTCAACAGCGGCGCCAGATACACGCGCAACACTTCCGCCGTAATGCGGTGGGTCGTCCAGCCCTCTTCAATCAACGGCACCAGCAGGGGGCAGGCTTTGGCGTACACCCGCGCCTTCTTGTCCAGCTCGGCAATGGCCACTTGATAGGCCCGGCTGCGGATGGTGGCGGCGGTGGCAATCACCCCAATGCGTTGGTTGCGCGTTTTTTCCACGGCCGCCCGCGCGCCCGGGTGAATCACCCCAAACACCGGCACCTTGAACTGCTCTTCCAGCACATTCAGCGCCCACGCCGACGCGGTATTGCAGGCCACCACCACGCACTTGACCTTTTGGCGCTCCAGAAAAAGGGCATCCTCGCACGCAAACCGTATCACCGTTTCCGGCGACTTCGTGCCATAGGGCACGCGGGCGGTGTCGCCCAGATAGACAATATCCTCCCGGGGCAGGGCCTGATGAAAAGCGCGCACCACCGTCAGCCCCCCCAGGCCTGAATCAAAAATGCCAATGGGGCGTGCAGTCCGGCGGCTCATGGGGTTTCAATGGCTTTCTTGTAGGCCAGAATGCCGCTGGCAATCGCTTCGGCCATTTTCTTGCGGTGCGTGGCATCCGCAATGCGCGCCATGTCGGCCGGATTGGACATGAAGCCGCCTTCCACCAGAATGGCGGGCATGCTGCTGAAACGCAGCACCGCAAAACGGGCCCGCCGCACGCCCCGGTCCGGCAGCCCCAGTTGCTGCACCATCGCCTGCTGCACATGCCAGGCCAGCAGCACATTGTGGGCATCATAGGGGTTGGCCGGATACGCGCCGGTGTTGGCCCCCTCACCCCGGGCGTTGGTCGAGCTGGCTTTGGCCGGCGTCATGCAATAGGTCTCCAAACCCCGCACGGACGAGTCCCCCGCGGAATTGAAATGCAAACTCACCAGCAAATCCGCCTTCTGGCGCCGCGCAATTCCGGGGCGGTCGGCGGGGTCGTGGTAGGTATCGGTGCTCCGCAACAGCGTGGCCCGCAACCCCGCCGCCTTGAGCGCCTTCTGCAATTCCTCCGCCAACTGCAAGGTGTAGCGTTTCTCCTGAAACTTGCCCTCCAAATTGCCCGGGTCTTTGCCCCCGTGCCCCGCGTCTATGCAAATGGAGCGCACCGTGACTTTGGGACTCTTGACTGGATACAACAGAGGTTGCAAGACCGTGGCGGTGTCCAACACCGAAATGAAAAATTCATCCCCCCGTTTGGCCACCGGCACGGAAAGATGGACTTGTACGCCGCGGATTTCCGCCTGGCGCGAATCCGCCTTGAACACCAGCCGGCTCCAGCGGCTCGTAAGAATGACCGTATCCCCGTGGGTTTTCAGGTCATACTTGTAAGCCTCAGCCCACTGCGCCAGGCGCAGGTATTCGTTGCCATACAACTCGGTGCGTGGCAGGCGTGTCCATGCTTGGGGCAATGCGGGCGAGGCCATCCCTAAAAAGACGGCCCAAAACAGCGCCATGCCCAAACGGCCTTGCATGAGCGCACTCTGCCTTTGAACCCGGACGATTTCAAGGAGAAGCCGTCGCCACCACGGCAAAAGCGGCGGACCACCCGCCGCTTGGAGGCAAAGGTGCGGGTTTAGCGTGCCCAAACGCCGGCTCGAACGCCGCAGCCATCCCTCCGGCAAAGTCCCTCACGTCCGCCCCACGGGATGAAAAAACCTTGGTTTGCCCTGTTTTTCTAGCGTATAGTGGGGGCATGGTGCGTGTGGGCATTGGATACGATGTGCATCCCTTGGTGGCTGGGCGCCGTTGTGTGCTCGGGGGCGTGGAGATTCCTCATGCAAAGGGCCTGGCCGGACACTCCGATGCCGATGTCCTCATGCACGCAATTTGCGACGCTATTCTCGGCGCCCTCGGTCTGGGGGACATCGGCCAGTTTTTCCCCAACACCGACCCCCGCTGGAAAGATGCGCCCAGCCGCATCTTTCTGGCTGAGGCCGCGCGGCAGGTGACGGCGCGTGCAGGGCGGATTATTAATATTGATGCCACCCTCATTGCTCAGGCCCCCAAAGTGGGGCCGCACGTGGCCGCCATGAAAACCAACCTCGCCGCCGCCCTGGGGATGGCGCCCGAAGCCATTGGCATCAAGGCCACCACCAACGAAGGACTCGGGTTCATCGGGCGTGGTGAAGGTATCGCCGCCATGGCCGTGGCCGCCGTGGCTTTGCCGGATTGACCCATGGGCAACAAGGCGGAAATTGGCTGGAAACGCCTCAACCCCCAGGGGGAAAAGGTGGAGGTATTTGCCCGCCTCAGCGGCGGGGAATGGCTGTTTTTCCAGCGCAGCCGCCGCTATGAAAACTGGCAGCGCATCGAACAGCCGCCCCTTGAAGATTGGCTGGAGCTGTTGGATGCCGTGCGGCGCCGTGTGGTGCGCCGTTTGTATCAACCGGCGGATGAAAAACGGCTGGTGGCCAGAATTCGCGAGCGTTTCCCGGAGTGGCAGGCCAACGCCGAACACCAACGCGAAGTATGAAAGAGCATATCCTGGTGGTGGATGATTCAATGGAGCTGCGGATGCTCGTCAAAAGCGCCCTCACCCGGGCGGAATACCGCGTCTCCGAACTCGAAGACAACGCCGGATTGCGCCAATGGCTGGCTGCCGAAAAAAAAGATGTGCCCGATTTGGTGTTGTTGGATTTGGTGTTGGGGGATGGCAACAGTTTGGAATCAATGCCCGATATTTTCCAGCAGTGGCCGGGCACCGAAGTCATTGTCATCACCGGCTACGGCACCGTGGACAACGCCGTGAAGGCCATGAAAGCTGGCGCTTATGGTTTTTTGCCCAAGCCCTTTGAAGTCAACACCCTCCTGCAAGAGGTGACCCATGCCCTGGAACACCGGCGGCTGCGTGCCCGCGCGCAAGGCCTGCAACAGGTGGTTTCCTCGTTGCGCGCCGAGACCGCGCCCGTCTTTCAAAGCGAACCCATGAAGCGGCTCATGCGCCTGGTCGAGCGCGCCGCCGCCAGTCCGCTTCCGGTGCTCATTACGGGCGAAAGTGGCGTGGGCAAGGAAGTGATTGCCGGCATGTTGCATCACCTCAGCCCGCGCGCAGGACAACCCCTGGTGCGCTGCAACTGCCCCGCCTTTTCCGCCGACCAGCTCGAACGCGCATTGTTCGGCGGCGGGGACGCCGCCCAGGAGCCGGGTTATTTGCGGCTGGCCGGGACGGGCACCCTGTTGTTGGATGAAATCAGCGCCCTCCCGTGGGCCGTGCAAGGCCGCCTCATGGGTGTTTTACAGGACAACCTCGCGCAACCCGTGGGCGGCCAGGCTTACCCCGTGCCATGCCGCCTGGTAGCCACTACCAATCGTCCCTTGCCCGAGCTGCTCCAAAAGGGCCATCTCAAGGAGGATTTTTATTATCGTCTCAGCCAAATCACCCTGGAAGTGCCGCCCTTGCGCGAGCGCCGCGACGATATTCTGCCCCTGGCCAGTGCGTTTCTGGAGCGGTATGGCTGCCAGTCCGGTCGCTCCTTTGAAGGCTTTACCGAGCGCGCCCGGCAGGCGTTACGGCAGTTTGACTGGCCCGGCAATGTGCGCCAGTTGCAGAACGAGATTCAGCGGGCGGTGTTGATGGCGCAAGGAACCTGGGTGGACCGTGATGATTTGACGATTACGCCCCACCCCGCCGCCGCCGAACCTGAACTGGGCCTGCTCGAAGTGATGGAGCGCAAGTCCATGATTCAGGCATTGCAGGCCACCCAGGGCGATGTGGCCGAAGCGGCCCGGCGGCTCCACATGGGACGGCAAACTTTTCAGTTGAAAATGAAGGCCTATCGTATTGAAACATAGCGATATGCCGACTATCGGCTGCGGGGCGGGCGGGGTGGTCATCCGTCCCGTGCAGTGAGGGGAGAAGGAACCGAGCTATGAGTGCCAGCATTTTGGTGGTGGACGATACCGCGGAAATCCGCGACCTGGTGCGGTCCATTCTCAGCGAGGAAGGTTACCAGGTCCAGGAATGCGAGTCGGGCGCAGCCTTGCGCCGGCGGCTGGCTGAGGAAAAAGCCCCGGACCTGGTGCTCCTGGATTTGCGGCTGCCGGATGCCGAGGGCTTGGACCTGTTGCCCGCCATCAAGCGGGAATGGCCCGGCACCGAAGTGCTCATCATGACCGGCTATGCCACCATCGAGGCAGCCGTCACCGCCACCAAAATGGGGGCCTATGGCTTTCAGGAAAAACCCTTTGACCCCGCCGCGCTGGTGGTGAATGTCAGCCGCGCCCTCGAGCACAAAGCCCTGCAGGAACAGGCCAGCCAACTGCGGCAGGCCTTGTCCACCATGAGCGGCGGCGCCGCCCCCGTCTTCCAAAGCGCCGCCATGAAGTCCGTGGTGAAAATGGTGGAGAAAGTGGCCGCCAGCGATGTTTCTGTCTTCATCGTGGGCGAAAGCGGCACCGGCAAGGAGGTTATTGCCGATTTGATTCACAATCTCAGCCCCCGCGCCGGCAAACCGTTCATCAAAGTCAATTGCGCCGCCCTGCCGCGCGAGCTGATTGAAAGCGAACTCTTCGGCTCCGTCAAAGGCGCCTTCACCGGCGCCACGGCCGACCGCGTGGGCTTGTTTCGCCAGGCCGAAGGCGGCACCTTGTTGTTGGACGAAATCTCGGAAATGCCGGTGGATACCCAAAGCAAATTGCTGCGGGTTTTGCAGGACAAGGAAGTGCGGCCGGTGGGCGGGCGCGCCAGTTACACCATCAACTGCCGCATCATCGCCGCCACCAATCGCCCCATCCAGGAGGCCATCCGCACGGGCAAACTGCGCGAGGACCTCTATTATCGCATTTCCACCATCACCCTCACCCTGCCGCCCTTGCGCGACCGCCGCGAGGACATCCTGCCGCTGGCCAATGCTTTCCTCCAACGCTTCGCCGCCCAGGCCGGGCGTAGTTTCACCGGTTTTTCCGCCGAGGCCGCGCAGCGCCTGCGCCATTTTGACTGGCCAGGCAATGTGCGCCAGTTGCAAAATGAAGTGCAACGAGCCGTCTTGATTGCCGCCGGCCCCCAAATCGAGGTGGCCGACCTGTCCATTGGACACGTGGAGGAGGAGAGCGCCCCCGAAAACTTGAGCCTGATGGACGCCATGGAGCGCAACACCATCCTCAAAGTTTTGCAGGAAACCGGCGGCAACAAGGTCGAAGCCGCCCGCCGGCTGGGCATCGGCCGCCAAACGCTTTACAACAAAATTAAAAGCTACGGCATCGAGGCCTGATTGGCCGAAAGGTAAAACTTTTTAGCCCCAAAGGGCAGGGCAGGGAGGCTGCGGCAACCAGGGAGAGGCGATATTTTTTTGACGCTGTCACGGTCAGGCACTATCTTCGTTGCTTTGTAGGTGAGCCCAGACAAAAGGAAAATCTGAAAAATATGTCAAACTCGCGGTGGGGATGGTGTATCGTCGTTTGCTTGGGGTGGTTGGCCGGCGCTGAAAAAAGTCAGGGAGCGGAACTGAAATTGACGCTCCCGGAATACCTGGCCCGTGTGCTGACCAACAACGAAAACATCCAGATGAAAATGCTGGAGGTGCAAATCAGCCGCAAGCAATACGAGGCGCAGAAAGGCATGTTTGAACCGGCCTGGGTCACCTCCTTCACTCACGAAGACCGCCGCAATGCCCTGACCGAAGAGCAGAAGCGCAATCTGTTCTTCGCCACGTTGTTCAACGAGCGCAACAACCGCTATGATTCTGGCGTCGAAATGGTCACTCCCTCCGGCGCCAAGGTGCAGCTCGGCTACCGCTTGAATGAGCTGCGCAACAATTTGAACCAGGCCAACTTTCCGGACGGTGAATACCTCTCCACCCTCAGCTTGGCCGTGACCCAACCTTTGCTCAAGGATTTTGGCTATGCTGCCACCCTCGCCAACCTGCGTGCCGCCGCCATCAATTCGGACATCACCTTTCAAGAATACCGCAAGGCGCTCATTGAAATCGTGGCGCGCGCCGAAGCGGCCTACTGGGATGTTTATCTGGCCCAACAACAATACGCCTTCAGCACGGATTCGGTTGCGGTCGCGCAAACCCTGCTGGCGGACAACCAGGCCAAACTGGCCGTGGGCAAAAGCTCCGAATTGGATGTGATGCAGGCCGAAGCCGGCCTCGCCCAACGCCAGGCGCTGGCCAATGAAGCCCGCCAAAAACTTTATGAGGCTGCCAACCGCGCCATGATTTTTTGCTCCAGCTCCGTGCTGGGTCCCCATGACCGTTTTGTCGCCGTGGATGAACCCAAAGCCGGCCCCATGACCAGCGACACCCTCTATTTCCGCACCCTGGCGGACCAGCTCAACCCCGACGCCCTGGCGCTGCGACATCAATTGGCATTGGACGGCGTCCGCATTAATTTCGCCAAAAACCAGCGCCTGCCCCAGTTGGATTTGAAGGCCAGTTACGGCTCCAGCGACATCAACCCCAATTATCAGGGCATTTGGCGCAACCTCGAAGCCCACGATTATCCCGCCTGGATGTTGGGCCTGGAATTGCGCGTGCCGCTCGGCGGCAACATCAAGGCCCGCAAGGAGCTTGACGCCGCCCGGCTCCGCCGCCAGAACACCCTCCTGGCCCTCCAGTCCTTGCGCGTGCAACTGGACAACCTCATTGATGCCGCCCATAAAACCGCTGATTCCTATTACGACAACATCCAGCGATACGCCAAAGTGGTCGAGTTCAATCAAAACCTGCTCAAATCTCAACTGGACCGCCTGGAAGTCGGCAAGACCGACAGCCGCACCGTGCTCGAAACGGAGCAGGACCTGTTTGAAGCGCGGCTCGGCCTGGTGCAAAGCCAGGTGCGCTTCAAACGTGCTGTGCTGGATTTGGAACAGTCCGTGGGCATGGTGCTCCAGGCCCGCAACCTGGAGCTGTCCCAGTCTGACCTGGCGCATCGCACCCGGGCGCTGCTGCGTTCCGGTAAAATTACCCCTCAGGCCTTCGCCGAATTCTTGCAGCAGGTGCAGCGGGAGTATGAACTGCGCCGCCAGTCCGCCCCGCCCATCCCTCCCTCCACTTTGCCTCCGCGCCAACCTTGAACTACAATAAAATGATGTCCCGTAACCTGATTCTACGAATGCCTGCGCGGCTGCTCAGCCGGTTCGTCCTGGGCCTGCTGCTCGCCTCGCCGGCCGCCGCCCGCCCGGCCACCGTGGAGGGTGTCACCGAGCCTCTGCATGACCTGGTCATCAGCGCTTCGGTCCCCGGCACCATCGCCAAAATCCTCGTCAAGGAAGGTGATTTCATGCAGGCGGGTACCGCCATTTTGGAACTGGAAAAAAGGCAGGAAGAGCTGGAAGTCGAGCGCCGGCGCATCCTCAGCGAAAGCAAGGCCGAGTTAAACGCCGCCGCCGCCCAGATGGAAATGCTCAAAATTGACCTCGAAGCCACCCGCAAGCTGTTTGAAACCTCCAAATCCGTCAGCAAGGAACAATTGATGAAAAAGGAATTGGAATTCAAACAGGCCGTGGCCGAACACGACAAATTGCAACTGGCCGAAGCGCGGGAAAAAATTGAATATGAAATGGCTCTCGAGCAACTGCGCAAACGCATCCTCACCGCGCCCCAGGATGGTTACGTGGTGGAGCTGATGCGCAAGGCAGGCGAAGATTGCAAGGCTCAGGAGCCCCTGGTGCGGCTCGTGGACACCCGCCAGTGCTACTTTGTGGCCAATGTGGAGTCGCGCGCCGGCGCCGCCCTCACCCCCGGCCAGAAAATCAAATTGGAACTCCCCGCCGGACGGCAAACCCTCACCGTGACGGGCGAGGTTTCCTTTGTCTCGCCGGTGGTGGACCCCGCCAGCGGCCTGCTCAAAATCAAAATCTTGTTTGAAAATCCCCAGGGTAAAATCAAACCAGGCGTGGCGGGACTCATGCATTTGCCGGAGGCTTCATGAATGGAGGCAATGAACAATTGAAAGCCACCGAACTGCCGCGGGGCGCCGCGGGCTGGATGGCCCTGCGCTCGTTCTCCGGTCCCCCCAATGCCTTCTGGCCCGCCTTCCTGGCGGCCAGTGGCGAGTTAACCGGCGCCAGCCGGGGCTTGCTCCTGCGCAAAACCAGCGACGGCAAGGGCGAGTGGCGCAAACTCGGCGAATGGTCGCCGCCCCATCGCCCGGAATCCCTCAGCGCCGTCTTCACCCAGGAATGGCTGGAACTGGCCGAGGAGTGCCAGGCCAAAGGCGGCTCCGTGCGGGCTATGGGACGTTCGGCCAAAGGCACTGCCGCACCCCACGGCGTGGCGGTGCGTCTGCAACTGCCGGAACCGGAGGCCCCGTGCATCGGCGCCTTTTTATTGCCCGAAGCCACCCCGGCCCAGGCCGAGGAGGCCCTGCGCCGGCTGGCCCTGGTGGCCGATGTCCCCCTCAGTTATGCCGCCACCCGCGCCAGTGAAAAAGCAAAGGCCGACGTGGAGAAATTCGCCACCGTCCTGGACATTCTGGCCGAGTTTAATGCGGAAAAACGCTTCCTGGCCGCGGCGCTGGCCTTGTGCAACGCCGTCGCCACCCGTTTCCGTTGCGATCGCGTCAGCCTCGGCTGGGTGCAGGGGGGATACGTGCGCCTGCAAGCCATCAGCCGCACCGAACGCTTCGACAAAAAAATGGCGGCGGTCAGCGCGCTGGAAGCCGTCATGGAGGAGGCTCTCGACCAGGACGAAGAAATCCTTTACCCCGCCCCGGAAGGAGCCACCTTTGTCTGGCGGGACCACGAAAAGTTTGCCCAGGAGCAAAAGGTCGCCTTTCTGGCCTCCATCCCCATTCGCGTGGAAGAGCGGGGTATTGCCGTCATGACCTGTGAGCGGCAGCAGGCACCTTTCACATCAGAAGAATTGCAACAGTTGCGCCTCATCGCCGACCAGGCCAGCCGGCGGCTCGAAGACTTGAAAAAGTCCGACCGCTGGTGGGGCGCGCGACTGGCCGCGACCACCCGCGAAAAGGCCGCCGCCCTCCTGGGGCCGGAGCATACCTGGGCCAAACTTCTGGGCCTGACCGTGGCTGTCCTCCTTCTGCTCCTCATTTTCCTGCGGGTCCCTTACCGTGTGGAGGCCAAATTCATTTTGCGCGCCCAGGAAGTGGCCTACCTCGCCGCCCCCTTCAAGGGCTTTATTAAAGAGGCCCCCGTGCGCCCTGGCGATGCCGTCACCAACCGGCAGCCCGTCTTGCAGCTCAACACCGATGATTTGCTGCTTGAGCAGGCCGCCGCCGCCGCCGAAATCGTGCGTTACCAGCGCGAAGCCGAGCGCGCCCGCGCCGCCAAGGCGCTGGCCGAAATGCGCGTCGCCGAGGCCCAGCTTGAGCAGGCCCGCGCGCGGTTGGACCTCGTGCGCTATCGCCTGGAGCAAGCCACCTTGCGCGCGCCGTTCAACGGCGTCGTGACCGAAGGCGACCTGCGCGAGCGCATCGGCGCGCCGGTGGACCAGGGGGAGACGCTCATCAAAATCGCCGAGACCTCCCAATTATACGTCGAGGCGGAAATCCCCGAGCGCGACATTCACGAAATCCAGCCCGAGGCTACCGGCCAGATTGCCTTCATCAGTCAGCCCAAACTCAAATACGCCATCCGTTTGCACCGCTTGGAACCGGCGGCGGTGCCGAAGGAAGGCGCCAACGTCTTTCTGGCGCGCTGCGACATCGTCGAGGAAAAACGCCCGGACTGGTGGCGTCCCGGCATGAGCGGCATCTGCAAGATTAACGCCGGCAAGCGCAGCCTGCTCTGGATTGCCACCCATCGCACCGTGGATTTCCTGCGCTTGTGGCTGTGGTGGTGATTGGGCCTTCGGAGGTAACATGAGCGAGGCTGGCAAAACTTTCAGCGAATCCTGGTACCGGGTGGCCAATCAAAAAATTTGCCTCCGCCCGGGCGTCCGCGTGCGCCGCCAGGTGTACCGCGGCGAGCGCTGGATTGTCCTCGAAAACCCCTTCAACAACCAGTACTTCCGCTTGCGCCCCGAGGCCTACGAATTCGTGGCCCGGCTGCGCCCGGACCGCACCGTGGAGGAGGTCTGGAAAGAGTGCCTGGAGAAATTTCCCGAGACCGCCCCCGGCCAGGAGGCCGTCATCCGCCTCTTGTCGCAGTTGTACTACGCCAACCTCCTGCAATACGACGTGGCCGCCGATGCCGCGCGGTTGTTTGAGCGCTACAAGAAAACCCGCCAGCGCCAGACCCGCGCCACCCTCCTGCAGGTCATGTTCATGCGCATCCCGCTCCTGAATCCGGACCGCTTTGTCCAGCGCACGCTGCCTTTGGTCCGGCCTTTCCTGAGCTGGCTGGGCGCCGTCATCTGGTTGCTCGTAGTGGGCTATGGCGTGAAGTTGGGGATTGAAAACTTTGATGCGCTCCGGGAGCAATCGCAGGGCATCCTCGACCCGGCCAAACTGCCCCTGCTGTATCTGGCCATGGTCATCGTCAAAACCTTGCACGAGTTTGGCCATGCCTACTTCTGCCGGCGCTTCGGCGGCGAAGTCCCCGTCATGGGCGTCCAATTGCTGGTGTTCACCCCCGTCCCCTACATGGATGCCACCTCCAGTTGGGGATTCCGCAGCCGCTGGCAGCGCGCCCTCGTAGGCGCCGCGGGCATGATTGTGGAATTGTTTGTCGCCGCCATCGCCATGATGGTCTGGGCCAAAACCGGCGCCGGCCTGGTGCATAGCCTTTGCTATAACCTCATTTTCATCGCTTCTGTTTCCACCCTCGTCTTCAATCTCAATCCGCTCCTGCGGTTTGACGGCTACTACATCCTTTCGGATTTGCTGGATATCCCCAACCTTTATCAAAAGTCCTTCCAGCATTTGCGGCACCTCCTCGAACACTACCTGCTCGGCGTGCAGAAGTCGGAAAGCCCCACCCAGTCCCATCGCGAAAAATTCTGGCTCACCGTCTTCGGCGTGGGCAGCGCCATCTATCGGGTCATCGTCTTTGGCGGCATCCTCCTTTTCGTGGCCGATCGCTTCCTTTTCCTGGGGATTTTAATGGCCGTGGTTTGTGTCATCTCCTGGATCATCGTGCCGCTGGGCAAGTTCATTCACTACCTGGCCAGCAGCCCCAAATTGGAGCGCTGCCGGCCCCGCGCCATCCTGGTGAGCGCGGGCGGCCTGGCGCTGCTCATCGCCTTCTTCCAGTTCATTCCCTTCCCCAGTCATTTCCGCGCGCCGGGCGTGGTTTTGGCCCGCGAGTGGAGCATGGTTTCCGCCTTGAGCGCGGGACGGGTCAACGCCCTGCTGGCGCGTCCGGGACAACTGGTCCAGGCCGGCCAACCTTTGGTGGAATTGGTGAACCCGGAATTGGACCTCGCCCTGGCGGCGGCGCGCGCCTCCTATGCGGAGACCGAGGCCCGCTATCGGGCCGCCTTGTCCCTCGATGCCGCCAGTCTGGCCCCCTTGCAAGGACGTCTGGATTCCGCCCGCCAACTGCTCCAGCGCCTCGAGGAGGACAAAAGCAACCTGGTGGTCCGGGCGCGCGTCTCCGGCTGGTGGACCCTGCCGCGTCCCGAAGAAATGCCCGGCCGCTGGCTGCCCAAAGGCAGCGCCCTGGGATTGATCATCAACACCAACGCCTTCGAGTTCTCAGCCACCGTCCGGCAGGAGGAACTGGACCGTTTGTTAGGACGGCTTCACCAGCAGGCCGAAGTCCGCCTCTTTGGCCAGGGCGGTTTGAATTTGCAGGTCCGGGATTTACGCATCATCCCCGGGGCACAATACGTCCTGCCCACAATAGCTTTGGGCTGGGCTGGCGGCGGCGAAATGCCCGTGTCCTCCCAGGACCGTCAGGGCCGCCTCGCCGCCGAGCCTTTCTTCAATGTCATTGGCCGCGTGGAATCGCCTCCCGAGGCAGTGCTCCTCCATGGCCGCACCGGCAAGGCGCGTTTTGACATTGGGCGGGAACCCTTGTTGCCGCGGGCCATGCGCGCCTTGTGGCAGCTCTTGCAAAAGCGTTATCAGCTTTGAACCTGACCCCCACTCAGATTCAGCATCTGACCCGCTTCAAGCGGCCCGCCAAATTATTGACCGGCCTCGATGCCCTGGTGGACGGCTGGACCGGCCGCTTGCGGCGCCTGCGCCAGGGATTGGCGGAGCTGCAGCGCGATGCCGAAAAAATTGACGCCCTGGCCGCCGACTGGCAATCCCTCCCAGACGGCCGGCTGCGTGAAAAACTGCACGATTTCCGGGTTCATTTCCGCCGCGAGCCTGAGCCGGACCAGGAGATGGTGCTCCAGGCCCTGGCCGCCATCCGCGAGGCGGCCGGCCGCCAGACCGGCATGCGGCCCTACCTCGTGCAACTCATGGGCACCCTGGCATTGCATCGGGGGTTTCTCACCGAAATGGCCACCGGCGAGGGCAAAACCCTTACCGCCGCCTGCGCGGCCGTCCTGGCCGGCTGGACCCGCCGCCCCTGCCACATCGTCACGGTCAACGATTATCTGGTGGAGCGCGACGCCGAGTGGCTCGGTCCCCTGTACCGTTTCGCCGGAGTGCGCGTGGGTTGTGTGACCGGCCCCATGGACCCGGAGGCCCGCCGCCAGGGCTATGCCGCTGATGTCACTTACACCACCAGCAAGGAACTGCTCGCTGATTTTTTGCGCGACCGCCTCCGCCTGGGAGAATTGCAAAACCCCACCCGCCGGTTGCTGCGCCAGTTGATTCATAGCCGGGCGCAACCTGCCCAGGGCCTGGTTTTGCGCGGCCTGCACACGGCCATTATTGACGAGGCTGACAGCGTGCTGATTGATGAAGCCGTCACCCCCCTCATCATCTCCATCCCCCGCGAAAACCCCATCCTGCACGAGGCGGTCATGGTGGCCCATGAAATGGCCCAGCGCTTGCAGGCAGACCAGGATTACACCGTCAATTGGCGCTACCGCGAAATTGAGCTGACACCCCAGGGCCGCCAGCGCATCGAGACCGAAGGCAGCCGGCTCCCGGGTTTTTGGCGCAATCAGGACCGCCGGGAAGAACTCATCAAACAGGCCTTGAGCGCCCGCGAACTTTTCCGGCCAGGCAAGGAGTACCTGGTGGTGGACGGCAAAATCATGATTGTGGACGAATTCACCGGCCGCGTCATGCCCAACCGCACCTGGCGCGAGGGCATGCACCAGGCCATCGAGGCCAAGGAAAATCTGCCCGTTTCATCCCCCAGCGAGACCGCCGCGCGCATGAGCTTTCAGCGGTTTTTCCGCTGTTTTTACCGCTTGTGCGGCATGACCGGCACCGCCCGCGAAGCCGCGGCCGAGTTCTGGCAGATTTATCGTTTGCCGCTGGTCACCATTCCCACCAACCGGCCCTGCATTCGCCAGCAATTGCCGGACCGCATCTTCCTCACCGAAGCCGATAAGTGGGAGGCCATCGCGGAAACCGTGGCGTCCATCCACCAAACCGGACGCCCTCTCCTGGTCGGCACCCGCAGCGTCACCGCCAGCGAGCACCTTTCCCAGCTTTTGCAGGCGCGCGGACTCAACCACCGCGTGCTGAACGCCGCCCGCCATCAGGAAGAAGCCCAAATCATTGCCGAGGCAGGCGAGCGTGGCAAAATCACCATTGCCACCAACATGGCCGGGCGGGGCACGGACATCAAATTGGCGGCCGGTGTTGCCGAACTGGGCGGCTTGTTTGTCATTGCCACCGAACGACACGAATCCGGGCGCGTGGACCGGCAATTGTTCGGCCGCGCTGGCCGCCAGGGCGACCCCGGCACCGCTCAGGCCTTTGTCAGCCTGGAGGACGAACTCCTGCGCCGCTTTGTCCCCGCGCCGCTCAAACGCGCCGTGCAACGCATGGCCAGCACCCGCACCCCCGGTTGGGAAAAAGCCGCCGCAGGTTTAATCAGACAGGCGCAATACTCCGCCCAGCGCCTGGCTTTTCACCAGCGCCGGGGCGTATTAAAGACCGATACCTGGCTCGAAGAAGCGCTTTCCTTCACCGGCCTGGACTAAGGCATCCTCTCCCTTTACGTGGCGGGTACAAACCGCTGCAACACCAGGCAAAGCAAAAACAAGGCGGGGAATAATAAAACCATGTCCGGAAACGCCGGCCCAACGGCGGCCAAATCCACCAGCACGATGCCCGCCAGCAGCTTGGCCACGGCCTCTTTCCGCCGGGCCACCGGTGTGCCATAGGCCGTGACCAGACACCCCAGCAGCCAGCAAAACAATACAAACGCCAGCAGCAACCCCTGTTTGCCATAAGCCCCGTCATTCACCAGCAAACACAACACAATCGGCGCAAACAGCAGCACGCTGGGGCCGTAACTGGCCGCTCCCCCCTGGCTTTCTCCCCGCGCAATCCACGAAAGCCCGGCCACATACAATCCCAAAGCCACCGCCGACCAGACGGTGAGTCCATCCGGCCCATACACCGCCGCGCTGGCCGCCAGCAACACCAGCAATCCCCGGCACAGGCCCATCAGCAAAGGCGCCCACGCAATTCTTTTGTGCCAGACATTGTACGCCACAATGGCCAGCAACAGCCCCCAGGCCAGTTGCAACAGGCGCAGGTGAATCAGCGAAAGCGTCAAGAGCCCGGAGGTCAGCAGCGCAAAACTCAACGCCCACACCAGCCACTCACTCACCACCCCGCGCGGAATGGGGCGCTCCGGTCGAAACCGCCGGTCCCATGAAACATCCACCGCGTCATTCAGAAAAACCCCGCCCAAATAGAGACTCGAAGCCCCGGCCAGCACCACGGCCAGCAAATTCCAGTCACCCGCACCCCCCAGCAGCCAGCCCGCCAGGCAATTGGACCAGACGGTGGGCAGATTGGATATCCGCCCCAGCGCCAGCAAGCCCCGCAGCATGGCCGCAGGGGAACTCTGAGTCATGGTCATGCGCCGCCATTCAAAACAAGCTGGGCACCCTGCAAAAGCAAAATCTTGCGGGGCCAGCCTCGTCCCGGTCCTCGAGGCCGGCCCTTATTTGGCCAGCCGATAGAAAACGGAGCCCGCCTCGCTGGGGGGCGGCAAGCCCAACCACCATTGGCCGTTGCTGAGGTAGGGGGTGGGGGAGGGCACCTCCTGCCAGTCACCCCATATCAAGTTTGTGCGCGCCTGCACCACAAAACCCGTATAGGCTTGCGGCCATGCCAGCGTCAAGCCTGCGCCGCTCCACGAGATGTTGAGGCAGCCCACACCAGCGACACCCGCGCATTGCCGGCCGCACCGGTCAAAGCAGGGGGCGGAGGTGGCAACACCCAGTTGGTCCAGCCGGGCACCGTCACGTTGTCGAAGACCGCCAGGCACATGCTCGAATTATTGTGGGCGGTGACGGCCAGACCGGCATACACATTGGACGCCATGGCAATGGTCACGCTGTTGCCCTGCTGAACCCAGTTCACGCCGTTGGTAGAGCGATAACCGGTGAAGGAATTACCGTTGCGCACCAGCCGCACCCACTGCGGCGCGCTCAAGCCAGTGGTATTGTTGTTGGCGGTGTTGCCGCCGGTGCTGGCGCGGTATTGCCAGGTCATACCGTTGCTGGGCGTCACAGCAAGGAATGCATTGGCCGCGTTGGCTTCCAGACTGGCGCGAACCATCACTCCGGCCTTGGACCACGGATCCACGTTGTATGCCAAAAGTAACTGTTACCCGGCACCAGGTGGGCAGGGCGCCCGTTGCGCCAGCGGCCCGGCCCGCAGTGCCCGAATGGCCGCCTTGCGATGGTAACCCAATAACGCCACCGCTTGGTCCAGCAGTTGTCCCTTGTAAATGCGGCCGGCCCGGGCATACGCCCGCCGCCATTTAGCCAGCACTTCCCGTTTGGTTGATTGACTCATGTCGGTGTCCATATCCGGTAACACCGACTTTTGGCGCAACGACCAGTTTCCGCCAACCGATCATCCCCGCCCGGGTAACAATCTTTTTGGCTCAAATCGGGGGTGAACTCGACCGGGTCTGGAAATGCCCGCCCATTCCAATACCACCCCGACGGCGCCATCCAGCCATGCAACATCACAATTCGCCCCGTGTCATCCTTGAGGTAACGCCCCACCACCTGCAACGGCCGGATGGGCATCCCTTGGTATGCCTCGACGCCAATGACCAACGCCAGCACCATCGTCCAGACAGCCGGATGTAAACGTTGTGGCATATCCTGAATGTACCCCATCCCATAAGGGGCAAAAGTCGCATCAATAGATGACGGCGCCACCAGCCACTTGCAGTAAGCTCCAGCGGAAATGGGCCGGAAATGGCGCTGCTAAGAAGCTCCACGAGAGGGATTTATGAGAATAATAAAAATGGCGGGAGCGGCGGGGCTCGAACCCGTAACCTCTGCCGTGACAGGGCAGCGCTCTAACCAATTGAGCTACGCCCCCGCATTGGGGACGAGAAAAGTATGCAACCCGACTGCTGGCGTCAACAGGAAAAAACGTAGAAAATAAAAAAGTGATTCGGGCAACAGACGCCAAGGAGGTGGGGGTGGGGGACCCCGCTGAAGAAACGTACTGCCACCCGAATCACTATTAAGCTTATGCGCAGGTAGGAAAAAGTCAATGGGGGATTCCTAAATTATTATAATAATACAACTGCGCCATCCCCACGCACCCAGCGCCTCGTCGGCCTTCCAAGACGGTCGAATTTTCGTCCTCCCCATTCAAGGTTGGAATAGTCTTTGCATCATGGCCGGATTTTCCGGAAAGGCAGGATTAATCACCAGCACCGGCTCGGTCATCAGCGCCCGAGCCAGGTTATCCGCAGAAGCATCCCCTTCCAATTTGGCCCGCCATACCAAATCAAATTGAAACTCCATCACCCCGGGACTGTCCCCTTGGAAGTTGGTGTACCAGAAATTGTCATAGACAATGGCCAGCATCCGGCCGGTGCGCGCTGGCGGCTCAGTGATGCGGGATTTGGGATGCGGCCCGTCCAGGGTCACCAGCGGCGCATCCCGGCTGACCCACAGCCAATGGCCCTCGGCTGTGGCATAGTGCGCCCAACCATCTATCGCAAAGTAATCCCGGCAGGTGCCCGGCAGTTGGTCCGTGAACGGCGTAAATCCCATGCCGCCGCAGCTCAAACGGGGCAGGGTGCCGTCGCAGGGCATCGGGCTGACGATGCACAGCAACTCCGGGTCAAACGAGGATTGTCGGTTGAACCGCACCGTTAAACGGGCCCGCGGCTCGCGCTTCCATAGCTCCAGTTTGCGTGTGCCCCACCGGAGGCGAGGATGCTCAAATCGTTGGGTATAAAGCAGGGTATGCCGATTGTCCTCCAAGGTGACCGGGCCCGATGGTGTGGCCGTAATCAATTCGAGTTTCTCCTTTTGGAGCTGCGCTTTCCGCGCGGCCTCCTGGGCGTGCCAGATATCCTGCGCAACCCACCGCGGCGCAAAGCCGTTGACCTTCACGCTGACGAAATCCCCCAATCCCTCGCTGAACAGCGATTTCTTCATGCCCGGCCACAGGGCCGCCACGGGCCAGCCCAGCGCATTCGTGGTCACACGGGGAGCCACCGGCGAATTCGGCACATCCTCGGCCTTATCCCGGCTGAAGTGGAAAAGCCGGGCGCTGTGGGGCGGAAGATTCTCCACCCAAAATTTGGCAAACCGATTGGGCGAACGATCCGGAAAAGTGGCGGAAACGTCCTCATAGCTTAAATCCGCTGGCCGGCCGGGCCGGCCCCAATGCGGGCCAGGTTCGTAATACAGCCGGGCACGGGCGCCGGTGGCGGTGTCCACCAGCGTATGCGTTTCCTGGCGCAGGCAGGTGCTAATCATTGTGGCCCAGCCGGTGAAGGGCGCCGCCGCAGGATTGGCCACCCAGAGCCCCTCGCTTTCCTTGGCCAGCCGGCTGCGGGCGCGCTGGCCCAGGAGCCACTCCGCCAAAGCCATGGGCCGCCAGGCAAATCGCGCTTTTTCATTCCACTGACCTTGGGAATCCAGGCTGTACGGTTGCCCCACACTCATGCCCGAACCCCAGGTGTGCTCATCAAACAGGCACAAGTCCTGCCACAACTCCGTCATTCGCGCGCGGGTGGAAGAATCCAACGGGCCAAAAACCGGCGATTGCGCCGCGCTCAGCAACCGCTTGGCCAGGCGGCTGGCCGCCACTTCACGCGGCGCGCAAGCCGTGCCATTGGCCCACCAATCCGTCCATTCTCCCGCATATTCAGGCGCCGTGGCGCCAGCGGCCTTTTCCAAATCACGCATGGCCTCGCTCACCGTGGTCAGGCGCAGGCGGGGTTGCAGGCCGAGCTTGTTCCAGGCCGCCACGAAATCCGACAACGGCGGGAAGGGCGGGTCATTGTCATACCGCCACATGCTGGTCATCGAGACCGCCAGCACTGGCAGCCGGTACCCGCTTTTTTCATATTCCCGCAGCCGGCTGAGGCAGCGTTCATGGGCTTTGCGGAGCGAAGCTTCATCCGTTTTCAGAATGTCTCCCGCCCGCGGCGGACGATAAGTCCCGTCCCCCGCCCGCGGCAGCGGCCCGCGCCGCCATTCCACACTCTCAAAGAAGAAAAATCCATCGCCATACGGCAGGCTCATATAAACAAAAAGCCGGCGGCCATCGGGCTGCTTCCACCAAAAAGTGGACAGCCGCGGAAAAGGCGGCCCCCCGCTATCGCTGTTGATGCCTGTGAAAAGATAACGCACGCCGCGGTCCAGCAGCGCTTTGGCGCCGGCGCGAGGGAAACCGTTCACATCATTTTGCACGGCCGTTTGCGGACGAAAACTTTTCCATAAATCCTCCGGCAGCCAATGCAGCATCACCTCCCATTGCTCGGCATTCAGGAAGGGCGTGTTATTGAACGGCAGCGCGGTCACCTCCAATTGCCCCTCACGCACTGCCTGCAAGAACTCCTGCCGGCGTGCCGGCGTGGCTCGTTGCCACCACTCCAGCACGGCAATCGTGGTTTCTGCGGTCCAATGGAAGCGTGCCTCCGCCGGCATCTTGCGGGTGGCCATCACCGTATCCAGCGCCACATCCAGATAACGCACCTGCAAATCACGGCAGACCGCTGGGTGGTCCGTGAATCCATAATCCGTGTGCGAGAAGTGAATCAGGTCAATCTGTTGCACATGCGCCGGCGTCTCGGCCGCCGCCATCAGCAGGGCAGGGGAGCAGACCAGCAGGCACCAACCGCCCGCCAGCAATGACCTCATCCGACTGGAAAGCGCCATTCGCAGGGATTTCATGCCCGCAGCCTAACGGGGAAATCCCGCGGCGTCAAACCTGCCTCCCCGGCTCAAGTATCCAAGTAACGCAATTGCCGCCGGGCAATCAGAGGATCCACCCGGGCCAGCAGGAAATACGCCCAGCGCTGCTTGAGTTTCTCCCACAAGGAATTGGCGCGCCGCCACTCCCGCGGTTCTAGGCGCCGGGCATGGGCCAGGTCTCGCTCGAATAACGCGCAGGCCCCCTCGACCGCCCAGGCGTCGGATACCCGCACCATCAGCTCATAATTGATGTGCAGACTGCGGTTGTCCAGATTGGCCGAGCCGATATATGCCGCCTGGTCCACAATCATCAATTTGGCGTGAAGTATTTGCGGCTGATATTCGTAAATCTCAATGCCCGCCCGCATCAGCCGCCCATACAGGCTGCGCGCCGCAAACTGCGCCACCGGCACATCCGACTTGGCCCCCAGCAAAATTTGCACCCGCCCCCCACGGCGCACCACGCGGCCCAGCTCACGCCGGATGCGCCAGGTGGGAAGAAAATACGCGCTCACCAGCCGCACCTGCTGCGCCTTGCGCAAATCCTGATGCAGCCTTCTTTTTAATGGATTGCGTCCCCGCCCCGGCCCGCTCAATAAAATCTCACAATCAGGATGCGGCAGATGCCGCCGAAAATGGCTGCGCCGCAAGCGCATCAGGCGCGGATGCCGAAAATCAGCCCGCGCAAACATCACCTCAAACGCTTCCGCCAAATCTTCCGCGGGCGGTCCGCCCAAGCGCGCGCCATGATCGCACCACCCCTCCTGCACTCCATCCCCCGTGTACTCCGGCGCCACATTACATCCCCCTACAAAGGCAATGGCCTCATCGCACACTAATAATTTGCGATGGTCACGAAAACCCCACCGCTCCAAAGACAAAGGATTAAACCAGCGCACCTGCCCTCCGGCCTCCCGCAGCGGCTCCCAAAATGTGTCGGGCAGCTCAATCGAGCCGAATGCATCCACCAGGACTTGCACCTGTACCCCGCGCCGTGCCGCACGCACCAGGGCCGCGCGCAGGGCTTCACCCGGAGGGCTGGCCGTGTAAATGTAGGTTTCCAGTCGCACACTGCGCCGGGCCTCCGCAATGGCTTGGAGCTTGGCTTGAAAATCCTCTTGCCCCGTGGCCAGCCAGTGAATGTCCGTGCCCGTACCCATGTGCTGACGGTATCATAGAAAGGCATGGAAAAATATCAATAACTTCAGGCTTCACCATCGCCGGCGAAACTCGCTGCCCTTGCCCGCTATTTTTTTCCGAACTAATTCCCGCCATTCCCGTCTAATTTAAGAGAAAACACGAATAACTCAGGGTGGCCTGGTTGGGGCCCCCACATCCATTAACGAAACTTATGAAAAAGACTGCCATGCTCTTGAGTTTGAGCCTGTTGCTCGCCGCCAACGGCTGGTCCAGTCCCGACCCTGCTGCCCAACCGCAGGCGGAAAAGGATACCGCTGCGGAAAGGGAAAGGTGGGCTTTGCACTTACAGCGGGCCCTGGAACAAGCCGTCCAGGACATGCGCGATGCCCTGGATACCGCCCGGCAAAAAGTGGCCGAAGCCCCGAAATTATTGGCGCAAACCGTAGGAGCCATCCGGCGGGAGCGCGGCCGGCAAATGCCCGTGCGCCCCATCCGGACGTTGGTGGCCAGCTCGCGACTGGCCGAAGCCAGCAAAATCCAGGAAATGGAGGAAGACCTGGCCGTCATGTCCCGTCTCCTGGCCAAGGATGTGGAATTTGAACTGCGCAACGACGAGAACCGGCCCATGAATGTCGTGATAACTTCTTTTGGCGACCAGGGGCAGGCGCCAGAGGCCTTGTACCTCGAGGGATTTGGAGCCTTTTTCTATTTAACCGTACCCTTTCCCTTGCTGCCGGAAGCCGAGAAGTCAGGCAAAACCGACCTGCCCCCCATGGACTCCGATTGGGATCGGACCCGGGCGGAGCTGTTTGGTGGGGCCGTGCCAGAACCGGGGCGCCGCGGCAATGTCTGGGCGGGGGGCGGGGAACCTCCTCCTCCGCCGCCCTATGATGCCGAGAAAGTGGAAGACTTGAAACGGGTATTGCTGAGCAGCCTCCGCAACGCGGTGAACATTCGGGGCATGAAGCCCGAGGACTGGGTCCACGTTTCCGTGCATTCTTTCCCCCGCGCCACCGCCGGACCTGGCGTGGGCGTGTCCGTCGGGCAGATGACCGTCACCACGACACAGGACGGAAAAACGGTGACCCGCACTTATTCCGGGGGTAACAACCCGCCACGTCAAGGTCTGCTCAACCTCCGCGTGAAACACAGCGATTTGCAAACCTATGCCGAGGGGAAAATGACCTTGGAGGACTTGCGTAAAAAGGCCCAAATCAGCCTTTACTGAGCCACGGTTGACCCGCCCACCAATCGCCATTATAATTAAAGCAACTCATGGCTCCCGCCGTTAAACATAAGTCCGGGCAAGTGGCCTCAGTTTGCATGGCCACCATGGCTGCTTTGGCCCTGTTCACCGCCAGCGTCTGCGGCGGCGAGCCCATCAAGTTCTCCACCACGGACCAGAAGAAAATTGAACCAGCCAGGCCGGGAAGCAACCCCCTCGAAAAGTACCTGGAGCGGCCTTTTGAATCCCTGCGCCCAGATAGCTCCCTCGGCCCCGTGGTGCCGCCGCAAATGTTGCGTCCCATGCCGGCGCCTTCCCTGCCGGAAAAAAGTGACCGCGAAAAAGCAGGCTGGCAAAACAGTTGGATTTTTGCGCTGCCGCAAAACCAGGCCCGCCAGCCGACGGCGGAAGAGATTTTCAAAGTCGAACGCGTGGGTCCGGATGGGCGCCCCCTCCAAAAACCCACTCTCATGGAACAGTATTTCAAACAACGAGGGGGGCAGCCGGAAGAAGGTAGAACGGGCAACACCAGTCGTGAAGGAGCCAGCTCGCCTTTCGGCGGGCGTCCCAATGCCCAGAGCCGCCCGGACGCCGACCCCTTGAACCCGTACAACCGGCAAGAGGATGCCTTGGGGACGCGCCGCGAAGGCAACACCACCGGCATGCGCTCCATCCTGGACTTGGATGCAGGCCGGATGGGTTCGTGGAGCCGCAACACCGTGGACCGTGACGCCTTGGGCGGCGAAGCCAGCCTGAGCGAATTTTTCCGCGCCTCCCATGAGGAAATGAAGAAAGAGCGATTGCGTGACGAAAAACGGCAGGAATACCGCCTGATGTTGGAGAGCCGCACGTACCACGATTTGCAGCAAGGCCGCAAAGAAGGAGGATTGGGGCTGCAAACCCCGGGGTTAAATGAGCCGCCAACCATCGGCCCCAGCGTGTTGCGCGAGGCCGGCGGCTTAAGCCGGGATTTACGAACGGCCACCCCCATGAATCAGGATTTAACCCCCTTGCGCCGTCCCTCCCGCAGTGTGCTTGAGGAAGGCCGCGGAAACGCCGCTGGCGGCTACCTGCCATCCAGCCCCAGTGCGCTGCCGGAAACCCCACGCACCTCCCAGCAACAGCGGGAACGCCCCGCCGTCCTGCCCATTCCCAAGCGCGATTTTTAGCCATTCTCCGCCCTCGATAATGTACTTCCCATTTGACGAGCGGGGCGCGTTACTCAAAAGTGAAGAGCACCACCGGCTTGTGGTTTAAGCCGGGGGCACCTGCATGGCTAAAGAACGTCCCATCATTCTGGCCACCCGGGGCAGTGCGCTGGCGCTGGCCCAAACCCATTTCATTCTGGACCAATGCCGGGCGGCCTTTCCCCGCCTGTCCTTTGAAATCAAAATCATCAAAACCACCGGCGACAAACTCCAAACTGCCTCGCTGGCCAATCCCCAAGGCAATCTGCCCAAAGGGCTTTTCACCAAGGAATTAGAAGTCGCCCTCGTCAAAGGCCAGGCTGATATGGCCGTGCATAGTTTGAAGGATTTGCCGGTGGACTTGCCCCCCGGCCTCGCCCTCGGTGCCGTCTCCAAACGCGCCGACCCGCGCGATGTCCTCATCTACCGCGATGCCGAATGGTTGAAGGCCCAGGCCGCACGCGCCCAGGTGGAGGAATGGTCCCCCGGCCATGCGGAACGCCGCGGTTTCCTGCCCGGCACGGGATTGGCCGGTTTGCCGCCGGGCATCACCCTGGCCACCAGCAGCGCCCGCCGGCAGGCTCAGGTAAAAGCCCGCCGCCCGGACATCAAGCTGGTGGAAATCCGGGGTAATGTCGTGACACGCCTGGAGAAATTGGCCAACCGCCCGGAACTGGATGCCATGATTCTGGCCGCTGCCGGTTTGGAGCGATTGCATTTCCACATAGATGCTCACGGCAGGCTGCTGGGCGATGCTGTGCCGGACGGATTGCTGGCCATTAAACTCGATGTCAGCGAGATGGTGCCCTGTCCCGGCCAGGCGGCCATCGGCATTGAAATTCGCGCCGGAGATGAGCGAGTTCAGGCCATCTGCCAGCGGCTCAATCATTACAACACCTGGCAGGCCGTGACCGCCGAGCGCGCCTTCCTCAAAGCCATGGGCGGCGGCTGCCATAGCGCAGTCGCGGCGTATGCGGAGGCCCAGGGCGAACGTCTGTACATGCAGGCCGTGGCGGAAGTCGGCGGCAAAATGCAACGGGTGGAAGCCCGCCATCCTTTAAGCGAACCCCAGACCTTGGGGCAATTGCTGGCCGCGGAATTGAGCGGCAAATAGCCCTGCTCCTGCGGCCATCCAAAGTGTCGCTGAACCAGCGCTTCATACAAAAGCGCCCCTGCCGCCGTTCAAATTCCATTGTCCCACACCCGCAGGCAGGGTAACATCGCCCGCATGATGAACTTCAAGCATGGTTGCATAGTTTTGTGCGCTGGCATCTTAAGCCTGGTCCAGCTCCTGGCGGCTCAAGGACAGCGTTGGACCGAGGCCAAAGCCAATCAATGGCTCGACCGCACTGGCTGGCTGGTGGGCTGCAATTTCAACCCCAGCACCGCCATCAACCAGCTCGAAATGTGGCAGGCCGACACCTTTGACCCCGCCACCATGGACCGCGAACTGGCCTGGGCCGAACAGCTCGGCTTTAACAGCGTCCGCGTCTTCCTCCATGACATCCCGTGGCGGCAGGACAGCAAAGGCTTTCTCAATCGCCTCGAACGTTTCCTGCAAATTGCCGACCGCCACAAAATCGGCGTCATGTTTGTCCTGTTTGACAGTGTCTGGCATCCCTATCCCAAGCCCGGCCCGCAGCCTGCCCCCAAGCCTTTCGTCCACAACTCCGGCTGGGTGCAATCGCCGGGGTTGGACATCTTGAAGGACCCGGCGCGGCACGATGAACTCAAAGGCTATGTCACCGGCATCATCGGGCATTTCCGCAATGACCGGCGCGTCCAGGTCTGGGACTTGTTCAACGAACCCGACAACCGCAACAACAGCAGCTATGGCCAGTTTGAGCCGGAAAATAAAGCCGACCTGGCCTTGCAATTATTGCGCAAAACTTTTGCCTGGGCCCGCGAAGTCAATCCTTCGCAACCGCTCACGGCGGGCGTCTGGATTGGCAACTGGGCCGACCCCGCCAAACTCTCGCCCATGGAGCGTTTTTGCCTCGAACAATCCGACGTCATCAGTTTCCACTGCTACGGCCCCCTGGAAGAAATGCAACGCTGTGTGAACAACTTGCGGCGTTACAACCGCCCCATCCTCTGCACCGAGTACATGGCGCGTCCCCAGGGCAGCACCTTCGACCCCATCCTCGGCTACTTGAAGCAACAAAAAGTGGCCGCCTACAACTGGGGCTTCGTGGACGGCAAAACCCAGACCATTTTCCCGTGGGACTCCTGGCGCAAACCTTACACCAATGAACCGCCACTGTGGTTCCACGACATCTTCCGCCGCGACGGTACCCCCTACAAGGCTGACGAAGTGGAATACATCAAACGCGTCACCGGCAAGAAATAACCCGCCGTGTCTGCCTCAGTTTTCGCTCGTTGGCGCCCGTGGTGGAGGGCAGGGGCCTTGGTGGCTCTGTGGACCGGGGCCATGTCGGCTGCGGAGCCGCTGCAGTGCCCGCCAGTCAGCCGCGTCCAAGTCCAGGATGCTTTCTGGGCGCCCAAGCTGCAAATCATCCGCGAGCGCACCATTCCCCATTCCTGGCATTACATGCAATGGAATGAGCGCGCACTGCGCCATGCCGCCGGACAAAAAGTTGCCGGCGACCTCAACGGCACGTGGGACGAGGCGAATCTTTACAAATTTTTTGAGACCATCGCCTACGCCCTCGCCATGCAGCGCGATGCCGCCCTGGAAAAGCGTGTGGATGAACTGGTGGGCCTGCTGGCCCAAATACAAAGGCCCGATGGTTATGTCCATGTCTATATTATCAACTCCGGCAAACCCCCATGGGACCCCAAGTTTCTGGACGGCTCGCATGACGGCTACGTTTTAGGCCATCTCATCGAGGCCGCCATTGAGTACCATGCCGCCACCGGCAAATCCAATCTCCTGCACGTGGCCATGCGCGCGGCAGACCAGGCCTATAACCATTTCCTGGGCCCCAATGGCCAGCCCGGCTTTTGCGGCCATGCCGAACTGGAAATGGCCTTGGTGGAGTTGTACCGTCTCACCCGCCAGCCCCGTTACCTGGAACTCGCGCGCGCCTTTGTGGAATGGCGCGGCCACGGCAAGGTGCAACCTGCCGGTCCCACGCCGCGTGCCTATTTCCAGGACCATATGCCCCTGCGCGAGCAACGCACGCTCGAGGGCCATGCCGTCCGTGCCATCTTCTTCGCCACCGGCGTGGCAGACCTGGCCCTGGAAACCGGCGAGGCCGACTACCGCCTGGCCGCCCACCGCTTTTGGGACTGTGTGACCTTGCGCCGCATGGCCGTGACCGGCGCCATCGGCCCCCGGGCCGAACACGAGGCTCTGGGCGAGGACTACGAACTTCCCCATAACGGTTATTATGAGTCATGCGCCGCCTGCGGGCTGGCCGATTTTGCGCATCGCCTGTTTCTGCTGGAGCGCCATGCCGAGGCGGCGGATGTCCTCGAGCGCGTGCTCTACAACGCGGTCCTGCATGGCCTGGGCTTGTCGGGCACCAATAGTTACTACCAGAATCCGCTCAGCGACCGTAACCGCCCCCGCTATAATTCGTGGGTGTGTTGTCCCCCCAACCTCTCGCGCACCCTTTTGCAGGCAGGGCGCTATGCTTATGCCCACACCAAAACCGAGGTGTACTTCAATTTGTACGTGGGGGGTGTCGTCTCTTTGCCGCTCGCGGCAGGCCCCATGGACCTCGAGGTGCAGACGGATTATCCCTGGTCAGGCCAGGTGCGCATCCACGTGCGCCCCGCCAAACCCCAACGCGCCGCGCTGTTGCTTCGCTGGCCGGGCTGGTGCCGTCAAATGACCGTTAAAGTGAACGGCGCGCTCCTCCCGACCTCCGCCCTGCGCGAGCGCGGCTTTGTGAAATTGGAGCGCGACTGGCGCAACGGCGATGTGGTGGAGGTGGAGATGACCATGCCCGTCGAACGCTGGGTGGCCCACCCCAACGTCCAATCCTGCCGCGGTCAGGTGGCCCTCCAACGTGGACCGCTGGTGTACGGCTTTGAGGGATTGGACAATGACGGCCAGCCCCTGGTGGAATTAGGGGATGACCCTCAATTCCAAGTGGAGCATCGCCCCCAATGGTTGGGCGGGCTGACGGTTATACGCGGCGTGCGCGCCGATGGACGCCCCTTCCTGGCCATTCCCTTTTATGCCTTGGCCAATCGCGAGCCTTCCACCCAGGAGGTTTGGGCCAACCAGCGTGGCTGGCGCCTGAATGACTCCTGGTGGGAAGGGCGGTTGTACCGCCGATGGGAGGAAGTGCGGGAGGCGCCCAAATAATACGGGCGGCCCTTACGGCGGCGGGGCAGGGGATTAAGGCTTCGGAGGGTTTATTTCCCGCTTGAGAAAAGCTGCGGCAATTGGCTCCAGAAAAGGTCGCAGCACCTCATAATGGTCCGCGCCCTTTTTCCTCGGCCAGGACTGCCCGGCGCGCGCCACCACCAAATCCAGGCTCGGTACCACCACTATCAGACTGTCATACAGCCCCCAGGACCAGTACGCATCTCGCGGCAGACCCCGCATGGTGCCGTCAAAATTATTCCACCAAAGCATCCGGTAATGCGCCGAGGCGCGCCCGTATTCCTCGGGCAATCGCACCGGCAGCCTGGCCAGCGCGGCGTCCGGCGTGCGGAGCATCCTCACAAACTCCGGCGGGAGAATTGTTTGGCCCTTCCACACGCCCTCCCGTAAATGCAGGTACCCAATGCGCGCCATGGCGTTGACGTTGGCATGGAACCCGGAGCCAAACTCGCGCCGCTTGATGCCGTCAAGGGTAGCCGGCCGGTAGGCATGATTACGCCACCGCAAATCCCCGGCCCCAATGCCGATGGGTGCACATACGCGCTCAAAGAGCACCTCGTTCAAATCCCGCCCATAGACCTTGGTTAAACAATCAGCCAGCCAGTTGGGGCCGCCATCGCTATAACTCCATTGGCTGTCCGGCTCAAAGAGCAGGGGCACAAACCCGCCCGGTTTGTCAAAGCCCGCCGTTTGGTCCGCCAGCATCCGCAAGGTGATGCGCGGCAGCCACCCCGTCAGTTTGTTGGTTTCCGGAGGCAAGCCAAACCCGGGCAGGTGTTGCATGGCGGGATCGTCCAATTTCACCTTCCCATCTTTCAAGGCCAGTCCCAGTATCATGCAACCGATGGATTTGGAGGAAGACTTGAGGTCATACAACGCCTGTGTATCCCCCCATCGCATTATGACCTTGCCCTGATGCACCATGAGCCCCGACCCGCCCGCGCTCAGGGCGTAATCGCGGGCCGCCTGCAGGCGCGCCTCATCTACTCCCAAATCAGCCGGCCGCGCCTCTGGCCAGGTTTCCCCCGGATAGATGGCCGCCAGCCCTTCCCCCAGCATCATCAAAACCGCGCTCAGCAAACCGCTCAGCAAAAGCTGTCGGCGGGCGCCCTGGCTCTGGCCTGGCATGGCAGTCATCCAATCATATGGCACGGCGCCGGGCCGCTTACTTTTTCCCCAGCAATTTTTTCAAGTGCTTGATTGAGCGCTCGGCCTGCTCCACCGTGCCGCACTCCACCGAAAACACAATGTCCCGTTTGGCCTTACGGCAAATCTTGATGACCCGCTCCCAGTCAATCACGCCGTCTCCGCAGGCGCAGCCCACTGGCGTGCCGGTCACCTTGCCGCGCTCGGCTTCCGAGTGTTGCACGCTGATGTCCTTGGCATGCAAATGCACCAGGCGATCCACCACCCGCTCCAGCCACGGATAAGGATCCTCGCCCGCCAGGTAACTGTTGCCAGTGTCGAAATTAATCCCTATGACCGGGCTTTTCACCAGCGACCAGATTTTGTCCAACCCGGCGGGGGTCTTGCTGTATTGCTGATGACATTCCAGCCCAATCAGGATGCCCCGTGGCTCGGCCACCTTCGCGGCTTCCATTAGAGTGTACCGCATCAGCACGTGGTCCTCCGCCGCGGTGGTCCATGCCGGCTTGGGGCCTTCATCCGTGTTGATGACCGGCGCGCCGCACTCCGCCGCAAAGCGAATGGCCTGTTTCAAGTATTCCACGCTGATTTCCGGCTTGATTAACGGGCAGTGCGCCGACAGCCCCGACAGCCGCACCTTGTGCTCCGCGCAGGCGCGCTTGATGCGCAACGGATCGTCGAGCATGGAAACACTGTGGAAATACCCCGCTTCGCTGAGCAGCTCGCGGCCCCAATGCACCATGGGTTCAATGAATTTATAGCCCAGTTCGGCGGCCTTTCTCACGCCCCATTCAAAGGGTTTGTCATCGTGCCGCACAAACTCCAGGTTGATGCCAATGTGAATGTTTGCCATAGGGAATCAGGGGTTGGAGGTGGTTTGAATTTGGTAAGCCCGCGAATTCAGAAATTCCATCGTGCGCGCGCCCTTGTGCAACGTGACCAGATACCGCAGCGCAAAGCTCTGGCCGGCGCGATAGCTTTGCGGTTGCTGGTCCAGCGCTTGCGTGGCCGACAAATAGGCAAAGGGATTCAGCATGGAAAAAAACTTCGGCGGCGCAGTGTTCAAGGGATGGTTGAAAATCGCCAGCGTCACCTCGCCCCCTTCCACCGTCCCCACCAGTGCGCCCCACTCACCCCCCACCACATCCCATTTCGCCTCAGCGCTGTACACCGCGCCAATGGGATTCAAACGCCTCGCCACGCGATTGAATGAGGGCACCGGCCGGAATCCCAAACCATGATATCCCGCTCCCGTGATGCGATACGAGTTGGTGGCCGTGCCGGTGGTGAACTGGGAATGCCACTCCAGGCTCACTTCTTCCAAGGCGGCATCCACCCGCAGCCGCAGCGTCCGCTCCTCTTGCAATAATGCCACTTGCGCCAAATCCGGATGCCCGCGCTCCGTCGGCCTTACCCAATACAACCGTTGATAAATGACGGCTTCGCCGCGCGGGTCCACATAACCGACCGTGCTCGGCCCGGAGGCCACCACTTGAACCCCTGCCGTCGGTGATTCCTCCCAAAAATTGAGGTCATTAACCTTGAAGGCCATCATCAGGCCGTGGTGATGCAAGTGGTCCGGCGGTGCATCCAGTAGCACGTTGTGCCCCTCCAGCGTGCGCAGTTCTTTAACGTAAGGCTTAAATTGAATGTTGGTGAAAACGTACTTTAACAAAGGCCTGGCCTGGTAAATTACTTCCACCTGGTCCTTGCCCCGCTGAAATTGCCACACGCCCGGAGCGGCCAGTCCCCCAAAGGCGGACACCCAAACCAGAATGCACGTCCCAATGCCGGGGAATTTCATCGGCCTGATGCTGCCTCGCTGCCCTCGCCAGCGCAAGCAAAAGCTGCTGCCTTTCCCCGGGCGCGCCACCTCATCCTTGAGCATTATTTTCGAGTGGCGGCGGCCAGCTTTTCGCAAATCGTCTCCACATCAAACACCGCCCCACCCCACGCTCCACCACTCGCAGATTGCAGGGCCGCCCACAATCGCGTGGCCGCAGGCAACCGCGGATGCGGCGCCAAATCTGCCCGCATTTTGCGGCGCTGTAATATGCTCGTCCCATGCGCCGGACTAACCGCGCGTCCTTTTTCGCCCACCATGTCCACGGTCCCTTCCAGCCGCCGCATGTCCAAATGAATCCGCACTACATCGCCGTCCCGCAATTTGCCAATCGGCCCGCCGGCCAGCGCTTCCGGCCCAATGTGCCCAATGCAGACACCGGTGGACACCCCGGAAAACCGCCCGTCTGTGAGCAACGCCACCTTGCCGCCATACGGCAGGTATTTCAGAGCTGAAGTCACCTGATAGGTTTCTTCCATGCCCGTGCCCATCGGCCCAATCCCGGCAATCACCATGATGTCCCCCGCCACAATCCGCCGCTGCCGAATGGCCTCCATGGCCGCGGCTTCGCTGACAAACACCTTCACCGGCGCTTCATGGTGGTAAATCCCCTGCGCATCCAATAATTTCGGGTCCACCGCCGTGCTCTTGATTACCGCACCCTCCGGCATGAGATTGCCCCGCGGGAATAGCAGCGTGCCCGCCAAACCGCGCTCCGCCGCCTGTTCCGGCGGCAGGATGACCTCCTCCGGCGCCACCCCGTCCAACTCCTGCAACAGGCGCCGAAATTTGCGCCGCCGCAGCGATTTTTCCCAGGCATCCAGCACTTTCTCCACCGTCGCGCCCAGAACCGTCAAGGCTTCCGTCTGCAAGAGCCCCAGCCGCCGCAAGTGCAACATCACCTCCGGCACGCCTCCGGCCAGGAAAACACGCACCGTGGGATGATGCACCGGCCCATTGGGCAGCACACTCACCAGCCGCGGCGTCTGCTGCAGGATGCGCCGCCAATCTTCCACCGTGGGCCGCGGAAGCCCCGCAGCGTGGGCAATCGCCGGCAAATGCAGCAGCAGATTGGTGGAGCCGCCAAACGCCGCAAAAACCGTCATCGCATTATGCAGACTCGCCTCGGTCAGGATGCTCGCGCTGGTCAGACCGCGTTTCTGCAGGCGCACCAGCGCGCGCGCGGAGCGCACCGCCAAATCATGCCACACCGGAAAGCCCGACGGCGCCAATGCCGCGTGCGGCACCGTCAGTCCCAAAGCTTCCCCCACCACCTGCGCCGTGGCGGCTGTGCCGAGGAATTGGCAGCCTCCCCCCGGGGTTGCGCAGGCGCGGCAGCCCCATTCCGCCGCTTGCTCCAAAGTAATCAAACCATGCGTGAACCGCGCCCCAATGCTCTGAATGGCGGCGGCATCCTCGCCTGATTCTGGCGGCAGAGTGACACCTCCCGGCACGAGCACCACCGGCAGGCTACGCGCGCCGGCCAGTGCCATCATCATGGCGGGCAATCCTTTGTCGCACGTCGCCACGCCCAGCACCCCCCGGGTGGTCGGCAGCGAGCGAATCAGCCGCCCAAAGATTTGTGCCGCATCATTGCGGTAAGGCAGGCTGTCCATCATCCCCGGCGTGCCCTGCGTGCGCCCATCACACGGGTCACTGCAATACCCCGCAAAAGGGATGGCCCCCAGCCGCTGTAGTTCCCGCGCCGCATCCCCCACCAGCTCGCTGATTTCCCAATGGCCCGTATGATATCCCAGCGCCACCGGCTGCCCCGCGGCATCCCGCAATCCCCCCTGCGTGCTGAGGATGAGAAAATGGGAGCGCTTGAGTTCCGCCGGATTCCATCCCATCGCCGCATTTTGCGTCATCCCGAATAAATCCCCGCTGGGACGTGTGCGCAAATCTTCGGGGGTCAGGGGCAGTCTTCCGGCAGGCCCGGCGGCATGAGTGGCCACCCGGTAAATTGCCTGCGGGCCGGAGGGTACAAGCGGCTCAGTTTTCACAAGGTAATCTTGCCAGCATGCATGCGCATGGCGGCCTCTACTTAAAACAAAGCCCGTTTTCCTTCAATGATAGGTTTTGACTGGCTGGCAGTTTGGGTTATGGTGCAATCTCAATTTGCAAGCCCGGCTGGTTGGAGTGTTGTGGCTCCCAACCCCGGCACACCCGATTATGGAAGTTATCATTCAACAAGATGCCGAGGCCGCCTCGCTGCTGGTGGCCAAACTCATCGCCAAGGCGCTGCGCGAGAATCCCTTTCTGGTGCTTGGCCTGGCCACCGGCGGCACCATGGAAGCCGTCTATGCCCACCTGGTCCGCATGCACAAGGAGGAGGGACTGGATTTTTCCCTCTGTCGCACCTTCAACCTGGACGAATATGTGGGCCTGCCCCCCGACGACCCCAATTCCTACCGCCAATACATGCAGCGCCATTTGTTCAGCCACGTGAACATCAATCCCCGCATGACCCATCTGCCCAATGGCATGGCCGCGGACCTCGACCGCGAATGCGACGAATACGAAAAACTCATCAAACGCTTCGGCGGCGTGGATTTGCAACTCCTGGGCATTGGCCGCGACGGCCACATCGGTTTCAACGAGCCTTTGTCCGCCTTGTTGTCACGCACCCGCGTCAAGGCCCTCACCCCCACCACCGTGGCGCAGAATGCCATCTACTTCGGCGACCCCCACAAAGTCCCCCGCCGCGCCATCACCATGGGCGTGGGCACCATTCTGGATGCCCGCCGCTGCCTGCTCCTGGCCACCGGCGCGCATAAAGCCGAAATCGTGGCCAAAGCCGTGGAAGGGCCGGTCACCGCCATGATTTCTGCCACCGCTTTGCAGTTGCATCCTAAATGCACCGTGGTGGTGGATGAAGCCGCCGCCTCCAAACTGCAAGGGCATGAGTACTACCGCTGGATTTTCCAAACTGAGCCTGAATGGGCCGAGTTTCGTTGAACGCCATGAGCCTTGTACGCACCTTCAAAGTGGACCAACTCCCCGTGCGGGTGTACGCCAACCAGCCCGCCATGGCCGCAGCCGCTGCGGCGGAAGTCCGGGATTTTCTCGCCAGCCTAATCCAACAACAGGGCCAGGCGCGCGTCATCCTGGCTTCCGCAGCCTCTCAGGAGCAATTCCTGGCAGCGTTGGTTGCGCTGCCGGGTGTGGACTGGTCTCGTATCACCCTCTTTCACATGGACGAATACCTCGGCATCACCGCCGAACACCCCGCCAGCTTCCGGAAATTTTTGCGCGAACGTGTCGAGTCCCGCGTAAAGCCTCATTGTTTTCATTACATCCAGGGGGAAGCCCCGGAGCCGCTGAAGGAAATTGACCGTTACACCGCTTTGTTGCAGGCCATGCCCATAGACCTGTGCTGCCTGGGCATCGGTGAAAACGGCCACATTGCCTTCAACGACCCGCCGGTGGCGGATTTTGCGGACCCGCGTCCCATGAAGCTGGTGCAGTTGGACGAACGCTGCCGCCGACAGCAGGTGGGCGAGGGGGCCTTTCCCTCCCTGGAGGCCGTCCCGCATTACGCCTACACCTTGACCGTGCCCACGCTGTGCGCGGCCCGCAAAATGGTGTGCATCGTGCCGGAACGCCGCAAAGCGGAAGCGGTGCGTCTTGCGTTGCAAGGCCCATTGAGCACCGCCTGCCCCGCCTCCATCTTACGCCGCCAGCAGCATGCCGTGCTGTACCTGGACGCCGATTCCGCAGCGGAGCTGCCGCCAGAATTTCCCAACGCTTGACGCGATGATGAACCTGCCTTTTACGCCGGCCGTGTACGAGCACGCTGCCCGCTTTGTCGGGCGCACGCCGTGGGAAGTCTCCCGCAACCCTGAACTCCTATACGCCGGACACCGCGCCGCCTGGCTGACTTACCACCACACGCCCGTAGTGGTGGGCATTGACATCTACAACCTGGAAGCCGAAGCCTATGGCGCCCACATTACCGTGCCGGAAGGCAACGGCATCCCCGCCATCCATGAACCTTTGGTGGATAGTGTCGAAGCAGGGCTGGCCCTGCCGCCCTTTGACCCGCAGCGCGATGGCCGCCTGCCGATGGTTATCGCCGTGGCGCAGCGCTTGAAACGTGACCTGCCCGAGGCCGACGTGCGCCTTCCCGTGGCTGGTCCGTTCTCGGTTGCCTTTAATTTGCGCGGCATCCAGAACCTTTGTGAAGACGTGGCTCTGCGCCCCCAACTCACGGCCCGCTGGCTCATGCAGCTCGCCGATAACCAGGCCCGCTTTTGCCGTGCCATTGCCGCGGCAGGATTGGACATCGCCTTCTTCGAGTCCGCCGCCGCGCCCCCCTTGCTTTCCCCGCGCCAGTTTCGCGAAATCGAATTGCCCGCCCTCCAGCGCATACTCAGTCTCGCGGCGGACATCGTGGGACACCCCGTGCCCTGCATCATGGGCGGCGACACCTTCCGCATTTACGACGAATTGATGTCCACCGGCACGCACTTTGTCGTGTGCAATGTCGAAACCAACCAGGCCGCCTTTGTGGCGCGTGCCAAAGTGGAGCATCCTCACGTGCGCATCCGGGTGAACATGGACGCCGCCATTGTGGCTTGCGACCAGCCGGAGCGCATTTACCGCGAAATTGACCGCATCGTGGCGCTGACGGCGGGCCATCCCAATTGTTTGCTCGGCACCGGTTGCCTGCCGTATGAAACACCCCCCGGCAACGTTCAGCTCATCAAAGACTACCTCGCCTCCCTCTCGTGAGCCGGACGCCGCCGCCCCAGCCGCCGCACCACTTCCCGGATGTTCCAGTCCTCCGCTTCCAGCGCCGCTTGCGCTTGTTCAGGGGGGGCGCCGGTTAAATGACTGACGATGCGCACCGCCCGCGCGCGCAGCTTGGAATTGGTGGGCCGCATGTCCACCATCCAATGCCCCAGCACCTTGCCCAGGCGCACCATGCTCAGCGTGGAAATGAGGTTCAATGCCAGTTTGGTGGCCGTCCCCGCCTTGAGCCGCGTGGAGCCGGTCAGCACCTCCGGCCCCGTGGGCAGGCAAATAAATCGGTGGGGCTGTTTTTCCTCCGGTAATTGCAGCCGCGGGTTGCAATGCAGGAGCACCGTGTAGGCGCCGAGCTTGCGTGCCTGGCACAGTGCGCTCAAGACAAAGGGCGTGCGCCCGCTGCTGGCGATGCCGATGACCACATCCTTGGCCGTAATCCCTCGTCCCACCATGGCTTGCCGGCCCGCCGCCTCATCGTCTTCCGCCCCTTCCACCGCCTGAAACACCGCCGGCGCCCCGCCCGCCATGATGCCTTGCACCATCTCCGCTGGCACGCTGAAGGTGGGCGGGCATTCACTGGCATCCAGGATTCCCAGCCGTCCGCTGGTGCCTGCGCCCACATAAAAAAGCCGCCCGCCACGCCGGAAGGCCCGCACCACCCGGCGAATGGTCTCCTCCAAATCCCGGCGGGCAGCCCGCACCGCCGCAGGGGTCCGTTGCTCCTCACTCAACATCAAATCAATCGCCCGGGACAGCGGCAGTTCGTCCAGATGCCGGGAGCGCGGGTTGGGCTCCTCGGTGGGCGAAAGAAGGGGATTAAGTTTGATGGATGCGGCGTTGTTATTCCTCAAGCACGGAGCCTTGGGCAGCCTTGCCAGCCGCGCCGCCAATTCCACCGCTCCCCATGCGCTTTCCCGGCTGAGCTTGACCACCTTGGCCTGCGGCCAGCGGGCCCGAATCTCCCGGGACACCCGCGCGGCGAATCGGGGCTGCTTTAACAGCGTGCCGCCCGCCAGAATAAACTCCACCGCCGACCGCGGGCGCGCAATCCGCCGGGCGCACGCCGCCGCATCACTGGCCAGGTGCTCGGCGGCCTCCCGCAATACCGCCTCGGCGTGCCGGTCACCGGCATTGGCCGCGTCAAACACCGTCACCGCCAGCGCGGCCATCTGGTCTTTGGTGGCCGTTTTGGCCCAATCAATCAAATCCTCCGGCACATTCAAATTCAGCCGTGTCAAAAAGCGCGCCCCCAGCGCCGGCCAGCGGCGCGTATGGTCATAAATGGCCAGTGTTTGACGCAAAGCAGTGACCGCAATCCAATACGCGCTGCCCCAGTCGCCCAGCAAATGTCCCCAACCGCCAGTGCGCACCCCGCGCCCCTCCGTCTGCCCGTAACAACAAGAACCCGTGCCGCTCAGCACCAACACCCGCGGCAGCGGCTGGCGCGCCGGCTGTGCCGCCAGCGCGGTTTCCAAATCATTGGTCGCCAGGCAGGGCACCGCCGGCCAGCACTCCGCCGCCGCTCGCCGAATGCGCTCGCGGTCTGACTCCAACCGTGCCCCAGGCAAACCAATCGCCAGGGCATCCGGGCGCGGAAATTGACGGGCAACCTCCCGCAATAGCTCCGTCAACTGTTCATCGGTTAGTAGATGCAAATTGGCTGGCCCCCCCTCCCAGCGCTGCACCTGCTCACCCTGGACAAACAGGGCCACCGTGCAGGTCCCGCCGCCTTCGATGCCCAGCAGTTTGGGTGTGTTGGGGAATGGGCCAGCCGTCAAAGCCATGCCCCCATCATTCGACGATTACCGCTGGAATGCAAGCCTGCGCATGGCCCCATCCGGAAGGCGGGCGCATGCCCTCCACCCGCCTGTCCCGCCCCCCGAACGGCTCAGATGCCCTCGCCCAGGTTGGGTGGCATTTCGATGATCTGGCTGGTCTCCGGCGGCAGAGGCGCGCCTTCCTGCGCCAGAATCCGGTAGGCCTTGATTTGGAAGGACACTTCGCAGTTATCGTGCAGCCCCAGCGCATGGTATTCCTCCTTGGTCATTCGCGCGCGAATGGTCAGGCCGGACGGCAGCTCCAATTCCAGCCGCAACATGATGCCTAAAAAGAACGTATGCCGCAACACCGCCCGGTAACGGTACTGGGTCAAATCCGGTGAAATCTGCACCGCGTAGGGACGGAAGCCAATCCGCATGGCCTGTCCTTCATTCAGCCCGTGCGCCGGAAATTCCAGCTCGCCGCACCGCGCCATCCCATCACGCACCACCGTCTCCAGCACATTCATCACCCCCACAAACCGCGCCACAAATTCATTGGCCGGTTGCTCATACACCTCGCGCGGCGTGCCGATTTGCTCCAGCCGCCCGCGCGAAAAAATGGCAATCCGCCGGCTCACCTCCATCGCCTCTTCCTGATCGTGGGTGACAAAAATGGTCGTCAGATTCAATTCGTCATGCAAATGCACCAGCCACTCCCGCAATTCCTGCCGGATTTTGGCGTCCACCGCCCCAAACGGCTCATCCAGCAGCAGCACCCGCGGCTGAATGGCCAGCGCGCGGGCAATGGCCACCCGCTGGCGCTGCCCGCCCGAAAGCTGATGCGGATACCGCTGGCTGAGTCCTTCCAAATCAAACAATTTCAACAATTCCTGCACGCGCTGCGCCTGCGCCTCCGCTTTCCACTTCTTGACCTTCAACCCGAACGCAATGTTGTCAAAGACGTTCATCGTCTTGAACAACGCATAATTTTGAAACACAAACCCAATATTGCGCCGTTGCACCGGCACATGGTTCACGCGCTCCCCATGAATGAAAATGTCCCCTTCAGTGGGCTCCTCCAGCCCGGCAATCATGCGTAGCACCGTGGTCTTGCCACAGCCACTCGGCCCCAGCAGAGCCAGCAGCTCTCCATCCTGCACTTCCAGATTGACCCGGCTCACCGCCTCGACGTGGCCAAAACGCTTCGTTAAATTGCGTAATTGAATGCTCATGCGTTCCCTGAATTCCCATTTTCACTCGGCGCCCCTGCCTCCGGGGCCTGCTGCGCCAGCCATTCCTCGCGGGCCACCCGCCACTCCAGCCAGGTTTTAATCACCAGCGTCACCAGCGCCAGCATCGCCAGCAGGCTGGCCACCGCAAAGGCCCCGGCGGCATTGTATTCATTGTAAAGTTTTTCCACCCGCAACGGCAGGGTATCCGTCAGCCCCGCAATGTGGCTGGAGACCACCGAGACCGCGCCAAATTCCCCCATCGCCCGGGCGTTGCAGAGAATGATCCCATACAGCAGCCCCCACTTGACCGACGGCAGCGTCACATGCCAGAACGTCCGCCAGCCGCTGGCGCCCAGCGTCAGGGCCGCCTGCTCCTGATCCGAGCCGCTGGCCTGCATCACCGGAATCAGCTCCCGGGCGACAAACGGAAAAGTCACAAACAAGGTGGCCAGCGCCATGCCCGACACCGAAAACACGATATGAATCCCGCGCTCCCGCAGCCACTCGCCCAGCACTCCCTGCGCTCCAAATAGCACGACAATCATCAAGCCCGAGACCACCGGTGAAACCGAAAAGGGGAGGTCGATCAACGCGGTCAGGATGGACTTGCCCCGAAATTCAAACTTCGCAATGGCCCACGCCGCCGCCAGCCCAAAGAGGCAGTTAAGCGGCACGCAAATCGCCGCAATCAGCAGCGTCAACTTAATCGCCGCCAGCGTGTGCGGATGCGCAATGGACTGCTGGTAATACTGCCAGCCCCGGCTGAGCGCCTGGGCAAAGACATTGGCCAGCGGCAGAAAAAGAAACACCACCGCAAACGCCATCGCCAGCCCCGTCAGCCCCCACCGCACCCACGCGGGTTCATCCGTGCTGCGCCGCAATTTCCGCCGTGGCGCGCTGATCTGGCTTTTAACGTGTCCCGCCATAATCGTGTCCCCGGCTCATTCCTGAAAACGTCCGGCCCACCGTTCAATCGTGTTCACCAGCGCCAGCAGCCCAAACGAAATCGCCAGCAACACCACCGCCATGGCCATGGCCCCCAGATAATTGTATTCCTCCAACCGTGTCACAATCAGATAAGGCGCAATCTCGGTCCGGTACGGCAAGTTGCCCGAAATGAAAACAATCGAGCCGTATTCCCCAATCGCCCGCGCAAATGCCAGCGCAAAGCCGGTGATCATCGGCGGCAGCAGCATCGGAGCAATCACCCGCGTGAACGTGCGCCACCGGCCCGCCCCCAGACTGGCCGCCGCTTCCTCTACATCCCGCTCCATCGCCGACAGCACCGGTTGCAGCGTCCGCACCATGAACGGCAGCCCCACAAAAGTCAGCGCAATCACCACCCCCAACGGAGTGTAGGCCCCTTGGATGCCCAGCGGCGCCAAATACCGGCCCAGCCAGCCGTTCTCGGCAAACAAACTGGCCAGCGTCAAACCCGCCACCGCCGTGGGCAGCGCAAAGGGAAAATCTACCAGCGCATCCACCAGCCGCCTCCCGGGAAATTCGTACCGCGTCAGCACCCACGCCAGCAACGCCCCAAAAATCGCGTTAATCAGCGCCGCACATAAGGATGCCCCAAAGGTCAGCCGATAAGCCGCCAGCGCCCGCTCGCTGAGCGCTTCCCGCCAAAAATCAGACCAGCTCAATTCCGCCACCCGCCACAACAACGCCCCAATCGGCAGCAGCACAATCAGACTCAGATAAAAAATCGTAAAGCCCATCGTCAGGCCGAAGCCCGGCAGCAGGGTGGTTTTGCGTGTGGACATTTTTTGGCGGTCTATCTTTTGTCTAAATTGTTTCCGGCCCCCTGCCAATTACAAATTCGCCGCATAGGCAATAAATTGGCGGTACTCCGACAGCAGCGCCAGCGAAGCCCTCACCAGCGCTTCCAGTTTGGCTTGCATCTCCCCGGCTCGCGGGCTTTCCAAAATGATGTCAAATGGTTGCGGCGCCTGCTCCGGCGGCCCATGCAACACGCCGGTGAATCCTTCCCGGATGATGCCGTTGCTCGCCGGAAATCCATCTATTTGACTGGCCCGGTTGATGGGCACAAAGGCCTCGGCCGCCGCCAGCGCCGGCGGCAGCAAATGCTCGCTCAACGAGGCTCCGCTGGCGTAACCATAAAAGCCGGGACTGGTGTCATCCGTGTGCAGCGCTATGAGACCGTTCAGGCGGTGAGCTCGCAGCTCCGCCTCCAGCAACACGACTTCCGGCTCACGGCTGCCGCGCCAAAACTCGCGATTCAAATCCTTGCCAGAAGCCGACTCCCGCCTGCCCGCCGCCAAACCCGTTGGATTGCACAAAGGATATACATACAGGCAATAGCCCTCCGCCAGCGCGGGCTGCTTGGCGCAGCGCCGCAACAATTCCAACGCGGCCAGCACCCCCTCCGGCTCATCCCCGTGCAAACCCGCAAAAATCCCAATCCGCAAAGGCTCCGCACCTCCTTGCGGCCCAAGAAAAATAAAACGGGGCAGGGACACCCCGGGAGCATCGCCCGACTCATGCCTCAAGGGCGAGGCATCCAAAAACGAAGCATGTTGGGCGGCCTGTGCCTCCACTTCCGCCAAACGCTTTTGAATGATGCCCACTTCGTGCATGAGTTGATGACGACTAATTATGTCGTGATTTTCGGCAAAACTTTTTGCGACGGCAAGTTTCATGGAAGAATAAATCAGTTTTTTATCGGAATTTACGGCGCAACATTTGGTCGAATTCACCATTCTCCGCAAAATGGCGTTTATGCGCCGCCTGCCAGTTGCCAAACACAGACTCCAACTTCACCAGCCGGGTCTCGGGAAATTGCTGCCGATATTTTTCCAACACCTCGGTCTGGCGCGGGCGAAAGAAATGCCGGGCGGCGATTTCCTGCGCCTGCGGGGTGTAAAGAAACTCCAAATACGCACGCGCGATTTCCAGCGTTTTGCGGCGGGCAGCCACCCGCTCCACCACCGCGACCGGCGGCTCGGCCAGAATGGTCAGCGAAGGAATCACAATTTCCACCTTGTTCCTGCCAGCCTCGCGCACCGCCAGCAGAGCCTCATTTTCCCACGCAATCAAAACATCCCCAATGCCGCGCTGGATGAACGTGGTAGCAGCGCCGCGCGCCCCGGAATCCATGATGGGCGTGTTGTGGTAAATGGCCGTGACAAATTCGCGCGCCTTGCTCTCATCTCCCTGGTGCTTTTCCAAAGCGTACGCCCACGCCGCCAGATAATTCCAGCGCGCGCCCCCGGAAGTCTTGGGATTGGGGGTCACCACTTTAACATCGGCACGGATTAAATCAGGCCAATCCCGGATGCCTTTGGGATTTCCCTGGCGCACGAGAAAGACAATGAGCGACGTGTAGGGGGCGCTGTTGTAGGGTAAACGCTCCTGCCAGTTCGTGGGCAATAACCTCGCTTTCTGCGCTATCGCATCAATATCGTAGGCCAGCGCCAGTGTCACAACATCCGCATCCAAACCATCAATCACCGCGCGCGCCTGCTTCCCCGAGCCACCGTGCGACTGCAGAATGTTCACTTTCTGGCCCGTCTTTTCCCACCACTGCCGGGTGAAAACCTGGTTGATTTCCGTATAAAACTCGCGCGTCGGGTCATAAGAGGCATTCAGCAGCCGAATTTCTGCGGCTTGCAACCCCACCCCAAGACCCGCCACCGCCAAAACCAGCCCCAGCCAGATTGCCCACCTGGACTTCGCCCTTGGTAATCCTCCCAGAAACAAGCCAACACCCCGCCAAAACCAGACAAACAAGCAAGGCCTCTGGCCCCTTGTCCTGCTCATCTGTTTTGTTGTCCGTGGCATTGTCCGTTAATGCTACACAAGCAATCTAAACCAAAAATCTACTATGTCAATGTACTTTTTATAATATTTATAAAGCACTGTTATGCAATAATATATATACCAATAAATAAATTATTTTTGAAAAATACGATTAATATGTGTACATTTACGGCGCTATGAAACTGACATCGCGCGGGGAATATGCCTTGCGGGCTTTGGCAGTCTTAGGCCTGCGCTACGGCCAGGGCGTGGTCAGCATGCAGGAGATAAGCCGCCACCAAAACATCCCCAAGCGGTACCTCGAGCACATCCTCAATGACCTCCGGGAAGCAAGGCTGGTGGAAAGCCGCCGCGGCCTGCGCGGGGGTTACCAACTGGCGCGGCGTCCGGAGGAAATTAACTTGGCCATGGTGCTCCGGCACCTGGAGGGCGCCCTGGCGCCCGTAAGTTGTGTCAGCCAGCATTTCTATCAACCCTGCTCCTGCCCCGATGAGTCCCGCTGCGGCATCCGCAGTGTCATGGCCGAAGTTCGCCAAACGCTGGTCCAAACCCTGGAGCGCATCACCCTCGCCGACATCTGTGAGCGCTACCGCCGCTTGCAGGGGCCGGTGGAGAGTCCGTTGGACTTTGTCATTTAGCTTTTGCCGCCGCCGTGGAGTCTCTGTCGTCGGCACATTTCTCCCGCTCAAACCACACATAGAGCACGGGCAGGAGAACCAGCGTGATGAACGTTGAGCTTAAAATGCCGCCGATGACCACCGTGGCCAGCGGACGCTGGACTTCCGCCCCCGGTCCCGTGGCAATGGCCATGGGAAGAAATCCTAAACTGGCCACAAAGGCAGTCATCAACACCGGCCGCAAACGCGTCATCGCACCTTCAAAGACCGCCTGGCAGATGGTTAGGCCGCGCTCGCGCAGTTCATTGAAATAGCTTAACATCACCACGCCATTCAACACCGCCACCCCGCTGAGGGCAATAAATCCCACTGCCGCCGTGATGCTGAAGGGCATGCCGCGCAAATACAGGGAAAAAATCCCCCCGGTGACCGCCAGCGGCACCCCAGTGTAAATGAGAAAGGTTTGGCGCAGGCTCCCAAACGCGGTAAACACCAGCAGAAAGATGAGCACCAGGGTGGCGGGCACGACAATCAAGAGCCGCTGCCGGGCCACCTGCAGGTTTTTGAATTGTCCCCCGAACTCCAAACCGTATCCCTCCGGCAGCTTCAAGTTTTCCCCCAGTCGCGCTTGGGCATCCTTGACGAAACTTTCCACGTCCCGCCCGCGCAGGTTGACCATGATGGCCACGCGCCGATGCCCATCTTCCCGGACGATGGGGTCCACGCTGGAAACGGTGCGAAACTGGACGACTTTTTCCAGCGGAATCAGGCCTGTTTCGTGCACTCGCACGGGAAGCTGGCGAATAATCTCCAGGCGCTGGCGGAGGTCGCCGGCCAGCCGCACCACCATCGCAAATCGGCGGTCGGCTTCATAGAGCCACCCCACGGTTTCGCCCGCCAGCGCCGTGCGAATGGTTTGATTGACCTCGCTGGCACGCAAATTATACCGTTGCAGCGCATCCCGGTCGAGGTGGATTTCCAGCACGGGGGCGCGTCCCTGCGCCTCAAACTCCACCTCCCCCGCGCCGGGCACCTTTTCCAGCAGCTCCTTCGCCTGGGCGGCGAGCGACTCCAGAATATCGTAATCCGGGCCGGTAATCTTGACCGCCAGGTCGGAGCGCACGCCTTCCAGCAGCTCGTTAAAACGCATCTCAATCGGCTGGGCAAACAGCAAAGATTGCTCGGGCAGTTCCCGCCCAATTTCCTCCTCAATGAGGGCCGCCAGCTCCGCCTTGGTGATGGTGCGCCCCCCGACCTTGCGCCATTGCTCGCGGGGTTTATAGAAAATGTAGAGGTCATTCTGGCTGGGCGGCATCGGGTCGGTGGCCACCTCGCTGGTGCCCAACCGGCAAAACACGCGCTCCACTTCGGGAATCTTCAGCAGCAGGCGCTCGGTGGCCAGCTCCATCTCCAGCGAGGCGTCCAGATTCATGCTGTTGGTGCGATATACCATCACCGTATGAGAGCCTTCGTCCAGTTTGGGCACAAACTCCGCGCCCAACTGGCGAAAAGCCGCCACCGACAACGCCGTCCAGATGATGGTGCTGACCAGAATGATCCACGGCCGTTGCAGGACCAGCCGCAACGAGGGGGCATAGGCCTTTTTTATGATGCGTCCCAGCCAGTTGTCCTCCTCGCGCAGGCGCCCCCCCAGCAGGTACGAGCACAGCACCGGCATCAGGGTCAGTGCCAGCACCAGGGCGCCGCCGAGCGCAAGCATCACCGTGATGGCCATGGGATGAAACATTTTCCCCTCAATGCCCGTCAGCGCGAGAATGGGCACATAAACCAGCGTAATGATGAGCACGCCAAAAAACATGGGATTGGCCACCTGCTTGCTGGCCTGAGCCACGGTTTGCAGGCGCTCCACCCGCGTCAACGGACGACCCAGATGACGCTGTTTCTCTCCCAGGGTGCGCACAATATTTTCCACCATCACCACCGCGCCATCTATGATGAGGCCGAAATCCACCGCCCCCAGGCTCATGAGATTGCCGGAAATGCCCAGATTTAACATGCCCGTCAGGGCAAAGAGAAAGCTCAGCGGAATGGCCGCGGCCACAATCAGGGCGGCCCGCCAGTTGCCCAGCATGAGGAGCAGCACCACGATGACCAGGATGGCCCCTTCAAAAAGATTCTTTTTCACGGTGGTAATGGTGCGGTCCACCAAATCCGCGCGGTTGTACTGAGTGCGGATTTCCACCCCGGGCGGCAGCCGCGAACTGATTTCCTGAATGCGCTCATGAAACCGGTGCGCCACCACCCGGCTGTTCTGCCCGGCCAGCATCATGGCTGACCCCAGCACGGTTTCCTCGCCATTCTCCGTGGCGGCCCCCGTGCGGAAGCGGGTTCCGGTTTCCACGCGGGCAACATCGCGCACCAGCAGCGGGCGCACCCCGGCCGCAAACTTGATGGGCAAACCCGCAATGTCTGCCGCATTCATGACGCGGCTGACCGTGCGCACCGTCAACTGATTGGGGCCGGAATGAATGACCCCGCCCCCGGCGTTCTCAGCATTGTCCCGCACCACTTGCGCCAAATCCGCAAAGGACAAACCCGCCCGGGCCAGAGCCTCCGGGTCGGGTTGGACGACAATCTGCTTCTCATAGCCGCCGTTGGCGTTGATTTCCGCGATGCCCGGCGTGGCGCGAAGCATGGGTTTGATGACAAACTCGTGCAATTCGCGCAGCTCCCGCAGTTGTTCCATGCGGTCGGCAGGTTTGTTGGTGGCGTCCGCCCGCCAGGCCAGCGTGTAGTAGTAAATTTCTCCTAATCCCGTGCTGATGGGCGCCAGGGTGGGTACCAGCCCGGGCGGCAGCCGTTCCGCCGCCGCCATCAAACGTTCCGAGACCAGTTGGCGGGCGCGGTAAATGTCAGTGCGGTCCTTGAAGATGAGGGTGATTTGAGAAAGGCCAAACTTGGTCAGCGAGCGCATCTCCTCGACGCCCTGAATGCCGGACAGCTCCAGCTCGAGCGGAATGGTGACGGCCTTTTCCGATTCTTCCGGAGCAAGGGCGGGCACTTCGGTGTTGATTTGGACTTGCGGACTGGTGATGTCCGGCACGGCATCAATCGGCAGGTGCATGGCCGAATACAGGCCAATCCCCAGCGATACCAGCGCCACCAGGAGCAGAAACGTGCGTTGCCGCAGCGAAGCATCTATCAATGAATGCAACATGCAAGCCTCACGAGGTGGGGATGCTTATAAACCATTCAAGGGCCGCCCAAGGAGCGCCTCGAGTTGAAGCTGATGTTCCATGGCCTGTTGCCGGGCCGTCAACATCGCCTCATATGCCTCCAAATACTTCATTTGCATTTCCACATACAGCGTCACGGGTACCGCCCCCAGACGATAATGCTCATCAGCCAGGTCTGCCGCCTTCCGGAAAGCTTCCATGGTTTCCGGGGGATACCGGTTCAGATACTGGAGCTGTTGGCGCAACGCCAGCGCATGGCGGGCCACCTGTTTTTCCAATTCAAGCTGCAACATCCGCAGCGATGCCTCGGCCTGCATCTGGCGGGCGCGGGCGGCTTCAATGGCCCCTTCGTTTTTATTCCACAGGGGCAGCGGGAGAGAGACCGCCACGCCGACGATGCGTTCGGTATCCTGCGCCGACTCCGCGGAGTAATAGGGCCCAACTTTGATGGTGGGGTAACGCTCATGCCGGGCCAGCTCGACTTGAAAACCTTGCTGCGCCAGTTCCACCTGCCGCAGCCGCAATTCAAAGCTGTTGGATAGCGCCCAGTACATGAGTTGGGGCAGGGGAGGAACATTCGTGACCAGTTGCCAGTTGGCCGACAGCCGCAGAGGGGTATCGGCCGGCAGGCCGCGCCATTGATTTAACTCGATGAGGGCCAGGTCGCGCTCCTGCCGGTTCTCGTGAGCGCGTTGTTCCAAGCCCAGCCGTTGCGCTTCCAGTATCCGCTGGTCCAACACCGGAGTCACGCCCGCGGCCTCGCGTTGCACCAACACCGCCAGCAAACTTTCCAGACGCTGCCCAATTTCCTCCAGCACATCCACCCTTTGCTGGGCGGCAAAAGCCACGCGAGCGGTGGCACGAACGCGGGCGGCCAGTTGATTGCGAAAATGGGATAGCCCCAGTTGGGCCAGCTCCACCTGGCGGTTGGCAATGGCCTTGCGCAAGGCAAGGCGGCCGGGCCATTCAAACGTTTGCGAGACGGAGACCGACCAGGCAACGCCATCCCCCAGGGCCGGACCGTGGCGTTCCCAAACACGTTTGCTGCCCAGTTCGGCCGTGAATTCAGGGTTGCTCCATTGGCGTGCCGTTCGCTGCCCGGCCTTGGCGGCGGCAATTTCGGCGCGATAAAAATCCAGCTCCGGGTTGCGCTGCAGGATTTCCTCCACCAATTGCTCCACCTGCACCACCGGGTTGGTGGCAGCGGCCAACGCCGTTGCCGGCGCAGAGGTTAAAAAGATGGGTAAGGCGAGAGCGAAGAGGACGCCTGAAAGTGGCCTGAGGCTCAACATGCCATTATGGTCTCTTTAGTTTTTGTACGGTGTCAACCGGATTGTTTCATTATTCCTCGGTGGCTGTTGCCAGGATTCCCGTTACCTCGCCAACAACGGTGACGGCCTGACTTTGCCAGGGTACCAGCAACGGCCTCCGTCGAGCTTGTGGCTCTTTATCGCGTTGCAAAATAATCCATGACTTGGGCGCGGCAAGGGCCTCTTGATTTTTAATTTGCCATTCAGTGCCTTTGTCTCATATTTACGATGTTTTAACCAAGGTTATGAATCGCAATCGCGCTGAAAAGGGGGCTGCCGCCCGGTTCAACGGCAGAACAGAAAACAGGTTACTGACAACGCTGGCGGACATCTTTGTGAGGAGGAATTACCTTTCCCACTGGGCCTGCCTCGTCTTGTGCGCCTCCATACTGGGGGCGCAGGCAGCACGGCTATATGTGCCTAATGGTTCATTTGAATCGCCCACCACCACTTTCGCTGACCCCCGCATGGACGCCTGGCAGAAAACGCCCAAACCCATGTGGTTTGTCGAGGATCCCCAGGACCCCGTCCGCCAATGGTTTAACCTCAGCGGCCAGTTTCTCAATGTCAGCACCAATGACCCGGCTTACATTGACAACCTCCACGGCGCCCAGGCCGCCTTTCTCTTTGCTCTGCCCGAGGTGGGCATCTTCCAAGAATTACGCTGGCCTGCCACCTCCAACGCGCCCGCTGGTGAGGCGCGTTACCGGCCTGGCCGGGCCTATCGCTTGAGCCTGGGCGTCATGGGCGGTGGCGGCGCCATGACCAACGGCGTCCCCCTGCGCGCCTCCCTATATTATCTTGATGCTTCCTCCAACCGCGTGCCCGTGGCCTCGCTCGTCATCACGAACACCCCGGATACTTTCAGCAACTTCAATCACTTGGTGGAATTTGCCCTCGAAACCCCTAAAATCACCCCCCAGGACCCCTGCGCCGGCCAGATTATCGGCGTGGAAATCATGTCCCTCGCCGGTTTTGACAACATGGGCGGTTATTGGGACTTGGATAATATAAGAGTGGAGGAAATCATCCCGGTGCCCAACGGCTCCTTTGAATCACCGCGCACGCCTTTCGTGGACATCGTCATCACGGGCTGGGAAAAATCTCCCAAACCGTTCTGGTTTGATGAAGGCCAGGGTTTCTTGTGGTCCCAGTTGACCGGCGTATTTGTTAATCCGGCCGTCACCAATGCCGAGCACACCCCCAACATGCACGGCTCCCAGGCCATCTGGCTCTTTGCCGTGCCTCAGGTCGGTTTGTACCTTGACCGTTATGCGCGCGACATGATGGGACAACGTCCCACCCCGGAATTCGACGCGGTTTATGAAGTGGGCCAGGCCTATGAACTCACGGTGGCCGTTTTCGGGGGCGGCGGCGCCATGACCAACGGCGCCAGCATGCGCATCGGCCTGTATTATCTGGACGAGGCCACCAACCGCGTGCCCGTCGCCTCCACCTCCATTGTGTACACCAATGAAGTATTCGTCCGTTTTTTCCGCGATTACAAGGTGCGCATCCCCACCGTCAAACCCACCGATCCCTGGGCGGGGCGCCCGGTGGGCATCGAACTGCTTTCCACCACCGGCTTTGATAAACAGGGCGGATTCTTTGACATAGACAACGTGCGCCTGGCCGCGTTCCAGGAGCCGCAGACCGTTGCGCCCCGTGTAACCAACGGGCAATTCCAGGGAGTGGTGCGCGGCGAACCGGGCGATGTCCTTGAAGCGATGACCACCGCCGACTTGCGCCAGCCCACTGCGCATTGGACCCCGGCGGCCCGATTGACGAACCAGACCGGCCATGTCATCTTCTCCATACTGGCCACAGATGCCGACGCCAAATACCTGTTATGGCGCAAGCAGCCTTGAGGCCCGGGAAAAAAGCTAATCATGCGCCGCCGCAGACACGCTGAGGCCGTCGGCGGCTTCACTCTGGTGGAGCTGCTGGTTGTGGTGTTGATTCTTGCGGTGCTCATGGCCCTGGTGCTGCCGGTGCTGGCCTCGGCCAAACAGGCGGGGCGCAAGGCGGCTTGCATCTCCAACCTCCGGCAAATCGGCCTTGCGGTGCATGCCTATGCGCATGACCACGATGGCCGCATCCCGTTTGGCCCCAAGGCCCCGCCCTTTACCAGTCCCGCCAGTTTCTATCCCTCCACCGGCTCACCCACCAGCCTGTTGTCCATTCAAAATGGCGCCCCCGCAGGATTGGGTTTGTTGCTGGCCGAGTATCTGGCCAACACTCCCAAAGTCTTTTTCTGCCCCGCTTCTGACCAGCCCCTGGATGCGGATGTGGAATTGGACCGAGTGGGCCGCACTCAGGCTCAGAGCAGCTACTATTATCGGCACGGCGGCAACACCCGGTTGTTCGACACCCCCGGCGCGCCCTTGCCCGAGGCTCCCGTCCTGGGCCGGCTGGGTTACAATCGCAATGGCGACCCCATCCGCGCACTGGCGATGGACACGCAATTCCTCAGTCCCGAGGATTTGGCCACGTTCAACGTCAAACCACGCACGCATCACCGCCAGCAGAACGTCAATATTCTGTTCGCCGACGGCGGCGTGGCCTCCCGCCCCAATCAGGACGCCCGCTATTCGGTGGACGTTCGCGACTACAGCGATATCCGCGACGCCTTCAGCCGCATCTTGCGCGCCCTGGAGCAGGCCGACAAAGCCCAATAAGGAATGCTTCAGGAACTGCGGGGCAGGGCCACCTTGCCGGTGCGGGTCAATTCCTGCACCCCAAAAGTGCTCATCAGCGCGATGAACTTTTCCACCTTGCTTTCCCCGCCCGTAATCTCGATGGTCAACGACTTGGGCTGCACATCCACAATTTTGGCGCGGAAAATGTCCGTGATTTGCATCACCTCCGACCGCGATTTGGCATCCACCTTGACCTTCACCAGCGCCAGCTCCCGGTCCACATATTCGCCGTCCCGGAAGTCAATCACTTCCAGCACATTAATCAGTTTATCCAGTTGCTTGATGATTTGCTCCAGCGTGGCGTCATCCCCGCGCGTAACGATGGTCATGCGCGAGATTTTGGGGTCCATGGTCGGGGCCACATTGAGGCTGTCAATGTTGTACCCGCGCCCGCTGAACAAACCCGCCACCCGGGTGAGCACCCCAAACTTGTTTTCCACCAGGACAGAGATGGTATGTCGCATAATAATTTAGTCGCGTGGTTGATTGTGACTGCGGTTCATTGTCATCCGGTTTGCCGGCCGAGGGTGGCTTGCGTGGCGGCCTGAAAATCAAAAACCCGCGTCTCTCCTGGAGACCGCGGGCGGCCAAGAGGCAAGCACACCAAAGCTCCGGGCCGCGTCAGTCGTTGCCGACTACGCCTACCAGCACCCACAGCTTGTGTGTCTCTGCCAACATTCGGCGCAAACCATAGCGGCCTCTCTGCCGCCGGTCAAATAAATTCACCCGAATTTTCGCCTGGCTGGCGTGCCCCGCCTGACGCCCGCAACCTGCGGAAAGCCATCCTCTCACCCACCGCTCCCGGCCTAAATGGCTGCCAGACAACGGCGGCACAAGGTGGGATGCTCCGCATGGCTTCCCACATCCGTTTCCCAATGCCAGCAGCGTTCGCATTTCTCCCCTGCGGCTTTGGCCACCACGATTGCCAGTTGCTCCCCTTGCTTGAGATGCAGTTGCGAGACGTTCAACAGCTCCCGCAAATCCTCCTGCAACGACGCCATGAGCGCGTAATCTTCACGGCTCAATGTCAAGGTCGCCTGGGCCTCGAGGGCTTTGCCAATCAACTTGGCCTGACGCGCTTTTTCCAGCTCGGCCAGGGCGCTTTCCCGCACTTCCAACATCCGTCGCCACAAGGCGCGCTGGTCTTCCGGCAGGGGAACTCCCTGCGCCTGCCACTGGCTCAGGTGCACCGATTCCGTCGCCCGGCCCGGGAGATGCTCCCATGCCTCATCCGCGGTGAACACTAGGATGGGCGAAAGCATCTGGCTCAGGCTGGTGACCAGCCGGTGCAGCGTGGTTTGAGTGCTCCGCCGCCGCGGGCTGTTGGCCGGATCGGTGTACAACCGATCTTTGACCAGATCATGATAAATGGCCGAGAGCTGCACTGCGGCAAACTGGCTCAACCTTTGATAAACCGTGTGGAATTCATAGGCCTCATAAGCTGCCATGACTTCCTGCTCCACCGTGGCCAGTTCATTCAGTATCCAGCGGTCCAGCCCGGTTAGTTGCTCCGTCGGCACTCCATGTTGTGCCGGGTCATAATCGTAAAGGTTGGAAAGCTGATAGCGCAGGGCATTGCGGATGACCCGGTACGTCTCGCCCACTTTGCGGATGCGCTCGTCGCTGACCACGATGTCATTTCGATAATCCTGGGAGGAGACCCACAGACGCACCACGTCCGCGCCGTGATCTTTGATGTACTGCTCCGAGGTCTGCGGCTTGAGGTAGCCCCCTTGGCCCTGCTTGCTCTTGGAAATTTTCTCGCGATCCGCATCCACCATGAACCCGTGCGTCAGCACGGTTTTGAAGGGCGCCGCCCCGTGGGCTGCCAGGGAAAGCAACAGCGAGGATTGGAACCATCCACGATGTTGATCCGAACCTTCCAGATAAACATCGGCCTGCCAGTCTTCCGCCGCCCCGTCCGCCTTGCCGTGGCGCAGTTCCGGGCGCCGCATCAATACCGCCCGCGAGGAGGAGCCGGAATCAATCCACACGTCCAGCGTGTCCATGGATTTGGTGGCGGCCTCCGGCCCGTTCCAATCCTCCGGGCGCAATAGTTTCCACAGCTCTTCGGCCTTCGTCTCAAACCAGACCTGGCTGCCGTGCTTTTCAATCAACCGGGCGGCCGCCCGCACAATGCGGGCATCCAGAATCGGCCGGCCGTCCGCATCGTAAAAAGCCGGCAACGGCACACCCCACGCCCGCTGCCGCGAAATGCACCAATCCGGGCGTGCCTCCACGGCGCCTTTGATGCGATTGACCCCCCAGGCGGGCACCCATTGCACCCGGTCAATTTCGGCGAGGGCGCGCTGCCGGAAACCCTGATGGTCCACCCGGATGAACCATTGGTCCATGGCGCGGAAAATAATCGGCGTTTTGCTGCGCCAGCAGTGCGGATAGCTGTGATGATAGTTCTCCTGGTGCAGCAGTAATTTACGCGCACGCAATTCGTGGAGCACCGCCTCATTGGCATCGCTCTTGCCGTGTTTTTCCAAAATGGATTTGCCCACCATGGCCGCCGGCATTTGCTGCTCCACCGGCAAATCTGCGGTATGGGCAAAACAACCCTCATCATTCACGGGCGAGTAAATCGGCAGCCCCTCCCGCAAGCCCAGCAGGTAGTCCTCCATGCCATGCCCGGGCGCGATGTGCACAAAACCCGTGCCCGTCTGGTTGTCCACAAACTCATCCCCCGCATAGAGCCGGCCGGTGCGCTGGCAGAATGGATGCTGGTACACCAGCTCTTTCAAATGCTCCGGATACAGCGTGCGGATAATCTGATAATTCTCCCATTGGCACTTTTCCGCCACCGTCCCCACCAGCATCGTTTCCAGGATGTACAGCTCCGCCTCCACTTGCACCACCGAATAGGTGAAGTTGGAATTGTAGGCCACCGCCAGATTGGCCGGCAGGGTCCAGGGCGTCGTGGTCCAAATCAGCAGGAAATTGCCCGGATGATTCACCAGCGGGAACTTTACATAAATGCTGGGGCTGAGATGGTCCTGGTATTCCACTTCCGCTTCCGCCAGCGCCGTCCGGCAGGGAATGCTCCAGTACACCGGTTTCTTCCCGCGGTAGATAAACCCTTGTTCCACCAAATCCGCAAACAACCGCAATTCATCGGCCTCGTATTCTTTGTTTAATGTCAGATAAGGATTTTCCCAATCGCCCAGCACGCCCAGCCGTTTGAACTGCTGCCGCTGAATTTGAATGTACTTGCGCGCATAAGCATCACATTCCCGCCGGATGGCGGCGGGGTCTGTGGCGGCATTCCCGGCCTTGCGCAGCTCTTGGATGACCTTGAACTCAATGGGCAGCCCGTGACAATCCCACCCCGGCACATAGGGCGCGCAAAAACCCCGCAGGGATTTGTACCGGATGAGAATGTCCTTGAGCGTCTTGTTGAGTGCCGTGCCAATGTGCACATCGCCGTTGGCAAAAGGGGGGCCATCGTGGAGCACAAACTTGGGCGCGCCTGCGCGGGCCGCCATGATTTGCTCATACAGCCGCGCCTTTTCCCATTGCTCCAACCGCTCCGGTTCGCGGCTGACCAGGTCGGCTTTCATGGGGAAGTCCGTCCTGGGCAGGTTCAATGTCGTCTTATAGTCCATCTTGCATCCTTCCCACAATCGGGCCGCGACGCTACCACTGGCGGCACGAAAACTCAAAGGGTAAATTATCCGCCGGGTCATGGCCATCCTTGCCAGAAGGCATCGGCCTCCCTGGCAGGCGGGCCTAGTCCCGCTCGATCGGCTGGAAATAATGTTCCTGCGGCCATTGGGCCGCCCTGCCTCAGAGGGAGGGAGGCTCGTAGCCGGCGGGTGGACGTGGATGATGCCCTAAAAACGCACTCGCTCCAAAAACTGCAGGCTCTGTGGAATTTGCTCCGCGGCGGTGGGAGATTCATCCTCAATAAAGTACCATTTCACTTTGGCCCGGCGCGCCGCCCGCAGCACTTCCGGATAATTCACCTGGCCGGTGCCCAGCGCCACATCATTGGTGACGTCTGTGCTTCCAGAAAGACTTCCCCGCGCCACTCCCTGCTTCAAATCCTTGAGATGCATCAATTCCCAGCGGCTCCCATATTTTTGCAGCCATTTGGCGGGGTCCTGTCCCGGATAAAACACCCACAGGACATCCATTTGAAAAGCCACATATTCCGGCTTGGTCTCTTTAATCATTAAATCCATCAAGGTTTCGTCCTTGTAGGGATGAAACTCATATCCGTGGACATGATAAAAGAACTTGATGCCTTCCTTGGCCAGCGCTTCGCCCGCCTTGTTGAACACCGCAATGGCGGCCCGTGCCTGGGCTTCATCAAAGGGCGCCTTGTGTGGTATCCACGCGCAGCCGGCGTACTGCAACCCCAGAATCTTTGCTTCCTTGATGACCTCCTCGATTTTGTCACGGTACTGTTCATAACTGAAGTGGCCCGCAATGGGCACCAGCCCATGCGCATCCAGCATTTCTTTGAAGCGCAACGGATGCAGTTTGTAAGTGCCGGCCAGTTCCACATACTTGATGCCGTAATCTCTGACCTTCGCCAGCGTGCCGGGTACATCTTTGGCAAACTCATTGCGCAGGCTGTAAAGCTGCAGGCCAAGCGGCCCGCGAAAACTGCCGCCAATGCCCGCCTGTTTCTCCTTGGGTGCCGGAGCGCCCCAAAGAGCGGTTGCGGTCAAACACACCAACGCGGTGGCCCAGGAAGTGATGGATATTTTCATGCCGCTTCAAGTCATATCATAAAACCCGGGCTTTGCAAATAGCAGAAGTGCCGGTGCTCCGGGCAGGGGGGGGCCTTCTGGACTTGCCACCAAACCGCCCCTGGCAGGAGCAGAATCTGACGCCAATGTGGGCGGCTCAAAAAACTTAAAAAAAGACTTGTCAAAGCAGTTCAGCCCCGTATGTTCGCCCCTTGCCTGAGCCCCGCGAGTGCGGGAGCTTACCAGAGGCTGAGAAATGAGCGGTAAACGAGTAACCTAACCTTTAACCTCCGTTGCCGGAGCAACGAATGGCCGGTTAGGCAGCGGAGTCTTCCGGGGCTGTTTCCCCGAAAAGTCTCCCCATTAACCCATAAACACGAATGGCTACGAACGCCGAGTTTGCAGAGTTATTACAACAGTATGATCGTCCCCTCCGCGCAGGGGATATCGTCGAAGGCATCATCATCGAAGTCCGCCCCAAGGAAGTCCTGGTGGACATCGGAGGCAAAAGCGAGGGCATCGTCCCCGCCACGGAATTCATCGAATTTGACAAGGTCAAGGTAGGAGACAAAATCCCCGTCCTGATTGAAAAACTGGAGGACAAGGAAGGGTATCTCCACATCTCCAAGGAGAAGGCCGAATTCAAGCAAAACTGGGAGCGGATTCTGGCCATTGCCAATGAAGGCGCCACCGTGACCGGCGTGGTGAAGGCCGCCGTCAAGGGCGGACTAATTGTGAACATTGGCGTGGAGGCCTTTCTGCCCGCCTCCCAGGTGGACGTTTCGCCCCCGCGCAACCTGCAACAATTCGTCGGGCAGACCATCACCTGCAAAGTGGTCAAGGTCAATCAGGAGCGGCAGAACGTGGTCCTGAGCCGCCGGGAGCTGATTGAGCAGGAGCGCAACGAGCGCCGCGCCAAACTGCTGGCTGAAATGATGCCGGGCGACATCCGCAAGGGCACCGTCAAGAACATCACGGACTTTGGCGCCTTCATTGACCTCAACGGCCTGGACGGCCTGCTGCACATCACCGATATGAGCTGGGGCCGCATCAATCACCCCTCCGAAATGCTCAAGGTGGGTCAGGAAATTGACGTGGTGGTGCTCGAAGTCAACCGCGAAAAAGAGCGTGTCAGCCTCGGCTTGAAGCAGAAGATGCGCAATCCGTGGGACAACATCGAGGAGAAATACCAGGTCGGCCAGAAGGTCAAAGGCAAGGTGGTCAATCTGGTCCCCTACGGCGCGTTTGTCGAATTGGAGCCGGGTGTCGAGGGCCTCGTGCACGTCACCGAATTGTCCTGGACCAAGCGCATCGCCAGACCGTCCGATGTGCTCAAGCCCGACCAGGAAATCGAAGCCGTGGTCCTGGGCATCAACCGCGACGAACAAAAAATCTCCCTCGGCGTGCGGCAGCTTGAAACCAATCCGTGGGACAAGGCGATGGAGAAGTACCCGCCCGGCACCCGCGTCAAAGGCAAGATTCGCAACCTCACCAGCTACGGCGCCTTTGTGGAGCTGGAAGAGGGCATTGACGGCATGGTCCACGTGTCCGACATCTCCTGGACGCGCAAAATCAATCACCCCTCCGAAGTGCTCAAGAAGGGTGAGGAAGTCGAAGCCGTGGTGCTCGAGATTGACAAGGCCAATCAGCGCATCGCCCTGGGCATCAAGCAGCTCACCAGCGATCCGTGGGAGCACATTGATGACTACTACAAAGTGGGCGATCTGGTGACCGGCAAGGTGACCAAGCTCGCCAGCTTCGGCGCCTTTGTGGGCTTGCAGCACGACATTGACGGCCTGGTGCACATCTCGCAGGTCAGCGAGGAGCGCGTGGACAAGATCAAAAACGTGCTCAAGGTGGGCCAGGAAGTCACTGCCCGTGTCATCAAAATTGACAAGGCGGACCGTCGCATCGGCCTGTCCATTAAGGCCGCCAACTACTCCGCGGAGCAGCTCAAAGCCGAGCAGGCCGCCCTGGATGCCCTTAAACCGGGCGAAGACCTGGTGGCCCTGCAGCATGCCTTCGAGGCCGCGGACGAGGAACGCCGCGAGCAGGACCAACAATAACCCGCTCCTTCCTTCTGTTTGCAGCCCGGTGAACTGGTCCCAGTTCACCGGGTTTTTCGTTTTTACGGCCCTCCCCCCAGCGCCTTGGCAACTCCCTCCATTTCTGCTTTGCCCAAGGGCAGGCTGGTGATATTAGAAATCCATGAAGCCGAATTATCTGCGCCTTGCCGTTCTTGCGCTCATGGCGGCGATGGCAACTTTGGGGGCTGCCGAAAAATTGGACCGCGGCCTCGTAGCCCTTCCCCGTGGCGAGGGCCATGTTTATCTGGGCTGGCGTTTTCTGGCCGGAGACCCGCCCAATCTGATGTTTGAAGTGTACCGCTCCGCTGCCCCCAATGGCCCTTATGAGCGCCTTGCCATCGTCCGCGAAACCAGCAATTACGTGGACCTGCTTGCCGGCGACAAGACCTGGTACTATACGGTCACGCCTTATGGCGAGCCGCCGCAACCCGCGGCGGCCATCAAGGTCAACGCCGGCGAACCACCCCGCCAGTATCTTTCCTTCAAATTGCAGGGCAACTACAAGGCCCAGAAAATGGGCTTGGGGGACTTTGACGGTGACGGTCGTTTGGATTACCTGGTCAAACAGCCGGACTTCAACACCGACCCCTATCAACAACCCGGTTATTGGAAAAAAAGTGAAACCACTTATAAACTGGAGGCTTATCGCCATGACGGCACTTTTCTTTGGCGCCACGACATGGGCTGGGCCATCGAGGCGGGCATCTGGTATTCCCCCATTGTGGTTTATGACCTGGATGGTGATGGCAGGGCCGAAGTCTATTGCAAGGCCGGTGAGGGCGACCCCCGTGAACCCACCGGCCATGTGCGTTCTGGCCCCGAGTATCTCATCAAATTGGACGGTCTGACCGGCAGGGAATTGCAGCGCATTCCCTGGCCCAGCCGCGATGGACTTGAGGACTACAATTACTACAGCCGGAATCTGTTGGGAGTGGCTTATCTCGATGGCAAAAATCCCAGTCTCGTCATCATCCGTGGGACCTACCGCCTTATCAAAATCCAGGCCCTCAACGCGAAGCTCGAACAAATCTGGTACTGGGAGGCCGCGGGCGAGTACCAGTCCTATCGTGGCCAAGGCATGCACGGGATGCATGCCGCCGATGTGGACGGCGACGGCCGCGATGAAATCATCCTGGGTGCCGCGGTCCTGGATGATGACGGCAAGGGTCTGTGGAACACCCGCAAAGGCCATCCGGATGTTTGCTACGTTGCCGATATTGACCCCGCCCGGCTGGGCCTGGAAATCTTCTATGGCATCGAGCCGGGCCGCCAGAGCAACACCGTCTGCCTGGTGGAGGCGCACACCGGGAAACAAATCTGGGGCAATCCCGAAATCACCGTTCACGTGCATGGCCAGGGCATGGTGGGCGACATCATCCCCGAGGAACCGGGAATGGAATGTTATGCGGGGGAAGCCAAGGGCGGCAGCAACTACTGGCTGTATGCCGCCAGCGGCAAGCTCATTAATCATGAAAACATGGGCGAATTATCGCCGAAGGCCATTTACTGGCTCGATGGCCCCACCAAAATGATTGCCATGGGGGGCGGCCGCAATGGACGCATCCTCCGGTATGGAGGCGAGAAAGTGGGAGAATTCCAAGGCACCATCATCGCCATTGCCGATTGCTTGGGCGATTGGCGCGAGGAAATCATTACTGCCTTGGAGGGGGAAATCCGCATCTATACCACCACCACACCCTCCAATTACCGCCGCCCCTGTTTGTTGCAAGACCGCCTCTATCGCAACGATGTTGCCGTGCAAACCATGGGCTACTTTTATCCCCCGCAACTGAGCGCCCCCTTGGCCCTCATGCCGCAAATCCCTCGCTGACGGCATTCCACAGTGAAGTGGAGGACATAAAATCATTGTTGCCAAAAGTGAGTCTTTTGGCCTATCATACCCCATGAAGCCCAAAGAACTGAGTGCGTTCCATGACCTTAAGTGCCATGAAGCCATGGGAAGACGATTTTGCGTTTCAAACGCAAAGTGTTGTGGTAAAAGGACTTACAATTGTCCCAAAGGTGGCTGACCTGACATTTGAGGCAGTTATCGGGCCGGGTTATATTGGAAATGCGCTTGTAACATCCACGTAACAAACATCCTCACATGAAAAAAATTTGCAGTGTCGTATTGTTGTGCGTCGCTCTGGTGGCTCAAGCGGCGTTGGTGGGGCCGAATGGGTATCAGGAGAATTTTAGCACGCAGCCTGGGGCGGGGGATTGGAGCACCTACAGCATTGGGGGCAGTTCGACTTCCAGCGGGGTGAGCAATGATTTGGTGAATGCGGCGCAGGCGTTGAATGCGGCGGACATCAACGTGGCGTTGGGGGCTGATGGGGGCAATCCGCCGGGGGCGACGGGCAACGGGGTATGGTCGTCGAGCGGGGGGTATGTGCAGACGCGGCCGACGGGGAACAACGGGACGGTGTTGATGCTGCGGTTGCAGAATCAGAGCGGGTCGGCGGTGTCGCGGGTGAGTTTGACGTATGACTATATCAAGGCGACGGAGAGTGGGGAGCAGATACCGGGATTTTTGGTGTTGTACAGTACGAGTGGGCTGGCGGGGAATTGGGTGGTGGTGCCGGAGTTGAGTTTGGCGGGGCCGGGGCGGTTGAGTGCGAGTTGGGAGGTGAACTGGCCGGTGGGGGGTCAGTTGTATGTGATGTGGGTGGATGACAATGCGGACGGGATTACGGACGAGGGGAATCAGATAGACAACGTGGTGGTGAGTGTGGTGTCGGCGGTGCAGGTGCCGGCGGTGGTGACGCGGTCGCCGACGAACGTGGTGGTGGGGGAGTTGGGGCGGGTGGAGTTGGTGGGGGGAGCCAGTGGGAATCCGGCGCCTGGGTATCAGTGGTATCGGGAGGGGGAGGCGGTGGTGGGGGCGACGGGGGCGGTGTGGGTGGTGGAGGAGGTGCCGTTGAGCTGGAATGGGTCGCGGGTGTGGTTTGTGGCGCAGAACGTGGTGAGCAACGTGACGCAGTCGGCCACCAGTGCGGTGGCAGTGGTCACCGTGCGCGCCGATACCAATGCGCCCACGGTGGTGGACGCCTTCGCAGTGGGTGAAAACCGCGTGCAAGTGGTTTTTTCCGAGAAAGTTACGGCTGCCACTGCCACCGATTTGGCCAACTATGTGTTAACCAATGCCAGTGGCGCGATGGTCATCACCAATGCCGTCTTGGATGAATCTGGCGCGGCGGTGGTTTTGACCACCTCTTTGCCCTTGTTGGCCAATGCCTCGCATACTTTGAGGGTAAGCGGCGTAACCGATCGCTCTGCCGCCGCCAATGTGGTGGCGCCGGGCACCACGCGCACTTTCATCGCCTATTCCTATGTGCCGCTCAACGTGGGTAATCCCACCATCACCGGCAGGGTCGAAAATGTCTCTGGGGGGGTGAATTTGCTGGCCGGCGGCACCGGTACCGGCGGCACTACCGATCAGTTCTTTTTCTATTACCAGCAGCGCAGCGGCGATTTTGATGTGCAGGTGCGTGTCGCAAATGTCAGCCTGTCAGATTCCTGGGCCAAGGCCGGTATCATGGCCCGTGAAGCCTTGGGGAACAACGCCCGGTATGCCGCGGTTTGGGCCACGCCCAACATCACCGGCGTGTTTGGCGAATTCCGCACCACCGCCGGCTCTTCAGCAACTCTCACGCCGCCTTATCCGCCCAACTATCCCTATACTTGGCTGCGTTTAAAGCGAACGGGCACCACCTTTTTGACGTATGTCGGCTATGACGGCAATACCTGGTACCCCTTGGGCTCCACCATCATTAGCATGCCCTCCACCATCTACATTGGCTATGCCGCCAGTGCCAGTGCTTCCAACGACGTTACGGTGGCGGAGCTGCGCAACTTGGGGGATGTGACCGGCGGCACGGTCACGCAGGACACCCCGCCCATCGAACCTCCCGGCCCCTCCAGCCGCCGGGGCGGGCTGGTCATCACCGAAATCATGTATAATCCCCGCGAAATGTCCGGCCAGAGCAACAGCTTGGAATTTGTGGAGATTCTCAATTCCAATCCCTACTTTGAGGACATTAGCAATTTCCGGTTGAGCGGGGACATCGAGTACAAATTCCCTCCCAACACCATCCTGCCGTCGGGGGGAATTATTGTGGTGGCCAAGTATCCCGAAGCTGTGCGTGCTTATTATGGGCTGACCAATGTTTTTGGGCCGTTCACCGGCAGCCTGCCAAATAATGGCGGCCGCGTGCGTTTGCGTACCGCGGGGGGCGGCGTCATGCAGCAGGTGGATTATCGTCCCCGCGAACCCTGGCCGCCGGCAGCGGATGGAACGGGCCATTCGCTGGTGCTGGCGCGGCCTTCTTATGGTTGCAATGACCCGCGCGCCTGGAGTGCCAGCGCCTTTGTAGATGGTTCGCCCGGGCGATTAGACCCCTTGGTGGTGGAACCGGTGGGCTCGGTGATGATTAATGAATTTCTGGCCAACACCGCCGGCGAAGACTATGTGGAGCTGTATAATTACAGCAATCAGGAGGTGGATATTTCAGGCCTGTGGATAACGGATAAACGGGGCATCATGTATGATTTGTCCATCACCAACCGGTTCCGCATCCCCGATGGCACCCGATTGGGACCGCGCGGCTTCATCGTTTTCACCCAAAGCCAGTTGGGCTTCGGCCTGGAAGCCAGCGGCGAATCCTTGTTGCTGGTCAATTCCAACCTCACGCGCGTAGTGGACTTTGTCCGCTTTGAGGGGCAACCCATCGAGATACCTTCGGGCCGTTATCCGGATGGTAATCCTTTGTTCAGTTTGCTTTCGGCCAAGACCCCCGGCACCAATAACGCTCCCTTGTTCATCCATGACATTGTCATCAATGAACTGATGTATAACCCCATTACGGAAGACAGCAATGATGAATACCTGGAGTTGTATAACAAGGGCACCCAGCCGGTGGATTTGAGCCGCTGGCGGTTTGTGGAGGGCATTGATTATGCCTTCCCGGTGGGGACCACGCTGGGGCCGGGCCAGTACTTGGTGGTGGCCAAGAATGTCACCAATTTGATTGCCAAATATCCTCAACTCAACACCGGCAACACCTACGGCAACTACGAGGGTTCCTTGGCCGATGGCGGTGAACGGATTGCTCTGGCCATGCCCGAATATCGTTACAGCACCAACACGCAGGGACAGGTAAGGACGAATATCGTGTACGTTACCATTGATGAGGTGACTTACATGGATGCCGGCCGGTGGGGCCAATGGTCGGATGGCCGGGGCAGCAGCCTGGAGTTGATTGACCCGCGCAGCGACAACCGCCTCTCCGGCAACTGGGCCGACAGCGATGAAACGCAAAAGGCGCCTTGGACCAATTATGTCCAAAACATTTACGCCGACCATGTTTATCCGCGGGGCACACCTGGCTCGGATTTGAACGAAATTCAGGTCATGATACTTGGCAAGGGAGAGTGTTTGATGGACGACGTGGCCGTGCGCGCCACTCCCACAGGCCCCAACACCGTTCTTAATCCCAATTTTAACTCGCTCAGCAGTTGGGTGATTCAAGGCAATCATGTGGCCTCGCGCCTTGAGCCCGCGGGGCCGGGGAATCCGAGCCAGAGCTTGCGCATTGTGGCCAGCGCCGGTGGCGACAATGGCGCCAACCGGGTGGAATGTGATTTGAATGCCACCTTGACCGCGAATACTTATATAACCCTGGAAGCCAAATTACGCTGGCTGCGCGGCCATCGCGATGTCCTGCTGCGCCTGCATGGCGGTGGCGTGGAAACGGTGGTCACCTTGCCCGTGCCTCCCAATTTGGGCACCCCGGGTCTGCCCAACAGCCAGATGGCGGCGAACAATGGGCCGGCGATTGTCGAGGTGAAACACACGCCGGTCATGCCTGCTGCCAACGTACCGGTGAAGGTGACGGCCCGGGTGCACGATCCGGATGGCATCGGCTCGGTCCAATTGCGGTACCGGCTTGACCCCAATACCACCCTGACTTTTGCGCCAATGTACGATGACGGCACAAATGGCGATGCCGTGCGTGGCGATGGCATATATACCGCCGTCCTCCCCGGCCAGGCCGCCGGCACTTTGGTGGCTTTCCATGTGGTGGCCACCGATGCCCACCCCAACCCGGCTTCCCGCACCTTCCCCGATGCCGGCCCGACGGTCAGCGAATGCCTGGTGCGGTTTGGGGATTTGGCGGTGCCGGGCAACCTGGGGGTTTATCGCATCTGGATGACCCAGACCAAGTACAACACCTGGGTGAACCGCGAGCGGCTGAGCAACGAGCCGCAGGAATGCACCTTTGTGTACGGCAATTTCCGCGCCATTTATGGAGCGGGCGCGCGCTACCGCGGCAGCCCCTTCACCCGCAACCCCGCCAATCCCCTGGTGACTGGAGCCAATTTTGTCTGGGTGTTGCCGGAGGATGACCCCTTGCTGGGCAGCGATGAATTGAACCTCGACTCCCTCGAGCCCTCCAGTCGCGATGCCACCCTGCTGCGCGAGCTGACGTCGTTCACCATGGTCGAACAGTTGGGCTTGCCGTTCAGCTACCAGCGCTTTGTGCATCCGGTCATCAATGGGACTCATTGCGGCAGTCCCGTTTATACGGACTCCCAACAGGTCAACCGCGATTACGTCCAAATGTGGTACCCGGATGCAGACGAGGGGGAAATCTTCAAGGTGGATGACTGGTTTGAATTTGATGACACCCCAGCCCGGCAATTGAACAAGTCGGCCAGTTTGCAAAACTTTACCACCATCAATGGCGAGAAAAAGAAGGCCCGCTATCGCTGGTGCTGGGAGAAGAAATTCAACGGCACGTTGAATGATGATTATTCGTCCCTTTACTGGGCTGTGGATGCCTTGAACGCGCCAGACAGCAGCTACGTCAATGCCGTGGAGAACGCCTTCGATATCGAGCAATGGCTCACCATGCTGGCTTTTCGCCATGTCGTCGGCGACTGGGACGGTTACGGTTACAACCGCGGCAAAAACCAGTTTGTCTATCTGCCCAATGGCGGCAAATGGAACATGCTGCTCTGGGATTTGGATTTCTCCCTGGGTTGCTCGGGGGGCCACGGGCCTTCGCAGGACTTGTTCACGGTGGCGATGGGTGGGGACACCGGCGAAAACCACATGCCGGAAGTCGCCCGCCTTTACAATCATAGTTATTTCCGGCGCATTTACCTGCGGGCCTTGCAGCGCTGTGCTGAGACAGTGTTGATGGACAGCGCCTACATGCCCAAACTGGATGCGCGCTATCAGGCCTTGTTGCGCAATGGCATTACGGGGATTACCTCACCCTATGTGGGCAGTGGCGCGCAGGGCATTTCCATCCCCGCATGGATTCAACAGCGCCGGGCCTACATATTGCAAAACGTGCCCCAGGCCACCTGGGCCGTTCAGGTGCCCGCAGTGCAGACCAACAGCCAGAATGTGGTCAATTTGACCGGCCTGGCGCCCGTGACGGTCAAATCCATTCGCGTCAATGGACAGTTGTACCCAGTTTCCTGGACCAACTTCACGCGTTGGGGGCTGACGCTGGCGGCCAAAGAGTCCGAAAACGTTTTTGTCCTGGAGGCGTGCGACTTGAACGACCAGCCCATTCCCGGGATGAAAGTCACCAATGTGGTTTATTATACCGGTTCCACCCCGGCGGCGGAAGGCACGGTCATGTTTAGTGAAATCATGTACAAGCCTACTGTGACCAATGCGGAGTATGTGGAAATCTTCAATGCCTCCACCGATTACGCCTTCGACCTTTCGTACTGGCGGGTGAATGGGCTGGACTATGAGTTTCCGTTGGGCACCATCATCCGTCCCCAGCAGCGCCTGGTGCTGGCCAAGGACCGCGCCGCCTTTGCGGCCGCCTATGGCACCACGGCCGCGGCGGCGGTGGTGGATACGTTTAATGGACGTCTGGACCCTGACGGCGAAACCCTGACCTTGCTGCGTCCTGTCGGCAATGAAATGGTGGTGGTGGACCGTATCCGCTACGAGCCAAGTTTGCCGTGGTCCTTGAAGGCGGCCGGGGGCGGGGCGGCATTGCAGTTGGTGGACGCGCGGCGGGACCACAGCCGGCCGTTGAACTGGGCGGACGGGCAGGGATGGAAGTTCAAGTATTTCAGTTTGTCCAACCGGGCCACGTTGAACTGGACGAATTTGTTTTTCCATTTCTCGAATGCAGGGGAGATATGGATTGACGATTTGCGGGTGGAGGAGGGAACCGAAGTCGGCGGGGGGACAAACTACGTGGTGAACGGGGATTTTGAGGCGCCGCTGGAGGGGACGTGGGTGAAGGGGACGATGACCCAGCCGACGGTGCGAGATGGGAGTGTGAGCCGGAGCGGGCAGTACAGTTTGCGGCTGGTGGCGACGGGGCGGGTGACGCAGGCGGCGCAGTCGTTGTCGCAGCCGTTGGTGTTGAAGACGGGGATGACGTACACGGTGAGTTTGTGGTATTTGCCGAGCGACAGTGTGAGCAATTTGACGGTGTATGTGACGGCGTTTGTGACCTCGAACTTTGTGGTGCACGCTTCGACGTATGGGCGGTCGCCGGGGTTGGGGAATCCGGTGGAGGGTTTGTTGCCGGAGCTGCCTGGGGTGTATTTGAACGAGGTGCAGGCGGAGAATGGGGCTGGGGGGGTGGACAACTATGGGGAGCGGGAGCCGTGGGTGGAGTTGTACAATGGGGGGAGCAATGCGGTGGATTTGACGGGGTGGTATTTGGCGAACCAGTACACGAACCTGGGGCAGTGGGCGTTTCCGGCGGGGACGGTGTTGGGGCCTGGGGAGTATCGGGTGGTGTGGTGCGATGGGCAGGAGGGGCAGAGTGCGGGGACGAATGTGCACACGAACTTCCGTTTGAGCGGGGGAGCGGGTTCGGTGGCGCTGGTGATGCCGGTGGACGGGGGGTTGAAGGTGCTGGATTATTTGAACTACACCAATCTGGCGCCGGACCAGAGTTATGGGGATTATCCCAACGGCCAGATGTTCTACCGCCGGGTGTTTGCGCAGGCCACCCCCGGCAGCGCCAACACGGCCAGCTCGGTGGTGGTGCAAACTGCGGAGGTGCGGGTCAATGAATGGATGGCCAGCAATACGCGCACGTTGCAGGAACCGCATGGGCTGGCGTTTGAGGACTGGTTTGAGCTGTATAATCCCGGCGACCAACCGGTGGATCTGGCGGGATATTATCTCACCGATGCTCCCAACGCGGCGCCGCAGCAATTTCGCATACCGCCGGGCTACATCATCCCGCCGCGGGGCTTCCTGCTGGTCTGGGCGGATAATGCGCCGCATCGGAACAGCACGAATTCACCGGAGCTGCATGTCAACTTTGCCTTGAGCCGCAATGGGGATGACATTGCCTTGTTTGGGCCGGATGGCCAACTGGTGGATTTGGTCACGTTTGGCCCGCAGACGTCGGATGTGAGCCAGGGACGCTACCCGGATGGTACGACGTCCATTCAGACGCTCAGCAGCCCGACACCGGGGAGCTCGAATGTGGGCGGACAAGTCAGCCAGCCGCCGCGCTTCAATCTGGCGGATATGCGTATCAACGGCAGCCTGATAAGCCTGGGCTTCCAAACCACGGTGGGCAAGCGTTATCAAGTGCAGTACAAGAATCAGTTGAGTGACCCGACCTGGCTTAACTTCGGCACGCCACAAACCGCCACGGGCGCCACGCTGACCGTGCAGGATAACATCCTGACGCAACCCAGCCGATTCTACCGCGTGATTGAAGTGCCTTGAGCCAGCCCATATAAAGGGATGGTCATTGCCATGGGGCGTGTCTCAACGAATCCGGCGGGACGGACACGCCCTGCCTATTACGCCCATGCGGGAGCAAGCCATGAACAGTACGGACCGGCGATTATTGCGACTGGCGGCCGAGGACAACGTCCTGACGGCCATTACCCGCCTGCCGGCGGGCGAGGAGTTGTGGATTGACGGCGAAAAGGTCCGGCTGGCGGCCACGGTGCCGCTGGGTTTCAAGGTGGCGGCGCGCTTCATCAGGCAAGGCGAAAAAATCATCAAATACGGCGTGCCGATTGGTTCGGCGGTGCGGGATATGGCTCGCGGTGAAGTCGTGCATACGCACAACTTGAAAAGCGACTATCTGCCCACCTACACCTGGGAGCAGCAAGCCGCATATTTTTCCCATTCCCAATAACATGATGCAAGGTTATCTGCGCTCCGATGGACGCAAGGGCATCCGCAATGTGCTGGTGGTGGCCTATCTGGTGGAATGCGCCCATCACGTGGCCCGAGAAGTGGTGCAGGCCTTTCGCGGCCAACCGGTGCATTTGATTGGCTTTCCGGGATGTTACCCCAATGACTATGCCTTCCGCATGATGCAGCGGTTGTGCACGCATCCCAATGTGGGCGGGGCGCTGCTGGTCTCGTTGGGATGTGAGAGCTTCAATCGCACGGAGCTGGCCCGGCACATTGCCGCCACCGGCCGGCCGGTGGAAACACTGGTCATTCAGGAAAACGGCGGCACGCTGCGCAGCATCCGGGAAGGATGTCAGTGGGTGGAAAAAGCGCTGGGGCAGATGGCGGAGGCGCCCCGGGTTGGCATGGAGGCGCGCGAGCTGGTGGTGGGCACGATTTGCGGCGGCTCGGATGCCACCAGCGGCATTACGGCCAATCCTGCAGCGGGCCGGGCGTTTGATTTGCTGGTGGAGCAGGGAGCGGCCGCCATTTTCGAGGAGACCGGCGAACTCATCGGCTGCGAGCATATCATGGCGGCGCGCGCGGCGCGCCCGGAATTGGCGCCGGAGATTGTCGCCTGTGTGAACAAGGCTGCGCGGCATTACGCCACTTTGGGACATGGCAGTTTTGCCCCTGGCAATGCCGAAGGCGGGCTGACCACCCAGGAGGAAAAAAGCATGGGCGCCTACAGCAAGAGCGGCCAATCACCCATCCAGGGCATTTTGAAACCAGGCGACCTGCCCCCCACGGGAGGACTTTATTTGTTGGACGTGGTGCCGGATGGCGAGGTGCGTTTCGGTTTTGCCAACATTTGCGACAATGCCGAAATTGCCGAACTGATGGCCTGCGGCGCGCATGTGACCTTGTTCACCACGGGGCGCGGCTCGGTGGTGGGGTCGGCCATTTCGCCGGTCATTAAAATCTGCGCCAACCCGGAGACCTACCGGCGGCTGGCCGAGGACATGGACATCAATGCCGGCCGCATTCTGGAAGGTGAAGCCACGCTGGAGGAAGTGGGGCGGGAAATTTACGAAAAGATATTGCGCACCGCCGCGGGGGAGCCTACTGCCAGCGAGCGGCTGGGGCATCAAGAATTCATCCTGACCTACAAGACTTTCGAGCCGGTGGGGCCGGCCTGCCTGCCTCGCGTTTGAGGGGCGGGGACGGTTTTTCAAAGAGGACGAATCCAGATGTTGCGAAATTTTACGGGGCAATCATGCCCGCCCAGCATGAGGGGGCCGCGACTGATTTTTTGGCGGTATTGGGGGATGATGCGATGGCCGGTTTCGCCGTGGATTTCTTCATTCAAATGCACCAGCACGCCATTGTGAAACATGGTCAGGCGGGCGGGTTTTACGAGTTTATCCCCTTCAAACACCGGCGCGGTAAAAATGATGTCGTAGGTCTGCCATTGGCCGGGGGGTCGGCAGACATTTACGCGCGGCGGGGTCTGCCCATAAATGGCCCCTGCCATGCCGTCGGGATATATTTTTTCGGTGTAAGAGTCGAAGATTTGAATTTCATAAAGTCCCATGAGCAGCACGCCATTGTTGCCGCGGTTATACCAGGGGAAACCCTCCGGCGGTGGCGCCATCCACTCCAGGTGAAGCTGGCAATCGCCAAAGCTGTCCTTGGTGACCAGGGCCTGGTTGCCCACGGCCACCAGACAGCCGTCTTCGATTTTATACAGGGGCTTTTGCCACTTGGATAAATCCGTGCCGTCAAACAACACAATGGCATCGGCGGGTGGTTTGGCGGGCAGCACGCTCTGGCCCGCGGTGCCGGGGTCCACCCGTTTGGGGTTGGGCCGGTCGGGGTCGTGCACATGAAAACCACACCAAGGCAAAATGGGGGTATCCTTGTAGCCGTACACGCCTGAGCCGTCCTTGGCTTTCACGAGTTCCGCCGCGCCCCACACCGAAAAATGGAGGGCGGTTATGGCACCAAAAATTACGAGGGCTTTCATGGGGATATTTTGAATGATATGACTCCGCGTCTCAATGCAAAAACCCGCGGAAAAGCAGGGTGCTGCCATCATGGGGAAAAACCGCGCCTCACCGGGAGAGGCGGGGGGATGGAAGCAGGGGAATGCAGGCGTGACAGAAGACAAAACCAGCGGCATGATAAGCGGCATGAAACCTCGGTGGATGTTGTGCGCTGGTGGTATTGCCGGCCTGGGAATGATTTTGGGGTTGCAGGCCTTTGATGGGCATCAGGTCAAGGAAGGGCCGCTGACGTTATCTATTGCGCCGGTCCCTTTGGTCACCAATTACCATCAACCTCAGCCGGTGCGGGTGATGGTGTCCAACGCCGCGCCGGAGCCGCTCACGGCCAAGTTGACCATGGGCGGCCTGGTGGACGAATGCCGGGCGGTGGGGCCGGCAACGTCCACGCTTGTGGTGCCGCCCTCAGAGGCGCGCGAAGCGGCCTTTTCGCTGGCCGTGGGTGAAGGCGCCTATTCGGCGTTGTATCCGGTGCGAATCAAGGCCGAGGCCAATGCGCAGGGCCGGCGTCTGGAGGCTGAGGCGGTGCGGATTTTTACCAATGATTTCACGCAATTGCCACGGGTCACGGCGCCGCCGGCGGCTCTGGTGGTCCCGGCGGCCGGGGCTGTGCCGCTCGTGCGCACCAAGCCGCATCGCGTCGTCTGGCAATATTTCGGCCAGCCTGCGGAATCGCTGCCGGCGGGTTGGACGGGCACGCATGAGCCCAGCGGCACGTCAGTGGGGCAGGGGGCGGCGCAGCGCGGTGAGTCGCGCGCTTCCTGGATGGTGCATCCGCCATGGCGCAAGCACGCGGGCACGGTGTGGATGGAATGGAAAGTGCGCTTGCCGCAGGCTGGGGCGCGTCTGGCATTTTATAATGCCATTCGTGACCACACGGCCACAGAACCGCCCAGCGATGGGGTGACCTTCCGGGTGTGGGTCAACGAAGAAGTGGTGTTTGAACGGCACAGCGACAGCAAGACGTGGGTATTGGGTGAGGTGGATTTAAGCCGTTATCGTGGACGGGAAATCGTGTTGCGGCTGGAGACGCATCCCGGCCCGAAGCAAAACACCACCTGCGACGCGGCCTATTGGGGGGACCCTGTAATCCTTGTCGGGATGGAGCCCAGACGGTTGAGCGCAGCGGAAAAAGCGCAGTTGCAGACGCAGGCGCGCGCCGCTCTGGCCTCGGGAAAAGCCGGGCGGGAGGCGATGGTTTATGAGTTGGGGGAGGGTTTGCGGGCGGCCGTGGTGTTGGGGCCTAACGGACTGGCTGATGCGGCGATTGCTTTTGGTAGTGGCGATGCCGCCGTGGTGTGGGAGGGCATGGCCATGCAGGTGCTGGATTTGCCCGTGGGCGGCTGGCCGGCGGGGGTGGTGGTGGAGCGGGTGAGCACCGCCGTTGCGCGAGGGCGGTGGCGGGTGACCCACCGCCTGCAGACGGTGGACGGGCCGGGGCAGTTGGTGGCGGAGGTGTGGGCTGAAGGGCCGGGTTTGCGCATCAAGATATCCTGTGACCGGCGCATCACCGATTTAACCACCGGCCCGGCGGATCGCACAGCGCGCCGGGTTTATTACGGGCACGGCTATTGCATTGAGGAGCCTCAGGCGTTTCGGGCGGGTGGTGGCGGGCATAATCTGGCCACCAGCCACGTGGGCCTGGACTTCGACAACGGACTGTCATTGCTGGTGGCTTCTGACGCTCCGGTGGATTATTTCGATGTCAATCCGGGGACGCGCACTTACGCCTTGCACACGCATCCGGACGCCATGTTCACCTTTGTGCCCGGCCGGCGCGGAGCGATGGATTGCGCGATACGATACCGCCCCTTGTATGACAAAAAACCGGCGCCGGCGGTGGCGTTGAAGGCGGGGCGGTTTGTGTTTGATTTGTGGGGCGGGCGATACGCGGAGAACACCGCTCGGCTGCAACGGTGTTTTGACTACGGCCTGACCAATTCCATGGTGATTATTCACGTGTGGCAGCGGTGGGGATACGATTATCGTTTGCCGGATATTTATCCGCCGCTGCCGACGCTGGGCACGCTGGAGGAACTGCAGGCACAAAGCCGTCTGTGCCGCGCGCGCGGCGTGCAATGGGGGCTGCACGACAACTACATTGACATTTACCCCGACTGCACGGATTTCAGTTATGAGAATGTGACGTTCACGGCGGAGGGCCAGCCGCGCAAGGCATGGTTGAATGAGGGGCGCAACGCGCAAAGTTATCAATTCCGCCCCGACCGAGTGATGCCTTTTTTGCGGCGCAACCTCCAGATGATTGCGCCGGCTCTGGAACCCAACACCTATTTTGTGGACGTCTGGACGTCCATCAACGCCTTTGATTACTTTGACCGGCACGGCCGGTTTCACTCCAAAACTGAGACCCTTCGCCATTGGGGCGAGGCCTTTAATTACATTCGCAAGGCCTGCGGTGGCGGGCCCACCACCAGCGAAGCCGGCAGTGACCAGCTCATTGGTTATCTGGATGGGGCGGATTGCCAATTTTTGCATCTCAGCGCCACGGGCGGGCCGTTCAACAACCGGGTGGCCTGCCGGGATTGGGCGCGGGTGCCGTGGTTTAATGCGGTGAATCATGCGCGGTTCAGCCTGCATGGGGTGGGGTATCCCGGGCGTTACGAAGGGGGGCGGGGGCGCTCCCTGCACGGCATTACCAGCGATGATTATCTCAGCGCGGAAATACTCACCGGTAACGACTTGATGATTGATTTGCGCAACACGGGGCGCGAAGCCATTCGCAAGTACTGGCTGGCGCAGGGATGGGTGGAAAGTGTGGCCCGGGATGAAATCCGGCAGGTGGAGTTTGTGGAGGGCAATCCACACCGGCTTCTCATTCACTGGGAGTCGGGGGGGCGGGTGTGGGTCAATCGGGGGACCAACGACTGGACGGTGGAGGGGCGGGTGCTGCCGCAGTTTGGGTATTATGCGGTGAAGGGGGCAGTGGAGTCGGCCATTGAGCGCGTGGACGGGCAAATTATCGAGCGTTCGCGCCGTCCGGGGGAATGGTATGTCAACGGGCGCGGATACCTGCCGGATGCGCCGCTGTTGATTCAACCGGTGTTTGCGGGTTTTCAGCCGGTGGGCGAGCGGCAATTCCGGCTGCAGGTTAAATGGAAGGCCCAGCAACCGGCCCCGCGCAACCTGACTGTGTTTTATCACTTCTCCCGTCCCGTGCCGGGCCGTTACAGTCCGGCAGAATTTAACGGGGGAGGAGTGCCGGCCACGCCCACCACTCAATGGCAGGGGGAGGTGGTGACTGATTTCACGGTGACGATTCCCGAGACCATGCAGCCGGGCGAATATGCGGCGTTGGTGGGGCTGTATAATGCCAGCGGGGAGGGGGGGCGCCGCTATACACTTCTGGGTGATGATGCTTCCGACCATCGTTATCGCGTGGGCAAACTGGTCATCAGCGGGAGCGGGGGAAAAATCACCGGCATGCGTTTTGAGCCGCCGGCGGAGGAGTATCAACCGAATCCACGGCTGCTGCCCAATCGGCGGGCGGTGGATTTTGGGGTGGCCCTTACCACGGGGGCGGTGAAGCTGGCACAGGTACAGGGGCGGCGGCTGGTGATTCCGTTGCCAGATGGCGAGGATTTTGACGTGGAGCTGCGTCCGCAACAATGCTGGGGGCCGCTGACGCGGCCCGTGCGGGTGTTGACTGTGGACCGGAAGGGGCAGCGCGGCGGGCAGGTGGCGGCCAAGGTGAGTAATGGCCGGGTGGAATTTCGCGTGCAGCGGGATGTTTTTGGGTATGAGCTGGTGGATGATTAAGCGCCGGGTCAGGGCCAGGTGACTTGCAGGCGATAAAACCTCTGGCCTTCTGTAGCGCCGGGCAAGTTCAACCTCCACTCCTGAGCGTTGGCGGGGGCGGACAGGTTGGTCCACGTTTCCCATGCCCCGCTCCAGAGGTTGGAACGATAGAGGATGTGCACATTGCGGCCCGCGGTCTGGAGGCCGCTCAAGGTGAGCTGGCCTTGGTGGTGCTCGAGACGGAGGCGCACGTGGCTGCGGGGGTCGCGGGGGTCCGTGCCGGCAAGGTATTCCTCCAAATTACTGTGGCCGTCCCCATCCGGGTCTTCCATGGCATCGGTAGGATTTTGGCTTATCAGGCCGTGTTGAATTTCCCAGGCATCGGGCAGTCCATCGCTGTCCATGTCGTCGCCATCGGGGGCGCCCGGCGAGCCGCCCGGGGCGGCGCTGGCCCGCCATTTCAGCGGGTCTTCGGGAGCCTGGAAGTGCAAGGGGTACCGTTGCACGAGGGAGTATCCTCCGTTATCGGGCTCGAGGGGCCAGGGGGGCACGTCATCGTAATTCAAGGACAGCACGGGCGCGCCGCGCGGGTCCGCCAGAGTGATGCGCTCCCCGCCATTGTCGAGCCGGCCGGTGTACACGCCCAACACGGGCACGCCGGGATATTTCAGTGCGAAGGCGGCGGCATCGGCCACCAGCACGGCGTATGCGTGGGGTGCAAGGCGGGTGCCATTGGTGAAGGTGAACTGAATGCCTTGAATGAATTGGAAGCCAGAAAGGTTCAGGGGTTGGCTGGAGCGATTCCATAACTCCACAAACTCAAAGAGTTCGCCAGCCATGCCAAAGGCCGCTGGAGGATTGTACATTACTTCGGTCAGGGTGAGCGCCTGCAAATTTTGGGTGGGATAGAACATGGCTTCGGCCAGCGCGCTCCATTGGCCGCCGGCAAAGACCCGGGCCATGACGCGCACGGGGTCGGTGATGGTGATGGGGCCTTGATACGTGAGGGCGCTGGCGGCCACCATGCCGCTCCCATAAACTCGCGGGTCTTCACCATTCAGTGTGTAAAAGATGGTTCCGGAAAGGTTGGTGTGGCTGAGGGTGAGTGAGTAATCCGGGGCCACCTCGCCGCCGAAGCGGCTGAATTGCGGCGCGGCCAAGGCGGGGTAAAGGCCGGCGGCGCGAAAGCGGGCCACGTTGATTTCGGTGAGGGTGGGGAAGTAATTGGTGCGCAATTTTTCGATTTCCGGCCACCACCATTCATCGCGGGTGAAGGTCTGGCCGTGGCCGGGGTTGGCGCCGATGGTGAACTCGCGGGCGTCGCCCCAGCGCGCGCTTTCGCCCACGATGGCGCGGTCAATTTCTGCGACGCGCGCCATGAGGCGGGCGATGTTTTTTTCCGGGGTCAGGGCGCCGTGGTTGAACAAATGCTTGTGCACGCGGTCGCCAAACATGCGCCGGAATTCCGGCCAGGCGCGTAAAGCGCCGTAAATCCGCGCGGGGGTGTCGGGATTATTGACTTCCACGCGGTTGCGGCGGACGAGTTGGTCGAGGACGATTTCCTGGTCCCAGGGGAGAAAAATCCAGGGGGTGGCGGGCAGGCCGGTGCGTGGATTGGCGCGGCGATGGACGGCGTACCAGTTATGATGCGGCCAGTCCTCCGCCTCGGCCACGATGTGGAGAATCATGTAGTCTATTAGATTAGCCACATCCACCCGCTGGGTGATGGCCTGAAAGGCGGCCTCATTGGTGATGCCGGCATTCACCAGCGCCATGAGTTCATTCCAGTCGTCCTTGAACCCATCTTTCAAGGTGGCGAAGTCATAAATGGCATCGCCGCAGAGCACATCCCAATCCTGCTCGCTGCCCCCCAGATGCTCGGCGCAGTACGAGGCGTCCATGCGCTCCGAGGGATTATAGACCCCCCAATACAGGCCGTTGAGATAGAGATGGACAAAGCGGTGACGAGCGGCCAGATGGCCCATGTCGCGCATGGAATCTTTCACCCAGCCATCCCGTAATAACAGGGAGTCTTCGGGGCGGTAGCGCGTGCCTTTGCCGCCGGGGATGGCTGTTTGGTCGGAGTAGCGCGTGGCCCAGGTATCCGTGAAGCCGGCACGCAGAATGAGGTTGTCAAATTGCTGCACGCCGCCGCCAAACCAGTCATAGCGCAATTTGGAGGGGCCATACTCGGATTTGAACAGGAGGCGCACGGAGTGTTTAGCGAGACGATTGTTGTCGCGGCTGGCGTTGCCCTGGATGCGGATGCCGCAGTTGGCCTGAAATCCTTTGCGGCCATCCGGCAGAATCAACTCCACGGAGGCAGCGCGTTCCCAATCCTGGCCGGTGGCAGGGTCGTGGACACTGGTGGAATTGAGGTAGATGCCGCGCGCCGCCCCCCACAGGCTGTCGTGCTCGGTGACCATGGAGACAGTGGGAATCGCCAGTAAATCCTGCCGGATGCTATTGCTGTAGCGGGGGTGATTCACCACGTTGGGGTCCATCTCATAATCTGCCGGGTACGATGCCTGCCAGGTGGTGGGATAGCCGGGCAAGGTGTTCGGCTGGCGCAGCACGCTCTCCAGGAAAATGTAAGAATGCGTATCCGGCTCAGTGGGGATGAGATGCTCTGCCCAGGCGGCAGCGCGGAGCAACGTGGTATTGGTGATGAGGAGCGGCCCTTGGTACAACGAGCCGTTGGTGGGCGAGGGGCGGCTGCCGTCGGTGGTGTAATAGATGAGAGCACCCGGGGTGGCGCTCGTAATCGCCACCGTAAAAGGCGTGTCGTAAAAACCGCGGTCCACACTAAACTTCGTGTCGCTGACAAATCCCTGGTATCCGGTGGCGTTGGGCGCTGCGGGCGTGGGCTGCGGAAAGTAAAAATGTCCTACGCCCTGTTCTGAAAAGCCTTCGAGCGTGGCACTGAAGAGGAAGTGGGAAGTATTGGTGGAATAACTCATGGCCTGAATCGCCAGCACATTGGTGCCGGGCTGAAGCGCTGCCAGGGAGGCGGGAATGACGATTTCCTCTTCGCGGGCGGCTTCTGCCAGGGGACGCTCGGAGAGGGCGCGCGCGTCCCAGGCCGGCTCGGCCGGGGCATTCCGGGCAACGAGCGGCAGGCCGTTGAGCCAGGCGGCGAAACCATCTTTGTAACGCACGCGCAGCCGCAGGAACTGGGGCAGGACGTTGGTGCTGGTGGTGAAGAGATGGCGGAAGGCCAGGCTGGTGCTCCGGCCACGCATGAGTGTGCGGATATCATTCTGCACATACGCCGCCAGACCGGGCTGTTTAATTTCCAGCGCATTCAGGAATACGCCATAATCCGCCGCGCCGCCGCTGCCTACACTGCTGGGGTCGCGGCGCCCGGAGATTTTCAATTGCCCTTGCGCGTTAATCATCGCGCTGAATTGCATGCGGTAATCGTTGTCGGAGACCGGCAGCACGGTGCCATCAAAGGCGTAGAGATTGACGACTGTAACGCCGTTGGCAGACCAGGTGGAGCGGCGGCTGCCCGGGCTGGAGTTGTCATAGGACCACAGGGTCACTTCGCAGGCTTGATTGGCGGGCAGGCCGCTGATGGTGAGGTCCAGTCCCCCTTGATTGGTGCGGGAGCCGCTGAATACGAAATCGCGCAACAGCGCTGAGAGGGTGAAGGTGCCGCTGTTGACGGGCTGACTGCGGAGCCGGTCATCGTAATTATCTGGCGGGGTATTGGACAAGGTGACCTGCAAATTGCCGAACCAGCGCACGGTGGGGGCGCTTTGGGCGGCGGTGGCGCTGGTGTTGGAATTGATGACAAAGGACTCGAACCCGGGTTGTGTCACCGGTGTCGTGCCGCGTTCGTCGAAATCCAAACGCAGCAAGATGTTGTCGGTGGAGGAAAATCCCATGCTGCCGGCGGCGGCAGGCCATGAGGAGGCATCAAAGCCGGGCGCGTTCCAGCCGGTCAATTCGACGGGGTTGGTCATGATTTTCCAGCGATAGGCGGTGTTGGTGGCGATCCAGCTTGTGATTTGCGTCACGGTTTTGCGCCCATAAGTCACGTTGGCGCGTTGCGGGGGATAATTGGAGTACACTGAAACCGGCGTGCCCTGGGCGTCCAGCAACGCCAGATATCCGCCCGCGTTTTGCAGGCGAAAATTCGTGTGCAGTTCGCCGCCCGGCACAGCCCGGTTTTTGCCGGAGGCAAACACGATTAGATAACTCAAAGACGGCAAGTTGGTGGCAGGAAAAGACCACTTGGCGGGATTGGCTGGGTCATCAGTGAGCCGCCAGCCTGCCAGTGAGAGGGGAGCGTCGCTGTCATTGTAAAGCTCAATCCAGTCCGGGCTGTCGCCGTCTTCATCCCGCAACCCGCCGTCATTTTCGGCCATGAACTCCTGAAGAAAAATGCCGCCGAAAACGGGCAGGGAAAAGGCCAGCAGAGCGGAAAGTGCCATTTGCACAATCCGACGCATCGCCCTGCCGGGCCCATTGGCCGCACAACACACACGCATGGGTAGTTGAGTAGTGGTGTTGTGGGAATATAGCCACAATGGCCGTTGGGTGACAATGATTTCCCCATGCCATGGCGAAACTGACGGCCCATTCCATGGCAGTCCCTCACGCGTCAAATGTGGGGGCAGAAGTTGAACTGCGGCGGCTTTAAATGCCAAGGTGCGGAGTGGGGCCGACAGATGGGGGTAAGGGATGGGAAGCCTGAAGTGGGGGAGAGAAACAGGGGACAACTGAGCGTCTCCTATTTTTTAACTCACGTTCAGCCTCCGGGTGGAATTATGGCGGCGGCGGAGTGAGGGGAGGCTCCGGAGGCGGTGAGGGCAAAGGAGCGGGGGGCGGTTTGGGGGACCGGGGTTTGAGGCCGAGGATTTGGTCGAGCTGGTCCATCAAGATTTTGGCGGTTTCCTCTTCGTCGTAGGGTTCGGGGGGCGGCTGGTCGGGCGGTTTTTGGGCTTCCAGGCGTTGGCGGGAAAGTTCGATTTTCTGGCGTTCGAGCTCGAGGCGCTGGCGGGCGAGGTCGGCCTGGCGCCATTGGTGGAAGGCGTGGAGGGCGGCGGCGCGGTCTTGGGGGGAGGCGTGGGGGTTGGCGAGGGTCTGGAGGGATTGGGCGAGGATGAGGCGTTCGAGGGCGTTGGCGAGGGTGTGGGGGTCGAGGTTGGGGTCGGCGAGGAGCTGCTGGGCGAGGGCGGCGGCGGAGGCGGAGAGAGCGGCGAGGGACGCGAGGGCGTCGGTAGCCGCGGGTTGCGGGTGGTCTTTTTGGGGCTGGCGTGGTTTGGCCATACGCGGGTGAGCATGGGGAGACGGGCGGGAGAAAGGAGTGCTCCGGGAGCGGGAAAAAATTGGGGAAGATGAAGGAGGCGAATGGTGGATAATTTTTCCGCTCGACGGGGAAGAATGAGGGGGAGCAATATTGAAGGGCAAGCCATGAAAAAGTTATGTGATGTTCAACGTGGGGAGGGGTGTTCCCGTCGGGTCTTTTTGGGGATGGTCGGGGCGGCGGCCTCAGCGGGGTGGTGGAGCGCTTTGGGGGCGGAGGGTGGGTTGCCGGCAGAGGAAATGGAGCGGATTGCTGCGGCGCTTCCGCCGCGGGCGTGGGCGAAGCCGCGCAAGCCGCGGCGGTTGTTGATATTCGAGCGGAATGTGAATTATGGGGGGCATCGTTCGATTGGGACGGCGACGGCGGCGTTTCGGATGATGGGGGAGAGGACGGGGGCGTTTTCGGTGGTGGCGGGGAGTGACCCGGAGCTGTTTCGGGCGGAGCATTTGCAAGGGTTTGATGGGGTGTTTTTCAACAATAACGTGGGGAATTTGTTTACGGATGCGGGTTTGCGCGAGAGCTTGGTGGATTTTGTGTTTAGTGGGGGTGGATTGATGGGAGTACACGGGGCGACGGTGGCGTTCACACAATGGCCCGGGGCGATTGAGGACTGGCCGGAGTTTGGTTTGATGATTGGGGCGCGGGGGGCGAATCACCGGGAGAACACGGAGCGGGTGGTGATGAAGATAGAGGAGCCGGGGCATCCGCTGGTGCGGGCGTTTGGGGGGACGCATTTTGAGTATCGGGACGAGTATTTCCGGGTGAATGAGCCCTATTCGCGCCAGCGGTTGCGGGTGTTGTTGAGCATGGATTTGGAGCGGATGGGGCCGTCGCAAGGGCCGGCGTATGGACAGGTGGAGCGCGCGGATAGGGATTATGCGGTGGCGTGGGCGCGGGAGTATGGGCGGGGGCGGTGTTTTTATTGCACGATAGCACACAATCCCTACGTGTTTTGGGAGCCGGTGCTGCTTTCGTTTTATCTGGGGGCGGCGCAGTTTATTCTGGGGGACTGGCCGGCGCCGGTGACGCCCAGCGGCCGGTTGACGCCGGCGGTGCGGGCGCAGGAGAAGTTGGGCTGGCGGCTGGGTTTTTGCGGGGCACGGGAGCGGACGGTGTTTGCGGGGATTGAAGCGGCGGAGCGGTGGGGGGTGTTGAGCACGACGGCGGGGATGATGCAGGCGGTGGAGGCGGGAGGGGCGCAGGTTTTTGATTCGACGTTGAGCAGCGAGCAAAGGCGGAGGGTGCGGTTCAAGCTGGATGGGGCGGGGGTGCGCTTGTGGGCGTGTGAAGCGCCGGAGTTGCCGGGGAAGGAGGAAGGCTGCCGGGAGGTGTTTGCGTTTGCGCGGCGGATGGGGTGCGAGCTGGTGGTGGTGCCGGCGTCGAGAGTGGCGGATTGGGCCATGGCGAGAAGGTGGGCGCGCGAGACGGAGGTGCGGCTGGCGGCGCGCCCTGACGGGGCGCGTCCGTTGGAGCAGGCGCGGGCGGTGTGCCAAAGCAACGGTGAGGAAGTTGGGGTGTGGTGGGATTGCACGTATGGGGAGGCGCGGGGCATTCTTCCGAGTCGTGCGCTGAGGGTGTTGGGGGAGAGAATTGCGGCGGTGGAGGTGGGGCGTGGGAGCCAGGCGGAGGAAGGTTTGTCAGCACTCAAAGGGGAGCGAGGGCAGCCGGTGCTGGTGGCGGCGTCTTTGAATGAGGCCACAGCGGAGACGCTGCGGGCGTGTGAGCGGGTGATGGTGAAATTGGCGTCATGAGCAGCATGAAAAGTTTCAAGTCAGGAGCGGGGCGGGCGACCCGCCGACAGTTTTTGCGGGGAATGGCGGTGGGCGCGTGGGTGGTGCCGCAAGTGGTGGCGGCGGCGGCGCTGGGGCGGGGCGGGTTGCTGGCGCCTTCAGAGCGGATCACGGTAGGGATCATAGGGCGGGGCTTGATGGGAGCGGGACACGTGAACCGGATGGCGCATGATGCGCAGGCGCAGGTGTTGGGGGTGTGTGATGTGGACGAGGCGCGGCGGGAGGAGGGATGCCGGCTGGTGAATGAGGCGTATGCGCAGGCGCGGCAGCAGGAAAAATACATGGGTTGTGTGGCATACCGTGATTATCGGGAGCTGTTGGCGCGGGCGGATTTGGATGCGGTGATTATAGCGACGCCGGACCACTGGCATGCGTTGCAGGCGATGGATGCGGCGCGCGCCGGGAAAGATGTTTATTGCGAGAAGCCTGTATCGCTGACGCTGGCGGAGGGGCGGGAAATCGTGAGGACGGTGCGGCGATATGGGCGGGTGTTTCAAACGGGGACGCAATATCGCTCGATTCCGGTGATTCGGAAAATTTGCCAGTTTGTGCGGAATGGAGGGCTGGGGCGGGTGAAGTCAGTGTTTACGATATGGCACCCGCTGGGGGCATTTTGGGGCGAGCGCATCCGGCCGTATGCCGAACTGGCCAAGTGGAATGAATTGGGCCGGTTGCAGGCGCCGGTGGCGGTGGATTTGCCGGGGCAACCCGTGCCGGCGGGACTGGATTGGGATTTGTGGGTGGGGCCGGCGCCGTGGCAACCGTATCATCCGCTGTATCATGTCAATCCGGCGCCGGGAGTGGTGCCGTGGTCATTTCATGAGGATTTTGGGCTGGCGTCGAGCACGTGGTTTCATTCCCATGCGGCGGATGTGATTCAGTATGCTTTGGGGGTGGAGGAAAGCGGGCCGGTGGAGATTCATCATCCGGCGGACGGGGTGTTTCCGACGTTAACCTGCCGGTATGCGAATGGGGTGTTGGTGCATCACGTGGAGCACTATGGGCAGGTGAAAGATTTGTACAAAGCGGTGCCGCCGCAGGCGCAGCTATCGGGATTGTTTGGGGGGGTGTTTGTGGGAGAGCGGGGATGGATAACGAGCATGTCGAGCGGGGGGCCGATTGATGGGGGGCCGGAGGAAGTCATGGTGGAACTGGGGTTGCACACGCGGCAGTTCCAGCCGGGGGCGAATAATCATCACGCGAACTGGCTGGAGTGCATTCGCAACCGGCGGCAGCCGAGCGCGCATGAGGAGATAGGGCATCGGGCGGCGGCGCTGGGGCAGCTCATTATTATTGCGTGGAAGCTGGGCCGGTCGTTGAAGTGGGATCCGGTGCGGGAAGAGTTTATTGGGGATGAAATGGCGAATCGGCTGCGGTGGAAGACCTATCGGGAGCCGTGGCAGATTTAAGGGGAGTGGAGGCGGCTAGGCGCGGGCATCGGACGGGGCCGGGGCGGGTTTGGTTATGACGGCGGCAGTGGAGGCGCTGGCGGCGGGCTGGTCTTTCATCATGGCATTCCAGACGATGAGACCGAGGTTGAAGGCGGCGTAGGCAAAGAGGGCGAGTGAGGCTTTGTCCATGAAACCGTAGGAGTGGAGGCCGACGCCGAGCATGTTGACGCCGAACCAGGACCAGGCGGTGACGACGTTGCCGAAGATGGCGGCATTCATGAGGGCGTGTTCGCTCCAGAGTTTGCTCCAGCGGGCGTGGAGGTAGATGGCGCACCAGAGCACGATGAGCAGGGCGCCGTTTTCCTTGGGGTCCCAGCCCCAGAAGCGGCCCCAGGATTGGTCGGCCCAGATGCCGCCGAGGACGGTGCCGACAAAGCTAAAGAGGGTGGCAAAACACAAGACGCCATAAACCATGCGGGAGAGGGCCTGGCCGATGGGAGTGGTGCCGACGGCGCCGGGGAGGCTTTGATGCAGGCGGCCGGACCAGCGGAGGAAGACGTAAAGGGTGGCGAGGAGGCCGGCGATGAACATGGCGGAGTAGCCGAGGGTCACGGTGACGACATGGGTGGCGAGCCAGAAATTGCTGTCGAGGACGGCGCGCATCATTTCCATGGTATCGCCGCTGAGGGAGAGGTTGTGGGCGATGACGAGGGAGCCAAAGCCGGTGCAGGCGGCGGCGATATTGCCGATGCCGAGGCGGTAAAAGCGTTCGAGGAGAAGGCCGAGGACCACGGCCGCCCAGCCGATGAAGATGGCTGAGGAATAGAGATTGGTGACAGGGGGGCGGCCTTCGAGGGCCATGCGGTAGATGAGGCAGAGGGTGTGGACCGCGCCGCCGAGGGCGATTAGGACGTAAGCGGATTTGCGGAAGGTTTCGGACCAGGAGGGGAGGGTGCCCATGGCCACGAGGCCGGCCAAGGAAAGGAGGAGGGCGCCGACATAAAGGACGAGGGCATGGTAGAAGCCCTGGAAGGCCTGATACATGAATTCCCAACGGGCCTTGTTGACTTCGCGCGTCAAGCCGTGGGCGGTGAGCCATTGGCGGTAATCCGCCACGGCCTGGTTAAAGTCGTTGGGTTGGGCGTTTTGCCAGGCGGTGGCGATGCGGCCGTAGGCGAGCACGGCGGGATGCAGCTCCTGAGAGCTGAGGCTGCGCATGAGGCTCACGCCGATGTTGACCCAGTCTTCCCGGTTGGTCTGGAGGTTGGAGGGGGGGATAATCAAGGGGTAGGCATTACGGGACATGCGCTCGTAACGTTGGGCCAGTTGCATGAGGCGGTCGAGGGACTGCTGGTCGAATGCCTTGCCTTCACGGCGGGCATGGAAGGCGGCAATGCCGCCGGGCAGGATTTTTTGGAAGTCCTGGAGTTCGGCAAGGTAGTTGGTGGTGCCTTCGGGCATGAGGCTCCATTTGAGGCGCTGATAAAGGGCGAGGGCGTTGTAGAGGCGCCACATGGCGCGCTGAAAGGCGGTGCGCTGGGCATTTTCGATTTGGTTGATTTGGGCGGCCTGGCGCTCGATTTCATCGAGGGCGGGTTGGAGGTCGTTGAAGGAAAAGTATTTTTCGTTTTCCGGGAGCTTCAAGAGGCTCAGGACTTCGCCATTATCAATGCGAAAGATTTTGCGGCTGTCCGCCTGCTGAGGCTGGGTGAAGACTTCGAGGAGCCATTCGGTAGCGGGCATGGCGCCGCGTCCGGGGACATACACGGTCTGGCGGGTGCGGATTTGGAGGAGAGAATTGCGGGCCACCGAGTCCATGGGTTGCACGCGGCCGTTGGAGAGAACGGGGAGGCGGCCAAATTCGGACAGCGCGAAGCCGTTGGGCTTGGGCATGGGGCGCAGGCCGGAGAGGACGTAGAGGAGGCCGAGACTCAGCAAAATCCAGGGGAGATGGCGTTTCATTGGGCGCCTCCATTGCGTTGGGCGCGAGTGAAATTAAACAGGGTCAACATAAAGTGGAGGGTGAGACCGAGGCCCACGAGCAAACAGGCGATGTAAGGGGTGAGCCAGCCGGGGTTGCGGACGACTTGCAGGATGCTGACGCGCGGGTCGTTGGGGTCGTAGCTGCCCTGGTAGAAGGTTTGGCCGCCATAGCGGAGCGGGTTGTTCATGTAAATGAGGACTTCGCGATTCTCGCCGGTTTGATGGTTGATGACACGCACGCGGCTGGCGAAGTTCTTGGGGATTTCGGTGCCGGGGTATTTTTCGTGGGTAAATTTGATTAATTCGATGCTGAAGGGTTTGTACACCCGGACGGGGCGGAAGAGCAGTTTCCATTCTTTGCCGGCGTGGGTGAAGGTTTGGGGTTGGTTCATCAAGGTGGAGACGAGCCAGGTGCCTTTGGGCGCGCCCTCGCCGCTGAATTCAATGATGGCAGAGGGAAGGTTTTTTTCGTCGGAGCGGGTGGCGAGGGGGACTTCGCGGACGGCCAGGGTGGTGCCGAAGCCCTGGGTGGCGGGTGGTTCGGAGGTGTCATTGGGTTCTCGGTTGGCGAGGCGGGAGTTGGGAAAGTATTTACGGATGTGAAGCGTGAAGGGGAGGGCCGGGTGAGAAACGTGGCTGCGGGTGGCCAGGAGCTGTTCAGGGATGGCAATGACGGTGTCGTGTTCGGGGTGGGAGGAGTCAATGATGGCGAGCTCGTGGTAAAAGGCGCTTTCGGAGTAATTGCTGGCATGACCTTCGACGAGGCGCATGTGGGTTTCCCGCTGGAACATGTCGGTGATGAGCTGGCCCAGGAGGAGGAGAATGAGGCCGCCGTGGACGAGGTAGAGGCCGATTTTACGGGGCACGATATTACCGGCGCGGAATTGGGAGAAGAGCAGGTTGAGAACCAGGATGCCGCCGATGAGGTAGCCACCGGGCAGGATGACGGGGAGGATAAATTTTTTGCCGAAGAAGTGCACGGTGAGCGAGGAAAAGACAATAAAGCTTTGAAAGTACTCTTTTTGGGCACGGTAGAGGCCGTGTTCGACCTGGGCGAGGGTGCCGACGAAAACCAGAATCATGGCTGCGCAGAGACACCACACCGTGAGGCGCATTGAGCTGAGCCAGTCGAGCAATTTAGTGAGCATGGGGATATTTTACGGAGCGAACGAAAGTGAGGAAGGCTTCTTTCTCGCGGGCGGCGAGTTGGGAATCTCCCGTGAGTTTGTAGAACCAGGTTTGCCCGCCCGCCGGGATGCTGAGGACCAACATGCGGGCGGGGTCGCCGGTTTTGGCCCAAGTGCCTTCCATTTCGTAGAGGGTGATATTGCGGCCGTTGATGTTGACGGGGGTGCCGAGTTTGGGCAGTTCCTCCGCCGTGACCGGGGGCAGGAGTAACTGGCCGCGCCAGCGGTTGACGTTGGGCAGGGCGCCGCCGCCGTCCCCGGCGAGGGAGCTCACGGTGACCTCGGCTTGTTTGCCCTGGTCATCCTTAATATTGAACTTGGCGGTCAACATGGGGCCGGGAGGATTTTGTTCCTGCCAGTGGGGCGGGACCTGCCATTGGGGCAAAGCGGAAGAGGACGAGGACGGTGCGGCTGCGGAAGCGGAGGCGGTAGCGGGGGAAGGCGCAGGGGGAGCGGACCAATTCAGGCTTTTGAGGAAGGAGAGGAAATCGTTGCGAGCGTTCGATACGACTTCATCGGGACCGCTCATTTTAATGAACCAGGAGACGCCTTCCAGCTCATAGACTGCGGCGAGGATGCGCATTTTATGTTTCTCCTGGATGAGGGGTTCGGTGCTGACGAGGTCGTATAAGTCGCCCTGGCCGGTGCTGATGGGGACACGGTTGACGGCGGTTTCGGCGGTGGACTTGTCCACGGCGGGGAGGCGGAGTTGTTCGCGCCAAATGTTCATGATGTCTTCGCGGCTGGCGGTCATGCCGGCGAGGGGGACGATGGAGATTTCGGCATCGAGGCCGTCTTTGCCGGGGACGGAGATTTGGGCCACGCGCATGCGTTGGGCGGGTTTTTCGCTCCAGCCTTGCGGGAGCTGGAAGGAGAGGGAGCGCTGGGCGCCCATGGAGGCCATGCCGTGGGCGTGGGCGTCATCGGCGGGCATGGCCGGTTGGTGTTGCTCTTTGGGGACCTGATACACCTGAATATCGGTGGGTTTGCAGGCGGTTAGCGCCAGACCCACGGCAAGGAAACCCCAATGCAGCTTGCGCGTTATTGTGTTCTGAACGTTCAGCACTGGTTTATTATTCCCCACTTTTGCAAAAGTGCAAGGCAAGGTGGAGGGTGTCTTCTCGAATGACGACTTGGAGGGAGGAGATTTGGGGGGTAGGGATTAGCGAAGGCCGGGGCGGGGCTGGCCAAGCGCGGCGATGGTGGCTACGACCATCACCCAGGCGGGAAAGATGGCGATGCCGGGGATGGCTTCCATGACCAGACCCAGCAGCAGCGGCCAGCGCCAGCCGAGGACGATAAACAGCAGGAAGGCGGTGAGAAAATCCAATGCCAATTGGAGGGGGAGGACAAGCTGAAGCCAGATGGAAAGGGCATCGGACAGGGCGGCAATTACAAAAGCCAGCGCCAATTTTTTGCGGTTTAACCAGCGGGGCAAGGGTGATTCGTCCGGGCCAGCTTGGGGGGAGATGTTGGCCTCGGGAGGCAATACTTCTGGGTTCACCACGGGAGAGGAAGGATGAGGATTCTCTTCCGGTAGTGGTGGTGGTTTATGTGCCATGAATTAAGTTAACTTGAAGTAGTTTGCCCGACAAATGGAATTATGGTGGGGCTGGGAATTTATGGACTGGGGAAGCCACGGGATGCTAAGGCAAGTTAGGAACAAACTGCGAGGCACCTAAAACGAACTTACAAAAAAAACAAGGCGCGATGAAGCGCGCCCTGTTGGCTTTAAGTTAGGTGAAGAGATTGGTTCAGACTTGGGGGCCCGACGGTGGTGAGGTTGGCTCCGGAGCTGCGGCGGAGGCGGGAGCGCCGGCCTTTTGGGCGCGGATTTTTGCCCAGCGCTCACGTTGAGCGGCAGCGATGCGAGCCTTGGCGGCTTCGGACATTTTACGAGGGCCGCGTTTTCCGGCTTTTTTCACTTTAGCCATTTTGGCTAATTTCTTCAAGGCTTTGGGGCCGCCGCGTTTCATTTTTGCACCCGAGCCAGCGAAGGCTTTTTCCACGTCCGTGGTTTGTCCGGAGAGGACGGCGTTAATGGCGTTCAAGCGTCTCTGCAGTTCATCCCGTTCCTTTTCCAGGACGGCCCGCAGCGAGGTGAATTCTTTCAAGATATCAGATTTCATACAGTACGAACATAAACTGTATCAAAGAAAGTAGCAAGTAATAATTTGAAAAACTATTGCGGACTAATACAGGTGAATAAATTGTCCTGTATTTGGCATAGTTTCCCATGTAAGGCATGGTCAAAGATATCAAAATCTTAAAATAAGGGGCAGGGTCAAAAGTTTTTCGAAGCATGGATGTTCAAGTGATGGAGTAATAGAATCAGGGAAATATTTTAAGCGGGGATGATGAGCGTGGGGCATGTCCTGTGTGGCGGATGGGCAAATCAGGCCATGCGCTGTGGGCAGTGATGGATAGTTCACCGTTACCCCGTCCTTCTTCCTGAAGGACAGGGAAGGGGACGGGGGTATTTGTGCTGTCGGGATTGATGATAACCGTTGAAGTTGTTTGCCGAGAACTTTATGGAGGGCGGTCAGCAAGATTAGAAAACTCCACAAGGCGCAATTATGATGTAGTACATTATCCTACAATAACTGTGGAAATACACCGGCAAATCTTTGTAAAAGAGTAATAGAATATCGGTAATTATTCTACCGGCAGGAGAGGCGAATCCGTGCTGATTTAGAAGGAAACAGCACGCCCCCCTCCATGGGATGGGAGTGAGGCCGTCAGATTTTGGCTGGCGCTTTGCTTATTGCAGGCGCTGTCTTAACTGGGCGAGCTGACGCAGGAGCGGCTCGGGGATTCGGTCGCCGTAATTTTTGTAATATTCCTCGATATTATTGACTTCGGCCAGCCAGCCTGATTTATCCACGGAAAGGAGTTCCTGGACGTCTTCGGCAGGCAGGTTAAGCCCGCTTAAGTCCAGGGCATCGGGGGTGGGAAGGTTGCCGATGGGGGTGGAGACGGCTTTGGCGGTACCTTCGACTCTTTCGCAAATCCATTTGAGTACTCGGCCGTTTTCGCCGTAACCTGGCCAGAGCCATCTGTCGGTGTCACTCTTACGGAACCAGTTGACGAAATAGATTTTGGGTAATTTGGCAGGGTCTGTCTTTTGGGCGAAAGAGAGCCAGTGAGCAAAGTAGTCTGCCATGTTATAGCCGCAGAAGGGGAGCATGGCGAAAGGATCGCGGCGGAGGACGCCGGCTTTGCCGAGAGCGGCGGCGGTAGTTTCGGAGCCGCAGGCAGAACCCAGGAAAACTCCATGTTCCCAACTGAGGGCTTCGTTGACCAAGGGGATGGTAGAGGGGCGGCGTCCGCCAAACAGGATGGCGGAAAGAGGAACGCCTTCGGGACGTTGCCAGTCTGGGTCAATGACGGGGCATTGGGCGGCGGGGGCGGTGAAGCGGGAATTAGGATGGGCGGCTTTGCGTCCGCAGCCGGGTTTCCATTCCTGACCCTGCCAGTCAATGGCGGAGGCAGGGGCCGGGACGCCCATATCTTCCCACCAGACGTCACCGTCGGGAGTAAGGGCGACGTTGGTAAAGATGGTATTGCGGTTAATGGTCGCGATGGCATTGGGGTTGGAGTTCTGGGAAGTACCCGGGGCCACGCCAAAGAAACCCGTTTCGGGGTTCATGGCGTAGAGGCGACCGTCCTGGCCGAGGCGAATCCAGGCGATGTCATCGCCCAGACAGGTGACTTTCCAGCCGGGCAAGGTGGGGCGCATCATGGCCAGATTGGTTTTGCCGCAGGCGCTGGGGAAGGCGGCAGCGATATAGTATTTTTTGCCTTGAGGGGAAGTGAGACAGAGAATGAGCATGTGTTCGGCCAGCCAGCCTTCGCGGCGGGCGGCAACGCTGGCGATGCGCAGGGCGAGGCATTTTTTGCCAAGCAAAGCGTTGCCACCATAGCCTGAGCCATAGGACCAGATGGAGGGGTCTTCGGGGAAATGGACGATGTATTTTTTGGCCGGGTCGGGTTCGCAAGGCCAGGGGACGTCGGTCTGGCCGGGTTTCAGGGGGGCGCCCACGGAATGGAGGCAGGGGATGAAGTCGCCGTCGCCGAGGGCCTGGAGCACTTCCCGGCCCATGCGGGTCATGATGCGCATGTTGGCGACGACGTAAGGGGAATCGGTGAGTTCGATGCCCACTTTACGGATGGGCGATTCCAAGGGGCCCATGGAGAAGGGGATGACGTACATGGTGCGCCCGGCCATGGAGCCTTGGAAGAGGCGCCGGAGGGTGTTCTTCATTTCGGCGGGGTCGGCCCAGTTGTTGTTGGGGCCGGCGTCCTCGCGGCGTGCGGAGCAGATGAAGGTGCGGTCTTCGACGCGCGCGACATCGCTGGGATGGGAGCGGGCGAGGAAGCAGCCGGGACGTTTGTCCGGGTTCAAACGGGTGAAGGTTCCGTTTTGCACCATGAGGTTGCAGAGGTGCGAATTTTCGGCTTCGGAACCATCGCACCAGTGGATTTGGGTGGGCTGGCACAGTTGGGCCATTTCATTCACCCAGTGGAGGAGGCGTTGATTATGCGTCAGCGGTTGCGCCATGGTCAGTTATTAGTTGCAGTATTATCTTAGTTACTTGGCAAAGGTACCGATGTCACTCATCAAAGACGGGATAAGTTAAGAAGTTGAGGCATCCTTGCCCAGAAAAATCTGCACGCGGCCGGAAGCACAAGGGAAACGGAGAGGGGGAGGTGGCGAGCATCCGGCGGGTGGCTTTACAGGGGAAGTCACTGCGCCTATGTTGGCTGGGTGTTGATGACGCAACGCAAACGGGTGGTGGTGGGCATGAGCGGCGGGGTGGATTCCTCCGCCGCGGCGGCGCTTTTGCTGGAGCAAGGGTATGAGGTCATCGGGGTGACGCTGAAGTTGTGGCCGCAGGATTGTGTAAATCGGGCCGAGGACAAGTGTTGCGGGCCGCAAGCGGTGATGGATGCGCGGGCGGTGTGTCACCGGCTGGGGATTCCGTATTATCTGGTGGACGAGGCGGAGGAGTTTCAGCGGCTGGTGATTCAGTACTTTGCGGAGGAGTACAAAGCTGGGCGGACACCCAATCCTTGCGTGATGTGCAACGAGCATTTGAAATTTGGGAATTTATTGCGCAAGGCGCGGGCGCTGGGGGCCGAGCAGGTGGCCACCGGGCATTATGCGCGGGTGCGGTGGGATGAGGGGACGGGGCGGCACTGGCTGTTGCGCGGGCGGGATGCGCGGAAAGACCAGAGTTACTTTTTGTTCAGTTTGCGGCAGGAGCAGCTTGCCCATGTTTTGTTTCCGCTGGGGGAGCAGACCAAGGATGCCACGCGGGAAGTGGCCCGCGAGCGGCAGTTGAAGACGGCCGGCAAGGAGGAGAGCATGGAGATTTGTTTTGTGCCGGATCGGGATTATGGGAAGTTTTTACGGGTGGCCGGGTTGGTGCAACCGCATCGCGGGGACATTGTGGATTTGCAGGGGCGCAAGGTGGGGGAGCATGAGGGGATAGAGTTTTACACCATAGGGCAGCGGAAGGGATTGCGGGTGTCGCATCCTACGCCGTTGTATGTGGTGGACTTGGACGCCGCAAATAATCGGGTGGTGGTGGGGGGGGCCGAGGCATTGGAGCGGCGGGAGCTGGTGGTGGAGCGGTGCAACTGGATTCCGTTTGCGGTGCCGCCGGAGCGCATGGAGGTGACGGCGAAGATTCGTTACAATCATCCCGGCGCGGCGGCGGTGGTGGAGCCGGCTCAGGATGGGACAGCGCGGGTGAGTTTTATAGAGCCGCAGCGCGCCATTACGCCGGGTCAGGCGTGTGTATTTTATCAGGGGGAAGTGGTGGTGGGGGGGGGCTGGATAAGACGGTGAAGGGCGCGTTGGGGTAGAGGGAGGTTGGGATAAGTGACTCCGCACGTCTTGGTTATGTTTTTGCCCTCACCCTGGTCCTCTCCCCAAGGGAGAGGGGAAGGGGGTTGCGGTGCGGATTTTGGTTTGGGGAGGCGGGGGCCGGAGAATCGAGGTGGGCGAGACCTATTCGCTTGCGCGGGGGCGAGGGGACGGGTACAACAGGCCAAAAATTTGAACGAATATGTCAACTGAAAGCGCCGTTTCACCTGAGATTTTGCAGACGTTGCCTTCCGATGAAGTGCGCCAGATCATGTGGCGATTTGCCGAGCGTTATGATCTGGCGATGCTGGTGCAATCCACGCGGGCGGTGGCGCGGGGGCCGGTGGCGCGGCTGGTGGCGGCCGGGGGCCGCAACACGCATGAGTGGACGGAGGAGAAAAATAATTTGCTGAGCGTGTTTGATGCGGCAGGCATTACGGCGGCGTATCTGGAGCCGGAGTATGGCGGTTTCATTGAAGGGCCGAAGAATCTGGCGCTGGCGTTGATGGCCTTTGAATTGTCGTGGGTGGATGCGGGAGCGGCGACGTGCAGTCTGGCGGGGAATCTGGGGTTGTCGCCCATTCATGAGCGGGGCACGCCGGAGCAGCGGGAGAAATACATGAAGCTTTGCGCGCCGCCCAAGCCGGGGGAAAACCGGCAGCCGTGGCGGGCGGCGTTTGCGCTGACGGAGCCGCTGCCGTTTGTGGGGGTGGAGACGGGTTTGTTGAGCGGGAAGGTGCGGGTGGCGGAGTGGAAGGAGGGGGAGGAGCCTTTGTTGCAGGTGGACAAGCGCGGGCGGTTCATCACGAACATGGGTTTTGCCAATGTGGTAACGGCGGCGGTGGATTCGGGGGATCCGCGGATCAAGGGCAGTTGCATGATCATTCTGGAGCAGAACGATCCGGGGATATTTGATCGGGGGGTGCCGACGCGCAAGCTGGTGCATCAGCTTTCTTCGACACGGGATCCGGTGTTCAGCTTGAAGGTGCCGGCGAGCCGGATTATTGGGGGATACACCATCAAGGATGGGGTGATTGTGCCGAATTACAGCCACGGGGAGATTATTGAGGCGGTGTTCAGGCGGACGCGGGTGACAGTGGGGGTGATGACGTCGGCCAAGCTGCTGTCGGCGATTGAGCCGGTGATACGGTACCAGCGGACGCGCTTTCGTGGGGGCGAGGGGGATCCGGATTCGCCGCGCAACCAACTTGGCTTGCAGACGAAGGAGGATGTGGTGCAGCGGCTGGTGGACATCTGGGCGACGGGGGAGGCGAGTGCGTCGCTGGGGTTTGAGGCGGCGCGGTTGTTTGACACGCTGGATCCGCTGGAGCGGCGGAAAGACCAGTTGTTGAAGGAACAGAAAATTGAGGGGGGGCGCGCGCAGATGAAGTTCCTGGCGAAGGTGGGGGAACAGGCCATTGAACTGCTGGAGCTGGAGGCCAAGCCGGAGAAGGAGCGTGATGCCGCACGTTATGCGGCGTTGAAAGGGGATGAACTGGTGCAGTTTGTGTTGCTGGATTCCCTGGCCAACGTGCTCTGTCCGGCGTGCAAGTTGTGGAATACGGGCCACGGGGCGAACATGATGCGGGAGGCGGTGAGTCTGATGGGGGGGTATGGGGTGACCGAGGATTGCCCGGGATTTTTAGGGCATAAATGGATGGATGCGCAGTTGGAGGCGACTTATGAAGGGCCGGAGGCGGTGCAGCGGCGGCAGTTGTCCATCACCATGACCAACGAGGTGTTTTTGGCGCAGTTCAAGCAGTGGATTCGGCAGATGCGGCGGATTGGCAGCCTGCATCCGGACACGGGGGCCTGCACGCTGGCGACGGCGATGCAGATGTGGCTGTGGAGTCTGGAGCATTTGCAGAATGCGAAGGATGCGGAGGGCCGCAAGTTGTACCAGAGCAACCGGCATGGAGTGACCTTCCCGCTGGCGGACGCATTGTGCTGGTTGCTGGCGGCGCGGAGCTTCATTTTGGATGTGTTGGAGCTGGGGGCGCGGGGCGGGGAGCATCCGGCGGTGGCGCCGGGGCTGCCGGGATTGCTGCGGTTCATGAAAGACCTGTGCCATGTGCAGTGCGCGCGGGCGGCGGGAGAGGTGGGGCGGATTTGCGCGGAGCTGGTGTTTGGTTACAACCGGCATCCGGAGTGGACGCCCGAGGCGTGCCAGCGGTGTTATCTGGAGGAAGACTTGCAGGCGTTGGAGTCGGTGATTGCGGGCATTGCGGGGAGTGCGCCGGAGGTGACGCCGGCGGGGGAAACGCATCCGTTAAAGGCCGGGCCGTGTGTTTGCACCGAGGGATTGGAAGGGTTCATCCGGCTGCGCATCCGGCTGGACGGGTGTCTAACGGGGGCGCGGCTGGCCAAGGACCAGGCGGCGGCGGCTTTGACGAAAGTGATGATTCCCGAGGCGCTGGATTATCCGGCCTGAGTCGGCGATTGGCGAAGCCCGGAGCGGTTGAGTGGTTTTGAGGGGGCAGCGCGCGGCGGCGGTGGCGCTGGGCGTGCTGACGGCCTTCATGGATTGATTTTGGGTCTTGGCGGCTTGCTGGAGGTTGGCGCATGCCGGCCCAAGACATTTCCCTTTTAGGTGGAGGTGAGGAGAAGCACAGGAGGGAGGCGGGGCGGGGAGAGGTCGTGTCTGCCGGCGATTCAAGCGATGCAGCATCTTTCGAGGAGTGTAGGCATTTTTTGGGGGGGATAACCATAATCAAGACTTGGCAGGGGGCAGGAATATCCCTAGTGTGAAGGGCAACAGCCTCGCCTGAGAGACCTTTCCCGGAAAGGAAAGGCATGCTGTTGCTTTCCATAATCGTGGTTTGAGGGTCAAACATGCATGAATTGAGTTTTGCGATTTTAGGCACAGGGTTCTGGGCGCGTTATCAACTGGCGGCGTGGCAGGAGTTGCCGGGGGCTCGGTGCGTGGCGTTATACAACCGGACGGTATCCAAGGCGGAGGCCTTGGCGCGGGAGTTTGGGATACCGTCAGTGTATGGGGACGTGGAGGAGTTGTTGCGCAAGGAGCGGGTGGACTTTGTGGACATCATCACGGACGTCAGCACCCACCGTGCGTTTGTGGAGCTGGCGGCGCGGCATGGGCGGGCGGTGATTTGCCAGAAGCCGATGGCGCCCACGCTGAAGGATGCGGAAGCGATGGTGGAAGGATGCGCGGCGGCGGGGGTGCCGTTGTTTGTGCATGAAAACTGGCGGTGGCAGACGCCGTTGCGGGCGTTGAAAAAGGTGTTGGCGAGCGGGGTGGTTGGGCGGGTGTTTCGGGCGCGGGTGACGTACAGCAACAGCTTTCCAGTTTTCGACAATCAACCGTTTCTGAAGGAGGTGGAGCAGTTCATCCTGATGGATATAGGGACGCACATATTGGACACCACACGGATGTTGTTTGGGGAGGCGCGGCGGCTATGTGCGCGCACGACCCGGGTGCGGCCGGACATCCGGGGGGAGGACGTGGCCACGGTGATGCTGGACATGGTGTCAGGGGCCACGGTGGTGTGTGAGATGAGCTATGCGAGCCGGCTGGAGGAGGAGCGTTTTCCGGAAACTTATGTGCTGGTGGAGGGGGCGGAAGGTTCGGTGGAGCTGGCGCCGGATTACTGGATTCGCGTGACGACACGGGAGGGGACGATGGCGCGGCGGCATCCGCCGCCGTATTTTGCGTGGGCGGATGCGCGTTATGCGCTGGCGCAGACGGCGGGGGTGGCGTGCAATGCGAATCTGTTGATGGCGTTGCGCGGCGAGGGGGCGGCCGAGACAACGGGGGCGGACAATCTGAAGACGTTGCGGCTGGTGTTTGCGGCTTATGAGTCGGCGAGCAGCGGGCAGGCGGTGAGTTTGCCGGTGGGAGAGTAACGGACGGGAGCGAGGAGTGATAAAAGAAGGATTTATGAGAAACGTCGCATTGATAGGGGCGGGTGGCAAGATGGGCTGCCGGATTACGGATCATTTGAAGGATCATCCGGCGTATGCGCTGCGGTATGTGGAATGCAGCGAGCGCGGGGTGGCGAATCTGGCGGCGCGTGGGGTGGTTCCCACGCCGATGGAGGAGGCGGTGCCGGGGGCGGACGCGGTGATTCTGGCGGTGCCGGACAAGTTATTGGGCAAGGTATCGCATCAGGTGGCGCCGTTGATGAAGAGCGGGGCGCTGATGATCACGCTGGATCCGGCGGCGGCGCACGCGGGGGAGCTGCCGGAGCGGGAGGACATCAGCATCTTTGTGACGCATCCGTGTCATCCCAGTGTGTTTGACTATGAGGAGGATGCCGAGGCGCGGGCGGACTTTTTTGGCGGGGTGAAGGCGCGGATGCCGATTGTGTGCGCGTTGCTGCGCGGGCCGGAGGAGCATTACGCGTTGGGGGAGGCGATGGCACGGGACTTTTTTGCGCCGGTGACACGGTCGCATCGCATCACGGTGGAGCAGATGGCGATGTTGGAGCCGGCGATGGCGGAGACGGCGGGGATTGCGCTAATCATGGCCTTGCGGGAGGCGCTGGAGGAGGTGGTGCGGCGGGGGGTGCCGCGGGCGGCGGCGGAGGACTTTTTGTACGGGCACATCAAGGTGCCGTTAGGGATAGCGTTTGAGCGGGTGGATTTTCCGTTTTCGGACGGGGCCAAGCTGATTGCGATGTATGGGCGGGAGCGCATTTTCAAGCCGGATTGGAAGCGGATATTTGAGCCGGAGGATGTGAAGGCGCAGGTGCGGGCGATTGTGGAGGGACAAATCAAGCCCAAGGAGTGAGGCGGGGGCAGGCGATGAAACTGGGCATCGGTTCATACACGTATCCGTATTCCGTGGCCGGCAGCGCGGGAGGGGGGCGGCGGTTGACGGCGCTGGGGGTGGTGGAGCGGGCGCGGCGGTTGGGGGTGAGGGTGGTTCAATTCTGTGACAACCTGCCGTTGACGGGGTTGAGCGAAGCGGAGCTGGCGCAGTTTGAAACGGCGGTGCGTGAGGCGGGGTTGGCAGTGGAGTTGGGCACGCGCGGGCTGGGGGATGCGGAGGGTTTGCGGCGGCATCTGGAGCTGGCGGTGCGGCTGGGGACGCCCTTTGTGCGACTGGTGGTGGATGGCGGGGGGTATGAGCCTTCGCCGGGGGAGTGTGTGGCACGGTTGCGGGAGTGGCTGCCGGAATTCAGGGCGGCGGGGGTGAAGCTGGCCCTGGAGAATCATGACCGGTTCACGTGCCGGATGCTGGAGCAGATCATTCAGCAAACGGATCCGGAGTGGGTGGGGATTTGTCTGGACACGGTCAATTCCTTTGGGGCGCTGGAGGGGCCGGAGGTGGTGGTGAGCCGGCTGGCGCGCTATACGTTGAATTTGCATCTGAAGGATTTTGTGATTCGGCGCGTGCCCAATCAGTTGGGCTTTGTGGTGCGGGGTTGTCCGGTGGGGGAGGGGCGTCTGGATGTGCCGTGGGTGTTGGGGCAGTTGCGGGAGGCGGGGCGGGATGTCAACGCGATTATTGAATTGTGGACGAGCCTGGAAGAGGCGGCGGCGGACGCCTGGACGGTGGAGGAGGCATGGGCGGAAGCGAGCGTGCGATATGCGCGGCAATGGATTGAACAATGAGGAAGGAGTTCGGCAAGATGCAAGGTGAAATCAACGAAAAACCCATGAAGCAAAACGACACATTGGGGCAGCGCGTTGGGGCTGCCACGAGAAGAAAAACGCCATGGATGATGCTTTGGATTTGCGCCGCGCTGGCGGGGTTGTGGGTGGCGGGCGGTGGCTGCCAGAAATCCGACTCAAATCAAGCCGGGGGCCAGCCGGGGATGACGATTGGAGTTTCTTTTGAGACGTTGCAGACGGAGTTTTGGGTGGCGGCGCTGGGTGCGTTCAAGGCGGAATGCGGGCGGCGCAACATCAAGATGATTCAAGCGATAGCGGACGGGGATGCCAACCGGCAAATTGAGCAGGTGCGCAACTTCATCACGCGGAAGGTGGACGGAATTGTGATGGTGCCCAAGGATGCGAAGGCGTGTTTGCCAATCATCAAGGCGGCCAACGCGGCCAACATCCCGATGGTGTTGTTCAATCGCCCGCCGGAGAAGAGTGAGGCGCGTTCGGTGGCGGTGGTGGCGGACAACTTTGAACTGACGCGGGAGACGGTGCGGTGGATGATTGGGGAGGCGCGGAAAACGGGGCGGAAACACAAGGCGATGGTGCTTATTGGGGATTTGGGGGACATAAATGCGATTGGGAGGCGTGATGGTTTCGACGCTGCGGTGAAGGAGGCGCCGGAGGTGATTGAGGTGGTGGCGCGGATACCGACGGAGTGGAGCCAGGAAAAAGCGCAAGCGGGGGTGGTGAACGCGTTTCAGGCGAATCCTGACATCAGCTTCATCTTCACGTCGTCGGATTCTTTGCTGCCGAGCATCGTGTCGGCGTTGAAGGCGACGGGGCGGTACAAGAAGGCGGGGGAACCGGGGCATGTGATACTGGGCGGATTTGACGGGGATGCGACGGCGTACCAGATGCTGGTGGAGGGGTATTTGGATGCGACCGGGGTGCAGGATGTGTATTTCGAGGTGAAGGCGTGTTTGCAGGCGATAGAGGATTTGCGAGGGGGGAAGGTGGTGCCGGAGGTCATCAAGGACCCTGGTTTTGTGATTCATCAAGGCAATCTCAAGGAGATGGCGCCGCGGATGTGGGGCGCGAACGTCAAGCGATAGGGGTTATGGCGTGGTGGCGGCGGCTGGTGGAATCCGAGCACCTGGTTTTGGGGCTGGCGGTGGTGTGTTTTGGGGTGATGGCGCCCTTCACGCCGGGATTAACCAGCGGGGAGAATCTGGCCAATCTGGCGCTGACATTGCTGCCGCTTTACATGGTGGCGATGGGGCAAACGGCGGTGATGATTACCGGGGGGATTGATTTGTCCGTCACTTCCATCATGGCGGTGGCGAGCGTTTTGGGGGCGGCGGTGATGAGCGGGGAGCAGGGGTGGCTGGCGGGGCATCCGCTGGCGGTGCCGGTGGGGGTGCTGGCGATGGTGGGGGTGGGTGCGGTGATGGGAGGATTGAATGGGGCGGCGGTGGTGGGGTTGCGGATGCCGCCGTTCATCGTGACGTTGACGAGCATGATTTTTTTCAGCGGACTGGCGGTGTGGGTTACCAATTCACAAAACATCGGGGCGCTGCCAGCGGCGTTTAACGCGATTGGGGGGCGGGCGTGGCTGGCGTTGCTGGTGGCCGTGCCGCTGGCGGTGGCGATGCATCTGGTGTTGCAGCGGACGGTCTGGGGGCGATGGTTGTTTGCAACGGGCCAGAACGCGCGGGCGGCCAAGATTTCGGGGGTGCCGGTGGGTGGGGTGGTGGTGAGCGCGTATGTGGTGAGCGGGTTGCTGGCGGGGGTGGGGGCAATGATGTACACGGGGCAGGCGGAGAGCGGGTCGCCGGTGTTGGGGCAGCGGTTGTTGCTGGACATTGTGGGGGCGACGGTGTTGGGGGGGACCAGTTTGTTTGGGGGGCGTGGCAGCGTGGTATGGACGTTGTATGGGGTGCTGTTTTTCAAGTTGCTGGACAACGGGCTGAATTTGATGGGGCTGTCGCACTACAACATCATGCTCATCAAGGGGGCGGTCATTTTGGTGGCGGCCACGGCGGATGCGTGGCGGCGCCGGTCAACATCATGATTACACTGGAAGGCATACAAAAAAGTTTTGGGACGGCCCGTGTGCTGCGGGGGGTAAGTTTTGCCGTGCCGGCGGGCCAGACGGTGGGGTTGGTGGGGGAGAACGGAGCGGGGAAGTCCACCTTGATGAACATTATTGGTGGCAACCTGCGGCCGGACAGCGGGCGGATGCTGCTGGGGGGACGGCCTTACGCGCCGCGGGATGCGATGGACGCGGCGCGGGCGGGCATAGCGTTCATTCACCAGGAGCTGAATCTTTTTGCGAATTTGACGGTGGCGGAGAATTTGTTTTTGACATCTTTTCCGCGGTGGGGGAGATGGCCGTTGATTCAGCGGGGGGTGATGCGCCAGCAAGCAGGGGCCTTGTTGAGACAGGTGGGGCTGGAAGTATCACCGGACACGCTGGTGGAGCGGTTGACGCCGGGGGAGCGCCAACTGGTGGAAGTGGCGCGGGCGCTGGGGCAGGAGGCGCGGCTTATCATTTTTGACGAGCCGACCACATCGTTGAGCGCGCGGGAGGCGGAGAATTTGTTCCGCCTGATGGGAGAACTGCGCGAGCGGGGGATTTCGATGATATTCATTTCGCACGCGCTGGAGGATGTATTGCGGATGTGTGATGCGGTGGTGGTGCTGCGGGATGGGGAGGTGGTGGCGGCAGGGCCGCGGGGGGAGTTTGACCGGGAGGTCATGATTCGGCACATGGTGGGGCGCCAGTTGCAGCAACTATTTCCGGAGCGGCGGCCGGGGGGGGACGGCGGAGGGGGCGTGCCGGTGCTGGAGGTTAAAGGGCTGAGCCAGCCGGGGATGGTGCATGGGATTGATTTTGCCCTGCATCGTGGCGAGGTGCTGGGGCTGGCGGGGTTGATGGGGGCAGGCCGGACGGAGCTGGCGCGGATTTTGTTTGGGCTGGATCCGTTTGCGGAGGGGGAGATTTTGGTGGGGGGCCGGCGTTTGGGGCGTCCCAGTCCGCGGCAGTGTTTGAAGGAGGGGCTGGCATTTTTGACGGAGAACCGGCGCGAGGAGGGGTTATGCCTGGAGGCGAGCGTGCTGGAGAATGTGGGTTTGGTGGTGTTGTCGCGGCATGCGCGGTGGGGGTGGTTGAATCAGAGGGCATTGCGAGAGGCGGCGGCGGCGCTGTGCGCGGCGGTGCGGCTATCCTCGGCGGCGCCGCTGGAGGCAGCGGTGAATACGTTGAGCGGGGGCAACCAGCAGAAGGTGGTGCTGGCGAAGTGGCTGTTGAGCCGGCCGGAGGTGTTGATTTTGGACGAGCCGACGCGGGGCATTGATGTGGGGGCGAAGCAGGAGATTTATCAATTGATAGCCCGGCTGGCTGAGGAGGGGACGGGAGTGTTGCTGATTTCGTCGGAGCTGGAGGAGCTGCTGGGATTGTGTGACCGGGTGCTGGTGATGGCGCGGGGGGAAATTCGGGATGAATTGCGGCGGGAGGAGTTTGATCGGGAGCGGATTATGGCTGCGGCGCTGGCGTTGGAGCAAGGGGGGCGAAAGCGATGAATCCGGGAACTTCGAGGTGGGTGAAAGGAGTGTTGAATGGCGCGCCGCTGATATTGTTTGTGGCGGTGGTGGCGGTGTTTGGGGCGCAGTCGCCGAAATTTCTGGCGGCGGATAATTTCATCAACATTCTGGTGCAGGCGGCGCCGACGGCGATAGTGGCGGTGGGGATGACGTTTGTATTGTTGTCGGCGGGGGTGGATTTGTCCGTGGGGGCAATCATGTTTGTGGCGGCGGCGGTGGTAGGGAAGCTGACGGTGCAGTTTAACTCGATATGGCCGGCGTTGCTGGTGATGACGCTGACAGGGATATTGTTTGGGGCGTTAAATGCGGCGTTGATTACGTGGCTGCGACTGATTCCGTTTGTGGTGACGCTGGCCATGCAATTTATTGGGCGCGGTTTGGCATTGAATGTGACGGAGACGCGCTCGCTGAGTTTGCCGGATTACTTTTTGAGCCTGGGGACGGAGCGATGGCTGGGGATACCGGCGCCGATTTGGTGGCTGGCGGCGGTGGTGGGGCTGGCGCAGGGGGTGTTGACGTTCACGCCGTTTGGGCGGCAGTTGTATGCGGTGGGGCAGGATGCGGAAGCCGCGCGGAAAGCGGGGGTGCATCCGCGGCGCGTCATCGCGGCGGTGTACGTCATCAGCGGCTTTTGCGCGGCGGTGGGGGGAATACTGGCGCTGGCGCAACTGGGGACCATTTCGCCCAAGTTTGGGGAGAACAAGGAGTTTATGGCGATTGCAGCAGCGGTGCTGGGGGGGACGAGCCTGTTTGGGGGGCGGGGGAAGGTTTTTCCGGGGACCGTGATGGGGGCGATATTGATTCAGACGATTGAGAATGGGCTGGTGATGGTGAATGCCAATCCCTATTTGTATCCGCTGATTACGAGCGCGATTATTTTTGTGGCGGTGCTGGTGGACAGCACGCGGAGCCGGTGGCTGGCGCAGTGGAGCCGCCGCTGGATCAGGCGGGAGGAGGAAGGAGCGGTTTCATGAACAAGGGAGGAAATCGCGAGGTGGATTCGCGGGTCTATCGGACTGGCGCGGTGGGCGAGCCCCCCGCGCCTTTGCCATTGAGGGCCGGGCCTTTGCGACTTTGGCTGGAGACGCATACGGGTTTTTTGCGGCGGGTGTGCCTGGGGAAGCGTGAAGTTTTGCGGGGCATCTATGTGGCGGTGCGGGATGAAAACTGGGGGACCATTGCGCCGCGGGTGCAGGAAATTCGTCGGGAGGTGCAGGGGGATTGTTTTTGCTTTGAATTTCAGTGCGAGCACCGCGAAAGGGAGATTGATTTTCGCTGGCATGGGATGGTGACGGGGCAGGCGGATGGGACGATTATTTACGAGATGGACGGCGAGGCGCGCCGCAGTTTTCGGAAGAATCGCATCGGTTTTTGTGTGCTGCATCCGATTCGCGAATGTGCGGGGGCGCGGGCGCGGCAGGTGCGAACGAATGGGGAGGTGGTGGTGGGACGTTTTCCGCGAAGGATTGAGCCGCAGATTTTCGGGCAAAGCCCTTTTCGGGATATGCGGGGGCTGGCGCATGAGGTGAGGCCGGGTTTGTGGGCGGAGTTGAGGTTTGAGGGCGAGGTGTTTGAGATGGAAGACCAGCGGAATTGGACGGATGCCAGTTTCAAGACGTACTGCACGCCGCTGGCGCTGCCTTTTCCGGTGTGGGTCAAGGCGGGGACGCGCCTTCGGCAACGGGTGGTATTGAGTTTGCGGGCGCGTGGGTTGGTGCGGTTGGCGGGCGGGGTGTCTGCGCGGGCCAAGACGGTGCAGGTGAGCTGGCCGGCGGAGGAGAAGGCGTGGCGGCCATTACCGAAAGTGGGTTTGGGGCTGGCCACGCACGAGGAGCCTTTGGGGGAGCAGGAGGTGGAGTGGTTGAGGGACTTACCGCTGGGCCACGTTCGATATGATGTGAAAATCAGCGAGGAATCATGGCCGGCCAGGTGGCGGCGGGCGGTGCGGCAGGCGCAAGGGTTGGGGGCGCCCGTGGAGGTGGCATTGCATTTGTCGGCGGATATAAATGAGATTCCAGCGGCGCTGGCGCGCAAACTGAATGATTCCGATTTTCGATTGGCGCGGGTTTTGGCGTTGCGGGAGGGAGAGGCGGCAACCTCCAAGGCCACGCTGGAGGCGGTGCGCGAGTTGCTGGGGCGGCGGGCTGCATCGGTGCCGGTGGGGGCGGGGACGGATGCGCACTTTTGCGAGTTGAATCGCGAACAGGCCTTGGGAAAGGTGGCATGGCGGGAGGCAGACTTTTTATTCTGGCCCATCACCCCGCAGGTCCATGCGTTTGATGATTGGTCCTTGGTGGAGACGTTGGAAGCGCAGGGAGATACGCTGGTCACGGCGGGGGCTTTTGCGCCGGGGAGGCCAAATTACATAACGCCGGTGACGCTCAAACCGCGTTTTAATGCCGTGGCCACGACGGTGGAAAAGCATGCGCTCGGGTCGGATGAACTGCCGCCAAATGTGGACCCGCGCCAAAGCTCGTTGTTGGCGGCCGGGTGGACGTTGGGGGCGCTGGCTTCGTTATCGGGGGCGGGGGTGTCAGGGATAACTTTTTATGAAACGACGGGCTGGCGTGGGGTGATGGAGACGGCCAGTGGAAAACCTCAGGCAAGGGGATTTTACTCCATCGCGGGCGGGGTGTTTCCGGTGTATTTCGTATTGGCTGCCCTCCAAGGCTTTGAATGGGTCAGCGCGCCGGTTTTATCGAGTACGGGGGAGGTGAGCGCCGTGGGTTTGCGCGGGCGCGGGGGGCGGCAGCGCTTTTTGGTGGCCAATTTGCAGGGGCAACCAAGAGAAGTGGAGCTAAAGGTGGGTGGGAAGCGGTGGAGAGTTAACAAGTTGAATGAGAAGAGCTATTTGGGGTATTGCCGATGTCCGGAAGCTTTTTTTGAGGAGATGAGGTTGGTGGAGGAAGAGAATAATTGGCGGCGGGGTGAAGAAACGGGGATTTTGCTTGGGCTTGGCCCCTATGAGGTGGCGGTGGTGGACGAGGTTTAGGGGTGGGAGTGGCTCTACTGAGAGGCGGCAGGGGCCTCGAGGGCGAGGTTGAGTTTGCCCAGCAGGCTTTGGATGGTGAAGGGTTTTTCGATGAAGTTGACGCCGGGGTCCACGATGCCCTGGTGGGCGATGACGTTGGCGGTGTAGCCGGACATATAGAGGCAGCGGAGGTTGGGACGGTTGGGCAAGAGTTGCAGGTAGAGTTCACGTCCATTCATGCCGGGCATGATGACGTCGGTGATGAGGAGGTGGATGGTGCCGGGGTGTTGCTCGGCGATACGGAGGGCCTCCTGGGGGGTGTGGGCGGAGAGGACGGTGTAACCGTGGTGGGATAGAATGCGCTCGGCGAGGGCGAGGACCTGGGCTTCGTCTTCCACGACTAAAATGGTTTCGTTGCCGCGGCGCAGGGTGGCGGGGGGAGAGGCAATTTCTGGAGCGGCATTTTGGGAGGCACGGGGCAAATAAACTTTGAAGGTGGAGCCCTGGCCTGGCTCGCTATAGACGTTAATCAGGCCGCGGTTTTGTTTGACGATGCCAAAGACGGTGGCCAGGCCTAGACCAGTGCCTTTGCCGGGTTCCTTGGTGGTGAAGAAAGGCTCGAACAAATGGGCTTTGGTACGGGCATCCATGCCGGAGCCGTTATCGGTGACGGCCAGCATGACATAGTCGCCGGGGGCGACTTCGGCATGGGTGGCGGCGTAGGTGGTGTCCAGGGAGGCGTTGGCGGTTTCGATGGTGATGAGGCCGTGGGCAGAGATGGCGTCGCGGGCGTTGACGCAGAGGTTGGCGAGGATTTGGTCGAGTTGTCCGGGGTCCATGAAGACGTGCCAGAGGTTAGCGCCGGGTTTCCAATCCAATTGAATATTTTCGCCAATCAAGCGGCGCAGCATTTTGAGCATGTCGGTGACGGTCTGGTTCAAATCCAGGACCATGGGGGAGACGTTTTGCTTGCGGGCGAAGGCGAGGAGCTGGCGGGTCAGTTCGGCGGAGCGTTGGGCGGCCTGTTCCACTTCGCGCAGGTTTTCGCGGACGGGGCTGTCAGGCGGCAAATCCTCCAGGGCGATGGCGATGTTGCCAAGGATGGCCTGGAGCATGTTATTGAAATCGTGGGCCACACCGCCGGCGAGGCGGCCGATGGAGTCCAGTTTCTGGGCCTGGGTGAGTTGTTCGCGCAATTTTTTCTGGGTGGCTTCAGCGTCGCGCTGGGCGGTAATGTCAGTATGAGTGCCAATCATGCGCAAGGGGCGGCCCTGGCTGTCGAACTGGACAATTTTGCCGACGGATAGAATCCATTTCCATTCGCCGGATTTGGCGCGCTGGCGAAATTCCACGCGGTAGTCGGGGCGCTGGCCGGAGATGTAGTCCAGGTACACGCCATAGACGAGGTCGCGGTCGTCTGGGTGAAGGCGTTCGCGCCAGGCGGCGTTGGTTTCGTGGAATTCCTTGGGTTCATAGCCCAACATGCGGGCGTATTCGGGGCTGACGATGGTTTCGCCGGTGGCGATGTTGAGGTCGTACAAGCCTTCATTGGCGGTGGCGAGGGCCAGGCGGAGGCGTTCCTCGCTTTCCTGGAGGGCTTGTTCGGCCTTTTTTTGGTGGGTAATGTCGCGCAAGTGTTCGATGACGTAGAGGATTTCGCCGTGGTCATCGAGGACGGGGTAGGAGCGGACGTCGAGCCAGCAATCCATTTCGGGCACGTATTTTTCCAGTTGCGCGGGGGCGCGGGTGCGAAGGGATTCAGCGGTGGCGCACACGGCGCAGGGTTTGAGGCGGCCCAGGAGTTCGTAGCAGGGGCGTCCTTTGGCCTGGTCGGGAGTCAATCCCAGGAATTGGTAGCCAGCGGCATTGTAGCGGACGACCCGGCGCTGGCTGTCGAGCACACCGATGACATCGGGAATGGCGTCCAGCAGCCCTTCCAACATGCGGGCGAGCGAGCGGTTGTGAAGTTCTTCAGCGCGGGCCTGCTGGAGGGAGATTTCGGCCTGATGGTGGATTGTCTGGAGGTGGGCCAGCTCGTGCTGGCTGGCTTCCATGCGCTGGGCGAGGTGTTGCTTTTGTAACTCGCTGTCGGCCGCCCGTTTTTTCCAATCTTCGCCTTGTTGGTGGAAACGGTGGAAGGCATGCACTTGCGCCAAAAAGGCGGAGCCTGAGAGAGGGCCGGCGAGGCAGCCGTCGGCGCCGGCTTCCATGCCCTGAGCTCCTTCGCGGCTCAAGGGTTGTTCCTCGAGGGTAATCAGCAGCAAACCGTGAGCTTGCGGGAAACAGTTCTTGCATTGGCGAACGACTTCAGGTGAGGCGGGGCTGGTGAGGAAGGGATCGAGCAGCAACAGGTCTGCAGGAGAGATGTGAAGGGCTGTCAAGGTCTCCTGGCCGGTGGTGGCCCAGTCTGAAAGATAGCCGGCGGCCTTTAATTCCTGACAGGCTTGGCGGGCGGTTTGAGCGTTGCGATGCGCAACAAAGACCCGGCCATGAACGGACGCAGCATTGGCACTCATAAATACCCATTCGACCCACCCGGGGCCCCTCTGGAAGGGAGGAGCTTAAGGAAAGCTGATTCAGCGAGGTTGAACCGGAGCAGGGCGGGAGGAAGGCAGCTCCCGGCACAAGTGAGGGTCAACCTGCGAGGAAAACATACGCCAGGGACGGGTAAAAAGCCAGAACGAAAGAGAAGGACTCTTTGCGCGGGAAGGAGGAAGAGCCAAAGGAATGGCTCCAACTTTGCGGAGGTGATTGTTTTTCAACGCCAGGGGCAAAGGTTGGCGCATGCGGGAATGGTTCAAAGGAATAGTGCGGGGTGACAAGGCGACGATGGAGGGGGAGGATGCGGTGGTTTGCCGCAGGGCGCCTGAGGGTGAGTTCTTGAAATAGAGGGCGGTCAGGGGCATATTTCCGCCCTCATGGACTTGATTGCGGAATTGTACGAACGGGGACGCGCGACGGGCCGGCCGGTGATTTCGTTTGAATTGTTTCCGCCCAAGACGGAGCAGGGGTGGCAGCAGTTGGTGCGGCAGGCGTTGCCGGAGTTAATGGCGCTGGCGCCGGATTACTTTTCGGTGACGTATGGAGCGGGCGGCAGCACGCAGGAGCGATCGCTGGAGCTGGTGCGGGTATTGGCGAAGGATTTCCAGGTGAACACCCTGGCGCATTTGACGTGTGTGAATGCAACGGCCCGGCAGATTGAGGAGGTGTTGGGGCAATTTCGGGCGGCTGGGGTGAGGAACATCCTGGCGTTGCGTGGGGATCCACCGCCGGAGCAGAAGGAGTTTGCGCCGGTGGAAGGGGGTTTCAGCTATGCCTATCAACTGGTGCAACTCTTGAAGCGGATGGGTGGTTTTAGTGTGGGGGTGGCGGCTTTTCCGGAAGGCCATATCGCGTGCCGTGAGGGGAAACGGGCGGATTGGGAGCATCTGGCATTCAAGATTGGGTGCGGGGCGGATTTTGCGATTACACAGTTATTTTTTGACAACCGGCATTATTTCGCCTTGCAGGACTTTTTCCGGGAGCGTGGTCTGCAAGTGCCGCTGGTGCCGGGGATTATTCCGATTTTGAGCGCGGCGCAGATTCAGAAATTCACGGCGTTGTGCGGGGCGGAGATTCCCGCGGCGCTGGCCCAGCGGCTGGCGGAGGTGGCGCAGAACGAGGCCGCGACGGTGCGGCTGGGCATTGAGTACGCGGTGGAGCAGTGCCGGGGGCTTTTGGGGCAGGGGGCGCCGGGCATTCATTTTTATTGTTTGAACAAGGCCCATTCGGTGAGGGAAATCGTGGGCCGATTGGGATTGAGGCGGGTGACATGAGCGGGAGTGTCAGAGGGGGGTGGATGATGCTGGGGCTGCTGGTGGTCAGCGGCCTGGCGATGGGGTGCCGCGTCGCCGCGCCTCCACGCCGTGCGGCTCCGGCGGTGGAGGTGCCAGCGGGGTGGAGCGCGGGCCCGGGGGTGTCCGGGCCGGTGGTGGCGGGGTGGTGGCAGACGCTGGGGAGCACGGGTTTAGCGCAGGTGGTGGAGGAGGCGCTGAAGGCGAACTGGGATTTGCGGGCGGCGGCGGCACGGTTGGAGGCGGCGGTGGCCCAGGCGCGCATTGCGGGGGCGGCGCTGGCGCCGCGGGCGGGCTTTGATTTCAGCGCGAATCGGCAGGAGCGCAATTTTATCGGGCTGCCCATTCCGGGAGCGGGCAACCGGGTGTTGACGTCGCGTTCGACGTCGTATGGCGCGACGTTCAGCGTGAGCTGGGAGGTGGATTTGTGGGGCCGCATTCGCGCGGGGCGGCAGGCGGCGTTGGCGGAGGTGCAGGCGAGCGCGGCCGAAGTGGCCGGGGCCAAACTCTCGCTGGCGGCGCAGACGGCGCGGGCGTGGGTGGCGGCGGTGGAGGCGGCGCAGCAGGTGGAGCTGGCGCGGCAAGTGCTGACCAATTTGCAGCACACGACGGCGCAGGTGCGGCGGCGGTATGATCAGGGGTTGGCTTCCAGTCAGGCAGACTTGCGGCTGGCCATGGCCAACGAGGCGGCGGCGCGGGCGGCCGTGGCGGAGCGGCAAAATGTCCACGAGCGCACGGTGCGGCAACTGGAGATATTGCTGGGGCGTTATCCGCATGGGCTTTTTGAGGCGCCTGCGGAGCTGCCGGCGCTGCCGGAGCCGGTGCCGGCGGGGCTGCCGGCGGAGCTGCTGGAGCGGCGTCCGGATTTGGTGGCGGCGGAGCGGCGGCTGGCGGCGGCGGATGCTCGATTGTTGCAGGCCAAGGCCGCATTGTATCCGCGCATCACGTTGACGACGACGGGCGGGACGAGCACGCGGGACCTGGTGGATTTGCTGGATTTGGATTACAAGGTGTGGTCGCTGGCGGCGAATGTGGTGCAGCCCATCTTTGAGGGAGGACGTTTGCGGGCGGAGGCGGCCCAGGCGCGGGCGCGGGCGGAGCAGGCGATGGCGGAGTATGCCCGGAGCATGTTGCAGGCCTTTGGGGAGGTGGAGACTTGTCTGGCAGTGGCGGCGCCGTTGGAGGCGCGGGAAAGGGAGTTGGCGGAAGAATATCGGCAGGCGGAGGTGGCGTGGCGGCAGGCTGAGGAGCGATACCGGAGCGGGCTGGAGAGTTACCTGACGGTGCTGGCCGCCCAGCGGCAAATGATCAACAGTCAAAGTCAGCGGCTGGCGGTGCGGCGGGCGATGTGGGAAAACCGGCTTAATTTGCATCTGGCCCTGGGCGGGGGCTTTGACGTGCCCCGGGTGGAGGGGGAGTCTGCCGGCCGGGAGGGGAAAACGGCGCGATGAAAAAACTACTGCAAATTGTTCTCGTCCTATTGATATTGGCGGTGGGTTTGGGGGTCTCGTTGTACCTGGTGAAGACCCGCCAGAAACCCGAGCCGAAACCGGCCCGGCGACTGCCGCCGCTGGTGCGCGTGCAGCCGGTGCAGCCGAAGCAGGTGGAGCTTACGGTGCAAAGCCAGGGGGTGGCGAGTCCCCGGACGGAAGTGACGCTGGCGGCGCAGGTGGAGGGCCGGATAGTGGCGGTGTCGCCCGCGTGGGTGGCGGGCGGTTTTGTGGAGCAGGGGGAGGTGCTGGTACAGGTGGAGCCCAAAGATTACGAATTGGCTTTGATACGGGCCGAAGCCAATGTGACCACGGCGCAGGCCCGGCTGGTGCGGGAGGAAGCTGAGGCGGCGGTGGCGCGCAAGGAGTGGCAGGAGTTGCAGGGGGACAAACCGCCGCCGCCGTTGCTGGTGCGGGAGCCGCAACTGGCGGAGGCGCGGGCCGCTTTGGCGTCCGCCAAGGCGGCGGTGGAGGAGGCGCGGTGGCAGTTGGAGAAGACGCGGGTGGTGGCGCCGTTTGCGGGGCGGGTGTTGAGCAAGAGCGCGGACGTGGGGCAATATGTGGTGCGGGGGACGGCGCTGGGGCGTTTGCAGGCGATAGATTATGCAGAGGTGCGGCTGCCGATTCCAGTGGACCAACTGGCCTTTGTGGATTTGCCATTACTGCCCGAGGGCACGAATAGCGTGGTCAACAAGCCCCGGGTGCATTTGCGGGGGGTGTTGGGCGGCGTGGAATATTCCTGGACGGGGCGGGTGGAGCGGACGGAGAGCCAGGTGGACGCGCCAACGCGGATGTGGGTGGCGGTGGCGCGGGTGGAGGATCCTTATCAGCGGCGGCAGCCGGGATCGAAGCATCCGCCGTTGCCGGCGGGATTGTTTGTGCAGGCGGAGATTGTGGGGCGGACGGTGGAGCAGGTGTATGAACTGCCGCGGACGGCGTTGCGGGGGGAATCGCAGGTGCTGGTGGTCAAGCCGCAGATGATGGCAGACACCAACACCGCCGCGGGAGGCGAGGGGGTGCTGGAGATTCGGACGGTGCCGGTGGTGCGAGCGGCGCGCGAGCAGGCGCTGGTCCGTGGTTTGCAACCTGGCGAGCTGGTGTGTTTATCCGCGCTGGATGCGCCGGTGAATGGCATGCGAGTGCGCATTGCGGTGGAGAAAACTTCCGCCGTTCCTCAATCCCGTCCATGAATCGGATTATTGACTGGTTTGCGCGGAACAGTGTGGCAGCCAACCTGCTGGCGTTGGTGGTGATGGTGGCTGGGTTGATGACCTCACTGACGTTGCGGAAGGAGATTTTTCCGGAGTTTGATTCGGATTTGATCACGGTTTCGGTGGTTTATCCGGGGGCGGCGCCGGAGGAGTGCGAGGAGGGGATTTGTGTCAAGATTGAGGAGGCGATTCAGGGTTTGGAGGGCATCAAGAAAATTACTGCGACGGCGGCGGAGGGTGCGGGTGCGGTGACGATTGAATTGCTGCCGGGCACGGACCAGCGGAAGGCGCTGGATGACATCAAGGCGCGGGTGGATGCGATAGACACCTTTCCGCTGGATGCAGAGAAGCCGGTCATTCGGGAGGTGACGATGCGCAAGCAGGTCATCAATGTGGCGATTTCGGGGCCGGCGGATGAACTGGCGTTGAAGCGGTTGGGGGAGCGGGTGCGGGATGAGCTTGCGGCATTGCCGGGGATAACGGAGGTGGTGCTGGCCAACAGCCGGCCTTACGAAATCAGCATTGAGGTAAGCGAGGCAGCGTTGCGGGCGCATGGATTGACGTTCGACGAGGTGGCGCAGGCGGTGCGGCGGTCCTCGCTGGACGTGCCGGGGGGCACGTTGCGGACGCGGGGCGGGGAGATTTTACTGCGGACCAAGGGGCAGGGCTACCGGGGGCGGGATTTTGAGGAGCTGGTATTGCGGACGCGGCCGGATGGGACGCGGTTGCGGCTGGGGGAGGTGGCGCGGGTGGTGGATGGTTTTGCGGAGACGGATCAAACGGCGCGGTTTGACGGGCAGCCCATGGTGCTGGTGCAGGTGTTTCGGGTGGGGGAGGAGGATGCAGTGGCGATTGCGGACGCGGTGAAGGCGTATGTGGCGCGGGCGCAGGGGGACATGCCGCAGGGGGTGCAGCTCACCGTATGGCAGGATGATTCGCGGTATTTGCGGAGCCGGCTGGAGTTGTTATTGCGAAATGCGCGGGCCAGCTTGATACTAGTGGTGGTGACGCTGGCGTTGTTCATCCGGTTGCGGCTGGCGTTGTGGATCACCTTTGGGATCATCTTTTCCTTTCTGGGGGCGTTGTGGGTAATGCCGGCCTTGGACGTCACCATCAATCTTCTAAGTTTGTTTGCGTTTGTGCTGGTGCTGGGGATTGTGGTGGATGATGCGATTGTGGTGGGGGAAAACATATACACGCATCAGGCGCGCTCACGGGAGGGGCTGGAGAGCGCGATACGCGGGGCGCAGGAGGTGATGGTGCCGGTATTTTTTGGGGTGTTGACGACGGTGGCGGCGTTTGTGCCGTTGACGACGGTGCCGGGCAACACGGGCAAGGTGATGCAAGTGATTCCCATGATAGTGATTCCGGTGCTGTTGTTTTCGCTGGCGGAGTCATATTTAATGCTGCCCACTCACCTGCGGCGCATTCATGCGAAGGATTTCGAGGAAGTGCACGGGTTGCGGGGCATCTGGCGGGGGATTCAAAACGGGGTGGATGCCGGGTTGCAATGGTGGATTGGGCGGGTGTACCAGCCGTCGTTGGAATGGTGTTTGCGCTGGCGGTATTTGACGCTGGTCTCGGCATTGATGTTATTGGTGGTGACGGGGGCGCTGGTGGCAGGAGGGCGCATCAAGTTTGTCTTTTTCCCCAGTGTGGAGGGGGAGAATGTGGCGGCGTTTTTGACCATGCCGCTGGGCACTTCAGCGGAGGTGACGGCGGAGACGGTGAGGCGGATTGAAGCGGCGGTGTTTGAGCTGCGGGAGCAATTGATACGGGAGCGCGGGGAGGAGGCGCGGACGTTGTTTCGGCATGTGATGGCGTCGGTGGGGGAGCAACCTTATCTCACGGCGATGCGGCGGGGCGGGGGGCGGATTGCGGCGCAAATTACCGGGGCGCATCTGGGGGAAGTTCAGATTGAACTGGCGCCGGCGGAGGAGCGGACAATCAGCGCGGTGGAAATTGCCAACCGTTGGCGGGAGCTGACGGGGCCGGTACCGGATGCGGTGGAGCTGACGTTTACCGGCACGTTGTTCACGCCGGGGGATCCGATAAATGTGCAATTCACGGGGCCGGACATGGAGGAGCTGCGGCAGGTGGCGGAGCGGTTCAAGGAGCGGCTGGCGGGGTTCACGGGAGTGAAGGACATTGCGGATACGTACCGGGCCGGGAAGCAGGAAATCAAGTTGCGCATCAAGCCGGAGGCGGAGGCGGTGGGGTTGACATTGAGTGATTTAGGGCGGCAGGTGCGGCAGGCGTTTTACGGGGAGGAGGCGCAGCGGATTCAGCGCGGGCGGGATGAAGTGAAGGTCATGGTGCGCTATCCGGAGAGTGCGCGGCGGTCGTTGGGGGATTTGGAGGAATTGCGCATTCGCGCGGGAGGGGGGGTGGAGGTGCCGTTTGCGCAGGTGGCGGAGGCGCGGATGGGGCAGGGTTATGCGACGATAACGCGGGTGAACCGGCAGCGCGCCATCAGCGTGACGGCCGATGTGGACGCCAGTCAGGCGAATGCGAATGAAATCAACCGGGAATTGCGTGACCGTGTGCTGCCGGAGCTGCTGGCGGAGCATCCTTCGGTGCGTTTTTCTTTTGAGGGGGAGCGGCGGGAGCAGGGGGAAACGCTGGGTGGGGTGATGCGGGGGCTGTTGGTTGCGCTGTTGATGATATACGCATTGCTGGCGATACCGCTGGCCAGTTATTTGCAACCGTTCATCATCATGTCGGCGATTCCATTTGGTTTTGTGGGGGCGGTATATGGGCATGTGTTGATGGGGCTGGATTTGACGATTCTCAGCATGTTTGGGTTGGTGGCGCTGGCTGGTGTGGCGGTGAATGACAGCCTGGTGATGGTGGATTTCATCAATCGTTATCGGGAGCAGGGGCATAGCGTCAATGAGGGGGTGCGGCAGGCGGGGGTGGCGCGATTTCGGGCGATATTGCTGACCTCGTTGACGACATTTGCGGGGTTGTTTCCGTTAATCATGGAGAAGAGCCTGCAGGCAAAATTTTTGATACCGATGGCGGTATCGCTGGCGTTTGGGGTGATATTTTCGACTTTTGTATCGTTGATTCTGGTGCCGGTGTTGACGGTGATTTTGCATGATTTGCGGCGGTGGGTGTTGCCGGGGAGCACGCCGTCCCTCGACGAGGCTCCGCCCACGGGGCCGCCCGCGGCTGCGTGAGCCATGCGGTGGACCAGCCACATTCACGGGAGTGTGAGTCCGGTAGCGCGGGCGGCGGCGCGATGGCAGGCCCTGGTGCGGCGGCAGGTGCCCGCCTCTTTCCATTACGAGACGCCGCGTCAGGCGCGGCTGTGGCGGGCGTTGCACGAGGCCGTTTCGCCGGCCGGGCAGGCGGGGGCGGCATGGGGTTTGTATGAACAGGCCGCGGAGGCGGTGGTGGGCCGATTGCCGGAAGGCGAAGTGCTGGTCATCGGTCTGGGGTGTGGCAGCGGGCGCAAGGATTGCCGGGTGTTGGAGGCTTGCCGGGCGAGGGGCAAGCGGGCGCATTACCTGCCGGTGGATGTCAGTTTGCCGCTGGTATTGACGGCGGCGGAGGCGGCGGCGCCGCTGGTGGAGGCGGGCGGGGGCCGGATTTGGCCGGTGGTCACGGATTTGACGGCGGAGGAGGATTGGGGGGCGTGGTGGCAGGCACAAGTGCCAGTGGGTACGGCGTGCATTCTCACGTTTTATGGGATGCTGCCGTCACTGGCTCCGGAGGAGGCAAGAGCCTGTCTGCAACGCTGGTTGCGACCGGGTTGTTGGATGTTGTTGAGCGCCAACTTGATGCCGGCTGGCGAGGGGGGTGAATCGTTGCAAGGGGTTTTGCCGCAGTATGACAATGATTTCACGCGGCAATGGTTGAGTGTTTTTTTGGAGGATGTGGGGGTGCCGCTGAGCAGCGGCAGTCTGCGATTTTTTTGCGAACGTTATAAGGGCAGTCCGTCCGTGCCTGCGGTGGTGGCTGAATGGCAATTCCACGAGCCGGTGGAAATCAGAGGGGAGGAGGGGGTGGTTTATTACGAGGCTCAGGAGCGCTTGCGAATGCTGGCCTCATACCGATATTTGCCCGAACAGGTGGCGGAGGCGGTGCAACCCCTGGGGCAGCGGGTAATCGCGTCGTGGGTTGACCGGGACGCGGGGGAGGGGGTTTTTTTGTGTGCCGGGGGTTAGTCGTTTTTGCGCTGCAGGGCTTCGGTCTCGCAGGCGAGAAGGTTTTGATACATGGTCTCGGCATCGGGGGCTTCGAGCAGGAGGGGGACGAGGGGCGATTTTTGCGCCATGAGGCAGATACGCGCGAGGGTGTGGAGGTGGAGGCGTTCATCCTGGCAGGCGAGGAGGAAGAAAAGGCGAGTGGGTTCGCCGTCGGGCGCGCCGAAAGGGATGTCCTGCACGCTGCGCGCCACCAGGAGGAAGGAGTCCTCAAACAGATACGGCACGTGATAGCGGGGGTGTGGGACGGCGAGGCCGCCGGGCAGGCCGGTGGGGCAGAGGGCTTCGCGTTGTTCGAGGCTTTGGAGCAGCTCCTGGGGGTCGGAGACGAGGCCGGTGGCGTCGGCGAGGCGGGCCAGTTCGCGCAGGATGGAGGCGCGGGTTTTGCCTTTCAGTGAGGTAATGACGTATTGGGGTTTGACCAGGAATGGCATGAGTTCCTCGCCGGGGACGAGCTTGCGGGTGGCGGCGGTGGTGCGGGCGTGGTATTCCTTGAGGGGCCGGGCTTCCAGGCCGAGGATGCGCTGGGAGGCCCAGGCGTCCACGTCCTGGCGGCGGAAGATGGGGCGTCCGCCGCGTTTTTCGTGGGGAATCTCGCCGCGCTTTACCAGCGTTTCTACATCCTGCGGTTGCAGGTGGAGGTAATCTGCCACTTCATTGAGGCTCATTTCACGGAATGGCATGGGGGCATGATGCCGGGTGGGGGGAAGGCTGACGAGATGAAAATATGTGAATGGGTGGCGGAGGGTAGAGTGGCTGCAGGGGGCTCATAGTGAAGATTGACGGCTTGAGCAAACGGGGCTGGTTGTCTGGCTTTTGCGCTTGCCACCGGGGGAGGAGCGTTTCATGTTCAGGCCATGCGATTCGCCATTTGCAATGAGATTTACCAGGGCTGGGCCATGGAGGATGCCATGGTGCATGCGAAGAAGACCGGCTATGAAGGGTTTGAGATAGCGCCTTTTACGATGGGCAAGTATGTGACGGACGTTTCCGCGGCGGAGCGGCAGCGGGTGCGGGACCTGGCGCAGCGGCATGGGCTGGTGTTGACGGGGATTCATTGGGTGTTGGTGGGCGCGGAGGGCATGTATCTGACCAGCCCGGAGGCGGAGGTGCGGCGGAAGACGTCTGATTATTTTGTGGAATTGGTGAGGTTCTGTGCGGATTTGGGGGGGAAAGTGGTGGTGCTGGGGTCCCCCAAGCAACGGAGTTTGTTGCCGGGAGTGACTTTCGAGCAGGCGTGGGAGTGGGCGACGGAGTGCTTGCGGCCGGCGGTGAAGGTTGCGGAGGAGCGGGGGGTGACCATTTGTTTTGAACCGCTGGGGCCGATGGAGACGAATTTTGTCAATCGCGCCGAGGATGCCATTCGATTTGCGCGGCAATATCAAAGTCCCGCGATGAAGATTATTCTGGATGTGAAGGCGATGTGCGGGGAGGAGAAGCCCATACCGCAGATTATCCGCGAGTCGAAGGGGGAGTTTGTTTATTTTCACGCCAATGACCGCAACCTGAAAGGGCCGGGGTTTGGGGACACGGATTTTCGCCCGATAGCGGCGGCGTTGCGGGAGGTGGGGTATGACGGGTGGGTGTCGGTGGAGGTGTTCAAGTTTGAGGAAGGGGCGGAGGTGATAGCGACGCGCAGCCTGGCGTACTTGCAGCAGGTGTTTCAGGAGCCGGCAGTGTGAGCGGGCGGCAACCCCAGTTCGCGTTTGAATTTTTTACGAATTAATTGGTCGGGCGGCAATTTGTCCTGAGGGGCCAGGCGGTGGGAGGCGTGAGGGCTCCACGGGACGGCACGGCGGTTGAGGGAGAGGACGCGGGGCATCATTTCCACTTCGTGTCCGAAGAGGTGAAGGGTGACGACACCGGGGAATTTGACGGGGTCTTGATGGACGACGGTGCCCCAGGGGACGGTGCGGATGGGGTGGTCGAAACGCAGGAGGAGATTGGTGGGGGGCGCGGATTCGCCCTCGAAGATGATTTCGACTTTTTCGATGCCCAGGCGTGGCTGGCGGATGACCAGGGTGGGGGGGTGATTGGTGCTGCTGGTGAAGGTGACTTCCCAGGGGCCGAGTTTGGCGCGCCACCATTCGATGCCGTAAAAGGCGGCCACGTAAAAGGCGAGGGTGAAGGCGGCGAGGAGGAAGATTTTGCGCCTGAGCGGGGGGGAGTTCATGAGTTCATGGGGAGTGGATTTCAGGGGAGGCGAGTTGGCGCAGGATTTTATGGGAGAGTATTCCGGGTTGTGGGGCTGGCCAGGCGGTGGCGGTGTTTCCACAAGTCTTTGGGGCGGAAGATTCCGATGGGGGTGATGATGCCGGTGACAAGTTCGGGCGGGGTGACATCGAAGCCGGGATTGCGGGCGTGGCTGCCGGGATTGGCGATGCGCACATAGAGGCGATGACGGGCGCTCCGGCCTGGCGGCACTCCCCAGGCGCCGAGAACTTCGGAAGCGTCGCGTTCTTCGATGGGAATGTGTTCCGGTTTTTGGATTTGCCAATCCAAGGTGGAAAGGGGAATGGCCACGTAGAAGGGGATGCCATGGCGATGGGCGAGCACGGCCTTGGTGTAGGTGCCGATTTTGTTAGCCACATGGCCGGTGCGGCCGAGGGTGCGGTCGCTGCCGACGATGACCAGGTCAATTTCGCCCCGCTGCATGAGATGACCGGCGGCGTTGTCGGCGATGACCTGATGGGAGATGCCTTGTTGATGGAGCTCCCAAGCGGTAAGGCTGGCGCCCTGGCAGCGGGGCCGGGTTTCGTCACAAAAAACGTGGAAGTGGCGGCCGGCCTGATGGGCGGCATAGAGGGGGGCGGTGGCGGTGCCCACGTCCACGCAGGCCAGCCAGCCGGCATTGCAATGAGTGAGGACGCGCATGCCGTCCTTAATCAGGGGGGCGCCGTGGCGCCCGATGGCCAGACATTCCGCCACGCTGGCCTGGGCAAATTGTTCGGCGGCGTGGAGCGCTATTTTTTGGCGCTCGGCCACGGTGGCGCCGGTGGTCATGGCGTGGAGGATTTGGCGCATGGCGTTGAGGGGGTCCACGGCGGTAGGGCGCGCCTGGGCAAGGGTGGTAAAAACTTTTTGGACGTGCTGCTCAAAGGCGCTAAGGGAGCGGCCACGAAAGGCGCGCGCGCCCTGGGCCAGCCCATAGGCCGCGGTGGCGGCGATGGCGGGCGCGCCGCGGACGATCATGTCGCGGATGGCGCGGGCGGTGGCGCGATAATCGCTCATGGCCACCACCTGGAATTGGTGGGGGAGAAGGCGTTGCTCAATCAAGAGCACTGCGTTGCGCTGGGCGTCAAAACTGACGGTGCGGTAAGGGCGGGGCTTGCCGTGGAGGCGTACAATCATAGGGGCCGCAGGCGGTGGGGGCCTGGCAATTTCACAAGATTACCATGTCATCGCGGTGGACGACTTCCGTGCGGCCGCATTGGCGGGCGCGGATTTGGTCGGCAGGAAAGCGGCTGATGCCGCGGGCGAATTCGGTGCCGTCGAGATCACAAATGCGGACCACTTCGCCGGCCTGGAAGTCGCCTTCACAGCGGGCGATGCCAGCGGGAAGGAGACTGCGACCGTTTTCGCGGAGGCTTTTTTTGGCGCCGTCATCCACCAGGAGCGAGCCGCGGGGATGGTGGAAGAAGGCAATCCAGCGTTTGCGTCCGGCCAGCTTGGCGGGTTTGGGAACGAAGAGGGTGCCTTCGTTGAGGCCCTGAAGGATGTTCTGGAGGGTGTTTTTCTTGCGGCCGGAGGCAATGACCAGGGGAATACCGGAGCGGACGACGATGCGAGCGGCCTGGATTTTGGTTTTCATGCCGCCGACGGCGGTTTCGCTGTCGGTGCCGCCGGCCATGCGTTCGAGAGAGGCATCCAGGTTTTCGATAATGGAAAGGGTGCGGGCGTTGGGTCTGCCGTAGTTTTCGATGACGCCGTCCACGGAGGTGAGGATGACCAGCAAGTCGGCGGGCAGGAGCGTGGCCACCAGGGCGGACAATTTGTCATTGTCGCCGAATTTCAATTCGGTGACGGAGACAGCGTCGTTTTCATTGATGATGGGGACGATATTGGGATGGCGGAGGAGGGCAAGCAGGGTGTTGCGGGCATTGAGATGGCGTTCGCGGTCTTCGAGGTCGTCGTGGGTGAGGAGGACTTGGGCCACGGCCAGGCCCTCGCGCGCGAAGAAGGCCTCATAGGCGGCCATGAGGCGGCTTTGGCCGACGGCGGCGCAGGCTTGCAAGTCGGCCAGCTCCGTGGGGCGGCGTGCAAAACCGAGGACGCCCATGCCGGCGCCCACGGCACCGCTGGACACCATGACGACTTCCTTGCCTGACTTGCGCAGTGAAGCCACCTGGCGGGTCAACTGTTCCATTTGGACAGGGTCCGGCTGGCGGGCGGCGTTGGTCAGGATGCCCGTTCCCAATTTCACCACGATGCGGGTGATATTTTGTAAAACCTTTGATCGCACGCCACAGTCCTAACAAAAGGGAGGGCGGTTTGTCGAGGCGGCCTTGCAGGCGGGCGAAGGGTGCTTGACGGGGGGCGGCGCCTGGCGTGATGTTGGAGGCATGTTATCACTCCGTTGGGTGGGATGCGGGTTGTTTTTTGTACTGGTCTGGACTGGGCTGAGTGCAGAGCGGGCGGCGATTTTTTATGAGGAGGGGATGGGCTATGACCGGAGTTGGGCGGGGGAATTGGCGGGGCATGCGGTGGCGGCCGGTTATGAGGTGGAATGGATAGGCTTGGCCCAGTTCACGAATCGGGCGGCGCTCACCAACATCGGACGGACGCTTATTCTGCCGCAAGCGCGGCGTTTGCCGGCGCCGGCGGTGACGACGGTGGACGCTTTTTTGAAGGCGGGCGGACGGGTGTTGGCGGTGGGAGTGCCGGCCTGGAAGCCGGGGCTTTTTCAGGTGGGCGGGCAATGGCTGGGGAGGGGGGAATATGAGGCCATATTGAACCGGCAGCGGCCCGTTCGAGTGCTGATGGATTTTTCGTCCGGTGATATGTCCGGGTGGCGAAGAGCGAGCAACACGCCTGAAAGGCCGATGCATTGGGCGATAGAAAGTGATGGGGGCAACGCGGTGTTGCACGTTCGCATCGAGGATTTCACGGGGTGGGATATTCTAAGCAGTCCCAATTTGACACAGCCATTTCCGCCGGGGCATACGCTGACTTGTTTTCGGGCCAGAGGTGCGCCGGCCACGCGGCAGCTTGCGGTGGAGTGGGTGGAGGCGGATGGCTCACGTTGGATTGCCACGGTGCAGGTATCCACGCAATGGCAGCATTATGTGCTGCCGCCGGAGGCCTTCAGGGCGTGGCAGCCGCCGCCTGCACGGGCCGGGCCGCAGGCGCGGTTTAATCCGGCGCAAGCGGTGCGGTTTACCATTGGCATTGCGCAGAGCCACACCGCGGTTTCGGGGCGGGTACACGAGTATTGGTTGGATGAGGTGGGCACGGCGCCGAATCCATTTGGGGATGTGCCAGCGCCGGGTTTTGTGAATCATCCGCATTTGGAGGGTTTGTGTCCGGATTATTTGTTTTATCCCGTAGAAACGCCCGTGCGGGTGCAGACGCCGGGGGATTTGGGGCTGGCGGGACCGTTGCGGCTGGGGCGGGCGCTGCCGGCTGGAGTTTATGCATTGCATCCCCGGCAGCAGGGAGAGGGATTTGACCAAAGGCGGCCATGGCGATGGCAGCCGTTATTGGAGGCGCGGGATGAGCGCACGGGGGATTACCGGGGGGCACTGGGGGCGTGGATGGGCTTTTTTGAGGGCCCGTATGCGGGCAGTTTGCGGGTGGTGTTCACGCCGGAGCCGCCCGCGTTTTACCGGGAGAAGGAGGTGCGGGAGTGGCTGCCGGAGGTGTTGGCGGCAATGCGGCGGGGGGTGTTTTTCAAAGACGGCGGGGCGGAGCTTTTTACCGTATTCACCAATCAAGCGACGCGGCTGGGGGTGACGGTGGCCAACTGGGGGTCGGCATCGGAGGCGCAGGTGGGCCTGCGGGCGGAGACATTGCAAGGGCGCAGGGAGTGGTTTGCGCATGAGTGGAAACTCCGGCTAGAGCCGCCAGGCGTGATGACCTTGTCAGCGGTTCAACCTCCGAAGTTCTGGCCGCGGGAGGGGTGCCGGATAACGGTGGAAATAAGGGTGGGTGGACGGGTGGTGGATCGTTTGCAGCATGAGTTGCATGTGTGGGAGCCGCCGGCCCGGCCGGAGTACGTCACCGCCAGGGGAGGCAGGTTGATGTGGCGTGGCCAGCCGTGGAAGGCGCATGGGGTAAATTACATGCCGGCGACGGGCATTGCGCTGCCGCATGACTATTTTGAGCATTGGGTGGGGCGCGGCGGTTATGACCCGGAAGTGGTGCAGCGCGATTTGGAGCGCATTCGGGCCATGGGACTGAACAGTGTAAGCGCGTTCATTTATTACCGGTCTTTGGACGGGGGGCATTTGCTGGATTTTCTGCGGCGTTGCGAGCGGCTGGGTTTGAAGGTGAATCAATCGCTGCGGCCGGGGACGCCGATGGATTTTCGCTGGCATGAGATGAAGGCGTTGATTGAGCATTTCCGGCTGGCGCAGCAGGACAACATCATGGCCTACGATCTGGCGTGGGAGCCCAGTCATTATGACCACGCCTACCAACGGCGGCATTATGCGCAGGGCTGGCGGCAATGGGTCCAACGGCGTTATGGCGACGTGGGGCGGGCCGAGGCCGTGTGGGGCTTTATGGCGCCCAGAGCAGAGGGGGCACTGGATGTGCCGGAGGCTGGACATCTATTCAAGGACGGGCCGTGGCGGAAGATGGTGGCGGATTACCGGTTGTTTTTGGATGAGCTGGTGGGCCAGCGGTACGGGGAGGCCCGGCGGTTGGTGAAGTCCATTGACCCGCATCATCTGGTGAGTTTCCGAATGCAAATGAGCGGGGATCCCACGCACAACTGGCCGGGGCTGATGCCGTACGATTTTTATGGATTGCGGCAGGCGGTGGATATTTGGGAGCCAGAGGCCTATGGCCGGATTGGGGATTGGGAGAAGGTGCGGCCGGGCCACTTTACGGCGGCTTATGCGAGGTTGTGCAACGCGGGATTGCCGGTGGTGTGGGCCGAGATGGGCAACAGTGTGTGGGACATGAACCGGATGGCGCCCAGCCCGGAAAAACTGTCCTTTACGGCGCAGTATTACCGTGATTTTTACCGGATGTTGAGGGAAAGCGGGGCCGATGGAGTTTTCTTCTGGTGGTATGCGGGGGGATTCCGACTGTATGAGAACAGCGATTACGGAATCATTAATCCAGATGGGACGGATCGCGAGATTACGGGGGTGATACGCGAGGAGGGGGCGCGTTTTATGCGCGCGGCGAAGCCGGCATCACCGGATTACTGGATTGAGGTGGATCGCGATCGGGATGCGCGGGGGTTGCATGGGATTTATGAGGCGGTGAAGGAGGAGTATTGGCAGGCGGTGGCGGCGGGAAGAATTCCAGCTTTGCGGTGGGCAAGGGAGCCTGGGCAAAGGTAACGACTTGGGAGAGGTGCGGGCCTAGGGTGATGGTTATTTGGATGGCTGGTCTTTGCGGGGGAAGAGGGGGGTGGGTTCGCCGACTTTGTGGCCCGGGGGGAGTTTGCCCCAGCGAGCTTCGGTCAGCAGGTGGGGCACTGGTCCCAGGTTGAGCTGGGCAAAGATGCGGCTGGCGGTGGTGGGGAGGTAAGGGGAAAGAAGGACTGCCAGGACGCGGCAGCATTCGAGCAGGTTGTACAAGACCTGGTCCAGACGGGTGGACTGGGCGGGGTCTTTGGCGAGTTTGAAGGGCGCGGTTTGGTCAATGTACTGGTTGGCGCGATTGACGAGGGACCAGATGGTAATGAGGCCTTCCTGCAATTCGTTGTGGCGCAAAAGGGTGGTCAATTTGTCCAGCACGGCGTTGGCTTCCGGGGCCAGCTCGGCATGGGGTTGGGGCACCGCGCCCTGGCGGTAACGCTTGACCATGTTCAGGGTGCGGTTGAGGAGATTGCCGAGACCGTTGGCCAGCTCGGCATGGTAGCGGCTGCTGAAGCCGGCATCGGTCCAATTGCCGTCGGGGCCGATGGCCAGTTCGCGGACGAGGTAGTAGCGGAAGGCGTCGAGGCCCCATTCATCAATGACGGCGACGGGGTCCACGATGTTGCCGGTGGATTTGCTGAGTTTGGCGCCGTCTTTTTGCCACCAGCCGTGAACGAGGACCTGCTTGGGGAGGGGCAGGCCCATGGCCTTGAGCATGATGGGCCAGTAAACGGCGTGGAATTTGATGATGTCCTTGCCGATGACGTGAATATCAGCCGGCCAGAGTTCGGGGCCGGTGGGGGGATGAGGGAGTCCCAAGGTCTGGACGACGAGGGGGTCTCCCAGCGCGCCTGGCAGGCTGGCGTAGTTGGACAGGGCATCAAACCAGACGTAAGTCACGTAATTGGGATCAAAGGGGAGGGGGATGCCCCAATTGAGGCGCGAGACGGGGCGGGTGATGCAGAGGTCTTCGAGGACATTGTTTTTGAGGAAGCCCAGGACTTCGTTGCGGCGGTAATCGGGAGCGATGAAGTCGGGATTGGCTTCGATGTGGTCAATGAGCCAGGGTTGATGGCGTCCCAGGCGGAAGTAGTAATTTTGCTCGGTAAGTTCGATGACATCCCCCCAAGCGGGGTCGAAGGAGCCGTCCGGGCGGCGGTCTTTTTCCGTCAAGAAGGTTTCCTCTTTGACACTGTAAAAACCGCGATATTCCTTGAGGTAAAAATCCCCCTGGGCATGGAGGCGGTTGAGGACGGTTTGGACCCATTGTTTATGGCGGGGCTGGGTGGTGCGGATGAATTCGTCATTGGAGAGGCCCAGCTTGTCCACAAACCGCCGCCAGTCTTCGGCCAATTCGTCGCAGTACGCCTGGGGTTCCTTGCCCATGGCGGCGGCGGCTTGCTGCACTTTTTGGCCGTGTTCATCCAGGCCGGTGAGGAAAAAGACTTCCTCGCCCAAGGCGCGGTGGGCACGGGCAATGACATCGGTGATGATTTTCTCGTAGGCATGTCCCAGATGGGGCTGCCCATTCACATAATCAATGGCCGTCGTAATGTAAAAACGCTTGCTCATGCGCCGTGCCCAGTGTGGCCGAAGGTGGGGCGCTTGGCAATGACCGAAAGCTTTCAGCGCCGGTGCATGGCAGCGCCGAGATGAGCGGGGTGAAGTTCGAGCGCTTTTTGGAATTCGGCCTGGGCCTCGGCCGTTTGACCGAGTCCCAGGCGGCCGAGGCCGGTGAGGTAATGGGCGTCGGCCTTGCGGACGCGTTCAGAGCGGCGCTCACCAAATTTGGCGAAATAATCGGCGGGCTCGCGCGTTTGCAATTCCTGGCCGTGCCTGACCAGGCCATCAAACAAAGGCTGGGCTTCGGTCTCGCGCCCCAGCTCTTTCAAGGCCATGGCGCGGTAAAAGCGGCTGTCGGAGCCCTGCCCGCCGTCGTAAGCTGCGGCGGCCTGGGTGCGGGCCTGGCGGGCGGCGTCCGTCTGGCCGGCGGCCTGATGGGCGAGGGCCAGATGGTAATAAATGGCGGCGGCTTTGGCATCGCGTTTGGGGCGGCCAACTTCGAGGTTGGCGGGGAATTCCTGGGCGGCGGTAAAATCTTTCAAAGCTTCTGCGGCGCGGCCTTCCTGGAGGTGGCGGCGTCCCCGGAGCAGGCGGGCTTCCACATAGACATTGCGGATTTCACTGCTGCCTTCCCAGTTGTGGAAGCGGTGGGTGGTGAGGATGTTAAGCGCCCTGTCGAATTGGCCATCCGCGAGGCAGAGGAGGATAAGGCGCGTGAGGGAGTCGTCGCGCTGGGAGGCGATTTCCGGCGTTTGTTCCAGCCGGTTGAGGCGCTGTTTGACGGGGGCGCCACTGGCTTCGAGGAGGACATCCAATTCATAGAGAAAGCGAGGTTCGCGTGGGTTCAGGCGCACGGCTTGTTCCATGTGGGCAACGGCTTTATCCATTGCTTTGTATTGCTGGGCGTAGGCGGTTCCCAGATTGCGCAGGACGAGGGCGTGGAGGGCAGGGTTGGCGGGCGGGTTTGCCTGGAGGCGCTGCCGGGCGTTTTCCCAAGCAGCGATGGCGCGGGCGGGTTGGGAGTCGTAGAGCAGGTTGCCCAAGGCATAGAGCGGCATGGGGTCGGAAGGTGCCTGGTTGGCTCGCCAGGTCAAAAGGGGAATGGATTCATGTTGAAACAGAAAGGCGCCGGTGAGCAGGTTGGAGGTGGTGGCGGCGAAATCGAAGTCTTGGAATTGCCATGCGTCTGGCGATTGCATGGCGCCGTAGTAGAAGAGGAGCGGCACAAAGGGGTCTGCCCATGCGGGTTTGCCGTAGATGAGACAGCGTCCCAGGGCGCCATGGGGCAGTCCGGCACGTTGGTAGAAGGCCATGACTTCGAGGGCTTCAGCGGCGGACTGTTGAAAAATCTGTTTTACCGTGGCCATTGCTTCCGGTGAGACACAGGTGAGCACGCTGCGGTGGCGATTTTGGGCGAGGTAAAGTTCCAGTTCGGCATGTGAGCTCAAGGGGTCCAACTGAAGGGCTTGCGTGGCGGCCGCATGGGCTTCTGTGCCATGGCCGAGGAAGTTAAGGATGCTGGCCTTGGCGGCGAGGGCGGCGGCATGGCGTGGATTGAGGGTGAGGTGCGCGTTCAGCCACTGCAGAGCTTCCTGGAATTGGCCGCGCTGGCCGGCGATTTCGGCCAGTTGCAGGTAGCTGGCCGCTTTCCAGCCTTCAGACCAGGCGGCCTGGCGGAAGGCGGTTTCGGCGGCGGCCAGCAGGGAGGCTTGTTTGGGGGAGGGTGGAGACAATAACGGTCGGTGGATTTCCCGGGCCTGGTTGAGCAAAGCGACGCCGAGATAATAAGAGGCTTCGCCATCTTTGGGGCGAAGGTAATGGGCGGTGGCGCGGGCGAGGGCGGCGCGGAGATGGTTCTCGGCCTCGGACCAGCGCCATTGCCTGCAAAGGAGAATGCCCATGGCGGTGTTGGCGCGATAATCGCCGGGGTCCCGACGAAGGATTTCCTGATAGTAAGGTTCGGGTTCAAAACTGGGGCTGTATAATTGCTCGATGCGCTGGGCGGTGTAATAGAGCTCGTCCACGCTGGAATAATCTTTGGGATTGCGTGGACGCTCGACGGGTTTGGGCATGGGGGTGTTTTGGGGAGGCTTTGCCTGATAGGAGGCGACGAGGGAACCGAGTTGGCCAAGGTCGTTCAACTCGAAGATTTCCACCCCCAGGGATTCGGGGAGGATGGCAAATTGATTCAACGGCAATGCCGTTTTCCAGGCCTGGCCGACATACAAGGCAATGTTGGTTCCGTAAAAGGGTGTGGTTTCCCTGTCCTCCGCGGCTTTCGCTTTGAGGCTGACGTGGAGTCGTGGGAAATCGCGGGTGGCATTCAGGGCAAGGTGGATTTGGCCGTCGGCGGTTTGGAGGTTGAGGGCCAAGTCTTTGGTGGCGGTTTTGACGCCGCCCATCTGGCGAATGGGGTACCACCAGTGCTGCCATTCGCGGACTTCCCCGGGTTGCATCCAACTGTAATCGGGTTGGTTGTCCGACCAGGCGCCGGCCATGAGTTCGAGGTAGGAGCCGTCCTCGTCCGTCAACACCTGGCTCCACATTTCGCCTTCGGGGCCGTTGCCCCATTCAAAAAACTTTTTGCCGGGGGCGATGTGATGGTCGGCGACGTGGAGCACGCCGGCCTGCTGCCCGTGGTCGTAGCCGCCGAACCAGTCGTCTTCGTAATTCCAGGCAAAAAAGGAGACTGGGGAGGGGTGGTTCTTCCACCAACTGATGTCCACGCCGGCGGTGTAGTCCACGCCGCCATACCATTGGCGGGCGATGGGCCAACTGGCAAATTCTGGTTTGCTGTGCTGGGTGACCCATTCGGTGGAGGGAGGGAAAAGGACCTGGTAATGGGTGTTGGCGTGGACGGCGGGATTAATCCAGAAGAGCATGGAATGGGCGAAGGGCGTGCTGTTGAACACCTTGCAATTCAATTCCAGATAGCCGCGGTGCGGGTAGAGGGTCATGCCCACCAGCCAGCGCAAGCGATGGCGCCATTCGGTTTCGCCCACCCAGACGGTGGCGCTGCCGTCGGCGTTGGTGGTCATGGTGTATTCCACAGGCATGAAACTGGAGGCGCGATGGTGATGGGGGATGTTCCATTCCACGCCGCCGGAAATCCAGGCTCCCAACATGCCGATGAGGGCAGGTTTAATGACGCGCTGGCGGTAGAAGAAGTTGTAGCCGTTGCTTTTGTCCACGGCGGAGAAGATGCGGCCGCCAATTTCAGGCAAGACGGTGATTTGGAGGTAATCGTTTTCCAAATAGACCAGGCGGTAGGTTTGGTTGGTTTTAATGTCGGTGAGTTTGTCCTGCACAGGGTAGGGGTAAAACGTGGCCTTGGCGCCCTGGTAGGTGCGGCCGCTGTAGAAGCGGGGAATGGCGGAGGGAGGAGCGGCCAGGTAGGTGGGGATGACGGCGTTGGTTTCCCAGACGCGCACCGGGGCGTGGGCGGCCTGCAGGGTGGGCGCATCGTACCCCAAGGCACCTGTCAAGGCGGCCCAAAGAGAGAGTATGCGGGAGTGCAGAGGTATCATGAGGACCATAATACGCCGGTTGTTTTAAGCGCACAAGTTAAGGCTGGGGGTGGAAGAAGGGGTGGCGGCGGTGATGGCCGGCGCAACGGACAAAAATAAATCATAAAAATATTTGACATAAAGAATTAAACAGCCTACTAATTCACGCATAACATGATTTTAGTTTCCATGAGCGCGCCCGAAGTGGTATAGCTTAATAGTTACCTCCTATATCACGATTACGGATGGCCAGCCAATCGCATAGGGGCGCGTATTATCTTGAAGCTCTTGAGCAGCGTGTTCTGCTTTCGGCGGAGCCGATGCTCACGGCGGTTGGGGCTTTGGCGTCGGGCAATCGCATTGAGTTGGTGCAGGAATCAACGGTGGAGGCGGAAGGGGCGGCGGTTTCCTCGCAGGTTGATGACTTGTGGCAAGATGTGGCGGAGTCCACTTTTTCCCCTGGTGCAGCTTCTGTTCAAAGTGGGGAGGAGGCGGTCCAAGAGGTGAGGGAAACATCACAGGCAGGCGCAGCGGCGCAGCAAGTTTTAGCCGAAGGTGAATGTGTTTCCCAGCCCGGCGCTGTGGAGGTTTTGTCTAATGAGCCGGGAATGGTGGCCGGGGCCAATGGCCAGGCACTATCTGCGGCGGCGCAAGCGGTGATGACGCTGCACTCAGCCAATGGTCCTCCTGCAGCATCAGGCGAGAGACAAGGTTTGGGCCTATTTGAGTTTGAGATTCAGCCAGGAGCTAAGCTTGGAGGTTTCTATATTTTGAGGTTTGGAGGGGAGGATTTTCAGACGGTGGAGTTGGTGACAGCGGGAGGTGACGAGGTTCTGTTTAGTATTTCAGCGCGGGAGTTTTCAGGGGTGAGGATTCATGCGCCGGATGAGGTGGATGACACGCTGACCGTGCAGATGGGGGGAATGGCAGCCAGCCATTTTACGATTGAATTTAATGGGGGCGCTGGTGGTTTTGACAGCTTGGTATTGGAGGGGGGCACATTTGACTCGGGCGACTATACGGCGTTGGGATTGGATGCAGGCGTGCTGGTGTTGACTGGCAGTCAGACTGTGCGGGTGGCCTTTTCGGGTTTGGAGCCGACCACCTCGACTGTGGCGATTGAGAACTTTACCTTCCGGACAGTGGATTATGGGGCGGGGGTGGATGTGATTACGGTGGACAGTCCGGGGGCTGGGCTGACGCGCCTCAGCGGGACCATTGGGGGCACTTCTTTTGAGAATTTTTCGTTCAGCAACATCACGCATTTCGTGCTGGACACTTTTTCCAATGACAGCGCCGGCCAGAACGCGGACCAGGTGACGGTGCAGGGCGGGGCGCTGGCGGCGGCGGGACTGGCGTCATTCACCATTCAAACCGGCCAGGGGGCGGACGTTATCTCGGTGACTCCCTCTGCTCAAGTGCCGGTCACTGTGGCGGCGGGTTCGGGGAATGATGAGCTGGTGGTGGAGGCGGGCGGGGTTTCATTTGTCTATGGAGGAGATCGGCTGACGGTAAATGGGGCGCAACCGGTGATTTTTGATGCGGACATGGAAAATCCCCGGGTGATGGGAGTGTCCATGCGGGACATTACGGTGGACTCGATTCTGGCGGTGGTGGGGGGTGGTGATTTTACTTTTGGCGCGGGCGGTTTATTGGAGCTTGCCGGGCAGGTGATGGAGGGCTTTTTTGTCATCAGCCGTTCGGCGGGGGTGGTCACCGCGTATGCCAGTCTGACGCGATTGGAGATTAATGCGGAGGGTCAGCGGTTGGTGACCTTGAGCGGCAACGGGGAGTTTTTGATTGGACCGGGCGGGGTGGCGGGCGGCTTTCGGTTGAACGTGGCGGAGACCTCGGCCATTTCGGGGCTGTCTTTGCAAGGCGCTTTTGAGCTGCGGGTGAACACCTCGAATCAGGTGGCGGTGGTGGGGACGCGGACTTTGCCGGCCGGGCCCTATTTCAAGGTGGGAGTGCTGGGCGCGACGATTACCACCAACTTTGGTCAATTAACGGCGGATGGGCTTGAGCTTGAGCGGGCGAGTGCGGGCGGCTCCGCCCTGTGGAATGTGGCGGCTGAGGGAGTGGGTCTGACCCTGCGGGCTGGCGCGGTGACTTTTACGGCGGCCAACGGGACGGGGGCTTTTCAGATTCGCGGCACAGGCATTGCCGGCCGCGCGAGTGTGGGGGTGGTGGTGCTGTCGGGCGTTCCGGGAGTGAGTTTGGGTGCGGAGTCGCTGGAGATTTTGGTGAACACCACCGGGGCGGATTTTGGGCCGGTAACGGTGGGGGGCCAGACGATTGCGTACAGCGGGGATTATTATCGCCAGTTTTTAAGGGTGGCCGGGACGGCAGCGCTGGCGGTGGATGGATTCATGAGTTTACGGGGAAGTTATGCTTTTGAACGGAGCACACGGACGGGCGGGGGTCAGGTCATCAAGGCAGCGGCAACGCAAGTCAGCGGATTGCTGGGGACGGGGGTGGGCAGCGGACAGGAAAGTGGAGTGCGAGTGGATGAGGGGAGTGGCGTATTGATGCTTCAGCCGGAAGGGATGGCTTTGGCCGCTTCGGGGCGGGCAGCGCTGGTGGGGATGCCCGAGGTACAGTTCAGTGGCGCGGTGCAGGTGCGGGTGAACACCATGGGCAGCGTGGTGAATGAAACGGTAGCCACGCCGGCGGGCAATCAAGCTTTGAACTTCACTTCGCCGGCGGTGGTGCGCGCAGTGACCGGCAATCTGGAGGTGGCGGTGGGGAATTTCATGGCGCTGAGCGGCCAATTGGGATTTGAGCGGAGTTTTGATGGGGCGACGGAGAAAATACTGGTGGGAGCGGAGGGGGTGACGGCTTTTGTGGGCGAGGGGAGCACTGGGCTGCGATTGACTCAAGGGCGGCTGGGATTGGTGCTGTTGCCGGGGGCGGGCACTTACGCGATGACTTTGAGGGGGCAGGCGGCGTTGGTGGGGGTGCCATCGTTCAATTTGACTGGCTCGATTACGGCGTTGGCCAATACCACTAATGCGCCGGTTTTGGAGACGGTGGTGGCCGGGAGCAGTGAAATCACGGTGAACTTTGCCACGGGGAATCGGGTGCAGCGTCTGGAGGGTAATCTTAATCTTGCGGTGACCAATTTTGTGACGGCGACGGGGGCGTTCACTTTTGAGAAGAGTGGCCAGGGGGCCAATGCCAAAATCCTGGCGGGGGCCAGCGGGGTGCAGGTGGTGATGGAGAACACCATGGTCCAGGCGCGGGTGGATAATGCGGAGTTGGGCATGGTGTTGTATCCGGCCACGGGCAAGGTGGCATGGACGGCCAGTGGGACGGCGGGCTTGAGCGGGGTGCCCAATGTAAGCCTGAATGGGACTTTCCGCGCTGTTTATAATAATACCGGCGGCGCGGTGACGGAGAACATCAATCTGGGCGGGGCGACGTTGCAGGTGCAGTTCACGCATTCCCAGGGTCAAATGGCGCGTTTGGAAGGGGCGGGGGTGGAACTGAATTTGGGCGGGGCGGTGCAGGTGACGGGCAACTTTGCGGTGGAGCGCAGCGCATGGGAAGGAGAGTCGGTGCTGCATGTGGGAGCGTCCAACGTCACGGCGTTTATGGGATTTAATGGCAGGGGTTTGCAGGTTCTGAATGGGCGGTTGGGCATGATGGTGGGAGTGATGGGGGATTATGCGGTCACTGCTTCTGGTCAGGGGGGTATTGTTGGGGTGAACGATGTGGAAATCAACGGTGAGTTCGCTTATACGTCGAACACGACCGGCTTAGAAGTGCAGACGGAGGTGCGGACCGGGGCGCTCCTGCCCGATGGGCGGCCGCAAACCATAGCTTTGGATTTGGCGGCGAACGCGCCCACGCAATTTGCGGCCAGCAATGTGTTGGTCATGATTGCGGGCAATAGGTTCACTGCCGGGCAGCTCAGTGTCACCAAGAGCGGGCCGTTGCTGAATCTAGGTGGAACGAATATTGGCTTCACCATGCAGGCCGGGGCCAAGCGCATTCTGGGCCTGAGCCAAGCGGATTTTGCCTTTAAGTTGACGGAAGAGGGCATCGCGGGAGCCGTCAAGAATGCGCAAATTCAGGGGCCGGACTTTGGCGATACCATCCAGCTTTCTGGCGTAGTGAGCCTGGTATTAAATACCACGCCGACGGCGCAGAGTATAACAGTGGCTGGGGAAGCGGTGGCGGTGCCGGCAGCGGTGGGAACGCCTTATCTGGAGGTGCAGGTGGCCAATGGCCTTTTGCGGGTGGCGGGGAATGAACTCACGGCGGACTCCTTTGTTTTGCGCAGCCAGGAGGCGGAGGTCCTGGTGAGCGGACAAAACTTGGACTTTGTGCTGCGCGCCGGCACGCGGCGGATAGTGGGGCTGGAGGATGCAGATTTTGCCTTCAAGTTCACCCAGACGGGCATCACGGGGGCCGTGCGCAACGGGGTGGTTAGCGGGCCAGATTTTGGGGGGAACATCACTTTATCGGGCCTGGTGAGCCTGGTGCTGAATACCACGGCGACGTCGGAAACGGTCACGGTGGCCGGGCAGCCGGTGAGCGTGGCGGCTGCGCCGAATGGCGCGTATGTCAGGGTGCAGGTCAACGCGGGGGAATTGAGCGTGCATGGCAACCGGCTGAGCGCTGACCGATTCGTGTTGGAGTGGAGCGGAGTGGAGGTGAATGTCACCGGCGAAAAACTGGATTTCTTGCTGGCGGCCGGGGCGAAGCGAGTTTTGGCGCTGGAGGATGCAGACTTTGCCTTCCGGTTCACCCAGGCCGGTTTGGCGGGGGTGGTGAGCGGCGGGCAACTGACCGGGCCGGATTTTGGGACGATGATGGCCTTGGAGGGGACGGTGGCGTTACGGGTCAATACCACTGCCACGGAGCAAACGTTCAACGTGGGCGGGCAGGCGGTCACGGTGCAAGCGGCCAACGTGGGTGGTTATTACGTGCGGGCAGAGATGGATGATGGCCGCCTGGTGGTTTTAGGGAACACCTTTACAGCGGATTTGCTGACGTTGGAAAAATCAGGGACGGAGGTGAAAGTGGCAGGGGAGGGCATAGGGTTGTCCTTGAATGCTGGGACGATGCGGGTGCTGGCGGTGGAGGATGGTGATTTTGGTTTCCGGATTTCCAGCAGTGGAGTGGTGGGAGCCATACTCAACGCCACAATTCTGGGGCCGGACTTTGCCGAGCTGCGGCTGAGCGGGACGGTGGCGGTGCTGGTGAATACCACGGGAACGGCGCAGATTTTGGCGGTGGGTGGCCAGCAGGTGAGTCTGCCGGCCGGGGGCTCAGCGTATGTGCGCGCGGAATTGGCCAATGGCAGTGTGCAAATCCTGGGCCAATCGTTGCGCGGCAACTTCCGGTTTGAGCAAACCACCCAAAATGGCGAGAGCCGGGTGGAGCTGCGGGCGGATGCCGTGCATTTGGGATTGGGATACGGGGCGACGGAGGTGGTGAGCGTGGACGCCTCTGAGGTGTTGTTGGTGGTGGACAACCGGGGGGTGGTGGGGGATTTTGCAGGGCTGGTGGCGCTGCGAGTGCCGAATGTCCAAGTGCAGGGGGCGTTGCGCGTGCGCGTGGACACCACCAATCCCACCGGGCGGTATCTGCGGGTGCAAGGGAATAACATTGCGGTGGTGGTGGCTGGGCAAACCTTGCAGGGGGACTTCGTGATGGAGCAGGCGCCGACAGCGGACGGCGGGACGGTCACCGGGTTGGGGGTCACCAATTTGAGCATGAACCTGGGCGATGACAGCGCGAATTACGTCAATCTGACCCAGGGCGAGGGGGCATTTATTCTGAGTCCGCTGGGCATTGCGGGCGTGGCCTCGGTGACCGTGAATGTATCGCTGCCGGGGGCGTCGCTGGCCGGGGGCAGTGTTAAACTGGAAATCAACACCACTCCTGAGCCGGTGCAGCGGCGGTTTCTGGTGGCAGAGGGGATTCCGGTGGACGCCAATCTGCCGGCCGGGTCGTTCCTGCGGGTGGCGGTCCAGGGTGCGACTTTGCAAGTGGGTGGGGCGAGCGGGCCGGCGATGCATGCGGATTTCTTTTTTGAACAGGTGACGCGGGCGGACAACACACGGATGGTGCGGTTTGCCGTGGCGGATTTGTCCATCACTTATGATGGGCAAGGCATCACCGAGGGTGAGGGGGCGTTTGTGATCTTGGCGCCGGATGCCGGGGTGCCGGGGTCAGGTGGTATTGCGGGGTATGTCAGTGGCCGTGCCAGTGTGGCGGCGGGCGGGATCTCGGTGGGGGGCAGTCTGGGATTACGGGTGAACAAGAGCCGGCTGCCGGTGAGCGAGGAGATGGAGGTCAATGGGCGGACCTTTAACATTGAGTTTAACGATGGGGCGGACGTGCTGGTGTTTTTTGGAGCTGACCTCACATTGACCATTGGCGATTTTGTGACGATTGAGGGGCGGGAGATTGTGTTCAGCGCCGGTCAGTTTAGCGGGACGGGTTTGACGTTGTTCCTGGGACGCGGGCCGGCCTTGCTGCCGGATCGCAGTGTGAATCCGGCCGCCACGGGCGTGATGCTGCGGGAGGCGGAAGTGGGCTTGCGCGAGTTGAGCGGGGGCGGGCATGCCTTGTACGCGGCCGGTGTGGTGGAGCTGCTGGGAGTGCCGCAGGTCACTTTTACGGGGGCGGCGCGGATTGAGGTTAATCAGGGGACAACCACAGCCACAGTGACGATGCCGGGGAACAGCACGCGGCAGATTGCGGCGGGGGCGATGGTGTTTGCGGCGGATGATTTGGTGGTGAGCCTTTTGGGGCAAACGCTGGCGGGTGACTTTGTGTTCAGCAAGCCCGGTCCCATGGCAGCGGAGCAGGCGGTGGTCATGGCGGCACAAGATGTGCGGGTGCAGTTGACCGGAGGGGGCACACCTTTGCTGACCGTAACGGAAGGGGCTGGCGCATTTATATTGACTTCCGCGGGCATGGCGGGGCAGGCCAGTGCCACGATGACGGTAAACGGAGGGACGGGGTTGACGCTGGGTGGCACATACGGTTTGGCAATCAACACCATTCCTGCGGCGGTGAATGAGCAAGTGACCGTGGGTGGCAATCCGGTGAACCTTAATCTGCCCACGGGCCGGTACGTGCGGATTAGTGGCACGGGGGCCAGCCTGACGGTGGTGGGGCAGACGCTCACGGGCAATTTTGCGTTTGAAGAACGCGCCAACGGCGGGCCGGACGGGAATCTGGCCACGCCGGGTGACAATACGCGCAGCGTGACGGTGGCGTTCAGCGGGGTGACGATGAGCCTGGGCGGCGGGGCGATGTCGGTCATCCATGGTGAAGGGCTGTTGCTGGTCACGGATAGTGGGTTGGCGGGCAGGGTGTCGGCAGGGTTGAGTTTCAGCGCCGGCACGGCGTTGTCGGCGTCGGGGACCTTTGTGCTGGAGTTCAACCGCACGAACCGGGCGGTGCGGGAAACGGTGGCGGTGGCGGGATTGCCACAGACCATTGAGATGCCGGCGGGCCGGTACATACGGGTGGCGGGGCAGAACATTGCGCTGCAGGTGGTGGGCCAGACATTGAACGGCAGTTTTGTTTTCGAGCAACGGCAGGGCGCCGGGCCGGATGCGGTGATTGGGACGGGGGATGATGTGCCGGTGGTCACGGTGGCGGCGTCGGGTGTCAGCTTGAATCTGGGCAATGGGTTGTTGCAGATGAGCCAGGGGAGCGGGCTGTTCCTGATCACGCCGGCGGGCATGGCGGGGACGGCGGTGGCGAATGTGAGCGTGGCGGCTGGCACCGGAATCACTTTGGCCGGGGCTTTCACGGTCACCCTCAATAACACCGCAAGCGCCGTGGACACGGCGGTGAATGTCAATGGCCAGCGGGTGGATTTCCAAATGCCCGCAGGGCCGTATCTGCGGGTGCAGGTGCGCGGGGTTGAACCTGGGCAGACGGCATCCTTGAGTGTGTTGGGGCAGACGTTGTCGGGCGATTTTGATTTTGAGCAGAAAAACACGGCGGGCGACAACGCCAGCCGGGTGGTGACCGTAGCGTTTGCGAATGCCGCGCTGACGCTTTCGGCGGGGGGCAATGCTTTGGTGATGGCCTCCAACGCCCAAGGCTTGTTTGTGTTGGGTCCGGACGGCATGGCGGGTGAGGCCACGGCGCAGGTGTCGGTCAATCCGGTGACGCAAATCAGCCTGAGCGGGACGGTGGGGATTGCCATTAATAACACCGGCAGCGCGGTGCATCGGGTGGTGGAGGTGGCTGGGACTGCGGTTACGGTGGATGTGCCGGCGGGGCCGTATGTGCGGATTACTGGCGATGACGTTCAGCTTCAGATTGGCACGGCATTGACGGTGCGGGGGAGTTTCGGTTTTGAGAAGCAAAGCACGACGGGGGGCGGGGAGGTTGTCCGCATAGTTGCCAGCCAGTTGCAAGCGGCGATTGGCGCGGGGTCGGTGTCCTTGAATCTTTCCAACGGCAACGGTTTGTTTGTGCTGCAGGTCAGCGGGCTGGCGGGACGGGCGGCGGGGACGGTGACGTTGAGCGGGGCGCCGGAATTGGTGCTGATTGCCTCGATGGAATTGGAAATCAACCGCACCGGCGCGGCGGTGAATGCGGAGCTGGGGGGTCAGACCCTGCAGTTGGCGGCGGGGCAGTATGTGCGCATTCAAGGTCAGGCGACGGTGGCGGTGCGCAACTTTGTGGAGGTGAGCGGGCGGTTTTTCTTCGAGTCAAGCGGCACGGGCGCACAGGCGGTCATCCGAGCGGGCGCGACGGGGGTGGAGGCGACGCTGGGGCTGCCGGGGGCTTTTGGTGTCTCGCTGCGGGATGGTGAGTTGGCGATGGTTTTGCGAGGCAACGGCACGTACGCGGTGAATGCGCGGGGCACGGTGGGTTTGACGGGCGTGGCGGGATTGTCAGCCAGCGGGGAGATTGCGCTGCAAATCAACACCACCGGCGGGGCGGTGCAGGAAAGCGTGGTGGTGGGCGGGAGCACGTTGCGGATTGATTTCACAGCGGCCGAAGGCAACGTGAAGCGGTTTGCGGCGAGCCAACTGATGCTGGTGACGCCGATGGGCACTCTGACCGGCAGCTTTTTCTTTGAAAAGGATGGTGTGACAAATGAGGTTTTTGCCGCGGCGACGGGGATCAACCTTTTCCTGGGCAATGACCAGGGGACGAGCAGCACGGCCGATGACATCGGCGTGGGGGTGAGCAACGCCTCGCTGGTGATGCTGTGGCTGCCGGATGGGACTTACGCCTTTGACGCCAGCGGCACGGCCTCCGTTGTCAATGTGTCTGCGTTGCAATTTATTGGGCAGTTGGGGGCGCAGCAAAACACTACGGGGGGTGATGTCAACCGTACGGTGACGGTGGGCGGCTTGAGCCGCACTTTGAATGTGCGGGCAGGCACCAACCGGTTTGGGGGGGACAACATCATTCTGCGGACGCCGCTGGCCGATTTGCGCGGCAACTTTGCGGTGGAATTGGCCACGTATGCGGGGGCGGACGGCATGGAGGGGACGGCGGATGACACCCGGGAAGTGCTGATTGGGGCGACGGGGATTGAATTGTTCCTGGGGAACGATCGGGGGACGCCCGCCACCAGCGATGATTTGGGCATTCGGATTTCCGAGGCGGAGCTGATTGTTTTGCTGACCACCGCCGGTTATGCGTATCAAGCGGGCGGCCGGGCGCGGGTTCAAGGCGTGCCGGAGGTGGAGATTGAGGGGGAGATTGGTTTGCAAAGCAATACTACAGGCGTGGCGGTGCGGCGGCAGTTGACGGTGGGCGGCGTGACCAAGACGCTGGAGCTGGCGGCGGGGGTGGAGCGTTTTGGCGGGACCAACGTGGTGCTGGGAGTGGCGGGCCAGAAACTGCGCGGCGACTTTTCCTTTGAGCGGCGCACGGTGAACAACACGACGACGGTGCAGGTGAATTTTGCCAATGTGTATTTGGGGCTGGGTGATGGCGTCACTGACTTTTTGAGTGTCAGCGGGGGGACCGGCAGTCTGACGCTGGATGACAGTGGATTGGACGGCAGTTTCAGTGGCGCGGTCGCGAGCCATCTGACGGGGGTTCAATTTGGGGGTGTTTTCAGCGTGGCGATACGCGCCAACGCGGCGGGCACGGAGCGATATGTGCGGGTAAGCGGCACGGGGGTGACGCTGACGGTGGTGGGCCAGCAGTTGCAAGGCAACTTCGTGATTGAGCAAACGACCACGGCCAGCGGGCAGGTATTGCGGGTGGGCGTGAGTCAGATGAGCTTGAGCTTGGGGGATGGGACGCGGACGTATGTTTCGGTGACCAACGGCAACGGGTTGATGATTATCGGCGCGCAGGGCATGGCGGCGTCGTTTGCGGTCAGTCCATCGTTCAACCTGCCGGGGGTCAGTCTTGTCGGCGGGAACGTGCGGCTGACCTTGAACACAGGAAGCCAGCCGGTTCAGGAAACTTTGGAAGTGGGAGGAGTGCCGGTGAGCGTGAATGTGCCGGGCGGCCCGTATTTGCGGGTGGAGGCGATAGGTGCGGCGCTGCGCCTTGGCGGGGCGGGCGGGCCGGAGTTGAATGGTGATTTTGCTTTTGACATGGCTGCGCGGGCGGACGGCAGCAGAATTATGCGGGTGGCGGCAGCCAATGTGAGTGTGACCTTTGAGGGCCAGGGGCTGCGGCGCGGGGAAGGCGCGCTGGTGGTTTTGCCCACAGGGGTGGCAGGGATGCTCTCCGGGGACCTGGACGTGCAGGGCGGTGGCGTGGGAGCCAGCGGGAGGCTGGGATTGCGCGTCAACAAGACCGGTCAGGCGGTAAATGAAATCATCACGGTGGGGGCGCGGGAAGTTACGTTGCGGTTCGGCGATACGGAGATGGATGTGTTTGCCTTCTTTGGGGAGGATTTATCGTTCAATGTGGGCAACTTTGTCACCATTGAGGGTAACATCAGCTTTACCAGTTCCGGCGGCAACCAAGTGTTTGCGGGGAATAATTTGCTGGTGTTCCTGGGGCAGGGGCCGGCCCGTTTGCCCAATGGTGACATGAATCCGACGGCCACGGGCGTCCTGGTGCAAAACGCGACGGTGGGTCTGGTCAAATATGCGGATGGGACGGTGGCATTCACTGCCAGCGGGCAGATTGGACTGGCCGGGATTAACCATGTGACCTTGGCGGGGACGGCCACGGTGCGCGTGAACAATTCCGGGCGGGTGGTGGATGAGACGATTTTCATGCCGGGTGACGCCGGCAACGTGGTGGTGCGATTCACCAGTGCGGCCCCGGTGACGGAGTTCCGCGCGGACAATCTGGCTATTGGCGTGGCTGGCCAAACGTTGCGGGGTGATTTTGCGTTTGACCGCGTCACGGACGGCAACTACGCCGGCGCGCTGCGGATTAGCGCCGCCAACGCCAGTTTGCGGCTGGGCGCGGGCACAACGGACATTCTGACGGTCGCCAACGCGGGCGGCACGATGCTGCTGGCCAGCGGAGGGCTGGCGGCGGACCTGGCTGGGACGGTGGTGTTGGGTGTGCCGCAGGTGGCTGCAGGTGGCAGTTTTAAGTTGCGAATCAACAACCTGACCGCGGCGGTGCATGAGCCGGGACTGGGGTTAATCAATCTGCCTGCCGGGCCGTATGTGCGGGTGGAAGGGCAGGGGGCTTATGTGGATGTGCTGGGACAGCGGTTGAGTGGGGACTTTGCGTTTGAACAGACCACGGCGGCTTCGGGCGCGCGGGTAGTGCGGGTGGCGGTGAGCAACGGCAGCTTGAGCCTGGGAGGAGGGGTGGTGACCGCCTCGCAGGCGACTGGCGCGTTGGTTCTCACGCCGGCGGGATTGGCGGGGCAGATAGGCGTGCAGGTGAATGTGGCCGCCGGCGCGGGCTTCACGCTGGGCGGGCAATTTACGCTGGGGGTGAACACCACCAACGCGGCGGTGAACGAAACGGTGACCGTGGGGTCGGCGGGGCTGAATATCACTGTTCCGGCCGGACCGTATGTGCGGGTACAGGGTGGGGACGTGCAACTCACGGTGGCCGGGCAAAGCTTGCGAGGCAGTTTTGCCTTTGAACAGGTCACGCGCGCCAACGGCGCGCGGGTGGTGCGCGTGGCGGCCACGGGGATTGATTTGGGATTGGGCGACGGCGGCAACACGTATTTGTCGGTCACCGATGCGTCGGGCATGTTCGTGGCGACGAATGGCGGGCTGGCTGGACGGTTGCAGGGGGCGGTCACGGTGAACATCCCGGCCGTGGAGTTGAACGCGGCATTGGCGGTGGAAATCAACAACACGGGGGCGGCGGTGGATGAGACCATGCTGGTCAATGGCGGCACGGTTTCGCTGTTGCTGCCGGCGGGGCCGTATGTGCGCGTGGCCGGGACCGGTCTGACGGTGGGGGTGGCGAATCAGCGGTTGAGCGGTGACTTTACGTTTACGCGGCAGACAACGGGCAATCAAACCACCGTGCAGGTGACACTGGCCAACATTTCCCTTGGTCTGGGGGATGGGACGACGGAATTCGTCAGTGTGCGCAACGGCAGCGGCAGCCTCACAATTGACCAGGCGGGGATGCGCGGCAGTTTCAGCGGCACCGTCACCACCAACATTCCGGGAGTGGCGTTTGGCGGAACGTTCTCGGTGGAAGTCAACGTGGAGAGCGCCCCGGCGGGCAATCGGTATGTGCGGGTGGCTGGCACGGGGGCCACGCTGACGGTGGCGGGGCAAACGCTGAGCGGCGACTTTGTGTTTGAGCAGACGGTGGCGGCCAGCGGCGGGCGGGTGGTACGAGTGGGCGCGGCGAATCTCAGGTTGAGTTTGGGAGGGGGCGGGCAGACCTATGTTTCCCTGGTCAACGGCCAGGGGGCCATGGTCATCAATGGCAGCGGCATGGCGGCGGCGTTCAGTGTAAGCCCTACGCTCACTTTGCCGGGTGTCACGCTGAATGGGGGCACGGTCAGTCTTGAAATCAACAGTTCCGCTGCGGCGGTGAACGAAACCATCACGGTGGGCGGCACGCCGGTTACGGTGAATGTGCCGGCGGGGCCGTTCCTGAGGATTTCGGTGGTGGGCGCCAGCCTGCGGATAGGGGCTGGCAACGGGCCGGTGATAGCGGGTGATTTTACGCTGGACCAGACCACGAGTCAAAGCGGAGGGACCCTCACGCGATTTGGAGTAGCGAATGCGAGTGTGGCATTTGGCGGGCAGGCGTTGAAGAATGGCGAAGGGGGATTTGTTATTACGCCGGCGGGCATGGCGGGCATGTTGAGTGGGGATGTGGATTTACAGGCGGGACCGGCCCAGGCCAGCGGCCGGTTGGGATTGCGGGTCAACAAGACCGGGGCGGCGGTGGATGAAACCATCACCGTGGGGACGCGGCAGATTATCATCCGCTTCAGCGCCGAGGAAGGCGATGTGTTTGCCTTCTTTGGCGAAGGCCTGACTTTCTCGGTGGGTGACTTTGTCACCATTGAGGGCAACGTCAGCTTCACCAGTATGGCGGGGCGCGAGGTATTTGCCGGCACGGACTTGGTGGTGTTTTTGGGGCGCGGCCCGTTACGCCAGCCCAATGGAGATATCAACCCGCTGGCCATGGGCGTAATGTTGCGGGATGCGCGGGTGGGATTGGTGCGCTTCGCCAATGGCAAACTGGCGATGACGGCCAGTGGGGTGGTGGAATTGGTGGGGGTAAATCAAATTGGTTTCTCCGGGACGGCGACGGTGCAATTTAACAACAGCGGCCTGCCGGTGGATCAGACCATAACCATTCCAGGCAGCACAGAGCCGGGGGTGCGGGTGCATTTTGCGACGGGGGCTTCGGCGGCCAGTTTCCAGGTGACGGACGGGGAACTGCGCGTGCTGGGGCAGGTGATGCGGGGTGGATTTGCTTTTGGCAAGGGAGACGCGGGGCGGGGGCTGGTGATGCAGGGGCCTGCGCCCGGGGGCGCGTCCTCGGTCAATGGTGTGGGCGGCGGCTTCGAGGACGGCGCGCTGCGCGTGGCAGCCACCGGGCTGGGCTTCAGCCTGGGCGGGGTGGTCACGGTCAGCAATGCCGGCGGCGCCCTGTTGCTTTCCAGTGCGGGGTTGGCCGGGCAGCTCAGCGGAGCAGTGAATTTCAATGTGCCGGGGGTGGTGTTTAGTGGCGCTTTTGGCGTGTCCATCAACACCACCAGTGCGGCGGTGAACACGACGGTGAACACCACCGGTGGGGCAGTGACGCTCAACCTGCCAGCGGGGCCGTACCTGCGGGTATCGGGTGAAGGCGTGGCGTTGCAGGTGGCCGGGCAGATTTTACGCGGCGATTTTGCGGTGGAGCGCGCAACCGTTACAGGCGGCGAGGCGGTGACGAGCATTATTACCCGCAACGTGTCGCTTACGCTTGGCGGCGGCGGGATGGACGTGGTTACCGTAAGTCGCGGAGAGGGCGTTTTGCTGGTGACGACGGCGGGCCTGGCGGGGCGATTGTCGGGCCAGGTGGGCATTAACATTCCGGGAGTGAGTTTTGGGGGTGACTTTGGGGTGACCATCAACAACACGGCGCAGGGGGTGCAACGGGAATTTACCGTCCAAGGTGAGGTCATCACGTTGAATGTGCCGGCCGGACCGTATGTGCGAGTGGAGGGGCTCAACCTGAGTTTGAACGTGCTGGGGCAAACGTTGCGAGGGGATTTTGCCTTCGAGCAGACCACCACCACGGGGGCCAATCCCACGTCGGTGGTGCGCATGGCTGCGGCCAATGTGCAAGTGGGATTGGGCGACGGCACCACTGATTATCTTGCGATAACTCAGGGACAAGGGGCGCTGGTGGTGACGCCTGCGGGACTGGCGGGGGCCATTAGTGGGGCGGTATCGGTGAACATCCCGAATGTTACCTTGTCCGGCACCTTGAGCGTGCGGCTGAACAACACCAATGCGGCGGTGAACCAATCTTTCCGGGTGGGCAGCACGACGGTGACCTTGAACATGCCGGCGGGTCCGTATCTGCGGGTGGAGGGCAGCGGGGTCAGCTTGAATCTCGCCGGGCAGACGTTATCGGGCAGCTTTGCGTTTGAACAAATCACGCGCGCGGATGCGACGCGGATTGTGCGCCTGACGGCCAGCGATGTTTCCCTGCAACTGGGAGGAAGCACACCGGTGGTGAGCGTGACCAACGGAAGCGGGGCGTTGCTGGTGACCCAAGGTGGCATTGCCGGGCGTTTCAATGCGAGTGTCAGCTTGAACATTCCCAATGTGACATTGGCCGGCAACTTTAACGTGGCGGTGAACACGACTGGCGGGGTGGTGGCGGAAACTCTGCCGGTGAATGGCCAGGGCGGCATCACATTGAATCTGCCGGCCGGGCCGTATTTGCGCGTCGAAGCCACGGGCGCACAGCTTACGGTGCTGGGCCAGACCTTGAGCGGGGATTTTGCCTTTGAGCAATTCAACCGGCCGGCGGGCACGGGCAATGGCGGCAGTCAGCCGGTGGTGCGGCTGGGCATGAGCAACGTGACGATAGCGCTGGGGGGCGGCAATCCGGCCGTGGTGACGGCCAGTGGCGGCACGGGTTTTGTGGTGGTGACGGGCGCCGGGGTGGCGGGCAGCTTGAGCGCCAATGTGCAGGTGAACGCTGGCGCGTCCGTGCGGTTTGTGGGCGGCTTCCAGATTGACCTCAACAACACCAGCGTGGCGGTCAACGAGCAGATGGTGGTGGGGTCGGCGACGGTTGCGGTGAATTTGCCCGCTGGACCCTATCTCAAGGTGACGGGGCAGGGCATTCGTTTGGAGGTCATGGGCCAGACGTTGAGCGGGAATTTTGCGCTGGAGCAAATCACGCGGCCGGATGGGCAGAAGCTGGTGCGGGTGGCGGCCACGCAGGTGACGTTTGCTCTGGGCGATGGCGCCAATCCGGTACTTACGTTGAGCAACGGGCAGGGCATGATGGTGATCATGCCCGCGGGTCTGGCGGGTTCATTGAGCGGGACAGTAGCAGTGAATCTGCCGGGCATGAGCTTGAGCGGGAGCCTGGGGGTTGAAATCAACACCACTGCGGCGGCGGTGTCCGAGTCGTTCACGGTGGCGGGCGCCGCGGCGGTGCTGAGTTTGCCCGCGGGGCCGTATGCGCGATTCAGCGGCAACAATGTCAGCCTGACGGTGGCGGGCCAGACCTTGCGGGGCAATTTTGTTTTTGAGCGCAGCACGACGCTGGGCGCGGATGGCCTGGCCAACACGGCGGATGACCAGACGGTGGTCACCATTGGCGGGAGCCAGGTGGAGGCGGGATTGGGGGATGGGGCGACGGATTATGTGCGGTTGACACAGGGCAGCGGGCTGATGGTCATCAAGAACGGCGTGGTGGCGGGCGAAATTAGCGGGACAGTGGCGGTGGACATTCCGGGGGTGACGTTTGGCGGGGACTTCAAGCTGCGGCTTAACCAAGGCGGCACGGCCGTTCAACATCGGCTGACCATCAACAACGAGGTCCGGGTGTTGGATTTGCCGGCGGGGCCTTATTTCCGGTTTGAGGGTGGGATGAACGCGCCGATTTCCTTGACGATCTTGGGCCAGACGATGGGGGGATCGTTTGCGATTGAGCAAACGACGACGGCGGGTGCGGACGGGCAAATGGGGACGGCGGATGACCAGAAGCGCGTGGCCATTGCCGCCACCAACTTGAGCCTGCGGTTGGGAGCGGAAGGGGTGGAATACGTCAGTATTCAAGGGGGCCAGGGTGCCATGCTAATCACCTCCAGTGGAGTGGCGGCCCGCTTTAGCTTGACGAGTGTCACCTTCAATTTGCCGGGGGCGGCGTTGTCTGGTGGCAGTATCTCGCTGGCTGTCAATACCACCACGGCGGTGGTGGATACTTCTTTCCGTGTGGGCAATCAAAGTCTGCCTTTGAATGTGCCGGCGGGGCCGTATTTGCGGGTGGAGGTGGTGGGCGCGCGGTTGCAACTGGGCGGGGCCGGCGGGCCGGAGCTGCAGGGTGATTTCCTGTTTGACCAAAGCACCCGTGCCGACCACAGCCGGGTGACGCGCATTGCCCTGGCGAATGTGAGCGTGACCTTTGGCGGGCAGGGGTTGACGGAGGGGCAGGGTGCGCTGGTGTTGGTGGCGCCGGACCCTGCGGTAGCGGGTTCGGGCGGTCTGGCGGGGGTGCTGACGGGCAAGGCTTCGATTGCCAGCGGCGGCGTGGGCGTGGGTGGAAGTTTTGGTTTGCGCATCAACAAGTCGAAGCTGGCGGTGGAGGAGAGCCTCACTCTGGGCGGGCAGACCTTGGAGATTCGTTTTCCGAATGGGAATGACGTCTTCAGTTTCTTTGGCGACTTTAGTTTGAACATCGCCAACTTTGTGGTGATTGAGGGGCAGTTTACGTTTAATGGCGACGAACTGGCCGCGACGCGCGCGAGCATTTTCATGGGCAGCGGGCCGGCGCTGTTGGAGGACGGCACGCTCAATCCTGCGGCCAGGGGCTTTTTGCTGGCCAACGCCACGTTTGGTCTGGTGCGGGTGACGGGGGCGACCACGACGTACGCCTTATATGCGGAGGGGGATGTCGCGCTGTTGGGAGTGCCGGGGGTGAGCTTGAATGGCCGCGCTTCGATTCGGTTGAATAACACGGGCGCCAACGTCAACCGCACCATCGTCATTCCGGCGTCGGGAGGCAATCCAGCGCAGGCGGTGGTGGTCAATGTCAACAATGGCGAGCGCGCTTTCGGCGGGAGCTTGAATTTGAATGTGCTGGGTCAAACCCTCTCCGGCAATTTCAGTTTCAGCGAGGAGACGGTCAATAACACCCGCATCCAGACTCTGGCGGCGAGCAATGTGACGCTGGGTTTGGGCGAAGGCCCCAACTATGTGGTGAGCGTCACTCAGGGGGCGGGAACGTTCCGGCTCAACGGCAGCAGCATGGCGGGGGTGCTCAGCGCCAATGTGAGTTTTAATCTGCCCGGCAACAACAGTTTCACCGGCGCTTTCCGGGTGGCCTTGAATACGGGTGCGCAGGCCGTCACGCTGGCGGGGTCCACGCCGGTGACCCTGCCGGCCGGTCCCTATTTGAAGGTGGAGGGCCTTGGGGTGACGCTCAATGTGGCCGGGCAGACGCTGACGGGCAATTTTGCTTTTGAGCAGTATCAAGGGCAGGCAGTGGGGGCGGGCACGCCGCCCAAACTGGTGCGCATTGGGGCCACAGACATTACCTTCAACATCGCCAACGTGGTGCAATTGAGCCAGGGCGAGGGTTTCCTGGTGGTCAAACCCACCGGTTTGGCCGGGCGGATTGGCGGCACGGTGGGCTTTAATATTCCGGGCAATAGTGTGACCTTTGCGGGCAGTTTCTCGCTGGCGCTGAACAACACGAATGCGGCGGTCAACGAGCAATTTACGATTGGGACGCAGACCATTTCCTTAAACCTGCCGGCGGGGCCGTATGTGCGGGTGGAGGGCGCTGAGGTGCAGATGACCATTGCCGGGCAGCGGCTCAGCGGCAATTTTGCCTTTGAACGAGCCACCACCGCGGGCGGGGTGGTCACGCGGTTGGCGGCCACGGAAGTGACGATGGGTTTGGGTGATGGGGTGAACAATGTACTCACTTTGTCCCAGGGGCAGGCGTTGATGGTCATCAATAGTGCCGGTTTGGCGGGAAGGATTTCCGGCAACGTGGCGTTGAGCGTGCCGCAAGTGTCTTTGGGAGGCAGCTTGCAGTTGGTGTTGAATAACACCAGCGCGGCGGTGAATGAGACTTTGACCGTCAATGGCCAGAACTTTACGGTGAGCGCGCCTGCCGGGCCGTTTGTGCGGTTTGAGGGCAGCAACGTGCAGCTCAGCGTGGCGGGGCAGACGCTGAGCGGCAACTTCAGTTTCGAGCAGGTTACCAAGCCCGACGGCACACGGCTGGTGAGCGTGGCGATGACGAATATTCAACTCAACCTTGGGGGGGTGAATCTGAGTGTGCCCACCGGGGCGTTCCTGCTGTCGCCTGCCGGCATGGCCGGCCAGGTGTCGTTGGGGACGAGTCTGAGCTTTGGCGGGGTGCAGTTCTCCGGCAATCTGGCGCTGAGCATCAACAATACCAATGCGCCCGTGCGCCATAATTTCTCCGCGGGTGGGCGGGCCTTTAATCTGGAGCTGCCGGCTGGGCCGTACTTGCGGGTGGAGGGGACGAATCTCAACCTGTCGGTTTTGGGGCAGACGTTGAGCGGGAATTTTGCGCTGGAATCGGTGACGGACAATTTTGGGCAGCGCAAGCTGAGTGTGGCGGCCAGCCAGGTGACCTTGGATTTGGCGGGGGTGGTGCAAGTCAGCCAGGGCCAGGGATTGTTCCTGCTGGATGCGAGTGGGATGGCGGGGACACTCAGCGCCAGGGTGGGGTTGAACCTGCCGGGCGACCTGAGCTTCCAAGGAACCTTTGGCGTATCCATCAACACTACGAATCGCGCCGTGGCGCAGTCGTTTACCCTGAACGGGGCCGTCATTGCTATGAACCTGCCGGCGGGGCCGTATTTGCGGGTGGAGGGCAATGCGGTGCGGCTGCATGTTTTGGGCCAGACGCTGTCGGGCGACTTTGCCTTCGAGCGCGCCACACGCGTCAATGGAACGACGGTGGTGCGGGTGGCGGCGGCGAATGTGCGACTGGCGTTGGGGGATGGCACCAATGAATTGGTGGTGCTGAGCAACGGTGAGGGAAGTTTCCTGCTGGCCGGAGGGGTGGGCGGTGGGATGGCTGGCCGGCTGTCCGCGGAGGTGGCGGTGAACATTCCGGGGGTGAGCGTTGGTGGCACGCTGGAGCTGGCGGTGAACAACACCGGCACGACGGTGAATGAGAGCATTACGGTGAATGGCCAAACGGTGGTGTTGAACGTGCCCGCCGGGCCGTATGTGAAAGTGCAGGGGCTGGGAGTTACTTTGAATGTTGCCGGCCAATCGCTGAGCGGGGACATCGCTTTTGAACAGGTGACCCGGCCCAACAATACCAAAGTGGTCAAAGTGGCTTTCAACAACGTCCTGCTGGCGCTGGGCGATGGCACCACCAATTATGTGACCGTTAGTGGCGGGCAAGGGACTTTCTTGATTACCGGCAGCGGGTTGGCGGGGCAGATTGCTGCGACCATGAGTTTGGAGAATGTGCCCAATGTGGCGTTGTCGGCCACGGCGCGGGTGGCGATTAACAATACGCAGGCGGCGGTGAATGAGGATTTCACGGTGGGGAGTGAAACCATCCAGATGAGCCTGCCGGCCGGGCCGTATCTGCGGGTGGAAACCACCCATGTCAGTCTCAACATAGCGGGTCAGACGCTGCGCGGCAATTTTGCGTTTGAGCGATCCACCACCGCCGGCAGCCCGGCTCAGTCCATCGTGCGCATTGCGGCTACGCAGGTCAGTCTGGGGCTGGGCGATGGCACGACGGATTATGTGTCGCTGACCAACGGCAGCGGGGCGCTGTTGATTACGCAAGGCGGCCTGGCGGGGCGGGTGAGCGGCACGGTGGCGTTGAATGTGCCCGGGGTAACCTTCACGGGCACGTTTGGCGTTTCCATCAACAATACGAATGCGCCGGTCAACACTACCTTCCAGGTGGGCAGTGAGACAGTGACGTTGAACCTGCCGGCCGGGCCGTATGTGCGGGTGGAGGGCACGAATGTCACGCTGGCGGTGGCCGGCCAGAGTCTGCGCGGCAATTTTGCGTTTGAGCGCCTGCGTACTGCCGGGCTTGACCAGGTGTTCAACACGGCCGACGACCGCGAGACGGTGCGCATCGGCGCTTCGCAGGTGGAGCTGCGCCTGGGCAGCGGCAACATGGATTACGTGGTGGTGACCAACGGCAGTGGCAGTTTGCTGCTCAACCCCAATGGCATTGCCGGGCGGTTGGAGGCGACGGTGACGGTCAATGTGCCGCAGGTGACTTTTACTGGCACTTTTGGGGTGGCCATCAACAACACCCCCAATGCGGTGGTGGACAGCTTTGTGGTGGGAGGTCAGACGATTCAGCTCAACCTGCCGGCCGGCCCGTACGTTCAGGTTAGCGGTACGGGGGTGACCCTGGCAGTGGCCGGTCAAACTTTGCGTGGCGACTTTGCTTTTGAGCGTATCACCTCGACCGGTGCGAACAACACGACGCGGACGGTGGTGCGGGTGGCAGTGGCCAACTTGAGCCTGGGGCTGGGTGATGGCACGCGCGATTACGTGGTGGTGCAGAATGGGACCGGCTCGTTGTTAATCACGCCGGAGGGTCTTGCCGGCCAGGTCTCGGCCTCGATCGGGTTGCAAAACATTCCGGAGGTGAGTTTTGCGGGCACGTTCGGGCTGCGCATCAACAACACCGCGCAAGCCGTGAATGAAACCTTCAGCGTGGGCGGCCAGAACATCACCCTGAATCTGCCGGCGGGCCCGTATGTGCAGGTCTCGGGGACGGGCATTGCGTTGACGGTGGCGGGTGTGACCTTGAGCGGCAACTTTGCCTTTGAGCAGAGCACCACGCAAAGCGGGGCGAAGGTGGTGCGGGTGGCGGCGTGGGGTGTTGGATTGAGTCTGGAATCCGCCGGCACCCCGATGGTCACGTTCAGCAACGGGAGCGGCACCTTCATCATCACTGGCAGCGGGATGGCGGCGGAGCTGGGAGGGACGCTGGGGGTCAATCTGACGGGTTTCACCTTCACGGGCGACTTCAAGCTGGCTATCAATACCAGCCCGCTGGCAGTGAATGAGAGTTTGACGGTGGGCAACACCACGCTGCGACTTAATCTGCCCGCCGGGCCGTATGTGCGCATCACGGCGTACAACGTGCTGCTCACGCTCAACTTTGGCGGGAAGGACTTTGGGCTGACCGGCGACTTCTATTTTGATCAGGTGACGCGCAAGAACAGCCCGACCAAGGTCACGCGGCTGGCCATTGCGAATGTCAACATTGTTGGCCTGGAGTTCAATGGGAATGCCGGTTTCAGCATCCGCAATGGTCAGGGGGCCTTCATTTTGACGGGAACGGGCGTGGCCGGGAATGTGAGCGGCGAGGTGGCGGTGGCGCTGGGCGGGTTGGATTTGGGGGCGACGGTGGGGGTGGCCTTCAACACCACGGGGAGGGCGGTGGACGAAACGCTCAATGTCAATGGGCGTGATTTGGTGGTGCGCTTCGGGGCCGAGCAGCAGGGGGTCTTTGTTTTTGCGCAGGACCTGGAGCTGAACATTGGCGACTTTGTCACTTTGCATGGTGACATTGTCATTGGTTCGGATGGTTCGTTTGCGGGCGACGGCATCACCATCTTCATTGGCCAAGGGCCGTATGAATTATCCAAAGGGGTGTTGAATCCGGACGCCGTGGGAGTGGTGTTGACCAACGGGCGGGTGGGGCTGATTCGGGTGGGGAGCGGCGCGACCGCGAAGTACGCCTTGCATGCGGAGGGCCAGATTGCGTTGGTGGGGTTGAATGGGCTGGTGGTGCAGGGCACGGCGGTGGTGGATATCAATACAACGGGGACGGCCATCACGCGAGTGTTGAACATTCCCAACACGACGCAGTCGGTGACCATCAATTTTGCCTCCCCGGAAAATGTGACCCGGTTCACTGGCACGGTGTTATTCCGGGCGGGCAATGTGTTTGAGGTGAGCGGTGGAGTGGCCTTCACCAAGCGGCCCAATGGAGTGGTTAATGTGGCCATTGCCAATGCCGCGTTACGGATTTGGGTGGAAGGCCAGGAAATCTTCAGTCTGGGGGGCAGCGCGGCTTTCAGCATTGGCGGGGCGGATGGGTTCAAGTTGCAGAGCTTCCGGCTGAATGGCTTCAGTGTGTTTGGCATCGGCGCGGAGGTGGGGACGCCCCGGACGCAGGTCTTGTTCCCCACCGCTGAGCTCTACCATCCCACGGCAGGCGCATTGGTGGATCGCACCCGGCTGAATGCGCAGCAATATATTGATGTGTTGTTCAGCAGCGGCGATGGCAGTGGCCTTAATGAGGCATCCATAACGGACACGGCACCGGAATTCAATGTGCTGGTCAATGGCCAGCCGGCGGCGGTCACCTTTACGGGCGCGCCCACCAAAGTGGGGCCCAACTTGTTCCGGTATAGTTTCAGCGGGGCATTCACGGCGAATGGCGATGTGGCCATTGAGTTCCTCCCCAATTCCTTCGCGAGCAGCACGGGCACCAATAATTTGGGGGCGGCGCAGGCTTTCAATCTGGCGACGCCGAATTTGCAGGGTGTGTTGCCGCCGCCGGCGCCCACAGCCCAGTTGGCGAATCCCACCACCGGCGCGGCGGTGACGGCGGCGGCGTTCAATGCGCGGCGGTACCTTGATGTGACCTTTGTGACGCGGAGCAACAGCCCGATAGATTTGGCCTCGATTTCGGGCGATGAAATTCGCATCAGCGGCGCCGGGGTGGCGGATTTGAATCTTTTGCCGGATGGACGGCCGGTGCTGGTGGGGAGTCCCACGCTAATCTCCGGGACCACCTTCCGCTATTATCTGACGGACAAGAATCCGAACAACAGCATTGATTTGTTCACTAATGGCGAAGTGGTGGTGACGGTCCGGCCCAATTCCTTCCGGACGGTGGACCAGGTGGCGAATGCGGAGCGGGTGGAACGGTTCACCATCACGCCCGATGCGCCTGGTTCAACGCCCTCCACGGGGGTGATTGCGTTGGGGCCGCTGGCGTTGCAGGGGCCGACGATTGGGATTGAGGACTTTTCATTCAAGGATGGGCTGGTTTATTTGACCATCAGCGTGGGGGTCAATCGCGCCACGTTGAACTTTGGCGGCAACAGCAACACCAGCAGCGGCTCCACGCAGCAGGCCAGCAGCGGGATTACGGCAGAATTAACGGGGGTGGTGGGGACGTTTGACGTGGGAGTGGATGTGTTTGGGTTGTTGAGCGGCAATTTCCGGGTGAATGTGCCCGGGAAATTCAGTTTCCGGGTGGCGGGCCTGTTGGTGGAGGTGCCGAATGTGGTGCGGGTGGAGGGGGCGGGGATTGTGGTGAAATACGATCCTGCCGGCCGGCGCAATCCCACCACCGGCCAGATGGAATTTGATCCGAACCAGGAAATCGTGCGGATAGATTCGGCGTCCATCACGATTCCGGCGTTGAACATACGGGGCAGCATTTCGCCGTATGATCCGCTGCCGAATGACCCGAACAACGCGCTGGTGCCGGGCCTGGTGGTGCGCGCCAACGGATTCCAACTGGGGCAGGCGGAGCTGCGTTATGGCGGGGTGAATGCCAATGCCACCTCCACGGCCAGCAGCGGGGATGGCAAGATTCGCATTGGCAGCATCCTGGAATTCGATGACATCCGGGTGGGGGTGACCAATTTTGGGGTGAACTTTGACGCGGAGAATCCGGTGCAATTTAATGGCTCGATTTACGTTGCGTCGGGTGGGGCGAAGTTCTTCCCGGGGAAACCGGTGTCGGCCATCATCACGGATCGCAACACGGCGGATGACGTCAATCCCAATGGCACGCCCAATACGGAGGCCATCCGGGCGGAGCTGACCTTCTCGAACGGGCGGGTGGACGCCTTCCGGTTCAAGGTGGACACGTTGGAAATCAAGATCAGCACTTTTCTGACGCTGACGGCGCGCGACTTTTTCCTGAACACCGGCGCGGGGGATAATGAGGAAATTGTGGCGTTTGCCTCGCTGGGGGCCAAGGTGAGCGTGGCGGGGCTGACGTTGAGTGGCGAGGGACGCAACTTTGCCTTCCTGGGCAATGGCAGCTTCAAGGCCAAACCGGGTTTTGGGATATTCTTGGGGGTGGGGAGCGCCACGGGCAGCGGGTTGGGGGTGCCGTCGTGGCTGCCGATTCAGATACAGGCGATTGGCATCGAATGGGCGGATATTGAGAATCATCCGGAAGACTTTGTGCTGACGTTGTCGGCGAGCGTGACAGGGCTGCATGGCCTGCAGGGTCTGGAGTTTGGCGGGTTGATTGAGGGGTTGAAGATATCTCCGCGGTTGTTGTTGGAGGGCAAGTTCCCGATTGTGGACATTGCCGCCATTGGCGTGAGTGTGAAGGGCAAGATGTTTGGCGGCGAGATTGAAGGGGCGTTGCTGGGAGGCATTCTCAAACTGAGCGCCAGCGGCACGATGATAGATCCGCTGGACACGATGACACCGGTGGCCGACCGTGTGTTCTACCTGGGCTTGCGGGGCGGCTTCAAGTTCCCGGGGGTGGGCGGGCTGACCATTCAGATGGGCATTTCCGAGCTGGGGCCGTTGGGGGTGTTTTTGTCGGCATCCATCCCTGGCGGCATTCTGTTGGAGCCGAATACGGGGTTGTCCATGAATGACTTTGCGGGCGGGGTGGAGTTCTTCAAGAGCCTGCCGTCCATTGAGGATCCGTTGCGTTTGCGCGAGCCGGCGTTTGGCTTGCCGACGGCGATGACGCCGGATCAATGGCTGGCATCGTTGAAGCAACAGGTGGTGACGCAGTACAACATGGTCAAGGCCAATCCGGCGTTGGGCGGTTTTGCAGCGGCGTTTACGGCGCCGATGACCATCACGGGCAGCGCGAAGATATTCACCATTTACACCTCCAAGGAGGTGTTTAACGGGGAAGTGACGGTGAAGTTCAGCACGGACGGCAAATTCCTGATCATTGGCAGGCTCAACTTTGCGGCGGATCAAATCAGCATCAGCGGGCGGTTGTATGCGGATTTGTCGCGGGTGGCCTCGGGGAATGTGGTGGTGTTGTTCCTGGCGGATATTCCGGATCAGGTGCGGCTGCTGACAATTTACGGCAAGTTGAAGATGGGCTTCCGCAATGCGAGCGGGGAGGAGGTGGCTTTCGATGTGATTGACCCGGAGGCGGGGACGGCGGCGTTGAGCAAGCCGACGGTGGCGTTGGTGGATCCGGCGGGGCGGGTGGATTTGAATGTGGTCAACAACCGGCTGACGACGGTGACCACGCACACGGGGACCAGCTACACGAATCGGCCGTATGTGGATGTCGTGTTCCATGCTCCGCCGGGGGCCAACCTGGATTTGGCGAGCATCCTGGACAGCGCGCCGGAATTCCAACTCGTCATTGACGGCCAGTCAGTAACGGTGGAGGGCACGCCGGTGCCGATGGTATCGCGGGTTAATGAGAGCGGCATATTGGAGGTGACGCCGTTGCAGGTGACGGCGGCGGATCAGCAAAATGCCGCCAATGCGCAGGCGGCGCTGATTAATGCCATTCGCCGCGAGGGGGTGACGCGGTTCCGCTATGTGATTACCGCCGCCAATTTTACGTTCCCGCGCGGGGAGGTGACGTTGCAAATCACGGCGGGGAGCTTCAAGAATGCGGATGTTACCGATACGAATGGCAACGTGACGACGGGCGCGGCCAATGAGGCGCAGACGTTGACCTTTGCAGTGGACGGCGCCACGGCGGTGCTGGCCAGCCCGGGAACTGGCGGCAGCATAGACGTGCGGCTGCTCAATGGGCGCAACTGGTTGGATGTGGACTTTGTGCTGCCGACGGCACCGTCCGGGCTGACGTTCAATGCGGATTCCATCCTGGATTTGGATCCGGAGTTTGCGTTGAGCGGACCGGGATTGGGGACGGTGCGTTTGGATGAATCGCAGCCGCCGTTGCGTCTGGCGGATCCGAGTCTGGGGACTCTGCGATTCCGTTATTGGCTGGTGGGTGAATTTGCGGGTGAGGGCGAGGTGACGCTGACCTATCTGGCGGGGAGCTGGTCTTATGCGGCTGCTCCGGTCGGGCAGTTGGTGGGGGGCACGCAAGGCGGAGCGGTGGTTAGTCTGGGCAACCTGGCTGCCACCAACAACCGAAGTTATCTGGATGTTCGTTTCTTCCCGACGGCGGGAGGCACGCTGGATGTGGCGAGTGTGCTGGATGCCAATCCGGAGTTTAACTTTGGCGGGGCGGCGCCCAGCGGGGTGACGATAGGTCAGCCGGCGCAGGTCAATGGCAATACCTTCCGTTATTACCTGACCACCAGCGAGGATGGCTTTGGACTTGGCGAAGTGTCGGTGAACTTCCTGCCGGGGGCGTGGAAGAATACCAATGATGCCAGCGGGACGGCCAGCGGCAACATTGGGTTCACGCAGACGTTCACCGTGCAGGGCGCCACGGCCACGCTGTCCAATCCACAGGCCGGCGGGGTGGTGGGACGCGATGTGCTGGCACAACAAGGGGCGCTGTTGATCACCTTCCGCCCCACCGCCAACCGGGTGATGAATCATGCGAGCATTAATGGGGATGAAATCATTCTCAAGAATGCGGCGGGCGACACGATTGCGGTGGGTGCGCCGCAGCGGGTGGCGGGGACCGACACGTACCGTTACACGTTATCGGGGCCGCTGGGGCCGGGAGTGTACACGGTGGAATACGTGGCGGGGACCTGGACAGATGATGCGGGCACGACCAATCTGGCCGCCCGGGAGAGCTTTGCCGTGCAGGTGCCGCGGGCGACGCTGGCCAAACCGATGCCGAGGACGGTTGTGGATCGCGAGGTGTTGAACGGGGTGAGGTACCTTGAGGTGACGTTCACCCCGGTGAATGGCGGCCGCCTGGACGTGGCATCCATCCTGGATTCAGCGCCTGAGTTTACGTTGACGGGGGCCAATGGGGAGAATGTGATGGTCAATGGCGCGCCCACGCAACCGGGCGAGCTGGCAGGGACCAACACCTTCCGTTACTCCTATACCGGGCTGCTGAACACCGGGGTGCTGACAGTGAACTTCGTGGCAGGAAGCTGGCAGGATGCGGCGGGCAATCAAGGGGTGGCGTCGAGCGAGCAGGTGCGCATCATCACGCAGGCGAGCACGTTCTTTATTGAATTGTCGGGCGGCATCGAGTTGCGGGCGGCGGATTTTCTGGATGAGCCGCTGATTTCCCTGACGGCGTCGGTGGTGCTGGATATTGATTACACCCGGGTCATCTTCACCCTGGATTTCTCGGGGCAGTTGCGCATCTTCAAACTCGGGACGGTGGGGGCTTCGGCGGGAAGATTTATTTTAGATATGTCGGGCACCATGAGTGCGGTGCCGCAGTTCTGGGGGGTGGCGACCCTGGAGACCAACTTCAGCGCGCTGGAGCAATATGGCATTTTCCTGTACGCCAAGGGCGTCCTGCAAATCAACACCACGCCGTACACCAAGACGGAGACCCTGACCCTGCGCGGTTTGGGGCCGGGCGGGGCGGATGTGACCCGCACGTTTGAATTGAAACCGTTGTCGTTTGCGCTGGAGGTGGCGGGGCAGGCGCGATTGCGGCCGCCGGGGATGAGCGCGGATTTGTTCCGGCTGAATGGCGGGTTCTACATTGGCATCAGTCCGGAGCGTTTTGAGATCTTTGCCACGGCCAGCCTCTCGTTTGGGATTGGGGATGCCCAGATCAATTATGGGTCGGCGACGGGATATTTTGTCATCATCACGGGGCTGGACGGGTTTGGGCAGGTGCGGCCGGGGGTGACGCCGGGGGTGGCCGGGTATTTCTTTGTGGGACGCGGGATAGACATTGGCCTGCCGAATGTGGGGAGTCTTTTCTCGGCTTCGGGGACGGTGACGGCCATGTTCAACACCACCATGCAATCGCAGCAATTCGTGCTGCCGGAGAGTTTCCTGCCGTTGCTGCTGCCGGGGCAGTCGGCGACGATCCACATTTACCGCGCCGCGCCGAAGCTGGACGGGACGGAGGATCCGACCAAGGCGCCGGAGGTTTATTTCTCGGTGACGGTGGAGGCGCAGTTGACGCTGGGCAATGTGCTGGAGTTGAACGGCTTTTTGCAAATCCAGGCGGGGGGCAACCAGCAGGGTGGGTTCATCAAGGTGACGGGGGCGGTGGGGACGCGCATTCGTTATTTGGGCGCGCTGACGGGGAGTTTGAATTTCAATGCTTATGTGGGCGCGGAGACGGGGGTGGTGGGGCGGGTGCATTTGACGCTGGGGGCCAACGAAATCCCGCACGTGAGCTTGAACGGAGAGTTTTTGCTGGAAATCAACACCTTCAGCGACGCGCGCACCATTGAGACGTTCAAGATTCGGAAGGACGCCAACGGGCGGTTCAACGGGTTTGAACGCGATGCCAACAACCGTTTGGTGGTGACGCAGGAAACGCTGACCATCACCCAGGGCTTCAAGGTGATGATGCGGGGCGACATGAACATCGCCAACACGCTGGTGATTCAAGGGTATTTTGAGTTCACGCTGACGGCCACTGAATTGCAGGTCATGGCATTTGCCTCGCTGCAATTGAATCCGATTGGTCAACTGGCGGTGGTGGGGTTGATGCGTATCAACGCGCAGGGTTTGGTGACCAGCATCGGCATCAGTCTCGACGCCAATTTTGGGTCGGGCATTGGTTTGCGGTTCAATGTGTCGGCGGTGTTGGAACTGAACACCACGTCGAGCGCGCAATCCTTCGCGGTGCCGGGCGGGCCGACGGTGACGGTGCAGCCCGGGTTCCGGCTGCATCTGGCGGGAGAGGTGGAGTTTCTGGGCTTTGCGCGGGGCAGTGGCAGTGTGGATTTCCTGATTTCGAGCAGCCAGGTGCAGTTGGAGTTTCATGTGGATTTCTTCATTGGCTTCCTCTCCTTCAGCGCGCACGGGCTGGCGGCCGTGTATTACGACAGCCATCCGGGGCTGGTGCTTGATCTGGCGGTGTCCGCCAACGCCAATGCGACCATATTTGAGATTGGCGCCTCCGGGCGGATGCGATTGAACACGACGGGGGTGGCGCGGACGTCCGCGGTGAGCGGCATTACGGTGCAACCGGGATTTGAGCTGGCATTGAGCGGCAACGTGAAGATTCTGCAGGTGCTCAAGTTTGACGCCGCGTTTCGCATTGTCATTGCCAACAATGAATGGACACTGGATGCCACGGCGAATCTGGACGTGTTCGGGGTGCTGACGCTGTATGGCAACATTCATCTGGAGTCGGATGGCGACTTTGACATCAGTGTCAGCGGGAATGTGTTGTTGGGGTCGCGGTCGTTCGGTTTGGAGGGCGGCTTTAATTTCCGAATATTGAGCACACACACGACGGATGCGATAGGCAATCCGTATTATCATTTCCGGCTGGAAATTGGGGCGTATGTGTCGGCTTACGCTTTTGGGTTCACGCTGGCCTCGGTGGGGTTGAGCGCGGCCTTGGATGTGGAGGGAGCCGGGACGGTGCCGATAACATTGGAGGTGCAATTCAAGATTAAGTTCCTGTTCTTTACCTTCAAAGCCACGGCGCGATTCCACCTGGGCTACCTGGAGCTGCCCAAGCCGGTGTATCTGGCGGGCGCGCCCAATGCCACCACCATCAGCCAGATGCGCAGTTGGGACACCACCACGGGAGGCGAGCTGGTGGCAAATGCGGGCGACTTGCGCGGGGACGCGCGCAACATTGGGCTGGACAGCAACGGGCATGGGATGCCGGACGAGGCGCTGGCGTTTGACCAGGTGACGGGAGACCAGAACTCCGGCACCATTCTGGTGTCTGGGTACGGGCGGACGAACATTTATCAGAACGTGACTAATCTGACCATCCACATGGGATCGGGCAATGACTCGGTGCTGGTGGCGCCGAGTGTCAAAATCCCGGTGGACGTGGACGGGGGATCGGGCAATGACATTTTGATGGTGTACTCGACGGGGCCAGTAAGGATGCGGGGGGGGACGGGTGATGATTATCTGGAGACCGATTCGAATAATGTGCAGCAATTGGAGGGAGGCGATGGGACGGACATCATCCGGTACAAGGGCACGGCGCCGGTGACCATTCGGGGTGGGGCGGGGGATGACACGATGTATGGCGGGCCGGGCAATGACAATCTGTACGGCGATGGCGGTGATGATGTGATTTATGGCGGGGGCGGCGTTGACACGGTGTATGCGGGGACGGGGAGTGACATGGTGCGGCTGGAAGGGAATGTGGCGGGGAGCACGGTGTATGCCGACCATGGGAATAATGAACGGGATTACGTGGTGGTGCTGGGCACGGAGCAGGCCGACACCATAACGGTGGCGCGGGGGGCGGGCACACGCCAGATTAATGTGGGGCTGAACGACGGCACAGTAACCACGTTTGGCGTGGAGGACATCACGGTGGATGGCGGGGCGGGAGCCGATGTCGTCACAATCAATGACCTGGCGGGCAGCGGCATTCAGGCGGTCAATGTCAATTTTGGCAAGCGCTATACGGTGAGTGGGACACGGGTGGAGGTGCTGGATCTGGATGATGACCCGAATACCACCGATGACCGCATTAACAACGTGGTGCCCAACGTCATCACCAATGATGACGGCGCGACTGACCGGCTGACCCTTTATGGCACGGGCGGGGCGGATCAATTTGTGCTGACCGCCGAGAATCCCAATCCGGCCACGCATCGTTATCAGACGCTGCGCATCAACCGCGTGGGCTTCTATGATGTGAACCTCTCCGGCAGTGTGCGATCGGAGGGAGATCAGATGCGGATCGAAGCGCTGGCTGGCAACGACCGAATTGACGCATCCGCGCTGGCCGGAGGTGACCCTGAATACACTGTGCCGGACATGGTGGCCATGACGTTGGTGGGGGCGGAGGGCCATGATGAACTTGTGGGGTCGCCGTTTGATGATGTGCTGGACAGCGGCTGGGGGAATGACCGTGTGACCGGCGGGTGGGGGTGGGACACGTTCTTCGACACGGGGGGCAGCGACACGTTGGTGGAAACGCTGGATGCGGACATGACGCTGACGGACAACACGTTCATTGTGGGCACGTTGCTGGCCAATACGGGCACGCAACGGTTGCCGCAGCGGGAGAACTGGATTGAGCAATCCACGCTGGAGGCCGCGGTGAAGCAGGAGGATCCGGATCTGGTGATTCACAGCCGCGGGGATCGTTACCAGGCGGGGGCCACGGTGGAGGATTTGAAGCGCATCTTTGAAATCGCGGTGCTGACGGGCGGCAACGGCAACAACACCATCGTCATCGGCGATCAGGATGGGGTGGTGACGGTGGGCAATGCCAATCTCCAGGTCTCGGCCTGGACGGGTTCGGTCACGCTGGACAACCGGGGGAATGAGCAGTCCTGGCCCGAGTATTACCTTCTCAACTTCACGGGGAGCCAGGGGATGCGGGTCGCCATCAATGACACGGGCATGGGTTCTGGCGTGGACATTCTGGTGGTCAACGGCACGCAACAAGCGGATCGGGTGACCTTGGATGCGGGCGGGGCGGGGGCGTTCCGGTTTGGGGTCATTACGTTTGGGGATCCCTCCGCCGCCGGGCGGGATGTGGTGACCTACCGGCAGATGGAGCGGGTGTATGTGCAGACATTTGGCGGCAATGACAGTGTGCTGAGCAATGACACGGTGGTGGTGACGCTGGTTAATTTGGGGGGTGGCGACGATGAGATTGTCATTGGGACCGTGCCGTTGATTCCGGACAAGGGCAACCGGAATCTGGAATATCCTGATGGCGTGCCGGTGGCGGACACCGAAAACATGACCAACGGCAATTCGGCGCCGTTGTTTGTGATGGGCGAAGGGCAGAATGACCGGTTTGAGGTGAACCACAATCGGGCCAAGCTGTTCTTGCACGGGGGCGATGGGAATGACCGGTTCCTGCTCAAGACTTTCCTGGTGTTGCGGGAGAATGCGGACAATCCGAACGAGGTCACCAACCTGGCGGCGCTCTTCGGGGGCGCGGGGATGAACCGGTATGATTACCTGCAGAACGCGCCGGTGGAGATCAATGGCGGCAGCGGCATAGACACCATTGTGATCGTGGGCACGCCGATTCGTGATGTGTTCATTGTCACGGATACCTACATTGCCGGGGCGGGCCGAATCGTGACCTTCTCGAACATTGAGGCCATTGAAGTGGATGGCGGTGGCGGCGGCGATGAGATTTATGTGCTGCGGACCAGCGCTCAGTTTGAGACCACGGTGGTGGGAGGTTCCGGCGATGACATCATACACCTGGGCGGGGATCCGCCGCCGCTGGTGTTTGATCCGCCATCCTACACGTACACGCCGCCACCGATTCAGGTGCAATTGCCGCCGGAAGTGGTATGGGATTCGTTCACCTGGAATCTCAATGGGATGTACTTCGAGTTTGAATTGAACTTCTGGGAGAGCCTGTTGCATTGGTTTGGCGTGGGTGCTACGAATGAACAGGCGGCGCGGAAGGCGCTGGCCGACCGCGTCAGCTCGGTGTTTGCGGGATGGAGCCGCATTTTCCCGTACTTCCGCAATGACGACATCAATGCGGCGGTCAGCAGCGCGCAAATCATTGTGCGGGAGAAGATTGCCTGGAATTTCATCATTCCGGTGACGCGCTACGAGGTGACGGTGGTCACCGGGCAGGTGGGTTATCAGATTGGCCATTTGGAGCAGCGCACCAAATTGGTGCAGCCGCCTTCCATTACGGTGGATCCCCCCACGTTCGTGTTCAAAGCGGAGGCGGCGTATGATCTAACCGGGATTGCGGGCAAGCTGATCATCCGGGGCGGGGATCAGTTTGAAGACCGGGGCGACTTGTTGGTCATCCATAATCAGAACGGTCCAGCGATTCCGGGCACGTTGCAGACGGTGTCTTTCCAGCGGCGGGTGCAGGTGGGAGAGGATCGCTTGGGGAATCCGATCTTCCAGCAGGATCGGGATGTGGATACGGGCCAGTTGCTTTGGGACACCTTCCGTACCCTCAACGGTTTGGGGCAGCCGGCCAACCGGGTGGGGCTGGACGGCCAGCGGTTTGATGGCGTGTGGATTGACGCGATTGAGCGGCTGGATTTGCGCCTGACGGCGGGGGATGATGTATTCACCTTGCTGCCGGATGCGGCCAATGCGCGCGCTGTATTGCCGCCGCTGGACGTGATGGTGGTGGCGGGTGATGGCCACGACTTGATCCGTGTGCAGAAAGCCGATGGCAACGTTGCCATTCTGGGCGGGGCGGGGAATGATCGGGTGGAAATCCATAATAATCATCGGTTGGATGGCATCACGGGGCGGATCAGCTTTGACGGGGATGGTGACATTGAGGAGCGCAGCATACCGGTGATGGCCTCGGAATATGCCGACATTATTGCGCGTTCGCCGAGTGTATTTATCAATTCTGAGGCGCTGGACCAGGTGGTGATTGACGGAACGGGAGTGGGCCGCCGGTATTCGCGTCCGGAGCTGGGGCCGATCTTATTTGAGGACGTCAACACCCATTACATCCAGTTGCGTGTGGTGGTGCAAAACGCCGACGGCACGGTGCGCGAAAATCTGGTGCAGGAGATGGGCCGCCAGAAGTTCGGGGTGCAGAAGCGGGATGCCCAGGGGCGGTTGTTGTGGTATGATGCCGAGGGATTGGAGGTGCTCAGTTCGGCCAGCGGCATTCCGGTCATTTTGGAGCGGCCGGCCAACACACCGGGGGCGCGGCCGGTGTACTTGAACGAGGAGGGCAAGGAAGTCTTCAATGTCACGCCGCGCAAGGCGTTCGTGACGGACTTCGTCAATGGCTCACTGCTGTACATTGACCAGTACGGCAACCGGGTGGACAACAACATTCTGGTGCTTAACGGGCCCGGGCCGGACTTCACCGTCTATGAGCATGACAGCGGGGAGGTGGAGTTCAACCGCATAGACGTGCTGGTGAGCGTGGATGGAATCACGTGGGTGAGTGTGAAGGGCAGCCAGACTTTTCCGGTGCGACTGGCGGGCGACCAGGGTTTCACCAACAACGCGTTTGCGCGGTCTTATGATTTGGGCGGCCTGTCGTTTGCCCGGTATATCCGCATCGTGGGCACTGACAGCGGCAATGGCGGCTTCGATTTGGATGCCATCGGCATCATCCATCCGGGCGTCCATGCGCCGGTGTTCCACACTCTCTTATGGAATACGACCGGCACGCCGACAGAACTGGCGGCGGTGTTGGGCGCACCCAACAGCCAGGCACAAATCCCCAACGAGCAGAAGAGTCTGCCGCTCTCGAATAACCGGGTTATCACTTACATGGCGGTGGCGCCCTCGTTGATTCCGGTAAATCAGGTGCAGGTGGTGACGTGGCGGCGGACGGAGGATGTGCGGGTGGCCCGGTCGGGGGGCAATGACACGGTGGTGGTGAGCGCGGCCCGCAGCACGTCCACGTTGACGGGGGCCATTGAGAATTACTGGGCGGAAATCTATCAGCTTGATGCCCAAGGGAGGCTTCAATATCACCGGGGGTCGGCCAGCCCTGAGCTGAAGTATTACCTGGGCGGTGAGCGGGTATTGGATCCATTCACGGGCGCGCCGTTAACTTATCAGGGTGGAGAACCCGTGCGGGATGTGTTTACTGGCGCGATTCTGTATGACGCGACGGGCGCCATGCGGGTGCACGCGCCGGGTGATCCGATGTATCACTTTGCGGGGGATCCGGTGGTGCATTTCACGGGGGACATCCAGCGCTACCTGGGTGGGGAGCAGGTGTATGATGAGAATGGCCAGCCGGTGATGAATCCGGGGAATGTACCGTTCCTGCACACGGGTGGGCAGGCCATAATTTACAATCGCCGGGTTCAGCTTTACGACCTGATCAACAGCCAGGGCGGGCGGGTGGAAGTGGGCAATTATTACACGCCGCCGACCTTCACGGGGGTGACGGGCAATGCCACCGTGGTGCTTGACTTGTCGGCCCTGCCTGGCTTTGCGTACGATTTGACGGCGGCGGATGTGGTGGGGTTGGTGGTGTATGACGGGACGCGCATCTATCGGTTAAACAACAACCAGTTTAGCGTCAATGCGGCGACGGATCGCATCACGGTGAATCCGTTGGGGGCCTCGGGGCCGGTCACCCTTCGCGTCAGCATTGCCACGCCGGCCAAATACAAGGCGGGGGATCCGGTGCTTTATTACGGCGATGAACGGGTGCAGATCGGCCAGCCGCGGGTGGACGGGGCGGGGAATCTCAAGCTCGATGAGAATGGGTATGTCATGTTGTACACCAGCACGGTGGATGCGCAGGGCCGTCCGCTCTTCCATGCGCGGGGTGAGCCGGTGTACGTGCTCAAGCCGGGGGCGGGCAGCGGGCCTTACGGGCCGGATGCCTTCGTGACGCTGACATACGCGGGGGGTGAGGCCAAGCTTTCGCTGGGGAATGAGCCGCGTCGCTTCCTGGGCGGGGAGCCGGTTTATTGCACGGACGCGGACCCGTTGACGCAAGCGGGCCTGTTTGCGCGCATTGCCGGATTGGGGCTGTCCGAGGGTATTTTGTTGACCAATCTGGAAAGTGTGAACGTGCTATTGGGGTCGGGCCATGACACCTTCCAGGTCAAGACTGCGCCGGCGGAATTGTGGGTGTATGGCGGCGCGGGCAATGATACGTTCAACGTGCATTCGGATTACTTCTCGCTGGACGACCTTCGGTTCCCGGTGCGGCTGGATGCCGGCCCGTATCTGGGCGGGCGGGCGGAGTTGGGGGCCACGCCCTATTTGAATACGAGCGGGGGCAACAACAATGTTCTGTTCGTTAGTGATCAGAATGATCCGGATGCGGACGGCGCGGTGGAGATCACGCGCGACACGCTCCGCGGCTTGGCTCCGGCGGAAATAACCTATACTGCTTCCAACGGCAGTTTCCGCAGTCTCTACGACGCGGGGCTGGGCACATTCTCCAATGCCATTCTCATCCGTGGTGGCACAGGCGGGAACCAGATGACGGTCAGCAGCACGCGCGCCAACCTCGGGGTGGTGGAAGTGACTGCGGTGTGGTCGGGCACGGGTGCGGATACGGTCAGCATTACCGATACCACGCCGCGTTACCTGCTGGTGCGGGGTCAGACGGGGAATGACAGGATAGACGCCACGCTGACGGCGGCGGGGGTTACCGCATTTGGCGATGAGGGCAACGACACTTTGCTGGGTGGCAGCGGGAACGATTTCCTGATGGGTGGGGATGCCATGGATGTCATTTCGGGCGGGGTGGGGGATGACGTGCTGGCGGGAGATGGGGCGGTGTTTGAGCGAGCGTCCAACTACGGTTTGCGGCGCTTTGAAACCACGAACGACGCTGAAGGCGGCAATGATAACCTGGCCGGGGGTGAGGGGGCGGACATTCTCCTGGGCGGCACGGCCAATGACACGCTGAGCGGTGGGACGGGCGACGATATTCTTTTGGGAGATGGCGGCTACATTCTTTTTGACGCTGCCAATCGTCCGGTGCGCATCGCCGCGATACAACATCAGGGAGACGGTAATGATCTATTGGATCAAACGGGTGCCGCGGGGGCGGACATATTGCTGGGCGGCAGCGGGGACGACCAGTTGTATGCGGGCGGGGAGGAGGCTCTGGAGAACATTCTGCTGGGGGACAATGGCGTGGTCGTGCTCAACGATCCCAATGCCGCGCCGGGCGAGACCTGGGACATTTACACCCACCAGCCGCAGTATGGCGGGCGCGACGTCCTCATGGGCGGGCCGGGCAATGACATTTTACTTGGCGGCTCTGGCGGTTTTGACGCGCCGGGGATGGGCGGGGACACCATGAGCGGCGGCGATGGCGATGACATTCTTGTGGGCGATGGCGGTTACATCACCCGCGACCCGCAGCGGCGGGTGACCGAGGTGCGGAGCATTGATTTGTCTTATGGCGGTGATGACGTGCTGGACCAGACGGGAAATCAAGGGCGGGACATTCTGATGGGCGGGGCGGGTCATGATCAACTTTACGGCGGCGCGGATGTGCTGACCGATATACTGCTCGGCGACCATGGCGTGGTTTATTTGCAGACGGGCGATTCCGCGAATGAGTTTGATGTGGCAACGCTGGGGCCTGAGGTTGGGGGCCATGACATCCTGCGCGGCGGGGCGGGAGAGGACATATTGCTGGGGGGCAGCGGGGATGATGGGTTGGATGGTGACGAGGGCGATGACATTGTGCTGGGGGACAATGGTTATGTATGGCGCGATGCGGACGGCGCCATTCGGCGGGTGGAAACGCGGTCGCCCGAATATGGTGGCAATGATGTCCTTGACCAAAATGGCGGGCAGGGTCTGGACATTCTGCTGGGTGGTTCTGGCAATGATTCCCTGTACGGTGGGCCGGGTAGCGAGGGGAATGTCCTCCTGGGTGACAACGGCGTGGTGGCGGGGGGCACGCGGGCGATTTGGACGGATACGGCGGCGGCGGATGCCAATGATATTTACACGAAGGATGTGGTGGCGGGGGCGCCGTCGGTGGCCTACGGTGGCCATGACTTCCTCTATGGCAGCGGGGGCAATGATGTGCTCATGGGCGGGATGGGTAACGATGTGGTCTTTGGTGGGGCCGGGGACGACATTCTGCTTGGCGACGGGGGATACAACGACCGCGATGCAACTGGTTTGCTGCTGGAAATTCGCACTGCGGAAGCGGCCTTTGGGGGCAATGACTTCCTGGATTACCTCTCTTACAGCGGGCCCTTGAGCCATGCGGCTTGGGCAGCGGGCAGTGATGTGCTGTTGGGGGGGACGGGGGATGATACCATTGACGCCGGCCTGGCGGCGCAACCGCACCTGATGTTTGGGGATAATGGGCGCATTGGCTTCGTGGTGGGAGACCGTGACCCGCGCTCATTGGACGGCCAATATGGTGGGCGCGATCGCATTACGGGCAGCCCGGCGGCGGACATTATCATTGGCGGCAGCGGGGGGCTGGATGCGGCCGGTGTAGGGGGCGATGTAATTGCCGGCATGGGCAGCGATGACATCCTGTTTGGGGACGGGGCGCATATTGCTTATGATGTTTTTGGCCAGTTGATTTTTGTGGAGAGTGTGGACTTGGGTCTGGGCGGTGATGACGTGATGGATGTGCATGATCTGACGGAAGTCCGCAACTACATTACCGAGTATGGCAATGCCTTTGCCCAGACGATTGCGACCGGAGCTGATCTTATCATCGGCGGTTACGGGAATGACCTGGCTTATGGTGGCACCGGGGAGGTCAGCACGGATGTCATGCTGGGGGATAATGCGCGGGTCACGTTGGCTTTGGTGGCGGGCTTCCGTTCGGTGGTCATTCTCAATAATGAGCGCTTCGTGCTGACCGGACCGTTCACGGGCATTGAAACGGTGGGCGCCGCTGGTGGCAATGATCGTTTATACGGAGGTTTGGGGGATGACATCATCCTTGGCGGACCAGCGGATGATTTTCTGGTGGGGGGCGCGGGCGATGAGCTGATGTTTGGCGAAGGTGGGCGGGATGTGTTGTACGGCGGCGACGCCCTGTATGCGGAGCAACATTTCCGCTGGTCGAATGAAGCGGAGCGGGCGGTTAAGATGACGCTGCCGCTGGATTGGACGCAGGCGGAAGCGATGCAGCCGACGGGTTATGAGCCTCCGTTGATCACGCCGGCGGTGCTGATGGGTCAGTCGGTGGCAGGCGCCAATGACGGCCAGGATGTGCTCTTTGGGGGCGCGGACACGGATTGGATGTTTGGCGGGGGCCAGATTGATTTTCTGGATGGAGACGAGGGCGATGATTATCTCGATGGCGGGGCAGGCAATGATTATCTCACCGGCGGCCCGGCTGATGACGTGATCCTGGGTGGCGATAATGACGACATCCTGCACGGGGATTTCGATATGGATGGCAGTTTCGTGGGGGTGGCGGGCAGGGATCAAATTTATGGCGGTCCGGGCAGTGACCGGCTCTTTGGGGAAGGCGGGCCTGGTTCGCTGGCGGGTGAGCGGATGTGGGGCGGGGCGGGGGTGGATTATTTGTACGGTTATGCCCACACCACAGGCACGTCCACGCAAACGCAACTGCTGGCGGAGACGCAAATCGTGGGCAGCGAAATGCATGGGGGTCCGGATAACGATTGGCTCTACGGCAGCATCCGCAAGGAGGTCATCTATGGGGATGGCGGCGCGGAATTCATCCACGGCGACTGGTTCTACACGCGCACCTATGCGGTCAATCCGTGGGCGGCGACTCTGGGCGGTGATGACAAGATTTTTGGCGGGGCCGGGGAAGACCAGCTTTTGGGCGGCGGCGGCAGTGATGAGCTATGGGGCGGTCCGGACAGTGACTGGCTGGAGGGGCAGGACGGCGTGGATAAACTCTACGGCGGCGAGGGGATTGACATGATCCTGCTCGACAGCAATCCGGAATACCGCTTTTTCGGGGATGACTTTAACGGACATTACGGCAATTACGTGCGCGGTGACGCGCTGGACGACAACGCGACAGATATTTTGCTCATTGAAGGCACGGATGACCGGGACACCATCCTGATTTCCGAGGAGGTGGCCATCATTGGCGATCTCAACGTGCCCAACAACGGTCTGGTCAGTTTTGTCTCCACCTTCACACTGACGCTGACCTTGGCGGGCCAGACTCGCACGGCCGACTTTACGGTGAATATCAGTCTGGGGATTGATAATGCCATTGACCGGCTTAATCAGGCGTTTACGCAGCCGGGCAATCCATTCTTTGCGTATCAGGATGGCACGGGCCGACGGCACGGTTATGTGGAGGCTGTCCGGCGGGGCAACCAGATTGCGATGGTGACTCGCGGATTTGGACGGCAGGCGGTGCTCACCATCTCGAATGTGGACGTGAATACCCGCAATTACCTTGGTTTGGGGCGTGCCACTGGCATGCAACAAGGGGTTGAGCAACTGGTGGTGGATATGATTGTGGGTGGGGTGACGGAGATACAATTCGACCAGTGGCCGCAACGGGGCATTTTGACGCGGGGGGGCACGCAGCACACCGCGATGGGGACGTGGCGCAATGCCCAGGGGGTGCCGATGGTGGAGCAGTTCCGCATCTCCGGCCTGGGCGGCAATGACACGCTGGGCTTCCTGCCCGGGGCGGCGGCGGTGGATATGAGCGCGTTGAATGCGCGCAGCTTTGATTGGGTGGGCGTCATGGACGGCGGGCCGGGCAATGATACCTTGCTGGGCAGCAACGGCCGCGATCGCATGGACGGTGGTTTTGGCAGCGATACGCTATATGGATTTGGTGGGGATGACCGCCTGTTTGGTGATGGCGGACCCGGCCAGGGGCTGCCGAGTGATGATGACTGGCTGTTTGGCGGCGAAGGCAATGACGATCTCATCGGGGGGCAGGGCACCAATCGTCTCTATGCCTGGCCGTTGGATCCCAATATTGGGGGTATTAATGATCCGGCCATAACGGAACTGCGTTTTACGGACCAGCTTCGCGGCGTGGTGACGGATACCAACCGGATTGCGCGCATTGTGGCCACGGCCGATGCGCCCGCTGATGGCATTCTTACGGCCGATGCCCATTTCAGCCTGGTGATTGGGCCCAATCGGCCGGTGGATGTTGTGGTGCGAGCCAGCGCCACGGACGGCAGTGACAACATTGCCAGCGTGCCCAATGAATCCGTGGATGATTTGGTGGCCGATATCAACCAGGCCCTGGCGCAGGCGGGTCTGAGCGCGTGGGTGGTGGCCAAGCGGGCGCAGGATGGGAATGGGCAGGTGACCAACCGGATTGCCCTTGAGACGCTGGGCACAACATTAAGTATTACAAACATTCCGGCGGGTAATGCGGCGGCGACGGAATGGCGCCTGGCCCAAGGGCAGACCTCGGTGATGGGCGTGCTGCTGGGCAGCGGAGCGGCGCCGGTGGATGGCCGCATCAGCAGTCCAGCGGGGGCGTCGTTGACCTTGTTGCACAATAACACGTTTGCCACCATCAGCCTTACGAAGGCGGAAACGGCCGGCAACACGACGCTGGATCAATTGATTGCCCAGATCAACGCGAAGCTGGCGGCTTCGCCCCTGGCCGGGCAGGTGGTGGCGGAGAACAGCGGCGGCCGCATTTTGCTGCGTTCGCAATTCACCTCGCTCAAGTTGCTTTCCCAGTTTGGGGTCTTTGTGGATCCAGCAACTGGCCAGTACTACAATAACGATGGGGACGGGCGATACGCGGTGGTGGATACCGGACTGAACCGGATGCTGGGCAGTCCGCGCAATGACCTGCTGTTCGGCGGCACGGGTCTGGACTTCCTGTATGGTAATGGCGGCAACGACACGCTCTTCCGCGCCGATGGGACCACCTTTGAATCCCTCGACGGCGGGCTGTCTGGCGATGATTGGAAGCAGTATGCCCGCGAGTCCACCAAGGTCTGGTACTATCGGGCCACCAATGCGGATGATGTGATTGAGGTGAACTTCGTCACTGAGCCGGGGCTTTTACAAGACCTGCACCTCATCACGCGGCTCACCAACAATAACGGCAATTTCACTTTCTCCGCCCAGGTGAAGCTCAACTTCAATGCGACGGATGCCCATGGCAATCCCATCTGGAATCCGGTGGATGCGTATGTGGATTACACCGCGCTGCGGGAGCAGGCTCAGACGGGCGCGCCCAGCAGCCCGCTGGGACAGGCGCGGCTCCAGTATCGCCAGCAGGAGATGGCCAGCAACCTCCTGCCGCCGGAGGGTGATTTCATTGCCATCATCATTGACGCGCTGGAGGGCAATGACCGCATTACCGTGGGGCCGACGGTGCAAAAGACGGTCTGGGTGGATGCCGGGCCGGGGGATGACGTGGTGGAATTCCTTTCCGGCAACGCCATATTGGCGGACAAGGCGGAGCGGCCGCATCGTAATGACATTCCCGACTTTGCCTATGGCCTGGGATGGGCGGCGCTGGTTTCGCGGGGTGACATCGTGGATTGGACGTTGGGAGTTGCCACCGGTGTGGCGCGGTTCAACCTGTCGCTCAACGGCGCGCGCGATGCCTACACCCTTGCCTTGCCAGCCAGCGGCGTGAATGGTTTGAGTGACAACACCACTGCGGCCCATTTGGTGGCGGACTTGAATGCGGCGCTTAAAGCCGCCAATCTGGATGCCCTGATTTCTGTGGTGGCGCTGGGCCAGCGCATCGCTTTTGTGCCGGCGCCCAACAGCCCGGTGGTTTCGATACAAATCAATAGCACTGATGCCAGTGTGGTGGATGCCCTGGCGGCGTTGCGCTTCAAACCGGAGGACATTGCGGGGCAGGCGGTGCTCACGGGTGGGGCGGCGGCGCCGGTGAATGGGGTGCTTGCGTCCGATTTGCGCTTCAGTGTGCGCATCAACGGCGGCCAGCCGGTGACGGTCTTTTTGCCGGCCTCGGCCACCAACGGGGTGGATAATACGGCCAATGCTTCGCTGGATGACCTGGTGGCGGATCTTAACGAGGCCATCGAGCGGTCGGGTTTGGGGAGTGCATTGCGGGCAGGACGGGTGGATAATCGGGTGCGGCTTTACACCACCACGGCGGTGGCGAATGCCTCGCTGGCGCTGAACGCGCCAGCCAACAGCGCCATGCTTGACCAGCTTCACTTTGCGGATGGGCAGGAGGCCTCGGCCGTGTATGTGCTTTCGCGCAACGTCTCCTTCACCGGCCTGACGATGGACAGCGCGGATGATGTGGACTACTTCGTCTTCATGCTGGGGGCCATTCCGCAACCGGGGGCCGGCATCCGGCTGGCGAGCGCCTCGGTGCTGGATGGGTTGGGGCTGAGCATCTATGACCTGAATCAGCTCAACCAGTTTGGGGTGTATGTGCCGGTGACCATCAACCCGGACGGGCCGGATTTGGAGGGGGGCAATAATTCGCTCCAGTCGGCTTATCTGCTGACGAATATCGAGGACTTCAGCCGCATCACCAATCTGACCATCCACCGGGATACCGCGCTGGATGTGGATTATTACCGCTTCACGCTGGCGCAGGACGGCACGGCGGCCGATCGGTTCAGCCTGTTGCAGGTGGAGGCCGATGAATGGCTGCGGCTGGAGCTGCTGGACGGCACGGGGACGGTGTTGCGTTCGGGCGACACGCAGCTCAAGAACAATGTCACGCTGTCGCTCAATGGGCTGGCGCGTGGCACGTATTATGTGCGAGTAACTTCCGGCGCCAACACGGGGTTGGGCACCATCACGCGCGCTGGTTTGCCGGATGTGCTGCGGCTGACGGGGGGAGATTTCAACAATCCTGCGGCGGTGGTGGTGGATCCGGCGGGGGCCAATAATGGCTTCCGCATCCGCGCGGACGGCAACGGTTCAGCCTGGAACAACGTGCTGGTGGTCATTCGCGGCGGAGCCGCGGCTGGCGCGGAGACGGCGGTGTATGACAACAGTGACCGTTCCCTCACGCTGACGATTGCGGATGGCGTTTCAACGGCGGCGCAGATTGTGGCCGCGATTGAAAACGCCCATCTGGCCAATCCGGGGGCCATGCCCTTCCGGGCGGCGTTGTTTGGCGCCAACAACAACGGCGCGGGTACGGTGCGATATGGTGATTTGCCCAATGCCATCAAGCTGCAGCATGGCGACGCCTTTAATAAAGCGAAGGTCATCCTGAATCCCATGGGCGCCAACAATGCGTTGACGATTGAAGCCGCGACGTTCGGCAACGCGTACAACGGCACGGTGGTGGTGTTCCGGCATGGCGCCACGCCGGCGGTGGCGTTCGATCCGGTGAACCTTCTGCTCACGATTACCATGGTGGAAGGGGTGACCACGACCAACGAGATCATCCAGCTCATTAATAACGCCGGTCCGGCTGTGCCGTTTGTGGCCTCCTTGTTTGAAACCAACCGGACGGCTGCTTATGAGCTGTATCCGAGTCTGGGCGCCAAGGGCAATTCCATCCTCAACTTGTCGGGCCGGCAAAATGGCTTCATATCGTTCGCCGGCCTGCAGCCGGGGGTGCCCTACCTGCTGAAGGTGAATTCGCCCAATTTGGTGCCCACGATATACAGCCTTAACTTCCAGATTGAGGCTGGCGGCGCGGCTTCGACGGTGAGCCTGGCCACTTCCAATAACGTCGTGCGGCGTGATGTGATCCTGGGAGGCGCGGGACACGATGTGCTGAAGGGAGGCATGGGAGAGGACTGGATATTTGGCGGGCCGGGGAATGACGTGCTGAGCGGTGGTTTGGATCGGCAGGCCAGTGACTTGTTGTTTGGCGGGCCGGGCGATGACACCTTCCAGATTCTGCCTGATTTGCTGCCGTTGTTGAATAACTCTGACCAGACTTTCATTCCGACCACGGTGGACCAGCTCTTTGGCGGTGAGGGCAATGACCGGGTGTTGTTCCTGGGCGGTGATTATGACAACGTGAGCCGGCCCATACCGGACTTTGCGTCCATCCGGTATAATCGCATTTTGCACCGGTACGAATTTACTTCGCTGCTGTGGGATTCAGCCAACCAGCGGTTTGTCACGGAGACCGTGCCCGGGGCAACGTTGGTGGCGACCAACAGCCCGCCGGTGGATGGTCGTCTGGCGGCTGATCTTGCCTTTGGCCTGCTGCTCGACGGGGTGGAATACGCCATCACCGTGAATCATCGGCTGACCCACGGTGTGCTGGTGGCGGCGCAACCGTTTGCGGGGGTGCTGGGCATGGGGCAAAGCCGAGGTTTTCGCCTTACCCTGGGGGCGGCTTATGACACCACCATTACGGTCAATGGCCCGGTGGCGACCTTGAATGATCTGGTGGCGCGGGTGAATGACGCGCTGCAGGCCAGCCCGGTGGCGGGCAGCGTGGTGGCGTTTGCCAGCGGCGGCCGGCTGGGCTTGCGGGTGCAGGGGATCGTGGATGCGGAGGTGCTTACGGTGGGGGTGGCGGTGAATCGGACGCTGGCGGATCTGGAATTCTTCGGCTTCGAGACCGCCGCCGCGCCGGGCCAGAGCGCACCGATCAATAATTCGGCCGCGGATTTGGCGGCGGATATCGCTGTGGCCATGCGGACCGCGGTCAACATGGCCACCGGCGCCACGGAAGACATTACTGACCGGCTTACGGCCACCAGCATTCAGGGGCGGCTGGCTTTCCTGACAACGTTCATGGCCAAAGACCTGCGGCTGGCTGTGCCGGTCAGCGGGGTGCGGGCGGAGGCGGGACGCGCTTTGGGGCTGGTGCCGGGACAGGTGGCGGTGGCCAAGACGGTATATACGCAGCTTTATTTCTTCTATCAGGCCAATGGGGTGGAGCGCACGGTCATTGATTTGCGCGCGGGCAATGATGTATTCCGCGCGGATCCGGGCTTTACCTTCCCGAATCTGGCCTCCGAATGGGGAATCAAGACGGGGGATTACGAGCAGCAGGGCATCTTGTCCCAACTGGAAATTTACGGTGGCACGGGCAATGACCGGCTGTTTGGCGGGCCGTACAATGACCGCATCTTTGGCGGGGACGGCAATGACTTCATCGCGGGCGGTCTGGGCAATGACTTGATTGACGGCGGGCCGGGGCGGGATTTGCTGGCCGGCAATACGACTTCCGAGCCGGATGACTTTGAATATGTGACGCGCAACGCCGTGGATGGGCAGAACGATGATGTAAATTATGCGGCCTTCCTGCCGGATATCATGGCTCAGGCCGAGATTAAGGGCCTGACGCTGCACGAAGGGGACATGGGGGATTATTACATCATCCGCACGCCGGCGGCGCTCAAGCAATTCAATGCTTCCACCGCCGCCGGGCTTACTGCCGCCATGATCGCGGTGATGTTTGATGATCCGGTGCAACAGAGCTTCTTCCAGCATGCCTTGCAGCAACATCAACTGGGGCTGTTCCTGTACGCTGCCGCGGACACTGATCCGGGGGCGGCGCTATCCATTTTGCCGGTGGAGAAATTCACGGGCGTGCCTGAATACTACATTTTGCACGTCGTCAATCTGCGCGCGTACCAGGTAAAGGCGGTGTTGCCCGGGCCGGACAACGGACGGCTGGCGCAACTGGCGCGGTTCACGCTGACGTTGGGGGCGGAGCGTTATGTCATCACGGTGGACCACACGGCCACGCAGGATAACAACCATCTGGATGCCATGGTGGCGGACCTGAACCATGCCTTCACCCTGGCTGCGCCGGTGGGCGGCGGGGCGGCAGTGAATCTGGCCAATCGGGTGTATGCGTACAATGAAGGTGGGTACCTCATTCTGCAATCCAAGCTGCCGGCGAACATCGCCATAGATTTGGATACTTTGACCGGGGCCGCGGCCTTTGGGTTTGGAGCGCACCAAACCAGCGCCGGGCAGGCGGCGGCCATGGGACGCTACAAGATTACGTTCAACACTGATCCCAATAATGGAGCGGCGGCTGGGCATACGATTGACACGAGCGCCAATCAGGCCGGGCTGCTGATTAATTCGGTGGATGCGGCCTTCCGGCCTGTGGTCATTCCGCTGGGTGACATCAATGGGGACGGTTTTGCTGATTTTGTGGCCGGAGTGAAGGACGACATATTCGGCGGGCTGACGACGATACGCATTTACCTGGGTGGTCATTATCCGGAGCCGCGCAATCCGGATGGGTCCTTTGTGGACTTGAACAACAACGGCCGGGCGGATGACCAGTCGTTGTTCTACCTGGCGCTGGCGTCGGTGCAGATCAACCTGCCGGCGCCAGTGCTGCGGGAATCGGTCACGGATGCCACCTTGCGCAGCTATTTCAGCGTGCCGGGCGATCTTAACGGGGACGGCATCCACGAGGTGGTGGTGAGTGTGAGCCGGAGCAATGGCGCTGCGGATGGGCGCACAGGGGTTTATGTGCTCTGGGGCCGTCCAGACAATCCGGCCACGCTGCCGCCAGATGGGTGGGGCACGAGCATTATCAACCTGACCACAGCAGCGGATGTAATCCTGACGGCGCCTTCGGGGGTGGCGCGCGCCGAGATGGCGGGAGATGTCACAGGGGATCAGCGGGGTGATTTGCTCGTGCAGTTGAACAATGTGGTGTATGTCGCCTCGGGCAACGGGCTGGTGTCGGGGGCGATTGCCTCGCTACCCATTCGTTATGTGGCTGGGACGGTGGGGCATTTTGCGGGCATTGGTGATTTCAACGGGGATGGCAAAGAAGATTTTGCCATTCTCGACACCGCGACGAACAAGGTGCATGTAATCACTGCGGTGCCGGCGGGGGTCACCACGCTGGCCGGCCTGAACACGCCGTCGGATACACGCTACGAAGCGTCTGCCAGCCTTGCTGGATACCGGCTTGTGGCTTTGGGCAATGTCAATGCGGATGGTTATGCGGATTTCGCGCTGACTGCACAGGCTGGTTCGTTGATATTCCGCGGCAAGGCGGCCGCAGGGGTGCTGGTTTCCGGCACCGATGCGTTGCGGGTGCCGGCGGGGCAGATCATCGTTGGCGCGGGACGGTTCAATGACGATGCTTCCTGGGACATTGCGGCGGTCCAACTGGAGCGCAGCCCGCGGCTGGAGGAAAGCGGACTATACCTGGTGCACGCGGTAGGGGCGCTCTACTTGGGGGATGCGAATATCTTCAGTGGACTGGGCACGTCCAACCCGGTCATCCGCCAGCCCGCCGTGGTCTTTGAGCCGGGGCGGCCGATGTATGTGGACGAAGTGGGGGCGGTGGCGCCGAGTGGATTTTTTGCGATGGTTGGCGATGTGAATCGTCCGGCACGCACCTTGCCGGCGCATGGGTCGTTTGTACTGGCCGGAGACACGATCACGCTGAATGTGACCACCTTTACGTACGACACAGCTTATAACTTCGACGGGACGGATGTGGTCATTGTGCCTGATCTGGCCAGCGGCCCGGCCGTCGCCACCCTGGACACCTCGGCGGGGCGGGGCAAGTACGTGATTACGGTGCGCGTGCGCAGCAATGGCACCACGAGCACGGCCGAGGTGGTGGCGGCCTTGAATGCGCTGGCGGATTACGATGCGGTGGGCGGTTCTGGCGCGGCGTTGGTCACCGGTCCGGCCACCTTGGTGAACGTGTTAAAACCCACCCAGGACGGGCTGGCGGACGTGGTGATGGCCGAGGCGCTCGGTTCGGAGCTGCGCGTCTTTATGGGCGCGGCCTTTTCGGATTATTTCAATCCGGGCAGCAATCTGCCGCCGGCGCTGCCGCGCCTGTACCGTTTCGAGATGGCCACGCCGAACCTGTCCACGCCCGGGTCGGGCAATTATCAAGGGATAGATATTACCGGCTCGAATGGGGTGAATCCGGCGCCCAACATTGACCAGGCCTTTGTAATTGAAGGGAGCGACGGCAGCCAGCGGCTGGCGAATGCGCAGAACATTGGCGACTTTAACGGCGATGGACGCAATGACTTCATGGTGTATGGGGCGACGCGCGCTTATATATTCCTGGGTCCGCTCCAGACCTTGGGGCTGGAGGAGGTCACCACCAAGGCTGACTACATATTGAATCTCACCGTGCTGGGGCGTCCAGCGGCACAGGCGGGGGATATTAACGGCGATGGGATTGCGGAGCTGGCGTTTATCCGGTACGACAACGCCACGGGTGAAACGAGCATCACCCTTTTCTCGGGCGGCCCGCAGCATGTTTTGCCGCGCGAAATCAACTCGTTGGCGGTGCTCGATGCCAATTGGAGCTGGCAAATCACCCTGAGCGCCCAGGAAATCCATGGGGCGACGGCACAGGTGTATTTGCTGCATTCCTTTGGCTTGCGCAATCCGGCCAACAACCTTCCGGCATCCGATGTGGCGGTGGTGGCGCAGCAGCCGGTGGACAACAATTTGAGGCCCAACCTTCGGAATGTCTATGGTTACCTGTTTGCGGGGCGGTTGCTGCCCAGGGGCGTGGCCGTGAATTCCGCCCATGCAGCGAAACAGGTGGATTTGCAACTGTTCTCGGCGGTGTTTGGGACGGGGGTGATTCATATGCCGGTGCCTAATGTGGCGGCGGATGCTGTTGCCACGCAGCCGGTGCAGTTTGCCCAGACCCAGTCCGTGACGAGCACGGTCATTAGTACCATTCCCGCGGCCACCTTGAGCGCGCCCATTGCCCAGGCCAACTTCGGCACGATGGCCATTCCTGATTATGACTGGTTCACGGGGCAGCCGGGGGTGGCGAATTCCAGTGTGATATTCAGTGGGGTCACGGGGGCGCTCTATAGCGTGAGCGTCAATCTAACCTTGTATCACACCTGGGTGGGTGATTTGGAGATTACCCTCATTGCGCCGGATACGCGGACGGTGCTGTTGTTCAATCGGCGCGGGGGCTCGTCTGACAATATCATCAATGTGACCTTTGACAGTGCTGCGGCCACGAGCATCGGCCAGGCGGGCGCGCCGTACGCCAATGCCAGCTATGCCCCGGAGGGGAACCTCAACGTGCTGCGCGGGATGAATCCCAACGGCACCTGGACGGTGCGCGTCCGGGATTTGGCCAGCGGTGATGTGGGCCAAATTGCCAGTGTGGGGGTGACCCTGCGCACGGTGGCCGGGGTGGGCGCGTTGAACGCCATGCAGGCCGTGAGCAGTGCCTTGACTGGCACGCTCACGGATTTGGATTTGCGGGTGAGTTTGTCCCATCCGAATCTGGCTGATTTGCGGTTGTCGCTGGTCTCCCCGAATGGGCAATCCTTCCTGCTGTTCGATTATGGCACGTTGCGGGCGGGCCCCGGACTGCTCTCGGAGACCGTCTTTGACCAAACCGCCAGTGTGGCGATTGGTTTGGGCACGGGCAATTTCACCGGCCAGTATCAACCGGTCAGCGCGGCCACGTGGGATACCATAATTGCCGCCGTGGGCGGCCAGTGGAAGGGCACGTGGACGTTGCGGGCGGAGAGCCGGAGCACCATCACGGGCACGGTGAACGGGTGGCGGCTGGATTTGCGCACCACCGACGCGGTCAGCTCGCAAATTGTCACGACAGGGCCGGCGATTGCCCAGATTAGTGACGTGGATGTGCGGGTAAGTTTGACGCATCAACACGTGGGCGACGTGCAGTTGCGGCTGTTGTATGACAATGGGGTAACGCAGCGCCTCATTGGGTTGATGGCGGCGAATCCGTTGCGCCACGGCACAGGGCTTGACCAACTGGTGTTTGATCAGGATGTGGCCACGCCTTTGGGGACGGGCACCGGCGTTTACACTGGCGGAGTCCGGCCCGAGATAATTAGCGGCACGCTGAATTTGGATGCGCTGAACGGTCTCTCACCCAACGCCACATGGACTTTGTTGATTGTGGATACGAAGGGCGATTACATTGGCACGGTGTCCACGTGGTCGCTGGCCATATCGTCCAATCCCACCGTTTCGACGCTGGCCATCGGCAATGCGCCGCAAGCAGCACAAAATAACATCAGCACAGATCGCATCCTGACGGATGTCAATGTGCGGGTCACGTTGCAGTACGCCGAAATGCAGCACTTGCGGGCGGCCTTGATGTCGCCTGATGGCCTGGTGGTGACATTGTTTGATCAGCAGATCACCGGCGCCAATCTGACGCAGGTCTTGTTTGATGATGAGGGGGCGGCCTTTGTGCCCGGACCGCTGGCCGCCGGGGCGCGGGTTCAACTCCCGTCTGGGGCTAGCCTGAGCGTTTTGAATGGGGCCACGCGAGCGAATGGGGAATGGCAATTGCTGTTGTGGGATGATGACGGGACGAATCTGGCAGGTAACCTGGTGGAATGGAGTTTGGAACTGACCTTTGCTCCCAGCACCGTGGACACGGCGGTGATTGGTGATGTCAATGGCGATGGTTTGGAGGATTTGGGATTCAGCATGCCGCGATTTGCGCTGCCCACGGTGGCCGAGGGGGCGTTGCCTTCCACTGGCCGGGTTTATGTGCTGCCGGGTCGTCCTGTGACGGCGCCCACAATGTTGCGGCTGGAACAGGATGCGGCCGCGGTGTTCAGCGGCGTTTCCCTGGGCGGCGGAATGTTTGCGCTGGGGGATCTCAACCGGGATGGCTACGACGACTTTGCACTGGCCCGCCTGCGGGAGGATGCGCTGCTGCCCGGCCTGCTGATTATCCTGGGGCGCGCGGACTATCAGCGGCAGGGCCCGCCGCAACGGCTGCTGGCGGATCAGGCGGCGGCCATACGCCTGCGGCAGTTGCCGCGGGATCAGTTTGGGGCGACGTCCCTGATTGGCACGCTGGCCGCCACCGCCGGGGATTACAACAACGATGGCAAGATGGATTTGGTGGTGACGCAGACGCGCGTCATTCAAACCACGGATTATTCGGACAATTTGAATCCGGGCGGGCAGTTGGTGCTAAACCGGCAGGAGCGGGGCCGGGTCATCCTATTCCATGGTGTCATGGACAAGGCCAGTGACCTGGTGCTGGATTTGCCTCCGGAAGGGGCGGCGCGCAGTGGCTATGGGGACTTGGTGGTGGAGGGCAGCGGGGAGTATGACCGGCTGGGCACCTTGCCGGGGCAGGCGGGGCTTGACCTCAACGGAGACCGCATTGCGGATTTGATGATTGGCGCTCCGTTTGCGGATGGCTTTGCCAGCGGGGTGGCGAGGGTGGATGCTGGGCGCATCTACGTGTTGTACGGCAACAATCTTCTGTTCCAGATGCCGGAATACTACGCCATTCTCACCAACCGCACCATCAGCGGGAGCGGGGATTATCTGGTGAACATTGGCACCGGACGCCCCACCATCTTCCGCGATAGCGATCGGGATGGCGACGGGTTGCCGGACGACAACCGTTACGTGCTCATGGCGGGTGAACACGAGCGGTGGTATCGGTTTACGCTGCTGGGCGATGGTCAGTCGGGGCAGTACTTGCGGCTCACGCCAGCGGCCCTGGAGCGGGTGAGCGAACAGGTCTATGCCATTGCCAGTGGCAATCTGGCGGATGTGGACTTCCACCTGCTGCCGGGCGGAAACACGCTGGAAGTCCGCTCCGCGTTTGGGTTGAGCTACGATTATTTTGAGTATGCCGGGGTGGAACAACTGGCCGTTGGATACTACTGGGTGCCGATCCAAAGCGGGTGGTCGTTCATCTGGACGCCGGTGCCCTACACGTACTCGATTACGAATTATCCGGAGAATCTGGCGGATGTTTTCACCGCTGCGGGCGCGCGGCGCACCAGCGGTTTTGCGGCGAATCTCGATTTGAGCCAGGCGTTGCGCTCGACCCTGTTTGCCCTGCGGTTCCAGGGCTTCATCCGGATTGGAGCGGGTGGAACGTATCAATTCTGGCTGGGATCGGATGATGGCTCGCGGCTGCTGATTGATTTGAACAATGACGGTGATTTCAACGATGCGAATGAAGTGTTGAGCAATGATGGTTTGCACGGTTACCAGGAGATGGCGTCGCCCACTCTCAACCTGGCGGGGGGCCGCTCCTATCGCATCCAGGTGGAATACTTCCAGCGCTTTGGTGGGGCGGCGTTGCGCCTCATGTATGGAGGGCCGGACACGGGCGGCGAAAAAGTGGACGTGCCGGATAGTGCCTACCGGAACGATGCCAATTTGCGCGTGGGCGTGATGGAATTCGACTTGTCTCGTTTCCTGCCTTATCTCAACACGCCGGAGAAAATCGAGAGCGTCAAACTATTCCTCCGCAGCGCCGCCGATGCCAGTGGTTCGGTGCCGCGGCATATCGTGGATGTGGCCGCGGCGGGCTATCAATTGTTCTTTGTGGTGAATGACCCGGCCACGCCCGCGCAATGGCAGCTTTATCACTCGGACGGCACGCCGGCGAATACGCGGCAGATTCGGGTATTTACCAGCCAGCCGCAGCAACTGACGCCGGCGGGAGACCAGATTTACTTTGTGCTCAACGGCAATCTCCTCTATCAGGCGGACCGCCTGGATGCGCGTCAGGTAGGCACGCTGGCCACTGGCGTGGCAACCGGTCTCAAGGGCGCCGGGGAGTCGCTGTACTTTGTGCAGGATCATTCCAGCGGCGATGACTACCTCTGGATGGCCCGCAATGGTTCGTTGACGCAGGTGCGTGATTCGGCGGGCAATCCCATCAAGAATCCCTCGCAAATTACCGTGGCCGGCGGGCAGAATGTGTATTTCATTGCGGATTATGGCGATGCCGGCACGGCGCTCTACCTGGCGCAGGACATATCCGTCAATCTGGTGCGGCAACCGGGGACGGCCACGGCCACAGCGCCCAAGGGATTGGTGAGTTTTGAAAATAGACTCTACTACGTGGGCGAGAGTTCGGGACAAACGCTGTTGTTCCGGGTGGAGGGTGGGACGTCGAATGTGGTGGGGGCGCTGGCAGGAGCAGACCATTACCAGTTCGTGCAAGCGGGCGGCCGCCTGTACCTTGCGGCGCGTGCCGCCGATGAAACCTCGCTGGGGCTGTTCCGTGTGCCCGCGGGCGGCGGCAGCGTGAGTTCGGTCAATTTTGAATCGGAGAGTGGTGGCGGCCTGGTCAATGTCTTCACCGAAATGATTGCTTTTGACGGGCGCGCCCTGGTGGCTGCCGTGGGGAACAAGGGTTACGAATTGTATTGGCTGGATGAGAGTGGCGGGGCGCCGGTGGCCCGGCTGGTGATGGACATCCGTGCTGGGAACGACTCCTCCAGCCCGGCGGAGCTGACCGTTTTGGCCAACACTTTGTATTTCACTGCGGATGATGGCAGTGGCATGCGCCTGTGGCGGCTTAATACTGGCGGCTCGCCGGGCACGCCTGCCAAGGTGACCTCCGGCAGCCTCGACAGTCTGGCCAACCCGCGCTACTTGACGGTCGTGGGCACGGATTTGTTCTTTGCGGGCGGCACGGTGGGCAGCCAGAAACTTTACCGTCTGAGCACGGGGAATACGGCGGTGGCGGGCACGTATGGGGATAATCCGGAAGACATCGTGGCCACGGCCGATGGCACCATGCTGGTGTTCTCCGCCAGCACGAGCGGGCAGAAGATTCGGTACCTCTGGACTTCGGCCAATGGGGTGCAGCAGATGGTGGGTGGCAGCCGTCCGAGTGTGACCGTCGCGGTGCCTGGACTGAACAACGACTTCCGCGTGACTGCGCACAACCCGGATACCGGCCTGGCCGGGGTGCGGGTGGTGCTGGTCAACAATCCGGGGGCCTCAGCGGCTGACAAGGTTACGTACACTGGCGGGGTCATCACGATCAACATCAATCCTGGCGTCACCACCGCCAACACGATTGTGGGATGGATTAATGCGGATACGGAAACTTCCACCGTCTGGGATGCGGTGGTGGTGAACGATGGCGGCGGCAGCGCGGGGACGGGCGTGGTCAACCTGGCGGATGCCACGACCAGCGGCGGCAATGATGGGGTCAAGGCCACGGCGGTGATGACTGTGCAGAGCACGCTGCCGGCGGGGGCGGTGACGCTGACCTTTACGGCCAAGACGGTGGGGGTGGCTGCCAATGGCTATGGCTTTACCCTGCTGGACAACGGCACGTTGACGACCAACACCGTTGGCTCACTTGGCTCCGGGAGCAGTATCATCATGAATATTGCCAATGGAGTGACGACTTATGGCACGTTGAAGACCTGGGTGCAAAACAACACTGACTTTACGCTGACCGTCACCGGCGCGGCTGACGGCGACGCCATTACCTTCCTGCCTGTGACGAGTAACAGCCACGCCAGCGCCACGCCGGCCACAGCGTCCTTGGTGGTGGGCAAACAGGGTGGCGGTTCCGTCACCTTCTCCCTGATGGCCACCTCGGCCAATAATGGGGTGGCCTTGAACCATACGCGCATTTTCGTCTTCGACGATGGCACGGTCACGGGGAACAACGCCACCGTGACCTACAGCGCGGGGATGCTGTCCATCAACATCAACTCGGGGACCACCACGGCGGGCACGGTGATTAGTGAATTGACCGCCAACAACCGCTTCACGGCGACACTGGCGGCGGGGTTGAACGGCGATATTCTGAGCGTGCCCACGGCCACTTTTGCCGGAGGCGCAACGCCCGCCCAGGCCACCGCGACCTTGAACGGTGTGACGGTGACCCGGAGTGCCAATGTGTCCGATACGCTCCGGGTGCGATTTAACGTGAGCAATTCCTACAGCGACAATATTTCGGCGGTGTATGATGCGACCTACAACAGCAATCAAGGGTTGTTGGACATTTTTGTCAAAGGCAATGCCGGGGTGACAGCGTCCGACATTGCCACGTGGGTGAACACGGGGGCCAACCATACCGGCAGCAACAATTTGGCCAGCTTTGTTGCCCGCTACTCCATCTCCGGCGGCAGCACCACCATCAATTCCGGCGATGATGGGGACGCCACCAACCTGAGCGGGGGCACCGATGGGTATGCGCGCGCGACGCTGAACAGCGTGTTGGGCGGCTGGAGCCTGGTGGTGCGCGCGCCCAACACCGGCACGGCCTACAATGGGGATGTGGTTTATGTGTTGGACGATGGCACGTTGGGCAGCGGCGCCGCCGCCGCCACTTACGATACCAGTGGCACACCCGATTACCTCCGAATCAACATTCGCGGCAGCAGTGCGCTGGCGACCACGGTGACCGATGCTGTGCAGGCGGTATCGCATGGCGGCAACAATTTTGTGGTGGAATCCACCTCGGGCGCCAATGCCGAGGCCGCTTATGCCAACACCGGGAACTCGGGGGTATCTGCGCAGACGCTGATATTGGGTGGTGGCCAGAACGATGTGATCGTGAAGACCAGTGACCGGCTGGTCACGCTGCGATTGATTCACGATGGCACGCTGGCAGGCGGCGTGCCCACGTTGAACGGGACGTACACGCCCGGCGTCAGCACGGAATTGCGGATCAACATTCGCAGCGGGGTGACCACGGGATTACAGCTTAAGAATTTCATAGACGGACTGGCGACCTTTGACGCGGTGCTTACCGCCAGTGATGGCGGGGTGAACGATGGCAGCGGAGTGGTGCACCCGTGGGGCGTGCCGGTGACCTCGGGCGGAGGGGTGGATGCGGCCTTTGCCAGCGTGTTGATTACGCCGCCGGGCACATTTAATGACATCCGCCTGGTGGCGGTCAATCCGGGGGCTGTGTTCAACGGGGTGGTGGTGAAGTTTGACCGTTTGACCGATCCCAATGCCACCAACGCTTTTGTGACATACAATCACAGCACGAAGGTGCTGACCGTGCTCATGCGGCCGGGCGTGACCCCGGTGACGGACATCATGGGAAAGATAAATGCGCTGCGGGTGGACGTGGTGGGAGATGCCACACCGGATCCCGTATGGATTGCGGGTACGCCGGTGGTGGCCGTCGCGGGCACGCAGGTGGATGTCACCGTGGGCGGCAGCGGGTCGGCCCGGGCCACGGGGACATTCACGGTGGGCGGCGAAACGATTCGCATCACCGCCAACAGCACCGGGGCGGCGTATAACAACACCGATGTGGTCATTACCAAGAGCCTCACTTCCGGCGTGGCCAATGCCAATCTGAACACCAGCGGCGGCGCGGGCAATTATGTGCTCACCCTTAATTTGCGGATGGATGACAGCTCGACCGTGGAGGACATCATCGCGGCCATCAACACGACGGCGTTCACGGCGGCCAGTCCCACGGCCGGCACGGGCGCCATCAACGCGGCCGATGGTGTCACGACGGTGTTGGATGCCACGCGGCACGTTTCGGGCGAGAAGTTTAATGGGCGTTATTACTTTGTGGCCTGGAGCAGCTCGGCGGGAGAGCAGTTGTATTACCACACGGGCGCGGCGGTGTCATCTTCGCCGGTATTTGACGCGGTGACGGCAGGTGCGGCCAACCCGGCGGATTATGTCATCACGGTGCTGGGGGTGTTTAACAATCGCCTGTTCTTCACGGCAGGGGTGGGCGCGCAACAACACCTGTATGCCCTGAACACTTCTGACGTGGCGACCGCGGTTACGGTGAATGCTGGCGCCAATCGTTTGATGAACATCTCCGGTTTCCAGGTTCTGGGCGGACAGTTGTATCTCTCCGCGGACGACGGCGTCAACGGGCAGGAGCTGTATCGCAGCGCGGACGGGGTGGCGTTCACGCGGTTGCAGGTTAATACCAGTGGGCCGTCCAATCCGTTGGAAGCCACACTGGCGGGAGGGACGGTGTATTTCACGGCGACGGCCACCGGAGCTGAAAGCGGGCGCAGTGTTTATGATGTCTCGGCGTTGAGCACACCGCTGACCACGCAGGAAGTGGTGCGGAATCCGGGGCTGTTGGCGGCGTTGAATGAGGGGCTGGTGTTCAGCCTGGGCAACGACCTTATGAAGGCCGAAGGCGCCAATGCTTCATTGATTGCCACTCTGAGCCAGTTGCAGGGGAAAGCCTCCAATCCTTCTGTGGGGACGCCTTATGCGTTGATGACGGTGGGAGCCCGGGTGTTTTTCGCCACCAATTTGGCGACCGGATTCCTGCTCTGGTCCACGGACGGCACCTTGGGCAATACGAATTACGTCAATTCCGCGGATCAACTTTCCGGTGGCTCGACGACGCTGGGGCGCATCCTGGATGTGGGTGGCCAGATGTACTTCACCGTGCAGAATGCCAGCCTGCCATTGCCGCACCTGCTTTACTACTTCAACAGCAACCTGCCACCTTCCAGCCTGCAGATTGTCCAGTTGGATCGGCAGGCCACCGCCTACGCCCTGCTCACTCCAGGCCGGGATGGTTTGTTCTACACGGTTAATCAGCAGCTTTACGTGGCGCATCCTGGAGGGCGGGAAGCGCTGGTGGGTTACGGCAACGCCCGCCATCTGGCCACGGTGGCGGAACGTTTGTTCTTTGTGAACGGGCCGGAGGGCGACATCTACCGGAGCGATCCGGCGCCCAGCGTCCAACAGCGCAACACCCGCCTGCTGGCCGACTTTGGGGGCGCGCGCCTGGCGGGGTATGTGGTCAAGGTGCTCCACGGAGAAAGCGATGGGCGAGTAACGCCTGCGGACGGCGCGGCCGGTGTTTCCTACACCTTTAGCATGCCCACGGGCGAGACCGAGGTGGATTTGACCAGCGTGGTGCGGGAATTCCTGCGCCTGGGATGGACGCGGCTGGCGATACGCATCGAGGCGCTGACGGCCAAGCCGCTGCTGATTTATACGGCATTAAATGACGGCGGCGGCAGCACGCTGACGGCCACCATCGCCCGCCAGAATGGCATCGTGGCGGATGTGTACACCGCCGAGGGTCGGCGCGTGGCGCAGGGACAAGCGATCATTGATCTGCGCAACCTGGATTCCGGCACCTATTACTTGCGGGTATATGATCCGTTTGCCGAGACGGATGGGGGGAGCGCCACCTCGGTGACCGATAATTCCGGCAACCGCGTGCCGGCGCCCACGCAACTGACCGAGGTGAATGGCACGCTTTATTTCCTCACGGCGGGCAAGCTCTGGTACACCAGCGGCACGATTGCGTTGGAGGTGCTGACGGCCGGCGGCGCTTCGCTCAGCGGCACCATCAGCCAGTTGACCAATGTCAACGGGGTCCTTTTCTTCGCCCGCCAGAATGGGGCCAGCCATGAAATATGGCGAGTGGTGAACGGCATTGCGGCCCAGGTTGCGGGTCCGGCACTGAGCGGGGCGCCGGCCCAATTGACGGCGGTGGGGGGACGACTGTTCTTCACGGTGGGCGGCACGGAATTGTGGGCGACCGATGCGACGCCCGCCCTGGTGCGGGTGGCGGATGGCCTGACGCAGATTCAAAACCTCACCGCCGCAGGCGCCCGCCTGTACTTCACGGTCAACAACGGCGCATTGCGCTACTCCGATGGCACCGCGGTCTTCACGCCAACGCTGGCCGAACTGATGCCGGGCAGCCGTGCGGCGGAGGCGGTCACCATGGCGGGTGGATTCTTCTACTACACTTTGAACAACTCGGCCACCGGCCGGGTGGAAGTGTGGCGCGCGACCTGGAATGCGGGCAATACGCTGGCGGCGCAGCAGGGGCAACTGGTGGCCGTGCTGCCGGCGAACAGCAGCCAGGCGCGGTTGTTGGGGGTGACGCACAATCTGGTCTATTTCACGCTGCAAAGCGGGACGCAATGGCAACTCTGGCGCACCGACGGCACGGCGGCGGGGACCATCCTGATCGCCAACCTGCCCGGCCCGGCCAATGCGCTGGCGATTGAACCGCCGTTCCAAATCCGTCTGGTCAATGACGGGCGGGTGACCGGCAGCAACCCGCCGCTGGTCAGCTTTGCCGACAACGTCTTGACGATCAGTCTGGATCCGGCCAACACCACCACGCAGGCCATTGCGGATGCCATCAACGCGCTGGCCGGCTTCCAGGCCACGGCGAATCTGAACGCCACGTTCCCGACCACTGGATTGACGGAGACGAGTCTTATCGGCGGAGTGGCCGCGGCTTATGCTTCCTTCGTGGTGCGGCCGGCCGGTGCCAACAATGACTTTATCATCAGTGCGGCCAAGGATGGCCCCGCTTGGGACGGCAAACAACTGGTGTTGGTGCATGATGGCAGCCTCGCTCCCAGCGCCGTGCGGGTGGATTACGACGGCCAAGTGCTCACCATCACGTTGAACAGCGGTCAGACTTCGGCATCGGCCATTGTGGCAGCGGTGGACGCGTTGGACGACTGGAATGCCCGGGCGGATACCGCGCTGGAAACCGGCAACACACTAGCGGGCACGGTGGACATCACCACCGTGGCGGCACCCACCAGTAGCTTCGTTTCGGCGGGTGGCATCTTGGGAGTCAGCGCCACGGCGCGGCTGGCGTTGCCGGGAGCGAATAATGATCTGGTGCTCCTGGGTGACCGGCTGGCAGGCAGCTTGTTTGGCGGGGTGGTGGTGCGCGTGGTGGACACGGGCAAGGTTAAGAATGGCCAGGCGTTGCTCAACAACAATCTCCATATCGCTCCCAATGGCCAGCGGTCTGGAGTGGTGGTGGTGGACATCCAGACGGGAGTAACGACCGCTGACACGTTGCGTGGGCTTTTGCTGGCGGTGGGGATTACGGCCACGGCTGATACCACGGTGGAAACCACCAATGATCTTTCGGGCGCCGTTCATCTGGCGCCGCCCACGGTGGACGTGGGACGCATCGCTCTGGGTATTGGCGCTCAACCGCAGGCCCTGGTGGTGACCCATAGCAACTTCCTGTTCACGGTGGAAGTGCCGGGAGGCTTCGAGGTGTGGCGGTTGGTGGGGGCCTCGGCGGTGCAGGCGGCCGGCGGAATGCCCGGCCAGGTGGGCCATTTGACCGCAGTGCGCGACAGTCTCTATTTTGTCTCCAACAATCAAACCGCAGCGCCGGCCCTGTGGCGCACGCAGACCCGTCTTACGGGGGAGATATACTTCCAGTTCCTTGCCAACCTGCCCGGACCGGTGCTCAGCATGCAGCCGGTGAGTGACCGGGTATATATGGTGGTTGATCGCACGCCGGCGAATCCGGGCGACGGCGTTGATTTATGGGTCAGTTATGAAAATGCAGATGGCACCCAGACCACCGCTTTTCTGCGGCGTTTTGCCACCGGCTTAAGCCTCATGGCCTCGGCCGAAGCCCCCAACTACGTCACGATTGGCAGTCGTACCACCGAGCGCGCCGCCCGGGTGGATGGTGTGTTGTATCTGGTCAGCGGCCAGCAGCTCTGGCGTATTTATGACAACACGGAGCGTTACGTGGGTGAATTGATTTACACTGCTCCGACGGGGGCGGTGATAGCGGCGCTGGAGGTGGTGGAGAATACGCTCTATTTCCGGCTCGATGGCACGCAGGACCAGCTCCTGCGGGTGGAGGGCATGACCAAGGAGGTGGAAGTGGTCTTTTCGTCCACCGCCATCTCGCAAATGCAAGGCGCCCATGGCATCCTGTTCTTCAACGGCGCTGTTTCGGGCAATGAACAACTGCTGCGCACCAACACACTGAACGGCAACCTTTTCTATGCCATTGAAGCCTGGGCGCCGTTTGCCGGGGAAGCGCGCCCGGCTTCGGACCGCGATACGCTGCGCGGCGGGGAGGGGGACGATGTGTTAATTGGCGGGGCCGATGCGGATGTTCTCATGGGCGGCAGCGGGCTGGACTTCTTCATCGCTGAAGGCTGGGAAGTGCGTGATTTGGCGTCCGGGGAGTCCATCAAAGCGCCCATCACTGCTGATTACGCGATTAATCAGCCACGGCCTGGTGACTTCGAGGTATATGTGGCAGACGCCAATCTGCGGGCGGCGATTGCCCGAGCGCTGGGCATGCCGGTTACCGTGGCCTGGGACGGCAGCCTGCTGGCCCACGGCACCTTCCATGCGTCGCGTTTGTACTCCATCACCCTGTTGCAGGCGGCGTTCCTCAATATCACCGATCTCAATGGGCTGCGCTTCCTGGTGAATTTGGAAATCCTGAACTTGAACGGCAACCGGCTGGCTAATCTGAATGAGCTCACCCCGGGCACAGATTCGGCGACGGGCGCAGCCGTGGGACTCACGAAGTTGCGCTATCTGACGCTGGACTACAACCAGGTTCCGCTCGACATCGCGGTGCTGGCCGACAACCTGATTGCTCCTTCCCTCCGGGGGGTCAGCTTTGATGGGGTGACCTTCACCCACGCCAATTATCTGCAATGGCTGGCGGCGCTCAACAACCTGCAGTTTATGAGCCTTAATGGGGTGTCGCCGGTGGTGGTGCAGACGCGCCTGGGTGAGGTATTGGGAGCGCCCACGGAGATTATCTCGCAGGATGGCCAGGGAAATACCCTGCCGGCAGGCACGCTGGTGCTCAGCGCGGGGGCGTATGCTTCGCGGCGCTTTGATATTGGCGGCGGCGTGGATGGGAACGAGCACTTCCAGGTGGTCAAGTCCGGGAACCAGTTCATCGTCACCTTCTTCCAGAACGGGGTGCTGATGGCCACGGAAACTTACACCGACATTATCGGCCTGTATTTCGACGGCGGTTATGGCGATGACATTCTGGACGTGGACGATTCGGTGAACGTGCCGGTGCTGGCCTACGGTGGCGCGGGCAATGACCGTTTGCGCGGCGGGGGAGCGTCCAACACCCTGTACGGCGGGGAGGGTCATGATGGGCTCATCAGCGCGAGCGGCAACGATCTCATGGCGGGTGGACCGGGCGATGATAGTTACCGTTTCTCCAACGCCTGGGGTCAGGATGAAATCATTGAGTACTTCAATGAAGGGGAGGATACCCTTGATTTGGGCAACATTACCGACACCGTTACCGTTGAATTGGGGATTGGCACCACCTCTGGGAGCCACTTCATCCGCCATGAGGGCAACCGCCTGGAACGCATTCTGGCCAATCCCGCTGCGGCCGGCGTGCAGTCGCTGAAAGTGGCTGCCGTGGCGGACCAAGTGGCCGTCTATGCCGCCAAAGTTGTGTGGGGCAATGATGCGCCGGATTCAACCAAATTGAAATTGAGGCCAGCGGTGGCGCCATTCAGGTGGCGGGCGAGTTGACTTTTGCGCAAGGCGTGCTGTTGACCGCCGATACGCTGCAGTTGGGCGCCACGATTCGCGCCGGTTATATCTCCCTTTCCGTCGTGCAGCCGCTGGTGATGAGCCAGCCGGAGGGCGCGGCGCAGGGCGAAAACCGTCCCATCCTGCTGCAGGCGGGCGCGCTGCGCATTGAACACGCGGGCGGCGTGGGCAACCTCGCCACACCTTTGATCACCCAGGTGGATCACTTGGAAGTCATCACGCGCGGCAGCGACAGCAATGCAGCGGGGGTTTACCTCCTCGAACTGGATGGGCTGACGGTGGGCAATGTTCAAATTCCAGGCCTGAGCGAGAATCGGAGCGGGATCGAGACGCGCGGTGGTGATGTGTTCCTCATGAATCTGGCCGGGGTTCTGGTCATTGCTGCGGACTCGCCTGCTGCCACGGGTATTGAGGCGTGGGGCGGGGACATTGTGCTAACCACGGATCGGCTTTCCCTCCTGGCCCCGGTGCGCAGTTGGTATGGCGGGATGACGGGGGGCAGCGATGCGCAGCGCGGCACGTTGGTATTGCAACCGTTGAATCCGTATCAATCCATCGGCGTGGGCCGGGGAGCCAGCGGCGCCTTCTACCTTACCAATGCCATGCTAGAGTTCATCATTGATGGTTTCGAGGATAGTGTGCCGGGCGGCTACGATGGGATTACCCTTGGCCGTGCCGACGGCCGGCATATCATTGAAATTGGCAGCTATGCCTATCGCGATTCCGTCACTTTCCGCGCGCCAAGGCTTGGCGGTGGAATATTTGTAGTGGGCACGTTAAGCACGATTGCCGAGGCTCAATTGCGGTTGATTGGCCCAACGCAATAATAATGAAAATAATTTACACGAATAACTTGCGTAATGGTGAGTCCATATTAAACTGGTGTCGTTACGTCAGTCACAAGCAATCAGGTCAGCGCCCAGTCAGGTCAGTTCCATTGTCTTTTTAATTTTGAGTGCCAATGCCCATATGCCTTTGAAGGGCAGCAACCACACCCTGGCCGGGACAGGCGATTTTCGCCTGGAACTGCTTGAAGCGCGGGTGTTGCTTTCGGCGGAGCCGTTGGCGGCGTGGGACGCGGGGCACGGCCAAGTAAAACCCTCGGAGGTGGAGGTCTGTGAATCTTGGAGTGAGACTCCGCTTTCTTCTGCAGTGGTGGCGGAGAACCAGGAAAGCTTGTGGGAGGGGGTGGAGTCAGTTCGCTGGTCGCCATTGTTGGACACGTCTGATGCGAGCCAGCCTGGAGGTGAAGACGAAAGTCTGGTGGGCGATGATTTGGGAGGCACTCCTTTATTAGAAAAGGTGGCGGCACCGTTAACGGTTGGCGGAGAGGAAGTGGTGTTGGCGGCCAGTATGCTCATTTCGACCGAAGGGGACGAGGCACGTTTGGCACCAGCTTCTCTGCCCAATGAAAATCGGGGGCCACCGGCTGCTTCGTTGGTGGAAACACCGGTGCGTCATTTAACGGATATTGTGCTGGGGGCGGATGTTTATACCAATGGCGACAACAAGCTGTTCGAGGGCAATTTAATCATTGCAGCGGGCAAATCGGTAATCATCAGCACTGGTCCGTTGGGGGGTAACATCTATGTGGAGGGGAATCTTAACGGAACGGCTGATCCTGGTAATCTGGCGGAATCCCTGACCATTATCGCCGGCAGTGGTGATTTGTTTATCCGCGGCGACATCGGAAATGCCACCCCGTTGCAAAATCTGACCATCGTTTCCGCCGGCCGCGTGGTGGTGAATGGCAATATTCAAGTGCTGGGTCAATTGCGGATCATCAATACCACGGGGTCCATTAATCTGGGGGTGCCGCTGGTGGAGGGCGGGCCGGCTGGCAACATCCTTGCCGGCTCTGTGGAAATTTCCACAGAGGCCGAGCTTACCATACACGGCGCTTTGACAACGAGCGGCGGTGCGCCTTCCATTGTGCTGGCGGCCCGCCCGGTTTCCGGTACCGGAAACATCAACCTCAATGGCAACCTCACGACGGACGGCCCGCTGACCTTGACCGAGGCCGGGAATGTGCGTTTCCAGGGGGTGGTTGCCGTGGCTGGAGATTTGCGACAGTTGCGGGGGTTTGGCACCACGACCTTTGACCGGCAGGTGGCGGCGCGTGCCCTTGACCTTGCCACCGCGGCCCTGGTCTTCAATGACCGCGTGTCGGTGGCTGCCGGTCAGGACCTGGTTTTGTCCGCCGACGAAATTGATTTTAATGGCGGCCCTGGCACGGTGACCAGTGGCGGGGTGGACAACAGCACGATTATTCTGCGTCCCACCCAGGCCATTGTGCCCATCAAGTTGGGGACAGCGGCCGGCGCCAACGTGGGGGTGCTTGACCTTTCGGTGAATGACTTGAATGCCATTAGCGACAAGTTTGGGGGCATCATCGTTGGTTGGGAAGGCTCGCCGGACACGCCCGCTGCTTTGCAGCGCCGGGCGATGACCGCAGTGACCGCTGGCGGGAGCGATTTGGCGGCGGCGTGGTTGGAGCTGCGTTCGCCGGGATTGGATAATGATTTGCGTTTTACGGCCAACGTTTTGGGCGCGAGCATGAATGGGGTGGTGGTGCGCATTTTTGACGATGCCACGATGGCTCCGGGGGTGGCGGAGGCGCGCTATTATGCCACCCAACGTTTGCTGGCCATCAATGTTCGGTTATTTGATACGACTGCCGCCGCCGTCCTTGATGCAGTCAACAATCACACCAAAGTGGGTGACACTCCGGCGGAGTATGACGCCGGCAATCGTCCCTTCACCGTGACGGCTGGCAGCGATTACACCACGGGTCTGGGGGTGTTTGAAACGGTGATTTCCGACCGGACGGCAGGGGGGGCGGATGCGGTGCCTGCCTCGGCAATGCTTGCAGTGCCGGGAGAGAACAATGATTTGCTTTTCACGGCCACGGCTCCGGGGATGGGGAATAACGGCGCGACGTTGGTTTTATTGAATCGCGATGTGGCTGCGGTATCGGTGCAGTACCAGGCGGGGTCCAGGATTTTATTCGTCCAGGCTCGATTGGTGGACGGACCCCATGGGGCGGCGCATACGCAAGCGGACATTATCACTGCCATCAACGCTGCTGGCGTTCCTTTCACCGCCGCTTCCGCTCCGACGGATGCCAACACTGATGGTCTCCTGGAGATGGGCCGCGCGGATTTGACCAATGCCGCGCAATTCCATGCAGCGTCCATTCGCGTCATTAACAACGTGACGGCTCCAGCTTCCCTTATCATGTCCGCCTGGGCAGGTGGCATCCTGACGCCTGTCGCGGGGGTCATGGGCACTTCCTCGTTGACGGCCACGGCCACTGGTCCCATACAGCTTAACACCAATGTGGCGACGGTGCAGGTGACGGCCACCGCCAATGGCGACATTTTGCTTGGGGAGGCGGATGCATTGACGGTTCTGGGAGCGTCCACTGCTGGTGGTTCCATCTATATTGTCAACGCAGCGGGTGATTTGACACTGGCAGCGGGCGGGGGTGTCAGGGCGGGGGGCACGGGCAACCTTGCTTTGCTGGCGGCGGCAGGTTTGTTGCAAAACAGCAATATTCAAACGGATGGGGGCAGCATTTCCCTGCAAGCGTTGAATGGTCCGGTGACCATGGCCGGAACGGTTCAGACCGTGAGCAATGGCGGCAACGTTCGATACGCGGCGGTTGAAACGCTGGCGGTGGCCTTCATCAACGCCGGTGGCGGGCGCATCAGCTTGTGGTCCGCCAACGGTTCCATCAGCGATGCCAATGCCGCCGCGCTCAATTTGCAGGGCGCCCAACTGCGGCTTGCCAGTGGTGGTCAGGCCGGAGCGCCAGCCGACTTGTTGGAAATATTCGTTGACACGGTGGCCGGTGCGGCGAATGGCGGCTTCTATTTAACCGAGTCCGACGATTTGGTGGTGGGGGCGGTTTCGGTGACGGTGCAGGTGGTGAACTCCAATCTCTCCACGGCCACGCAGACGGACGCCACGCTGAACGGTTTGACGACGCAGGCGGGTGGTCATGGCGTGCTTGTCTCGCTTCTGGGTTCGCTTACCGTGGACCAGGGGGTGGTGGCAGGCACGGGGGGCAACCTTCGCCTGACGGCGTTGGCAGCAAACCGTGGGATTGTTCTGAATGCGCCGGTAACCACGGATACCGGCCATGTTTCGATGTTGGCGGGGCGCGACATAACTCAGAATACCGGGGGTAACGTGGTGACTGGCGGGGGGACGGTGGATGTGGAGGCGGGCGGCGCGATTCTGATGCAAAATGGGGTAACCACCACTTCAGGGGGTGGGAATATTCGTTACCAGGCGGCTGGGCGAATCACTTTGGGTGGATTGAATGCGGGCACGGGCAATGTGTCGGTGATTTCCACCGGCAACGAGATTGTGGATGGAGGCGATAATCATCCAGAAATAACTGCTGCGCAGGGTCGGCTGAGCGCTGTGTTGGGCTTGGGAGCGGGAGCGAATCACCTGGATTTGGCGGTGGCCACGCTGGCGGCTGCAGCGGCCTCGGGAGGGGTGTTTATCACCAATGTCGGTGCGCTTACCATAGACCAGGTGGGGCCCATGGCCGTGAACCGGGTGCAAGTTGATGGCGCCACACCGGCCGGTTTGCGTCAGGTGGATGGCGCCTTGAGTGATGTTGTGGCTTCCGCGGGACCGGTGGTGGTGGTGACGCAAAACGGCCACTTGACCATCAATGGCGGTGGCGATGCCAACGGTGTCCTGGCTTCGGGCAATATGCTTTTGCAGGCGCAAGGCACGGCGCAGGATTTACTACTTAATGCCGGGATACGGTCTAATGTGGGCCATATAACGCTTCTTGCCGCGCGGGACATTAACTTGAGTGCGGAGGGGGATGTCTTTACGCCCAATGGTGATGTGGACGTTCAAGCCCAGTCCGGTTCCCTAAATATGGCCGATGGCGCCGTCATTTCTGCCATGGGGAATATTACCGTGGCTGCGGCCGGTGACGTGGTGGTGGGCGCCATGCTCACGATGATGAATAACGTCAGCGTGACGGCTGGAGGCGCCATTTTGGATAATGACGATACGAGCACGGATTTCGGGGCGGTGCAATTGCGTCTGGCGGCCGGGACGGGTATCGGCAATGGCGCCAATTTAATGGATTTGACAGTGCAGATGGTGGCGGCCACGGCGGGGGGAGGATTGTTTTTGAGCAACAGCGGCGCATTGACCATTGGCGCGCTGCCAGCGGTGTCAGCGATTCGCGTGCAGAGTGATGGCGGCCAGCAGGTGATCAGCCATGCTCCGGCCTTGGCGGGGGTCACCACCACCGCTGCCAATGGGCGGCTGGTGGTGCAGACATTGGACGGCACGCTTAATGTAAATCAAGCCGTCAGCACGCATGGCTCCGGCAATCTGTTGTTGCTGGCGCAGACCGCTGGAAATGCCGACAAAGACATTTTGCTTAATGCCTCTGTGTCTTCGGTTTCGGGCTGGGTCAGTGTCGTGGCCAACCGCCATGTCATGCAAGCGGCCACGGCCGCCATTGCCACCGGCGGAGCTGGCACGGTGGATGTGGAGGCGGAAACAGGCCGCATTGAAATGGCCGATGGCGCTTTGACCCAGAGCGGCGGGGGGACCATCCGCTATGCGGCGGCGGCCAATGTGCTCCTGAGTGGGTTGGATGCCGGGACGGGAGATGTGTCGGTGTTGTCCAGCCAGGGTTCGATTCTCGACAATGGCGATGCTCAGGTGGACATCCGCGCCGGGAATGTCCGGCTTGCTGCCGGGACGGCCATTGGCCAGTCCAGCAATCCGTTGGAGACGCAAATTACCGCGCTGGCAGCCCAGGCGGCGAATGGCGGCCTGTTTGTGCAGGAAGCGGATGCGTTGACGGTGGCGCTGGTGGGGCCGGTGAATTCTTACCGCGTGCGCGCGGCAGGGACCACTACTTTGTTGACGGATGCCGCCATGACGGGGCTTACGACCACGGGCGGCAATGGTCCGATTGTCATACGGACGAGCCAGGGGACCTTGACGGTGCAGCAGACCATTACCACGCATGGCACTGGAAATATTCTGGTGGAAGCGGGCGGCGCCAATGCGGACATTCAACTGGGAGCTCCGGTGGTAGCGCCGGCGGGCCACGTGACGCTGCTGGCCGCACGTGATGTATGGCAGCAGGCCGCTGGTGATCTTTCTGCCCTGGGTGGCACGTTGGACGTGGCAGCCAGCGCTGGCTCCATCAACATGGCCGATGGCGCCCTTAGCGAAACCGGCGGTGGTCACATTCTTTATGTCGCCTCCAATGACATTACGGTAGGTGGTTTATCTGCGGGCGCCGGGACGGTATCGCTCCAGGCTGGGCGCGCCGTATTGGACGGGGGCGATTCGCACACGGACATTGCGGCGGCGGCGGTGCGCGTGGTGGCGGGTGCAGGCGTGGGCTTGCCGGCGGACGCGCTGGAATTGTTGGCGGGAACGTTGGCCGCACAGGCAGGGGATGGGGTGTTTCTGAACGACGGTGATGATTTAATCATTGGTTCAGTGGCGGGCATTCAAGTGAGGCGGGTGGCGGCCAACGGTGGTTCGGCGCTGCATCCCGCCACGCCTGCGGCCAGTTTGGCAGGCGTGGCCACGGCGGGCGGGGATTATTCCATCATCCTATGGACGTTGAATGGGGCGCTGACGGTGAACAGTTCCATCACGGCCTCCGGTGCGGGCAATATTCTGTTGCGGACCCAATCGGGGGTGGTGAACGATAAAGATATTTTCCTGAACGCTTCCGTCAGTTCCGGTGGAGGCCATCTTTCCATTGTGGCGAATAGAAATGTGAGCCAGGCGGCGACAGCCACCCTGGCAACGGGCGGCGTGGGGACCCTGTCGGTGGAAGCTCTGAATGGCTCCATTACCATGCAGGACAACGGCCTGGCCAGCGCATCAGCCATTAGTGCTGCGGGCAATATTCGTTACCGGGCCGCGCAGAATGTCACCCTGGGCAGCCTCAACACCGCCACCGGGGATGTGAGTTTGAGCGCTGGGGCTGGCGGTATTTTTGATGGTGGCGATAGAGCGGTGGATATCCTGGGCAACAATGTCCGTTTGACAGCGGGCACCACGGTGGGTGCGGCTGGGAATTCACTGGAGTTGTCCGTCGCCGTGCTCGCGGCGCGGGCGGCCGCTGGGGGGGTGTATCTGAGTGAGGCGAGTGAGGTGACGGTGGGCACAGTGGGCGTGGTGGCAGCCCGGCGTGTGCAAACGGACGCGTCCACGGCTACAAATCAGGACGCCGCAGCGTTGGCGGGGCTGGTCACTGCTGCCAACAATGGCCCGGTGGTTTTGCTGGCGTCGGGTTCGGTCACCGTCAACCAACCGGTTACTGCCCACGGGACAGGCAACATCCTGCTGAGCGCCGGTGCACAAACCGGGAATCTTGATCTTGCCCTGAATGCAGCCGTTTCCACGACTTCCGGCCACATCAGTTTATTGGCGGCACGGCATCTTACGCAAACCAGCGACGGCGACATCACCACGAATGGAGGCACGGTAGATGCGCAGGCTTTTGGCGGAAACCTCAGTATGGCCGATGGGGCTTATGCGCAGTCGGATGGCGGGGTCATTCGTTATGCTGCCGGGGGCAATGTCACCTTGGGTGGCTTACTAGCGGGCAGTGGGGGGGTCAGTGTGACGGCGGCCGCGGGAACCATTACTGACGGAGGCGGCGCTCATGTGGAGATTAGTGCGGGGCGGGCGCAACTGGTTGCCGGTGCGGGCATCGGCAACGGTTCTGACCATCTGGAAATGGCTGTGACCACCCTGGCGGCGCAGTCCAACGCGGGCGGTTTATTTATCGTCAACAGCGGCGCGCTGAGTGTGGATACGGTGAGCGCGGTGATTGTGAATCGAGTGGATGCAGACGGCACCACGCCCGTGGCATTGCGGCAGACCGATGCCGCCCGGAGCGACATCGTGGTCACCGGGAGTGTGGTGCTGCAGACCAGCTCAGGCAGAATCACGGTGAACGATGGCACGGCGCCGGCGGGGGGAATGGGAATCACCGTCCAGAGCGGTCATCTCCTGCTGCGGACGCAAACCACGGGGGATAACATTCAAGTCAACGCGGTGGTCAGTGTGTCAGGCAGTGTGTCTCTCATGGCGGCAGGAGCAGTCAACCAGGCTGCCACGGGGCATGTGTTAGCCACCGCGGGCACGGTGGAGGTGAGTGCCAATGCCTTCACCATGGCGGACGGTGCCCGGCTGGTGACTCAGGATGCCCATATTCGTTTGTTTGTCGCCGGGGATATGGTCCTGTCTGGCGTCCAGTCGGGCGCGGGAATGGTGAGTGCGTGGTCTCAGAATGGCTCCATCCTTGATGCGGGGGACACGCGGGAGGATATCACGGCAGCTCAAGCGCGTCTGGTGGCCGGAATTGGGGTGGGGCAGGGGGATAATCATCTGGAAATCAACGTGAATGGGCTGGCCGCTTCGGCCACCAGTGGCGGCATTTTCCTCACCAATGCAGGCCATTTGACGGTGGATACGGTGGGGCCGGTCACGGTCAACCGGGTGGATAGCGACGGTTCTGTGCCGGCGGGCTTGCGATTGGTGGACAATGCCTTGAGCGACGTAGTGACCAGCAGCGGCAATGGTTCGATTGTGCTGCGAACGGTCAATGGTTCGCTGACCGTCAATGATGGCGCCGCCCCGGCAGACGCCACTGGGATTCGCGCCCACGGGACGGGCAACATTCGTTTGGAAACTCGCACGACGGGAGCGGATGATAAAACTCTGACACTGAATGCAGCGGTGCGTTCCACGGCGGGACGCATTACGTTGCTCTCCAACGCTGCAATTACCCAGGCTGCGGCTGGTGACCTTCTCACCGGCGCTGCCACCATTGAGGTGGAGTCACTTCATGGCGGCATTTCCATGGCTGATGGAGCGGTGGCCCAAACCAGCGGCGGCACCCTACGTTATCGAGCTGTTGGCGACATCGTGGTCGGCGGACTGCTCAACGGCACGGGGGATGTGAGTTTGCTGGCTGGCGGGTCCATTCTGGATGGAGGCGATGCCGATGTTGACGTGCAGGCAGCGCGTTTGCGGTTGGTGGCCGGCAATGGGGCTGGTACGGGCATGAATGCTTTGGATACGGTCATTGCCGTATTGGCGGCGCGCGCAGGGGCGGGCGGGCTTTTCCTCACGGAGGCGGATGCGTTGACGGTGGATGCCCTGGGAGTGATGACTGTCAGCCGCGTGGACAGCGACGGTTCAACGCCGCTGGCCCTGCGGATTACCGACGCGGCGTTGACCGAGGTGCGCACGACGGGCGGGGGCGCCATCGTCCTGACTGCCGCCAACGGGAGTCTGACGGTGAATCAATCGGTGGTGGCGGACACCACCGGGAATATCCGCCTGGCCGCCTTTTCCAATGACGCCGATGAGATGGACGTGATGGTGAACGCAGCCATCGTCTCTGGCAGCGGCCATGTGACGGTGTTTGCCAATCGCGACGTGCGGCAAAGCGTGGTGGGGTCACTGACCACGGGCGGCGGCGCCATTAGCGTGGACGCCAGCACCGGCAGCATCGTCATGGAGAATGGCGCACTGACAGCTTCGGGCGGGGGGCCTGTTCGGTATTTTGCGGCGGGGGATGTGCGGCTGGGCGGTTTGAATGCGGGTGCGGGAATTGTCTCGGTGACCGCGGCCACGGGTCGCGTGCTGGATAATGGCGATGCCCACCCGGACATCACGGCGGCCGCCGCGCGGCTGGTGGGTGCGGGGGGCATTGGCACCCATGGCAATGCGCTGGACACGGCTGTCGCCACGCTGGCGGCGCGGGCTTTCGCGGGGGGCATTTTTGTGCTGGAAGAAGATGGCCTGGTGGTGGATGGAGTGGGACCCATGGTCATCTCGCGGGTGGCGCCCGATGGCACTGACTCGCCTGCCTATCGCGTGAATGAAGCGGCCTTGAGTGATGTGGTCACCACGGGTGGCAATGCCAGCATTGTTTTGCAAACCCTTAATGGCAGCCTCACCGTGCGCGACGGCGCCCATCCTGCTAATGGCGTGGGGGTATCCGCCCACGGCTCGGGGCATGTATTGCTTGAAGCCCAGACCACGAGTGTCCATGACAAGGATGTTCAGTTGTTCGCCTCGGTGACTTCGGGCACGGGTTCCATTTCCCTGCTGGCGAATCGGCATGTTATTCAGGAAACGGGCGGGACAATACGCACGGGGGGAGCGGGTACCATCGAGGTCGAGGCGCGGCGTGGGTCGGCGACGATGCAAGGCAATGCTCTCGCCACCACGGCTGGGGGCAACGTGCGTTACAAAGCTGCGCAAGACGTCACCTTGACGACGCTGGATGCTGGCGGCGGTGATGTCAGCGTGCTGGCCACGGCCGGCTCGGTTTTGGATGGTGGCGATCTTGAGGTGGAAGTGCTGGCCCATCGCCTGCGGCTGGCGGCCGGCAATGGCATTGGGACGCTGGGCACGGGCGCGAACGCCCTGGAGACCAACGTAGCCGTGTTGTCCGCGCGCGCCGAGGCTGGCGGCATTAACATTGTCGAGGCCAACGCCGTGGGGGTGGATGACGTGGCGGTGACGGTTTATCGAGTGGCGGCCAATGGCACGCTGGTTTTGGTGAATGATGCGGCGCAAAGTGACCTGGTGACCACTTCCGGCAATGGCTCCATTGTGCTGAGCACGCTGGGGGGCACCATCACCATGAACAGCGGCACGGCGCCCGGCGAGGGGGTAGCCGTTCGCGCTCACGGGACGGGCCATGTGCGCTTGGCCGCGGGCGGTCAGGATGCTGATTTGCTGCTTAACGCCAATATCGTTTCCTCTCAGGGCCACGTCACACTGGTGGCCGGGCGGCATGTCATCCTTGGGGCCGGTGTGGAGGTGCAAACCGGCGCTGGCTCCGTGGTGATGGATGCGGGGGCGGGTGGTTTGACCATGGAGGATAGCGCGCTCATTCAGAGTGCAACGGGCGCGATTCGATTGCGCGCGGCCAATTCCATCGTTCTGGGCGGGATTGCCACCGGAGGCAATGTGTCACTCATTGCCACCGGAGGTTCCATTTTGGATGGCGGGGATGCGTATCTGGAGGTGGTTGCCAACGGGTTGCGGCTGGTGGCGGGCGTGGGGATAGGCCAGTTGGGCGCCAGCGCCAATGCCTTGGAAATCAATGTGGCCACGGTCAGCGCGCGCGCCGCTGGCGGCGGGATTAATTTGCTGGAGAGCAATCATATTGCGATTGATTCGGTGGCGGTCGTCTATGAGGAGGTGCAAGCCGATGGTTTGGTGAACTCCCTGACCGATGGGGTCCAAGGTGATCTGCGCACCACCGCCGGCAATGGCAGTATTGTATTGCGGACGCTGGCAGGAGCGCTGACCTTGAATGATGGCCTCAACCCGGCGGATGGCATGGCGGCCAACGCGCACGGTTCTGGCAATGTGCTGCTCATGGCATCCGGTTCTGCTGGGGACCTTGTGTTGAACGCGGGCGTGCAAAGCGCCGCCGGCAGCATCAGTTTGCGGGCGGAGCGGGATATTATCATGGGAACGAATGTGAACGTGGTCACGCAGGGCGCCATCAGTGTGAATGCGGGACGCGATTTGGTCATGCAGGGCCGCAACCGGCTCGACGCCGGGAATGGCGACATCATTCTTCAGGTGCAAGGCGATGCCGCCGTCAGTGGGATTGCCACCACGGGCAATGTTTCCATTGCCGCCGCGACCGGCTCCATCCTGGATGCTGATGATACATCGCCGGACGTCACGGCCGGCGGCCTGCGGATGCAAGCGGCTGTGGGCGTTGGCACCCTGGGGGCGGGAGCCAATGGTCTGGAGGTGGCGGTCAACACGGTAAGCGCGCGCGCCGGCGCCGGTGGCCTCCATTTGTTGGAAGCCAATGCGTTGACGGTGGATGGCGTTTCGGCGACGATTACTGAAGTGCAGGAGGATGGCTCGGTGGTGACGATTACTGCGCCGCTACAAAGTGATTTGGCCGTGAGCCAGGGCGGCTCCATTGTGGTGCGGACCACGGCGGGCAGTCTGACCTTGAACGATGGAACGGCTCCGGCCAATGGAGCGGCCGTGACGACAACAGGCAGCGGGAATGTGCATTTAAGCGCCGGGGCCGCCGGGTCGGTGCTGCAAGTGAATGCGAATGTTCAGGCGGGGGTCGCTTCCGCGGGAGGTCACGTTACGGTGGCGGCACGGGCCATTCTAATGGCTGCCAATAGTCAAATATTCGCTGGTGGGGTGGGCACGCTGAATGTGGTGGCGGATGCGGGCAGCCTCACGATGCATCCCACAGCGAGTCTGGTCTCAGGCGGGGATATGCGGGTCAGCGCGTCTGCGGATGCCATTTTGGGGATGTTGGCGGCGCCGCTGGCCAATGTGGCCATTACCGCCACGAACGGCTCCATCACCAATGCCGGGGTGGCAGCTCCGCTGGTGAACGTGAACGCCAATCAACTTCGTTTGGCGGCGGGAACGGGGGTGGGCGTGCTCGGCGCCAATGCGTCGCCTTTGCGCACCAGCGTCTCGGCGATTAGCGCGCGCGCGACAGGGGGTGGCATTCATGTGTTGGAAAGCGACGCGCTTGCCGTGGATGACACGGCGGTCACGGTGCAGGCAGTGCAAGTGGACGCCACCTTATCCGCATTGACCGAGGCGCGCCAGAATGATTTGCAGACGACTGCCGGCAATGGCTCGATTGTGTTGGTGACCACGGCGGGCAGCCTGACCTTGAATGAAGGCACCCCGTCAAACCTGCATGCCGTCAGCGCCCACGGCACCGGTCAGGTGCTGCTTGCCGCCGGGGGAGCGGGGGCCAGCTTCACGGCCAATTCTGATGTGCGCTCCCTCAATGGCCATATCACCGTCCAGGCGGCGGCTGAGGTGACCTTCAACAATCAGGCAGACATTGTGACCGGCGGCCATGGAACGATTTACGTTGAGGCGGCGGGTGGCTCGGTGACCATGTCCAATAACAGCCAGTTCTTTGGCGGGTTGGGCAGCATCCGGGTGGCCGCGCGAAATGATGTAACGGTGGGCAATATTACCACACTGAATCATGTTTCCATCATTGCGGCCACCGGTTCCATTTTGGACGGGAGCACCTTCCACGCGAACAACCTTTTTGCTTCGGGCGCCCGGCTGGTGGCGGCCGGCAGCATTGGCCGGTTGGGTGTGAATGCGGACCCGCTGGAAACGGACATTGCCACAGTGGCAGCGCGGGCGGGGGCCGGGGGCATCAACCTGAGCGAGGTTTCCGCTTTGTCGGTGGACCGGGTGGCGGTGACCGTCAACCGGGTTTTGCCTGATGCCAATGTGGAAGCGGTGACTGATGCCGCATTGGCCGATGTGGTGACCGAAGCGGGGGGCAGCATTCGCCTCAGCACGACTTCCGGCGCCTTGACCTTGGTGGATGGTGGCGATGGCAACGGCGAGGCCGTGCGTGCGGCGGGGGCGGGCCATATTTTGCTGCGGGCGGGCGGGGCGGCGGGGGATGTGCTTGCCAATGCCTCGGTGAATTCTGGTTCGGGTCAGGTGACGCTGCTGGCCGGGAGGCATGTTAATCTCGCCGCGCAAGTGATGGTCAGCACCGGTAGCAGCGGGACCATCAATGTGGAAGCCGGCGCCGGCAACTTGACCATGCACGCGGCCAGCAGTGTGGTGTCTGCTGTGGGGGACATTCGCGTGGTAGCATCCCAAAATGCTGTCTTGGGCCGTGTGGCAAGCGCGGGCAATGTGGCCGTGACCGCCAGCGCCGGTTCGATTACGGATGCGGGCGGGGCTTCCTACAATATTGAGGCAGCGCAGATGCGGCTGGTGGCCGCCAACAGCGTGGGCACGGTGTCTGCGCCATTGCGCACGCAAGCGGCCCAAGCCAGCGCGCGGGCGGGCGCAGGTGGGGTGTTTGTGCTGGAAGCAGATGCGTTGCTGGTGACCCAAACCTCCGCCACCGTGCAGAAAGTGCAGGACGATGCCACCCTGCAGGCCGTGACCGAGGCGCCACTTCGCGGGGTGAACATTACCGATGGCAATGGCCCGGTGGTGTTGCGCACGGCGGCGGGCACTCTGACACTTGCGGCGCGTGGCATCGCGCCCGAAACGCCCACGGTGGGAGCGCTTGGTGGGGGGAATGTGCTGCTTTCCGCGGGAGGCGCGTCGAGCCAGGTAGTGTTGCTGGAAAACGCATGGGTGCAGGCGGGCACGGGCCATGTGACATTGCTGGCGGGGCAGGGGATGGTATTGGCCTCGCAGGCGCGCGTGGCGACGACGGGGACGGGGACAATCAATCTGGAGGCGGCCGGGGGCGATATTGTCATGGAGGGAACCGCGTCCATTGCCAGCGGGACGGGGGCCGTGCGTTTGCGGGCCAGTTTGGGAGTGGCTCTCGGCGAAATCAAGACGGCGGGCAATGTCTCCATTACCGCCCTCTCAGGCTCCATCACCAACGCGAGGAGTTCCGGCACGAATGTAATGGCCAGCCAGTTGCGGCTCGTGGCCTCGGTGGGTGTGGGGATGCAGGGCGCCTTTAATCGCCCGCTGGAATTGGCCGTCAACACTGTCAGCGCCCGGGCATCCAATGGCGGGGTCAATTTGGTGCAATTCGGGCCGCTGGCAATTGGGGATACTTCAGCCACGGTGCAGGTGGTGCAGAACGATGCCACGGTACAAGCGATAACAGATTCTACGCAAAGCGATGTAATCACCACCGCAGGCAATGGCAGCATCTTGATTCAAGTGCGTGAGGGTGGCCTCACCTTGAATGATGGGACGGGTGGCCTGTCCGGGGTGGCCGTGAGCGCCCATGGGAGCGGCAACATCGCCTTGCATGCCAATGATGTTGATGGCGACTTAACGGCGCAGGCCAATGTTTTCACGGGTGGCGGGCATGTGACCTTGGTGGCGAATCGCCAGCTCCAGTTGAACGCTACAGTGGCCGTTCAAACCGGCGAGGCCGGGACGGTTTATCTCGAAGCGTTGGTGGGCAGCGTGACCATGCACGATACTGCCCGGGTCAGCGCCGCGGGCGGCGATATCCGGGTGGCCGCGGGTCAAAACATTATCGTGGGCGGACTTTCCACCCAGGCCAACCTTTCGCTGGTTGCTGGAGGTTCAATACTGGATGGAGGGGATACGTGGATGGATGTGACGGCTGACAACCTGCGCCTGTTTGCCGGTGGCGCCATTGGCACGCTGGGCGCGGGGGCCAACGCTTTGGAAACGACGGTGACTTATGTCAGCGCGCGCGCAGCAGGCGCCATCAACCTGCTGGAGCTGGACAGTTTGACGGTGGATGACACGTACGCTGCGGTGCAGCGGGTGAGGCCGGATGGCGTGCTGCAACGGGTGGAGGATGCCACGCAATCGGATGTGATGAGCACTGCCAACAATGGTTCCATTGTTTTGCGGACGCTGAATGGCTCGCTGTCGTTGAATGACGGCCAGATATCCAATGATCGCAGTGTGCAGGCCCACGGGAGCGGCAACGTGTTGTTGCAGGCGGGAGGCGCCAATTACAATGTGGACATTGGGGCTGATGTGCGCTCTGGCAGCGGGCACATTACCATTCTGGGGGGCCGGGATGTGACACTGGATGGGGCGGCTGATGTTGTCACCTCGGGTGTTGGCAACGTGGTGGTGGAAGCCATTGCGGGCAGTGTGCTGATGGATGACAATTCCTTGTTCCAAACCGGTACTGGCACGGTGCGGGTGGCGGCGGCCATGGACATCACGCTGGGAGGCATTGAAACCGGGGGCTACGTTTCCCTGATCGCGGCCACTGGCTCGATCTGGGATGGGGGCGAGGTTTATCGTGAGGTGACCAGTGTCGGGTTGCGGATGACGGCGGGGATGGGGATTGGCACCCTGGGAGCCGGCGCCAATGCCCTGGAATTGAGCGTCAGCCTTGTGGCGGCGCGGGCTGCCGGGGGCGGCATTAACTTGCTTAACTCCGGCGGGTGGACGGTGGACTCCGTCATTGTGCTTTATCAGCAGGTGCAGACAGACGCCCTGACCGCGCCCTTAGTTGAAGCACCACTCAGCGGTTTGACCACAATGGGCGGCAATGGCTCGATCGTGGCGCAAAATACTGCTGGTAATCTCATCTTGAATGACCGTCTGATGAATGGCCAGGCGGTGGTGGCCCATGGGACGGGCAATGTGCTGTTGCAAGTGGTCGGCGTTTTGCACGTCAACGCGGACGTAATCAGCGGTAACGGCCATTTGACGGTTCTGGCGCAGGGCAACGCTGTTTTTGGGGCCGAGGCAGATTTGATCACCTCTGCTGATGGCACCATCCTTTTGCAGTCTGCCACGGGAGCGGTGACCATGTCCGACAACACGCTGTTTGCGAGTGGCAGTGGGGATGTCAAAGTCATGGCGCAGGGTCATTTGACGGTGGGCGGCATCAGCACCGCGGGTCAAGTCTCGCTAACCTCTGCCGCCGGCTCGATCCTGGACGGGGGAGATCGTTATCATGACGTGGTTGCCGGCGGCTTGCGCCTGTGGGCGGCGCACGGCATCGGCACGCTCGGCGCCGCCTCCAATCCGCTGGAAATCTCGGTGGATACGCTGGCCGCTTCGGCGGGCGCGGGAGGCATCAGTTTGCTTGAAAGCAATGCCGTGACCGTGGGCGATGTGTCCGCGCTGGCGCAGCGGGTGCAAGCGGATGCCACGATTCAGCCCATGGGTGAGGCGGTGCTCAGCGATCTGGTGGCGGGTGGCACGGGTTCGGTGGTGCTGCGCAACTTGAGCGGGACCATCACCTTGAACGATGGGGATGATCTGCCGGATGGCTTCTCCGTGGTGGCGGGGCGTCATATATTATTGCAGGCGGGCGGAGCGGATGTGGCGTTGAACGCCAGCGTCAGCAGCGAAAGTGGCCATATCAGCGTCATCGCTGGCCGGGATATTTCGCTGGCTCCGTTTGTCAGCATCGGCACCGCCGGCAGTGGCACGATTGAAGTTGAGGCGTTGTCTGGCTCTGTGCTCCTTGATGCCCGCAGTGGGCTATTCGCGCAAGCGGGCAATATCCGCATTAAAGCAGCCCAAAATGCCGCCCTAACCGGGGTCTCCACCCAGGGTCAGGTTTCCATCATCACGGTCAATGGCTCTGTATGGGATGCCGGGGAAATGAGCCGCGACGTAACTGCGGCGGGCTTGCGATTGCAGGCGGGCAACGGGATTGGCGTATTGGGCTCGGCGTCCAACGCCATGGAAATCGCGGTGGACATTGTCAGCGCCCGCGCCGGGGTCGGTGGAATCAATCTGTTGGAAGGCGATGCCGTCACAGTGTCCTCTGTGTCGGTGACGGTGCAGACGGTGAATGGAAGCGGTTTGTTGCAAACAGTGACGGATGCCGAGCAGGGTGATTTGGTGGCTGCCGGGGGTGGTATTGTGTTCAGGACCGTGGCGGGCACCATTACGTTGTTGGATGGCAATGCGCCTTTGGATGGCCGCGCCATCAGCATTGCGGGTGGAGGCCATCTCCTGGTGGCTGCTGGTGGGGCTGCTGCTGACCTGGACATTCAGTCAGCGGTTATTACTGCCAGCGGGAGCATGACCTTAACGGCAGGCCGGCATTTGCTGGCATCTGCAGCGGCGGCTCTGGTTACCAACGGGGGCACCATTGACCTGGAAAGCATGCAGGGGAATCTGCGCCTGGCGCACGGCACGTTGGTGCAAACCAGCGGTGGCAATATTCGCCTGACCAGCGGCGGTGAAATCCTGGTCTCGCGTTTGGATGCGCGCAACGAGGCTGACCGGCTGGCCGATACCGTGACCCATCAAGGCGTTTGGGGCAGCATCACCCTGTCAGCGCAAACTCGCGTGCGGGAAGCCGGCGTGCTGCCGTCCGGAGGGGCGTCCATTTACGCCAATGCCTTGCGCCTGGCGGCCGGTGAAGCGGTGGGAGGATTCCTTGCGCCGCAACCGGTGACGTACCGTTTGCAGGTGAGCAGCAACCTTATCCATTGGAGTGACTTGACCACGGTCACCAGCGCCGAAGGGCAGTTCCAGTTTACTGATACTCCCCCCAGCGGCACCATCCTGCGGTTTTATCGCGTGCTCAGTTCGGATGCGACAGTGTCAGCCGCCATGATGCGCCCGGCGCTGCAGGCCAACGGCAGCGTGCAACTGGCCTGGCAGCGGGTGGACACTGAGGGCTTGCGCGGCGCCTTGCATGTGGAAGCGGCGACGCTGGCGGCAGCCGCAGGCTCCGGCGGTCTGAATGTGGTGGAGGCCACCGGCGTGACGGTGGATTCAGTGGCGATTGCGGTAAATCGAGTTAACGCCAACGGCACCGCCACGGCGGCAGCCGTGCAGAGTGGCAGCGACTTGCGGGCCACGGGCAACGGGACGGTGGTGTTAAGGACTTTGGCTGGCAATCTGGTCTTGGAGGCGGGAGGGGCGGACAATCTGGCCGTATCCGTGGGTGGAACAGGCAATGTGCTGCTGGCCGCTGAGGGCACCGGCACGGATGTGACCTTGCGCGCGGATGTGCAAAGCGCCGGTGGCCATGTGACGGTCCAAGCCGCCCGCCATCTCACCTTTGGGGTGCAGGCGGATGTCCTGACCACGGGCGGAGGTTCGGTGAATTTGGAAGCCGCGACGGGCAACCTGACCCTGAGCGGTTCCAGCCGGGTGCGTTCGGACACTGGCCATGTGCGTTTGTACGCGCAGGGCAACGTCAGCCTGACCGGCGTGCGCACGGGCGGGCAGGTGGCCATTACTGCGATGAGCGGGGCGGTTTCCCAGGCCGGTGATTTGGAATTGGATGTGATTGCCGCCGGCCTCCGTCTCTATTCCGGCGCAGGCATTGGCACCAGCAGCGACAATCTGGCGTTGCAGACCAACGCTCTTTCGGCGTCGGCTGCCGGCTCCTTGTTCCTCGTGCAAACGGGACCGTTAACGGTTTCCGATGTGGCGGTTTCCGTGCAAAAAGTACTGGCTTCAGGGATGACCGCGCCAGTGATTGAACAGCCGCAAGGCGGCGTGGCCACGACTGCCAACAACGGTGCGCTCCTCCTCCGGGTGCTGCAAGGAGGACTGACGCTGGAAGCTGGTTCATCGCCGGGAGGGGTGGGGGTCAGCGCCCACGGCAGCGGCAATGTGTTGCTGGAGGCGGAGGGGGCCCTGCATGCCAACGCTCATATCGTTGCGGCGACCGGCAACATTACGGTGTTATCCGGCAGAGATATGACCATTGGGCCATCAGTGCGCGTGGACACCAATGCGGCTGCTTCGCTGTATCTGCGGGCGGCTGCTGGCACTCTGCGCATGGCTGATTCCGCGGCCTTGCGCACCAACACCGGCAACATCCGTTTGGAGGCGGGAGGGAATGTGGTGTTGGGTCTGGTGGACGCCCGTTTTGCGGCGGACCGCGCGGCGGGCACGTTGACCACGCAAGCGGGTTGGGGGAGTGTGAGCATCATGGCGAATGGCGCAATCCTCGATGCTGCGCTGGCGCAGGACACCAGCACGCGCATTTTTGCCTCGGCGCTGCGGTTGTGGGCGGATGGTTCGATTGGCGCTTTTGACACCCAGGTTTATCGAGTTCAGTTCACCGCCAACTTCATCCAGTGGGAGAATCTGGCCGTTATCACCAGTGATAGCGCCGCGCTCACCTACACCGATGCCAACCCCACGGGCATGCGTTTCTATCGCATCCTGGGACAGGATGGCAGGGAAATTCCGCTTGCGAGCACCCTCCTTGATAACGGAGGGGTGCGGCTCGACTGGCAGCGGCCCTATGGGTTAAATGCCCTGGAGATTGAGACCCGCATTCTGGCTGCGAGCGCAGGCGCACCGGGGATCAACCTCCTTGAACAAACTGCGGTCACCGTGGACACCGTGTCGGTGACTGTAAACCAGGTAAGAAATGATGGCAGTACAGTGACACTGGCAGAGACTGCGAAATCCGATCTGGTGGCCGCGGGCAGCGGCGCACTGGTGCTGCGAACGGTGAATGGCAGTTTGGTCCTCAATGAGGGCACCAGCGCCAATGGCCTGGCGGTGGATGCGGATGGCCACGTCTTGTTGCTGGCGGGAGGCGCCGGTTCCGACCTGGTGCTCAATGCGGGGCTCCGCAGCTTTGGCGGGAGTGTCAGCCTGCAAGGTGGGCGTCATTTGACCCTGGCCAGCGGAGTGGTTTTGCAAACTGCCGGCACGGGCACCATGGAGCTGTGGGCGCAAAATGGTTCCCTCACCATGTCCACCAGCAGCCATGTACAAACCGATGGCGGCAACATCCGCTTGCGCGCTCAGCAGGATGTGACTCTGGCGCTGGTGGACGCCCGGACGCCCGCCGACCGTCTGGCTGGCACACGCGCCAGTCAATCCAACTGGGGGGCCATCAGTATTCATGCGGTCACTGGTGTCATTCAAGAAACCGACGTTACCGCCGCGAAAATCGTGGATGTGTTTGGCAGTGTGGCGCGATTGACCGCCGCTGTGGCGGTGGGAGAGCAGGCGCCTTCCGCCAATCCGTTGGAAACGGAGGTGATTACGATTGCCATTAACACGGGCAACGAAGGGCTTAATGTGCTCGACATGACTGGCCTTTCGGTGGATGTGGTGGGGACGGTTCCCGCTTATCGGGTTGGCGCGGATGGAAACATCACCACGGTGGCTGATCCCGCTTCCCTGAGCGGCGCCGTCAAGACGGGCGGACTGGCCACCATCCTTTCTGATTTGCAGTTGCCGATAGGCAATTATCCTGAGTTCACTGTTTTGAACACGGTGGACATTAACACGGCGCCCCAGGCGCTCACCGGCCTGTATCATCAGAATATTCGCATTTCCAATCCAACTGGCTCGACCATTGACTCGGTGCGCATCTATCTCCGCAATCTTCCTGCCAATGCGCGCGTCCCTTATGCCAACGGCATGGAAAATGGGGTGCCTTATGTGCAGTACAACCACCCGCTGGCCGGTGGCGAATCCCGCGTGGTCACCATCGAGTACGTGGTGCCTACCCGCGATGACCTGCCCAGCAACGTGGTCATTTACCCCATCGTCACCGCGCCGCTGCCCGCCATCCAGCTTACTGGCGCCACGCCGGTGGACTTCGGCTTCACCCGGCAGGCAGACAATCGTTATTCACTGGTCATCGCCACCCAGGCTGGCCGCGATTACTACATCGAATACAGCGATGATAATATCAACTGGACCACCGTATTGGTGCCGGTCCGTGGCACTGGCTCGGTGGTCTTCTGGTATGATGTCGGTCCACCCAAGACTTATCCCGACCCGGCCGGCGTGGAAGTGCGCTTCTACCGCGTGCTGCGGGTCTAAGGCGGCTTTGGCAGACCATCAAAAACTCGGAGGCTGGAGTTGACATAATTACTTAAGAAGATTAATAAATGCAGCCGCGATGAAATACGATGTTGCCCAGTCCCTCTGGAAGCCTCGTGGCTGCGTTTGTGTATTGATGGTAGCGATGGTTCTGGTGGCCGGCGGCGGCCAGGCCTGTGCGGACACCACCTATCAGGATCACCTGCGACTCAAAGTTCAACCTGCCCGCCCGCCGCAGGCAGCGCCGTTCAGTTTGCACGACGTGCGATTGCTGGATGGTCCTTTCAAGAACGGCCAGGATATTGCGGTGCGATATTTGTTAAGTCTGGAGCCGGACCGTTTTCTGTCTCTCTTTCGCAAAGAGGCAGGGCTTACGCCAAAGGCTGAGGCGTTTCCTGGTTGGGAGCGCATGGGAATCGCCGGGCATTCGGCGGGCCATTACCTCAGCGCGTGTGCCCTGGCTTATGCTGCCACGGGGGACCGCCGTTTTTTAGAGCGGGTGAATTACATGGTCAGCGAACTGGCCGAGTGCCAGCGGGCGCATGGCGACGGATATGTGGGGGCCATTCCCAACGGGCGCCGCGTTTTCTCGGAGGTGGCCGCGGGCAACATTCGTTCCTCTGGCTTTGACCTCAATGGGTGTTGGGTGCCAATCTACACGTTGCACAAACAAATGGCTGGATTGCGCGATGCCTACCGGCTTTGTGGCAACACCCAGGCGTTGCAGGTGGCGCGGGGTTTGGCTGACTACATCGAGAAAATCCACGGTCACCTTACCGACGAACAAATGCAGCGTGTGTTGGCGGCGGAGCATGGGGGCATTAACGAGACCCTGGCCGATCTTTATGCTGATACCGGCGATGCGCGTTACCTGGCGCTTTCGCGCAAGTTTCATCATCGGGCCATATTGGAGCCGCTAGCCCGCGGTGAAGACATACTGGCGGGCAAACATGCCAATACGCAAATTCCCAAACTGATTGGCCTGGCCACGCGATATGAATTGACGGCCGAGCCTGCCGACCGCGCCGCCGCCCAGTTTTTCTGGGAGCGCGTGGTTTACCACCACAGTTATGTTACCGGCGGGCATTGTGACCACGAATATTTCGGGCCGCCGGGCAAGTTGAATGACCGGCTGAGTCCGGCCACCACGGAGACCTGCAATGTCTATAACATGCTCAAGCTCACCCGGCATGTGTTTGGCTGGCAGCCGGACGGGAGGGTGGCGGATTTTTACGAGCGCGCGCTGCTCAATCATATTCGGGCTACGCAGCATCCGGATGGGCGCGTCATTTACAACCTTTCGCTGCTGCCCGGACATCACAAGGAATACCAGCGTTTGTATGATTGGTTTACCTGCTGCATGGGCACCGGCATGGAAAACCATGTGAAATACGGCGAAGCCATTTATTTCCAAGACGCCGAAGGGCTTTGGGTGAACCTGTACATCGCCTCGGACCTGGCATGGAAAAGGCGCGGTGTGGCCGTGCGCCAGGAAACGCGCTGGCCGGAGGGTGACACTGCGACGTTCACCTTTACGTGCGCGCAACCGCAGGAGTTTGTTTTGCGATTGCGGCATCCCCATTGGGCGCGGCAGGGCATGCGGGTGGCGGTCAATGGCCGGGCCCAGACCGTGAGCCGGCAGCCTTCCTCCTATGTGGAAATCCGGCGGCGCTGGCGGAGTGGCGATCGGGTGGAGGTGCGTTTCCCGATGGACTTGCACGTGGAGACCATGCCGGACAATACCAACCGCATTGCCCTTTTTTATGGGCCGGTGCTGCTGGCGGCGGATTTGGGGCCGGTGAATGATCCTGCGGCGTCGCAGCCTTTCTACGTGCCGGTGTTGGTCACCGGGGGACGCCCGGTCAGCGAGTGGGTTAAACCGGTCTCCCTGGCGGAGCAGCGTTTCCGCACCGTGAATGTGGGGCGTCCCAAGGATGTGGAATTGACTCCGTTCCACCGCCTGCATGACCGGCGTTATACGGTGTATCTCGACGTGTATGGCGCTGCCGAGTGGGCGAAGCGGGAAGCGGAAATTCGTGCTGCTCATGAGCGCGAACAGAAACTGGCCGCACGCACCGTGGATGTTCTGCGCATTGGGGAGATGCAGCCGGAGCGCGACCACAATTTGCGGGGTGAGCGCACGAGCACGGGCGAGTTCAACGGACGCAAGTGGCGTCATGCCACTGAGGGCGGCTGGTTTGCTTTTGACATGAAAGTGGACCCGCAAGCCCAGCATGAACTGCTGTGCATCTATTGGGGCAGCGAGACCGGACAACGCACCTTTGACATTTTGGTGGATGAGACCCGAATTTCCACACAGAAGCTTTTGAACAATGACCCCGGAAAATTCTTTGAGCAAGCCTACCCCATTCCCCCAGAGCTGACCCGCGGCAAGACCAAAGTTACCATCAAGTTTCAGGCGCATCCCAACAACTTCGCGGGGGGCTTGTTTGGCTGCCGGCTGTTGCGGAGCGAATAGCCTGGCTGGCGCGGGATGTCCGCCGTGAGCGGGGAGGGGAGGTGGGTTTATGGGAAAGTTAATGTTTTGGCTTGCAACGGGTTGAATGGGCCTGGGGAAAAAGGGCAAACGCGATTTGCTTTTTTTTGAACTTGCGTTAATTTATTGGTGTCAAATTAGTGATGGCACGGATAGTCCAAAACCTGCCGAGAGTGAGAGCCCTCAACCTTCCCGTATTACTCCCACCCATGCTGGCAGGACGTGTCATCGCCACAAAGGAACCAATACCTATGATGAAGACGCTCGATGCCATCAGCGACACCATCAGAAACCCCAAGCATCCCTTCCGTAAAACGGACTGCCGCCCGAAGAAAGCGCAGAAAAACCGTTACGAGCGCCGGAAGGTCAAAGAATACCTGCACTTGGGCGATTGGGAGGAGGAGTTACAGTGACCTAAGAACCGATACATAAACAATCTGAACGCAGCCCCGCTTCGGCGGGGCTGTTTGTTTCAGGACATCGAAATTCCTTACAATTCGGGGCCTTGGGGAGACCCGGATAGCGCCAGCGGGTCACTGATGACTCGTTCACTCAGGTTGGCAAACTCGGCCTGTGCTTTGAGCCAGCGTGGATTTTGCGTGATTTCTTTCATGCTCAAGCGAGTATTGCCAAAGACCAGAAAGGCATCCATTCCCATTTTAAGAAAGGCGTCGGCCTTGGAGCCGGCGCCGTCGGGGGTGAACTCATAATCACCCACGTGATAGTGGCCACGATGATAAGCCATGCTGGCTGATTTCAGCTCGGCGGTTTCCACATGAAATTGCTGGATAAACTCGTCGCGCCGGGGGCCTTCATAGTGCTCCAGAAATAATTTGCCGCGAGCGGTGCGCACAATCGCCCATTCATCAAACAGTGTTCCGCCAAAATCCCGGTTCATCTTTTGGCAGGCCTTTTGGATTATAGGAATCGCTTGTTCAAGCGTCATGATGCAGAAGTTAGGCATTATCGGTGAGTTGGACAAGTGGCATTTGGATGACTTTTAACAGAATGTGCCTGGGGATGGAATGGCTATATCATGTAATGAGCCAAGTAGTTGGCCTGAGGCATGACACGTTCCTTGGTTGGCGATTGCTTTTGGGGTCGTCAAATCAAGGAAATAAGCTATTATTGGGGTATGCAAATCTCCCGGATTGTATGCATCATGGCGCAACTGGTCCTGGTTGGTTGGTGGAGCAGCCGGCCGTTGCAGGCCGGGGCGGCCGATTTTAGACCTTTGTTCAATGGGCAGGATTTGAGCGGATGGGTCAACGTCAATGGCGCGCCGGAAACGTGGAGCATTTCCAACGGGGTGGTGTATTGCACGGGAAAGCCAACGGGGGCTTTGCGCACCAGCCGGCAATATGAGAATTTTATCCTGGAGGTGGAGTGGCGCCACTTGACCGCCGGCGGCAATTCCGGGATTTTCATCTGGGGCAGTCCATTGCCTGCGGTGGGGGCGCCGTTTTTGAAGGGCATTGAGGTGCAGGTGCTGGACAACGGCTTCAACATTTCCGGCAAAAATGAATGGTACACCACGCATGGGGATGTGTTTCCGATATGGGGAGCCACCATGAAGCCTTTTGGCCGGCATCATGGCATGCGCAGTTTTCCCAGTGAGGAGCGCAGCAAAAGCTCGCCGGAATGGAATCACTATCGCATCACCTGCACCAATGGCGTCATTCGATTGGAGGTCAATGGCAAGGAAGTTTCTGGAGGCAGCGATTGCGTTTATCGCAAGGGTTATCTGGCCCTGGAAAGCGAAGGAGCACCGGTGGAATTTCGCAACCTCCGCCTTTGGGAACTGGAGGGCGGCCTGGCCACGGCCGAACAGACGGCGCCGGTGGATTTGGGATGGCAGCATTTCTTTAATCATCTCGATTTTCGCGGCTGGCATACCAATGAGGCCGTATTACAACAATGGACGGTGAAGAATGAGCGATTGGAGGCCGCGGCGGCTGCTGAACCGGCCATTTTATGGGCGACACCGAAATTTCCTGCGGCTGAAATTATCTTGGACATCAACCCCGCCAAGACGGCTAATGAATCCGCCTCGCAAACGTGGTTGTGGCTGCGGCAGGGGGAAGGGCAGAGGATATCGGTACCGTTGGAGGGGCTGAAGGCCGGCGTTTATCAACGGATTTCGGTGGAGGCCAAAGAGAAGTCAGTCATTTTAACCGTTGGCGAATTCCGTAAGCGCCACACACTGCCCTTTGTGGTTTCCGGCAATCAGCGTTTCCAATTCGGCTTGAGCCATAGGGGGGCGTCGGCGCAATTCATGAATTTCTTCTGGCGTCCCTTGCCTTGAGGCTGGTTTGGTTTGCGTTTTCCATCGTGCCCTTTATTTTAGGGGCATGAACGACCATACAAAATCCAGCATCAATCGGCGTAATTTTTTGCAAACCGCATCCGTGGCGGCGATGGGCGCGGCGGCTTGGACGGGTTGCGCAAAACTCAAACCTTCGAGCCGTCGCCGCGCGCCGGCGGTCCTCAAGGGACGCATCAAGCAGAGTGTGGTGCACTGGTGTTTTGAGATGTTCGGAGAGAAATGGAACATCGAGAAAACCTGCCAGGTGGCCAAAGAACTGGGTTGCCAATCGGTTGAACTGGTGGCCGCGGAGCATTATCCGGTCTTGGTGCGGCATGGTTTGACCTGCGCGATTTGCCAAATCAACATGAATCCGGACCCACCCTTTCTGAAAGGGTTTAACAATCCGGATCACTGGCCCAAGTTATTGCAGGTGACGCGTGATGCCATAGACGCAGCCGCCGCCTACAAATTCCCCAATGTCATTTGTTTTACCGGTTATGCGGCAAAGAATCCCAATGACCCCAACAGTCCCAAAATCCCGCCGGATGAGGGCGCCCGCAACTGCGTGGAGGGATTGAAGAAGATTGTCGGCTACGCGGAGCAAAAGGGGGTGACGCTGTGCATGGAAATTCTCAACAGCCGCGATACCTCCGACCCCATGAAGGGGCATCCGGGGTATCAAGGGGACCATACCGATTACTGCATTGACATCATCAAACGGGTGGGATCGCCCCGGTTGAAGCTGCTGTTTGACGTGTACCATGTGCAAATCATGGATGGGGATATCATTCGCCGGTTGCGCGATTATCGGGAATACATTGGGCATGTGCATACGGCCGGCAACCCGGGGCGCTGTGAGCTGGATCATAAACAGGAAATCAATTACGTCGCGGTCATGAATGCCCTGGTGGAGATAGGTTATACGGGTTATGTGGGGCAGGAGTTCATCCCGACGCGGGAGCCTTACCAGGGATTATGGGAGGCCGTGCGGTTGTGTGATGTGTGAGGCAGCCTGCCTGAACAACAAAACAGGCCGGTCTGGGGGACCGGCCTGCGCATTGAATATGGGACGCTTGGCGTGGGCGTACGGCTGCCCGCGCAGTCCGCGCCGCCTGCCAGCAAGGCTTATTTCACGCTGAACTTGTACACCGTGGTTTGGCGGTAGGTTTGGCCGGGTTTCAGCACCACGGAGGGGAACTTGGGTTGATTAGGGGAATCCGGGAAGTGGTCCGCTTCCATGCAGAAACCGTAGTGTTTGTGATAGACAATGCCGTACTTGCCGGTGAGGGTGCCGTCGAGGAAATTGCCGGTGTAGAACTGGAGGCCAGGCTCCGTGGTGAACACCTCCATGAAGCGGCCGGTCTTGGGTTCATGGACGGTCGCGGCCAGGGCCAGTTTTTTGCCGCCGCTGTTGAGCACGTAGTTGTGGTCGTAGCCGCGCGGGTCGTTGGTCAGGAGGTTGATGCGTGAGCCAATGGGCATGGGTTTGGTGAAGTCCATGGGGGTGTTTTTCACCGGCGCCAGTTTGCCGGTGGGGATGAGGGTGTCGTCCACGGGGGTATAACGGTCAGCATTAATCATGACCACGTGGCCGAGGATGTCGCCCCGCTCGGCGAGATTGAAGTAGCTGTGATTGGTGAGGTTGACGATGGTGGTTTTGTCGGTCCGGGCTTCGTATTCAAACCGCAACTCGTTCATGTCGGTGAGGGTGTAAATCATCGTGACTTCGAGGTTGCCGGGGTAACCTTCTTCGCCATCCTTGCTGAGATAGGAGAACTTGATGGCGGCGCCCTCGATGCTGGGGACGATTTCGGCTTTCCAGACCACCTTGTCAAAGCCTTTCAGACCGCCATGGAGGTGGTTGGGGCCGTTGTTGGTGGCCAACTGGTAGGTCTTGCCTTCCAGTTTGAAACGGCCTTTGGCGATGCGGTTGGCGTAGCGCCCGATGGCTGCCCCAAAATAGGGATGGCCATCGAGGTATTGTTTGAGGTTGTCAAAGCCGAGCACTACATCGCCCAGTTTGCCATTGCGGTCCGGGACGTGCAGCTCAGTGACAATGGCGCCGTAAGTGATGACCTTGCATACCACACCCTTGGTGTTGGTCAGGGTGTATTCTTCAATCACCGTGCCATCCGGCAGGCGTCCGTACGTTGCTTTGGTAACCGTTGCTTTCATTAGATTGGCTGCACCGGCGTTGGCGGCCGCCAGCCCCAACGTCAGCGCCATCAAGGGAACGAGGATTTTTTTCATAACGTTGACTGGTTCATGATTCCATTGGCCCAAGGTTGTGTTATTTGCCGGGCGGGTTTTGCCCGTTTTTTTGGGAACCGCGCCAGGCGAAAAAGGTCATCAGCCCGCCAAACACCAACAGGCCCACTCCCCACATCAGATTGATGTTGATGCCCAGGGAGCGTTGCAGTTGTTCGGGCGGCACGGTGAAGCCAGCGATCACCATCAGCAGGCCCACCACCAGAAACATCAGGCCAATTGGCCAGCGAATGTCCAAACCCATAACGTTAGCTTTGATTGTTGGTTCAGGGTGATTACCAGAAAATAATGTTCAACACCACGCAGGCAGCCAGCAAGACCACACCGATGACAGCCGGCCGGAGATAAAACGGCTGGTCTTCATCTTTAATCTTCGGGGTCAGCGAATAAACCAGGCCTTTGAGTTCCTCGTCTGTCTTGGTGCGTTGGGTGAGCAGGGAAATGACCAAGGTCAGGATAAAGCAGGCGGTGAAGGCAAAAGCCGCCAGCCAGAAGTTTTGGGCCATTTCACTGGGGAAAACATGCGCCACATGGAGATACCCCCCTTTCAAGCCGGGGGCGTTGTCCTTGGCGATGGTCAAGGCGTGGAACAGAGCGGAGGTGGCGGTGCCGCCCAATAGTCCCAGGAAAGCGCCAGTGCCGGTGGCGCGCGCCCAGAACATGCCCAGGAGGAAGGTGGCAAACAGCGGGGCGTTTACAAAGCCAAACACTAGTTGGATGACGTCCATGGCATTGTTGTAGAGCCGCGCAAAATAGGCGGTGCCGATGCTCAACAGGACGCCCACCACCGTGACGGCGCGTCCCATCCAGAGGTAATGTTCGTCGCTTTTGTTTTTGGCGATGTAGGCCTGATACAAATCATACGTCCAAACCGTGTTGAAGGCGGTGACGTTGCCCGCCATGCCGGACATGAAGGAGGCCAGGAGGGCGGTCAAGGCCAGGCCCAGCAGTCCGGTGGGGCAATAGCGTTTGACCAGCGAAATAATGACTCCGTCGTAATCATACTCGGTAATGGACTCGTCGAGGCGCTGTTTGAAGGCGGGCATGGGGAGGGGCTGGGCCGCGTGGTCTTTGATCAGCGCGGCCACTTTTGCCGGGTCCATTTTCTTGCCCACGGCCTGCGCTACTAGTTGGAATGCCGCGTCTGGCGGCTGGGTGGCGGCGGATTTAACCACGGCCTCAGCCTTCACATAAACGGCCTGGTCCAGCGGGGGCGGCGGGATGCGGTAACCTTTTTGCGGATTGGACATCAGGGCGACGGCAATCATGCCTGGCACAATCACCAGGGCCGGGAAAAGCATCTTGGGCACGGCGGCCACCAGCGGAGTGTTGCGGGCGGCGGTCATGTTTTTGGCGGCCATGGCGCGCTGTACCACCAGGAAGTTGGTGCACCAGTAGCCGAAGCTCAGCACAAAGCCCAGGCCAAAGACCATCGCAAACCAGTCCACACCCATGGGATTTTTTTCCGGGCCCGCCAGCAGCGGTTCCCAGGCGCTGGTCCAGGCATTGGCGTTGTAATTGGCGTTGGTACCGAGATTCAGCGCGGCGGGATTGGCGGCCACTTGTTGCAGGGATTGGTTCATGCTGCCCCAGCCGCCTACATCTTTAAGCCCCAGATACACGACCGGAGCAAAGCCGAGCACAATCATGAAGAACTGGAGGACTTCCGTATAAATGGCCGAGGTCAGCCCGCCTTTAAGCACGTACACCATCACCACCACCGAGCAAATCCAGAGGCTGACGTTGTAATTCCAGCCCAGCAATTGGTTGAGCAGTTTGGCCAGCGCGTTCATGCTGATGCCCGAGGCCAGCAGGGTCATCACGGCAAAGGAAATGGAGTTTAAGGCGCGTACGCGCTCGTCAAAACGCATTTTCAAATATTCCGGCACCGAGCGTGCTTTGGAGCCGTAGTAAAAGGGCATCATGAACACCGCGAGGAAAACCATCGCGGGGATGGCACCCACCCAATAAAAATGGCTGGTGGCGATGCCGTATTTGGCGCCACTGGCGGCCATGCCGACGAGCTCCAAGGCGCCGAGGTTGGCGGAGATGAAAGCCAGGCCGGTGACCCAGGTGGGGATGGTGCGGCCGGTGATGAGGAAATCACGGGAGCTTTTCATGTAGCGGCGCAGGGCAAAGCCGATGCCCAGCACAGCCGCGACATAAACCAGAAGGATGGCGTAATCAATGACGCCGAGATTGATGTCGTGCATACAACCTGGTCATTGTTACTACGAATCTGGCCAAGTAAAGTCAAACAACAACGCAAAAATTTTTTCACCAAATTGCGCACAGACTTGCCGAATATTTCCCAAGGCGCTGATGTCCTCCGTGCAGGGCAGCAAGAGGCGGAGATTTGCCGTTGGTGCCAAACTTGGCGGAGTGCTGACCAGCCTTTGATGATGACACGGGAACGCTTTTCATTAAATGGAGATACGCTATTCTATGGTCATGCAATGCAAAGCGATGTGGGTGAGTGTGCTGGGTTTAATGGCCTGGGCTGCGGGAGGAGGAGCAGGCTTGGGGGCGGCTCAGGAAGCTGCTTTGGTGGATGGGTCAATAAGCATTACGGTTTCCAACGCCAGCCCGCAGCGAACTTTTGTTTATCGGCAGGCGCCTCCCATCCGGCAAACGGAATGGCAGTTGTACCGGCTTGAATTTGCATCCCCCGTGGTCAGTGAACTGCCACAGAACAACCGGGTGCCCGCTGATTTATATATTCCTGCCGGCTGGCGTGAGGGGCAACGGGGGCGGCCAGCGGTCATCTGTCTGCCGATTCTCAATGGCGATGAAGATTTGACGGCCATGATGTGCACCGTGCTGGCGGCGCGGGGCATGGTGGCGGTGACTTTCAAGCTGCCCTATTATGGGGTGCGCGGGCCAGCGGAAGGTCGGCGAGCGCTGGCCGCCAGTCCGCGTGCTTTTGTTTCCGCCCTGGACCAGGCGAGCCAGGAGATTCAACGCCTGGTGGATCTTTTGCAATCGCGGCCGGAAGTGGACCCCGCGCGGATTGGGATTGCGGGCATTAGTTTGGGGGGCATCATGTCCGCGACCGCGGCTGGCAAGGAACCACGCCTGCAACGGGCGGTGATGATTTTAGCGGGCGGCGATTTGCTGACGATTGTGCATCATGCGCGCGAGACACGCCAGCTCAGCCAAATGATACAAGGGTTGGCGGCGGAGGAACGGGCGCTGGTCGAGCAGCAGCTTCGGGCATTTGACCCGTTGACGCATGCGCCAAGATTGCGTGAACGTGCGCGGCAAGGACGGGTGTTGATGCTTAATGCCGGACAGGATGAAGTCATTCCGCGGGCATGCACGGAGAAGCTGGCCGAGGCGCTGGGGATTGCGGACAAGGTGGTATGGTTTGAGGGTTTGGGCCATTATACTGCGCTGGCCGAGCTGCCGCGGGCCTTGCGGATGATGGCCGATTTTTTTGCTCAGGACCTCACGCAGCAGGAGCAGGCACCGCCCCAAACGGCTTCGGCAGCCAGCACCAATGCGTACCATCGTTTATCGGGGGTGCTGCAACAGTTGGTAACGATGGCCACGGTGGCTCCTGGAACTGGCCGGTGTCATTATGTGGAAGGAGAGCTGACGGGCGTGGATCCGCAGGGGCGATCCCTGAGCGGGACGGGGCGCATTGTGATTGGGCACGGCGATCGTTTTGCATTTTTCATGGCGGCGCCGGGACTGGGGGAATGGCAGGCAGGCATGGGTGAATTTCCCTGGGTCAGGGTCCCCGTGGGGAATGACGGCAGGGTGGTGACGGGCACGGGCGGCGCGGAGCATGGGGGAAGTTGGAGCGCACAAGTGGACCCGCAAAACCGCATGAAACTGGCTTTATTGCAGGGGGTGGCGGCCAGCCTGGCCATGGCGCCGGATTTATTGCAACGCTGGGTGACAGCCGAGTTTGATCGCGAAGGTTGGTTGAATGTATCCCCCAAGGAGCCGCGTTATCGCGATGCTCGGTTGCGCATACAATTCCAAGCAGATGGCAGGACCCCCTCGGAGATGCATGCCGAAGCGCAGGGATTCGACGTGGTTTTCACCGTGCGGGGCTGGCAGACCAACACGGTGGCGGCAGGCGCGTTGTTTGAGCCGGATGCCGGACTGCCGCGGCGGGAGGTGGATCGGTCTGCCTTGCTGCGGGACATGGCCGGGGTGGTAAATTATGTCGGTGATTTGGTGAAGGTGGGGCAAGCCGCGGCCGCAGCCACGAACACGCCTCCGTTGCCGCGGCTCAATCCTACCGACTTCCTTCAGCGTTATCGTCAGGGACAGTGAAACACTGGCATTTTCCCTTGTGCAGCTACGGGGCGGCGTCTAGGTTGAAATCATGCTCAAACTGGAAAGCGTTTCGAAAGCCTATCCGGGACCTGATGGGGCGCCGGCAGTGGTGATATTGCGGGAGGTGAGCCTGGAGCTGCCGGCGGGCGCCAGTTTGGCGGTGATTGGTCCCAGTGGTTGTGGCAAGAGCACGCTGTTAAACCTGATGGGCACTTTGGACCAGCCGGACTCCGGCAAGGTCTGGTTGGAAGGCCGTGATCTCTCGCAACTTGATCCGCTTGCTTTGGCTGAAGTGCGCAACCGGCGCATTGGGTTTGTTTTTCAAGCGCATCACCTGCTGCCGCATTGCACGGTGTGGGAGAATGTTTTGGTGCCGGTGCTGGCGCAGGGCGGTGTTTCTGCGGAGGCAGAGCAGCGCGCCCGCCGACTGTTGCAGCGGGTGGGGCTGGGCGAGCGTTTGTCGCATTTGCCCGGCCAGCTTAGCGGTGGCGAACGGCAGCGGGTGGCGGTGGTGCGGGCGTTAATCAATCAGCCAGCGTTGTTGCTGGCCGATGAACCCACCGGCGCACTGGACCGCCGCAGCGCCGCGGAGCTGGCCCAGCTCCTGGTGGAGCTCAACCGCGAGGAACAGGTGACGCTGGTGGTGGTCACGCATGCCCTGGAACTGGCCCGGCAGATGGGGCGGGTCATGGAATTGCGGGATGGTCAATTGTCGGAGGTCAAGCCATGACGCGGTTTCGCCTGGTCCGGCGCAGCCTGGTATTTCATTGGCGCGCTCATGTGGGAGTGGTGCTGGGGGTGATGGTGGGGGCGGCCGCGTTGACGGGCGCCCTGGTGGTGGGGGATTCGGTGCGCGCCAGTCTGCGCGAGCTGGCCCTGGGGCGCCTGGGGGGCATTGAGTATGCGCTGGATGCGGGGGACCGCCTGGTGCGCGCTGAGGCAGCGCAGGCTTTGCAAAGTGCTTTGTTCCGCCCGGTGGTCCCGGCCTTGTTGCTGCCCGGCATGGCTGCCAGTCAAGACCAGCGCGGGCGGGCGAATCGTATTCAAGTGTTGGGAGTGGATGAGCGCTTTTGGGGTTTGGCTCTTGCGCCGCCACCCTGGCGTGAAGTGCCGCGTGATGCTGCGTTTTTGAATCGTGCCCTGGCCGCCCAACTTCAAATCACGCACACGGGCGAGGTGGTTATCCTGCGCTTCAAGAAGCCTTCCATGCTGGCGCGGGAGGCTACGGTGGCGACCAAAAGCGATGCGGAGGTCGCCTGGCGGGTCACGGTGGCCGGCATCGTGGAGGATGCGCATCTGGGGCGTTTCAGTCTGCGGGCCAATCAAACCATGGCTTATAATGCCTGGGTGAATCTGAAACAGCTCCAGGAGCTGGTGCAACAGACCAACCGGGCCAATTTGTTGCTCGTGGGGCAGGCGAAAGCAGCCGGTCAGGATGCCCGCAATGGGGAACAACTCCAGGAGGAGTGGCGCAAAGTTTGGAATATCGAGGATGCGCAATTGCGCGTGCGTTTTTTGATGGATGAACCGGCGGTGGAGCTGTTAACGGATCGGGTATTTCTAGATCCGCCGGTGGCGCGGGCGTTCATGAAGCAGCTACCGGGTGGGAGGCCGGTACTCACGTACGTGGCCAACTTGTTGCGAGCCGGTGAACGCGCGACGCCTTACAGCATGGTGGCGGCACTGCCATCCCCTCCACTGCCGTTGTCGCTGGCGCCTCATGAAATCATCATCAACTCCTGGCTGGCGGAGGATTTGGGGATTGGGCCGGGGGCTTCATTGGCCATGAGTTATTTTGAGGTGGATGCGGGCACGGTGTTAATCGAGCGTACCAACGTTTTCACCGTGCGTGACGTGGTGCCGATGGATTCGCCGTTGTGTGACCGGACCCTGATGCCGGAATTTCCGGGAATTGCAGATGCGGAAAGCACGAGTGATTGGGATGCGGGTTTTCCCCTGGTGCATCGTATTCGTCCAAAAGACGACCAATACTGGCGGCAATATCGCGGGACTCCTAAAGCCTTCATCAGCCTGGAGTCCGGCCAGAAGATGTGGGGCAATCGTTATGGGGAAATGACTGCCCTGCGCTGGCCGGTGACCACAGGCGCGTCGGCGGGCCAGTTGATGGAAGCCATTGGGCAAACCTTCAAGACATATTTGAAGCCCGAGGATTTGGGGCTGCGTTTTGAGCCGGTGCGCGCCCAGGCCTTGGCGGCGGCGGGCGGCTCGCAGGATTTTGGCGGTTTGTTCATTGGCTTCAGCTTGTTTCTGATTGCAGCCGCGTTGATTTTGACGGCTTTGCTGTTTCGTTTTGGGGTTGAGCAGAGGATGGCGGAGGCGGGATTGCTGCTGGCGGTGGGTTATCCGCCGCGTATGATGCAACGGGTTTTCCTGGGGGAAGCCCTGGCGCTGGCGGTGGTGGGGAGTCTGGTGGGAATGGTGGGAGGAGTGTTTTACGCACGGGCCATTTTAATCGGATTGACCACTTTATGGCGCGATGCCACCGGACTGAACACACTGTTGCTGGAGGCAACGCCGGCCAGCCTGGCGATTGGCTTTGCGGCCAGCGTGATAGCCGCCATAGGCTCATGTTGGCTGGTGTTGCGACGGTTGGGACGGCAGCCTGCCGTGACGTTGCTGGCCGCCCAATGGGGCACGGCGTTGCCCCAGATAAAAGGCTGGCCGTGGTTGTCACTGGTCGCGGTGGGGTTGGCTCTTGGGTTGGTGGGCCTTGGCGTGTTGGGGGGACGGGGCGCCGAGCCAGCCCTATTTTTCCTGGGTGGAGCGTTGTTGTTGGGAGGCATGATTGGCGTGGTGCGCTGGGGGTTGGGTTGGTGGCTGCGGCGGCCCGCGGCGGACAAACCGGTGCGAATGACCCAGCTTTTGCTGCGTGGTTGTGCACGGCGGAGAAATCGCAGCGTGGCTACGGTCAGCCTGCTTGCCTGTGGCAGTTTTGTGGTGGCCGCCATTGGTGTATTTCGTCTGGACGCCCTTCGCCAGGCGGACCATCCGCGCTCCGGCACGGGGGGATTTGCCTTGGTGGGCGAATCCACTTTACCCGTACTGCGAGACCTGAATTTACCGGAGGGGCGGGATTTTTATGGCTTGAGTCAGGAGGACCTGGCGGACGCGCAAATCGTGCCGTTTCGGATGCGGGAGGGGGATGATGCGAGTTGCTTGAATTTGAATCGTGCCCAGCGTCCCCGGGTTTTGGGCGTGCGGCCGGAAAAGTTGTTTGGCCGTTTTACCTTCGGTCAGGTGGCGGGCAAAGCCCCGGTGGATGATGCCTGGCGTTTGTTGCGGCGCGAAAACGCCCGCCAATACCTGCCTGATTTGCAGCCGGACGAAGTGCCTGCCATAGGCGATGCGGCTTCCATACAATGGGCCTTGAAGGCGAAGGTGGGGGGCGTCATGGAGTACACGGATGAACGGGGGCAAACTTTCAAACTGCGTCTGGTGGGCGGGGTGGCCGGCTCGCTGTTGCAAGGTTTGCTGATTATTGATGAAGAAGAGTTTCGGCAGCGTTTTCCGAGCGAAAGCGGACACCGGTTTTTCCTGATTCATGTCCAACCTCGCGGCGGGGAGCGTGACCGGCGGGTTCGGGAGGTGGCGGCCACCTTGACCAGAGCGCTGCAAAACACGGGATTTGAGGCCACTTTGGCGGTGGAGCGGCTGGCGCAATTCAATGCGGTGCAAAACACCTACCTCAACACGTTTCAGGCGTTGGGAGGATTGGGATTATTGCTCGGCACGGCGGGGCTGGCGGTGGTGGTGCTGCGCAATGTGTTGGAACGCAGGGCTGAACTGGCCTTGTTGCTGGCGGTGGGTTATCCGCCTGGCCGCCTGCCGCGCTGGGTGTTGGGTGAACACCTGGCTTTGCTGCTGGCCGGCTTGACCATTGGCGTGCTGGCAGCCTTGATGGCGGTGGCGCCAGCTTTGCTATCGCCGGGGACAGGCATTCCTTATTTATCCTTGTCGGGGACATTATTGGCCATTGGGGTCAGTGGCATGTTTTGGACCTGGGTGGCGGCGCGGTTGGCGGTACGCGGGCCGTTGCTTGCGGCCTTGAGAAATGAGTAAGAAATTCTACAGAGCGGTTATAAGTATAGGTGATAGATAGTCCTATTTTAGAAAACCTTTTTTTTAACCGTTGACGCGGTTTGACGTTAAGGCAAATTAAATCACTGCTGTGCGGTGTTGAACGATTCAGAGTCTGCAAACGGCAACGGGACGGCAATGCCGGCACATTCAGGGGGAGGCGAAGGCCTGCTTCACCCCACAGGCGGCCCCCCATGACGGTGAAGGGCATGACCGGATGGCAGTAAGAATGCCCAGAAAAAGCAAAGAGCCGGAGCGACTTTTGAGCGAACTTCGGCAAAACTGAGTGATCGAATGAGCAATAGAACAGCAACCGAGACGGCTGAACTGCAGGAGCAGCGCCCGCCGGGCCGGCAGGGACTGTATGATCCGCAGTATGAGCATGACGCCTGCGGGGTGGGATTCGTGGTGCACGTCAAGGGTCGGCGTTCACATGAAATCATCGAGCAGGCGCTGCAAATTCTGATTAATTTGCGGCATCGCGGCGCCTGCGGTTGCGAGGATAACACCGGTGACGGAGCAGGCATCTTGATTCAGATGCCGCATGAGTTTCTGGCGGAGGCCTGTGCGGAAGCGGGCATTCGTTTGCCCAAGCCGGGCCATTATGGGGCGGGCAATGTTTTTTTGCCGGTGGATGCGGCTGAGCGCCGTCGGGCCAAGGAGCGGTGCGAGCAGATTATTCGGGAAGAGGGCCAGGAATTGCTGGGCTGGCGGCGCGTGCCGGTGAATAATGGCTCGCTGGGGGCCACTGCCCGGGCGGGCGAGCCGGTTATTGAACAGCTTTACATTGGGCGCTCGCCGAAGCTGGCGGACCCGATGGCTTTCGAGCGCAAATTGTACGTCATCCGGCGGCGGCTGGAAAATGCCATTCGATATGGGACGCCGGGGGGCAGCGCGTTTTACGTGTGCAGCCTCTCATACAAGACGCTGGTTTACAAGGGCATGTTGATGTCCGAGCAGTTGGGCGAGTACTACCCTGAACTGGCGGATCCAGCGATGCGTTCGGCGCTGGCGCTGGTGCACTCACGCTTCAGCACCAACACCTTTCCGAGCTGGGATCGGGCGCATCCGTATCGTTACATCAGCCACAACGGTGAAATCAACACCCTTCGCGGCAACATCAACTGGATGCATGCGCGGCAGGCGATGATGGAATCGGAGGTCTTTGGTGAAGATTTGAAGAAGCTGCTGCCAATCATCTGCCAGGACGGCAGCGACTCGGCCATGTTTGACAACTGTCTGGAGCTGCTGGTGCTGGCGGGGCGTCCCTTGCCGCATGCGGTGATGATGATGATTCCGGAGCCGTGGCAAAACCATGAAACCATGGACCCGGAGAAGCGGGCCTTTTACGAATATCACCGGTGTTTGATGGAGCCGTGGGATGGGCCGGCTTCCATCTCGTTCACTGATGGCATCCGCATTGGGGCGGTCCTGGATCGCAACGGTTTGCGGCCTTCACGGTATTATGTGACCACCGATGATCTGGTGATCATGGCCTCGGAGGTGGGCGTGCTGAATATTCCGCCGGAAAAGGTGGTGCACAAAGGGCGTTTGCAACCGGGGCGCATGTTGCTGGTGGACACGGAGCTGGGGCGGCTGGTGGCCGATGAGGAAATTAAGCGGCAAATTGCCACCGCCTACCCATACCGCCAGTGGCTGGACAAGCATCTGGTGAAACTGGATGACCTGCCGGCGGCGCCACCACCCCCGGCGCCGGACCACCAAACCATTCTGCAGCGGCAGGTTGCGTTTGGATATACTTACGAGGACGAGCGTTTTATTCTGGCCCCCATGGCCAAAGATGGGGTGGAGCCGCTGGGTTCGATGGGGACCGATACGCCGCTGGCGGTGCTGAGCAACAAACCACAACTGCTCTACAATTACTTCAAGCAGTTGTTTGCGCAGGTGACCAACCCGCCGATTGATTACCTGCGCGAGGCCATCGTCACGGCGACGGATACCACTTTGGGCTCGGAGCGCAATCTGCTGCGGGCGGAGCCGGGCAGTTGCCATTTCATCTGGCTGCCCACGCCCATTGTGGACAATGACGAACTGGCCCAAATCAAGAACCTGAACAGCCACGGGTTCAAGTCAGCGGTACTGCCAATTCTTTATCCGGTGGCCGAGGGCGGGCCAGGGCTGGCCAAGGCGGTGGAGCAGCTTTGCCGACAGGCCGAGGCGGCCATTCAGAATGGAGTGAACGTGCTCATCCTCTCGGATCGGGGAATAGACCGGGAGCATGCTGCCATTCCAGCCTTGTTGGCGGTATCGGGTTTGCATCACCACCTCATTCGCGAAGGATTGCGGACGCGGGCCAGTCTGGTGCTTGAATCGGGCGAGCCGCGGGAGGTGCATCATTTTGCGCTGCTGATTGGCTACGGAGTGAGCGCCATCAATCCGTATCTGGCCTTTGAGACGCTGGACGACATGATTCGGGACGGCGTATTGAATGGTTTGGACCACGAAAAGGCCGTCAAGAATTACATCAAGGCGGTGGTCAAAGGGGTGCTCAAGGTCATCTCCAAGATGGGCATCTCGACGATCCAGAGTTATCGCGGGGCGCAGATATTCGAGGCCATCGGCTTGAGCCAGGAGTTTGTGGACAAATATTTCACGTGGACCTCTTCGCGCATTGAGGGCATTGGTTTGGACGAGGTGGCCGAGGAAGTCCGGCTGCGGCATGAGCGGGCATTTCCGCCGATTCCGATCCAAGATTACACGCTGGATCCCGGCGGGCAGTATCAGTGGCGCAGCGACGGTGAATTCCATCTGTTCAATCCGGTGACGGTGCACAAGCTGCAGCAGGCGGTGCGGAACAACAGTTATGAAATGTTCCGGGAGTACTCCGCCGCCGTGAATCAACAGGCGAAAAACCTGTGCACGTTGCGCGGTTTGTTCAGCTTCAAGTTTGCGCCGCAGATTGTGCCGCTGGAGGAGGTGGAGTCCGTGGAATCCATCATGCGGCGGTTCAAGAGCGGCGCGATGTCCTATGGCTCCATCAGTCAGGAGGCGCATGAGACGCTGGCGATTGCGATGAACCGCATTGGGGGCAAGAGCAACACCGGTGAAGGCGGTGAGGACCCGGCGCGTTATGTGCCGCTGCCGAATGGGGATTCCAAAAACAGCGCCATCAAGCAGGTGGCGTCCGGGCGTTTTGGGGTGACCAGTTTGTATCTGGTCAACGCCAAGGAACTGCAAATCAAAATGGCCCAAGGGGCCAAGCCGGGAGAGGGCGGACAGTTGCCGGGGCACAAGGTCTATCCGTGGATAGCCAAGACGCGCCATGCCACGCCGGGGGTGGGGTTGATTTCGCCTCCGCCACATCATGACATCTACTCCATCGAGGATTTGGCGCAACTGATTTACGATTTGAAAAATGCCAACCATCATGCGCGCATCAGTGTGAAGCTCGTGGCGGAAGTGGGCGTGGGGACCGTGGCCGCCGGCGTGGCCAAGGCGCATGCGGACGTGGTGCTGATCAGCGGCCATGATGGTGGCACCGGCGCCTCGCCGCTGACCTCGATTAAACATGCGGGGGGTCCGTGGGAACTGGGGCTGGCGGAGACGCATCAGACTCTGGTGCTCAATGGGCTGCGGAGCCGGATTGCCGTGGAGGTGGACGGGCAGCTCAAAACGGGGCGCGATGTGGTAATTGGCGCATTGCTGGGGGCGGAGGAATTTGGTTTTGCCACGGCGCCGCTGGTGAGCATGGGTTGCATTATGATGCGGGTGTGCCACAAGAACACGTGCCCGGTGGGCGTGGCCACGCAGGATCCGCGGCTGCGGAAGAACTTCACCGGCAAACCGGAATACGTGGTGAATTTCATGCGTTTTGTGGCGATGGAAGTGCGGGAGCTGATGGCACAGTTGGGTTTCCGCACCTTTGATGAAATGGTGGGGCGGGTGGACCGGCTGGAGGTCAAGCGGGCAGTGGACCATTGGAAGGCCAAGGGGCTGGACTTTTCCCGTCTGTTCCATCAATCCAAGGCGGCTGCCGACCACGAGCGTTATTGCCAGATTACGCAAAACCATGGGTTGGAGCAGAGCATGGATTATCAAATGTTGCTGCGTCTGTGCGAGCCGGCGCTGGCGCATGGTGAGAGGGTGCGGGCCGTGCTGCCCATCCGCAACAGCAATCGCGCGGTGGGCACGATGCTGGGCAGCGAGGTGACCCGCCGGTATGGCGGCGATGGATTGCCGGAGGACACCATCCATCTGCATTTCAAGGGTTCCGCGGGGCAGAGTTTTGGCGCCTTCATGCCGCGGGGCATCACCTTTGAGCTGGAAGGTGATGCGAATGACTACGTGGGCAAGGGGTTGTCGGGAGCGCGGTTGGTGGTGTATCCCCCCAAGGGTTCGGTGTTCCGCCCGGAGGAAAACATCATCATCGGGAACGTGGCCCTTTACGGGGCCACCAGCGGCGAATTGTTTGTCTGCGGCGTGGCGGGCGAGCGTTTTGCCGTGCGTAACAGCGGCGCGGTCGCCGTGGTGGAAGGCATCGGCGACCACGGCTGCGAGTATATGACCGGGGGTCTGGTGGTGGTGTTGGGGCAGACTGGCCGGAATTTCGCGGCGGGCATGTCCGGCGGGGTGGCGTACGTGTTGGATGAAGGCGGGCCATTCCAGCGCACCTGCAACCGGGAGATGGTTTCTCTGGTGAAACCCGACGAGGAAGATTTGGAGACGGTGCGGGGATTGATTGAGCGGCATGTGGCGCTGACGCGGAGTCCGCGCGGGCAGGAGATTCTGAATCAATGGGAACAAATGGCGCCACGTTTCATCAAGGTGTTGCCGAATGATTATGCGCGCGTGCTCAAGGCGATGCGCAAGGTCAAGGAAGCCGGGCTGACTGGTGAGGAAGCCGTCATGGCGGCCTTTGAAGAGAACATCCGTGACGTGGCCCGCGTGGGCGGGGGCTAAGCTGCCGGCGGCAAGCAAATTAGCAGACAATCCATCAACACCGAGAGATTTACACCATGGGCAAGCCAACTGGATTTCTTGAGTTTGTGCGTGAATTGCCACCGGAGGTGCCACCCCTGGAGCGCATTCGCAACTGGGATGAATTCCATTTGCCGTTTCCGGAGGAAAAATTGCGAGACCAGGGAGCGCGGTGCATGGACTGCGGCACGCCGTTTTGTCACACCGGCATGCTGCTGGCCGGCATGGCCTCCGGGTGCCCGATCAACAACCTGATTCCGGAGTGGAATGATTTGGTTTATCGCGGGCTGTGGAAGGAAGCCTTGCAGCGCCTGCACAAGACCAACAACTTTCCGGAGTTCACCGGCCGCGTTTGTCCGGCGCCGTGTGAAGGGGCATGTGTGCTGGGCATCATTGAGCCGCCGGTGACCATTAAAAGCATTGAGTGCGCCATTGCCGACAAGGGTTTCGACATGGGGTGGATCACCCCCGAGCCGCCACCGCGCCGCACGGGCAAAAAGGTGGCGGTGGTGGGTTCTGGCCCGGCGGGGCTTGCGGCGGCCGCCCAGTTGAACAAGGCTGGGCATACGGTCACGGTTTTTGAGCGGGCGGACCGGATTGGCGGATTGCTCATGTACGGCATCCCCAACATGAAGCTCGACAAGCGCGTGGTGCAACGGCGGGTGGATTTGATGGCGCGCGAGGGAGTTAGTTTTGTCACCAACACCGAGGTGGGGCGCAATTATCCGGCAGAAAAGTTGTTGCGCGAGTTCGACGCCGTCATCCTGTGTTGCGGGGCCACCAAGCCGCGGGATTTGCCCATTGAGGGGCGGCAGCTTAAAGGGGTGCACTTTGCGATGGAGTATTTGACCGCCAACACGCGCAGCCTGCTCGACTCGCAGCATCAGGATGGGCGGTTTATTTCGGCACGCGACAAGGATGTCATTGTGATTGGGGGCGGGGACACGGGCACTGACTGCGTGGGCACGGCCATTCGGCAGGGCTGCAAGAGTGTGTTGCAACTGGAAATTCTGCCGCGCCCGCTGGACCAGCGTCCGGCGGATAATCCGTGGCCGCAATGGCCGAAGACATTCAAAGTGGATTACGGGCAGGAAGAAGCCGCCGCCCTCAGCGGGGAGGACCCGCGCAAGTTCCGCATTACGGCCACCAAGTTCCTGGGGGATGAGCATGGGGCGGTGCGCGGGGTGCGCACGGTGTTGGTGGATTGGAAGAAGGATGAGCAAGGGCGCATGGTGCCGCAGCCGATTCCCGGCACGGAGCATACGTACCCGGCGCAACTGGTGTTGCTGGCCATGGGCTTCCTGGGGCCCGAGGATGGCTTGATTCAACAGCTTGGGCTGGACCGCGATGCCCGCTCCAATGTCAAGGCGGAGCACGGCAAGTTTGCCACCAATGTACGGGGGGTGTTTGTGGCTGGCGACATGCGCCGTGGACAGAGCCTGGTGGTATGGGCGATTAACGAGGGGCGGGGCGCCGCGCGCGAGTGTGATCGCTATCTCATGGGCAAGACGGTATTGCCTTAATAATCCCTACAAGTTGAGCGAGCGTGGCCGCGGCTGGCGTGTGTCAGGGGCGGCCTGCCTGAGCGGCCAAGATTATTTACTGCTTTGAACCCTGGCAGCACCGCCGGGGTGGTCCGGTCTCATCAAACGTTGCCATAGCCATTCCAAGCCTTTGGCCTTGGCCAGGCCATGCAGGGATTGCAGGAGGGCATCGGTGGTTTGCAGGTGGGTTTGCACCCAGTCTTCCACCTGCAACTGGTAATAGCCGCGTGTTTCTGCCTGGCGCAGGCTGCTGTACCGCATGCGGCTCCAGCTCAACACCAGGGTTTCGATGCCGGCAAACTCCAGCGGTTTTTTCTCTGTGCCAGCCTGGGCGCCGGTTTTTGCGGCTGCCTTGGTGATGCGTTCGCGCACGGTTTCCAAATTCAAGCGTCCGTCGGCGCCTTCCACGACATGGAGTTCAGCAATGTTCAGGCGCAAGACTTTGAAACGAAGCTGGCGCCGCAGCAACGCGCCCCGGTCGTATTCCACCCACACTTCTGGAATGCTCAGGCAGGGGGTCCCGCCATGGGTGGCCGAGTTATACAGCAACACATTTTCCATCCGCAGGGTGGGCCGCAGCCAGCCCACTTCCATGCGGCCAATGCTGGCATGGAGGCCGGACCACTCCTCCAGCCGTTTTTCCGTCATTTCCTTGGATATTTGATCCATCATCAGCCAGAGTCCCAAGAGCAGGAGCAAGGCCACCACCAGAAGTCGGAAACACCATCGCGTCAGCCAGCGTATCATCGGAGCATCAAATCTTCGGGGCGGACATCCAGGCATTCATCGTGGTCTTCCCAGACCACCGCCGGATAAAGCGCGAGCAGTTGGGGCAAAACCTCCCGGTGAAGTTGAAGCAACAAATCCCGAGCCGCTTCAAAAGCGCGGTCAAGCTCGTCCTCGTAATTGGCCACGCGTTGTTGTTGTGCCTGCTCCCAGTGCGCCACCTGATGGACCGGCGCGTAAGTCTGGCACCACAACAGGATGGATTGGGTGAGTTCCGCCGGCAGTTCTTCCAGCGTCACGGCCGTTTCTCCGCAATGCAGGCACAGCAGGCCGGTTTCCTTGACATCGCGGGTGAACATGGGCACCAGGGGCGCCCGGCAGCAGGTGGCTTCGTTGTAGGGGGCGGGGCGATTGGTCAATCGCTTGAGCCAGATTTGGCGCTCGTGGGCCACCATGCTCGCGACGCGGTAGGCGCTGACCAGGGGATGCGAGGCGCGCCAGATTTTGCCGGTAAGCTGCCCCAGCGTTTGCGCCAGCCAGCGAGCCAAGGTTAAATCGTCAAACTCCCGGAAGACGAGCGCATACTCCTGCCACAATTGATCCAGTGCAGCATCGTCATGTGCTTGCATCCAGTTCATGATGAACTTCGCGGTCTAAAACTCAAGCTTCCAGTTGGTTGGGAAGGTGGAGGTGACCTGATGTGGTGGACAGAAGTGGGCGGACAGGGTACAAGCAAAACCATGAGCCGCATTGCAATCCCTCAGGTGGTGGTGTGTTGGTGTTTTTGGGTGGTTTGGTGTTGTGTCGGACTGCCGTTGGAAGCGGCGGAAGTGAAGGCTCCGCCGCCCGGCAATGTGTATTTGGCGGGGGAGGAGGTGGTAGTGCCGGTGCCGGGTGGGGGAGAGGGATGGGAGTTGCTCAGTTACCGCGATGAGAGCCGCGTGCCGGTCACTCTTCAAGGAGGCCGGGCTGTGCTGGGGCGTTTGCCGGTGGGTTTTTATCGTTTGCGCGCGAGCAACGCTGCGCCGGGGGTGTGGATTTCGCTGGCCGTCATAGAGCCCCTCAAAAGTCCCACTCCGGCCCGTTCGCCCATAGCACTCGATGTCGCCATGGCCTGGTTTTATCCGCCGGAGAAAATGGAGGCTGCGGCCCGTTTATGCGCCCTGGCGGGGGTGAACTGGGTGCGGGACCGGATGACGTGGCGCGAGCTGGAGCCGGAGCGCGGGAGGTTTGCGGCTGCCACACGCTATGATGTGAGTGCGCGGGCGCAGGCTGGGGCCGGGTTGCGGGTGTTGCAGGTGCATCATCATTCGCCGGAATGGGCCAACCCGGTGACGAAACGTTTTCCGTTAGATTTGCGCGATGCGTATCGCTTCCAGCGGGAGCTGGCGCAGCGTTGGCGGGGTCAGGTGCTGGCCTTTGAGCCGTGGAATGAGGCGGATATTGACGTGTTTGGCGGGCACACCGGCAGCGAAATGGCTTCGTTGCAAAAGGCGGCTTATCTGGGCATGAAAGCCGGCAATCCGCAGGTGATTGCCTGCCTGAACGTGTGGGCGCATCATCGTCCGGCCCAGTTGGAGGATTTCCATGCCAATGCCGCGTGGCCGTATTATGACACGTACAATTTTCATCATTATGAACCGTATGACCGCTATCCGGCTGTGTACGCGGATCACCGGGCGGTGAGCGGCGGCCGGCCGCTGTGGATCACGGAATGCGCCATGCCGGTGAAATGGGCGGGGGACCCCGCTTTGAAGGAATTGCCGGATGAAAACTTGTGGGATCAGTCCGAGCGGCTGGTGAAAACTTTTGCGGCTGCCTTGCACGAAAATCCAGCCATGGTGTTTTATTTTTTGCTGCCGCACTACGTGGAGGGGCAAACCCAATTTGGCATTGTGCGCCCAGACCTTTCGCCGCGGCCTGCGTATGTTTCGCTGGCGGCGGTGGGAAGGTTGCTGGCGGAGGCGCGGCCGCTGGGGCGCTTAAGCAACGGCCCCACCAATGTGGTGGCCTACCTGTTCAAGGCGCGGCCAGAGGGCAGGGAGCGCGAGATTCTGGTGGCGTGGACACGCAGCGGTGAGACGCCGCTGGCGTGCGTGGCGGATGCCGCATGGGATCACCTGGGGCGGCCCAAGCCGGCGAATGAAGGCGCGTATCGGCTGACTCCAGCGCCGCTGTTCATCGCGGTGAAGCCGCGAGGGCCATGGCATTTTGAGCCGCCCCCCAAAACTCCGCCGTTCCTGCCAGGCAAACCCTCGCCGGTGGTGTTGCAGGTGTTGTTGAGCGCGGAGCAGACGGTGCTGGCCAAATCTGCCGCCAAAGTTTCCACCGAGCGGCCGGAAACGCTGGCTGTCTATGCCTATAATTTTTCCGAGCGACCGGTGCGCGGCACTTTGGTGATGAAGCGCGGGGCGGAATGGGTTGCCGCCACGGCGCAGCGGGACTGGCCCTTACGCATGGAATTGGCCCCCATGGAGCGCCGCGAGATTCCTCTGCCATTGGATTTGCGCGGCAAACCGGCGCGGATGGTGGAGACGGTGCGCCTGGAGGGCGATTTCGGCACGGCCGGGCGACCAGTTCTCAGTTTCAATCTCATGCCCCACCCGCCGCGTTTTGACCGGGTTACATTGCTGGCGTTGAGCGGGGCCGGGGATGCTGGACGGTGGGCAAAGGAGATTTCAGGCGGCGGCGAGTTGCGCATCGAGGCCGTGACGAATGGCGTGGTGGTGCACGCGGAACCCAAAGGCGTGGACCGCTGGGTTTATCCGCGCCTGGATTTAATCGCGGGAGAGCGTCCACCGGAGGGCGCCACGGGCCTGGCCTTTGAACTGACGGTGCATGAGGGCGAGGGCAAGTTCCGGGTCATTTGGCGCGAGCCCGGCGGGGCCAGTTACGTGTCTGAGGCCACGGTGACTCCCAAGCCGGGTGAAACAGTGGAAACAGTGGCTTTATTTCGGGAGGCGGTGTTTGGGACGGGGTGGTCACCCTTGGACCCGGATGGGAAGCTGAATCCGCAAATATTGGAGGCGGTGAAAATCGGGGTGAGCACGCCTTCAACGCGAGTGCGTTACACGGTGCGCAACCTGCGCTGGGTGGCTTATTAATAGGTTTCCTTGTCCTTGGTGACGGTGGGTTTGCCGTGGTCGGTGTCCAGTTGCAGGCAATTCTTGGGGCAGACCTCCACGCAATAACCGCAGGAGATGCATTGCAGCCGTTCAATGCCCCATTTTTTGGCGGCGCGATTGACGGTGAGCGCGCGGGTGGGGCATTTTTTGGCGCACACATTGCAATAAACGCATTTGTCCTTGATGAAAATCAACTGTCCCCGGCTGTGGGGCAGGGGACGCCGTGGGGTAAAGGGATACTGGCGGGTGACTGGCGGGTGAATGGCCCATTTCAGGGCCAGTTTGGCCATGGTAAAGTATGCCATAAGCTAAATCCTCAACGTTCCGTGCAACTGATGCAGGGGTCAATGGTCAAAACCAAGACTGGCACGTCCGCCAGTTCGCAGCCCTGCAGGATTTTCAAGAGGGCTGGCAGGTTGGCGAAGGTGGGGGTGCGCACGCGGAAGCGTTCCAGGTTTTTGGTGCCGTTGGCCTTGATATAATAAATGACCTCGCCGCGGGGTTGTTCGGTGCGCGCGGTGAATTCGCCTTTGGGGTTGCCGGTGACTTTGACGCTAATCTCACCCTCCGGCATGCGGGCGGCCGCCTGGCGGATTAAATCCACACTTTGAAAGAGCTCTTCGCAACGCACGGCGCAGCGGGCGTAACAGTCGCCTTCGGTGCGGGTTACCGGCGCAAAGTCCAGGTCGCCATAGGCGGCATAACCGCGCAGGCGAGTGTCCTGGGCCACGCCGCTGGCACGGAGCATGGGGCCGACACAGCCCAGATCATAGGCTTCGTCCCGGCTCAGGACGCCAACTTCGCAGAGGCGATCCTTCACAGAGGAATCATCGAGGAAAATTTTCACGATGTCGCGCATGTCGGACTCGAGGCGCTGCAATTCTTTCAAGACTTCCTGCATCTGGTCTTTAGGGATGTCCCGGCGGACGCCGCCGATTTTGCAGGCGCCGAATATCACGCGCCCGCCGGTGGTGGCTTCAATCAAGTCCAACAGGCGCTCGCGCACGCGCCAGGCATGCATGAACAGCGCCTCGAAACCAAAGGCATCTGCCGTCAGACCGAGCCACAGGAGATGGCTGTGAATGCGCGACATTTCCCCCCAGATGACGCGCAGGTATTGGGCGCGGGGCGGGACGGGGATTTGCATCAATTCCTCGACGGCGTGGCAGAAGGTCTCACCATGGATGAAACTGCAAATGCCGCACACTCGCTCGGCCACATACACAAATTCCTGATAATCTTTTTTCTCCACCAGCTTTTCCAAGCCGCGATGAATGAAGCCAATGGAGGGCACGGCCTCGACAACGCGCTCGTCCTCAATGACCAGGTCCAGATGAATTGGCTCAGGCAGCACCGGGTGCTGGGGGCCAAAAGGAATGACAGTGTGGGCCATAGGTTTAGTCAGGATTGGGCAGCCGACGAGGGAGGGGCGGCCGGAATGGCGGTAAAGCTGGCGCCGGGCACTGCTCCCGAGCGCGGGCTGGCGCTGGAGCTGGCCGAGGCATCGGGATTCCGAAAGGGAAAGGGGGTGGCGGTTTTGATAAAATGGCCGTGAAAGTCCACGGCCATGCCCTCGACTTGCACGTCAAAGAGGTCGTGCATTTCGTTTTCGTACACAAAGGCGGCCCAGTAGATGCGGCTGATGCTGGGCAACCGGGGGGCGGCGGCCGGCAGGGTGACGCGCAAAGTTTGATAAACCCCCAGCCGGTCAAAGCCGTAATTAACCTCAATTTGCTCGCCGGCGGGGGTGGCGCTGATATGCACCAGCCGCCAGCCCTCGTGCCGCAGCATCAGGACACGTGCGGGTAGCTCTGCCACCGGCAGGGGTATGATGGTTTGATCAGCTTTCATGGCGCATTTTCTCCATATAGACCCAGGTCACCGCTTTGTCATGCGGCACTTCCTTGAAGGGGCGGTAGCCCAAGAGGCCGTAGAGGGCCAGGTTGCGCTTGCTCTTGTGGCCGGTGAAGGCCTCGAAACGGCGAATGGCCGGCGGCCATACGGCTTCGATTTCCTTGACCAACCGCCGTCCGATGCCACGGCCTTGAAAATAGGGATGCACAATCAGCCGCAGGATATGGGCGGTGTCGCCCTCGCTATAACCGCGGACGGCGCCGATGATTTTGCCATTGACCACTGCCTTGAGGAAGACCATGCGCTGGAAGTCCTCACGTAATTCGGCCAGGCTTTGTTGGAGCGCCGGCACACTTTCGTCGCCATAGATTTCAGCCTCGCTTTGATAAGCCACTTTTTGGAGGGCCAGAATCTCGGCCACATCCTCGGGCGTGGCCTGCACAATGATGGTCTGGTCAATGCTGTTGGCGATGGCGGTCATGCGCCGGTGTTTTTCCTCGAGGACTTCCACCGCCTTGAGGATGCCATCAATAATCGCCTCGGGGCGGGCCGCGCAGCCCGGCACATAGACGTCCACGGGGATGACGGTGTCCACGCCGCCGGAGATGTTATAACAGTCCTGAAAAATGCCGCCGCTGGCCGCGCAGGCGCCCACGGCGACGACGACCTTGGGTTCTGGCAGTTGGTGGTAAATATTTTGGATGACCTGGCGGCTCTGCTCATTGACGGCGCCGGTGACCAGGAAAATGTCCGCATGCTTGGGATTGCCGGTATTGATGACGCCGAGCCGTTCGGCGTCGTACAAAGGGGTGAGACAGGCCAGGGTCTCGATGTCACAGCCGTTGCAACTGGAGGCATCGTAGTGGATGACCCACGGTGATTTCTTGAACCCGAGCATATCGGTACGTCTGTAGGTTAATAGCGCAGCAGGGTCAGCGTTAGGATGTTGCCGAAACCAAGGGCCAGTGTCACTGCCCAGGCGCTTTTCACGGCTGTCAGCCACTTCAAACGGGCAAAGGTGTTATCAGTCAAAATCAGGAACCCATAAACGGCCAGGGTGGCAATCAGGCCTAGTATGGGCACAGAGGCAAAGAACAAATAAACCCAGCCCAACAGTAGCACGGTTTCATACCAATGCGCCACTTCGATCATGGCCAGGGCTTTCCCGGAAAATTCCGTGGTCAAGCCCCGCACCAGTTCCTGATGGGCGTGGTGCGAGCAGGAAAAGTCGAAGGGGGATTTGCGGAATTTGATTTCCAGCGCGTATAAGAAACCCAGAAAAACACCGGGCAAAGGGCCCAAAAGCAGGTCTGGATGTTTCACGATGTCATGGACGTAGAAACTGCCGGTCACCAGGTAGATGCTGACGGCGGTGATGAGCACCATCGGCTCATAAGCCATCATTTGGATAAGCTCGCGCTCGGCACCCAGGAAACTGTAGGGCGAGCTGGCTTTGTAGGCGCCCAGGACCAGGAAGATTCCCGCCAGCGTCAGGGCAAAAACCACCAGCAACAGGTCTGAGCCGGCAAAAAACAGCCCGCCGGTGAAAATCATCAGCAGCAGGAAGAAGAAAATGTAAAAATTTTGCGAGCGGCGGACGACGATGGTTTCCTTGTTCCAAAGTTTAATCACGTCATAGAAGGGCTGCAGCAGGGGCGGACCCTGGCGCGCCTGCATGCGGGCCGTGAGTTTGCGGTCCACACCGGCCAGCAGGCCGCCGAGAAGGGGGGCTGCAATCAGATAAATAACCAGACGCCATCCGGGACTCATAACAAGACAAATCCAAGTAAAAACACCAACAGACTCAAACCCGCGAACAAACCGCCGCGGAGCAATTGATCTTCCTTGAGCAGGTCCTGGAAATAGTAGTTGCGCATGGTCATGGGCCGGGCGGCGCCGCGGGCATCCAGGAAATGCGTGTTGTTGCGCTCCACATTCGCCCCGCTCAGATAGGCATCCATGACATGGACCTTGCGCTTATAATTTATGAAACTCAGGGGGAACAGCCCCACCATGCAGAGCATGATGGTCATGATGATGAAATTGCCGTGGTCCATGGCGGCCGTGCGCCAGTACACCTCCATCACATAAGGCTCGACGAGTTCCGAGGAAATCAGCGGGAAAAACAGACAGGTCAGGCCGGTCAACACCGTTAGGGCTCCCATGGCCACCCATTCGCCGCGGCCGATGCCTTTTTCCTTGTTTTCGATGGCGCCGGTGACCTCCAGCAGTTTGCCCAGCCACTTGACCCAGAAGAACAAGGTGGGGGCCGAGCCAAAGCATACAAACACGGCCAGGAGCGGATAGGAATCCACCACCGCCTTGAGCACGGCCCATTTACTGAGCAACATGCCAAACGGCGCCAGAAACATGCCGGCAATGCCCACCTGTAAAAACACGGAAATGCGCGGCAGACTTAAAATCAGGCCGCTCATTTTTTCGATGTCCCGGCTGTGCAACTTGTGCTCGATGACGCCGACGCAGAGGAAAAGCAGGCATTTGGCCACGGCATGAAAGACGATCATTAAAATGCCGGCCCAGACCGCTTCGTAAGTGCCGATGCCACCGCAAAGCACCACCAACCCCAGATTGGCTATGGTGGAGTAGGCCAGCACTTTTTTGGCGTCGCTGGTGCAGACCGCCGCAAACGAGGTCACGACGAAAGTCACCGCGCCTGTCAATGCCAGCACGGTTCCCGGCACCGTGCCCCACAGTACCGGCGCCAGTCGCAGGATTAGATACAAGCCGGCTTTGACCATGGTTGAGGAATGCAACAGGGCGCTGACGGGGGTGGGCGCCACCATGGCGCCCAACAACCACCGTGAAAACGGCAACTGGGCTGATTTGGTTAAACCGGCAAAAGCGAGCAGGGCCACTGGCGCGAGAACCACCTCCGGCGTCTTTTGGAACAAGACTGCCAATTCGATGCTGCCGGCGCGGGTGTGAAACAGCACAATTCCCGCGGCCATGGCCAGGCCGCCCATGAGGTTCAAATTCAGCGCCCGGAGGGCGTTTTGGCGGGATTCCTCCGTTTGCTTGTAGCCAATCAACAGGAAGGAGCACAGGGTGGTCACCTCCCAGAAAAAGAAAAACCACAACAGGTTGTTGGCAAAAATAATGCCAAACATGGCTCCCATGAAGATAAACAACAGGCCGAAAAACATGGGCCGCCGGTCTGCAATCTCGGGGTGGTGGACGTCGTGAAATTCCCGCATGTAACCAAGGGCGTAGATGCAAATCAGACCGCCCACCACGCCATTAATCAAGGCCATGAGGATGGAGAATTTGTCCACAAAGAGGTTCTGGCCCACACGCAACTCTGCGCCATGACTTAACTCGAACCACGCCATGAGGGCGGTTTGGGCGAGCACCAAGGCAACCACCACGGGATGCCGCTGTTTCCATCCCACCCGCAGCAGATACATCGCCATGCCGCCTTCGCCGGCCAGCATCAACCAGTTGATCCAGTGGGTGTCCACGTGGAAGACATCACCGGTGTGAAACAGCCGGACAGCCAGATTGACGCTCAAAGCGGCAACAAACAAAACCGTGCCAATGACCACGGCGCGCCGCAGGCGGTCGGAGCGTATGCCCCAGAGGAGCAGTCCGGCTGCCCAAGGCACGGCGATCAATAATGTCAAAGCGCTCATCATGCTCAACTCAGACAACGGGGCGGCCCCAACTGGAATGTGGTATTGCCAAGGGCAAAGGGGTGATGGCGGTTGGGATTAACCCGTTGCGGATATGGCGAATGGCCAATGATTGGAAGTTATTATCCTCCTTGCACCGAGACGGCGCAAGAGGGGGAGCGCAGTTTGAAGGGATGTTAAAGAGGAAGATGCTTGTTTCTAATTCTGAGACATGGGAGGGGTGGCGGTGAAGTGGCAAGAGTGTGGTTGGTATGGGCTGCGCATGACCAGCATAGAAGCTATTGGCGGATGCAAGGTTAAGTCTTATGGAAACAATAATCAAAAATATAAATATATCTAATCTTAAAAGATGAGATAATTAACCAAATCTGTTTAATCTTTGGCAAAATATGCGTAGAGTCTTCAATGGCCTCTGCGTATTTTTTGAACTATGAAAGCCAAAAAAGCCGAAAGAGGCATGGTGTCTCTGGGGCTTGCCCATGTTGGGGGGTGTGGGTTTCGGCTTAATTCCCGCAGGAAGGCATGGTGGTGCATTGGAGGGGATTGCGAATGGCGCCAGTACCCATTTGGCATCAAGCACTTATGAAATACTACGTCCTAATCAAAATGGTGCCGGATACCGTGGAGGAGTTAATCATCGGGGCGGACGGCAAATCTTTGGATACCGATGCCGTGCGCCCCAAACTTGCGGACAGTGACGAGCATGCCATTGAAGAGGCGCTTTTGTTGAAGGAGAAAATCGGTGGGGACGTCGCGGTGGTTGCGCTTGAGTCGCCGGAGGTGGAGGACGCATTGTTCACGGCCCTGGCCAAGGGCGTCAACCAGGCCGTTAAATTGACCGGCGATTGGAGCCAGTTGGGCAGTTTGGGAGCGGCCCAGGTGTTTGCCCAATACCTTGCTCCGGATGGCCAATTGTCGGCGGACACGATGGTGCTTTTACGCAGCCAGGCTTACGATGATTTGGAGGGCGAAATTGGCCCGTGTTTGGCGGAGAAATTGGGGGTGCCCTTCGTGGGGGTGGTGACTCGCATTGTGCCGGGGGCGCAGGAGGTGAAGGTGACCAAGGAATTTGCCGGGGGGCTGCGGGGCGAGTTTGTCGTGCCGTTGCCTTGCGTGTTGGGCATTCAATCTGCCGAGAAGCCGCCGCGATATGTGCCCATTGCCAAGGTGCGGGCGGCGCAAAAAACTGCCAAAATTGAGGAGGTAGAGGGAGTGGCGCCGGAAGCCCAGCGTGCGTATGAGGTCGAGCGCATGTATTTGCCGGAGGCCGCCGGCCGGGCGCAGATGTTGGAAGGGTCGGTGGAAGAAGTGGCGGACAAGGTGGTGGAGGTGTTGGCCCAAAACAGTTTGTTGTAAATCATCAAAGGAAAGGAATCCACATGAGCCAGGGCATTTTAATTTGGACGGAACACCTGCGGGGGCAAATTTCCGAAATTACGTTCGAGATGTTGGGGCTGGGACGGCAATTGGCGGATGCCTTGAAAGTGCCGCTTACGGCGGCGGTTGCTGGAGCAAACGTCACGGCTTTGGGCAGCCAGTTGGGCATGGCGGACAAGGTGCTGTTGGTGGAAAATCCAGCGTTGACGCTTGCCACTGCAGCTACGCAGGCCTCGGTTTTGCAGGAACTCCTGCATCAGGAGCAAGCGGCGCTGGTTTTAGTTGGGGGTACCAATGTTTCCTTGGGGGTGGGCACTGTTTTGGCGGCGCGCACCCGGCTTCCTTACATTAATTTCTGCAAAGCAGCCCGGGTGGAGGATGGGGCGGTGGTAGCCACCAGCCAATTATTTGGCGGCAAGGTGCTGGCCGATACGCGCCTGGCGGAGCATCGCGGCATTATCAGTGTTTATCCGGGCGCATTCCCGGCAGAGGCTGGGCGCCGTGCAGGCTCGCCGCAACTGATTCCGGCAGCCGTGGAGGTTGCGCCATCGCCGGTCAAGTTTGTTCAATTCATTGAACCGGAGACGGGCGATGTGGACATCACCAAACAGGATGTTTTGGTGGCGGTGGGGCGTGGCATCCAAAGCCAGGACAACGTGGCGCTGGCGGAGGAATTGGCGGCTGCATTGGGCGGGGCGGTGTGTGCTTCGCGGCCGGTGATTGACCAGGGCTGGTTGCCGTTGAGCCGGCAGGTGGGCAAATCGGGCATGACGGTCAAACCACGGCTTTACCTGGCCTTGGGCATCAGTGGCGCTCCGGAGCATTGGGAGGGCATGCAAGGCTCGCGGTTGATTGTGGCGGTGAATACGGACCCGAAAGCACCCATTTTTGATGGCGCCCACTACGGAGCGACGGTGGACGCGCTCGATTTGCTACCGGTGCTGACCGAAAAAGTGAAAGCGCGCAAAGGCTGAGGATTACGGCTAAATCTTTCGCCTTTGCGGCAACCTCGGCGTGGTTATGGAAATGACGCTGCAAGTCAATTCCGTCCTATTAGCGGCGGGGGATGGGGTGTCGGCCATGGAAACGGCGGTGCGCCAGGCTGCGGCGGCAGGGGGCGTTCCTGATTTGAATCCTGTCAAGGGTGCCTTCCTGGGCCTGCCGGGGGTGTTGTGGTTGTGGGGTTTGGCCTTGGTGTCTTTCGGCCTGTTTGGATGGCGGGTATGGCGCATTGTTACTGCTTTGCGGCGGGCGCGGCCGGAAAATCGGTTTGACCAAATTCCCCGCCGTTTGCGGATGGTGGTGGACCATGTTTTGTTGCAGAAGAGGATTTTCAATGAACGGGCCATTGGCTGGCCGCATTTCCTCATTTTTTGGGGGTTTGTGCTGTATGCCACGTGTTTCAACTGGTCCCTGGCAAGCGGGCTCTTCCCCTTCCTTAAACTGCCTTTCCCGGATGAAGTCCGGGTGGTGGCTTTTCTCCTGGAAATCTTTGCCGTCATTGTCCTGGTAGCCCTAGGGGTGGCTTTGGCGCGGCGTTTGTTCTTCCCCCCGCCTCGGCTGCATTTGAGTCTGGATGCCAATTTGATTTTGGGGCTTATTGCGCTTTTGATGGTCACCACGCTTTTGGGGTCGGGTTTTCGCCTGCAAGCCGAAGGCGGGCACACTTCAGATTGGGCCCCGCTGGGCAGTTTGTTGGTTCGGGTGCTGCCGGAGACTTCGCCAGCCACGGCCGCCGCGTGGGCCAAGGCCATGTGGTGGCTGCATATGCTGGGAGTGTTTTTCTTCCTGTGCTATCTGCCTTTTTCCAAGCACATGCACCTGGTGGTCAGTCCGTTGAATGTATTTTTTGGGCGGCTGCAACCGGTGGGAACCTTGGATGCCCCGGGTACCAAGGAGGATTATACCACTGGCGCGGCGCATTGGAGCGAGTTTACGTGGAAACAATTGCTGTGCGGCTTTGCCTGTGCTGAATGCGGACGCTGTGACCGGGCCTGCCCGGCGCAGAACAGCGGTTACTCGTTGTGTCCGCAGGATGTCATTCAGAAGTTAAAACATCATTTTGAACAGGCCGCCCTCCAAGGTAATGGGGCGGTGGTCACCACCACTTCCAGTGGGGGAGCCAAAGAGGAGGCAATGCCGGTATTGGCCGGGGGGTTGATTCAACCGGCGGAGGTCTGGGCCTGCACCACTTGCATGGCGTGCATGGAATGTTGCGCGGTCTGGAATGAGCAGGTGCCCATTATTGTGCAGATGCGGCGGCATTTGGTCAACCAGGGCGCTGTGGATCGCGGCATTCAGGACATGCTCGACAAATTGAATCGCTACGGCAATTCCTTTGGCAAATCCGATCGGATGCGCGCCCGTTGGGTGCAGAATGGGGGCCTGAAAATCAAGGATGCCCGCAAAGAGGAAGTCGAGTACCTCTGGTTTGTGGGGGATTATGCCTCCTTTGATCCGCGTCTGGAATCCATCACCCAAAAGACGGCGCGGTTGTTTGAAGCGGCGGGGTTGAGCTTTGGGCTTTTGTACGAAGCCGAACGCAATGCGGGCAACGACGTGCGCAGGGTGGGAGAAGAAGGTTTGTTTGAGGTATTGCGCGATAAAAACAAACAGGCTCTCGCGAAGGCGAAATTCAAGGTCATCGTTACGACCGATCCCCACACGTACAACACCCTGAAAAATGAATACGGTTTGGAGAATGGCGTGCGGGTGGTGCATTACACGGAACTGCTGTGTGAACTGCTTGCCCAAGGCCGTTTGAAGCTGCGGCAACCGCTGCAGGGCAAAGTCACCTACCATGACCCCTGCTATCTGGGCCGTTATAATGGTGTTTATGAGCCGCCCCGGGAGGTATTGCGGCGGCTGGGGCTGGAGGTGGTCGAGATGCCACGTTGCCGCGGACGGAGTTACTGTTGCGGGGCAGGCGGCGGACGTATTTGGATGGAGGATGCGGAAAAGGTGCAGGAGCGGCCGGCGGAAAGCCGGGTGCGTGAGGCGGCAGCGTTGCCGGGGGTGCAAACGATGGTGGTGGCCTGTCCCAAGGACATCGCCATGTTTCGCGACGCCCTGAAAACCACGGGGTTGGAAGGCAAGCTGGCGGTGAAAGATTTGGCGGAACTGGTTTGGGAATGTGTGCAGGAGCCGGCGGCAACGACGGCTGCATGAACAAATGAAGGACAAGCCATGATATCCACGATTGAATATGAGGTCTGCCAGCGGGATACCAAGCTGGACACGCTTTTGAGCACGCCGGAGGGACGGCGAATATTGACCTGCATTCAATGCGGCATGTGCGCCGGGACTTGTCCTTACGGGGACCACATGGACTATCCGCCACGCCGCATCATCAACATGCTGCGCCGTGGTTTTATCGAGGAGGTTTTTCAGAGCGACAGCATGCTCAAATGCGTGGCGTGTTATGCCTGCATGGCCAAATGTCCGCGGGGCATCCGGCTTTCGGACGTGCTCCTGCCTCTGGTCAAGGAGCAGACGCTCATGAATTTGCAGGAGATGCCGGCCGAGCTGCAAAAAAGCCTGCAAAACACCTTGCGCTACGGCAATCCCATGGGCGAATCCTCGCGGAAACGCGCCAATTGGATTGCGACCGCCCCCCATAAAGTGCCCGTGATGGCCGAGATTAAGCGGCCGGTGGATGTTTTGTGGTTTGTGGAGTGCTATACCTCTTTTTATGCCCGTGGCCAGGATAACAGCCGTGCTATGGTGCGGCTGCTGCATGCGTTGGGGGTGGACTATGCCATTCTGGGCAATGAGGAAAAGTGTGCGGGTGATTGCGGGCAGCTTACGTGGGAGTCGGGCTTGTTTGAGACGCTGACCGACTACAACATGGAGATATTCAAAAAGTATCAGTTTAACCGCATCATCACCGGCGATGCCCATGCCTTTAACGCTTTCCGCATCCGATATCCCATGTACGGGTTCAACTGGCCGGTGGAGCATACCACCGCCTTTTTAGCCCGGCACGTGGAGCAGCTTAAGCCCAAACTCAAGAAACCGCTGAACCTCACCGTCACCTACCATGATGCCTGCTGTCTGGGCCGCCGCGCCGGTCTTTATGAGGAAGCGCGGACCTTGCTCAAGGCTATTCCGGGCGTAAAAGTGGTCGAGATGGTGCACAACCGCATCAATTCCATCTGCTGCGGTGGCGGGGGGGGCGGGATGTGGCTGGACACTTACTTCAAACAAAAGGGCATGGAACGCCTGAGCGAGCGCCGTATCAAGGAGGCCATTGCCACGGGCGCGGATGTGCTGGCGGTTTCGTGTCCCTATGAAATCTACCGTTTCGAGGATGCTTTGAAGGTGGTGCCGCACGACAAACCCATGATCGTGCGCGACGTGGTGGAATTGCTCGCTGAATCATTGGAGGACTAACATGTACATTCCCAAGAAAAGCGATCCCATCCGCATCGGTTTCTATGTTTGCCATTGCGGGGTGAACATCGCCGGGACCATTGATGTCAAGGCGGTGGCCCAATATGCAGCCAAGCTGCCCAATGTGGTGGTGTCCCGGGATTACAAATACATGTGCTCCGACCCCGGCCAGGAGCTGATTCAGCAGGACATTTTGGAAAACCGGCTCAATCGGATTGTAGTGGCGGCCTGTTCGCCCTTGCTCCACGAGCACACCTTCCGGGGCGCGATTAGCAAGGCGGGCTTGAACCCCTACTTTTTCCAGATGGTTAACATCCGCGAGCACAACTCGTGGGTGCATACGGACAAGGAGGCGGCCACGCGCAAGGCCATGGCGCAGGTGCGGGCGGCCATCAACCGGGTGCCGTTGCACAAGCCGCTGGAGGTGAAAAAGGCGCCGATTAATCCCAACGTTCTGATTGTGGGCGGCGGCATTGCCGGCATCCACGCCGCCTTGGTGCTGGCCAATGCCGGGAAGCTGGTGTATTTAGTGGAGCGCGAGCCGACCATCGGCGGCCACATGGCCAAGTTTGACAAGACCTTTCCCACCCTCGATTGCGCCATGTGCGTGCTCAGCCCCAAAATGTCCGCCGTGGACAAACACCCCAACATCCGCCTTTGGACGTACAGCGAAGTGGTCAAAGTGGATGGTTATGTGGGCAACTATCGCGTGACGGTGCGCCGCAAACCGCGTTACATCATCGAGGATTTGTGCACGGGATGCCAGGAGTGTGTGGATGCTTGCGTGTACAAGAAGCCTGCGTTTCCGGATGATTTCAACCTCGGCCTGGGCAAACGCAAACCGGTGTATCTGCCCTTTGCGCAGGCGGTGCCGCCCATTGTCATCATAGATCCAGAGACCTGCATTGAAGTCAAAACCGGCAAGTGCAAAAAGACTTGCGTGGAGGCTTGCGGAGACCGCAAGGCGATTGATTTCAAGCAGCAGGAGGAACTGCGCGAAATCCAGGTAGGCACCATTATCGTGGCCACCGGCTTCAAGACCTTTGATCCTCACCGCACGCCGTACTATGGCTACGGCGTGTACCCCAACGTGTACACGTCCTTGGAAGTGGAGCGGCTGGTGAACTCCTCCGGCCCCACCGGCGGAGAGGTGGTGTTGAAAAATGGACAAAAGCCGAAAAAGGTGGCGATTATTCATTGTGTTGGCTCCCGGGATGAAAACACCAACCGTTGGTGTTCCCGGGTTTGCTGCCTTTACTCGCTCAAACTGGCCCACCTCATCCACGAGCGCACGGAAGCGGAGATATTCAACTTCTACATTGACATGCGCAGCCCGGGCAAAAGCATGGAGGAGTTTTATAATCGCATTGCCGAGGAGGGCATCCAGATGATTCGCGGCAAAGTGGCGGATGTATTTCCTGATCCTTCGCCCGAGGCCAACGGCCGGCTGGTGGTGAAAGCGGAAGATACGCTGATGAACCGTATTTTGCATGTGCCGGTGGACATGGTGGTGCTGGCGGTGGGGCTTGAGCCGCATCCTGATGCCGATGACGTGCGCCGCCTGTTCAATATGAGCTGCAGTTCTGAAGGATGGTTTTTAGAGCGGCATCCCAAACTGGCTCCCGTGAGCACTCCCACCGAAGGCATATTTCTTGCAGGCTGCTGCCAGGGGCCGAAGGACATTCCCGACTCAGTGGCTCAGGCGGGTGCGGCGGCGGCTGAGGCTTTTTCACTGATTGACCGTGGCCACATTGAGATGGAACCCAACACCGCATTTGTGATTGAGAGCGAGTGTTCCGGGTGCAAATCTTGCATTCCTCTTTGTCCCTACACGGCCATCAGTTATTTGCCGGATAAAAAGAAAGCCTACATCAACGAGGCGTTGTGCAAGGGGTGCGGGACGTGTGTGGGGGCGTGTCCGTCGGGTTCGATCGTGCAGAATTTGTTTGAGGACGCGGAGGTGTTTAGCGAGATAGAGGGGGTGTTGGCGGAGTGAGCGGGTTTAGGAGAAAGGAGCGCGGCGTTATGAGTGAGACAGCAGGCAAGCGGCAGGTGGAGGCGGGCTGGAGTCCGCGGATAGTGGCGTTTTTTTGCAACTGGTGCACGTACACGGCGGCGGATTTGGCGGGGGTGTCGCGGTTGAAGTACGCGCCGAACGTGCGGGTGATTCGGTTGATGTGCAGCGGGCGGGTGGATCCGCAGTTTATTTTGGAGGCGTTTGCGCGTGGGGCGGACGGGGTGTTGGTGGGGGGGTGTCATCCCAATGACTGTCATTATGTGGAGGGGAACTACAAGATGCTGCGGCGGGCGCGGTTGTTGCGGCGGATGTTGGCGGGGATGGGGATAGAGGAGGCGCGGTTTCGGCTGGAGTGGATCTCGGCGGCGGAGGGGGAGAAGGTGAAGGTGGTGGTGAACGAGATGGTGGAGCAGATACGGGCGTTGGGGCCGTTGGGTTTGCCGGGGCGGTGGGCGGAGTGGGATCGGGAGGTGGCGGAGCTGGCGGCGAAGGTGGAGCGAGAAGAAAGCGAGGTGGCACATGGCTAAGCCGAAGGTAGCGTTTTACTGGTGTGCGTCGTGTGGGGGCTGTGAGGAGACGGTGGTGGACTTGGCGGAGGACATTTTGGGGTTGGTGGAGAAGGTGGAGATTGTGTTGTGGCCGGTGGCGATGGACTTCAAGTACCGGGACGTGGAGGCGCTGCCGGAGGGGGGGATTGTGGCCACCTTTCTCAATGGGGCGATTCGTTCGACGGAGCAGGCGGAGTTGGCGCGGTTGTTGCGGCGGAAGAGCCGGTATCTGATAGCGTACGGGTCGTGTGCGCACATGGGGGGGGTGCCTGGGCTGGCCAATTTGTACCGGCGGGAGGAGCTATTGCGGTTCAACTATGAGGGGAGTCCGTCGGTGGTGAACGAGGGAAGGTGCGGCCGCGGGTGGAGCATGAGGAGGGGGCACCGGTTGCATTTGCCGGAGCTGCATGGGGGTGCGGGCGTTGGATCAGGTGGTGGAGGTGGACTATTATGTGCCGGGGTGTCCGCCGACGCCGTTGGTGACGAAGGCGGCGGTGGGGGCGTTGTTGGAGGGGCGGTTGCCGGAGCGGGGGTCGGTGTTGGCGCCGGACGTGGCGTTGTGCAGCGAGTGTCCGCGGCGGGAGAGCAAGCCGGTGGACCTGGCGTTGGGAGAGCTGGTGCGGCCGCATCAGCGGGTGTTGGATGGGACGAAGTGTTTTTTGGCGCAGGGGGTGGTGTGTATGGGGCCGGCGACGCGGGCGGGGTGTGGGGGCAGTGCATGGGGGAACATGCCGTGCACGGGTGTTTTGGGCCGACGTCGCGGGTGCGGGATCAGGGGCGAAGATGCTGTCGAGTTTGTGTTCAGATTTGGGGCCGAAGGACGAGGCGGGGGTGGATGCGGTGCTGGGGGATGCCGGATCCGGTGGGGACGTTGTATCGGTATGGGCTGGCCAAGAGCCTGTTGCGGCGGAAGGTGGGGGTGTGAGCGGGAAGGACGTGGAGAGGCAATATGAACGAAGCAACCAAACAAGCATTTAACGCGGGGAACCTGGCGGCCAATGCGGCGGTGGCGGCGGCGGCGGCGGCGGGTGAGCATAGATCCGATCACGCGGTTGGAGGGGCATGGGAAGATTGAGATATTTTGGACGAGCGTGGGGGTGTGGAGCGGGCGTATTTTCAGGTGCCGGGCTGCGGGGTTTTGAGGTATTTGCGTTGGGGCGGCCGGCGGAGGAGATGCCGCAGATTACCAGTCGGATTTGCGGGGTGTGTCCGACGGCGCATCACATGGCGGCGACCAAGTGTTTGGACAGTTTGTATGGGGTGGAGCCGCCGCCGGCGGGGCGGAAGATTCGGGAGCTGGTGTATCATGCGTTCATGTTGGAGGATCATGCGCTGCACGTGTATGTGCTGGGGGCCGGATTTCATTGTGGGGCCGGGCGCCGGCGGCGGAGCGGAACATAGTGGGGGTGATAGGGAAGGTGGGGGTGGAGGTGGGGAAGCGGGTGATTGAGATGCGGCGGCGGTTGCGGGAGCTGATTGCGTATTTTGGGGGCAAGGCGGTGCATCCGGTGCTGGGGTTGCCGGGGGTGTCGAAGGGATTGGCGAAGGAGGACTGGCCGCGGTTTCAGGCGCTGGCGAAGGACGGGCTGGAGTTTGCGCAATTCACGCTGCAGGTGTTCAAGGATTTGGTGTTGAAGAACCCGGAGTATATGAAACTGATCACCGGGGAGGCGTACACCCATCAGACCTGTTACCTGGGGATGGTGGACGGGCAGAACCGGGTGAACTTTTACGACGGGCAGTTGCGGGTGGTGGACGTGGAGGAGGGAGCTGATGAAGTTTGCGCCGGGGCAGTATTTGGACTACGTGGCGGAGCATGTGGAGCCGTGGAGCTACATGAAGTTCACCTACTTGAAGCCGCTGGGGTGGAAGGGTTTTGTGGAGGGGCCGGGGACGAGCCTTTACGCGGTGGCACCGTTGGCGCGGTTGAACGCCAGCGAGGGTTTTACGACGCCGTTGGCGCAGCGGGCGTATGACGAGTATTTCACGGTGTTGGGGGCAAGCCGGTGCATCACACGCTGGCCAACCACTATGCGCGGGTGGTGGAGATGGTGTATGCGGCGGAGCGGATGGTGGAACTGCTGAACGATCCGGAGATCGTGAGTCCGGAGGTGCGGGTGATTCCGACGCGGACGCCCCAGGAGGGTGGGGGTGGTGGAGGCGCCGCGGGGACGCTGATTCATCACTATCGGACGGACGAGCGCGGGGTGATTACGATGGCCAACCTGATTGTGGCGACGGCGAACAACGCGGCGCGGATTGCGATGAGCGTGGATCGAGCGGCCAAGAGCCTGATCCAGGACGGGAAAGTGACCGAAGGCCTGCTGAACAAGGTGGAGATGGCCTTCCGCGCCTATGACCCCTGCCTGGGCTGCGCCACCCACAGCCTGCCCGGCCACCTCCCCTCGAAGCCCGCCTCTACAACCACCTCGGCCAACTCATCGACCTCGCCCGTCGCGAATAGATCTCCTACCCCCTACGCTAATAGAGGTCCAACCGAGTTTACCGCCGTTGATGGCGAATCGCATCCTTGTTCTATTTCCAAGTAGAGGAGGACAACAAGGGGGAAAGAAATTCAATTCTTAATAAGCAGTGTTTGAGTGAAAGCCATCGTTGATCTTATTTCTTCCCCGATTCTAAATCTTCGAGCGTATAGACGACAGACGATGGCCTAATTTCAAGAAAAGTAATACGAACCCCCGATAAGACATAATCCTTTTCAAGTGAGGTATCTACAGTGACTAACATTCCATGATCCCCGGAGCTGTCGTTGATATTGACAGTCTGTGACACGTTCACTCTTACCAGCGATTTATCGAAAGGTTTGTAACGATCCATTGTAGTTTCAGAAGCTGTCTCGGCTGACATCAAAGACTAGCAAATCAAGATATCTACCTTCACGAATAGCCCGTAGTTTTACTTCTGCATAGCCTTTATCTACTTTCCCTCCATAAATATCTCTGCCGCCAAAGGCGTTTGGCGAGATCTCCTCGTTTATTGAGACGGAATAATGTTGAACCCACTGACGCAGTAAGCTGCTTTTTAAGGGTTGGACAATTAACCGATGTTCACGGACTGTTCCGCAACCCATCAGGAAGACGCTCGTTGCCAAAACTATCACAGGAATAATTCTTGTGCGCATGAGAGGTATCAGGTTAAAGTTTAAACGTGTGAAAAGGTGAAAATCGTAGGCTTTGAAAACAACGCGCCTCAACTCGTACTCCACATCTTTTAATAAGGTTCACTTTCACTACGTTGCACAATAATTGGTCGGTGAAGCTCTTGTCAAAGTTTTTTATTTTTAATGAAATAATCCTTATTATTTAAATAAGAGAATATGCGGGGAGGTATAAGGCGCATATTTGTCCTACACTATGTTTTTGTGGTGAAATCGTGATTTGTTGTATTTATTGGGAAAGATGGGTGGGGGTTGGGAGGGCGGCGGGATTGGTGAAGAGTTGCCAGCGTTCGGGGGCAGGCCTTCCAGGGCGGCGCGGTAGCGTTCGGCGTCGCGGGGGTGGCTGGTGACGTCGCGGAGGAATATCCAACGGATTTGTTCGGGGTATTGGCGGGCCAAGGCGCCATAAACTTCAGGGTCGCGCTCGCCGGTGTCGCCCACGAGGATATAGCGGCGATGGGGCCAGCGTTGGAGGATGGCGCTGATGGTGTCGAGTTTGTAGTTTTGCGGAGTGCGCAGCAGTTGCAGCAGAGAGGCGTCCCCTGCATAGACCCGGCGCAGTTCAAACACTCCTTCGGGAAACTGGTTGGTGCGCACAAAGTCGCACAAGGGATCGTACAAGGCCCAGGAAGAGCCGCTGACATAAAAGAAGGCGCAGCCCAAGTGGACTTGCCAGCGGCGGTAGAGCGTCGCCATGTCGTCCACGGGGACGAAGGGTCGGCAAAAGGTGTTTTGCATCAGGGCCTGTTTGTCGAGCACTTGGGAGACACGGATCGTATCGTCTATGTCACTGATGACGGTCCAGCCTTGAGAACTAACCAGGTGCACAGCCCCTGTAAAATGCCGAAGGCTTTGCATGTATCGGGACGTGTGGGATAAGAATACTTGCCATTCTCAGATGGATGAGGATTAGTTGACCCCGCCATGCACAATGATGAGTCATTAATCAAAATGCTGCGAGAGGCCCGCCCCCAATACTCACTGCCTGCGGGTTTTCAGGGGGCGGTATGGCGTCGCATTCGTGAAACAAAAACGTCGCCGGATCGAATCCCCGTCCATTGGTTGGAGGTTTTGGCGGAAAGGTGGCTACATCCACGGTTTGCCTTGGCGCTGGCGGCGGTGATGGTGGGGTTGGGTGTTTTTGCGGGGGCCGTCGAAGGTGCCAAAGAGGCCCGCCTTCAGGCGCGCGAGCGCTATTTGACGGCGGTGGCGCCCCTGGAGGTGCGTTGAACAATGCGGCGGCCCATTTTCATTTTACTTGGCGCAGCGCTATGCTTGTCGTTGATGTTTGTCATCACCCGGCAGGTCACTGCCTTAATTTGGCGGGAGCATGTGGGGCAAAGTTCCCTGGATGATTTGGAATGGTTGCGACGGGAATTTCGGCTGGGGGACGCTGAGATGGCCGCCATTCGAAAATTGCACGATGGTTACCGTCTTCAATGCCAGAAGTATTGTAATGAAATTGCGGCTGCCCGCGCTGAATTGGCGCGTCTGTTAAAAACTCCGTCCACCGCCGGTGGGGAGGTGCAACGTCAATTGGAGGCCATCGGGCGTTTGCGGGCGCAGTGCCAGGCTGCGATGCTGAGGCATTTTGCCGAGGTCAGTCAAGTTATGCCCCCCGAACAAGGCCAGCGGTATTGGGAGGAGGTGTCCCGTCTGGTATCTGCCGCGCATGAACGGGTTGAAGAAACGATGAGGGGAGGCGCTTCGTCGTCGCATGGACACTGAGGGGAGGGACCAACTGGATCGTCAGGATATGGCGCGCCTGGCCATGGGAGAACCCCTGGCACTCAATGATTTGATGGATCGCCATGCCGCTGCAGTTTATGGATTTCTGTGCCGGTTGTTAGGCGATGAGCAAGAAGCCGAGGATCTGGCACAGGAGACATTTGTCCGGGTTTTTGAATCATGCCAAGCCTACCGCTCGGAACAGCGCTTTACCCCTTGGTTGTTCACCATTGCCGCAAACCTGGCTCGCAGCCGGAGGCGTTCACTTGCTCGCCATCCCATGGAATCATGGGACCACCAATGGGATTTGGAAAACACCACGCAAGGCATGGGATCAGGGAGCGCCGAACAGGTTGATCCAGCGCAACAATTGCTGCAAGAAGAGCGCAGGGAGGCGGTGCGGATGGCGGTGAATCGCCTGCCCAAAGAGTTGCGAGAGGTCATTGTCCTATGTGAATGGGAGGATTTGTCCATGGCGGAAACGGCGTCCGTCTTGGGCACCACGATCAAGGCGGTTGAGTCGCGCCTGTATCGAGCGCGCAAGGAATTGCGCAAACGTCTGAGACCATGGCTGGAAGAGGGTATGGCGCAATCCGGTTAAGTTGCTGACGACGAGATTTTGAGTGTGCTTAAAAAATAGTGAGTGATTTTATCAATTTCGGTGTATATTTGAGAGAGATAGTTTAACAGAACAGCAAATAATGAAATTGTTATGAAAATTCAATACCTTGGTTTGGCCTTGGCTGCCAGCGCGCTGTTGTTCCTTGCCGCCGTTACCTCCCGTGCCGCCGAGCAAACAGTGGCAAAACCCAAGCCTTATCCCTTGGACAAGTGTCTGGTGAGTGATGAGAAGTTGGGCAGCATGGGCCAGCCGTACGTGATTGTGCATGAAGGACAGGAGATTAAACTTTGCTGCAAGGCCTGCGAAAAAGGCTTCAAAAAAGAACCGGCCAAGTATCTGAAGAAGCTCGAGGCCGAGCAGAAGAAGAAAGCCAAATAATTGTCATTAACTCCTATGGGCAACTGATGTTTAAGACTGCCGCCAAACATTGCCTTGTGTGGGGGCTGTGCCTGGCCATGTGGGTGGCCATGTTGCCAGCCACGGGAGCAGCGGTTTGTCCGAGTCCTGACCCCGTGATGGTGGAGGCCTGTGCGTGCGGTGCGGCATGTCAGTGTTGTGTGGAGCCAGGGACGCCGCAGGAGGCGCAATTGCCCCCGCTCAGCCTGCCAGCCCCCGGCGCGATGAGGGATATGGCGGGTTTGGTTGCGGTGTTGGTGGCCCATATCCCTTCTCACCGGCCAGCCTTGGCCATTCTCCCTCCCTCTTCCATTGAAGCAGTTCTGCAGGCCCCCTCAGTGGCCCTTTATCAGAAGAACTGCGCCTTTCTCATTTGAAATGACCTTCCACGCCTGAGGTGTGCCCTGCGGGGATGCAGGGCGTTGGCGTGATTTCGTGAATTCGGGTTTAGGGACCCGATTTTTCCCAACTGTGCATTTCCATGGGTGAAGTGTTTTTAACGAAGAATCAGGTTAATCAGGTTTTATGAGCAAAAGCCATGTCATGGGCATGATGGGCCAGGGTGGAGCATCAGGAACTCCACGAGGCGGTGGTTGGGCATGGGGTTGTTTGGGGCTGGCCGCCATGCTGGCATTGACGGGTTGTCTGGGGCGCACGTTGCCCCAAGAGCGAGCCGCCCGCAAGGAAGTGGCGGCCGTGGGGCAACAGTACCGGCCAGGGGAGGCGCGGCCCGCTTTGCCCGTCCTCAGCACGAACTCCCTATTGAGTGAATTCGTGCTGTACGGTGTGCTGAATCATCCGCGGGTGGAGGCGGCGTATTATGAATGGAAAGCTTCGGTGGAAAAAATCACCACTGCTCGTTCCCTGCCGGATCCGCGGTTGACATTTCAAAGCGATGTCGCCGGCACTTTGATGGCGCTGATGCCGGGGTTGATGATGGAGTTTCCGGGGCCGGGCAAGTTGCGGGCCGAGGCCGCCATGGCTGCCGCGGAGAGTGACGCGCGTTATTACGCCTTTGAATCGGAGGTGTTGGAGGCCGCCTATGCCGTGCGCAAAAGCTATTATCAACTCTATTTTTTAAGGGCGCGGATCGCGGTCCTGCGGGAAATGCTCAAGTGGGTGGCGGACACAGAAATGCTCGCGCAGGCTCAACACCAGGTGGGCAAGGTGACCCTGCAGGATGTGTTGCGGGCGCAGATTGAGAGACAGCGTTTGGAAACCGAAATAGCCAATTTGGAGGACGCACAACAACCCTTGTTGACCCAGTTTAATGCTGCTTTGGGACGGCGAGATACCGAGGAAACACCGCCTTTGCCGGCACAGTTCCAAACCACGCCGGATGAGTCATTTGTGGAAGATTGGTTGCGGGAGGTGGAGACAAGGCATCCGCGTTTGCGCGCCATGGCGGCGGAAATACGACAGGCGGAAGCGGCCGTGGCCGTGGCCCGCAAGGGCCGGGTACCGGACTTCAGCGTGGGATTGGAACTGAATGCCTATGCTTCCCCGCTGGTGGCTTCGCCTCAGGCCGGCGTTACGCTGCCGATTTGGAAAGACAAGATTGCCGCGGAAATTGCCGCGGCACAGGGCCGGCGGCGGGCCGCTGAGGCGCGTTTATTAAGAGAGCAAATTCAGTTGGCCGTGGAATGGGCGGACCGTTCTTTCATGGTGCGCGAAGCGACGCGAATGATTGAATTGTTCCGCGGCCAGCTCATACCCAAAGCGCGGCTATCCCTGGAGGTGGGCCGCGAAAACTACCGTGCCGGGTTGGTGGACTATTTCAACCTGGCCGAGGCGCAGCGCACGTTGCTGGAGTTTCAACTGGCGGAGATTAATGCACGCGCCCAGCGTGAGCTGGCGCTGTCGGAAATGTCTTTGTTACTGGCTGGCCGTCTGCCGGAAGGCGCCCCACAACGGCCGGTGACTGAAAAAGAAACATCCCCATCACGATAACTTTGATTTGACTATGAGAAAGCTCATTTGCCTGACGATGGTGGCCGCCGTTCTGGTGGCGTTGACGGCGTGCCAGCGCCATGAAAGCCAAGGTACGGGACAGAAATACCACTGCCCGATGCATCCCACTTACGTTAGTGAACGGATGGGCGATTGCCCCATCTGTAATATGAAACTGGTGCCCATCAAGGAAGGGGGCGGTGATGAGCCCAAGGCATCGGCCAAGCCGTATTTGCCGCAACCGGGCCAATATTATTGCCCGATGAAATGCGAGGGTTCGATAAGTGACAAGCACGGCGACTGTCCGGAATGCGGCATGAAACTGCTGCTTGCCGATGAGAAAAAAGCCGCCGAATTCGCCGCCGCTGCCGCTGCGCCTTCGCCTCCGCCAGGGCGTGCCGTGATACACATTTCCGCGGAGCGGCGGCAAGCCGTTGGATTGCGCACCGCGTTGGTGGAGGAGCGGGAATTGCGGCGCGAAATCTGGGCGACGGCCGTGGTTGAACATGATGAGACACGCTATGCCCGGGTGGCGCCGCGTTTTGGTGGGTGGGTCAAAGAAATCTATGTGAACTTCACCGGACAGGAAGTGGAGGCGGGGCAGCCATTATTGCGCGTGTACAGTCCAGAACTGCTCGCAGCGCAAAACGAATACCTCCTGGCGCTGAGGAATGGACAGCAAGCGCGGACCAATCCAGCAGCCACGCTGGCACGCGAAACGGCGGAACGGCTGGTACAATCGGCCCGGAAACGTTTGGAGTTATGGCAAATTGCCGCCGAGGAAATTGCCGCCATTGAGGAACGGGGGGCCATTGGGGATGAAACGCTGATGCGCGCTCCATTCAGTGGCCATGTGCTGAGCAAGTCGGCGGTGGAAGGAAAGGCTTTCATGGCGGGGGAGACGTTGTATGAAATTGCTGATTTGCGGCGCATTTGGCTGCGGTTGAGCGTTTGGGAGAAAGATTGGCCGCTGATGCGCACTGGTCTGGTGGTGCGCCTCAATTTTCCGGCTTTTCCGGGCCTGGCGTTCACCAACTCCGTCGCCTTTCTTTACCCACACATTGATTCCCAGACCCGGCGGGGCGAGGCGCGGGTGGAGATGGAAAATCCTGAGCATCGTTTGCGCCCCGGGATGTGGGCGGAGGCCTGGGTGGACCTTCCACTGGGGCGGCGCGTGGTGGCTCCGGCCAGTTCCGTGCTGGATACCGGTTTGCGGCAGGTCGTTTTTGTGGAGCGCGGCGATGGCCACTTGGAGCCTCGCGAGGTCAAGGTGGGGGTGAGGACGGATGACTACTGGGAAATACTCGCCGGTTTGCGCGTAGGTGAGCGGGTGGTGGCCCGCGCGTTGTTCCTGATTGATTCGGAAAGCCAGTTGAAGGCGGCCATAGCCGGCATGGTTGGCCACGAAACCCCGGCTGCAAGTTCCACCAATGTGGTCAGCAGCCACCCGCATTAAAACGGAAACAGTTATGAAGGATACTGCATCTCCATCCGTCTCCAGCGGGCCGCGGGAGTCAGTGATTGAACGCATCATTGAATGGAGTGCCCGCAACCGATTCATGGTGTTCCTGCTGGTAGGGGCCTTGTTCAGCGGGGGGGTGTATTGTGTCAAGAATACACCATTGGATGCGATACCCGATTTATCGGATACCCAGGTCATTGTGTACACTGGCTGGGAGGGGAGGAGTCCCAATCTGGTCGAGGACCAAATCACCTATCCCATTGTGACGCGGCTAATCAGCGCGCCGCGGGTCAAGGTGGTGCGGGGTTATTCATTTTTTGGCTATTCCTTTGTGTATGTGGTGTTTGAGGATGGCACGGATATTTATTGGGCGCGCTCGCGGGTCATTGAGTATCTGCAAGGATTGTCCGGTAATTTGCCCCCCGGGGTAACACCTGCGTTGGGGCCAGACGCTTCTGGCGTGGGTTGGGGCTTTCAATACGCGCTGGTGGATCGGGAGGGGAGGCATGATCCGGGCGAACTGCGCAGCTTCCAAGATTGGCACTTGCGCTATTGGTTGCAAAGCATTGAAGGCGTGGCTGAAGTGGCCGTTTTTGGCGGGTATGAAAAACAGTATCAGGTGGAATTGGACCCAGGCCGGTTGCTTGCCTACAACCTTCCCCTGGATCGCATTGTGTCTGCCATTCGCGCGGCCAACAACGATGTGGGGGGACGTGAACTGGAGCGACATGGCACCACGTATCTGGTGCGGGGGCGGGGCTATATACAAAACCTTGAGGATTTGCGCTGGGTGGTTGTCGGAGTGGATGCGCGCGGCAATCCCATTCTCTTGCGTGATGTGGCCGCCAACATCACCCTTGGTCCTGAGATGCGCCGGGGGGCAGGGGATTTCAATGGCGAGGGGGAGGTGGTGGGCGGCATTGTGGTCGTACGCCACGGGCAAAATGTGCTGCAGGTAATCGAGCGCGTGAAACAACGGCTGGAGGAAATCAAACCTTCTTTGCCGGCGGGTGTGGAGGTGGTGGTTACGTATGATCGGTCGGACCTGATCCGTCGCGCCATTGCCACGCTGCGACGCACGCTGATTGAGGAAAGCATCATTGTCTCGCTCATCGTCATGGTATTCCTGCTCGATTTGGGCGGGGCGGCCCGGGCGATTGTGACTCTGCCCATTGCGGTGGCGCTGGCCTTCATTCCGATGTATTTCATGGGGTTGACCGCCAACATCATGTCTCTGGCGGGCATCGCCATATCCATTGGGGCCATTTGCGATGAAGCGGTGGTGATGGTGGAAAACGTGCATAAGAAATTGGAGCACGCCCCGCCGGGCCTGACGCGCGCCCAAAAGCAGGAGATTATCATTGGGGCCTGCAAACAGTTGGGCAAACCGTTGTTTTTTGCTTTGCTCATTATTACCATCAGTTTTCTGCCCGTGTTTGCGCTGGAAGGGCAGGAAGGGCGGCTTTTCAAGCCCCTGGCCTATACAAAAACCTTCACCATGGCATGGGCGGCTTTTCTTTCGCTGACTTTGGGTCCGGCGTTAATTGTTTTGATGACGGGCGCCAAGGTCATCCCGGAATATCGTCATCCCATCAGCCGTTTATTGCACCGGCTTTATTATCCCTGGGTCAGCGCGCTCATGCGGCGGCGTTTGCTGTCCATGGGCATTGCGGTGGTGGCCGTCGCCTCCAGTGTGCCCATCTTCAAGCGGCTCGGTTCGGAGTTCATGCCGCCATTGAATGAGGGTACCATTCTCTACATGCCTACGACCTTGCCGACCATTTCGATGACAGAGGCCGTGCGGCTCATGCAAATCCAGGACCGCATCCTGAAGCAATTTCCCGAGGTGCTTACCGTGCATGGCAAAGCGGGCAAGGCCGAGACCGCCACTGACCCGGCCCCGCTGGAAATGTTCGAGACGGTGGTGCAACTCAAGCCACAAACGGAGTGGCGCAAAGTGCCGCAGGAACGATGGTATTCGCGCTGGGCTCCGGGCTGGTTGAAACCGGCCCTCTGCCGACTTTGGCCGGAGGAACGACCATTGACGTGGGAAGAACTCGTGGCGGAGATGGACGAGGCCTTGCGATTGCCGGGTCTGGTGAATGCATGGACGATGCCCATCAAGGCGCGCATAGACATGCTTTCCACCGGCATACGCACGCCAGTGGGCATTAAAATCTATGGGCCGGATTTGGAGGTCATCAGCCGGATTGGGGAAAAACTGGAGGCGGTCATGCGTGAGGTGCCGGGTACGCGCAGTGCTTATGCTGAGCGCACGGCTGGGGGGTTGTATATGGATATCATCCCCAATCGTCGCGCCATGGCCCGGTATGGTATGAATGTTGAGGACGTGTGGATGGTGGTCGAAACAGCCATTGGCGGCATGGCCATTGACCGCACGATTGAGGGGCGCGAGCGGTATTCCATCAATCTGCGTTACAGCCGTGAATTGCGGGATGAGCCAGAGAAGCTCAAACAGATATTGGTGCCCGTGGCGTTGCCCGCCTCGGCTGGGGCTGGTTTCAACGGCATGGGTGAAGGAACCGCGGGGTCTTCGGGCAGCCGGGGGGTGGCCCAGGTGCCGTTGGGTGAGCTGGCGGAAATTCGCACCACCGTGGGACCGCCCTTGATTAAAAATGAAGATGGGGCGCTTACTGGCTGGGTGTACGTGGACATCACGGAGCGGGACATTGGCGGATACGTGGCCCGGGCGCGGCAGGCTGTGCGTGAAAAAATTGAACAGGCCGGGCATTTGCCGCCCGGCTACCGTTTGGAGTGGACCGGACAATATGAGCACATGCTGCGCGTCAAGGAGCGGCTCAAAATTGTCGTGCCAATCACCTTGCTGCTCATTTTTGTGCTGCTCTATTTGAATTTCAAAAGTGTGCCCCAGACGTTTATCATTCTTTTATCCATTCCCTTCGCCATGACCGGCAGCTTATGGATGTTGTATCTGCTGGATTACCAGCTCAGTATCGCGGTATGGGTGGGCATCATCGCCCTGGCTGGTTTGGCGGCACAAACCGGCACGGTCATGATTATTTACCTCGATGAGGCGTTTCACCTGTACCAACGGGCCGGGCGAATGCAGACCCAACACGATTTGTTTGAGGCGATTACTTATGGCGCGGTGCAGCGCGTGCGTCCCAAGCTGATGACCGTGGCCATGATTACGCTGGGGCTGGTGCCTGCGCTCTGGGCCAGTGGGGCAGGGGCTGAGGCCATCCAGCGAATTGCTGCGCCCATGGTGGGAGGCTTGATTACCTCCACGATTCTAACCTTGGAAATTGTTCCGGCGATTTACTCGTTGTGGCGCGGGCGACAGGTGAAGTGGGTCAAAGGCCCGCGGCCGCCGCGCAAATCCTGGCAGGAACTCAGCGAGACATTTACGGACTTGGAACGGCAGTTGCATGGTGGCCAATAGGCGGTCTTGCCTCGGGCGGTGCTCCCGCATTGACTTTTCAGCGGCTCTCCCGAATTCTGCTCTGCATGAATACGCCCATTATGCGCGGGCATTGGCTGCCCTGGTTGATTCTGGTCTTCGGCTCGTGGTGGGGAGGCGCTGCGGAGCGGCAGTACTTTGTCTCGGCTAGTGCTGCTGCTGGTGGTGACGGCAGTGCTGTCCGTCCTTTTCGGGAGCTGGTGCAAGCCCGTGACGCCATCCGTCATGCTCGAAAAACCGGCGCCTTACCGGGCGATGCCAGGGTGGTGGTGCGCATCGCCGCTGGGGTCTATGTACTTGAAAATACGTGGGAGCTGACCGCCGAAGACAGCGGCACGCCGGGCCATCCGGTGGTGTACAAGGCGGAGGGGCCGGGGCTGGCACGAGTGCAGGGCGGGCGCACGCTGCGTCCGGCTGATTTCAAGCCAGTGACCAATCACCTCATTTTGAACCGCCTTCCGGCGACGGCACGCCAGCGGGTATTGGTTTGTGACTTATCCAGCATTACGTCCGCGGCATTTCCTGAATGGAAACCGGCCTTCAAAGGGACTCCGCCTGGCCCCTGGCTGTACATTAATGGTCAACCCATGACTTTGGCGCGCTGGCCTAATGTCGAGGCTACCAACGGCGGATGGGCGAAATTTTCCAAGGCAGTGGACACCGGGCTGCCCAAACCCGACGCACCGGACCCTGTCATGCGCAAGCAGCGGCCGGGGGCCTTTGTGTTTGATTATCCGCGGATGGCTCAATGGAGAATGGAGGAGGGGGTTTGGCTGCAAGGCTATTGGACACATGATTGGGCGGACGAAGTGTTGCGCATGGGCAGCTATGACGCAGAGGCCAAGGTCGTTCGCCTGGCAGCGCCCCATAATTATGGCATTGCGGCTGGCACTTGGGGCGCCTCTCATCGGCGTTTTTATGCGCTGAATTTATTGGAAGAACTGGACTCGCCCGGGGAATGGTATTTGGACCGCGCTCGGAAGCAGCTTTACTTGTGGCCGCCCGCCGGCTGGCCCAAGGCCGAAGTGGTGCTGGCGCTGTTGGCGCAACCGCTGCTGCGCATCAAAGAAACCAGGCACCTCCAGATTATCGGCCTGGCTTTCGAGTACGGGCACGGGGATGGCATTGTGTTGCAGGACACCGAGCAGGTGGAGTTGGCCGGGTGCCGGGTGGCCAATCTGGGTGGCAGTGGCATTCAAATCCAGGGGCGCCAGAACACAGTGCGCTCCTGCGATTTGTTTAATCTGGGTCGCTCCGGCATCAGCCTGAACGGCGGGGACCGCGCGCGCCTGATACCCGCAAACAATCTGGCCTACAATAATCATATTCACCATTATGGTTTATTTCAGCGCACCTATGCGCCGGGGATTGGGGCCAATGGCTGCGGCCAGGTGGCGCGCAACAATCGCATTCATGATGCGCCGCACAATGCCGTGCTGTATGGCGGGAATGAGCATCTCTTTGAACTGAATGAAGTTTATCGGGTGGTCATGGAGACAGGAGATGCGGGCGCTTTTTACACCGGCCGGGACTGGACCAGCCAGGGCAACATTTTGCGGCATAATTACATTCATGATTTGGGCGTGGGCGACACGGGACACGTCAACACGATGGGGGTATATCTGGACGACTGCGACAGTGGGGATACCCTCGAGGGCAATGTCTTCTTTCGTGCCGGCCGAGCCATCATGATTGGCGGCGGACGTGACAATACGGTATTGAACAACCTGGTGGTGGATTGCCCCATTGGTTTGCATTTGGACTCGCGCGGCACCACCTGGAAGCAGTGGAATAATCCGGCAGAGCCAGGGTGGCATTTGGAGGGCAAGGCCCAGAAATTGAATTACACCCAGCCTCCGTGGAGCGAGCGCTATCCGCGGCTGGCGCGCATAATGCAGGAGGAGCCGCAATGGCCGCTGGGGAATGTCATTCGCCGCAATGTTTTTGTGGATTGCACCCAAAGGCTTTGTGATTTTGACGGCAATGTACGAAAAATCCTTGAACGACTGGACATTGCGGACAACCTGGCGGTGAGCACACGTGGGGCCGGCCATATCGCGATGGCCAAAAATCTCAAGGGCTTTCGCGACCTCATGGGCACGGCGGCGGCGCCGGTGGATTTGGGTTTTCGCAACGCGGCGGCCGGAGATTTTGCGCTGGCGCCGCGGGCGCGATTGTATGGGGAGCTGCCAGCCTTTCAGCCGATTCCCTTTGAACGTATTGGGCTGGTGGTGGACGAGTACCGCCGGACGCTTCCGCCGCGCTAAAATTGATGGGCGGGGTGGTTACTGGGCAGAGAGACTCTCCGCCTTGGGGATGCCGTAACGTTGCAGGATGCGCGCATTGGCGGCATCCATCTGGCTGGCGTCCAGCACCAGGCGGCGCACGGTGTCGCTGCGCACGAATTCAATGACATGATAGCCTTGCTGCGGGGAGCGGAGGGCGGATTTGACTTCCCGCAGATTGCGAACCACCTGGCCATTGATTTTTTCCACGGCCAGTGCGCGCAGCTCATGGTAACCGAGATTAAAAGCGTCGGGCAGCACAAACGACATCACCACCAGGGAAGGACGGTCAGGGGTGGGAAATTCGTTGTCGTAGTACACCAGGCGGAAAGGGGCGCGGCGCTTCCAATCGTCGCCCCAGGAGCGCAGGAAGGGTTTATTGAGGGGCACCATGACCAATCCGCCGGCGATGAGATATTCCGGCTCCTGGTCGAAGACATGGTCCGGCAGCATGCGCAGGTGGTAGTCAAACTTGGGCATCCGGTAATTGACGACGCGAATGGCGCCCTCGCGCCAGACGGTAAAGCGGACAACGTCTCCGGCAAATTTGCCGCGAAGGGACAAATTTTCCAGAATCTGTTGCCCATAGAGGGGGTCCTGGTACCGGCCCTGGGGGTCAATATCAAACCCGTCCACCTGCAAAATGATGTCAAAGGGTTTGAGGTTTTCTTCCACCGCGGGTAGTTCAGGGACGTAAATGACTGCGACTCCACGCGGTTCGCCGGGCAGCTTGAGGTAACGGTGCGAAGCCGTGTTGGGGGTTGGCTGCCAGTAGAAAGGGAAGAAACCCAGGCCGCGATAATGGCCTTTTTTTCGCGCTTCAAGCACGTCGCGGATGAAGGTGGCCGTGAGTGCGCGCACATGATTGTCCACCTGCTGGCAGGTGATACCCGCCAGCTTGCCTCCAGAAATTACGGGGGCTGACCCGCCAATGCTTGTCATTTCGGAGTCAAATTCCAGATAAAGCGCCGGGATGGGGCTGAGCCGGGCATCATCCACGGTGAATTGGCTGAACTCCACCCGGCGAATTTCCAGATTGGCATTGAGCCAGCGGGCCACCCGCAAATCGTCCCGCGCAGGCGCGCCATGCAGCAATGGCACGGGTTTCAGTCCTTTCCAGAAAGCCTCGTCTTTCACGGTGAGAATGGCCAGATTGGCATGGTAATCCACCCAGGCGACGTCGGCTTCATAGAACTGTCCCCGCCCGCCTTTTTGGACGCGCACCAGCGTGCGGTCCTGCAGGTCTTCTGCCGCCGTGAGGATTTCCCGCGGGGCAATGACCACGCCGGTTTTCAGAAAAGTGCGGGGCCGCTTGACCCACGGCTGCATGGAATCATAGACCACGCGGGTGGATTCGATGTTGATGATGGCCTGTTCCCAGCGGGCATGGTCAGGCGTTCCGGAGGCGGCACGAGCATGCACACCAGCGCCCAAACTCAGGGCCAGGATTAAAGCCAGACCATTAAATTGCCACAAGTGCCTCATAAACGACGGTCCTCCGGAATGCCATAATTCTTCATCACCCGCGGTCCGGCTTCGGCTGCCGCTTCCGCGTCCAGACACTCGAATGTGCCCTTGGGTACAAACTCAATGAGATGCTGGCCGGTTTTTACTTTCGCAAAGGCCGCAATCACATCTTCCAACCTGTCAATCCGCTGGCCATTGATGCGGTCCACGAGCACCCGTCCCTTGACGTTGAAACTGGCGTTGGCCGGGTCTGCCAGGACGACAGCCAGCACCACCGGCTCCTGGCGGACGGTGCCGGGCAGCTCATGGCGGCGGTAAAACAACTCGTAGGCCATTTCTGCCCCCACTTCATCCGACCAGTTACGGCCAAAGGTCTTGAGGTAATCCAGGCTCAACGGCGTGAAAACGAGCCCTCCATGAATGTAATAGCGGGGCAGCACATCGTATTGATTGCCCGCGGCGATGTCGCGTTTTTGCACCCGCAAGGTCAAATTCACCTCCACTTCCTTGCCTTTGCGCCAGATTTTCAGACGGATGCTTTCGCCGTTTTGAATCTCATGAAACGCGGCCACCACATGCACACGGTTGCCCTCGTACAGAATTGTTCCATCACTTCCTACGGGGTAGGGACCCGCCTGCAACAGCACATCGTCCTCGAGCAAAACCCGCTCGGTTTCGTCCTGCGCCTGTATTCCGTCAATGCGCGCCCCGAACTCGTTGAGCGGCAGTTGCAGGAAACGCCGGTACGCTGGATTGTGCAGGGGCGTGATGCGCACGCCGGGGGAGGGGAAACCATCATATCGGCCGTCTTCGATGTCCTTCAGGAAATGCCGGATGATGTTTGGTGGAATGAAAAAGCCGGTGTTTTCCAGTCCGGGCGCGCCCATGAAGGCCACGCCCACCACCTTGTCATCCTGAATCACCGGCCCGCCACTATTGCCCGGGTTAATGGCGGCGTCGGTCTGCACGGCCAGCAGCGAGCGATTGGCAATGTGGACGTAGGTCTGGATTTCAATGCGTGAAACCACGCCGCGTGTATAGGAAATCTGTTCACCGCCGGCCGGATAACCGTACGTAACCACCGTGGAGCGGACCTTCGGCAAGTCCCCCAACTCCAGAGGTTCCAAGCCGTCAAAGAAACGCTCGTCCTCCACTTCCAGCAAGGCCAGATCGCAATCGTGGCCGATGAACGCGACGCGCGCCAGGAAGGGACGAGGGTCCTGATAACGACGCACCAGGATTTGCCGCGCCCAGCTCACCACATGGGCGTTGGTCATGATGCGCTTTCCCTTGACCACAAAGCCGGTGCCGCTGCCGCGACGCAATCCTTCCATGCGCCATGGGGCGCCCCAATCTGGCTGTTGGCTGAAGTTGAAAATCTGGACGACAGACTTTTCCGGATCCGCCGCAAACAGACCGCCGGCCCCCAACAACCACACGGCCAGTCCCAAGGAAATCCAATTGTTACAGCGCACGTGCGCATAGTGATTGGCCTGCTCTTTCTGGTCAAGCGATTACCCCATGGTCCAAAACGGTGTATTCACCAACCTTACGGTGGCCCGTTCCTTGCCTCCTATCTGTTCCGCTAAATGACGCGCGGGACTGGCAGGGGGTGACATTTTATTTGCGTTTATGGGTTTTTCGTGGCGGATTAGGGGGAAGGGAAGGAATACGAGATTCCCTGAAAGCAAGCCATGAGCAGGATTACAGGTTTATTGTTTGATTTTGACGGTGTGATTTTGGAAACCGAACAGCCCGGCTATTGGAGCTGGCAGAAAATCTATGCCGAGTTTGGCGAGGAGCTGGGCATGGAGCAATTTGCGCTGGTGATTGGCACGCATTTCATTGATTTCAATCCCCGCGCCGAGCTGGAGCGGCGGCTGGGGCGTGCCCTTGATTGGGAGGAGTTGGAGCGGCGGCGCGAGCAATATCAGCGGGAAATTGTGGCGCGGCAGCCGGTACAACCGGGCGTGCGTGAACTTATCCAGGAAGCTCATGCGGCCGGTGTAAAAGTGGCCATCGTTTCCAGTTCGCCGCGGTATTGGATTGAGCACTGGCTGAATCACCACCAGATGCAGGGGGAGTTTGATTTGATCATGAATGTGGACGAAGTGCCCGTTCCCAAGCCGGCTCCGGATCTCTATCTCGCCGCGTTGAAACGACTGGGACTGAAAGCCGAGGATGTGGTGGCGGTGGAAGATTCACCGAATGGGAGCAAGGCCGCGCATCGGGCGGGAATATTTTGTGTTATTGTACCCAGCGAAATTACCGCCCTGCTGAAGTTCGAGGTGGATTTTCCCAGACTGCCATCCCTGCGGGGAGTAACGCTTGCTCAACTGGAAGGCATGAAGCGGGCCTATTGGCGGGGTGGGGTGTGCGCAGTCTCGACGGCAGCAGCCGCGAAGTCTTAATGTTCAACCGGTCTGAGTTTGGATGCCCAAGAAGTGAGCGCCCCAGCGGAGCCACCAAGGCATGGTGAGCAGGGCGGCCAGTGAGGTGCCGAGGACTATGCGCAGGGCCAGGCCGGGGTCGCCGCCGTAGTGGCGGGACATGATGATGGGAAAAACGGCGGCCGGCATGGCTGCTTGCAGCAAGATGATTTGTTTCAACTCGGGGGGTGCTGGTAGCATATAGCCCAAGAGCAGGAAACCCACGGGCAGGATGCCCAGCCGAATCAGGCATGCCCAGAGGATGGGCGGTTGGAGGCGACCGAAACGGAATTCATGGGCATAATCTGCCATGGTGGCGCCCACCAGCACCAAACCGAGGGGGATGGCACATTGCCCTAGCAGATGCGCGGTTTGGCGAACGAATGCCGGCAGGTGAGGGCCGATTCCGCTGGCGTTGAGGGCCAACCCCACGAGAATTGCCGCCAGGGGCACGTTAATAATCTGCCGCCAGCCCGCTTTAAGCCCCTGGCCGGAAATGACCAGCAAGCCCACGCTCCACATCGCGGCTTCCACGCCGATATTGTGGACAAAGAGGACACCGACGGTTTCGCGGTCAAACATCATCAGGGCGAGGGGCAGGGGAATGTAGCCGTAATTGTAGATACCGGTACAAAGAGCAAAGGTACGGCGGGCCGTACCGGCGGGCAGGCCGGTGAAACGGGCCAAAGCAAGGGCCACCAGGATGCCCACTGAGACCGTGACAAAACCCGTGGCTGGCGCCAGCAGCAAGGTGGGAAGCCTTTCCAGCGCGGTGTTGCCCAAGACGGAGTCAAAGATGAGGCAGGGGGTGAAGACGTTGATGGTCACCCGCATCATGCTGGTGTCGGCCTCAGTGGTCAGCCAGTTGAGGCGGCGCATGAGAGCGCCCATGAGAATTGTGCCAATGACCGGCAAAACGGCGGTCCAGATTCCGGCCATTGAAGCGGTGGGCATGGGGCCTTCAGGCATCGTGGGGCGAGATTGAAACACAAAAAACCGGGAGCGTCACTCCCGGTTTCTTGTGGAATTAAAGGTCCCGGGATTACGGCGCGGTCAGGCGAATCGTCAAGTTGGTGACGTAGGGCGAGGCGTTGATGCCGCCGTAGGACGTGCCGCCGTTATCCACGACGCGCACGCCGAGGGTCACTTCCTTGCCAATGGCCGAAGCGCTGTTGGTGGGGGCGAATTCCAACATGCCATTGGGATAAATGATGGGCTGGCGCAGGAAAATGGCGCGATTGGTGTTGTTCACGATTTGGAAGGTTAGCGCCTGATTGGTTTCGTTGAAGGCGCCCGGATGCCCGTATAGCACATTGGTGCGCACCATTCCTGCGGCCACCGGCACCTGCACCACGCTTTGGGTGATGGTGAGTGTGGGCGCGTCGTTGACCGGCAGGATGCGGATGTCGAAGTTATAAGAGGCCACGCCGTTGTCGTAAGGATTGCTGACCGGGCCTGAATCGTACAAATCCACCAGCACCCGCGTGATGCCATTGGCATCCGGGGCGGTGGCAAAGGTCAGCACGCCCGCGGGACTATTCGTGGGTTGAACGCTGAACAAGTCTGGCGTGATGGCGGTGGTGACGAAACTCACGGTTTGCGTGTTTTCATGATACTCGAAGGGTCCTGTCTTGATGTTGCGCCACAAATTGCTGATGGTGGCACCGCTGTCTTCCAGCACGGTTACGACGCGGTTCACCAATTGCGCGGAAGGCGGGTCATTGACCGGCAGAACGGTGATGACGAAGGAATTGGTGGCGCTGTCCTCCCCGCCGTTGGCGCGCCCGCCGGTGTCGCGCAGGATGACGTTCACGTTGGCTACGCCATTGCTATTGGGACGCGGCCGGTATAGCAGGGTGTTGTCGGCCTTGCGAATGTAGGGTTGAGTGTAAAAGAGGCCGGGATTATCATTCTGCACGATGATGCTATAACCCTGGGTGGTTTCGTTGGTGCCCAAGAAGATGGACGAGGCGACGATGAAATTGCTGACCACCTGCATGGGGGCATCTTCATAGACGGTTTGCAGGGACGCTTCCGTCCAATCCAAATAGAATACCGGCGGCTGATTTACCGGGAGCACACGAATCATGAAAGTTTTGATGACACTGGTGTCCTTGCCTCCATTGGCCGTGCCGCCGTCGTCACTGACTCGGACGGAGATGTAAGCAAAGCCATTGACGAACGGTTCCGGGGTGAAGGCGAGCGTGCCGGTGGAGTCTATTTGGGGTTGGGTGGCAAACAGGCTGGGGTTGGTGTTACGCGTGACCTCGAAATCACTCAAAATCTGGCCGGCCAACACTTCGTCCGGCGGGCCAACCAGCAAGTCGGTGGCAAAATTAGGAATTACCACATCTCCCGCGTTTTCCAACACCACCACCTGGTTGGTGCTCAAGTTGAAAGAGGGGGGATCGTTGACCGGGTACAATTCGATGGTGAAATAATTGGTGCTGCGGTTGACGCCGCCGCGGGCCACTCCGCCAGTGTCTTCCATAATCACTTCCACATTGGCCAGGCCTACTGCATTTTTGGCCGGGCGGAAGGTGAGTTTGCCGCCCACCAGAATATAAGGCTGGGCCACAAACAAGGCGGGGTTGTCATTGTTGACGATGAAGCGATAGGCCTGGCCGCGTTCATTGGAGGGGCCTACGCTGATATCATAAGCAAAATAATTGATGCCGCTGCCCAGCCAGTCCTCCGGAGCGCTCACCCAGGAGCTAAGGCTGAAGGTGGGGGCGTCATTAACCGGTAAAACGGTGATGTTCACACGCGCCGGAGCGGAGGTGATGCTGCCATCGTCCACCACATACTCGAAATAGGTCTGGCCGAAGAAATCCGGAAAGCCTTGGAAGTCCACGTCCGGCCCGCCAAAGGTGGGTTGAATCAACCAGCCATTGGCGGGGGGAGTGATGATGGTGTAAGTCAGAGGCACGCCTGCGGTCCCGAGCAACTGGAAACTGATGGTTTCATCTTCGTTGACGGTCACACCAAAAGATCGCGCCACCGGTGTTTCGTTGATGAGCACGGAAACGGTGCCCGGCGTATAATTGGCCGCCACCAAGTCCGGCGCCTCGTCACCATTCAGATTGCCAGCCGCCAGGGCTACAGGCTCGGTGTTGCAGGGGAAATCCCCCACCAAGGTATAGCCATTAGTCAAACCCCGGAAAATTCGGAGGTCAGACCCCCCGCTAATGCCAACGGCCAAATCCGGGATTTTATCTTGGTTCAAATCTGCCACCACCAAGCCGCGAGGTGTGGTTACCGTATTGGTCAAGGCGGGGATAAAATTGCCAAATTGATTATTGCGCAGCCCTACAATCATGTCCGAGACATACTTGACTGCCAGCAGGTCTGGGTAACCATCCGCATTAAAGTCGGCCACGCCAAGCTCCAAGAGACCCGTGCCTCCGCCGGCAGTCACGGTCATCGGCGTGGCAAATGTGCCGTCCTGGTAGCCAAAAAACACGCTCAAGGTATTGTTGCCCGAGTTGCCCACGACAATGTCCAGCCGCCCGTCTTTATTGAAGTCATCCACCACGACGGAAACAGGGGTTGGCCCCGTGGCCAGGTTGCCGTTGAGCACAAAGATTTCATCTGCGCGGCCCAGATAAATGGAAATGCTGTTATGGGCCGCGTTGACTACCACCAAATCATTCGTTCCATCCGAATTAAAATCAGCCACTTCAATGGCCAGGGGGTTATACCCCGCTGGCGTTAAATAAGCCTGAAAAGGCGCAAATCCAATGCCGCTGTTAATGAGGTAGGAGAAACCATCCGAGGCTGGATTGGCTACGAGTAGGTCTATGCGCTGGTCATTATTGCCGTCACCGGCGAACACTGCCCGTGGGTCGTCAAGCGTGCGCAGGTAGGTTGGAGGGCCAAAAGTGCCATCTCCCAGTCCATAACGCACCTGAATGTTGGTGGCCCCGGGGAGGGCAAAACCCACAATCAAGTCCAGATTCTTGTCCCCGTCCAGGTCGGCCAGCTTGACCGAGCTGGGAAGCCCCACGTTGATGGGGGGCCCATCCAATGCCGGATAACTGACCGGTGGAGCAAAGGCCATTTGGCCCAGAGCGGGTTGAAACGCGGCCAGCATGGCCAGCATCAGACACGCTGCGAGCACTCCGGAAATTCGGCGGAAGTTGCGCAGCAAGTTTGCTGGTGCGAGAGGATGAGCATTCGCTGGTTGTTGCATAAGCCAAAAAAATCTCTCGTTGTCCCCTAAACCCCAACCTGCCCTGACCTGAAAACCAAGCGGGCAGTTACCGGCGCTATTACGTAAAAATTGTTTGATTGCAAACACTTGTAACACAAACAAGCGCCTGTAGCAAGCCTGGATTCCAGAAAAATCGCATCTCTCCGTGGCATGGCGGAGCTGGGGGTCTGGTACAGTTCCCCCAATTCGTTGACCTTCTGTGCCATTTTGTCCTGCCATTTGCCTTGTGGCGGGCCAAAAGGTTGGGCTTGGCCGCGACAAGGTCATTTACTTGGCTTACGGGTGTTGGTAATGATGGAAATGATATGCGCAGACATAATTTCCTTCTTTTGTGGATTTCAGGCTTTGCCGCCACGTGGCTGGTGGGGGGTATTGCTGGCCAGGCCCAAAATCTGGCGCCCAACGGGGGTTTTGAACAGGGCGATGCGGCTCCGTCTGGGTGGACATTGAGCCAGGGGGCGAAGGGCCAATGGTCTGCGGCTGCTGCCCATGCAGGCCAGCGAGGTATCAGCATCTCAGGGGATGGCCAGGGTTCCGGTTATTGGCGCAGTTCACGTCTCCAACTCGCGGCGGGTGGCATTTATCGTATGAGTTTCTGGGCGAGGCGCGAGACCAATGCCACGGGCGGTTGCGTCATCAGCGGGCCTTCACTGGTGAATCGCGACATCATCCCTGACGCCACCTGGCAGCAGTATCAAAGCCTGGTCGCCATTCCCAAGCATGGCACCAATGACTATCTGCGTTTGGGGCACTGGGAGGGCAGGGGGACTGCTTATTTTGACGATGTCCGCCTGACGCCCGTTTGGCCGGTTCATGCCGCTTTTGCCAGTGGCTTGGTATTGGGCAAGGGAGAAAGCGTGGAGGAGGGCGTGTACCATTGCCGCCTGCATTTCGGAGGGGAGGAGGCCAACTACAGCCGTGTCTTGCACGAGCATCAGTGTGGTTTCAACACCACACGCTGGAACTTCGGCCCAGGGGCGTATGTCATTTATCGGCACCATGTGCCTGGCGGCTTTCGCGCTGCCAAACTCAACGTGAACGTGAATTACCACACCGGGGGACGTTTGCAGGTCGAAGCCAGCCCCAATCGCCAACAATGGCTGCCCGTGGGGACGCTGGACGCCGAGCGGCGCAGCGGGGAATTGGAAATTCCAGCGGCAGCATTATCGGGCGATACTTTATTCATTCGGCTGCAAGGCGAGGGGGCCAATTGTAATTTGCAAGTTAACCAGTACGAATTGGCCGCGCCCTTGCGCCAGCCTCTGCCGGATGCGCGGGGCACTTCTGTTTTTGTCGAGCCATCCGAGCCGGCCCCGGCAGAATTGAAAGTCGAATTTCCATCCCTGGACACTACCGCCATGCCACCAGCTCTGGTGATGCGCATTCATTATCAAGGAACCCAACGCCTGAATCTGCGCGCCGTCCTTTCCGTGGCTGGTGGCAGGGAGGAATCATTGGCCATGCCGGTACTTGTCCCTGGTGGCTCACAAGTCGTGCGATTGCCTTTAGGCGCTCCTCAGCCGGGAAACCATGTTGCCACGCTGGGTTTAGTGGACGCCCGGCAACGCCGCTGGTTTTCGGCTTCGGCTGAGTTCAAAACCGGCCTGCTGGCGGATTCACGTCCCGGTTATTGGTTGGCGGAAAACAACAGCATGGGGCTGTGGTGGTGCGAAAGTGGATGGAAAATCAGCCGGGAGCGTGCGCTGCCTGTGCGTCCGGCCGGCGGGAAAGCCAACCCGGTTAGCCTTGCTGCCGCGCGGGGGGAATATGAGGCGGCACAATTGGTGCTGCGCCCCAACGTGGCGGGCGAAGTGCGCTCCCTTCGCACCAGCCCTTTGCTTAACAGCCGTGGACAACCTTTGAAAGCCCGGCTGGAATGGATGGAGGTGGCTTACGTGCGGGTGACGCGCCCCACGGACAGCACGTGTGAGCCGGGATGGTATCCGGACCCCTTGCCGCCGTTGTCCCTGCCCCTGCGGTTGCAAGCGCAGGGCAACCAGCCTTTGTGGCTGAACTGTTACATTGAGCCTGAGGCCCAGAGCGGGGAATACCGGGGGGAAATCACCCTGGAAACGAGTTTGGGGACGTGGAAAGTACCCCTGCGGATAACCGTGTATGGTTTCACCCTGCCACCCGAATCGCATTTGCGGAGCGCTTTTGGCCTGGGTACAGGCACCATCAACCGCTACCACCATCTCACCAATGCCGAGCAGCGCATGTTGGTGTATCAAATGTATCTGACCAATTTTGCACAGCATCGCATTGCTCCTTATTCTTTCTTTGCATATTCGCCCATCCAGATGCGATTTACGGGCGCGGGTGCAGAAAAACGGGCTGAAATTGATTTTTCCGCTTTTGAAAAAGCTGCCCGTCAATGGCTGGATGGCCAACATTTTAACAGTTTTCTGCTTCCATTGCGCGGCATGGGGGGGGGCACCTTTCACAGCCGTTATCTCGGCGATTTAGAGGGATTCAAGGAAGGCACTCCGGAACATGCGCGTCTGTTCAAGGATTATTTAGGACAGGTGGAACGCTATTTGAAGGAAAAGGGCTGGTTGGCCAAAGCCTACACCTACTGGTTTGATGAACCTGAACCCAAGGATTACGAGTTTGTCATCGAGGGCATGAAACGCATCAAGGCCGCAGCGCCCGGCCTCAAGCGCATGCTCACAGAACAACCGGAGCCAGAGTTACTGGGGCACGTGGACATTTGGTGCGGGTTGACTCCCGAGTGGACACCGGAAAAAGTGGCTGCGCGGCGGGCTGCTGGAGAAGAGGTATGGTGGTACATTTGTTGCGCGCCGCATGCGCCGTACATTACCGAGTTCATTGACCATCCCGGCCTGGAATTGAGGCTGTGGCCTTGGCAAAGCTGGCAATACGGTGTACAGGGCATCCTGGTGTGGGAAACGGTGTATTGGACCAGCTCGGCCGCTTTCCCGTCGCCGCGCCAACAGAATCCGTGGGAGGATCCGATGAGCTATGTTTCGGGGTACGACTTCAAACCCGGGCAAATTGGTTATTGGGGCAACGGCGATGGACGTTTTTTATACCCGCCGCGTGCCGCGATGGCCACCCCCCAAGCCTGTCTGGAGCCGCCGGTGACTTCGTTGCGTTGGGAAAACTTGCGGGACGGCATGGAGGATTACGAATACTTCTGGCTGTTGCAGCAGCGCGTGGAGCGCGAGAAACAGCGGGGTAGTTCACCGGCGCGCTGGCGGGAGGCGGAGGCCCTGTTGCGCGTGCCAGAGGCCATTTCGCGCGATACCCGAAGTTTCACCACGGATCCGCGCCTGGTGCTGGCTCACCGGGAAAAATTGGCACGCATGATTGAAAAGTTGGGAGATTAACGCCTGTCTGATTATGTCCCGACGATCCGCCCCTTCCGAGGCAACCGCTCAGGAAACATCCGGGAAATGCCGGGGGATGACCCCCCTGGCGATGGATTTTCAGGCTTTTTTGCGCGATTCAAAGGGCGCTTCGGAGTACACTCAGCGGAACTACGCGCAGGCGCTTGGGGAGTTTGAGCAATGGTATCAGGAGCAGCGCGGACAGCCACCGGATTGGCCCCGATTGAGCGGGGACGATTTCCGCATTTACCTGCGTTATCTTGGCCGGCAAAACTTGAGCCGTTCGGCCATTAATGTCCGCTTTTCGGCACTGCGGACTTTTTTTCGGTTCTTATTGCGGCGTGGCGTCGTGGAGCGTTCGCCCATTACCCGTTTGGCCCTGCCCAAGGCCCCCAAACGGTTGCCGAAGTTTATCACACTGGAACAACTCCAGGGTTTGTTGCAGGCCCCGTTGAAAGAACTGGCGAAGAAGCAAAAAGAGGCGCGCAAGCCGGTGGAGGCGGCGCCGTATTTGCGTGACGTGGCCATCCTCGAGACCATTTACTCCTGCGGTCTGCGCATCAGCGAATTGTGCGGGTTAACCGCGCAGGATTTGGATTGGGGCGAGCACATGGTGCGGGTGCGGGGCAAAGGCAAGAAAGAACGGCTCATTCCGATTGGGGGGCCCGCGTTGGAGGCGATTGAACGGTACTGGCAGGCCCTTGGACGGCGGCCGACGGGCAACAGCCCGGTGTTTTACTCGGAGCGCCGCCCCATGTATCCGCGTCAAGTGCAACTGCGCTTGAAACATTATCTGGCGGCCGCCGGGCTGGACCCTGCACTGACACCGCACGCCTTGCGGCACAGCTACGCCACGCATTTATTGGATGCTGGCGCTGACCTGCGCGGGGTCCAGGAGCTGCTCGGTCACGCCCATTTGGCCAGCACCCAGGTGTACACCCACCTGACCACGGAGCGCCTTAAACGGGTGTACGAAAAAGCCCATCCGCGCGCCAAAGAAAAGCCTTAAGCGACAGGGTTGGCTGGTTTTTCTGCGATTCCTGCTGTCAACTTTTCCGCCAGCGTGGCCAGCGTCGTATTGCCCGCGGACATTTCCGCGTCCATGACTTTCTGAAATTCCTGGCGCAAGGTCATCCGCGCCGGATCATCGGCGGTTTCCAATTCCTGTCCCTGTGCTGTGCGCATCGCCCGCAGAATGTCGGCTACCGTAATCTGCTCCAGCGGACGGGCGGGGGAATAGCCGGTTTCGCGTCCGGCGACCTCCACCGCGAGATGGGCCTGGCACATGATGGTTAGAATCTGCGTCACCAGCCGGGTGGGAATTCCCAGAATCCGCGAGAGAAAAGTGGCCGTGGGGGGAGGCTCCCCGCGGACAAAGGCGATGGCCACGCGGGTCATGATGCGCAACGCCGCAAATTCGCGGCTCAAATGATGGATGTTTTCGGTGACGCGCTCCTGGAGGTAGGCGGAGCGGTTTTGATAGGCGTAGGCCACTTGCGCGCCGAACAGAAGGAAAAGCCAGGCCAGGTAGATGCTGGCCAGCAGCAGCGGAATCAAGCCCAAGCTGCCGTAGATTTTGCTGTACGTCACCACCCGGGTGGTATAGAGCGCGCTCATCAAGCTGTTGAGTTGCCACATAAAACCCGCCACGGCTCCGCCCATCAGGGCGGCGCTGAACTTCACCCGGGTATTGGGCATGAACATGTAAAAAGCGGTAAATCCGCTGGTTAACAAAAAGAACGGCAGCACGGAAAAAAGCAGCACACTCACCGCAGGGTAGCGGTTGAAAATGTTCAAGGTCTTGGCGAAGTGGGGGGTGCTGGAAAATCCCATGGCCACCAGCACCAGCAGCGGCCCCAGCGTGATTACGGCCCAGTATTGAATGATGCTCACCAGCACTGGCCGGCTGCGCGTGATGCCCCAAATGTCGTTAAACGTCAGCTCGATGCTGCGCAGCATCTGGATTGCCACAAAGATCAAGGCAATGGTGCTGGTCACTCCCAGCGCGCCGCTGCTGACGTTGTTGACATAATCCGCGATTTTGGCGGCCACCATCTCCCGGCTGCTGCTCATTTCCACATCTTCCGTTTTTACCTCCAGGTCCAGGGAGGGCGCCACATAAGCCACGCCGCGGTCAATCAGATCGCGAATGGTTTTCTCTGCGTCTTTTTGCAGGAAAGCGATGGCAATGCTCGCGGCCACCGCCAGCACCGGGATAATGGCCAACAACGTGGTATAAGCCAGGGCGGCGGCGCGGACGGGGCAGCGGTTGCGGACGAAACTCTTGAACACCAGCAGCCAAAAGTGAATGAAATCCTTCCAGGAATGGCGTGTCGGCTTCTCCTGCCAGTCCAAGCCGCGGTCTTCCCATAAACCGATGGCCTCATCTTTTAATTGCGCCAATCTTGAGGCTTTGCCGTTCGCGTTTGCCATGGCCTCCCATCCTACGGCAAGAGGGCGGGGGAGGGACAGTCTAAAGAAAAGAACCCTTGCTGCCGATACCGCCGCCGCGGCGGTCAGGAGGCCGAAGGGCGGACGAGTGAACGGGCGGCAACGACTCCACGGCGTCTGCTCTGCGCTTGCGCCTGCGCGGCGTCGGCGTAAGCTGCCGCGCCAATGGCGCAGAGCCGTCATACGCGTATTACTTACGGCCTCGAGCTGTGGCGCGCCCTGATGAATGGTGTGCTTGAAACGGCAAGCACGACCTTTCTGCTTCTTATTGCCGTGCGCTGGTTTGGCGCGGGCGCGCTCGCCAAAGGATTGGTGGCGGCGGGCAGCAGCATTGGCTTGCTGGTTTCCCCGCTGGTGGTATGGCACGTCAGCCGCCGGGGATGGCGCCCGGCGCAAGCTGCCGCCAGTGTGGCGTTGATGGGGGCGTGCCTGTTTGCCCTCATGGCCTTGCTTCCCCTGGGGCCGGTTTTCATTGTGGGCAGTGTTCTGGGGATGACCGCCATGGCGGGGACCATCCCCTTGATGACCCAGATTTATCAGAACAACTATCCGGCGGCCGAACGGGGCAAATTATTTAGCCGGACGGTGGCGGTGCGCATTGCGGCGGCCACCGCTTTCAGTTATCTGGCAGGCCGGTGGCTTGATGCCCGGTTGGATCACTTTCCCTGGTTGCTCCTCATGTTTGCCGTGGCTTTTGGGGTGACCGCCTGGTGTTTGCGGCGGATGCCCTCCCGGCCATTGTCCGATGAAGGCGGGCGGCATCCCTGGCGCGCCTGGCGGTACGTGCGGGAGGATCGTCTTTTCCGTCAAACACTGGCGGCGTGGATGCTCATGGGCTGGGCCAACCTGATGATGTGGCCGCTGCGGGTGGAATATCTGGCCAATGAACGATTTGGCCTGCAGCTTCCGGTGCTGACGATTGCTTTGTTGGTGGGTGTCATACCGAATGCTGTGCGCCTGGTGATGAGTCCTCTGTGGGGGTGGTTGTTCGATCGCATGAACTTTTTCACGCTGCGCGTGGTGCTTAACCTGGGGTTTGCCCTGGGCATCGTGGCCTTTTTCACTGGCCATAGCCTGCCCTCCCTTGTCGTGGGCGCGGTGGTGTTTGGCGTGGCCAATGCCGGTGGCGATGTGGCCTGGAGTCTTTGGGTCACGAAACTGGCCCCGCCGGCGCGGGTGGCGGATTACATGTCGGTGCACACTTTCCTTACCGGTGTGCGGGGGGTGCTGGCGCCGTTGAGCGCCTACGCTCTGGCCACACCCGATAATTTGGGCTGGCTCGCGGCGGGATGTGCCGGCTTGATTCTGGTGGCCAGCGCCATGCTCATCCCTGAGATCAAAGTGGACCGGGAGCGCCGCCGCGGCACGGCCCTGGTGGAGGAGGTTTCCGAATAAGGAAGACACGCCAGACCAGCCTACCCGGAAGACGAGGCGCGCGCAAAAAGCAATGAATCGTGGTAACGTTTGTTGCTGGTACGGAGCCGGGCGGTCATGGTTTTGCCCACGGCCAGCAGGAAGGGGGCGGCCAGTTCCGGTTGTTGGGCGGCGAGTTCCTGAAACGCGGCAGCACTGATTTTCAACAGCCAGCTATCCACATTGGCGACCACGTCGGCGCTTCGCGGTCCGGTGTCAAAGAGTGATATTTCACCGAAAAACTCGCCCGTTTGCAGGGTGGCCAGCAGACTTTCGCGGCCCTGCACCATCAAGCGCACGCGCAGTTCCCCTTGCAGAATGAGATACATGGCGTCGCCGGTTTCCCCTTCGCGCACCACCACCTCCCATTGTTTGGCCTGGCGCATCTCCATGCGCTGGATGAATTGTTGGATTTGGGCATCGCTCAGCTCGGCAAAAACTTTGATGCGCCGCAGTGCGCCCGCTTTGAGAGAAGATTGGCCGGGGGCCAGTTCGGTGGTGTCTGCGGGAAAAAGAGCGGCCAGCTCGGGCAGGCTGGCAGCGAGGCGCCAGGCTTCACGTTGCCGGTCATACACCCATGAACCAGGCAGTACCCGTTCCTCTTGTATCCAGGCGCTCAGTTGCGCCAGGGTCACCGGCCCATAAACCGTTTCATCAGCGCCCCAGAGGAAATACCGCGCGTCGCTTGGGTTGGAAGTCATGGCGCCTTAAGTTAGTGCGGCGCGGGCGGCTTGGCCAATACAAATTATGCTGTTAGTTTAAGCGAAAACGGGTAGCATGGGCGGGACATGAAACATGAAGGCAAAGCCACGGTGGCAGCCCTGAAGCTGGTATTCTGGTCGCTCCTGTTGGTGGCCGGGGTGCTGGCGCTGGGCATCATCGCTGAGTACGTCGCGCGGTTCATTCAAACCGTGCAGTATTTGCTGCCGGCGCTGTGGGTGGTATTCGCCCTTTTCTGTTTTTATTTCTTTCGCGATCCCAAACCGCTGGTGCCCTCAGACCCCGGCGCGATAGTCAGTCCGGCGCACGGCAAAATAGATTTTATCGGGGAGACCGAGGAGCCGTGGCTGGGGGGGCGCTGTCATCGCATCTCCATGTTCCTGTCGCCGCTCGATGTGCATGTGCAATATGCGCCGGTGGCGGCGCGGGTCACGCAGGTTATCCATACGCCGGGCAAATTCAGCGCCGCCATGAGCACCGCCACCGCGCAGCACAATGAAAACGTGTTGATTACCTTGGATGACCTGGAGCGCCCCGGCCAACGGTTGGCAGTGCGGCTGGTGGCCGGCGTGCTGGCCCGGCGCATCGTGCCTTTTGTCAAACCGCAGGAGGAACTGGCCCGCGGCGATCGGATGAGTCTCATCCAATTCGGTTCCCGCTGTGAACTTTATCTGCCGCTTTCCGCCACCATTACCGTCAAGGTGGGGGACAGAGTCAAAGGGGGAGAAACGGTGGTGGCGCGGGATACGGTGATGAAAGGGGCATGAAAACCGCTGACGTCACCCCTCCGGAATCCCCCCCTGTCGGGACGGGGCTGAAAATCTACTTTCTGCCCAACCTGATGACGGCGGGCAATTTGTTTTGCGGTTTTGTGGCGCTGACAAAAATTGTGGAGGCCGATCCTGAGGCGCGTAACTTTGCTCTGGTCATTAAAACCGCCCTGGCTTTCATCCTGCTGGCCTGCATTTTTGACTTGTTGGACGGACGGGTTGCTCGTTGGGGCGGTGCCGAAAGCCCATTTGGCCGGGAGTTCGATTCGCTGGCGGACCTGATTTCCTTCGGCGTGGCGCCAGCGTTTTTGGTGCATCGTATCGTGCTGAAAGACGTCTTTTCCAGCCATCCGGAGGTGGGATGGTTCATTGCTTCGATTTACCTGATATGCGGGGCCTTGCGCCTGGCCCGCTACAACTGTTTGACCGCCATGTCCGGCACGGGAGGCGGCAAAGAATTTGTCGGGTTTCCCATACCCGCCGCGGCGGCGTTGGTGGCGTCGCTGACCTTGCTCTTGCTGTGGATTGAAGAGGACCGGGTCAAACACAGCCTGTGGCGGTATGGTCTGCCTGCGCTCATGCTTTTCCTTTCCATCATGATGGTGAGCGAAGTGAAGTATCCCACCTTCAAGTCCCTCAACCTGCGAGCGCAGCGTAACTTTACAAAGCTGGTCATTGCGGCGCTGTTTGTGGGGTGTTTGTTGATTTTGCGGGAGCGGGTATTGTACTGGGTGCTGCCGTTGCTGTTCACGCTTTATTTGCTTTACGGTTTTGTGCGCCCCTGGCTGCCTCACCGCACGCGGGAGGAGATTGAGGAAGAAGAGGAGGAAGGCCCGGCGGAGTCCCCGCCACACTGAAGTTCCATGGAGGAGGCGTCGCATATTTTTACGCCCTGGCTGACGGGTTTCATTGCGGGTTTTGTTGCCTCCTTCGTGCCGGGGCCGATTAACGTGGCCATCATCAACCAGGGGGCGCGCCAGGGTTTCAAGTGGGCCTTGATGATTGGGCTGGGCAGCACCGTCATGGAGGTGGTCTATTGTGCCATCGCCTTTGCCGGTTTTTCCGCCCTGTTCACCCAGCGTGTTATCAAGGCCATTTTGGAGGTGGTCAGTTTCCTGCTCATGCTTTACCTGGGCTTCAGGTATTTGCGCGCCAAGGCCATCGAAGACCACAACCCGGCGGCGGACCGCATCGAGCAGAAACTGCATCCCCATTCGGCATTTGCCATAGGCTTTGTGCAAGTTTTGGGCAATCCCGGGGTATTGCTCATGTGGATTGCACTCACGGCCAGTTTTGTGGCGCATGAGTGGGTGGAGCCCAACTGGCGCGAGAAATTGACCTGCCTGGCCGGGGTGGCGGTCGGCGCGCTGGTGTGGTTCGTGGGCCTTTCCTATGCCATTTCACGCAAGCACCGCACTTTTTCGCGCCAGACCTTGTTGTGGATGGAACATCTCAGCGGCGTCCTGCTCTTGATTATTGCGGTGATTCTGGGGGCGCGCATTGTCATTCTGTTGTCCGCGCATTAATCCGGTTGCCGGCTCGACAAAAGGAGGGGCTTTCGGCAAGTTTTGGGCCATGCAATCCGAGTCTTTTGCCTTTTTGGCTTCGGTGCGTGAACCCATGCGGCAGGCCGTTGAAGCGCGGCGGCGGCGGCAGCGGGGCTGGCAGCAATGGGAGCGCAGGGCTTTTGAACGATTGCGCGATTTAATTGTGGGGGATGCCCAACTGGTTCCCGCCCATCCACAGGTAACCACGCAGGAAGATCAAATCGTCTGGGCGCGCAGTCCAGTGCGGCTGGATTTGGCCGGGGGGTGGACCGACACGCCGCCCTACTGTTTGGAGTACGGTGGCAAGGTGGTGAACCTGGCCGCCGACCTCAACGGCCAGCCGCCCATTCAGGTGTTTGCGCGCGTCGTCCCGCAGACGGAGATTGTCCTGCGTTCTATTGATTTGGGCGAAGAAGTCAGGTTGCGCCATTACGCGGACGTGGAAAATTTCGGCGCGCCTTTCACGCCTTTTGCGCTGGCGCGCGCAGCTTTGGCCTTGGCGGGGTTTGTCCCACGGTTCCATGCGCGGGGCGGTCATTCAAGCCTGCAACGGCATTTGCGCGAGTTTGGCGGTGGTCTGGAAATCACCCAATTATCAGCCGTGCCCAAAGGTTCCGGCCTGGGGGCGAGCAGCATTTTGGCGGCAACGCTTCTGGCGGCCTTGAATGACCTGTGCGGGTTGCAATGGGACAAAAACATGCTTGCTGCCCGGACCTTGGCCATGGAGCAGCTTCTGACCACTGGTGGTGGCTGGCAGGACCAGGCTGGAGCCATTTACAGCGGGGTGAAATTGTTGCAGACCGCTCCCGGCTTGCGACAGAACATTCAGGTGCGCTGGCTGCCGGAGCATTTATTTCAACCGGAATACCTTAACCACCGCGTTCTGCTTTATTACACCGGCATAACCCGTCTGGCCAAAAATATATTACAGGAGATTGTCCGGCAGATTTTCCTCGATTCTCCCACTCATCTGGAAACACTGGCCGCCATTGGCCGCAACGCCGAAGCCACCTTTGATGCCATTCAGCGATGTGACTACGAGGGGCTGGCCCATTGTGTAAAGCGTAGCTGGCAGCTCAACCAGGCCCTGGATTCCGGCACCAATCCACCGCCCATTCAGCATTTGTTGGAGCGGGTGGGCAAACACCTGGCGGCGGCGAAACTGCTGGGGGCCGGGGGGGGTGGATTTTTATTAATGCTGGCAAAAGACGAGAAAGCAGCAGCGGAAATCCGCCGGCATCTCACCCGGCATCCTCCTAATCCCCGCGCCCGTTTTGTGCGCCTCAGTCTTTCGGAGACTGGCTTGCAGGTGACACGGAGTTAGGTGGGCTTAGAGCGACAACACAAAAGCCGCCAAATCTTCAATTTGTTGCGGAGTCAGGTGGGAGGTTTTGCCGTGGCGGTCCTGGCGGTTTTTGATGGTCAACACCTCCTGGATGGTGCGGGCGGAGCCATCGTGCAAATAGGGGGCGGTGCGCCAGAGTTCAATCAAGGTGGGCGTGTCAAACTCGGCGCTACGATCCAAGGGACCCTGCGTGCCCACATCGTAATGCTTCATATCGGTGTATAACCCCGGCGGATGGCACTGGGCACAGCCGGTTTGAGCGCTGAGAAACAATTTGCGCCCCCGTTCCGCGGCTTTGGAGAGCTTGCCGTTTTCCAGGTGGGGGCTGGGCAAGGGTTTTAATGTCTTCAACCATTCATCCATGGCGGTGGGGACACTTTCCGGCTGGACGGTGAATAGAATATGCCGGATGCCAGCGCGCACCGCCGTTTCGGCGGTGTCCCGGACGCCCATGGACATGGCGGGGGGCGTGCGATGGGAGAGCAACAGGCTTTTACTATTCTTGGGATTGCCGATGCCGTCATTTAATAAATCCCAGTTTAGTCCATCCACGCGTGCGTCAAACGAGTGGCAACTGGCGCAGGTTTGCCAGCCTTGAAAGCAGATGGTGGCATCGTTGAAATAAAACTCGCCCAGGCGCAGCACATCCATGGGTTGCTCCGGCCCCAAAGGCAACGCCTGCGCGCGCCAGACCGGGGCGCTGGTGTCCACCACGCTGAGGTTGTCGCTGAAATAATTGCCGGTGTACACGAGCCGGCCCACCACGGCCAGCGAGCGCGGCCCGTAGGCTTGCAGTTTTACGCGCGTCCGCAGCCCCACGAGGAACGAAAGGTCATTGGGGACGTCCGCCGCCACGCGCGAGGCGGCCGTGTAGTCAATCGTTTGCCCATTGGTGACCGAGGTGGGCATGGCGGCCAGTTTTTTCAGCAGACCTGCGGCATCAATCACGCTCAATTCATGAGTGCCGGCGTGAGTGACATACAAGGTGGCACTGTCTGCCGACCAAGCCACGGCGTAAGGATTGGCTGCGCCACTGTCCACACTGTCCACCAATACGGTATTAATGGCCTGGCGGGCGGCGGTATCAATCAGGGTAATGGCGCTGGTATTCATCCAGCCGCGCTCCAGTTGTGTGGTGGGCAAATGATACCTGGCCAGGGTGTGCGTCACGGCCACCCAGCGGCCGTTGGGGGACACCCGCAGGCCACAAAGCAGGCCGCTGCCGTTGGGCAGGGAAATCTCGCCGGCCAGTTGGCGAGTGGTGGTATCTATGATGGAAACCTTGGCGGCCACAATTTCAATATCGGCCCGGCCATCCTGGAGATGGTTGGCCACGTACAGCCAGCGGCCATCGGGCGTCAGGTCTGCGGCATAGGGTTCGCGTGGCACGCGCACTTGAAACACCGGCCGCCGGTTTTTAAGGGAGATGGCCGCCACCTCGTTCTGGAAACGGTGGCAGAGGTAAATTGTGCTGCCGTCCGGGCTTGGCACTGGGGCCATGGGATAATGGCCAACGGGTATGCTCTGGCTGATTTTTCCGCTGGAGGTGGCCATTACCACCAGCGTGCCGGCCGGCGCGGCGCAGGTGATGTATAATTCCGCGCCGTCTCGTGAAAGCGCCAAACCGGTGGGCGGGGCTGGCAGGGTCACACGCCTTGTCACCTCCTTGCGGACAACGTCATAAACCAGCAATTTGTTGGCCGTATGCGCCGCAACGTAGAGCGTGCGTCCGTCAGGGGAGGCCGCCAAATCAACTGGCGACAAATATTCCGCTGCGCCCGCGGCCATGCCTACGATGATTAAAGACAATGCCAACCACCCGTTCTGGATGCGCTTGCCACGCAAGGTAAACTTCATGTTCGGTTATTGTTTATGTGTTTGGACGAATCCCCCCGCCTGTTTTTTCAAAAAACCAATGTGTTTGCCCGGAAACATGCCTGGAGAAATCAGCGACTGAAGGACTTGGTGAAATCCTCCGCCGTGGCTTGCACCACTTTTTTCTCGAATCGGGATTCGGCGATAAGCTGATTCAATTTGGCTTCGTAGGCCGCACCGTCCAGGGGCAATTCGATGGTCTGCTGTGTCAGCGAGGAGTAGAGAATGGCGTTGGCCAGCTCCACACTGTGCATGCCCTCGGCGGCGGGCGAAATGAGCGGTGCGCCGTCCAGAATGGCATCCACAAAATTTTGCGTGATTTCATGATGGGCCGCGCCGGTGTTGGGGGCGGGAATTTCGACATTCCAGATTTCCGGGCGGGCAAAGCCAGCCTTGGACGTTTTGCTGAATTCCAGCATGGACACCTCATTGCGGGTAAAACTGATGCGGCCGCCTTCCAGAACGAGACGCCCGCGTTCGCCGACGATTTCCAGCCGGTTGGTGCCGGGCGCTTCGCCGGTGGAGGTGATGAACACCCCGGTGCCGCCGTTGGGGTACTCGAAATATGCAGTCACATTATCCTCCACTTCAATGTTGTGGTAGCGCCCGAGCTGGCAGAAGCCGCGCACCCGGCAGGGCGCGCCGGCCAGCCAGATGAGCATGTCCAGGTTGTGGGGGCATTGGTTGAGCAGCACGCCGCCGCCTTCGCCTTTCCAGGTGGCGCGCCAGCCGCCGCTGGCGTAATAGGCTTCCGTGCGGTACCAGTCGGTGACAATCCAGTTGGTGCGGACAATCTGTCCCAATTCGCCGGAAGCGATGAGGTGCTTGATGCGTTTATAGCGCGGGTCGGTGCGCTGTTGAAACATGGCGGCAAAGACCAGCCGCTTATCGGTGTGGGCTGCCAGCAGTCGCTCGCAATCCGCCTTGTGTACGGAAATGGGTTTTTCCACCAGGACATGGAGTCCATGCTGCAGCGCGTCAATACCAATCGTGGTGTGCAAGAAATGCGGGGTGGCAATGATGACGGCATCCACGGAACCGGAACGAATGAGGGCTTCGCTGCTATCAAAGGTTTTGAGCTGGGAATAAGCCGCCAGATTGGGTGCGTAGGAGTCGCTGACGGCGGTCAGCTCCGCGCGGGCCACCTGGCCTTTAAGCAGATAATCCGCGTGGAATCGCCCCATGTTGCCCATGCCGATGATGCCAAAGCGCACTTTATTCATAAACGGATTCGATTGCTTGCCGAAACTATTTCAAGCGTGGTGGCTGGGGGGCAAGCTTTTTCAACAAATGACTGGGCGCTTGCCTTGACTGCGCTGGGCCGCCACAATCCGCCGCACGGGCAGCATGCGGTTTTTAATGCTTAACTGGCGGGACCCCCTCAGCCCCAAAGCGGGTGGGGCCGAGCGTGTCTCCCTGGCGCACTTGCGCGAGCTGGTGCGCCGGGGGCATGAGGTTTGGTGGTTTTCCTACGCTTTTCCCGGAGGTTCTTCGCAGGAAGTCTATGATGGGATTCATCTGGTGCGTGCTGGTCAGATGTTTAAGGCGGTAGCCGCTGCCCGGCGATGGTATCGGCAACAGCCCCATTTTGACTTGGTCATAGACCAGCATCACGGCATCCCATGGTATGCTCCCTGGTGGTGCCGCACTCATTGTCTGGCCTATATCCACGAAGTGCTCGGCCCGATTTGGAACTCCTTTTATCCGGAGCCGACGGCCATCCTGGGCCGGTGGCAGGAGCGATTCACTCACTGGCTCTATCGGAATGTGCCATTTTGGACGGTTTGCCAGGGTACAGCGAATCAGCTTCGCCGCAGCGGGGTTAAACAGGTCTTCGTGTTTTACAATGGCATTCACACCCAAGCCTTGCCCCAGCTTGAACCCAAACCTTTGTCGGCGCCGTTGCGCCTGATTGTTGTTTCGCGGCTGGCCCCCAATAAACGTATTGACCATGCGATTCAGGTTCTGCCCATTTTGCGGCAGGCAGGGGTGCCGGCGCAGTTGACCATCGTCGGTGGCGGTGAAGATGAGTCCCGGCTGCGGTCTTTGGTGCAATCTCTCGGTCTGGTGGCCGAGGTGCATTTTACCGGCCCGCTTTCCGAAAACGCCAAGGATGAACAGCTCCAGCAGGCCCATCTCATGCTGCATGCGTCGGTGCGGGAAGGCTGGGGCCTCAATGTGATTGAAGCCAACGCCATGGGCACTCCTGCGGTGGTGTATCCGGTGATTGGTTTGGCTGAATCCACCCTCCACCGCCAGACTGGCTTAGTGGTGGAGGAAGAGACGCCTGCGGCCTTGGCGCGGGGAGTGATTTACTTCTGGAAACAACCTGAAGAATACGAAAAATGCCGCCGCGCAGCGTGGGAACGAGCGCGGACGTTGCATTGGGACCACATTCTGCCTCGTACTTGTGACTGGTTGGAGTCCATGGCTCAGGGCCCGGCAACGCAATGAGTCTGGCTTGGCTCAGGTTGCGCGGGGGTACTCTTGAAAGCGGGAGGGGCCTTTTCCAAGGCGGCTTACACAAATTTATGAATTTGAGAGCAATCCAATCTGGTCTGCCATGAAGGAAGCATTCACGCCAAATTGTCTGAGTTTTCTAAGTTATTGTGCTGCAAATATTTGCAGATGGGCAGCCTATGCTGAATAATGCAACAAATGGGAATGTCTAATCTTTGGAATGAATAACAGGCCGCAGACTCGATGGGAGCGGCTGGCAAAAGCCAGGGAGATGTATTACCCTAGAGGAGCGGCCATAACCGGCAGCCTGGCTGCCTGTAGTTTATGAAAACACCTTTTCGACGAATGCTGCAAGGCTTGGGAGTCTTGTTGCTGGTGCCGTTGTTAAATGCCTGTTACGAGGACCAAGCTGCCACGACTTCCACGGCAGCCATGACGGGCAGCGTTTCCAATGCACCGGTGGCGCCGGCGGCTCCGGTGGCCCCACCGGCCCCCGTTGTTTCCAACGCCCCGGTTTTGGCGGCGGCCGTGAACACCAATGCGCCGGGCACCAATGCTGTGCCGGATGGGGAAGTCTTGTTCAAGAAACAATTCGATCCATCCACCCTCAACCTCTCGCCGGGAGTGGCGGACATTGTCAAAATGGCGCAATCCGGGGTTTCGCCTGCCATTATGTTGGAGTTTATCAACCAGGCACCCCATGCCTTTCCGTTGACGGCGGACGAGATTGTTTATCTCAACGACTTGGGCATTCCGGAAGATGTCATTAAAGCGATGCTGCGGAAAGAAGGGCCAGCACCGGTGGCTCAACCCGCGCCACCTTCTGCATCCACCAACCAAGCCCCACAACAAACCACCACCCCTGCGCCAGCCCCAGCGCCTCCACCGCAGGCACAGCCGCAGCCTGCTCCGGACCAGAGTCAGGCCGCCCAAACATCCGCTGGCACCACGGTGGTGCAACAACCGGTCTATGTCACTCAACCGCAGACGGTGGTGACCTACCAGTATTTTTATGACTCATTGGCGCCTTATGGCACGTGGTATTACGTAAGCGGATACGGCTATTGTTGGCGGCCTACTGTAGCGGTGGTTCACGTGGACTGGCGTCCCTATTGCCATGGTGGGCGCTGGGTATATACCACCTACGGGTGGTATTGGCAGTCGGATTACACTTGGGGCTGGGCGCCCTTCCATTATGGCCGCTGGCATCTGCATGCTTCGTACGGATGGCTGTGGGTGCCGGATACCGTTTGGGGGCCTTCCTGGGTGACCTGGCGGTATGCTGATGGTTATTGTGGTTGGGCACCGCTGCCACCGGGGGCACATTACACAGTTGGCGTAGGGTTCACCTACCACGGCAGCCGGGTGAGTGTAGGGTTTGGTTTCGGGCTGGGGCATGCCCATTACACCTTCGTGAGTGCGCGCCATTTCACTTCGCCCCACGTGCACCAATACGCGGCTTCGGTGCAGCAGGCGCAGACCATCTACAACAACACCACCATCATCAACAATTACATCCACGGGGATAACAACACCATCATCAACCGGGGTATAGCGCGTGAGGAAATCGTCCGCCATACGCGGGCGGACATTCCTACGCTGGCCGTGCGGGATTTGCCGGCCAATGAACGTGCGAACCTGCGGCCGGACCGGGTGGCCCGCGAGGGCAATCAAGCAGTGGTCTATCGGCAAACCTTGCCGTCGGTCAGTCCGGCAGTGGATAAAGGAAGTGCGCCGCAAGTCAAAGCCCCCGCGCCCGCGGTGGCCGTTTTGAGCCGTGAGCAACGGGCGGCCAACGTGGCCAATCTCGCGGGGGGCAGCAGCCAGCCAGTGGCGCCAACCGATATCAGCAATGGCAAGACCCGTACTGGCATCGCCCCTTCAGTCCCAACACCACCCGCCGCAGGCAGTCCCAACGCGGGCTTGGACTCTCGTTCACCCAATGTGCGCCCGCCTGGCGGCACAGATGCTTCGGGGCAAGTCTTGGTTTCTCCGCGCGGACGGGGAGCGCGGGGCGGAACGACCACCGGCGTCACCCCTGAACCCTCGGGAACTCCGTCAGGAGGAGGGGAGCGCACCCGTCCCAATGCTGGTGATCGAGGTACCCCTTCGGGCAACACCTATACACCCCCCCGCCGTGATTTAAGTCCCGCGGCGCCCACAGCGCCGTTGGCGCCCTCGGCTCCCGCCGCCGCCGATCCCGCAAAACCTTCGGTGCCCAGTTACACCCCGCCTTCGCCCAGTTATACGCCACCCATGCGGCGCGAAACGCCAGGCACTCCGGCGACACCCTCCACTCCCAGCTACACGCCGCCCACGCGGCGGGAGACTGCGCCTGCTCCCTCCACTCCTTCTTCTCCCAGTTATACCCCGCCAGCGAGAAGGGAAACGGCGCCAGCCCCAGCCACTCCCAGCTATACCCCACCGGCCCGGAGGGAAGTTGCCCCTAATCCCACCACTCTTTCCCCGCCCAGTTATACCCCGCCAGCGAGAAGGGAGACGACGCCAGCGCCGTCCACGCCCAGTTACACGCCGCCGGCCCGGCGAGAGGCCCCTGCGCCTCCCAGTAGTTCGTCTTACGTACCTCCGTCCAGGAATGATAACCGCTCGGCGGTGGCCTCCAGTGTGCCGGCTGCTCCTCCGTCTCCATCATATACGCCGCCAGCACCTGTTGCGCCGCCCGCGCCCAGCCGTCCGGCCGTCACACCTTCCGCGCCACCAACGCCCAGCTACACGCCGCCCGCGCGTCCCGAAACGCGAAGGCCGGCTCCCATTAACCCGCCGGCCTATGAACGTCCGGCCAATCCGCCGCCCACACCTGCATATAATCCACCGGCACGCCCATCATTGCCCGCACCTTCACCGTCCTACACCCCACCGGTGCGCAGCCTGACACCCAGCGCGCCTCCGCCTCCCAGCTATACGCCGCCCGCAGCGGCACCTTCGCGCGGGGGCACGCCAGCTTATACCCCGCCCTCCAGCGGTGGGGGTGGCGGCGGTGAACCTTCCCGCCGCAACCGTTGAGGGCTGGCGTGCGTTGACAGGCCGCGGGGCGGGGCCTAGTGTTGGCATGACATGCTTGAACTTGAGGCGCCTTACCAGCCCGCGGGAGACCAGCCGACGGCCATTGAGCAATTGTGCCGTTTTCTGGAGGCTGGGCACCGTCATCAAACTCTCCTGGGTGTGACTGGCTCCGGCAAGACCTTTACCATTGCCAATGTCATTCAACGGGTCCAAAAGCCCACCCTGGTCATTTCTCATAATAAAACGCTGGCTGCCCAGCTTTACGCGGAGTTCAAAACCTTTTTTCCGCGCAATGCGGTGGAATACTTTATCAGCTATTTTGATTATTATCAGCCCGAGGCCTACATCCCACGCACGGACACCTATATTGAAAAAGATTCCAGTATCAACGAGGCCATTGAGCGCATGCGCCTCTCCACCATGAGCTCGCTGTTTACGCGCTCCGATGTGATTGTGGTGGCCAGCGTTTCGTGCATTTACGGCATTGGCAGCCGCGAGGATTACGAGGCCATGATTGTCAAAGTGCGTGTTGGTCAGGAAATGACGCGGGAGCAACTCCTCGAGGGGCTGGTTAATTTGCAGTACAATCGTAATGATATCGAGTTCACCCGCGGCCAGTTTCGGGTGCGCGGCGATACGGTGGAGATTTACCCGGCAGGGACCGAGGACGCGCTGCGCGTCGAGTTTTTCGGCGATGTCATTGAACGCCTGACCCGGTTTGAGCCGCTCACGGGCCATCGCGTGGAAGCGCTTCAGGCGGCCACCATTTTCCCGGCCAAACAGTTTGTCACGCCTGCCGAGAAATTACGCCCGGCTTTGCTGGCCATTCGGGAGGAATTGTCGGAGCGCATCGCCTGGTTTGAAAAGCACAACAAATTGATTGAGGCTCAGCGCATTAAAATGCGCACGGAATATGATCTGGAGATGCTGGAAGAGATGGGCTTCTGCCCGGGGATTGAAAATTATTCGCGCCATCTGGCGGGCCGCCCGCCCGGCTCCCGGCCCTGCACGTTGTTGGATTTTTTTCCGCGGGACTATCTGCTGATTATTGATGAATCTCATGCCACCGTGCCGCAAATTGGCGGGATGTACGCGGGGGACCGCTCGCGTAAACAAGTGCTGGTGGATTATGGATTTCGGCTGCCCAGCGCCCTGGACAATCGCCCGCTGAATTTTGAGGAGTTTCAATCGCTGCAAGGGCAGACCATTTATGTCAGTGCCACGCCCGGGGAACGAGAACTGACCTGGAGCGAGGGCCGCGTGGCTGAGCTGATTGTCCGGCCCACGGGTTTGTTGGACCCCAAGGTCACCGTCAAGCCGCTGCGGGGCCAGATAGATGACTTGATTGAGGAGGCCCGCAAGCGGGTGGAGCGCAAGGAGCGCGTGCTGGTTACCACGTTGACCAAACGCACGGCGGAGGAGCTGACCGATTATTTGCGGGACATCGGCATCAATGTGCGCTACCTGCACAGCGAGATTGACGCGCTGGAGCGTGTGGAAATCTTGCGCGATTTGCGCCGGGGCGCATTTGACGTTTTGGTGGGCATCAATCTGTTGCGTGAAGGGCTCGATTTGCCTGAGGTATCGCTGGTGGCCATACTGGATGCCGACAAGGAAGGTTATCTGCGCAGCACCACCAGCTTAATTCAAACCGCTGGCCGCGCGGCGCGCCACCTCCATGGCGAGGTCATTTTGTATGCGGACGTCATGACGCAAAGCATCCAGAAGTTTCTGGAGATTTCGCGTTACCGCCGGCAAAAGCAGGAGGAGTACAACCGCCGGCATAACATCACGCCCCGCAGTGTCAGCCGGGCGCTGGAGACCGGGCTGGCGGAGCGGGAGCACCAACACGAGACGGCGGCAGCGGTGTTGCGGGAAACGGCAGGCGATTTGGATTTGCAGGAAACCCTGCGGGAACTGGAGGAGGAAATGTTGACTGCGGCAAACAATCTGGAGTTTGAAAAGGCCGCGTTGCTGCGGGACCAGATTCGCGAACTTCAACGTTTAGCGGGGCAGGGCGGGGCAGCCATGGGGGGGCGGCAGGTAAATTATGGCCGACGCTCGAATACCGGCGGCCGCCGACGCCCCGCAAAAAAAGTGGTTTAAGCTCCAGATTCACAGCATATTGTCTCACGACATGCGGCAAATTGGGATCATAGCCAACGAGAGCCAGGCGCGGATATTCAGCCATTGCCTAGTGGCCAAAGGCATTGCCAACGAGGTCGAGGCCGAAGGGCCGAACCAGTGGGCCGTGTGGGTGCACGACGAAGACCGGCTGGCCGAAGCGGCCGGTTTGCTGCAACGCTTTCTTTCCAATCCCACCGCCACCGAATGGAAGGAAGCCGCCCGCCAGGCCGCGCGATTATTGGAGGAGGAGCAGCGGGAACTGCGGGAATATGCCAAACGCGTTCACAACAGCGAGGAAGTCCTGCCCCGCTATCGCCCTTTTGGCGCGGGATTGATGACCCTCATCCTCATCGGCATTTGTGCGTACGTGGCGGTCCTTTCCAAGGCGGGAAAAAACATGGAGGCGATAATCCCGTTGATGATTGCCAACCCCATGAAATGGGCGGGCCAGCTTACCGAGGTCCGGCAGGGGGAATTCTGGCGGTTGATTACTCCCATCTTCATTCACTACGGGCCATTGCATCTGATTTTCAACATGCTTTGGCTGTTTCAGCTTGGCTCGCTTATCGAGGCGCGCAAAGGCAGTCTTTATTTCCTGCTCATGGTGGGCGTGATTGCCATCGGCTCAAACCTGGCACAATACCTCATGGTCAATCCTCGCTTCGGCGGCATGTCCGGGGTGGTTTATGGGCTTTTTGGTTATGCCTGGATGCGCGGCAAATATGACCCATCCTCCGGGATGACGCTCGCCAGCGAAGTGGTGCTGTTGATGCTGCTGTGGTTTGGGGTTTGCTGGTTTGGGCTCGTGGGACCGATTGCCAACGCGGCCCACACGGCGGGTTTGGTCATGGGCATGGGATGGGGATTCCTTTCCGCCAAGCTGCGTCACTGATGGTTTTTCGGACTAGAACTTCCTTATAACTTTATGAAACGCCGGAACTTCCTCGCCACCATGGCCGCCGCAACGGCGGGAGCAGCCGTTTTGCCGCAATCCCTGGGCGCCGCGGACACCACCGCTCCGGCCCGGGACCGCCTGGGGCCACTGCTGCCGACGCGGCCGCTGGGGAAAACCGGCATCCGCGTGACCGCCTTTTGTCTTGGCGGCCATCACGCGGAGTTGGGCCGTACGCCGGCCGAGACTCAAGCCATCATCGAGGCCGCCCTGGAACAAGGGTGCCGTTTTTTTGACAACGCTAAAAATTACAGCAACGGCGAGGCGGAGCGCCGGTATGGGCAATTTCTCGTCCCCAAATATCGCGAGCTGGTTTTTCTCATGACCAAGAGCAGCGCGGCTACGGCAGCGGAAGCGCGGAAGGAATTGGAAGGCTCGCTGTCGCGCATGAAGTGTGACTACCTCGACCTCTGGCAAATCCATCATATTACCTCGCCGGAGGACGTTGAAAACCGTCTCAAAAATGGCGTATTGGATGTTTTTCTGGAGGCCAAGCGTTCGGGCAAAGTGCGATTCATTGGTTTTACCGGCCACTCCAATTATCAGGCGCACCTTCGGATGCTGGCCTGGCTGCAAAAGCGCGGTATCGAATTGGATACCTGCCAGATGCCCATCAATTTGTGCGACCCCCATTACGAATCTTTCATTGTGAACGTGTTGCCCCTGCTGCAAGAGCGCAAATACGGCATATTGGCCATGAAAACCATGGCTTATGGCACCATGGTGGGGAAACCGGGCTTTGGCGACAAACCGCATCCCAATCCTCCGACGCGCTCCGGCATCACGCCGCGTCAGATGCATGAATACGTGTATTCCCTGCCCGTGGCCGCGCTGGTCAGCGGTTGCACCACCCCGGCTGAAGTTGTGGAAAACACCACCTGGCTGCGCGAGTTCAAGGGCATGGACGAGGCGGAGCGCAAACGCTTGTTGACGCTCGCCGCCAAACACGCTGGCCAGTCGCTCGAAAGCTATAAAAGCCCTCCCAAACAGGGATGAGTCTCGGCGGGGCCATTGACGCCCATCATTAACGAACAACCGGACCGCGGACTGGGCGTAGCCATAACGTGACTTCAAATTGCGCTTGGAAGAGCGCACTTACAGGCCCCCCGTTGTCCACCGTGAGACCGTCTTCGCCCCAATGGCGGCAGCGGCAGGGATTTGCCTTTTCGCAGAACGCCACTTTTGATTTTCTTGGGTCATGACGCTATCCACTTTGGCACGTTCGTCAGGCTATCTGGAGTTGGCCCTGGTATATTTTCTTCTTTCAAACGTCGGTTTTGCCGCGCCGGATTTCCATGCCACGCAAGAAACTGTGGGTCCGGCAGGCAGGAATCGCTATGTGACGCCGGCCAACCAGGTGCTTACCCCCGCAGGTCTGCATGTGTTGCTGCCCGGGACTCGCCCCCAAGCGCTGGCTCTAAGCCCGGATGGCAGACTGCTGGTGATTACAGGCAAAACCAACGCCCTCCTGGTGCTCGACCCGCGGACTGGGGCGCTTCGGCAAACTGTGCCTATGCCTTCAGAAAAGGCTTTGGACCCGGAGCCGGGTCCGGTGTCCACTCACATCCTGTCACCGGACAAATCCGCTCAGGTCAGTTATACCGGTCTGGTGTTCTCGCCTGATGGCACCCGGCTTTATCTCGCCAATGTCAACGGGAGCATCAAGGTGTTTTCGGTGGATCCTCACGGGCACGTTGCCGCGCTCTTTACCATGCCTCTGCCGGAGGTCAATGCCGAGGGCCGCAAGGCCGAAATTCCGGCCGGGTTGGCAATATCTGCGGACGGTCGGCGATTGTATGTGGTGCTGAATCTCTCGAATCAACTGGCCGAACTGGATGCACTCACCGGCAAGCTTTTGCGCACCTGGCCGGTCGGCGTGGCACCGTATGACGTCCGCCTTCATGGCCACCGTGCCTTTGTAAGCAATTGGGGCGGACGCCAGCCCGGCACCAATGATGTCACTGGCCCGGCGGGGCGCGGTTTTCTTGTTCGAGTGGACGCCACCCGTTACATTGCCAGTGAAGGCTCCGTGACGGTTATTGATCTGGCTGCCAACCGGGTGGAGCGGGAAATTCTCTCCGGCCGTCACGCCTCGGGCATGGCTCTTTCGCCTGATGGCCGCCATCTCTGCGTGGCCAATGCGGCCGAGGATACCATTAGCGTTATCGAAACGCATTCCGGGCGGCTGGTGGAAAACTTCACTGCCCGCCAGCATCCTGCGGATTTATTTGGCGCCGCCCCCAATGCGCTGGCTTTCGGGCGGGATGGCCGCACGTTGTATGCCTGCAACGGCTCGCAAAACGCCGTGGCCGTGTTTGATTTCAAACCCGGCCGAAGTTCGTTGCGCGGATTGATTCCCGTCGGCTGGTATCCGGGGGCGCTGGTGTATGACCGGCAGCGCGACACGCTCTATGTCGCCAACATCAAGGGCATCGGTTCAGGGGCAATCCTTTCTCCTGGCACAAAGGGAAAATACAACAGTCATCAGTATCTTGGTTCCCTCTCCATCGTGAAAGCGCCTGGACGCGCAGCCTTGCAAGAGATGACCCGCGTGGCCTTGCAAAACATGCGCTATCCCTTGCTGCGCGAAGCTGCCCGGCCCCCACGGCCCAACCAGCCGCCCCGGCCGGTGCCCGAGCGAGTGGGTGAACCCAGCGTTTTCAAACACGTCGTGTATATCATCAAAGAGAATCGCACTTACGACCAGGTGCTGGGGGATATGCCGGAAGGGAGGGGGAATGCTGAGTTGTGCATTTTTGGGGAGAAAATCACGCCCAATCACCACGCACTGGCGCGTGAATTTGTGCTGCTGGACAATACCTACTGCTCCGGCATCTTGAGCGCAGATGGCCATCAATGGACCGATACCGGCATCACCACCGACTACATGGAGAAATCTTTTGCCGGTTTCCCGCGCAGCTATCCCGATGGCATGGAGGACGACGACATAGACGCGCTGGCCTATTCACCCGCGGGATTTATCTGGGACCTGGTCATGGGGCATGGCAAGACCTTCCGCACTTATGGCGAATTCGCCATTGCGGACAAATTCTGGCTGGATCAACGCCGCGGCCCGAAACCTTCCTGGATGGATGCCTACCGTCAATTCCTTGGCCTCACGAACGGCATCCACATCAGCAGCCGGCCTGCCATCGAATCGTTGCGGGACCATCTGGCCACCAACACGGTGGGCTGGGATATGGATATTCCTGATGTTTTTCGTGCGGCGCAATTCATCCACGAACTGAAGGAATTTGAGCGCACCGGGCGGTTTCCTCACCTGGTGATGATTTGCCTGCCCAATGACCATACCAGTGGCACCAAGGCCAACAGTCCCACGCCTGCCGCCTACATGGCCGACAATGACCTTGCCCTGGGGCAGATTATTGAGGCCATCAGCCACAGCCGCTTCTGGAAAGAGACCTGCATTTTTGTCATTGAAGACGACCCACAAAATGGCTGGGACCACATTAGCGGTTATCGCACGGTGGCCTTTGTGGTCAGTCCTTACACCAGGCGCCGCGCAGTGGTAAGCACGCAGTACAACCAGACCAGCATCCTGCGCACCATTGAATTGATACTCGGCCTGCCGCCCATGAACCAACTGGATGCCACGGCCACGCCGATGTTTGATTGCTTCATGTTAACGCCGGACTATACGCCCTACCAAGCCCGGCCCAACAACATCCCGCTTGATGAGTTGAACCCTCCGCCCAAACGAGTGGAAAATCCGTTGTTGCGCCGCTACGCTCAGGCCTCCGCGCACCTGCCGCTGGAGCAGGTGGACCGCTGCCCGGAGGACTTGCTCAACCGCATCCTCTGGCACGCCATGAAAGGCCCGAATGCTCCATATCCTGCCTGGGCCGTGCGACTGGTCAAAGACGACGACGATGACTAGGGCCAGGCTGGCGATGGCTTGCTAAACGGATGGTTTTAAGCCAGTTTGGTAACCACGTTGCGATTCCTGGTGCAGGACTATCAACCATCGTACAACAAGCGCGCACGGGGCGAATCCCTCTGGGCCAAGCTGGTCATTGCGCTGGTGTTTTTATCCACGTTGGCGCTTACCTTATGGCTTTGGCGGCGCGAAGCGGCTCCCGTGGTCAATGTCGGGGAGCTGCAGGGTGACCCCATTGTGCCGCTGTCCACGAATACTCCCGGGGCGTCCAAAAAGGTCCGTTACAAGCCTGGCTCCCTGCCGCAACGGCTGGTTCAATTCCAATATCGGGTGGAGCGCCAGGGGCTTACCAGTGCGTTCAGTGCCGAGCTCAAAATGGACAACCTGCCACCGGGGTTTGTCATTTATACCAATGACGTGAGCCTTCCCACCTCGCTGGTGCCAGACAACCGCGGCTATGTGACGCTGGGATTCGACTACCTCTCGGGCTTTCCTTTTGCCCTGGAGCCTGACCTGGCGGATGGGCGGCGTAATCCCGCTTTGGCCGGGGAAAAAGTCCGCGCCCAGATTCCTGAACACATCCGGCGCTTGGACCAGCGCCTGGTGCGTTTGCGGGGATTTCTGGTGCCGGTCCGCATGGATGAGGAACTGGCGGTGGAATTTCTTTTAATGCGTGACCAAACGCTTTGTTGCTATGGCAAGGTTCCCCGGGTCAATGAATGGGTACATGTCCAGGTGAAGGGGCGTGGGGTCAAGCCCATCATGGATATTCCCATCACGGTGGAGGGGCTGTTGCGCGTTGGCGACCGGTGGGAAAATGGTTACTTTGCCGGCATCTATTTTCTTCATGCCAATAGCGCTGCCTTCGACCGAAGAGAGTAATTCCAAGGAACGTCTCAAGGGGAGTAGGCCCTTTGTTTTTTTTCCTGTCCACCAGTGTTTCAAGGCACAATCCGTGCGGCCGCTCCATGCCCGGGAAAAATGGAAGGGCGGGCGTGGCATGTTTATATCTATGACATTGGTCACATTGCCTTTCCAGGTGAACTTCTAAAAACCGTCGGCTGCGCTCCCCCAGCAATCCCGATTTGTGGTCGAGCGCGAAATGGATTAAGGTGAAGGGCATGTTGCACTTAAAGGCTTTGCGCGATTTGTGGGAACGTGATCCGGTGGCGGCAGAGGCGCGGGTGCGCGAATTTGATCTGGGCGGTCGCCGTTTTCAATTCAACCAGCGGCCCGAAATCATGGGGGTCATCAATTTGTCTCCAGGCTCATGGTATCGCGAAAGCGTTTGCCTGAGCGCCGAGAGCGCCATCCGCCGCGGCAAGGTATTGTACGAGCAGGGGGCGGCAATTGTGGATGTGGGCGCGGAATCCACGCTGGCGCACACGGAACGCGTGGATGAGCTGCGCCAGCAGTCTTTGCTCCTGCCGGTGGTGGAAGGTCTGAGCCGGGCAGGGGTGCTGGTCTCAGTGGAGACCTACCATCCGGCGGTGGCGCGCGCCGCTTTGGAGGCGGGGGCCAGGGTGTTGAATCTTACCGGCACCGAGCGGGCAGAGGAATGTTATGCCGTGGTGGCGGCGCATGCAGCCGCTGTCATTTTGTGTTATGTGCAGGGGCCCAATGTGCGGGAAGTGGGTGACTTTGATTTACAGGCGGATCCCATTCCCATGATGTACGAGTATTTTGCGCGCGAGATTGAGCGCGCCACACGCGCCGGGGTGGAGCGCATTTTCGTTGATCCCGGCCTGGGTTTTTACTATCGCAACCTGCAAGACAGCGCTGTGCGAGTGCGGCACCAGATGAAGGTGTTTCTCAACACCTTCCGGCTGCGCACTTTGGGGTTTCCCATTTGCCATGCGCTGCCACATGCCTTTGAATATTTTGGCGAGGAAGTGCGTTGCGCCGAGCCTTTTTTCTGTGTGCTGGCAGCCTTGGGGAAAACGGACTTGTTCCGCACGCATGAGGTGCCGCGCATTCGGGCGGTCCTGGAGACGATGAAGGTTTGGGAATGACCAGAGGAGCGGTATGCAGCTCCCCACCGATGAGCTGGGCTGCGTGCCTTTTCCATCCATCTTCGCTACTGGCTTCAGTCGCAGCGGTGGACCTCCCAAGAAGCCTCAAGAGGCGCGCCCATCAGTTTAAGCTGGGCCACCAGGGGTCTGCTAACTGATGAACTCGGATAACCTAAAAGTGGTACAGCGCGCTCGCACCAAACATTGGCAGGATGCCAGGATCGTGCGATAGTGATTCACATGAAGCTATTTTGTGGCATGATGAGGTCCGCCTTTTGGTGCGGCCTGGTGGGTGTGGTGACGGGCCTGGCCGTTTGGGCGCAAACGCCCCTGGTCATCAATGGCGTGACTGACAAGTCCACCTATAACAACAGCGTCACTTTTCGTGTTCTCTCTGAAACGGGTTACACCTATCAGGTATTGTTTAACGGCGTGCCGATTCCCACGGATGTGGACGTGGTGGTGACCAACATGGATTATCATGAATTGTGGGTCAGCCGTACCAACACCGCAACTTTTGTCGTGACCAATCGCCTCGTTCGTTTCATTGTTTTATCCACCCAACGTGGCAGTCCTGAGAAGGGGCTGCCCATGTGGACGCCCCTGCCGCCCATTCCCTCCACGGCAGCGGAGTGTGCCGGGGCGGGATTGGAGCTATGGCTGCCTTCGGTTTATCCGCAAGGGCTGCCCATACCGGTGGTGGCCAGGGTGACCGCTGCCGGGGACCGCGTGCGGCGTGTTAACGGTTGGGCTGCTGCGCCGGACTTTGAAACCACGCCGTTGCCAGTGATTCGCGGGCATGGCTCAGTTCTGCTGCCGCCCGCCACACAGGAGGGGACGTTGACTTTCGCTCCCAACCTGGCCGGGCTGGCCGCCACCCAAACGGTGGAGATTGAAGCGCAGACAGTTTGGACCCCTGTCAGCGGCACGCTTACCGGCGCGGTCCATTGGCCAGAAAACAGCCGCATCCATCTGACAGGGCATTTGAACATTGCCACCAACGCAGTGCTGACGGTGGGAGCGGGCACGGTGATTCGTTTAAGTCCCCTGGTCACCATCACCAACGGCGGCTCGATGTTTTTGAACGGAACGGCAGAGCGTCCCATTGTCTTGACGGCCACGAATGTCGTGTGGCCGGAGGTGCCTGCCGGCGCTTGGGGTGGGTTTATTTTGCGCGGCACCAATGCCCAACTGACAGCCAATTACACCATCATGGCAGGGGGGGGAGGAGCCACGAGCTTCAATTTTTCGCCGGGCGCCAGCCATCGCAGTGAACAAGCGGTCTTGTTGGTCCATTCTGGTGCCCGGGCTTATTTAACCAATTGCGCCATTATTCACACGGCGGGACAAGTGGGCAATGGCTACAATTGCGAATTAATTGTGGAGCGCTGCCATTTTCAGCGTGCCATCACCGGGGGGGAATACTCCGGCAGCAGCAGTTACATCCTGATTAACAACAGCGCCGTGTTTGAATTTCCCAAGGACGACGGCGTGGTGGATGCCAATATTGCTGATGCGGATTACGACGGAGTTTACTTCACAGAAGGCACCCACATTTTGCAAAACAGCCTGTTTGGCTTTGCCAAGGACGACGCCATTGATTCGGGCAGTGGCGGCGCCGGCACTATGTGGGTGAGCAATTGCTGGGTGGAATCCGCGCTGCACGAGGCGCATGCATGGTCCGGCGGAGGACGCCAAGCCTGGACGTATGACTCTGTGCTCATCAACAGCGGCCAGGGCATTGAGTGCGGATGGAGCACGGGCGAAAACAGTCCGCTGTGTTTTGCCGAGCGTTTGCTGACCACTGCCAACGGCGTGGGGGCGCGGGTGGGTGACAATTATGACTGGAGTTACAATGGCTTTCTATGGCTCACCAATTCGCTGATTCTCCATAATTACCGGGATATCTTCCTTAAAACCTGGAATGGTGTGGGCAGCGGCCTTAACGCGGTTTCATGGGAAGACCGCGTGTCTCAGGTGGATTTTCAGAGCAACCTGGTGACCACGGTAGATGTCCGTTTCCCCGGCAACGCTCCATGGGACCCTGGATTGCATGCCGAGAGATTGGCGCACTTCATGACCACGCCGCCCGGCGCGCCGGTGGGTGTCGGGCTGGCCTTGCGCACCAATCGCCTTGCGCTTGCCAGCCTCTTCAATGGTGTGCCAGTGCGACTGAGCAGTTTTACCACCAACATCGTGAGGGTAAGTTACGCCTGGGTGAGCGGTAACACCGATTTATCCTCTGGACGTTTAACTTTTTTACCAGGTGAAACCGTCAAGCATGTTTTCCCGCACGACTTCGATTTGGTCACAGTTACCAACCTGGCCTTGGAATTGCGGAATCCGGAGCAGGCTGAAATCACCGGCCTGGCCCGCGTGACCGCTGCAGGCGTGGTGTCTCGTCCTCAAGTATCGCTGGCGGTGGTGACCAATACGCTTTCCGCGTGGCGGCTGACGGAGGGGGTATTTGTGCAGCTTTCCTCGCCATCAGCCTTGCCGGTGACGCTTCATTATCAATTCACCGGCTCCAATGAGGTGGTGCAGGCGGGGACCGTGGTGTTGCCGCCTAATACGCTTCGTACCCGTCTATTTCTCACTAATGCCCTTCCTTTTGACTATGATTTTCTGGAACTGACGGTGAGCGAGCCGGGCAATGCCACCTTGGTCGGCATTACCAACGTTGTCTATGCCCATACCACGGTACCTTTGCGCATTGCGCTGCCATCGGCAGGACCCCTGCCTCTCGTTCAAATAACAAATGGGATTCCAATAACACTTAATGCGCCGGCAGGGCAGGGGGTGAGCGTGGATTTTTCCGTGGTGGGCAATCGCACGGGGGCCACCAATGGGACGTTGGCTTTTGTGCCGGGCGCCGTCAGTGCCCTGTTGCAGGCGCCCACCGTGCCCGTGGCCGACAATGATTTCGTGCTGGTGACCCTGGCCCGGCCAGTCCAGGCCAGCTTGAGCACGCCGGCGCAGGTGGTGTATGTGCGGATGCCGGAGCGGCCGCCGCTGACCAACACGCTGTTGATTGCCCGGGGGAGCAACACGGTGTGGCGCTACTATGCGTTGTCGAACGCGCCGCCCACCAACTGGCATGCGCTGACCTTCAATGACAGTAGCTGGCCGACGGGGCGGGCGGAGTTGGGGTATGGGGATGGGGATGAGGTGACGGTGGTGCCGAACAACGGGCAGTTGACGACCTATTTTCGGCGGAGCTTTGTGGTGGCGGAGCCGGGGGCGTACACGAATTTGTTTTTGTGGCTGCTGCGGGATGACGGGGGGGTGGTGTATCTCAATGGGCGGGAGGTGTATCGGAGTCCGAATGTGCCGGCGGGGCCGGTGGGGCACACGACGACGACGGTCAGCGGGCAGAATGGGGAGAACACGGTGGATACGAATGTGGTGAGCGCGGGGGTGTTGGTGGCGGGGACGAATGTGGTGGCGGTTTCGATTCATCAGGCGGGGGCGACGAGTTCGGACATGAGTTTCAATTTTGAGCTGTGGGGGATAGCGGCGCCGCGGGTGCCGGAGCCGCTGCCGTTGTATTACGGGGTGGGGGGTGAGGGGCTGGTGTTGGCGTGGGGGGATGGGGAGTTTCGGCTGGTGCAGGCCACCAATGTGGCGGGGCCGTGGGTGACCAACAGCCTGCCCGGATGGTATCGGGCGGGATTCACCAACCCCGAATCTTACTTCCGCCTGGTGCGGCCATGAGCTGGAGCCGGGCAGGCTAATAATGTTTATTGGGTGCGCGGCGGCGGTGGGCTTGCTGGAGCAGTCCACTTGAAGGGGTAGGTGTCAGGCACAACGCGGGCGTCGGTGGTGAAAACAAAGGGCAGGGCAACGCCGCTCGGAAACTTTAATTCCACAAAGTAAGCCGTCCAACCCTCGGCAGGTTTGGGTACGCGGACGGAGTAGCTTCCCGGCCGGGTGGGCGAGAGGGTGGTGCTGGTCCAGGCGGGTCCCAGCGATTCCAGGCGGAAATCACGCGCCTTGGGATTGGTGGCCGTCCAAAGCTTGACTTCGGTGGGCTGGGATTTGCAGGTCAGTTCCAGTTGGCCGGGTTCGCCATGTTTCCACTCAAATTCCGGCAGAGGCCGTTGATTAAGCAGGGCTTCGTAAAAAGCCAGGAGACTCATCCAACCATCGGTGCCGCGCAGGCTGTGGTCGGCGTTGGGAATTGTGCGCAAATATTTGGGACCAGGCAGGGCGTCGAAATAGTAGCGGGCGGAATCCACGGGAAAGAATTGATCGCCTGCCGCAGTGACGATGAACTTGGGCAGCGTGTAGCGCGCACGATATTCGTAAGGGTCTTCAATCCGCATAAGCTGCCGACATTGCGGGGTGTCCATCCAATCGGGTATGCGCTCATAGGTATAATTGCCCACCGCAGGGGCGAAGAAGCCATAGGCGGCATAATGGGCCTTCAAAGAGGGTACAACATTCAGCACGTCAATGACCACGGGCATGATGCCGGTGACGCGGGGGTCCACGGCGCCGGCGGCCCAGGTCGTCCAGCCGCGCTTGGAAGCTCCCGCCACCACGAAATGCCGGATGGTGCGCTGCCCACCTTGGGCGGTCGCACAAAAGGCGGTAATCGTGTCCATGGCGCGCACCGCGGCTTTGGTCATGGGCAGGCGGGCTGGCCAGCGTTCGTCGCCCGTGCGAAGGAATTTGTCCCACGTGTAGGCAATAAGCGCATCCTCGCTCATGCGATTGGTGCGGTCGGCGAAAACGAGGGGTTGGTTGGGCACGTTGCTCAGATTAGCAACCACCGAGCGCGTGGTACTGGCCAAAAGCAGGGCATTGGCATCAGGTTTGGTGGGGGCAGGCCGATCGTTGGAGCCTCCGCCAATCAATAACAGCGCCGTTTGGTGAGTGGCGTTGGAGGGGATGGTAAGGGTCAACCAGTGCCGCCATAGCGTGCGGTTGACTTCCTGTGGCGTCAGCCAAGACTGGCTGGTTAGCTCTATGACCACCACCTTGGCCTGGTCGGCCGTAAAGGTATTGACCACCTGCCATTGGTAATTGGTATCGGGGGAGGCCACGTAACGATCCAGCGCTGTGGGGGGAGTGGCCCGCACCCTTTCTTCAGCAGCCGTGGCCGCCATGGCACAAATACCGGCGGCAGTCCAAAGCATCAACGTGTTGCTGGCTGTGATGAGAAAACCAGCCCGGCGTTTCATCAATGGTAGAATGTTCATGGATGGAAGAAAAACAAGCTCATGAGGGCGGAGGGGTCAACCATAAATCCACTGGTTTATTTACTTTGGGTTGGAAGGGCAGGGAAATGGGACGCCCCAAACCCGCCGAGGCGTACGCGGCGAGCAACAATTCGAGGACTGCTTTGCCATCTTCACCGGTGACCAGGGGCGTGGTTCCCTGTTGGACGCATTGAATGAAATGCCGCAGCTCTTGCGGGTAGCCCTGGTTGAAAGCCTCCTCGCAAATGGTGAACGTCCAACCTTGGGTGGTGCCCGCTTTTTCCAGGGCGTAACCGTAACCTTTTTCGCTGTAAGTCAGCGCCGAATTGCCGATGAATAAATCGGCATAGACCACGCCGCCATCGCCATAGACCTCCACCCGGTCATCCATGCCGCCCGGTTTGGCCCAACTGTTTTCGACGACACCCAGCACGCCGTTGGCAAAAGTCACAATGACCACGGAGTTTTCCTCCCCGCGGGTTCTTTGGGCATGGCGCAGACCGGTTTGCAAGTGCGCGCTGACACTTACCGGTTGCGTTTGACGGCCAAGCATCCAGCGAAACCAGGCCAGGCCATGGCAGCCCATATCCATCAACACCCCGCCGCCGGATTGCTCCACATCATAAAACCAAGGTGAATGGGGGCCGGAGTGTTTCTCGCATTGGCGCAGTTGAAAAATGCGTCCTAACGCCCCCTCCTGCACCAGTTGCCGCACCCTTTCGTATTTGGGGGCAAAGCATAATTCTTCCGCATACATTAACAGGCGGCCGGCCTGGCGGCAGGCGGCAATCATGGCATCCGCCTCTTCCAGGCTCATGCAGAGCGGCTTTTCCACAATGACATGCTTGCCTGCCCGTGCGGCAGTGAGCACCGCCTGGCAGTGCAGAAAATTGGGAAGGCAGACGTCCACCACATCCGCCCCTGCTTCATGAATGGCCCGCTCCAAATCATCGTACCAAAAGGCAATGTGATGGCGCCGGGCAAAGGCTTCGGCTTTGACTGGGTCGCGCGCATATACCGCAATAACCTCAGCCTCTGGCACGAATCGGTGGAAACTTTCTGCGTGAATATCGGCGATAAATCCAGCTCCTAAAATTACGACCTTGGTTTTGTTTTGATGGTTTGCTGGCATGAGCAGGAGATTAAGAAGGATAAACCCGGCAAAGCAAGCCCGGTGTTGAAAGAGCGGTGCCTACAATGCCAGGGGTGCTGGGCCGGGCGAGCCAGCCATTATGCTCTTATGCCAGGCCCCGCCGTGGAAGATATTGGGAGGGGAATCGCCACGGCGGGCGATACTGGGGAATGGCCAGGCGCGCAGCCTCCGTGTCGCCGACAATTCTTTCTGTTTCCGGGTCGAAACGAATCATGCGGCCCACGCGCAGGGATAAATTGGCCAGTGTTAAAGCCAAATCCACCTTATAATGATAAAACACACTGCAACTTGGTTGCCGTCGGGTGCGTATGCATTCAAGCCATTCCCGCTCGTGCCCCGGCGATGGTTCCAAATCCTCGTACGGCGGCTGGGTCAAGTCGGTTAAATATTTGCCCTCCGGCAGCACCTCGCATTTGGTGTAGCTGGCCATTAAAGTGCCATTGAGTCCATGGAAATAAATTCCCAGGCGTCTGGCTGGCTCGCCACGGCCGAAATCCCAGGCAAAACTATTACAGAGGCTCATCATCCACGTCATGGTCATGCCCGGATACTGCCACACTACCTCTTGAGTATCAGGCGCATCGCCGTCCCCGCGGATAATGAACCGGCCGCCCGTGGAATACGTGCGCAACGGCGCCCCCAAATTGAGAGCCCACACCGGCAAATCCACGATGTGGGGCGCCATTCCCGGCGTCCAGCCTCCGGAATAATCCCAGAATGAACAATGGTGATATGAATCCGTGTACAACAGCCGGTTGAACGGGATAAGCGGCGCCGGGCCGCACCATAGATTCCAGTCCAGGCCGGCGGGTGGTTCTTCCACGGGCGCGTAACCAATGCCTTCCGGCCCCTGGTTCATCACGTTAAAGGTGCGTACCACACTGACCGGTCCCAGTTTGCCCGAGCGAATCCAGGCGACCACGCGCCGGTAATTTGCGCCGGCATGTATTTGCGTGCCAATCTGGCTGATGCGGTTATGCCGCTGGACCGCGTTGCGGATGGCCAGCGTTTCCCCTGGATAAAGCGACATGGGCTTCTGTAGATAAATGTCCTTGCCCGCTTCCACCGCATGGATGGCCATTAAACAATGCCAATGGGGAGGGCTGGCGATAATGACCGCATCCACGTCTCGAGATGCCAGCAAATCCTGGTAATGCGCATAACCTTTGGCTGTCGGCGCGTACTTGGCCACCATTGCCTCGCGTCGTTGCGGCGAAACATCGCAAATGGCGGTGACCACCACATCCGGGGCCTGGGCGCAATTCGCCAGATTGGAGGCTCCCATCCCGTTCACGCCGATGGCGCCCAGTTGAATTCGTTCGCTGGGCGGCGTTTGCCCTGCAAGCCCCAGCACATGGGAGGGTATGAGCAGAGGCATTGCCACGGTGGCTGTTGCAGCTCGTAAAAATTGACGACGGGTGGAGATTGGGCCGGCTCTTTTCATCATGGTTTCGTTTTTATTATGGTTCGACCCGACTTGAAAAACAAGGGGGTTTGCTGTGCGCTCTCAAAATCAAAAGCACCTGTTTGCAAGCCGCGTCATCACTTTGCATTCATTTATTGGCCAAGACTTCTTGAATTGCAGAAACATATTTGTGCACGGTCACTTCCCAAGAAAACTCTTGGACGGTGGCGGCAACGCTCTCGCGCGCTGGCGGGTTGGTCCAAATTTCCAACAAGGCCGCAGCCAGCGCTGCCGCATCGCCGGCAGGCACCAGCCTGCCAGCAGTGGGTGGTTTCAAGATTTCGGGGACTCCGCCCACAGCAGTGGAGACTACGGGCAGGCCGCTTGCCAGGGCTTCCAAAATCACATTGGGCGTTCCCTCGGCTTCGCTGGTCAGGCATAGCGCATCGGCAGCACGCATGAAATCGGCGGTGTCCGCTTCTGCGCGACGCCCGGCCAGAATAAGCGGCACGCGCCAATGGCGGGCCCGTTCAGCAATGGCCGGGCCGAGCGGGCCATTGCCGACCATGACCAGATAAAAGGGGTCTGCCAGGCGGCGCTGCACCAGCCGGGCGGCCTCAACGGCGAGCAAGGGATTTTTTACCGGAAGAAAGTTGCCCACCCACAACAAGATGCGGGCATCGCGGGTGAGGGCCAGGCGCTGGCGCGCGGCTCTGCCATCGCCGGGATGAAACACCTTGGTGTCCACGCCATTGTAGATGACGCGCAACTGCTGCGGGGGAAAACCCGCTGCTTGCAAGGCTTTCGCCAGATTATGGCTGCGCGCAATGATGAGGGGACAGTGCACGAGGTGCGTTTGTATCAAGCGGCGGCGCACCGGGTGTTGCAGGTATTGATGCACATCGGAGCCTTGCGCAATGGCCACTACTGGCACTCCCAAGGCACTTGCGAGGGGTTGAATAGCGCAGGCATCGGGATATAACCAGGAGGCCAATACTCCATCAAAGCGCCAGCGCCGGTACAATTGTTGGATATAAGGCCGCAGGCAGTAACGCATCAAGCTGGGATTCCAACGGCTGCCCCATTTGGGCAAATACCAGGCAGGAGGGTAGATGGGCTGCACGGCTTCATCTTCCGGGAGAGCGCGGCGGCGATGTCCGGGAAAGCCGGGCCAGACCGGCCGCGGAGAGATGACCCGCAATTGCCAAACCGATTGCAGACGACGTACCAACCGCGCATTGGGCAAGCCACGTCCAGGCTCGGCGTGGTCGGGATATAAATTTGAGAAGAACAACCATTTCATGCGAGAGCGGGGGGCGGCGGATAACGGTAGTTGCGATAATCACCGGGGTTGCCCGTGCAACCGGCCTCGGCAGCGTGGATGATGTTCACCAACTCACGGGCGGTGACGTAATGAAGTTGCCATGCGCCGGCTTGGGCGCGGTCGCGAAGCAACCGGTGAAACGCGCGCATCGGCTCACCCAGCAGCATTTGGTAATTGCGGGGAATGCCGCCATGGGTGTGCAGTTTGACGATGCCCCATTCAGGCCGTCCCTGCACGTGAATCCACAAGCGCTCCCAAATATGCAGGCGATGCGGTTGCGGCGGGTTGGCTCCCGTCAGGTCGCCATTTTCCAGCCGTGGTAAAATGCCCCACTTGCGCCATGCCCAGTTCAGCCCCAACGGCCCTTGGACCAACAACAACTCACCGGGGCGAGGGCGGCTGGCAGCTCCAGGTTTTACCGTGACAGGTTCGCCGTGGTCAAATGCCCTGGGGCGGCCATTGCTGGCAGCGTAATAGATTTGGTTGACGATGCGGCATTGCGTGGGACTGGGCGCAGAGGGCATGGTGAAGTCCGCGTAGCAACCCGAGGCGCGCAGCACCGCCAATTCGTCCATCACTCCGCAGTGACGGCCATAGGGATGCGAATGGTCAAGCGCCCAATCGCCATGGATGAAACCAAAGCGGATGGCACCGCTCTCCTCCTGAGTGAGCCAGCCATGCTCGCGCAGTTGGGCTTTGCCCAGTTCCAATTTTTTTCGCAATCCCTCTGCGGTGTCGCGGTCATGGTGAAGGTGGATTTCGATTTCCGCACCACACTGCTGGCAAAGGCGGGAAAGGCGCTCCAGCAAGGAGGCATCGTATTGCTCAACAGGGTAAAAAAAGGTGTGTCGTGGCTTAATGCCGTCGTCGTCGGCAAAATCTTGAATGGATGCGGGAAACCTATTTTCCCAGTCCCGCAAGCGCTCATGGGCACCGGCGGCATCAGTGTCGTGGCGCAGCTCGAAATGGTCACACACGCAGAGCAATAGATGACGCAGGCCCGCCACGCGGGGAGGAGGGGGGTGGCAAAGGCAGGGCAGGAGCCATTTATCCAGCGCTTTGAACATGCGATTGAGCGGGGGGCAGGGATTTCCATCCGCCACGTCCGCCATGGCGCAGGTAATACCCTAGAGCGGCCACTGTGGCGGCGTTTAGAAACACAAAACCTGCCGGCAAAGTGAAGCAACGGCAGCGCCATTGAGGGTAAATCAGGCCTAGAATGGCGAGCAAATAAAACGCAAGCTGGGCCGCCAGCAAACCGGCATAAAACGGCGAGAAACGGGCCAGCCATAAGTTGGTTAAAAACAGCAACAGCAAACCAGGCGGTGCCAGGAGGCGGAGATATTTGTGGCAGAGCAAGGCCCACCACAAGCGGTTGTGCCACGGTAACAGCCACTGGGGATAACGAAATAGCATTTGAAAATTGCCGGCCAAGGTGCGCCGCTTTCGCTGAAACTCTCGTTCAGCAATCACGGGCATGGTTTCCCAGGCCAGGGCTTCTGGCGCGAAGTCCACCCGCCAGCCGCGTACCACCATGCGCATCGGGATGACCACATCATCCAGAATGGTGTCCGGGGGCAGCGGCTCAAACAATTCCCGGCGGATGGCGTAAATGGCGCCGGTGCAACCGATGACTGAATCCCACCGGCTTTCCGCCTGGCGCAGAAATTTCTCCAAACGCCAATAAACGTCCACGCCACCGCCTACACTATTGGCGGGGGGAAGCAGGGAATAATTTCCGGAGACAGCTCCCACCCCGGGTTGCATTAGATGCCGCACCAGCCAGGCGATGGCATTCGGGGCAAATTGTTGGCGAGCATCCGCAAACACCACGAGTTCGCCAGAAGCCGCTGCCAGGCCGGCGTTCAGGCCGGCCGCCTTACCTTGTTGAGGCGAAAGTTCCAATACCTGGACGCGTTCCCTGCCTGCCTCGCGGGCAATCTGAGCAGTGGCATCAGTGCAGCCATCGCATACCACGATGAAGCGCAAACGGTCGGATGGATATTCGGAGGCCATGAGGTTTTCCAACCGTGCCGCGATGCGTGAGGCTTCATTATGAGCCACAATAACGCAGTCCACCGTGGGGTAAACGGGCGGAGGGGAGGGAGTGGGGGCTTTTCGTTTGAGCGAGGACAAGAACGCCATCAATACCGGATAACCCACAAACGTAAATGCCAGCAGCAAGGCCGTTCCCCAGAAAATCAGGATGGCCAGCTCTTTGGTCATAGGGCCTTAGCCGGCAAGCTGCTGCGCGATTTTACATGCAGCGCCCATTCTTACATCCGCTGAAGAGCCATGGTCCATATTTTGACTACTGCGTAAGTGCTCAACCAAATCAGGACGAAATCCAAAATACCGAGACGATACCAGAATCGAGGCAGCGTTTTGGGGGCCGGCGGCGGTGCAGCGGGGGGCGGGGCAGGCGCAATGGCCAGGGCTTCCAAGCCGGTGGCTACCCGCAGGGCCGGCCCTGCGCCTGACGCTCCTTGCGCGCCCGCCAGTGCCGGAGCGGGAGCGCTGCGGGCCACCACCGGAACAGCAGGCAACATGGGCGCAGGCAGGCCCTCGCTGGCTTCCTGCATTTCGGCCAGCTCCTGCTCCCGGGTGATGCGCTCGCGCAAATGCCGGTGGAAAGCCGAAACGCAGGCCACCACCACAAAGAAAACATTTTTGTAAGCCCAGCCAATCATCCAGGACGAGGCGGCATAGCTTACCAGGATTACCAGCAAAACTCGGCGCAATCGCTCTTCCTCCGGGTCAGTGATTTTCAGGGTGAGCAGCGACCGAAAACAGGCATACAGAACGCCCACAAAGAACATCAACCCCACCCATCCCTGTTCCGCCCCCGCTTCGACATAAGAGCTATGCGGCGCTTTGAAATACCCGTGGCGACGTTGAAAGGCTTTGCCGAATTCAAACAAACCTACGCCGTATCGTTCGGTGTGCAGCTTTTCCAATCCAAATTGCCACGCCATGAGGCGGCCCCGGATGCCCTCTTCCTGGCGGGGTACACGCAACTCTTCCATGCGCGGCAGTTTTTGCAGGGCGGCCCAGCCAGCCGTCAGTGCCAAGAGCAGAATAAGGATTTGGACGACTTTGGGGCGGCCGACGGTCAGGCCGGCCACGATGGCCACAAAGGCTGCGAGAAAAGCGCCTTTGCTCAAGGTCAGGTACAAACAAACCAGCGGCAGAGCAAGGGCCATAAAACCGACCTCTTTGACGAAAATGGGACGCCGCCAGATGAAAAAGAAATACACCATCCCCAGGAGGGGCACCACGCTATGACCCAGGGCGTTGGGATTGTTGAAGATGGACAGCGGCAGCGCCAGCCGGCCTTTGCAGGCGTACATGGTGTAATATTTGGCCTCCAGCGGGTCTATGCCGATTTGGCTGGCCAGCGCCAAAACCACCACGAAGCCAATGCACGCCGCCCACCAGTACAAGAAGCGTCGCAGCCGCTCCAGATGCGTCAATGTGAGGACAATCACGAAGTAAATAATGAACAGGTTGCGGGCGAGCTTGTAATTCTCGCTGTCGGAATAAACAAAAAAGGTCAGGTATAGAAAATACAGCAGCATCAACCAATCCTGCGGACTGCGCAGGAGGTTCCGCCATTGCACGCCGCGTTCGCGCAGAAACAAGGAGACAACGGCAAAGATCATGACGGCCGTCACCGGCCGCAAGGAGGATAAAAAACCGGACCACTCCTGCGGGCGGACGTAATAAATGATCAGATATAAAACAACCGCCGCAAAATCCATGTGCGCCGCCAATAATACCCGCACTGCCGGAGAAAGGGGTAGGAGAAAATATCGAGTTCCTTCCGGCAAATCCATGTTTCCAGCGGCTTGGGTCCCTGTAGAAATTCATCACCCCCAGCCGGGGGTGCCGAAGTCGTATAGAAACACGGGGATGCTGCGCGGGCCGTGGTTGTAATTGGCCTTCCCATGAGCCATTAATTTGTTCAGGCTTTGCGGGCGAGGCGGGGTATGCCAAATTAGCCCCAAGCCTATGGCTCAGAGGCAGGGGTAATGGTCGGGTAAATTGGCCAAGATGGATGTCACTCAAAGCATCGCCGATAAAATGCGCGCCGCCGGGCAATCCGAGGCCGCAATCGCCGCCTTTTTGCAGGCGGTGAGACGGGTACAGGCAGGGGATGATGGGTATTGGCGGGAGGACGAAATCATGCCGGTTGGCGAGCTGCCGCGGTATGAAGACCTGCCGCCTTCAGCCACGCCGGTGGAGGCTTGGGAGCGATTGGCCATCATCAAGCTCAACGGCGGCCTGGGCAGCACCATGGGGATGCAGGGACCCAAATCTTTACTGCCGGTCAAAGGCGATGATTGTTTCCTGGATTTCATTGCCCGGCAGGTTTTGCATTGCCGGCAGGGCCGGAGCAGTCCGCGCTTTTATTTGATGAACAGTTTTAATACGCGGGCGGAAAGCCTGGCGTATTTGCGGCGTTATCCGGCCTTGCAACAAGGGCAAGACCGCCTGGATTTCCTTCAACATCAAGTGCCGAAATTGTTGGAGTCGTCGCTGGCTCCTGTGCAATGGCCGGAAGACCCGCGGCTGGAATGGTGTCCTCCCGGGCATGGCGATCTTTACGCGGCATTGCAAGGCTCCTCGTTGTTGCAACATCTGTTGCAGCAAGGGGTGGAACTCCTTTTTGTTTCCAACGCTGACAACCTGGGAGCGGTGGCGGACGCGCGGATATTATCCTGGCTGTGGCGCAGTGATTACTCATTTGTCATGGAGGTGACCGCACGCACTCCGGTGGATGCCAAAGGTGGGCATCTGGCCCGGCGGCGCGACAACGGCCGTTTGCTGTTGCGGGAGGCCTCGCAATGCGCGGCCGAAGACCGCGCTTGGTTTGAAGATACGGAGCGGCATCGCTTTTTCAACACCAACAACCTGTGGATTCGCCTGCCCGCACTGGCCCGGTTGTTGGAGCAACACCACGGGGCTCTGCCGTTGCCGCTCATCAAGAATCGGAAAAATGTGGACCCGCAAAGGCCTGATTCACCCCAAGTGCTGCAATTGGAATCGGCCATGGGCGCGGCGATTGAGCTATTTGATTCGGCGGCGGCGCTGGTGGTGCCGCGGACGCGTTTTGCTCCCGTAAAAACCACCGACGATTTGTTGGCGGTGCGCTCGGATGCCTACGCGGTGACCACCGATTTTCGGCTGGTTTTGGAGGAAGCACGCAACGGTCTGCCGCCGCAAATCAAGCTGGATGCCTGGTATTACCGTTGGGTGGAGGATTTTAACCGAGCTTTTGTCGAGGGAGTGCCTTCCTTGCGTGAATGCCAGAGCTTGGAAGTGATGGGGCCATGCCTTTTTTCCTCTGGCGTCCTTTGTAAAGGGAGGGTCAAGTTCGAGAATGCCTCCTCGACGCCCAAACGAGTGCCTCCCGCCGTGTACTGTGACACCACAGTGCGACTTTAGCCCGGGCAACCCCTCAGGATTTGGGCGCGCGTATTAAAAAGAGCGCGTTGGCGGAGGGACGTTCGCGGCCTTGGGAGGGGTTGTTGACAATGCGGCCATTAACCCACATGGAGGCCGAGCCGCCGCCGTCCAGATTGAGGGCCTCCGTACAGCCCAGTTTCACGAAATACTCGGCCAACTCCCGGTACGTCATGCCCAGCGAATGCCGTGCCTGGCGGCCGTCCACCTGCACGAAGAAATAATAGCGGTCGTTAAAACCGAAGGCTGCGCGGGGATGGCGCACCTGAATACCATCAAAGTCCCTAACTTTGCCGTTGCGCACGAGGGAGGGGCCACCGCCAATGGCCAACTGAGCGCCTTTAAGACCGGGGATGGTGTCCGTAACGATTTTCAACACCATGCCTTCCCTCAGTTCAGGCAATGCACGTAGTTGCCGCGGACTGAGGGACAGAACCATGATGTTGGTATTGAGTTTGGAATAACCGTTCTTGTTAATGGCCTTGACGCGGGCGTTGAGGGTTTGGCCGATGCGCAACGGCAGCCAGGGGTCTTGCCCGTTGCGTTCCAGGATTAAATCCACTCCTTCAATCCGGGTATCGGGCCCAGCAGCGGCCGTGTAAAGCACCGCCTGACCGGTCATAGGGGTCTGATTCAGTCCGATGGGAGTGCTTTTGCCGTCCGGCCAGATGACTTTGAAATCGCTGATGGCATTGGTGATGCGCGGATTACCCTGGGCATCAATGTAAAAGAAGGCGCGGTCTTCGCCGGGGGCGCTGATTAATTCGCCGCCCAGGAGAATCTGCAAATTGAGGGGGTCGCCGATGTAAGGCTCGCGGACGCCGAAATAGTCGCCGTTGATGCCGGCCAGCGGTTGTCCGATGGAAGGGGGAATGAAGCCGGCTTGCTGGGATAAAGTGGCCATGCCGATGAAACGTCCGCCGCCCAAGGTCGTGTAAAGGCGCAAGTCCGGATGCTTCCGGTCCACCTTTACGATATAGACCGCCATGGGGATTTTGGGGTCAAAGTCTGTGTAAAAGGCCATCCCCGGACCATGCCATTCGTCCCCGGCTTTGGCCCATCCGCCCAGCGTCAATCCCAACGCCAGTAAAAGCACTGCCGGAATGCTCCCCGGCAGCCAGCCCATCATCCTGCGTAACATAGTGTACGTCTGTTTAGACTACCGAGGTGGAGGTTTTATGCAAAAAAAATTAAAAAAAATGCGGCCTGCCCACGCTGCTGGCCAAGCGGCTCAAGTCGGTTTTCCGCATGGCAGGATTGAGTTTATTGGTTTGGGCTCGGCAAAGCCAGGTATGGCCCGACGCGTCTCTTGATGACCAAAAGCGATGTTAATGGCTGTTCGAGGCGCTGACTCTTATTTGGCGGTCAACTCGAAGTTAACGGTCTGGTTTTGGTCGGTGACGGTCACTTCCTTGGCCAGTTTGCCTGCTTTGCGATGGAAGACCTCCACGGTGTAGGTGCCTGGTGGGACATTGCTAATTTTGAAGGTCCCGTCCTCGCCAGTAACCGCGAAAAATGGATGGTCGAAAATGGCCACATACGCGAACATCCAGGGATGGACATCGCACTTGAAGCGCACCAGTAGCTCATCGGTTTTTTCAAAGGCGCGCTCGATGATGGGGCCATTGGCCAGTTGGGCTACATTTTGGGGGCGCTTTTGGACATCCGGGGTAGGGGCGTGGTTGACGTTGTGCAGGAAGGGGTCGCTATTCTTAATGTGGACTTTCTGTTTGGCCATGGCGGCCGCGATGTAAGGGACGAACTCACAACCTTTTTGGTCAATGACCACCGGTGTCTCAGGCACGGGATAGGTTTTACCGGGGGGCAGGCCTTTGCTGATGTACACCACCACATCCGCCAGCGCGCCATCTTTGCCCACGACATAAAAGCGGGTGGAGGCGTCGGGGCGGGCCACCTTGCCGCAGGTAGGGTCACTTTTACTGATGGGCAAGGGTTTTTCGGGGGGTGGAGTTCCCTTGAGAGTCACTTTTCCCACGATGTCAGCGGCGTGCAAAGAGGAGAAATTCAAGGTGGCCAGCACCATGGCCAGAGCCACGGCTTGTTTGCGTGTTATCCATGACGTTAGCAATTTCATGTCCTTAAAATAATCGCTACGTGGCGGGGTGCAAATCATGCCGAGTCGGGAATTGAGCCAAGTCAATGGTGCAAACAGGTTTCGTTCCCTGCGATTCATTTCCTAGCAAAGGCTTGGGGTGCATGGCCATCTTGAAAATCCCAACAATTGTGCATTGCTAAAAATCTTGCCGCTGAATAACTTGCGCATCCATGACAACAAGAGCGAATCTGGCGTTGTTTCGGTTGCTTTTCCTAAGGCCACGGGCTGCTGCTCTGGCCGTGGTTTGGGGGTTCTGCCTGGGGCTTGCCAGCGCCGCAGCTCCCCGGCCATCCGCTGTGAAATTGTGGCCGCAAATCACCGATGGCATCACCAATCACGCAGGAAAATTGGCCATGCGCTGCGTGGTGGCCGAGGACGGCCTTACCGTAACGGACACCGCCTGGGATAGCTATCAGGTGGCCGGTTGTGGCAAGCGCTGGACGTTTAACATGGGAGCACCCATGGTCGGGCCGCTCAAGGGTTTTACGTTTCCCAAGGAATTCGCGGGGTTACCAGTGAACCTGACGGTAGAATTTTTCAATCCGGCCAAGCCGTGGGAAGTGAAGGAGAATTATCAGGAAATCATCCTTTTGGGTGGGCACCCAGTGGTTGACTTGCCGCCGTGGTTTCGCATTCCCACCAACCGGCTGGCTTACGATTTTGACGAGGGAGACTGGTTTCCCTCCGGTTGGACCTTGCCCCGCGGCAAATATGCGCTGTGGCAGGGGGCGGCTAAAGCCCGGCAAGAGGATCGCCGCGGGCGTTGTCCGATGTATGACTTCGGTTTCACCCACGTTTCCCCGGTGGCCATGACGCCCGGCGGGGATTCCGGCAGCCGGGAGAGGCGCGCCCACTTGTTTGGGGATAACGAATGGATTCCCCATGACGGCGCGCGGGATGCTTTTACCGCTGACCCTACCAATCCCAGGAACTGGCGGGTGGAGCCGTTTCATCACTGGGCAGAGCAATGCGCCATCGTCATCCCGGACTTTGAAGCGCCAAATTATCACACGTGGGGCGAAACCCAATATGAGGCCTTTGGCCGTCTTATCCGCAGCGTGCGCGACAAGCGTCCGGACACGTTGATTGGTTGCTGGGGGGTGGGGGTGGTGCGCTCCAGCTTCCGGATTTTTGACAGTTTTTGGGAAGGCAAACCCACCGGCGTGGTGGACCGCAGGGGAGCGCAGCAATGGCGTGAAAAATACAACCAACCCGAGGCCGATTTGCATCCTGTTTTGGCGCGCTGTCATTTGAACCTCGGCAATCCGTCGGTGTACTGGATTAACAACGCCAAACCTTCGCAGCTTTATGCCTTTGTGCAGGAATGGGAGCAGGGCAAACTGGCCCGGCCGGAATTGCCCAATATTCTTTCCACCTGGATTCAGGTGGAGTTTGTAGATGGTTATCCGCTTTCGCAGTACCGGTTCACGGATGCGAAGGGCCGCACGAGACTTGAGGGGTTGAAACATCAGGTGCCGGCCTCGTCCACCTATGCCCTGTCTCTCTTTGGTCATTGCGTGATGGATGGTCTGCAATGCTGGGAAATTGGGGCGCGTTATTCGGAGTCCCTGGCGGATTACTCGGATTGGCGGGTGCGCGAGCAGCCGCCCAAGATTCAACGCAACGGGGTGGAAGTGCCCGTGTATTATTATTTGAAATATTTTGGTTTCTATAATTTCCACGTGCTGGGCATGTGGCAGGCCAGCCGAAACAAGGACGTCATTGAGGCCCCCACCCGCTGGGAAATGCCTGAGTTGTGGACTTCGCGCAACCGCGTGTGGCGCACGGGAGACGAGCGTTACCCGAGTTATGTAAATCTTCACAAGGAGCCGCTGGTGCGCGTCAAATTATCGGCTGATGGTGGCACGCTGCTGTTGGTGGCCTGCAATCCGCACAATCAGGGGGTGGAGCAGGTGCGGATTCGCCGGCCTGGCACCACGCAGGAGTTCACCTTTGAGTTGGTGGGCGACTTTCCCATCATTCGGCGCTTTGCGGTCAACAAGGTCCCCTGATACCTCCCCACCAGCAGAGATTTACGCGCCTCAGAAGCTCCTGACGTTCGAGAAAACGTAATAATGGGATGACGGCGCAGCGAGGGCCGAGGGTTAATCGCTTGAACTACCGGTTGGTAAGGGGCAGTATGAGTCATAAGGCCCATCGGTTATATGAACTTTAGAATGCTGGTAGTATGGATGGTGGGAGTGCTGGCCGTCTGCGGCGCCGAGAGCGAGACCTTCATGGGGACTGCGGCGAGAACAGGCACGTACAAACGCCCGCTGTTAATCGTGGACGGCAAACGATTTGAATTGAAGGCATCGGACCAGGCCGATGCCTCGGTGGGCGAAACTTTGGCTCGATTTTCTGCGGGTGATACAAACTGGTACGCCGTGGTGGGCATACGGGGTCTGGTGAACAACAATGAAGGCATCCTTGTGGATCGCATTACGCCGCTTGCCAACGGGCCTGCAGTGGCCGGGACAGGCGTTTCTGGAGGCCAAGCTGTGGCAGGCCATGCGCTGCCCGGCCCGGCTCAGGCTCCTCCCGCCGTGCATGCAAAAGTGGTCACGGTGGGTGCCGATCGGTACCTTGTCTATAATTACGATGATCTTGCCACGATGCAGTACACGGTGGTCATTCCCGAAAGTCTGAAGACGGTGCGGGGGCTGTTGGTCAATGCGTGTTACGCCGGGGGGGATTCGCGGGGTGACTGGACTTTTTGCGAGTATTACCGGCAGTTCATGCACCTGCATGGATTTGCGTATGTGGGGTCCACGGCCACGGCTGGAGCCCTGCCACTCCCCGTAAAAACCAACGACACGGCGTATGCGAAGCACCGTGCCATTTTTGAAGCCTTCCAAGCTTCTCTGCAGATGATTGCCACGGTCTCGCGGCATCCCGAGCTGGCCCATGCGCCGTATGCTGGCGTGGGCTTCTCCGCCGGCGGCGGGTTTGCTTTTAATTTGATGGTGTTTGCGCCGGAGCGCACCCTTGCGGCGGTGAGTTATGCCTCGCCCTACAATTTCAAGAGAAGGCTCACTTCTCCCCCCAGCGAAACGTTGCTCGGCGTTCCGTCCATCTGCATCTCGGGGGAGCAGGAAGGGTTTAATGTGCCGGATTTCAATACGGACCCAAGCTTGGGGAAGGCTATCATTGACGAAGTGTTTTTGCCGTACCGCCCCAAAGGAGCCACGTATGCATGGTTGGAGCGGCAGGGGTTGGGCCATGCTTATGACGAAAACCGGCAGGACGTGGTGGGGATACCGTTGCTGGACGCCGCGGTGCGGGCGCGCTACCCCAAAGACGGCAATCCAACCAAAGGACCTGTCAAGCTGTTGCCGGTGGATGCGGCTGCGGGTTGGATTGCCGACAACACCACATGGAAGAGCGGCCTCACAGAAATTTATCCGGCAAGTGATTTCAAGGGAGACCCTGGTCGTTCGAGCTGGCTGCAGAACGAGGATTTGGCCTTCATATATCGGGCTTACTCCACCTATGACAAGCCGCTGACCATGACTTCACCGGGCAACTGTGGGCCGGGCATGCCCTCCCTGGCTCCCGGCGCCAGTGTACCGATTGTGGTGGATGCGAGCAATTTTCCGGGCTGGAAAACCATGGCCTTTTACGACGGAGCCAGGAAGCTGGCGGAAATAACCCAAGGGCCAACGCGGTTCACCGCCACCAACCTGACCCCCGGTTACCACGTCTTTTCGGTGCTTGCCACCGATGCCAATGGAAACGTGCGGACGGCAGATCCGAAAATGGTCATAGTGCGGGCTTCACCTTGAAGCCTCGGGGTGGAATGACTAAAGAATGGGGAGCAATCCGAGATTAATGCAAGTAGCTCCTTGAGAACGAGTGGTGCGCATAGCAGGACTTGAAACCGAATCCGCTCTGCCGCACCTTTCTTAAGTTTTCCGTAGTTAGCTTTTTTTCAGCTACTTACAACAGCTTGTCCGAAAGGCCATTTAGCCGACTTCGGACACTTTGAGCAAAAAAGTTTTCCTGAATTTCCTGAAAACGCCCGTGTTTTCAGCACCCTTTCTTGCCCGTTTTCCGGAGCTGATCGGTGCTTTATTCATCAGCTCGCTGGTACTGTAGCAGTGCAGTTGCCCCCAGGGCAAGTCGGCAATGGCGCTGGCGCACTGGGCGCCGTCGCAGTCACAGGCCGCGCCTGTTGCGCCCGCTGCAATCGTTCCACGATCTCTTGCGCGGTCAGCTTGGCGGCAGGGTTGTCGCAGAGCTGGTCTACGAGCGTGGAAACGGTCGTGAAGACGCCGGCCTCCTTCTGATGCTCCATGAGCCATTTGACGAACGCCGCGTCGGCAGCCTGCCCCTGTGGGGTGGTTTCGAGCACGGCACGAGCCGTCTCGACTCCCTGAATCAGCGCCTCGTTCACCTTGCGGTTCCGCACCTGGCGGTAGCCGTGATACAGCCCGCCGAGGGCCAGGGCAATCATGCTTCCGATCCCCGGCAGGAAGGTGTTCACCACCGACCCGGCCGCTTGGATGGTGGCCTCAGCTTCCGGCTTGGCCACAAGGTTGGTCACCGGCACCTGGACAAGGTTGGTGTAGAACACCGGCACCAGGTTGGTCAGGACCACCGTGACGAAGTTCGTCGCCACCGGCTCGCGCGTGGCGTAGCCGGCCACGGCCCCCGTGGCGGCGTTGGTCACCAGCACCACGTTGGTCCGCTCGATGACTTGCGGCACGACGTTGGTCGCCATGATGGTATTGGTCACCACTTGGACAACCGGCGCGTTGGTCCACGTCACCTGTTTCTTGTAGGCCCGGTCCAAAGTCCCGCACCCGGCCGCCAGCAGTAGAATGCTCGCGCCCGCGAGGGCCCCGAGCCACCAAAGGTTCTTCATCGTTTTCATGCTTTGTTCCTTTCCATCCGGGAGGACCGCAGTTCATCGCGGCACTCCTCCAAAACTCGCGTGTTGCTTTCCAGGCACGTGATCAGCTTCTGGTTGGCGGCACTCTGTTCCGCCACCATGCTCCGCAGGCTTTCCTGGTAGGTGTCCCGCGCCTGCCTGTGGTCATCAATCAGCCGCTCATGCTGGCGCACGAAGTAGCGCATCACGCTCGCGGCGAAGACCCCGAACACGATCAGGCTGGCCACGAACAGCCACCGGTCATTTTGCGTGGCCGCTTGGTTGGTCAGTTGCACCAGGTCATTCATGGCGTTGGTCATAGTCAGGCGCGTTGCAGCCGGGCGACAGTGCCCTTGCGGATCAGATCCCCCAGCCGGGCAAGCATGGCTTGCACGAGGTCAGGGATGATTTGCCGGGTGTCCTTCTTGCTATACACCGTGGCCGAGTAGTCGGCGTTGTGTTGCTCCAGGATGCCTTGCCCTAGAGGCGCAGCCGTCCGGTCCACCAGCAGGAGTTCCTTTGCGAGTTCGCACGTGGCCTTCACCACCGCCGCTGGCACCTTGTCGCTCGCCAATTCCCCAGCACCGTCCGGGTCCGGGCAATCGTAGCGCGGCCATTGCAGGGCCTGGCTTTCGCTCACGCGCTTGCCGTGGAACTGATATTCCGCGTCAATCACCCGCGACGCCATCACCAAAGCCGCGTCCTTCTGGCCCGCCGTGGCGGCAGTCCAGGCGGTGGCATACAGATGCCCCTCGAAATAGGCGTTGCCATCCGCCGCGTCAGCGTAGGCATTCGCGTCGGTCTTGGCCGTCCCGTCCTCTTTGATCAGCACCAGAGCCATATCAAACGTCCCTCCGCAGAATCTTCACCCGGTCCAGCAGGTTCTGATTCGTGTCGAAATACTCCAGGACCAGTTCCGCGCCGCCATCGTGGATCTTCAGGTAACCAGAAACGTTCTGGTCCTCGCATCGGAACTTAGTGTCCGCATTGATGGTGCCCCAGCCGTGATGATTTCCGCCGCCCATGGCGACGGTGTAGAACGTGATGCCATCCTTCTGCAGTCGCTCGATGCCATGCACATGACCTTGGAGCACCAGCGGAACGCCCAGGCCCACCCAGTTCCACCGGGCGTGCGCCGTACCAGTCCCCGCCGCACTGGAGGAGTAGGCCGGATGATGAAACACGAACACCGGCCACCGCGCCGTGCTTTCGGCCAGCTTGCGCAGGACATGCTGGCCGGCGACCGAGTCTTGCAACACCGATGCAACCGCGGTGTAGCCGCCGCCGTTGTCCGGTTGCTGGACCAGGTCATTCAGGTCATCGAAGAAGAAAAACTCCAGGTTGCCGAGTTGCGCGGAGTAGTAGGCTTTGCCGTTGTTGTAGCCGGCCACGTTCCAGTAGGCCGCGAAGCCCGCCTCGTTGCTCCCGTCATAGTCATGGTTGCCCATGCCGGCTACGCACTTGCCGCCCCGCCCCAGGATGGTGTTCTTCAGCGTGTCATTCGCCGTGGCGAAGGAGATCGTGGCGTCGGAGGTGTCGCCGATGGCGACCACGCTCAGGGTGTCCGCATTCGCGTGCAGGATGGCGGTGTCCACGCTTGCCGCCCGAGGTGCGTCGAACCCGCCGCAACGGTCTCCCAGCGCGGCCACCTTTGCCGCACTCCGGGCCGGAATCGGATAAATGCGGAAGTCATCCAGCGTCAGTGTGTCGCCCGGAACCGAGTTGGTCAGTTCCAGCCGCAGGCGGTAGGCCAGCTCTTCCACCGACTTGGTGTAGAGCTTGAGATAGACCCGCTTGCCCAGCGTGAAGGTGTCCAGGTTGACGTATTGCTGGCTCATGGTGGCGTCCAAGAACCCGAGGTTCTGGTCCGCCAAGTGCGTCTTGACTCGCAGATAGCAGCTACCCGACCGGGCCGACACGCGGAAGCTGCACCAGTAGGGCGTGAGGCGCGACAGAGCGCCCACGATGATTTCCGCGCTGCCACCATCCGCGAAGACCATGTTGTCTTCGTTATGCGTGACGGCCACGGTGCTCCAATTCACGAAGCTTTCGCCGTGTGAAATGTGGTTGTCCGGCGCATCTTGAGTGAACACCACCGTCTTGCGCTTCGGCGCGATGCCCTTGGCATACAGGTCCGCAATCGCATCCGCCGGCAGCGCCTCGCTCCAAATCCCAACGCCGCACAACAGCCCGGCGAAGAAACCACCGGCCACCGAGGCGGACGTGTAAGCCGTGCCGATGCCCGCCTTTTGCACCGAATCACTCCGGGGCACGGCGCTGGTCGCGACGATCGCTTCCAGTGCGCCGTTGAGATAGAGCTTCATCTGCGCCCCGTCGAAGGTGAAGACGCCGTGATACCACTGCCCATCCACAATGTCCGACGTGCCCACGATGCGATGATTCGCGCCCGAGGCCATGTCTTCGAAATCGCCCGCCAGGCGATACGTGGACCCGTTGTTCACCTTGTTCAGGCCCAGGTGCCAGTTGGCATCCACGTTGGAGCCGTCCGCCTCGCCCCGGCCTTTCGCGACCAGCGGCACGATCGGATCAGTGGCAGGGAAACCATCCGCGCCACCCGCCGTGGCCGTGGCCACACCCGCGCCAGTCTTCTTGAACCAGCAGGAGATCGTCCACCGGGCCATGCCGAACGGATAGCTGGTGTTCTCCAGGCGGACCTGCGAAGCCACGCCATCGAACGTCGCGCAGATCGGATACTTGAAACCCGCCGGCGTCGGACCACCGAAGGTCACACCGGAGTAGCTGTAGCCGTGGTTGCCCGCCGGGCCTTGGTCTTTGATGTCAAACGCCAGCGGCAGGAACGCCTTCAGGTTGGCATCGTAGGTGCCAAGCAGCAGTTCCTCGAAAGACCCGGCGGACTCGACCCGGCTCCTCCGCCGCCACTGCGGCCAAAGCTGCCAGAACAGCCGCCGGGAAATGCGGCGATCAAGAACGGACTTTGCCATGCGTCTTGCCTTTGCCTTGCGGTTTCACCGCCTTCTCTTCCGCCACCGGCGGCGGGACGACGGGCGGAACCACCGGCGTTTCGGCGCTCGCCTGTGCCTGCCGGTTGCCTGCCTGCGCCGCGCCCTGTTTCCCTTCTTGCGCGGCAGGCAGACCCGGCATCTCTGGCGCTGCTGGCGCAGCGTCCAACGGCACCAGCGATCGCCGCTTCCGCCGGACGATGGGATAGAGGCCATTCATATTGGGAGGTGCGACTCGCACTTAGATGCAGTTCGCCCCGACGGCGACCTGTTTCCAGTTGGTGCCATCGCTGAACGCCAGGCACGGAACCGCTCCGGTCCCGCCCGCGCTGAGGTAGATCAGCGCACCCGGATTCTTGGCCGCAGTCACACCAGCGGCCGTCAGCGCGGCCACGTTCGCAAACGTCCGGCTCTTCAGGTTGAGCTGCTCGCCGCTCCGAATCTTGGCGAAGCTCCAGGGGATTTCTTTGCCCATACGTGGTTCCTTTCATGCTTTCAGTCGCCTTGGCGACTCACTTTCAATGCCCCGCAGGGGCATAAGACAATAGCCCAGGGTAAGGCCGCGGGCCGCCACCCTGGGTAGGCCATCCCAATTGATTGCCCCTCTCCCCGCTGGCGGGGAGAGGGTGGCCGCAGGCCGGGTGAGGGGTGGCCCTCATTTCCATCACCCATCAACTAATTATTGTGCGTCACCGCCACGATTCGCACGTTCTTGTTCTCGAACACCCGCGTCCAATTCGCGCCCATTTCCAGTTCCGCGTTGGTGGGCGAGTCGCCCGCCACGCTGGCGCTGGTGAACTTCACACCGCGCGGATGGAGGATGTAACGCCGCCGGTTGATCAGGCCCGTGTCACTGGCCAGCGCATCGCGATACACCTCCACGCCCTCAGTCCCGTGCCCGCCTTGCAGCGGCGTGCCGTCGAGCGGCGCGGTGCCCTTGGCGAAGGCGCCCGGCCCGAACAGGTAGGTCGTATAAACCAGCCCATCCGTGGTCCCCGCCCGCACCGGCAGGTTGTCATCCACAACCACGCGCCGGCCTTGGAAGGTCCGAATCTGGGCCTTGCCCTCGCTGTCCGGGATGAAGTCAATCAGGTCCAGCTTCCGCAGCGCCGCCTCCGTGGCGGAGTGCATCGCAACCGCCACCAGGCGGTCGCCGCGGTCACCGAGTTTCGCGGTCGCGTCCACGAAGGTCGCGCCATTCAGGCGGGTCGCAGCGGACTGGCCAGCGACAGACTCCGAGTGAATCGCCAGCAGGTTGCCGCTCATGCTGGCAGCCGCGAAGATGCCTTTCAGGCACGACACCACCAGGCCCTCGTCAGTGCGCGCCCAGTATTCCGCGACCAGGTCCACGATGGCCTGCATCGGATCATCGCCCGAAATGACCTTGGCGAGATGGTTGACGGACCACGCTTGCGCATCGTTGTGAATGCGGGCGATGTCCTTGTCGGCAGTGATCTTGTTGACCGTGAGCGACGCCGAATCGCTCAGGAGTTGACGGGTAGCGGTCAGGTCCTTCCAGAAGGGCATTTCCACCGTGCGCCCGCCGCCAGCGGCCAACTCATCAAACACTGGCGAGTGTTCGATGATGCCGCACTTCCCGAACGCGCTCAGTTCTGCGGTCCGCTCGATGGCATACCGCTCGAACTCCGTCGGGATGATGATGTCTGCAACAGCCGTTTTCGCCATAATTCAATCTCTCTTTCCGTTTGTAGTCCCGGCTTCAGCCGGTCCCGGTTTCAAAACTTGGCGCAGCGCAGCGAAGCCCTGACTGAGCACCCTGTAAGGGTGCCGGACCATAGCCCAGGGTAAGCACGCCAGTGCGCCACCCTGGGACAGCCGGCCCAAACAATTTCCTCCCTCTCCCCCACCGGGGGAGAGGGCCGGGGTGAGGGGGCTGCCGTCCATCGCCACAATCGCCTCGCTCGCCATAGCCACTCGTTACGCCGCCGCCTTGAGCCGGGCCGCCAGGCCCGGATCACTCTTTTGCAGCCGCATTTGCTCCGTGAGATTCCAGCTTTCCTTGCGGAACGGATTTCTCACGAACCGATTCCCGGCCCCACCGGAGCCGGTGCCGTATGGGGAAGTGGCACCGCCACCACCGCCACCGGCATTGGATTCAAACAGGTGCGGAGCTTCCGACACTTGCATGTCAATCCACTCCGCCAACGACAGAGGCGTCAGGCCATCCTTGCCCACACGGGCAGTCTGGCCGTCAGCCTCCAACGCCTGGGGAACACCGTTCACCAGGCGGAAAGTGTTTCGCGCTCGCGACGTAATGTCGGGAATCGCGCTCGCACGCAGACCGCGCTTGGTCGCCTCAGTCACCACCGCTTGGTCAATCTGAATCGCGGTGAGGCGCGCATTGAGCGCATCGCGCTCGCCGGTCACGCCAGCGAGCTTCTTGTCCAACTCACCCCTGACCGCGCGCACCCGCGCCTCGATCAACTTCTCCACTTCGCCCGCCGTGGTGGCCGCCCGCAGGGCCTGGGCCTCTTCGAGCTTGCGCTTCTCATCCGCCAGCTTGCGGACCTCTTCAGGGTCAATCCCCTCGAAGCGCTGCTTCAGTTCATCCCGCTCCTTCATCAGTGCGACATTGGTGGCGCGGAACTCTTCGAGCTTCGCCTTGTCCACCGCGCCTTCGACATCCAGGTGCCAGGCGCCATCGCGTTCGACGTAGAGGTTGACGAGTTCCGCCGGAACCTCGTCTTTCGATTTCAGTTTGAACTTCAGTGCCATAATTTTCGTCGCCTCCATTTCTACACCCTGTTTTGCGGAATCTTGATGCACCCGAACGGCACCGCGCTTTTCTCGCTGCGCCATGCTGCGGCACGTCGCACGACCTTGCGCCACGCTGAACGATAATTTTTCACAAACCGCTTGACGGGGTTGGCTGTGGTGCAGGTTCCGGCTTTCCGATTGCGATCAACCGGACCTCCTCTTCGTTGGTTCGCCCTTCTGGGAGCACTTCGCCACGGCGAAAGATGTCCAACATGGAATCCCGGCTCAGTGCGCCGTTCTGCCACGCCTGGACAACGGCCACGATCTCGTTGGCCGACAGCCCTCGCGTGCTGTAATCGGTGTTCAACTCGATGACGACCTGCTCGTTGCTCACGTCATCAGGCATCACTTCGGTGGAGTTCCACCAATGCGCCCAGCGCAGAACGTGCGTCAGCGACATGCCGACGCTGCTCGCCAGTGCGCCCAGGATGCTGTTCTCCCCGCTTTGCTTGAGTTCGATGGCCTCAGCCGCTTCACCAACACGCTTCTGCGTTTCCAGCAACCGCGCCCCAAGAATCGCCATGAGGCGTTCATCCCGATCCATCGCCCGCTCGAAAGTCGTCAAACCCTGGCCCGTGTATTCCAGGAACCCGGCAGTCGCGCCCGGCGTGTCTGTCACCCAGGCCGTGCTGGAGCCAATTCGCAACGTGGCCGCCTTGTCAAAACCACTGACCCACGCCGTTGGCAGCGCCGTGAAGTGCATCCCGTGCCGGTAATCAGCGTGCAGGCGGTAGTGGTCCAGGTTGACCGCGATGACATCGCCGAGCGGCAACCGATCCACATCCGGGAGGGAATGGCTCGCGCCATGGAATACGAACGGAATCAGCGGCAGCGGTTTCCCCAACCGCAGTGGCGTGCGCGTCTCGACCAATTCCCACTCCCTTTGCCTGCCTGCCGTAGGCCCGGCGTAGGCAGGTCCCTTCTGCCTCTCCGATCCAGCTTCGGACGCCAGATTTCCACCACGCACCGCCACTCCCTCGCCCCCATCGGGGAGAGGGCCGGGGTGAGGGGCTTTCTCAATCGCACCACCCGGATTTGCTCCCCGCGCTCCCGTCAGCCCCTTCAGCCTTTTCGGCCAGCGCCAGCATCGTCAGCAAATTCCGGCCTTGGATTCGTTCGACCCGCCAGTTCAAGATGTTCTCCGCCGTGTAAAGCGACACATACACGCGGTTCTCTCTCTCGCTTTCCCAATCAATCAGCGTGCCGGCACGACCCACCGCGATGACTTCCCTTGCGACATTCCGAGCGTAACTGGCAAAGGACATCCCCAGCATGTCGGCATCGTTGATGAATGCGCGCATGGCTTTGCCCAGACTGTTCGCACCCTCTGGCACTTTGATGAACGGCGGACGCCGGAACAACAGGCCGAGGTAACCATCCGCCGTTCGCGCCGTGGCATTGAAGAACGAAGCACGCGCCCGGTAGGCGGCGTACTCCTCATCGGTTTGCCCTTCGAGGAGCGGCAGATATTTCTCGCCGGCGGACTTCACGGAGTCCTCTCCGGCGATGACATCGCGGGCTCGCAGCCAGGCTGGCAGGCTCGCGTCGTATTCAGGATGCGTCGTGTTCACTGACATGGCGCCAGCGTAACACCCCTTTTGCGCGACCTCGACGCCCGCCTCGACACGCCTTGCCCCATGCTGCGGGATGCTGCGTGACCTCGCACCACGCTGCGCGATGCACGCGCCGAAACCACTTGACGCCCCCTCGCTGCGCCGATGCGGACGCCCGCGTCCGGTGGCCCCTTCAGTGCCAGTGCTGGCGCAACGGCGCTTCCGGGGACCGCCGTCCGCTCGTTGTGAAACCCAACCCGCCTTGGCCGTCGAACGCGCCCCCGCTGGCGCGACCACGAACGCGCCTTCCGATTCCAACGCTTCGTGAACCTTGGACGCCCTTCCGCTGGCGCGACGACCAACGCCCCTTTCGATTCCAACGTCCGCGGAGCACCCAGCGCGCCAGTCCCCCTGTAACCCCGGCCTGTCACGCTGGCTGCTTCCGCTCGCGCCAATTCGGACGCCCTCCCGCTGGCGCGACTTCGGATGCCCCTCTCCAATTCCAACGCGCCTTGAACCTCCAACGCCCCACGCTTCGCGCATTCGGACGCCCGCTCCCGGCGGCCCCGTCGCGCCAGTGCTTCGCAACGGCGCTCCCGGGGCTCGCCGGTCGCTCTCGTGGTAATTCCAACCTCGTGGGTGTTCGGACGCCCCCCGATGCGGCTTCGCGGCGCAACCGAAGGCTCGCTGTGTAGGTGCTCATTTGGCCGGTGCGGCTCGCACTCCGCCCGCCAACACAGCTCACCAGAATGGCGCTTGCGACGACGCCAGCGCCAGCGCCGCTCCGCCGCCGGCAGCCCTTGCGTCCGGATGCTGGCGCAACCGGACTCCAGGGCTTGCCGTCTGGCTCCCGGTGGTCCCCTCCAGGCCAGATGCTCCGCAACTGGCCTTCCGGGGAACCACCGTCCGCCGGCGACGATGTCAGTCTGCGCCTGCTCTGCCTCGACGCCACCGGCGGACCTCCACTTCGTTGCACTCCGTTGCGGACCGCCTTTCGCAGCCCGCAGAATGGTTGCTTGGACTCGACCCCGGCCGGCAAGCATGGCGGCTTTTGCTCTCCTGTCGCTTTGCCGACGGCCGCTAAGTCGTGCCTGGCGGCACCGCAAAACACGCCACCCTTGCTCGGCCCCCCACGGCGCCAGACTCCCGCAGTTTCCTCGCCTCCACTCCACTCCGCTTCACTCCGCGACGCATCAAAAGCATGCGACGCTCCATTCCGCTGCGTTGCGTTCCGGCTCCGAAACCGACGGGAGACTGGCGGGAACCCCTGGCTCGCAAGCACGGCGGTCACACTCGCAGCCGCATTTGACGGTGCCCTGTCACCCCTCACCGACAAATTGCTGGCTGCTCTTATGTGTGCCCGCCGACCTTGCTTCGCCCCCGAAGTCAGCCTGCCCTATGCGCAAAACCCGGCCCCGGCATTCCCTGTCACCCTGCGAGCCGGTTCCGGGCATTGCGCACAAGGCAGGACAGCGCGACCCCCGCGAACCCGACGGACACGCCCCCTCAAACGCCGGGTGGCTTGGCTCCCCTCAATCGCCGGCCAGGCTCACACACGCTCAATCGCCGCACGGGCTAACCCCGGCCGCCGCATCACCGCTTCTTGCTTTGGAAACGCTCAGGATCGCCGGTGCGGCTCGCACTTCGCTGGCCTACGCCGCGTCGCGGTCATGCGCCGGCCCCCAATGTCAGTCTGCCCTACGCGCAAAACCCAGCCCTGGCTTTCCCTTGTGGCCGACTGCTAAGTCCCCCTCTAAGCCTGTGCTGGGTATTGCGCGCAAGGCAGAAGGCGCGACCCCCGCGAGCCCTTTGGACGTTGGATTCCCCCGGCTCGTGAGCGTGCATCTGGCAAGGAAACATGCGAAAGACACCAGAGGCATTTTCCTCGCCAGCCGCACCCTCACTTCGCCCCCAAAGTTAGTCTGGCCCTTGGCGGTCGCCGTTTCGCGCTGGGCCTAACGGCTCGCCCCTGGTGGCCGACTGCTAAGTCCCCTTCGAGCCACGGCCCGGCGCTACACTCTACCCGCCAAGCGCCAGAACACCGCGGCCCCCGCGCCCCGTTGGAATGCGCCCCCGCAAGTTCGACCGCGCTCCGTGAATGGCTGGCATGAAGCACCGGCAAACGCTACGCTTCTCGTTCCTTTTGGCCGGTGCGGCACGCACTTCACTGCGAGGCTGGGCGTTTGCCTTGCTCAATCCCTGCCGATACACAACACATATTGTGCGTTCGCTCCGTTCGTTCCTCTCTCCGCAAGTTATTTCCTTAACGCAGGCCACCCCCCGTGAACGGGTCCCCCCTGCTGGAAATGAACTTCGCACAATATGGCGTTGTGTTCAGCAGGGTTGCCTCGCCTGTCACGCTGCGTGCTTTCCCCACCCTCGCGCTCGGTGGGGGCACGGTGGGCCGTGCGGCACGCACCGCGCCAGGCGGTCAAGGCATGCTTCACGCCAGCCATTCACTTCGCTGGTTTGGAGAAGTCAGGCGGGGGCGCAGGGGACACAGACAATATCAGCTCACTTCGTTCGAGGTCATACGCGCCATCCCTCGCGTGCTGCTGGCCGCCCACGAACGCCAGTCCGGCACGGACCCCGATGGCCAGCAACACGCCCCCCACCCACCCCCCAGGAATGCTCGCCCCCCCTCCACTCCCCAGGGGGGGCTCGCAATTTGTTAACCCCTGATCCCCTTGAAATCGCTCAATCGCCGCTCGGGCTCAGACAAAGTCAGCTCGCTGACGCTCGGGGAATCGAACGCTCAAACGGCGCTGGCCTTGGATGAAGTTAGCTCACTTCGTTCGATAGTTTACGACCCACCCACCCCCCTTGGATGCTCGCCCCCCCTCCACAAACCCAGGGGGGGGCTCGCAGTTCTCACCCCTTAGCCCCTCTTAAAATCGCTCAATCGCCGCTAGGCTAGGAAAAGTTAGCTCGCTGACGCTCGGGGAATTGGACGCTCAAGCGCCGCTGGGCTTGGGGGAGTCAGTTCGCTGGCGCTCAAAGTGGTTTGATTCGCTCAGGCGGCGCTGGCCTTGGATGATTGGAGCCACACAAGAAGCCAGGCTTGACTTTGCATCACTCTGATGCAAGCTGATGCGCGTATGGCAGACGACAAAGATACAACGCCCAACGGCCAAGACAAGCGTGCTACCCGAATCACGGTGACGCTTCCCCCTGATAATTATGAACTTCTGGTGCGCGTGGCCAGAAACAAGAAAGTCTCGGCGTCATGGGTTGTGCGCGATGCGGTGGAAAAATACCTCGCTGCCGACATGCCACTCTTCACGCAGAACCCCACCTGATTTATGTCCGAAGCCACACCCAACCAATCCCCGCCTGCCAAGTTGTTTCACTCCACCAAGCACGGGGAGATTTACTTGGGAGATTCGCTGGCGGTCTTCCGGGATCAGATCAAACCCGGCTCGGTTGATCTCATCATGACGAGCCCCCCGTTTGGTCTCGTTCGCAAAAAGGACTACGGCAACGTGGACTCCGAGGACTATGTCGAATGGTTCAAGCCGTTCGCCGCTGCTTTTCGCTCCGCTTTAAAACCGTCTGGTTCCCTTGTCATAGACATAGGCGGCGCATGGATTCCCGGTCAACCCACACGCAGCCTCTACCATTATGAGTTGCTGATTATGCTCTGCCGCGAGTTCAAGTTTCACCTTGCACAGGAGTTTTTCTGGTGGAATCCGGCTCGGCTTCCCACTCCGGCCGAATGGGTCACCGTGCGGCGCATTCGCGTCAAGGACGCCATCAATTGCATCTGGTGGCTTTCGCCCACCCCGTGGCCAAAAGCCAGCAACCGGCGCGTCCTGCAGCCTTATTCCGAGAGCATGAAAGTCCTTCTGGAGAAAGGGTACAAGCCCATGATGCGGCCATCCGGCCACGACATCTCAGACCGCTTTGGCACTGATAACGGCGCGGCGATCCCGCCGAACCTCATTGCCCTTGCCCACACCGAAAGCAACTCGGCCTATATCCGCTATTGCCGTGACCACGGCCTAACGCCACATCCGGCACGCTTCCCAACCGAGATTCCCGAGTTCTTCATACGCATGTTGACCGATGTGGGCGACTTGGTTGTTGATCCCTTCAGCGGCAGCTGCGCCACCGGCGAGGCAGCGGAGAAAACCCGGCGCAAGTGGATTTGCGCCGACATGGTCGAGGACTACCTCAAAGGGGCTCTTGGCCGCTTTCAGCCCCGCAAGGTTGAGTCGTACTCCGCGCCGAACCCGCAAAGACCGAATGGGGACACCGCCTACCGCGCTTTCAAACCCGGCCTGATGTGGAATGGCGTTGCTGACGACGAACCCCTGGCGCCGGACGGCGGAGCGAAACGGCAGTCGCCCTCAAAGCGCCGCGTCGCCGAGCCGCGTGTCAACTACAGTTCCGAACCGTCAGCCAAACAGATGATGCTACTCGACAAGGCCCAGTCACCCAAGCGCCGCGCTACTGCCGCGTCGAAATCAGCCGCATAACCCAACTATGACACCAGACGCGACCCAGGCCGCACCATCCAGGCCCAAATGGAAGAATGCAAGCGACCTGCCCTTTGGCAGCGAGTTTTCGCCCTCACAGGTTCAGCTTTCCGTTTTGCTTGAGTTCGCTAAAAAGCATGGCGGCGACTGGAAAGCCTTCGAAGCAGCGGTGAAGTCGAGGTATTTCGCTCAGAACCCCACCAGCGACTACAACAAGGGCAAACTCGCCAACAACACGAAGCTCGGCATGGTCGCTTACGGCATCATCGATCGGGATGCAAAACTGACCGAGTTTGGCGAGAAACTCTATCGTCTTCGCGATGATTCCGCCAAACTCCACGCCGAGCTTGCCCGCCACATCCTGCTGAATTTGCACGGCATGACGCTGGTCCAGTGCGTGCAGGACATCCAAGCTGCTGGGGAAACGGTAGAACTCATAAAGCTTCGCGAGTGGCTCGACGCGCGCGGCATCCATTTCCCTCGGGGCGGAAAGCATCCAAGCATTATGCGGCTCTGGCTCGAAAAGGCTGGCGTGTTCACCAGCGGATGGAATGTCGACCTTGCGCGGTTGAAGGATGTTGCCGGAGCGAGCAGTGAGGAATTGGAGATTCTCGCCGCACTGAGCATTGAGCAGAGGGCGTATCTCAAGACGCTCGCGAACATGGCCGGTCCAGGCCCGTTTGCCTCGAACGATGTCGAAAAGCTCGCGACCGCTACCTACGGCGTTCACTTCAACGAGAAGGCGCTGCCCAAGCAGGTCCTTTACCCATTGGAGAAAGCCGGTTTCGTCACCCTCGAACGCGGCACCAAGCAAGCCGGGCGCGGAGCCAAGCCTTTCTTGGTTTGCCCCACGGAGAAGCTCCAGAAGGAAATTCTCACACCGTTACTGGAGCAGTTGGAGAAACAAACTGCTCCCAACCTGCGGTTTCTGCTTCGCAGGTCCATGCACGAGATCCTAAAGGGCGTGACCGACAAGGACAAGCACACACGCGGCCTCGCCTTGGAGGCCCTGGCCTTCAAGCTCATGCGGTTGCTCGACATGGATTACGTGGCCACCCGCTTGCGCGGCTCCGCCACCGGCGGCGCTGAAGTGGACTTGGTTTTTCAGTCGGCCCGCTTGGTATTCTCCCGCTGGCAGGTCCAGTGCAAGAACACGCCCCGCGTCAGCCTAGAGGATGTCGCCAAGGAAGTCGGGCTCATCCACCTACTGAAAAGCAACGTCATCGTGGTCGTAAGCACCGGCGAAATCGGTCCTGCCGCTCGTGGCTACGCCAACAAGGTCATGGGCGACACGAATCTTTGCATAATCCTAGTCAACGGCGACGACCTCAAAGCCATCGCAGCCAGCCCCGCCGCTATTGTTGATGTTTTCAACCGAGAAGCGGCTCATGCCATGCGCCTAAAGAAACTCGAGATCTAGCGATGGTTGGCTAGCGGCAATTGACGGGGGAATTAGAGGCCGCAGAGCTTGCGGATTGTGATTTGGCGGCCCTTACTCGCCACCGCATAGCGCAGCGCATCGGCGCAATCGTCACCCCCGTTGCCATCCTCGTCCGCGTCCACCTTCAGCACATCCTCGGGCCGATTCGGATCATGCTGGAGCGCCGGCATGGTTTCCACCAGCCGACCGCAACGCCGGTGAATGAACAGGCTCGGCGCAATGCCCGCCTCGATGTCCCCCAGGCGGTGCAACAGCTCCGCCCACCCGTTCACCCGGTCCGTGTTCGCCACCCGCAGCGTGATGCCCAGCCGGGCATACTGCGCGGCGACGGTCGAACCGTCGCTCTGCTTGCTGAACACGTCAGCACCCGCCACGAAGCGCGCGAGGACGCGCGCTGGTTGATGGTTGAGAGTTGATGGTTGATGGCACCGCGCCCCCTCACCCCGGCCCTCTCCCCCGGTGGGGGCGAGGGAGACGCCGTGCCGCGCCAGCATCGCTTTGATCGCCGCCGCGTGCCGCTGCGGCAGCCACAGCCGTTCCGCATGTTCATCTACGATGAACACGTTGCCGTCAGCATCCCGGCACCCCAGCAGGCAGACCGTGTAGTGCGTGAACCCGTAATCCAGCGCCGCAAACCACTCGACCGCCCGGCGGTCGTCGAAGTCCTCGACCACATGCACGTCACGCCGGAAGGTGGTGAAGAACTGACCGGCGGCAATGTCCCAGTTGCCGTCCAGCCACGCCTGCTTCTGCCACCCGGACAGGCCCTCCAGAATCTTCCGATACTCCGGGTTGTTGTATTGGTTGTCATCCACCCGCGCCGGCACGAAGATAGTTGAGGGTTGAGAGTTGATAGTTGATGGACCGGAGCGTTGGAGAGCGAGGTATGGTTCAATGAAGAGTTTCCGATACCAGGCATGACCAATCCCGCCCGGATTCGACGTGGAGTAAATCCGAGGGCGCCAGTCCGGCTTGCTGGTCCGGCAGCACGTCGCAATGTCCGAGTGCTTCCGGTGCGTCAGAGTGGTGGCCTCTTCGATGCCGATCACGTCGTATTCCAGCCCCAGGTAGGCATCAATGTCCTTTTCAGCTTGGAAGTGGCCCGCCACGATCCTCGAGCCATTGCGAAACGTCAGCAGGCCACGGTGGGCGGAAAACTCATGCTTCAGCCGACCGAACAGCTTTTGCCTGAGATCCTCGAAATGCTCCACGTTGGCTTTGCCAACTTTCCGCAGCAGCAGGCATTTCAGCCCCGGCACCCGCTGGCAGTCGTCCACCCCCATCTGCGCCAAGAGCCAGTGGCTCTTGCCGCCGCCCCTGGCCCCGCCGTAGCCGACTGCCGTCGGCCCGGCGGCCAGGTCGCACGCTCGCGCTGCCGCGCTCGCCGCCAACTGCCGCGGCTGCAAATACACCCGCGCCGCCACGAAGTTGCGCATCTGATCTTCCGGGCACCCTGCCCGCAGGGCCCCCTCCAGGAATTGCTCACGCTCGATCATCGTTGTTCCTCCTTCGGTGTTTCGCTGATCACTTCCGCCTCGATGACTCTCGGCGGCGGTTCCGAACCCCGGCCATAGACTTTCTTGATGGCCACTTCCCATTCCACGTCCACACTCAACGTGACCTCGCCGGTCACTTCCGTGTGGTCCGTCGGCATCCCGCTGGCCAGCCGCCCCAGCTTGCTGGCCAGTTCCAGCATCCGGGCGATCCCTTCCAGGGACCCGCACCGGGCCGCGTTCGCTCGCCACCGTCTCAGGGCCTCGCGTCCTGCTTCCAGCAGTTCGCTCCGCACCTTCCATTCCTCTTCACGGTGTTCGCTCTGTCGCGTCAGCCACTCCGCCGCTTTGCTCCGCAACGCGGCTTCCGTGGCCTGCCGCTCCACCAGCGCCAGGTGTGCGGCGTGCGCCTGCACTCTGGCCGGCCAGTCAAACTTGGCGGACCATCTTCCCAGCATCGTCACACTCTTATGCAACTGCTGTCCAACCGTCGCCAGGGACCGTTCCGGCCCCAGGCTCAGATACAAGGTGAACGCAGCGAAAGCCTTGTCGCTCTCTCTGGGCTGTTGTTCAAACGCCAGCACGTTTCGTCTGGTTTCCATCTGTTTCATGTTCCTTCCTTCCTTTCCAGCCACCGAGGGCAACGCCCTGGCAGTGAGGGAAGGGCAACCCGACCCAAGGAGGGTTGCTCCTTCCCAACTGCCTTGCTGGTGCATTTATCTATTAAGGGTTGTTGCAATTTTTGCATTTTCCTCATTTCTGAACCCAATACACTCCGGCAGAAGACCTTACGAGTCCGGCTTCCATCAGGCGGTTCAGGTAGTTGGAAACTGACCTTTTCCCCATGTTCAGGGCACTTGCCGCATCCTTAACGATGGTGCCGAAACTCTTCGGGTCACTGGTTAGGACCGCATCCATGAACTCCTTGTCGGTGCAGACCTTGTTCCGGCCTTGCGGCCGGCGCAGGGCCGCAGGATTCAGGTCGCTGGCGACCTTCATCAGGGGGAACTCCCAGGCAACCACGAACTCGGGCACCTGGGGCAGGTTGCGCAGGATGCTGGTGACAGTGAAGCAGTCCGGTTCCTCGTGGGGGGTGAGGATCATGATGCTGTCCGGGTCACGCGCCCAGGCGCCTGCCCCGCTCATCCGGTCAATCGCCAGCTTGGCGGTGCTGTCGCCTTTGGCGAAGTGGTGGGCCACCACCAGCGCGGCCCCAGTCTTCTGGGCCAGGGCCTCCAGTTCGTTCATCAGGTCGGCAATCTCGCCGTTGGCGTTTTCATCCCGGTTCCCCAGCACCTTGTAGGCGGGATCCAGGATGATCAGCCCGAAATCGAACTTGGCGAGATGCTCTTCCAGCTTTGGCCGGAGCAGGGTCAGGTCCGCGTTGCGGCCCCGTAGGTTCCAGAGCGCGAGCGCCTGCCGGCCGAGGTGGCCGTCCGCCAGGACTTCCGGCCGGGCCGCGCACAGCGCGTTCAGCCGTTGCGCCAGCGCCCACGGCTGCAGCTCGAAGTTGATATAGACCACCGCCATCTTGGCGCAGGGCCGGCCCCACCACGGCTGACCGCTGGCGACCGACAGCGCCAGGTCGAGCAGACACCAGCTCTTGTTGCTCTTGCTGGTCCCGCCCAGGAGCATCTTGCACCCACGGTGCAGGATGCCTTCGATCACTTGCGGCGGCGGCGAGGGCGGGTTGGCCGCGAAGTCCTCAAAGAAGCAGATGTCCGGCAGCGGCAGCGGGATGGCGCCCAGGTCCACCGCCGGGTCAACCTGTTCCGAGGGATCATACGTCTTGATTTCCATGCTATTAGTGGCCCTCCGCTAGGAGTTCAGCCAGACAATCCGTTGCAACCGTCCATCCCGATACGCCCCTGGCACGCGCACCGGCTGGGAGTAAGTGAAAAGTTTCGGGTCACACCCGAACACGGTCAGCACCGCTTTCAGGTGCGCCTCAGTCCGCGCATTGCGCGGCGCATCAAACCACCCGTGCAGGCTCTTGCCTGCCGTATCAATGATGGCGTGCAGGTTGAACCGCAGTCGCCGGTTCAGGTAGGCGAACACCGCGCCGACTTCATCCTTGGCCAGCGTGTCGGACTCGACCACCAGGAACCGCGTGCCGTCGCAATTCGCATTGCTCCGGCTGTAGCTGCCCGGCTTGAACGATGACCCGCAGGTGAAGTTCCCCATCGCCGGCCCGATCTGGTACCACTCGGCCACGGGCCGGAAGTGTGTTCGATGCTCCGGCTTGCCGGAGCTGAACACATCCCCGATCCAGACATGGCAATGCGCCGGCCACAACCGCAGCCAGGTGCGAAATTGGTCTTCCGCATCCCGCTCGCAGACCCTCAGCGGAGAGTCCGCCATGATGTCGCCATAGGTCCACCGGAACGCCTCGAACATCTCGGCTCGATACCGCTCCGCATTCACCCGCACCGTTTCGAGGACCACCTTCTCCACCGGCGCCGCCGACAAATCCCCTCGCCCCCATCGGGGGAGAGGGCCAGGGTGAGGGGGCGTGCCGATCATCATCGCCTCCCTGCCTAGAACCGTCCCATCCGTCCGCAGCAAATCCCCGTTCCGCAGCACCCGCCCGCCCGGCAGCGTGATCTGCCACGGGCTGGCCCCGATCTCCCGGCGCAACCGCCGGTTCGCTTCGCTCACCGCGGCGATGCACGAGGAGTGGAAGCAGAACACCGTCGGCGCACCGTCCACGTTCACCCGGCAATCCTTCTTTCCGTTTCGGTGCGTGTGCATCGCCTCACCAGGACAACGGCAAAACCCGCTGACCTCGTCTTGCCAGTCAACGGCGCCGAGGAGGCGCTGGGCGATTTGCCTCGGATCATTCATTCGTCCTATCCCGTCCTATTCATCCCATTTTTCGTGTCTTTCGTGTGTTTCGTGGTCACCCCTCAAAACGGCAGTTCCGGTTCGCAGTATTGCTTCGCCGCCCGGATAAAATCCGCCGGGCGTCGCAGCGCTTCCGCCGCCACCTTGGGCGGCAGGTAGAAGAGGTTCTTGGCCCCCCAGCGGTCCCCGATGAACCGAAGAATCATCTCTTCGCTTCTCGGGTCACCCCCCAGGGCGTGGTGCAATCGTTCGACCGTCGCCACCGGCAGCCTATTCGCGTGGTTCATGTCCATGTTCTCTCACAGCCGAGGTAGCGAGCCACTTTCGCGCCCTGAAAGGGCAGGCAGACAATAGCCCAGGGTAAGCGACGCAGGAGCGCCACCCTGGGAAACGTTGCCCACAATAATTCCCCCTCTCCCCCGCCGGGGGAGAGGGTTGGGGTGAGGGGGTATTCCATCTGTGTCCATCCGTGTTCATCCGTGATTTCTTCTCAAGCCGCTTCCGCCACCTGCGCTCGGGGGTCGAAGTTCTTCTCGATGCTCCACAGCGTTTGGGCCGCCTGGAAGGCGAGCCATCCGCGCTGGATTTCTTCCTCGCTCCACCGATGTTCCACCGGTTCCGCAGGCTCCCGCGAGTTGATGATGAGGTTCAGGCACGCCACCGGCTGCCCGAGGGCAGCCCGGTAGGCCGCGAGCTGGTAGCACCAGCTCTTGTAAGCCGTGGCCTTCATCTTTTGGCCGTCCGCTAGGACCTTGACGCCTTGTGTCTTCAGGTCCACCAGCGTCAGCCCGTGGGCCCGATGCTCCATCAGCAAGTCAGCGGTGCCGGCGTAACCGGCCTCCAGGTTGACCAGCGTCCGCTCTGCCCACACGAGGCGGACGCAGTTGGCCTGATACCAGTCGCGATACAGCCGCAGCCAGGCCGCGACGGGATCCTCAGGGTCCACTTCCAACGTTTGCGCCACGCGCTCCGCGCCGTGGTGCATCGCTGTGCCGAAACCGGCGGCTTTCTCCCGCTCGCTCTGCGCGTCTGCGACGACGCGCTGCGCGAACTCGGTTTCGCCCTCGCCCGCGATGCGCGGAAGCGTGAGCGCCGCCAGGACGGCTTGCTCCTGGAGCCACGCCGTCAGCTCCGGCTTGGCGATGACGCCCAGGATGTTGGTGACACTCGGCAGGAGGCCGAGCTTGCGGGCATCCCGCAGCGTGGTTGCACGCGGTTCGCCCTTGGCGGACGGGACGGTGTGCATGGGCACACCATCCCGCCCATACCAATGCGCCGAGTCAGGATTGAAGAGCCTCATGCGGCCCTCCCGTTTCGGCCGCCGCGCCAGACAGCGACGCCGCTCTTGGTTTTGACCAGCACATGGTCAATGTGTCCCCGTCGCAGGTCGCCCAGGACGTTATCCAGGAGCGCTTGCTCGCGCGGCAGGTGGTAGGTGACGGTCAGGGCGCGGTAGCCCGCAGCCCTGGCCCCTCTGGTGTTCATCGTGGTCATGGAATGATGTCCTCGTACGGTTCAGAATCCGACTTCGGGGTCATAGGCCATGTTGGGACCATCGTTGGCCGGCGGTGTCGCCACCGCCGCGCTTTTGGGGGCCGGAGCCGGGGCAGCCGGCGCGGGACGCGCCGCAGGCGCAGCCGGGGCAGGCGTTGTATTGGCAGGTGGCGCTGCCACCCCGTTCTGCTTCGCCTTCCATTCCTCGATCCGCTGCCGGGCGGCAGCCGGGTCATAGCACCCGGACGGCGCGAGCTTCTTGGTCGGCTTCGACACCGCATCAATCGAAGCGTAGGTCTTGCCGACCATGTTCTGCTGATGGCTGATGACCAGCGTGCAGCAGGCCCCGATCAGCTTGGCCAGGTCGATGCTCTCGCCCGGCACCACCGGGCGACCGCGCCACTTGCCGAGGAACTCCGCCAGCTTCGCTTTCGGATGCAGGCTGGCCGTGAAGTTCTTCGACACCGTGCAGTTTTTCCCGTCCTCCGTTCTCTGTTCCGACTCGAAAACGAGCTTCAGCTTGTTGACGATTCGGGTCTGGCCCTGGAACTCGGTCGTGACCATGCCCAGGTCAATCACATCCACACAAATCGCCGGGTGAATGCCTTCCGGGTGCGGCTTGAAGTCGCCGCTGTCTTTGCACTGTAGGATCATACTCATGTTGTATCTCCGATCTTGTATTGGTTGTCGTTTCACTACTCCCCAGGCCCACACGGACACGGGGAAATCTTGCTTTTAGGGGTGTGTCTGCGCTTCTCCCGCCGTTGCGCTGGGCGCAGTCACTTGGTCAGTTCTGGTAGCCCTATGGCCGGGCAGGCCGTTCGCATCCTTTTCGCGTGATGGAGGACGGATGCTTTCCACGCCTTGTGGTTGCGTGGTGGCCGCTCCGCCGCTGTCGGCCCCTCCTTCGCCAGTGCCAGGCCAACGGCTCATCCGGGGACCGCCATCGGCTGCGCTTTCATTCCCGGCTTGGTCGCCCCCGGTGTCCCCTGCGCGGCCTGTGCCTGCGGCAACGGCCTCTCCGGGGCTCACCGTGGGCTGGCTCTGGTGTTGCAGGGTGGCGCCTTGTTCTCTCCGGTGGCCGCATCCGCCGTCCCCTCCTGTGCCTGTGCCGTGGCAACGGCACATCCGGGGCGCGGCGTCTGCTTGCTCTGTCCGGTCGCCGCCGTCGGCCCCTGCGTCGCCTGTGCGGTTGCAACGGCTCCTCCGGGGACCGCCCTCGGCTCCCTCACTGATCACTGGCCACTGGTCACTGGTCACTGCCCCTTGCCCGGCCCCGTCGCCCCCTCCGTGCCCTGTGCCGCCGCGGCAACGGTCACTCCGGGGGTCGCCGGTGCCTTGCGCATCCTGTTCCTTGGGGCACGCGGTCTCTTCATCCGGGCGGCAACGGTCACTGCGGGGGACGCCGTGGTCTTCCGTGCCACTGGGCAGGTCATCACGCAGAATCCGAAAGAAGGTCTCCGCTTCCATTGTCACCAGCCATCGCCGGTGGCTCCGGCGGTGCGCCACGAGGGGCAGTTTCTTTTGGCCAGCCGGTGCTACCGGTCCGGCATCGCGCCGGGCCTGGTCCATCGCGGCCTCGATGTTCAGCCGCTCGACCGCCTTGACCTCGAAATGGAATCCGCGCAGTTCCTCGCACACCACATCCGGCGAATCCGCCCCGCCGGCAAATTGCTGGCCCCGGCGGGCATGAAACCCTTCCGCTCTCAGCACATCGCGCCACTGGCGCTCCCCGCGTTTGCCTTTTTCTCTGGAGTTCATGCCGTGGGAGTGTTGGGGGTGTCGTAGTCCTCGCTCTCAGTCAGCATGGCCTTGTTCAGCCGCCGCTCGACATCCTCCAAGCGGAACCGGACCATCTTGCCGAAGTGCAAAACCGGGATCTCTCTGGCCGCAATCATGGAATCCACCTTGCGCACCGAGACGTTGAGCACCCGTGCCAGTTCCGCCCGTGTCAGATACTTCTGCCCAGGCTTGAGCAGTTCGCCGACGCTGACTTGGCGGGGTTTGTGAATCGTTTTCGCTTTGCTCATGCGTCCTCCTTCCTCAGCAGCGCGACCGGTTCACCCGGCACATGACTGCCAGTTGCTTTTCCACCTCGCTCCACTTGAATACGACCGTATGCCCGAGCTTGTAGTGGGGGAGCAGGCCCTTGCGCATGTAAGTGGTGATCGTGCGGACGTCCTTGCCCATGCGCATGGCGGCTTCCGCCTTGGAAATGAACGGCTCCGCCGGCACCAGGCCTGTTCCCGCCGCAGCCGTGGCCACGGCAGCCTGTGCAGGTGCCTCCGTCGGCCCGTCAAGAATCCGCTCGATCGCCGCTTGTTGTTCCGGCGTCGCCTGGAGGAACCGCAACAACCGTTCAGTGGAAATGCTTCCGTTCATGGTGTGTCTCCTTGGGGATCAGCAATCGAACAGCTCAAACGCCGGCTTCTGCAGGACCTCTGCAATCCGCCGCTTCCGCTCCGCATCCGGCCGGGCACGCCCGGTCTCGATGCGCGAAATCTCGATCTCCCGTGTCCCGACCCTCTCCGCCAGTTGGTACTGGGTGAGCCCCTTCAGGACCCTTGCCGCCTTCAGTCGTGTGTTTGTCGCCATCGCAGTCTTTTCTTTCTTCACCGTGGCGAACCGTTCGCCACTTCAACCCGTATGGCGTGACAAACCCTGTCACTTCGGTGACAAACCGTGTCACCGTGCGAAAAAAGAAAAACCCCGCGAAGACAAGTCCTCGCGGGGTGGCAACCTTTCGGCAGGCGCTCTATTCTTCCCAGTTTATGTCCGGGGGCCGCTCATAGGTGAACTGCCCTGCTGTCTCAGTGCTGACTCTGGAATGCCGTGTTCCCGAAAACCGGGAGGACGGAACCCAAAGGTGTTTGTGAAGGTGTTCGCCGAATGCTCGCAACGCCTGGTGCGGATTGTTCTGCCGATCCTTGGCTTCACGCAGCTTCTCAATCAGCCGTTCGATGGCCCGTCGGATGGCCCGCACCTGTTTCTCTGCGTTCCCCTGTGAATCACTTCGGGTCACGTTCAGGACCTTTGCCAGTTCCTCCAGCTTCGCCACCGCCTCATCTCTGGTCGTCTCGGAAGCCGTCGGGTCATTCAGAATGTCCCGGCATTCCTCAGCCTCTTTCAAGATTTTCCGCCGTGCCGGGTCGCTGTCGCTTCCCATGTTCGCCTCTTCCACAACCGCGTGCCCAAACACAGCCGCGCCCAGCCGGGTCCCATGGATACCGCCCTGCGGCGGGTTGAACAGCAGGTAGGCCACCAGGTCAATGCCCCGCCCGTGTTCGATTTCGCCTTCTTTCCCATCGAACACCACCCGCCAGATGCCCGCGCCCTTGCGCAGCAGGTAGCGCGGCTTTTCCCCGTCCGGCCCCTCATGTTCACCATTGGGCGGCACCACCGGCTTCGCCGGCAAGGAAGTCACCGCCCCCGACTCGAACACCGTCCGAAGCAAGCACTCGCCGGGCAGGGTTCGCTCACGAATTGCCGTCTTGTGCCGGTCCATCAGAGCGTCCACAGCCTCGTTGACTTCCCCGGCGTGGCGCCGATAGAGGTCAAACACCCGTTCCGCCGCGCCGTTCACGCTGCCACCCAAGTGACGGAGCACCCGGATTACTTCCGGGTATTTCTCCACCATTTGCGTGGCGTTTCTCAGCTTGCCCACCTGGTTGGCCCGCTCCAGATACGCCGCCCCCATGATCTTGTCTTCATCCTTCGGGCGCGCTTCCGTGAAAATGTCGATCTTGTATTGGTCCAGCGGATCGAACTGCTCCGCTTTCGCGGCCACCATCCCGAAGCGCCGGTCAATGCACTGCGAACACACTCCGCAATGCGTGTGCGTGTTGCTCGTGTCCCACGTGTGCGCGCAGCTTCTCGAATACGCAATCATCGGCCCGCAGTCCGCCTGGACGATCTTCTTCACCACATCGCCCTTGGTGGTCCACACGAAAGGGTTCTCCACTGCGAACGGCTCGTTGGCCACCAGCGTCAGCAGCTTTTGCAGGCCATCCAGCACCTTGGGGTGTGTCGTTCGCGTGGCGCGTCCGCCCACCACCTGGGCGCACACCGGCAGGTTCAGGCTCACGATTCCGTTTTCATAGAATCGCAGCCGTTTCACCCGCACCATCATGGCCACGGTCGCCCCCAGTGCCGCAAACAGGAACGACCGCGCCCGCTGGGTGTATTCCTTGCCCAGGGTCGAGTCCTTGCTGATGCGCACGTGCATGTGGCTGGGCACATTCGCCCCGGCCTTCGCCGCCAGCAGCCGTTGCAGTTCCTGGTGCTTCAGGCTGAATTTCGGCGTGGACCGGTGGTTCACCAACAGCACCCGGTGCTTGTTGGTGCAGATTTCCTCAATCGCCCCGGCCAGCGAATCCAGCCCGCCGGAGAACATCATCACCTGCTCCATCTGCCCGACCGGCCCAGCGTCTCTGTCGAAGTCGAACAACTGTTGCACTTGCGGCGCGTCCTTCGCCGGGTAGAAGCTGAAGTCGTAGAAATCATCCGACAGAAATTCCAGCGTCTCGACCAGCAGCTTCTTCGCCCCTGCCGAGTTCCACAGCTCGGGAACCCGGACCGGAACATGGAAATGAAATCGCCGCTTCCAGTGCCCGCCAAAGCTGTCCACTTCATGCTGCCCCCGGATCGCGGTCTGGTCGCAGCAATAGACGTAGGCCGCCATTTCGAGGAGGTCTTGAAACTGCGGCGGTATGTCTCGCCACAGCTTTTCATTCAAGTCCTCGATCCTGAGGTTGATATTCTTGCCCCCATGCGTGTCCCACAGGTTCAGGGCCAGCGTCGGCGTCGCCGCGCTCATTCCGCTCGCCCTGGCTCCCCCGCACAAGATGTGTTTCTCAGTTTCCATCGCTCTTTGCCCTCATCGCCAATTCGGCCTTCATTTTCTTCATCGCCACCCAGCCAAACCCTTCGGCGGACTCGCGGGAAATCCTTCCGCCCTCCTCGTAGCGATGCTTCGAGAACCAGTCTGCCCCGAACTCTTGCACGATCACGGAAGCCTCTTCGCAGTGCGTTCGCATGGCCTCTTCAAATTGCGCCATCTGGTTCATGGTGGCGAACCGCTGTCCTTCCCCGACCTGAGTCCCAAGCGTCTTGGTCAGGAAAAACCCCAACGCTTCGTTGGTCAGCTTGGCCATGAAGTTCCGCGCCAGGTCGCCAAACTCCTTCTTCTTTCCCAGGTCTCGGAGCGCCCCTGCCACGTCTTCCCGTGTCGGCGTGAAAAGCCCGTGCAGTCTTTCCTGTAGATGGCTGGTGATGGCGCTCACGAGCGCTTTGCCCGCGATCTCGCCGAAGGTTTGCCCGTCTCTTGTGGCTCTGACCCGCTGGTCCAGCGCCTCGCCCACCGCCAGCGCCACTTCCACCACGGATGTGCTTTCCGGAATCGCTATCCCCGCCGCCGCCAGTTGCGCCGTCGGGTCTGCCTTGCCGCCTGCCAGCCCCATTTCCACCAGCAGGTTTACCGCCTCGCGGAACCCGGCGTCCTTTTGCACCAGGGAGAACGCTTTTTCTGCCGCCTTCAGCGTGGCTTGGGCCACTTCTCCCACGTCCGCCCCGTCCGCGACCAGCCGAACGACCTCTTGCCACTTCCGGGTGGCTGGCAGTGTTCCTATTCGACTATGCCCCATAGGCGTGGTGGTACGGTCGGACCAGGAGCAGCCGGAGACGGCCTCCAGGTCCCGCAGGACCGCTACAGTCGCAAACCCCTTTCCCAAATGACGTTGCTCCCGCAAACCTCGACCTGCCAGGCATGGCGCCTCGACATTTTTGCGGGCACTACCGGATTGGCCTCAGTAGAACACGTCACAAACCGGCAGCATACATAAAGCCACCCATCCTGGCGACTCCAAAAAAGCCCCAAGTTTCTAATGCCCTGTCACCTGCCAGCCCCCGCCCATTCGTCCTATCGCGTCCTGTCCCGTCCCGTCCGCCCCCAGAGAGCCTTAGAGCCACCCATCGAGCCGCTCCCGCAGAAACTGCCGCGCAGCTCCAAGCTCGGACTCGAGGGCCCTCGGATCATTCTGCAACACGGAAGCCGCTTCTGCCACAGTCATTTCTTCCCATTCGCACAGGACAATGGCTTCATGCATACCCTCGGGCAGCGCTTCCACCGCTGCACGCACCGCCTCCCCGCGCCCGCAGGCGCGATCCAAAGTGACGGCGCCGGTCGGCAAGGTGTGCCCCAACCCTTCACCCTTGCTATGGGATTCTTCGCTCAGCAACACGTTCGGTTGGCAGGCACGTGCACGTCGTTGCTGCCGGGCCAGGTTCACCGCGATGGTGAAAAGCCAGGTTCTGAACTGCTCTTTCGGAGCGAAGCTGGCGCGGCCGCGATAAACACGCGCAAAAGTCTCCTCCGCAAGATCGTTTGCCGCCCTCTCGTCGCCGAGCATCCCGCATAGGAGCCGAAACACCGCCGGAGCATGCCGATCCATCACGCCATTGAGCCCAGCCCGGTTCCCCTTCACCAGCCGGGCCATGTCAGCGCGGTCCTGAACCTCCATGTCAGAAACGTTCATGTTATTCAAAGATGAGGGTCTTCCCCACTCACATTCGCCGGCCCGCTGTTGGCTCGCAGCAGCCTCAGCGCGTTGGCAATGACCACCAGCGTTGCTCCCGTGTCCGCCAGGATGGCCAGCCACAAGCTCGTATGGCCGGTCAATGCCAGCACCAGGAAAATGGCTTTCACTCCGAGCGCGAAGCCGATGTTTGCCTGAATCACCCGCACCGTCCGGCGGCCCAGCCGGATCGCCTCCGCCACCTGGCTCAAGTCATCCTGCATCAGCGCCATGTCCGCCGTCTCAATCGCGGTATCCGTGCCCGCCGCGCCCATCGCAATGCCAACGCTGGCGGCAGCCATCGCCGGCGCGTCGTTCACCCCATCGCCAATCATGCCCACGTATCGGTGTTGCGCCAACAGCACTTGGACGCGGGAGATCTTCTGGTCCGGCAAGAGGTCGCCGTGTGCCTCATCAATGCCGGCTTGTCGCGCGATGGCGTCCACCGTGCGCTGGTTGTCGCCGCTGAGCATGACCACCTTCTGCACCCCGGCGGCGTGAAGCGCCTGGATGGCAGAGGCGGCGTTGGGGCGTATCGTGTCACCCACCGCCAGGATGCCGAGCACTTCGCCGGGGCAGTCCGCGTGCGGCTTGTGCCCGACCACCACCACCGACTGCGCGTCAGCTTCGATTTCCGCCAGCTTCTGTTCCACAGCCTCCGAACACACCGCCAGTTCGTGCGTGAACCGATGGTTGCCCACGAAGTAGTGATGCCCCTCCAATTCCGCTTCCGCCCCGCGCCCGGTCTTTCCCTGGTAGTTCTCGCCGCGTGGAGCCTCGATGCCCTTCTGGCGCGCGTAGTCCACCACCGCTTGCGCCAGCGGGTGCGTCGAGTGGATGTCAATGGCGGCGGCGATGCGGACCAATTCCGCTTCCGGCCTGCCGTTCATCGGACTTACTTTCGTCACTCGCGGGCGGCCTTCCGTGATGGTCCCCGTCTTGTCCACGGCCAGCGCCCGGAGCTTGCCGATGGCTTCCAGGAGCGCCCCGCCCTTGATAAGCACTCCTCGCCGCGCCAGCGCCGTCAGACCGGAGACAATGGCAACGGGTGTCGCGATGACCAGCGCACAAGGGCACGCGATCACCAGCAGGACCAAGGCGCGATACGTCCAAACCGCCCATGTCCCGCCGAAGAGCAGGGGTGGCACCAGCAAGACCAGCAGCGCCAGCAGCATCACCGCCGGGGTGTAATACCTGGCAAACACGTCCACGAACCGCTGCGACGGCGCTTTCTGCGACTGCGCCTCTTCGACCAGGTGGATGATCTTGGCCAGCGTGGTATCGGTGCTGAGCTTCGTCACCCGCACTTCGAGCGACCCTTCGCCGTTGATCGTCCCGGCGAAGACGGTATCCCCGACTTTCTTCTCCACCGGCATGGATTCACCCGTGATGGGCGCTTGGTTTATCGCTGAGGCCCCCGCGATGACTTCGCCATCTAACGGAACCCGCGAACCGGACTTCACCGCCACCAGGTCGCCTACCTTGACTTCTCCCACCGGGACTTCCTTAAAACTGTCGCCCTGCTTGAGCCACGCCGTTTCCGGCGAGAGTTGCATGAGTGACTGAATCGCCCGGCGGGCGCGCGCCACGCTGAACGCCTCCAAGACTTCCGCCACGGCGAAGAGAAACGTCACCGCCGCCCCTTCCGACCATTCGCCGATGGCCACTGCGCCCACCACGGCGACGGTCATCAGCAGGTTCATGTCGGGCGAGAACCGCCGCGCCGCCGCCACGGCTTTCGGGAATATGAACCACCCCCCGGCAATGATGGCGATGCCAAACGCCCCCAGAGGAAGGGCTGGCGGCCCCAGCCTGCTCCATTGCAGCACCAATCCCAGCCCGGTGAAGGCGCCGGACAAGCCCACCGCAATCAACCGGGACCGTTGCGCGTCCGCAGGCCGGCTGCTCCCGCCGGACGCAATCCCCGACGCCTTCAACCCGGCCCTCGCAATCGCCTCGATAAGCTGCCCCTCGCTGACACTCGCTTCGTGAGCGACCGTGACCGTGCCGCCCATCAGGTTCGCCCGCACTTCTCGAACTCCTGCCAACGGCTTCAACACGCGCTCGATGGCCGCCACTTCATCCGCGCAGTCCATGCCGGTCACGCGCAGTGTGGTCTCCCTATCACTGCCCGGCCGAGGACGCCCGGAAGGCCGGTTTGAATCACCCGGCGTTCCGCTCGGCCCATGCTCACAGTTCGGGCAGCAGTCGCTCATGGCTTTGCTTCCGTTCTCACGCTTCCATCCGGCTGCACACCGGAGCGGATATGGTTGGTCCGGCTCTCGCTCCGCTGGTGGCGGAGGTGCCGTTGATGCCGTTGCCACCCGATGAAAAACATGTCGGCCACCACCGCCCCAACCATGAGCAGAGCGATCCCTACGATCATCCAGACGCTTTTCCGGCGCTCTATGCGCTCGCGTGCCGCCTTGCGCGCCGCCACTTCAGGTGCTTTGGCCTTGCTCATGTTGGGCCGGCACTTCCAGCACCGAGTTGAAGCCGCCGTAAACATTGGGGGTCTGTTCCGCCGCCGCCGGGTCCGACCGCCATTCCCCATCCACCACCAGGCAGTATTCGTAACGGCCCGGCGGCAGGGACAACGCTTTCACCCAGCGGCCCTCGCCCAGCGCGAGCATAGGCGTGGCGGTGGGGTTCCAGTCGTTGAATGTTCCCCCGATGAAGATGGCTTGCGCCTGATCATCATGGAACTCGATGCGGGAGCACGGCCGTTTCACCTGTAATGTCTTCGTTTTTCTTCTCATGGTTGGTCCATTTTTTGCCGGTTACATGTCCCCCAACACCCGCCGCGACTTCGGTTGCTCCCGGAGCGGCCGGAAATGGGCGGTTGGGGTGCTGGGGAAAGCGTCCGGGCAGCGGTCGGGTTCGAGATGAGGGCAATGACAACGCAAAAAACTGAATTGTCGTCGAACTCAATCGGAATCGCCCAGCGAGGCGGCTCGTGGGCCGCCTCCCTCACCGCCCGCTCATGTGACTTGATTCCCTTCACTGATGCTTGTCCTTCTCACCCGTCCGAATCTTGACCGTCTGCTCGACAGGAATGACGACAATACGTCCATCCCCGGCCAGGCCGGTGTGCGCCGCTTTCTGGATGGCTTGCACTACCGGTTCCACCAACCCATCGGGCACCATGATTTCCAGTTTGGTCTTCACCACCTGGTCGAACGTGCCTTGCTCAGCGGATAATCCGTTGGCCGTGGAAACAGTCATGGCCGGCAGGTCTTTGATTTGACGCAGGGCCTGGACGACCTCTTCCAGGCGCGAGGGCTTGATGATGGCTTTGATTTCTTTCATGGCATTTCTTTCGTTGAATATTCCCCTCGGGTCAGACCTCAACTTCCACTCCCTTCTTGCCCTTGAACATGCTGTACAGCGCCGGCAGCACCAGCAGCGTCAGCAGCGTGTTGGTGAAGATCCCCCCGATGACCACCGTCGCCAGCGGTCGTTGCACTTCCCCGCCGACGCCCACGTTCACCGCCATCGGGATGAAACCCACTGCCGCCACCAGCGCCGTCATCAGCACGGGCCGCAATCGCGCCAGACACCCCTCGCGCACCGCTTGTTCCGCCGTCGCCCCCGCTTCCAGCTTCTGCTTGATGAATGTCACCAGCACCAGCCCGTTTAGAATCGCCACCCCGCTCAGCGCAATGAAGCCGATTCCCGAACTCACCGTGAAGGGCATATCCCGCACCCAGAGCGCCAGCACCCCGCCCACCGCGCCCAGCGGAATCCCCGTGGCCACGATCAGCACATCCCGCACCGATTTCAGGCTGAAGAACAGCAGCACAAAGATGAGCGCCAGCGCCATCGGCACCACAAACATCAGCTTCCGGTTCGCCCGCTCCATGTTCTCGAACTGCCCGCCCCATTCGATGGTGTAGCCTTCGGGCAACTTCACTTGCGCGCCAATTTTCGCCTTCGCCTCTGCCACGAAGCTCTTCACGTCCCGTCCCCGCACGTTGCACTGCACCGTGATCCGGCGTCGGCCCCACTCCCGATTGATGGTGGACGGCCCTTCCATCTCCGTGATCTTCGCCACCTGGTTCAGCGGCAGCACCGGCCCCGCCGCCGTGGGGATGAGCGTCGTGGCCAGCGCGTCCGGGTCCGTGCGCTGCTTGTCCGGCAACCGCACCACCAGCGGGAAGCGCCGCTGCCCTTCGCGCACGTCGCCCACGCGGCGCGAGCCAACCGCCTCCACCACGTTCAGCACGTTGCGCGTCGGCACGCCGTAGCGCGCGATGGCTTGCGCATCCACGCGCACTTGCAGAAAGGTCTGCCCGGTCAACTGCTCGACCGAGGCCTCGCTCGCACCCCGAATCCCAGCCAGCACGGATTGCACCTCGCCGCCCAACCGCCGCAATTCCTCCAGATCATCACCATAAACCTTGATCCCAATGTCGCCCCGGATGCCGGCAATCAGTTCGTTCAGCCGCATCTCGATGGGCTGGCTGAAGGCTGGCTTCAATCCCGGCACTTGGTTCAACACGTCGCGCATCTTCTCGGTCAACTCCGCTTGCGTGCGGGCTTTCTTCCACTCGTCTCGCGGCTTGAGCGCCAGGAAGAAGTCCGCCAACTCGACTCCCATCGGGTCGGTCGCCACTTCCGCCGTGCCCAGCCGTGTCCAGATGTGTTCAATCTCGTCCGGGAACTCCGCCATCAGCCGCCGCTCAATCATGTCGTTTTGCGCCACCGACTCATCCACCGAAATCCCCGCCAGCCGCACACTGGTCCCCACAATCGCTCCTTCACCCAGTTTGGGCAGGAACTCCCCGCCCATTTGCGTGGCCAGGAACGCGCCGCCGGCCGCAATGGCTACCGCCCCCGCCAGCACCACGCCGCGAAACCGCAGCGCCAGCTCCAGCACGGGCGCATACAATCGCCGCGCCGCCCGCACCAACCAGGGTTCCGTCTCCTTCATCTGCCGCGGCAGCAGCAGGCTCGCCAGCACCGGCATCAGCATCAGCGACAGCACCAGCGAACCCAGCAGCGCGAAAATCATAGTCAGCGCCATCGGCTTGAACAGTTTCCCTTCGATCCCTTCCAACGTGAGAATCGGCAGGAACACAATCAGGATGATGCCCACGCCGAACGCCACCGGACGCGCCACTTCCAGCGGCGCGCTGCGCAGCACTTCCTCCCGTTCATTCTTCGTCAGCGCCCGCCCCAACTCGTGCTGGCGCATGGCCATCCGCCGCATCGCGTTTTCCACCATCACCACCGCCCCATCCACGATGAGGCCGAAGTCCACCGCCCCGAGGCTCAAGAGGCTGGCCGCAATGCCCGCCTGCAACATGAAGTTGCCCGCAAAGAGCATCGACAGCGGAATCGCCACCGCCACAATCAAGCCCGCCCGCAGGTTGCCCAGAAACGCGAACAGGATGGCGATGACTAGCAGCGCCCCAGCCAGCAGGTTGTGTTCGACCGTGCGAATCACGTTGTCCACCAGTTCCGTCCGGTCATAGAGCACTTCCAGCTTAATGTCCGGCGGCAGGAACTTCTGCACTTCCGCGAGCTTGGCCTTGAGCGCGTGCGTTACCACCGCGCTGTTCTCGCCCATCAGCATAAAGCCCAGTCCCAGCACCGCTTCCCCCCGGCCATCGGCCGTCACCGCGCCCCGGCGGATCTCGTGGTCCTCCTTCACCGTCGCGACGTCCCGCACCCGCACCGGCGTCCCGTCGTGGCTCGTGATGACAATGTTGGCGATTTCCTGAACGTTCGTGGTCAGGCCCACGCCATGCACGAGCAAGGACTCGCCGCTCCGCACAATCTGCCCGCCCCCCACGTTCTGGTTGTTCGCCTGCAACGCCTCCACCAGTTCCTCAAACGTCAGGCGGTACTTGATGAGCCGGTCCGTTTCCACCACCACATGGAACTGCTTTTCAAAACCGCCCCAGGTGTTCACTTCCGCCACGCCGCGCACCTTGCGCAATTCCGGCTTCACCACCCAGTCTTGCAGCACCCGCAATTCGGTCAGTGTCCGGTTCGTGTCCGTGGACCGCACCACGTAATGGAACACCTCGCCCAGCCCGGTGGCAATCGGCCCAAGCTGCGGGCGCTCCAATCCTTCCGGCAGCTCGACCGTTTGCAGCCGCTCCATGATCAGTTGCCGCGCCTTGAAAATGTTGATGCTGTCGTCGAAGGTCGCCACTACCTGCGACAGCCCAAACTTCGAGATGGACCGCACGTTCTGCAGGCCCGGCAGCCCGCTGATGGCCAATTCCACGGGGATGGTGATTTGCGCCTCGGTCTCCTGCGGATTCAGCGCCGCCGCCGTGGTGTTGATTTGCACCTGCACCGGCGTGGTGTCCGGGAAGGCGTCAATCGGCAGCACGCTCAGGGTCCGCGCGCCGATCACGACCAGTACTCCCGCCAGGACGCACACCAGCAGGCGGTTCCTTAGGGAAAAGTTGATGATCCAGTTCAGCATAAGTCTCCTCAGTCATCCGCGCAGCCTGCGCCCAGCCGCGACATCAGCATGGCCGACTTCAAGGCAAAGGCCCGGGTCACCGCGATTTGCTCCTCGGGCTTCAGGCCCGCCAGCACTTCCAGCCGCCCGTTGTACTTCGCGCCCAGCGCCACCGCCCGCGCGTCGAACAGGTCTTCCGCCAGCTTCACAAACACGAACGGCCTGCCCTCCACGTGCTGAATGGCCGACGGCGGCACCAGCATCGCCCCTTCCGTCTTCCGCGTCAGAATCCGTGCCGTGGCAAACATCTTGTCCTTGAGCAGGCAATCCGGATTGGCGAACTCCGCCCGCGCCCGCGCCATGCGCGTGCGCTCGTCCACTGCGGGGCTGACCCACGTCAGCTTGCCGGTGAACACCTTTCCCGGCAGCGAATCCACCCGCAGTTCGACCGCCTGCCCTGCTTTCACCCGGCCCAAGGTCCCTTCCGGCACTTGCAGCATGGCCCACACCGTCGCATGGTCCACCAGCGTGAACAGTGGCTTGCCCACCTCCACCAATGCGCCCCGCACCGCCATCCGCTCCGAGATTTCACCGGCGAACGGCGCGCGGACTTCCATCAAAACCTGCTCCTGCGGCTTGTGGCCCATCTCGTCAATCTGCTCTTCTGTGAAGCCTAGCGTCCGCAGTTGCTGGCACGCCGCCCGATGCGTGGCTTCCGCCTCGTCCAGTGCGGCCTGTGAAGTCACCCGGTCCGCCCTCAGCTTCCGTTCCCGGTCCAGCGTCTGGTGCGACAACACCGCCTTGGCCACCGCTTCGGCAATGGAGGCGGACCAAATCTTGGCCACCGTCTGCTTCTCCTCCACCTTGGTGCCCAGGTCCGCATCCACCGTTTGGATGATGCCGCTGACCGGCGCGGCAATCTGCGCCAGCTTGTTCTGGTTGAAGCTCACTTCCGCCACGCATTCAATCCCGTCGGCGATGGCTCCCCTTTCCGGCGCGGACGTTCGCACGCCCACGATCGCCGTCGAGTTCGTCGAGGGCAGCCTCACCTTCAGGCTCTCGCCCGGCTTCAGCTTGGCGGCGGCGTCTGGCCGGCACACCGCGCATTCCGCTTCCGGCACCCCATGCTCGGCGCACATCAGCACCGCCCCGGACGCCGCTGCCGGCTTGCCCTTGCCCTTCAATTCCGGGTGGCAGAGGGAGCATTCATCCTCGTAAAGCGAATGTTCCTTGCACCACAGCCGGTTCTTGTCCTGAAGCTCCGGATGGCACTCGAAACACCGGTCCTCGTAACGCTTGTGTTCCTCGCACCAGAGTCGGCCTTTCTCGCGCAGGCTCGCGTCGCAGATGAAACACAGTTCCTTGGGTGCCTGGTGCGCGGCGCACTTTGCACCGCTGAGCGGGACTTGAGCTGTTGCCCCATCAGCCCCCTGCGGTGCGGCTACGGCCTTGGCGTGCTTATGCCCGGCATGACCGTGGCCATCGTCTTCGCCCGCGGCTTCCTGTTTCTTGCAGCCGGCGAGCAACGCCAGGGCTGCGATGCTGGTGATTACGGCAAATTTGAGATTCATCATGTATTTCATGGGATGTTCCGTTTCCGTAGAGGTTCTTCCCTGCTCAAGCGCCCTTCTTCTTCACCTCGGGATGGCAGAGAAAACATTCGTCTTCATAGAGCGAATGCTCCTTGCACCACAGCCGATTCTTGTCCTGTGCCTCTGGATGGCAAATCCAGCAGCGATCTTCGTAGCGGTCGTGCTCCTTGCACCAGAGGCGGCCCTTTTCGCGCAGGCTGGCATCGCACATGAAGCACAGTTCCTTGGGCGCATTGTGCTTGGCGCACTTGGCGCCGCTGAGTGGTGTCTGCGCGATCGCAGCAGCGGGCCCCTTGGGAGTTGCTTCAGCCTTGGCCTGTTCTTGCCCGGTATGGTCGTGGCCATCGTTTTCGCTGTGGCTTTCCTGCTTCTTGCAGCCCGCAAACACCGCCAGAGCGGCGACGACCGCCAGGGTCGCACTTTTCAATGTCGTTTGAGTCTTCATAGTCATAGTCTTACTTGGTTGTTAAATGTTGGTTTGCTTGCGGCCTCAGCAGTGCTTCCAATTCCGCTTGGGCCACGTTCAATTCGAGCAGTTTTTGTTGGTAGGCCAGGCGCGCTTCGGCGGTTGTCCGCTGCGTGTCCACCAGGTCAATGAAACCGAACTTGCCTTGCTCGAATCCCGTCTGCACGAGGCGGAGGGCCTCATCCGCCTTCGGCAGAATCTTCTCCCGGTAGCGGGCTACTTGTTCGGCCGCCGTGCGGTAGCGCTTCTGCGCGTTGGCCCACTCCCGCTGCAACTGCTGTTGCACCCCGTGCAGTTCCGCTTCTGCCACGCTCACATTCGCCCGCGCCTCTTGCTGTTTGCCCTTGCCCCGGTCAATCAGCGGTAGCGGCAATGAGAATCCCAGTTGAATAATGGATTGGTCCGTCTCCCCAATCCGCCCGCCCGCCACCCCCACTTTCACGTCGGGATACGGCTCCAGCCGTGCCCGCCGATACGACAACTCCGCTCGGTCCAGGTTCGCTTGCGCCGCCGCGGCGCTCGGATGCCGCGCCAGCCAGCCATCCCCGTCTGCTCCCGTCAGCCCGGCGTCCGGGGCTTCCGCCAGCGCCCCCGAAAGCGCGGCGTCCTTCAGGTCCGGCCGGCCCAGCAGCGTGGCGAACACCTGCCGCGCCGTGGCCAGCTCGCGCTGGAACCCGTTCAACTCCGTCCGCGCCTGCTCCAATTGCACTTCCGCCCGCAACTGTTCCTGATACGCCGTCGCCCCGGCGTCCACCCGCTTCCGCGCCGTGGCCGCCGATGATTCCGCCACCGCCACCAGTTGCGTGGACACCTCGACCAGCCGCTCCGACGCCAGCACCCGGAAGAACCCTGCCTTCACGTCCCGGACGATCTCCGTCCGGCGCACCGCCAGTTCCGCTTCCGACAGCTTCACCCCCGCGCCGCCGATTTGCTTATCCAGCGACTTCTTTCCCGGATACGGCAGCGTTTGCGCGATTCCAATGGTCTGCTTCGCGTCCGAGAACCCCCGGCCGTTGCTCACCGGCCAGTCTTCCGCACTCAGTTCCAACTCGGGATTGGTCCACTTCTTCGCCTGGTAGGCTCGCCCGGACGCCGCGTCCACCCGCGCGCCAGACGCGCGCAACTCCGGGTTGCTCGCCAGCGCCAGCCGCACCGCATCGTCCAGTGTAAGGGCATTCGTGTTCACCATCTCCGGCCCCTGGGCAGCCAATCCCAGGCGCGCGCCCCCGGCGACCAGCACCGCCAGGGCAGACCACCGACACCATCTCAAAATCAATTTTCTCTTCATAACTCGACAAAAACGGACACAACAAACCGACCACAAAGCCGACAGGGGAAAACGCGGGGTGCAGGCACACCGCAGCCATCAGAAGAATCCCGGACAGGAAGTGTCAGCCAAAACGACCCGAACGGGACCGCTTAGGCGAGGGGGGAAGGAGCGCGCGGCGGCAGCGCCGTGCGATAGGAGAATTGCCAGACCCGTGGAAGCTCTGGCGGGGGTTTGCCGGCAACGAATGCGTGGCACTCCAGCGCCGGCAACGGCACCTCGATGGCCACGCTTAGAACCGCCAGAATGAACAGCGGTTGCGGGGCGGAAGCATTCTGTTCCTCAGCCCGGTAATTCTCGTTCTCAACGGCGCACTCATCGCTCTCACAGTCCTGCGAGGCTGGAGGTGCCGAATCTACGAAGCAGCAGGTCTTTAGAAAACCGAAGCCCGGCACGCCCTCCAAGACGCAATGCATCGAGGCCAGCCCATACAGGGCCAGCATCAGCATCGCAAGAGTTCTGGTGAGCTTGCTCACGCGCAATAGACTACACATCGGCAAGAACTGTTCAAACTAAATTTATTACCATCCCTCATCGCTCCTGTTTCTCCGCCTCATGGGCAGCTCCTTTTGCTTTTAGGGTGTGTTTGCGCCCGTTTCCTCTCCGATTGGAGTTCTCCGTCCTTCCTGACCTCTGGCCACGGTTCTCTGGCCTCTGCCGGTTGGGCTGGCGCAACCACGAGTCAGTTGCTCATAGCCCTATGGCCGGGCAGGCCATCCGCTTCCGCCTGAAAGGTTGGATGGCGGAAGCTCCCCGCGCCTTTGTGGCTGGCGCGGCTGGCTCCGTGTCGCCGGCCCCTTCGGCACCTGTGCCCCGGCGGCAACGGCTTCTCCGGGGTCCGCCGCCACCTTCGCCCAGATTCCCGCGTCCGCCGTCGCCTTCGTGGCCGGGTGGCTGGCGTCAACGGCCACTCCGGCGCTCGCCGTCCGCTCTCCTCTTTGGCTGCCGGTGGCCCCTCCGGGCTGGCTGGTGCTTGGTGGCCCGTGCGGTTCGCACCCAACAGCCCTGCCGGGGCGCACCGTCTGCCCGCCGTAGCTTGGCGAAGGCGGGTCACGCCGCCGCCGTCTTGGGCAAAGGCACCACTTTCGCCAACCGCTCGGCCTCAGCCTTTCGTGCCGCCTCAGCCTTTTCCTTATCCAGCTTCGCCCTGGCCGCCTTCACCGCTGCCGGGGTCACCCCAAACCACGCATCTGCCGCTTTCTCCGTCACCAGCTCGCGGTAGTGCTTGAAGATCATGTCCGGACTGTTCCCCGCTTCCATGGCGACCTCGTTCACATTCTTGTTCTTGGCCACCCGGTAGGAAATAAACGAATGCCGCAGCGCGTTGTGTTTCCACGGCACCCCGCTTTCCCGGCTCGCCTCCCGCATCACATCGAACAGCAACGGTTCCGAGTGCGGCCACACCGGGCCGGACTTCTGCGCCACGTCCTTCAGGAATAGCGCCAGGTTGTCCGCAATCGGCACCAGCCGGCGCGACCGCGTCTTCGCCTTGCCCTTCTTGATCTCGATCAGCTTGCTTTCCAGGTTCACTTCCGCCCAGTCCAGCCGGCAGACTTCCGCCGTGCGGATGCCCGCAAACGCCCCAAGGGCCAGCGCCGGCAGCGCTTCCGGCCTCACCGCGGCCAGAATCCTGGTGATCTCTTCCGCCGTGAAAATCTCGATGTCGAACTCGTCCTCCTCCGCCTGGTCCACTTCATCCATGACCGCGAAATCGCGCGGCACATACTTCTGCTTTTTCGCAAACTCCAGCAGCACGTTGATGGCTTGCAAGTAATTGTTCTTGGTCCGCCCGCTGACCGGTTTCGGGGCCGGGGCGTCCTTCTTGTCCGTCGGGCGCCCTTTCACACCCCGAATCTCATGCACGAACCGGTTGATCTCATCGGCCGTCACCAGGCTGATGAGGTGCCCGTTGAAATGCCCGGCCACCTTTTCCAGCTTCTTGCGCAGGTCATACAGGTAGCGCTCGCTCACCGTCTTGCCCTTGCCCTTGATGCGCGTGGCCATGCCCGCTTCCTTGGCGGCCAGGAACTCCGTCACCACATCCTGGACCGTCTTGGGTGAAATCTTCTCCTCATGGCGTTTGGCGTAGTAGCGGGCGGCTTCGAGCACCGGCACGCCGCCGAGAATGGCGAACGCGGCGGCATACTCCTTGGTGGCGGACTCCAGGCTCACGCCGGTAGGCTTCAGGTTCTCCAGGGAGGCGAGGTAAGCCTTGCAGTCCTGGCTGGTCATCACCGTGGCGTCGAACTCGCCGCTCTTCAGACTGCGGACGACCTGCTTGCCCCGTGCGATGGCATCATCGAGGTTGCCGAAGTTCTCTTTGGTGAACCTCCCGTCCTGGTAATAGGCGAGCGTGAAAAGGTCGTATTTTCCTTTGATGACACCCTTGTAGATCTTTGCGGTGACACCCCCCTCTTCGAGCAGCTTTGGAAAACCTTCGGAAATTTTCATGAAAGAAATCTTTCCTGAATCTTTCCTGAAAGTCAACAACTATCTCACTTTCCTAACAAAAATATGGTGCGCATAGCAGGACTTGAACCTGCACGGGTTGCCCCACTACCACCTCAAAGTAGCGCGTCTGCCAATTCCGCCATATGCGCACCCGTCGCCAGAAAATATCCTCATGGCGGGGGTTTTGTGCAAGTGGTTTTTTGTGGTGGGAAGGCCATAGCCGCAGGGGGCCATGCGTTCCCGCTTGCGCGGGCCGCGGGGTTGACGTAGGGTCAAGGTCAGTTGCGCATGAAAGTTTATATTGATGGGAAATATTACAGTGAGAAGGACGCCAAGATCAGCGTCTTTGATCATGGCTTGTTGTATGGCGACGGGGTTTTCGAGGGCATTCGGGCTTATCATGGCCGGGTGTTCAAATTGAAGGAGCATATCGAGCGCCTCTATTGGTCGGCCAAGGCGATTTTGCTGGACATTCCCCTGACGCCGGCCGAGATGACCGAGGCGGTGCTGGCCACCTGCCGCAAGAACAACTGCCGCGATGGCTACATTCGGCTGGTGGTGACACGCGGGGTGGGAACGCTGGGCTTGAATCCCAACCGCTGCAAGCGGCCGTCGGTCATCATCATTGCGGGCAAAATCCAACTGTATCCACCTGAATTGTACGAAGAAGGCATGGCGATTGTGACGGTGCCAACCACGCGCAACCTGGTGAATGCGGTGAATCCAGCCATCAAGTCGCTGAATTATCTGAACAACATTCTGGCCAAAATTGAAGCGAACAATGCGGGGGTCGAGGAAGCCATCATGTTGAATCAGGAGGGGTTCGTGGCGGAGTGCACGGGCGACAATATATTCATCGTGCGCCAGGGGCATTTGTACACGCCGCCCCTTTCAGCGGGCGCCTTGTACGGCATCACGCGCAACACGGTGCTGGATCTGGCTCGGGAGCGCGGGCTGCCCACTTCCGAGATCAACTTGACCCGGTATGATTTGTACATTGCGGATGAATGTTTCCTGACGGGCACGGGAGCGGAGATCATTCCGGTGACCCGCATTGATGGGCGCGTGATTGGCCAGGGCAAACCGGGGCCGGTGACGCGCGATCTCATTCAACGGTATCATGCCCTGACGCGGGTGTCGGGGGAACCCATCTAGAACTCGGCTGACATGCTTTGCTGCCTTTGTAAAAAGAAACCCGCCACGGTGCACATTACCCAGATTGAGGGTAATAAGATGCAAAAGCTGGACCTGTGCGAGGATTGCGCCAGGGAGCACAAGGTGGATGCGCCCACCAATTTCAAGCTGGCGGACATGCTGTTGGGTTTGGGGGCGGCCGATGAGGTGGGGGAGGCGGCAAGCACCGAGCTGGTGTGTCCGCAATGTGGTTATACGCAGGCTCATTTCAAGAAGCTGGGACGCATGGGATGTGCCGCGTGTTATCAGGTTTTCGGCCCCGCGCTGGAGGACATGTTGCGCACGATGCACCGCGGCGTGCGCCACGTGGGCAAGGTGCCCCGGCGTTTGCAGGGGCCAGCCCAGCCGCCGGTGGATGTTACGGAGCAAATTCGGCAGCTTAACGAACGGCTGGAAAGGGCCGTGGCGCAGGAGGATTACGAGCTGGCCGCGCAGTTGCGGGACGAAATCAAGAGCCTGAAGGCCAAAGCAGGGGGGCGCAAGGTCAAGGAATGAAGCTGCAGGAGTTCCTCAGTCCGGCACCGGAATCCGCCCGCCGTCGCGGGCCGCAGGATCGCATCGTTTCCTCCAGCCGGGTGCGGCTGGCCCGTAATTTGCAGGGGATTCCTTTTCCCCATCACGCCAAGAAACCGGACTGCATTCAGGCGCTGGAGATGATCCAGCCGGCTGTGTTGTCATTGCCTTCGATGACGGGGGCTTTTGCGGAAACCATGGAGGAGCTGACCGCCCTGGAAAAACAGATACTGGTGGAACGTCACCTGATAAGCCGCGAGCATGCCTCCAAAGGCGCGGGCAGCGGCCTGGTTCTGGGTCGCGATGAAACCATTGCGGTGATGATCAACGAGGAGGATCACCTGCGCATGCAGGCTTTGCTGCCGGGGTTGCAACTTCAGAAGGCGTGGGAGATGATTGATCATTTTGACTCCGCCCTGGAGGAACATTTGGATTATGCCTTTGACCGCAAGCTGGGTTACCTCACGGCGTGCCCGACCAATTTGGGCACGGGCATCCGCGTCAGCGCCATGTTGCATTTGCCGGGGCTGGTATTGAATGAGCAAATTGGCCAGATCATTCAATCAGTCAACAAACTCGGGCTGGCTGTTCGGGGATTGTACGGAGAGGGCACAGAGGCGCTGGGCAATGTGTTTCAGGTTTCCAACCAGATGACGTTGGGGGAGGATGAACCCCGGATTCTGGCCCGGCTGGAGAAGGTGATTGCCCAAATCATCATGCACGAGGAAAATGCCCGGGCCGTGCTCATGGAAAAGAAACAAAAGGTGGTGCTCAACCATATTGGACGGGCCTACGGCATTTTGGCGAATGCCCACAGCATTTCTTCCAAGGAAACCATGAATTTGCTTTCCTTGCTGAAGCTGGGCATGGATTTGGGGCTGTTTCCGGGGACGGACCGGGCCTTGGTGGATGAAATGTTCCTGGTCACCCAGCCGGGGCATTTGCAACAACGGCATTCAGAGAAATTGAGCGCGGAAGAGCGGGATATTGTGCGGGCGGACATGCTGCGGGACAGCCTGGCCGGGGTGAAACGCCCCTTGAGCAAGCCGCCTCCGCCGACGACGGGCGCCGCGTAGCCATTGCATCAGCCAGCCGTTGCGGCTCAAGGGGTTAGGGAGAGAAAAAAGAGTTTGCCTCCAAGGGCTTTTAGCTTCATACTAAAAAGCTCGATTGGTTGGATAATAATTGCGTATGAATCTGGAACTTTTCAAAAAGGCTTTGGAAAAGGTTAAGAATCCGAACATTTTGGTCAATGTGGTCTCCAAGCGGGTGAGGCAGCTCAACTCCGTGGGAGCGGCAAGCCGCCCGCTGGTTTCTGATACTGCCAACTTAAGCCCGGTGGATATTGCCTTGCGGGAAATCATCGAAGACAAACTGAGTTACGATCTGCCGCTTTCCACGGAAGTGTTGGTGGGCAGCGGGGCATCCACGCCGCCCGCCACGGGTACGGGCCGACGGCGGCGAAAGAGTTGATGCCGCAGCCTGACCTGGCCAGCCGGTGGCTGGCAATCCCGCCAGAAGGCCGGCCTTCTGGCTTTTTTTATGTCCATCATCCTGACCAATCCGACTGCGCGCAGGGATTACCACATCCTCGAGACCGTTGAGGCGGGGCTGGTGTTGCGCGGGACTGAGGCCAAGTCATTGCGCGCGGGGAGAGGGCAAATCCGCGATGCGTTTGCGCGCATTGAGAACGGGGAGGCCTGGCTGTATAACGCCCACATAGACGAGTACTCTTTTGGCAACCGCCATAATCACGACCCGAAAGCGCGGCGCAAATTGTTGTTGCACAAATCCGAAATTCGCAAGCTCGCCCAGCATGCCGCCGTGAAGGGGCATGCGCTCATTCCGCTGGACCTTCATTGGAAGAAAAACCGGGTCAAAGTCACGTTGGCCCTGGGCAAGGGGAAGGTGCAGTACGACAAGCGCGAAGATTTGAAGCGTCGGGAGGACGAGCGGCAAGCCCGCCGGGCGGTGATGCAGCGGTTGAAGAACCGGTCCTAAAAGAATGCTATATTGGCTCCCATGAGGATTATTCTTACTGGAGCCAGCGGGTTCATCGGAGGGGCGGCACGAAAAGCCCTCCGCGAAGCAGGACACGAAATTATTCCCCTTGTGCGGCGTGCCCCCGGGGAAGGGGAGGCGGCATGGGACCCAGAACAAGGCAAGTTGGACCCCCGAGTATTCGAGGGGGTGGACGCCGTAGTGCATTTGGCCGGACATAATGCGGCCAGCCAAAATCGGTGGACAGAGGCTCATAAGGCCCGGATTATTAACAGCCGGGTTCAGGGGACACGGTTAATCGCCGAAAGAATGGCGGCGGCAAGCTCTCGTCCCCGGGTGTTGGTGTGTGCGTCCGCCACGGGTTACTACGGACATCGGGGGGATGAATGGCTGGAGGAAAGCTCCCCTCCGGGCAAGGGTTTTCTGGCCGGGGGCTGTCAGGCTTGGGAAGCCGCGGCGGACGCGGCCCGAGCGGCTGGTATTCGCGTGGTGCATTTGCGGATTGGAGTGGTCTTGGGGGCGAATGGTGGCGCCCTGGCGCAAATGTTGCCCTGGTTTCGGTGGGGACTGGGCGGCCGGTTGGGAAGTGGCAAGCAATGGTGGAGCTGGATAACACTGGAGGAAGTGGCCCGCGTCATTGGTTTCGCCTTGGAAAACTCCGCGCTTCAAGGTCCGGTCAACACCGTTTCACCTCAGCCGGTGACCAATGCGGAGTTCACCCTTGTTTTGGCCAGAACGCTGCGGCGTCCGGCCTGGGCGCCCGCGCCAGCGTTTTTCCTGCGGGCCTTGTACGGGGAGATGGCCGATGAATTACTCCTGGCCAGCGCGCGCGTGCGGCCGGCGGCCTTGCAACGGGCAGGTTATATCTTTCAGGCGCCAGAGCTGGCGGGGGCGCTGGCAGGCATTCTAGGCAGGCACGCTTGACCCCGCGGCCTGCTCTCGTCATTATCCCGCCCATGCTGGCCAAGGTTTTTTCGGCGGCGGTACAGGGCATTGACGCTTATCCGGTTGAGGTTGAGGTCAATGATGGGTATGGCGACATGATGAACATTGTCATCGTGGGGCTGCCCGATGCTGCCGTGAAAGAGTCGCGCGACCGCGTGATTACCGCCTTGGAGAATTCAGGTTTTCGGCTTTCGCTGGGCAAAGTGACGGTCAATTTGGCGCCTGCCGACATTAAAAAGGAAGGCCCCAGTTTTGATTTGCCGATTGCGGTGGGGATGCTGGCGGCCAGCAGCCAGATTCAGATGGCCCAGCCTGAGGCCTACATGATGGTGGGGGAGCTGGCATTGGATGGCACAGTGAGGCCAGTCAAGGGAGTGCTGCCGATTGCCTTTTGCGCACGGCAGGCGGGCAAGATGGCGCTGTTAACCCCGCCGGAAAATGCCGCTGAAGCCGCCGTGGTGCAGGGTCTGCAGGTCATTCCCGTCCGTAATTTGCGGGAGGCGACTTCCTTTCTTGAGGGACAGGCGGCCATTGCGCCTGTGCAACTGGACGTGGCCAGGCTTTTTGAGCAAACGCATGATGAGGAATTGGACATGGCCGACGTCAAGGGACAGGAGTCGGTCAAGCGCGCCCTGGAAATTGCGGCGGCGGGCGGGCACAACATCTTGCTCATCGGGCCGCCCGGGACAGGCAAATCCATGCTTGCCAAACGGCTGCCGGGCATCCTTCCGCCACTGACTTTGGAGGAAGCCCTGGAAACAACCAAGATTCACAGCATTGTGGGATTGTTGCGTCCGGGACAGGCTCTGGTGACCACGCGGCCGTTTCGTAACCCCCACCATACAGCCAGCGATGCCGGTCTTTTGGGCGGCAATATCAACCCCACGCCCGGGGAAATTTCCCTGGCGCACCATGGGGTGCTGTTTCTGGATGAACTGCCCGAGTTCAAGCGCAGCGTGCTGGAGACCATGCGCCAGCCCATGGAGGAAGGGCGGGTGACGATTTCACGGGCCGCCGGAACGATGACCTTTCCGGCGCAATTCATGTTGGTGGCGGCCATGAATCCCACACCCGATGGGAAGATGCCGGGGGAATCGCGTTGCAGCCCGCGGGAAATCCAGAATTATCTGGGGCGCATCTCCGGGCCACTGTTGGACCGTATTGATTTGCACGTTGAAGTGCCGCAGGTCAAATTCCGGGAAATCACGGCGGCGCGTCCCGGCGAGACTTCGGCAACCATCCGTGCGCGGGTGATGGCGGCGCGGCGGCGGCAGCTTGAGCGATTTCAGGGCCGGGGCATCACTTGCAATGCGCGGATGTCATCGCGTGATTTGAAGAAGCATTGCGTTCTGGACGAAGCCACCTTGGAGCTGTTGAAGCAGGCCATGAATCAAATGAATTTAAGCGCGCGGGCTTATGACCGGATTTTGAAGGTGGGGCGGACGATTGCCGATTTGGAAGGGGCCGAGCAATTGGCGTGGCATCACGTATCGGAAGCGATCAATTATCGCAACTTGGATCGCCAGTTGTGGGGGTAGGCTCTCTCCCCAGGACTCCGAGCGGTGGCAGCCGTCAACCCGCGGGGCGGCCCGCCGCAGCAAGGAATTGAATCTGTTGGCGCGTGCCAGCGCAATTTCCCTTTGACTCAATCGGGGCATGGCTTAACATGAACCCGAAGAACACACACAACAATCTTATGAAATTCGGCATCAATACTTTTTTGTACACGTTTCCATTCACCAATCAGAGCACCAAACTGTTCAAGAAGTTCAAAAAATGGGGCTTCGACGCGGTGGAGATTGCGGTGGACGAGCCGGCCAACATAGACCCGGCGCACATCAAGCGCGAGCTCGAAAAAGCGGGTATTGAGTGCTGTTCTCTGTGTGCCTGCATGGGGCCGGGGCGCGATTTTCGGGGGAGCGAAGCGGACCAGCAGGGGGCGATGACTTATCTGAAAGCGCTGGTGGATCAGGCGGTGGCCATTGGTACCAACCGCGTCATTGGCCCGGTGTATTCGGTGGTGGGCCGCACCGGTCCGTTTGAGCAGGCTGAGTACAAGGCGCAGTGGCAGTTGGTGGTGAAGAATTTGAAGGAACTGTGCCGCTACGCCCAGAGCAAGGGGGTCATGATTTGCATGGAGCCGCTGAACCGGTTTGAGACTAATTTCATCAACACGGTGGATCAGGCCCTCAAGATGGTCAAAGCAGTGGGCAGCCCGGCGTTGAAACTGCACCTGGATACCTTCCACATGAACATCGAGGAGAAGTTCCAAGGGCAGGCCATACGCAAGGCCGGCGCCTTGCTGGGGCATGTGCACGCCTGCGGCAGCGACCGCGGAACGCCCGGCAATGACCACATTGACTGGCAGGACATCGCCAAGGCATTGAAGGCGGTGAAATACGATGGCCCGGTGGTCATTGAATCCTTCACCCAGGACGTCAAGATTATTGCGGCGGCGGCAGCCATCTGGCGTAAAATTGAGCCCAGCCGCGAGGAAATCGCCATCAAGGGCCTCCAATTTCTCAAGAAGACGCTGAAGTAATCGGAGGGGCCCACAGTGAGGCCCATGTCGTATCCCACGAGGGACAGCGGGGAAGCTGTCCCTCCTCTTTTTTAGAACTGGCGGCGATAATGCACGGGCGACTGCTCGCGCAGGCGGGCTGCCGCCTGTTCGGGGGTTAAATCTCGTTGCGGTTCGGCCAGCATTTCGTAACCCACCATGAATTTTTTGATGGTGGCCGAGCGCAACAAGGGCGGGTAGAAATGCGCATGTAACTGCCAGTGGCTGTAATCGCCGTCGGCAAAGGGCGCGCCGTGCCATCCCATGGAGTAGGGGAAGCTGGTTTGGAAAAGGTTGTCGTAGCGGGACAGGCCGCGTTGGAGTATTTCTGCGAGGCTCTGCCGTTCTGCCGGGGTCAAATCTGGCAGCCGCAACACATGCCGGCGCGGCAGCAGCAGCAGTTCAAAGGGCCAGACCGCCCAGTAAGGCACGAGCAATACCCAGTGGGCATTGGCTTCAATGATGCGCCGCTCCTCGGCCAGCTCAACGGCACAGTAATCCACCAGCAGCGGACGTCCCGCGCGTTGAGCAAAGTCCCGTTGCGCTGCGTCTTCCTGTTGGGGCAGTCGGGGCAGGAAACTGCTGGCCCAGATTTGGCCATGAGGATGGGGATTGGAGCAGCCCATCATGGCGCCTTTGTTTTCAAAAATTTGCACCCACGGATAGCGTGTACCCAATTCCGTGGCCTGCTCCGCCCAGAGTTCAACCACCTGACGGATGTCGGCCAGCTCCATTTCGGGCAGCGTGAGATCATGGCGGGGGGAGAAACAGATGACCCGGCATTCGCCCTGGACAGGTTCACAGCGCAGCAACCCCTGGTCCATCCCCCCGGCAGGCGGGGTGTCCGGCAACAGCGCGGAAAAATCGTTGCGGAAGACGAACGTATGGGTATAGGCCGGATTGATGGCGTCACCCGCGCGCCGGTTGCCGGGGCACAGGTAACATTGGGGATCGTAGGCGGGGCGCTGCTCAGGCACCCGGGCTTCCTGCTGGCCCTGCCAGGGGCGTTGAGTGCGGTGAGGGGAAACCAGCACCCATTCGCCGGTGAGGAGGTTAAGCCGCCGGTGGGGGTGTTGCTCGGGATTAAAGTGCATGGGTGAGATATAGGTTGGTTTCCGCTCAAGCCTATGCCAGGGCCGTGGGGCTCAACGCTTCATCCCCGGCAATAAATCGTGAAGCAGGGGGGCATTCTGTCAGGAGGCTATCACCCGCGCTCCATTCGCCGGTCGGGAAACGAAGCAGGAAGGCTGGATGCCGGTGCGTTTGACATAGCCTTGGGTGATTTGGCGGGTTAGTTGTTCCACCCGGGCGGCTTCCACCAATGCCACGGCGCACCCGCCGAATCCACCCCCGGTCATCCGGCAACCGATGACGCCGCCGGATGGGCCTATATTCCGCGCCAATTCCACGACGGTGTCCAATTCCGGGCAGCTCACTTCGTAATCGTCCCGCAATGAATCGTGGCTGGCGTACATTAATTGGCCCACCACTGCCCAGTTGCCTGCCTTGATTTCACGCGCCGCCTGGGTGGTGCGTTCAATTTCGCCAATGACATGGCGTGCGCGGCGGTACACCACCGGGTCCAGGCGGTCTTTGGCGGCCTCCAATTGGGCCAGGGTGGCATCGCGTAGCATGGGTACGCCCAGTACGCGGGCGGCTTCGTAGCATTGCTCGCGGCGTCTGGCGTATCCGCCGCCGGTCAGTTCATGTTTGACGTTGGTGTTGACAATGAGGAAGGACAGTTTGGGATCGTTCATGGGCACCAGCTCGGTTTGGCGTGAGCGGCAGTCGAGCAGGAGCAGATGCCCAGCCTTGCCCATGACGGAAATGAACTGATCCATGATGCCGCAGGGCATCCCGGCATACTCATGCTCGGCTTTCTGGCAAAGCAGCGCCTTCTGCACAGGGTCGAGTTGACGGCTCGTCACGACTTCCAGCAAGGTCGCGGTGGCCACCTCCAGGGAGGCGCTGCTGCTCAGACCACCGCCGAGGGGCACGTCGCTTTCAATAAAAATGTCGAGGGCCGGAAGTTGGATGCCCAAATCCTGGAAGCCGGCAATGACACCGCGCACGTAATTGGCCCAGGCGGGTTCGCCTCTGGCCACCTTGCCGTTGAGCGGGATTTCCACCATCTCCGGTTTTTCCCCACTGCAAAGGCGCAGGCGCATGGCGCCGTTGGAGGCCGGCGCCGCGGCGGCCAGCGTGCAGTTTTCAATGGCCATGGGCAGCACAAACCCGTCGTTGTAGTCCGTGTGCTCCCCAATCACGTTGACGCGGCCAGGCGCGGCAGCCAGCCAGCGGGGCGCCTGGTTGAATTTGACGGTGAACTGTTGCTTTGTTTTCTGAACCAAATGATCAAGCGACATATTAGTTTTGATTATCCTATTTTGAGCCGTCAGGCAAGGACGCAAAAAGGTCTATGTTGCCCTGGACGGCACCATGCTCGTTTGCGTTGCTTTCGCCCGCGGTCATGACTTTGGGGGGGCTAACACGCCGGGCCAAATCTGGCGCAGCGGCAGTTTTGCCTCTCCCGCGATGCACTGCCAACGGCTACTTCTGTTCCACTACCCGCGAGAAGCCGACATCAATGTACTGGCCACCGCCGGTTTGACGGCAGCGGACCGCAATGACGTTGCTGCCCGGTTTTAGAGCTTTAAGCGCGGCGGCGTTGATGGGAAACTCCTCGTAATCGGTGGTGTATCCCGAGGCGGTGGCGGCCAGCACGCCATTGATATAGACTTCCATATCTTCGTCGTGATGCGCCTTGAGGACGATGCCCTGCACGTTGACTTCTGGCAGTTGGAATTCGCGCCGCAGCCAGATGGAGGGCGTATTCCACACGGTGCCAATGATGGATCCAGGCGTGCCTGCGGTGCCGAAGCCTGCTTTGCCTTCGCGCCAGTTACGGTCATCGAAATCCGGCTTCATCCAGTTGTCTGCCGGCCGCTGGGTGGTGAAACGCCAGGTGACCGCCTCGTCCTGAGCGGTGGGCACCACGGTCAGCAGCACGGGGGGCTTGGGCATGGGCGCGAAATTGGCGGCTTTGGTTTTATCGCGCCCGGCATATTTTTGCCATACCGCCTTGTCATAGAGCATTTGCACGAACACCCCGCCCACCACCGGACGCGCGGTGAATCCCACTTTGCGCGCGTTATGGGTGTGGTACCAGTCCGTCATGGGCGAGCGGTCCGGGGTTTCATTCAAGAAAAGCATGATGGGATTGATCAAGGCTTCAAAGTCCTCGCGGTTTTGGGTAAGCGTGGCCGTCCAGGTAATCCAGTCCAACTTGGTGTAGGTGGAGCGGTTGTCCAGGGGCAGGCCATACTTGTTTTGAATCTTGCGGTAAAAGGCCATCTCCTTTTTCAGGACGCTTTCCGGGAAGATGTTGAAGCCCAGGATGCGGTCCCAAATCAGGTTGTATTTCTGGCTCCAGGTGCCGGGCCGATCAAAGGCCAGACGGAATTTTTCGCCGTCATCGGCTTCCTTGATCCAGCGGGCGGCAAATTCACGGGCCAGATTGAGGTATTCATTGGCCTTGGCCTGATCGCCACGCATTGCGCACAGCTTGCCATAGGAGGCCAGCCCCATGATGGCCTTGGCGCTCAGGTTGACGTTGTGGGCCAGATGGCCGGCAAAGTCGTCCGTGCAGAGCTGATTTTCGGGGTCGTAACCTTTATCCTTGAGATATTCCGCCCACTGGGTGAGTTGTTTCCAATAAAGGCTGGCAAAATTGGCGTTGCCTTCCATTTGCGCCACGGCGGCCATGAGGATGAGCAGATTGCCTGATTCTTCCACCGGCATTTGATCGCGTTCCGAACGCTCGCCACCGCCGTACACCTGGCCGTTGGCCTTGGGGTAGGTGCCCAGGTCATGGGGCGCGAAGGGAAATTTCCAGCGGTCGCTGGCCGCGTAATTCATGAACGGCACAAGGAAAGATTTGGCCAGCGATGGGCCAAACAGCAGGAATTGCGGGGCCATGGGATAAAACACGTCCGAAGTGCCAATGCAGCCATTGCTGTGATTTTCCTTGGAGAACTGGAGTGGCTGGCCATTTTCATCAGCCACAAATTTGCCTGCGGCAAAGCATTGGCGGTAAGCCAGCGCGGCGAGCTTGGCATAATTGGCGCCGCCGGCGCGGGTGAGGTCGGCCATCAGTTCGACATCAAAATTGGCGCAGCGCTGTTTGAGAGAGGCATACTCGCGGGCTGAGGCTTCCAGCAGGTCTTTGGCTTCCCAGCCATTGCGCCGCCAGTAGGGGCGCAGGTTTTTGCGCATGTATTGGATGGAATAAATGTCGTCATAGGCCAGCATGAGCCAGCGGGAGACGGGCAGGGCGCCGACCTTGCCCACTTCCAGCGCCATGGCCATGACCGGGGCCTCGCTGGCTGCCACCGGAACGGCCAATTTGGCCATCGGCCATTCACCGCCGCTGGCAAAGGCCCCGCGGGCCAGGCTGGCTGGCAGAAGGCGCGAAGCTTTTACATTTTCCTTGGGAGCCGCAAGATAGAGATAGCCCCAATCAATACGCAGGTCGTCACCTTTTTTGGCAAGGATGGGTTGGTCCTGGGAACCCATTTTAAGCACGGCCAGCGCCGCCGTGTCTTCCATGGAAAAGGTTACCTGTTGGCGGGTTTCGTTGACGGTGATTTCAGCGTTGGCATCAAAATACACCGCAACTTCATGAGTTTTCCCATCGGTGGAACGAACATCATAGGTAACGTAAGTCACCGGGCGGGAGAGAATGTCTATGTCTTCGGGCAAAGCCGGGGTCATGAACGTAAGGGTCAATTCGATGCCGGCGCCTTCAAACACATAAACCGAGCGGGTCGGCAGCACCAGGAGGTCTTTTTGTTCCAAGGCGGGCAAGGTGGCAGGGCTGGCGCCCATGACACGAAAGGTCTTGCCGTCCACACGGATAAGGCTGGTCAGGCGATGCGGGCGACCTGTCCAGTGGGTGGTGTCGGTATCGGTGAGTTTGTCTGCCTGAGACCAAATGCTGAAGTAGGGATCACACGCGACCAATGGCGTGGCGGGGGGAATGAGCTTGTTGCCTTCCGCCCGGCGGGGGGCTGGTGGAGAATAAACGGATTTGTTCACCGCGGTGATGGCGGCCTGGTCCATTTTGACGAGGGCGCGGTCATAGGTCATAAGGCCGTTGACTTCAATTTCAACATCCGTCGTTTGGGTGTAAACGGCCGCCGCGAGTCCACGATCCCCGGTCAGGGCGTGCATGCGTTTAATGAGCGCCACGTACGCATCGGTCAGTTCCTCCATGTTTTGGTAGCTGCGATAGCCCCAGTTGCGCTCGTCCTGCCAGGTGTGCCCTTTGATGGGCAACCCAAGCCCGCCAAATTCACCCAGCACCACGGCGCGGTTAGGCTCCAGCGGGGGCACATCCGGGCCGGGGTAGCTATGAATGTCATGAATGTCACCGCAGCGGCGGTCGGCCCAGCCGCTGGCGTTGATGACCAGGCGGGTGGGGTCCCAGCTTTTGATGAGGTCCACAATGCGGCAGGTGTCCCATTGGCCCCAGCCCTCGTTGTATGGCACCCAAATGACGATGGAGGGGTGATTGTAAAACCCTTCCACCATCGCCTTAAGTTCGCGCTCAAAGTTGGCGCCCGATTCAGGGGAGCGCTTGATGTCAGGGTCGCGGCTGCCAATGTAGCGGTCGCCGCTGGGCATGTCCTGCCAGACCAGCAAGCCCAGTTTGTCGGCCCAGTAATACCACCGGGCAGGTTCAATTTTCACGTGCTTGCGGGCCATGTTGAAGCCGAGCTTGCGGGTCATTTCAATGTCATAACGCAGGGCTTCATCCGTGGGCGCCGTATAGATGCCGTCCGGCCAGAAGCCCTGGTCCAGCGGGCCGAATTGGAAGAGCGGTTTGTTGTTCAGGCAGAGGCGCAGGATGCCCTTCTCATCCTTGCCAAGGGAAATTTTGCGCATGCCGAAATAGGAATCCACGGTATCCACCGTGCGGCCGTTTTGCGTGACCGTGATTTTTAGGTCGTACAGGAAAGGGGAGTCCGGCGACCAAAGTTTGGCATTGGGGACGGGCAAGGTCAGGCGAGGCGCCGCCTGGCCGGGAGTGGCGTTGGCGATTTCAAGCGTGGCTTCACGAACGGCTTTTTTCCCGTCATATACCACGGCTTTGACGGCCACCTTGCCGCCCGTGGTGGCCAGTTGGGCGGTGACGTCCACGGACCCATTATCCACATTGGGGGTGATAACCAGCTTTTGGATGTGGGTTGGGGCGACCGGCTCCAGCCAGACCGTTTGCCAGATGCCGCTGCACGGGGTGTACCAGATGCCATTCGGATTGCGCACCTGTTTGCCACGGGGTTGATAGCCGGCATCGGTGGGGTCCCAAACAGCCACCACGATTTCCTGCTCGCCGGCGGGGTTCAAGGCATCGGTGATATCAAAGCTGAAGGCGTCGTAGCCACCGCGATGGGTGCCCATTTCTTTGCCGTTCACAAAGACGGTGGCTTCCCAGTCCACTGCGCCAAAGTTCAGGATGACCCGCTGGCCTTTCCAGGCGGCGGGGAGGCGGAAGGAGCGGCGATACCAGAGACGCTGGTTTTCATTTATCATTTTCATCACGCCCGAGAGGGCGGATTCAATGGGGAAGGGGACCAGAATCTGCCCGTCCCATTGGGTGGGGCGGGGGGCGTTGCGCTCCGTGATGGCATAATCCCACAGGCCGTTGAGGTTTTGCCAGCGTTCGCGCACCAGTTGCGGACGCGGGTATTCCGGCAGGACCTTGTCAGGTCTGACGTCCTTGGCCCAGCGGGTCATGAGACGGCCCTTGGCGGGCTGCCAGGCGGCATGGACCGCCAGGGGGCCAAGGCCCAGAATGAAAGTCCAACACAAGACTTTCATCCAGGTGGTGAGGGTGAGGGATTTGGAGTGCATAGGGTTCGTGTATTGTGAATGCATGGTTCAGGGATGTTCAGCAAGATTTCAAGGTTGGGGAAAAACTTTCCATTCCAAGAGACCGGCGGAGTAGCCGGGCTGCAATTGCACCTCCAGCCGCAGCGCGCCGGTGGCCACCGGGGCGAAGCTCACGCGGTTGTAGGTGTCCTTCTTGACGCTGTATTCGCCCTGGACATTGACGGGTTTCCATTGTTGGCCGTCGCGGTACAGGATGCGCCAGGAGGCCGGCACGCGACAACTGCCGCGGCCGGTGTCATCAAACCAATAAACTTCAGTGGCGGCCACGGTGGTGGTTTGCGGGAAATCATACTGCACCCACTCCTGCGAGCCGCGATGGTCCCAAAACGTCAGGCGCGGAATGTCATGGTCTCCACTGTTTTTGGGTTCCAGACCGTCATGGGCCGCCTTGGCGGTATCCAAATGCCAGACATGCGAGGCGGATACCTTGCTTTGGCCGGCCAGTGTGGGCGGAGGCGGCACCTGGGCGCGGTCCGGAGTGCGCGGCAGCCAGACAGCCATTTCGCCCACGCCGCGATGATTCCAGGCGTAATAAGGCACCAGGTTGATTTCGGTGGGTTGCGTGACGACGCGGCCGTCGGAAGTTCGGGTGACTGCCTGGCCGCGCGCTTTGACCACCGTCACGCCGTGCAACAAACCGGGGCGCCATTCCGTGCGAAGCGGCGCCTGGTCATCCAGCACCAGATTGAGCGCGCGCCCTCCGTTGTCCACGGCTTCCGCGCAATAAACAATGGGGCCACGCTCGATGGCAACGCGTCTTTCGTTGGCTTTCACGGCGGGATGCGAAAGAACGCGGCGGGGAGGCATGGGGAGGGTCAGTTCCACGACATCCCCACTGCGCCAGGTGCGGTCAATGACGGCAAAGCCTTTGTCCATTTGCAGAGGTTGGCTGCGCCGATTGACGGTCAACCGGGGAGCTCCGGCGTCAGCGCCTCCCTCCAGGTAGCGATACAAATCGCTGGGAACGGGTTGTTGGCGCGCCCAACCCGGGATGCGCACATGCAGGGCAAAACGGGTGGCGCGCTGGGGCTTGACGGTAATGCGCACGGAGCCTTCCCAGGGGTAACGGGTGGTTTGCTCCAGACGCACTTTCTGGCCGGCGACTTCCATTTCGCCGCTGCCGCCGATGAAAAGATTTACATAAGCATGGTCGCCGCGGGTGGCGTAAATGTAGCCGGCAATGGAGGGAATGAAGCGCACCACATTGACGGGGCAGCAGGAGCAGCCGAACCAGGCCTGGCGCTGGTTGGAGCCATGATTGAATTTGGTGTGGCCGTCGGCTTCAAGCGGGTTGGGATAGAAGAAGCGATCTCCACTGAAGGCAACGCCGGAAAGAAAACCGTTGTAGATGACCCGCTCCAGCACATCCATGTACTTGGCGTCGCCATGCAGAAGAAACATACGGTGATTCCACAGGGCATTGGCAATGGCTGCGCAGGTTTCGAGGTAGGCGGTTTTATTGGGCAGCTCATATTTATCCCCAAAGGCTTCGCCTTCCGGCCGGGCGCCGATGCCGCCGGTCAAATGCAATTTGCCGGTGACGACGTCTTCCCAGATGCGTCCAATCGCGTCAATGTAAGCGCGTTCCCCGAGGATGGCCGCTACATCGGCCATGCCAGAGTACATGTAACCGGCCCGCACGGCATGGCCTACGGCCTCTTTTTGTTCGGTCACGGGCAGATGGTCCTGGTAATACAGGCCGTATAATGGGTGGGTTTCAGGCCGGCCACGAATGTCCAAAAGATACCGGGCCAGGTTTAGATACTTTTTCTGACCGGTGACGCGGTACAGTTTAACCAGGCCGATTTCGATTTCCTGATGACCCGGCGGATACTGCACTTTGCCGGGGCCGAAGGTTTCGCAGAGGAAATCCGCGTTTTTAAGCGCGATGTTAAGCAGGGAGCGTTTGCCCGTGGCCTGGAAGTGAGCCACTGCCGCCTCGTAAAGATGGCCCACGTTGTAAAGCTCATGGCTGTCTTTAAGATGCGACCACCTCGTGGGGCCCGACATCGCCGGCATTTTATCCGGCGGCAAAAGGCGACGGGCAGTGTACAGATAACCGTCCGGCTCCTGCGCGGCAGTGATTTTGGCAATCAAGTCATCGAGGTATTTATCCAGCCTGGGGTCTGGGTGCATGGCCAGGATGTAGGCAGCGCCTTCGATGACTTTGTACACATCGGAATCGTCAAAGGGGATGCCCCGGAATGGCCCGGGCATGAGACCGCCGGCCTTGGCAAAATTGTCGATGCGGCCGGTTTCCTCGCACTTCTGGAAGTCGTACCAGACCGTGGTTTGCCGGTTGGTTTCAAACCGGGGGGACCAGAAGGCGTCATTCACGGTAACGGCCGTGAAAGGGACGGGTTGGTAAGGATAATCCTGCGACTGCGCGGCCGCCAGAGCGAGGACCGAGGCTCCATAAGCGGCCAGACATAATTTCAAGTATCTCATAAGTTTAATGATCCATCGCTTTTCAACCTGCCAGCAACTGAGGTCGTTGTCACGCCGAACCGGTGGGGTCAGGGTGTTTCCAGCACTTTCCATTCGAGGATGCCCCCCGAGTATTTGGGCTGCAACTGGACTTCCAGGCGAAGACCGTCGGTGGTCACGGCATCAAACTTTACCTCATCCCAGGTATCACGCCGCACTCCGGCGGGTGAGGGTTGATTCACCGGCAGCCATTGGCCGTTGGCCCGATGCAACACCCGCCAGGCGGTGGGCACCCGGCATTGCCCCACACCGGTGTCATCAAACCAATACACGGCCACGCCGGAGATTCGACGTGGTTTGTCGAAGATATATTCCACCCATTCCTGGGTGCCACGGTGGTCCCACCAGGTGAACCGTGGAATATCGTGATCATTGGAATTGGACGGCTCCAAGCCATCATTCAAGGCTTCCAAGGTATCGGAGGGATTTACATGGGAAGCCGCCGGTTTATAGGGCGACGGTTTGGGTTTCTGCGGAGCCACCCATTCATAACCGCCCGTGGTGGTGACAGTCGGGAAACAAGCGATGCGCAGGCGGGCGGCGCCCATGGGAATGAGCGTTACCGTTTCAAGGGGTTCAGTCGTGCGGGCCGGGCTGGCTTGCAAGGGGTTGACCATGCTGCGGACGTCCATTTTCCAGGCGGGAATCTTTCTTGCGGGGGCACGGACCAGCAGGGGGGCGTTTTCTGGGGTCCATGGTTGCTTGGGCAGCGGGCCAGGACGCCGCACCAGTTCCAGCGCTGCGGCCGGGTTATGGGCCGGCAAATCCAGACCATAGTTCCAAGCGGTAGTGGGGAAGACTTCCCATTCAGGCCATTGCGGATGGCGGTTGCCGTATTTTTCCCAGCGCTCGCCGATTTGCAGGGAAAAACTTAGCGGCCCATAGTCCACTGAGACGGCATTTTTCTGGGCCTGCCAAGTCCGCACCCGCAAATGCATGGGCAGGCGCAGCACCACCGTGTCGCCACTCTGCCAGGTTCGTTGGAGCACCAGATAACCGCGCTCCGGGGCTTTGAAAGGCACTGGCCGTCCGTTGAGGGAGACCGTGGGCTGCCGACACCAGGCTGGAAGCCGCAGGTAAAGGGGAAAGTTGATGGCGCCGGCCATGTGCAGGGTGAAGGTGACCGTGTCACTGAACGGATAATCCGTGCGTTGTTGCACGGTCACCTCCTGCCCGCTGCGCCCCACCCTCGCCTTGACGTCGCAATCCGCATACAAAGAGGCGCACAAACCGCCGTCGGCCGTGGCCAGCCAAAGTTCTTCCGCATAATATGGCCAGCCGTGGGAGACGTTATGTTGACAGCAGCGGTACACCTCGAAGGGACTATAAGAGAACATGGTGCCGCTATTTTGGATGCCGGGGGCCTTATTGTGACGGTCTAGTTGCACCTGATTGGCGCTGGTGATGTAGTGCAATGCCCGATGGTCCGGGGTCAACGCCGCCGGAAAGGAGTTGAAGGCAATTTCCTCGCAACGCTCCGCCCAAATGGGGTCACCTGTGAGCCGGGTTAACATTTGGAAGCTGTGGGTGAACTCTACAATGCCGCATGTTTCGATGCCCCCGCGCGGGTCAATGTAGCCGCGCCGGCAATTTTCATCGCCGACAAAGCCCCCCCCGGGAAATTGGCCGTAGAGGTCCATGACCTGCCGGTAGTTAAGTTCAGCCGCGTTGCGATGCAGGAAACTGCCGCTCTGGAGGTAGAAAATCGCGGGCGTGCGGAAGCCTTGGGCAATGTTCACGTTGTGCCAGTTGTGGACGCCGGTGGTCCAATCCTGCATGTTCTCGAAAATCTTGCGGGCCAGCTCCAGCAGGAAGGCGTCGCCCGTGCGGTTGTAGAGCCAATAAACGCTTTCCAGATTGTCTCCCCAGCGCATTTTGGGCCAATAACCGGCGCTGAAGGTCTCCGGAGGCTGCTGGTGCAGCCAGCGGAAATAGCGGGTCATGCAGGCGAGCACGCGAGGGTCGCCACTGTATTCATGGTAAGATTGCAGCACATTGAGCATCACCATGTGCGGCCAGAGGTCTGGGCGGCCTTGCAGAGACTTCTGCAGCTCGCGCGGGCCAAACCAGCCGGTATCGTCCTGGCTGGCCAGCATGGCCTCAATCCAAACCCTGGCCTCTTGAATGATGGTCTGGTCTTGAAGGACATAGCCCAGGTCGCCGTAGCCCTTCAGCCAGTAGGGCAGCTCTTCCCAGGCGCTGTGCCCGCGCCCATCGCGGGCCAGCCAGGCGTGACCTTCCTTGCGGAGCCAGGGCGAGATTTCGCCCAGGCGCCCCACCATGCCATCGCGACTCAATTCCAACTGATGCCGCAACCAGCCTCGTGGCTGGATGCTGCCAATGGGAAGTTTCAAAAAGGGGACAGGACGCAGCGGCGCCCGACTGCTCGTATACCATGGATTTTGCTCCTGGGTTGCAGGCGATTCGCGCACCACCGCAGTGACCGCTGGGGCGGCGGATAACAGCGTTGCCCCGGCGCACAAACTCAACAAAAGGACCAGCGTCAACCGCTGGCCATTTCCGATGGTGAAAGGCACGTGCATGGCGATAATTTGCCATGTTCGGGTTTGCGGAACAATGAGGTTGCTGGTCAATAACTTAAGAAATCGGGTCATTCGGAGGGCGTTGGGGAAACCTTGCCGTGGGCTCCCTGTGTTGAGCCGCCGGCACGCGCCGGAGGAGGCTTGCGAGTAAACCTACTTTCGCTATTTTTAGTCAGCCCATGAAAAAAACTCACCCAAAGTTTTTGGGGGCGATTGTGGTCATGCTTTGGCCCATGTTGAGCGTGCTGGGCTTGTCAGCGGCGGAGTTTCCCCGTGCCGATTATGTTTTATTGATTTCCTTTGACGGTTTGAGCGGCACTCATTTGCGCGCCTACCTGGCAGCTTCGCCGGAGAACTTTCCTCATTTTCGGCGCGTGTTACGGGAAGGGGCCGGCACATTGAATGCGCGTTGTGATTATTACGCCTCGGAGACGGTGCCCAATCACACCTCCATGCTCCTGGGCAGACCGTTGTGGCAGCCGGCCGGCTGGCCAGAGGATTCCTGGCATGGCTACGCCAACAATGGATACACCGTTGGGGAGATTTATCATCAGCACGGTAATTCGCAGCCCGGTTATTTGCACAGCGTGTGGGATGTGGTTCATGACCACGGGTTGCGCACGGCCTGCATTGTCAGCAAATCCAAGTTGTTGATTTGCGCGGAAAGTTACAATGCAACCAACGGCGCGCCTGACACGGTGGGGGAAGACAACGGGCCTAATAAGGTGGATTATGTGATGAATGTGCCTTGGAGTTACTACACTTACAATCGCTGGGCCATTGTGGGGGCAGTCACCAATTATTTACAGGATGAGGTGCCTCATTTTGCCTTCGTCCACTTTGCCGATTTGGATTACATCGGTCATGCCTATGGCTGGAGCAGTGGGGTTTGGCGTGCCACGCTGGAGGAGTTAGATGGCTGTCTGGGACAAATGATGGCGTTTATCGAAGGCCATCCTGCCATGAGCAACCGTACGGCGCTCATCATCACCTCAGATCATGGCGGTGGGGTGCCGGATTATTCCCACACGGATCCGCAGTACATGGTTAATTACACCATCCCCTTTTTGGTGTGGGGGCCCGGCTGGCCGCCGGGAGAGGACTTATATCGGTTATGTGCCAACCGGTTTGACCCGGAGATTTATAGAGTGGACTACCTGGCCCCATTACAACCGATACGCAATGGAGACGCCGCCAATCTGGCGCTGGATATACTTGGCCTGCCGCCGGTGCCTGGCGCTCCTTTGCGGATGGTGCGGGGGCAACCGGTGGTTCAGTTGTCGGTCTCGCGGCAGGTCCATGGTCTGGTTGTGCGATGGCCCGCGCCTGCCGGCGGTTATGTGCTGGAAACGGCCAGCCGATTGGGGGATTCGCGGGCGTGGATGCCGGTGACCGAGGGAGTGGTCATGGATGAAGTGGATTGGCAGAAAATGCTCATCCTATCGGCGGGCGGGGCAGAACCGCAAAGGTGGTTTCGCCTGCGCCGGGAGCCGTGAATTTATGATGGGCCGGCCGTCGGGCATTCACGATAGGCCAGTGCCTTTTGCGACATGGAATCCACGTTAAGATAAACTTGCGCTCCGTTCTGCCCTCCTTCCACCACCCAAATGGCTTCCATCAAGGAGGCGGCCGAGGGAAGCAATTGGGCGAGTTGGTTGGGCTGGGATAGGATCAACTCTTCATTAAACCGATAACCTTCCTTGCCGGGCGTAACGGCCAGATAAAGCATGTCCATCTCCACCAAGTCATTGAAGAAATGGGTTCCCAGCGAAATATCGGGAATCAGGCCTTCATGCATCAGGGCCAGCTCGCAAATCACGGAGACGGTGTTGATTTCGGCGAAAGAAACCGGGACGCCCAGCGAAGGCATGGAGGTTCCCCAGCGCCCCGGGCCGATAATCATGATGGTGGGTTGGCGTCCCTGGTTCAGGTGGGTCAACCGTCCAATGGCACGCGCCACCGAGTAGCGCTGACTCATGCTCATTTGGGAATAAACCCGCGGGACTACGTAAATCAGCCGGTCCACGCCGGTGGCGAGGCTGTGGCCGATGATGGGGCCGGAGGATTCCAGAACCACTTCCTGGGGGGGGATGTGCGCCGGAATGCGTACCCGGCTGCCTTCGCCCCGGATTTTTACCTGGAAGGGGCGGCATTGCAAAAGGTTGATGCGGTAGTGGCCGTTGGGGAGGAAGTTGACGGTGAATTCCACGTCCACCGGGTAATCATAGGCTTCTTCCAGGGTGCGGAGCATATCACGCAAATCTGAAGCCAGGGGCGTTTGCTCCAGAAGCGTATCAAAATTGAGCATCCAGTCTCCCTCGCCGCCCAAACCTTCGCGAGCCATCAAACTGCGCAAGGGGGCGGGCAAAAAGGCGGCCAGCTCCCGGAAATCGCGCGCGGTAAGCCGGTTGGCGGCCAAGTCCAGCAGGTCCGCCCGGCGTTGAGTGAATTGCCGCACATTGCCGCCCTTGGCCTCGGGTTGTTTGAGCGGCACGTTCAAGGCGACCAGGCGGGTGTAATCGTCATCTGTCCGGTCCACTGCCCGGGTACCCAGGCCAAACACCAGGCGCAAGACGCCGGCGCGCGGGTCTATGTCCTCATGCCAAACAAAGGGATTGAAGGAAAAACCCACCCCTGCCAGGTGAGGGAAATACGTGTTGCCGTACATTTCGCCAGAGACCCGCTGCACCAGCAGGGCCATTTGTTCATCGCGCTCCAGCAAGCCGTGATGGCGGCGGTACTCCAGCCCCTCATGGCTCATGGTGCTGGCGTAAACGGTGCGCACGGCCTGCATGAAGGCCTGGAGCCGCTCCTCCGGCGAGCCTTGGTTGGCACAAAAGACACTTTCATATTTGCCCGAGAAAGCGTTGCCGTAATTGTCCTCCAACAAACTGCTGGAGCGCACAATGATGGGAGACTGGCCAAAGTATTCGAGCATTTCCTCAAACTGCTCACTGATGAAATCGGGAAACTCGCCCTCCAGGATTTTCTGGCGGGCCAGGTCTGCGTTTTGGAGGAGGACATCAAAGTCTTTTTGGCGGCGGCGCAGCCACCAGCAACCATTCTGGACCAGGTAGGTATAGAACACGTCGGAACCGATGAAGAACGAATCATGCCCCTCCAATTTCTGCCACAAATCCGGGCGTTTTTGGCGTAACACAGCCCGGGCCAATAACATGCCCAGCGATTTGCCACCGATGAGGCCCGTGCCAATCATGCGTTGCATCACCTCGATGAGGTCGGCCAGGCTCAGGTACTGATGCGCCAGCGCAATGAAACGCTCTTCGCGGGTGAGCACCATTTTGACCAGGCGTTGGAAAAAAGCCTGGGCCTCGGTATTGGATTTGCGGCCTTGTTGGACGGCTTTCCAGGTGGCCTGCGCCTGACGGAAGGTGCGGACCCAGACGCCAAGGCGATGGACACTGAAGTCCAGCCAGGGTTGGGGAACGTTGGCCAGAATATCCGTGATGACGGCGCTATTGGTAACGGGCTTGAATTCCTGCCCCTCCCAGGCATGGAGCATGTACATGGTGGGGGAGTGCCGTTGCCACACTTTCTGAGGATGAATGAAAAGCTGGTCCCGCTTGCGATGCACCTCCAACACCACTTGTGCCGTATTGTGAATCGGGTCCGTGGCGTGAAAGGAATGATGATCCTTGCGCAAACCAAAATAGGCGATGGTTTTCAAGTCATAGAGGAAAGGGCAGGTGATGCGAAAGAAATTGCCCAGCATGCGGTCGCTGTACCAATCCGCCGCCAGATCGCTGAGCATGTCAAACACATAGCAGGCCCCGATGCCCTCGGCCTCGATGACGTCGAGAATCTCGCCCACGAATTTTTCAAAACCATCTTCGGGTCGCAGGCGTACATGCCTGCCTCCCTGTTCTGGTGAAACAAGTTCTGAATGCCGGCCAAAACGAAAATATACCAGCGGCCGCCGCTGCCGGAGGCATTCCTCCCAGAAAGGCAAAACAAAGGGCCGGTATTCATCCACGCTGGCAACCTGCCACACCACATTATCCCCGGCTTGAAGGTTTTGCAGAGTGCGGTCTAAACCGGGCAGGCCGGTGGAGAAGAAACTCAAATCCCGGTTGTAAGGGGTGCTGGCCTCGGGCGCTGGTGAAGAAGCTGAGGGGGTCATCGCAGAAGCTTTCCGTAACGTTGCACCGGTTTTTGGCCGTCGGGCCTGGGGGTCCAAATATCCTGCCACCGGAGGCCGCATTCGCGCACCATCTGGAAACAATAATCCAGGTCGCCGACTTCCCGCCCGCCATTATTCGTGCCGAAGGTGAACTTGCAACCAGCCGCTTTGGCCATTTTGATAAAGGCGGGGCTGGGCAATTTGTAGCGGGCATTGATTTCAATGGCCACGCCATGGGCGGCTGCGGCGTCAATCACACGCTTCATGCGTTCTGCGGTCCAAAGGGTATCGTATTCCGCGGCCAGAACATCGGGAAGGAAAGTGGGATTCACGTAAATGTCCACTGCTTCGCGACTAAGAATTTCCACGGTTTTTTCCACCAGCAAATCCATGAATGCCTGTTTGTCGGGGATTTCACCGACTTCTTCCTTAATCCAAAGTCGCATGCGCCTGCCTTGCCGGTCGGTGAAGGTCATGGAATCGGTGAACACGTAGTCAAACTTGGCCACGGCCGCTGGTGAAAACATGTTTACCCATTCGCGGCCTTCCGCCTGCATGGCCACGAACACCGGTTGTCCCTTCATTTCCCGCAAAAACTGGTCAATCCCGGCATCGTTGGTAATGCCAAAACCGACGCCGCAGTTGACGGCCACGCCGTAGAACACGCCCGAGCGGCGCGATTCCGCCAGCGCCTCCGGCAGGGTTAGCCCTCCTTTGAGGTGCATGTGATAATTGACCACGGGGTAATTGGCCGCGCCCAAGCGCAACACGGCCCGGTCATGCTCGGTCATGGCCATCTCGCGCAGGTCTTCGGCGGGGGCGGCGTCGGGCAGACGCCGCACGCGGAGATTGCGGAACCAGACCTTGCTTTTCGGGTCATGGCATTGCAAGGCAAAGGTGCCGTCTCCCAGACGGCGGCCGGGCCGTTCCGGGTTGGCGAAGGGCGGAGTGGGTTCCAAATAATCCACCACCAGCGTGTCATTCACACGGATTTGCACGCGCTTGCCACTCACACGCACGGCCATTTTGAACCACTGCTCGTCAGCCACCAGGGCCTTATAGACGTTGCGCACGCCATAAAGGCTCCCGGTTAATTTGTTCTCGCGGTAGTCTCCCTCACCGTGGCGAGCGTTATGAATTTGCACTTCCAGGCCGGCGCCAGGAAAGCCTTTCTCTTGGAAACGGGTGTGAAAGAAGACGCCGCTGTTGGCCAACGGTCCCGCTTTAGCTTCAAATTCCAGCTCGAAATTTTTGAAGGTGGCCTGTCCTTCTGGCCCTACATAGAACAGATGGGCCCGCGGCCCGTCCGCCACAATGGCGCCGTTTTCCACCTTGAAGGAGGCCGGGTTTTCGCTGGCTCTCCAGCCGTTTAACGTTTGGCCGTCAAACAAGGACTGCCAGGCGGACGGTTCGGCGGCGGGGAGCGCCAAGAGCCCCAAGACGGCCGCCGCCACGGCTGGGACGGCGCGAATGCAAGCGAGGCGTAATATATTCATCGGCTCTAGGATGTGCGGAAAAAAGGACGATGGCAAGGTTGTAGGTGGCCATGCCCATGAGCCGAGGATGAACGGATTGTTTTCCAGCACGATTCTGCGAGGGGTTGGGCCGGCTCTCCAGGGCAGATAAGCAACGGGTAATTAACGGGTAATTTCCTTGACCTGTGACGACTTGATGCCATGCTGCGGAGCGTAGTCATTTGCATTATGAAATCACGCAATTCAGGTTGTTATTGGCCAGGTGTCGCAATGCTGGCGACGCTGGGTATGATGTCGGCATTTGCTGCCAGCAATGTGGCTCCGCCGTTTTACGGGGATCCGCCGGATGACAATCATCCGTGGGCAGTGCACGATCGCAACCGTCCGTTGCCGCCAGTCATTACGCCAGGCACGTTCAGCACGCAGGACCAGGCGGGCAAGCCTCCCTCCGATGCCATCGTGCTTTTTGATGGCACGGATTTGTCCAAGTTTTCCGATAACAAGGGCAACCCGGTCAAATGGGTGGTGCGCGATGGTTACATGGAAGTCACGCCGGGTTCAGGGGAAATTCGCTCACGCGAGGAATTTGGCGATTGTCAACTGCACATCGAATGGTGCGCTCCCACGAAAATCGAGGGCTCCGGGCAGGGGCGTGGCAACAGTGGCGTATTCCTGCCAGGTGGCCTGGAAATCCAGGTGTTGGATAACTACAACAACCCCACCTATGCCGACGGCACGGCCGGCGCTTACTATGGCGTGATGCCGCCCTTGGTGACGGCGGTGCGTCCGCCTGGGCAGTGGCAGGTGTATGACATCGTTTTTCGGCGCCCGGTGTACAAGGATGGCAAGGTGGTGGACCCGGGTTACGTGACGGTCTTTCTCAATGGCGTGCTGGTGCAGGACCATACACCGCTGGAAGGGGCCGGCGGGCACATGGGGCGTTCGCGACCACGGCCATTTCCAGAGAAAGGGCCGCTGCGCTTGCAGGACCATGGCAATCCCACCCGTTTCCGCAACATCTGGTATCGTCCGCTGCCGCCGCGTCCGTCCCAAGGCGGGACCGATGGTTTCTTAAGCCCGGAAGCCACGCTGGCCAAGCGCAAGGAGATTGCAGCAACCCTTCGTGAAGACGCGGCCAAAATGGCCAATCCTGCCAATCCAGTACCGGAAATGATGCGATGGATGGAATCGCTGGTCTATGAGGCGGAGCCTTCAGCTCTCAAGAAGGTGGAACAAATGGCCTCGGCTTACGTAGCCAGTCTCAAGGCCTTGCCGCCGGAAAAGCTGCAAGGCAAACGCGATGAAGCGCGCAGCCTGCGAGATGCCTTCCGCTACCTGGTGCGTGCCAAGGCCATCACGAATGAATTTGGCCCCAAGGTTGAGTTGGAGAACCTGATTCGTGACCAGGGCTGGGACAAGCAGAAGAAATAGAAAATTGTTGGCCAAGACGTTTTGGCTTATCACCCCACTGTGTTCTCAATGCAGTGGGGTTTTATTTTGCGTTGGAGTTATCGTCATGAATTGGGGGCCGGCAACACCTCGCCTGCCTGGCTTGCTGGCAGCTCAATTGGGATGGGGGGTGAAGGAGTAACTTTGAGCCGGAAGCAGGGTTTTACCTCTGGCTGTCCAAGGCCAGAATGGCGCCCAGTATTTTGGAACGCACTGCACTTTGAGTGCGGGGCGAGGTGAGCTTGCCCTCATAACGGTGGGTGACATAGAAGCTGTCCATGGCCGCCCCTTTTTCGGTGGTGATGCGCGCCCAGGAAACATCCAGTCCGGCATCGGCCAGCGCCTGAGAAATGGCATAGAGCAGTCCCAGCCGGTCTTCGGTGGTAATGTCAATGACGGTCTCCGTTTTTGCGCTCTCGTTGTCGATATGGATACGGGTGGGCAATCGTTCGCCGCCCACCGCGAAGTACAGGCTGGCGCCCAGTTGCTGGCGGCGAATGGCGGCATACAAATCCACATCACCGCGCTCGAGCACGCGATTCAGCAAGTGGGTGCACTGCTCGCGTTGTTCCTTGGTCACCGGGCCGCCCGCCCGCGCGTCGGTGACGTAAAACGTATCCAGGGCAATGCCATCGGCACGGCTGTAAATTTGGGCGCTGAGGATGTTCAGGCCGCTGGCGCTGCAGGCGCCGGCAATGCGGCTGAACAGCCGGGGCCGGTCCCAAGTGCATAATTTCAACTCGGTGCAGCCCCGGTCGGGCAGGGGAGTCCAATGCAAGATGGGACGCAAGGAGGCCAGGCCGCTGTCCAAATCTTCATCCACCGCCCGCCGCATGAATTGGTGGGCCAGCTCCAAATCCAGCAGGATTTCCTGGGGCGAACACTGTTGGAAATATCGCACGGGCAGGTGCTTGAAATGCGCGTATAACTCCTCCTCCGCAATGTGCCGGGGCAAATGGCGAGCCAGCTCGAGGGCCAGCAATTGGCGTTGCTTTTCCGCCTCTTCGGCCGGCGGACGGATGCCGCGCAGATAATCGGTGGTTTTTTGGTAGAGCTGCCAGAGGAGGGAATCTTTGAAGCCGTTCCACAACTTTTCGCTGGTGCCCAATAAATCGGCCACGGTGAGCAAGGTCAGCAGGCGGAGTTGTTCCTCTGTTTCCACCACGCTGGCAAAATGAGCGATGACCTGCGCGTCATTCAGGTCGCGACGCTGAGAGATACGGGCCATGTCCAGATGGTGCTTAATCAGGTGGCAAAGCTGCTGTGTGGCCGCATCGTCAAGGGCCATGCGCTGGGCGAAATTTTGCGCCAGGCGTGCACCGTCTTCCGCATGGTGGGTGGAATTGCCGGCCTTGCCGGCGTCGTGCAGCAACAATGCCAGGTTCAGCACGTGCGGTTTTTCCACCGTGCGCAACAGGTCGCGGTAACGCTGAAAAGGCTCTTCCTTGGCCTCCCAAATCTGGTCCAGCTTTTCCAGACATACCAGGGTGTGCTCGTCGGCCGCATATTGGTGGTAAAACTCGTGCTGAACCAGGTTGGTGAGCCGGCCGAATTCGGGCACGTATTTGCCCAGCAAGCCCACCTCGTGCATTTGGCGCAGGGTGGCGCCCACACTGCCGCGGTGGTTGAGGATTTCCAAAAAGGTCTCACGCACTCGTGGGCTGTGCAGAAAATCCCGATTAACGAGGTGAAGTTTGTTGCGCAGCAACTGCACTAAGGCGGGCTCCAAGGTCAGCCCGCGCTGCTGGGCCAGCAGGAAGACGCGCATCAGGCGAGGCGGCGCGTCATCGAAAACACGGGGCGAGGCGGCGCCAATCTGGTTTCCCTGGATGCGCAGCCCATCCACGATGACCGGCGTGGCGCGTTTTCGCCAGAAGCGCGGGAGATTGGGCAAAAGCCGGCCCGCTTGGGGGTCGAGTGCCAGCCGTTGCTCCACGATGCGCGTTATGAGGTAAATGTTGCGGGTGTGATTGTAGTATTCGCGCATGAAATTTTCGATGCGCACCCAGGCCGAGCGTTCCTTGAATCCCAGTTGCCACGCCACCGCGGGCTGAAAATGTTTGGTCAGGATGTCCTGCGGTCGCGGGCATTGGTAATGTAATTCTGTCCGTACGCGCAACAGGTAATCGTAGGCCGCCTCCAGGTCCCGCGCTTCGGCCGGGTACACCATTTTGGCTTTGACCAGTTCGTCCAATTGTCCCACGCCATATTTGAAGTAGGTCATCCAGAGCAGATTCTGGTAATCCCGCAGGCCGCCGCAGCCGTTTTTGATATGGGGTTCCTGCATGACGGGGGAATTGCCAAAACGCTGCCGCCGGGCTTCCTGGTCGGCCAGCCGCGCGGCAATGTATTCCGTTTCCCGCCCTTTCACGCAATGCTTGAACAGTAGCTTCTTCAGCCGTTCAAAGAGTTTTTCATCTCCACAGAGAAAACGCGCCTCGATCAAGGCGGTTTTGGACTGCATTTCCTTGTTGGCCTCTGCCACGCATTCCTCCGCCGTGCGCGTGGCATGCCCGACTTTCAATCCCAGGTCACTCAGAATACCCTCCCCAATCAAGGCCAGCGCGGGATGGGAGGCGCCGCGGTGGGCGGGGCGTTCTTGCAGAAACAACAAATCCACATCGCTCCAGGGGTTGAGTTCTCCCCGTCCATACCCCCCTACGGCTACCAGGGCGATGGGTTGCCATTCGCCGGGTTTGGCCAGTCCCTGCAGGGCGGCAAAGAGGTTTTTTAATACCAAATCCAGCATGGCCGCACGGCCACGGCAAACTTCGCGACCACCTCCACCGTTGCGATGCAGGATTTTGAGACGATGCGATTGGATTTTGAGAAAATGCCGGTATCGCGCCAGTTCCTGCGCGGGATGTCGTCCCGGCGGAAGCGCCAACCGCGCCGCATCCGCCGTCATTTTTTCGAGCCAGCCAGCCATCGGCTCTAAGGTAGGCTGGGGATGCCCGCCAACGCAAGCTTAGCCACCACCTGATGCTCGCCGAAAGAGGCTTTTAAGATAGATGCATGACCTAACCCCTTTTGGTTTCCAGGCCGGCCTGTTATTCCTTGTCCAAGCCGTGTCGCTCGTGATTCTCCGGCCAGCAAATGGACGCCACAGCAAACTGAACGTAAAAGGGCAAAACTTGAGTCTCAGCCTTGGCATCGGTTAATCTGAGCGGACATGTCCGCCAATATTGACCCGGATTCAGAATTGATGCTGCGTGTCCGCCAGGGCGACCGGCAGGCTTTTGCAGCATTGGTGGACAGACACAAGCAAGCGTTGGTGAATTATATTGCGCGGACAATTCAGGACCCCACCGAGGCGGAGGACCTGGCTCAGCACGTCTTTGTGCAAGTGTTCAAGGCGGCCCATCGTTATCGTCCACAAGCCCGGTTTGCCCCCTGGCTCTACAGCATTGCCCGCAATGCCTGCCTGAATGAATTGCGACGACGCTCGCGGCATCCCACGACTTCCTTGGAGGATTTGCATGCGGGAGAGGAGGAATCGGCGCCGCGACCTTTGCCGGACCCGCAGACCCCGCCGCCTTCGCATCAGATTTTGCGCGCTGAACTGGAGGCCAAGGTGGCGGAGGCGTTGAGGGATTTGCCGGAAAACCAGCGCACAGCCATCCTGCTGTACCAACAACAGCAAATGTCTTACGAGGAAATTGCGGAAGTCATGGGATGCTCCCTGGTGGCGGTGAAGTCGCTGATTTTCCGGGGGCGTGAGACGCTAAAATTACGCCTTAAGGCCTATCTGGCTTCTGGCGCATGGGAGACCAGGGATTCATAAATCATGAGCAAGAGGCGCTCGATGCCAACACAACTTTTTGCCGGGGGCGGTGTAGTAACTTTTGGGAAACGGAACCATGAACGACACTGATCAAAACCGCTGGCAAGAGGCGGCGCGCCGGGGCCAACTGACTCCGGAGCAACTGGCGGCGCTTGCCCGGCAGCATGGTTGGACTGCGGCGCAACATGAAGAGTTGCGCCAGGAATTGTACCTAAGTCGAGTGCTGTCTGAGATGCCCCCTGTGCCCGTTTCCACCAACTTTACTCATCGGGTTTTGGAGGCCCTCGATGGAGAGCCGGTTCGACGCCAAGTTACCTGGCGCGAATGGCTGGCCCGCCATTGGCCCCGGCTGGCCGTGCCGGCGGCGGCTGCAGCCGCCGTGGCCCTCTACGTGGGCTTGCATCAGCACCAGGATGCCGCCCGCCGCGCTGAGTTGGCGGCCTCAGTCCAAACCGTGGCCACGCTGGCAACCGCCCCGGCGACCGCTCCTGAGGGGCTGGATATGGAGGTATGGGAAAACTTTGATGTGATTTTGCGCATGGGGGCGGTGGCTGCGGACAACGACCTTTTGCGGATGCTGGGTTCTCCTCCGTCCCGTTAAACCATGAAACGCATTGTTTGGCTTGCCGTGGGAATGGCCGGGGTGTTGTGGGCGGCTACACCGCCTGCGCCAACCGTGGACGGCCGTCCGCCGCTGCCTCCATTGGGGGCGCCCCCCATGCAAGCTTTCCGTGAGTTGTTAAACACCAATGCGGCAGGGCGCCAAGCATTTTTAAGCAAAAAATCGCCTGAACAACGGCAGTTGTTTGAGCAAAAACTGGCCGAATATGAAGGATTGTCGCCCGCCCAGCGCGAATTGCGCCTGACGCTCACAGACCTGCGGCATTATCTGATGCTGTTTCTGAATTTGCCCGAGTCTTGGCGGGAAACCTATTTGGCGCAGTTGCCTGAGAGGTACCGTCCCTTGGTGGTCGAGCGACTTAAGATTTGGGACCGCCTGGACGAGGCCACACGTAAAGAACTGCTGCAAAACGAGGATTTGTTGGCTTATCTGGTGCGACTGGAAAATGCGCCGCCCGTACCGCAGGGGCTGTTTCTTTACAGCTTGCCAGGTGAACGCCGGCTGGCCATCGAGGCGGCGTTAAAAACTTGGAATCAGACACCACCTCACCGCCAGCAAGCCATGTTGCAACGATTCAAGCATTTCTTTCATCTCTCGGAGTCCGAGCAAAGGCAGGTGCTGGAAGCGCTGCCCCCGCAAGAGCGGCAAACCCCGGAGCGATTCCTGGCCGCCTTATTCCGCTTGCCAGCCAGCCAGCGCGAAAAGTATGCGGAAGCCGTGAATCGTTTCTTGAGTCTTTCACCGGCAGAACAGGAGCAATTTCTGCGCAATGCCATGACATGGAAATCACTGACACCCGAACAACGCGAAATCGTACGCGACATGGTGAATAAGATTCCGCCTTTGCCGCCCTTGCCGCCCGGCCTCCTTCAAAGCACAGGGCCCTCTTTGGGAGGGTTTCCTGCGACAAGCGGAAAACGTTAACGATAAATTAATTTGTTGGCCATCTTTAACAGCCTGTAGGCAAATCTCGGTTAGGGAGGTTGGCACGGTGTATGCGCCATTTCTGGGCATTTGTTGCAAAATTGCCGTATTATCGCCCGGAAAATGGCACAAAAAAAATTGAAAAAACCTTTGACTTAGAGGGACTTGTATGCTAAATATCCCACTAAATTGTGGCAGCACATACTCTTATGAACAAGTGGCCCAAACTCATCTTGGTGGGAGTCGGAGGACTGGTGTTGTCTTTAGTAGTGGTAAGCCTTCTCCCTGCAAATAGTGATTCCACATCTTCGGGCACGCCGTTGGCAGTCATCAGCAAGACGCCGGCAACGGAGATACCTGCGGCAGCGGCGAACCTTGTCCGCCAGGCCTCTGGTGAGGCTCGCAGCGTGGTGGCCCGGCAGGTGCTCGAAGCGGTCCACGCCTTGGAAAAGCCTTGTGCTTTGCCGTATGTCGTAGCCGCCATGACCAAGGTCGAGCCAGCGATTGCGCCCCAGGCGGTGGTCACTGCTGCAGAGTTGCAGCCACAGGAATCATTGGCGGTGGTGAAAGCGGCGGTGGCCGCAGCCCCGCAATTCACCGGCGACATACTTTTTGAATTTTCCCAAAAAATGCCGGAGATTTCATTTGCCGCCGCTCAGGTGGCCGCTCAGGTGGCGGCTGACCAGTCGGTGGCCGCTGTCCGAGCGGTAGGGCGCGCGCTGCCGGGTTTCGCGCCCTTTGTGGAGAAAGCCTTGCAACACCAAGCCAATGCGGGCCGGGTGGATGTCACGTCCACCTTGAAGCAAGCTCAGGAAATGGCCAGCGTGGCCGCGCGTGAACAACAACGGAAGGAAGCCGGCGCGGCCGCCCTGGCTTCAATTCCTCAATCCACTGCCGTTCCATCGGCCTCGGCGAGCAAACCAAAAGCTTCTGATTTCAATAATTTAAGTTCTTCGGAATTGGTGCGTGCTCAACCGGCATCTGCCCAGCCTGCGACGCCCGCCGTCGCTTCCTATACCGCCTCTGCCACGTTCAAAGCGCCGGCCAAGGCGGTCTCTCCGGCCAGTTTGAAAGTGCCCAGTCCGGAGCAGGTGAAGTCGCAGGTGGACGAGTTGGTCAGGCCCAATAATTACAACCGGCCTTGAGCAAATCATGGTGGGCACCAGCCATCCCTTGCGGCAGCAATCGCGCGGCGGTGTCATTTTTTAGCAGGATTTCTTCCGGTGGCCACCCGTTCAGGGAATTGCCACGGTGGGCTGAGAGAGATTAAGTGAGAGGGGCGCCTTGGTGGAGAAAAGCTGACGCGGTATTCCGCGCGTGAATGGCGCCCCGAGGGTGTGCGGGAATAACAAGCACACCATGCAACGCCAAACACGAATAATGGTCATGAAAACGGCAGGTCTGCTGGGCGCTAACGGTTTTTCAACCGTGAATTCGGTTTTCCCCTTCTTCAGGCTTATGAAGCGTAACCTTTTATCACTGAGTGCCATCATTGCACTGGCATTGAGCATGGCATTTCCGGCTTGGGCAGTGGTGCCCACGCCCGGGGAAACCACCGTGGACAACACCACTTTGGTGATTGCAGGCAACAGCCACGCCAGCCAGGACGTCACGGTTATCAATAACGGCCTGCTGAAAGGAAACGGCACGGTGGGCAATCTAAGTGTGAGCGCCACAGGCCGGGTTAATCCTGGCACCAGTCCCGGCACCATTAATGTTGTGGGAGATGCCACTTGGGGCCCGGCGGGCATTTACGAATGGGAAATTAACGACGCCACCGGTACGGTGGGAACTGACCCGGGTTGGGATTTGTTGCAGGTGGGAAATAACCTCAATATCACCGCCACACCTGCCAATCGTTTTACGGTCAAAATCATTACTTTGAATGGCGGCGTGGCTGGGCCGATGGCCAATTTCAATAAACTGCAGCCTTACGTCTGGAAAATTGCCTCAGCGGCGAATGTGAGCGGCTTTGCCCTGAATCGTTTCATTCTTGATACCTCTGGCGTGGTCAACGATTTTTCGGGCGGCGAGTTTGCTTTGGTGCAGTCGGGTCATGACATCCTGGTCTGCTATTTTCCTCAGCCAGTGATTACGGTTGGCCCTGGTGGGGATTACGCCACTATCCAGGCGGCGGTGAACGACGCCTCGCCGAACTCGGTCATTTTGGTTTACGCAGACACGTACCTCGAGAATGTGGCCATTAACAAGCCGCTCTCGTTGTTGGGGCCTAACTTCGGAAAGGCTGGCAACGATCCATCGCGTGGGCCGGAAGCGGTGATAAGGACCGTCCTCAATGATCCCGAGGATGCGGTGCTCTTCGCCATCCTCGCCTCCAACGTGGTAGTGTCCGGATTTTATTTTGACGGGGACAATCCGATGTTGACCGGCGGCTACACCGTGGGTACGGCGGACGTAAACGCTGCGGTGGGCATTCAAAACAGCACGAGCATTTTGAATCCTTTCACCCAGGTGGAACACATCACCATTGAAAACAACGTGTTTAAGAATTTTAGCTATGGCGGCATTTACCTTGAAGTGAACTACCTCTCCAATCGTTCGTGGAATTACATTCGCAACAACTATTTTGAGCAGCAATGGGAGGGTCTGCAACTTTACGCTTTGCATGCAGTAATTGACAGCAACGTAATGACCAACGTAGGCCGTGGTTTGAGCGTGCATGCCGTGGCCGCTGCGGCTTCTTCGGGCTTCAATCCGGCCATCAACAACAACATCATCACGCTCGGCGGAACCGATGTCTGGAACCCTGCGGCCACTCGTAATGCAGGCATTTGGATTAATTTCTTCCGCGGCAGTGCGCCGGTTTACGGGTTGACCAACAACCTCATTTCCGCGCCAGTTGCAGTGGCCAATCCTCTTTTTGGCTTCCTGGTTCAAACGGTGTTCGAGGGACGCACGGTCACCCTTGCCAACAACCAGGTGGATGGCCTTGGGAATATTGCCGTGGGAATGCACTTCCTCAACTGCGCCACCGATACCACCATTACCGTCAAGGACGGCGAGTTGAAAAACTTGCAAACCGCCGGCATTCGGGGAGTCACTTTTGACCCGGGCTCCCTTACCACCACTACCACCAACCCTGTGCAAGTGACGGTTTCCGGAACGCTAATTCGGAATGTTTCTACGGGAACCGGGGTTTTATTCAGCAATCCGACGTTGGATACCTCAAAAACGGCGTCTGTCACCCTGCAAAACAACGTGGTGATTACCAACGCAGCGGTGGGCATGGCGTTGCATGGTCAGGGAGCGACGCTCAGCCTGCCTGGCGCACTTCCCGCCCGTTTGGACAATACCGCCATTTATATTGAACTGCAAAGCAATGGCAGCACTGTGCCTGTGGGCACCATCGATGCGACGCAGGTGACTTTTGACGGGGTGTTGGGGAGTGGGGTGAGTGAGGCGCAGGGTTTTGCGGTGGAGGACAAGGTGGTGCACAAGTTGGACGACAGTGCGCGGGGTTTGGTGGTGTGGCGGACGGGGCATTATTATGTGACGCCGGCCAGTGGGAGCATTGTGCGGGCGGTGGGTCCGGCGGTGGGAGGGGATGTGGTGCATGTGGCTGGGGGGACGTATGGGGAGGCGGTGTACCTGAATGAGGCGTTGGCGTTGGTGGGGCCTGGGGTGGTGAGTGGGGCGACGGTGACGTATGATGGGGTGTCGGTGGTGTTGAGCAATAATTTCTTTGGGGGGAGCACGTTGGTGGTGACCAATGGGGCGGTGGTGAGCGGGGTGGGGACGGTGGGGGGCTTGGCGGTGCGGCGTGGGGGCGAGGTACGGCCCGGGGTGAGTCCTGGGGTAATAGTGGTGGCTGGGGATGCGGAGTGGGGAGCCGATGGGGTGTTTGAGTGGGAGATTGCCGATGCGACGGGGGTGGAGGGGGTGGATTGGGATTTATTGCAGGTGGGGAACAATTTGAGTGTGACGGCGACGGTGGCTGATCCGCTGGTGTTGAAGGTGGTGGGGACGCCGGTGAACTTCAATCCGGCTGTGGCGTACACGTGGCGGGTGGCGCAGGTGGGTGGGGGTTTGGTGGGGTTTGGTGGGGGGAAGGTGGCGTTGGATATGAGTGGTTTTGGGCATGCGTACAGTGGGACCTTTGTGGTGGTGTCGGTGGGGAACGATGTGGTGGTGAAGTATTTGCCGACGACGGGGGTGATTACGGTGGATGCGGGGGGTGGTGGGGATTATTTGACGATTCAGGCGGCGGTGGATGCGGCGTCGGCGGGGAACACGATTATTGTGTATCCTGGGGTGTATGTGGAGAACGTGACGAACATCAACAAGGCGAATTTGAAGTTGTTGGGGCCGAATGACGGGGTGGCGGGTTATGGGGTGCGTGGGCCGGAGGCGGAGGTGCGTTCGGCGGTGAACGATCCGGTGATGAGCGGGTTGTTTGAGGTGATGGCGAGCGGGGTGGAGGTGCGTGGGTTCAAGTTTGAGGGGGACAATCCGTTGTTGAGTGGTGGGGAGTTGGTGGGGAGTGCGGATGCGAACGTGGCGGCTGGGGTGTACAACAGTGTGAATGTGGATCATGTGGTGGTGCGGGACAATGTGTTTCGGAATTTGGCGATGGCGGGGGTGTATTGGTACATTGATGACGGGTCGAATCGTTCGTGGAACTATGTGGATCGGAACAAGTTTGAGCAGATGCGGGAGGGGGTGCAGGTGTATGGGATGCATGTGGGGGTGCGGAGCAATGTGATGGAGAATGTGGGGATGGGGGTGAGCGTGCATGGGGTGGCGGTGGGGTCGGATATGGGCTTTGTGTCGGAGGTGTCGAGCAATGTGGTGGCGTTGGGGGCGGAGGATGTGTGGTATGTGGGGAACACGCGGACGGTGGGTTTATGGGTGAACTATCGGCGTGGGGGGGCGCCGGAGCTGGTGGTGAGCAACAATGTGGTGCGGATGCCGGTGGGGGCGGTGGGGTGTTGCAGGGGTTGCAGGTGCAGACGGTGCTGGAGGGGCGGGTGGTGACGATGGTGAGCAACGTGGTGGAGGGGATGGGCCATGGGGATGTGGGTTTGTATGGGTTGAATGTGGCGTGGGGGACGGCGGTGGTGGTGCGAGGGGTGAGGTGAGTGGGGTGAGTGGGGCTGGGGTGCGGTTGGCGACGCATGATGGGGTGTGGGGGGATGGGGATGTGCGGGTGGTGGTGGAGGGTTTGGCGGTGCGGGATGTGGTGGGGGGTCGTGGGGTGGAGGTGTTGTCGTCGAATGTGGATCCGACGAAGTCGGCGGAGGTGGTGTTGCAGGGGGGAGTGGTGGTGAGCAATGCGGCGGTGGGGGTTTATGTGAGCGGGGTCGGCGCCCGCGTGAACTTTACAGGGGCAAGCCCATTGGCCTTGCAGAACACTGGAAGCTACATCGAGTTGCAAAGCAATGGATTTACGGTGCCGACTAACACCATCGATGCGACGCAGGTGCTATTTGACGGGGTATTGGGGAGTGGGGTGAGTGAGGCGCAGGGTTTTGTGGTGGAGGACAAGGTGGTGCACAAGTTGGACGACAGTGCGCGGGGTTTGGTGGTGTGGCGGACGGGGCATTATTATGTGACGCCGGCCAGTGGGAGCATTGTGCGGGCGGTGGGTCCGGCGGTGGGAGGGGATGTGGTGCATGTGGCTGGGGGGACGTATGGGGAGGCGGTGTACCTGAATGAGGCGTTGGCGTTGGTGGGGCCTGGGGTGGTGAGTGGGGCGACGGTGACGTATGATGGGGTGTCGGTGGTGTTGAGCAATAATTTCTTTGGGGGGAGCACGTTGGTGGTGACCAATGGGGCGGTGGTGAGCGGGGTGGGGACGGTGGGGGGCTTGGCGGTGCGGCGTGGGGGCGAGGTGCGGCCCGGGGTGAGTCCTGGGGTGATAGTGGTGGCTGGGGATGCGGAGTGGGGAGCTGATGGGGTGTATGAGTGGGAGATTGCCGATGCGACGGGGGTGGAGGGGGTGGATTGGGATTTGTTGCAGGTGGGGAACAATTTGAGTGTGACGGCGACGGTGGCTGATCCGCTGGTGTTGAAGGTGGTGGGGACGCCGGTGAACTTCAATCCGGCTGTGGCGTACACGTGGCGGGTGGCGCAGGTGGGTGGGGGTTTGGTGGGGTTTGGTGGGGGGAAGGTGGCGTTGGATATGAGTGGTTTTGGGCATGCGTACAGTGGGACCTTTGTGGTGGTGTCGGTGGGGAACGATGTGGTGGTGAAGTATTTGCCGACGACGGGGGTGATTACGGTGGATGCGGGGGGTGGTGGGGATTATTTGACGATTCAGGCGGCGGTGGATGCGGCGTCGGCGGGGAACACGATTATTGTGTATCCTGGGGTGTATGTGGAGAACGTGACGAACATCAACAAGGCGAATTTGAAGTTGTTGGGGCCGAATGACGGGGTGGCGGGTTATGGGGTGCGTGGGCCGGAGGCGGAGGTGCGTTCGGCGGTGAACGATCCGGTGATGAGCGGGTTGTTTGAGGTGATGGCGAGCGGGGTGGAGGTGCGTGGGTTCAAGTTTGAGGGGGACAATCCGTTGTTGAGTGGCGGGGAGTTGGTGGGGAGTGCGGATGCGAATGTGGCGGCTGGGGTGTACAACAGTGTGAATGTGGATCATGTGGTGGTGCGGGACAATGTGTTTCGGAATGTGGCGATGGCGGGGGTGTATTGGTACATTGATGACGGGTCGAATCGTTCGTGGAACTATGTGGATCGGAACAAGTTTGAGCAGATGCGGGAGGGGGTGCAGGTGTATGGGATGCATGTGGGGGTGCGGAGCAATGTGATGGAGAATGTGGGGATGGGGGTGAGCGTGCATGGGGTGGCGGTGGGGTCGGATATGGGCTTTGTGTCGGAGGTGTCGAGCAATGTGGTGGCATTGGGGGCGGAGGATGTGTGGTATGTGGGGAACACGCGGACGGTGGGTTTATGGGTGAACTATCGGCGTGGGGGGGGGCGCCGGAGCTGGTGGTGAGCAACAATGTGGTGCGGATGCCGGTGGGGGCGGTGGGGGTGTTGCAGGGGTTGCAGGTGCAGACGGTGCTGGAGGGGCGGGTGGTGACGATGGTGAGCAACGTGGTGGAGGGGATGGGCCATGGGGATGTGGGTTTGTATGGGTTGAATGTGGCGTGGGGGACGGCGGTGGTGGTGCGAGGGGGTGAGGTGAGTGGGGTGAGTGGGGCTGGGGTGCGGTTGGCGACGCATGATGGGTTGTGGGGGGATGGGGATGTGCGGGTGGTGGTGGAGGGTTTGGCGGTGCGGGATGTGGTGGGGGGCCGTGGGGTGGAGGTGTTGTCGTCGAATGTGGATCCGACGAAGTCGGCGGAGGTGGTGTTGCAGGGGGGAGTGGTGGTGAGCAATGCGGCGGTGGGGGTTTATGTGAGCGGGGCCGGGGCGGAGGTGGATTTTGCGGGGTTGAGTGCGGCGCATTTGCAGGATGTGGGCAGTTACATTGAACTGGCCAGCAACGGATTTACCGTGCCAACCAATGATGTCTTGGCGGTGGAGGTGCTGTTTGATGGGGTCAAAGGGGATGCCATGACAGCTACCCAACTGTTCGCCACGGAAGATAAAATCCTTCACAAGGTGGATGATGTGAATCGTGGGCTGGTGGTATGGAAGGATTTGCACACCTTTGTGACGCCGGCCGTGGGTGACATTCAAAACGGCGTGGACGCCGCGCCTTCGGAGCAGAACCTCAATATCGCGGGAGGCACTTATAGCGGGAATGTCAGCATCACGGACATACTGAACGTTTCCATTGCTACCACCGGTGCCACGGCTCAAGTGGTCCAGAATGGCGATTTTGAACTTAACTCGTTTGCCTCATGGGTCATTGAAATTAATGGAACCACGCCAGGCACAGACTTTGATCAACTGGTGGTAAACGGCGCTGTAGATTTGAACAGTGCCGATTTAGATGCCACTGTGACGGTGTCCATTCCGCCGGCTACGGAGCTGATTATCATAGATAATGATGGTGTGGACGCCGTAACGGGAACTTTCGCTGGTCTGCCGAACAACGCCCTCATAACGATTGATGGTCAGGATTTCATCGTGCGTTACAATGCGGGTGATGGCAATGATGTGGCGTTGCGGCGGGCGGTTCCCAATGTGGCTCCCACTTTAACCAATAAAGTTGTCGTCCTGAATCCGCAGCCGGAGGACAGCCCGCTGCCTGTGGGCGCAGTGGGCACACCGATAACCACGCTGGTGAGCCTTGTGGGTTCTGGCGGGATTGAGAACGTCATTGACCCTGATGTGGGGGCGGTCACTGGCATTGCGGTCATAGGCGCGGACACCACTTATGGCTCTTGGTATTACACCATTGATGGTGGTGCCACGTGGAGTCCTTTGGGGGCGGTAAGCGGTACGTCAGCCCGGTTGCTGGCTGCCAATGCTTCCACGCGCGTTTACTTTGTTGGCAATCCGGATTGGAATGGAACATTGCCAACAGCGCTAACCTTCCGTGCGTGGGATCAGACCTCTGGTGTCAACGGTCAGGGAGGGGTGGATACCTCATACAACGGTCTGGACTCGGCTTTCTCCACGGATACGGATACCGCGGCTTTGACGGTGTGGGAAGTCAACGATGCGCCAGTGCCGGCAACCGATACTGCCGGGCCGGTTTTGGAAGACACGCCTTTGATATTCCCGGCCGGGCCCTTGACCGGCAATGACGCGGCCGGCCCACCGACGGCCTTGGCTCATGATGAGTCAGGCCAGACCTTGACGGTAGTGGGGGTATTGCCCACCACCTTATACGGCGGCACAGCGTCCTACTTCAGCGGCAACATCACTTACACGCCGCCGCCAAACTTCAACGGTAATGACATTCTTTACTATCAGGTGCAGGACAATGGCACCAGCAATGGCTCGCCGGATCCGCAGACGGCGGTTGGGATGGTGACCATCACGGTGACCCCTGACCCGGTGGATGACTTGCGTCCTTACTTCTTCTACGCGGCGACCAACTTCCCGGCGGGCCTTGGGCCTCACAGCATTGCGGTGGCCGACTATGACGGGGACTTTATCCTGGATTTGGCCGTGGCCAATTACAAGAGCAACACCGTCTCCATTCTTCAGGGCAATGGGGCAGGACATTTTACCCTGTTGAGTGTGGCGAATGTCGGAACGAATCCTGCCGCGGTGGTGACGGCTGATTTCAATAATGATACGCTGCCCGACTTGGCAGTGGCCAATGACACCTCCAATAGTGTGACCATCTTGAGAAACCTCGGTGGGGCCAATTTCACGGCGACACATTATGCGGTTGGCTCCAACGCCTTCCATTTGGCGGCGGGGTTGTTCAACGGCGATGTATCACCGGACTTGGCGGTGGTGAGCTACTTGGAAAACAAAGTGCAAATTTTGACAAACTATGGAGACGGCACATTTGCTGCGCCGGTGGATTATGCCGTGCAGAGCGGGCCGGTGTTCGTGGCGGCCGGCCTGCTGAATGGGGACACTTATGTGGATTTGGCAGTGGTGAATTATCTAAGCAATTCGGTAAGCATATTGACCGGCAACGGCATGGGGGCATTTACGTTGGCCACGAACATAACTGTAGGGGCCAATCCAACCGCCCTGGCTTTGGCGGACATTGATAATGATGGTGACCTGGACTTGGTGGTTGCGAACGAGGGCGATGATACGATTCGCACGCTCTTTAATAACGGCACAGGCAATTTCCTGACGGGCGCTAACTACCTGGTGGGTGACCAACCGGCTGCCGTGCTGGTTGAGGATTTGAATACGGACGGCAAACGTGATGTGGTGGTGGCCAATGCTGGCAGTGACTCTGTATGGGTGTTGGTGGGCAACGGATTGGGCGCTTTTACCAATTACTACGTAGAGGCCGCCACAGCCTTTGGAGTTGGTGACGAGCCCGTGGCATTGGCGCTGGGACTGTTCAATAATGACATTGATGTGGACATCGCAGTAGCCAACTTCAGCAGTGATAATGTCAGCATACTCCTCAACTCCACCCGGTTGAAGGGCTTTAACCAGTCGGTGGTGGTGCCAGAGGATCATCCGGGATTCCCCATTACATTAACTGGCTGGGGCAATCCCATTTCCTTTGTCATCGTGGTTCCACCTTCCAACGGCACCGTTGGCGGCGGGCCGCTGCCCAACCTGACTTATACGCCATTCCCGGCGTATAGTGGGCCGGATCAAATTGGGTTTGTGGTGACCGATGGTTATGGGCACACCTCCACGGTGGCCTACGTCAACATCACGGTGTCAGATGTGAATGACCCGCCGACGTTTGACATCACCACCAACCTGATTGTGGTGGCGGAGGATTCGCCGCTGCTGACGTTCTATGGGTTTGCATACAATATCTCCGTGGGGCCGCCCAATGAAGCAGGGCAGATTTATCGCTTCATCACCAGCAACAATAATAACGGTCTGTTCATCAGTCAGCCCACCGTTCGTTCCAGCGGCAATTTAGACTTCCGTCCGGCGCCCAATGCGCACGGCACAGCCTTGGTCACGGTTTGGATGCAGGATAATGGAGGCACCAACAATGGCGGCTGGGACATTTCAGCCCCCAAACTCTTCACGATCCAGGTGACCAATGTGAACGATGCGCCGGTGGTATTCCCGGCGTCGGTGGTCAGCCAACGCGTGCCGGAGGATACCATTGCGGTCTTCACGCTGGGGCTGTTTGATTTGGAATCCCCGGCGAATACCTTGACGTTGACTGTTACTTCCACCAATCATGCGCTGTTGCCGCCGGTGCCGCCGCATGTGACCTACACCTTTGACCATACGGGCACCAACATGCTCATTTCCTGCCTGCCGGTCACCAATATTCACGGCAAGACGGTCTTGACGCTCACCGTTACTGATGGAACCAACTCGACCTCGCGGACCACCACCTTGCAGGTGGATCCGGTAAACGATCCTCCGAGCTTCAGCATCATCAGCAACGTGATCAACTGGACGGGCACGGCGGGGACGTTCACGAGCACCAACTTTATTACCTCCTGGAGCGTGGGGCCGCCGAATGAAAGCACGCAGACGCCGTACTGGTGGATTGTGAATACGAACACGGCCCTGTTCACTTCCCAGCCGTTCATCAACAACACCACCAAGGCCTTCAGCTTTAAGCCCAAGACTGGCGTAACTGGCAGCGTGACGCTTGACCTTTACATGAGGGATAACGGCGGTGGCGCCGTGACCAATTACCAGTATGGCCCGCTGCAATTGATTATCAACATCACGCCATAAAAGGCGCCCGCAGTTTTTCAGCAGCGCCACGGGTGAGGTTTCGCCCGTGGCGTTTTTATTGGATGACAAACCGGGAAAATTTGCGGGAAACAATGCGCTCGACGCCATCCCCGCTCTTGCGTTGAAACAAAAGCCCGGCGCCAAGACGTTCCGCCAATTCCAATCCACGACGCGGCCCTAAAACACTAATGGCGGTGGCGAGGGCATCGGCGGTGATGCCCTTCCGGGCAATGACCGTCACCTGGCTTTGGTCGGTCAGACCAAGGCCGGTAAAAGGGTTGACGATATGGGAATAGCGGCGGCCTTCCAGCACGACAGCTTGAAAAGCATCGCCGGAAGTGGCCACCGATTGGCGCTGGAGCAGCAAGCGCGTGGGGCGCTCGTCCGCCGGGGCATCAGGGTGGCGCCCAATTTCCACCCGCCACCCCTTTTGCTCTGGTGGAGCATCTGCTGTGGAGGTGTCGCCGCTGGCGGCCACCAAGGCACGGTTGATGCCGTAACGGTGAAAAACCTTGAGGGCTTCATCGGCGGCATAGCCCTTGGCCAGACCACCAAGGTCGAGTTTCATCCTGGGAACCATGAGAGTTGCGGAGCGATTATTGGGGTTCAGCAACAATTTCGCATAGCCCACCGCTCTGCGCGCCTCCGCGAGTTTTTCCGGCTCAGGAAGCCGGTGAATCCGGCGTGCCCGCCGCCACAAGCTGATGTAGGGTCCCGCGGTGATATCAAAAGCGCCCTCGCTCAGGCGGGACATTCGTTGTGCTTCCCACAAGACAGTCCACAACTCTGGACTGACTTTGACGGCGCGGCCGGTGCCAGCAGTGCGGTTAAGCTGGCTTAATTCGCTGTCTTCCTCGTAATCACTTAGCAGCGAGTTGAGGCGGGCGACGCGAGCCATTGCGGCGAGTGCTGCTTCTTCGGCGAGGGTCTGGTCTTTGGCGTAACAGATCAGGCGGAAAGGGACGCCCATTTGCGGTTTTTCCAATTCATAACGCTGCAACGCCGCGGGCCTGGGGCGGGTGGCGCAGGCTCCGAAGAGCAGGGGAATCCCAGTAAGAAAGGCGGCACTCTGACCAAGAAAACGGCGGCGTGGCAGTGGGAGCATCGAGTTCATGCAACTTCCAACAAAGGCTGAATTTCCTGAGGGGTGGCCGTGCCCGTGACGCCCAATTTATGGATGACCACAGAGGCCGCCGCAGCCGCAATTTCCATCGCTTCGGCCAGAGTGGCGCCGGCAGCCAGGGCGCATAACAGATTGGCGGTGACGGCATCGCCAGCACCCACAATGTCAATGGGGCCGCGTACCGGCAGGGCCGGTTGATGATGAAAACTGCCCTCCGGCGACGCACCCAACATGCCTTGTTCGGCCAGAGTTACAAAGACCGGACGACCGGTTTCCCGGGCAAAAGCTGCCGCCATTGGCAGGCAATCAGTCAGGTCGGTATTTTCGGGCGCCCCGATTAGTGCCAGAAATTCCCGCCGATTCATTTTGAAGATGACGGGGGGATAGCCACGCAGCCCCCGGCGGCTGTCTGCAATGATGGGCAAGGCTGGTCTTGCTCGCTGCAATTCTGCCACGGCTCGCAGCACCTCCGGGGTAACCACGCCGGTATCGGCCATGTCCGTTTGTTCCAAGACCACGAGCCCATCTACACTCTGACCCACGTGCAGGACGGCATCGGCTAGTTTTTTTCTCAGCTCGAAAGGAGTGGCCGACCAGTTCTTACTGTCCAGCCGGTTCAATTCCCGGGGAGGTTGTCCTGGTTCGACGACCAGTGGCTTGCAATAAGTAAAGGTGCGGCGGCTGGCGGTTTCGATGAGAAAATCCAATTGAACTCCAACCCGCCGGGCCAGTGCACGGCGTAATTCAAATCCCTCGCCGTCCACTCCATAAAAACCAATGGGATAAACCGTGGCCCCCAGGGCGCAGAGATTATTTAGAATAGTCCCCGCTCCGCCAGGTTCGGCGCGTACATTGACGACATTGTGAACGGGCAGACCCGTTTCCAGCGAAAACTCCTGGAGACGTGGGTCAATTTCGAGGTAGCGGTCCAGACAAAAATCTCCCACCACGGCGAAGCGGAGCTGCCGGTAGCGGACGGCCAGGGATTGAAAACGATCAATATTCACAGGTGGTCCAGCCCCATACTAGGACGGCCACGAGCCCTTGCCAAGCGGGATACAAATGGGGCGGACAAACGAAGTGCCACACGCCCCCGAATCATTCTTCGGCGCCTCCTTCGTGACTGAGAGTCCAAAGAAGGTTGTGCAGGAAAAGAATGTTATCGCACTGCACGTACTGCATGGCGCCGCCCATGCGGGAGAAACTCTTCATGAAGCGCAGGTAATAAGCCGGGTGGTCCTTGGGCGGCTCGCCCAGCGACCAATCCCACCCGCCGTTGTCCTGCAAGTCCACCACGAAAATGCGGTGGTCCTGGATGATGGGCAGCCCCTCTTGCAGCCGGAAATTGTTCACGCAACTCAGGCTTTTTTCAAAGACCTGCGGCGCCATGACGGAAGAACCAATGCTGATGACTACACCGCCCGTCAAATCAGCCACGGAACCGGAAAAGAGTTGGAAATCCAACTGGGCTGCCCGGCCAATGGCAGCGCCGTTAAACATGGGGTGGTTGGTGATAATATCGTAGCCGATGCCAGGATGAACGGTTGCGGGAATACCGAGCCGCCGAGCTTGTCCGAAAATCGAGTTGTGCTTCCAAGGATGGCGAATGGCGTGGGGGCCATCATGTAAGCGATGTTGCAGCATGGCCTGAAGCAACTCAGCCCGGGCAGGGGTGGCGGGATGTTCTGGCTGACGAGTAATAAGGGCGGCCAGCTCCGATGCCGGCGGCAATACCACACCGTCTTCTTGGATTAATCGCCCCACCGAAGCCCCAAAGCCCAAGCCGTCCAAGCCTCCTGATAGCAGGGCCAGATGGATGAAACGCCCCGTTTCCTGCCAGGCGCCGAAGCAGCCCGCAGCCACGTTGGCGGCCACGTTTTCAGTGGAGTAACCATGACTGGCAAACTCCCAATCATGAATCACGGCAGCGCCGTTGGTGGCGACGTGTGAGATCCAATTCTGGTACATCAGGGAATTGACCAGCAAGGCACCGCCATTTTTAACCAAATGGGCGCCGCACATCAAAATTACGGCGGCCCGGCGCTGGCGGGCGGCGAAAATGCTTTGGGCGCACTGTTCCACGGCTTTGCGCACTTCGGGGGTGCAAGGCGGCGGTGGGGCGTCGGGGTTGACCAGAATGTCGCTGAGACGGGCCAGACTGTTGCGCAGATGCAGCGGATAGACCCGTAATTTGTGCCAGTCTAACTTTTTAGGCGCCATAACTTTGGCTTAAAATTAACCTTTGCCAAATAAGATTTCCAGCAACAAATCAGGCTCCCGATAATCCGGGATGACGATATCCGCTCCCACTCCCAACAGTCGTTGCCGCTTCCACTCGTCCACCCGGCCGGAGCCATTGTGTGCTTCATCGCTGGCTACCGCCACCGCCAGACCGCCCACTTCGTGGGTGTTTTGAATTTCCACGTAACCATCTCCGAAGGCGAGCAGGTGGCGGCCGGGAATACGGTTTTCCGTTAAGATTCGGTCAATGACCATTTTTTTGGAAAAGTTCTGGTAATTATCCAGCGCTCCATAGATCCGCCCTTCAAAGTATTGGTCAATGCGAAGGAGCCGCGCCTCGCGCCAGACGAAAGGTTCGTCAGTGCCGCTGGCGAGATAAAGTTTCAGCCCGCGCGCCCGCAAACGCTCCAGGAATGGGCGCGCTCCATGGACGAGCCAGTCATCCGGTTGAAAACGGCCAGAAACCAGGCCTTCGATGCGGTGGTGAATACGTTGTTCCAGGCGGCGCAGGTATTCGTGTTTGTACCAGAGCGGCTCCTGCGGTTGGCCGCCGCGTTCGCGCACCCGTTCGGCGAACTGAATCATCTGGTAGATGGTTTGTTTGCCGTTAAGTCGCATGATGTCATCCAGCAGCATTTGGCGGAGCGCCGCTTCGGATTCTTCGGGCCTTTTGGGGAGCAATTCCATGAACATCGGCAACATGACCTCAGGCCAGCCTTCGCGGATGAGGGATAACGTGCCATCGAAATCGAAAAGCACATGCCAAAGCTCAGGCCGCGCAACGAAGCCTTCCCGCAATTCAATATGCGGGGCCGGGCCGGGCCGTGTGGGAGGCAGTGGATTCACGCAGTCTGGAAGGAAACGATGACGTAATTTTTCTTGCCTTTGCGCAGCAGCAAATATTGGCCAAAAAGTAAATCAGACGAGGTCAGGGTGCGCTGCACTTCGGCCACCCGCACGTTGTTGACATAAATGCCGCCGCTCTCGATGTCTTTGCGGGCCTGACCTTTGGAGGGACTCAGACCAGCGGCAACCACGGCTTCCACCAGCGGCCAGCCCGTGCCCCCCAGGACGCTTGGCTGTGCCAGCCGGGTGGGAGCTTCACCAAGAATTTCCTGAAAGGTGGCTGCGGAAATGCCCTCAAGGTCCCCTCCGAAGAGCACCTCACTGGCGCGCACGGCTTCACGTGCGGCCGTGGAGCCATGCACCATCTCGGTCATGGCCCAGGCGAGCGCTCGATGAGCTTCCCGCGCGCCGGGATTGGCCTGGTGCTTCTGCTCAAGCGCTTCAATCTCCTCGCGCTTGAGGAAGGTGAAGTACTTGAGGTAGCGGATGACGTCCCGGTCGTCAGTGCGAATCCAGAACTGATAAAAGCGATAGACACTGGTTTTTTGCGGGTCCAAATAAACTGCTCCGCTCAAGGACTTGCCGAATTTGGAGCCGTCCGCATTGGTAATGAGGGGAAGCGTGAGGCCGTAAAGGGTGACGCCGAGTTTTTTCCGGGCTAAATCAATGCCGGCGGTGATATTACCCCACTGATCAGAGCCGCCAATTTGCAATTCGCACTGGAGTTCTTTGCGCAGATGATAGAAATCATAAGCTTGGAGCAGCATGTAGCTGAACTCGGTGTAACTAATGCCCGTATCCCGGTCTTCCATGCGTGCCCGCACACTTTCCTTGGCGATCATGGCGTTGACCGAGAAATGCTTGCCGACGTCCCGGAGAAAATCCAGATAGGTGATGGGAGCCATCCAGTCGGCGTTGTCCACCAGCTTTGCGGGGTTGGTGGCACAGTTAAAATCGAGGAGCCGCTTGAGCTGTTCTTTGATGCAGGCAATGTTGTGGGCGATGGTTTCGCGGGACAGCAATTGGCGCTCCTGGGTCTTGCCGCTGGGGTCGCCAATGCAACCCGTAGCACCGCCCGCCAGGGCAATGGGATGATGGCCGGCCAATTGGAAACGCCGCAAGGCCAGAAGCGGCACCAGGTTGCCCACGTGCAGGCTGTCGGCGGTGGGATCGAAACCGCAGTACAGCGTTATGGGGCCTTGCGCGGTGCGCTCGGCAAGTCCCGCCAGGTCCGTGCAGTCCGCCATTAATCCGCGCCACTGCAAATCATCCAGAATATTCATGGGGCCGGATTGTGTGGATAAAAAGCCTGTGGCTGCAATCGAAAAGCAGCGTTGGGGAACAGGCCAGTTTCAGGGGGAAAAGTTATCTTAGAGGTACGACCACCAGTCGTAATTGCATGCCTCTCTATTGGGAAAATATGCGACCATCGCGAAGCAAAGCATGCACCCGTCTGGAATTACACCGCCCCCCGTGCCCTGGCTCAGGAGGCAGAATTGCCATGTGAGGCATTCAGGGCGCGGCAAACGTGGTTGGCCAACTCGCGTACAGAATATGGTTTGGGAATAAACTCGGAGATGCCCAAACCGCACAGTTCACGGGTAAGTTTTTCCTCGCCATAGCCGGTGCACACCAGGATGGGCAGGGTGGGGTGCATGGATTTCAGGGCCTGAACCAACGCCAGCCCGTCCATTTTCGGCATGATCAAATCCGTAATGACCAGGTGCACTGGAGACTGAAGTTCACGAAAGAGGTCCAGCGCCTCGGTTCCATCTTGCGCGGTCAAGACGCGGTACCCCAGGCGCGTCAGAAAGGTGGAGGCCAGCTCGCGCACATTAGCCTCATCATCCACGAAGACAACCAGCTCCCCCTTGCCCGGGGGGGGCAGAGGCGGGGGCACAGGCAGGGGGGCATCTGACTGCTGGGCTGCCGGGAGGTAAACATCAAAGCGCGAGCCTTTGCCAACTTCGCTGTGCACGTGGATGAAACCTTGATGGTTGCGCACGATGCCCAGGACGGTGGAAAGCCCCAACCCTGTGCCTTTGCCCGGCTCCTTGGTGGTAAAAAATGGATCAAATATATGGCCGATAATTTCCGGGGGAATTCCCGTGCCGGTGTCTTCCACGGTCCAGCGGACGTAATGGCCTGCCCGGGCTTCTGGATGCGACGCAGCCTGTTCCCGGGTCAAATCCACATTGGCCGCGGAGAGCGAAAGCTGTCCTCCGTGCGGCATGGCATCGCGGGCGTTGACGCACAGGTTGATCAGCACTTGATGCAACTGGGTCGGATTGCCATTCACCAGATGCAAATCGCGCGGAGTGTTCACGCGGGTGACGATGGTCTTGGGAAAGGTTTCCCGCAGAATATTTTCCACTTCTTTGAACAAGTGGCGCGTTTGCACGGCGAGCTTTTCCCCTTGGATGCCGCGGGTGAAAGTCAGGATTTGGTTGACAATGCCGGCGCCCCGCCGGGCGCTGGCCTCCATGATTTCCAGCAGGCTGCGGCTTTCTCCCTCGGGCACGGTATCTTTCAATATGCTGGTGCCCATGAGGATGGGGGAAAGAATGTTATTCAAGTCGTGGGCGATGCCACTGGCCAGTTGCCCTACGCCATCCAGCCGTTGCGCTCGCAGGAATTGCGCTTCAAGCTGTTTTTTGTCGGTAATGTCTGCATCAATCACCAGAATGGCCTTGGGCTGGCCGGCGGCATCGCGCACCAGAGACCAGCGGCTGGCCACGATGACCTCCCGCCGGTCTTTGGTCAGGTGTCGCAATTCCCCCTGCCATTGGCCATGGCGCCAAAGTTCTTCCAGGCGCTGGTGAAATTCATCGGAATGTGAAGCAAACAATTCACTGGCAGAGCGGCCTACGGCTTCCTGGGCGTTCCATCCGTAAATGCGCTCGGCGCCTTTATTCCAAAATTGGATGCGTCCCTGCAAATCACGCACCAGAATAGCCTCCTGCGCGAGGTCCAGCAACTCAGCCTGGGCGCGAATACGCTCTTCGGCGCGCTTTTGGTCGGTCACATCCCATTGCAAACCTTGAATGCCAATCACCTCGCCGTGGGCATCACAAACCGGCGTTTTAATGCAGTGAAAAACCCGGCGCTGTCCATCGGCGCAGGTGGTTTCTTCGGTTGCTTCGATGGTGGTCTGGCGAGTCATTACCACGCGGTCTTCGGCGGTCTTGCGGCCGGCTTCCGCGGGAGGGAAAAGGTCGGCATCCGTTTTCCCCACAACTTCCTCCAAGGAACGCCCCAGGTCGTGGCAGAAACGCTGGTTGGCGAAGGTGAACCGCCCCTGCACATCTTTGCGGTACAGGTGCACGGGCAGGTGATCCACCAGGCTGTGATAAAGCGCGACAAAATTGCGGTGGCTTTCCTCGGCCGTTTTGCGCGCAGTGACATCCAGATGGCTGATGACCACGTAAACCTGGCCTTCGCTGGAAAAGCCGCGGGCGCTCATCCACAGCCAGCAGGCAGTGCTTACGCCCTGCCAGTGCAATTCAATGCGTCCTTCCGTAATGGGATTGTCGAAAACGGCGGCGATTTGCCGCTGCCACAGGCTTGCCGCTGGGCCGGTCGCTTTGCGCAAATACGCAAAGTAATCCTCCGTGTCGCCATTCACTTGGGGAGTCCAGCCCAATTTATTAAGCAACAGGTGCCAGGTGCGATTGGCACGCAGGATTCGGCCGCTGGAGTTGATGATGATTACGGCGGAGTCCAAGACCTCCATGGCGTCCTGGCACAACTGGTGGGCAGAGGGAGCCGTATTCACACTGGAAAGGGACAAGGTAAAGGTGGCGCTCATACAAGGCGTGGGGGTGACCGGTCGGCATCTGCACCGGCGGATTGCCATTGTTGTAGCAAATGGATTACGGTGTTTTTCAGGTCAAATGGTTTCTGTAAACAAACCACTTGAGGGAACCGCTTAAGCTGCTGGCGTTCCACAGGCGTCCAATCTCCGCTGACCAGCACGCCAAAAAGTGACGGTGATAAGGCCAGGGCTTGCTCCATGAGTTGAAGACCAGTCATGCCGCCCAGGTGCTGGTCGGCATAGAGCACATCGAACCGCTCTGACTGCAACCAGTTCAAGGCCTCTTTGGCCGAGGTGACAGTGCGTGTTTGACAACCCACGGCCTCAAAAACCAATCGGGTGGACTCCCGCAGAAAATCATTATCCTCCACAATTAAAACCCGGCACGAGGCCGATTTTTTAATGGGCGCCGCGTTGTCAGCAAGGGGCCGGGCAGGGGCAGGCAGCCGTTGTAAGGGCAGGTATATATGAAAAGCAGTGCCTTGTTGGGGAACACTTTCAACTTCGATGAATCCACCCGCTTGATTAACAATATTTTGCACGATGGCCAGTCCCAATCCTGTGCCCTTGCCGTCTTTTTTAGTGGTGTAAAATGGCTCAAAAATATGCGGCAAATGCTCCGGAGCGATGCCGCTGCCGGTATCCCGAACGGTGCAGCGCAGCCATTCCTGGGCACTGCTGGCCGCGACACGCTCCTGCTGGAGAGTGCTCAAGGTTACCGGTGTATTACTCAGACTAAGCACGCCGCCCTGAGGCATGGCATCCTGCGCGTTGACACACAGGTTGAGGAGTAATTGGTGGGCACGCGAACGTTCCAATCGCACCGGCAAGGGGACGGCTGCAGGCTGCAGGCGGCATTCGACGTGGCGTCCGCTGGAACGGTGGAACAGGAGCGCAGCCTCTTGGAGCACGGCGTTAAAGTCCACAACCGTCTCCTGGTTGTCGGTGGGGCGGCTGAAAGATAATAATTGCTGTAAAAGACCGGTGGCCTGGGTGATGGCTTCTTCCATGCGCGCCAGCGCGGCGCGAGCGTCCTCGCCTGCTTGTTGCCGTACAATATCCACCTCGTTGCCGATCACCTGCAGCAGATTATTGAAATCGTGAGCCACACCAGCGGCCAAAGCGCCAATCACTTCCACTTTTTGCGCTTGGGCCAGTTGTTCTTGAAGCTGATGCAAACTGGTCTGGTCGGTGACCAGGTATAACACCCCCTCGATCTGATCATTCATCAGCCACGGACTGAGGCGCACATGCCAATGACGTCCCTGGGGGCCGGCCCAGCGATATTCGCGGCAAACGCCGCTTTGCAATACTTCCTGAAAACTGCGGCGCAGTTCCGACTGGCGCAAGGGGTCTGGCACAAAATCCAACAATATATCTCCCACCCGCGGCGGGCGATCCCAGCGCAACCCTCCATGTTCGGCGGGCAGGCGTTTCCAACCCTCATTAAAGTGCAACAGCCGGAATTGGCGGTCCGTGGCGTATAAGGCCGCGTCGAGGCTGTTGACGATGCTGCGGACAAAAGCGGATTCGCGCTGCAACTCCTGTTGCACCCGGCGCATTTGGGTAATATCCCGCTCGAAACTGACACAACCCAGAAATCCCCCTTTGCGATCGAAAATGGGGGCCATGCTGACGGCGGCAAGATAGGTGCTGCCATCATTGCGAACATTCACAAATTCGCCCTGCCATTCCTTGCCGGCACGCACCTTTTCCCGGCAGGCTTTCCATTGTTCCTCCTGACCTGCGGCGCGCAGGAAGTCGGCGGGCCGCCCCAGTGCTTCTTCAATGCTGTAACCCGTATCCCGCAGAAAAGAAGGATTCACGAAAACCAGGCGGAACTCCACATCCGTCAAAAAGACCACATCCGGGGTGGCGTCCATGGCAGTGACCAGGCGTTGCACGTGGCTTTCCATGCGCCAGCGGCGGGTGGCATCGCGGATGGTGACGAGGGAAAAACCCTGTCCCAAGGGGGTGATTTGCAGGTCGGCCAGCAGACTGATCTGGCCTTCCACCATCAAGGCCACGGCCGGCAAGGTGACCTGGCTGCCGACATGTTGTTGCAATAACGCCGCCACGCGCGCGGCGGCGGTGGAGGTCAACATCTGGTAAAGGTTGGGCAGCGCGTCCTCCCGCCCGCTCAGGCCCAGCAACCGAATGGCTGCACGGTTGGCCTCCTTGATGGAACCATCACTGGCATAGACCAGTTGCGCATCTTCCGATTCATTAAACAGACACCGCCACCAGCGCTCGTAGGGCAGCGACGGATCAGCGCGACTTATGGACGGAGTGGTTTTCATGAACTTCAACAATACACCAGCAGCGTTTGGTGAATGGGGCTGACGCGGTGATGGTTTTTGAGTTTGTCAATGGCCAGCTCCGTCAGCCGCTGGCCTTCAGGAATCAGCAGCAGCCCGTTGGCGGTGTAGATGCCCCGCGCCACCACCATGCCGGGACGCAGTTCCGAAAGCAGCACCTCCCGCTCTTTGCGCGGTACGGTGGCCTTGGGCAGGCTGCGTAAAAACACCCGCACCGCCTCCGGGTCATATTGGGTGCCGCTGCCACGTTTTATGGCGTCCACGGCTTCCAAATCGCCATGGATGCATTCAGCAAAACCCACGGCCACCGCCAGCAGCCGCGCCAGCCAAGGAATGGCTTCCCCCACCTGCCCGTCGGGGTAACCCTGTCCATCATAACGCTCATGATGCGCGCGGATAAGCAGGCCCACATCCTGCAGGCTGTGCACAAAGCTGGCCAGCTCCTGTCCCAATACCGGATGCTGATGAATCAAGGCGCGTTCTTCCGGCGTCAGGCTCTCTGGCGTTTCCTGCCAGCGCTTGATGATACGCCGCGGCACACCTACCAGGCCGATGTCATGCAACCAGGCCGCCACTTCCAGGGATTGTTTCTGTTCAGGCGGCAGTTGCAGATTGGCCGCCATGGCAGTGCAAATTTGATAGGCGCGGCGCGCCTGGCTGCCCAGAGCCGGATAAAACGTCTGCATGGTGTGGAGGCACAGCTCAATCATGCGCTGCAGGTTCTGTTCCAGAGCGCGGTTTTGTTCCTCCACCAGCTTTACTTTTTCATTGAGCGACTGGTTTAACTGCCGCAACTGCTCGTTCATGGCCAGCGTGGTGGCCTGCAGGACGGCGTTGCGACAAATCAGTTCGTAGCGTTGAACGGCATTTTTGACGGTGGCCAGCAGCTCCTCGCGCAACCAGGGTTTGACGATGAACCGGTAGATTTCACCCTTGTTGATGGCGTCAATGACGGTGTTCAAGTCCAGGACCGCCGTAATCAAAATGCGGGTGGCATCGGGCTGGATTTTTTTGACTTCAGCCAGCATCTCCAGGCCGGTCAGACCCGGCATCTGCTGGTCTGTGATAATCACGGAAAAACTGGTGGTCTTGAGAATATCCAATGCCATCACAGCATTGTTGGCGGTGACCACTTCGTAGCCCTCGCGCCGCAATGTTTCCTGCAGGGCGACCAGGACGATTTCCTCATCATCCACCACCAGTAACCGGTGGAGGAGTGGTTCCGGCGGGCGAGGCAGATTGTCATTCATACGCGGCCCTCCGTTACAGGGTTGAGCAGGCGCTGCAGCCGTTGCAACACGCTGGCAGCCCGCAAATCTTCCGTAATGACCAAGTCGGCCCGGTTCAGAAAAGCCGTGTCCATTTCGTCCAAATTCCTGCCCGCCACCTGGAGAATGGTTCTTTGATGCGGGCGGTTGGCTCTCATCCAGTTTAACAACTCGCCCACCCAGCTTGATTCCTGGCCGCAAATCAGAAATACCCCGGCAAAACGGGCGACGATGGAAGTGAGCATTTCACGCGCCTGCTCGGCCGAAGCCGCCGTGACCACCGAATACCCATTCTGCCGCAACAATTCGGCAGCAGCCTGGGCTTGTGCTGGCAAATCGCCCACCACGAGCAGGCGCAAGGGGGCGATTTGAGCCTTTTGGCGCTCGGCCTCGGTAAAATCGGCCTCTGGCAGCCACAGGCAAAAAGTGGCGCCGGCGCCTTCCACTGATTCCACGGAGATGGCTCCATGATGGCGTTCCACAAACAGCCGGGCATTGTACAGGCCAAGGCCGGAGCCTTTATTGGCTGATTTGGTGGAGAAAAAAGGGTCAAAGATTAATGGCAACACCGATGGCTTGATGCCGCAGCCAGTATCGCCCACGCTCAGGCAAACACAAGGGCCTTGCGGAATGGTGCCCACCATCACCCGCTGCGTTGGCATGGTGGCGTGGCGGCTGGTTTCCAATGTCAGCGTGCCCCCTTGCGGCATGGCCTCCGCAGCGTTCAAAGCCAGATTCACCACAACCTGGCGAAACTCCACCGGATCCACGTAAAGCGGCAACTGTCCTTCCGCCCAGCGGGACTTTACCGTGATTCGGCGAGACACCACTTTGGCCAGCAGGTCCTGCAAATCGGCCATCAAGGCGTTCAAGTCTTCATAACTGCGTTCTCCAATCTTGCCGTGTTGCAGGCGCATGATGCGCTGCACCAGGTGGGTGGCCTGGCGCGTGCTGTTTTGAATGAGTTTGACGTATTCCCGGCAGGGATGGTGGTTTTCCTCCAATTGTACGCCGAGCGTTTCGGTCAGGGAGTGAATGCCGGCCATCAAATTGCTGAAATCGTGCGCCAACCCCATCATCAGCACGCTCAAGGCTTCCTTCCAGGAAACCGTCGTCAGCCGGTTTTCAGCGATGGTTTGGCGGGTGATGTCCATCCAGACCCCCTCATAGCCGAGCACCATTCCCTGGTCGGTCAGCACCGGCTGACGGTGTTCCAACACATAAAAAACCCGGCCGCTTTGTTGATGGCGCAGGCGGAAAGTGGTGGTCACCGGCTGCCGGCTGGACGCGGCGTGGCGAATTTGCTGGCGCAGTTCTTCGACATCCGCCTCGTGGATGACCTGCCAGAATCGGGTGGCTTGAACGCCCCATTCGGCCAGGGGGACCCCTGTCATCACTTCAATTTGCGGACTGACAAAGGAAAAGCTGAAGTCGGCGCGCTGGCTGAAAATGATGCCCGGCCAATGATGCATCAATTGATACAGCCGCGCCTCGGCGCGCGCCATGCGGATGAACATCTGGCGGCGTGACTCCTCGGAGCGAAGCTGTTCGTCCCAGGCGCCTTCGGCCAGCTCGTTCAAAGGGGGCAAGGTGGAGCTGAGATGGACAAAGCAGGTTTGCTCATGTCGGGCAGATTTCCAGATAATCCAGTGGGAGGGATGTGTGCTTTTAAGGCAAAGCAAAAACTGGTCAAAGGGTGCCTTGCGTTCCTCCCATTCCCGCAGGGGGGCCTCCCATTCTGGAAACAATTGGCACAAGACAAGGCGTAGAGAATGGCCTCGCAGCTCCTCTTCGCGCAGGCCCAACCAGTTGGCCAGCGCATGGTTGGCGGACAAAATGATGCCTTCCTGGTTGACCACAGCCATGCCCTGTTCCAGCCAACCCAGAGGCAAATCCAGTCCCGCTTGCCGCGGCAATATGTTCAAGTCTTTGGTGTCCGCATTCATCGAAAGCCTTCCCGACTTTTCGACGGCGACCTTCCCACCGACCGGCCCGGCGCTTTTTCTCCCGTATTTTTCACGCCTGGCAACTACACGTCGCCACTGTCCTATCGGCGGTTTTGCCGGCCGTCTTAAGTCTTTTTTTACTCACGCATTTTGCCCTAATCGTTGCGCGTCGGCAAATGGTTAGTCGCTGGCGTTCTCCTCCCGCAGATTGGATGGTAGCAGATGGCAGGCTGGCATAGGCCCTCCTTGCCGGTGACAAGTCTTAGACCCGCCAAGTGCACTGCCTAATGAAAGGCGGGGTAAGAAGATGGTAGTGACGCCTTCCGCAGCGCCCCACAAGTGCAACTTCTCAGGATTGTCGGTGAATCAAAGGCAAATCAATTGGGAGACTGCCGGTCGCGCTGATGGAACAACGCCTCCCAGCGCGGCAAATGTTCCTCAACGCCGCATTCGCGCAAATATGCTGTGTCCATGGGCACGCTCAGACGCGGCGTTTCATGCGCGCGCGAAGCCCCCACAATGGCTTGGGCCACATGGAGGCCCGTAAGCGCATTCAATCCACGATTGGCCGAACTGGAGGGACGGTATTGGAAGCCAATGGCTTCGGTAATTTGCACCGGCAATCCCCATAATCCCATTAAATAGGCGCCCACTTCTGCATGGGTGATTCCCAGGGCTTTTTGTTCGATTTCGGGCAGGGGTTGTTGGGATTTGCCAGCTTCGGCAAGCAATTCTGAATAGGTGTCGCGCAAGGAAGTGGCCAGAACAAGGCAGCCCACCCCGCGGAGCAGCCCGGCAGTGAAGGCCGCTTCCTGTTCGGGGGTATCTGCGGAGTCCACGGCCAGGAGATTCCGGGCCAGTGTGCCCACCACCAGGCTTTCGTAATAAAGTTTGTGGGCATCCAAGCCAGGATAGTCTTTGATGTCAAAACAGGAGAATACTTTCATGGACAGGGCCAGGGCGCGCACCGTGCCCACGCCCAGGAGCTGTACAGCCTCGGTCACGTCGCGCACGGGCTGGGAGAAACCGAAAAACGCTGAATTGACCAGTTGCAGGAGGCGCGCGGTCATGCCGGCATCCCGGCAAACAAAAGACGCAATTTGCTCGGGAGTGGAATAGGGCGTTTGCAGTTCATCCAAGACACGGAAAAGCAACTCCGGCAAGGAGGGCAGGGAGCGGATTTTACCGGCGATTTCCTTAATCCAGGGCTCATGAATGTGCTCCTGCAAATCAAAGATGCGAGCCAGCGTATTTTGTAGGGTCTTGACATTGCAGGGTTTGCTTAACCATTGGTGCACGGACCCAATGCTCTGCAGCACCCGCTCCTGCTCGGTGTAGCCCGTCAGCACCACCCGGGCCGTGGCAGGGTGATGCTCTTGTAATTCCGCCAATAACTGGGAACCGCTCATTTCCGGCATGCGCATGTCCGTAACAACGATATCAAAAGCGCGTTCGCGCATCATTTCCAAGGCCTTGGGCCCACTTTCCGCAATCTCCACCTCCCAATCCGGAGCGGCGCGCCGCAGGGCGGTCTGGTAAACATTTAGCACCATGCGCTCATCATCCACCAGGAGCACACGTTTTTTATGATTTGGCTGAGCCATAAAATGTCCACTTAGGGCAAGAAATAAATCCCGCCATGAAATGGCATCGGCACTTTGCGTAAATACTTGAATTACCAAGATATATAACATTTTAATACAACTGGGCGCCTTTTATTTCCTCGGCTTATGTGCAGGATGACGGGCCAGTGACGTTTCCGAACAGGATTTTCCCTACCTGTGAACCCCAGCACGCGCACAGCATTGCCAAACTGAAAGGGGTCTGGATGGTTTGCCTAGGCCCCTAAAATCGCCAGCGGTGGGAGGGGGAAATTAAAACAAAAGACATGAAAACGGCACAAAGGCAGGCATTTGGCAACTAAACTGCTGAATAAAGACTTTAATCAAGACGTCCTTACAAAGTCAGTGACATGAACTTGTTAAAGTTGTAAGCGTCTCTTAAAGAACAACATAAGTATATTATGAAAGGTTTTTGGAGCCGTTGGGCAGGCTGGGGATGCCTGCTTGGGCTAGTTCTTTTTGCGTCAAATTTGCGCGCAGCAGGAGGACTTTACTTTAACGGCATTGATACCTATGTGGATTTCGGTGCCGCTTTGCCCAGTTTGGGTTTGTCCAATTTCACTTTGGAGGTTTGGTTTCGGTGGGATGGAGGGGGGCAGGCAGCGAGCAGCGGCTCAGGAGGCGTATCGGCCATTCCCTTGATTGCCAAAGGCCGGGGGGAAGCCGATGGAGATAACCGAGATTGTAATTATTTCTTTGGAATACAACCGGACCAACGGGTGCTTGCTGCGGACTTTGAGAATTATTCCAACGGCGGCAACAACCCGATTTTAGGGGTGACCACGATTACCACTGGTGTTTGGCATCATGCCGCAGTGACTTATGATGGCACACAATGGGCCTTGTATTTGAATGGACGACTGGAGCGCACGCTGGCAGCAGGGCAAGTGCCTCGTTATGACAGCATTCAATGGGCGTCTCTGGGGTCAGCATTGACCTCAGCGGGGGTGCCTTCGGGCTATTTTCAAGGAGTGTTGGACGAGGCCCGCATTTGGAATTACGCACGCCCCGCCGCCACGATATCCAATGAGATGACCCTGACTATTTCCACGGCCCCGGGGTTGGCAGGCCGTTGGGCATTGGACGATGGTGCAGGAAACGTGGCGCAAGACTCATCGGGAAATAGCCTTATCGGTCAGATTCGGGGGGCAGTTGTCTGGAGCGATGGCTATCCCTTTGTGGAGCCGGCTACGGCCTGGGTGGCTTACAATGACCACTACCCCGGGCCTACCACGCATTCCAATGCCACGGCTTGGAATGTGTTTGATACTTTTAATGGCGCCCCGGGTAATCGAGGCAATTTGAAGAACATCGAGACGGGAGCCAACACCCCGGTGGTGCTTACCATAACCAATTTGAATGTCAGTCCCGGCACCGCGGCGGGCGCTCCGCTGCCAGGGACGCCTGCGTATGAAGTTTTCAACGGCTTTGTGGATTTCGGCAGCGCCGATAATTATCACTCCATATTGCTTGCTCCCAACGCAGTGGTGGCGCATGTGTTCACGGGTTTGAATCCGCAGCGACGTTATAATTTTCATGGCACGGCCGTTCGCGGCAATTCGTCCTATACCACCCGTTATTCTTTGTTTGAACTGAGCGGCGCCAACTCATTTACTCCGGCTCACACCTCGAATGCCCTGACATCAGCCCACTTGCCCGGGCAATTAGGGGCCAATCAAGTGGCCATCAACACGGGCTTTAACACCTCGGGAGATATGTGTGTGTGGTTAAACATTGATCCGGGGCCGGATGGCAGCATTACCATTTTTTCGCGAAAATACACGGGCGCCCTGCCTGGCGGACAGCAGGCGGACACCGTCAACAGTTCTTACGCGTTGACGGCAATAAGGCTTGAGGAGGTGGGCGCGGGATTGACGGTGGCCATCACCAACCCTGTGGACGGGGCCGAGTTTGAGGCGCCGTTGCATCTGCGGATTGATGCTTCGGTGAGTGGCAGAGCCACCAATGTGGTGTTTTTTGTCAATAATTGGCGTTTGGGAGAGGATGCCGCCGCCCCTTATTCACTGACATGGAGCAATGCCATCACCGGCACCAACGCATTGTGGGTGGTGGCGTCAGATACGCGGGGGAATGCCTATACCTCGTCCGTGGTAAGCGTTGTAGTGCGTCCGCAGCCCACCAATGCCGTGCCACCAGCGATTGCCCAAATCATGCCTCCTCCCGGGGCATCGTTGGGGAGCCTGTCCAATGTAACCGTGACCTTCACCGAGCCGGTGATTAGGGTGGATGCGGGGGATTTGCTGGCCAACCAGACGCCTGCCTTGAGTGTCGTAGGGGGGCCGACTCAATACACCTTTACCTTTGCCCCCATGCCCCCGGGAACGGTGAATCTGGAATGGGCGGTGAATCATGAAATTCGCGATGTCGGCACACCCACTTACGCTTTTAATGGACAACCCACCTGGTCATACACCCTGATGGATGTCACGCCGCCGGTCATTGTGAGCCGCACACCAGTTCCCGGCGCTTGGGCCACCAATCTCATTTCCGCTACGGTGTTGTTCAGTGAAGTAGTGAACGGGGTGGATGTTTCAGATTTGCTGGTGAATGGACAGCCAGCCTTCCGTTTGACCGGCGGGGGCACTACTTACACCTTTTGGTTTGAGATGCCGCCCGTTTTGACCTTGGCTCAATTGACCTGGGCTGAAGGCCATGGCATTACCGACTTGGGAGGGAATCCATTGGCTGCCAGTTCCGTGACCGAACCATGGGGCATCGTGCACGGCTTGCCGTTGGAAGAGTTGGTGGCCTCGAATGCGGTTTATCGGTTTTTCCGCGGGTACACCGAGGCGTCCACGCCCATTCAGGCATGGCGCTCTTTGAATTTCGATGACAGTTCATGGGAGAGCGGGCCGGCGCCGTTTTATTATGAAAACCAACCCGGTTCTGCCACTGCCTATACCGGGAACACCGCCCTATTGGACATGTATGGGGCGTACACCTGTGTCTTTCTCCGGCGCGTTTTCCAGGTGCCCAATCCTTCCGTCGTGGCCATGGCTTTTGCGCGAGGACGGGCTGACGATGGTTATGTGCTTTATTTGAACGGCGTGGACATTGGCCGGCATAACATGCCGGCGGGAGACCTAAGCATTACCACTCGTCCCTCAGGTGGGGCGGTGGCGGAACCGCCCACGAATAATTATTTTGTCATTTCCAGCAATTTGATACTGGCTGGCTCCAATGTCCTTGCGGTGCAGGCGTTTAACGACCAGGTGACCAGCAGTGATTTTCTCATTGATTTGGAATTGGTGGGCTATATTAACAATCCAGCCACGCAACCGCCCCGGATAATCTCGCTGACCCCGCCTCCTGGAGAAGTGTTTGAGTTGACCAATCTTTGGGTGCGTTTTTCGCGACCGGTCACCGGCCTTATTGCCGGTGATTTGCTCATCAATGGCGTGCCTGCCTCCGGGGTGCGAGGGAGCAATGACATATATGAGTTTAGTTTTGCCCGGCCCGCTTTTGGACCAGTGGTGGTGACGTGGCGGACGACGCACCAAATTCGGGATTTTGCCACGCCGCCCAATCCTATGATTCCGGCGGTGGCCTACAATTATTCCCTGGTTAACCCCAATGCGCCAATCATCGTGAATCAAACCCCCCCCGCCGGGGCGACTGTGGACAACGAATTAACACGGGTGGAGGTGTTATTTAGCCGTCCGGTGACGGGGGTGGATGCCGCAGATTTGCTGGTCAATGGAGTGCCTGCCAGCGGTGTCACCGGAAGTGGGGACCGGTATGTATTCACTTTCGCTTCGCCGGCCTATGGCACGGTTGGCATAGGATGGGCAACGAATCATGGCATACGTTCAGCGGACAATCCCGCCGATACCTTTGATGGATTGCGTGCCGGCAATCGCTGGCAATATACCCTCGTAGATCGCTTGCCGCCGGTGATTGTGTCGCTGACACCTCCCGCAGGGGCTACGGTCAGCAATCTAACCCAGGTGACCATTCAGTTCAGCGAGCCGGTGCAAGGGGTGGATGCCGGTGATTTATTGGTCAATGGTGTGGGGGCGGCTTCCGTGACGGGCACGGGCGCCGTTTTTACGTTCACCTTTGCCCCGCAGAACGGCACCTTGTTGCAATTTACCTGGCTTGCCACGCATGGCATTCGGGACCTGGCCGTTCCACCGAATGCCTTTAACGCCAATGCTCCGGGTGCCACCTGGAATTATTATTCGGTGGATCAAACGCCGCCAGTGGTGGCGCATGTCAGTCCCTTTAGTGGTGCCACCCTTTGCGATTTGAGTACGGTGGAGGTCACTTTCAGCGAGCCGGTCCAGGGAGTGACTCCAGATGATTTGCGGTTGAATGGCGTGCCGGCGGTGACGGTTCGCGGTGCTGGTACCGGGCCTTATCGTTTTTCATTTAACCCACCACCAGCGGGGCCAGTGGCGGTGACCTGGAGTTCCAATCATGGCATAGCTGACATGGCCAATCCGTCCAATCGCTTTGGCGGCCAGGGATGGAACTATCAATATCAGCCACAGGTTTCTTTTGAGGGCCAGGTGGTCATCAATGAAATCATGTACCATCCCGGCTCGGAAAATTCGGCGGAAGAATTCATTGAAATCTATAATGCCACCAGCCAGGCCATTTCATTGGCGGGGTGGCGTTTTACGCGGGGGGTGGATTTTGTATTTACCAACGAAGTCTTGCCAGCCAGGGGTTATTTGGTGGTGGCGGCTGATCTCAATGCTTTCCGTGCCAAGTACCCCGGAATCACCAATGTGGCGGGCGATTGGACGGGCCGTCTAAGCAATAACGGCGAGGAAATCTTGTTACGCGATGCCTGTGGCAATGTGGTGGACAGTGTTATTTACAGTCCCGACGGCGAGTGGGGGATTCGCCAGCGGGGGCCTAATGATCAAGGCTATTATGGATGGGAATGGTTTGCAGCCCATGATGGCTGGAAGGTCAACACGTACACCGGCCAGACGGAGGGGAATCGCTCATTAGAATTAGTGAATCCGGCCCTGCCTCGCCAGTTTGGCCAGAACTGGCAGGCCAGCCAACTACAGGGTGGCACGCCAGGGGCGCCCAATTCCGTGGCACGCACCAACACTGCTCCGGTCATCACCGGAGTTCGACACGACCCGGCTGTGCCCAAACCAGCCGATTCGGTCGTAGTGCTGGCCAGGGTTGCCGATGAACAACCGCAAACCATGCAGGTGATAGTTTATTATCGCGACCATACCACAACCAGTCCCGGGGCCTGGAATGCAGCGCTAATGTATGACGATGGTTTGCACCGGGATGGCGCTGCCGGAGATGGCCTCTTCGCCACCGATTTACCGCCGCAACCCAATGGCACGATCATTGAGTATTATGTGCAGGCGTTGGACGACCTATATCAAATCCGCACCTGGCCGGCGCCTGCGCGGCAGTTGAGCGGAAGCACTCCAGAATTCGCTCAAACCGCCAATGCCCTTTATCAGGTGGATGATAATCTGGCCCCGGCAGGCACGGCGCAAGCGGAGCAACCTTTCCTCCGCCTAATCATGACTGGAAGCGAGCGTCAGGAATTCGCCAATCTCAGCGCCAACGCCTATAACAGCGACGCAGAAATGAACGCCACCTTCATCACGTGGGATGCGGGTGGCTGGGAGGTGCGGCATAATGTGGGTGTGCGCATCCGGGGGGCGGGGTCAAGAAGCCGACCGGTTAAAAATTGGCGGGTCAATCTTCCGGCGGACCGGCGATGGAAAGGCCTGACCGAAATTAACCTGAATGCGCAGCACATTGACCTGCAATTGATTGGCTCAGTGTTGTCATCGCTGGTGGAACTGCCCGCAGCGCAAGGGTATCCCGTGCAGGTGCGTTTGAATGGCGTCAATCTCGCCCGCAGTGCGCCACCAGATACCTCCCGCAGCGATGGTTATGGCACGTATCTTTTGCTGACGCCCTTGAATGGTGAATGGGCTGAAAACCTGCTGCCGCATAACAGCGGAGGCAACGTTTATCGCGGCTCGCGGTATCCGTGGACGGCCAACCTGGATTATCGGGGCACCAATTACCAGACCTACATCAATCTGGGTTATTCCAAGGCTTCCAATACCAGTGAGAATGACTGGACAGATTTGTTTGCATTGACGGCGGCATTGAATAACGCGACGCCGGACGATGCCCTCTACGCGGTCGGCGTGCGCAGCAACGCCAACGTGCAGATATTCATGCGCTACTTCGCGCTATGCAATTTTGTCAACTACAATGAGAGTTCGATGTGCAATGGCGTGGGGGATGACTACGCCATGTATCGCGGGGTGGCCGATCCTCGCTTTATTTTGCTGCCCCATGACTACGACACGATTCTGGGACTGGGCGACAACGACCGCATGCCGGACCCGACGGTCAGCATCTGGCGGATGGTGGATTCTCCGCGCAGCACGGATCCCAGCATGCGGGCCAATTATCTGCAGCGGTTCATGCGGCATCCGGAATTCGCTGCAATCTATTTGCGCGAACAACAAAGTTTGGTTGACGGAGTGATGCGCCCGGAAATCTTTAACACCCTGGTGCGCCAATGGCTGGGTGGGTGGGCTGACCCGGGGCGCATCGCTCAAATGACCAACTTTGTGGCCCAACGCCGGGCCTATGTGCAAAGTCAAATTCCCACGAATAACACGCTGAATATCAGCCTGAGCACAAGTCAGGGGTATTACTACACTTCTTCAGCCAACGTCACCTTGAACGGTTTGGCCAACTCGCTGCGGGTGACTTCCGTGCGAATCAACGGCAACCCTGCCAGCTATACGGTATGGAATGGGCAGTGGAGCGGGACTACGACTTTGTCACCCGGGCTTAATCAGGTGACAGTACAATGGCTGGATGCCAACCAGGGAGAAGTACTGCGCACCAACGTCATGGTTTGGTATGATAACGGCACTACGCGCAATGTATCCGGCACGCTTGCCGCGAACACCTTGTGGAGTGCGGCGCAGGGACCCTATCGGGTGACGTCGGATGTCACGGTGCCGGAGGGGCTGACCTTGACGATTCAGCCGGGTACGACGGTCTATTTTGACAGCGGCGCACGCCTGATTGTTAACGGCCGGATTCTGGCTGAAGGCACCGATTACCAGCGCATCATCTTCACCCGCCAGCCCGGCTCCTCTGCTACTTGGGGCGGCATTCGCATCAATGGCAATGCCGCCTCGCCCGAATGTCGCCTTGCTTATGCCCACTTTGAGCATTACGGAACAGCGGCGATCACGGCCAACGGGGCGACCGTCTTGCTGGATCACCTTACTTTTGGCACGACCAACCAGCGTTATTTGAACCTGGATAACGGCTGTTCATTCGTTGTGAGTTATTGTGTATTTCCGGCGCCTTCGGCCGCCATTGAACCGGTGCACGGCACGGGCGGCATCAAACCCGGTGGCCGCGGATTGTTCTACCGCAATTATTTCGGGGCCGTGAATGGCTATAATGACACCGTGGATTTCACCGGCGGCAATCGGCCTGGCCCGATTTTGGAGTTCATCGAAAATGTGTTCATGGGCAGTGGGGATGATTTGTTGGATTTGGACGGCACCGATGCGCATGTGGAGGGCAATATCTTTTTGCACACGCATCGCAATGGTTCGCCCGACACTGCCAGCGCGATTAGCGGTGGGCGTGATGGCGCGAACACCTCCGAGATTACCATCGTGCGCAACATCTTCTACGACTGTGACCACGTGGCTCTGGCCAAGGAAGGAAACTACTACTGGTTGCAAAACAACACCGTGGTGCGGCTCACCCGCCAGGGCGGGGTAGATACCGCGTCGGCGGTCATTTGCATGGCAGACGAAGGTACAGCCGAAGGCGCAGGCGCATACCTGGAAGGGAACATCATTCAGGAGGTGGAGGCCCTGGTACGCAACCAAACCTCTTCAGTAGTTGTCTATACCAACAACCTTCTGCCCCTGCCATGGTCAGGTCCGGGGGGCAGCAATCTGGTGGCGGCGCCCAGCTTCAAGCGCATTCCCAATCTCTCGGAAACCTACTTTGCCTCATGGGAGCAGGCTCAGATGATGTGGGATTGGTTCAGCCTCGCGGCCGATTCACCAGCACGCGGACGTGGCGTGTTTGGCATGGATTTAGGGGCACGCATACCGGCAGGGCCGGTATTGCAGCCACTACCAGCCGAGGTCGGGCAGCGCGATTTGAATATTGGAGTGGCCGGGGCGGGATTGTCAGGTTACCGCTACCGTTTGGATGGGGATAATTTTACCGCCAACATTTTCCCCATGGACCAACCTATTGCGTTACGCAATCTGCTGGACGGCCTGCACACTTTGGAGGTCATGGCGCAAGACAGCGCCGGGATTTGGCGGACGCAGCAAATAGCGTCGCTCAATTTTACTGTGAACCTGGCAGCCGTGCCGGTGGTTCTCAGTGAGATTTTGTCCGCCAATCGGCAAGCCTTTGTTTGGCATGGCAGCACTCCTGACGTCATTGAGCTTTATAATCCATCGCCGGCGCCGGTAAATCTGGGCGGTTGCCGGTTGACCGATGATCCAGCAAATCCTGATAAATACACCTTCCCGGCAGGGACGACGATACCGGCGGGAGGTTACCTGCTGGTTTTTGCGGATGATCGTTTCAACGTGCCCGGGTTACACACGGGTTTTGCGCTCGATCAGAACGGCGAGGGGGTTTATTTGTTCGACGCCCATTCCCGCGGGGGACGCCTGCTGGACGCCGTTGAATTTGGTTTCCAAATTCCTGATTTGAGCATAGCCCGGCTCCCGGATGGCCAGTGGAATCTGGCCCAACCTACCTTGGGGTTGGCCAACCGTGGCGTTATATTGGGAGATGCGATGGCTTTGCGGGTCAATGAATGGATGGCCCGGCCGTTGCAAGGGCCCGACTTTATCGAAATTTACAATCCCACCCCCTTGCCTGTAGCGTTGGGTGGGCTGTATTTGACAGATAATTTGGTGGGTTGGCCGGACCGCCACCGGATTCGGCCGCTAAGCTTTATTGCCCCTTATGGATTCGCGGTGTACGAAGCGGACAGTCAGGTGGCAGCCGGGCCGTGGCACTTGAATTTCTCGCTCAGCGGCGAGCAGGGGATGGTCGCCCTGGTCAACCAACAGTTACAGGTGATAGATGCGGTGGCTTATGGGCCGCAACTTGTCGGTCAATCTCAAGGGCGTTCTCCCAATGGAGCAGCCAACATTATACGTCTGTCCACGGCCACGCCCGGTTCTGGCAATCCATTGGATATTGCGCCGCAAATTCAAACGCTGACCCTGGTGAACTTTACCAACTTTTGGCGCTATGAGGAATCAGGCACGGACTTGGGCACGGCGTGGCGCGAAGTGGGTTACGATGATTCCTCCTGGCCCACTGGTCGGGCCTTGCTGGCGGGAGCCACCACCGGCACTTTGCCGGAGTACGGCGGCGTGCCGGTAAATACACCGCTGAGCATTGTAACTGACAAACGGACCTTCTATTTCCGCACCACTTTTGTGTTGCCCACCAACGTGATGGTGACGGGATTGCAAATCCGGCACGTGTTGGACGATGGCGCCGTGTTTTATGTCAACGGCCAGGAGGTAACGCGTTATAACATGCCAACGGGTGAGATAAACTACCTCACCTTTTCCGCCTCCTCAATCAGCACCGCCAGTCTATTGGGCCCCTCGGAATTTCCCATGACGGGTTTGCGGCCGGGGACCAATGTGCTGGCGGTGGAAGTGCATCAGTCTTCCTCCACCAGTTCTGACCTGGTCATGGGCATGGAATTGGTGGCCCTGTTGCAAACCAATCAGGCTGGTGGGCCCGCGTTGGTGTTAAACGAGGTCATGGCCGACAACCTCAGTTATACCAATCGTGATGGCTCGGTCACGGACTGGATTGAACTGCGGAATCTATCAGCGCAAACCATGGATTTGTCAGGCATGAGTTTGACCGATGACCCGGCCAATCCCCAGCGTTGGGTCTTTCCGCCGGGGGTAAGTTTGCCGCCGCTGGGCTATTTGGTGGTGCTGTGCGATAATAACCGGCCGGCTTCCACGAATGCAGACCTGATTCTAAATACGGGATTTGGTCTGTCAGCGGCGGGTGACGGGGTTTATCTTTACGACCGCCCGCAAAACGGCGGGGCCTTGCTGCAGTCTGTGGTGTTTGGCTTGCAGGCCATGGACTTTGCTTTGGGACGAGTGCCGGATGGTTCTGGAGTGTGGCAACTGACGCTGCCCACCCCCGGCAGCGCCAATATTCCTGCCGTCCTAGGTTCACCAACCTCATTACGTATTAATGAATGGATGCCGCGGCCAGCTTCGGGAGATGACTGGTTTGAGATTTATAATGCAGGGGCTCAACCAGTTGAATTGAGCGGCATGTATTTGACCGACAACCTCGGTAATCCCACCAAACACCCATTGCCGCCGCTCTCATTTATTGGCGCCCAGGCATCAGGCTATCGCGTCTTGTACGCGGACAATAATACCTCAGCCGGAGCCAATCATGTGAATTTCCGTCTGGATAATACGCGTGAGGCCATCGGATTGGCTGGTACCAATGGGGTGTTATTGGATGCGATTACCTACGAATATCCAGAGTCCGGTGTCTCCGAAGGCCGATTCCCGGATGGAGCCTCGGTGACGGTGCGGTTCTCGGATTCCGCTTCGCCCGGCGATGCCAATTATCGCCGCTTGACCAATGTGGTCATCAGCGAGGTTCTGGCCAACTCCAACGAGAACTTTGAAGATGCCATTGAGTTGCAAAACATCAGCGGCGAGCCGGTGGACATCAGCGGCTGGTGGCTCAGCGACAGCCGGAATCATTTAATGAAATTCCGCATCCCGAACGGGACCGTCCTGCCGCCGGGTGGTTTTGCGGTGTTCTACGAGTATCAATTTAACGCCAATCCTGACGATGAAAGCAGTTTTGCCGTGTCCTCGTGGGGTGAGGATATTTATTTGTCTGCGGGCAATAGCAATGGTTTGACGGGATGGCGCACTTCGGTGGATTTCGGACCGTCAGCAGCCAACAGCTCCATGGCCCGTTATATTCTGAGTACAGGCGAAAAGGAATTTGTGTCCGCCTCGGCGAGGACTTTTGGCCGGGACAACCCGGCCTCGGTACAGGAATTCCGGCAAGGGAATGGCGCGTCGAATGCGCCACCGTTGGTGGGACCTCTGGCTATAACGCAGATTATGTTCCAGCCGCCCTTGTTGGGGACCAATGATAACACGCGTGATGAATACATTGAGATTCGGAATATCACCACGCAATCACAACCTTTGTTTGATCCCTTGCGTCCTACGAATACCTGGCGTTTGCGCAACGGGGTGGACTTTGATTTTCCGGCAGTGACACTGCCGCCGCAAGGGGTGCTGCTGGTGGTGGGATTTGATCCCATTAATGATCCGCAAACTCTGGCGGCTTTCAGGGCCGTGTACAATCTGGGGCCGGGCGTGGTGGTTTTAGGCCCCTGGTCCGGCAAGCTGGCCAATGACGGCGAGACGATTGAACTTAAACGCCCCGGCGAACCGGATACTAACGGAGTGCCCTATTATATGGTGGAAAGAATCCGTTACTCCGACCGCGCCCCCTGGCCTTTGATACCAGCCGGGAGCGGGCTGGCTTTGCATCGTTTGAATTTCACAGGTTACGGCAATGAGCCTACCAACTGGATGGCCGCGGCGCCGGCGCCGGCTTATTTACCTTTGACGGATACCGACGGCGATGGCCTGCCGGATGAATGGGAGCGCCGCTTTGGTTTGAACCCAGAGAACCCGATTGATGCCTTGCAAGATGTGGACGGCGACGGCATGACGAACTTGCAGGAGTACCTGGCTGGCACCAACCCGAACGACCGCGCCAGTGTGCTCCGGTTGGAACAGCCGGCCCGAGATGAGGCGAGCGGGGGATTCGTCCTGCAATTTACCGCCGTTGCCGAGCGCAGCTACACCATTCAGCAGCGCAATTCCTTGGGCCAGGGAAGTTGGCAGAAATATATGGATATTGCTCCAGCCGCCACCAATCGCCCAGTGCGCGTCATTTTACCCAATGGCGGCGGACAGCAGTATTATCGCCTAATCACGCCCATGCAGCCGTAAGCCTCGGCAGGCATGGTCTGATATGAGGATTCAGCAAGGCACAAATGGCAGGCAAATACTTGCGGCTCCTCCAAGGGGCAGGGGCAGGATTTGGGATTAGGGAAAGCTGGGTAGATCATGACCCCGGTGGAGGGGTGGAGGCAAGTCGGGATGGTGGGGTTGGGAGAGGTTGAGGGGGAGCCAGTGGATTAGGGCCCCGGCGAGGGCTGGGGCCTTGGCGTTGAGGATTTGGAGTGGGCTTTGCCATTCTTTGCCGCGGTTGGGGCGGACGAGGTTGAAGTACAGCCAGTAGGTGGTGATTTTGGCCCAAAAGTCTTGGGGGCTGGAGAAGGTTTCGCGGTCGAAGAATTCGTCTTCGACCAGGCGGTGGACGGTTTCGACGTCGCTTTGCCAGGTGTAGCGTTTGGGAGGGATGAAGCGGTGGTCGGAGCCGAGGGCGCGGACGGTGGCGGGGAGGCCTTGGTGGTGTTGGTTGACTTGGAATTCACTGCCGTTGTCGGTTTGCCAGACCAGGGTGGTGAGGTTGACGCCGTGGGCGGCGAGGTGGGCGGAGAGTTGTGTGGCCAGGAGGGTGGCGTAGGATTTGGAGAGTTCGTCGGCGTAGCCGGTGAAGCAGGCGCCGGAGACTGGTTCGCGGACGGTGTATTGGAAGCGGGGAGGTGGAGGCGGTTCATTTGGGGCCAGTAATGGGGAATGTCCTGTAAATACTTGGTATCGGCGGAGAGTTGGGAGAAGAGTGGCCAGTTCCGTTTGAGGGCGCGGAGGAGTTTTTTGGTGGCGGGTTTCTTTTTGCGTGGGCGGAGGAGATGGTGTTGGCGGAGGACGCGGGCGATGGCGTTGTGGCTGCAGGGGAGGGCGATTCGCGCTGGAGGCGTTCGGCGCCGAAGCCGGTTTGGTGGCGGAGTTTGACGATTTGGCCTTCGAGGCCGGAGGGGATACGGCGGGGGGAGCGTCGTGGGCGGCGGCTGTGTTCTTGGAGGGAGGAGGGCTTGCCGGGCACGTGGCGTCGGAGCCATTTACGGACGGTGTTGCGGGAACAGCCGAACTCGCGGACGGCGGCTTTGATGCCGTGGGTTTTGGCGAAGGCGACGAGTTTTTGTCGCAACCAATGGCGGTGGGTGCGCATACGGTACAATTCAAAGTAGGTGGTGTGCACGCCGGGAGGATAGCAGATGGGGCGCGCCGCTGCTGCACCTCCTCCGGAGGAGGTGCAGCAGCTCATCCTTGCGGCGTGCACTCAACACGTTGATCTTAACCACGGGGGGGTCATGATCTACCCAGTCTTTCCCAGCAGGATTTGGGATTGGATTGGACCACAGTTTTGTTAAAAGAATGACATGGTACCTGTAATTTGCATCCCTGGCCTGTTTCTTTTACTGATAGGGTGGATGGTCCTGCCACTGGCTGCTCAATCCCAGGAAAGAACCAATGTTTCTGCTTTGATCAATCTAGCCGGCCAGCATCCGGCGTTGACGGCCGACGAGGCGGGCTTTGAGGAAGTCGTCTTCGTCAAGCGCAAGCCCTATTCCTCCGACCATTATTACACAGACATCAATAATGGCACTGCACCTGACCGTTTCGTGCCGGAAAATGGAATTTACATTTTTAATTTGCGCACACGACAGGTGCGCCCAGTGGTCACCGCGGCCCAAATGCCGGGAGGGCGTGGTTTAATTGGTAAAATCAGTCTATCGTTTGATGCTCGCCGGGTGGTATTCGACTTTCGTGAAAATCCAGCCGCGGGCTTCCGTATTTGGGAGGTGGCTATTGATGGAAGCGGTCTTCGTCAAATTTCCCATCCACCTCCCGATGAGGCCCAAAAGGCGGCTCGTTGGGCGCCGGGATGGCATACCGACGACATTCACCCTTCCTACCTGGCTGATGGCCGAATCATATTTTCCTCCACGCGCAATGAGCACACGATTCTGTGCGGAGGCAGCTCCCATCTGGTGGCACCCGGCCTGCATCGCATGAATCCCGACGGCTCCCATGTCGAGCAACTCACCCGCAGCCCGGTCAGCGAATTTTGCCCCTTGTTAATGGCGGATGGGCGCGTGATGTATCATCGCTGGGAGTATATTGACAAGGGGGCACGGGTGGCCAAGACCATCTGGTCCATGAACCCCGATGGCGGGCGGGTCCAGGAGTTGTTTGGATTGGCGGAGGATACCACCACTGTTTATATGTACCCCCAGCCCCTCCCGGGTGAGGGTCACCAGTTTGTGTGTGTGGGAACCTGTCACTTTCCGCAGGGAGGCTGCGTAGGCTCCATCATGCTGGTGGATTACGGGCGGGGGGTGCGCGTCCGTGGCCCCGACCCCGACCAGGCGGAATATCAGCAATGGGATGAGCGCTTCCCCGTGGTGAATTTAACGCCGCATGTATTTGTGCAGCGCCGCACCGAGCCAGGCTGGTATTTTCGTCTGGCCAATGGCAAATACGTGCATGACCGGACTGGTCAGAGTGGGCATTTGTATGGGAATCCGTATCCCATTAATCGCCGCCAATTTCTGATTTCGTTCAAGTATAATCCAGCGCATCATTACCAAAATGTGCCCAACGCTTACGCGCTCTATGCCTTGGACGTCGAGGGTCGGCATCGGGAAGTGTACACCGATGCGCAATTATCATGCTGGCATCCCATTCCTTTGCGTCCGCAAACGGTGCCGCCTGTCATTCATACCTGGCGCGACACCGCGTACGCGGCCCAGACCCAGGCCGTGTGCCTGGTGGCGAATATATACCAGGGCATGGAGGGGGTGGCGCCCGGCACGGTGAAGTGGTTGCGCATTAACGAAGCATTGCCCCGATACTGGTCCACCGGCCGCCGGTGGAGTCCTTCTTTGAGCAGTTCGGAATGGAAGGCGGCCTTATGGCCCAGGGTACAATGGGGCGTGGTGCCAGTGGAACGCGATGGCTCGGCGCATTTTGTGGTGCCAGCCCATCGCAGCATCTTTTTGCAGGCGCTGGATGCGGATTTCCGGGAAATTCAACGTGAACGCACCTACGTGCATTACACGCCGGGGGAAGTGCGTTCCTGTACCGGCTGCCACGGGCAGGGACATCACACACCGGTGACAGCAGCGGCCCCTGTGCCCTTGGCGGCGTTGCGTCCTCCAAGTGTGCCGCAGCCGCAGCCGTGCGACCTGGTGGAAAATGGCGGCAACGGACAGGCTGGCCAGGTCATTCATTACCCCACCGATATTCAACCTATATGGGACAAGAAATGCGTGTCCTGCCATGGCGCCCAGTCACCGGCTGGCGGTTTGCGGCTCACCGGTGAGCCAACCTTGTTTTACAACACCTCTTATGAGGAGTTGGCGCGCAAGGAATTGGCAGGGCCGCTAATTTCCGAGTTTCTGTCGTTTAACAAGGGTGATCAGGGCAATTACAACGGCGCTTACCTGCCGCCCAAGCGGTTGGGCAGTCATGCCAGTGTTTTGGTGGCCATCCTGACGCAGCAGAATCATCCCAAGAACGCCAAGGATGACCATACGCAAATGTTGACGCCCATGGAGCTGATGGTTGTTTGTCGCTGGGTGGACAGCAATTACCAGTTTTATGGCTCCTATTTTGGCCGGCACCACGTGCGCTGGCGGGAAGCCGACCCCAAAAAACCGGAATATGATCCCGCCGACTTCCGACGCAAGGCTACTTTTGAGGAAGCGATTGGCTTTTTAGCTCCCGACTGGCATCGCTAGTCTCCATTAACGGAAGAGCCGTGGCGCCAGCTCAGCCAGGTAGGTGCGCCAGACCGGCCAGGTATGGCCGCCCTCGGTCAACACCCAATCGTGGCGGATGCCTTGCGATTCCAACATGGAAACAAAATCTTGATTGAGTTTGATGAGAAAATCGCTGCGGCCACAAGCAATCCACAGCAATTTCAACCGGCGATTGGTAACCTCTGGTTTCTCCAGAGCGCTTTTGATGGCCTCGCGCGAAGGAGTGGCCGAACTGAAACCTCCCACCCACCCGAAAATATCCAGGTGATTCAAACCAATCATCAGGGCCTGGCCGCCTCCCATGCTGAGACCCACCAAAGCGCGACTGGCCGCTTCCTTGCGCACGCGGTAATTAGCTTCCACGAACGGCACAACCTCCTCCAATAAATCCCGCTCAAACATAACTGTGTTGTTCGTCAAACCGCCGCTCATGGAAATGGCTGCGTGTCCGTCCATCATCACGATGAGCATGGGTTTGGCGCGTTTTTGGGCGATTAGATTGTCGAGAATCCAATGGGCTTTGCCATGGACGGTCCAGGTGGCGTGATTGTCTCCCATCCCATGTTGAAGGTACAACACTGGGTATTTGGTACGGCTTTGATCGTAATCCGGCGGGGTGTACACCACCAACTCGCGCTGGCGTCCCAAAGGCCTGGAAAAATACGTATGGTGCCGGACAGTGCCATGCGGCACTGGTTGAAAATCGAATACTTGCGGCGGATTGCCGGGAAGATGAAGGATGCTCGTGCGCGGCTCGCGCATGGGTTTAATGGAGGGGTTGCCCGGGTCAATCATTGTCAGTCCATCCACCGAAAAGCTGTACTCGTAAATGCCCGGCTCCAACGGGCCAACGGTGACGCTCCAAACTCCATTGCTGCCCCGTTGCATGGCCGCCCGGCCATTGGCCCATTGCCCGCTGACGGAGACTTCGGTGGCACGAGGCGCGGCAAGGCGAAACGTTACAGTCCGGTCCGGTTGTATCTCGGGTGACCGCACCGCCATGGGAAAACGTCGCGGTGGTGGATTGGTGGCGGCGGGTTCGGCGGCCAACCCTCCGGCGAGGGAAACCATAAGCAGCCCCATGACCGACAAGCATTGATAGAGGGAAGTTTTGCCCATAGTGCAGTATGGAATGGTTGTTGGTTTTCGTGCCATAAAAATGCCCGTGTGGGTTATCTTCCAAGACACGGACAGTGTCGAAATGGTTACAGTCAAATGACCTGCTTGCGCACGCAGCAGTTTGTTCTACGCAGGCCCATTCTCAGAATGATGGGCAAAGGACGTTTATTCCGACGGTTTTGTGCTGGAAGAACCGGCTGGGGAGGAAGGCGGTGCCTGGATAGCGTATAGATGAGTCTGGCTGCCGATGTAAAGCACGCCGTTGGCCACAATGGGTGTCGAGTAGATGGGGGCTTGCAGGTTGGTTTCGTGAAGCACTTTTTTCTCACGGGCCGCCGCCATGATGATGAAGTCGCCGTCTTCATCCCCCAAATACACCTTGCCATCCGCCACCAAGGTTGAACCCCATACATGGGCTTTCATGTCATGCTTCCAGACCGGCTTGCCGGTGGCCGATTCCAAACAGTAGAGAAAACCGGAAAAGTCGGCGATAAACAACAGGCCGGTGCCGGGATCAATGGAAACGGTGGACAAGCTGCGCTGGATTTCCTTGAAGTCCCAGGCGAGTTTGCCGGTCTGGGCATCCACACAAATGAGCCTCCCCACGCCCTCGCCGTTTTCGGGATCCTGGCCCGTGGCCACATACACTCGGCCGTTGTGAAAAACAGGCGTGGCGCAAAACTCGCTGGGACCTTCCGGATCGGGATATTTAACGGGTTGGCCATCACGCTCCTTGTATTCCGGCAGATTACCATCCACCGCCCATAATTTGTTCAACCGGTAACCTGGATTGTCTTTTACCGGCCGAGCGTCAAAGCCGTAGAGGAAGCCGTCTCCCGCCGCAAAGAAAACCTGCCATTGGCCCGCCACCAGCCCAGCGGAAGGCGAGCTCCACTGACTATGATAGAGACGGTAGCCAATTCCCTCGCGATCCTCGGCCACAAGGCGGCCGGTACGCTTGTCCAGCACGATTAAACTGGGAGATTTGGGGGATACGACGAAAAGCTTGTTCCAGTCTTTGGCATTGGAGGTGCATACGTAAAGGTAGTCGCCCAGGAGCAAGACGGAGCAATTGGCTGCGTTATGAGGAAACACTCCCAGCTCGTCCCGCATGTCATATACCCACACAATGTCAGCATCCTGTGGCCCGGGCATGACCGGCGGCCGGCCAGGCCCCACGAAGTATTGGGCTTCATTGGTGAAAGGGCCGGTGTTGCCGGCGTGCAGCCCCTCGGTGGTCAGGCACATCACCTCGCAACGGGTGGTCACGAGGTAAATGCGGTTGCTTTCCACGCTTGGCGAAGACAGCAGACCCAACCCTTCCCAATCGCTGACTTTGCCCGCCTCCAACTTAGGAATGATTAATTGCCACAGGAAGGCCCCGGTCTTTTCCTCCAAAGCCAGCAATACGCTGCGGTCTCCTTGGTGTGCTGGGTTGCGTGGAAATTCATTATTGGTGCCCACAAAAATTTTACCGCCGGCAACCACTGGATTGCCATAAGCCTGGCTGCCCAGGCGCACCACCCAGCGCACGTTTTTGGTGGTGGTCATGTCCACTTCCTCACTGCCCGGCTTGAATTTTCCGGGGTCAAAGGTGGCAGGAAGGTTCTTGGCGGGGGAGTACATATTGCGGCCCGGCTGGGGGCCTCCCCAAGCAGGCCAGTCCTGCGCCAGTGGTTTGGGACCACAGGCGGCCAGCCAGACCAGTGCAATAATCAGCCATCCGTGGATGCGCTTCATAAGACTAAAGTAGCAGCCCCTTGGAGGCATGCTCAACGATTATCCAGCGCCAGGTTCTCATCCCTCCTTGCTTGGGAAAAGGTTGCTGGACTATTAATATCACCTTGAGGAAACACGATAACCCTCTTCTGTGTTACGATGCCCCGCAATAGGGATATTTGACAGGACTGGTGAGGTCTTTTAGGTTTCCCACGCGATGTTGCATGGAAAAAAACTCGGGATTCTGATTTCGACCCACCCCAACCAGCCTGGTTTTCATCATGGTTTGGGTGTGGCAGAAGCCGCGTTGGCTGAAGGAGTGGATGTCTATTTGTATTGCATTGACGACGCTGTCAAGGGCGTGGGCGATGCCCGGCTGCAAGCGCTGAAACAAAAGGGGGTCAAGTTGTATGCTTGCGCCTACGGTGCGCAACGAAGAAACCTCCCTTTGAGTGATTTGGCCATTTTTGCCGGGCTGACGGTGGTTAGCGATTTGATGGCCGGCACAGACCGTTTTATCAGTTTCAATTAATCCCATGAAACCCAGCGCTTTGTTTATCATTCGTGGCGACCCGCGGGTAAGCCATCGCCCTGCCGAGGCGATTCGCATTGCGGCCGGGGTGGGTACATGGAAGAAAACTGACATCACAGTATATTTGCACGGCCCGGCGGTCCTGGCCTTGAGTGAATTTGTGGATGAACTCGTGGATGAGGACAACTACACGCGCTATCTGCCCATCCTGGGGGAATTTGGGCGACCCATTTATGTTCAGGCAGGAGAACCTTGCCTGGAAGCGATTGAACCAGCCACGTTACCTTACGAGGCGATTGATGAGCACCGGCTGGCGGAACTGGCAGCAGCCCATTCCAACGTAATTTATTTTTGACGACTCCTATGCGCAAAGTGCTCCACCTTTTAACTCACCCTGGCGATGAGTGGCCTGAGCAGATGATTGCCTTGGAAAAAGCCCTGCCGGACACCCAACACGAGGTGGTGGACTTGCGGGGGCCAAACCCTGATTACCGGTCAGCAGTGCAAAAAATCTTTGCGGCAGACTCGGTGCAGGTGTGGTAAGGGCCGCCGGGCATGAATCAAGTACCGATATCGGCCATGGGGGTGCCTTGGCAGTGGGGTCGTGGTAATGGCAGGCCTCCGGCGCCTTTTTGGAAACTGTTGGAGGTTAATCTGGTTCAGGGATGGCGAAGACTGGCGGCGATTGGCCGGCAATCCAAACTGCTCACGACCCTCATTCTGGGATTTGTGGCGGGATACCTGGGCCTGGCATTCTGGCTTTTTTATCGCGGCCTGAAATTTGCCAATCAATTTCCCGGGTTGGGGGCCTTGTTGGTGGAGCGGTTGTGGTATCTTCTCTTCGCTTTTCTCTTTATTTTGCTTTTGTTCAGCAATCTGGTCATCAGTTACACCAATTTATTTAAAAACCGCGAGACCTCATTTCTTCTGACCCTGCCGCTGACGCCTCAACAAATATTCCAATGGAAATTCGTGGAATCGGTGACATTGGCATCCTGGGCTTTTGTGTTTCTCGTGGCGCCGATGGTGGCGGCTTTCGGCATCACACGGGGTGTGGCCTGGCACTTCTACCCGGCCTCGGTGTTGATGATGGCCCTGCTGATTGTCCTGCCGGGAATTGCCGGCGCCTGGCTGGCAATTGGCCTGGCGCAATATCTGGAACGCCGCACTTTTCAACTGCTTATCATGGGCGGCGCAGTCGTTTTGCTCACCGCGGCTTATTTTTACCTCAAGCCCGAGCCTTTGCCTCAGGAGGCTTCTGACAGCCGTGTGCTGGTGGTATTGGACCGGATGTTGTCACGCACCCGTTTTGCAGAGTTGTTTTTCCTGCCCAGTTACTGGATTTCCAACGGGGTGTTGAACTGGGCGGATGGAGCACTGGCAGCGTCTTTGTTTTTTGCGCTGGTTTTGCTCAGTCATGTCTTGTTTTGGACGCTGTTGACCTTCGCCCAGGTGGGGCGTCCGCTCTATAATGCCGCCAGTGCCGTGCAAAGCCGGGGAAGTGTGTTTGGACAATGGCAGTGGTTTAGAAAATGGTCGCGCCGCCGGTATCAACTGCATTGGCACGCCGGCTTTTTGGAGCGATTTTTCAGCTTTTGGCGTTTCTTGCCGGCTGATGTCCGCGCGATGGTGGTCAAGGATTTGCGCATGTTCTGGCGAGATACCACGCAATGGGGGCAAACCATCATGTTATTTGGCCTGCTCGGGGTGTACGTGGTGAACTTGCGCCATTTCACCAGCCAGTTAAGCAACCCGTTTTGGGTGCATTTGGTTTCTTATCTGAATCTGGGAGCCTGTGCCCTCAATCTGGCCACGCTGACCACCCGCTTCGTTTTTCCGCAATTTTCCTTGGAGGGCAAACGCATGTGGATTGTAGGTATGGCCCCCATGGGCTTGCTGAAGGTGCTTCAGGTCAAGTTTTGGATGGCGGCCATAGGGTCATGGGGGTTGACACTGGGATTGATGGCATTGTCATGTCACATGTTGAATTTACCATGGGAACGCACCCTGCACTTTTATGGCATCGTGACCATTATGACGTTTGTCCTCAACAGTCTGGCGGTCGGATTGGGGGCCCTCTTTCCTAATTTCAAGGAAGATCATCCGGGCAAAATCGTGAATGGCTTTGGCGGCACGTTGTGTCTGGTGTTGAGCTTTGTGTATATCTTGTTGTCGGTGGTGCTGCTGGCGGCGGGTTCTCCGTGGGCGCCGGCCAACATGAGTGTTGCCTGGTTGCAGGGGTGGAGTTGGGCTGGCTTTACTGTAATTTCCGTTCTTCTGGGCTGGCTGCCCTTGGGGCTGGCCCGCAAACGACTGCTCACCTTTGAACTCTAATGGCATGAAAACCAGCGCCCTTCCCACCGGCACAGCGTTAATAACCGGAGCCTCCAGCGGCATTGGGGCGGAGTTTGCCCGCCAACTGGCGAGGCGTGGGCAGCGGCTGGTGTTGGTGGCAAGAAGGGCCGAGCGTCTGGAAGCTTTGGCGCGAGAGTTAAAGCAAGTACATGGGGTGACAATAGAGTGTCTGTCGGCGGATTTGGCTGAGACCAGCGGCCAGGAGCTTGTGGCCCAGCGGCTGCAGGGCACGCCTCCGGTGGAGTGGTTAATCAATAATGCGGGCTTTGGTTCTGGTGGACTTTACCATGAAACCAAAGCGCCCAAGCAAATGGCCATGATTGAAGTGCATGTCAAAGCCACGGCCCGCTTAATCCGGGCTGTGCTGCCCGCCATGGTGCAGCGCCGTCAGGGGGTAATCATCAATGTGGCCTCCATTGCCGCTTTCGCCATGGTGCCCACCAGCGCCATGTACAGCTCGACAAAGTTGTGGATGGTGGGATTCACCAAGGCCCTTGCCGCCGAGTTGGAGGGCACGGGGGTGCATATTCAAGCTCTTTGCCCGGGATTTACCCACACGGAGTTTCATGACACGGAGGAGTATCGTCATTTCAACCGCCAGGTGGTGCCCTCGTTCTGTTGGATGACAGCGGCGGAGGTGGTGCGTCAATCCTTGCACGCCGTGGAACGCGGCTCGGGCGTCTTCATCCCCGGTTGGTTTAACCGCCTTATGGTTTTGGGCATGAAAATGCCGGGTGTGCAAAGCCTGGGGAAATGGTATGCTCGACGCCGTTGGCACGGTTCGCCCTCCAGCCCTTAATGTGGCCTGCCACAGGCGCAGGTTGGGGCAGGGGAGGATGGCAGCGGGGATGGAGTATAATTCAAGTAAGGCCCCAGCCATTTCTCGACTTCCTGAAGCCGCATGCCTTTGCGCAGGTGATAATCCAAAATCTGGTCACGGTCCAGCTTGCCCACGCCAAAATATTTGGCTTCGGGATGGGCAAAGTACAGCCCGCTGACACTGCTGGCAGGCCACATGGCGCCGCTCTCTGTCAGACGTATGCCAGTGTGTTCTTCCACCTGCAATAACTGCCAGAGCGTCCATTTTTCGCTGTGGTCCGGACAGGCAGGATAACCGGCAGCCGGGCGAATGCCGCGATAGCGCTCGCGGATTAAATCTTCCTGCGATAGTTGTTCGTCACGCCCGTACCCCCAATCACGCCGGGCTTTCTGATGAAGATATTCGGCAAACGCCTCAGCCAGACGGTCGGCCAGGGCCTCCAGCAAAATGGCATTGTAGTCATCATGCGCGGCCTTGAACGCCTGCACGCGGGAGTGCACCTCGTGGCCGGCGGTTACCGCAAAGGCGCCCAAATAATCACGGCGCCCGCTTTCACGCGGCGCAATATAGTCCGCCAAACAATGGTTGAATTGGGAAGCCGGTTTTTCCATTTGTTGGCGCAGAAAATGGAAGCGGGCGATGACCCGCTGCGCTTCGTCCGGCGAGTACACCTCCACGTCATCACCCACGCTGTTGGCGGGGAAAAAGCCGTAAACGCCGCGAGGTTGCAGCCAGTGCTCATGGATGATTTTTTCCAGCATCGCCTGGGCATCCGCATACAGCTCGCGTGCCCGTGGCCCCACCGACGCATCATCCAAAATGGCCGGGAAACGACCGCGCAGCTCCCAGGCATGGAAAAAGGGCGACCAATCCACGTATGGCACCAAGTCCGCGACGGTGATGCGCAGGTCTCCGCTGTCCGGCGCCAATTGGCGCACGCCCAAAAAAGCTGGGATGGGAATGTCCACGGACTCCCAGTCAAATCTTGGCCGGCGCCGCCGGGCTTCCGTCAGCGGCACCAGCCGGGCCTGATGCGCACCATGCTCCTGGCGCAGCCGGTCGTAATCCATCCGTAGGTTTTTGAGGAATGTTTCCCGCTGCTCAGGATTTAACAAACTGCCCAGCACGGGAACGGCCCGGGAGGCGTCCAAAACATGCACCACTGCGCCGTGGTACACGGGGGCAATTTTCACGGCCGTATGGGCTTTGCTGGTGGTGGCGCCGCCGATGAGCAGGGGCAACTCCAGGCCAGTGCGTTCCATCTCCCGTGCCACATGCACCATTTCATCCAGTGAGGGGGTGATGAGGCCGCTGAGCCCGATGGCATCCACTTTTTCCCGGGCCGCCACTTCGAGAATCTTCTCGCAGGGCGTCATGACCCCCAAATCAATCACTTCGTAATGGTTGCAGGCCAGCACGACACCCACGATGTTTTTGCCGATGTCATGCACATCCCCTTTGACAGTGGCCAGCAACACCTTGCCTTGAGGCCGCCCCGCGCCTGAGGCTTTTTCCGCTTCCATGAAGGGTTGCAGATAAGCCACGGCCTTTTTCATCACACGCGCGCTTTTGACCACCTGAGGCAAAAACATGCGTCCGCTGCCGAACAAATCCCCCACCACGTTCATGCCGTCCATCAAGGGGCCTTCAATCACCGCCAGCGGTTGTCCGAGCTTCTGACGAGCTTCCTCAACATCGGTTTCGATGTAATCCGTGATGCCGTGAATCAGGGCGTGCTTCAAGCGTTCTTCCACGGGGGCCTGACGCCAGGCCGCTTCTGCTTCGACCTGCTGGGCCTGCTGGGGCCGCATTTGGGCGGCGTAGGCAATCAATCGCTCCGTGGCGTCCGGGCGGCGATTGAGAAGCACGTCTTCCACCCGCTCGCGCAATTCGGCTGGAATGTTCTCATACACGGCCAGCATACCGGCGTTGACTATGCCCATGTCCAGCCCGGCGCGCACGGCATGATACAAAAAGGCCGAATGCATGGCTTCGCGCACGACGTTTTGGCCGCGAAAACTGAAAGAAACGTTGCTGATGCCACCGCTGGTTTTGGCCAGGGGAAGGTTCTGCTTGATCCAACGCACCGCCTCGATGAAGGCGACGCCGTAGTTGGCATGTTCTTCCATGCCGGTGCCAACCGTCAGGACGTTGGGATCAAAAATAATGTCTTGAGGGGGGAAATGGGCCTTTTCCGTGAGCAGGCGGTAGGCGCGGGCACAGACCGCGATTTTACGCTCGTAAGAGTCCGCCTGGCCCTGCTCATCAAAGGCCATCACCACTACCGCCGCACCATAACGGCGCATCAGCCGGGCCTGCTCCAAAAATTTCTCCTCGCCCTCCTTGAGGCTGATGGAATTGACCACGCCTTTGCCTTGCAGACATTTCAAGCCGGCTTCAATGACGCTCCACTTGGAGCTGTCCAGCATGACCGGCACCCGCGCCACTTCCGGTTCGGTGGCAATCAGGTGCAGGAAGTGGGTCATGGCTCGCTCGGCATCCAACAGCCCTTCATCCATGTTGACATCAATCATCTGCGCGCCATTTTCCACCTGCTGGCGAGCGATGTTGACGGCCTCTTCAAATTGGTTTTCCCGAATGAGCTTCGCAAATTTGGGGGAGCCGGTGACATTGGTGCGTTCGCCAATGTTGATGAAGTTGCTTTCCGGGCGGACCACCAACTCGTCCAAACCACTCAAGTGCAAGTGCGTGTCCGCTGGCGGCGGCTGGCGGGGCGGAATGTCCCGCATGACTTCAGCAATGGCGCGGATGTGGTCGGGAGTGGTACCGCAACAGCCGCCCACCAGGTTCAACCAGCCGTTGCGAGCCCATTCAGCCAGTTGTGGGGCCAATGTTTCCGGTGTTTCCGGAAAACCGGTGGGGAGCAGGGGATTGGGCAGGCCTGCATTGGGGTAGGCACTGACAAATACGGGGGCGATTTGGGCCAGTTCTTCAATCAGTGGCCGCATTTCCCGCGGCCCCAAAGCGCAATTCATGCCCACGCTCAGCAAGGGCACATGGGCAATTGAGGTCCAGAAAGCGCCCACCGTCTGGCCGGTGACGCCCCGATTGCTGCCCGCTTGAATGAAGGTCACTGATGCCATCAGGGGCAGCGAAATCCCACGTTCATCAAACAGTTTCTGCAGCGCAAAAAACGCCGCCTTGGCATTCAGGGTGTCAAAAATCGTTTCGACCAGGAAGATATCAACGCCTCCGTCCATCAGGCCGCGGGCTTGTTCGTGGTAAGCGGCCACCAATTCATCGTAGGTGACGGAGCGAGAGGCGGCATTATGCACATCTGTGCCCAGGGAGGCCGTGCGGGTGGTGGGTCCCAGCGCGCCAGCCACCCAGCATTGCCGGCCGGGATGGTGTTGCATGAAGGCGTCCGCGGCACGCCGGGCGCATTGAGCGCCTGCCACATTCATTTCATAGGCAAACGCCTGCAGGTCATAATCCGCCAGGGAAATGGCCTGAGCATTGAAGGTATTGGTTTCAATGATATCAGCACCCGCTTCCAGATAGGCTGCGTGGATGGATTCCACCACGTCGGGGGCAGTCAGGTTCAGCAGGTCATTTAATCCCTTCAGGGAGCGGGGCCAGGAGGCGAACCGGGAACCGCGAAAAACCGCCTCCTCCAGTTTGCGCATCTGGATCATGGTGCCCATCGCCCCGTCAATGATGACGATGCGTTGGCGTAGCAGTTCGGCCAGTGCCTGTCCTCGCGCTGTGTTGCCTGCAAACGCGCCACTCATATAAGAGGAGATTAGCACACGTTACAACATTGTAAATATCATTTTATCCTGATATGATGATATGATATTGTAAGCGTCGTGAGTGGTTTTCGATAAAAAACCCCTGCCCCACCACGAATGGGCAGGGCAGGGGAGGCCGGCCTGGGACAAAAGGTTTAACGCTTTTGCTGCCGATTCGCTTTTCTTTCAGCCTGGGCCTCGTTGCGGGCCTTCTCCCACTTGGCGTATTGCTCGGGGGTCAGGATTTCCTTGAGCTTGTCTGCCAGTCCCTGTTGAACCTCGCGCAGTTTTGCGGCTTTTTCCACCTTGCCCAAAGAGGCATCCTGGCGGATTCCCTTCAGTTTATCTTTTTGTTCCTGCAGTACGGTTTTGAGCTTGGCCTTCTGCTCCGTCGTCAAATCCAATTCGACGCCCAATTCCTTGAGTTTTTGGGCGGCTTTGGGACGTGCAGCCGCCTCTGCGGGTTTATCTGCGGCTTGCGCTGGTGCGGCTGCCATCAACCCGAAGGCCAGGCCAGCACCTAGACACCATATCCAATGCTTTTTCATCATGGTTCACCTCATCATTCGTCTCTTGCTATGGCCTGCTCCTCGCTCACCACGAGCGGGATGGCCCTTCAATTCTCTTGACGATGAGCGGCCAGCCAGTGTTACCAGATTTTACCGCCTCTCAATCAAACATGGCGCTTCCCTCAGCGCGGCCAGCGGTTAGGCGTCAAGAAAAAGGGCGTCAACAGCCAGAAGCCCCATTATGCCGGCCCCATATGATTTAGGAGTGTCTCAGGGGCAACCGAGGAACTTGGTACCCCACGAAACCCATGGTTAAGAAACGGCGCCGATTTTGTCCATTTCTGCTATTTACAGAATGAAAGATTGTTTTATAGTCGCCCCTCGTTTGTTTTTAACGATTATGCGCAATAATCTACATGTTGCCGTGGTCGGCGCGACGGGTGCCGTCGGCGTCGAGATGGTGAAAACTTTGGAACGCCGCAATTTTCCAGTGGCCAGGCTGACGCTGCTGGCCTCGGCCCGTTCCGTGGGCAAAAAGTTGAAATACCGCGGCGAAGAGGTGCCGGTAACCGAACTGAAGCGGGATTCCTTCAAAGGGGTGGATATTGCGTTGTTCAGCGCCGGCAGCAGCATCTCGAAGGAATTTGCGCCGCTGGCTGCTGCGGATGGCTGTGTGGTGGTGGACAACTCGAGCTGCTTCCGCATGGATGATCAGGTCCCGCTGGTGGTGCCGGAAATCAATGCCGCCGACGTCAAGTGGCACAAGGGCATCATTGCCAACCCCAATTGCACCACGGCCATCACGTTGATGGCCTTGTATCCGCTGCATGCGGCGTTTGGGTGCACCCGCATCTTTGCCTCCAGTTACCAGGCGGTCTCCGGCACTGGCGCGAAGGCCATCGAAGAACTCCGCCGGCAGATAAATCAAATTGTCCGCGGCGAGCCGGTCACCAAAGAAGTTTATCCTCATCAAATTGCCTTCAATGTGCTGCCCCATGTGGACTCCTTCCTGGCCAATGGCTACACCAAGGAGGAAATGAAGATGCAGAATGAGGGCCGGAAAATCATGCATCACCCCGCTTTCCGCGCCAGTGTGACCTGTGTGCGCGTGCCGGTGTATCGGGCCCATTCCGTGGCCGTCAGCGCGGAATTTGAGAAGCCGGTCACGGTGGCGGCAGCGCGCGAAGTGCTGCTCAAGGCGCCCGGCCTGGATGTGGTGGATGATCCCGAAAACAAGAAATACCCCATGCCGTTGTTCACCGCCGAGAAGGATAATTGCGAAGTGGGCCGTCTGCGTCAGGACTGCGCTCTGGACAACGGCCTCTGCTTCTGGGTCTCCGGTGACCAACTGTTGAAAGGCGCCGCCTTGAACGCAGTGCAGATTGCCGAGGAGTTGCTGAAGCTCTAGAACCAGGCTTGGGTAGCGATTGATATTGCTCCAACCGGCGGAAGCGCAAACTTCCGCCGGTTCATATTTTAGCGCTTTCCGGCGGTAACATTGGTTAACCTTCATTTTCATGACCTGGCTCAAAGCAAGGGCGGTCTGGTCCTGCTAACTTTCCAGGCTAACAAACGCGGCATGACGAAACGCGACATCATAAGTATTCAAAAAGAATTAAACTAATTATATAAGTATATCTGGTGATAGAAATTAGTTGAATAAAAAGAAAACTGATGGATATTTTCTGGGACGGGCATTATGGGAAAAACTTATTATCTCGACCTGGTGTACCTGGCGGCCTTCGCCTTCGGGGGGCTGTTGTTTGCCCTGGCGCCAGTCATCCTGGGGAAACTGCTTTCCGCCCGCCACACCCGTCAATCGGCAAATAAGACCGGCCAGTTTGTCGAGTGCGGCATGGACCCCATTGGCGACGCCTGGATTCGGTACAGCGCCGTTTACTATTTATATGCCTTGATTTTTGTCGCCTTCGCCGTGGACGTGTTGTTTCTCATTCCCGTCGCCCTGGTCTATGACCGGGAATTCGCGTGGCGGGACCTGGTGGAGGTGTTGATTTTTGTGGGCATCTTGTCGCTGGTCATTGTGTATGCTTGGAAGAAAGGAATCTTCGAATGGACTCGGAAGTCCAATGTTCCCAAATCGTGAAGTTTGCGCGGCTGGAGGATTTGCTGGCCTTGGGCCGCGCTAACTCCTTGTGGCCGTTGACCTTCGGCCTGGCCTGTTGCGCCATCGAGATGATGGCCGCAGGCGCGTCCCGATTTGATTTGGCACGATTTGGCGCCGAGGTGTTCCGACCATCGCCACGGCAGGCGGATGTGATGATTGTCGCGGGCACCATTACCAAAAAAATGGCGCCGGCGGTAAAAACGCTCTATGACCAGATGCCGGAGCCTAAATGGGTGATTGCGATGGGGAACTGTGCAATCTCTGGCGGGCCTTTTGTGTATCCCGGTCAATATTCCGTGGTGGAGGGGGTGGACAAGCTGTTTCCGGTGGATGTGTACATCCCCGGCTGCCCTCCTCGGCCGGAGGCTTTGATTGAAGGGATATTGGCCTTGGAGAAGAAACTTACTGGCAAACGGCGGTGGCCGGAAGTCAAACCGCCACCAGCCTCAGAGCCAGCATAACCTACTGTCTTATCATGAATATAAATAATACTAATACACAGCCAAAGGTGGCACCCCCCCTGCCGGCCGCTGAGCATCCTTTGGCTCATCTGGCCCTTCCGCTCGAGCGAGTGGACTATGCTCGCCGCGGTGTGCACTTTGAAGGCCATGTGGAGCCGGCCCAGGTGGTGCTGGCGGCGGCGTTGATGGAACAGGAGGGATTTGCTTTGGATGCCGTGACCGGGGTGGATTGGCCGCAGGACAATCAGATGGAGATTGTCTATGATTATTTCCATCCCGCCTTGGGATGGCGGGTGGCCATTCGCACACGGGTGCGGCGTGATTTGCCGGAGGTGCCCAGCATCTCCCATGTTTATCCCGGCGCGAACTGGCATGAGCGGGAAGCGTGGGAGTTTTTTGGCATCCATTTTTCCGGGCATCCGAATTTGGCGCCACTGTTGTTGCCCGATGACGCCGATTACCACCCCTTGCGGAAAGATTTTGCGGCTGCATGACGCCTGCCGAGGCCATCGAAGCCGCCCGCCGGGCTGGCAATGAGACTTTCATCCTAAACTTGGGGCCGCAGCATCCGGCGACCCATGGGGTGTTGCGCATCAAGTTAACGATGGATGGCGAGTACATCCTGCGCGCCGAGCCGGTGGCAGGATACATCCATCGCATGCACGAAAAGATGGGGGAAAACCGGACATGGGCCCAATACCTGCCCAACACAGGCCGGATTGATTATTTGTCCGCCATGACCTACACCCACGCCTACGTGGCGGCGGTGGAGCGGGCGGCGGGCATTGAGGTGCCGCGTCGCGCGGAATTTATCCGGGTGATTACTTCGGAATTAAATCGCATCTCCAGTCATTTGGTTTGGTTTGGGGCCTTTCTGTTGGACCTCGGCGGATTCACGCCGCTGCTGTATGCCTTCGATGACCGGGAGAAGATTCTCGACATGCTGGAAGGCATTACCGGCTCACGGCTGACGTATTGCTATTACCGGTTTGGCGGAGTGTGCAATGATGTGGATGATGCATTTCTGAGTGCGGCGCGTGATTTTGTGCCCTACATGCGTGAACGGTTGAAGATGTACGACACCCTCGTGACCGAGAATCTCATCCTGCGCAAACGGCTGGAAGGCATAGGGCCCATCAGCAAAAAAATGTGCTGCAAATATGGCGCGACCGGCCCGGTAATGCGTGGCTCCGGCATGGCCTATGATGTGCGTCGCATGGAGCCTTATTCAGTTTATTCCGAGTTGGAATTTGACATTCCCCATTATCCCGAAGGGGATTGCATGGCGCGCTACCGTGTTCGCATGGAGGAGATGGCGCAGAGTTTGCGGATTATTGAACAGGCGGTGGCCATGATTCCCGCAGGCCCCTTTCAAACCCCGGGGGTGCCCCGCGCCCTGAAACCGCCAGCGGGCGATTACTGCTTTGCGGTGGAAGCTGCGCGTGGGCGTTTGCTGGTCCGCGTGGTCAGTGATGGCAAGGAAATGCCCTATCGGGTGCGCTGGCGCACACCTTCTTTTTGCAACATCACCCTGTTTGAAGAAGCCAGCCGGGGCATGATGCTGGCGGATGCCCTGGCTCTGCTTGGCAGTTTGGACCTCGTCATCCCTGACATTGACCGCTAAGCGATGAACCTGCCGGAACCCATACGACTGTTGGCCTGGCTCTTCGGCCTGATGGCTTTTGTGGGGCTGAATGCGGCTTATCTGGTGTGGGCGGAGCGCAAAGGCTCCGGGCGTTTCCAGCGCCGTCTCGGGCCAACGGAGGTGGGATTCGCCGGCCTGTTGCAGCCGATTGCGGACAGCATCAAACTCCTGACCAAACAGTTGCTGGTGCCGCCCACAGTGGATGGGGTTTTATTTCGCACGGCGCCCCTGCTGGTGATTATTCCCGCCATGATTAGTCTGGCGGTTATTCCCTTCAGTGATTCCTTGGTCGCCCGCAACATTCACCTGGGCATGTTGGTGGTGTTCGCCTTTGGTTCCATCCATGTGCTGGCGGTGATGCTGGCCGGGTGGGCCTCGCGCAACAAATACGCCATTATTTCAGCGGCACGGGTGGTTTCACAAAACGTGGCCTACGAAATTCCCATGCTGCTGGTGGTCATCACGCTGCTCATGAGCACGGGCACCACCAACCTGATGGAAATCGTGCAACAACAGGCCGGACCGTTCTGGAAGTGGAACATCTTTCGCCTGGACCATAACCCGCTCGCGCCGGTGACCTTTCTGGTGTTTTACATCTGCATGCTGGCGGAAACCAACCGTGCTCCGTTCGACATGGCTGAAGCGGAAAGTGAACTGGTGGCCGGCGCCATCACCGAGTATTCCGGCATGGGATTCGGGGTATTCTTCATCGGCGAATATGCCAACGTGCTCGTGGGCTGCGCTCTGGCCACGCTGTTGTTTCTGGGCGGCTGGCAAAGTCCCATCGGCATCCTGCCCGGGGTGTTCTGGTTTTTGCTGAAGATGTACCTTTTGATTTTTGCAGTGATGTGGGTGCGTTGGACCTTTCCCCGTACCCAATTTTACACCTTGTTGAATCTTTCGTGGAAGGTGTTAATCCCCATCTCGCTGGGGACGCTGGTGCTGACGGCCGTTGTGTTGAAGTTGTTCTGATTATTCATGAAAAGTGCCCGAGATTTCTGGAAGGGATGCCTGAGCCTGTGGGCAGGCCTGCAGGTGACATTGCGGGAGTTTTTCAAACCGCCGGTCACCGAACAGTATCCCTATGAAGCGCCTCATATTCCCCCGCGTTTTCGCGGTCATATTGAACTGGTACGGGACCCCAAGACGGGCGAGGTAATTTGCTTCGCCTGCAAGGCATGTGAAAAGGCCTGTCCCAGCGATTGCATCCTGGTCGAGGGCGAGAAAAAACCGGGCGCCAAACGCAAATCGGTCACTGTATTCAAGCTGGACTTTACCAAGTGCAGTCTGTGCGGTTCCTGCATTGAAGCCTGCAAAAGCGGGGCCATTCGTTTTTCCAAGGACTACAACCTTGCTGGTTTTTCCAAGGAAGAATTCATCATGGACCTTTTCAAGCGGTTGGAAGAGGAGGCCCGTCGGCAACCCCCGCCTGAGCCAGTCGCGGCACCCGGCAGCGAAACGGGGGAAGCCCCCAAGCGAACGCCAGATGTGGTGGTGGTAACCGTGGAAGGGCAGGGGAGGTAATGACCATGCTGGGCATTCTGGGAGTGGACGCGGCCGGTGCCAGCATCACGGCCTTGTTTTGGTTTTTTGTGGCGCTGACTGCTGGTGGAGCATTGATTGCTGTACTGACGACACGTGTTATTCGCAGTGTTTGCGGGCTGGCCATTTGCTGCCTGGGGCTGGCGGGAATGTACTACTACTTGCACAGTCCGTTTCTCGCCTTGATGGAGGTGCTGATTTATATCGGGGCCGTTTGCGTGACCATAGTTTTTGCCATCATGCTGGCGGAGCCGGACGAGCCGCCGCCGGCGCCACGCACCCGGGCCACGTGGGCATGGGCAATCATCATGTTGGTTCCCGCCTTCGGGATTTTCCTGCTGCTGAGTCATCTTAGCCTTGCCGGGCCCTGGCCGGCGGAGCCGGTCATGCGGGGGGATGATTCCCTCAAGGCCGTGGGGATTTCCCTCCTGACCACTTATTGCCTGGCATTTGAGTTGATTTCGCTCGTGCTCCTGGCGGCCATTCTGGGCGCGCTGGTGGTGGCACGGGAAGGTCGGACAAGAGAACATTGACATGCCTATCTATCAACAATCTGAAATTTATCTGGTGCTGGCCGCCTTTCTGCTTGCGGCGGGCATTTTCGGACTTCTTCGCCGCCGCACGCTGGTGGGCATGCTCATCTCAGGCGAGTTGATTTTCTCGGCGGCCGCGCTGAATTTTGTGGCATTAAATCATTTTCATGCCCCTCAACCGGCCCATGGGCAAATCTTTGTCCTGTTCATCATGGGGCTGGCGGCGGCGGAAGTATCCATCGCCCTAAGCATCATCATCGCGGTCTATCGTAATTACCGTTCGATTCAAACCCGCGATCTCACGGATTTGAAGGGATAATCGTTCATGGAAAGCGCCCACGATATCCGCCTCTTGTTGGCGTTGCTGGCCCCGTTGCTGGGAGCGGGGCTGGTTTTGCTCAACCGCCGGCATCCCAACCGGCGCGAGGCCAGTTCGCTCGTGGCCGCCGTTGCGTTGTTGGCCATCACGCTTTCTCTCCTGCCGGAAATTCGGTCAGATCGCAAACTGGTTTATACCCTTTTTCCCTTGTTGCCCGGGCTGAGCATCAGCTTGCGCGCCGATGCGCTGTCCATGCTCTTCGCGGTGACGGCCTCTGCCTTGTGGGTAGTTACGGTATTTTACTCGGCCGGCTACATGCGAGGACTTCATGAGCATGCCCAGACGCGCTTCAACGTCTGTTTCGCGCTGGCTTTGTTTGGCGCCATAGGTTGTGCCTTTGCGGACAATCTGCTGACCCTGTACCTGTTTTATGAAGTAATCAGCATTACGACTTACCCCTTGGTGGCCCATCACCAGGATGAGGAGGGATACACCGGGGGCAAGAAGTACCTCACTTACCTGACCTTGACCGCCAAAGGTCTGGTGCTGCCCGCCATGGCGGCCATTTATGCCCTGACCGGCACGCTGGATTTTGCAGACAACATCCGGCCTGGTATTCTGCCTGCCGATACTTCACAACTGGTCTTTACGTTATTGTATGTGGCCTGCCTGTTGGGCTTTGCCAAGAACGGCGTCATGCCTTTACACCATTGGCTGCCTGGCGCCATGGTGGCCCCCACGCCGGTGAGTGCACTGCTGCATGCGGTGGCCGTGGTGAAAGCGGGTGTTTTTAGCACTGTCCGTGTGATGTTGTACGTATTCGGCACTGACGGAATGGAGGCTTTTGGCTTGGGGCTGCCTACCGCCTATTTCGTCGCTTTCACCATCATTGCTGCGTCCGTGATTGCGCTGAGTCAAGACAACCTCAAGTTGCGGCTGGCCTACTCCACGGTAAGCCAGTTGTCCTATGTGATTCTGGGCGTGGCGTTGTTAACCCCGGCAGCCATTGAGGGAGGACTGGTGCACATCGCCAATCACGCCTTTTCCAAAATCACCCTTTTCTTCTGTGCGGGCGCCATTTATGTGGCCACGCACAAGAAAAACATCTCGGAAATGGCCGGACTGGGGCGCGCCATGCCCGTGACGTTTGGCGCTTTTGCCATCGCCTCCCTCAGCATGATTGGCGCCCCGCCGGTGGCGGGCTTCATTACCAAGTGGAATCTGTTGCTGGGCGCATGGGATGCACGCTCGGTGTTAATCATTGGGGTGTTGCTGGCCAGCACCTTGTTAAACGCAGCCTATTTCGTGCCGGTAATCTATCAGGCCTTTTTCGGGGCACCCACTGGCGAAGCGAGCTTGGAACACCAAGGTGAGGCGCATCCGGCCATGGTGGTGCCACTGGCGATTACGGCGGTGATTTCCGTGGTCATCGGCTGTTACCCGGATTTCTTCCTGCGCCTCACCCAGGAAATACTTCCATGAAACTGGTTCAAATCATTGAATGGCTGAGGGCGCGTTTGCGCTGGGTGGTCAAGGTTTGTCTGGCCATTTTGGCCGTCCTGGTGCTCCTGGACGCCGTGCCCGGCGTGGTGGATAAAAGCCACGCTCACACGCAAATAGAGCGGTGGCCGGGATTCTGGGCGATTTTTGGTGTGGTGGGGTGCGCGTTGCTCATCGTGGTGTCCAAGGCGTTTGGGAAATTGGGCATCATGCGAAAGGAGGATTACTACGATGAGTGACCTCTGGCTTCATCCGGCCCTGATTTTGGTATTGGGCGCGCTGGTATTGCCCTGGCTTCCTGAACGTGCCCGTAAAATCTGGTTGCTGGCCATACCCCTGCTGGCTTTCTGGCGAGTCACCCAACTAACGCCGGGCATCCATGGGGAGTTGGCATTTCTGAAGTGGACGCTGGTTTTTGGACGAGTAGATGCCCTGAGCCAGATTTTTGGTTACATCATGGGGCTGGTATGCGTGATTGCCACGCTTTATGGATGGCACGTCAAGGAGTCGGGGCAGCACAGTGCCGCGTGGTTCTATGCGGCCGGCTCCCTTGGGGTCATCTATGCCGGCGATTTCCTGGTCTTGTTTGTGTTCTGGGAGTTGATGGCGTTTGCCTCCGTATTTTTGGTCTGGTACCGGCGCGGTCGTAGGGCGCTGGCGGCGGGCTTTCGTTATTTACTGGTGCACGTGGCTGGCGGACTTTCCTTGCTTGCCGGCATCATTTTGCATCATGGCGCCACAGGCAGCCTGGCTTTCCAGTCCATGGCGTGGGGGCAGGGAGGCGTGGCGGCGTGGTTGATCCTGGTGGGTTTTCTGTTGAATGCAGCCGTGCCCCCACTGCACGCCTGGCTGCCGGATGCGTATGCGGAAGGCACTTTCAATGGTTCAGTTTTCTTGTCCGCGTTGACCACCAAGACGGCGGTGTATGCCTTGTGCCGTGGTTTTGCGGGATGGGAAATCTTGGTGCCACTGGGGGTGGTCATGGCGTTGTATGGGGTGGTGTATGCAGTGCTGGAAAATGACTGCCGCCGGTTGCTGGCTTATCACATCATCAGTCAGGTGGGCTACATGGTGGCCGGGGTAGGCATGGGCACAGCCATGGCCATCAATGGGGCCTGCGCCCATGCTTTTGCGCACATCCTCTATAAAGGTTTGCTTTTCATGGGCTGTGGCGCCGTGTTGCATATGACGGGCGAGAGCCGATTTACAGAACTGGGGGGCTTGTACAAGAAGATGCCATGGACTTTTCTGTTCACTTTAATTGGCGGCCTTTCCATCTCGGCTTTTCCCCTGTTCAGCGGCTTTGTCAGCAAGTCCATGATTGTGGCGGCTGGCTTTGAGGGGCACCGTCTGGGGGCAGCCTATTTGCTGATGCTTGCGTCGGTTGGCACTTTCCTGCATACAGGTTTGAAGGTGCCTTATTTCATCTGGTTTGGGCAAAACCGTTGTCGTCCGGAGACCTGGGAGCGTGCGGCTGACCCGCCCTGGAACATGAATGCGGCCATGGCTATTGCATCCTTTCTGTGCATTTTTATTGGCATATACACACCCTACTTGTACAACATGCTGCCGCATCAGGAAGTAGTGGCCGATTATCACCCCTATACCGCGTATCATATCTCTGAGACTTTGCTGGTGCTCTTGTTCACCGCGGTGGGCTTTTTCCTGTTGCTGAAAAAACTGGAACCCACTCCCACCATCAGCCTGGATTTGGACTGGTTTTACCGCAAGGCGGGCCGGGTATTTTTGCGCGTTGCGGAAGGGCCGGTGCAATGCCTGGATGCATGGGTGGGCACTCTCTATCAGCGGCTGGGGCTGGCCGGTTTGATGCGTGCCGCCCGGCTGATGGGCCAATTTGATCAGCGCGTCATTGACGGGGCGGTGGATGGGCTGGCGGCGGCCATCGGGGCTGCTGGCGCACGGGTGCGCCTGGCGCAACGCGGCCATTTGCAGGAAAGCTTGGCGCTGGCTTTCGCCATGGCTGCCGTGCTGCTCCTGTTGTTTCTTTGGATTTGGTAGATGCCTGACTTGTTCAACAATATCGGTTTCCCCTGGCTGAGCGTTTTGATTTTCAGCCCGCTGGTAGCGCTGACGGTGCTGTTATTGCTGCCGGGGGCGCGCGCTCAACGCTGGTGGACCCTGTTTTTCACCACGGGGGAGTTTGCAGTTTCGTTGCTCCTTTATCCCCAATTTAACCCGCAGACCGCGGCCTATCAGTTTGTGGAGCAACATGCTTGGATTGCTCCGTGGAAGATTCATTATACGGTGGGGGTGGACGGCATCAGTTTGTGGCTGGTTCTGTTAACCACCCTGGTGATGCCTCTGTGTGTGCTGGCTTCATGGACCTACATCCAAACCCGGCTGAAGGAGTTTTTGGCGGCTCTCTTGTTGATGGAAACCGCCATGTTGGGGGTGTTTTGCGCGCTCGACTTCGTGCTCTTTTTTGTTTTCTGGGAAGCCATGTTGATTCCCATGGCGTTAATCATCGGTGTCTGGGGCGGTCCGCGCAGAATCTATGCCGCGCTCAAGTTCTTTGTCTATACCATGGCCGGCTCGGTGTTTCTGCTGGTGGCTATCATTGCCTTGTTTTTGCAGGCCGGAACGTTTCACATTCCCGATTTAATGGGGCGGGAGTACCCCATGAACGTTCAGTTTTGGGTCTTCCTCGCTTTCTTCATTTCCTTTGCCATCAAAGTGCCCATGTTTCCCTTTCACACTTGGTTGCCGGCAGCCCATGTGGAAGCTCCCACGGCGGGCAGTGTGCTGCTTGCCAGTATTCTTCTTAAGATGGGCGGTTACGGTTTTGTGCGATTGAGCCTGCCCATAACCCCACAAGCTGCACAGCTATTTGCTCCGGCAATTCAGTGGCTATCGGTCATCGCCATTATCTACGGGGGCCTGGCGGCTTTGGCACAAACCGACATGAAAAAGCTCGTGGCTTATTCTAGTGTGGCGCACATGGGGTTTGTGACGCTGGGCATATTTACTTTTACCAGTGGCGGCCTCGAGGGTGCCATGCTGCAGATGATCAATCATGGGATAACTACCGGCGCGCTGTTTATTTGTGTGGGACTGCTCTACGAGCGGTTGCATACCCGCGAAATGAATGCCGCGGCGGGGGTGGGGAAATTCATGCCTGTTTTCATCACCGCCTTTGGCGTGTTCGCCCTGTCCAGCATGGCTTTTCCGGGCACCAACAGTTTCATTGGCGAATTTTTAGTTTTGGCCTCCACCTTTGCTTCTGTGCCGATGGTGGCCGTGGCGGCGGTGCCGGGAGTTATCATTGCGGCCGCGTATCTTTTGCGCCTGCTTCAACGCCTGGCGTGGGGCGGCACCTGCAACCCTGACCATGCTGGCATCAAAGACTTAAGCTGGCACGAAATTGCAGCCTTGTTGCCGTTGTTCATGCTGGTTTTTTGGCTGGGACTGAAGCCCGGTTCCTTCGTGGAGGCCATGCGGCCTAGTTTGCTAAACCTATTGCAACAAGTTCAGTCGGCAGCGAAATTATGAACATCTCCCGCCTCGGCTTTCGTGAGACAACAAACCCGCGCACTGCCGGGGGAGCGCTTGTCTTTGCTCTTGAATCCAACTACGAAGTTGCCTGCCCGGCAGGTCATGGATCCTTTTGATGCTGCATTTTATCAATTCATATTTGCCTGAGCTGCTGCTGCTAACCGGGGCGCTTGCCCTGTTCTTTGTCACGCTGGGCGAGCGCCGCAGCCTCCTGGCCCGTCGGGTAGCCTTGGGAACGGCACTGGCCACCATTGCCGCCTGTGTCCTGGCCCTGCCGGCGGAATCCATTCTATTCGACGGCGCTTATCGCGTGGATGGGTTTTCACAGATTCTTAAGTTATTCCTGGCCTTGGGGCTGTTTCTGGCGTTGCTTACCGCAGGCGGGCTGCGGGATATTCCCGCCGATTTCCGCCCCGAATTTTATCTTTTCACCGTCCTTGGCGGCTTTGGCCTGGTGACATTGGTAAGCTGTGTGGATGTACTGACGCTGGTGGTGGCTTTGCAAATGGCATCGTTCCCGTTGTACCTGCTGGTGCCGCTGCGCCGTGAGCGCGAAGGGCAGCGTGCACAAATGGAGTCCGCGGCCAAATACATCATGTTCGGCATCGCCGCCAATGGCATCATGCTGTTTGGCCTGAGTTATCTGTATGGCCTTACGGGGGCCACCGCTTTGCCAGCCCTCATGCATAAATTGCGGCCCGTGGCAGAATCGCCTCTGGCCTTGGCCGGGCTGGCACTGACGTGTTGTGGGCTTTTCTACAAACTGGCGGTCTTCCCCTTTCATTTTTGGACGCCGGATGTTTATCAAGGTTCCTCCAACGAATCTGCTGCCATTATCGCATCTTTACCCAAATTGGGCGCGGTGGCCGTCCTGGCCCGCCTGACCGCGCTGGCCAGCCCAGACAACCCGCGCTTTGCTTTGTTGCTGGCAGTGCTGGCAGCAGCCTCGATGTTTTACGGCAACCTGGCGGCGCTGGTGCAGACGGATCTTAAACGGTTGCTGGGCTTCAGCGGCATTGCACATGCAGGCTATACGGTGGTGGGCTTGGTGGCCTTGGATCGCGACGGCCGCGCCGCTGCATTGTACTACCTTTTTGCCTACCTTTTCATGACGCTCGCCTGCTTCACGGTGGTTTGCCGCGTGTCTTATGAAGGACGCAACGTGGCTATGAGTGAACTGGCCGGGCTGCACCGCCGCTCGCCTTTGTTGGCGTGGACACTGTTGGCCGGGGTATTTGGGCTGGCCGGGGTGCCTCCTCTGGCAGGTTTCATTGGCAAGCTGGCATTACTCAAGGCCGCGCTGGCACAAGGCTGGTTGTGGTTGTTGGTGCTTGCGGTTCTGAACAGTGCCATCGCGGTTTATTATTATCTGCTGCTCATTCGCGAGGCCTTCTTCCGGGATGCCACACCGGAGGCGCCGGTGCTTGAATTGGATGCCGCTACGCGCTGGCTTTGCTGGCTATTGGTGGTCTTGATTCTGGCCCTGGGACTTTTTCCCGGACGCATCATTGCGTTGCTAGGCATGGTGGTCTGAGGGAACGACGGCAGCGCTGCCTCAGGCTGGTTTCCATTTCACCGGCACTTTGACTTTCCTTCCGGTGTTATCGAGATACCAGACGTGCTGATGAGCAACCCCGTATTCATGTAGCAGACGCGTTAGTTTCACATCGTAGCAGCAGTATTCGGCAATTTCTAAAAGTTTGCCCTGCTTGAACCACTCCAGTGCCTGCATGCCCTGGCTGGTTTTGTTCACCCCAAGGGTGGCGGCAGCAACATCATCCAGAGGCAGCCGCCGGTTGGTGGCCGCTTGCAGTTCCAGCAGCAGGTCCAGACTGGGGATTTGCCGCAAATCCATGGGCGTGTAGGCATGTAAAACCTCGTAGTCGAAGCGTTCATGATTGTAACCCACGACCAGGTCAGCACGCATCAATTCCTTGATTAACTGGTCCACCTGGGATTCGAGGAAAATTTTATATTCGCGGGCGGCAGTGCTGTAAATCACGCCCACGCTCATGCGCATGTCGCCAATCTTATGCCATCCGCCGACTTCTTCGGCAGATTTCTGTGTTTCAACGTCGAGATAGACGATATTTTTCATTGCCCCGCTGTTGTACGCCAAATGTTGCGGTTGCCAAACCTAATTTACTGCCATTTGTGGCAGCGCCGAAATGGGGCTCTGCCGCAGCCATAATGCGTGGGAAGGGCAGGGGATGGGCATTCCCCGCCTGCGTTTTTCCGCTTCCTCCCTTGTCTTCCTCTTGCTCTCCAAGAGCTGAGGCCAGGCACCATGCCCACCATTCCGCTTGCGGGGGCGGGGGGCTTTGCTCAAACTAAGAAGCATGGCCCTGTACTGCGCAGGTAAACGACATCTGATGACGGCCGTGGCCCTGGTAATGGTGATGGCCATCGCTACCGGCAGGGAGTTATATGCCGCCGCACCAGCCAAATCCATCACGGCCAAGGATGGCGCTGAAATGGTTTTAGTGCCGGCTGGGCCGTTCCTTATGGGCAGCCTCGAAGGCGACGCGGATGAGCGTCCGCCCCACCGTGTTTATCTCAAGGCTTATTACATAGATAAGTATGAGGTGACTCACGAGCAGTATGCACGTTTTCTTAAGGCCACCGGTCGCAAACCTCCGGTGGATTGGCCCGGTGGGGAAATGCCGGCCCAACTGGCCCGGCATCCGGTGGTAAATGTCAGTTTTGAAGATGCCGCAGCTTATGCCTGTTGGGCAGGCAAACGCTTGCCCACTGAGGCAGAATGGGAGAAAGCCGCCCGCGGCACCAACGGCTGGACTTTTCCCTGGGGCAATGATCCCGGAAACAAAAAAACCGCCAGTGGCGCCGAGGGAAAGGAAAAGACCTGGCCAGTGGGCAGTTTTCCCGACGATGTCTCTCCCTACGGTTGCCATGACATGGCAGGCAACGTGTGGGAATGGACATCGAGCTGGTATGAAGCCTATCCGGGCAACTCCCAGCGGGAGTTGGAATACGGCAAAAAGTTCAAGGTGATTCGCGGCGGGGGCGCCATTGCCTATTATCAGGCCGAGTCCACGCGGCGCACCACAGATCGCGCCCGCAGCGTGCCCTATGGCACTTATGACGGCTTGGGTTTTCGTTGTGTTAAAGATTTATGAGATAGCGGCACGCTTTTGTCGCCTTGCCAACTTCCGCCCTGCCGCAGGTTTGCTGGGGGGTGTCTTGCTGGCCATGGTGCCTTGTTGTGGCTTACAGGCAGCCCGGAGACCCGATTCCCCCGACCAAGGGCAGGCGGTGGTATTGTTTAGTCCGCCGGGCGGGGTGTTGACCAATCGTGCCACCGTGGCCTTGCGTTACCACGGGCCGGGTGAAGTGCGCTACACTACCGATGGCAGCGCGCCCACCACCAATGCGCCCATTTATCGTGAACCATTGGAAGTGAACCGCAGCCTGTACCTTCGCGCTCGGGTGTTCATCGAGGGGCGTCCAGCCGGGCCGGTTGGGGCGGCGGCTTATACCTTGTTGAGTCCAGAGGTTGTTGCGTTTAACTCCAATTTACCGTTGGTGTTAATCAATACCTTTGGCGGGCCGGTGGTGGACGACGTTAAAAACCCGGCCTGGATGATGACCTGGCACACCAACGAAGGCCGGGCATCGCTGCAGGGCGTCCCGCAGTGGCAGGGCCGCATTGGGTTGGAGTATCGTGGCTCCAGTTCGCGGCGGGCGCCCAAAAGCTCGTATGGCATTGAATGCTGGGACGAAAATGTCCTGGAGGATGCCAAAGCCCCCCTGCTTGGATTGCCGACGGAATCGGACTGGGTGCTTTACGGGCCCTACAGTGATAAAACCTTGATGCGCGATGTTCTGGCGTACGATTTATGGGAGGCCATGGGGCATTACTCGGTGCGGCGGCGGTTTGTCGAGGTGTTCCTAGCGCGGCACAATCAACCGCTGACCGCCCGGGATTATCAGGGAGTTTATGTCTTGTTGGAAAAAATCAAACAAGGCAAGCAGCGCGTGAACATCGCCAAATTGACACCGTCAGACACCAATTACCCCGCGATTACCGGCGGGTACATCCTGAAACGGGACCGGCTGGACGCCAACGACAATGGCTTTGAGACCTCCTGGGGAATGACCTTGGGCATCGAATATCCCAAAGGGGAAAAACTGGCGCCTGCTCAAAAGCAATACATCCGGCAATGGATGAATCAATTTGAAACTTCCCTCAATGACCGGCAATGGCTTCATCCCGAGCGCGGCTATCGCCAGTATTTGGATGTGCCCACGGCGATTGATTACTTCTGGATTGTCGAGATGTCCAAAACCATTGATGGCTACACGCTCAGTGTGTTCATGCACAAAGACCGCGGCGGCAAGCTGGTACTTTCGCCGATTTGGGATCGCAACCTGAGTTTTGGCAACGTGAACTATCAGGACGGCGACAATCCGCATGGCTGGTATTGGGCGGCAGTGGGGGGGCGGGATTTGTGGTATGGCCGCCTTTTTCGGGATCCTGATTTTGACCAGCAAGCCACTGATAGGTATGCCGAATTGCGGCGCCAACTCTTTGCCACAAGCAACCTGCTGGCCCGCATCGCAACCTACGCGCAACTTCTGGAAGAGGCCCAGCAGCGCGAATTCAAGCGCTGGCCCCGGCTGGGGGAGTATGTCTGGCCCAACGCTGAGGCAGATGCCCGCAACCGTACCTACCAGGCAACTGTGGGATACCTGACCAATTGGATCGTGCGCAGGATGAACTGGCTGGATCAGCAATTTTTGCCTGCGCCCCGTTTCAGTCCCCGTCCCGTCCTGATTCCGGCCGGCACCGCAATAGCCTTGGACGGCACCAATGCGCCCCAACAGCAAATCTATTACACGCTGAATGGTGAAGACCCCAGACAACCGGGGGGCAACCCCTCTTCCGCCGCCCGTCTCTATGAGGGGCCTTTTGTGCTGGAAAGCGGCAAGGTGCGCGTGACGGCCCGTATTCGCCAGTCCAAAGGTGCCTGGGGCCCGCCCGCTGCGGCAGTCTATGTCATCGAATAAGCCCTTTTTTCTGCTTGCGGCACCGCCATGGGTGAACGACATTTCCGGCAGGGCCGCGCATCCAAGTCATGCATGCGCCGGCGGAAATTTTTTTGACAAAGGACTTGCGCGGTGGGGTTGGGTTGTTTAGATTTTGCGCCCGCTTTGTCGGCGGGGGTTGGTAGCTCAGTCGGTAGAGCAGTAGCCTTTTAAGCTATTGGTCCTGGGTTCGAGTCCCAGCCAACCCACCAGATTTTTGGAAAAGTATCGTGACAAAGCTGCAGGGAAAGTGCTATTCACCTGCGGCGCAAGACCCCATGGTCTAGCGGTTAGGACACCACCCTTTCACGGTGGTAGCCCGGGTTCGAGTCCCGGTGGGGTCGCCAAACCTCCGTCAGCATCCTCTTCCGGTATTGCCAATGGTTCAGCGCAAGCTTTTACGCTTGTCGCGCCAACTTGATGTGCAATAAAAGGTGAGCTTTTCAAGTGAAAAAGCTATTTTAATGACTACAATGGTAGTGGGGATTTATGCAGGGCATGGAAACACACGACAAACAACCCGGCTTCAGCACACGGGCGGTGCACGAAAGCTGTGGTTTTAGCGGGAGCACAGGCGCCGTAATGCCGCCCGTGTTTTTAACCAGCACTTTTGCCAGCGGTAATCCAGACGGGTTTGATTACACCCGCTCCGGCAATCCCAATTTTCGTTTATTGGAGCGTTCGGCGGCCTCGTTGGAAGGAGGCCAATATGCCACCTGCTTTGCCAGTGGGGTTTCTGCGATTACGGCGGTGCTGAGCACATTGAAACAAGGCGATTTGGTGTTGGCCGAGGAAAACCTGTATGGCTGCACGTATCGCTTGTTGGAGCGGGTGATGGCCAAATTTGGCATCCAAACGCGATATGTGGACATGGCGCGGACTGAGCATTGGGGCATCATTAAGCGGTTGCGTCCTGCTCTGGTCTGGCTGGAAAGCCCCACCAATCCCCTGCTTAAGATTGTGGACATTGCCGGCGTCAGCGCCGTGGCGCGGGAAGCCGAAGTGCCGGTGGTGGTGGATAATACCTTTGCTTCGCCCTACCTGCAGCGCCCCCTGGAATTGGGAGCCACGCTGTCGCTTTCTTCCACCACCAAATACATCAACGGCCACAGTGACAGCCTGGGAGGGGTGGTGGTGACGAATGAAGCCGGCTGGCAGGAGAAAATGATTTTTGCCCAGAAAGCCTTGGGCTTGCAGCCCGGTCCCTTTGATGCATGGTTGACAGCTCGTGGCCAGCGGACCCTCGCTTTGCGCATGGAAAGGCATTGTGCGACGGCGTTGGAGCTGGCTCGCTGGCTTGAAACACATCCCAAAGTTAAATTGGTGCGCTATCCCTTTTTGCCCAGCCATCCCCAATATGACCTGGCGCGCCGGCAGATGCGCGGAGGTTCTGGTATGGTGACATTTGAATTAAATAGCTCGGTGGAGCAGGCGCTGGCTTTTTGCCGCAAGCTGAAATACATCACCCTCGCTGAGAGTCTGGGAGGAGTGGAAAGCCTGATTTGCCATCCAGCCACCATGACTCATGCCTCAGTGCCGGCTGAGGTGAGGCGGCAGGTGGGCATAGGAGATGGTCTGCTGCGTCTGAGCGTAGGACTGGAAGACCTAGAGGACTTGCGCGCCGATTTGGAATGCGCACTGGGAGCATTGCAGCCATGAAGGCATGGGAATTATTGGAGCAGCCGCGGTGGCAGCCAGAGGACTTGGGCCGTCCGTTGCCGGAGGATGAGCACGCGGTCTCCATGGCTTTGCCGCGTTGGCAGGATGTGGTGGGATACGAAGAAAAGCGTCCCGAAACCATCCATAAATTGCGGAATGGCTATCCGCGCTTCGTGATTCATCCCCTGGTGCAGCAGGCCGCCATGCAACTAGGCAATTGGAATGCCTGCCTGCCATTTCCTTCCGCGCGCGTGGCAGACCTGGCGTTGGCTTTCTTACGCCGTCATGGTCACGACGGCATGACCCTGCAAAAAGGCGGCCTTTGGGGAGTGGTTACCTCCTTGGATGGCGGTTTGGTCTTAAAGGCATTTTGGCAGCACACCGGCCTGATTGTATCCAGCCGGCAGGCCAAGGCTTTTCTGGAGGGCCGCAGTGAGCCCGACGAAACCCCTGCCATTCGGGCCAGGTTGCGACAGCATCTGGCGGCCTTTTACGAGGTGGAGGAAGGGGATGTGTTTCTGCAACCTACGGGTATGGCGGCGCAACATGCGGCGCTGGCCGCAGTGCGCCTGTTGCGGCCGGGCCACCCCACCGTTCAGTTGGGTTTTCCTTATGTGGACACGCTCAAGTTGCAACAGAAAGTGGGGGACGGCGCGACGCTCCTACACCGGTTGGATCGTGTAGAGCAGGAGCTCCAGGTGCTGCTAAACCGCCAGCAGCTCGCGGCGTGTTTTTGCGAAATCCCCGGCAACCCTCTGCTGGGGTCGGCGGATTTACGGCGGGTTTCTCCCTTGCTGCGCGAGCGCGGCGTGCCGCTGGTGGCGGATGATGTGGTGGCCACGCCCTACAATGTGGATTTAAGCCCCTATGCTGACCTGGTGGCGACCAGTTTGACTAAATATATCGTCGGCACGGCCGATGCCATGGGAGGCGCCGTGATATGCAACCCCCGCTCACCCTTCTATGAGCCATTAAAGCAAATCTTGCGGGCGCATCATGAAGACTTGTTGTGGGGTGAGGAGGCCATGATTATTGAACGGCAAGCCCGTGATTTCCCCTCTCGCATGGAACGTCACAACGCCAATGGACTTTGGATCGCTGAAAAACTGCGCGCTCACCCAGCCGTGGAGCGGGTGTGGTATCCAAAATGGGAATTCGCCGAAGTTTATGAGTCAGTACGTCGGCCTCGCGGAGGGTGGGGAAGCCTGGTCACCTTTTTGCCGCGGCATGCCGACCGCACGGCTCCGGCAATTTATGACCGTTTAGCCGTCAACAAAGGCCCCAGCCTGGGGACGGTGTTCACGCTCGCCTGCCCCTTCACCTTGTTGGCGCATTACACGGAATTGGATTGGGCAGAGGCATGTGGCGTATCCCGCAATCTCATCCGGCTTTCCATCGGTCTGGAGGAACCAGAAGCGTTGTGGCAGCGGATTCAATCCGCCCTGCCTGATTAATTGGCAGGGGCTTTATTTTGGCGCCGGGGGCGTATTGGTGGCCCCTTTAATGGTGCTGCTGCCGCTGCGGCGGATTTCCGCCTCCAAATTCGCATTCGTAACCGCTGACGCCGGTTTGGGCAGCCCCCGCGTTAGACGCTCGCCGCCACGCATGTCTTGGTACAAGCCGCGCCGCATCCACTCCAGCCGCAGGGCGATATGATGTTCCTCGGTGAGTTTCTTTTTCTGTTCACTGACAATCTTCAAGTCATTGAACTGGCGCTCCAGTTCAGCCTTTTCGGCGCGCAAACGTTGCAATTCCTTGAGCAGAAAATCATTCTGGCCGGTGGCGGTGGCCAGTTGTTTTTCAGTCTCAGCGATTTTTACCTCCAACTGAGCAATCTGGTTGGTCAACTGCTCCATGCTGCGGGTTAGCACCTCGCGCTCTTTTTCCAGCTCGGCAATTTTGGTGGTATGACGGGCGATTTCCTTTTCCGCCACCGCCGCGGCTTCGGCCGCCGCCTTCTTGACCTGTTCAATTTCCTGTTTAAGATCGTCGCGCTCAGCGGTGACGCGCTGCAGGGTACCCTCCAGGCGTTTGGCCTCGCCGGTCAGCGTGTCAACCTTGCGGCGCTCGGCCACTAATTGGTTGGTAAGGTGTGTGTTTACCTGTTGCAGTTCCTCTACCTTGGAGGAAGTTGCCGCCAGGGTGTTGGAGATTTCCACCCAGTTGGTCTTTTGGATGGTCACCGATTCCTTTTCCCGCTCTTTGGTTTTTCTGCTGACGTTGATCAAGGCCACGCCCAGAAAAACACAGACCACGACCAACAAAATGATTGCCAATTTATATCGCATATGGTCACCACTTTCGTGCAAGGTTCATGCTTTAGACGCCTTCCCGGGGGACTTTTTATCAAAGAAGTTTCCCGGTGACCAACATTTTTCCCAACCTTGTTCAACCGTGGGCTGGACCGTTCGGCTGGCCTGCCGCTCAAGGTTTGGCCGCCGGCGAATTGCTGGAGGAGGCTGTCGTGGATTTGGTTTGGGGCACGCGCTCCACCAGAGAGACACGCAAAACCTGGTTGGACTTGAGCGTATGAAAGGCGATCCAAACTTGCTCGCCAGCTCGCAGGCTGTTGGCGCCTGGGGCGTTAACGTAATTCTCAATTTTTTCCGGCGCCTTTACCCCATGACGGCGGATGATCAGTCCATTGATCTGGTAGGAGCTGGTGGTGCCCCACGTTAAAGGGCTGTGTCCGCAGGTGGGATTGAACCCGCATTGAGGCCCGCCTTGTTCGCAATAGCGTGCTATTTTGACCGACAAAACCTTGCCGAGGGCGATGCCCAAGCCGGCCGCATCGGCGGGAAGACCCGCGCGAAACCAGCGCATCATGGCGGGGGAGATTTTTTGTTCGAGTCCTACCTCGTCGTACGAATCGCCGCCGTGGCTTTCTTGGGCCAATCCCAGCCTTTGGAGGCTCAGGATAATCAGACAAACAAGCCAGATATTCTTCACGCGAACAGCATGCCACTTTCTGAACGAGGTGGCAATGGTGTCCTGGTCAATGCCGCCGCAAGGCAAGCCGGTGGTCCACCCGGCGCAGTTGCTGGAAGTCCAAAGAGGGCAGGTCGGTGAGGGTGGGTGATTCTGTTTCCTGCAGGATGGCCCTGGCCCGTTGCTGCAGTTCCTGCCATCTTGGCCAGTCTAGTGAAGGAGAGTGGGCAATTTGCCGTAAAGTGCTGCGCCATTCAATAATGATACGATCAATATCGCCCACGCCGAGCCATTCGTTGATAAAACGATGTTTGCTGTCGGGTTGCCGATGAACCGCGGCCACGATTTGCTCGGCGCCAGCCCCATAGTGCGGCGGCAGGCCATTTTCCAGATAACCAGGAATGGTTTGCAGGCCATAGAGTTTCTGGCAGGCCATCGCCAGGCGGCCTGCCCAACGGCTCTCATCGCCGGAAAAACGGAAGCCGGCGTCCAAATTGGCCAGCTCATAAATCATTTCATCCAACGGGCAGTTTTCGTCTTCCAGCCCCGCAGCTATGGCCAATCCATCACCTTGGTGGAAGAAACTGACCACCCTGCCGCGTAGGGTCGGCACCCCCCGGGCACCCACCAGTCCCAGCCGCCGCCAGAGCATGGCGGCACCGCTGCCAGTGGGGAGTTGGCGGCAGGTTTGAATGAAAGCACAGCGTTGGCAATCAGAAGGCAAGACTTCGCGCAGGATGGGTCTGAAAATCGGCACGCCGTGACGGTCCACAGCGGCGCGAAGCGCCATTTGAGCGAGACTCACCAGAGCCACCAGTTTGTGGCCGCGTGCCTCAAAGCGGATGACGGGCAGGCGCTGAGCGGCAAAACGCTGGCGGAGCAAAGGCTCCACCGTGTTTTCCCAAGTTTCGCGGGTCGTGACCCGCCCTTGCCAGTGCAATAACCGCCGCACCCACTTCACCATTTCCAGACGGCCATCGTGCAAGATGTCGGCCACCGTGATGGCCCGTCCATGAACAGGATGGGCCTCGGAGGTTTGCTCCAAAACCACCAGGGTGCCGTGCCCCAGTTTTTCGAGGGCTTGGGGCACAGAAAGTGCTGACAGCCATTGCAACTTGGCGGCCAAGTTGGCACGCTGTTGCGCGGTTTCGGCGGTGTCGTCTTGGGGGGGTAACAAATTTAAGGCATCCAATAAAGGTGTCGGCGGCGCCTGCAGCACCCGCACTTCGCCTGCCGGGCGGTCGGTGAGGGGGGGCAGGTTTTCCCACTCGGCGCGGCTGTTGAGCATTTGTTGCACCTTGCGCCGCACATGGCGGGCACGTTCGGCATCCGTTTTAAGACCGCAGGGGGCCTCAGGATTTTTCAGGCATTCTTCCACCCCCAGCGTCACCGTGCGGGTGGTGAAAAGACGCTCCTGCACCCGCACTGCCTCGGCAAAGGGCTCACGGCCCGCTTCGGCTGCTGCGGCCATCAAGCCCAACAACGTATTCCAATCCACCATGCCGTTGCGCTGCAAATGTGCCGGGTAACCATCGCGCAGCCGTATTTCATTGGGGCCAACGAGCACATAGCCGGTCTCGTCAATGCCGCGGCGCCCGGCCCGCCCGAACATTTGCAGGATTTCATCCGGCCGCAGGGCCTGTTCCAGTTGGTCCCGGCGATAAGAATCTCCCGCCAAAGCCACACTGCGCAGAGAGAAATTAATTCCTGCCGCCAAGCCCATGGTGGCCACCACCACGCGCAATGCTCCGGCTTTGGCCAAAGGCTCCACCACCCCCGCCCGGGCGGCATAGCTCAACCCGCTATGATGGTAGGCGACACGAGCTTTGAGCATGCGGGCCAGGTCTTCGCCCACCAAACGTTTTTGCTCCAGCGTTAGCGTGAGGGGGTGAGGGCAGGGCAACTGGCGCGCCAGTTCGTTGGCGATGCTTTCGGCGTTGGCCCGCCGGGGAGCGAACAGCAGAATGGGGCCCAGCCCCTCCGCCAAAGCCCGCGCGCAAAAACGTGCCCAATAACCGCGAATTTCCCCGGGCAACCTGTAACTAAGCCGCTCCACATCCACCTCCTCCAACGGTACCGGGCGGACTTTATCCTCAATCAGCACCGCTTTACGGCCCAGGCGGCGCAGCCAGCGTACGATGTCTTGCGGATTGGCAACACTGCCACTGAGGAGGAGCAACTGGGTTTGTGGGGGGGCCAGGGCCAAAGCCAGCTCATAGTTCAGGCCGCGGTCGGGGTCGCCGATAAGTTGATACTCGTCCACCACTAGCAGGCTGGGACCCATGCCCCGCACCAGCCGATACTTTTGGGTTTCGAGTGTGGCAACAAGAATGGGAGCTTCCAGATTTTCCGCCAGGTCGCCCGTGGCAATGCCCACGTCCCATCCGCGCGCGCGCCACTCGGCAAGTTTATCGTTGGCCAGTGCCCGGGTGGGGACGGTATAAATGGCTTGGCCGCGATTTTTGCCTTGTTTGGACCACAGCTCAAAAATAAGCGTCTTGCCTGCGCCCGTGGGGGCTTGCACCACGACATCCTTTCCCTCGCGCAAGGCATTGACGGCTTGGGTTTGCCAAAGGTCAGGCACTACCACCGATTGGCTCAAGGTGGCAGTCCCGTTCAAGGCATCCTTCAGCGTGTCCACGTCCTCAAGGTAGCTCAGTTCAAGCCGGGGGTGAAGCCCGCAAAAGATTGGAAGCCGCACCATGTTTATTCAGCCGTTCCGCTAGCCTTGGCGGCCGACAGCCGTAGGCAAATAATTGGAGGTTGTCATGGGCTGGCGTGTCTGATAGCAACGGACGGACATGACCGGTGGCAACACAGACAAACGCCCCCATCTGACGCTGGAGACGCTAGGCTGGAATTGGGAATGGGAGGCCTGTTTCAAGGATTTGCAGCAGCCCGCCTGGGAGCCGGGCAGGGTGGTGGTGGAAGATAAACATCATTACGTTGTCTTTACCCGGCATGGAGCGTTGCGGGCCAGGGCAGCCGGTCGCCTTCTGCATCGCGCGCGCCAGCCAGGCGACCTGCCCAAAGTAGGGGATTGGGTGGCATTAATCGCCTATCCCGCCGAAGAAAAAGCCGTGATTCAGCAGGTTTTACCCCGGAAAACCTGTTTAACCCGAAAGGTGGCCGGAAAAGAGGTCAGCGAACAAATCCTCGTGACAAATGTGGCAACGGCCTTCGTGGTGCAGGCCTTGGACTGCACCTTCAATCCGCGGTTGCTGGAACGCTTTTTGCTCATGGTGGTGGAAGGCGGTATTCAACCCGTGGTGCTGCTTAATAAATGTGACCTGAGCGAGACGGTGGCGGAGCAGGTCGCTGCGGCCAAAGCTTGTGCGGGAGGCGCGCCGGTGCTGACGGTCAGCGCCAAAACAGGGAAAGGTATCAAACAACTTTGGGAATACATTGTCCCGCAAAAAACCGTGGTATTTTTGGGTATTTCCGGGGTGGGAAAATCCAGTCTCATTAACCGCCTTTATGGTGAGGAGGTGGCAGCCACGGCGGAAGTGCGTGAATCAGACCATAAGGGGCGGCACACGACAACCTGGCGCGAACTCATCGTGCTCCCCAATGGGGGGCTGGTCATTGACACGCCTGGCATGCGCGAATTTCATCTCTGGATGGCCGGCGAAAGCCTGCCGGAAGCGTTTCCGGACATTTTTGCGCTGGCCGCTGGATGCAAATTCAATGATTGCACCCATTCAGTGGAAAAAGGATGTGCGGTGCAGGCCGCGGTGGCAGCAGGGCAACTTTCCCGGGAACGCCTGGCCAGTTTCCATAAATTGCGGCAGGAATTGGAATTTTTAGAGAAAGCCGGCCGCCTGCGACATCGGCGGGGCGGGGGCCGGCCAAGGGACTTTCTAGCGGCGCACGAGGAGGAGTAGCATGATTTATTATTTATCGGTCCACTCCTCTTGGTATTTGCCCGTTTCGTGATTTTGCCCCCCTCTAAAGGATTGACTGCTTTCACGTGCTTGACCGTCTTCTACTGGACGGGCAAAATTAAACTCATGAAGCGAGCCGCCAAATTACCCTCCCCGGATGAGGTGCAGCAAAAAGCCGTCAAGAAGATTGACGAGGAACGGGAATTGTTGCGAAGGCGCATGATGATGTGGGATGGCGGGAAGCGCAGCCGCATCACGCTGTTTGATCTAAGTAACAAGCAGGAGCTTTTATTGGAGCTGGAAGGTTTGGGATGGAAACGGTATCAGGATGTTGCCGTTGAACCCTACGACTGGCTGGTGCGTCATGGGGCATCCCTGCCCACCCCTGCCGAGCTGTTTGAAGCCTTGGAAAACGAACATGGCGCCACCATTCAGCAGGAGCTGATTCGCCTGCGGGATGAAGTCCTGCCCCGCATCCACCGCGCTCCCAACCAAAGGGGCATTTACACTTGTGCCGGTCTGCATCCGTTTGTTGTGCAATACCTCATGGATACCTTGCGCGAAAGCGGGTGGTGGGTAGAGTTCGCCCCGGCCACTATGGGCGTAGAGAAACAATTACTTATTTGCCCCAAGGCGGTAACTTGAGGCGCAGCCGGCTTAAATGAACTGCGGTTCCCACCCTTTGCGGTATTCCCGCGTCAAATAACGATTGGCTTCGGGGCGATTGGTGATGGCACCGCGGGCGGCATCCCAGAGCAATCTTTTTCCTCCCAGCCGCAAGGAAACTGCGGCCAGATTGAACGCTTCCGTAATGGGGCCGGCCAGCAGGAAGTCGCCGTCCGTTTTTTGCCCTAGCCGTAACGCGTGGGTCCAATTGGGCGCTTCACGCGGCGGCGGGCGCAAAGCGTCCAGGTCTTGTTTGGGCGCGGGCAACACCCGTGGATTTTGTCCCAAGAAACCCGCTATAATGATTCGTTCATCCCCCACCCACATCATGCCTTCGGGCGGCAACTCTCCCCCTTCCTTTTCCAATTCCGGCGGGGTGGGAGGCCGCATCCCGCCATCGTACCAGTACAGGTTGATTTCCGGCCGGTCTCCCCTGGCCGGGAATTTGAACCGCACGGTGCTGGCCACGGGAAAGGAATAATCGTTGGCAATCACCACGCTCACCTGGTCGCGGACTTCGCAGACATGACTGGGAGTGGACTCGACGAGAATTGGTGCGTCCAGATTCAGTTCCTGAAACACCCGCCACAAGCTGTAATGTCCCATGTCCGCAATCGGACCGCCGCCGAACTCGTACCAGCCTCTAAAAACGGCGTGGGTGTAATGGGGGTGGTATGGGCGGGGAAGGGAAGGCCCAAGCCACAAATCCCAATCAAAACCTTTGGGCACCGGCGGGCGGTCTGTGGGCAGGGTGGCGTATTGCGGCCAGACAGGACGGTTGGACCAGTTATGGATTTCCTTCAGCCGGCCAATGACACCCTGGCGCGTCCAGTGTGCCAGCCGGCGCACGGCATCGCCGGCATTCGCCGGCAAAAAGTGGGTTGCGGCCCCGGTTTGCCGGGCCGTTTCAATGACCCAGCGGCCTTCCGAAACCCGGTTGGCGAGAGGTTTATGTGTGACCACCTTTCTGCCTTTTTTCATGGCCATCACCGCAATCACGGCATGCAAATGGTCCGGGGTCATGATTTTGACCAGGTCCACATCGCTGGCTTTAGCCAGCAACTCGCGAAAATCGGCATAGGTCTTGACCCCGCGGAATTGGCTGCGCTGGCGTTGCTGCGCGTAGGCGCCTTCGATCATGACTTTAGCCACTTCACGGCCCCCGGGAATGCCAGGTCGTTCTTTGCGCCAGTTGGGCTGGCCAATGGCCTCCGCCACCATGCTGCGGATGCCATCTTTGGACCAGTCCACGTAATCCTGCGAGTCCTGATTTGGGTCGCAGGCCGCCACGTATTGCAGTTCTGGCTGCTTCAACTCATGGGCCATTTCCCGCAAGCCCTGGGTGCCACAGCCAATCAGGGCAACAGTCATCTTTTCATTGGGGGACACCTGGCCGGCCCCACCCAAAACGTGGCGCGGAATTATGGTCAATGCAGCGGCGGCCATGGCGCTGTTTCGGAGGAAATGACGGCGTTTCATAAAAATTCAGTTGTTTGATGATGTTGCTTGCACAGCCACCCTAAAACAGGTGCGTAGCCCTGACAAGCCCATCTGTGGTCCGGTTCCCAGTGATATGACAGATGCCGGTCTGTGTCATTACCAACGTTGTTGCCAGCGTTGCCAATCTTCGGGAGTATCCCAATCATCCAAAACGGAGGCGCTGGGGGCCTCCCATTCAAAGACCTCATGCGGATGGGCTTGCAATAATCCACGCAAGCCCACGCTGTCATATTGGCTCAGAATTTCCGTAAGGTAGTCGGCGGAGAAAACCAGGGGATGACCGCGCCGTCGCTGAAACACGGGTACGAGTATGGATTTGCCGCAATTGCGCCAAGCCTCAAGCATCGCACACGTCAAGGAAGCGGTCAGCCCCGGAAGGTCTGCCGGAGTCACGATTACCGTTTCAGTGCCCTTCGGCAAGGCGCGCAGGCCGCAGCGCACGGAGCTGAGCATGTCGCCCTCGGCGGCGGGATTTTCCACCCACTGCACATGAGGAAGAGCAACAAGGTGCCGAAGGCCCTTGGAGTCCGGCCTGATGACAATCAGCAAATGCTTCACCAACTCTGGTGGAAAGGCGGCGGCGACTTTGGTCAACAACGGAACACCATCCACAGGCAATAGCTGCTTGGGGAGGCCCATGCGCCGGGACTGGCCGGCCGCCAGGATGATGGCGCTGGTCATGAATCTGAAGCCAGTGGAATACGTGGCGCGTTGCCTTTGCGGCGTACCGCAATAATTTGGGCCAGGATGGCGGTGGCAATTTCCTGCACCGTAACCGCCCCAATATCCAGCCCAATGGGCGCATAAACTTTTTCCCATTGTTCGGCAGTAGCCCAGCCGCGTTCCAGAAACATCTGGCGCATTAAAGGCACTTTGCGCCGGCTGCCAATCATGCCCAGGTAGCCGGTACAACGCTGAATGCAAATCCGCAAAGCTTCTGCGTCTTTTTGATGGCCGCGGGTGGCCAGCACAACGCTGGTATCCCTGTCCCAAGATAGGGACGCCAGCGTTTTCTCAATGTCCCCGCACAGCGTGTGCGTGCCTGGGGGGAAAAGCGCCGGCCGCGCAAATTCCGGGCGGTCTTCGACAACAATGATTTCAAATCCCAAAAGGGCAGCCTGCGCGGCCACTGCCTGGCCCACATGGCCGCCTCCCACCATGACTAATCGCGGAACGGGTACAACGGGTTCCATGAGTATTTCACCGCGCTGGCCGGGGATTGGCGGCAGATAAACGGCGGCTTCGGTTGAAAGACCGGCTGAAATGCACAGGGCCTCCTGCAATCCACCCCGGGGAAAGGGCTGGCCTGCCTCAGTGAAATAACATCGAAGATTCCACGGCATTTTTTCGCCAAGCCCAAAAATCCACCAGCCCCGCTTGCGTTCCGCCAAAGCATTGAGGAGCTTTGACAATGCCTCTGCGAATTCGGCGGGGCGCGGGTCCACGAGCAGGCGCATGCGGCCGCCACAGATGGGACTGGGATCGTGCGGCCCCGGGCCGTGCAAATCAAAGTCAAATACCCTTCGCTCTTGCGTGGTGAGCGCGGCCATTGCCTGGCGAATGGCTTCCGCCTCCACCGCTCCTCCCCCCACAGTCCCATGAATGGCGCCATCTGCCTCAATTAATGCATGAGCGCCCGCCGGCAACGGGGTTGAACCTTGTGCGCTCAAGACGGTGACCACGGCGAAAGGCCGTTTTTCATTAAGCAAGGCGTCCGCTCTTCGCCAAAGTGCGTGAGTGGACGCAGGATGGTTGGGCAACGGGGCAGGGGAGTTCACATGGCTTGTGCTTCAGCCAGGCGTATCGGCATGGCGCGGACTCGCCGGCCGGTGGCATGGTAAACCGCGTTGGCAATGGCGGGCGCGATGGCGATGATGGGAGTCTCGCCGCCCCCGGCGCTGGGTAAATCCGGCCGGTTGAGGAGGTGGATGTCCATTTCGGGCACATCCGCAAAGCGTGGCACGGGGTATTTGCTGAAAGCGGCATTGCGCATTTTACCATTTAGAAATTGCATTTCCTCGCGCAAAGCCGGCCCCAGCCCCATGAGGATGCAGCTTTGCACCTGCGCCATCAGGTTGTCGGGATTGATAATGGCGCCGCACTCAAACACCTCGCACAAGCGTTTGACCACGATGGTCTGGCGCACGGTATCAATTTCGATTTCAACACAGGCGGCCACCACAGAGTTCTTTTCAGTGCCGCAAGCCAATCCCACGCCACAGTTGGGGATTTTTTGCCGGTATCGCTCCTGCCAGTTGAAACGGCGCGCGGCTTCCTGGAGCACATTCCGAATACGCTCATTTTCCAGATGAGCCAGCCTGAATTCCAACGGATCACGCCCGGCCAGGGCTGCCAGCTCGTCCATGAAGGCTTCGCGGGCAAAGTTGTTTGCGGTGGCGGCCAGGGTGCGATAAGAGCCCTGGCGCAGCGGCGAATTGGAGTTGAGGAAACGGCTGCGAGCGTTACCAGCACGGTAAGGGGTGTCCACAGCGGCGGCGCCAGAGTTGATGTTGAGGAAATACCACGAGGTCAATCGCCCTTCCTCATTCAAACTGGCTTCGATATCAATGACGGCGGCCGGTCGAAAGTAGGCCCAAGTGAACTCTTCTTCGCGGGTCCAGTGAACCAAAACAGGTTTGCCAGCGGCCTGCGCCAGGCGGGCCGCCTCAATGGCCGCCTCGGCCGTATGTTTGCCCCCAAAGCCGCCGCCAAAGTCCGGCACAATCACGCGCACATTTTCTGTCGGCAGCCGGAAAGTGCGGGCCAGGTCGCCGTGATACCCGAAAGGCGCCTGGGTGCCTGTCCAGACCGTAAGTTTGCCGTCCTGCCATTCTGCGAGGGCGGTGCGGGTTTCCATGGGAGCATGCTGAACATACGCCACATGATAGGTGGCCTTGTGCCGCCGGGCGGCTTGCGCCAACTCGTTGGCAAACGGATTCGGCGGCACTCCGCCTTGGGCGCGCTGCCGTAAATAATCATATACTTCGCGGGAGGATGGATGGGGCGCGGTATCCCAGCGGGCCGTATTCTCAATGGCCTTGAGGGCTTGCTCCGCCTGCCAGCTTGTGGGAGCGGCCACACCCACAAAAGAACCATCGTGCACCGCCACCACTCCCTCCATGGCGCGAGCCGGCGCAATATCCACCGAGACCAGACGTGCCCCATAGGACGGTGGGCGCAGCACTTTGCCATACAACATTCCCGGCCGGCGCATGTCCGAGGGATATTGGTGTGCCCCGGTCACCAGGGCCTGCCGATTGACACGCGGGAGAGATTGCCCCATCACCCGCCATTGGGATACCGGCGTGACCTGAACCTCGGCGGGGAGGCGTTGTTGAAGTATCTTGTCGGCTTCGCCACTTTGCGCCAAGTCCGCATAACTCATGGAGCGGCCAGTGGGCGGATGGGTGATACGCCCGTTTTGGATATTCAGTGCGGCCGCCTCCACCCCCCATTTTTGTGCGGCAGTGCGAACGAGAAGTTCACGCGCGGCTGCGGCGGCCTGCCGCACGGCTGGCACGGTGGAAGGTGTGGTGCGGCTGCCGGCGGTAATGCCGTCGTCTGGGGTCAGGGTGGTATCCCCCATTACCATTTGAATCTGCTCCGGCGATACCCGCAATTCTTCGGCAGCAGCCTGCGTCAATTGGGTCCGCGCCCCCTGGCCCATTTCAATTTTTCCAGTCATCACCGTGATTTTCCCATCACGTGCGATATGCAAACGGCTGGCCAGCGTTCGTCCCTGGCCGCCGCGCCCGCCACGGTCCTGGCCTTGCACGGAGTTAACGGCAGTCACAATAAGCAAGCCGGCCCCGAGAACTTGAACGAAGCGGCGGCGATTCAGGCCAAAGTCAAACTCGACGGCGTCGGCGTGTTCGCCATCGTCTTGTAAGGGAGGCGAAGGGAATATTTGGGCGAAGTTCATGAGGCTTTGGGATGTTCAGCAACGGCGCGCCGGACTGCTTTCAAAATACGCGGATAACCGCAGCACCGGCAGATATGGGGATTCATCCAGGCAAGGATTTCCTGTGGGGACGGGCTGGGGTTTTCACGCAACAAAGCTACGGTGGCCATTATCATGCCGGAGGTGCAATAGCCACACTGCATGGCAACTTCTTCCAGGAAAATGCGCTGCACAGGGTGAAGTTGGCCATTGGGAGACAGGCCCTCAATGGTGGTGATAAGCCGGCCAACAGCATCCTTGACGGGAACCAGACAGGCGTGCTCGCGGCGTCCGTCCATAAGCACGGTGCAGGCGCCGCACTGGCCTTCGCCACATCCATATTTGGTGCCGGTCAGCCCCAAATCTTCGCGCAGCACTTGCAACAGCGGTCGCGCAGGATCGGTGGTCACGGTGTGCCGCCGGCCGTTGACGGTCAAAGTAAAAGCGGTAGGCATGGCTGTGCCTGACTATTAACGCGGCGAGCAGGCGGTGACAAGGCAGAATGAGCCTGGCGCAAGCTAAAGCACCGTCCCTTAGGGCAATTGGCAATCCCTTTTGAACCGTATCAAAGGCAAAGCCATTAAGCGCTGACGTAAGCTTCTTGAAAAGCCGTCATCGCTATGGCCCCCTGATTTATAATGCAACAACTGGAGGTGTGGCCTGGGATGGGGAGGCTTCCATGCCCCTAACTTTTTTCATGGAAGAACTCCACTTTCCAGGTGCCATCAGGTTGCATGGTTGACCGATGGGTGAAACCTTCGCGAGCCAGTTTGGCATAGAGTGGCAGCGGCTCGAAGGGCACCAGCAGCACGAAGCTGCTGCCTGGCGGGGTCTGGGCCGCCGCTTCATCAATCAAGGCACAGGGCGGTTCGCCGCGTTGAAAAAGTGGACGGGTGTCCACGGTCAACGGGCAGTCAGAAGGGGAGGTAGCGGCAGATTTTTTGCGAGGCGGCTTGAAGCCGGGGTCGGGATAATATCCCTTGGCGATGCGGACGCGCCAGGTTTGCGGCCCTTTTTCCAGGTATTCCCAATGAAAGGCACCGGTATGTTCGCAAGCAAATTGATAATAAAGCGGCAAGGGATCATGGTCATTGACGAGCTCCATCACGGCCCCTTCGGGCAACTCACCCCACACCGCGAAGACCTGCTTGTGCCGTTGCCCGGCGGGCAACGTGCGGACATCGAGTTCAATATTAGGCATGACTCAAAGATAGCATGTACTGGCCATTTGTCTTTGACGCATATCAAAATGGCAGGGAATGGCCGCCGGTGAATCAGCGGCGGCCTTCATACCAGATGCCACAATGCTGGCGAGTACGGCAAAGGCGCGTGCCCATGTAGAGGGAGCGGCCAATGAAGCGCAAATGGTCGCCCAGCGTATAGAGGTGGGTTTTTCGTCCGGAGGTCAGCAAGGGATGCCGGCTGAGGATGGTGACTTGAAGATGATGCTGGCGCGCCCAGCGTTTGAGCCGGCGGCTGAAGTCAATTTCCTCTGAAACAAAGAGTGTTTCATCAAAACCGCCCAGCTCATGAAAGGCCTCCGCGCGGCAAAATAAAAAAGAGCCAGGCGCCCAGCGCAAGGCGCGGCTCCATAGATTCCAAAACTTTACGGCCCAATGCCCCCATGGAGCCGAGGCATCAAATTGCAACAAGGCGCCCCCGCCGGCCGCAGCGCCCTTTTCCATGACCTCCGCGACTTCGGCCAGCAAACCAGGGGAGGGACGGGAGTCGGCATCCATGAAAACCAACCATGCGCCACGCGCAGCGCGAGCGCCCGTATTGCGCGCTCGGGCAATTTGATTCACGGGTTCAAATACCACGCGGGCGCCTGCCTCCGCTGCAATTTGGGCCGTAAGATCTGAGGAATTGTTATCGCAAACAATGATTTCCCATGGCCAACCTCGCTGACCCCATGAAGTTTCCGCCGCTGACTTAAGGGCCAGCAAAGTACCGGGCAACAGCTTCTCTTCGTTGAATGCCGGTATGACAACAGAGACCTTCACAGTCTGAGAGGCGCGGGAATACCAAAGGCCGCGCGCGGACTACTTCAATTCCTTGCGCAGCATTTTGAGGGTGGGATAGTTGTCCAAACGGATGGAAAACGGCAGGTAAATCAGTATCCCCACCAAGGGGAGGGCGGTGATAATAATAATCCAGAAGAGACGCTGGCGGCGGGTGAACCCCTGAGCATTCAAGCTGGACAGGGTGCAAATCGTCAAGGCCAGCCAGATGATGAACATGCAGGCAGCGATTTGCAGATTCCACTTGGGATCGCTGAAACTAAAACGGTTCAGGATGTCACCCATACCCACTCAAGATAACCGGGCATAGACCGGCTGGCAAGCGTGCATCTCGCCATAATGCGCCGCCCTCAGCCATTATGTGGATGCATCCGCCATGCTTGCGTCAGTCCGTACCGCAAGAAGTGGACGGAAAGTCCAATCATGTCGGCGATAAGCTGGCATTCGCAGGGGCGGGGGCCAGTGGCTTTTCCAAAACTTCGCGAATGATGTTGGTTAACTTGGAAATGGTATAGGGCTTGGGCAGGATGGCGAAAACCCCGCCAATCATTTTTTCCCATTCGGCCAGCTCGACGCTGTAGCCCGTGGAAAAAATGACGCGCAAGTCCGGCTTCTCTGCACGGAGCGTTTGCACCAGCTCCAAGCCGCTCATTTGGCCGGGCAAAACCATGTCGCTGAACACCAGGGCAATCTGGTCTTTGCTCAGATTCCAAATCTGCAGGGCTTCATGGGCATGCTCAGCTTCAAGGATTTGATAACCGGCCCGGCGCAGGCAGTTGGCCAGACCTCTCCGGACGGCGGGTTCATCTTCGACAACCAGAATCGTTTCCGACCCCCTGACAATGGCAGGGGAAGCTGGTGGGCTCGCGGTGACCGCATTTTCTGGAGCCGCCAAAGGCAAATACACAGCAAAAGTAGTCCCCTTGCCCACTTCACTACGGACTTCGACCCAGCCTCCATGCTGTTTGACGATGCCTTCCACCGTTGCCAATCCCAATCCAGTGCCTTTACCCGGCTCTTTGGTGGTGAAGAAGGGATCAAAAATCCGGGCCATGATTTCCGGCGGCATGCCACAGCCAGTGTCCGTGACGGTCACCACCGCAAAACATCCCGGCCTGCCTTGGGGATGTTCACCGAGGTCAGGCTCCGCCATTTGCTGCTTGCTTACGGCAATGTGCAGATGCCCTCCTTTGGGCATGGCATCCCGGGAATTGACGGCCAAGTTTAATAATACTTGTCCCAACAGGCTGACATCGGCATGCAGCCACAGCGGTTCAGGCGCAGGAGTAAAGGTAATTTCAATATTTTCCCCCACTGTCCGGCGCAAAAGCTTCTGCATATCCATGACGCAGCCATTCAAATCCACGGATTTTTTCTCCATGGGGGAACGTCGGCTATACAGCAGCAATTGCCGGGTGAGATTGGCTGCACGTTCCGCCAACTGATTCAATTCGGTAATGGCATTCCGCACGGGTGGCGACAGACTCTCTTCTTCGAGCAATTCCTGGTAGTGCAGCATCATCGCGGAAAGGATATTATTGAAGTCGTGGGCAACGCCGCCGGCAAGCTGGCCAATGGCCTCAATTGTCTGCGCCTGAAACAATTGTTGTTGTAAATGATCCCGCTCGATTTCCACCCGGATGCGCTGGGTTACATCACTCAGACAGACCAGCAGACGCTGCTGGCCGTCAACCTCCACCCGGCAGACATTGCCTTGCAGATGAAGGGGTTCTTGGGGTGATTTACCGGCCAGTTGCAATTGACATTCCACCTCCGTACAGCATTGGCGGGATGCCAGGAGTTCCTGGAGACTGATGCGCAAGTGGCATTGCAGGCAGACTTCCGCCGAGCCGCAGCCGTTAGGCGCTGTAACAGCATGCACACACTTGATCAAATCCCCCACACTTCCTTTGAAACAGGCGTTCCAGTGAGTATCGGTAGCCCCGCCCAGTCGGCGCGCCGCACGATTAGCTCGCAGTGTTTGCAATTTCTCATCCAGCAACAGCATGATCATGGGTGCCTGCTCGTAAACGGCTTCCAACTCCCGCTGGGTGGCTTGCAGGCGGCGTTCTATATGGCGCTGCGCGGTGATGTCCAATACGATGCCTTCCAGAAATATGGGCTTGCCTTTCTCATCATAATGCGCGCGCCCTTTCTCAAAAACATGGCGGATTCCTCCGTCGGGACGAACTATGCGGTAAGTGGCCTCATAAGGCTGGTGAGCGCCGACCGCCTCTTCCACTATGCGGTCCAGTTCCGCCAGGTCCTCCGGATGCACCATGTCGGCGTAGGTTAGTTTGCCATCGGTGAATTCGGTTGGCGGGCGACCAGTAATGGCTTCGGAGCCTTCGCTGAAAAAATGCACCCGCCAAGGCGCGTGAACATCGCACTGATAAACCCCACCGGGGATATTGGCCAAAAGGGTTTGGAGCTGCCGTTCGCGCTCTTCCAACAGCTTGGCCATTTGAAGCTGGCGCCGTTCGGCCTGCAGTCGCTTCAGGGCAAAACTCATGTCTGCCGCCACTTCCTCGAGCAAGGCAATTTCACGCTCCGTAAAGGCATCGGGAGCGAAGCTGCAGACCGTCAAAGCCCCCCAAATCCCGGAGGTATCGTACAGGGGAAAAGAAGCGCAACTGGTGATTTGATGGTGCTCAATAATATGTTTCCAGGGCGCCAGGCGAGGGTCAGCGACATCCAGGCGCGACACCACGGGTTGCTGAGTGCGAATGGCGGTGCCAGTAGGCCCCAGTCCCTCGGGCCGTTCGTCGGCATAGACAATGATTTCTTCTTTATCAACAGGATGCAGTCCATAGGCCGCTACCGGTCTCACTTGCTGGGTCTGTGCGTCCAATTTTCCCACCCAAGCCAGGCAAAACCCACCCTTTTCGATGGCTGCCCGGCAGCAGGTTTCCAACATCTCCTCCTCGGTTTGGGAGCGCACCACGGTCTGATTCACCATGCTCAGCGTGGCATAAAGATGACTGAGCCGGTGGGCTTCGATTTCCTTTTCTTTGCGCAGCGTAATGTCCGTGGCCACCGTGGCAAACTGCCCGGGACTGGGACAGAAAACGGAAATCAGGAAGTACTTGCGCATGGGCGCGTAGTACGTCTCAAATTGTTCAGCAATGCCGGACTGGGCCACGCGCGCATAAATGTCGAGATAAGGAGGGGGGGATTGCTGATAAACCGCGGAAGCTAATTTGCCGTTGGCCTTTTCCCAGGTTATCCCCGTCACATGGGTGAAGGCGGGGTTGGTGTCCAGAATGCGGTAATCCACAGGGGCGCCCGCCTCGTCGCACACCAATTCGTGCAGCGCCACGATTTCGGTCATGTGCTCGTGCAATAACTCGATTCCTTTGGACAAGGAGCGCTTGTACGAATGGTCTGGTTTCATGGCGGCGGTGCAATGCTTAAGACTGCAACCAGCGCCCCCTTACTCCGCTGTTGCAGGTACTTTAACACTGCTTGAAATATATCGGATTTTTGCCAAAAAAATCAAATGTTTTTTAGGTCAAAACGGTTGCAGCCCGGTCAGGATTTAGCTAGGTTGCGCGCGTGCCCGTATGAGCAATTCAGGCAGCCAAGATTCAACGTCCGGTGAATCTCCCGCTTTCACACCTTATCTTCCACCGCAAGCACGGCTGCCGGAATTGACGCTGCGTGCGGTAATTACCGGCGCCGTGCTGGGCCTGTTATTTGGCGCCTCTTCGCTATACCTCGTTTTGAAAGTGGGCTTGACGGTCAGCGCCTCCATTCCTGTGGCGGTAGTCTCTATTGCCTTATTCCGCATGTACGCAAAGGCGGGGGGACGCGACGCCACGATTTTGGAGCACAACCTCATTCAAACAGGCGGATCGGCCGGAGAGTCCATCGCGTTTGGACTGGGCGTCACCATGCCGGCGATCATGATTCTGGGTTTTGACCTGGAAATTGGCCGGGTGATGTTGGTGGCAGTCTTGGGCGGGTTGTTGGGAATACTGATGATGATCCCGCTGCGCCGGGCGTTGATCGTGCAGCAACATGGGCGGTTAAAATACCCCGAGGGCACAGCGTGCGCCGAGGTGCTCAAGGCCGGAGCCTCGGAAGAGTCGCGACGGGCGGCCGCCGCCGCGGGACATGAAAGCCATGCCCAGGCCGCGCTTAGCGCGCACACCATCTTCACCGGCTTTGGCATTGGTCTATTATACAAAACGGTCATGCTGGCTTTGAAAGGGTGGAAGGACATCCCAGGGGTGGTGTTTGGCGGGCCTTTCAAGGGAGGGTCTGTGGGCGTGGAGGTTTCCCCAGAATTGCTGGGCGTGGGATATGTCATCGGGCCGCGGATAGCGGCCGTGCTATGTGCGGGGGGCATGTTGTCCTACCTCCTGCTGATTCCTTTAATTAAATTTTTCGGGGAAGGGTTGAGCGCGCCATTGGCGCCGGGGAAAATTCCCATCAGCCAGATGACGCCCACCCAGGTGCGGCAGGATTATATTCTTTACATCGGTGCCGGAGCGGTAGCGGCCGGCGGCATCATCAGCCTCTTGCGCTCGCTGCCCATGCTATGGCACGGACTGAAGAGCGGACTGGCGGATTTGCAGGCCGCGGGTGGCCCCACCGGCACCGTGCCGCGCACGGAGCAGGATTTGTCCATGCACTTCGTGTTGGGCGGAATTGTGCTGTTGGTGCTGGCGATTTTGTTCTCGCCTTCGCTGCACATGAATCTTCTGGGGGCGTTATTGATTGTAGTTTTCGGTTTCCTATTTGTCACCGTATCCTCCCGGTTAACCGGTGAAATCGGCTCGTCCTCCAATCCCATTTCCGGGATGACCGTGGCCACGCTGTTGCTGACGTGCCTGATATTCCTGCTGATGGGATGGACGGGCGGCACGTATTTCGTTACGGCGCTTTCAGTGGGGGCCATTGTTTGCATTGCGGCCTCCAATGGCGGCACCACCTCCCAGGATTTGAAGACCGGCTTTCTGGTGGGAGCCACCCCCAAATATCAACAAATCGCGATTCTGGTGGGAGCCCTGGTCTCGGCTCTGGCATTGGGGCCCATATTGCTGAAACTTAATGAGGCCGCCACGGTGTATGTGCCCGCCGCAGAGGTGGCGCCAGGCTTGCGGACGGATGTCAGCCTCTTGCTGGATCGGGAAACATTGCGCGGGCCGCAAGCGCGTGAGGACCAGCGCGCATATTTCGTATGGCACAAGACTGACGCCACCAACGGCCCACCGGGGAAGTACCTGGTGGACGAGCAGGGACGGGCAGTTTATCTGGTGGATCCGGGGGTGAATGGCCATTACTCCAAGCGGCCTGATGGCACCGAAGTGCGTAAGTTTGACGCTCCCAAGGCCGTCCTCATGTCTTACATCATTAAAGGCATACTGGACCGCCAGTTGCCCTGGGCCCTGGTTTTGTTTGGAGTCATGATTGCCTTGATTCTAGAAATGGCTGGCGTGCCCTCGCTGGCATTTGCGGTGGGGGTATATCTGCCCATTTCTTCTTCCGCGCCGATTTTGGCGGGTGGCGTGGTACGCTGGCTGGTGGACCGGCAAATGCGCAGCCGGCTGCGCCCGGCCAATTTATCCGAGGCAGAACTGGCGGCGGAAAGTGACAAGAGTCCCGGGGTGCTTATGGCTTCGGGTTACATTGCAGGGGGTGCCATTGCGGGGACCTTGATTGCCTTTTATGCCGGTTTCTTTGACCGGGTGGAGCAGGCCATCACCCGCTGGGCCGAGACTCACAATCCCATGTATGCCGGGCCGCTGGCGGATTTGCTTTCGCTGATTCCTTTTTTGGTCTTGGCCCTGGTGCTTTGGCAGGCAGGACGCCGCCCGCCGATGCCTGTCAAAGCTTGAGCAAAGCACGGCAGGCGGATTCAAGCCGCTTTTGACGCGCCGCGCTGCGGGCTTCAATATAGCAACGGAATAAAGGCTCGGTGCCGCTGGGGCGGAATGCCACCCATTCACCGTCCGGGAGCAGGAATTTGTAACCGTCCAGTGTGATAACCTTTTGCACCCGGCTGGCGCCGATTTTTTCCAAACCTGAACCCAGTTTCTGGAGCAGGGCCTCGCGGGCTTCAGGTTGCACGCGAATGTTGATGCGGGTGGTGTGAAATTCGCCGAATTGGCGGTCAAACATTTTCAGGATTTGTCCAAGCGACCGGCCTTCTACCGCCACCAGCTCGGCCATGAGCAGGCAGGCCAGTATGCCGTCCTTTTCCGGCACATGCCCCTGGACGCTCAGGCCGCCGGATTCCTCGCCGCCGACAATGATAGGTTCGCTTTCCATCAAAGCGCCGATGTATTTGAAGCCCACCGGGGTCTCATGGAGCTTGACCCCGAGCCACTGGGCCACGGCATCCACCTGGTGGCTGGTGGGCACCGTCCGCACCACCGCGCCCTCCCAACCGCGGTTTTTCTTGAGGTGATAAAGAGCCAGGGCCAGCACCTGATTTGGGGTGAGCCATTGCCCGCTTTTGTCCACAATGCCGAAGCGGTCAGCGTCTCCGTCCAAGCCCAGACCCAATTGAGCTTTTCCACGGCGAATAAAAGCACTGACTTCGGCCATGCCGGCGGCGTCCGCCTCGGGGTGATGGCCGCCAAACAGCGGGTTTAATTCATCATGAAAAACCGTGACTTCCGCCCCCGCCTCCTGCAACAGCGTGTCCAGATAACCGTGGCCGGTGCCGTAGCGCAGCTCCACGGCCACTTTGAGCTTGGCCTTGCGGAGTGCTTTGAAATCAATGAGCCGGTGGATTTGCTCAAAATAATCGGGCTTTGGGTCCAGCGTCTTGCATTGAAAGGTGCCCAGGGGAGCGGGCTTGAAGGACCAGCCGTCCTTTTGCCGGCGCGCGATGGCTTCTTCGATTTGACGGGTGGTTTCCGGCGGGGCAGGAGCCCCTTTGTAATTGGAGAATTTCAAGCCCTGGTATTCGGCCGGGTTGTGGCTGGCCGTCAGGTTGATGCCGCCCAAAAGTTTGCGGCGCCGGATGGTATGAGCAATCACCGGCGTAGGGGTATCCCGGTTGCAAAGCAGAGGAGTGAATCCGTTGGCCGCCAAGACTTCGGCGACCGCGAGGGAAAAATCGCGCCCGAGAAAACGGGTGTCATGGCCCACCACCAACTGGGGTTTGCGGGAGGCCAGCGGTGATGCCGGCTGTTGGCGTTCTGCGGCCAGGTAATCCGCAATGCCTTGCGTGGCCAGATAGACATTATCAAAAGTGAAATCGCGCGCAATGAGACCGCGCCAGCCGGAGGTGCCAAACTTGATGGTCGTGCTCATAAAATGACGAAGGACTGCCTTGCAGCGAACAATCTCGAATCGTGAGTAAAGCCGTTATGTCGCCGAACAGGCATGCTTCCGCTATTCCCGCCAGTTAAAACCGCCTTTCTTTAACTCGTAGAAAAAGCCGAAAAACAAAAGCCCCAGAAAGGGCAGCATGGCAAATAAAATGAGATTCCGGGTGGCGGGGTCCTGAAGCATTTCCCGATACACCACCGCCCAGGGGTAGAGAAACACGACTTCAATGTCGAAGAGAATGAACAGCAGCGCCACGAGGTAAAATTTGACGGTGAGGCGGGTGCTATGGCCGGTGGAGGGAATCATGCCGCACTCGTAGGGGATGTCTTTGCTGGGAGCGCGGTGCAGGCGAAAGCGGTTGGCCAGCCGGCCGGCCACCACGGAGCCAATCAACATGAAGGCCGTAAAAGCCACGGCCAGCAAGAGCAACATGAGCACCGGCAAATATTGTTCCAATTGCATACCGCCAATGTAAAAGCGTCTGGAGTGGGCGCAAGCCTAATCCTGCGGCCTGGCCGAGGTTGGCCGGCCTTGCAGGCGATGCTCATAATCGAGGAGCGCATAACGGTCCGTCATGCCGCTCAAGTAATCACAAATCGCCCGGGGCCAGCCGTCCACGGCGGCCCGTTTGCGGCTTTGCTCGCCGATTTCCTGCGGATGCTGCAGGTAGTACCGAAATAACTCCGCCAGCATTTTCACCGCCCGGCGGTTGGGCTGGTGTACGACGGGATTGTAGTAAAGGTTGCGGTACAAATAGCGCCGCAGCTCGCGGTTCTGGCGATGCCGCGCCGGACTGTAACGAATGAGGGGGTGCCGGCAGGCGCGGGCGTCATCCGCCGTTTGCAGACGGGCCGCAGCGATGCAGGCGGCGGAGGTGGTGACAACATCCCGCACCTGCAAATCAATGACACAGCGAATGATAAAAAAACGGCGGCACTCGTCGGGCAATTGGCCATGGGCACGCTTTACTTGCCGGGCGGCCAGCGCAAATAATTCCACCTCGCGCATGAGGGCCTTTTCCTGCAACAAGCCGCTTTCCAGCCCATCGTCCAAATCATGGCTGTAATAGGCTATTTCATCGGCCAGATTGGCCACTTGGGCCTCCAGACTGCCCCAGCCCCGGGAAAATTCAGCCGCGTTTTTATCGTCGGCTTTTTCCGGCGAATGGCAAACCAGCCCTTCGCGCACTTCCCAGGTCAGATTCAGGCCGGGAAATTGCGGGTACTTTTGTTCCAATTCCTCGACGATGCGCAGACTTTGGCGGTTGTGTTCAAAACCACCATGTTCGCGCATCAGCCGATTGAGGACGGTTTCGCCCTTGTGGCCAAAGGGGGGATGCCCCAGGTCATGGGCCAGCGCAATGGTTTCCGCCAAATCCTCATTCAGGCGCAAGGCGCGGGCAATGTTGCGGGCGATGGCGGCAACTTCCATGGTATGCGTAAGCCGCGTGCGCAGGTGGTCGCCGGTGCCATTGAGAAAAACCTGGGTTTTACCTTCCAGGCGGCGGAAGGCACGGCTATGGACCACGCGGTCACGGTCACGCTGAAAATGGGTGCGCCATTCAGGCGGAGGCTCCGGATGCCGGCGCCCGCGGGTTTGGCAACTAAACTGGGCGTACGGGGCCAGGGTAAGCCGTTCCATGGCCTCCAGTTGATCCCGCGTGCGCAACGCGCTCATAGGGGCGCTTTTCCTTCATCAGGCAGGCGTCCCTGGTCGTGGGGGGGCGCCTAAAACATCCTTGGCGGACAAACCGCGAAACTCCAGCAACCGGGCAATAACATCCTCAATTAGATTGTTGGGGCAGGATGCCCCGGCGGTGATGCCGATGGTGGCAGGACCGTCCGGCAGCCAGTTTTCGGTCTCCACTTCGCGGTGCACGTGCTGATTCCAATGGGTGATGAGACGGGGAGACACCATTTTGGCGGCGTTTTTTATGAAGTAAGTGGGCAGTACCGCCTCGCCCATCTCAGCCAGATGGGAGGTGTTGGAAGAATTGTAACCGCCAATGACGAGCAGCAAATCGAGGGGTTCCTTCAGCAACTTTTGCAGGGCATCCTGACGGTCCTGGGTGGCGCCGCAAATGGTGTCAAAATAACGGAAGTGCCGTTCCAGATTCTCCGGACCATATTTTTGCTCCATCGCGGCCTTGAAGCGGCGCTGCACCTCCTCCGTTTCGTTGCGCAACATGGTCGTTTGATTGGCTACGCCCACAGCCTGAAGATGAACATCAGGGTCAAAGCCCGGAGAATAGGCCCCTTTGAATTTCTCCAAAAATTCCTGTTTATTGCCGCCTTGCACGATGTAACGGCAGACGTAATCGGTCTCCTCGAGATTGTACACCACCAGGTAATGCCCCTGACCGCTGGCGGTGGCCTGGGAAGTGGTGGCCTTGGTTTCTTCATGGCGGGCCTTGCCATGAATGATGCTGGTGACCTGGTCCCGCGCGTATTGGCGCACGCGCTTCCATACGCTCATGACGTCGCCGCAGGTGGTGTCCACAAAGACACAGCCTTTTTCCTGCAATATCTGCCGGGTGCGCACCTCGGTGCCGAAGGCGGGAATAATGACGACATCACCCGCTTTCAGCAGCGCCAGTTCCTCGGGCGTGGGGCGGCTCGAGATGGTGCGTATGCCCAGGTTGCGGATTTGGTCATTCACCTCGGGGTTGTGAATGATTTCGCCGAGAAGGAAAATGGGGGTCTCCGGGGGGAAACTTTTACGAGCGGCGTACGCCAGGTCAATGGCTCGCTCCACGCCATAACAAAAGCCAAATTCCTTGGCCAGTTTGATGCACAGGTTGCCGGCCCGCAGCTCGTGACCATGGGCGCGCAAATATTCCACCAGCTCGCTCCGGTAATGCGAGACGACTTGCGCCTGCACCTCGGCCATGATGTCGGGACGGCGCAGGTTGATTTTGGGGGTCGTGACTGTGGGTTCCGCCGCCATACAAGGGAAGTTTAGCACGAATCGCCGCGGCGTAAAGCCGGTTTGCGGGGCAGGGCAGGGGAGGCGTGCGCTGTACAATTCATGATTGCATTGGCGGCGCGCTCACGCAACTATTGCCCGCGAGCGAGCGTCGGAGCGTAGCTTAGCTTGGTAGAGCGCTTGGTTTGGGACCAAGAGGTCGCCGGTTCAAATCCGGCCGCTCCGACCATTCTATTTTTCTTACACCTGCGGCAATCGCAGGTGGTCCCATAATGCCTCCGGGCTGAGGCGGAGGTTGATATAAAAAGGCCCAAAATCCGCATAACGGGCGCTTACTTCGTCAAAGCGCATTTCGTAGACAATTTCTTTTATGGTATCCGCCTGCCGGGCCACGAGCGTGACACCCCACTCCCAATCATCCAGACCGGTGGAGCCGGTGATCATTTGCACCACCCGTCCCGCGTATTTGCGGCCGGTGCGCGCATGGCCGCCCATGAGCAGTTTGCGCTGCTCAAAGTTCAAGAGGTACCAGTTGTCGCCGGCCTGGCGGCGCTTGTTCATGGGATAAAAGCCCATCACCTCCCAATCTGGCAGCTCCGGATAAAGCCGATAATGCATGTAATCTTCAACGCGTTTGGCTTCCTCGGCCAGGCGCTTTTCATACTCGGGGGTGCCGGGCGCCAGGTTTTCCTGCCGTTGCAGGCGCAGTTTGGCGTCCTCCAAGGTGGGCATGTACTCGGTCAACTCAGTAACACTCAAATAGCTAAATACAGGTTGCAGTACCCCTGCCGGGAAACAAGCCTCCAAGTCCCGATGCAGGCGGGCGATGCCGTCCAGGGTGGCATGTTGCAACATGAACACCAAATCCGCCTTGCCCCCCACGTTGGCATAACAGGTGAGCCGGGGCTGGCAGGCCGCTTGATTGGCCTGGCAGAGGGCCGTCAGGCGCTCGCGGCGGCCGGTGGATTCACCGGAGGGCAGTTGCAGCCATCTCCAGCGGTCCACACGGTAAAAGAGATGCATGACGTGAATTCCTTGCTTCAATGAAATGCTGGGCAAGTTCATACAGGAAGCGGCGATGGGCGCTACGTTGAGGGTCAGTCCAATTGCAAGGCTTGCTGCAAAAAACGGTCCAGGTGATTCAGGATGGCGGTGTCATGGGCTACCAGGGTTGCCTGGCTGGCAATGGCAGTTTGCTCCAATTCCTTGTCGCCGGCGGGCACAATGGCGATTACGGGCACATGCTGTGTATCGGGTGAGGACCGCAACTCGGCCACAGCCCGACCGGCGTTGGCCTGGGCAAAAGGCATGTCCACCACGGCCAGCAGGGGGCCTTCCCGGCGGGCGGTTTCGACCAGCAGCCGCGGGTCATTCAGCGCCAGAACGCGATATCCCATGTCCTGAAACCGGTTCAAAAGCTGACTGCCGGGCAGGATGCGCTCATAAACCAGAATGACCAGCGGTTGCGTCACGCGCTCAAGAGTGGGTCAGGAAAAACCAAAAATCAAATGATTTGATAAGGCCGCGCAAATAGGGAATGTCGGCGCGTGATTGCGGCATGGCGGTCATCTCGCGCCCATGAATCCGAGTTTGTCCAGGTCGGAGGCAGGATGCGGCAGGCAGGATACTCCTGCGGGGTTGCATTCCCGGCTTGTGTTCTACGGTGCTCATGGTAAGTCATCGGGCCAGCGATTGCATTTATGGCGGCCGAGGTTTTGGTGGTGGTGCCAACGTACAATGAGCGGGATAATTTGCCCCCTCTCATTGGACGGCTGTTGGCTTTGCCCCTGCCGGTGGACGTGCTGGTGGTGGATGACAACTCTCCTGACGGCACCGGCGAATTGGCCGATGAACTGGCCCAGAAGCATCCCCAAGTGCATGTGCTGCACCGGCGGGAGAAAGATGGTTTGGGCAGGGCCTATTGCGCCGGCTTTGAGTGGGCGCTGGCCCGCAATTACGCTTTCGTCATCCAGATGGACGGCGATTTTTCGCATGATCCGGCAGCCATACCGGACTTTGTCCGTACCGCACAGGAAGCGGATTTGGTGATTGGTTCGCGGTACAGCAAGGGAATCCGCGTGATCAATTGGCCGCTCAAACGCCTCATTCTAAGCTTGGGCGCAGCCCAGTATGTGCGTTGGATAACCGGCATGCCGGTCACTGATCCCACGGGGGGCTACAAGTGCTTCCGCCGAACCGCACTTCAGGCGGTGGATTGGAAGACCATCCATTCCAACGGTTACAGCTTTCAGGTCGAAGTGACGCATAAAATCTGGCGGCAGGGGCTGAGGGTGGCGGAAATCCCCATCATTTTCACCGACCGCTTTCAAGGCACTTCCAAGATGTCCGGCAAAATTGTGTGGGAGGCCGTCTGGATGGTTTGGCGCCTGTGGATTCAAAATGGATTGCGGCGCTCGCCGCGTCCTCGGCCTTCGGCTTGAGTTTTAGCATGGCAGGATTGCGTTTCATGGTTTGGGTTCTGGTGTCCGGTTTCTTCTGGCTTGCCGCCGCCGGCAGTGTCCTGGCAGGGGAAATTCACCAGGCTGCAGAGCGCGGCGATACCGCCAAAGTGCGCGCCTTGCTGGCGACCAATCCGGCCGTCGTGCATGAGCGGGATCGCGAGCAACGGACGCCGTTGCACCTGGCGGCAGCGGCGGGGCATTTGGAGGTGGTAGTGTTGCTGTTAAACTCGGGAGCCGAAGTCAACGCCCGGTCCAGCAGCGGCATAACGCCCCTTTACCTTGCGCAAGGTTTGGGACGCAAAGAAGTCGCCGAATTGCTGAGGAAACATGGGGGCGTGATGGATGTACAGAAGCCAGCGGCGCCCCCTCTTGTCCGCAAACCGGCGCCCGTTGCCACCAATGCCGGGCCGCGCGAAACAGTTCTAATCCCTCCTACGCCCCGCTGGCCGACCGTGATTGCGGCGGTGCGCAGTAATAATCTGGCCGCTTTGGAGGCCATTTTATCCACCAATGCAGCCGCGGTTGAGGCAACCGACACTAATTTGTGGACAGCACTCCATCATGCGGCCGAAAGCAGCAATCTGGCGGCAGCGCAAGCTTTAATCAACGCTGGCGCGAAAATCAATGCCACCGACAATGGGGGAGTGGCTCCCCTTCACATTGCCGTGCAACGCAATGATTTGCCCATGGCCAGCCTGCTGGTTTCCAACAAAGCGGACGTTAATTTGCGTACCTCCATTGGGGCCACGCCGCTGCTCCTGGCTGCCGCTGCCGGCAAGATGCCGGACATGGTCAAATTTTTATTATCAGCGGGGGCGGACCCGCGCGTGCGCGATCGGTTTGGCAACACGGCGCTGATTCTGGCCGCCGCGGTGCCGGAGCCGGATGGCGTGGCCGAAGGGTTGATTGCCACCGGCGTGGACCTGAATGCCCAGGAAACCGGCGGGGGCTTTACCGCGCTCCATCACGCCGTTTTGCGCGGCAATCGTCCGCTGGTGCAGGCTTTGTTGGCGGCCAAGGCCAACCCCAATCTGGTCACACGTGAGGGTGACACGCCGCTGGCGCTGGCGTTGTTTGAGGGGAACCAGGAACTCGCGTCCATGTTGCGAGCGGCAGGGGGCGTGTTGCCGCCCGAACCGCCGGCCACCCCGTTGGAAAAATCCCTCATGGAACATTACCGTTCCTATCAGGATAAGCTGGCCACGGCTTCGTTTGGCGACTTGAAAAAAATCTTGTTGGAACGATTGCCCACACAGGCGGAAATCAACCGTATCTTTGTGCGTGGCGCCGCCCAGGTGTGGGAAAAGGTGGATCGCATTCACCGTGATGAAGTCATGGCATGGGGGGCGGCCAATCGCAACGAGGAAGACCGTCAGAATTTTCTGAACATGATTCGCGGGGGGAGCAGGGCAGGGGAGTATCTCAGACTGGAACCCCGGCCGCCCTCCGCTGCCGCTGCTGCCGCCAAGGCGCGCCGCATCATTGCGCCCGACATTGCCGTATATCAGATTGAAGTACGCCGCCGCGGAGGTGACCGTTTTTTGGAGGGTGATTTTTATCATGTCGGCGGACGATGGGTATTGATACCCTCGCTCAGCCAGGTGTTTCCGGAGCTGGGGGGACAATAATTTTCCAAGTGCCGAGGTTGGACATGACTCGGCAGCACCCCGTAAAGATTGGTTTTCAGGGAAAGCTGGGTAGATCATGACCCCGGTGGAGGGGTGGAGGCAAGTCGGGATGGTGGGGTTGGGAGAGGTTGAGGGGGAGCCAGTGGATTAGGGCCCCGGCGAGGGCTGGGGCCTTGGCGTTGAGGATTTGGAGTGGGCTTTGCCATTCTTTGCCGCGGTTGGGGCGGACGAGGTTGAAGTACAGCCAGTAGGTGGTGATTTTGGCCCAAAAGTCTTGGGGGCTGGAGAAGGTTTCGCGGTCGAAGAATTCGTCTTCGACCAGGCGGTGGACGGTTTCGACGTCGCTTTGCCAGGTGTAGCGTTTGGGAGGGATGAAGCGGTGGTCGGAGCCGAGGGCGCGGACGGTGGCGGGGAGGCCTTGGTGGTGTTGGTTGACTTGGAATTCACTGCCGTTGTCGGTTTGCCAGACCAGGGTGGTGAGGTTGACGCCGTGGGCGGCGAGGTGGGCGGAGAGTTGTGTGGCCAGGAGGGTGGCGTAGGATTTGGAGAGTTCGTCGGCGTAGCCGGTGAAGCAGGCGCCGGAGACTGGTTCGCGGACGGTGTATTGGAAGCGGGGAGGTGGAGGCGGTTCATTTGGGGCCAGTAATGGGGAATGTCCTGTAAATACTTGGTATCGGCGGAGAGTTGGGAGAAGAGTGGCCAGTTCCGTTTGAGGGCGCGGAGGAGTTTTTTGGTGGCGGGTTTCTTTTTGCGTGGGCGGAGGAGATGGTGTTGGCGGAGGACGCGGGCGATGGCGTTGTGGCTGCAGGGGAGGGCGAACTCGCGCTGGAGGCGTTCGGCGCCGAAGCCGGTTTGGTGGCGGAGTTTGACGATTTGGCCTTCGAGGCCGGAGGGGATACGGCGGGGGGAGCGTCGTGGGCGGCGGCTGTGTTCTTGGAGGGAGGAGGGCTTGCCGGGCACGTGGCGTCGGAGCCATTTACGGACGGTGTTGCGGGAACAGCCGAACTCGCGGACGGCGGCTTTGATGCCGTGGGTTTTGGCGAAGGCGACGAGTTTTTGTCGCAACCAATGGCGGTGGGTGCGCATACGGTACAATTCAAAGTAGGTGGTGTGCACGCCGGGAGGATAGCAGATGGGGCGCGCCGCTGCTGCACCTCCTCCGGAGGAGGTGCAGCAGCTCATCCTTGCGGCGTGCACTCAACACGTTGATCTTAACCACGGGGGTCATGATCTCACCCAGTCTTTCCCATAAAGATTGGTTTTCCCGTTGCCGGATGCGGCTTCACGGTTTAACCTTTGGCCCGTTTTGGGAAGTTTGTTTGGCGATGGACGCAGCACATATCAGAAACTTTTGTATTATTGCCCATATTGACCATGGGAAGACGACGCTTTCCGACCGTCTGCTGGCGCGCACGGGAACGGTCTCGGAGCGGGAAATGCGTGATCAATTGCTTGACGCCATGGATTTGGAGCAGGAACGAGGCATCACCATCAAGGCGCATCCCGTCACCATGTACTATCAGGCGCATAATAACGAAACCTACGAGCTGAATCTGATTGATACGCCCGGCCATGTGGATTTTTCCTATGAAGTTTCACGCAGTCTGAGCGCCTGCGAAGGGGCTTTGTTGATTGTGGACGCCGCCCAGGGAGTGGAGGCGCAGACGGTGGCCAATGTCCACATGGCCATGAAACAAAATCTGACCATCATCCCGGTCATCAACAAGATTGACCTGCCCCATGCCAATGTCGAGGAGGTCAAAAAACAACTGGAAGATATTCTCGCCATTCCGGCGGACCAGGCCATATTGGCCAGCGCCAAAGCCGGAATTGGCATTGATGACATCCTCGAGGCCGTGGTGGCGCGCATCCCACCACCTCAGCCCACGCCCGCCCCGTCTTTGCAGGCGCTTATGTTCGACTCCAAGTTTGACACTTACAAGGGCGTCATCACCTACGTCCGGGTCTTTAACGGCGAGTTGCGCCCCGGCATGCTGGTCAAGCTGCTGCATTCAGGCAAGACGGTGGAAGTCAAGGAAGTCGGTAGTTTCAATCCCAAACCTTACGTGCGGGAGGCGCTGACCATGGGGGAGGTGGGCTACATCACCGCCAACATCAAGAGCCCTTCCGAGGTCAAGATGGGTGACACCCTCACCGACGCCAGGCACCCCTCACCGGCCCTGCCCGGATTCAAAGAAGTCCATCCGATGGTTTTCAGCGGCATTTATCCCATTAACACTGCTGATTACGAACACCTGAAAGTCAATCTGGGCAAATTGCAGCTTAACGATCCGGCGTTTGTTTATCAGTCGGAAAGCTCGGTGGCGTTGGGATTTGGCTTTCGCTGCGGCTTCCTGGGCTTGCTGCACATGGAGATTGTCCAGGAGCGGCTCCGCCGGGAATATGACATGGACATCATTGCGACGTATCCGTCGGTGGTGTACCGCGTCACGTTGACCGATGGCACAGTCAAAGAAATAGACAATCCCGTGTTTCTGCCGGAACCCAACCATATCCAGACCATTGAAGAGCCGATGGTGCGGGCCTTTATCATTTGCCCCAATGAATACATCGGCGATTTAATGCTGCTCATCAGTGACCGGCGCGGCGAAGTCAAACATACAGAAACCATTGACCCGCGCCGCGTGATGCTCACGGCCGAGCTGCCGCTGAATGAAATTCTTATTGATTTTCATGACCGCATTAAAAGCATCACGCGCGGATACGGCTCCATGGACTATGAATTCATCGAGCCGCGGGCGGCGGACATGATTAAACTGGACATCCTGGTAAACGGCGAGCCAGTGGACGCTTTTTCCTGCATCGTCCATCGCTCCAAGGCTGAAAGCCGGGGTCGCGCTTTGGCGGCCAAACTCAAGGAAGTCATTCCGCGCCAGCAATTCCAGGTGGCCATTCAAGCAGCCATTGGCGGCAAAATTATTGCGCGGGAAACCGTCAAGGCATTTCGCAAAGATGTCACCGCCAAGTGTTACGGCGGCGACATCACCCGCAAACGCAAGCTGCTGGAAAAACAAAAAGAAGGCAAGAAACGCATGAAGTCCATTGGTTCAGTGGACATTCCGCAGGAGGCGTTCATTGCCGTGTTGAAGGCCTGACGTCTCACTTGCTATGTCTTTGCTGCTGAACTGGTTCTTAAGCCACACCGTCCGCAATGCCATCGCTGCCGAGCGCCACGTGCGCCGCACTTTGCGTGCCCAGGCGGACCTAATCACACCCGCAGGTCAGGAAGCGGTGCGGGAAGCATGTTCCGCCCTCCGGCAAACCGCCCGGGAAACCACCGACAAGAAAAAATTAGCGGCTGCCCTCGGGCATTTGGAGGCCACCGCCGGCAAATGGATTAAGCCGTATCCTCATGCCAGTTTGCGCGACAATATCGAGGTGTTTCTAGTGGCCATTGCCGTCGCCATGGCCATCCGCACCTTTTTTCTGCAACCGTTCAAAATTCCCACCGGCTCCATGCAGCCGACCTTGTATGGCATTACCCATGAGAACTTGATGGGGCAACATGAGGTCACCATTCCCACCGGCTGGCGGGCCTTTGTGGACTCCTGGTTCAAAGGCATCAGTTATTTTCAGGTGGTGGCGGAATCCGGCGGCCAGATTCAGGATGTGCGCCCACCCAAACGATTCATTTTCTTCAATCTCTGGCAGCGGTTTCGCATTGGCACTCAAAACGTCACGCTTTATTTCCCGCCGGACGATATTTTGGAGCGCGCAGGCCTGGTGGAACTTCACCGGCTGCCGGACGGAGCCATGTATTTCACGCCCACCAGCCGGGAATTTCAACCCGGAGAAATGGTCCTGCGACTTAAGGTTATCAGCGGCGACCATTTGTTTGTGGATCGCTTGACATACAATTTCCGTCGGCCCAGGCGGGGTGAAATCATTGTCTTTGCCACCAAGGGCATTCAAGGGCTGGCACCCAATCAGTATTACATCAAGCGCATGGTGGCGCTGGGAGGCGAAAAGGTGCGAATTGGGGATGACAACCACCTGGTCGTCAACGGCACACGTCTGGATGCCAGCACACCCAACTTCGAGCGGGTCTATACTTTCGACATAAAAAATCCCCAAAGGGGGCGTTATTATGGGCACATGAACCGCACGGTGGGGACAAAAGCCGCACAAATTCTCCGCGATCCCAATTTGACAAGGCTGTCGTTTTATTTTCCTGATGCGCAAACGGAATTCGTTGTGCGCCCCAAGCATTACCTTGCCATGGGAGACAACACCCTCAACAGTTCCGATTCCCGCAACTGGGGCGATTTGCCGCAGGAAAATGTTATTGGCAAATCGTTTTTCGTTTACTGGCCTTTTGGCGAACGCTTTGGCTGGGAACACCTGGCCAACAGCGGCAAATGATAATTTGACAGCCGACCTCCAGCCAGCCGCAACAATCGTTAAGAGGTTTTATTTAAAAATGCGATTTCCAAACTGCTTGCGCCGCAATAAACTGCATGATTATTATTTTCGCACAATTTATGTTATGTTTAATATAAATAGCTGCCTTAAACCCTTCTAAAACAACTGGTTTCCAGCGGTGGTTTGCAGTTCATCCGCATTTGTCCCACCGCTCAAGGCCCATCTTTCACCGCGATTCTCAGTTGTTTCGTGGTCCATCTTCGGCTAAATCCAAAGCCATTCATGCAAAAGACTGATGCACCAAAGCCGCAATCCGTAGGAGAGGCATTAAGGGATTTTTTTCGTTCGTTCACTGACTTGGGCGTCCTGCCCAAGGCCCTATGGATTATCATTGGCGTTTATGTCGTTGAAAGCATGGCTTATTTCGGCGTGTTGACGCTCATGACGCATTATCTTTCCACGGATTTGCGTTGGGGCGACCGACCAGCAGGAGTGGCGGTGTCAGTCTTCACCATGCTGGTCACTTTATTCATGTTGGGAGTTGGAAGCTGGGCGGAAAAGCAGGGGTTGCGGCGCGCCATTCTCATGGCCCTTGTTTTTAGTACCATTGGCCGGCTGGCTTATTGTCTGGCACCGCAGGCTGGGGGCTTTGCGTCCGGCATCATCATCTTCAGCATTCTCCTCGTGGCGATGGGGTCGGGGATTTTAACGCCTTCCTGTTATTCGGGGGTCAAGCAATTTACCGATGAAAAAACGCATTCAATGGGGTATGCCATGATTTATGCCTGGATGAACCTGGGCATTGTGGGGATAGGCGCTTTATCTGCATGGATACGTCCGGCCGTGCAGGAAATCATGGACGGAAAGGGGCAGGGCACTCCCCTGCCCTTTTTGGCCTTTTTACGCAATTACTCAGTCAGCGGCGCTCATGCGGTGAACTGGGTTTGCCTGGGTATTACTTTGATTGCCCTGGCCGGTTTTCTTGTTTTGATGACGCGTCGCCAGGAAGCCACGCGCTTGCGTCCGGAAACTGATACCGCCCCCCAAGTGCGCCGCAATCTGCGAGGATTTTTCAAACACTATTTCACCGAGGGTCCTTTCGCAAATCCTCGTTTCCTGTTTTTCATCTTCATGTTGCTGCCGGTGCGCACGCTCTTTGCCCATCAATGGCTTACCATGCCGGAATATATCTTGCGGGCTTATCCCCAGAACGTAGCGGATCGCATGGAATGGCTGGTGAACTGGATCAACCCGCTCATTATTTTCTTCGGGGTCCCGATTTTGACCGCCCTCACGCGCCGCGTCCATGTCTATACCATGATGGTGGTGGGGACTTTGGTTTCGGCCGCTCCCACCTTTTTACTTTGTGCCGGCCCCCACCTTGGGCTGTTGATTACCTACTTTGTGGTGTTTTCCATTGGTGAAGCCCTGTGGTCGGCCCGCTTTTTGGAATACGCGGCGGAGCTGGCGCCGCCAGGACGCGTGGCACAATTCATGGGGCTGGCGAACATCCCATGGTTATTGGCCAAAGGAACCACCGGATTTTATTCCGGTTACATGTTGGAGACTTTTTGCGCCAAGGGTCTGCCCCCCGAACAACTGCAAACCGAATGGATATGGTTGGTTTACGGCATTTTTGCCATGACCACGCCTGTTGGGCTGTGGCTGGCCCGCAAATGGGTGGCGGCCGGACTCCAAACCAAACATTGAAGCGCTTCCCCCCTTCGCGTTAGGCTGAATGGTGCATGTGGTTGCGTGCGCGATGGATATTGCCCATATCCCAACCTCCTCTGGAGGATGGGGTGCTGGAGATTCATCGCGGCCGAATCACCACCGTGGGGCGATGGCGCGATTTGCGTCGGCGGAGCTCAGGTGAGCTTTTGGATTTAGGGGATGTTCTCTTGATGCCGGGCTTAATCAACGCCCATTGCCATTTGGATTACACGCACATGGCAGGCGGCCTGCCACCACCGCGCTATTTTCCCGACTGGCTTAAGGGGATGTTGTCTTTCAAGTCGCATTGGGGGTTTAGTGAATTTGCCCAATCATGGCTGGCGGGAGCCCGGATGTTGCTGGAATCCGGGGTTACCACCGTGGTGGACATCGAGGCGGTGCCTGAACTTTTGCCCGAGGTTTGGAGCGCCACTCCGTTGCGCGTCTTCAGCCTCCTGGAACTAACCAATGTGCGCAGCCGCCGAGCTGCCAATGATTTGCTTGTCGAGGCCCAGCGATGGCTTGATCCCTTGCCCCGCGGCCGCTGCAGGCCTGGATTATCCCCGCACGCCTTGTATTCCACCACGCCCGAACTGGTCCAGGCCGCCGCCGCGTTGTGCCGAAAGCGCCGCTGGCCTATGGCCATGCACGTGGCTGAATCGGTGGATGAATTCGAGATGTTCACGCGTCGGGCCGGGCGGATGTATGACTGGCTTGCGCCTCAGCGAGATATGGATGATTGCAAGGGACGCACACCGGTGGAACAGTTGGCCGCGCTTCGGGTTTTAGGCCCGCGGCTGTTGGCCATCCATGTCAACAACGCCACCCCACATGATGCTGAATTGCTGGCTCAACATAACGTCAGTGTGGTTCATTGCCCCCAAAGCCATAGTTACTTTCGCCATCGCCCTTTTCCGCTGCAGACGGTGATGAACGCTGGAGTGAATGTTTGCTTGGGCACTGATAGTTTGGCCTCAACTATGAAGAAAGGAAAAGGGCCACTGGTATTGAGCATGTTCAGCGAAATGCGGGAAATGGCAGCCAAGTTTCCGGGATTAGCCCCTCAGGCAATCCTCAACATGGCCACTGTGAATGGGGCGAAAGCTGTGGGCTTACAAGGGCGCCTGGGTCAAATCCAGCCAGGGGCTTGGGCGGACCTTGTGGCGCTGCCAGTTCCCTCCTCGCTCACCTGCCCTTTTGAGTATGTGGTTCATGCGGCAGGTAAACCCATTGGAGTCATGATTCAGGGCCGTTGGGAGGTTCAAAATTGGCAGATACCCAAAACGTGATTCTCAAACCCAGTCAAGCCGATGACTTTATCGTTATAGATTTTTGGATTACCCCATATTCTTGTAATTTTTTGTTGCTTTTGCCGTTCCCCCATGGTGTAATTAAGGCGTTGTCGTACCTACCGAACCCTCACTTTGGTTGTGCGACAGATGTAAGCAACCACAATTAGTTGTGGTTTTGGCTTGCATTGTCCACAACCTCTGGTAACCTTGTTCAAAACTGGCATGTATCTAAAAAGTCTTACGGTTTTAGGGTTCAAGTCCTTTGCGGACAAGACAACGCTAAACTTCCTGCCGGGAGTGACTTGCATTGTTGGCCCCAATGGGTGCGGCAAATCCAACGTGTCAGACGCAATACGTTGGGTATTGGGTGAGCAATCCGCCAAAGCCCTGCGCGGGGGCGAGATGGCAGACGTTATTTTTAACGGCACAGATACCCGAAAACCGCTGGGCATGGCCGAAGTGTCTCTCACCATCGGGGATGTGGATGCGGAGCAACTGCGTGCCGCCGGAGTGGAGCTGAGCTACAACGAGGTGACCATTACGCGGCGGGTCTTTCGGGATGGAGGCAGCGAATACTTCATCAACCGCACGCCGTGCCGCCTCAAAGACATCCAACAATTATTCATGGGCACCGGGGTGGGCCGTGCCAGCTACAGTATCATGGCCCAAGGCAGCATTACGCAGATTCTTTCGAGCCGTCCAGAAGACCGCCGAATGGTATTCGAGGAAGCAGCGGGCATCACCAAATTCAAGGCCCAGAAAAAAGAGGCTTTGCGCAAACTGGAATATACCGAACAAAACCTGTTGCGGGTGGCGGACTTAATCAAGGAAGTCAAGCGCCAGATTGGCTCGCTGCAACGGCAGGCGGGCAAGGCCCGGCGGTACCGGCAGCTCATGCAGGAGTTGCAGCATCTGGATACGCAATTGGCCCGCCATCAATTCGACGTGTTGCAGGGCGAGATTCGTGAGCGCCAGGCGCGGTTGGCGGAAGTGCAGCGCGAGTTGGAGGCTGGCGCGGAGGCGCTGTTGCGTCAGGAGGACGAACTGGCGCAGTTGCGGCAGCAGGTTTCTGAATTGGAACAACAAATCAGCCTGGCTCAGCAGCAGGGGCTGGAAGTTAAAGGTCAAATCGAGCGTCACGAAAACCGCATCCAGTTTAATCAGGAACGCATCCGTGAACTCGAACAGCAAAATGCGCGCGCGTTGCGGGACATTGCCGAAGCCAAAGAGCGGCGACAGATTTCGGAAAGCGAACTGGAGCAGGTCATGGAACGGTTGCGGGAGGCTGAAGAAAACCTCTCCCGCCAGCGCGAAAATCTCGCGGCGCGCCAGCAGGCGGTCCGGGAGGTGGAAGATGCCCTGAGGCAGCGACAGGAAGTCCTGCGCCAGGTCCAAAGCGAGACGTTTGCGGTGGCGCAGAAACTGGCGCGCGCGCGCAATGCCATGACCGCGTTGGAATTGCAAAAGCAAGGCAACCTGGCCCGGCTGGAAAAACTGTCCGCCGAGAAAATCCAACTGGAGGAAGAACGCGGCCGGCTGGAACGGCGGTTGCAGGAGTTTGCCGCCAGCGTGGAGGAGGAAAAGAAGAATGTGCTGATCCAGCGCGGCACGGTGGAAGAACGCCAGCGGCGGTTGCGGGAGACGCAGCAGGAACTGGCCCAAGTGGTGAGTGAAGTTGAGGATTTATTGCGACAACAGGCCGGCCTGCGGGCGCGCTTAAATACACTGGAGCAGTTGGCGGAGTCCCATGAAGGCTTTGGGGCCGGCGCTTTGGCGGCGTTGAAGAAAACAGAGGCGGTGCTGGGTTCGCTGGCCGATCGCATTCAGACCGCCGACGACCATGTAACCGCCGTGGAGGCCGCTCTGGGCCACCACCTGCAACTGGTGCTTACCGACCAGCCTGAAACGGCCAGGCAGATTGTTGAGGAACTCCGCCAGCAGAGGAAGGGCAAAGCCAGTGTGGCGGCGCTCGCGCTGCGGAATGGACATCACGCGGATCCCACGGAAGGCGATCCAGCGGCTCCGGGGCAACCGTTGACGCAAGTAATCCAAGCCGATGATCTGGCGCGACCCTGGGTGAATGCCCTGCTGGGACGCACGCGTCTGGTGCCCGACCTCGCGGCGGCCACGGCCGCCTGGCAGCAACATCCGGGACAATGGGACTATGTGACGCCCCACGGCGATTTATTAAGCCGGCATGGCATTTTCTCCGGTGGCAGCTCCTCCAATGGCAGCCAAGCTGCTTCCATTCTGAGCCGTAAAAACCAGATTCAAAGCCTGCGAGCGACCTTGAGCGGTTTGCAGGAAAAACTTAACGAATGCAACCGCCGCAAGGGCGCATTGCAGGCGGAGCAAACATCTCTGCAATCCAGCCTGCAACAGGCGCAAACGGAGTTGCGCGCCCAGGAGGTATCGGTGGCCACCCATCAAGGGGAATTCAATGCCCTGCAAAATTCGTTGCGTGTGCTGCATCAAAAAATTGACACGGTGGTGTACGAGATTCAAAGCCTGGCCGGCCAGGCGCAGGAGGGACAGCAGCAACACGCCGTGCTGGCGGCACAGGCCGCGGAATATGAGAAACAGGAGCAGGAGCTGCAATGCCGCCTGGCGGAAGAAAGCGCGGGATTGGAGGAGTTGCGGCAGCAGCGCGAACTGGCCAGCGCCGCTTTGACGGAAGCCAAAGTAGCCGTGGCCACACAAGAGCAATTGCGGTCAGCCTGCTGGCAGCAAAAGGGCCCCCTGGAACAGCGCATCCGTGAGCTGGGACAACTGGTGAGCCAGCGCGAGGCGGAGCTGGGGACATGCGCCCAACGTCACGCACAGGCAGAGGCGGAAATTGAAGATTCACGCCGGCAGATGGAGCGCCTGGCGCATGAGCGGGAACAGGTCAACGCGCGGACCGCCCTGTTACAGCAGGAGAAAGGGTCGCTGGCCGCGGTCATGCATGAACGCGAAGAACATCTGCGCAGCGAACGCAAGCGCCATTCCGAAATGCAGCAACAAAAAGCGGCTCTGGAGGTCGAACTGGCGCAAAAGGAGATGTCGGTGCAGAATTTACGCGAGCGCATCCAACAAAAATATCAGGTCAATCTGGACGATGTCCGCAGCGAGTGCATCACCATCACCTACGCTGACGAGGGGCCGGCACGCGTCGAGACACTGACCCCCGAACAGATGGCAGCCGCCGGCGTGGCCACCGACTGGAAGGCGGTAGCTGAGCAGGTGGCGGCCTTGCAACAGCGCATTGAAGAAATGGGGCCGGTGAATCTGGTGGCCATCGAAGAATATGAGGAAACCGAGCAACGCTACAAATTCCTCAGCGCGCAGCATGAGGACTTGGTGGCCGCCAAGGCCCAGTTGGTGGAAGTCATTCAGCGCATCAACAGCCAGACGCGGGAAATGTTCACCGAGACCTTCAACAAAATCCGGGATAATTTCCAGAACATGTTTGTGGAAATCTTTGGGGGTGGAAAAGCGGACTTGCGGCTGGTGGATGAAGGCGATGTCCTGGAAAGCGGCATAGAAATTGTGGCGCGTCCCCCAGGCAAACAATTGCAAAGCATTTCCCTGCTTTCCGGCGGTGAGCAGACCATGACCGCCGTGGCCCTGTTGTTTTCCATCTATCAAGTCAAACCCAGTCCCTTCTGTGTGCTGGATGAATTGGACGCACCGCTGGATGAATCCAACATCAACCGCTTCATCAAGGTGTTGCAGCGATTTCTTTTGCATTCCCAGTTTATCATCATCACCCACAACAAACGCACCATCGGCATGGCCGATGTCCTTTATGGTATCACCATGCAGGAGAACGGCGTCAGCAAGGTGGTCAGCGTGAAGTTTCACAAGGCCGATCCCCTCCCCTCCCCTGCCCTGACACAGGATACCGAGGCCGCATCCCCAACGGCAGGGCCGGTGGATGAAGCTCAGGCACCCCAGGCACCAGCCAACACCTCAGGAGAGGTAGTTTTGGTAAAATAAAGCGCCCCCAAACGAATAGGTGCTGGTTTGACCCGCTTTAGCGGTGTTAAGGCCGGAGCTCGATGGTCAGCGTCAGAGGCTCACTGGTGTTTTGTCCACCGTAAGAAACGCCTCCTGAATCCATCGCATAAACCTGGACTTCCACAGTCCCAACGGCCCCTGCGGGTTGACAACTCAAGATGCCTTCAGGACTAATGACCGGCTGGATACGAAATAAATCTTTGCGCGGGTTCGCCACTACGAAGCGCAGGGTTTGCGTGTTTTCATTGGAGGGGCCTTTGGTGCAGCCATTCAAATCCACCACGAGAGCGGTTTGAGTCATCATGGCCGCACTGAAAACCAGCCGATTAGTGGTGAGCGCAAGAACGGGCGGGTCATTAACCCCATAGACCAGCAGGGAGAAACTGCGGCTGGCGGAGTTGGTGCCATCGCTGGCGGTGAGGGTGATCAGTGTACGCCCAAATTCATTGGGGGTGGGGCGCGCCACCAGGACTCGTTCGCTGCCCCTGCCTTCCACCGCCATAGCATCGGGCGGCAGCAAGCTCTCATTCGTTGAGGCAAAATTGAAGACCAGGTTGTCAGGGGGCGATTCCAAATCGCTCACAGTAAAGGTCCAACGGACCTCTTGGTCCTCGTAGATGGTTTTGCCCGGGATAAGGCTCAAAGCGGGCGGATCATTGACATTTTCCACTCGAATGAGGAATTGCAATGGAGCCGATGCATTCACGCCTCCATAGCTGACCGGGCCATTATCGCGTCCGATTAAAGTGACGGCAGTTTCGCCAAACTGATTCTTGGCGGGCATAAAACGCAAAGCGCCCCCAGTGATGATGGCAGGTTGGATTGAGAACAGTCCCGGCTGAGCTGCATTAAGCTGGAATCGCACAGTCTGGCGTTGCTCATCCAAGGCCGAGGGCGGACCGCCCAGGGCGCGAGCGATGAAACCGGGAACTGTGACATAACCAGCATCTTCCTGAGCCACAACCATGTTGGTGGCCAGGGTGACCTCCGGCGGATCATTCACCGGCAGGATGGTGATGGCAATCTTGGCCGAGGAGGAGTAACGTTGGCCGTCAAAGGCATAATATTCAATCACATCCCGCCCATTGGCGTTGGTATGAGGACGGTAGCTATAGATATCCGGAGGCCGTTTCAAAACCAAGCTGCCGTTGGTTGGCCCAGCCCCGAAGCGGAATTGCAAAGGCCCCGTGCTGCCACGCAACCGGATTTCCAGTGGCCAGTCCTCCAGCGTCGTTAATTTCATGGGCACCACGCGCGGCTGGTAGTTGTTAAGCAACAGGGCAACTTCATCGGACCCCCACTGTGCCGCCACAACATCGGTCAAGCTGTCCTTGTTGAAATCACCCGTGGCAAGGCCGCCGGGAAGGCCCGGCAGCCAGTAGAAAGCACCCTGATCCTGATAGTAGTTTTGGAAAGTCCCGCCTCCCAGTCCCAACAACACCTTGATGCTGCTTTCCACTTCATCGCTAATGACCAGGTCGGTCAAGCCATCCCGGTTAATATCGGCGGCCACCACGGCAGCGGGGCTGCCGCCCAGCCAGGTGGGAGGTAGGGCGGCAAACATGCCCAGCCCGACATTTAACAGCACGGTCAAGGTGGTGTCACCGGCATGAATTACGGCCAAATCCCTCCTTCCATCTCCATTGAAATCGCCGGCTGCCATGGCACGCGGCCCTTCGCCGGTGGCATAGGTTTGCTGTGACAAGAACGCCCCATTTCCCGCGCCCAAAAGAATCCGAACGGTTCCCTGGCCATATTCGGCCACCGCCAAATCGGGGCGCGTGTCCGCATTAAAATCGTCGGCCAGCACGGCCCAAGGTTGCAGACCCACCGCCACAGTGACCGAGTTGCGAATCCACCCGACCCCATTGCCGAAATGAATGCCGAGCGTATTTTCATCCCAATGGGTACAGATCACATCCGGCTTGCTGTCTTTGTCCAAATCCGTGACAGCCACCGCTACCACGTTGCTGCCGGACGAAACATTAAACGGCGTGGCAAACGTGCCATCCCCACCGCCAATGAGCAGGCTGATGCGGTTCTGGCGCCCTCCGGCTATGGCCAAATCCAGTCGGCTGTCACGGTTGAAATCCCCGGTGGCCAGATGAGTAATAATACCGCCAACGGGCATTTCCACCGGCGGCGCAAGTTGCCCTTGCCCATCCCCAAACAACAAGGAAATGGAGTTGCCTGCCACGTTGGCACAGACCACGTCCAATTTGCTATCGCGGTTGAAATCCCCCGTTGCCACCGCCACCGGCTGCGGCCCGGCCCGGAAACTCACGGGAAACTCAAATAAATAGGGTGCGATGTCATTAATCGCGGCCACCGTGACCACCACCGGCACGGAACGCACCAGGTGCCCATTCACCATGTAACCTACTTCAAAGGAATCCACACCATTGAAATAGCCGGCAGAAGTGTAACGCACGCGATTGTCCGGCAGAACGGCAGCCACGCCATTCCGTGGGGCACGCACGATGACGTAGGTCAGTGTTTGGCCTAGTCCGTTGGTGAGCGGGCCAGCATAAAATTCCAGCGATTCGCGCTCCGGCACACTCCTGGCCACAGGGGACAAGGCAGGAGCGGCCTGGGCGGGAAAGACCACCACATTGAAAGCCTGCGTGGCACTCAAGGGGGGCAGGCCGTTGTCGCTGACCACCAATTCCACTGCCTGGGTCCGGCCCGCATCTTGGGCCAATGGTTGCCATCGCCACACACCGGTCAGGGTCTCTATCGTGGCGTTGGATGGGCCGCTGGTCATGCGCCAAGTTAATACTTGGGGCGGCGCTTCGGCATCCTCCACCCTGCTGGTCACCACCAATTCCTCTCCAACGATGGCCACCTGATGGGATGATAGTGCGACGACGGGGGCGGTGTTTTGCCCTTGCACGGTAATGGTGAAGGAGGTGGTGGCACTGGCTGGCGGTGTGCCATTGTCGGCGGCCCTTACCATGATGGTGAAAACCTGTCCGGTTTGCGCTGGGGAGGGGGTCCATTCCAAGCGGCCTTCGGGAGACAAAACGGCTCCCGGTGGCGGTGTTTGAGCAAAACTATAGGTCAGGCTTTGGGCTGGCCAGTCGTCATCCGTAGCGACAATATTGATGCTTAAACTTTGATTGGCTGCGGCAGCAAACGGCCCAAGGGGGGCAAAACGTGGAGGGGAATTGGATTCCAGGACGGTCACGCGAATCGTCTGCGCATCCATCAAAGGCGGCTGCCCGTCATCGGTCACTTGGAGGGTCAGGAAATACATGCCCGGGCCTTGAACTTCCGAGGGAGTCCAGCTTAAAAGCCCGTTGGTCGAGTTAAAATGCACCCCTGTCGGTGAGCCGGGCCCCAGGGAAAATCTCAAGGTCTGCGGAGGCAAATCACCATCTGTGGCTGCCGCCAAGAGGGCGAAAATTTGCCCCTCATAAATAACATAATCTCCCCCGCCCAGGACGAGTTGCGGCGCACTGTTTACTTTCTCAACAGTCACCAGGAAAGTTTGGGTTGCAGAAAGAGAGGGAAGGCCATTGTCGCGCACCCGCACAGTGATGGAGTAAGATTGCCCCCCTTGCTGCTCGGTGGGCAGCCAGGAGAATAAACCTTCCGGGGTTAGAGTGGCCCCCGTCGGCGCGCCGGATTCCAAGGTGAAGTAAAGGGTTTGGCCGGGATCAGGGTCCTGAGCTTGCAAATTAAAGGTCAACAGGGCTCCCTCGGCCACAACAAGGTTGGCTAAGGGCGCCAGGGAGGGTGGGGCGTTGGTTACGTTAAGCCGATTCACCTGCCGTGGCGTCGGCATCTCAAAGGAAACCAGTGTGGCGGCACCATCAGGAAATCTGCCCTCACTGCGGTCAGGCGCCTGCGGTCCGAAAACCACCAGGTCCACCAGCGTGCCGTCGGGGGCGTACAACCCCAAATTTTCACCACTGGCGCTCAGGCGGAAGTTGGTGTGCAAGTCACCGCCGCTGTTTTGTTCTGGCTCGCCATCAGCCCACACCAATAGAAAACTTCGGGGAGGAATGATTGTCCCCTGCGGAATCCGCCACTTGAGGGGATTGGCCAAATCGTCCGTGAGATAATACCCCGACAAATCCGCCGCCGAAGTGCTTGCATTAAATAATTCAAACCAATCCTCGTAGCCGCCGTCAGCCGGGTCCACCAGGGCGCCAACATTGTCTGCCATCCATTCATTAACAAAGACCGCCACCTCAGGATAGGCTGGATTATTGGTTGCGCCGGGGGTGGGAATGGCAAAAACCTGTCGTCTGGCAGGACGCCCATCTGGGAAAAGCCCAAAACTGCGGTCCGGCCCGGGCACACGATAATTCAGGTGGTGCACCAGATTAGTTTGCCCGCCGCTGATGCGAGCCAGGGCAACGCTGCCGGTGGGGGAATTGAGGCGGAAGGAGGCATGCAGTTCGGTGGAGGTGCTTTCCTGTGGCTCCCCATCCATCCACACCAGCAAGAATTGTCGAGGCCCGAGGAAGGCATTGGTGGGGAATGCCCATTGCGTCAGGTTGGTAAATTGGGAAGCCAGGTAATAGCCTGATAAATTGATGGTATTGGTGCCACTATTGAAGAGTTCCAGCCACGGTTCATTCTCACCAAAACGGTCCACCATGCCAGCGGCGTTCCAAGGTTCCACCTCGTTGACCCACATGGGAGGAAACTCCGGCAGGGTGGCCAATACGGAATTGGGAGCACCTGGAGTTGCGCGCTGCACCTGGGCGGAAGACAAGTCGGCATCGAGCCGAATCCAACTGCCGGAAAAACGAATCGTTAATGGCCCGCCGCTGGCCCCTGGCAGATACCAAAAACTCAGGGTGTAAGTTTGTCCCTGGGTGAGGCGGCTGGAGGCATCCTGCCAGATGGAGGAGTCGCGGGTGGTCCCGCCGCTGGAAGCCACCAGACGCAGGCTGGAATTGCCGGAGCGTTTTACGGCAGTACTCAGCGAGGAGGCAGCATGGTTGGCAGAGATATTCCAAGTGCCACTGAGAGAGCTTTCGAAGTCCCCATTCACCAGCAGATTCGCGCCTGCTTCCGGCGTGCTGCCGGCTACCAGTTTCAAATCGTCAATGTAACAATCTCCGGCGGTTTGCAGATACACATAGATTACGCCACTGCCGGCCACGCCACTGGCGGAAATGAAACGCCAGGCAGGAGGAGCCATCAGGTTGGTGGTCAAGGCCGTCCAATTGGCCGCGCGCCGGTTGTCTTGCGCCGAATCGCGCAACTGCAGGGAAACTCCTTCCCGAGCTCCAATCCGCGGCCAGGGAGCCATCGCTTCGTAATACACTTCATTTACGATGTCCCACGCATTGCTGTCTGCTCCGGGTTTTTCCAAACGAATCACCTCGCCGTCGAGGTCCAAGGTGCCGGCAAATTCACCCACCACGGCCGGGGAGGCACCGTAGGCCGAGTTATAGGCCGCGAGGTTTTTGGTCACGACCAGGTAACTGTTGGGCTGGAGAATGGTGCCACGGGGAAAATCATAGTCCACCCCATGCAGACGCCAGCCTGAAAGATCGAAAGCATTAAGTTGGGAGCGGTTGAATATTTCCACAAATTCCGCCCCAGGCCAGGCTGGCTGGTACATAATTTCGTTAATGAGCAGCATGGCGGCGGGGGATTCCGGCGTGCCGGTATACGTTACGGTGCGCGTAGTGGTGGCCAGCGCCTGCCCGCGACCGTCCAGCGCGGCAATCGTCAAAGTTTGTTGCCCAGGCTGCAAAGCCCAGTTGGCGGTCCAGTTGGTCACGCCTGTCCAAGTTACGGTAATGGGTGTGCCATTGACAGTGATGCTTTCGACTTCAATCGGGGCGGTTCCGGAGAGGGTCAACAAATTACGGTTGGTGACCCAATTGGTGGCCGGCAGCGAGGTGACCTGGAAACTGGCGGCGATTTGGGGGAGCACGGTGTTTTGCAGGTATTGGAGCCGTCCGCTGATGTAACTTTTTATGGCGTCCGGCGTGGAGGCGTTAATGCCATTGGCCCGCAAGGCATTGTACCGATGGTCGAGTATGGTATTGGAGCGGGTGGGTTGCAACGGGCCTTGCGCGGCATCCTTTATGGCCCGCCAGTAAGCCCGCGCGAAGGGGGGATGACTGAATATACGGGACAGCGGGCCGTCCGAGAAATTAAACAAGCTGTCGGTGGGGCTGCCGGAATAAAAGGCAAAATCAATGTCCCAGATGAACATCTTCCACCTGTCCCCCTCCGGTAGATAGGTGTACATGTTTTGGCCGCCGCCGTTGCCGTAGCTGTCCCAATTGCCGACGAGTTTTTCGACAAGAAAATGCCTCGCCCATTGGTTCACGTCTATCACGGATTCGATGGCTCGGGTATAATTCTCCCCGGTGGCGGTGGTGTTGGCCGCATCCACCAGTCGGAAGAGATTGGTGTAATTGTTGCCCTGGTTGCCAAAGGCGCGTTTGCTCCAGGTCCACCGATAAACCGCCAATTTTTTCTGGCCACCGGTCGTGGTATAGTTGCCGAGATTGGCTCCGGCAGCCGTGAAGGCGCTCGCCTGATCATCAAACTCAAACCAAATCTGGATTTTGTGCAAATCTCCCCGGGATAAATCTGGATACCAGGTTTGCACAAATTCGCGGTTGGGCTGTTGAACATCCTCAATAGTGGGATCACCCCGGCGGTTGCCATTGACATAGAAGTGAACTGGACGCCGGTAGCAGTAAGGCAACCCCAGTTGGTAAGCAAGCCAATAGGCATGTTGTTCCCCCTGCGCGGTGCTGTCCCCTCCCCCGTTGCCAGGCCATTGCAACGTCAATTCGGCGCTGCCCAGGAGCAAATCGTCTGGTGGAAAGTTCAGGGCAAAATCGCAAAAACCTGAGATGGGCGAATTAAAACTGGGGGCGTGCCAGGGACTGCCGCTGTATTGATTACCGGCGTTGTAGATGACTCGCGAGCCGCCATAGACAAAGGTTCCGTCCAATGGATCGTTGCTGAGCTTTTCCCTGGCCGTCCAGGTATTTATCGTTTTTTGGGTCAGCCACATCCGATAAACCCCCAACTGTCCGCTGGGCGTTGTTTCTCCCCAGCGCACCAGGCATTCCCTTTCTGGAGCACCCTCAGGGAATTGGCGGACAGCTCCGTGCCAATCTGCCGCCACCAAGTAAAAAGCCGCCACAGCGCCCGCCGATTGCCCGGGAAGATTGGCCGAATAATAACCACTTCCATGGTAGGTCATGGCCAGGCTGTTCCAGTTGGTGGCTGGATCCACCCGGTAACGCACAAACAACGCAGACAAGCCATCCGGGTCGAACACCCGGGCAATGACTCGCACAGTCTGACCTCCGCTCGGGAGAACCGGACTGTGTGTTACATCCATGATGACCGGCGCTGCGTTGGTTAAAGGACGGTTGGCCCGGCCAGGGCTGCCCAAATTATTTTTGGATAAAATGTTGCCGGTGGCTTCGAGATAATTGCCTTTCAAACGCAACAGGATTTCCGGATGCCCTTTCAACCATTTCACCCGGGCGCGAAGGGTGGCGGTTTCGCCTGAATTCAGCGTGCGGGCCAGTCGGGTGCGGATGCGGTTGGCGCCGGTGTCGCCCCTGGCGCTGGCGCGCACATAGAGGCAGCCGGGGCTGGCAAAACCTTGCCCGGACTCCCAACTGGAGCGCGAATGCGTACCTTGGAAGAACCATTCGGCAGTGCCCTGGTCAAACGTGGAATTAAGCACGATGTTGGTGCCGCCGGCGGGAATAACTTCCACATTGTCCACCAGACACTCACCCGGGCCCAGCATGAGAATATGCAGGGAGTCAGCGCTGTCCCGTCCATTATCCAACACTCCAGTATGTTCAATGGTCACCCAACCGGATTGTTGTGACTCATCAGAACTTCTCCAAGCCCCTGCCCACCAGCCATTGAGGCGCGCGTCCACCAGCTCCAAACTGCTGCCTCCGCCATCGGCCCAGGCGGGCCAGCGCCCACCGGATTGATAGCGTACTTCATGAACCGAGACATCGTATTTGGCTTCCACCACCTGCGCATTTTCGTTGGTGTACCAGAGTCGAACGGGTTTTTCTAAGCGCAGCCTGCCACCGCGATTGGAGAGGCGACCGTCATAATCGCCCACGGAATTATTAGCATTGAGGTGGGGATATCGTGCGCGCAAATAAGCGGTATTGGCCCCCACCACTAGAAGCCCCCCGGGTTGGAGCACAGTCGGCGTAGGAAAATTGAAACTCACTCCGCCGCGGATTTTCCACTTGCTGAGGTCCACAGGCGCTGATGCTGGGTTAAATAATTCAATGAATTCATCATCGCTGTTCTCTGAAATGGGATCAAACATCACCTCATGAATCACTACTTCAGGAAGGGGCGGCGCCGCGTTGGGCTGTCCAGGCGTGGGTGCGGCCAGCGTCTGATACTCAAGCCCACCGTCCGGGCTGCGCCCCCATGAGCGGCCGCTCTCCACCCCCGGATATTTCACCGCGTCAATGACCCGGGTGCTGGCGGGGTCGCGCAAAAATATCTTGCCGCCTTCTGGATTGAGCCGCCAACCCAACTGGCTTTGCTGAACCACCAAAAATCCCATGGCCGGAATGACCACGTTGGCCGGAATGACCAGCCGGTTGGTGCCGGTTTCGTCCGTCAAAATGCAACCGGTTAGGTTCAGGGTGGTGGATGAGTAATTATATAATTCAACAAAAGGCTCAAAGCCCTCTCCTGGCCGGGCCATGACTTCGTTAATCATAATGGCCCGATAAGGGTTGCTCAAAGTAGGCTCATCAGTTCCTGGCGAACCACCGACGCGTTCGCTGGCCGCCCACGCACGGTAATCTTTGCTCCCATACGAAGGGCGCGCCAGCACCAACGAATGGCCACCGCCATCGGCTGCCACCGGCCACGGCCAATCATCGGAGTACTCCACTTCCACCAATACAGCCCCCAAATGATTCCGCAACCGCAACGTGCCCCCCTCATTTTGCAGGCGGCCACTAAAGGGGCCGTAAACACCACTAATGCCATATACGGCTTGTACATCGGCTGGCACAGCGGCCACCACGATGCGGCTGTTGGCTTGAATGACCGCACCGGTGGGAAAGGTGTACTCCACGGCGCCGGTGATACGAAACCCACCGATTTCCTCCGGCCAGGGCTGGGAATTGAGAATCTCGATGAATTCCAGGATTCTGCCGTCAGCCCGGTTGGTAGGCGCATACATGATTTCACTAATCGCCAAAGGGCCATTGCGGGTGGTGGGGCCGGCCGGTTCACGAGCCGGCCAGCGCAAGGATGATTCCAGTGGCACAACTCCCAGACTTACTGACCGGCTGCTGTTGGGAGCAATGGTATTGGGGGAGGTAGCCCGATCCCGCACATTATTCACGGTCACGGTCACCGTCGAAACCCCATACAACGGCGTGGTATGCAGAGCAATGGTTCGCGTATCCGGGCCGAATTGCGCCGCCAACACCTGAAAGCCGCCGCTGATGGTGTAATTGGCCGGGTTGGTCGCCGAGGCGGCCTCCAAGGGTTCGGAAAAAAGCAACGAAAGCACCTGCGGATGTCCCAGCCAGGCAACGGATTGAAAGACAGGCGGCGTGGTATCGGCCGTTACCGTGAGTGTTGCGGTAATGCTGCTGGTGCTGCCGTAGGCATTGGTAATGAAACATCGGAAAATGGAACCCGAGTCGCTCATGGCCAGCGGCCCAACGATGAGTATGGCATTGGTGGCGCCGGGGATGGCTTGACCATTTTTCTGCCATTGGAAAACCGCCCCTATGTAACGGGCCAGATTGACTGAAAAAGTGGCTGTTCCCCCTTCCACCACGGTGGCGTTTTGCGGCTGCCCCGTAATCACGGGTGGCCCTAATCCATACGGCACAGTGTAGGTTGCTGGAATGGGGTCAGCATTGTTCTGCAAAGGCTGTTGGCCGGGGATTTGCCAGGCGACAGCCAAATTGTCCCCCCCTGCCCCTTCGGCCTGCAGGGCCTCCAGGTAATAACGGCGCCCGTTGGTCAACACAATGCCTGCCGAGCGTTGGTTGGGCTCCTTGTTCCATTCGCGGGCGGAAGTCCACGAATTCACAGTGGCAATCAACTGCTTGTTGGCGGGGTTTTCGTCGGTACTCAGAAACAATTGCCCTTGGTCATCGCTGGAAATGTAGAAATAATAGGTGCCCGTAACTGGCGGAATGAGCAGCGCCCGCAACCGCGTGCCGTAATAGTCGGCATACTCGCGGGGGCACTCGATAAACTGAGTCAGGATTTCCTCAAGGTCTGGACTGTTGGGATAGGTCGGCAGGCTGGTCAGGGCGGAAATGGTGCCACTGCTGACTCCGCGATAGACCTCTCGCAACACCCCATTGGTGCTTTGGCCGTAAGCGGTGTCTGTGCCCCAACATAAACCGACCACCACCGCCGCGGTCGCGAGAGCACAAAAATACTTCATGACTGTCACCCAAATTTAGCACAGGTGCTTGTTCAGTAACAGCTATTTAGCACAATTAGGACAGGCAAAAGCAATCATTTTGCGTGTCAGACAGGAAGCGACAAATGCCATGCTACGCGATGGATGCACGGGAAACCGCCCTCATCTTCACCTCAGGGGGTCATTTCTAAATGATTTAAATAAAGAGGAATAGAGCCTTGAAGTATGAAGGTTGCCCCCCCCAATTCCTGTTATTGCCGTTGCTTCGGGATGGAGAGGGCGGACGGCAAGCGTGTTGCCGTGCGGCAACTTTTGGCCGGATTATTCCAACCCTAAAATCCGGCGGCCTTCCGCGCTGATCATGGATTGATGCCAGGGGGGATCCCAAACCACTTCAACATCAGCCTCTTCAACCCCGGGAAGGCTGAGGATTTTTTCCTGGGCATCGCGCGCAATGACCGGCCCCATGCCGCAACCAGGGGCGGTCAAGGTCATTTTGACGGAAACCTTGCTCTGGCCGGAAGGGGTTGGTTCTATGTGTAAATCATAGACCAAGCCCAAGTCCACTATGTTCACCGGTATTTCCGGGTCATAACAGGTTTTCAGGACCTGCCATACTGCCTCCTCCGTAAGCGGCCCGGAAGCCTCCATCGCGGGGGCGGCACTTGCCCCTCCCTCAACGCCCAAGGCATCGGCGTCCTTGGCGGCAATGCGAAACAAACCGTGGGGTGTGTACACGGTATAGGTGCCACCGAGGGTCTGGGTGATTTGCACCTGGGTGCCCTTGGCCAGCACCGCCCGTTCGCCGGAAGGTATCTGCACGGCCTCGCAGTCGCGCCTTAATTCCATGGTCGTTCCGTATTCCATAAGCCATTTCCTAACTCAACAAACTAGCTCAACCCGGTCTGGGGCGCCATTGATTTTGTGTGTCTTAAGGCGTTGCGCCCGAGGTGGGCAACGGGGTGTCGTTTATGGACTCGCCTCCCTGGGCTGGCTCCCTCTGGGTGGGCGTATGGGGGGAAATGGAGCCATCCAAATCCGAGATTTTGGAGCGGCTGGCCTCGACTTTGATGTAATGCAAGACTACGGGGGCCAGGATCATACCGGGAATGCCCATCAATTGCTCGCCCAACACCAACCCCAAGAGGGTCAGCCACATGGGGTTTTTAATGCGTTCGCCAATGATTTTGCTGTTCAGGAAATACTCCAATTTATGGATGACCACCAGGAAGGCGAGCGCAAACAAGGCCATTTGCGGCGAAATGGTGAATCCCACGCCGATAATCAAGGTGTTGCTCATCAGATTGCCGATGATGGGCAGCAACCCGCAGAGGAAGGTGAAAATCACCAGCACCGGGAGATGGGGAAAGTGGTTATAAGCCAGAAACATGGCGGTCAGCGCGGTGTTAATGGCTGAAATGACGATTTGCGCGCCAATCACCGTGGCAAAGCTGCGGTAAAAAGTTTTGAAACGCTGACCCAATTCACGACTGACCAGGGCATAGAGGCTGTCCGAAACGGCATGGGGATCACCTTCCACCTGCCACCGGGCATTGACAAACAAACTCGCTGCCACCACCAGCCCGATGATCAGGGATGCAATTTCAAACAAGACACGGCGCACATAAACCCCGACATTGGCAAAGCGTTCCTTAATCGCTTCCACCGCCAAAGATTTAAGACTGTCATAGTCGGTAAAGGGCAGTTCGATTTCCTGTTTTTGCGCATAATCCACAATCGCCGGAATGGTTTTTTCCGCAATGGCGGGAAACGCCACAACCGCCTGGCGGGCAAAATAAAAAAGGCCGAATCCGATGATAGCCACCACCACCACGTACAAAGCCAGCGCCAGGACTTTGCTGCGGCCAAAGCTGAAGACCCGCAGGGCGAAGTAACCAAACAATGCCGTCAATACCAAGGTGGCAAGATGCAATATGCCGATAAGCAGCAGCAAGGCGGCCATTAACACATAGGAAATGCGCGCCTGTTTGGTCAGCATAAGTCACTCCCAAGGAAATCCCGGCCATTTTCCGAATTCATGATTCAAGCAGATCCCATAGGGAGTTTCTTCAATTTTCCGCCGAATGCAAGCCCCCGGCGCCTGCTCGAAAGGCAATGTTCCCCCGTTCCGGCTGTTCTGGGTTGGCCTGGCTGCAATTCCAAAGGCAAGCACCGCAATGGACGCATTTTTCACGGTCAAACAGGGGTACACCATGCGGGCCCGGAGTAATGGCCTGGCCACTGCAAAGTTCAATGCAAATTTGGGTGCCACAAGTCTCGCATAGCTTTGGATATATGAATAGCACATGGTCCGCATAGCCGGGCGGGGCTTGTACCTTACCGCCCATGAGCAAGGCATCCTGATGGGATACCAGTAGTTTTCCATCGTACTCAATAGACGGCCAGCCCACCTTTTCCATCAGGGCGCCATGGACCGACATACCGCGGCTGTGGCACTCCTGCCGAATTCGTGCAATCTCTTCCTGGCTCAGCCGTCCTGCATAATACTCCTCCAAGGAAGGCACCCGCGCATGAGGAGGCATTGGCCTGCCCTGCAAAGCCCATTTGCCGCCTGTAAGGCCAGCCAGGGCCATGCCAATCATCCCCGTAAGCACCCCCCGCTGGAAACCATCCCGGCTGCGCTCGGCGGTCTGGGACTCTTTGTCCAGCCAGCTTTCGCGGCGGCGTTTGACGTATGTCTTCTCCAAGTTCTCGCGCGTGTAGGGCTGGCCTGTTTTGGCCAGTTCCACTACGCTTTCGGCCAACAAAACACCGGTGTACCAAGCCTCATCCACACCGGAACCCGTCAGCACATTGGTGGCCCCTGAGCCTTCGCCAATGCGGGCATACCCATTGCCTGCAAGGTAAGGCTCGCCCCGGCGGCCGGATTCCTGCAAGGTCTTGGCGCCCCAGGAACGCAAGGTGCCCCCTTTCAAGTAACGCCACAAATAGGGATGTTGCATCCAATACTGCAGGTAGCGATAGGCATTGCGCACTGGGCTGTCAAACCAACTAGGCACGAAAATTCCCAGAGAAACCACGCGCTGGGGATGAACGTAGAAAAATCCGAAGATTTCAGGCTCCGGGTAGCCGAAGGTGTGCAAGACTGTGCCTGGCTTCAAATCCACGTTTTCGGCCAAATCCACCACCATTTTCATGCCCACTGCCCAATCGTGCTGATGATGGCCGGCTGGCAATCCGAAATGTTGGTCCAGTTGCTGCCCGATGGGGCCAACGGGACCATCGCCAACAACTGTTAGCGCCGCGTGAACTTCCATGCCGGGCATGTAACCCGCCTCCGGCCGCCCTAATTTATCCGTCCCTTGGTCCACCAGACGGACACCTTTAACCGTATCTCCCTCTATTAAAGGTTGGGCCACGGGCGTGCCAGGCCAGATTTGCACGAGGCCCGTGCTCAGGAGCTGCGAGGAAACCCATTGATTGAACTGGCCCAGCGACATGACCCAGCCATGAGACTTATGTAAAAATTCCGGCGTCCAAGGCAATTCCACGGCATAGTGCTCGTAGGGCAAAGCCCATCTTAGACCGCGGACGATGGCATCCATGCCCCGTAATGCAGTCGAGCGCCGGCTGGCACCCAGCGGGTCCAGAAGATAAACGACTTTTTCTTCTGTAACTGGTGCCGCCATGGGGATTTGCGAAACGTCCAGGTCGGGAAAGCTTTGCCGGATGGCCCGGGCGCGGGTAACCACACCGGAAACCCCAAAACCGACATCATCCGCCCGCTCGTAGCACACCACTTGCAAGGGCATCCCGGGGCAAACATTGCTGGGTAGCGCCGGTGTGCCATCAGGGTTGAGCATGTTCCGGCTCAAGGTGGTGAGGAATCCGGCCGTCGCAGGGCCAAACCCCACGCAAACAATGTCCACATCCAGGCGTTGCCGTTCAACGGCGGCGTCGCTGGTACTCAAATCCGTCATGGGAGGCAACACTACGGCAACCCTGCGGTGGCTGACAAGCGCAGCGTGAATCGGCTTTTCTTGCCAACGGGAGCCAGTCTCAGTTAAACTGCGTTTTGTTCATGGGGCCACAAGTGGAAAAATGGGTGTTGGAGCCTTTGCGAGGCCTCGGTAGCATCGCCTTGCTGGCGGTGGAGTTTTTTCGCTCCCTGCTTCTACATCGTCCACACACGCGGGATGTGGTGTATCAAATCTATCACATCGGCGTAAAAAGCCTCTCGGTGGTGCTGGTGACGGGGGCCTTCACGGGCATGGTGCTCTGTGCGCAAACCTTCTTCCAATTCCACAAAGTTAAGATGGATACAGCCACCCTGGCGGTGGTCAGTGTCTCCATGTGCGCCGAGCTGGGGCCGGTGTTGAGCGCGTTAATGGTGGCTGGCCGCGTGGGTGCGGCCATGGCGGCGGAGTTGGGTACCATGCGGGTTACAGAGCAAATTGACGCCCTGCGGACGCTTGCAACTCATCCCGTGGATTACCTGGTAGTGCCTCGGGTGCTGGCCACCACCATTGCCCTGCCGCTGCTTACCATCGGCTCCATCACGGTGGGCATTCTGGCAGCGTTTGTGGTGGGCACCTACCTGCTGGGCATTGACCCGGTTTATGCCTACAACAACATGGTTCAGTACACAGACCCTGCGGATCTCTGGCAGGGCCTCATCAAATCCGTAGTTTTCGGTCATACCTTGTCCATGATTGGTTGTTACAAAGGGCTGACCTGCAAGGAAGGCGCTGAAGGCGTGGGCCGAGCCACCACCGAAGCGGTGGTTTATGCTTCCATTTCCATTTTGATCAGCAATTTCTTCCTCACCCTCTTGTTGGTCAAGTTGCTCAATTAAGCCGCCGATGATTGAAGTTCGCGCAATCGAGAAAAGTTTTGGGCGCCAGCGGGTACTTGACGGCGTGACCTTGAAAATTGAAACGGGCGAAGCCGTGGCCATCATTGGGCGCAGCGGATGCGGAAAAAGCATTCTGTTGAAACATTTGATTGGTTTGCTGCAACCTGACCGGGGCGAAGTCTGGGTGGGAGGGGAAAACCTGGCGCAGATGAATGAGCGTCAGTTGCTCAAGGTGCGCCGCCGTTTTGGCATGTTGTTCCAAAGCGCGGCCTTGTTCGATTCCTTGACAGTCTTTGAAAACATCGCCTTCCCCCTTCGCCGCTTGGGAAATTATTCTGAGGCGGAAATCAAGGAGCGCGTGGAGGATGCGCTGGAAATGGTGGATTTGCCCGGTGCCGGGGTAAAGAAACCCGCGCAATTATCCGGCGGCATGCGCAAGCGCGTGGGACTGGCGCGGGCCATTGTCTATCGGCCGGAAATTGTGCTGTACGACGAGCCCACGACGGGTTTGGACCCGGTGGTTTCAGACAGCATAGACCATTTAATTGTGCGGGTGTGCGAGCGGTTAAAAGTCACCACTGTCGTCGTGACCCATGACATGCGCAGCGTCCGCACCATTGCCCGGCGGGTGATGATGTTGCATCAGGGCAAGATTTATGCCGACGGCCCACAGGAGCTTTTTTTCCAGTCCAATGACCCCATCATCCATCGTTTTGTGAACGGCATCAGCGACCCCAAAGAAATTGATTTCTGAAATATGAGCGAGAAAAGCCTGACCACACGTGTGGGAATATTCGTCCTGGTGGGTCTGGTGGCCCTGGCGATCCTGTTGCTTAATTTCAGCAAGAGCGGCGACTGGTTCGAAGACACCTACATTCTTTATTTGCGCACCCCCAACGTCAGCGGCATCAAGCAGCGCGCCGCCGTGCTTATGGCCGGTGTGCCCGTGGGCTACGTGCATAAAATTGAACTTACCGCCGATGGCCGCTCCGTCATTTTGACCGCCCGCATCTACTCCAAGTACCTCATCCGCCGGGATGCGGTATTTGCCATTGAGCAATCGGGATTCCTCGGGGATCAATACGTGGCGATTGCCCCGCGCAGCACCCAGGGGGGATTTCTGCAAAATGGCGACGTGGTCAAATGTCTGCCGCCCTTTGATTTGCAGGACACCGCCCGCCGCGCCAGTGATTTGCTGGACAGCGTGGGGGCCACGCTTACCGATGTGCGCAGCGCCTTCAGCAATGTCAATGGCACCCTGCTCAGCCAACAAAGCCTGACCAACTACGCCACCAACCTGGTGCGCATGCTCGAAAACGTGCGTATGGCCTCGGAGAGCGTCCAGCAGAAGGTGCCGGAAATCATGACTAACGCCGCCGTGCTGGCCGAGCGCGCCCGCCGCGTCGCCGAAGAAGTGGAGTCCCTCGTACAGACCCACACCGCTGCAGTTTCCCACGCCATCTTGGATTTGCGCGCCGCGTCCAGCAATGTCCAACTTACCACCGCCAGCCTGCGGCGTACGGGGGAATCGCTGGAGGATTGGATGAACACCAACCGCCCCCGGTTGGATAATGTTGTAAAAAACATTGAAAACGCTTCCCAGTCTGTGACCAATATCATCACTGGCGTGCAGGCCGACCTGGACGCAGGGCGGGGATTGCTGGGCGGATTACTGCGGGACGAGACCATGAAATCCAACACCGCAGTGACGTTGGAGCATGCCAGTTTGCTAAGCTCCAACCTCAACGTGGCCGCCGGCAATCTTAACCGGTATGGGCTTTGGTGGATGCTGTGGAAACCGAAATATCCGAAGACCAACACCGCCGCCAGCGTCAAATCTCCGGCGGGACGCGCCAAGTGAATCATGTCATTTTGGGTCATTCGGATATTTTTTTTGCTGCTATGCATATTGGGCGGCGTGGCCGTCAGCCAGGTGCGGGAAGAGCTGATTAGCCAATGGTATTGGGGAGCCCTGGCCGGCTTCGGCTTCGGCGGCTTGTTGATTGCGATTGAGGAAATGCTCAAGGGGTTCTCCCTCCGGGCCTTTTCCGCTGCCACGTTTGGTTTGGCCTTGGGCAGTTTCATTGCCTGGATGGTGGATCGTTCCGGCCTCTTTCAATATGCCGATGAGCTGCCCGTCCGATGGCTCATTCGACTGGTTACTTTCCTGTTTTTTGGTTACCTCGGCATGGTGCTGGCCATGCGCAGCAACAAGGAGGATTTTTCCCTGATTATTCCCTTTGTGCGGTTCCAGTCCCAATCCCAGCCCACCGCCTTGCTTTTGCTGGATACCAGCGCCATCGTGGACGGCCGCATCGTGGAGCTGCTGGAGCACCGGTTTTTGGAAGGGACGGTGGTGGTGCCCCGGTTTGTCTTGCACGAAATACAGCAAATTGCGGACTCAACCGACCCGGTCAAGCGCGCCCGTGGCCGCCGGGGACTGGAAATCCTCAATCGTATCCGCCGCCTCCACGGGGTGGATTTGAAAATCCATGACGCAGAATTCCCCCAGGAAAACGGGGTGGATGCGAAGCTGGTGCGGCTGGCTAAAGCCTTGCAGGCGCGGCTGGTGACCACCGACTACAATCTCGCCAAAATTGCGGATTTACAATCAGTCCGTTGCCTGAACATCGCTGAACTGGCCACCTTGTTGAAACCGGTGGTGCTTCCGGGTGACACCTTGAATCTTAAAATTGTCCGCGAAGGCAAGGACAAAGGTCAAGGTGTGGGTTACCTTCCTGATGGGACCATGGTGGTGGTCAACCAAGGTCAGCCTTATCTTGGCCAGCAGGCGACCGTGCAAGTGCAAAGCCTTTTGCAAACCGGGGCGGGGGTCATCGTTTTTGCCGAAATTAAAAATTAAACCTAGCTTTCCTCATGGAATCCAACCCCGTGGTCATTTTCAAAACGTTGAGCCTGCCTCAGGCACAACTGGTTTGCAGCCGTTTGCAGGCAGCGGGCTTTTTTGCCAGCGTAAGCCATGAACTGGCGGCCCTCAGCATGGAGGGCTATTCTCTGGCCACCGGTGGTGTCCGTGTCGAGGTGCCAGCCGACCAGGCGGAGGAAGCCAGGGCTTTTCTGGAATCAAGCATCGAAATTCCACCTGCTGCCGGCCCCGCATCGGACAGTCCCCGCTAAGATGAGTGCCCCGCACGCCGTTCACTTGCGCCGTCTGCGCCGACTATTGCCCGAAGGCGAGCTGCTCACCAGCCCGGTGGAATGCCAGCCGTACGCCGGCGATAAATGGTTTGCCTCTCGTGTGCCCGATGCCGTGGCTCTGCCGCGTTCCACCGAAAGCGTGGCGCGTCTGCTGGCCTATGCTTTCCACCATCGCCTCCCGGTCACTGCGCGAGGCGCAGGCCACGGGTATGTGGGCGGATGCGTCCCCCAGCAAGGCGGCATCGTCCTCTCGCTGGAGCGGATGAATCGCATCAAGGAAATCCACGTGGGCGATTTTGTGGCCATCGTGGAGCCGGGAGTCCATACCCAAACCCTGCAAGATGCAGTCGAGAAAAAGGGACTTTATTATCCTCCAGACCCGGCCAGCCGCAAGGACTGCTCCATAGGAGGGAATATCGCCTCCAATGCAGGCGGCCCCCGCTGCCTCAAATATGGGGTGACGCGTGATTACGTCCTCGGTTTGGAGGTGGTTCGGGCCAACGGCGAAGTGCTGCGCCTGGGCAGCCGCACGCACAAGAATAAAACGGGTTTTGACCTGGCCCGCCTGTTTGTGGGCAGCGAAGGCCTGTTGGGCGTCATCACTGAGGCCACGCTTAAACTATTGCCGCTCCCCCCTTACCGCGCCTTGCTGGTGGTGGGGTTTGATCACATGGGTCAGGCCGCCCGGGCCATCCGGCGTATCTTTGCTGCTGGTTTTCTTCCGTGCGCTCTAGAAGTGGCAGATCAGTTCACCCTCGAAGCCGCCCGCCGCCGTACGGGCAGCCGCCGATTGAGCGGATGCGGCGCCTTGATATTTGTGGAATTGGACGGACGCCAAAACGCCGTGAAAGCAGACCTCCGAGATTTGCGGCGGTTGCTTGGCTCTCTGCCGCATCTGTTTATTCAACATGCCTTGGGGGCCGAAGCCTGCGAACAACTATGGCAGCTCCGCCGTGAGTTCAGCTATGCCCTGCGTGACACAGGGCTGACCAAACTCAATGAGGACATTGTGGTGCCACGGGGCCGTCTGGAGGATTTGTTTCGCTTTACCGCCCGTTTGCAAAAGGAGTCAGGCTTCCCCGTCGCCTGTTTTGGCCATGCGGGTGATGGCAACATCCACGTCAACATTATGGTGGATTTCAACCAGCCGGACGCAGAAGCCCGCAGCCGCAAAGTGCTGGATCAATTGTTCACCCAAATTCTCGCTTGGGGGGGCGTCATCACAGGTGAACATGGGGTGGGACTCGCCAAAAAACCATGGTTCCCCCAAGCCGTCACGCCTGCCGTCCGGCGCTTCCACCAGGACGTCAAAGCAGCTTTAGACCCCCACGGCATCTTGAATCCCGGCAAGTTTATTTAGGTTCACGTGGGAGGCATTTCATCCCCTTTCCTGCGGTTGCCTTGAGAGCTGTTATGGCCGGATGCCACCGCACGCAAGGGATGCCCTGCCAACTGATTTGGCTTGGGCCGAGTTGGGGCTTGTGGTTTTAACCACGGCATGATAGTTAGTCACTCCGTCAATTATCACCATCCCGGTCAATGCACTTTGGCATGCGGAGAAAATTATGACGGCTACCCCTCCCGCGGGCGGCAAGGAATCCGTGTGGATTGAGGCGCAGGACGGACGACGCTGGTCCGTGCTGGGCTCTTGTGGCATTGGCCGCTCATTGACCAACCAGGTGGTGTTGGAGGGGGCCAAAGTTTCCCGCCGCCATGCTTTGGTGCATGTGCAGAGCAAAAACGAGCATTGGCTGGTGGACCTGGCCAGCAGCAATGGCACTTTTCTCAATGGTCAGCGCATCGCGCAACCCATGCTGTTGCGGGATGGGGATCGCATTGGCGTTGGGGAATACGAATTAATTTTTCACCAACCCACCGGGACTGCAGAGGCTGCTCAGCCACCCGCCAATGCGCCTTTCCACGCGGTACGCCTCGATGAAGGCTGGCTGTTGCTGGCCGAAGTGCTCGACGCCACTATGATCATGCAGAACCTGCCCCCCGCCCAGCAGGCCCAGGTCATGGAGCGTTGGATGGAAGAGGGACGTAACATTGTGCGCCGCCATCATGGCGTGCTCAATCAATACCTGGGAGATGGTTTCCTGGCCTTCTGGAAAGAAGACGAACAAACGACCGCCTCCGTCGCCCAATGCATCAAAGAGCTTCTAGAGTTGCAAGCCAAGGCGGAACCGCCCTTCCGGTTTGTTGTCCATCACGGCCAGGTGGCCTTTGGCATTTCCGCTGTGACAGGCGACGAAACCCTCATGGGCCAGGAAGTCAACCGGCTCTTCCGCATGGAAAAACTGGCAGGAGCCCAGGGTCAGTCCACTTTGCTCAGCACCCCGGCGCGGGAACGCCTCCAGCCTTTTATTGAAACCTTTGAGATTGGCACTTTTACCTTGCTAGGATTTCGTCAGGCGGAAACTTTTTACGCATTCTAAGCCCCTCTACCTTAACCAGTAGCCACTCAGCCTGCACGCCCTGCCTTTCACCACTCCCCTCGTGACCAGGCGAACCCAAGACGAGTCGCGGTGTCCATCAAACCGGGGCAAGCCCACGTGGCGGCAAGTCAAATGGTAAGCGAAAGCAGCCAAGTCCGTTGTAGCTGGTTTTTTATCATCATAGGGGGGTCACGCCGGCACTGACAACTTCTCCGGTTTTCTTACTTATCCTGATGCAAAGATTTCCGCCTTTTCGCCCGCCGCCCCAAACCGTATAGCAAAAGAAGCCCCATTTGACCGAGACAGGCTCGTCCCAAGACCACCCTCTTCGGGCACACTCTTGGCGGGCAATTTCGAGCGCTTGTTTCTTCGTAATCATCTCAGTTGCCTCCGCCCCATTCGTATCCAAGGTAACCAGCGACAAACAGCCCGCCTCCGACCAATCCACTTTCCAGAAGTAGTCCTCCGGGAGTGATCCCGTAAGGATTGACCAGCGGATGCCTTAGACCTTGCAGGAGACTTCCGCTCGCACGCGTTTCTGCGATGGCCTCTTCGGCGAAGCGAAGAAGTTGGGAGTTGTCGTAGGCGAATTGACCCAAGTTCTGCCGGAATGTTGCAAGTGCTCCACCCCCCTTCGGGGTAAAAAATACCTGAATGCCTTCGTGCCGTAATACATAGGCTTGTTCAGCGTGAGTCAATCCGGGTCGCAGGAAGACCTTACCCTGCGGTGTAGTGTATCCGAGTTTGGTTGTGCCGATGAGGGATGCGTCCGTCGCCGGAAGCTTCAGTGCTCTTTCTGCGGTTTCGCTAAGTTTGGCGCCATAGTTGCCAACATACTTGCACAGCTTGGCCCCGTCACCCAGGAAAGGCACCATGCCCACCGCGCTGATTCCCGCATTGCCCCATCCCCCTTCCATGGCATAAAGAAGGGCGTTCAAACCGTCGGCCAACGGGGTCGGCTCAATGACCCCTATCGCATCCAAGCCGGTGTGCCACCGCTCCTTGATTTCCTGCCATACCTCCCGGTCGAACACATACGTGGGCTCGCCCCAACCAAGGTGCACACGGCCAATCTTGATGCCCCAAAGCCCGTGCGGGTCCACGAAGTGGACCGGTTGGTTGTTCACCAGCCCATACAAGTTCAGTCCACCTCCTTCTCCAATTGGGTCGCGGCTGAGCCACCTGCCAGTGTGGGGATGGTAGTAACGGTGGCCGTAGTAATAGAGGCCCGTCTCGTCATCGCAATGTTTCGTCGAAAACCGGAACGGATTCACTAACGCCACCGGACCAGTGGCCCCATCCCAGGCTTTGAGTGAACTGTTCCCCTCGGCGGGACGCCGAAGGGACATCCCGCTACAACGGGACGTGTGCTCCCCGTGACCAACAACGTGCGCCAACCCCGTTTGCAAACCCCTCGAGGCCGACCCCGTCTCCTCCCGCGGCACATGCGCCCAAGTAGCGCCAGCAAATCCCAACAGGAAAAGCAGCGCTATCCCCAACCAAGGCTTTAGGCTCGCCCGAAGCAGACCATGTGGCTTTGACGATACGCCGCGGTGCATCACTTGATGCCATATCATGCACCGCCTCCGAATGTCCAGCCAGTGGAATCTAACTTTCCGTCCGACTCGGAAGAAGGTTTAGGCCTTTTTACGGTAGGCCTCAGGGATGAAGGCGGGGCACTTCTTTTCCACAAACAATGGTTTGAGGCGGGCAAAACGCGGCAAGCCATTTTCCAAGGGAACTCTAACCCATTCCTCGCCAATCAAAGGACGGGCATAAGCAAGGAAGTCGTCGGTGACATCAATTTTATTGGCAGCAATCCAATTTTTCGGAAAGAACCGTTCGCTGTTGGCCATCAGTTCCAAGGGCACTTTGTCGTATCGGACTTTGTAAACCGGCCCCGGCTCCCGCAGGATGGTGGCCATGTAACCGTTGCCGTCGCGCATGGCGATTTCAGCGGCTTTGCGGCCGGATTCGTATGCCTCTTTGAGGTCCACCGTGGAGGCCAGGACAATGGAATGGCGTTGGTCGGTGCCCGGCACCTGCCCGCGGGCCTTGCCCGTGGCGGCCAGCCCCTTGTGATTCAAGTAGGAGACAACAACTTGCTGGACAGTTTGGTCGCTGGCGCCGAAGTGGGTGTGGCCAAAGGCATCTTTTTGTGCGCCAATGTCTCCCACATCCAAACCTTCGCTGACCACGACGATGCAGCGGCCCGTTTTCTTGAGCTGATCGTTTACGTTGTCGGCCAGTTGCTCCAAGGTCAAGCCGGCCTCCGTCATGTAAATCTGCAGGGGAAGTTCCCGCTGGGGGTCTGCAAGGCGCGCGGCCGCCGGGATGAAGCCAATTTTGCGGCCCATGGCCTGTAGCACAAGCACGGGGTCGGCCGGGCAGGAGCCTGCGTTTTCTTCATTGGCGGCCAGGATGTTGCAGGCCCAATACCTGGCGGTGGAACCGTAACCCGGGGTGTGGTCCACCAACTTGAATTCGGCATCGCCTACATCGTTGTCTATGGTTTTGGGCACGCCTGTGGCGATCAAGTCCAAGCCGCGTTCAGCGGCAAGTTTGCTAATTTTATTGGCGGTATCCATCGAGTCATTCCCGCCGATGTAGAAGAAGTAACCGATGCGGTGCGCCTTGAAGACCTCAATCACGCGCTCGAAATCTTCCCGTTGCTTTTCCTTAAGTTTGTAGCGGCAGGTGCCGATGGCGCCTGCGGCTGGGGTGGTCTCCAAGAGCGCAATTTCTTTGGGGTCCTGGGCGCTAAGGTCTAAAAGTTCCTCTTTTAATGCGCCTTCGATGCCGTGCCAGCCACCATAGACACGGCCGAAGGTTTCAGGATGTTCGTGGCAAAAATCAATAACTCCACGCAGGGAATTGTTGATGACGGCCGAAGGGCCGCCGGACTGGGCGATAAAAACGTTGGGCTTAGCGCTCATAGTTCAATTTCTAATCGTTGGTGGGCGACAGCTTAAAGGAGCTAAGGCCCATGTCAACGCCAGCATGGGCGGCGAAGAAAAGACGGGCCAGACATTTGCACTCTACAGACGCACTTGGACGAGAATCCCCGGCCCTAACCTATGGGGTTGGGGTATAATGCCAAAGCGAGCGCCAGTACTGCTGCTCCAAGGCGAAGAAATTCACTGGTTGCCCCGGGCTGTAATTCTCGGGAAGCATGCCAAAGCGTTTCATTTCCCGAATGAATTGACGGTTGGGCTGGAAGCCGGGAGTGCCGTAACGCGGCTCGGCTTCCAAAATGTTTTTGGCGTCCCGGATGGCTAACAGCAGTTTGCGATAATCCGGATCCTGGGTGCTTTGGAAAACATCCCCACACCAGCCCCATCCGCCCGCCGATTTGGATAATGGAGCCAACAGCACCTTGGAAAGCTCGGGGCGCGAAAGGTTCAAGAGAATATCTGGCCCATAGCGGGCATAGGGGTCCCGGTCCGTGAGCAGGCGTTCATATTGTGCTGTGGGCCGATGGGCCTGTGCCCGGCGCTTATCTATGTCGTAATGGGTGGGATTAATGGGCAAGCCATTGGGCTGACCGTTATGGCAACCTCCGCAGCGGGAATGCTGAATGGGAGCGAGTGCGCTCAAGGCCACTCCTGCCGCACGACCGGCCAGTTGCTGCTGTTTTTCATTGCGCAAGGCTGCATAAGAGCCGGCATAAGGCGCGGCACTTTCAATCCACAGCCAGAGCATGCGCCACTCGCGTTCGGTATAGCGCGCCCCGTAATGCGAACCATCGCCCAGTTTAAGCAGGCGGCTGGCGGAGCTGCCCAAGGAGCGGGGGGGCTGATTTCCCAGGCCGTTGCGTCCATCAGCCACCAGTTTGTGCATGATTATGGTGAAATAACTGTGCGAGAAGTGGGGTCCCAGATCACCCGTTAAAATGATCTTGCCTTCTGGTTTTTGGGGGTTGTGGCAAGGCACGCAGGCACGGTCAAGCACGGGCTGCACGTCCCGGTGCAGATCAATCACGTCCGGGTACCCGGCAAATGGCTCAATGGTGCTTGGCGCCCGGCGTAAGGCTTGCAGGGCCGGCCCGGGCCGAGATTCGCGCGGCGTTTGAGCGCGAGGTTCATGACAACCAGCGCAGCTCATGGTTTCTCCTGGCATCAAGCTGGTGAAACTTTGCATACGTTTCACCGAAAGGTCGTGTTCATCCAGCGCCACAAAGAATATCTGGCGGTTGGCGGGCATCTCAAAATACGCCGAGCCGTCCGGCTCCACCGGCACGGTGCCAAGCACACGCTCCAGCGTAAAGGTGCCCAGAAATGAGGTAAGGTCCGGTCCGCCGCTGAAATTGACGGGCTTGGGAAGGGATTCCAACAGCAAAAGCTTTTTGATTTCGCCGCGCTTCACGCCGGTGAGGTTTCGGCTTTGATAAACATCAGCCAGGATCATGCGGCCGGTGTGGGAGGCAGGCACCGTGCGATGGGGAATCACCGGTTCCCGCGGCCTGGCCAGAATCGGCCTGGGCTCGTGCAAGGGTTCATTGGCCGAATGCGTGAAAATGGTTTCGACGGCCCCTGAGCCATCAAGGAGCACAATCTTGTTGTCCTGCGCGGCGATGACACAGTTTTCGGCAAAGGGGAATGGGTCACGAATATGTTTCCCTTTGTGCAGCGGCACCGCTGCTGCCTTGCTGTCTGGGCCAAGTTGCGGCGAAACCAGTGTAGCGATGCCGGCGTGCTCATTCACCCCATGACCGGGCGAGAAACAGGCCACCACCTTGTCTGAACCGGGCACGGGCTTGGCGTCAATCATGACGATCCACGAGTGCATGTTGCCGTAATACACCATGGCGCCGGTGCCATCGGGATTCATGACCCAGAGGTGGTGGTACTCCACCTGGCTGCGGTCCACGTATTCCCAGCGGGTATATAAAATGCGTCCATCGGGCATAACCCAGGGGGTGTTGTCATGCTCGGTATTGGCGCTGACCTGGGTGATGCGCTGACCATTGGCATCGCAGCGGAACATGATGCCCACCTGGGTCATCCAACAATTGACCCAGCGTTTGCCCCGCGTGGAAACAAACAGAATATCTCCGTCCGGCAAATACGTGGCCTCATAATCATCGTAGGGGCCATGCGTAATTTGCCGCAGTCCGCTGCCGTCGGTGTTAATCTCGTAAAGGTGATAATAATCCGTGCCGCTGGGCCGATAAGAAAACAGGATTTTTTTGCCGTCATAATGCACTTGCGGGTCGCGCACCGAACCCCCCTGGGCATCTAACAACACCGTTACCTGACCTGTGCGAAGATTCCATTTGCAAAGCTTGCCAATATCGGGCGCGCCGTTGCCGGCGTAGGCCTTCTTGTTTTCATCGTCGCAATAATAACCGATGTTGGCATACCAATGGGAATCGTCATAGCGGGCACGGGTAACGTAGATTATTTCTTCCACTACCCGCATGGGGCCTGCCTGAGCCTTGGTCAAAAGATTGGCCGCTGGCTTGCCGGCAGCGGCCGGCGTGGCCGCTGGAGCAGACCACAACCCTTGGGCACAAACCACCCCACACGCTGCCGCAACGGCAAGCCATCTGGCTTTCATACCATTAAGCGTACTTTTCCAATAGACGCTGGGCAAGTTATCAATCTTCACTTGATTCAAGAATTAAGACCGCCTGAAGATTACTGACCACCCACCTGGCGGTGATAAGAGCGTTTGGGCACCGCCCGGGCTGGTTGCCGACCTAAGCAAATGCCGGGAGAATATAAATCTAATGGTTGATGATTCGGTGGCACTTTATATCTTGGGCCACGTGATTTTCAGAAACGAAAACTGGGTATCGGGAATGCTATTGCAGCGCTTCTGCAAGATAATCCTGATTGCAACATGCATGGCGGGGTTTTATTCGCCCCAGGCGTTTGCCGCCACGTTTGCGAAATCTCCCCCGCAGACGCAGGGACAAGGGGCCAATGGAATACGGAAAGAAACGGTGCGCGCGGTGGACGCAACCAAGTATCGGGACCCGCTGAAACAGCCATTTCATGAGCGAAGCATTTGGAATATGCCCATCGGCCGGGAAGCCGTTTATGTGCCTGCCAATATTCAAAAAGCCACCGCCGCCGGCATGACCATTGATGAGGATTTGATTGTGCTAACTCCTCAGGCGCCTTTGTTGGAAATATATCGCAACAATGCCGGCTGGAATCGGCAGCGGAGCCGCTGCACCATTGACGGCGAATTGTTATTCAAAGCACCCATCCCGGATACCTTTATCGTTAGTCCAGACACTTGGGACGGCGCTACGCCAAACTCTGGCTTGGCGGTATTGATGCCGGACGGGCGCACGCTCAAACAAACCCAGCCATTTGCCCGGTGTGAGGTGAAATATGGCACAAGCCGGTACGTTTTTGGAGATGAGGACCTTTACGGCATGGGCTACTACGGGGCACATGGCGGTTCAGGGCTTTCGTGCATTGGCGGCACCTTGCGCGTGGGCGAGCTGGTGCCGGGGGCCGGTCCGATACGCCACGCACTCAAAGTCAACCTCTATGCGGCCCGTAACTTGTATTACGACGAGGAGACACGCGGTTTTCGCTGGCCGGCCCGAAAAGCGGATGGCTATGCCGCCAATAATTATGGCACCAAAGGCACACCGCCCAAGGCCTGCCGCATGGGGGCTTTGCTTGCGCTGCCTCCGCACTTGACGGATGAGGCTCTGGGACTGGAAACAGAACCGGCACGGCGACTGGCCCAGGCACTGCGGGACTATGGCGCTTACATCGTGGACGATACGGCCTGGGATGTTTACGCTTTGGTCACGGAATGGGGGCCAGCCGGGCGGGTCAAGGATGAATTCAAAAAAGCTTGGGGATTCGAGATAAACCCCGCCCATCGGAATAACCCATGGTCACGGGATATGGACCGTCTGTTTACGAATTTGCACGTCGTGGACAACAATGGCCCGGACCGCATCGGCGGCGGCGGCGAGCCGCGAGTGCCCTTGGCGCCGCCCCTGGCCCCACCCGGCCAGCGCCAACAAGATTACCGCTGATTTTGGGCTGCTTCGTCGGCGATGATTTCAACGGCCTCCCGCACCACATTTTCATGGCCCGAGTAATTAATGCGCAAACATTGATGGCGATGCGTCCAATTCTCTTCGAGGCCATAGAAAAAATATTCACCCGGCACCGTTAAAACCTTGCGCTCCTTGAGGCGCTGGCAGAACTCACGGCTCGAAATTTTTAATTCAGGCAGCCAAAGCCAATGAAAAAAAGCGCCTTCATCCGCGTGCATCGCCCAAGGGACCCGTGCACGCTCAAAAGCGGCGTGCAACCATTCGCGGGCTTTCAATCGCCGGGCATTGTAGAACGGCTGCAACCAGCGAGGCCCAATCTCCAAAATGCTGCCATCTTCAATCCAAGGAAGGACCATTTGCTGTCCCAACGTAGGATTGGCCAGCCCGGCCACGGCCGTCAAGGAAGCCACGGCTGCGGTCACCTCGGCGGGGCCTACCACGATTCCCGTGCGCGTGCCTGGCAGGCCAATCTTGGAAAGGCTGAAAAGGAGGATGAAATGCGGGGCATATACGGGTTGGATGGAAGTATAAACAATGGCGGGGAATGGCACACCGTAGGCCTGGTCCAGTATGATGGGGATGCCAAATTGGGAGGCCAAGCCGGATAACGCCCGGATTTCGTCATCAGCCAGGACGTTTCCGGAGGGATTGGTGGGCCGAGAAATCAGCATGGCGGCAATGTCGCCCTGGCGCAGGCGCTCCTCCACCACGGCTAAGTCTATGTGATATTTGAAGAGATGACGATTGGGACCCTCTATCCATTCCAGCTTGGGGCGGCAGGCAACAAAAATATCCGGCTCCAACCCCTGGTCCGCATACCCAAGATACTCAGGACAAAGGGGAAGCAGGATTTTTCTTTGTTTTCCCGCCCTGTCCTGTCCGGCAAAAAGATTGATAAGGAAAAAGGTGGCACATTGGCTGCCCGGGGTGATGGCCACATGCTCCGGCTGCACCGGCCAACCATAAGTACGGCGCAGCAGGGCGGCAAAAGCCTCAATGAATCGGGGATGTCCACGAGGGGGATCGTAATTACCCAGCATGGCGGCCACCGTTTCCGGTTCTTCAAGCATTTGTTTGAGCCGCTGCCGGGCAGCTTGAGTAAATTCGGGCACCATGGCCGGATTCCCGCCGCCCAACATGCGCATGTCTGGATCCACGGTTAGCGCGTGCCCCAAGTCTTCCATTAACTCCCAGATGCCGGTGGCTTGAGATAACTTGGCCCCTACGCGGGTAATCACGTCAGGATTGAGCATAGAGTCACGGGAATTGCACTTCGAGGATAGCGGGACCCTGGACCTGCAATGCCATCCATCCTTGCGCATGGCCCACCTCGTGCGGCGGCTGCAACGGCAAATCCCGGCCGTTGAGTTTCAATCGGGGCGTGGCAGACAGGCCGCTCAGCAGCACAAAATAAGGCTGGGAGGGCCAGCCCATGACTTGGAAACGGGCGGACTGCGCGTTTTCCTGCTGGATGCGAATGTGGCCGGGAGCATGCACGTTGAAACCCGCGCGGCGGAAACGCTTAAAATCCCATAATGGAACTTGTGTGAAATAGTTGACGGCGTTGGCCCCCACCGTGCCGGGGTTGATCGCGGGGCCGTCAGCTTGTTGCTCGCGAAGAAGGAAATAGTCGGGCAGCAATCCCACGCGGTTGGTGTCCTCAGCCTTCCAGGTATGTTGGAGACCGGCCACGGTAATGCCGTCAGCCACCGTACGCCAGATGCCCCGAGGATCGGCCTCGGCCAGCCGATACAGAGAATCAGCGTACACCAAACCACACCATTGAACGGGTTGCCCAAACCAGACGGGGGCTTTCCAGGTGGTGGCTCCCAGCACGGCAATGGTGCTGTACAAACCCACTTTGCCTTGCGTTGGATTGACCAGATAAACAAACGGAATGCCCGTCCATGCCCAATACCGCGCCTGTTCCAAAAAGGCGGAGTCCCCGCTTAATTCGTAGCCAAGCACATATGCCTTAACCAGATGGGCTGAGGCTAAAATATCCGGTGTGTGCAAAGGAATTTCCCATGTCTGCGCCCCGCGGGGCACGCCGTGATTATAGCGCTTCTGCGCGCGCAAGGCAGTCAAGGCGCGTGCCGTCAACTCGCGATCGCCACAAAAGGCGGCGGCTTGCAGGGCTTCGGCCAGCGGTTGAAAAGTCAGACCATTGGCGTGATTCGTCCAGTAAGTGCGTGCGTAATCCGGCCCGCCAGGTGTCGGACGGTAAAACACAAGATAATCATCTCCCAGGCGCTTAAGTTGACTGGCGGCGTATTCGCGCGCGGTGTTGATATTGTCGCTCACCTGACCAAATACCAGGGGCACGGCCGGACCGCGCACATGGCTTATGGCGGAATGGAAATAATTCCGTGAGGGCACCAAGGCAAGGGCCTCAGCGGCTGCCTGACGCAGTTCCTGGGCAAACGGAGATTCACGCCGGGCCAGCCAAGTCATGTAAAGCGCCGCATCAGCCGCAGGTTGCGCATTGAACCCGGGCCAGACGGCGTGACGGTAGCGGTTGCCCTCGCGGACTTTCGAGCGTAACCAGCCCCGGGCCGCCAGTTCTTCGTAGGCCGGCAAATCCATGTAATTTTTGGCGTAAGCCGGCAGGCCATGCAAAGCCACGTATTGTTGGACGGCGGGAATGACCGTGCTGCCCTCCCCCCCCATCAAACGCAGCCGGCATTCAACCTTTTCCCCGCCTCGTAAAAGCCGAGGAAAATGAGGCACCAAACTGCCCTCTGGACGGTTAGCACCGTCCGATTCAGGCCAAATCACCCCCATGACGTGGCCCCTGCTGCCATAGAGCCGGTCGGGCGAATCGAACACGGCACTAAAGCCAAGATGGTTGTCATAAGCCAGGGCGACATAATGTCCACGTTCCTGCACCACCATGAGCGGAAAGGTTATCTTATGGTTGGCTGGAACCTGTCGGCGAGACTCAGGACCAATGATATCCGCCTCCGAGCTGCTAGGCTCGTTTTCCAGATATTCCAGCCCGGCAAAAAGCGCCTGGTTTTTATTGGTGCCGAAGGTCCCTTCCCCGGCGGCAAGCAAAAACATTGGCACATATAAAACCTCGGTATCTTGGGAGGTTTCCAACACAGTTCTGACCTCCACGACATTGGCCGAGCCAGCGCGAAACTCCTGTGCATACCGCCATTCAGCACCCCGGACATCTTTCCAGACGGCCTCCAACTGATAAATTGAAGGTGTCATCCGCACCACAGGAAGTGGAATATCCATCCAATGTTGCTTCATTTCATGCGCATAAGAAATCTGAAGACGCGGATGCGCATAAGCCATGGCGTGGCCATTCACGCGCATTTCAACGCCCCATCGAGAATCCGGGGCATCCCAGCACTCCACCAGGCCGGACTTCACCACTCGCCGACGGCCGGGGGCAGGCGGCTGCCATGGGACTGGCGGTGGGGTAAACTCCGCCCGTGGTTCAAATTGAATAAATGCCAGGACAGCTTCGCCGGAATTACCGGGCGGGTCCAGTCTAAAACGGTATTGTGGCCCTAATGCGGGCAACGGCAGCCGAATTTCTGCCCATTGATCTTGGGGCACAATAAACCGCCGCGACTGATCTTCCGTGGCATGACGATCGAAAAAGAATAATTGGGCCATCCCACCCGACGATGATTTGAGACGGATTTTCACCCAAAGCAACTGGTTAGCAGGAAAATCGCGAGCTGGACTGTGGATATAAGGATCATGGCCAGCAATCACCATCCGCAATCCTTCAGCAACTGGCTCGAAGTGGCTGAGGTGGTGGGGGCCATGCCATTGCCGGGCTTCTTCCGGGCGGGTCAAATCAAAGGAAGGCAAGGTGGAGGCGCTGTGAAGCCCGCACACGCTTACCCCAAAAGCTAAAACCAATATGCTCCAGGCAAACTTTCTATACATGCCCAGGAGATTTAGATTCTTTTGCGAAATTGGGCGAGAAAATAAGGCAGTTGAATACCCCTGTAACAAGGCACACAAATACCCCTCAGTGCGGTTGCAAGCTGGACTGCTTTATGAGAGGGGCTGGCAAGGCAACCTTTGATGACTCAGCGATGAACGTAAGTAATTTTGACCCCACAGCATTGTTCTTTGCGACTGCCATTCTGCTTAAGCCACTTCGGGTCTTTGGGGCCTTGGTAGGTCACTTGCAAATGGTTGCTGCCCAGCCACTGCAAATCGAAATTACCGTAACCGCTCCACAGTTTGTCACCTAGAATGAAGTGTCTTTGGTTGAAAGGCTCTTCTTGGCGTCGCACATTAACGTTGGAGTAGAAATAGCCAGCGGCACCGCCCCCTGCGCACTCAAAAGCCGTAGCCACATAACGTCCGCCAGGGCTGAACTTTTCCTGCAAAACCGTTACACGGTCGGTTTTTCGCCACTGCTCGCCACAGGCAATGGCTAGAATAATCAGGCCTAAGAAAATTACGCCCCATCCCAACGCAGGCCAGTGAAAGGAATTGGCTTTTTTCATTTTGGGGTACAATAGTAAAAATAATCTAATGGCTGGAATTGGCAAACGTTTTATCACAAGATTTTTATCGAGATTTTCCGCGGTTTTCGTCTAGGATGCAGCCCATGAAAATACCCTCTCAATTGTGGCTGCTCCTTTTGGCGATACTCCCTGGCCAGATGCTTCACGGTGCCACGACCTCCCCTGCCCTGCCTTCTTCGGCTTCCGTGAAGAAATTGTTTGGCCAACCTCCGCGCGAATATGCCAGCGCTCCGCTGTGGGTTTGGAATGATAATCTAACAGAGGCGCAGATTCGCGAAACGATGCGGGACCTGGCAGGCCAGAATGTGCGCCAGGTGTTTGTGCATCCCCGGCCGGGCTTGATGACCCCTTATCTGTCCCCAGCATGGTTTCGCTTGTGGAAAATCGCCCTGCAGGAAGCCAGACGATTGGACATGAATGTCTGGATTTATGACGAAAACTCCTATCCCAGTGGCTTTGCCGGCGGCTGGGTACCCGAGCTGATGCCGGAATCCCGGGGCCGAGGTCTTGCGTTCAAGGAGGAGAATACGCCACCCCGCTGGGGTGATAACACACTTGCCATTTTCCTGATGGAGGGTGACAAGGCTACGGATGTCAGCAGCCGCGCCTTGCGTGGCGAGCCGCTGCCGCCGGGAAAATATCTGGTGGCCACCATGCAGCGCGCCAGGAACTCACCGTGGCACGGCGACCGTTGTTACGTGGATTTGCTGTACCCCGGCGTCACCGAAAAGTTCCTCGAAGTCACCCTGGAGGCTTATCGCCGTGAATTGGGCCATGAGTTTGGCAAGCGCATTCCCGGAAGCTTCACCGATGAACCTGAACTGACCCCCGCCGGGGGGCTGCCTTGGACGGAAGATTTGCCCAAGCAATTCCAGCAGCGGTGGGGCTACAGCCTGCTGGCCAACCTTGCTTCTTTGCACTCGCCGGTGGGAGATTGGCAGCGAGTGCGCCACAATTATTACCAGACATTGCTGGACCTGTTCATCGAGCGCTGGGCCAAACCTTATTATGAGTATTGTGAGAAGCATGGTTTGGAATTCACTGGCCATTATTGGGAACATGAATGGCCCAATGCGCGCATGGTGCCCGACAACATGGCCATGGCGGCCTGGCAGCAGCGCCCCGGCATTGACATCCTGATGAATCAATATGCCGAAAACACCCACGCGCAATTTGGCAACGTCCGCTCCTGCCGCGAAATCTCCAGCCTGGCCAACCAACTGGGACGTGCCCGCACGCTGGTGGAGCTTTACGGTGCCGCCGGCTGGGAACTGAGGTTTGAGGACATGAAGCGCATTGCCGACTGGCTGCAAGTGCTCGGGGTCAACACCATGGATGAACACTTGTCCTATATCACCATCCGAGGCGCTCGCAAACGCGACCACCCACAGTCTTTCAGTTATCATGAGCCTTGGTGGTCAGATTACCATGTGCACGCCACCTACATGACCCGGCTATCTTGCGCCCTGTCCCAAGGGCGTCAGATTAATCGCATTTTGGTGCTCGAACCGACCACCACCGCCTGGATGTGGCAGGGCACGCCGCAACTAAGCGAACTGGGCAGCAGCTTTTTCAATTTGTTAATGGCGTTGGAGCGCGCCCAGGTGGAATATGACCTGGGATGCGAAGATGTATTACGCAACCATGGCAGGGCGGAAAACGGGCAGCTCGTTGTGGGGCAGGCTCGTTATGACCGCGTGGTGTTGCCGCGATTCACGGAAAACTTGAACCGTGCCACGGTTCAGTTGCTTGGACAATACACCTCCCAAGGAGGTGTGCTCTATCAACTCGGCGAACCTCCCTCACGTGTGGATGGGCAGGTCTCAGGAGGCGGCGTGCAAGCGTTGCGGGGACCGGGAGTGAAAAAGGTAACCGCGGAAGAGGTGCCGGGGTTGTTGCGCGATTTTATGGCGCAGAAAGGATTTATCATCCATCGCGCCCCCAATGATGCAGGAATCCTCTTCCATCACCGGCGGCAGCTTGCCGATGGTGAGCTGCTGCTGTTGGTCAACACCAGTGCCGAGTCTGGCAGCAGTGGGGTCATCCAAAGCGACACAGCCCAAGGGGTGGAGGCGTGGAACTTGTTCACTGGCGCGGTTGAATCTTACCCCTGCGAACGTGAAGCCCAAGGAATTCGCATCCGCTATTCACTTCCGCCAGTGGGCAGCCTCCTGCTTTACTTGAGTCCGCAACCTTTGCCATCTCCCGCTCCTGGTGCGGCAACTCCGGCACGTGTCGCCGCGGCCGGACCAGTTGATGTTCAGCGTCTGGAGCTGAACGTGCTGACGCTGGATTATGTGGACATATCGGCCGGCGGGGAAACGCGCTCCAATGTCTATTATTACGCGGCCAACCAGTTCGCCTATCAAAAAAATGGCATGCCTCGCAATCCTTGGGACAGTGCGGTGCAATTCAAGGATGAACTGATACGAAAAACTTTTCCTCCTGAAAGCGGTTTTAGCGTAACCTACCGTTTCTTCATTACTGGCGCTGTGCCCGCGGAATTGAATTTTGTACTGGAACGGCCGGACCTCTACACCATCACGTGCAATGGACGGCCCCTGACGCCGCAAAAAGGACGCTGGTGGATGGACAAATCCTTTGGCGTTTTGGACCTGCGCCGCGTCGCTCAATTGGGGGAAAATGTGGTGACCTGCACGGCGCGCCCGTTCCGCATCGAACATGAAATTGAACCGGCCTATGTGCTGGGGGCCTTCACGTTACGGCCGGCCAGCCGCGGTTTTATCATCGCTCCAGACGAGCCCATTGTCATCAAGCCAGCCGGTGCCGAACCGGTGCATGGCATCAACCCCGACACCACGATGTGGCTCAGCGGCGGCGTTAAATTTTCACCCAACGTCAATGACCGGCAGCCTTGGGTGGTGTTTGATTTGGGCGAGGCCAAATCGCTGGCTGAAATCAAAATCTGGAATTATTGCGAAGGACACGTCCGGGATTTAACCGGCCGTGGCGCCCGCGAAATACGGCTGAGCGCTGGTTTAACCTCCGCTCAAGATACGCCGCTGGATTGGGGCCGGCACACCCTGGCGCAGGCGCAAGGCGCAGCACGCCCGCAAAAAATCCAACTGCCCAACCAGCCCGTTCGATATCTTAAAATTGAAATACTCTCCAATCATCACGGAGTTTCCTACCCCTGCGGGGATGATGTGCCAGACCACGGCTTCGTGGGATTGGCGGAGGTGCGGTTTATAGATAAAGCGGGTCAAGCGGTTAAAAGCGTCCGTGTCGCCGCCCAAAGCAGTGAATTACCTGCCCACCAACGGTTGGCCCGCTATCTGGTGGACGGTTCAAGTTTGCAAGGGGCAAAGCCCGGCTGGAATGAACAGGGGCATCCCTTTTATGCGGGCGGGGTGGCCTATCGCCAGACCTTTGAGCTTTCCCAAACATCTGGGCGTTACCTGGTACGCCTGCCCGATTGGTTGGGCAGCGTGGCTCGCGTGAAGGTCAACGGAAAATTTGCCGGCCACATTTACACACCCCCTTATGAGTGTGAGGTCACCCGCCAGCTCAAGGCAGGGCGCAACGTCATTGAGGTGACGGTGGTGGGCACGCTGAAAAACACCTTGGGGCCCCATCACGCTGGCTCCGGTCTGGGCAGTGCCTGGCCTGGCATGTTCCAGCGCGGTCCTGCGCAGGGTCCGCCTCCGGGCAATCAATACTTTACGGTGGGTTATGGTTTATTTGCGCCCTTTGAATTGGAGCAAAGAAAACCCTGAACCCTACCAGCAAGGAGATTGCCCTCTGGAAGCAGTTCACGGCTGGATTCCTACCGCCTCCCTTCCTGGTGTCCTCCAGGATGGTCGGATGGTCGGCCCCATCGCCCAGGGAGCCTTTTTGAAGCTCGAAGCAAGGGGTGTTTTTCTCCCAAGCTTGTAATATCTGTGGGGTATCTTGTGTTTTTGTCTGGCCTGAAATGGATAAACTTTGGATAACACGGCGAGCTTATGAAGCAACTTGCCTTGCGTTTTTTCCTGCTGGCAGCATGGCCCTGCCTTGCCGGTTCAATGTCCCTGCCCCTCATGGCTGCAACCTCCACGCCTCTTTCTTACCCGTCCACCCGCAAGCTTGATCATTGGGATGATTACCATGGCCAGCGCATTGCTGATCCCTACCGATGGCTGGAGGATGCCGATTCCCCGGAAACCAAGGCGTGGATTGAGGCGCAAAATCGCGTCACTTTTGCTTTGCTGGAGTCCATTCCGGAACGGGCTGCCATTCGGCAACGCCTTACTGAGCTTTGGAATTACGAGCGCTACGGAGTGCCGGCCCGGCAGGGTGAAAGGTACTTCTTCAGCAAAAACGACGGATTGCAAAATCAATCGGTGCTTTATACCGCCGCCACATTGGAGGCGCCCCCGCGGGTGTTGCTGGACCCCAACCGTCTTTCTGCCGACGGCACGGTGGCCCTTGCTGGCTCCGCTGTGAGCGAAGACGGGCGGTGGCTTGCGTATGGCTTGTCGGGCGCAGGCTCTGACTGGCAAACGTGGAAAGTGCGCAATGTGCAAACCGGCGAAGACCTGCCTGATGAATTGAAATGGATTAAGTTCTCAGGCGCCGCCTGGACGCATGACCACCAAGGTTTCTTCTACAGCCGTTATGATGAACCTAAACCCGGCGCTCAATATCAGGCGGTCAATCGCTTCCCGAAAGTTTATTACCATCGCCTGGGCACCCCGCAAACCGAGGATCGCCTCATTTATCATCGGCCAGACCAGCCCAATTGGGGCTTTTACAGTACGGTGACAGAAGACGGCCGCTATTTGATTCTCACCGTAACCCGCGGCACGGATACCAGGAATGGAGTTTTTTACCTGGATTTGCAGGCTTCCGACGGCCAAGTGGTGGAGCTGTTGAATGAATTTGATGCGGATTATTCATTTATTGGCAACGAGGGGCCGGTGTTTTGGTTTCGCACTGACTGGCAGGCGCCGCGTGGCCGGGTCATCGCCATAGATACCCGCCAACCCCAGCGTGCGGCTTGGCGGGAAATTATTCCGCAAACCAAGGACACCCTGCGCGGCGTTTCGGTGGTGGGCGAGCGGTTCATGGCCCATTATTTGCGCGACGCCCACTCGGCGGTGCGCATCCATCATTTGAATGGGCGGTTGGATCGTGAACTCAAACTGCCGGGACTGGGCAGTGTTTCGGGCTTTGGCGGCAAGCGCACGGACCGCGAGACCTTCTTTGCCTTCACCAGTTACACCACGCCGGGCACGATATACCGGCTGGATTTTTCGACGATGAAGACGACGGTCTGGCGCGCGCCTCAGGTCAAGTTTAACCCCAATGATTATCTTACGCGCCAGGTCTTTTATCGCAGCAAAGATGGGACACGAGTCCCCATGTTCATTACTCATCGCAAAGGATTGCGGCGGGATGGGCAGCGGCCGGTGTACTTGTACGGTTACGGGGGCTTCAACATCAGCCTGACCCCTTCGTTCTCGGTGGCCAGTCTGGTATGGATGGAAATGGGAGGCGTGTTGGCCATTCCCAATTTGCGCGGGGGCGGTGAATATGGCGAAGAATGGCATCGGGCCGGCATGAAGAACCTCAAACAAAATGTTTTTGATGATTTTATTGCCGCGGCCGAGTGGCTTGTCCAAAACCGATATACCCGGCCTGACAAACTGGCCATTGGCGGTGGCAGCAACGGCGGTCTCCTGGTGGGGGCGTGCATGACGCAGCGCCCGGAGCTTTTTGGAGCGGCGCTGCCTGCCGTGGGAGTGATGGACATGCTGCGCTTCCACAAATTCACCATAGGTTGGGCCTGGACGGCTGAATATGGCAATCCAGACCTACCCGAGGATTTTCGGTATTTGCTGGCCTATTCTCCGCTGCACCAACTCAAGCCAGGCATTCGCTATCCGGCCACCTTGATCACCACCGCCGATCATGATGACCGGGTTGTGCCGGCGCACAGCTTCAAGTTTGCCGCTCGTCTGCAGGAATGCCAGGCTGGGCCGGCGCCGGTTTTAATCCGTATTGAAACCCGCGCAGGTCACGGAGCCGGCAAGCCCACCTCCAAAATGATTGAAGAAGCGGTAGACCGGTGGGCCTTTCTGGTTCGCGCGCTGGATTTGCGCCCGCGCCTTCCCTAAGTTGATTTCTTTTGCCATGTCTGTGCCGCGTTATCCTTCCAAACCGGTGGAAACCACGGGAATCCCGCCTGGCATTCCGTACATCATCGGCAATGAAGCCGCCGAGCGTTTCAGTTTTTACGGCATGCGCACCATCCTGGTGGTGTTCATGACCCAATATCTGATGAACGCCCAGGGCCAGCTCGCGCCCATGCCGGAGGCTGAAGCGCGGGCCTGGTTTCACACTTTTGTGTCTGCGGTTTATTTCCTGCCAATCCTGGGAGCCATCCTCTCGGACGCATTACTGGGCAAGTATCGTACCATTTTCTACCTTTCGATTGTCTATTGCTTTGGCCATCTGGCCCTCGCCATTGATGACACCCGGATCGGACTGGCCATTGGATTGACCTTGATTGCGGTTGGCTCCGGCGGCATCAAACCGTGTGTTTCCGCCAATGTAGGCGATCAATTTGGGCGAGCCAATCAACACCTTCTTCCGCGTGTTTTTGGCTGGTTTTATTTCTCCATCAATTTTGGCTCCTTTTTCTCAACGCTCCTCACCCCCTGGCTGCTGAAACACCATGGGCCGGCGTGGGCGTTTGGAGTGCCCGGTATTTTCATGTTTCTGGCCACCCTAATCTTCTGGATGGGGCGCAACAAGTTTGTGCGAGTCCCGCCCGCAGGGATGCAATTTGTCAAAGACTTGTTCAGCCTGAACAATTTGAAGATTATCGGGCGGCTGGTGCCCATTTATTTGTGCGTTGCGATGTTTTGGGCCTTGTGGGACCAAACCAGCTCGGCCTGGGTGTTGCAGGCGGAAAAAATGGACCGCCAAATTTTTGGACGGGAAATCTTGTCCTCGCAAGTCCAGGCCATCAATCCGCTGCTCATCCTGATCCTGATACCGTTCTGTTCCTATATCTTGTATCCCCTCATTGACCGGGTGTGGAAGCTCACCCCGCTGCGCAAGATCGGCCTGGGCTTTTTCCTCACCGTCCCCTCCTTTGTACTAACCGCGTGGGTCGAATCTCAGATTCAGGCAGGCCATCATCCCCATATTTCCTGGCAGTTCCTGGCCTTTGTGATTATCAGTCTGGCAGAGGTCATGGTAAGCATCACGTGCCTGGAATTTTCCTATACCCAGGCGCCGGTGACCTTGAAATCACTGGTGATGTCGGTGTATCTGCTTTCGATCTCCCTGGGGAATGCCTTTACCGCCGCCATCAATCACCTGATTCAGAATCCTGACGGTTCCAGCAAACTGGACGGCACGGATTACTACTTGTTTTTCACCGCGCTGATGGCCATCACCTCATTGGTTTATGTCTTTATTGCCGGCTGGTACAAAGAGCAGCCGGTGCACCTTGCCACGGAGGCCACCGAAAAATAAAAATCCGGGAAGTTCAAAACCTTCCCGGATTTGTCGAGGTAACTGGGGCTGACTTAATTTGAAGCGCGGCCTGCCACCCCTTTGGTGCCTTTGGTAATGGCCTTGGCCGGCTCCTTGGGACGCAATGCGCGCACGGCGGCGCCTGCGCGCCACATCTCGGAGTCGCGGATTTCGTTAAGCTCCTTCTGGAGTTGCTCCTGGTAATTTGGCGCGCCGCAAGCCTTCAGCACTCGCTTGCATTCCTCGCCGCTTTTGACCCGTTTATACAATTCTTTGAACACTGGCATGACCGCCTTCTTGAATTTGGGTTTCCAGTCCAGCGCGCCCCGTTGCGCGGTGGCGGAGCAATTGGCATACATCCAGTCCATGCCCTTCTCATCCACCAACCGGATGAGGCTTTGGGTCAATTCCTCCACCGTTTCATTGAAGGCCTCGCTCGGCGTGTGGCCATTCGCGCGCAACACGTCGTATTGCGCTTCCATGATGCCCGCCAGGGCGCCCATGAGCACGCCGCGCTCACCGGTCAAATCGCTGAACACCTCATGCTCGAAAGTAGTGGGGAACAGGTAACCCGAGCCAATGCCGATGCCCACCGCCAGACAGCGCTCCTCCGCGCGACCGGTGTAATCCTGCTCCACGGCATAGCTCGAATTAATGCCGGCCCCGGAAAGGAAATTGCGACGCACGGACGTGCCTGATCCCTTGGGCGCCACCATGATCACGTCCACATTGGGCGGCGGAATCACGCCCGTAAGTTTTTTGTAAGCAATGCTGAATCCGTGACTGAAGTAAAGCGCGTCGCCGTCCTTCAGGTGCTTCTTCACCGTGGGCCAGATGGCTCGTTGAGCGGCATCAGAAACCAGCATCTGAATGATTGTGCCCCGTTGCACGGCTTCTTCGATGTCAAAGAGGGTCTTGCCCGGGACCCATCCATCTTTTACGGCGCGGTCCCAGTCTTTTTTGAACTGTTTGGCCTGGCCGACAATGACATTGAAGCCGTTGTCCCGCAGGTTCAGCCCTTGCGCCGGCCCCTGCACTCCGTAGCCAATAATGGCAATAACCTCGTCCTTCAGAACTTTACGGGCCTTGGCAATCGGAAATTCCTTCCGGGTCACCACTTTTTCTTGCGTGCCGCCGAAATCAATAATGGCCATGTTTGTATTTTTCAGTTAAGCGGGCGGTCATCCGCCCGTCAGGTTGTTTGTTGTGTTTGTTGCGTGCGGAAGCTACCTGCCGTGCGCGGGGATTTCCTTCCCTTTCCCCCGCTCACGACGAGCCTCAACTTACATGCGGTTTATCGTATCCATCAGCCCACCAGCGTCAAATGGAAATCCATACCAGCGAGCACCCGGGCGCTTCAAAGCAATTCAAGTCTCTCTCGAGCGGTTATTTTTTCGGCAAATCTTTTACGGCTTTGGTGGTTTCACTGGCGGCTTTCTCCACAGACTTGGTCGCTCCTTCGGCGATAAGTTTTTGCAGGGTTTCAACCATTTCTTTAATCGCCTGCTTCTGCTCCTCGGTCAGCTTGGCGCGGGCGTAGGTTTTTTGTAGTTGGGTAAGCGCACCGGCCAAATCTTCTGCCTTGATCGCCTGAATGGCTTTTTCCACCTCCGATTTAACGGATGCCTCAGCCGAGCTAAAAGCTGACTCCAGCTTGCCGGTGTCCACCTTGGATTTAGTGCCGCAGCCCATCATGCTGAACAAAGCTGCCACCAGTACCACGACTGCGATGATTGTGTGTTTCATAATTTCACGTGCCGTCACCAGTGTACTCCTGCCCTGTCGGATGTCAACCGACAGACAAGGGAATCTCGCCTCGCGTTTGGGCAGTGCAATCGGTGGACAGATATCGCTCTAGGTGGGGGCTTTCCCCTTGTTGCCCCTAAGAGCTTGAATGTCGCCCTTTGCCCCAAGCCGTGGGTATTGCAGTTGCCTTAAGAGGCCAATTTTGCCATGGTCATACCCCGTGACCACTCGGTTTTTATATCCAGCATGCTGGGCTGCGCTGCTTTCATGCTTCACGGCCTCCTCCGCCACTTTCAATGTCCGTGATTTCGGCGCTCAAGGTGACGGCCGTCACGTGGATTCGCCCTCCATCCAAAAAGCCATGGACGCCGCCGCAATGCAGGGAGGTGGTCAGGTGGTTTTTCCAGCGGGACGTTACCTGTCTGGCACTCTACATCTGCGGAATAACCTTACCCTGGTGTGGGAGGCGGGGGCACGGCTGGTGGGCGCCACTAATCTTGACCTCTACGCTGCCCCCACGCCGCCGGCCTACATGCCGGAAGCCAAATGGGGTAAATGGCACCGCGGTCTGATGGTTGGACAAGGGGTTACCAACGTAACCCTGATTGGCCCCGGAGTGATTGATGGCAATCGCGTGTTTGACCCCACCGGCGAAGAGCGCATGCGCGGGCCGCACACCATCGTCTTTGTGGACTGCCGGAACTTTACCATTCGCGACCTGGAAATCGTGGATTCGGCCAATTACGCCATTTTCTTTCAGGTCAGCGATGAAGTGGAAATTCGGCGGGTGAAAATTCGTGGCGGCTGGGACGGCGTCCATTGGCGGGGCGCCCCAGAACGCTGGTGCAAAGATGTGCGCATCATTGACTGCCAGATGTACACGGGTGACGACTCCATTGCCGGCCGTTATTGGGAGCGGACCGTCATTCAAAATTGTGTGCTCAACAGCTCCTGCAACCCGGTGCGCATTATTGGCCCCGTGCGCCAGTTGATCATTCAACAATGCCTGCTTTATGGGCCTGGTTTGGAGCCGCATCGCACTTCCAACCGCTTCAATGCCCTGGCCGGCATCAACCTGCAGCCTGGAGCCTGGGATGCCACCCGTGGTTTAACGGACGATGTATTTATTTCGGATGTCACCATGCACCATGTGGCTGCGCCTGTGCACATTTCCCTGAAACCGGGCAACACTGCCGGCACCATTCGCGTGCAACGCCTCACCGCCGCAGGGGTCTATCGGGCTGCCCTTTCCGCAGAAAGCTGGGCTGAGTCCCCGATTACCAACGTGGTTTTGCGGGATGTGACCATTGAATACACCGGGGGCGGCAAGGCAGCCTCACCGTTGCCAACAGTGCGCGCCCCGGGCGTGGACGTGCGCCCCTTGCCTGCGTGGGGTCTGTATGTCCGAAATGTTCAAAAACTCGAACTGGATCAAGTGCGCCTGCGCTGGGAACAACCCGACAGCCGCCCAGCGATGCTGCTGGAGCGGGTGGAGGAAGCCTGGCTGGACAAGGTAAGCTTGCGCGTGGCTGAAGGCGGCGTTGCGCCACTGGTTACCACCAATGTAACCAAGGTGTACCTTCGGCAAACGGATCTTTCCGAGCCTTTCCGCGAACTTAATGCCTCTCCCACCCGTCCATAATTGCCATGCTGGTTGTTTTCCATCAAACAACTTAAAAGCCAGCGGCACAGGCGCATTTGTCTGGACATCAAGCATTTGTGCCTTAAACTGCAGCCCAATTTATGACTGACCCACGTTTTGCCAAATTGGCCAAAGTCTTGGTGGAGTACTCCACCCGCTTGAAACGAGGTGAAAAAGTCCTGGTGGAGCTGTTTGATGTGCCGGACGAGTTTTCCGTGGAATTGATTCGGGCAGTGCGGGCGGCGGGGGCCATTCCAATTATTGAAACCCGGCACAGCCGCTTGATGCGGGAGCTTATTCGCGAAAGCACCCCCCACCACGCTGCTTTGGTGCGGGACTTGGAGCTGTTTCGGATTAAGAAGATGGATGCTTACATTGCAGTCCGCGGCGCCTTTAATGCGAACGAAAATGCCGATGTTCCATCGGAGCGCATGGCCATGTACACACGCACTTTGCGGCCCGTGCTCAATCATCGCATCAATCACACCCGCTGGGTGGTTCTGCGTTGGCCCACCGCCTCTATGGCGCAGGCCGCCAACATGAGCACGGAGGCATTTGAAGATTTTTATTTTCAGGTGTGCACCATGGACTACGGACGCATGGCCAAAGCCATGCAACCTTTGGTGCGCCGCATGAAAACCGCTGACCGAGTGCAGATTAAATCACCCGGCACCGACCTGACCTTCAGCATTAAAGGCATCGGCGCCAAGGGATGTGAGGGGCGGCTGAACATACCCGATGGCGAAGTTTTTTCCTGCCCGGTCAAAAACAGTGTTAATGGCGTGATTCAATTCAATACGCCGACCATTTATTCGGGCAAACGTTTCGAGAATGTGCGTCTGGAGTTCAAGCAGGGCAAAATCGTCAATGCCACCGGCAGCGACACCAAACGCCTGAACGAAATCTTGGATACTGATGCGGGAGCGCGTTATGTGGGAGAATTCGCGCTGGGCTTCAATCCGTACATCTTGAATCCTATGTGCGATATCCTTTTCGATGAAAAGATCGCCGGCTCCTTGCACTTCACCCCCGGCCAGGCCTATGAGATAGCCGATAACGGCAATCGCTCGGCCGTGCACTGGGATATGGTGCTCATCCAAAGACCTGAATGGGGCGGCGGTGAAATATGGTTCGACGGGGAGCTCATCCGCAAAGATGGACTATTTGTGCCCAACGACCTGCAGGGTTTGAACCCCGAAAATCTCAAATGACGGCGCCAAAACAACGGACCGATTTCGGCCGGGGGAACGCCGCTGTCGCCCCCAAATTATAGGGCCCCTTACAGGCTTCATTCTCACTCTGAGTTTCCCTGGCAACTGCCAAGGCATGGGGATGGTTGTTTCCACTACTCGTGATTTTCATCGCTCAACGATGAAAAAACTAGGCATCGGGGCCGGGTTGGGTTAAAAAAACATGGCCGACATCCCGCGAGCAGCCATGGTGCTGCCGGAGGAGTTGCGGCCCAAATCATTGAACCAAAAGCGCAGAGCGCCCCGAGTGATAGCGTATGGCGATTGATCGGATGCAGGCCCAGCGGTTTGAGCTGAAATACCTGATCAGCGAAGAAACCGCCTTGCAGGTGCGCGACTTTGTTTCCTGCCACCTGGACCTGGATGAGTACGGGGTGGCCAAGCCCCATCTGTCCTACGATGTGCATAGTTTGTATCTCGATTCGGACACGTTGCGGACGTACTGGGATACCATCAACGGCAACCGCAATCGTTTCAAGCTGCGCATTCGTTTCTACAGCACTGACCCCAGCGTGCCGGTTTACTTTGAAATCAAGCGGCGGGTTAATAACTGCATTATGAAACAGCGGGGTGGGGTCAAAGGCTCGGCCATGCCGTTGCTTCTGCAAGGTTATTTGCCGGAGCCTGACCATCTGGTGTCCTACACGCCGAAAGCCCTCGTGGCGTTGCAGAATTTCTCGCGGCTCATGCACATGATTCAGGCCAAGCCCAAAGTGCACATTGCCTATCTGCGGGAGGCTTATGCCAACGAGCCGGGTACGGTGCGCGTTACCATGGACCGCGAGGTGCGCGCGCAACCCAACCTCACTGGCGTTATCAGCACGGAAATGACCAATCCCCATTACAGCTTCAAGCCGTGGGTCATTCTGGAGCTGAAATTCACCGATCGCTTCCCCAACTGGTTCGGTGATTTGGTGCGCCATTTTAACATCATGCAGCGGGGTGCCGCCAAGTACTGTGCCAGTATTCAAGCCATCGGCGCCGGCCCCCTTAAAAGCCCCTTCCCCGTGGTACCTGAGGAGGAGGTTCAATATACTGAATGAAACTCAGCGGGCGGCCAGCCATTGGCTGCTTTAGCTGACATACGCTGCCATTGCCGCTTTGTTTCCTCTGGATAATGATTCCCGATTTTTCGGCCACCAGACCGCTCATCTTGCTTTGGATTTGGCATGCCGCCTCTGCAAACCGGGCCTCCTTCAATCGTCTTGGCCTGTTTGGTCATCTGGGTTAAGGTGCTCTCATGCGTTGCCTTTCCACTATTCTCGTGGTGTTGTCGGCTGCAGGATGGTTGTCCTCGCGCGCCGCCACGGTTCTTGTAGAAGCGGAAAGTTTCCCATCGTTGGGAGGCTGGGTGGTGGACACCCAATTCATCGAGATCATGGGGTCTCCCTACCTCATGGCCCATGGGCTGGGCAAGCCCGTCAATGACGCTGAAACCGCATTGACCCTGCCTCAAACGGGCACATATAGGATATGGGTGCGCACCAAGGACTGGGTGGCGCGATGGGGGGCGCCGGGCACTCCTGGCCGATTTCAACTTTTGGTCAACGGCCAACCCTTGCCGGTCACTTTCGGCACAGAAGGGGCCGAGTGGCACTGGCAGGCAGGAGGAGAGGTCAGGTTCACCCAGCGGGAAATCAAACTGGCATTGCGTGATTTAACCGGGTTTAACGGGCGTTGTGACGCCATCTTACTTTCCGACGATCCGCATTTTGTCCCTCCCCATGATTCAACCCCGGCCGCGTCATGGCGAAGGCGATGGTCTGGATTGCCAGAAAAACCGCGTGATGCAGGTGAATTTGATCTGGTGGTGGTGGGCGGAGGGTATGCCGGCACGGCGGCCGCCGTGTCTGCGGCGCGCATGGGGTGCAAGGTGGCGCTGATACAAAACCGGCCCGTGTTAGGCGGCAACGGCAGCAGCGAAATCAGAGTATGGGCCCAGGGCAAAACACGGCGCGGCCTCTTTCCAAGGCTGGGAGAAATTGTGGAGGAATTCATGGACCAGGCCAAAGCCTCGCCGGGCACCGCCGAAGAGTTTGCCGATGATCGCAAGGAAGCCGTCGTGCGCGCCGAAAAAAACATTCAGCTTTTTCTAAATACTCACGCCCTGGGAGTGGAGAAAAATGGTCAACGTATTCTGGCGGTGGTTGCGTTGGATGTCCGCACGGGCGAGCTGCGGCGTTTCCAAGGGCGATTGTTTGCGGATTGCTCAGGCCATGCCACCTTGGGACGGATGTCTGGCGCGGACCATACGGTGCGTGAAACAGATCACTTGGGCATGAGTAATATGTGGCGATGGCGAACCAATCAAACCGCCACTCCTTTCCCCCCTGTGCCGTGGGCGCTGGACTTGAGCATGAACGACTTCCCCTACCCCCGGAATGGCCGTGGAGAATGGTTTTGGGAAACGGGTTTCAACCGGCATCCGCTGCACGATTTGGAGTATATGCGCGATTGGAATCTGCGGGCAGTTTTCGGGGCCTTCCATGCCATGAAAAACAAAGAGGGCCGGGAAGCGCATCTGAATGCGGAGTTGGAATGGGTGGCCTACATTGGCGGCACGCGCGAGTCCGTCCAGCTTCTGGGCGATGTCATCCTGACCCGGGATGATATTGTGGAAAAACGCCCCTTCCCTGATGGTTGTGTGCCCACGACGTGGGACATTGACCTGCATTATCCCCGTGAGGAGTATGCGAAAAAATATCCGCAAGACCCTTTCATTTCTCGCGCGGTTTTTGACCAGTCAGTGGACCGCGAGCACGGCTACCCTGTGCCCTATCGCTGCCTTTATTCCCGCAACATGGAAAATCTCTTCATGGCCGGCCGGAATGTGAGTGTGACGCATGAAGCGTTGGGCACGGTGCGCGTCATGAAAACCGGCGGGATGATGGGCGAGGTGGTGGGCAAGGCCGCCTCCATTTGCTTGAAGCACGATTGCACTCCGCGTGATGTTTTTGAGCGTTATCTTACCGAGCTTAAGACATTGTGTCATCTGCCCGGCGCCACCCGGCGGGCCACTGTCCATGCCCCTTTGCAAATTCCCCCCAATCCCCCACCCCTGCCCGCTCCAGTGCCGCCGGAGGGCATTGACCCCAAAACGCTGCCAGGCCTGGTGATTGATGATGCGCAGGCAAAGTTCAGCGGTACGTGGAGCGAGAAAGGCAGCCTCAAAGGTTACATTGGAAGCGGATATCGCTATGCCACCGCCGGCTCCAAAGCCGTGGCTCGTTTTGAATTTCAAGTGCCCCAGGATGGCCGCTATGAGGTGCGGCTTGCGCATCAACCGCATGAAAACCGCGCGAAAAACACGCCGGTGACGGTTTTTTGCGCAGAGGGAGAAAAGCAGGTGGAGGTTAACCAGCAGGCGGCTCCCCTCTTGCCGCATGGCTTTGTATCGCTTGGAATTTTCCGTTTTTCCACCGGCAAGGTTTGGGCAGTGGAAATTCGCGCTGCCGGTGCTAATGGTTATGTCCATGCGGACGCCGTGCAGGTGCTGCCCGCGCCCTGAGTCAGCCCCGGCGAGTCCCCAGTGGGTGTATGAAGATTTCAAAAAAGACAGACTACGCTTTGCGTGCCTTGTTCACGCTGGTGGATGCGTACGGCAAAGGACCGGTCTCCATTCGCGAACTGGCCGAGCGGAATGCCGTGCCCAAGCGCTTTTTGGAGCACATTATGCTGGACCTGAAGGCCAAGGGATGGGTGACCAGCATCCCGGGCGCAAGGGGTGGCTACCAGCTTGCGAAGCCGCCGGAAAAAATCACCATGGGTGAAATTGTGCGCTATTTTGATGGAATTATTGCGCCCATCGAGTGTGTCTCCGTTTCCGGTTACCAGGCCTGCTCGCAAGAGGCTGTCTGCCGGTTTCGTCGTGTTTTTCTGGATGCCCGAAATTATGTGACCCTGCTCATGGATCGCTCCACCCTGGCCGATGTGGCGCGGGGTGCGCCCGTGACCGGGCGCGAAGTTTTTTCTCAAGGCTTTATCGGGGGTGAGGGTATTTGAGCTTTATTCCACCTCCCACATCGCAATGGGCGGTGAATGAATAACCGAAATGGAGGCGGCAGCCCCTTGTTTGGCGCGCGCCTGGGCAATGGCGTCCTCCAGCGTAGGCGCCGTCTCCCACCCCAGACGCTGGGCGGCCTCCGGACTGCGCGGATTGACGATGATTACCTGCCCGCAATGTTTCATGCCGTGGGCGCCCCAATTCCACATCGAGACCGGATGGAAACCATGATAGCCATGGTGAAAACGGTAGAGCCGGATATAGCGCTCATCGCGCGCCAGAGCGTCCGCCCAGCGACGGTCCACTTCGTGGGGATCGCGGGTAATCTGCAGTTTGTCAAACAAATCGCTGTAACTGGGGTGATGCACCGGATCAAATTTGTTTTCCAGCGGATGCAAAAAGATGATGCTGCCACCCGCTTTGAGGAGGGGCTTGCCTTTGTAAAAATTAAACATGTACCCCAGCCCCATCGCATACACGAGGATGGGGTTCATCACCGAATGCACGCTGTAGGGCATGACATAGGGAATGGGCACAATCAAAATATCACATTGTCCCTGCACCCGAATGAGTTGCTGCTGGTAGAGGTGTTTCAAGGTAAGCTGGTGCACCGCTTCCGCCTCGCCCGCCTGGATGCTGGTAACGCCGTAAGGGGCTTTATTGGCGAAAAAAATCTGGCGGTTCAACGCCAGTGGCGTGCATTGAAGAAAACCCTGGGTAACCCGTGCCGAGACCTTGTCAAACCATGACCACGTGGTTTCCTGGGTCTGCATATACCCCAGGTACCCGGGAAAGGTATCGGTGTTTACCGTCATCTCAATGTGGAACACCTTGACGTGCTTTTCGACGTACCGGCCAATGCGGTCAATTACCTGATGCATCCGGCTGCGCGGGGGGTCATTGAAGCTGCGCGAGTTCATCTGGGTCTCGCAATTGTGATTGGGCCGGATGCAGCGGTAGGTGGCCAGCCCCACTCCCACCGATTTGTGCCCGCCATTAAGCGCCACGAGATTCAAGTTGACGTAAATCAACAAATCCGAAGTGGCCGCGCGCTTCTGGATTTCTACAATTTCGCCATGATCAGTATGGCCCAGCACGATGTTGCCCTCAGGGTCTTCCGCGTCATAATTATAGAGCGTGCCCTTGGGCCAGTGCGCATTGAAGATGCGGCGGCCCAGCATTTCTTTGATTTCCCAGTCATGCATATGCCGGTGCAGGCAAACCGCCACCACCAGATGCACATCATCCACCCCCGCCGCCGCCAGGCGTTCAAGCAACAGTTCAATCACCACCTGACGGCAATCCGGTGACCGCATCTTCGGGAGAGAGAGCGAAATATCATCAAAGGCAATGGTGACCTTCATGCCCGGTTTCAAGTAGGCTCGCAGCGGGTCCATCCCCACCGGATGATCAATCGCACGTTCGGCTTCTGCCCGTAGATTGGCAAAACCGGGCAAGGGCGGGCGGGGATAAAGGACACGGGTGCCCGGCGGCACCTTTGCATAAACAAAGCTCTCGCCACGCATCAAGAACAGGGGCGGATCCCCTGGCTCATATAACTTCACCAAGCCCTCAGCATCCAATGAGGTCATACACGTAAGTCGAAAACGGTTTTGAAGTTGCCGGGTTGTTCGGTGTGAAAAGCATGGGCAATGGCCGCACGAAATTCAGTCAGCGGAAGTTTTTTGCTGACCAGCGGGCGCAGACGCCCGCCCGATGCCGCCAATAATTCCAACGCCAGTTGTATCGTTTTCACCCTCCGCCCGCCGGGCAGGGTTTCCCAACCATAAGCATAAGAGCCATGGACGCGCAGCTCCTTGTACCAGGCGCTTGTCCAATCAATGCCCGATGGAATACCCGGCATGCCCACCAGCAACACCAGACCGCCAGGCCGGGTTAAACGCAAGGCATCGTCCATCGTGGGGCCGATGCCCACGCAGTCCAGCACCGCATCGGCCCCGCCCAGTACCACTGGCTTGCCTAACTCCGGTTGATAAATGCCCCCCCCTGCATCCAGGCTGCCGGTGCGCTCCAACACCCACTGATACAGAGCCGCCGGGGGCCGCAAGCCGATGCATTCATCCGCTCCCAGTTGCCGCGCCATTTCGGCCTGGTGGGGAAACCGAGCCACCGCCAACACCCTCCCCTGCCCTCCGGTCATGCGATATGCAGCAATGAGCAGGAGGCCGATGGTCCCGCAGCCAATAACCAACAGAGTTTTTTCCTTTTCACGTGGCGCCTTCAGCGCGGCATGCAAAGAACAGGCCAAAGGCTCGGCCAGCACGGCTTCTTCATCAGAAAGCGCGTCGGGGACTGGATGAACTTGGGAGGGATGCGCTACCAGGGAGGCATGGCTCCAGCCGCCGCCGGTGCTGGCGCAATAACCGGTTTGAAAGCCACCCTGTAAACAGCCCCGGAGGATATTTTCGCAATTGGCGTATTGACCCGCTGCGCAAGGACGGCAAGGAGTCTCCATGCCCCGCACTTCACACCCCAGCGCTGGCTCCAAGACCACCCGCATGCCAGACCGCAGGTTTGAGGGGGTTGCCGAGCCGGTCTCCACAATCTCCCCCACCACCTCGTGCCCCAGCACAAAAGGCGTCGAGACAAAAGGCGAGAAGTAAGGACTGCCTTTGCAGGCAATGGTGGACAAATCGGAACCACAAATCCCGCTCAGGCGGGGGGCCAGTCGTACCCAGTTGGGACGCGGCAAAGGGGGCGGCGCCACCTCCGCAAATTGCAGACACGAAAAGCTGCCGGTGGCGATTTCGGGCCAGCGGCCGGCCAGACTGCGCACCCACAACCAACGTGGTACGGAACGTATGAATTGGACTGCACGCGGCATGCCAGTAAGATTCTAACGCCAGTTTTCCACCTGCCAACCCCGTTCCTTGGCCACCCGAGCCAATCGGCGGTCCGGATTAATGGCCAGGGGGTGTCCCACACACTCCAACATCGGCAAATCGCCAAAAGCATCGCCCAGAGCATGGCAATGGGCCAAATCAAAACCATGGCGGGCGGCGTGTTCGCGTATGAGCCGGGCTTTGACCTGCCCGGTGAACGGCTCCGGCAGGACGCGCCCGGTGCAAATGCCATGGACCACCTCCATGCGGGGGGCCAACACATCGGCTTCCCACTCGGCAGCCAACGGCTCCAGAAAAACATCCAAGCCGCCGGTGACAAACACGATTTTTACCCCGCCCTGGCGGAAAGCCTCCAGGCGTTGCCGCGCGGGCCCAAATATCCTGGATTGCAGGTATTCGCGGCCAAACTTTGCCGCCTCTCCCATAAGCAAATCCACTGGCACGCCGTGGTAATGCTTATAAATGGCACGGTTGGAAGCGGCACGGTCCATGGCATCCAGGAGCAGCCACCACGGGCCATGCACGGCCAGCGAGGCCAGCCACAGCCAGCGCCAAGGTCGGCGCATGGCCCGACATTTGAGATGTACCAGGGGCGCCACAATGGTGGTATCCGTCAAGGTGCCATCCACATCGCAGTAAGCCGCCGAGCATATGCCGGTGGGGTGTTGCAATCCTGCCATGTTGCAATTCACCCAAAGTGTTCCGGGCGGTGGTCGCTGGTGCAAGCGAAAAGAGGCAGGCTACGGAAGAAAAACCTCAGAATCGTGTATTGCGGATTTCCTCGTCATGGGGAGCGAGTTTCCGCGCGTAAGCAAGATGGTTTTGGGCCTCATCGGCGCGGCCCAGGGCCATCAGCGTTTTGCCATATACCAGTTGGAAGGCATATTGAGTGGGATAGGTTTTAATCAACCAGGCGAAGGTGCTGGCGGCTTCCATGGGTTTGCCCAGTTGCAGATAGGCATTGCCTAGATTAAAGCGCAAGGCCCAGTCATCCGGCCGGCGGCGAATAGCCTCATAATACGTGGCCAACACCCGTTCCACTTCCTCCTGGGTTAAAGCCTGGCGCAGTTGGGCAACTTCGCGTTCCATATCCGCCACCAACCACTGATGATCTGCCTGATCCAGAAAAGGAGGATTGGCGCACAAGCGGCTCATGGCCTGGGCCACGTTGTACTCATCCAGGGAAGTGTACGCAAGATGGCGGGCGCATTCAGCTTGCGAAAGCCATTCCGCAGCCGGCGTCCCCAAATCTTTTTGGCAGGCCTTTTCTGTTGCTTCGGCCAACTGCCGTGCCAGCCAGTAGGTGCCCCCAAACGTGGGATGGACGTGCTCATAGAAAAGCTCGCGCCCGGGGAGTTGCATTTTGGCGGATGGATGACGTGCAAAGGCGGCTTCCACATCACAAAACAACACCCCTTTGTTGGCATGAGTAGAGGCCAACTCGCGGAGGATGCCACTGATGCGCGGGTCAGCCCGGAAGGGTAAGGCATCCAGTTCCCAAGCCCGCAACAAGTGCTCGCGCGCTTTTTGGGGATTATCAAGGCGCTGGAAGCAACGCCCCAAACGATAGTGTAATTCGGCGTAATGATGGTCCAGCGCGGCCGCCGTTTGGTAATGTACGATGGCGCTGGCATAACGTCGCGCCTGTTCTTCGGCCTGCCCCAGGGCGTACGCCTCGTTCCAAAGCTGCAATTCCTCATCCTTCAACCCCGTCCGATGTAATGAACCGAGGGGCGGGAAATCTCGAACATTAACTGCTAAAGTACACAGGACTTTGGGGAAATCCCCCAAGGATAATACATCATCCAAATTAACCCGAAAATTCTCCAATACCTTTAGCGTCCGCGGATCATTGGCGGGCCTTCTTTGACGCCGAAGAAAGGCCATGTCCTGCACTGGCGGCGGGTTCCATTGGTTGACCAGACGGCGCACGAGTTGGCCCACGTAAGTGGCTTTGCCCCAATCATTAACGAGCGCCAATGTGCGATTGGACCAGAGACTAGATTCCTCCGCCGCCGGGGCATGCAGACCGATGAGTTCATTGTTGCCGGTATAAATGATAAATAAATCAGGATCATATTGCGCGCATTCTCGCGCTATCCGCCGCAGCACATAAGAATCTATGCCCATCATGGCGGCATTGATGATTTCTATGCGTTTGCTGGGATAACGCTCTTCCAACATGACTTGCAAATGCCGCGCTGGACCAAAAGCCGGGTCTGGAGTGCCGAAAGCAGCCGATTCACCCAACACAAACACCCGGAAGGTATTGGGCGATTTTTTGATGGATATTTGCGCAAAAAATGGCCGGGGCGGATTCTTTCTTGAGGTGTAATGCCGCGCGAATTCATAATTGGTCTTCACTGTCCCCGGCTCATTGCCAGCCACCCAAAAACGGCCCGAAAAACCTATGCCAAACAACCTCAGCGTGAGTTCCAATGCTGCGAGAAGCAGCAAAGGCAGCCCCAGCGCGAAGGCCATGCGCCAGAACCAAAGTCTGCGGCGGGAAATGATGGGTTTGGAATGGGCCTGTGGGGATGTGGGCACATTCCCATCGTGATGACGCGAAGGTCCGGACATACCTTTGCGGTCTTTGGGCACAAACAATCCATAAGCCATCTTCGCCCCAAGCGCAAGACATTTTAACAATAATTTAACATTTCCCCGCATTTTTGCGCTTTTGCATCAAGGGCAAGGCCAGTAAGAACGAGGTTTAGACTTGCCCAAGCCCTCCTGACATTCCCCTTGCGCAAGGGCAGTCTCTTCAGCCATCGTTTCGAGGGACATGGATGAATTGCAGGACATTGCAAGCGAAGTGCTGAGTGTGATTGAGCGGGTCACCGCCGGGGTAGATTTTCCCGAAAATGCGTTCAATCACCTCGCTTTGCGACTGGCCATGGCCCAAAAGAACGCCAACCCCATCCTGGCTGCTTTTTGGAAGGAAGTTGGCCCCCAGCGCTGGAAAAGCTGGCGCGACATTCCCGCGCTCACCGTGGAGGCTTTCAAGCATTGGGATATGACCAGCATTCCCGCTGCCCTGCGCACGCACGTCTTTTATTCCAGCGGAACCTCTGGCCAGCAGCGCAGTCGTCATTGGCATCATGAAGCCTCTCTGCAACTCTATCGGGCAGCATTGAAACCGTGGTTTGCCCGTCATGTTCTGCCCCAGGCCGATGCAGAGGCGTCTCGAAAATGGCTGATGGTCAGTCTTACCCCGCCCCCCGTGCTTGCGCCCCATTCCTCATTGGTGGAAATGATGGCCACGGCCATGGAGTCATGGGGGCTGCCCCAATCGGTTTTTCTGGGACAGACCAATTCTGCTGGTGACTGGGTGTTGGACCTGCCGAAGACCAGTGCGGCTTTGCAATCCCTGGCCCAACAGGGGCAGCCGGTAGTGCTCATGGGCACGGCGTTCAACTTTGTGCATTGGCTGGATTTCCTGAACGGCCAGGGAGCAAGAATCCCCCTGCCCCCAGGTTCCTGCCTGATGGAAACGGGGGGGTACAAGGGGCGTTCCCGAGCAGTCCCCCCCGCGGAATTGCATGCGAATCTGTGTCGGACGCTGGCGCTCCACCCCAATGCGATTGTGCGGGAATATGGGATGTGCGAGCTTTCGTCCCAAGCTTATGACGGTACCGCTTTGAGCGGAACGGCAAGCCCCAGACAATTTTGCTTCCCTCCCTGGGTTCGCTTTCGCGTCCTTTCGCCGGAAAACGGCATGGATTGCCCGCCCGGCGTGCCTGGGTTATTGTGCGTTTACGATTTGGCCAATGTATGGTCGGTGTTGGCCATTCAAACCGCCGATTTGGCAGTGGCAGAGGAAAGCGGTTTTGCGTTGATCGGCCGCGCTGCTTCCGTTGAGTCACGCGGCTGTTCCCTGATGGTGACGGAATGAATTTGCCAGATTACTTTTTGGTGGACCTGCCCCCCGAGGCCTCGCTCTCGCCAGACCTCGTGCGCGAGGCATGCCAAACCTTGCGAAAAAATCGCGAGACCTATCTACTGCATCGCGATACCGCGAGCTTGATTCGCACGCTGTCCGAGTTGGGGGCTTCCTGGCTTGATGCCCAGTACCCTTTTCGGCAGAAAGCGTTGCAGGAAGGCCCGGCCGCGACAGGTTTCTCGGCGCCGGTTTTACAAGACGGTCTGGACAGCTTTTTCCGCCAGCTTAACGAGGCCAATTTACGCGCGCTGGTGGAACAGGACCTCGGGCATGTGGACCGGCTGGACCGGCTGGTGTCCTCTGAATCGGAACGCCGCAGTGGCATCCAAGCCATGGCCACCGGGCCGGCGCTCATGTTCCATGTTACTGCCGGCACACTGCCCATCCCCGCGCTGATGAGCATGGTGCTTGGCTTGCTGATCCGCTCAAGTCAGTTCGTCAAATGTGCCAGCGGCGCCGCGTTCATCCCCCGCCTGTTTGGTCATTCCCTTTACGAATTGGACCCTAAATTGGGGGCGTGTTTGGAGATTGCCCAGTGGCGGGGGGGTACAGCCAGCTTTGAAAATATTCTCTTGCGAGAGGCAGATTGTGTAACAGCCACCGGCAGCGATGAGACCCTCCAATCGCTGCGCCGACAAGTGCCTCCGGGCGTTCGTTTTCTGGCCTATGGCCATCGCATCAGTTTCGGGTTTGTCTGCCGGGAAGAGCTAAGCCCGTCAGCCGCCAAGCAGTGGAGCTCCCGCGCGGCAAGGGATGTGGCCGCCTGGGACCAGTTGGGCTGCCTGTCTCCGCATGTTATCTATGTTGAGCGCGAAGGACGGATAACCCCTGAGCAATGGGCGGAAATGCTGGCGACCGAGCTGGCCGGTCTGGAAAAAACGATGCCCCGCGGGCCAGCCCCACTGGAAGTTTCGGCAGCCATTGCCAGCCGCCGGGCTTTTTATGCATTGCGGGCGGCAGCCTCGCCGGACACGCGCAGTTGGCAAAGCGAAGGCAGCACGGCCTGGACGGTGGTTTATGAGGCCGACCCGCGTTTTCAGCTCTCGTGCCTCCACCGCTTTATCTACGTCAAAGGGGTGGAACATTTGGAAGAGGCGCTGCAAGGGGCGGATGAAGTGCGGAGTAAAATATCCACGGTGGGCGTGGCCGCCAGTGCGCAGCGCCTGCCGGAGATTGCGCTGCGCCTGGCCGCGTGGGGGGCGCCGCGGGTGTGTCCCTTGGGCCAAATGCAAAAGCCACCCCTGACCTGGCGGCATGATGGACGGCCCGCCCTGGGAGATTTAATTGGTTGGACTCAACTCGAAATGTGATTTTATGCAGATGGAATTACGTAAAAGCTTTCAATTCGAGGCTGCGCACCGCCTCCCTTTGTTGCCCAAGAAGCACAAATGCCATCGCCTGCATGGCCATAGTTTTCAAGTGGAGATTGTGGTGGCGGGCGAATGTGACCCCAAACTGGGCTGGCTGATGGATTACGCGGATATTTCGGCGGCGTTCAAGCCATTATGGGAAAAACTGGACCATCGTTATCTCAATGAAATCCCCGGGCTGGAGAATCCGACGAGTGAAAACATCGCGGTGTGGATTTGGCGGCGATTAAAACCGCGGCTGCCCCAGCTCACGGAAGTGGTGGTTGCCGAAACGTGCACCGCGCGCTGCGTGTACCGTGGCCAGTGACACACTGCAACATTTGCTTGAGGAAGTCCGCGCCTGCCGACTGTGCGAGGCGCAGCTTCCCCTGCCCCCTCGCCCCATCCTTCATGTCTCGCGCACAGCTCGGCTGTTAATTGTCGGACAGGCTCCTGGGCTTCGCGTACACGAAACTGGCATTCCCTGGAATGACCCTTCCGGAGACCGTCTGAGGGAGTGGCTTCAAATGTCACGTGCGTTTTTTTACGATGCACGGCGCATTGCCATCATCCCCACCGGCTTGTGCTATCCCGGCAAAGGGCGGTCAGGCGACCTGCCCCCACGCCCGGAATGTGCGCCCAAATGGCATCCGCCGCTGCGGGCGGCCCTGCCAGAAATCAAGCTAACCCTCCTGATTGGGGCTTATGCCCAAGCCTATTATTTAGGGCCTCGCCGTTACGCCTCGCTGGCTGAGACCGTGCGCCACTGGCGGGAATATTTGCCGGCGTTTTTCCCCTTGCCCCATCCCAGTCCCCGAAACCGCCGATGGCTGGCCCAGCGTCCATGGTTTGAGCGGGAAGTTTTGCCCGCCCTGCGGCAGGAGGTGCAGAGGGTACTGGAGGGTCTTTAACCCCACTGGGAAATTCGCATCAGGGCATAAGCCAGACCGGCTGTAATGGGAATCGTCATAATCCATGCCCATAACATCCGTTCGGCCACACTCCACTTTACCGCGTTGAACCGTTTGGTGGCGCCCACGCCCATGATGGAGCCGGAAATCACGTGGGTGGTGGACAGAGGAATGCCATAATGGGTGGCCACACCAATCACGGCGGCGGCGGTGGTTTGGGCGGCAAATCCATGAATAGGCTGCATTTTGACGACATTTTTGCCCATGGTTTTGATGATTTTCCAGCCGCCGGCCGCAGTTCCCGCGGCAATGGTGATGGCACAAATCACCTTGACCCAAGTGGCAATTTCAAACTTTTCCGTCCGCAGAAAGCTTAATTCGGGGGGTAAATCAGCAAACACCCGTGATTGGGTGGCGGTGTAAAGGGTCAAGGCAATGATGCCCATGGTCTTCTGGGCGTCATTGCGCCCATGCTCGTAACTCATCCACGCCGCGCTGAAAAGCTGGGATTTGCCAAATACCTGGTTGACGATGCGGGGATGAACCTTGCGCAAAAGCAGCAGCAAAAGCCCCATCAATAAAAAGCCGCAAACAATGCCCATCGTGGGAGCCAGGAACATGGGTTTGATGACCTTGGGCCATAGACCACCGTACGTCAGAACGGTGCGGGTAGTTTCCATCATCACTGGCCCATCGCCTGCCGGGGGAATCACAAGGTGAACCAAATTGGTGCCTAATTGCACCGCGTTGGTGCCTGCCGGCAGATTCATGGTGGCGATGGAATCGAGCACGTTTTGCGGGGCTGCCACCCATTTGGTAACGGCGGCGCTTTTCACCTCAATCCATTTAATCGCTTTCCAGTTATTATGTGAGGCGGCCAGAGCCGCGCCGCACAAACCACCAATCAACGCATGGCTGCTGCTGGAAGGCAGGCCAATCCACCAGGTGAAAAGATTCCAGGCAATCGCCCCTCCCAAGGCACATAAAATGGCCATGGAATTGATGTAGGTGGTATCCACCAACCCTTGCCCGATGGTTTTGGCCACCGCCGTGCCCATTAAGGCCCCCACCAGGTTCATGGCCGAAGCCAAAAGTATGGCTTGGGCCGGGGTCATGACCTTGGTGGCCACGGAAGTGGCTATGGCATTGGCGGTGTCGTGGAAACCGTTGATATACTCGAATATCAACGCCACCAGCAGAACAGAAAGCACCAGCAACATCGGCGGTCTCCAGTCTTTCCAATCAAGAATGCTTCAAGGCGATGCGTGCCATGACATTGCCTGCCGACCGGCTGCGGTCCAGCGCTTTTTCGAGAAGCTCGTACAAATCTTTCAAGATAATGGCGTTGAGGGGATCCACCTTGCCGGAATAAAGCTGAGAATGAAGTTCATTGAGAAAACGATCTCCTTCCGCTTCAATTTCACGCAAGCGGTTGCTCAGGCTTACCATCTCTCGCAAGTGCATGGCCCGCAACTCTTTAAGCATCTGAATCAGAGTGGCAGTGGCCTCCTCCAACAAAGCCGTGTGGCGCGTAAAATCCACCCCTTGGAGCCGGTCATGGGCGCACATGAGGCGCTCGGCAAATTTTTCAATAATTTTGGGGATTTTATACAAGGCACTGGCCAAATCCTGAATATCCTCCCGTTCCAGCGCGGTCACGAAAGTTCGGCATAAAAGCTCATGGATTTCGTTGGTAATCCTTTTGTCCTTGCGCCGCAGGGCTGCGAAGGCTTCCAAGCTGGCCTTGTCGGGTTTTTGCAATAGTTGCTTCAGGGCCAGCACGCTGGCATGAGATTCCTGCGCACTAGCTTCCAGGAGATCGAAAAATTGTTTATCGTGCCCTAAAAGGCGCTGCAGCGATAACATAATCGTCATCTTATTGTCACATCGCCGTAACAATCAATCAGAAAAGCTGAATTAAGGACGTTTATGTGCGCCGCTGGTAAAAGGCAGGGGTACGCAGAGCTGCCCCTGCTCTAAATTTCATGGAATGAATTCCTAGCAGAATCTGGGACAGTTGTATATGGGGGGGCGGCAAATTGACGGCCGCCACTTTATTAGCATCCGAAGTTTTAAGTGGCGGTGGCGACAGTGCATACCAAGTCTTCCTGAGGGCGAATTCCCCATTGCTGGGCCATAAGCTCCAAATCGGGGGTTAAACCCCAACGGTCTGGCAGCGCTGCGCCCTGGTGCTCCGGATTGCCGCCCTTCAGGTGCATGCATCCGCGGTTTTGTCCTATCGCCTCAATGGCCGTTAATTCCTCTTCAGATAGTTTAATCTCCGGAGTTTCGGCCAACTCACAGGCCTTTTGTTCAATGGATTTATGCCCGTCGAGCTCTTCAATGAGGGTGGGGACCACGCACGAAACGGAGGGATGCCCCAGATTCCAAACACTGGCTAGTTGCAGCATGGTCAGGCCGTGTTTCCTGGCATAGGGCCGCATCAATTCCAGTTTCCGATTGCCCTCCTCCACCCATCCAGCAGGTCTGAAAACGCGATGGTCCTGCGGAGGAAAAGCATGTCCCGGTTTGACATCATCGTGAAATAGACCGCCACAATCCACCACGCGGGTGATGGTTTTAACCCCGTGAGCTTGGGCGGCCCGCAGGCACAAGGTTCCCGGCCAAGGTTCCAGCGGATTGAGAATGATCATGGCCCATTTCACGAGTCCATCGAAACGATGAAAATTAAGCAGCAAATCCAAGGTAAAGCCATTGGCCGGCCCGGGAGCCACTCCAACGCTGTTGGTTAATCCCGCGTCCATCAGGCGCTCCATGCCTTTCCATACCTTTTCCGAGCTGTACCCGATGTAATCCGGATTATGCAGAAGCACGCAGTCGAATGAGTCCACGCCCACTCGCGCAAGACATTTCTCGGTGGCCATACGCAGGTAATCCGCGTATTCAGCGGGCAAACGCAGGCGTTCATCAGTAAAACGTGGATATCCTTTGGAGCCTTCCCGGCGGCCTTGATAAAAATCGTGGCCAATGGCCGCCACCAGGGCGTATTCGGAGCGCGGCAGGCCCCGCAAGGAGCGTCCCAGCAATTCATCGGCTGCGCCCGTGCCATAGACGTCCGCGGTGATGAACGTGCGAATGCCGCGATAAAAGGCCAGATGCACCAGTTTCTGGTAGCGTTCTTCCTCAATAGGCACTCCGAAATTCATGAAACGCCCGCCATTCCAAGTGCCGAAAGCCGTTCTGGTAATTTCCATATTCAGTTTGTGTTAAAAACGCGTGTCCCCATTATGGCATAGTTTGGACAATTCCACAAACCCGCCCAGCCTCATCCTTCCCTCCTCCCCAAGCCGATGTTTGTCTCCTGACAGGAAAGCCTCGGAGCGAAGGTCCGGGTGGTAAATCAAGGCTTTGAGTGGTGGATTTTGCCGGAGGCAAGAAGTTTTCGTCAAAGCACAGCCCGCCTTTTTCCGGTGACTCTCCCTTTTTGCTGGCTTTTACAGAGAATCTGGCATTAGCATTCATCCGCCAAAGCCCATTATGGATACGGAAAAATTATACCAGGAGCGCCTGCGTCGTTACGTGGCGGCCATGCGCCATGAGCAGCCCGACATGATTCCCATCCGTCCCTTTGTGGCGGAGTTCACCGCAAAATATGCGGGGTACACCTGCCAGGAGGTGACCCATGATTTTGAAAAGGCCTTTGAGGCTGCCCGCATTTGCGCCCGTGATTTTGACTGGGATGCCATTGTGCCCAACATGGTATATGTCTGGACCGGACTGACCCAGGCGATGGGCTTGCGATATTATGGCATCCCGGGAATTGGGATGCCGCCAGACACCGGGTTCAATTACATCGAGCCGCCGGAAGATGAGGCATTCATGCGCGCCGATGAGTATGACGCGCTCATTGAAGACCCCACTGGTTTCCTTTATAATGTGTGGTTTCCTCGCGTTTGCGCCGAGGCTTGCCGCATTGGCGATCCCTGCACGTATCGCAACAACCTGGCCTATGTCAAAGGCGGCATGGCCATGTTGCATTACTTCCACAGTTTTGGCCGGCAAATTGCGTTGATGCGCTCGGAATGCGGCACCCCTTCCGCCATTGCCGGCATTTTCAAGGCGCCATTCGACATCATCGCTGATAAGTTGCGCGGCTATGTGGGACTGACGATGGACATGCATGAGCAGCCGGACAAGGTATTGAAGGCGTGCGAAGCCCTGGCGCCCCACCTCTGCCATGTTGGCCTGACCACAGCCGACCCGGAGAAAAAGCTGCCCATTGGTTTTTGGATGCACCGGGGATGCGTGCCATTCATTACTCCGGCTCAGTTCAAGTCGCATTACTGGCCCACGCTGAAGCCGATTATCGAGGAGTTCTGGAAAAACGGATACCAGACGCTGTTTTACGCCGAGGGCAATTGGAATGCGCATCTGGATGACTTTGCCACCCTGCCCGAGCGCAGCATGGTCTATCACGTGGACCGGGCGGATATTTTCGAGGTGCACCGCAAGCTGGGACATAGATTCTGCCTGAGCGGTGGCATTCCCAATGTATTGTTGAGTTATGGCAAACCGGAAGAGGTACGGCAATTTTGCCGCAAGGTGGCCCAGGAGGTGGCCCGTGACGGGGGTTACATTGCCGACGCCAGTGCCATCATGCAAAACGATACCAGCATCGAGAACATGCGGGCGTTCACCCAGGCCTTCCGGGAGTATGGCCAGTACTCCGGTCCCGCCTACACTCCCTCCTTGCCGGAGCCACACCGTGACGACCCCTCACGCCAAGGATTGCGCGGTCTGGAGGGCTGGCCTGTCACCCGCCGCCGCCCCGGCGTTTGTCTCCCATGGGAGGACAAGGTGAAGGAGTTGCCGGAGATTACCGGCGATGCCGAGCTGGTGAAGCGTATTTGGGAAATGACTGACAGTTTTGGCAACCTCTTCATCTGGCAGGTACTACTGAGCTTCTGACCGTAGCGATGGGACTTTACTAACTGTTGGAGCACGATTTGAGTTGTTTGAATAAAAAGGCCGGGGATTGCTCCCCGGCCTTTGAATTTTCAGCTTCGCACCTTGCGGCGCGAGCTTTGCCTTACGGCGCTGTTGGGCTGGCTGCCACGCGGTAGAACCGGTTGGCTGCAGCCGGCGACGAATCCGTTAGCGTCAAGATGCCACCCGTGCCTTGCACCGCCGGCAACCGCTGCCAGTTGGCGTCATTCAGATCGTTCTTGTACTCGATCCAATACCAGACACCCGCCACGGATTCAACGGTGAAGGAGAATCCCGAAGGGCCAAAGACTGGCGCCGCAATGCTGGGCGGAGGCGGCGGTTCAACAATGGTCACCACCAGGGTGGCTTCCTCACTGAGCGTGCTGCCCACGCTGTTGCGCACCTCCACCGTGTACACACCCGCCTGCACAGGCATGACATTGGTCAACGTTAATGTGGCATTGGTTGCACCTTCAATGTCCACGCCGTCCTTCTTCCACTGGTAAGAGGCCGGGTCACCACCGATGGCGGCCACGGTGAAGGTGACCGTGGTGCCGGCCGCCGCCGTGACATTAGTGGGTTGAGTGGTGATAATGGGCGCCACCGTCGGATAGACCGTGATGGTGGCCGTGTTGGTGGCCGTCAACCCGATGCCATCAGTTGCAATCAGGGTGATCGTATGGTTGCCCAGTGCCAACTCTGTCCCCGGCGCCGGAATTTGCTCAATCACCACGTAGCAACCATTGTCGGTCACCTGAACTTGTGAGCGGAGGTCTGGCAGCGCCAGCAGGTGGTTGGCACCCGCCCCAATCATCTGGTCTTGCAGACCCGTGACGAACACCGGCGGCTCAGGCGTGGTTTCCGTGACGATGATGGTCACCGCCTGATACACCCGGCTGCCGGCCTGCCCGTCGTTGACGGCGTAGTAGAACGTATCCGACCCACACAGCGCAGGTGGCGGCGTGTAGATTACCTGCGAACCGGACACGGTGACCGTGCCACCTTGCGCCGTGTTACGCGGTACTGCCAGGATGTAGAGGTCGTCCACCCAATGCGCCTCGAACTCGCCACCTGTCCGGGCGAAGATGCCGAATCGTCCGCCGCTGATGGGTTGGTACGGGGTTTGGATGTTATTGAAGTAGGTAACCCCACCCAAGGAGACGTCCACCGTGCCGTCTGCATCCATGCGGATGTAGAGGTCCTGGTAGTCGGTCATGCTAATCTTGGCGATTGGGTAACGCAGCATCCACGAGCCAACCTTGACCTCGATGGCTGGAGCTTCGTTGCCGCCGCTGTTGTAGTTGTCAATGTTGACCGTGAAGCCGCTTCCCACACCGTCCTCGGCCGCGCCAGGCGCCGGGCCATTGGGCAGGTCAGTCGCGAAGTTGATGCTGATGCCATCAGCCGCATTGGCCGAGCCGCGGCCAATGAACAACTTGGCGCGGATGGTGAACTCAGACACCGCCATGGAGCTGATGGTGGAGTCATTCACCAGGAAGCTGCCATTCTGGCTGCTCACGGCATCCGTCAATTTGAGAACACCGCTGTTGCCCACGCCGCCCGCCGCGTCAATGTAGCCGTTGCCATACACCATGGTATCCGGCGGCAGGAGACCGTCGTTGAAGTTGAAGGACAGTTCACGCGGCAATCCCGCATAGACCCGCTCGAAGTTGAGCGTGGCCCCTTCCGGATCGCTGTCGTTGGCCAGCAACTGGGCAATAGGCACAGAGACCGGTGTATTCGCCTGGGTCGTGAGGGTGTCAGCCCCCGTGACAGGCCGCTGGTTGACCACGGTGACATTCAACGGCTGGCTGGAGGTTTCGCCACCGTGGTTGCCGGCCACCAGGACGTACACGCCGCTGTCCGCCGCCTGGGCGTTGGCCAGTTCCAACGTGGCACTGTTGGCGCCCGGGATGACGACGCCATTCTTCAACCATTTGATGGTGAGCGGGCCGCTGTTCGGCGGGTTCACAATGTTACCCGTGAGCGTCACCGTGGCGCCCAAGTTGACCTGGACGTTCTCCAGCGACGGATCCACCGCCACCGACGGCGCCGGCGGGAAGTACAGGTTGTCGTACACCGCCGTCGCCCGGATGTTCATGTCGTGCGACGTCGTGGCCAGACCTAACAACAGCGTACGGGCAAGGGCGGCCACACGGGTGTAGTGCAGCGTCCAATTCACGCCATCATAACTGTAATAGGCGGAGAAGTTGTTGCCCTGGCGCACCAGGCGCACCCAGTTGTTCGGGTAATCCGTCAGCGGCGGCCGTACCAAGCCGATGGCGGCATCGCCCGTGCTCTGGGAGTTCGGCGCCACCGCAGCATCACGCCACTGGAAGGAGAAGGTATTCTGGCCTCCGCGTGGCGTGGAGCACATGTACATGTTGAAACTGTTATTGTTGGTGGTTTCGCGCGCCATGATGCCTGCCTTCGTCCAGGCATTGGCCTGCGTCAGGCTTTGCACGCGGACACGGACGTCAAAGTCGCCCGTAACCCGGCGGTACAACAGGTGTTGTCCATCCGCCGTGCCCCAAATATCCGCGCCATCGCAGTTGACGCTAATAACGCCCAAATCCTGCATGGACACCACGCTGGGAGCTGTGAGTTGGCCCGTCCCCAGCCCAATATCCACGGAGGTGTAGCCGTAATTGAGTACCGCACCAGTGAGGTTGAAGGCGAGGTTGAGCGACCGGTCATAGGCCATTTGGATGACCAATTGGCAACCGTTGGGCAGATAGGCATCCGCCGACAGTTTGACCGTCCGTCCATCCGGCAACAGCTCGCCCACTGAGAAGCCGATGCTGTTGTTATTGCCCAGGTCAATACCGTAGAGGGTGGTATCGGCCGGGTTGTACAGGGTCGTATCCAACATTTCGTTGAATCGCACATACAGGGTATAGCCGTCCAAAGTGGCCGCCCATTCGATGGCGGGCGGCTCGGTGTCGGCGCCAATGGTTAAAGTGGCCACTGCGCTTTCTACCGGGGCGGCACCCGGCGCCATGACCACTACTGAGTAATCCACGGCCACCAAGTCAGGTGTAAGAATCGGTGTGGTGTAAGTCGGCGCGTTGGCGCCAGCAATGTTCACACCGTTGCTGCGCCATTGATAGGCCAGAAACTCAGCCGCCCTTAGCGGCTCAGCCGTGGCTCCGACTGACAAGGTGGCGGTGCGATACGGCAGCACGCTGCCACCCTGCGGCTGTTGAGTAATCGTGACCGCAGACGCAGGCGCATATGCGCCAATGGTGGAGCCACTGAGAGGAGGCAGGGTAGCCGGATCAGTCCAAGCCGGATCCGAAACATCAATCCACGGACGGATGGCGAGGCGGAAGTAATCGCCGCCACCGCCTTCCTTGCCCAGCACTTCAAAGAAGTACCGCTGGCCCGCCACCAGGTTGTTGGTGAACGAGCGCAGACCATCCGCAAATGCGCCCTGGCAGCAAGGCTGATTGATAATTTCCACAGCATTGGCCGGGTTGTCGTCAATGCTGCCACGAACAATTACGGCATCATCGTGGGCCACGTAAATGACATGCGGCCCGCTGACCTGCGGGGTGAAAAAGCCGCGCATCACCGCACCGTAGTTGTTCCAGAGTGCATCAGTTAGATTATTGCCGAGGTTCACCTGGTTGGTGTAGCCAGTGACATCGGCGGTCAATGCCGCATATTTGACGTTGTTGGTAAGGTCGGTAATCGCCGAGCCGGCAATGTTGGTGTAGCGCTCGTAATACACAAAGTTGGTGGTGAACGACCACGCGGTGACCGTGGCCACCAAATCGCCTGCAACATTCGCCGTCGCTGCGCGATCCGCAATGTTGGCCGCCACCACGGTGTACGTGGCCCCCTCAGTCGGCGGCGGGTTCAGGGTCAACAACACATCGCGGTTGTTGCCCAGCAGGATTGCGCTGGTCACGGTAAGCGCTCCTGCATCATTGGTCACCAGGTAATTGGCGGTGTTGCCGGCCGAAGCAGCCGAGACCGGCTCGCTGAAGCGCAGCCAGAACTCGCGCGTGCCACGGAAGCCGCCCTGAGCCGCCACCAACGTGGGCGCCTCAAGGTCGCGCACCACTTGGATGACCGTCGGGCTGCTGGTGATAGCGTTATAGGCAGTGACCACCACCACATCCACCGACATGCCATTGTGTGCGGCAAATGACAAAGCAGGGGTGGTATAGGTGCGGTTGGTGGCATTGGGCACAGCCACGCCGTTGGTGCGCCATTGGATGCCAAACAGCGGATAACCATCAATGACGGGGGCAAACGTGACGGTGGCCAGTTCATTGGTGGTGAGGCTGGCCGGCATGCCTGTCACCCGGGCAAAGGTATTGGGTATCGGCCCAGAGAGGTTGTCAGGTCCAATGCGGGAAATGACGCCATTCACGGGATCAACATCATTGGGGCCTTTCCAGTTGACGGCCACGTAATCGCCACCACTGCCTTCGCGATGGCGCACTTCGATGTAATAAGCCTTCCCAGCCTGCAGGAAGATGGGCACAGATATGTTCGCCTGGATTCCTGTGGCAGGATTGATACCCCGGCGGCCGCTGGCATTGCTGGTCCAATCCCGCGCATTGCCATAGCTTGGCTCATAGCAGACAAGCCGGATATTGGCCGGATTTTCATTGGTGCTCAGGTACAACTCACTGTTGTCGTCCGAGGCGATGTAGAAGGTGTAATTGCCCGTACGGTCAGGAATCAAGAACCCTTGGAAACGCGTAGCATAGTAATCCAAGGCAGGGCTGAGTTGTGGCTTGTCTGGAGTGGTCATGAATTCAATGACCGAGGGCTGGTCGTTAATCCACACGGCGGTGTTGGTTAACGCGGCCAACGAGCCAGGATTGTTGCCAGAGGTGAAGTTGTATTGTTTGCGGACAATGTATCCTTGCGGCACCCAGAACTTGTAGGTCGTATCCACAGCCACCGGATTGGGTGGGTTCGCAGAGTCCGTGAGGTTGTTCACCACGACGTTATAGGCCGCTCCGGGCAGGAGGAGTTGAGACAGCGTTAACAACACCGTCGTACCATCTGCCTGCAACGCCGCGGAGACCACGGGCACATCGGCAATGCCATCTGTTATCCGATAATTGGCCGGGTTGTTCGCGGAGGCTGCCGCAAGCGGTTCGTTGAACATAACCCTCACCTGGTCGCGGTTGGCCACGCGAACCTGCGCCCCAATGATGGCCGGGCCCACGTTATCCGGAGCTGACAGCACTACCGTTGCAATGGCGCTTGCAAAACCGCTGGGCGTGTAGCACATCACGCGGAAGCGGTTGGTCGGCTCGCTCACCGGCGGGGTGACATAAGTACTGGTCAGGGCGTAAGGAATGTTCGTAAACACCCCTGACCCCAACGCCGTTTCTCGTTGCCATACGTATTGGACGGGCAGGCGTGTATCCACACCTGCCGCCATGGCGGTCAGGGTGGCGGATTGTCCCGGCGCCACCGTCACCGTGCCGGGCGATTGCAGCACATAGACATCCGTCCGGTTTTCCGGAGCCACCGGCATTAGGAAGTAGGCACCGCTGGTGCCCGGTTCCGAGGTGTTGTCAGAAGGCACATAGTAGTTATTCGGGCCGCGAATGATAGCGGTCACGTAGTCGCCACCGGTGCCCTCCTGCATGACCGCTTCAACGTAGTACCGCTGGCCAGCAGTCAATGGTGCCACGGAGTAACGCGGATTGCCGTTGAGGTTGTTATTGTAGGCCACGTTGGCTCCTTCAACGCGTGCCACGATTTGCTTGCCGTCCGGTGCTGGCCCCGTCGGGTTCGCAAACAAAATGGAACCGTCGTCGCTGCGCACATAGAAGGCGTAGTTACCCGTTTCGGGCGGCACGAACCAGCCAATCACCCGTGCGCCATAGTATTCCATGTTGGCCGGGGCGTAGTTGAAGATGTTCCGCACATCTACCACATCCGGTCGTTTGTCCACGAACTTTTGATTGAGGTAAATGCCGTTGGCTGGCGTGCCGGGCGCCACGAAATCCCACTTGCCGATTTCGTCATAGCGTTCCACGCGCACAAAGCCTTGCACCATGAAATGCGAGGTGAAATTCGTCGTCACCGTCAAGGACGGCCCATTGGGGCCCGACGCTCGAATATCGGTGAGGGTCAACGGATAGGTTGTGTAATCACTTTGCAGGCCGGTCTGCAGGAAGATGGCCCGGTTGTCGGAGCGCAGACGCCAGCCAATCACCGGCAATCCGCCCCCCACCTGGATAGCATTAGGCGTGAACACAGAAACCGGATCCACGGGACGGTTGAACTCAATTATGGCACCGTCCATGGTGGCTTCTGAGCGCAAGCGCACGATTTGCAACGGAGTTGGGTCCTCCGCGAAAGCAATGGTGACGCTGGCCTCGGCCCGGCTGAAGAGGTTGCTGACGACGTAAGTATAAACGGCACCTGCCTCCGCAGGAGTGGCATTGATTTCCAAGGTGTATCCCTGGCCAGAAGCGCCCGGAATGGGAACGCCATTACGGAACCATTGCATGAGATACGGGCCTGCTCCTTGTATGCCTTTGGCCTTTAAGACCACTCGCCCGTAGTAGGTCAATGGCATGGCAGGCGTGATTTCCTGAATGCTCACCGGACCTAATGTCGGCTGGAAGAACGAGGCTGGAATAAAGGAATCCGAGGTCGGAGTGGTGGTGCTGTTGATGGTGTAAGCAATGCCAAAACCATCACCACCGGTTCCTTCAGCGTGGATGAATTCGAAGTAATAACGCTGCCCAGCCACCATATCCACGCCACCCAACTGATAGCGGTTGCCAGTGCCGTAGTTGGTGCCTGAAGAGCCACCTGTATAGGCAATCAGAACGGCGTCAGAAGGATCCCAGCTATTCACCGCGTTGGTATTCATGAATAAGCGGGAACCATCGTCCGATTTGATCCAGAAGCGGTACAAACCGGAGCTTTGCGGCACAAAATAGCCGCGAATACGAGCTCCATAGTTATTTAGGGTCGAGTCAATAAAGTTCGGGAAGTTAAACACCGGAGCGTTGGTGTAATAAATCACATCCGCAAAGGTGCCCAGCACCCGCGGGTGATAGATAAGGTCCTGCAAACGGCCGCCATAGTTGGGCACGTTTTGCCACATTTCAAACAGGATGGGGTTGTTGACGTAGTTGGGGGCGGTGTTGGTGCGGGAAACTTCTGCCATGGGGTTGTCCGCCGCGTCGGTCATGTTAATAAAGGTCACACTATAATTTGCTCCTGGGTTGAGGAGGGTGCCCAACGTGAGCACTACGCGCGAGTTGTTGCCGAAAGGTTCGGCTTTCAACACCGGCACCATGGTGTTGTTGGCATCCAGCACCAGGTAACTGCTGATGTTGGTGAGCGAAGACAGGCTCATGCCCTCGGAGAAGGTCACCAACAGGCAGTTGGTTGAGCCGGGCGCCACAACCATCGAGGAGACCGTGGGAGGCGTGGTGTCACCGGCCATGTTCACCGTTAATTCGGTGGAGATGGCTTGAGCACCGGGGACCTGAACAATGCAACGATAACGAGCACCATGGTCGCTCCATAAGCGCAAGGCCGGGGTGGTGTAGGAGGCGCTGGTAGAAGCCACCCCTGGAATGGTGACAAAGGTGCTGCTGCCCGGATTGGCCCGTTGCCAGATGTACCGAATTTCTGAAGCCGGGGCCACGGTGGCTGTTGCGGCAACGGTAAGCGCCAGTGTGCTGCCGTCATTAACGTTGGCCGATGCCGCCAGGTCAGTCGTGATGGTGACAGTAGCCCCCGGATAAGTGAAGTCGCCAAAGTCACGGAAGCGGCCCGAAGCCTTGCCCATGTACCAGTTGGCGTTGTAGTGCACTGTGCCCATCAACCCAATCCACATGGTGGCCGGCGAGCTCTTGGTATATGAACCCGTCAAAACCGTCCAATTGGTGCCGTCGGTGCTGGAATAAGGCGTGAAGGTGTCACCGGCGCGGCGCAGACGAATCCAGCAGTTGGGGAAGGTAACCACTGGTGTGCCGGCGTTGTGAATGGTGGCAGCACCATCTGCCGGGGTGGCACGACGGCCAGCCTCGAAGCGGTTCAGCCCCTGCCAGAGCATGGAGGTGGCCGGCGGGAAGGGATGCACGGTGACCCATGGGGCGGCAGAGTACAAGTCATCACGGGCAATCAGGCCAAACTTGGCCAGGTCAGAGGAGTTCTGCGGCTCCATAATCAAGGTTTCCGTGGCCCGCACGATTTCCTCAACGCGGACTTTGATATCGAAGTCACCCGTGCGCGGAATCAGGAAGAAGTAGCCTTGGTCGCTATTTCCCCAGATGTCCGAGCCACCTGCGGAGAAATCAATGGCGTTGGGAGCGGGGGCAGCCTCTACCGTTCCATAGACCAGCGGATAGCCGATGTTCGTCCCCAAGAAATTCCAATCCCAACCGGTGGTGGCCACCGTGCCACCGCCTACATTACCACTGGCATCCGCGATGTTGGCCGCCGTAACCGAGAAGGTGGGAGAAGCCAGGGCGGTCAGCAAATCCAGGCGCACTGTCTTCCAGTCATCCAACAAGGTGGCCTTGCCCACGGTGGCGCCGGTCACGGTGTAGTTTGCGGGATTCTCGGCCGTGGCTTTGTCCACCGTTTCACTGAAGACCACACTGGCCAAATAACGGCCTGCGGCACCAGCGGAAACAAGCGTAGGTCCGGTGGTATCCGTGCCTTGCACCGTCAAACGCGCCACACTGCTGGTAACCGAGCCATAGGCGCTGGAAGCCACCACGTGATACAGCGTGCCGTTCATGGCAGCATTGGCCGGCGGCGTGCGGTAGAGAATGTTAGTGGCTCCCGGAATGGCCACCCCATTGGCGTACCATTGCAACGAAGGGCTGGCCAGGAGGCTGCCTTCCAGACCCACGCGGAAAGTGGCTATGCTGCCAGGCGTCACGATTTGCGAGGCCGGAGCGGAGGCAATCAAAGGCAACGGGCGATAGTCCTCATAGATGGCCAGGTCATCGAGGTTATCAGTGCCGGTATCGTTGTTGCCACGGAAGGAGATATAGACAGAGGAATCACGCGCGATGACAGAATTGGGAATCAAGGTGGGCGCAAAATAGTGGATCATGCGGCCGGGTGCCAGGCCGTCACTGCCGAAGTCCCACACCGCGCCAGTGACGCGGATATTGTAGCTGTCCACATTTTCGAACCATACCACCACTTTGTACCACCGGTTGGCGAGCGGCCGATTTCGATTGACCGCCAAACCATCCACCACGGTGGTGTCGAGGGATTCCTTGTTCTGGAAGCGGAAGTCAGTTTCCGGGCTGTTGTTGGCCACGGTGTCCCAACGCAAGGTGATCCATTGCTTGTCGGCATCTGCGTTAGGCCGGCTTTGGGGAGCCTGGACCAACCCAAGCTGCAGGATGCGCTGCGGGCTGCCCGAACCACCTGCCGTCTTGAATTTCACCATCATTGAGACACCGATAATCTTGCCCGGCCGGGAGAAATTAAAGACGCGATTGGTCAAGGTGGCGCTGCCGTCGGCGTTGTTGGGCAGGTCGAGAGCCGGAGAGTTGCTGACACCGCCAGTGCTGACCCAGTTGAAGTTGCCCGCGTTGGTGTGATAAGTGCTCTTGAAGCCAGCTTCCGTGTTGAAGGGATCGAAGAAGTTGGGGGTGGGATAATTCACCCGCAGAGAGGCCACCGTGCTGGTCACAGAACCACGCTCATTGGCCGCCACCACGCGATATTGTCCCACGTCTTGCATGTTGGCATTATTGATGACCAGCGTGCTGGAGGTGGCGCCGGGAATATCAATACCGTTCAACTGCCACTGTAAGGTCGCTGCCGGGTCGGCATTCACGGCCACGGTGAAGGTGGCACTTCCCCCAATAATCGCCGTCTGATTCGCTGGCTGAGTAGTGAACACCGGAGCGAACTTCACATCCAAAAAAGCCACGGCGCTGGTTTGGCTGAAGAAGTTGTTGGCCACGACAACCTGGTAGTTGCCTTCACTGGTGACTTGCACCGGATTAATGGTCAGGGAAGCACTGGTACCACCCGAGACTGGCTGGCCGTCCTTATACCATTGATAGGTCAGGAGGTTGCCGGAGGCGACAACCGTAAAGGTGTGGCTGGCGCCTGCGTTGACCACTGCTCCCTCCGGCTGCGTAGTAATGTTCACCGGAAACACGACGGTGACGTTGGCCACGGAGCTGGTCACTGCTCCCAAATCATTGGTAATCACTGCCCGATATTGGCCGGCGTCGGCAGCCGTCCAAGCCAGGCGCGCCATGGCATTGGAAGCAGGGGCATCCGAAGTCACAACCTGCCAGTCAGTGCCGTCAAATTTCTGCCAGATGAACGTCAAGGGTGTCTGACCGCGAGCCTGAATGCTGAACCCGCCGAAACTGCCCTCGGCGAAGAAATAGTCCGGTTGGGGTTGCTGGGTAATCACTGGGACCAGAAGCACCGTAACCGTAGCCACCGAGCTGGTGACACTGCCGGCCGCATTCTGGACCACCACATCATAGGCGCCGCTGTCGTTGGTCACGGCGTTGCTCTTGGAATAAGTGGGACCGGTGCCAATATTGGCCCCGTCTTTACGCCATTGGTAGGTTAAAGTCCCCTGCCCCACCGCCACGACGGAGAGGTTGAAACTGCCCCCGTCCGGCACGCTCACACTTTGCGGCTGGACCACAATAACGGGCGGAGTCAGGACGCTGCGCTCCGGCGAGGGGCTGCCTTCGCCCTCAGGCAAATCGGCAGTCACTATATAATAATAGGTGGCGCCGTTGGTGAAGGTGTTGTCGGTGAAGCTGGTGCCCGCCACCGAGCCATCCAAAAGCTGGTAGGGGCCACCGGCAACCAATGAGCGATACACGTTGTAACTGGTCGCGCCCGTAACGACTGGCCAGCTCAAATCAATCTGGCCATTGTTATAGGTGGCCGTCAAGTCTGCCACTGCCGCCAAGGGCATGCCGCTGATTTCCGTCGAGTAAAAACCTTCTCCCAAACCCGAGGCCGCATTGATGATATAGTAATAAGTGGTGCCATTCACCAAGCCGGTATCCAAAAGCGAGGTTTGCGCAGTGTTCGTGACCAGCGTGTACGGCCCGCCCGCCGTGGTAGCACGCTGGATGTTGTAACTGGTGGCACCAGGCACCGCCGCCCAGCTCAAGTTCAGGGCACTGTCGCGCCGCTGCACATTTAATGTTGGGGCGGGCAGAGCTTGAGCAATCACCACGCCATAAACACTGCGCCCGCCATTGTCCGCGCCGAAGGTCTGCACATCGCCGGCAGCAACGGTCTTGACATAGACTGACATGAAATCGTTCAGTGAGCCGTCATTGGAGTTATCATTGGCCACCTCATCCGGCCAGTCCGCCCGTCCGGCACGGTTAAGGCCATTCATAACAGCCGTCCAGCCATTGTTCGTCAGCCACTGCATGTTGTTGGGCCCGAAGGTGGGAGGATCGCTGGGGTTGGCCGTGGCCTCCCCAAGCCGGTTGTCCACCAGGATGTACACCTTGGACGGCACCGCGAGGGAGATGGTCAAAACCATGTTGGTATTATCGCGGTTGTCGTTGCCAATCATGATGTACTCCGCCCCCTGAAGGTAAGGGAGCACCACGGGTTGTCCCAAGCCATTGGTAAACCATTTCCAAGTGTGGGTCCGATCCACGAAAGCAAAAACGCCATTGGCAAAAGAGGGCACGGTGAAGGGGTCCAGAAATTCACCTGCCATGCCATTGCTAAAAGTCACGCCGGTCCATTTTGCCGTGACGGTATCGGTGGCTTCGTTGTCTCCTCCGACCTCCACGACATTCGTTATGTTGGGAAAGGCCATCAAGACCACGGTCATGCACACGTAGGCAACCACCGCAGCAAGGCGGGCGGGCCAGCGGCGGAAGGTCTGGGCCATTGGACGGAACATGGAGACAGGCTTGGTTTTCATGATGCTCACTGCTTTGAGGGTTTTAAACAACAGCCCACGCACCCCCTGCCGGATAGGGCGGGCTAGCCGGCAACCACATAGAACTGCCTGTGGCTGTGGCACGTTTGGCTGTCATTTGTAAAAATGAGATTATTCCGTTGTCTCAAAAACGCAAGTCTTTTCGTAACAAAAAATTCACCAAAATTGGGGACAAAAAAGAATTTGTGCGTCCAGCTTGGGATGGGGGCATGACCAAGAAGCGGCCGGGAATGGAGCCACCTGCCTTTTCAGCCGGTGGGCCATTTTTTCATTGTCTCAACCGTCGGCTGGCGCGAGAATTCCATTAAACGTCCAGCGCCCTATGGAAAAAATCCGACGCTTCTTCAAAAACGACCGGTTTGCCACCCGCGCCAATATCGAGCTGCTGTCGCTGGCCCCCGGTTACGCCAAGTGCCGCATGCCGCTGCAAGATTATCATTTTAATGGCTACAACACCGTGCACGGCGGGGCCATTTTTACCCTGGCCGATTTTACGTTCGCGGCGGCCAGCAACTCGCATGGCAACATTGCGGTGGCCATCAACGCGTCCATCTCTTTTCTCAAGGCAGGCACTTCCGGCACCCTGTGGGCGGAAGCACGCGAGATATCACGCAACCCCAAACTTGCTTCCTACACTGTTGAAGTGCGGGATGATGCCGGTGACCTGGTAGCCGTGTTTCAGGGCATGGTTTACCGGAAAAGTGAAATCATCCCGGAGTAGAGCCAGCGCAGGCTCTGGACTGATCGCAATACGGCCGCCGCATCTGCGCGTTAGCGGGGTTGTTTGTTGGGCTTGTTGGGCTTATCGGGAGCCGGAGGAGTGTTTTGGCGCAGATTTGGGTCCACCATTGCCGCCAGCCGCAGCCGGGCTTCATCCACCGCGCCAACTTGGGGGGAGGCCTGCAATTGGTCCCGCAGGTTATCGAGGATTTGCAACCGCACCTGAGCCAGTTGGATATCCTGAGGAGTGGGATTTTTGGGGTTCTCAAAGCCCTTTTTCTCCAATTCACGAATCAGCCTTTCCCGCGATTTATCCGGCAATTGCGGGTTTAACGCCGACTGGTACCACATTTGATTGGCCTGCTCGCTCAACCCCACATATTCGGTGGCCAGACGGGCCAGCTCCTCGCGAGCCCTGGCATCCGTAATGCGGGGGTCCTGAGCCAATTGCGCGGCCAGCGGCAGCATGTCCTGACGCAAGACATTCTGCAAATAGTCCAGCGCATCCTTGTTCAAGCGCCCGTCGGCTTGAACCAGCATGGCCTGCGCCTGCTGCACGTAAGAGCGATCCCCGTACTTGCCAAGAATTTCCAAGGCCGGGCCAATATCCCCCTGATTATTGGCCGCGTTTGCGAGTTGTGCCGTCGCCGCGGCAATGGCAGCTTGCTGATACTTGCCAGGGGCCATTTTTTCCAGCGCCTGGGCCACCCGGCGCATTTCTTGGGGACTGGCGGCCTGACTCATGATTTGAGCCAGGAGCTGTTCAGCCTGTTCCCCGCCAATTTCCTGCACCACCTGCAACAATTCCTGACGCAAAGCGCCGACCTTGCCGCCGGCACCTTTGGCTTTGCCTTGCGCATCAATGTTCAATCCATCGCCTGAAGTGAGGAATTCTCGAATTGCGTCCAGGGATTGTGGTCCTGCCAGAACCAGCTCGCCCAACAGGCGCTGGATGGCCCGCTGACTGTTGGGCCCGCCATTCTGATGCAATTCACGAATGCGCGCCAGAACCTCCCGCGGATTGCTCAAACCCGGCGCGGCCACTGGGGCGGACACCAGCGCCCCGCCCTCCAGTGCCTGGCGTACGCCGGCCGGCGCGCTCTGCGCCGCTGTCCCTGAAAGTGGCCGATTGGGGCGGGATGGTTCTTGCGCTATCGCAGCATTTTGCTGGCTCCATTCTTGTTGGAGGCGCTGAATTTCCGCAGCATAATGGCGGTGCCATCGCTGGCCGGAAACAAAATAGCCCAGGGCAAACGCTGCGGCTACTGCTCCCAGAACCATCATCAACTTTTTCATAGTGCGTAAAATTGCAACCAAGCTCGCTGAGGGAACTTGTAATCATTCTGGCATTTCATTCCTTGATGGGCAAGGTGGAAAAATCGGGAAAACAGGATGCTCCCTGCCGAAGCCTGGTGCCGGTCACGTCCACCACTTATTTTGGGGCAGGTCAGCCAGAGGGCGTCATCTTTTTAACAACAAACGCTGGACAATCCGCCGGTGCGCTCCAACATGAGCGGCATGTCGCGTGCCGACTTCGTTCATCTGCATTTGCACACGGAGTACTCCCTTTTGGACGGGGCCTGCCGGGTGGACAAACTGGCCGAACTGGCCGCCCAGATGGGGTTTCCAGCGCTGGCTATTACGGATCATGGCGTCATGTACGGCGCCATTGATTTTTACCAGGCTGCCAGCAGCAAGGGGATCAAGCCCATCATCGGCTGCGAAGTATACGTGGCTCCGGGGCGTTGCACGGACAAGAAAGGGGGCAATAGCGGGCGCGACCCCTATCACCATTTGGTGCTGCTGGCCCAAAACAAAACCGGATATCACAACCTCATCAAACTGGCTACCCGGGCGCATTTGGAAGGCTATTATTACAAACCCCGGATTGATAAAGAGCTGCTGGAGCAATACCAGGAGGGGCTGATTGTGCTGTCCGGTTGCCTTAACAGCGAAGTGCCTCAGCTCATCCGGAAAGGTGAGTTGGACAAAGCCCGCGCGGTGATTGACTGGTTCAAGCAGCGCTTTGGAGCAGAGCGATATTATTTGGAGCTGCAAAATCACGGATTGCCCGAGCAACAAAACGTCAACCGTCATCTCATCCAATGGGCGCGCGAATTTGGCCTTTCGCTGGTGGCCACCAACGATGTGCATTACCTGAAAAAGGAACACTCGGAGGCACATGACTGCCTGTTGTGCATTGGCCTGCAGACGGTGCGCGAAGACCCGCGGCGCCTGCGCTACCAGCCCGGGCAGTTTTATCTCCGGTCGGCATCGGAAATGCAGGCGCTGTTTGCGGAAATCCCCGAGGCGGTCACCAACACTCTGGCGGTGGCCGAGCAGTGCAATTTGCAAATTGAGTTCGGCAAATTGAATTATCCCGTTTTCCAGCCGCCGGATGGAATCAGCCGGGAGCTCTACCTGCGCCAGCAAATCATTCAAGGGCTATACCGTCGCTACACCATTCACGCCATTTTAGAAGGCGAGCTCATCCGTCCGGTGGCCATTGAGGACCCAACGCGTTTGCCCACGTGGCCTGGGTTGGACGGGTTATGGACCAATCCCGAGGCCAATATCCAGCATCCGGTGGTGGCGGAGGCGGTTCGGGCGGTCATGGAGCGCCTGGCCCTTGAGCTGATGGTCATTGAGAAAACCAACTTCGTCAGTTACTTCCTCATTGTGGGTGATTTTGTGCAGTATGGCCGGCGCAATGGGGTCGCCTGCGTGGCGCGTGGTTCGGCCGCCGGTTCGCTGGTGACGTACCTGCTGGAAATATCCAACGTGGACCCCATCCGCTACGGACTGCTTTTCGAGCGATTCCTGAATCCTGAACGCGTCAATCCGCCGGATATTGACATTGATTTTGCCGATGACCGCCGCGATCTGGTCATTAATTATGTGCGGGAAAAGTACGGCAAGGAATGCGTGGCCCAAATCATCACCTTCGGCACTCTAGGCGCAAAATCAGTCATCCGGGATGTGGGCCGGGTGCTGGGATGGAATTATGGGGAATGTGACCGGCTGGCCAAGATGGTGCCCAACGATCCCAAGATGACGCTGGAAAAGGCCCTCAAAGAATCCCCGGATTTTCGCAAAGAATATGAGGAAAATCCCAAAACCCAGGAGCTGCTGAACATTGCTTTCGTGCTGGAGGATTTGACGCGAAATGCCTCGGTGCATGCCGCCGGGGTGGTCATTGGCCCCGAGCCGCTGGAAAATTTGCTGCCGCTTAAAACCGACGACAAAGGCTCCATCGTCACCCAGTACGCCATGGGGCCGGTGGGGGATTTGGGGTTGTTGAAAATGGATTTTCTGGGTTTGAAAACCCTCACCGTCATCCGCAACACCTGCCAGATGGTGGAGCAAACCCGCGGCATCAAAATTCTCATTGACCGCCTGCCGTTGAACGACCAGCCGACCTATGACCTGCTCAACCGCGGCCTGACGGTGGGCGTGTTTCAACTGGAATCGGGTGGGATGCGGGAATTGTGCCGGAAGTTCCAGATTAGCTCCATTGAACACATCACCGCCTTGGTGGCGCTGTACCGGCCGGGGCCCATGGAGCTGATTGATGACTTCATTGAGCGGCGCCACGGCCGGCGGGAGATTGTCTATGAGCATCCCCTGCTGGAACCGCTCACCCGCGAGACTTATGGGGTGTTGATTTATCAGGAGCAGGTCATGCAGGCGGCTCAGGTTTTGGCCGGTTATTCCCTGGGCGCAGCCGATGTGTTGCGCCGCGCGATGGGCAAGAAAAAACCCGAGGAAATGGCCAAGCAGCGGGAGATTTTTGTCAAAGGCTGCTGGGAGAAAAACCAAATCCCCCCGGACAAGGCCAACGCGATTTTTGACTTGCTCGACAAGTTTGCCGGCTACGGCTTCAACAAGTCCCACGCGGCTGCCTATGCCATCGTAGCGTATCAAACCGCGTATCTGAAAGCCAATTACACGGTCGAGTTTCTGGCCGCGATGATGACCAACGACATGAGCGACACCGAAAAGGTTGCCATCCTCATTGCCGAAGCCAGGGAGTTTAACATTCAGGTGCTGCCACCCGATGTAAACCACAGCCAGGTTCACTTCAGTCCGGACCAGGACGGCAAGGCCATCCGTTTTGGCTTGGCAGCCATCAAAGGTGTCGGCGAGGTGGCCGTAAATGCCATCATCAAGGCCCGCACGGAAGGGGGCCCATTTTCCTCGCTGGCCGATTTAGCCGCGCGGGTGGAAACGCGGACGGTGAATCGCAAAGTGCTTGAGGCCTTGGTCAAAGCGGCGGCGTGCGATGGCTTTGGCCAGCCGCGCAAGGCCATGTTTGAGCAAATTGACGCGGTGCTGGCGCGTGCGGCCAGCATGCATGCCGACCGCCAGGCAGGCCAGGACAACCTGTTCGATGTCTTCAAGGAAACGCCACCACCCCCGCCAACGGGCGGCAATGCTGGTGAAGACTGGCCGCTCCATGAACGGCTCAAGTACGAGAAGGAGCTGTTGGGGTTCTACGTGACCGGCCATCCCCTGCAACCCTACGAAAGCATCCTCACCCGCTACTGCACCCACAACACCCAAACCGCCAAGACTCAGGCCAGTGGCACGATGGTGCGCATGGGCGGACTGGTGACCGCCGTGCAAAAAGGTCTTTCCAAGAAGAACAACAAGCCCTTTCTCATGGCCACGTTGGAAGATATGGTAGGCGTGGCCAAAATCCTGCTCACCGGCGAGGTTTATGAGCAGTATCAGGAGCTGGTGGTCCCTAATACTCCCTTGCTGGTGGTGGGTGAGTTGCAAATGGACGAGGATATCCCCAAACTTTTTCCCACGGAAATCACGCCCCTGGTGGATGCGCCGCGCCGCTATACCAAACAAGTTCAATTTCGTTTGCAACGGCAGGCGCTGACGGAAGAAAACCTCCAACGCCTCCTCGGCATCATCTGCAGGCATCGGGGACGGTGTCCGCTATTTTTAGCGGTGATGCATTCGGATGGCACGGTTTTGTTCATCGAAGCCCATGAATCGTTCGCCGTAACCCCCAGTCATTATTTGGAAAAAGAAGTCAACGATGCCTTTGGCCCAGAGACCTATTATGCCAAGGTAGATGAGGTGCTCCCGGCGCGGAGGGACCGTTCCTGGTATGGACGAAACCGCAATGGGAATGGCGATTAAACCGTTGCGCCCCAGTGACATAGACAATTTGCGTGCCTTCGCTGCTATTGCGTAAGGAAAATTACCGACAAAGGAAGATAAAATCATTGGATATTCTTCTCTATAAGCTAGTTACGTTCATTTTATTCAGATACTTCTGGTACTTGTTTTTTTCCATGGCGGCTCGTAGGTTGTTGCCATGCAACCGGTGCAAAGCGGTTTTGTAAAAGAGGACCCGTGGCGGATTTTCCGCATCATGGCGGAATTTGTGGATTCATTTGAGACGATGTCCAAGGTGGGGCCGGCAGTGACCATCTTTGGTTCGGCTCGCACCAAGCCATCGGACCCATATTATCGCTCGGCCGAGAAAATCGCGCGGGGTCTGGCGGAAAATGGCTTTGCCGTCATCACGGGCGGCGGCCCGGGCATCATGGAGGCCGCCAACAAGGGGGCGGCCAGAGGCAAGGGGCAATCTGTGGGATTAAACATTGAACTGCCCTTCGAGCAGAAGAGCAATCGTTTTGTCAACGTGCCGATTGAATTTCACTATTTCTTTTCTCGCAAGGTGTGCTTCGTGAAGTACAGCATGGGCTTTATCTACATGCCCGGCGGCTTTGGCACGTGCGATGAATTTTTTGAGGTCATCACCCTGGTGCAAACGCAACGCATACCCAAATTCCCGCTGGTTTTGTTTGGCTCGGAGTACTGGAGTGGCCTGCTGGCTTGGATGAAGAAACAGATGGAAGGCCGGAAATACATCAGCCCTGGGGACCTTGATTTGGTCAGGCTGGTGGATCGCGAGGAGGAGGCCATCGAGATTATTCTGGATTACCGGCAGCGCACCGGGGTGCCGGAGCGTGTCAGCAAAGCTTTTGTTTAAGTGGAATATGTCAGTTCAAAAAAAGAACGGCTTTCAGTTTCCCGTCTATCGCATCTCACGGCTGCCCAACGGTTTGCGCGTAGCGACCGCGGAGATGCCACACATGACCAGTGTCAGCCTGGGCATTTGGGCGGGTGCAGGCTCTCGCTACGAGCCGGCTCCGCTGAACGGAGTCTCGCATTTCATCGAGCACATGCTGTTCAAAGGCACCCGCCGACGCTCACCGCTGGAAATATCGCAAGCCGTGGAAGGGATTGGCGGTTATCTCAATGCCTTTACGAGTGAGGAAAGCACCTGTTTTTATTCCAAGGCGCGGCATGAGTGTTTTGAGGATTTGCTTGATGTGCTGACGGATATGTACCTCCACAGCCGCTTTGCTCCGGAGGATATCCGGAAGGAACGCGAGGTCATCAAGGAAGAGGTCGCCCAATATTACGATGAGCCGCAACAATACGTGCTCGAGTTGCTTAATGCCCTGCAATGGCCGGCGCAGCCGCTCGGCCGCCCCATTACCGGCACTTTCCATACCCTGGATGGGATGAATCGGCGGCATCTCACCTCTTTTTTGCACGAGCACTATCGTTCGGGCAATACGTTGATTTGCGCGGCAGGACGCATCACGCATCATCAGGCCTTGAAAGCGGTGCAAGCCATGGCCGGTAAATTTGCCACGGGCAAACCCCCTGCCTTTGTTCCCGCCACGGCAAGACATCAGGGGCCGGTGGTGCATTTGCACTGGCGTAAGACCGAGCAAACCCAGTTTGCCCTCGGGCTGCGCACCTGCTCCCGGCACGACCCTGCCCGCTGGGCTTTGCGGTTGCTGAGCGTGGTGCTGGGGGAGAACATGAGTTCCCGCCTGTTTCAAAAACTCCGCGAGGACTCGGGCATGGCCTACTCGATTCAAAGCTCGGTAAGTTTCTTCGCCGATACCGGCGACCTGGTGATTGCCGGCGGTTTGGACGCGGAAAAACTTGGCCCGGCCCTGGAGGTGATTTGGAAGGAATTGGAGGATTTGGCGACCCACGCCTTGCGGGCGGCAGAACTGCGGCGCGCCCGTGATTATCTGCTGGGGCAAATTGACTTGAGCCTGGAAAATACGGAAAGCCAGATGATGAATTTGGGCGAGCAATGCCTGGGGCTTGATGGGTTTATGAAGCCAGACGAGGTCAAAGCCGCGTTGAGCCGCGTAACCGCCGCCGAAATGCGCGCCGTGGCCGCGCGATTTTTCCGTCCCGACCGGTGCAGTCTGGCGGTCATCAGTTCCGATAAATCGCTGGGCCGCCTGGCCTTGCGAGAGCTGCCCGGCAATCCGCAATTGGTGCAAAGCCTCAGCGCGTGAGCGTACTCGTTGCAGAATTGCCCGGCTTTCCCGACACGGAGAGTCTGACGGTCCGCCTGTCGGGTGGGGAGGGCAGTTTGTTTTTGGAAAGCACCCTCACCGGCCCCAGCGGTGCGCGTTATTCTTTTTATGCCTGCCGGCCCATGGCGGTGCTGCGCAGTTGGGGCCATCGGTGCCAAATCGTCACGGGCCATCGGGTCACGGAAGTTTTCGGCAATCCCTGGCAGGTGCTGGCAGCATTATTGGAGCGATTCGAGTTGTGTGACCAACCGGATTGTCCCTTCCCCTTGGGGGCGGCGATGGGTTACTGGGGTTACGAATTAAAACATTTTGTGGAGCCGTGCCTGGGCCGCGAGGCCATGGATGACCTGGGTCTGCCGGAATGCTGGGTGGGATTTTACCCCAGCTTGCTGGTGGCCGACCAAGCCACGCAACGCGCATGGATAGTGGCCACGGGTCTACGCGCCGATGGCACTCAGGAGGCCAGCGAAGCCCGCCGCCAGCGAGATGAATGGCTGGCCATGCTTAATGCTCCCCCCCTGTCTCCTACACCTCGGGCGAAGGTGATTGAGGGACACAGCAGGGATTATGACCAAGCTGCGGTGGCAGCTTCCATGCCTCGGAGCAACATGTCGAGGGAGCAATTTTTGTGCGCGGTCGAGCGGGCCCAAAGGTATATTCGCCAAGGTCAAATTTATCAGGTCAACCTGTCGCATCGCTTGCGGGCGCCCTGGCCTTACCCTGCCTTCCAATTTTATCAGCACCTGCAGGAGACCTCCCCTGCCCCGTTTGCAGCATGGCTGAATGCGGGGGAATTCCAGGTGGCTTCCTCTTCGCCAGAGCAGTTTTTACGCATCAGCGGACGTCATATCACCACCCGCCCCATTAAAGGGACCCGGCCGCGCGGGGCTGACGCCACCCGCGATGCGCAACTGGCTTATGAGTTACAAACCAATCCCAAGGAATTGGCTGAACTGGTAATGATTACGGATTTGCTGCGCAATGACCTTGGCCGGGTTTGTGAATATGGCAGCGTACAAGTTCCCGACCTCGCCCGCCTGGAGCGTTTTGCGCATGTGCAACACCTGGTGGCCACGGTGACGGGAGAATTGCGGCCGGAAATGACCCATGCAGGAGCGCTCGCGGCTTGTTTCCCCGGCGGCAGCATTACGGGCGCCCCTAAAATCCGCGCCATGCAAATCATTGATGAAATGGAGCCAGTGGTACGGGGGGTATATACCGGTTGTTTGGGGTACCTGGGTTTCAATCGCGAAAGCCAGCTTAGCATCGCCATTCGCACAGCGGTCTGCCACGCAGGAGAAGTTTTCTTTGCCGTGGGCGCGGGCATCGTGGCCGATTCCGTGCCAGAAGCCGAATATGCCGAAACCCTGCATAAGGCAGCCGGCTTTTGCGCCGCCCTATCCAGGCCGGTCACCCAGACGATGCCGACGGCTTGCCCAATGCCTTTGGGGAGCGGTAGGGAATGAGTTGCTCTGCGGGTGCTGTGCCGCCCCGGTTTTGGGGAGGACGAGTCTTATCAGGTATTAGTAAGGACCTGAAGAAATACAGGTGAGGAGGCATTGATGCCCAACGAACGAGCTGGCATTCGTGCTTGCCAGCACGGCCTGCAATTTTTACCGTAGGCGCCCATTATTTGGGTCGGGGCATGTCGCCGGTGGTTCAAAAGTTCGTCATCTCCGCGTGCGTCATCGTGTTATCCACGGTGGCAGGCTATTTATGTCGCCGCCGGGGCTGGCTGGCGGAAACCGCCAGTGAGCGGATTATGACATGGGTGGCGGTGTTTGGTTATTCCAGCGTGGGTTTTCTGACGGTATGGGGCACAGCCTTGAAACCTGCGGACGCCATTTTGCCGCTGTGGGCCGTATTGCACATGCTGGTCATGACTTTTTTAAGTCTCGGCCTCTCACGATGGTTTGCCCAAAATCGGGCGGAGCGCGGATTGTTTGCGCTGATTGCCGGTGTCGGCAATAATGGCTTCACCGGGGGCGCGTTTGTGTTGTATCTGCTGTATGGCGAGGAGGCGATGGGCCTTTCCAACATCTATATTCTCCTCTTCATGGCCATGGCCGTGCTGGTTTTGTATCCATTGGCACGGCATTATGCGGAAGACTCGCCCCAAGGCTCTTTAACTGAGTTGTTTCGGAGAAGCCTTTTTGACTGGCGCTCGCTAGGTTTGCCGGTGGTATTGCTGGCCATTGCGCTATCGTCGTGGGGGGTGACACGCCCAGCTTTCCTCGTACGATGGCATGTAGTGGACGCTTTGGTGTACACCATTACACCGCTGGCGTTTTTTGGCATTGGGTTGCGGTTGCGTTTGTCGCGCCTGGCGCCCTTGCGCCGGATGATTGTCGGCACAGCGCTGGTGCGGTTTGTTTTGGGGGCACTGACAGCGGTAGCCCTGGCGTGGGTCACGCATGGACTGCCCTGGCCTCTGGAAGGATTGCGCTGGAAAGTGTATGTGGTGCAGGGGTTTGTGCCCACTGCCATTACCTCCGTAGCGGTAGCCAACATGTTTCGCCTCAAGCCAGATGAAGCCTCAGCCTTGTTTGTGGCCAACACCGTGATTTACCTGGTGGTGGTTCTGCCGCTGGTGTTCTGGCTCTTTGGCTGAGCAATCAACGCCATTCGTGCTTGGGGTACTTGCGCTGCAATTCCTGTTTGAGGCGGGGATAATGCTCACGCCAGAAGCCGGCCAAGTCCTGGGTGACCTGTACCGGACGCATGTTGGGAGCCAGGATGTGCAGAGTGAGGGGAACACGTCCCATGGCCAGGCGCGGCGTTTTTTCAATGCCGAACAGTTCTTGAATTCTCACGGCGCTATAGGGCGACGCCCCTGCGGCATAAACCACTTTGGGCCGGCGGCCATTGCCAAGGTCCACGCGCTCCGGAGCGTGGCGGTTGAGCAATTCTTGTTGCGCGGGAGAGAGCCAGGATTGCACCACTGGTTTCACAGGGCGGTCTTTAATTTCTTTGTAGGTAAACGCCCCGTGGCATATTTGCTCAATGAGGTGCAGGCGATCAGCCTCTTGCAACGGCGGCAGCTCCAATTCCGGGCAATGAGCAGCAAGAAAGTTCAGGCGAATAATCCATTGTTCGACTTCGTGGTCCCAATGTTTCAGGGTCAAGCGTCCTGCGGCAACTTCCGCGGCCAATAAAGGCGCAGCCGCTTCCAGCGGCGGCGGCTCCACCTTGCGGGTCTCGAGGGGCAAATCCCGAAACATCAGACACGCCTCACAATACACCCGGCGGTCGGTGGCATCGTAATAAATGCGTTGTTTTTGATGAATATCTTCAGGAAAAAGCTCCCGCAGCCATTCCGGCTTCACCGCGCTGGCCAGGGAAAGCAAGGTTTGGATGGTTTTATCGGCAGCTTCCACTTCCCGGATTTCGGCCACCACCAGCAGAGGACTGTGATGGACGACACTGTCACGAGCCAGCACCCCCTTGCGCCCATGCACCAATTCACACCGCAGCGTGCCCATGTCCACGCGTCGGGCCAGCCGATCGGCAAACGCAGCCAGGAGGCATTTACATAGAGCCTCATCTGAAACTCTCTCCGTTTCGACAGGCAAACCCTCACGCGCTGCAATGCGCAGGAATTGTTCTTGCAACGGCCCCACCTGACGGGCGGCTTGAGGGTTGATCCCCACACGTTGGCAGGCTTCCGGGCGGAAATCGTGGCGGACTGCATAGTTCCAGGCGCGCATGAGCAGAAAAAAATCTGATTCTGCCTTTTCCCCTAATAGATCATCACGATTTTGGCCCGAGACCCTGTCCAGTCGCCGCAGCAAAAGGTCACGCCCCTGGGTTAAAGCAGCCATCAAGGCCGCTTGCGGCACGCAACGATAATCGGCCGCCGCCAATAACAACCGCGCATAGCGAGGATGCACAGGGAAGGCGAGCATTTTGCGTCCCAGCGTGGTGATCTGGCCGTTGTGGTCCAAAGCCCCCAAATCGGTCAGCAATTCCTCTGCATGCACCAGCGCTTCGGTAGAGGGTGGCTCAAGCCAGCGAAATGCTTGCAGCTTCCCAATACCAGCCGCTTTGAGTGTCAAAACGACTTCGGACAAGTCCAGCCGCTTGACTTCCGGCGTTTCCTGGGCAGGACGTTCCCAATGCTCCTGGGCACTCCATAGCCGCAGGCAGCGCCCCGGCGCTGTACGCCCGGCACGTCCAGCTCGCTGGTCAGCAGAAGCACGACTGATTTTTTCAATGAACAAGGTGTTGATGCCCCGATTTGGATCATAGCGCGGGATGCGCGCCAGGCCGCTATCAATGACCAGGCGCACCCCATCAATGGTCAGCGAGGTTTCAGCCACGTTGGTGGCCACGACCACCTTGCGTCGTTCATAGCGGGCCACGGCGGCATCCTGGGCTTGCGGAGGCAGTTCTCCATGCAACGGCAGCACGAGCAGGCCGCGGGCTTCTGGCAATTGGCGCACTGCTTCCAGCGTTTGCTGGATTTCATAACTGCCCGGCATGAAGATTAAGACATCCCCCTCCATCCCTTCTCGCAAAGCTCTGCCAAGCGCGTCCGCCGCCAGTTGCCAGACGGGCAGTCCTCCGCCAGCTCGCACCGGCAGGTAATCCACGTCCACCGGAAAAGTGCGCCCTTCCGAAGTCACCGCGGCACAGGGTTGCAAGTAATTCCACAAAAGTCGGGTATCCAACGTGGCCGACATCACCAATATTTTCAGGTCAGGGCGAGTGGTCTCCTGAAGTTCCAACGCCCGTGCCAGGGTAATGTCGCCGTAAAGGTGGCGCTCATGAAATTCATCAAAAAGGATGGCAGTAACACCTTTGAGTTGCGGGTCTTCCACCATTTGCCGCAACAGAATACCCTCGGTAACATAACGAATGCGGGTGGACGGCGAACTAAAGTTTTCAAATCGGATACTGTATCCCACTTCACGCCCCAAGGGCACTTCCATTTCCCGCGCGACGCGTGCAGCCAGCAATCTGGCGGCCAATCGGCGTGGTTGGAGGATGATGGCTTGCCCGTCGCCCAGCAGGCCGTGGCGCAGCAGCATTTGAGGGACCTGGGTGGATTTCCCTGAGCCTGTGGGTGCCTGTACAATCAAGCGGTGGTGCTGCTGGAGGCGTTCGATAATGTCCGCCTCAATAGCGTAAATGGGCAGGCGTTCCGTCATGCTAAGCAAGGGGGCCAGGAGGTCGTGGAAGCATTGAACCGAAGACTCAAGGTTTCTCATGCCAGAGGCGCTCTGCAGCGCGATAATAGGCATAAGCAGTGGGATTATCCCACCAGTTCAGGCGAATGGAGGCAGCAAACCAAACCTTGGAGCGCCGATATTGGCGGCGCTGGAAGTAATGCCACCCCATATTGGCGAGGGTGTAGTAATTATTGGGGTCAAGTTCCAGAGCACGGAGAAAATAAGGCTCAGCCAGGTCATGTTCCCCCAGCCAGTCGTGGCACATGCCCAGGCGAATGAGGGCATAAGAATCCATCGGATTTAATTCAATGGCCCGCTGGAACCACTCCATGGCAGTGCGCGCCTGATTGATGTAGTCACCCTCCTGGCGCCAGCTCTTGCGACGGTGGTATTCGCCGATTTGATGGGCCACCCAATGGCTCAAGGGTTGGGCCTCCCAAGCCCGGTGCAAGGCAGCCAGTTGGACAGCACCAGACTCTGCACGGTCAGCCTGGCGCTGCCAGTAAGCATGTTCCGCGCTGCGCCAAGCTCGCACCCCCAGAAAGCCACCAACCATCAGCAGGGACAAGCTGAAAAAAAACAAGGTGGGCCGACTTAATGGCACCCAGTATCGCTCGGTGGCGAAACGCAAATGCCCGCACATGAGCGCCAGTAGGGCAAACGCTGTCAATGCAATCGCCGGCAAATGAAAATGGAAGTCCGTTACACAGGCCAGCAGCAGACCAATCCATCCGATGCCCGCTCCCATGAGGAAGGCGCGTTTGCCTCCGCGCAATTCCTCCTGATGTATGGAATGACTCAGCGCTCGCCAGGCGCGCCAGCCTCCCCCCAGCCCGAGGGCCACCGCCAATGTCAGGATGCCAACCCCGGCAGCCCCGTAATCCACGAGGGTATTGACATATTCGTTGAGAGCGAAATTGGGACGAAGCTGGGTATGATTCACCGGTTGCCGGTATTTGGGATAGACCAAATCAAAATGCGCCGGGCCATGTCCCCACCATGGACTGTCCTGCCAGAGTTGTATTCCTGCTTCCCAAAGGCGCCAGCGAGGGTCACGGTCGTGCCCGCGGTCAAAGGCCGCCGCCACCCGTCGCTTAATTTTTTCCTGGGCCTGGCCGTAAAACCAAATGCCGCCAAGAAAAATTACTATGAGAATGACCAGGACTGGAATGCGGTATTGGCGCATGGCAAACAAGGCGGCTGCCAGCAACACCAGCGCAACAAAAGCTGCTAGCCACCCCCCGCGTGAAAGCGTCACCGCGATGCCCCCCAACATGATTAATGCCGCGTAGCCGGTGATGATGCGGGTGGGATAATTGAGCCGGCCGGCCAGGGTAAAGGTAATCGCCAGCGGTAATAGAAGCGTTAAAAATCCGGCCAGGTGATTGGGATAGGCGAAAGTGCCACTGCCCCGCTGGGCATAAGTGGCAGGCTTGAACAAATGCCAAACCATGGTGTCACCGGTAACAAATTGCACCATGGCATATAAAGACACACCCACGGCTAGCAGGCTCAAACACAAAGTCACCCAGCGACTGGCCTCTTGCCGGTAAAGATTATTCAGTGCCCAGAGGAAAAACAGGGCATAAACACCTACACGCAAAACCTCTTCCTGGGCTTCATGCTGAACGGGGGCAAAATGGGCGCGCACCAATGCATACCCTCCAAATAACAACGTCAACCAGCACACGGGCGGCCACAATAAACGCGGGTTGGGGGCAATCCATAAGCGGACCAGCCACAACACGAGGGCCAGCAGGACCAGGCCGGTAGCCACGGCAAACTCGGTGGCACGCACAGCCCCGAATGCCAAGGTTGAAAACACCAAAATAAGGCAGAGAAGCGCCAGACACACCTTTTCCAGCACCTCGTCCATGCGTTGAATGTCCACTTGCATTCTTTGGACACCCTAGCGCAGGCGGGGCCTTCCGTCACGTGGATTATGGTTCAGCCAGTCCCTTTTACTTTGCCCTGTCGAGGGGAATGATTTTATGCTGTGCTCATGCGGGTCATCGGCTTGCAATACGACATCGTCTGGGAAAACAAAGCTGCCAATTTTCAAAAAGTGCGGCATCTGTTGGGGGAGGCTGCGCTCGGCCCCGACACCCTTGTGGTTTTGCCCGAAATGTTCGCCACTGGTTTTTCCATGCAGGTGGCACAGATTGCTGAACCGGCAGGCGGCCCGACGGAACAATTTCTCGCTCAACTCGCACGAGAGTATCAATGCACGGTTGTGGGCGGAAAAGTTTCACCCGGCAATCCTCCCTTGGGTCGCAATGAAGCCGTTATCTTTGACCCCCAAGGCCAATTGGCTGGCCGCTATGCCAAGCAACGCACGTTTAATCCAGGCGATGAGGGAAAGTATTATGAAAGCGGTTCTCAGACGGTGCTGATGCTCACCGGCTCATGGCGGTGGTCACCTTTTATTTGCTACGACCTGCGGTTCCCCGAGTTATTCCGGCGCGCGGCCAAAGAGGGGGCAGAGTTGTTTGTGATTATTGCCAACTGGCCGCTTGAGCGGATTGAACATTGGCAGATATTGCTGCGTGCTCGCGCCATTGAAAATCAGGCCTATGTGGTGGGGGTCAACCGATGTGGACGATCACCCAAGTTGGTCTATGGTGGACAGTCGTTGGTGATATCCCCCCGCGGTGAAGTGTTGGCCCAAGCAGGCGATGGGGAAGCAGTCTTAGCCGCAGACATCGAGCGGGAAAGCCTGTTGGAATATCGTCGTGATTTTCCCGTTTTGGCTGACCTGTTAATCAGTCCTCCCGGTTAAGCGGTCAAGCCGATTTGGGCGGCGGTTTGTTGGCTGATGCGGGGGAGGCAGGAGAAGTGCGTTCCAACCGAGTGTCCTCCCAGGAACATGGATCCTCAATCGGCTCGAGATGCGTGAATATTGTGGCTGCTGGCAGGCGGGACCGCAAATCAGCTTCAAGTTTTTCAAGCCAGTCGTGCCCCTGTTGAACAGTCCAGGTGCCGGGCACCAAAACGTGCATGGAAATAAACCGGCGCATTCCCGATTGCCGGGTGCGCAATGCGTGAAATTGCAAACCGGACTCTCGATAGGGTGACAAAACTTCCTGGATCACTTGCTGGTCCTCTACTGGCAGGGCTGTGTCCATCAGCCCCAGGATGGAACGCCGCACAATGAGCCAGCCTGTGCGAGTAATGTTGACTGCCATGGCGATGGCGATTAGGGGGTCCAACCATTGCCAACCCGTCAATCCTACCGCTCCTACACCCCCGATTACCGCTACCGAAGTCCAGACGTCTGTCATCAAGTGACTGGCATTAGCTTCCAAGGTGATGGAACGATGCAGTCGGCCCGCACGGCCCAATACCATGGCCACCACCAAATTGATGCTGGATGCCAACACGCTGATGACCAATCCCAACCCCAAATCGTGCAGGGGCTGCGGGAATAGAAGCCGGTTAATGGCCGCCGCCGCAATACTCACCGCCGCCACCACAATCATCGTCCCTTCGGCGCCACTGGAGAAATACTCTGCCTTGCTATGCCCATAAGCATGGTCTTCATCCGGCGGGCGGGCAGCGATGGCCAGCACCACCAAAGCCATGATGGCCCCCGCTAGGTTGACCAGGGATTCTAAGGCGTCCGACAAAAGGCCGATGGAGCCAGTGACAAAAAATGCGCTGGTTTTTAATCCAATCGTCACTCCTGCCGCACCAATGGACAACCATGCGTATCGCGTCAGCTTCGCCTCGGAAAATCCATCGGCACCCTGGGGCCTGTTAGTGTCAGAAAGCATTTTGTGCGTCCACCGCAGGTGGAGCATAGCAAAAATGTTATGCAGAGCAACCTAATGCAAAAAGGGCGACCGGCAAGACAATCTGATGCTTCCTGCCGAAGTGCTCAAATTAAGGTTGATATAACTGGTTGTTGGCAAATCCTCGCGGTGTTTCCATTGAAACCGTTTGCCATGAAGCGAACGGACAGGGCGGAAATCTTCTTGTGGGTCCTATAATCTAAAATTCCAACCTTTTTTCGATTCGCGTTCAGATGCCACCCGTCAAGCAGCGCAGGCGGTAATTACGGATTTGTCAGCGGCTTTCCGCAGTGATAGGGTGAAAGCTCTTGTTGCGGCAGTGGGGCAAGGGCTTAATGGTCTGAGGCCCCACGGCTGCAAATTAGAAACCATGTTATGAAAAAACCGGCAGTGGAAATCTACGATACCACCCTGCGGGACGGAACGCAGGGCGAAGGCATCAATTTATCCGCAGCAGACAAACTGCGGATTGCGGAGCGTTTGGACGCCTTCGGTATTCATTACATTGAAGGGGGCTGGCCGGGCAGCAACCCCAAGGATATGGAATTCTTTCAACAAGCGGCCCGCCGCAAATATAAGCACGCAAAAATCGCCGCCTTCAGCATGACTCGCCGCAAAGGCATACCGGTGGAACGCGACGAATTGATGATTCAATTGCTGGAGGCCGAAACCCCCGTGGTCACCATTGTAGGTAAAACATGGTTGTTGCACGTCACCGAAGTATTGCGGGCCACGCCGGACGAAAACTTGGCCATGATTGCGGATACCATCCGGTTCTTCAAAGACCATGGTAAAACCGTTTTCTACGACGCGGAGCACTCATTTGACGGCTACAAGAATGAGCCGGAATACGCATTGGCCACCTGGCAGGCCGCCGAGAAAGCCGGCGCGGATTGCATCATTCTCTGCGATACCAATGGGGGCTGCCTGCCAGCGGAAATCAAGCGCGTCACGGAAGTGGCCAAAAGCAAACTCACCGTGCCGATTGGCATACACACCCACAATGATTGCGGTTTTGGGGTGGCCAACGCAATTGCCGCAGTGGAGGCGGGTGCCATCCAAGTCCAAGGTACCATCAATGGTTATGGCGAACGCACTGGCAATTGCAATCTGACCAGTGTCATTCCCACGTTGCATTTCAAGATGGGGCTGACCTGTGTGCCCGCGTCTTCCCTCCCTAAATTACGCGAGCTTTCCCTGTTTGTGGATGAAATTGCCAACGTACGCCCGGATCCCCGTCAGCCGTGGGTGGGGGCAACGGCCTTCGCCCACAAGGGGGGCATGCATGTGCACGCCGTGGAACGGGTGGCGCAAAGCTACGAGCATATCGCCCCTGAATCGGTCGGCAATACCCGCAAAGTGCTGGTCAGTGATCTTTCAGGTCGCTCCAATATCTACTGGAAGGCCCGTGAGCTGGGCTTCAAGGTCAATCCCGACACACCTGAATTAAAGGCCGTGTTGAATGAAATTAAAAAATTGGAAAGCGAGGGCTACGAGTTTGAAGCGGCCGAGGCTTCTCTGGCCCTATTAATCCGCAAACATTTGCAGCATACTTCCCTTCCCTTCAACGTGGAAGGCTACCACGTGTCCATTCGCGGCAACAACGGCCAATCCGTTTGTGAAGCCACCGTCAAGGTGCGGGTTAAGGACCAGATTGCACACACTGTTGCCGAGGGTGACGGTCCAGTCAACGCCCTGGATGGAGCCCTGCGCCAAGCCTTGGTGAAGTTCTTTCCCCAGTTGGAAAAAGTCACCCTGGTGGATTACAAAGTACGTATCATCAACACAGCCGCTGGCACGGCCGCCAAAACTCGGGTTTTAATTACTTCTTCAGACGGCCATAAAGAATGGGGCACGGTCGGTGTCAGCGAGAACATCATCACGGCGTCATTGCAGGCCTTGGTGGACAGCATGGAATACGCCTTGCAAAAAATGCAAAAAAAGAGTTGACACATATACATTACGCTGTATATTAGGCGCATGAAAACAAAACGACAACGCAAGGCCGATCGGAGCATGGAGGAAGCAATCTCCATGAGAGATGCCGCCAGTACATCCGATGTGTGGAAAGCCGAAAAGTCCACAAGTGCCATGATCCGCACTCAGATTTATTTGAGCACGCATGAACATCGGTTTTTACAGGCAGAGGCCGCGAGACGGGGTGTGCCCATGGCTGCAGTCATTCGCTCGTTCATTGATGAAAAAATGAGCCTGCCGGAAGCAGTGTGGGAACAAAATCCGCTGTTGGCGCCTCCTGCTGATCCTGCCTTTGAAGGGCCGGAAGATGGCGTCCTCAATCACGATCACTACATATACGGGACTCCCAAGCGCCATATTAAGAAGGGGGGGAAATGGGTGCCAGCGCCCCCTTTGCCAGAAGATTATTATTCCAATGAGGAGAGCCGCAAAGCGTACGACCAACTCACAGGAGTAAAGGATGAATAACTGGGTTTTTTTGGATGCCTCCTTCTGGATTGCCTTAAGGGATAAGCGCGAGCCAACTCATAGCCAGGCGGTAACCTTAACACGCCAACTCCTGAGCATGAGGCATGGTTTTATTTACACCAGTTACATCCTGGCCGAAACTTATGCCTATTTCTCCCGGTCCCTCAAAATGCGTCTGCAAATATTGGATGATGCGGAAAAAAATCCGGTGATGCGTTGGGAACCGGTGCTAACTGAAGACGAACAAGAGGCCCGCCGTTTATTGCGCAGATACGCTGATAAAAGCTTCAGCTATTGCGATGCCATTGCCTTTGTGGTCATGCGTCGGCTGGGAGTGGAGCGAGCGGCCACCTTTGATGTTCATTTTCGCCAGATTGGTGGGTTTGGCATTATTGGTCCTTCAGAAACTTACCTGGATAGAGGCTGATTATCAAACTCACAGCCTGTGGCAAACGCCATGGTGCTCACTGCCTTCAAGGGTAAAACCATTCCGAGCAAACCATACATCTATGTCCGAGATTCCCAAAGCTTATGAACCACAGGCCGTGGAGGCCAAGTGGTACCAATACTGGACATCCCAGGATTGCTTCAAAGCAAACCCAAATTCTCGCAAACCAGCCTATTCCATCGTCATACCGCCTCCCAACGTAACCGGCGTGCTCCACATGGGGCATGTCCTCAATAACACCATACAAGATATTTTAAGCCGCCGCGCCCGCATGCAGGGAAAGGAGGTTCTCTGGCTGCCGGGCACAGACCATGCAGGGATCGCCACCCAGGCCGTCGTCGAAAAAAACCTGCGCAAGCAGGGGATAATGAAACACCGGGATGAGCTTGGCCGCGAAAAATTCCTCGAATACGTGTGGGCCTGGAAGGAAAAGCATGGCGGCATCATTATCGAACAACTCAAAAAGCTGGGCTGCTCATGTGACTGGAGCCGCGAGCGTTTTACTATGGACCCACATTATTCCCAATGCGTCCAGAAAGTTTTTGTGGAACTGTATCGCAAGGGGTTGATTTACCGCGGTAAACGCATGGTCAACTGGGACCCGGCGGCTCGCACTGCATTGTCCGACGAAGAGGTGGAATGGATCGAAGAAAAGGGACATTTGTGGCATATCAAGTACCCCATCCTAGATGAGGCTGGAAAAACCAAAAATGGCGAGCATGTGGTGGTGGCGACCACCCGTCCCGAGACCATGCTGGGTGACGAAGCGGTGGCTGTCCACCCTCAAGATGAGCGCTACCGCCATTTAATTGGAAAAAAATTGCTTCTACCGTTGCAAAACAAACCCATCCCCGTGATAGCCGATGAACTGGTGGACCCCAAATTTGGCACTGGTTGTGTCAAAGTCACACCGGCCCACGATCCGGCCGATTACGAAATGGCCGTGCGACATCACCTGCCATTCACAGTGGTCATCGGCCCAGATGGGGTGATGACCAATGCAGCGGGTGAGGACTTTGCAGGCATGGACCGTATGGAAGCCCGTCAGGCGGTGATTGAGGAGCTGACCGAATTGGGCCTGCTGGCCAAGACCGAGGACTATGTGCACAATGTGGGCTACAGCCAGCGCAGTCATGTGCCGATCGAACCTTACCTCAGCGAGCAGTGGTTCTTGAAATATCCCAGCGTGGAGCCATCCCTGAAAGTGGTCGAGGAAGGCCGTTTGAAATTCCATCCCGAGCGTTGGATAAAAACTTACACCCATTGGATGCGTAATCTTAAAGACTGGTGCATCAGCCGCCAGTTGTGGTGGGGACACCGCATCCCCGTTTGGTATCACAAGTCCAAGCCGGAAATTTTCTGTGATGTCCAGCCACCGCCGGACCCGGAAAATTGGAATCAGGACCCCGATGTTCTGGACACCTGGTTCAGTTCCTGGCTGTGGCCATTTGCCACCATGGGCTGGCCGGAAAAAACCGAAACCTTGAACAAATTTTATCCCACCACCGACCTTGTCACCGGCCCTGACATTATTTTCTTCTGGGTGGCCCGCATGATTATGGCCGGTTATGAGTTCATGGGCGAAATGCCCTTCCGTAACGTGTATTTCACCGGCATCATCCGCGACAAGCTCGGACGCAAAATGAGCAAGAGCCTGGGCAACTCACCGGAGCCTTTGGAGTTGATTGCCAAATACGGTGCCGACGCGCTTCGCTTTGGCACCATGCGTGGCGCGCCGCTGGGCCAGGACGTGCTGTTTGATGAAAAAGACGTGGAATTGGGACGCAATTTCTGCAACAAGCTCTGGAATGCCTGCCGTTTCCGTCAAATGCAAGGCGGCGAATCCGAGGCCGAAATCAGCCCTGCCCTTCTCTCCACGGACGACGTCTGGATTCTGCTGCGCCTGGACATCGCCATTCGCGAGGTCAGCGCCGCTCTCGATGAGTACCACTTCAATGAAGCCGCCAACGTTCTGTACCGCTTTTTTTGGAACGAGTATTGCGACTGGTACATTGAAGCCAGCAAAGCGGTCCTGCAAGGCGCAGACGCAGCGCGCAAGGCCAACACTCTGGCTGTAATTGATTTTGTGCTCTCGCACACCCTGCGCCTCTTTCACCCCTTTCTTCCTTTTATCACCGAGGAATTATGGCATGGCATGGGCTTTCACACCGATTTGCCAGAGGGGCAGGGCGGCAAGACCATCATGTTCGCTCCCTGGCCCAAACCGTTGGATGACGCCTTCAAAGAGCATTACTGTCTGCTGCCCGAAAAAGCGGCGTTTGCCGAAAATAAATACGAATTGGTGCGCCAGGGACGCAATCTTAAGCGCGAAGCCAATCTTGCGCCCACGAAAAAAGTCGAATTCGTTTTGAAACCTGAGCATGAAATCCCGGCGGACGAAGTAGCCGTTATCAAACTTCTGCTGAACGCTCAGGATTTCACCGTTCAGTCTGATTATCTTGCCCCCAAAGGCACCCCCTCGGCGCGCACGCCCCTCGGGGATCTTTACCTCCCCCTCAAAGGCGCTGTGGACGTTGAAGCAGAAAAGACCCGGCTCCACAAGGAGTTGGATAAAATCCAGCGTGAAATTGATAAAATTCAAGAAAAACTCAACAATCCGCAATTCACGCAAAAAGTGCCGCCCCATATTCTGGCCGAGCAGCAACGTCGTCTTGCCGAATGGGAGTCCAAAAAGCTGAAGGCGGCCGAAGCCCTGCAAGCACTAAACGCTTAGCCTACCTGCTCCAAGGCAAACCAAGGCCAGACCAACCTTATGTCTGGAGGGGGGGCGGCGTGCCCTGCCCTGCGCTCATGTTTTGAGAGTTCAGCACCCTGCGGGACCTCCCGCGGAGCCACCCTCCACTATCTGGCCATACTGCCATCAAATACTGGCCGCCGACATCTTGGTAAATTACTTTAATTGAATAGCCGCGCAGTATGGCGTGTCTATTGCTTTAGGCAGCCTACGATCTCCCGCGATGGTGCGGGTGTTGTCTGCAAGGCGCTCTTGTTTGAAAAATGCCATGCATACCATTCTTGAAGCCGACACTGACCAACGGGTGACCGTTGAAGCCATTGAACGTTTAACGGCACAGCGCAAAGCCCTCGTGAACGAGTTGGGCAAGGTCATCGTTGGCCAGCGAGAGGTCATTGACAATGTGTTGCTCACCATTTTCTGCGGCGGCCATTCGCTGGTGATGGGGGTGCCCGGCCTGGCCAAAACTCTGCTCGTGCGCTCTCTGGGACGAGTGCTGGATATGACCTTCAGTCGCATTCAGTTCACCCCTGACCTCATGCCCGCCGATATTACCGGCACCGATATCATTCAGGACGATCCCGAAACAGGCCGGCGCAAAGTCGAATTTCTGAAAGGCCCCATTTTTGCCAATCTGATCCTCGCTGACGAAATTAATCGCACGCCTCCCAAAACTCAGGCCGCCATGCTTCAGGTAATGCAGGAGCGCGAAGTCACCGTGGGCAACACCACCTATCCCCTGCCCCAGCCGTTTCATGTATTTGCCACCCAAAATCCGATTGAAATGGAAGGCACTTATGTGCTGCCAGAAGCGCAGGCGGATCGTTTCATGTTCAACATCATCACTCGCTACCCCTCCCAGGAAGAAGAAGAGCAGGTGGTGATGAATACCACTGGTACTGCCATGCCCGAGCTCAAGCCCGTGCTCAGCGCCGCTGAAGTGGTTGAGATCCAGAAACTGGTCCGCGCCGTCCCGGTATCCACAGAGGTGGTGCGCTATGCCGTGCGATTGGTCTCACGCACGCGGCCAGACGATCCCGCTGCTCCCCGATACATCAAGGAATTTGTGCGCTGGGGGGCCAGCCCGCGCGCCTCGCAATATCTTATTCTGGGCGCCAAGGCTCGCGCCGCCGTTTCCGGTAAACTATGCGCGGACTATGAAGGTGTCCGCTCCGTGGCCCGCCAGGTGCTCAGCCACCGCATATTGACCAACTTCAATGCCCGCGCCCAAAAAGTCACCGTGCCGGAATTGATCGAAAAATTGTTGGGGGATGTAAAACCTTGATTACGACTGTTGCCCGCCATGCCCTCCACCTTTGCCTTGAATGCCAACGCGCTCGCTGCCATTGACGATTTGTCACTGTTGGCGCGCACCGTGGTGGAAGGTTTTCTGGAAGGCCTGCATCGCAGCCCCTTTCTGGGCTACAGCACCGAATTTTCGGCGTACCGGCCTTATACCACCGGGGATGACCCCGGTTACATTGACTGGAAGCTCTGGGGGCGTTGCGACAAATATTACGTCAAACAATTCGAGGATGACACCAACCTGACCTGTCAGATATTTCTCGATATCAGTGCCTCCATGGATTTTGGCGCGGGCGACACCAACAAGTTCCTCTACGGCCGCATCCTCGCCGCCGTATTGGCATTCCTGATGACTCACCAACACGATGCCCCCGGTCTGGCATTGTTTTCCGCTCAGGCCAGCCAGGCCGTACCCCCCAAGGCTGCCCGGTATCATGCCGAGGAAATCTTCCACGCGCTGGCTCGTTTGCAGGCAGGCGGACCGACAATCATTGGGACAGACCTTTTGGGGCTGGTTCAGAGTCTCCGCCGCCGCGGTGTGGCGGTGGTCATATCAGATTTCTTTGCTGCCGGACAGACCGCCTTCGAGTTGCTGCGGCAGCTCCATGCCCAGCAACAAGAAACCATTGTGATGCACCTGCTCTGCCCGGAAGAGCTTGATTTTCCCTATCGCGGCGCCCTGTTACTGCAAGACAGCGAAACCGCCGAGGAAAAACCGGTTCATGCCGAAGCGTTTCGCCAAAAGTATCTTGAACGCCTGCAACGCTATTGTGACGACCTCCGCTCCGAGTGTGTGAAATTGGAAGCCGATTACCATCTTTTCCGCACCGACCAGCCACTGGACTTTGCCCTGCTGGCATACTTGGAAAAACGCAATTCCCTATAAACTTTGCCTATGTTCTGGCCCGCTTTCCTCAATGCAGCCCTGCTGGGGGGCCTGGTGGCGGTGGGCATCCCCATTCTGATCCATTTAATGCTTAAAACCCGCCAGCGGCGGATGAAATTTAGCACCCTGCGTTTTTTTGATTTTTTGGATGAAGAGGCGGTGCGCAGCCGCAAACTGCGCCACTGGCTGCTGCTCCTGCTGCGGCTGCTGGTGATCATCCTGCTCGTGCTTGCTTTTGCGCGACCGTATCTTGGCAACCACATCGCCACCCCTGGAAACCAGCGGCCGCAACTGGCCATTTTCCTGCTCGACCGCTCTTTGAGTCTCGCCGCGCGCGAACCCGAGGGCGTGCGGTGGGAGCGTGCTCGCACTGCCGCCCGCCAGGTTCTCTACCGGCTTCCTCGGGAAGCCCGCGTGGGCATCGTAGCCTGTGGCGGTCAAGCCGAGTGGCTAATCCAGCCCGGCCCCGCCACTGAAGCCCTCAAAGCCCTTGATGCCGCGCAGCCGTTAATGACTGGCGGGGATTTGGGTGATGGCCTGCAACTCGCTGCCCGCTTCTTTGCCCAGGAAGGCACGGGTTTCAGCAACACCCTGTACATTGTAAGCGATTTTCAACGCGCCTCCGCCCGCCGCCTCCCTGATGTACCCCTACCTACCCATGTGCATGTTGAGTGGATCGCCGTGGGTGATGCCCAAACTCCCAACCTCGCCATTACCGAACTTAATCTTGCCACGGTGAGCGGGCACACCTCGACTGTGATGGTTGCCAACTTGGATGCGGAAGACTCTGGCCCGTTGACCACCAAGCTAACGGTGGATGGAAAGATGGTGGCCGCGCGCATCTTCACCTTGCCAGCGCTGTCCAGCAGCAATCTAGACCTGGCCCTGCCACGCCTGCCTCCCGGCTGGCATAATGTGACCGTGCGACTGGAAACAGAGGATGCTCTGCCTGTGGATAACACGCGTTACCAGGCCGTTTATGTGCCGCCGCCCCTGCCGGTGTTGCTTGTCGAAACGCGTTCGGGTGTAAAAATCTATCAGGAAGAGACCTTCTTCCTTCGCACGGCCTTGGACCCCAATTTTGGTCAAACCAACCGTGGCCTGACCGGATTTGAGGTGGAAACCACCCCGCCAGAAGAGCTTAATCGCCGCCTTACCACAGGCAGCCGCGAAGGCCCTTATGCGCTTGTGGTGGTTCCCGCGCTCAAACGCTGGCCGCCTGGGACAGCCCCAGCCCTGACAGGATTCGTTGAAAAAGGAGGGGGGCTGCTGCTCTTCGCCGGAGAAGGCCTCAGCGTGAATCATTACACCACAGAATTGGGGCCATTACTTCCCGGGCGCTGGGGGATTGCTGAAACCGCCACAGATTTGGATTGGCGGATTTGGGAATGGGACAAACACTCGCCTCTGTTTGCGCCGTTCCGTCAACCCAACAGCGGCAGTCCCTCGGTGGCCCGATTTCACAAACGCCTGGCGTTACAAACGCGAGAAGGCGATCAAGTGCTGGCGCGTTTTCAAGACGGTCACCCCGCCATGCTTTTACGCACTGCTGGCCAAGGGCGGGTGCTCTTCGTCAACGCCACTGCCGACACACAATGGCATGACTGGCCGCGGCACAAAACCTTCGTTCCCTGGCTGCACAGCACCGCCCGTTTTCTGGCCGGCCGCAACGTGGAACTCGAAGGCACCCGCTTTCCCAGCCATCACACAGGCACAGAGATAGATTGGACTTTAGATAAGACTTGGCAGGACAAGTCCTTGAAGTGGCTGCTGCCCGATGGAAGCGCCTTAAACGTCAAGGTGGACAGCCAGGGCACGGCGCACGCATTGCAAATGCCCCTGCCTGGCATTTACACGCTTTCTGACGAGCAAGGGCGCGAAATACGCCGGTTTGCAGCCAATGTTCCCGCTGAAGAGTCCGATTTAAGCGCCTATACCCCTCAAGAGATGCAAACCCGGCTGACGCGTGCGGAAACTTCGGCGACAGTCTCTGGCGCCGCCATGATTCTCGGCGGCAATACCGGCCAGCGGGAGTTATGGCGAATGCTTTTGCTCGCCGGGTTGCTTTTGATGCTGGTCGAAACGATAATGGGTAATCGCACCGTACCATGAATCCAGTCGAACAAATCACCGCCGAACGTCTTGCGGCTGCAGCCCGGCAGAAAGACCGCCACCGGCGCCTTGCCTGGTTGTCCTTGCAAATGGCGTTACTGCTTTTGTTGTTAATCGCCTCAGCAATCGCCGACTATCACCTGGCTTTGCCACCGGGCGTGCGACTGTTGGCGTTAGTAGGTTTGGGAGCCTTGACGGCGACAGGTTTGATTCGCGCATTACGGTTGTTTCAACATCCAGCCTCATATAAAGAAGCCGCGCTGGATGCCGAAGCACAATTCCCCGCTCTGGGCTGCACTGTTTCCACAGCCGCCGAGTACGTTTCCGGCCAGCGCCGCCCTACGCAGGCGTACGAACCCGAATTGGTGGCTGCGCTGGAGGCCGAAGCAGCCCGTACGCTGCGACGAGTGCGCGTCCCCTACCAGCGACAGTTACACTGGCCGCTGGCGCTGCTGGCGCTGGCCCTGGTGGCCCTGGGCGGCTTCTTCCTGCTTTCCACCCGGCCTGATACCGCCCTCAAACGGTTAACCACTCCGTGGACTCCCTTGACCTATACCCACATCAGCGTGCAACCCGGTGATATGGAATTACCTCTGGGACGCGACCTTGAAATCCTTTGTGAATTTACCGGGCGTCAGCCCAATCGCGCTTTAATTTTCTGGCGTGAATTGGGCAAAGAAAGCTGGACACAAAAAAACCTGACGACGAATGAAGCCGGTCGCCTTTCCTATACCATCCGCAATGTGCGTACCCCATTTCTATATCACATAAGGGCGGGCGATGCGCGTTCCCCCGATTATCATGTATTGCCTTACATTCCTCCCGAAGTACAGGACCTGCAAATCAACGTGGCCCTGCCGTCTTATACCGGGGTGCGTCCCTTCCAACAAACCAATGCTCACCTCCGTGTGCTCCGGGCTGCAACGGCCAACTTCCGTATCAAACCCAATGTGCCACTTCAGGCGGCACGATTGGTTTTTGACCGTCAACCACCTGTGCCGCTGACACCCGACGGAGAAGAATGGTGGGCGACAGTCATTACGATTACCACCAATGCCAGCTATTGGATTGAATTGACAGACCGGCGCCAACATCTTGGCTCCAACAGCGTCCCGCATCACATTCAGGCCCTGCCTGATGAACCGCCGTTGGTTGAAATCACTGCACCAGGCAAAGACCTCAGCCTGGCCGCCGACGCTACTCTGCCCATCTCCATTTCCGCCACCGATGATTATGGGGTGCGGGAAATCCGTCTCAAGTACCACAAGCTTGGCCAGCCAGAACGTACGCAGGTGCTCCAGGCAAAGCCCACAAGCAAGGGCGAAATCCGTGCCAATACCTCGCTCTCACTGGCTGAATTGGAACTGCGCGAATATGAAGTGGCCGCTTATTATGCCGAGGCCGAAGATAATAACACGTTGGACGGACCGGGTATCGGTAAATCCAAGGTTTTTTTCATAGAGGTCACACGTCCTTCCCAGCAGTCAGCTCCCAATCCAAGCAATCCTGCGTTGGCAGGACAACCACAGCCCCAACCTCCCAAACTGAATCTATTAACCGTACAAAAACAGGTCATCGCGGATACTCGTGCCCTGCCTTCACCATCACGTCCTGAAGCCACCCAGGAGCTGGCCCAACGCCAACAGGCCGCAGCCGACTTCGCAGAAGCTTACCGCGACGCCTTGCAGGCAGTGGGTGCCCCCGCTGATACCCAAAAACAAATGGAAGCCGCGGTGAGTGAAATGCGGCAGGCTGCCGAAGCTTTAGGCAAACAGCAACCCGAGCAGGCTTTGCCTCATGAGGAACGCGCCTTGGCCCATATGTACCAAGCCTTGAAACACATGCCCGAACTTCAAGATTTGCCCCTGCAACCCCAGCAGGCGAGTGGCCAGCAGAGTCAAACGGTGCGTCTGGCGTTGGAAGCCATTCGCCAACGTCAGGAACAGCAAGCACAAGCTGCCGGACAAGAACTTGCCCAGCTAGCACAGGCAGTAAATCAATTAAGCCAGGCTCAGGCTGCTTTGACGGATGCCATGCAAAACCTGCTGGAAAATCAAGCCACACAAAATCGGTCGGCCGAAAATGCAAGTAATCAAACTGGGCAACAAGGGCAACAAGGGCAACAAGGGCAACAAGGGCAACAAGGGCAACAAGGGCAACAAGGGCAACAAGGGCAACAAGGGCAACAAGGGCAACAAGGGCAACAAGGGCAACAAGGGCAACAAGGGCAACAAGGGCAACAAGGGCAACAAGGGCAACAAGGGCAACAAGGGCAACAAGGGCAACAAGGGCAACAAGGGCAACAAGGGCAACAAGGGCAACAAGGGCAACAAGGGCAACAAGGGCAACAAGGGCAACAAGGGCAACAAGGGCAACAAGGGCAACAAGGTCAGCAAGGGCAACAAGGGCAACAAGGTCAACAAGGGCAACAAGGGCAGCAAGGGCAACAAGGTCAGCAAGGGCAACAAGGTCAGCAAGGGCAACAAGGTCAGCAAGGGCAACAAGGTCAGCAAGGGCAACAAGGGCAGCAAGGGCAACAAGGTCAGCAAGGGCAACAAGGTCAGCAAGGGCAACAAGGGCAACAAGGGCAACAAGGGCAACAAGGGCAACAAGGGCAACAAGGGCAACAAGGGCAACAAGGGCAACAAGGGCAACAAGGTCAGCAAGGGCAACAAGGTCAGCAAGGGCAACAAGGGCAACAAGGGCAACAAGGGCAGCAAGGGCAACAAGGGCAGCAAGGGCAACAAGGTCAGCAAGGGCAACAAGGTCAGCAAGGGCAACAAGGTCAGCAAGGGCAACAAGGTCAGCAAGGGCAACAAGGTCAGCAAGGGCAACAAGGTCAGCAAGGGCAACAAGGTCAGCAAGGGCAACAAGGTCAGCAAGGGCAACAAGGTCAGCAAGGGCAACAAGGTCAGCAAGGGCAACAAGGTCAGCAAGGGCAACAAGGTCAGCAAGGGCAACAAGGTCAGCAAGGGCAACAAGGTCAGCAAGGGCAACAAGGTCAGCAAGGGCAACAAGGTCAGCAAGGGCAACAAGGTCAGCAAGGGCAACAAGGTCAGCAAGGGCAACAAGGTCAGCAAGGGCAACAAGGTCAGCAAGGGCAACAAGGTCAGCAAGGGCAACAAGGTCAGCAAGGGCAACAAGGTCAGCAAGGGCAACAAGGTCAGCAAGGGCAACAAGGTCAGCAAGGGCAACAAGGTCAGCAAGGGCAACAAGGGCAACAAGGGCAGCAAGCAGGCAGCGGTGGACAAGGCGGGCAACCCGGCCAGCAAGGAACAACAGCCCAAGCTGGCCGTCAAGGTCAGGTCTCCAACAACCCTCCGAGACTTGAGGAATTGGCGCAGCAGCAGGCGCAACTTGGCCAGCAGGGCGATGCCTTGGCGCAAAAACTGGCGCAACTGGCCGGGAAAGATGGACGTCTAGGCCATAATATCGCCACGCTGATGAACCAGGCGGTTAACCAAATGAAAAATGCCGCGCAAAGCCTGAAAGGCGGCCAGCCGGGACAGGGATTCACGCAAGCACGCGAAGGTGGGTATGGTTTGAATACGGTGGCTTCCAAGTTGGAAAAACTCGCTGGTGGTGAGGTTCAGCTTACCGATACCGCAGCCGAGGAATATCCCCGCGAATATGAGAGCGTCATTAAAGAGTACCTCAAACGGTTGTCGCATCAGGAGTAAACGGTGATCGAGCTGGGTTATACGCCCCCTCTGTGGGCGCTGTTGATTGGCGGTGGGCTGCTGTTGCTGCTTTTGTGGTGGAGCTATGCAACCTCGGTGGGACGTCCGCAAGGCTGGACAAGGTTAACTCTGGTCCTGTTGCGTTTGACCGCTCTCGGTTTGGCTTTTCTTTGCTGGTTAAATCCCCAGTGGGTGGAACGCGTGGAGCACCAACCACCCGCACGCATCGCCGTCCTATTAGACACCTCCCGCAGCATGTCCTTGCAGGATGTGAATGCCAATGGCCGGCTGGCAGAAGCCCAAGAGTGGCTGGGGCAGCATCTTCTCCCCACAGCGCCTCACCATGTGCAAATCCAGCCCTTTGCGTTTGACGATGCGTTGCGCCCCCTGACCAATGCTAACGTTGTGCCAGCTCAGATTTTTGCCCACCTTAGCCCCACGGGCGCCGCCACGGCCATTGCCAGAACTTTGGAAACACTTTGGACGGCCGCCGCCGCTGAACCTCCCACGGCCATTATTCTTTGTACCGATGGCGTGGAAACCGAGTCGGGCGACGCGCTGCCCCTGGCCCGCTGGTACCGGCGCAAAGGCATCCCGATTCATACTGTTTGCGTGGGTACCACCAACGAAATGCGTGATATTATCGTGGAAAATGTGCAGGTGCGGCGTCCGGTGGCTTCCAATGCACCTGCCCGCATCGTTGCGACCATCGCTTCGCCCGGTTTTGGGGGATTCCTCCGCAAGGTGCAAATCCGTTACCTCCAACGCGTGCTGACAGAGCAAATGGTGCTTTTGAGCGGCGGCCGCCAACATGTCGAATTTGAATTTCGCCCGCCCACCCGGCAATACGAGGTTTATAATGTTTACGTGCCGCCAGAGTCTGGCGAGTGGCTGCCCAACAATAATCGGCGGGCATTTGGGTTGGAGGCTCCGGATACCATCCTGCGCGTGCTGTACATGGAAGGCACGCCCATGCAGGATAACGCCCCCCAACCCGAATGGCGCTACCTCAAGACGGCCTTGGAAAGCGATCCTCAAATCAAAGTTAAAGTCCTGTATCGCACACGATTCCGCGGTTTTCAGGGTGGTTTTATTCCCGAGGCCGACATTCAACCTGGTGAGGAAGTGTATCCAGTGGAGCACCTCACCAAAGGCTATCCGCACACCTTGGACGAACTACAGAAATATGATGTGATTATTCACAGTGACATCCCCAAAGAGATGTTCACTACGGAACAGCTCGCCCAAACCGCGCAGTGGGTGGAAGAGCACGGCGGCGGCTTTGTGATGATTGGCGGTAAATCCGCGTTTGGCACGGGCGGCTACCATCGCACGCCATTGGACCGGCTAATCCCCGTGGCCATGGAATCCAGCAATGACACCTTGAATCAGCCCTTTCGCATGGTCATTGTGCCAAATGCATGGAATCACCCCCTCATCGCCATCGGCGTCAATCGCGAGGAGACTACGACAATCTGGACAACCCGCCTCCCCTTGCTTTACGGTTTGAACCGGGTGAATCGCGCCAAACCCGGTGCCACCATTCTTGCCGTTCACCCTTCAGAACGCAATGCTGACGGCCCCCTCGTCGTGCTGGCGGTGCAAGAAATCGGCAAAGGCCGCACCATGGCCTTCACCTCTGATATTACCCGCTCATGGGGCAAAGATTTTGAAACCCTTTGGGGGGAGTTGATTCAGCCCCAAGGTATGTGGACTGAATATAACTGCGACCAGCGTTACTACGGACGATTCTGGATCAATGCCGTCCGCTGGCTGGCGGCCAACCGCCTGGGACGCACCAACAGCCCCGTGGTCATTGAATTGCCCCAGACAGTTTTGCGGCCTGGTGAAAACCTCGAATCCGTCATTCATGTGCGCGACGCCGCCGGGCGCCCTGCCGCCTCGGCCGAGGTCCGGCTCATTCTTTCTGCTCCCGGAACAGTGGAACGTGTGGAGCGGGCCACTTACGATGCGTCCCTGCAGGCTTTTCGTGGCCGCCTGCCCATGCCAGTAGCAGGCGACTTTACCCTGCGCGCCGAGGCCATCTTGCGTGGCATAAAACTTGGCGAAGACAAACAATTGGTGGTTTGCGAAGTACAAGACCGGGAAATGATCGAGGCACGGGCTCGTCCTGACACCTTGGCGGCGCTCGCCCGGCTTTCAGGCGGAAGGGCTTTGGATACCCGCGCCACTGAGTTTGCCCAGCTTCGGCCGCTGTTTGGTGCCGCCCCACCACCAACGGTGGAAATACGGCGTAATTCCATGTGGGACCAGGCATGGGTGATGGCGGCCATTATTGGACTGCTGACCATGGAATGGGTGTTACGCCGACTGCGTGGTCTGGCCTGAGTTCACCTCACGGGGAAGTCCGGGACTGCCGCCATTTTTGCCAGCGCCAGAACCACATGCCAAAAAATAACGCGCCACAAAGATTGACCCCCAACGTATAACCCAAATCATAGCTTCGGCCTTCGTTTTTCACGGCATAAATCACCACCTCCTTGCCCAGCGCCAGAGCCGGCCAGGTGGCAGGCATGCAGGCCCCATGCAACAAGCCCATGCTAAAACCCGCGGGTGCCTCATGGGCTGAAGCGGTGCGCGCTGAATAATCCAGCAAACTGGCAATCAACCAACTTCCTGCAATCAGGAAAAGCAAGGGCCGTACCCGGCGCCAACCTCGCGCCAGCGCGCCCCGGCGCGCAACCATCTCGCCGCTCCACTCAGCAGGTGACGCATTCATGCCGCTGTTGTAACCGGCCTCGTTTCCCCCTGCGACAACAATTCTTCCCCATGGCACACGGAGACCTGTTCTTTTCCACAATCCGCGCGTAAAACTCCTTGCCTGCCTTGTGTTTTCGTGATTTTCTGAATGTCCGAGCATCACGCAACGTCCTTTGGGCAGAAAGGCGGACGTCACGCCCCGATGGGCGTGGTGTCCCGGGAAGTGAAGGGCTGCCTGTGCAGCATCAATTATGCGTTTGCGAGCCATGAGGAATCATAAAACTCTCTCGGTGGCCGTCCTGGTGACAGTCGCCTTCGCTTTGGTCTCTTGCCAGAGTGACAAGCCCAAACCCACCGCCGCCAAACCAGCGTCCTTCCCCAAAAAAGAGGGCAAATACAGCACCTTTTATGACGAGGAAATCCGCGAAATTTTCGATTTGGCGGAACACAACCGCTGGGATGAAGCTGAACGCAAGGCGGCGGTGTTGCGGCAGCGCGCGCCCGAAGATGAAACCGTGAAACGTGTCCAGGATTGGGTGGCCAAAAACCGCCTGCAACAGCGTGACTCCGCGGTGGAAAACAAAATTCGCGAAATTGACGCCAAAAATTCCGCCCTGAACCCCACCCTTCCCGATTTATTGACGGAAAACAAAGACCGGGGCCTGCCGGCGCGCCGTGACGTGCGCGATGCAGTGCAACAGATTGAAGCCACTCCCTACATCCCGGAAAACTACGGTAAAAGCCAGCGGCAACGCTCGCAATTATTTGACCTCGAATCACCGGAAGGCCGTATGGCCAAAATCTTGGAAAAAGAGGTCTCCATTCACCTCGATAACGTGACGCTGGAAGCCATTATTTTCAACCTGGGCCAGGCGGAGGGCATTAATTTTGTGGCCGACAAGAATCTCCCTGCATTCAAGCAAACTCTGAGCGTGAACATGGAGAAAGTGAAATTAGGCGAATTCCTCCGCTATGTATCCCGTAATCTGGACGTGCAATTCCAGGTAGGCAATGACCTCATCTGGATTATTGACGCCAAAGACCCCAAACGGGTGGTGGAGGAAACGCGCATCTACCGTCTGCGGCATGGATTTGTCATCCCTGCGCAATTTGGCCCGGAGCAGGTCAACCGCATCACCACCACCACGCCGCAAGTGACCACCGTCACCGAAAATGTCAAGTTGACCAAATTCGTCAATGACGGCGCGCCGGAAACTCCGGTCATCGAGAATGTCATTAAGCAGTTTTTTACCGGCAGCAAATACCTCATTGATTACGAGCGCAACGTTATTGTTGCCCGAGGCACCCGGGACCAGTTGGAAGTGCTGGACCGTATCATTGAGGAATTTGACCGACCGTTGCAGCAGGTGCTGATTGAAGCGCGTTTCATCACCATCAGCGAAGCGGCCTTTCTGCAATTGGGAGCTGCCTGGGAGACCGCCCGCGATGGCCGCCCTGTGCCTTCACCGCAGGACTTCACCGGCCTGGGCACCTTCTCCGGCCTGAAAAACGACCTCAGCACCGGTATTCAAAAAAGTTGGACCAACATTTTCCCCAAAGTGCTCGGACGCTCAGAACTGTCCGTCACCCTTACCGCCCTCCAACAGTCTGGTGAAGGGCAGACCCTTAGTGCCCCCCGCCTTACGCTGGTCAACAATCTCCCCGCGATGATCAGCGATGGCAAAATCCAATACTACTATGAGGAATACACGGTGAAGCAAACGGTGGGCGCCTACAACACGGCTTCCAGCCTCGTGCCCCAGGGCAAACCCACCAAAATTACCTCCGGCGTTTCCCTCCACGTCGTGGCCAGCATTGGGGGGGATGGCCGCACCATCCTTCTCGCACTCAATCCAGAAGTAAATCAGGACGTCAAAATGGTCACTTTCGCCGAAGTAAAAGATTTTGGTCCCGATGGCAAGGTGTCCGGCTCGTTTGAAATACGGCTGCCGGAATCGCGCACCCAGTCCCTGGCCACCCGGGTGCTGGTGCAATCCGGCCAAACCGTGGTCATGGGCGGCGTGCTGGAGCGTGAACAACGCACCTTTGTGGAATCCACCCCCATCCTGGGCAGCATCCCCATCATCGGCGCGGCTTTCCGCAAGCGCACCGAGTTGAACAAACCCCGCTACCTGCTCATTTTTGTCACCGCCACCCTGCTCACAGAAACGGGTGAATTGCTTATAGCCGAAACGGAAGCACAACCTCCTCGCTCGCTGCCGCGAGTGCAGACCTTGAGTTATCCTCACCCTAAAGTCACCCCCACCAACGCCCCGCCGCCAGCCCCCGCTGCGGCGCCGGCGACGCCCCCCGCACCCGCTCCCGCAGCCGCTCCGGCACCGAATCCCACCGGTGCCGCGCCAGCACCGACGCCACCACCGCTAACGCCCAAACCTTGAGACGTTCAACTGTGGCCCGCGCTTTGCAATTTCCATTTTTATGGGGCATACCGCTACTGCCCGCCAGCCGGGTCATCGGCATTGACCCAGGTAACCGTTGCCTCAAGCTGGTGCTGGCTGAGCGTTGCTTTAACCGCCTGCGCATTCTGGAAAGTGTCCAGATTGAATGTCCCGGCTGGCTGGGCGAGGCCAACCCTAAAGAGGCCGCCGAACGCCTGGCCAGCGCGCTGGAAGAGCTGGGGCCTTATCCGGTGGCTCTGGCCCTGCCCCAACATCGCACACTCTCCCAGGTGGTGGATTTGCCGCCGGTGGAGCGCTCCATTGTCGCCCGCCTGATTCAAAATGAGGTCTATAAACTGAGCGGGTTGGGGCAGTCCCGGGTGGCGTATGACCATGCCCCTTTGCAACCTTTTGGGCGGCACCAACATGCCTATTGGATTTCCCTTTGCCAGGAAAGCGAGGTGGAAGCCTTGGCCGAGCGGCTGGGATTGAATCCTGAAAACATCTGTGGTGCCACTTCCAGCGGCAATGCGCTGATAAATAGCTACCTGGCCCAGTTTCCCGAAACCACAGCCACCGTGCTGGTCAACGCAGGCCTGCGCAGCACCACCGTGGCCATCCTGCTGGAAGGACAAGGCGTGCACCTGGCGAGTTTCGCCCTCGGCGGTGAGCTATTCCTCGAGACCATTGCCCACGCCTTGAACCTCAGTCTGGAGGAGGCGGAACAAAAGGCCATGCACCAAAATCTATTGCAAGGTCCTGATGCCATTCCCGCCCTGCGGACCAGCGTGGATAACTGGCTGGGCGAGTTGATGCGGGTATTTCAAGAATGGCACTCGGAGCAGGGAGTGCTGGTTCCGCCCGCCGATGCCTTCCAGTTTGTCCTGACCGGGAGCATGGCCGAATCTCCCTGGTTTGCCGCTTATCTCAACCGCACCACGGGGCGGCCAGTCTTTGGGCCATGGCCAGAGCGCGAAGAAGGAGTCAATCCCATCCAAGAAGGGCGTTTCGCCATTGCCCGGGGGGTTGCCGCTCAAGCCTTGGGCAAAAGTCGCCAAAGCGCCGCTCTCCTGCCCATGGAGGCGCGTCAGCACTGGCGCAAACAGCGGGAAGATCAGTTATTTCAGACCTTCACCTTTCTCTTGTTATTATTTGCTGGCCTGGTGCTCGGCGTGGGGACCTGGCAAAAGAGCCGTGAAGAAGTCCGCCTCGTGGCTGCGCTGGAAACGGCCCAAAATGCCCAGGCACGAGTGCGCGCATTGAAAGAGTTGTCCCGGCAACATGCCGAGAATTTTGCCCGCCTTCATCCTCTATTGGAACGCGAACAATTCACAGACGATTTATTGCGTTCACTGGCCTGGTTAAGCTCGGTCCGCGCCACCCAATCATGGTGGTATGTACTCTTTGCTGACACGCATACTTACATGGCGGCTCCGCCCGCTCTGGAAAGCCCTGCCGCCACCAATGTCCTTCCGTTGGTTGGCCCCCTGCCTTTGCCGGAAATGCTGCCCGCAACCAATCGGCCGCCAGCGAAACCCGGTTTCGTCGCCGAACTATGCATCCCTGAAGAAGGGGAAGCCCTGCGCCGGAGCTTAAGCCAGACCGTGGCGGCACTCCAACGCAATCCCCGTTTTAAAAACGTGGATACGGTACCCCCGGAACAACGGCGTGCGCTGGCTGAACCCAAGGCCCTGTTGCCCAACCCGGAACGGCATTTTGCCTTGCTCCTTGAACTGGCCACCAATGAATTTTTGACGGTTACGGCTCCGGCAACGAATCCAGCCCCCGCCTCAGGGACAGCGGCGCCTGTCACCCCCTCGGGCATGCGCCCTGCCCGTACCGTGGTTAACCCAGAACGTCAGCCATGATCAGCCCGCAAAAATACCAAATGGTTCAGCGGATTCTCCTGCTAGGGGGGCTGTTTTTGGCCTTGTTTTATTTTCTGGTATTCGTGCCCCTCTGCGAGCGGGTAAACGCCCTGGAAAGTCCCCTCGGACACGCTTGGGCCAACCTTTTGCGTACCCGCCTGGTGGACGCCGACCAGGGCAACCTCAACACCACCCCCCTTGATTTGCGCTTGCGCGAGCTGGAATTGGCGGCTGCCCGGCTCGGCACCTTGAGCAATACCCTGGCCATCCGGCTATCCTTTAACAGCCAGGTGGAGGCCAAAATGCGCCGGTCTTTTCAGTTGGTGGATTTCCAAAATGAACGCCAGCTCCGCCAGGAGGAATTGCTTAGCGCGGCTGCAGTCGCAGGAGTCACGGTGGCCCCCGCTGTCTGGAATGGATATCCCGAATACTCCGCCGACATGGCCAAGCCGGAATTGCTCTGGGGACATCTGACAGTGGCTCATGAAACGGCACTATTGGCTGTACGCTGCGGCATCACCAATCTCATCTCCTTAAACGTGCGCCCGCCGCGAGCCGTGTCCCCCGCCCCTTCTGAGACCGCTAAACCGTTGGGGTACGAATTGCCTGTGACCCTGAACCTCACCGGTTCATGGTCGGCCGTCCTGCGATTTCTGGCCTGCCTTCCTGTCCGCCACGGAGACCCCCTGCCTGCCGGCCTCCCCGAGTTGCCCCCCGGCAAACCTGTTTTTTACCTCGAGCGCATCATGTTACGCAAAGACGTGCCGGAAAATGTGCAAAGTGTTCGTCTGGAAATTCGGCTGTTGGGTGTGAGCTGGGCGCCTGGCCTATGAATTGGGAATCCCTGCAACAAGCCGCCAACCGGCTGGTCAACAAACGCGGGACTGCGTGGGTCATGTTGACGCTGGCCCTGGCCCTGGTCGGGCTGGGGCTGAGCCATATGACCGAAAGCACCACGGGTCTGCTGGCTTTCAGCGCCAATCCCAGAAATGGCACAGAATTGACCTTGCTGGACCATGCGGAAACTCTGGTGCACGGACGTGCTGCAACTGTTGCCCAACTGTTGGGTAGCACCAACAACCTCTTTGTCACCGACTACTTCAAACCGCCGCCACCGCCAACCAACACCCCGCCGCCTCCACCCCCACCGCCGCCCCCACCCCCCATCAAGGTGCCGATTGTTTATCAGGGATTTTGGGCTAACTCCGTTGGGCAGCGCACCGCTTATTTCACAATTGCCGGTGTCAGCATGCCCCTCAAGACGGGCGCTGTAATCACGGGCGGACTGGAGCTGGTGGAGTTTGATTACAAGAAAGCCGTCTTGCGCAATGCGTCGCAAATTAACGTGCTTTTGTTCAACAAGCCGTCTGAATTGACGCTGCCTCCCTCCCCTGTTCCTCATGGAAAATCCCCCTAAAGAAGTTGGTGACCTGCTGCTCGAAGCCGGATTATTGACCGAACGGCAACTGCAACAGGTACGCCGCCATCAAACTCGCACCGGGCGCTCTCAGCAAGCCGCCATTGTGGACCTCAACCTCGCGTCCGAGGAGGACACTTATCGAGCCCTGGCCAAATTGCTGAATCTGGACTTTGTGGACCTGGCCAAAACGGAGGTTTCCCCCCAAGCCATGGAAGCCGTCCCCCTCAAGCTGGTATTCCACCATCGCATGGTTCCCCTGGCCTTGCAGGGAGAAGTCTTGACCGTGGCGTTGAGCGAGCCATTGACCCCACTGGAACAAGGCAACCTGCGCTTGTTGCTCAACAAACGAATCCGCATGGCCATTGCCGCCCCCAGCGCCATCCATGCCTTCCTCAAACAACGTTACGGCCTCGGCGCAGCCACCATTGAAAAATTGCGCGAAGAAAAATCAGCGGCGCCGACGAGTGAAGAAATTATTTTTGATGTTAAATCCCCCGAAACCACCCAGATGGTGGACCCCACCATTGCGGATTTTGTGGACCAAATCCTGCTGGAAGCCCTGCGCCTGCAAGCCACGGATATCCATATCGAACCCTATGGAACTGCCATCCGCCTGCGTTACCGTATTGACGGTCTGTTGCAACCGGTACCTCTGCCCAGCGACCTGCGCCAGTTCTACTCGACCGTCGTCTCTCGATTGAAAATCATGGCCGGCCTGGATATCGCCGAGCGCCGCCTGCCGCAAGATGGCCGCATTGCCATGAAACGGGAAAAAGAAGAGTACGACCTGCGTGTCTCAGTGATTCCCACCAAGTTTGGCGAAGCGGTCTGCCTGCGCATTCTTGGGCGCCAGGGTTTGTTTCGCGACATGACCCAGCTCGGCATGGAGCCGGAACAAGAGGCAATGTTTGCCGAGTTGACACAGCTTTCCCAAGGCATGGTACTGATCACCGGCCCCACCGGCAGCGGCAAAACCACCACCCTCTACGCCGCTCTGGCCCATGCCAATGATGAATCCCGCAAAGTCATCACCATTGAAGACCCGGTGGAGTACCGCCTCGAGGGCGTTCAACAAATTCAGGTCCACGACGATATTGGTCTGACTTTTTCCGCCGGCCTCCGCTCGGTGCTCCGCCACGATCCCGACGTGGTGCTCATTGGTGAAATACGCGACCAGGAAACGGCGGAAATCGCGGTGCGCGCCGCCCAAACCGGCCATCTGGTCTTTTCCACCCTCCACACCAACGACAGCGTCAGTGCGGTGACCCGCCTCATGGACATGCGGGTGGACCCTTATTTGATTGCCGGCTCCCTGGTTTGCAGCATCGCTCAACGCCTGGCCCGCCGCGTGTGCAAACATTGCGGCCAGCCGGACCCCGACATCCCGGAACGCATCCGCCAGGAGATAGCCGAAGCCCTGCGGCTGCCGCCGGGCCAGGTGCGCGCCTGGAAGGGCGCCGGCTGCGTGGAATGCAATCAACAGGGCTGCCGCGGGCGCATCGCGCTCTACGAGTTCTTTTTGGTCAACGATGAAATCGCCGATTTAATTGAGCCAGGCGTCAAGACCAATCAATTGCGGGAGGCGGCCCGGCGTCACGGCTGGGTGTCCCTCCGGGAACAGGGATGGCGCAAGGTGCAAAACGGGTTAATTCCCTTGAGCGAACAACAGCGGCTCACTTACAAGGTGGCTCCCCGTTCCTTTGGAGACGCCGCACCCGGACACTAACCCAACGTGTTTCCGGCAGGATAAATTTTTTGACCTCAACTTCCACCGCCGCCGGTTGGAACTCGCGCAATACCACGTCGGCAATTTCCACGGCCAAGGTTTCAATCAGGCGCCAGCTTCGGCCCTCACCAAACTTCAACAGGCGCCGGGTCAAAGCATGATAGTCCACGGTTTGCCGAAGGTCATCCGCCGCCGCCGCGGCGCTGAAGTCATGGTACAAAGTAAGACTCAGGAGGAGCCGTTGCGGGCGGGCCCGTTCCTCGGGAGGCACTCCCACACAGTAATGCACCTCCAAGTCCTCGATATGAATTTGGTCGGTCATGTTTGGTTCCGCCGGGCGCCGCTCCGCACCGCTTCCAACAATACACGGGTGGGCGTGTTCAACGGCAATTGCAAAGCCTCTTCCATCGTGCACCAGCGGAACTCCTGCGCTTCGTCATTGAGCTGCACCACCCCCGCGGGACACGCCTCGCACGTGTAATTCAACAACAGGAAATGGGCCGGCCGGTAAAACTCCGGCGATTGGATGCAATCCTGCACCATTTGAAATTGAATACGGTCAATTTCCAAGCCGGTTTCCTCTTTGATTTCCCGGCGCAAGGCCGCTTCGGCCGTTTCCCCGCCTTTAATCTTGCCCCCGGGAATGCCCCACAAGTTGGACCACTTATGCGTGCGCAACATAAGAACCCGGCGGTGGCCGGGATGAAAAATGAGCGCTCCCACGGTTGCCACCGGCATGACTACCCCCGCCGCCGCCAGGTGTTTGTCCAGACATAACTGGCATTGTTCAAGAATCTGGCGCAACTCGCCCAGATGCTCCACGATTAAATCCGGTTCGGCGGCCCGCAACTGGTTGAGGGTGTTATACCCCGTCAACACCGCACAGGACCATACCCCACCATGCCGGGCCGTTTCAATGTCGTGCTCCATATCCCCGATGAAAAGGGTCTGGCGCGGCGCCAGTTGATGGGTGGCCAGGATTTCATGGATTTTCTTACGCTTGTCATACACCTGCACGTAAGGATGCTCCAGCAGTTCCCCAAAACCCGTGGCGTTGGCCTGGATTTCATAATAACTGGGATGGACACTGCTAAGCACAAAAGTGCGCAGCCCCCTGGCCCGGCAAAACTCCAGAAAGCCGCGCGCGTGAGGCAGTTCGGTCACCAGATGGGCCACCTCTTGGAAATGCCCGTGGAACCATTGTTCCAGTTGTTCCATGGGTAGGCTGGGAGTGTATCGGTCGTAAAACTTTTTGAAGGGCAGGCAGAACTCTGCCCGGAACTGCTCCAGGGTCAACTCCGGCAGCCCCGCCTGCCGGAACACGTAATTGGTGGCCTGCCATGCCGCGGGCAAATCGTCCACCAGCGTCCCAGACCAGTCAAAAATGACGTTGTGAATCCGCTCGTCCATGCCTCACCATAGACCACGCAAGACCCTTTGCAACTCCCGGCCCAGGCGTCCATTTTCACCCAGCATCTTATAACGCTGCTCGCCCGGTTGCGGCCGAAACTCAAACCGCCCGCCCGCACATTCAATCAACAAGCCCCCGGCGGCGATGTCCCACAACCTGACCCCTTGCTCGAGGTACAAGTCCATGCGCCCGCTCGCCACGTACGCGAGGGACAATGCCGCCGCGCCCATGATGCGCACCTTGCGCACTCGATGCGAAAGCCGGTTGAGCACAGCCAGTGTCTGGCGTATCACTGCGGGGCTTTTGGAAAACCCCGAGGCCACCACGGCCTCGGCCAGGCGGGCACAGTTGCTGACTCTTATCACCCTGCCATTCAAGCGAGCCGGCCGCCCTCGTTGGGCTGACCAAAGCTCCTGGACAAAGGGATCGTACACCACTCCGGCCACCGTCAGATAACCATCTGGATAAACGCCGGATAGCACCGTTGAATCCCCCGTATGAAGCTGCAGGGCAATCGAAACACAGGCATGGGGAATGCCGTGCGCAAAATTGACGGTGCCATCAATCGGGTCCACCACCCAGCGTTGCGCGGCATGGTCACCGCCGGCGTTTCCTTCCTCGCCCAGTACCGGCACGCCTGGAAAAGCCCGCTGCAAATGCCGCACAATCATGCGCTGACATGCTTCATCCAGCGCCAATTTGATATCATGGGCATGAGTTTCTTTAACCACTTTGGTCCGTCCCAATTCCCGGCGCATCCGCTCGCCCGCCGCCAGAGCGGCTGCCTCGGCGACTTGTAATGCCCGCTTAATTTCTGATGGAGTCATAATCCAGATGGAGCCTTCAACCGGTATTTTTCTGCTCTGCGGCCTCCGGCCCCTGATGCGCAGGCATTTTGCCCCCTTCGTTGAAGTGAGCAAGAGTTCTTTCTCTTTCAGGTAATTCGTTTATGCCGGATTCTTCTCTGGGCACGCGGTGAGTCCTCGGGAGCGCCAAATGCTATTGACGTTGCCAGTCACTTTATTTCACCATTTTTCTACACATGGCCGTGTTGCCACAACGGTTATTGCTGACGGACCAAACCACCGCTCTCCTGCGGGATTTGGCGCTCAAAGGTCATTGGGGCAACAGCCTGCCCAGCGAAGCCGATTTGTGCCGCGAATTCCAAATCAGCCGCGTCACCCTCCGGCGTGCGCTCCTCCAACTGGCGCGGGAAGGCATCATTGTGATGGGGGGCCGGGGACGGCATCATCGCATCATCAGCCCTGCTGCCGAAATCGGCCCACCACAAGGGCACACGGTGCGAATGCTCAGTCCTTACCCGCGGCACCGGGTCAATACCACCGCCCAACTGGTTCAAAATGCCCTTTTAGAGCGGTTGGCCAAAGAGGGCTACTTGATGCAACTGGAAGTGCATCCCGGGCTTTATCAGCGTTTTTCGGAGCGTGAAATGAAAAAGCTGCTGGCCTTGCCGGACACTGCCGGCTGGCTGCTTTATCTTTCCTCGCGCGAGCAACAAGAATTTCTGGCTCATGCCGGGGTTCCCTGCGTGGTGCTCGGCACGGTGCACCCTGGCGTGGCCCTGGCCAACGTGGAATTTGACGTCCGCTCCAGTTGCCGCCACGCCGCCGGCTTATTTCTGGCAAGGGGCCGCACGGAAATGATTTTTTTAACCCCGGAACCCATGACCGCGGGAGACAAGGCCAGCGCTGCAGGCTTCACGGAAGGCGCGGCTCATGGCCGTCCGCCAGGCAATGCCCGGCTGGTGACTTACGATACCACCGTCCCTGATTTGTGCCGGGTTTTGCGTCAAGAAATGGAGCGCCATCCCGCTCCCAATGCGATACTAGTCGGTTGGCCTGAGCATACCTTTGCCGTGCTGGGGTTCTTGCACAAACTGGGGCGCCGCGTCCCGGAGGAGGTGGCCGTGATTAGCCGGGTGGATGACCAATACCTCGCTTACAGCGTCCCCTCGGTGGCCCGCTATAAAGTGGATGGAGAGCGCATGGGCCGCCGCGCCGCGGAATTGCTGCTGGACCAAATTCATCACGGCCCGGGGAAAATTCGCTCCATCCGGCTATTACCGGAATTTGTGCCGGGTGAGACTTTGGGATAGGGCAGTTCACTGCCCGCTAGTTGCCGGAAATGAGTCCGGCGCATTGCCCTCGGCCTCCATGGCGTGCAGGCGCATGGCCTCGGTCTCCCATTCCGTATGCAGGGCCGGCAGCCGCGCGACTAATTCCTGTAATTCCCTATTGATGGCCACGGTGCGTGAGCTGTCCGCGTAGGTGGCGGGGTCTTCCAAGGCCCGCGTCAATTCCGCCTGGCGCTGCTCCAGCGCGACGATTTGTTCTTCCAATGCCTGCACGCGTTGCCGTTGCTCACGCAAGGCGCGATGCCGGGCATTTCGCTGCTCCGCCGCCAGACGGCGTTGTTCGCGTTTCCATTGGGCAACACTTGAACCTGCCGCGGCGGATGCCAATTTACCCGCCGGCGCGGATGCCGCCTCGGCCGCGGCCTTTTGCTCGGCCCATTTTTCGAGATAGTAATCATAGCCCCCGGCATAATGGAACAGACGGCCGTGTTCCACCCGCACTACCTGCTGCGCCAGCGAACGGATGAAGTAAACATCGTGGCTGATGAAAATGAGCGTTCCTTCAAATTGATCCAATGCCGCCAGCAAGGCGTCGGTGCTGGCCATGTCCAGGTGGGTGGTCGGCTCGTCCATGAGCAGCAGATTGGGCGGGTCCAGCAACAGCTTGACCAGCGCCAGACGGCTTTTCTCACCGCCGCTTAAAACTCGCACCGGTTTGAAAACATCATCACCGGAAAACCGAAACCCTCCCAGCACCGTCCTGACGTACTGTTCTGTGACCCGCTGTGGCGTGTCCAGAGCTTCTTCCAACACCGTCCGCTCAGGCCGCAACATTTCAGTGCGATACTGGGAATAGTACCCCACCCGGACGCGGTACCCGACAATCCTTTCGCCGCGCTGCACGGGAAGCACGCCCGCAAGCAGTTTTAACAGGGTGGATTTGCCTGCACCATTCGGGCCCACCAAAACGATGCGCTGCCCGCGTTCCGCCAGAAAATCCAAATGCTCATAGACCACTTGTTCGCCGTAGGCGTGGCGAACGCCCTTCAATTCAATAACCCGCTGGCCGCTGCGTTCCGGCTGCGGGAATTGGAAATCCATGTCTGGATCATCCGCCAGCGGCGCCACGATCTTGTCCATGCGCTCAATTTGTTTGAGCTTGCTTTGAGCCTGGCTGGCTTTGGTGTTCTTGGCGCGAAATCGCTCCACAAAGGCCATCAGGCGCGCAATTTCACGTTGCTGATTCTTGTAAGCGGCCCAGAGCTGCTCCTCGGCAGCCTGGCGTTGCTCCAGATAAGCATCGTAGTTGCCGGTGTAACGAATTAACCGCTCCTGCCTGATTTCCACGATGGCGCCAGCCAACTGATTCAAAAACTCCCGGTCATGGGAGGTCATCAGAATGGCGCCAGGAAAGGTTTTCAGGTATTCTTGAAACCACAACAAGGACTCCAAATCCAAGTGATTGGTCGGCTCGTCCAAGAGCAGCAAATCCGGCTCCATGACCAGCAGGCGCGCCAGGTGCGCCCGCATAATCCATCCCCCGCTCAGTTCCCGCAAGGGGCGCTCGAAGTCCCGTTCGCGAAAACTCAACCCCAGAAGAATTTTGCGCGCCTTGACTTCGACACGATGCCCTCCCAGCTCTTCAAAACGCGCATGCCAGTCATCCTCAGCCTCCAACCCGGGGGAGGACGTTTCGTTTTCGACCTTGAGACGTCTTCGCAACTCGGCGTACTCCGGCGAAACTGCCGTGGCCAGTTCCAGGACGGTTTCATAATCTGCTGGCGCATTCTCCTGCGGCAAATAACCTATCCGCAAGCCTCGCTGACAGGTGATTTCACCTGCATCGGCGCTTTCCTCGCCCAATAAAATCCGAAACAAGGTGGTTTTGCCGGCGCCATTGGGGCCTACCAACCCCACCCGGTCACCAGCATTCAAACAAAGCGTGACATCGCGGAACAGCGTCCGCCCGCCGTAAGTTTTGGTGATGCCTGACAGCGTCAACATCCGGGCGGCGATGATGCGAAAGCCCGGCTCAACTTGCAATGCCACAGCCGGAGCCAGGCCACAATTCGTCTTTGCCCAGCGGGGCAGCAAGGGATAAGCTGCGCCTTGAACAACTGCACTGCATGAAAACATGGTTTTCCTTTCAGCATCTGGCGTGGGGATTGCTCGTTGGCTGCCTGCCACTTCTCAGCGCCCACGCTGCCACGGCCCATATCACTCCCATTTCTTACCACGGTTATACCCATGCCTGGCGTTTGGATAATGGCCTCATTGAGGCGGTCATTGTGCCGGAAATTGGGCGGCTTATGCATCTCAGTCTCAAAGGCGGCAGCAATGTGCTCTGGGTTAATGACAAACTCATGGGCATGCGGCTGGATGGAAAACAAAATGCCTGGATCAACCTCGGCGGTGACAAATCATGGCCCTCGCCGGAAGCCGAGTGGGGGCGATATACTGGCGACAAAACTTGGTTTCCCCCGCGAGCTTTTGATGGCCTGCCCGCCCTGGCGTATGCCACCAACCAAACAGTGGTCATGGTCAGTCCAGTGGATGCTCACTACGGCATCCGGGTCATCCGCGAATTTGCAATGGCCGCGCACGGGCCGGTGTTGACCGTGCGCACCCGTTACGAAAGGTTGAGCGGGGAACCTTCGCGCGTGGGTATTTGGATTATTACCCAGTTGCGGGATCCTGAAGCAGTATTGATCCCTCTTCCGGGTGCTACCAGTGCAGCCCAAAGTTGTGTGGCGCTGTCCCGCACCCTCCCCCCTTCGCTTACCTTGGCGACCAACGGCTGGCTGGCGTTAAAGCGTGATCCGCGGGATGCCTACAAAATCGGGACGCCCGCCAGCACGTTAATCTGGGTGGGAAAAGAAGCTGTCGTGCGCATTGATTCGCCGCGCTTGGACGGCGCAGATTATCCTGACCGCAACAGCAGCGCCGAAGTGTACACCAACGGCGGGGAATTGGAGTACGTCGAGCTTGAAATGCTGGGACCGTTACACCGGCTGGCCCCCGGCCAATCCATCTCCCAAACCAATACCTACACCCTGCACCCGCGCCATGGCCGCCCCGCCCTGCAAGCCGCCATGGAGGCCATGCGCTGATTCACACTTCCCAGCCGGCGCGGTATTTGCGTTTGAGCAGTTTATTGGCCTCTTGGTTATTGGTAAACCGCATCGCGCTGGCGTTCCATTTCAATTCGGTTTCCGGTATCTGCACGGCCACCGTTCCCAACAAGATTGCTTCGGTCATCGGCCCGGTCTGCGCGAAATGGGACTCTGTCATTTCCCCTCCTAGGCAGGCATCCACATAATGATGATAGTGATTGCGGCGAGGCACGGCGGGCTTCTTGAACTCCCTGAATTTGGCGTCAGGCAGCAACAGGGGACCGCGCCCCAATTCCATGAGGAGCGAGCCTTCGGTGCCGATAAGCATCATGGACTCCGGTGGATAATCTTTCACTGAATACATCGCCATGATTTCCCGCGGGGGATAAAATTCGCCATCGAACCACTCCACCGTTAATTCCTTTTCAGCCGTAAGGGCGTTGCCAGGAAACACCCACGTGATGTGATTGGCCTGCGGCCAGGTATCGGCCCGCCGCTCCGGGGAGTTCTTCCATGATTCCTGCACGCGGGCATACACCGACTTCGGCGCTTTGAGGTACAGACCTTTCCAGACAGCATCAAAGATGTGACAACCAATGTCCCCGCTCCATCCCGTCCCGAAGTCCAGCCAGGCGCGCCATTTTACGGGATGATAAATGCCGGGGACATACGGCCGCATGGGCGCGGTGCCAATCCAATAGTCCCATTGCAGATGCGCCGGTGGCTCCTCCCCTTTTGGCGGACGCGGGCCTTGCAGGCGGTATTGCTCCACCGCACCCGGCCGGTTGGCCGTTAAGTACACATGCTTGATCTGACCAATGGCCCCCTGGCGCAACAATTGCACCGTAACCATATCTCCCAGTCCACTGGCCATTTGGGTGCCCAGTTGCGTGACTACCTTGCGCTTGACCGCCTCCCGGGTCAAGGCGCGCACCTCGGCCACGTCGTGGCACATCGGTTTTTGCACGTACACATGCTTGCCCTTTTGAATGGCTCGATAGGCAATGGGGAAATGCATGTGGTCCGGCACGGTAACGTTCAGGGAATCCACCTTGTTCCCCTCCTGGGCCAAAAGTTCCCGCCAGTCACGATACTGCCGGGCACTGGGCACTTTATGAGCGGCCGCGGCCAGATTTTGAGCATCCACATCGCATAGCGCCACGATCTCCACCTTGGGATGCTTCATGAACTCGTTCATGTCCGCCACGCCCATGCCCCCTGTGCCGATGCAGGCATGACACAATTTACTGTTGGGTGCAGCCGAAAGCAGGCCCGAAGGCAAAACCAACGGAGCCACGCCAGCCATGGCCGACCATCGCAAAAATCGCCGCCGGGAAAGGGAAGACACGCTCACGGAAGGGACGGCAACCTTTGGTTCAAGGGTGGTTTTCATGAGACCACCATACCCCTCCCCGACTCGCAATCAAGTCAGAAAGCTGTGCCGAGCCATGAGCAGCCGTTGGCATGCACTTAAAGTTTGCTCATCAGGGCGCGGATTTGCTAAGCACTGCGCGTGATGGAACGGGACCCCAGCTTGTTGCTCCTGATTCCTGCCTATAACGAAGAGCAGCGAATCGGGCCGGTGCTCCGCGAATATGGCGCATGGTTTCGCGACCATTATCGCGGCCCTTTTCAATTGGTGGTGGTGCTCAATGGCTGCCGGGACAATACCCGGGGGGTGGTGGAAGAGGTGGAGAAGGAGTTTCCGACCATTCGACATCTGGAATTTCCCGACCCCATAGGCAAAGGGGGGGCGCTTATTGAGGGGTTGAAGCTCGCCCCGCTGGCGGAAGCCATTGGCTATGTGGATGCCGATGGCGCCACTGCGCCTCCCGCCTTTTATGACCTCGTTCGGCACCTGCACCAGGCCGATTGCGTCATCGGCTCCCGCTGGTTGCCCGGCGCGGTGTTGCATCAAGTGCAAACAACCAAGCGGCGTTTCGCCAGCCGGGTTTTCCACGCCCTTGTGCAATTGCTGTTCTGGATGAATATTCGCGACACCCAATGTGGCGCCAAGGTGATGCGCCGGGAGGCTGTGGAAAAAATTCACTCCGCGTTGACTATCGCCGACATGGCTTTTGACATCAACCTGCTCTATGTGCTTCAGCGGGCCGGTTTCCGCATCCTGGAGGTACCCACGGAGTGGACGGATAAAATCGGCAGCAAAGTGACGCTGGGCCGCACTTCGCTGACCATGCTGCTCTCGGTTATCCGCCTGCGGCTGGTGTATTCACCCTTTTACAAGTGGCTGCGCCCCCTGCGCCCCCTGGAGGCATGGTTATACAAAAAACTGCGCGCTCCAGTGCCCTTATCCCATGGGGAGTCTCGCATCAAATGAGCTGGAAAAGTGGCCTGAGGGTTTCAGGTGCCCGCCGCCCCGTTGCTTTTCTGGCCCAAATCTTCCTCCAAAAATTTCACCACATCCTTGAAACGCGGCACATTGGCCGGGTTGACCGCCATGAGATTCTGATGCGCTTCCAGCGAAGTGGCGGCCAGCTCGGTTTTGGACGCCCCGCTATCGGATGGGCAAACTGGCTCATAGTTCATCCCCTCGAGGGCCAGGTTGTCGCGCAGCGGAAAATATTCCATGACGCCCAAGGTATCGAAAAGGCTCTGTACTCTGGGGGTGGGGCGGTAAAGCTCGACCTTGGGCGGGCCGGACGGCCCCGGCGGTGTTTTAATGGCAAATCCCAACAGAACGCCCAGAAAAGTGCTGTCCATCAAATCACAACGGCTCAAATCAAGCACGAAATGGGTGATGCCCCGTTGATACAATTCCAACAATAATTTCTTGAACTGGGGGCTGCATTTCATGCTGGCGCGCCCGTTGACCCGCAACACTGCCGTGCCCGCAGTCAGGCACACCTCGAGGGGACATTCGTTGGCATTCATAGATTGTTAGCGGGCGGCCGCATTGTGACGTTGCCCCGCCGGGTTTCCCACCAATTGCGTCAAGGCCTGCTGGAGAATCAACACTTCCTCCTGGCCTGTGCTGACCATTTTGACATTGGCCTCCAGCAGGATTTCCATGCCCCGCACCAATTCGGCCAGCGTATAGCGCGAGCTATGCTCCAGCGCCCTGAACAGCACATAGGGATTAATCCCCAAGGGGCTGAACTTTTTGTCCCGGGCCAGCCGTTCCGCAGGCCACTTCGACATTTGGGCTTTGACCTCTGCAAAACTCATGCGTGGCCGCAGCCAGCCTTCCTCGACAAGGACTTTGGCCATCAACATGGCGCGCAGTTTGGCAATCAGGCCGTAAATGAGGCCAATCTCCGAGCGTTTGCGATCCGTTTGCATGGCCCATATTTCTTCATCCAGGCGCTTCAGCAGCAGCGGCAGATTCCGTTCCCCCAATGCATCACCCAGGGCAAACGCCCGGGCGACTTTCTGGCGCGAGACCACAGCTTCGACATCGGCCTGCTCGATGCGACTGCGCTCCCCCACATATAGCGACAATTTTTCCACCTCGGCCACCAACTGCGCGGTGTTGGGGCCTACGGTTTCCACCAGTGCGCCAGCCACCATGTCCGAAATGCTCTTACCGCGGGCTTCCGCCTCCCGTTGAACCAACGCAGCAGCCGTGGCCTCCCAATCCCGGTCCTCCGCAGATAACGCCTCAAAAAATTCCACGCGGCCGGCTTTTTCCAGGGTTTTGAAAAAGGATTTGCGCCGGTCCACCTTGCCTGCAGAAATCACCAAACGCACGGAAGACCAGTCAAAATGCTCCAACAACTCCGCCAGGTCGCGCAGGGCCTCCTGAATCTCGGGCGCGCTGCCCATCTTACGTTCACCAGGCGCCTCCTCCGCCAGAAAATTACAACCCTTGAACCAAATGGCTTTGCCGCCGCCAAAAAAAGGCAAGGTGAGAAGCGCCTCGCGCAAACGCCCCAAGGCCTTCAACGCCTGCTCCGCGCCGGTGGCCGAGGCTTCGATGACCTCATGGTCCATGCCCCCCAGTTCCCGACACCACGTCTCAAAAAGTTCACGTGCACGACGTTGCACTGTGAACTCGTCGCTTCCACCGAATAACACCAACGGGCTGGCCGTGACGGCTCGGGCAGGCATGGGCTTTTTACCAGCAGCGTGTGGCAGGCGGCCTACTCGGGTTCATTCCCCTCGCCGGCCGCTTCGTTGTAACGGTGCAAATACTCGCTCATGTCCTCCACTTGGGAGAACAGGGACTGGGTAACAAAAATCGGGCGTTTCAGCGCCGTCGCCAAGGCCAGACAGTCGCTGGGCCGGGCATCCAACTCGAGGATTTTGCGGCCTAATTCATTCTGCTGCTGCAGAATCAAACGTGCAAAATAGGTGGAGTTTTTCACCTCGGTAATCACCACCCGTTCCACCGATACCCCCAGCCCCTTGAAAATATTGAGCATCAAATCATGAGTTAGCGGCCGCTCCTTGGCAATATCCCGCATGAACATGCCAATCACCGCCCCCATGTTATTCTCCACATGAATGACAAAAACCTTCTGGTCGTTGCCGATGAAAAGCGCACAGCCGTTGGTCGAGGGCACAATCCCCCGTATCTCCACCGGTATCACATCAGATTTCATACGCCGCATTAATGTAGCCCCAAAAGCCGGTTGCCGACAACTGCAAACTGGTCATTTCAGCATTGCAGGAAAGGGGTGAAACCGCCAGATTACCTGCGCGTGAATTCGCAGTCCAAAATCCTGTCCCGCAGCGAGTTGCCGGGCTGGCGCGAGGCTCTCCGCCGCGCCGGGCGGCGGCTGGCGGTTACCAATGGTTGTTTTGACCTGCTTCACGCCGGCCATGTAACCTACCTGGAGTCCGCCCGTGAAACCGCAGATGCCCTACTGGTGGCCGTGAACTCCGATGCTTCTGTGCGCCGCCTTAAAGGGCCTGGCCGCCCGGTAAATGGTGAGACTGACCGCGCCCGCGTTTTGGCCGCCCTGGCCTGCGTGGATGCAGTGACGATTTTTGACGAGCCGGATGCCTGCGCCGTTCTGGGGCTGCTCGCGCCTGAAGTTTATGTCAAGGGCGGCGACTACACCCTGGAGACCATCAACCAGGATGAGCGCCGCCTGGTGGAACGCCTTGGAGGCCGCGTCCTGATTTTGCCCGGCGTGCCTGGTCTTTCCACCACCGTCTTGTTACAGCGCTTGCAGGGAGGCCAATAAGGCCCCTGTTGTGGTTGTTCTGGTTGAGCCGTCTGCTATCCTAAAGAATCTGGCTATGATATTCCTGCAGTGACTTTACCGAAGCGCAACCCGCGCGCCACTCGGTAATTCCCACCACGGCCGCACGGGCCGCCGCCACGGTGGTTACGTAAGGAATCTTGTATTTGATGGCGGCCTGGCGGATGTAAGCATCATCGGTGGCACTCTTGCGCCCAATGGGCGTGTTGATGATGAGCTGAATCTCGCCGCTTTTAATCTCATCCACCACGTGGGGGCGCTGGTATTCGTGCAGTTTGTAGGTGCGCTCGCACCTCACCCCGTGATTATTCAAGTATTCCCAAGTCCCCGCCGTGGCTTTGAGGCGGAAGCCCAGGGTCAGGAATTGTCGCGCCACGTCCACCACCGCCGGTTTATCCGCGTCGGTTACAGAAATAAACACCGTCCCTTGCAGCGGCAACGCCGGCATGGCGGCTTGTTGCGCCTTGAAGTAGGCCAGCCCAAACGTGGAGGCCAGACCCAGGACCTCGCCGGTGGAACGCATCTCCGGCCCCAACACCGGATCCACTTCCGGGAACATGTTGAAGGGCAGAACCACTTCCTTGACTCCCACATAAGGGATGTGGCGTTTTTGCAATCCCAACTGGCGCAGCGGCTCGCCCAACATCAGGCGGGTGGCCAGGCGCGCCATGGGCACATTGCACACTTTGGAGACAAGCGGAACGGTGCGGGAAGCACGCGGGTTGGCCTCCAGGACATACACCTTGTCCCGATACACGGCATATTGAATGTTCATCACGCCGCACACCTTCAGCTCCCGGCTGATGCGCAGGGTGTAATCTTCAATGGTTTGCAAATGGCGTCCCGGCAAGGTCACGGGCGGAATGGCGCAAGCGCTGTCGCCGGAGTGAATGCCCGCCAGCTCGATGTGTTCCATGATGGCCGGCACATAAGACTCAGTGCCATCAGCCAGCGCATCCGCCTCGGCCTCGATGGCATTATCCAGAAAACGGTCAATCAAAATGGGCCGCTCCGGTGAAACATCCACCGCTCGGGCAAAATACTCGCGCAGCATCTCCTCGTCATGCACCACTTCCATGGCCCGCCCGCCTAAAACAAAAGAGGGGCGCACCATGACGGGATAGCCAATCTTGGCGGCCACATGCCTGGCCTCATCCCATGTGCTGGCCATGCCGGACTCCGGCATGGGAATGCCCATCTGTTGCATGCGCTGCCGGAAGCGGTCACGGTCTTCTGCGAGGTCAATCACGTCCGGGCTGGTGCCGAGGATGCGCACGCCACTGGCCGCCAATTCATTGGCCAGATTCAAGGGTGTCTGTCCGCCAAATTGCACCACCACCCCCTCCGGCTTTTCCTTGTGGTAAATGGCCAGCACGTCTTCCACGGTAAGGGGCTCAAAATACAACTTGTCGGAGGTATCGTAATCCGTGGAAACGGTTTCCGGATTGCAGTTGACCATGATGGTTTCGTAGCCGGCGTCCCGCAAGGCAAAGGCCGCATGCACGCAGCAGTAATCGAACTCGATGCCCTGGCCGATGCGATTGGGGCCGCCTCCCAGCACCATAACTTTCTTGCGCGAACTCACCGGCACGCGGTCCGGCCCGTTGTAGGTGGAATAATAATAAGCTGCGTTTTCAACGCCACTGACCGGCACCGCATCCCAATGTTCCACCACGCCAAGGGCCATGCGACGCTCGCGGATTTCCCGCTCCGGCACGCCCAGGATTTGGGCCAGGTATTTATCGGCGAAACCGTCGCGCTTGGCTTGAATCAACCATTCATCGGGCAGGCGTTTACCCTTGAACTTGAGGATTTTTTCTTCCAGCTCCACCAGTTCCTTCATCTGTTGAATAAACCAGGGTTTGATATGGGTCCGCGCGTACAAATCGGCAACCGTCGCCCCTTTGCGCAAGGCCTCATACATGATCCATTGCCGCTCGCTGCTCGGTTCATTGAGCAGGACGAGCAATTCCTCCAGCGATTTCTGGTGAAAATCCTTGGCAAAACCCAGACCATAACGCCCGTTTTCCAGGGACCGAATGGCTTTTTGAAAGGCTTCCTTGTAGGTTTTGCCAATGCTCATGACCTCACCCACCGCCTTCATCTGCGTCCCCAATTTGTCCTGGGCGCCGCGGAATTTCTCGAAGGCCCATCGGGCAAATTTCACCACCACGTAATCACCGGAAGGCGTGTATTTGTCCAGTGTTCCCTCACGCCAGTAGGGAATCTCGTCCAGCGTCAATCCAGCCGCCAGCTTGGCGGAAATCAGGGCAATGGGAAAACCGGTGGCCTTGGAAGCCAGAGCCGAGGAGCGGGAAGTGCGGGGATTGATTTCAATGACCACCACGCGCCCGGTCTTGGGATCATGAGCAAACTGGATGTTGGTGCCGCCAATGACCTGAATGGCTTCGACGATGCGGTAGGAATAATCCTGCAATTTGGCCTGCAATTTGGGGTCAATGGTCAGCATGGGCGCCACGCAGTAGGAATCGCCGGTATGCACCCCCATGGCGTCCACGTTTTCAATAAAGCAGACGGTGATCATCTGATTCTTGGCGTCTCGCACCACCTCCAATTCCAGCTCCTCCCACCCCAGGACGGATTCTTCTATCAATATTTGATGCACCATGCTGGCATCCAAGCCCCGGCTGGCCACGGTGCGCAATTCCTCGACATTGTAGCAATGTCCTCCGCCAGTTCCACCCAAGGTGTATGCGGGGCGAACCACGACAGGATAGCCCAGCTCGGCGGCCACTTTTTCGGCTTCCTCCACTGAAAAAGCCGGGGCACTGCGGGGCATGTCTATCCCCAGCCGCTTCATCGTTTCCTTGAAAACAATCCGGTCCTCCCCCTTTTCGATGGCATCCAAATCCACTCCAATAACGCGCACACCATATCGGGCCAGCACCCCGGCTTTGGCCAGTTGGGAGGAAAGATTCAATCCAGTCTGCCCGCCCAAATTGGGCAGCAATGCGTCCGGGCGCTCTTTCTCGATAATCTCGGTGAGGCTGGCCACCGTCAGCGGCTCAATATAAGTCGCATCCGCCATGCCCGGGTCCGTCATGATGGTGGCAGGATTCGAGTTCACCAGCACAATCTGGTAGCCTAATGCGCGCAAGGCCTTGCAAGCCTGGGTGCCGGAGTAATCAAATTCGCAGGCCTGGCCAATGACGATGGGGCCGGAACCGATGATAAGTACCTTTTTAATGTCGTCACGTTTGGGCATGGTAGTTCCTCCAATGAAATGAATGAAATGCGCGCAACGCCGCTTCAGGCCTGCCGCTCTGCACCCACGCACCACCGCCCAACCCGGGCTTGCCCCGCTGATTCCGGCGTGTTTATTCTACAACCGGCTGCCTCGGCCGATCTGCAGAGGAATCGCGGGGGCGATTCGCGGGCAAGGCCAGCCGTTCACCATGACGGCTAACCTGCGGATGACCGGAGCCGGTTTGCCTGAATCCCCAAGGAAAGTCAACGCTGTAAAGAATTCCATCACACTGGCGCAGGGCCCTGCAACGATGAGCAAGCTGGTGTTCTATTGACTTTTTTAGAATTTTTCTCCTTCAGCCGGTGCAGCTTTGATTTTCATTGGACGTTTCTTGCTCTGCTCGTTATCCTGTAGCCATGTGGCACAAAACGTGCCCGCTGCTTGTGCGTTGCCATGAAAACCAGGAAAACGCCTAAAAAGTCGCCCGCGGCCGTCACAAAGCCCAAAAAATCCCCCAACCTGCCCGCTGCCCAACCTGCCCGTCCCTCTCTCCAACGTTCAGGCAAAGCAGCCCCCGAAGCCCAGCCAGCCGTTGCGGTTAAGCGCCAAGCCCAGTCGGCTACCAAGCCAACTAGCCCCAAAGCCAGCAAGGCCACCAAAGCGCCGGCCCCGCGCAAAGTCAAAGTGCCCGCGATTTTAACCGAAGGCGATGTCCCCCCTCCGCCACCCGCGCATGGCCCCGGCCAAAAATTTGCCCTCGGTCCCACTCCGCCTCCGGCTCATGTGAGCGGGGGCGAACCGGGGGAACTTCCGGAAGCCTACGGGACGGGGATGCTGTTGCTTACTGCGCGCGACCCCCATTGGTTGTATGCTTGGTGGGACTTCACCGCCGAACAATTGCGGCAGTTCAATCGCCGTGCTGCCCAAGGCCATCTCACTTTACGGGTGTTCAAAGATAAGGTTGCCGAAAAACCGCATACCGAGGTGGCCGTTCATCCGGAATCCCGGAATTGGTTCGTGCATGTCGGCAAAGGTGGGACCCGGTACGTGGCCCAATTAGGCTATTACAACAAGCAACGCCGGTGGCAAAAGGTGGCCGAATCCGAGGCCACTTTCACCCCCCCTGACAGCTTGGCAGATGATATCACTGCCCGCTTCGCCACCGTGCCGCCCGATGTTTCCTTCGAGCGCCTGGTTGAAATCGTCAAAGAAGCCGCCCGCCAGCATTTGCCCCTGGCCCAAGCCATTTCTGAAATCGTCCAACCCCAGTCCGAAGATGCACCTGCCGCGGGACAAAGCGGAACAGTACCTGCGGAATTGCAGGTGCCGGGAGCGGTCGCACCGGCGGCCTGGACCCCCGAACAGGAAAAAGCCCTCGCCCGGATGATTTCGATTGATGCGGTGCGCCGCGTGTGGATTGGCTCGCTGGAAATTACCGAATTGGTGCGACGCCGTCTGGTCCAGGAACTGGCCTCCCAAGCGGCGGTCCCGCAACCTGGTGGTTTGGGGGCGCTGGCCAGTTTGGCCAGCCCCTTTGGAGGACAACCGCCCGGGCCCAAGGGCTTCTGGTTTAATGTGAATGCCGAACTGGTAATCTACGGGGCCACGGAGCCGGACGCTTCGGTCACCATCGCCGGCCGCCCCATTCAACTCAGGCCGGATGGCTCCTTTAGCTACCGTTTCGCATTGCCCGACGGCATGTATGACCTGCCGATTGTTGCTGTTTCTGCCGACAAATCGGAGGGGCGCGGAGCGGATCTCCATTTCAGTCGGCGCACTGAATACCAGGGGGAGGTGGGTATGCATCCCCAAGACCCCGCTTTACAACCGCCCCTGCCCGAAAATCTTTGAGGATAACCCCAAATACCATTCTCCTCCCCGCTGGCACTTCGCCGGCGGGGATTTACAAAATTTTTTCTTACCAGTCTTGAACCATGCTTGGATATCACGCCATCGTTTTACATGCCCATCTGCCCTTTGTCCGGCATCCAGAACACCCCAAATTCTTGGAGGAAAACTGGCTGTTTGAGGCCATCACGGAGTCTTACCTGCCGCTGTTGGAGGTCATTCAGGGATGGCAGCGGGATGGTTTGAACGCTCCCATCACGCTCAACCTATCGCCCACCTTGTGCGCCATGTTGCGGGACCCGCTGCTGCAATCCCGCTATGAACGGCATCTGAATGGTCTGATTGAGCTGGCCGAAAAGGAAATTCATCGCACGCATTGGGACCGTGCGTTTCATGAACTGGCGTGGATGTACCACCAACGCCTGAGCCGGGCGCGCGAGCTATGGCATGCGTGCCAATGCGACCTGGTGGCCGCCTTCGCCCGGTTGCAAGCCGCGGGCCGCATCGAACTGGTGGCCTGTGCCGCAACCCACGCCCTGCTGCCTTTGATGGCTCAACACCCCCCCTCCATCCGTGCCCAGTTGCTGACCGGACGCGATTATTACCGGGAATGTTTTGGGGGCAATCCGCGTGGCGTATGGCTTCCCGAATGCGCTTATGCGCCCGGCGTGGAAAACGTGCTCCAGGAGGCCAACATCCGCTGGTTTATACTCGATACCCACGGCGTGCTCCACGCCCAGCCACGCCCCCGCTACGGGGTGTTTGCGCCCATTTACACGCCCAATTGTATCGCTGCTTTTGGCCGTGACCTGGATTCCGCCCGCCAGGTATGGAGCCGCCACGAAGGTTATCCCGGCGATCCCCGCTACCGGGATTTTTACCGGGACATCGGCTACGACCTTGATTTCGATTATGTCCGGCCCTACCTCCCCAGCCCGGATTTACGCGGGTTCACCGGCTTCAAGTATTACCAAATTACCGGCGACACCCCCCATAAATTGGTGTACCAACCCAACGCCGCCCGCGATGCGGCGGCCAGCCACGCGGCGCATTTTCTCCAGTCCCGCCAGCAGCAAGTGGCGGAACTGGCGTCCGTCATGGACCTGCCACCGCTCATCGTCTCCCCGTATGACGCAGAATTATTCGGTCATTGGTGGTATGAGGGGCCGCAATTCCTTGATTTCTACGTGCGCAAACTTTGTTGCGACCAACACCAAATTGAACTCATTACCCCCAGCCAATACCTGCAACGCCATCCCACCCATCAAATCGCCACCCCGAGCACTTCAAGCTGGGGCGAGGAGGGCTATTGCAAACTGTGGTTGAATGAATCCAACCAATGGATTCTCCCGCATTTGCATGTGGCTCAAGAGCGCATGACGCAACTGGTTCACCGCTTTGCGGGCGCGGAGGGCCTCACCGCGCGGGCCTTGCGGCAAGCCGGCCGTGAGCTTTTACTGGCCCAAGCAAGCGACTGGCCATTCATCTTGCGCACAGGCACCAGCCCCGATTACGCCCGTCGGCGAGTTAAAGACCATTTGCTGCGGTTTATTGCGTTGCATGAACAACTGACCGCCACCCGCGTCTCGGAGGATTACCTGCAACGTCTGGAAGCAACCGACAACCTTTTCCCGAACCTCAATTACCAATACTGGGCCTAATTCGGCTGATTCCCGCAAGGAAGCAAAAGTTTTAAGGCTTCTGGCCGGTGGGGGGATATCTGCTGTCCACTGCAATTGCTGTCCTTGGTTTGGTAAAGTAAATTGGGTTTGTGCAGTGGCTTGCAAACGCATGCAAAGGCGTGCTGATACACGCAATGTTGGGGGCTTTTTGCCTGCCAGCCGCTGCGCCAACACCCCGTGCTGCGGTGGAAACGCCGTGGTTGATTTCCAAGCAAGGCTGGCGTCTGGTGAACGCCAAAGGCCAGCCGGTCACGCTGCGGAATAATCCCCTGGCCAGGGATGTCACCTTCGGAGAGGTGCTTGTCTTTGTGCAAAGCAACCAGGTCAATCAACTGACCTATCGGACGGGTCAATTTGCCTGCACAGAATTTGCCGTAGCCCTGCATGACCAGGCCGAGGCTTCTGGCATTCGTTGCGCGCTGGTTGGAGTGCGTTTTGCACGTGGCATCGGCCATGCCTTGAACGCCTTTCACACCACCGACAAGGGTCTGGTGTACATTGATTGCACCGGCTCGCCCAGGCCCTCCGCAGACCCGGGACGTTACGACACCATTGGTTATCTCAAAATTGGCCAGCCCTATGGGCGCCTGCCCCTCGAATTGGGGGCTGTGGATCCTAATCATTACGAGCGTTATACCTACATCATGGGCCTATGGCGCTGGGTGCAAATGGAGTCCCAGCGTCTCAAGGCCTCCGCCCTCCCGGATGCGCCTGAAGAACTCGCCCTAACCCCAGAAGAAAGGGGCGAACGCCGCGCCAAACTACGCGCCCAATTGCAGCGCCTGCAAACCCGCTATGATATGAACCCCCATCCTGTCAAAACCATAGACATTTGGTGGTAACAGGGAGGCGGCTGGCAACTCACCTGCCCCGGGTTAATGAATCCCCTCAATGGCAAATCACGACCGAGCAGGAAGGGCCCCCATCCTCGTGGCCGGACTCAATTTTTTATTGTCCTAATGGTGGCGTTGATTATCTTTATCCCAGCGCGGGCGTAGTTCAATGGTAGAACGGAAGCCTTCCAAGCTTCACACGTGGGTTCGATTCCCATCGCCCGCTCCATTTTTTACACCACCCCGTCCCTATGAAAGTGTTGCTGGCCGAAGATGAACTCGCTTCCCGTGAGATGCTGGAAACCATCCTGAGACGCATGGGGTTGGAGGTGGTCGCCTGCGGGGATGGGGAAACGGCCTGGGAATTATTACAGTCCGCCCAACGCCCCTCGCTGGCGGTGCTAGATTGGCGCATGCCAGGTTTGGATGGCGATGAGATATGCCGGCGGGTGCGCAGTGTGCCTGCCCTGCGTCATCTTTATTTGATTCTGGTCACCGGCCTCAGCCAGCCGGAGCACATTGTGGCCGGATTGGAGGCCGGCGCCAACGACTACCTGACCAAACCCTTTAATCCTGTGGAATTGGAAGCCCGCGTGAAAGTGGGATTGCGCGTGCTGCAGCTCCAGGACGAATTAATCGCCCGCATCCGGGAGCTCGAGCTGGCCATGAGCCACGTCAAACGCCTGCAAGGCCTGCTGCCCATTTGTGTCATGTGCAAGAAGGTGCGCAATGACGACAATTACTGGCAGCAGGTGGACGCCTATTTTGCGGAACATGCCAATGTGCGCTTCAATCGGGCCCTGTGCCCGGAATGTGCGGCGCGCGAAGCCCGCAAGTTTGAGTAACCCGCCCCGTTGTCTTTTAGAGCAGAAAAAGGAGCAGCAGGACAATGGCCGAAACAATGGCCATCATGCCTGCGGGCATAAATTTGCCGGTCTTAATCACCCGAAACACAAAAAAGCCCGCCAGTACTGCGGTCAACAGGCGTCCCACCCATGGCGGCAACACCCCCAAGGCACACAGGGCCAGAGGAATGGCAAAAATGGTGGAAGTCACCAGCGACATCGTGCTGCCCGCCTTGAGATAACCTATCAAGCCGCCGACCACCAGCAACACCACATAAACCCACAAAACAATCTTTGTCATGCAGGCCAAGATAACGCGATTTGCCCCAGTAGCAAACGGGGGCGGCAAAAAGGGGCGTGAGCGGGACGGCACTCAAGCCCCGGCCTCGCGTTCAGGAAACTCAAAGGCCACCCTTTCCTTTTCGTCCAACACCAGCGCTGCCTTGAAAGGTTTGCCCGTCTTTTTTGAGATAAAGCCGTCTAACACATCCGTGCGCCTCTCGGCCAGGAGCTTGGTTATTTGCGCGGCATCCAGGGGCTGCTGCAAAATGACCTTGCCCACCTTGAATTTGCAAGCCCGGCTGGTTAATTGAGTGCGCTCGCACAAGTAGGCATCCGGGCCCTCATAAACCCCGCCCCCGCAACGGGGACATTTGCCCAGCGCCTTTTGTCCCGAAAAATCCAGCTTCGGCGGCGGGGGCTGGTCGGCCGATTTTTTGGCGTCCTTGGCCCGTCCTGGCCGGGCGGCAAATTCAAAACCCACCGAGCCGTCTTTGCCCAACACCAGGTGGGCGTCAAAAGTGCGTCCATTGCGTTTGGACACAAATCCTTTCAGCAAACCCGTTTTGCCCTCCGCCAGAAGCTGTTTCATTTCCTCCGGCGCCATTTTGCGCTGCAAAATGACGGTGCCGGTGCGGAAATCGCAGGTCTTCTCCGGGCCGGTCGCTTTTTCGCACAAGTACGCCATGCCCGCTTCAAAGACCCGCTGGCCACATTTGGGACATTGGCCCAGCGGTTCCTTGCCGGAAAAATCCACCGCCGCGCCGTTTTCCTTTTCCCCGTTTTCCGCCTGCCCGTTCTTGCGCTCTCCGTTGCCAAAATCCAGTTCGATGTTTCCATCGTCAGCCAGACGCAGCATCGCGGCAAAGGGAAACCCTTTCTGACTGCGAAATCCCTGCAACGGCCCGATTACCTTCCGGGACACCAATGCCTCCGCCTCTTCATGCTCGAGGATGCGTCCGGCCACAATTTTACGAAAGGCAAAGTTGCAATTCTGGCACTGGAAATTGCGGTAGTTTTCCTTGATTAAGCCGCCACACTTGGGACAAGGAGTCTTCAATTCGCCAAAATCACCCGGCACGGTATCGCTGTGGTAATTGCGGGCCTGCTCCACGATATGGCGGGTCATGGCTTCGATTTCGCGCATGAAATCCTCCCGCCGCATCTGGCCGCGCTCCATGAGCTTGAGCTTGAACTCCCAGTCCCCCGTCAGTTCGGGTTTGCACAACTCCGGAATACCCAGACCGTTCAGGAGCACAATCAGGGAAAAAGCCTTGGCGGTGGGCACCAATTCCTTGCCGTGGCGGACCACATACTTTTCTTCAATCAAGCCCTCAATAATGGCGGCGCGGGTGGCAGGTGTGCCAAGGCCTTTGGCCGCCATGGCTTCCCGCAATTCTTCGTCCTCCACCAGCTTGCCCGCGCCCTCCATGGCGCTCAACAGGGTGGCTTCCGTAAACCGCGGCGGCGGGCGGGTTTGGCTCTTTTCCACCTGAATTTCCGTTGTGTCCACGGCCTCGCCCGGCTGGACCGGAACCAAAGAGGGAGTATCATCAGCCGGCGCTTCTTTGCCATAAACCGCCAGCCAGCCGGGATTTAACATCACCTTGCCCTCGCTCTTGAAGGGCTCGCCCTCCACGCGCGTGATGCGAGTGGTGACCAGGTATTCCGCGGCCGGATAGAAGACTGCAAGAAACCGGCGCGCAATCATGTCATAAATCTTCCGCTCGGCATCGGTTAAGTGTTTGGGCTCCAACGGGGTGGGGATAATGGCGAAGTGGTCGGATACCTTGGCATTGCTGAAAATGCGTTTGTTGGGCCGCACCCAGCCCTGTTCCAGGACGGTTCGGGCAAACGTGCCGTAATCGGTCCCCTCCATGGCCTTGAGCGTCTGGCGCACGGTGGCTTGATAATCTTCCGGCAGGGCGCGGGAGTCCGTGCGGGGGTAGGTGATGACTTTGTGTTTTTCGTAAAGGGCCTGGGCCAGCGAGAGGGTGGCTTTGGCTGAAAATCCAAAGCGGCTGTTGGCCTCCCGTTGCAGGGAGGTTAGATCGTACAGCAACGGTGAAAGCTGCGTGGCCGGCTTGCTTTCCTCGGTGACCACACCCGGCTTGCCCAGACAACGGGCGCGGATGTCCTCCGCCCGCTGGGCATCCCACAGGCGTTCGGGGCGCAGCTCCGCATCCTCCTTGTCGCGGACAAACTTTTCGTCAAACCACCGGCCGGTGTAAGTGCCTGCTTGAGCCGTAAAGGTGGCATGCACCTCCCAATAGTCGCGGGGCACGAATTTGCGGATTTTATGCTCCCGCTCCACCAAAATGGCAAGGGTGGGAGTCTGCACCCGGCCGACGGTGGTTTTTTGAAAGCCACCGCTGCGTGAATTAAATGCCGTCAGAGCGCGAGTGCCGTTAATGCCCACCAGCCAGTCCGATTCGGAGCGGCAAATGGCGGCAGTCGCCAGCGGCTGCAACTCTTCATCCGCCCGCAAACTGGCAAACCCTTCGCGGATGGCCGCAGGAGTCATAGATTGCAGCCAGAGGCGGCGGATGGGCTTGGCGGTGCCGGTGTACTTGACGATATACCGAAAAATCAACTCTCCCTCTCGCCCCGCATCGCAGGCGTTAATGAGACTGTCCACATCCTTGCGCTTGATCAAGCGTTCCAACAGGCGCAGTTTGGATGCGGTTTTCTCAATCGGTTGCAGATCAAAGTGGGGCGGAATCACCGGGAGGTGGGCAAACGACCATTTGCCGCGCTTGACCTCATACTGCGGCGGCACGGCCAGCTCCAATAAATGCCCCACCGCCGAGGCGAGGACATATTGATCGCTCTCAAAATAGTCGTCATGCGACTTGAATCCCCCCAGGGCCTTCGCGATGTCGCGGGCCACGGACGGTTTCTCTGCAATGATTAATGCTTTGCCCATGCTATGTGCCTGGCCAACCCCCGCAGGAGGCCGTCTGCATTGGACGGCGCCAAGGCGCTGGCGTCAAGAGATGCCGCTTAAAACACGCTCCTGCAGAAAAAGCAATCCCCAAAATCATCTCCGCACGGTTTTGGGGCCGCATCCCCTTTCCAATATTTTCCCCGCTGCCCGGGGAGGGAATCCATATTCTGGGCATGCCTCACCCCTGCCTGGTACCCTAAGAAGGATAACCGAGCTTTTTGCCTGATTACAGGGATAACTGCACCAGACGTTCCTGTAACTGTCCAGACCATCGGTTGATATAGCTCAGAATGCGATAAATCTGCTCCAAGCGCTCCAGGGGTAATGCAGCCGCTCGGTCAGGACTTCCCACTGGCGGCGCCTTCTCCCATGCTGCATTGAGCGCCTGTAACTCGGCCATGAGTTCTTCCCGCCTGGCATTCACATGCGCCTGCACTTGTTGCAACTTGTCCACCCATTCCAACCCCCGGGCAAAAAGCTGCACCTTGACCATCGGCGACTCGGCTTTGGCTCGTTCAGCCAAAAAGGCATCCACATCCCGGCAAAGCTGGCCCACTTCGACAAATAAATCCATGGTACCAGGAGGAATGCGCTGAATGTCTTTGGGGCGCTGGCCGGCCTCCAATTCGTACAGGTGCAGCAGTCGCTCCTTGGGTTCACTTAAACACTGGAAGGCCGCATTCAATTCCGCGTACCGCTCGGTGGCGGCGCGGCATTCGGCCTCGGAGGTGTGATGGAAGCGATCGGGATGCACTGCATTGGAGAGCTGCAAGAATCGCTCCTTCAAGGCCTCCACCTCCAGGGCCGGACGGCGTGGTTCGTTCAAAAGCGCAAAGTAGTCGGTCATCCGCGAGGGGGTTGGGCGGTTTAGGCGCTGAAACTTTCCCCGCAAGAACAGGTGGTGGCGGCGTTGGGGTTTTTAACCTTGAATCCTCCACCCTGCAGGGCATCCACGTAATCCAGTTCGCTGCCGGTAACGTACAACGCGCTTTTGGGATCCACCACCACCCGAATGCCCCCACTTTCCACCAATATGTCGCGGTTGGCCGGACCATCCTGCAAATCCATCTTGTATTGCAGGCCCGAGCAGCCTCCTCCCACCACCGCAATGCGCAGCACGCCATGGGGCCGCCCTTGTTTTTGCAACAAAGAACGCACTTTTTCCCCGGCGCTGGGGGTCACCCGCACCAGCCGTTCATCTCCCACGCGGTAATTGACCGCTGCCGCAGGTTGGTTTTGTTTCGCAGAAGCCGCTATCATATCTCTTCATACTATCCTGCGAGGCACTCAGCGTCAACTCAACCACGCCAAGCATTGCAGCCGCGTGGCCTGAAAATTGCAGCGCAGCGTCTTAAAAAGGGGCATGCTTCCAGATGGCCTGAGCCTCCGGAATTGTTCAGGCTGGCGGATTGCCCTTGCCCGCCAATGCGAGGTACTGCGCCGCCACTGTAACGGCATCAAACTGCTGTTTGATGTGGGCACACCTGGCTGAAAGTCGCTGCCAGAGCTGGGCATCGTTGAAGAGTTCGTCAAAACGCCGCGCCATGCCTTCCACCGAAGTCTCCACAAAACACGTCTCTCCATCCCGTGCCATTATTGAGGATACACTGGGGGAGCACACCGCAGGTGTATGGCTGGCCAGTGCTTCCAAGGCGGTGGGTGAGGCCACCGGGTGGGCATATTTGGAGGGAATGGAAACGGCTCGTGCCGTGGCCAGAAGTTCTTTGAGCCTTTGCACCGGCACCAGGCCAGGCAACTCCACACGTTGCTGCAAGGCAGCAGGCATCTTGTGCAAGGCCTGGACGAAACTTCTCTCCGGCTTGCCGGTCACCACCAGCCGCGCATCGATGCGTTGCATCAAGGCCAGCGCTTTCAGGGACATCTGAGGCTGCTTGTATTCCTGCTGGCCCAGGTGGATGATTAGAGGGGCCCTTTGGCTCAGGGGCCTGGCAGTATAACGATGCGTCTCAATGCACGTGGGAATGACGGTGATTTTCGCCGGTTCCAAACGACATTCACGCGCCACCGGCGCCACCAGTTCGGGACAAGTGGTCACCACCTGGGCTGCCAGCCGGTAGGTCATGCTCTTGTAAATGATGCGTCCCAGGGGCCCCAACGGCCCCAACCATCGCCGTTCGACGTCATGAGCCACCAAAATCGTGCGGGCCCGAAACCGTACCGGCACTGCCCCGTTGATGAGGATTAAATCCGGCTGATGGCGTGCTTCCAGCGCTGCACCGTGCCGCCGCCAGGCCAGGAATTTCCGCCAGTCCGCCATGCTTGCCTCAGGCTGCAATACGTCCAGCCGGGGCAACTGCTCCAATTCGTACAACTCCCTGACGCCGTCTTCCACCGCGATTCCATGCGTGGCGGCGCACACTACTTCGTGTCCCTCGCGCAGCCATGCGCCGGCCAGGGAAAAAATGAACTGGCTGATGCCATCGGCGCGCGCCAGGGAATCCCGCTTGAGGATGAGGATTTTCATGCGGGTTCGTTGCGCAAGACCCATACAGGGGCGTATTCCGGGCAGCCGGGATGCAAAGGCTGCACCTCCCAGCCAGCGGGTCCGCGCTGGTATTTAACCGGCTCCCATCCGAAACCGGTATCACGGTCCAGGGCAGCTTCATCCCATCCAAAGCGATCCTCCACGGTCCAACCTTGAAGCAACAGGGGAAGCCGCAGACGGCCATAAATGCGGTGGATATTAAAGACCACCTTGTCTTTTCCTACCGGCACGGTGAGGAAAAGGCGGCCACCCGGTTTAAGGAGGCGCTTCATAAGTTGCATGGCCTTGAGGTCCCCTTCGGGATCCAAAGGCTCGCCATAGCGCCCCAAACCGTCATGTTCAAACGAGGATATGGACAATGCAGCATCAAAGGGCTCGACCCGCGCCCAGTCCAGCGGCGCGCGCATAAATTGCAACCGTTCATCCTCAAATTCAATCGGATTGTAATCCACGGTCACGGGACGGGCGCCGTAATGCAGGCCGATGGCCTCATACCAAGGGCCGTAGCCTTGATCCGTGCTGCCCATTACCGCCACCCGCTGGCCGGCAATGGGATAGCGTTGCAAAGCGGAATATAACCACGCATCCACCTGCCCATAGTGCCCCAATTCCCCTGCGGCCACCCGCTGGCAAATTTCGGCGATGCGTTGCCGGTCGTAATGAAGGGGCACAGACCGCGACCCATCCACATAAGCATACCAGACAGCCACTTTGCCTCCCAGCGTAAAGGCCGGCCGCAGGGACCGCGGAATCAAGGAAGGCGGTTTGCCGTGCAGATAGCACCAAGGCGCCAAGGCCGCCGAGTACAAGTGCTTGAATGCGCAATGCATCCGGGGGTATCGGCGAATCCAATCTTTCCAGGACATGCGATGTTTCTGCGCCACAGCGACCCGCTTGTTTCCCTGCGCAGACGCAACCCATGCGCCAGCAGGGAGCATTGATTCGGTTGGCCGTATTACAAAGGCGCACCCTCTCCGGAGCAAGCGGAAAAGGGGTCCCGGGAGTCTGCGAGCGATGCCAGCTTACATGACCGGCTCGATATGCCGCAGGAAATCCGCGTCTTCCACCAATTCACCGCTAAGACGGGTGCCGCCGACTTCCACCACCGCCACTTGCAAGCCCTCCCGGCGGGCCATTTTCATCGCGGGCACAATGTCCGTATCCCCGGAAAAAATCAGAATGCGGTCCACCAATCTTTTAATCGCCAGGGTGGCCACATCCAGTCCCACCCGGATGTCCACCCCCTTTTGTTCCAAGGCAAAGGTAACATCCTCCGGCTCAAGGGCTGGGACGGCGCTTCCCTCTTGCGCCGCGGCCAGGGCTTTGCGCACAAAGCTCTCGGTTAATAGCCACCCGCGGGGCTTCAACACACCGCGCCGCAGGGCCACCAAATCCATTTGCCCCAGTTCCTTGAACAATTTGGTGGCATAGGCATTGGTGGGGCTGGTACCAAAATCGGCGGACTTGCCATCCACCGGGTTGGTCACCATGCCGTCGTAGGGATAAGCATCGTAGTAAAAAATGCGCCAAGGTTCTTCCTCCTCCGGGTTCAACGCCAGCAACGCATTTTTTCGCACCACCTCCGCAGTCACCGTGGGCCGGCGGGCATGCCCGTTGGAAACCGTCTCCGAAAGTTCTTTACGCAACACCTTCGTAAACCAACCGCCATCAATCAATAACGCAACTTTTTTCATGTTTGATTTATCAGGTACTTCTCCCTCCGCGGTATCGCCGGGGAAGGTCAGATGTTTTTCCCACAATGGGCTCCGTGTTCAATCACCATACGCCGCTGGCGTCAATACCGCAACAAAAACTCCCGCGCTGTTGGCGAGGCGCAACTTTCCATGCCCCAGCCGGCCACCTCCCCCAACAGAATCGCCCACCGCATTCCCTTGCCGCCACCGTTCTTTCTGGGGTTACGGACATGGGGGCACTCAGGGTTTTAATCTGTGCATTTGACGGTGGCCCTGTTCTCCCGTAGGCTACTTCGTCACTGTTGGCATTAACATGCTAGGGTACATCATCAAAAAGATTTTCGGGTCCAAGAATGACCGTGAACTGCGGCGCCTGCTGCCTTTGGTCCGCCAGATTAACCAGATTGAGCAGGAGCTGCAAAGTCTGCCGGACGAAGCCTTGCGCGAAAAAACGGCCGCCTGGAAAGCCAAACTTTCCACCATCGAGGACAATAACGAGCTGCAACGCGAGCTGGATGCTATCCTGCCCGAAGCTTTCGCGGTGGTCAAAAACGCCTGCCGCCGGCTGCTGGGAACCGAAATTGTGGTGCGGGGCCACACCATCAAATGGGACATGGTGCCCTTCGATGTCCAGCTCATGGGCGCCTGGGCGCTGCATAAAGGCCGGATTGCCGAAATGGCCACCGGTGAGGGCAAAACCCTCGTCGCCACCCTGCCCGTCTATTTGAATGCACTGAGCGGGCGCGGGGTGCACGTGGTCACAGTGAACGACTATCTGGCCGCCCGCGACAGCGAATGGATGGGCGCCGTGTACCGTTTTCTGGGGTTGACCGTGGGCTGCATTCTCCATGACCAGCCGCCCAGTCTGCGCCGCGAGCAGTACCACTGCGACATTACCTACGGCACCAATGCCGAGTTTGGCTTTGACTACCTCCGCGACAACGGCATGGCCACCACCGCCGAAGAGCAGGTTCAGCGGGGCCATTATTACGCCATTGTGGACGAGGTGGACTCCATTCTGATTGATGAAGCGCGCACCCCGCTCATCATCAGCGGGCCGGCCGTGGTCAATGCGGACAATGACCATTACGCGCAGCACAAACCGATGGTGGAACGCCTGGTTCGCGCCCAGGAGCAGTTGTGCAACCGTTTTCTGCGCGAGGCGGAGGAACTGATGAAAAAACTCCATCCTGCCGACGGCTCCCACCCCGAAAACCCGGAGGAGCTGGAACGCCAAATCGGTCTGCTGCTCTTCAAGGTCAAAATGGGACAGCCGCGCTCGGAAGGTTTGATGCGGTTGCTGGAAAATCCCGAAAACATCCGCCTGATGAACAATGCGGAGCTGCAGCTTCACGCCGATCAATCCAAGCGCGAGCTTTACGCCACCAAGGAGGAGCTGTTCTTCGCAATGGATGAGAAAACCCACGAAGCAGACCTGACGGAGAAGGGGCGAAAATTCCTCAGCCCCGACGACCCGGATGCTTTCGTGATGCCGGACCTGATTTCGCTTTATCACGCGATTGATACCGGCCCGGAAACCGATCCACGCAAACGTGCTGAACTCAAGGCCCGGGCGCAGGCGCAGTTTGAGGAAAAGGCCAAGACCATCCATTGCATTGCGCAATTGTTGAAGGCCTACTGCCTGTACCTCCGCGACGTCCATTACGTCGTGCAGGACAACAAGGTCGTCATTGTGGACGAAAACACCGGACGCTTGATGACCGGCCGCCGCTGGAGCGATGGCTTGCACTCGGCCGTGGAGGCCAAGGAAGGGGTGGAGGTGGAAAAGGAAACCCAGACTTACGCCACCATCACCATCCAAAACTATTTCCGCATGTACACCAAGCTGGCCGGCATGACCGGCACAGCGGAAACCGAAGCGCAGGAATTTTACGACATCTACAAGCTGGGCGTGCTGGTCATCCCCACCAACAAGCCGTGCATCCGCAAGGATTTCAACGACTCCGTATATAAGACCAAACGCGAAAAATTTGCCGCGGTCCTCAAGGAAATTCAGGAAATTCACGCCCAGGGCCGACCCATTCTCGTGGGCACGGTCTCCGTGGAGACCAGCGAGCATCTCTCCCGCATGCTTCAGCGCGTGGGGCTGGTCCACTCGGTGCTCAACGCCAAGTACCACCAACAGGAGGCTGAGATTGTGGCCCGAGCCGGCCAGCGTGGCGCTATTACCATCGCCACCAACATGGCCGGCCGCGGCACGGACATTAAACTGGGCCCCGGCGTGGCCGAACTGGGCGGTTTGCATGTCATTGGCACCGAGCGCCACGAAGCCCGGCGCATTGACCGCCAGTTGCGCGGCCGCTGTGCGCGCCAGGGAGACCCCGGCTCCTCGCATTTCTTCATCTCCCTGGAAGACGATTTGATGCGCTTGTTTGGCTCGGATCGCATCGTCAAAGTCATGGAGAAGATGGGTTACGAGGAGGGCCAGGAGCTGCAGCATCCGCTGCTCAACCGCTCCATCGAATCCGCCCAAAAACGCGTCGAGCAGCAAAACTTTCAAATTCGCAAGCGCGTGCTGGAGTACGACGACGTGATGAACAAACAGCGCGAAGTCGTGTACGGCTTCCGCAATGAAATCATCCACGCCGACGATGTGCGGGACCGCCTGATGGACATCATGGAAGAAGTGGTCCAAACCAAGGTGATGCAATACATCACCACCGATGAAGAACGCGACCAATGGAATCTGCGCGGGCTGGCGGAATGGATTAACCTCAACTTCCCCATCACCATGCCCGAAGCTGAGCTGGCGCGCCTGGCCGACACCGCCACGGAAACCCCGGTGCCAGGCTCCATGTTCGATGGCATGACTCCCGCCCAGTTGGCGGTATGCCGGGCAATTATCAAGGCTGTGCGCGATGCCTACGAGCTGAAGGTGCAGTATGAGAACCCGCAGGACCTGAAGGCCATTGAACGGTACACCATTCTTTCCGCCATTGACCGGCGCTGGCAGGAGCACCTCTACAACATGGACAGCCTCCGCAACGCCATTGGCCTGCGCGCCTACGGCCAGCGTGACCCGCTGATTGAATACAAGGCCGAGGCCTACAAAATGTTCGATGAGCTGATGGTGGAAATTAAATCCGAGGTGTGCCACAACATCTTCCGCAGCGCCTCCAGCCTGATGGCCTTCGAGAATTTCCTGCGCAATCTGCCGCAGCAAACCATGCACGAAAACGCTTCCGCCTATGGCTCTGCCGCCGCGGCGGCGCCGGGCGCGGCGCCGCCGCGCAAGGAAAGCGATATCGTCAGCGAGGCCAATCAAGCCCTGGCCAAAGCCAAGCCGGTGCGCACCGGCCCGAAAGTTGGCCGCAATGACCCCTGCCCTTGCGGCAGCGGAAAGAAGTATAAACATTGTTGCGGGCGTTGAGGCCGCAGCCGGCAGCAGCCTGGCGGCGGACCAGCGCCATGTAAATGCCTATGCCCAATCAAACGTGGTTCCTCCGGTTCATGCTCTGCGCCGCGATAGTAGGGACCGGCATCCCGGCGCTGCGCGCCAGTCTGGGCGATGCCCTCAACCCCACCCTGCCCTGGACCACCAGTCCGGAACGTCCCTGGGTGGAGGTCTTTGACATCACCCACGACGATGAGAGCGCCGCCCGTTCCGCTTTTATTTCCGCCGGTCAAACGTCCTGGCTTCGCACCACCGTCACGGGCCCGGGCAAGATTGAGTTTTGGTGGAAGGTTTCCACCGATTATGAGTTGGGCTACCTGCAATTCAGTTGCCTAGGGCAAACCCTGGAAATCAACGGTGAATACGAGTGGGAATTCGTGAGCATCCCGCTGCCGGCGGGGCAGCATGTGCTCGAGTGGGCTTACGTGAAACTGCCCGGTTTCTTCATGATGGGCGACGCTGCCTGGCTTGACGAAGTGGCCTTCACGCCGGGCGACCACCCCCCCCAGTTCATCCGCCAACCCGCTGATGCTGACGTGATTGCGGGCACAGAACTTTCCCTGACCCCCTTTGTTTCCGGCAGCCTGCCCATGACGTATCAATGGTATTTCAACAGTGCGCCGCTGGCTGGCGCCACGCAGGCGGTATTGCGCATACCCAGCGCCTTTACCAATCATACGGGCAGCTACCGCTTGGTGGCCCGCAATGCTTTTGGCGCAGCCACCAGTGCGGTCGCCCAGGTGACCGTCACACTGGACCCCCTAGCCTTAGCCCTCAATGCGCCCCATCTCTATTGGGAAACGACCCCGTTTGCGCCCTGGGAGCCGCAAAGTATGACCGCTCACGATGGCGTGGCGGCGGCTCAATCTGCGCCTTTGTTTGACAATGAAGCCAGCGCTTTGAGCACCACGGTCGAAGGCCCTGGTTTCATTTCGTTCTGGTGGAAAGTGTCCAGCGACGGAGACGCGTTAAGTTTTACCATTAACAACATCGAACAGGATTTCATATATGGTGAAGGCGAATGGGAGAAGCGCGTTTTTGCCGTCCCTCCTGGCCGCGCTCAATTGGAATGGGTCTATATCAAAGACGGAGCAGGCAGCGCGGGCGATGATGCGGGATATCTGGACGAAGTCACTTTCACCCCTGCCCCGCGTCTGTTGGCCCCTCGTGTGCAACAAGGCCAGTTTTCCGTGCAGGCCCAGACGCTGCAAGGATATCAGTACACCTTGGAATACCAGAACTCACTCTCAGGCACCAACTGGACGCCGGTGGTGACCATCCCCGGGGATGGAACTCTCAAAACGCTGACGGACACTGCCGCTCCGCGGCTGCAGCGTTTTTATCGTGTGCGCCAAACCACGCCTTGAGCAGCGTGTGGTGCCAAGGATTGGCCCCACGCTCCCATGCCGCACCCCGCACGAGAGCTTCAGGCGGCCCCCCTTGCCCTTTTAAGGGATAAGATTTAATTACCGCCTTGGGGAGCTCACTTCGCACTCGTCTTTTTTGCGTCCTGCGCTACTTTGGAGGTGCATGAGCCGGGAAATTTTGGGGACACACCAGAAGGCGTTGCAGATCAACCTGGACCCGACCTCTTATGGCACCTTTGCCGAAATCGGCGGGGGGCAGGAGGTGGCACGCTGGTTTTTTCGTGTGGGTGGCGCGGCCGGCACGGTGGCCAAAACCATGTCCGCCTACGACATGACTTTCAGCGACGCCATCTATGGCCAGTGCAAGCGGTACGTGAGCCGCCAGCGCCTGAGCACCATGCTCGACCACGAATACCAGCTCCTGGTCGAGCGCCTCGACGCCAAACGCGGCGCTACCACCCGCTTCTTTGTTTTTGCGGATACGGTCGCCGTCAAGAGTTTCCGGGGCAACAATGACTGCCACGGCTGGCTGGGCATCCGCTTTCAAGTCGAACCGCGCGGCGAACCTTCCGACATCATCATCCACGTGCGGATGCTGGACCGCGAAAGCGTCATGCAGCAGGAGGCGCTGGGGGTCATGGGGGTGAATCTCATCTATGGCGCGCTGTATTTTCACCAGCAGCCCCGTACGCTCATCATGTCACTCCTTGACAACCTCACCACTGAACGCGTCGAGGTGGACCTGGCCCGCTTTTCCGGCCCTGCCTTTGCCGGCGTGGACAACCGGCTCATGAGCCTGGAGCTGGTCAGCCACGGTTTGACTGATGCTGCCATGTTCACCGCGGACGGTGAAGTGGTTCAAGCTGCCGAATACCTCTACAAACGTCCCATCCTGGTTGAACGCGGCAACTTCCGCCCGGTGACCCGGTTAACCCTCGATTTGCTCGCCAATGCACGGGCGCAATTTATCGAAGACGCCCAGGCCAGTCCGGAAGAGGTCGCCGTCATCATGGAAATGACCTTGCGCAGCCTGACCACTTCTCCCGGGGGGATTGACCACCGGGATTTTCTCGACCGTGCCGATATTCTGGGCGCATTGGGGCAGACCGTGCTAATCTCGAACTATGCGCGTTTCTTTCGCTTGGCCAATTACCTGTTTCGGCACACCAAAAAACGCATCGGCATCGCCATTGGCGCCCCGGCGTTGCGCGAACTCTTTTCCGAGAAGTTTTACACCGACCTCGAAGGCGGCATTCTCGAATCCTTCGGACGGCTGTTCAAAAACGACCTGAAGCTGTACCTGTATCCCATGCGCGACCCGCAGACGGGGCAGCTTATCAACGCGGAGACTTTTCAACCCGAGCCGCATCTCCGTCCCCTGTACGCCTACTTGCGCGAAAAGAAATTCATCGAGGACATTCGCAACTACGACCCCACCTGCCTGAACATCACCTCGGCCGACGCCCTCGCCCGTCTCCAACGCGGCGATCCCACCTGGGAGAGTCTCGTGCCGCCGCAGGTAGTGCAAATCATCAAAGAACGGCGCCTCTTTGGATGGCAACCCCCTTCCCCGTCAACCTGATGATGGACCAAAGCTGATTTGAACCTTGCGGCCATCCCGCGGGAATGCCTGCCGTGTTTGTTCTTGCCCGCGGCGGTTAAATTACCAGTATGAGCATCATGCAACGCCTTCACCCGGTTTGGCTGGACTGTCTGATTGCCCTTGTTATTGGGAGCAGCTTGGCCCTGTCTCAAACGCCTCCACCTGCGGCTGCCATGTCCTCCAATGCACTTCTTCAAAGTGAATTTATTTTTGAACAACCACCCACTCCCCAATGCCATGCCTCCACCATCGTGGAAACGGCAGAGGGCCTGGCCGTGGCTTGGTTTGGCGGACGCCATGAGCAAAACCCCGATGTTGGCATCTGGTTTTCCCGCCATCGCGGCGGCCAATGGAGTGTGCCCGTGGAAGTAGCCAATGGCATCCAGCACGCAGCCAAACGTTATCCCTGTTGGAATCCGGTTCTATTCCAACCTCGCCAGGGTCCGCTCCTGCTCTTTTACAAAGTCGGCCCCAGCCCTTCGCAATGGTGGGGCATGTTGATGACTTCTGACGATGCAGGGCAAACATGGAGCCTGCCCCGCCGTTTGCCCGAGGACATTCTGGGGCCGGTCAAGAACAAGCCAATTCAACTGCCCAATGGGGATATTCTTTGCGGCTCCAGCTCCGAACATGCCGGCTGGCGGGTGCACTTTGAGCGCACACCAGACCTTGGGCGCACATGGGAATTAATCGGGCCGGTGAACGATGGCAAGGAATTGGGCGCCATCCAACCCAGCCTTCTGGTGCACCCCAATGGCCGTTTGCAAGCGGTAGGCCGCACCCGGCAGGGCAAGGTCTTTCAAATATGGTCCACCGATGGGGGACGTACCTGGGGGAAAATGACCACCTTGGAACTGCCTAATCCCAATGCTGGCACGGATGCACTGACACTGAAGGACGGGCGCCATGTATTGGTGTACAATCACACGGAACGTGGGCGCACGCCCTTGAACCTCGCCCTGTCCACGGATGGCCAGCAATGGCAACCAGTGCTGACGCTGGAAGACTCACCCGGCGAGTATTCCTACCCCGCCATCATTCAAACTCGTGACGGGCTATTGCACATCACTTACACATGGAAGCGCCTGCGTATCAAACACGCCGTCGTGGACCCCGCCAAACTGCCCTGAGTCCGGCCATCCCCCAAGCTTCAACGTTTCGCCGAAGCGGAAGGACTTAAATCGGTAAGATACAATTCCTTGAACTCCACCTTCATGGGCGGCCCTTGATGCATCTGCAAGGCAATCACCCCCTTGGGCAAAGCAAATCGGGGCTGATAATCCTCCACCTCACACATCAAAACCCCGTTAATCCACAGTTTGATTATCGGGCCTTGCGCCCAAATGCGATACTCATTCCAGTCTCCTGCCTTGATGACTTTGAGCAGCTCTTCTGACTTGGCAAAAGTGGTCACCGTGCGTTTGCCGTCCTTGTCGAAATGCACCTTTTCCCCACGCTGGGCCACCAGCCCGCGCTCATGCTGGTACAAACAGCCGACGTATTCACCCGCGGCGTCAATGTCTGCCTGGTACCCCCAAGTGTCAAAATTCGGCAAAGCTTTGCTGCGAAATTGAATCCCGGAATTGGCCGGCCCGGTAATGCGCCACTGGCAGCGAAACTCAAAATCAGAAGGCTCGCCCCCTTTCCAAATCAAATAATGACTTTGCTTGCAAGGTTTCTCGGGCGTGCTCTCACAAACCAGCACCCCATCCTTCACCTGCCACCAGCCAGGCGCACCCTCCCAGCCACTCAAATCCTTGCCATTAAAAAGGGATTGTCCCTGCTTGGTGTGGGTGGTGGTCACCCCACACCCCGGCCCCAACAAACAGAGCGCAACCCCCACGAGGCCATAAACAAATCCCGGTGTGAACAAGCGTGATTTCATGTATTCAAGCCTACCAATAGCCATGGCTGATGCCAATCCTAATGCAGAAAAGGTTTGAGCGGCCACAACAGCAATGGGTCCAGGGAAAGACGCGCAAGACATCCAGCGGGGAGTCTTTTAGGGTTGCACCTTGGGTGGGCCATGTTCTTTTTGCCACCCGCTGGAGCGCTACGCCCAGCAGCAATAAAAAACATTTGGTCTCCGGCACAGACTAGGCTATCAATGAACCCGTACACATGCTCGACACCAAACCCATACGAGCCGTAACTTTTGACGCGGGTGGCACGCTGCTCCGGCCTGCCGCGCCCGTGGGTGAGATTTATGCCCGTGTGGCAGATGCGTTTGGCTTGCGTGATGTCACGGCTGCGGAACTGGAGGAAAACTTCCAACGCGAATGGCGGCAAAAAGGAGAATTTGATTACACGCAGGACGCCTGGTTTGCCCTCGTGCGCCGCACCTTTGGCCTGCACGCCGCACGGTTGCCTGACGCCTTTTATCCCGCCCTTTACGAGGAATTCGCCCGGGTGGAGTGCTGGCATTTGTTTGAGGATGTCCTCCCCACCCTCGATGAACTGGCCAGTCATGGCATCCCTCTCGGCGTGATTTCCAATTGGGACAACCGCCTGCGGACGCTGCTTGCTGCCTTCAAACTCACCGGCTTTTTTGATGTCATCATTCCCTCCTGCGAGGTGGCCTTCCACAAGCCCAGCCCGGTGATTTATGAAGTCGCGGTGCGGCAGCTTGGACTGCCCCCGGAACAAATCCTGCATGTCGGCGATCATTTTCTGGAAGACGTCGAAGGCGCCCGCTCGGCCGGCCTCCAGTCACTGCATTTGGTGCGCGGAGCCTTGCACAAAACGGCCGGCCAGATTACCTCCCTCTTGGAGGTGCCCACGGTGGTCGAACTGGCCGGCGGGCATTTGCTCATTTCTGGATTAAACACCTGAGCCCCCCTGCTCCTGCTTCCGCCCAGCTTGTCCGAAGCCAGCGCAAAAGCTCAAGTATTAGATTTACTAATCCATTAAAACATGATTGACGATGTCAAGACTTTCTTTAATCTCTTGCGCCATATGTGCGCAGAGCGTCTGCGCCCTTCAATGACATAATTTTATTCCATGAACTTGGTCTTGCGTATTTGGAATTCCTCGTTGGGGAAGAAATACCTGATGGCCCTCTCAGGGGTTGTTCTGGTGCTGTTTGTGATCGGCCACATGGTGGGCAATCTCCAGATTTTCCTGGGGCCGGAAGCCATCAATCGGTATGCGCATTTCCTGCAAAGCAATGTGGAGTTGTTGTGGCCGGTGCGCCTTTTCCTGCTGACGATGGTGGTGTTGCACATCGTTTCGGCCATTCGCCTGACCTTGGACAACCGGGCCGCCCGGCCCATGGAATATGCGCACGGGCAACCACCGTTTGCCGCCAGCCTCGCCTCGCGCACCATGTTGGTGGGAGGCCTTGTGGTGGCCAGCTTCATCGTATTTCATCTGCTTCACTACACCATCAAAATTGACTCCTTGAGTGTGGTTAAGACCAGCGCCCCGGCAACGGCGCTCAAGTTTCAGGATTTGAAGGAGATGCTTCCCACCGGCGAGACCCGTCCCGATGTATATGCCATGATGGTGGCGGGCTTTAGCAACCCGTGGATTTCTCTTTGCTACGCGATTGGCGTCGGCTTGCTGTGCTTCCATCTGAGCCACGGCATCGCCGCCATGTTCCAATCCCTTGGTTTTCGCAATCACGTGTACAGCCCGCTCATAGAAAAAGCCGCCAAAGTCATCGCCCTGGTGCTGGTGGTGGGCTATCTCTCCATCCCGGCGGCAGTGCTTTTGGGTCTTGGCAGGACTCATTTGGAAAAAGCCGTGGCACAGGCAGCCATGATTAAAAGCCTGCCGGCATCCAAAGCCGACCCCCAGAACCTCAAGGCCAACCCTTTGAAGTAACATGAAACTCGATTCCCGTATTCCCTCAGGTCCGCTGGCCCTGAAATGGGACAAGTGCAAGTTTGAAAACAAGCTGGTCAACCCGGCCAACAAACGCAAATACGAAATCATCGTGGTGGGCGCCGGCCTGGCAGGCGCTTCCGCCGCCGCCACCCTGGGCGAGCTGGGTTACAAGGTGAAAAACTTTGTTTATCACGACAGCCCCCGCCGGGCACACTCGATTGCGGCTCAGGGTGGCATCAACGCCGCCAAGAATTATCAAAATGATGGCGACTCAGTTTACCGGCTGTTTTATGACACGCTGAAGGGCGGGGATTTCCGCGCCCGCGAGGCCAACGTGTACCGGCTGGCCCAAGTGAGCGTAAACATCATTGACCAGTGCGTGGCGCAAGGCGTGCCCTTTGCCCGGGAGTACGGCGGGTTGCTAGACAATCGTTCTTTTGGCGGCGCGCAGGTCTCCCGCACCTTTTACGCGCGCGGCCAAACCGGTCAACAGCTCCTGCTGGGCGCGTACTCGGCATTGATGCGGCAGGTGGCCGCGGGGACGGTGCAATCCTTCACGCACTACGAAATGCTCGACTTGGTGGTGGTGGAGGGACAAGCCAAAGGCATCATCGTCCGCAACCTCATCACCGGCGAAATCAGCCGGCACAATGCCGACGCGGTGGTGCTGGCCACCGGCGGTTATGGCAACGTGTTTAATTTGACCACCTACGCCCGGCAATCCAATGCCACGGCTATCTGGCGCGCTTACAAACGCGGGGCCGGCTTTGGCAATCCCTGCTTTACCCAGATTCATCCCACCTGCATCCCCGTCACCGGCGATTACCAGAGCAAACTGACCCTGATGAGCGAATCGCTGCGCAATGACGGGCGCATCTGGGTGCCCAAAAAAGCGGGCGACAAACGCCCGCCCAATGAAATTCCCGAGGAGGAACGCGATTATTTCCTGGAGCGGATTTATCCCAGCTTTGGCAATCTGGCGCCGCGGGATGTCTCCTCCCGTGCCGCCAAACGCGTATGCGATGAAGGCCGGGGCGTGGGGGAAACGGGACGTGGTGTTTATCTTGATTTTTCGGATGCCATCAAGCGGCTGGGGGTGGACAAGGTGCGCGAGCGCTATGGCAATCTCTTCGACATCTACCATGAAATTACCAACGAAAACGCCTACCAGGTGCCGATGCGCATTTATCCGGCGGTGCATTACACCATGGGCGGTTTGTGGGTGGATTACCACTTGATGAGCAACATCCCCGGGCTGTTTGTGCTGGGCGAAGCCAACTTTTCCGACCACGGCGCCAACCGCCTGGGCGCCAGCGCCCTCATGCAGGGACTGGCGGATGGTTATTTCGTCATCCCTTACACCATCGGCAACTACCTGGCCACCCAGGACCCGGGTAAACGCCCGTCCACCTCCCACATGGCCTTCCAGGAAGCCGAGGAAAATGTGCGCTGGATCATCAAGCGGCTGCTGTCGGCCAAGGGCAAACGCACCGTGCATTCCTTCCACAAGGAGCTGGGCAACATCATGTGGGAATACTGCGGCATGTCCCGCAATGAAGCCGGCCTCAAGAAGGCCCTTCAGCTTATTCCCGCCCTGCGGGAGGAATACTGGAAAAATGTGAACGTGCCCGGCGAAGATAACAATCTGAACCAGGCTCTCGAACGCGCCGGCCGCGTGGCCGACTACATGGAACTGGCCGAGTTGATGTGCCTGGACGCTCTGGAGCGCCGCGAATCCTGCGGCGGCCATTTCCGGGAGGAATACCAGTACGAAGACGGCGAGTGCAAACGGGACGACGCCAACTTTGCCCATGTTGCGGTGTGGGAGTACCAAGGCCCCAACAAAGCGCCCGTGCGGCACACCGAACCGCTGGTGTACGAAGAGGTCAAAATGGGCACGCGCAGCTACAAATAATTTTTCAACGGGACGATCGTTCTATGAAAGTCAAACTCAAGGTTTGGAGGCAGAAAAACGGCAGCGCCCCCGGCGCCTTCGAGATTTACGAGACGCCGGAGTTGAACCCGAACATGTCTTTTCTGGAGATGATGGATGTGGTCAACGAGGACCTCACCCTCAAGGGTCAGGAGCCTATTGCTTTTGACCACGACTGCCGGGAGGGCATCTGCGGCACCTGTTCGCTGGTCATTAATGGCAAACCGCACGGGCCACATCGCGGTGTGGCCACCTGCCAGACCTACATGCGCAGCTTCAAAGATGGCGATACCATCATCGTGGAGCCTTTTCGGGCCAAACCATTTCCCGTCATTAAAGACCTCATCGTCAACCGCAAGGCCTTTGACAAAATCATGCAGGCGGGCGGGTTCATCTCCGTCCGCACCGGCAGCGCGCCGGATGCCAACAGTATTCCAGTGCCCAAGGAAAATGCCGACCGCGCCATGGACGCAGCGGCCTGCATTGGTTGCGGCGCGTGCGTGGCTGCCTGCAAAAACGCCAGCGCCATGCTTTTCGTGGCGGCCAAGGTCTCCCATCTGGGCCTCCTGCCACAAGGCCAGCCGGAACGCTGGCGGCGCGCCAAGGCCATGGTGGAGGCCATGGACGAAGCGGGATTTGGCGCCTGCACGGTGACCGGTTCTTGCGAAGCAGTTTGCCCGAAAAACATCAGCCTGGATTTCATTGCCCGCCTGAACCGCGACTACGCCGTGGCCCTGCTCAAAGGCGACCCCCCCCAATCGGCCCAAGGCGCCGGCTAAGGTTTGCAACCTCCGGCTCCCTGAACGGCTGGTTGCGACCGGCGCCGACACGGAACCTCTCAGGCGCGTCCTTCAACAACGCGCGGGGAAGTCCACCTCCTTCGCGATGCCGCCCATCCTTTCAGGCCGCTGGCTGGGGGTTTCGCCATTCCCGGCCGTCCCGGGCCATCAATTCGTCGGCGGCCACGGGTCCCCAGGTGCCTGCCGCATAGAACTCCCGATTGGACAACGGGGCCGACCACGCTTCGCGAATGGGGTCCACCAGGCTCCAGGCCGCCTCCACTTCGTCGCTGCGGATAAACAACGTGGCATCGCCCGCCAGCGCCTCCAACAACAGGCGCTCATACGCCTCGGGGGTGTAGGCCCCAAACTCCGTGTTGTAGCTGAAATGCATGCGCACCGGCCGCACCCGCAAACTGGAGCCGGGCACCTTGCCGTTGAAACGGAGGGAGATGCCTTCATGCGGCTGCAGCCGCAGGGTGATGGCGTTGACGTCCAGTTGCAGGCCGCATTGCGCGGCAAACAACACATTGGGAGCGGGACGAAACTGCACCCGCACCTCGCTGGCGCTCAAGGGCAGGCGCTTGCCACTGCGGACGTAAAACGGCACGCCACTCCAGCGCCAGTTGTCAATCTGCAGCTTCAAGGCCATGTACGTCTCCACATTGGAGTCCGGGCGGACGCGCGGCTCCTGCCGGTAACCCGGCACCGGCTGGCCGTCAATAGTTCCCGCAAAATACTGGCCGCGCACTGCCTGCGTAGCGGCCTGCGCCGGAGTAATGGGACGGATGGACTTGAGCAGTTTGACCTTTTCATTGCGCACGGCTTCGCTTTCCAGCGTCACGGGCGGTTCCATGGCCACCAGCGCAAGCACCTGCAGCAAATGATTCTGACCAATATCCCGCAGGGCGCCGGCCTCTTCGTAAAAGCCGCCCCGGTCCCCTACGCCGTGCTGTTCGCTCACGGTGATTTGCACATGGTCCACCAGTTGCCGGTTCCAGAGCTGCTCAAAAATGGAGTTGCTGAACCGAAACATTAAAATGTTCTGCACGGTTTCCTTGCCGAGGTAATGGTCAATGCGGAAGATTTGCTGCTCGTCCACCAGCCGTAGAAGATGTTGATTCAAGGCCCGGGCGCTTTGCAAATCGTGGCCAAACGGCTTTTCCACCACCAGGCGCTGCCAGCCGGTTTGCTCGCCCAGCCGCTGCAACAAACCGGCGTCATGCAATTGCTGGCTAATCTCGCCAAACTGGCTGGGGGCCACCGCAAGGTAAAACAACAAATGCCGACGTAAATCCTCAGCCGGCGCCGCCTTCAGCATTTCCCGCAGGCGCTGGTAGGTGGCTGAATCATTGAAGTCGCCTTCGCAATAAAACACTCCTTCCGCAAACGCCTGCCACTTGTCGGCCGGAGGCGTGCCGGAGCGTGAAAACCGCTCCAGCGCGGCGCGCAACTCCGCGCGCCAGGTCTCATGAGTTTTGTGGCGGCGCGCCACGCCAATGACCTGAAAGGGCGCGGGCAGCATGCCTTCGGCAAACAAATGGTACAAAGCCGGGATTAATTTGCGCGCGGTCAAGTCGCCGCTGGCGCCGAAGATGACCACCGTGCAGGGCGTTACGGCTTTGCGACCGGCATCCAACTGACAATTAAAAACATCCTCGCTTACTGCTGTTAGCATAGGCTCTAAGGTTGTCCCTGAAGGATAAACATGCAAATCCAGCCGCGTCGGTGGTCTGGGGATTCACGCCGGCCGGTTTTGGCGGCGTACGGCCACCGTCCGCATGATTCATGCTCCTGGCCGTGCCGGACCGGCCGCTGCCGCGCGGGGGCTGCACTCCGGGGGCAGCGGTTTTCCATCCAGACAAGCGCGCACGGCGCGTGCCAGCGTGGTGGGATGATACGGCTTGGCCAGAAAGTTGAACCCCTCGCGCAAGGTAAAGTCTTTGGAAAACAAATCCAGACTGTAACCACTGGAATAAATCACCTTCAGTGAAGGCTTCCGGCTTTGGAGACGCTCGGCCAGGACACGCCCGGAAATGCCCTCGGGCATCACCATGTCCGTGACGAGAATGTCCACCTGCCCCTGATGCTCATCCCACACCCGCAAGCCTTCCACGCCGTTGGAGGCGGTGAGCACTTTGTATCCATGAAACTCCAACACCGTGCGCACCAACTCCCGCAAAGCCGCCTCGTCCTCCACCACGAGGACAGTTTCATGCCCATCCAGGGTTTCCTCCCCCACAGCCGCTTCCGCACCCGCCGGTGGCGCGGCTGGCGCAAACGGCAGAAAAATATTAAAAGTAGTGCCCCGGCCCAGTTCACTTTCCACCTCAATCCACCCCTGATGTTGTTTCACAATGCCATAAACCATGGACAAACCGAGGCCGGTGCCTTTGCCCACTTCTTTGGTGGTGAAAAATGGCTCAAAAATACGATGGAGGATCGCTGGATCAATACCGGACCCGGTATCCTTGACACTCAAGCGGGCAAACTGCCCGGGCCGCGCATCCGGATGCCGCCGGCTGGCCTCGGGAGTGATGCTGACCACGGCCGTGGCAATCAGCACGTGGCCGCCCAGCGGCATGGCATCCCGCGCATTGACCACCAGGTTCAAAATCACCTGTTCCATCATGCCGACATCCGCGACAATGGGGGGCAGATCCGGCGCGCATTGAAATTCCAACACCACATCCTCCCCCAACATCCGGTTGAGCATGCGGCCCATGTTTTGCACGGTTTCGTTCAAGTCCAGCGTTTTGGTCTGCATGACCTGGCGGCGGCTGAACGCCAATAGTTGGCGAACCAGGTTGGCGGCGCGTTCCGCCGCTCCGGCCACCTGCTTGAGCGACTCCAATTGAGGAGGAGGCAGGGAGGTCTTGCGTAAGAGGAGGGCCGTGTGCCCCTGAATAATGGTCAGAATGTTGTTGAAATCATGCGCCACTCCCGCCGCCAGCCGCCCCACAGCCTCCATTTTCTGGGACTGCCGCAATTGCTCCTCGAGACTGAGGCGCTCGGTAATATCATGATAAATAAACAACGTGCATGGCTCGGTGCCCAGGTTGATTAATTCGGCGGAAACCAGGGCCTTCCGGCTGCTGCCGTCCTTGCTGCGGAACTGGCAAAGCTCCTCCCGGAAGCGGCGCGCCTCCTGCAGCCGCTGGAAGAGTTTCAGGCGGTCCTGGGGTTTCTCCCACATCCCCAAATCCTGCATGGTGTGGCCAATCACTTCTTCACGCCGATAGCCAAACAATGCCAGAAAACTGTCGTTGACATCCACAAACTGCCCGCCCAACAGGGTGGTGATGCTGATCGCCTGCGGGCTGGCGCGGAAAGCTTTGCTGAACAGCTCCTCCGAACGCCGCAGCGCCTCCTCGGCCTGTTGCCGGTGGGTTACATCCAACACCAGTGAGGAAACCCCCACTACGCGCCCATCAATGGTAACCAGCGGCGTGTTGAACCACTCACAGATGATGGTGGCGCCGGTCTTGGTCCGGTTTTCATGCACCACCCGTTTGCCCCCCCGCCCGGCCAGCAAATCCTCCCACAACCGCTTCACATTCTGCCGGGCGCTTTCAGGAAAAATTAAATCCGTGGCGTGCTTGCCTATCGCCTCGCTTTCGGTGTAACCAAAAATCCGTTCGGCTGATGGATTCCAATTAATCGCCTGAAACTCCAAATTCCAGTCAATCACGCCCAGCGGCGTTTGCTGCACGTGCATAAGCAGCTTTTGCTGCGAATTACGCAAAGCTTCATCGGCCCGCTGCCGCTCAAGGTTTTCCTTGCGCAGCAATTCATTAGCCTGCACCAGCGCGGCAGTGCGCTCGGCGACGCGCTGCTCCAATTCATCGCGCGCTTTTTGCAGCTCCTGTTCGCGTGCTTGTATCTGGGTAAGCATCCAATTAAAACTCCCGACCAGATGCCCCAGATCATCATCGCTGCTTTTCATGACCCGCAGCGAGTAGTTCTGGTTGGCAGCCACTTCATTGGCCACCCGCGCCAGGTCCAAAATGGGTTGTGAAATCAACCGCTGAACCCGCAGTGCCACCAAGGCCACCAGAAGAGTTAATGCCCCCAAAACCCCTCCCAAAACCTTCCAGAACTCTGCTGATACACGAGCTGGCTCCCCTTTCAAGTACACCGTGCCCCGGCGCTCATTTTGAAACAAAATCGTCTCGGCTACCGCCACGCCATCCGGGTCAAACCACACCGACCCTCCCTGCGGCTGCGCCGGAAAATTGTAACCGTGAACATCACCGCGGGTGTAGGTGGCAAAGGGCCGCCCATCCTGGGCATAAAGCCGGGCGGCGATGAAGCGGCGATCCACCTTGAGGCTGTCCATCAAATCGCGCACAACGCCGGGGTCATCGGCCACCAGGGCCGCGATGCTGCTATTGCCGATGAAACGGGCGTGGGTTTGCAGTTGATGCACCAGGTCCGACCGTGCCTGGTTATTGAGATAGATGACCAACGCCACCGCCGCCAATAAAAGGGCGGCCACGCTGCTCAACGTGATGATCAGCGTCAACTTGCGCTGGATTGAGCTGCCACCCAAAGCAAACATGCCGTCAGCCTTTTGACCGGCGGTTCTGGCGCCAAGGTAAAGGAATCACGGGGCTGACCATGCCCCAAACCCGCCGTAAAAGCAAGCCATCTCCCTCGTCCGGCTCTTGGAAATGTGCTCGTCCTCGGCACGGAACATTACATGCCGGCAAGACGGCCCTTCGCCTCATTCCTTGCCAGATGTCCTTGCCGTGCCCCCGGCTTTTCATTATTCTAAACTCAACCGGTTGGCTGTCCCGAGCAATCATTATGAATAAAACCATTTTTGAGAAAATTGCGGCCCGTGAGATTCCGGCGGATATTGTGTACGAAGATGACTTGGTGGTCGCCTTCAAGGACATCCATCCCCAGGCCCCAACCCATGTTCTGCTGGTTCCACGCAAACCCATCCCGCGCATTAACGAGGCTACCACTGAAGACCAGGCCTTATTGGGACACCTCCTGCTAAAAGCGGCCGAGGTTGCGCGCCGTTTGGGGCTGGACCAACGCGGCTATCGGCTCGTCATCAACAACGGCGCTGAAGGCGGCGAATCGGTCCCCCATTTGCACTGCCACATTCTGGGCGGCCGCCACATGCGCTGGCCACCGGGCTAAGCCAGGACGCAGTTATGCACAAGTTGCCTGCTTCGCCCTGGCCCGGACTGTTTCAGAAGGCCTTCGCCGTTTTAGGCCTTGGTTTTGGCCTGTTCATTGGCAGCGCCGCGCCTGCCTATCCAAATTTCTGGTTTAGTGACTCATCCCGTCTGGGACGTCCTTTTGCCAAAGACCCCAGTGTCATTCGGTTTGGCGGTCGCTATTTAATGTACTTTTCACTGCCTCCCTTCGCGCCGGAACAGGCTCCCGCCCCTGCTCCCCGCGGCTGGAGCGTGGGCATAGCCGAAAGCCCTGACCTGCGGCAATGGCGCAAGGTGGCTGAATTATGGCCGGAACAAGAATGTGACCAAAATGGACTGTGCGCTCCAGCCGCCCGGGTGTGGGAAGGGCGGGTTCACCTGTTTTACCAAACCTACGGCAACGGGCCGCGCGATGCTTTATGTTATGCCGTTTCCCGGGATGGCATACATTTCCAGCGCCATCCCGAAAATCCAATCTTTCGCCCGACCGGCGATTGGAACAACGGTCGGGCCATTGATGCCGAACCCTTGATTTGGCGCAATCAATGGTGGCTCTATTTCGCGACTCGCGACCCTTTCGGCCGTACTCAAATGCTGGGAGTTGCCACCGCCGACTTGCGCCGCCCCATAAGCCGCACCTCCTGGAAACAGCAAGGCAGCGGACCCCTCCTGCGGCCGGAATTGCCGTGGGAAACCCGCTGCATTGAGGCCCCTTCCATCATTATACGCGGCGAAACACTCGTCATGTTCTACGCCGGTGGATATAACAATGACCCTCAACAAATTGGGGTGGCCGTCAGCCAGGATGGGGTGCATTGGCAACGGCGGTTCACCGAGCCTTTCCTCCCCCATGGACGGTCGGGCACATGGAACGAAAGTGAAAGCGGACATCCGGGCATTTTTGAAGATGACGATGGACGCACCTACCTCTTTTTCCAGGGCAATCCTGACCGCGGGCGCACGTGGATTCTTTCCGCAGTGGAAGTGGGCTGGGACAAGGAAGTCCCCCGCTTGCTGCGTCATTCCACCAAATTTCCCCAAGTACCTTAGGGTTATCGCTATATCCCCGTAGCCAGATGCCGCTGTCCCGCACTGTTCCCCCCAGGCATCCCCCCCGGCAGCCTCGAATAAATTGGGTTTTATTTTGCCGCAATTTTGCCAAAGTAACTGCGTGATTAACGGCACTCAACAAAGCGAGCCTCCCCTTCAGCGACTGGACCCACGAGTAATCCGGTTGTGGCGGATTAGTCAGGCCATTAACGGCGCGTTTTGGTTGACGGGGGCACTGGTGGCCGCAGTGGTGCTTGCCTGGAATCGGGTTTTGTCTCCGCCACTGGCAATCCTCCTGGTGGCCTTGGTCTTTGCCTCGCGGGTCTTTTTGTTCTTATGGTATCCGCCCAAAGCCTACCAGCACTGGGGTTACCGGCTGGATGGAATGGTGCTCGAAATTCACTTTGGCATCTGGTGGAAGACCATTCAATTGCTGCCCTTGTCCCGCCTGCAGCATGTGGATTTGCACGCGGGGCCGCTGGAGCGCGCCTTGGGTTTGGCCACTCTTACGCTTCACACCGCCGGCACCCATGATGCCGTACTGGTCATTCCAGGCTTGGACGCGGCGCAAGCCGCACGCCTGCGAGACGAATTAGTGGTCAAAGGAGGTGACGATGGCGTCTGAACCGGAAAACACGGGAGCTCCCATCCCTAATTTGCCCCCCGTGCTGCCCCCGGCCTTGCCGCCGGTCATTCCGCCCCCGCCCCCACCCACCGGCACCGTGCCTGGCGATGGCTCACTAGCGGCCCTGGTGGAGGGCAGGCTGCATCCCTTCACCCTCCTGCTTACGATCGGCCAAGCCATCCGCAATTTTTTCATACCGCTGGTGATTGTGCTGTTTCTCGGCCGCCGCACCGAGGGAACGTTCCTTTTTTGGATTGCGCTCATGGTGGGCTTGTCGTTGACCTATTCCCTAATCCGGTATTTCACCTTTTCCTACCGCATCACATCCCACGAACTCATCACCACCCAGGGGCTGCTGGGCCGCTTGGAACGCAAAATCCCGCTCTCCCGCGTGCAAGACGTACGCATCGAGCAATCCTTGGTTCAGCGCCTGCTGGGCGTCGTGGAGCTGCAAATTGAAACCGCCGGCGGCCAGGGCGCAGAAGCCAACCTATCCGTCCTTGCGCTGGGAGAAGCGGAAAAATTGCGTGCGCTCATCCTGACGCATGCTGGGCGGGCAGTTCCCGCTCCGGCCGCCGCGGAAAGCCCCAGCCAGGCTGTCATGCCGTCCGAAGAAATTTTACGGCGGTTGACCTTGGGGGATTTGGTGCGCGCGGGTTTGACGTCTAATTATATTGCCTCGGCGTTGGTGGTGCTCCTGGTGGTCTGGCAACAATTGGATGACTTGCTGCCGGAGAGTGTCTATCAGCAGCTTGGCCGCTTTCTCGAACAATCTGTGAATCAAGCTGCCACCACCGGCCAGGGTTTTTCGTGGACCGCAGCTCTGATTCTGGCGCTGACCTTGCTCAGCGTGGGTTTGGTATTTTCCGTGGCCGGTTCCATCATGTTATTTTACGGGTTCACCCTGAGCCGATGTGGCGAGGACCTGCGACGCACTTACGGCTTGTTTACCCGACGCTCCTCCAGTCTGCCCCGCCGGCGCATTCAAGTGCTGCGTATTGATGAACCGTGGCTGCGTCGTTGTCTGGGACTGGCTACGCTCAGAGCGGATACCGCAGGAAGTGCCCCAGGCGAAGAAGAAGAGGAAAAAAGCGGTCATGACGTCCTGCTGCCTGTGACTCGGCGCAATGAACTGGAGCCCCTGTTGCCAGCTATTTTGCCTGTTTTGGTCGGCGAACCTCAGACGCCCTGGCGCAGGGTCTCCCCTCGCGCCATTCGCCGCGGCACCCTCAAAGGAGCGTGGATGGTACTTTTATTGACCACGGCCGCCTGCCTGGTATGGCAGAGCTGGGCGGGCCTGTGGCTGCTAGGCTTTCTTCCCGTCGTTTATGGCCTGAACGTCCAGGCCTATCGGCATTTGGGCTATCGCTTGGGAGAGTTCTTTTTCTGGAGCCGCCAAGGCTGGCTCAGCCGTAAGACCTGGATTGTGCCCCTGCGCAACGCCCAGACGGTCATCCTGCATCAAAACCCCCTGGACCGCTGGCATGGCGTGGCCAGCATTCGCGTGGATACCGCCGGCCAGACTTCTACCGGCGGGGGGCCGCATTTGCACAACGTCCCTGCCGACGAAGCCCTGGAATTGGCGCGTGCCCTGGCCCAGAAAGCCTCGGCCCTGCGCTACCGCTGGTAAACCAGGAGGGCCTCAAGGGCCGGTAAACCACGGTCAGCATGGGGCCTCTTCACTTTCCGGTCTCCCCCCCACCGCAAGGACAAAAAGGAAAACATGGGTTGCTAAAATCAAGATTCTCCGCAGGCGGTTTTTCAGTACCTCCGGAAACCAGCGGCGCACTTGCTGACCGCTTTCACTTTTCTGTTGACCAATTTGGCCAATCATTGTGGCATCATTAAGTATTATCAAACCCACCTCGGGTTTGAACCGACGGAGCTGGAACATGGCACGAACGAGCAAGAAAGGCGGGCGGGCGCCCCGTTACTCGGCCGGCACGGCCAAGTACGACGCGCACCACCGCGTATTGGAGCAGACCTATGGCGCCCTGGCTGATTTACGCCGCGAGTTGACGGATTCCAAAGAGCGCGTGGCGGAACGCAAAGAAATCCTGGACCTTTTCTCCCGCTGCAACGATTCCCAGCGCGCCTGGCTGCTGCTGGAGGACTATTTTGAAAAATTGTCCCTTTCGCGGAAAGATTTTGCCGACGGTGAATGGTGGCCCCGCATGTTGGCGGCCCACGGACAAATCCGTCTGGAAGAGCTGGCCTTTCTATTCCTGCGCACGGGACGCTCGCTCCCTTCAGAATTAACCCCCTACGCCAACTATCAACGCCTGGCCGAACGCAACCAGGCCGAACGCGAACAACAATACCTGCAGGCGCTGGAACAATGGCTAATCCCGCCCCCGCCGGAACATCTGGACGCTCCGCGCGCCAATTTGCGGCTGCTCTGCTCCGTTGCCACTGCCGACAACGCCCCCTGCCTGCATGAACTGCGGGTCTATCTGAATCTGTATCGCCCGCGTTCCGGCGTTAAAAACCGGCCATTGGGAGAAATCCTGGAATTGAGCACCCGCAACCAAACCGAGCGGGAACTATTTTCACAAGAAGACTGGCAGGTGGTTCAATGGATAGCGGAACAACATGGGCAGGAATCGCCCGAGAACGAATACCTTAGCCTGCGAGGCGCCTCGCTGCTTGTCTGGTTGGTCCAATGGGGGCACACCCGGCGGCTTGAACAGTCCGGCCACCCCGACCCGCTCCAGTTCTTTGGCGAGATGGCGGAAATCGTCCCACTGCTGCAAGCGCAGGAGCAAAACCTGCACCTTGCCCACCAGGTTAAACTTGGTGACGGCCGCGAAGTGCCGTTGAGCGAGGTGCGTTTCTTTGCCGGCCGGCCCATGCTGGCATTGGTCAACCATCGCTTTTATTTGATGCGCAATCCGCCTCCGGCGGAATTGTTGGAATTCTGGCACACCCAGGCGCAAATCCCCATTGCCAAACTGAGCGCCCGTTTGCGGCTGCATCTGCGCCGCCAGAAGGCGCAAGGCATGGTGGACTGGGATCAAATCTGTGTGACCCACCAGGCGCGGCCCCGCTTTGTCTTTGAATTGCTGGGCGACACGGTGCGTCTCCAACTGCTGGCCATCAGCGATCGGGATGGCAGCCAATGGCATTGGACCGGCCAGGAATGGCAACGGCGTCAAGCCGGAGATAATGGCAACGGCGCCGCCCACTTTGCCGACCCCAACCACCCGGAAGTGCTGGAAGACCCCCGGCTGGACGCCGCCACGCAATGGCTGCGGCGGCTGGACTGGTTCACTCCCGAACCCGGTCTCTGGCTGGGCGACGCCAATGAAACCTTCCTGGGCACGCTGGCCGCCATCTGGCCCAACCGCCCCAAAGAGGCCGAGTATCTGGGCAATCCCGCCTTCCAGCGCCTCTTCATCCAGCCCAAACTTTTACGGCCCAAACTCATCGTCAAGGGCAGTGGCATTGACTGGTTGAGCGTTTCCGCGGAATGGGAAGCGGAAGGGATGCGCCTGACCAAGGCCGACCTTGAGCGCCTGGCGGTGGCCACCAGCCGCTTCGTGCAACTGCCCGATGCCGGATGGGTCGAGTTGAACACCGAAGCCCTCGCCCAGGCGCATGAAGTAATGGCGGATTTGGGATTAGAAAATCTCAGCCCCATCGAGCAGAAAATCGGGTTGGAACAGGCCGCTCATCTCGATCCAGCCGAACTAAATCGTTTTGCCGATACCTCTGAAATGCGCGCCTTGCGCCAGCGGCTGGCGAATTTCAAAGGCATTCCTTCGGTCCCTCTGCCGCCCACCGTCAAGGCCGAGATGCGGCCTTATCAAAAGGAAGGCTTTGACTTTCTCTGCCATCTTACACGACTCAAACTGGGAGGCATATTGGCGGATGACATGGGCTTGGGCAAAACCCTGCAAACGCTGGCCTGGCTGGCCTGGCTCAAGCAGGAAAATCCCAAAAATCCCAAGCCCTCCCTGGTTATCTGCCCGGCTTCAGTGCTGCACAACTGGCGGCGTGAGGCCGAAAAGTTTGTGCCAGACATGCGCGTGCTGGTGCTGGAAAGCGGACAGGCCCGCCACAACTTGCGCAAGCAAATCCCCCATTATGATCTGATTGTCACCAATTATGCCCTGCTCCGGCGGGACTTGACAGAGCTGGCCAAGTTTTCTTTCCGCGCCGTAATTCTGGATGAGGCCCAATTCATCAAGAATCCCACCGCCCAGGTGACCCAGTCGGTCAAGGAGCTTAAGGCAGACCAGCGCCTGGCGCTCACGGGCACACCGCTGGAAAACCGCCTGCTGGACCTGTGGAGCATCACCGATTTCATCCAGCCCGGCTATCTTGGCACGCAAGAGCATTTCCACGAATTATACGAACCGAAGGTCGCCGGGGATGGCGAGGAAGCTCTGACGCAATTACGCATCGCGCGCCGCCGTCTCTCGGCCCGGCTGCGGCCCATCATGATTCGCCGCCTCAAACAACAGGTGGCCAAAGACCTGCCGGACCGCATTGAAGAGCGCCGTGACTGCGAGCTGGGCGAGCAACAACGCAAACTTTACCTGGCGGAGTTGCGCCGCAGCCGCGAGCAAATCTCGCAAATCGTCGCCGAAAAAGGCCTGAACAAGAGCAAGATGCATGTGCTGGCCGCGCTGACCCGGTTGCGGCAAATTTGCTGTCATCCCGCCCTGGTGGGCAACGACTCACCGTCTGGCAAAACTGAAACCCTGTTTGAACTGCTGGAACCTTTGTTAGCCCAAAACCACAAGGTTTTGCTTTTCTCGCAATTCGTGCAAATGCTCCGGTTGCTGGAAAAGGAATGCCAACAACGCAACATTCCCACTCACATCCTCACCGGCGAAACGAAGGAACGCCAGGCGGTGGTTCAGGCCTTCCAAAACGACCCCCATGCCTCAGTATTTCTGTTGAGCTTGCGGGCTGCAGGCACGGGGTTGAACCTCACCACGGCCAGTTATGTCATTCTTTATGACCCGTGGTGGAATCCGGCTGTCGAAGCGCAGGCCATTGACCGCTCGCATCGCATCGGGCAAACGCGCACCGTCAACGCCTACCGGCTGATTAGCCCGGGCACCGTGGAGGAAAAAATCTGGGATTTGCAACAACGCAAGGCACAAACCATTGCGGATGTGCTGGGCGAAGAAGGCTTCACTCGCAGTCTCACGCAGGCCGATTTGGAATACCTTTTCCGCGAAGACTGAGCCCGCTGGCAGGTGGCGTGTCTGCCCCCCTTGCAGGGGTAACCTCAAAGGCTTCGCCTGGAGGGCGTGCCTCTCTACGGCCCTCCCATCCATAAATTAAGCTGCACGCGGCGGGGCCAGTGATTATCTTCTTGCTGTGACCGTTGTGCGAAATATTACCAATCTTGCGCTTATTGGTTTCATGGGCACCGGCAAGACCACCATCGGAAGGATGCTGGCCTCGCAGTTAGGCTATGATTTCCTGGATACGGACCATTGGATTGAAGCCGCCGCCGGAAAATCCATTCCCGAAATCTTCAACCAAGCTGGCGAAGCGCACTTCCGCTTCCTGGAACAGCAAGTCTTGACTGACCTTGCCAAGCGCCAGCATACCGTCATTGCCACTGGCGGCGGATTGCCTTGTTACCAGGACAATTTGGAAAAACTTCGCCAACACTCCTACGTAGTATGTCTTTGGGCATCGCCGGAAACCATCTTCGAGCGCGTGCGCCACAATACCCACCGGCCATTGCTGCAACACCCCGATCCTTTAAGCCGCATCCGTGAACTCCTGGTCCTGCGCGAGCCTTTTTATCGCCAGGCTGACCTGCTGGTTTCCTCTGACGGCCGGCCGTCGCGCGAAATTGTGCAGCACATCCTCCACGAGTTTCAAAACCGTAAGGCCGCCAGCGGCTAATCCCATGTCTGAGCAGCTTAAAAACGCCGTGCAGAAGGCCGCCCGCGCGTTGGGCTTCTCCCTTTGCCGCGTAACGGATGCCCGCCCCCCCGATCCGGACCAACGCCTGCGTCAATGGCTGCAAGCGGGTTTTCACGGCGAAATGCAATGGATGGCCCGCTCCCTGCCCAAACGCGAAGACTTGCAGGCCATTTTATCTGAAGTCCGCAGTGTGGTCTGTGTAGCGGCTGCTTATCCGGCTCCCCCCGCCCCGCCCCCCGCCGGAGCAGGATTTGTTGCACGGTACGCCCGTGGTGCGGACTATCATCAAATCCTGGGGGGAAAGCTGGCTGAACTGGCCGCCTTGCTGAATCGCGAAGGCGGTGCCGGCACGCGCAGCCTCTGGTACGTGGACACCGGCCCCATCCTCGAGCGCGCCCTGGCTCAACGAGCTGGCATCGGTTTTATTGGCAAACACAGCCAGCTCATCAACCGCCATCATGGCAACTGGCTTTTGTTGGGGGAAATCCTGACCACCGTGGCTTTACCGCCTGATACCCCCGAACGCAATCGTTGTGGCACGTGCACCCGCTGTCTGGCGGCCTGCCCCACCCGGGCCATCACTGCACCCTTCACCCTTGATGCCCGCCGTTGCATCTCTTATCTCACCATCGAATTAAAAGGTGCAATCCCGGAGGAGTTGAGACCTCTAATAGGCACGCGCATCTTCGGTTGTGATGACTGTCTAGAAGTTTGTCCCTGGAATCGCTTTGCCGGCGAAGCCTCGCCCCTGCTTCAACGGTGGGGCCGGCAGGACTTGCAGGCGCCAGATTTGCTGGAATTGCTGCAATTGGACGAGGCTGGGTTCCGGCAAAGATTTCAAGGTACCCCCCTGCAAAGAAGCAAACGCCGAGGCTTGCTGCGTAATGTGTGCGTCGCCTTGGGCAACTTGGGCAGAACAGAAGCCCTACCTTTTCTGGAAAAGGCCGTCCAAGACCCTGAGCCACTCATCGCAGAACACGCCCGCTGGGCCATCAAGCGCATCCAAACCGACCGCTAGGCGACTCCATCCGCCGGAGTACCCTCCTTGGCACCAGACAGCTTACACGGCGGGTTTGGGTTGCTCCGGGGGTTTGCTGGTAAGCAACGCGACCACGACCGACACCAGGAATCCCAAAGGAATGGTCACAATGGCAGGCTGGCTGAAAGGCACGCTGGCCCGCGCCAGCTCCCCCCGGCCTGGAAGGCCAAATCGTCAAAATCCGCCGCCAAACCGGCTTCAGCGTTGAACGCCATCGGAGCGAGTTCGCCCTCCCCTAAAGTCACCACGCCATCGCACGCATTCTGCGCCCACGCCAACTCAACCGCCCAGGCGAAAAGCGCCTGAGGTGAGTAGTTACCTCACCTGCGGGAGAAAACTTGCCCCCATCGCTGCCCGCCTGCCTGGGCTCTATGACACCGGCAGCTTGGCGTGAGTACCATCGCAATAGGGTGGATTGTGCGTATGCTTGCATCCACACAATGCCACGCGCTTGCTTTCCGCCACTTCCACTTGCAGGGGCTTGAGGCCGGTGCCTTTGTGCGCTCCATCACAAAACGGCTGGTTTTGGGAGCGGCCACAGGCGCACCACCAGTGGGCGCCCGCATTGAGCGTGACAATGTAAGGACTGCGCTTGGCCATTAACGGTTCCATTGGCGTTTCAGGTTCAGGAGGGTCGGCTGCCACAGCGCCTTCCGGCGCAGCTTCGGCAGCGGGCGCTGAGGCGGGAGATTCGTCCTTGCGGCGGAAAAGGGCCTGCACGTCCGCCACATTGAGGTCGGTTAAATCAAAACTCACCGAGGGCGCTCGTTCCTGCGCCACCTTGATTTGGTTGGCGATGGTTTTGGCCGTTTCCTGAGCGTAATACCGCACGGCGCCCACGCTGATGTCAGCGCGGAAAATGATGACGAGCATGCAATGCTCGTCCACGTTGAGCATGAGCGTGCTGCAACGCTCGCCCTGCTGATAAAGCCCTGGAAACTTGTCTTCATTCAGCAGGCCGGCCATGAACTGGACAGCATTGAAAGAATTGGAGGCCAACGTGGCCAGAACATCTGGAGGAAAGGCGTTTTGCTCGCCGGCCAGATGAATCAAATGGCCGGCTTTTTCGACCAGGAGGGCGGCATCGGCATCGGTCTTGCCGAGCAGCTCTTTCAGGGCCTGATCCAGGCACTGAAAATCCTCCTCGATCAATTGCGGGAAACCCATATCACGCAATTTTTCTGCCGCCCAAATTGATGAATTTATGCAACAACATGCGCACAATCATGTTCATCGTCTCAAACACCCCCTCGCACTTCGTTGCCGTGGCCGGAAACGACGGGACTTGCACATCGCGGTTGTTGAGCAGGAATTCCATGTACTCAATGGGGGCTACATTCGGCAGGTCGCGCTTGTTGTATTGCAGCACGTAGGGGATGTCGTCGAGGTTTAACTTGAGCGATTTCAAGTTGTCTATCAAGTTCTGAAAGCTCTCTACATTTTCCTGCATCTTGTCGTACTGGCTGTCGGCCACAAAAACAATGCCGTCCACACCGCGCAGCACCAATTGACGGGTGGTGTTGTAAATCACCTGGCCGGGCACGGTATAGAGCTGGAACTTGGTTTTGTAGCCCTTGATGGCCATGGCCTCCAAAGGCATGAAGTCGAAAAACAAGGTGCGGTCGGAGCTGGTGGCCAGGGAAACCATTTTGCCCTTGGCCTCCGGGCTGGCCACTTGCACATTGGCATGGACCTGCTCCAGATTCGTGGTCTTGCCACATTTGGCCGGCCCGTAATAAACGATTTTGACCTGCAGCTCTTTCGTGGCTTGATTGATAATCGCCATAGGTTGTTTGGGGGTTACATTTTCGACAGCTCACGTTCCAACTGCGCCAGTTCCGCCAGCGGGAGCGGTCGCTGAGGCTGGCTGACCACCGCCAGATACACCTTCCCGCACTTGCTCACACGCCATGCGGCGCCATTGCAAGTGAAGGTAAGTCCTTCCAAATTTCCCGCGCCCAAATCCCGGGCATACTGGGCTGTGCGCTGAAAAAGTTGCGGAGCAAAAGCCGCCACTTTATCGCCTGCCAGGGGCGGCAACACCTGAGCAGCCACCGACAAACCATCCTCGGATGCCACCACCGCCCCGGCAATCCCGGGCAGTTTAATCACCGCTTGCACTGCTTCTGCCGGCGTCTTGAGGGTGATTGCCGGTTTGGCGGGCGGGACGGCCGGCGCTGGTGCGGGGGCAGCGGCTGGGGCTGGGGCGGGTTTGGGCGCTGCGGCAGGAGCAGGAGACGGAGCGACCGCCGGAGCTGCATGCGCTGCAGGAGCAGCAGGCGCTGCCGACGCGCCTTTGCCCACAAACATATCCGGGATATTGGGGTCCACCTCCACCTTTTTCTGGGGAGTGGGAAGTTTGGAAACCGCAAGGAAGAGCGGCGCCACCACTTTAAGCGCCAGTTCCACGGTCACATTGGCCTGGGTGGTTTTCAGGGAAGGATTGGTCCAGCTTAACAATTGTCCCCATCCAAACGCCACTTTGCCGGTCTTCAACGCCTTGCCCATCTCCTCCACTGGCACGAGCAGAGTCCCCTCGGACAATTTCAACTGTTGGATTTCGGCCTTTATAGGCTCCGGCCAGTTTCCGCTCACAGCCGAAACGGGAACGGCCACCATTCCCGGCGGCGCCGTGGGAGCTGCGGCAGGCTCCGCCGCCGGTGCAGGCGCGGCAGCAGGCGCCCGTGCGGGAGCTGCGGGTTTGGCCGCGGTGGCCGCCGTCATTTGTTGCAACAAATCGGCAGAAACTTTGAGCGGACCGGCAGGTTCGGCGGGTTTGGCAGGGGGCGGCGGTGGGGGCGGCGGCGGTGGTGACGGAGGTTCCACAGCTTTGGTTGCAGGAGCCGGTGCCGCCACTGGTTTCGGGGGCGGGGGCGGTGGTGCAGCAGGCTTGGGAGCAGGCGTCGGCGCGGGTACCTGTTTTTGGGCGGGTGTTTCCACCGGCGCAACGCCAATCACCGTGGTTTTGGGCGGGGTTACCGGCTCACCTTTGGGCCCAAACAAACCTGCCACGTCTTCGGGAATCTCAATGACCTTCTGGTCCGTCCGCCGGCCAAAATCCGAGGGGGAAAGCCTTGATAAAACCTCGCTCAAAGGAATTTCCACCATTTTCTGGTCGTCCTCGCCGGCCGCCAACAAAGCCCCGGCGGCTGTCATGCGGCGCAAATCCCCAAACGAGAAGCGCACTGCGCCTGAGGGCAATTGCTGGGTCACCAATTTCTTGGGAATCAGAAGCATCTCGTTGGGATTGGCCACCTTGGGCTTTAGCGTCGGCGGCAATTTATCCATGATAACCTGGAGCGGTAGTTGCAATTCATCACCCGTGGCAGCGCGTGACACAGGAACTGCTGACGGCGCTGGTTGCGCAGGTGCCGCCGCTGGCTTTTCCGGAGCCGGAGGCGCAGGTGCTCCGGCGGGCTTGGGAGGCGCAGCAGGAGCCGGAGCTGCAGGGGCTGCAGAAGCGGGCTTGGTAATGGCCGGAGCAGGCGCCGGCTTTTTGAAAAGTTGTTTGAGTTTCTCGAACATGTTCAGGCCTTTAACATGCGCTGCGTTTCGGACGCTGCTAACAGGTACATGGCAAGCTATACGGCAAAAAATCCAAACTGCAAAGCAAAAAGATACCCTTTACCCACGGCATACGGTCATAAACCGCAGCTTTTCGATTGTCCCACCTTGCGGCACACACGATTGCTGACCTCGACGGAGGATACACGCCAATTATTGTTGGCGCGTGGGTACAGCATTTTCGCGCCACCCTGAGATTGACAGGAATGCGTCTGGCTCCCATGCTCGCCGCGCATGGTTGAACAGGATGTCATCATTCTGGCCAATGAGAATTTTACCGGACAGTACCACCGCCTGGTATTGCAAGCCGACCGCATTGCTCCGCAAGCGCAACCGGGACAATTCGTGCACCTTCGGATTCCCTTGCTGCGGGAGGCCCTGCTGCGCCGTCCCTTCAGCATTTATCAGGTCAAAGACCAGACGTTGTCGGTACTTTACAAAACCGTGGGCAAAGGCACGCATCAACTGGCACGCCTCAAACCGGGGCAAATGATGAATGCCATCGGCCCGCTCGGTCACGGTTTTACGGTTCCCGCCTCCCCGCAAATCAGGCCGCTGCTGGTGGCTGGCGGCTATGGCATGGCAGCCCTCTATTTATTGGCCGAACGCGCTCCTCGCGCCGGCGTGGTATTTGTGGGGGGTCGCAAGCAGGGAGACATTTTATGCGAGGCCGAATTCCGCGCGTTGGGATGGGAAGTGCGGGCGGCCACTGAAGACGGCAGCTACGGCAGACGCGGGCTGGTCACTCTGCCTTTGCGCGAGGAACTGGAGCGCGACGCCAGTGGGGTGCGCCTGTATGCTTGCGGCCCGACGCCCATGTTGAAGGCCGTCAGCGCACTGGCGCACGAGTTCAACGTAGAGGCGGAACTGTCCATGGATGAACACATGTGTTGCGGCGTGGGAGTATGCCTGACCTGCGTCATCCCCGTTCGCACCAGTGAAGGCTGGGAATACCAGCGCACCTGTACTGAAGGGCCGGTTTTTACCGCCAACTCCATTGCCTGGGAGGTGATGGCATGAACTGGTCTGTCCGCATCGGCTCCCTCGTCATGCCCAACCCGGTCACCGTGGCTTCCGGCACGTTTGGGTACGGGGTGGAATACGCACGCCTTCTGGATTTGAATCAACTGGGCGCGGTGGTGGTGAAAGGCATACGGCTTGAGCCTGTCCGCGGCAATCCCACTCCGCGCACGGTGGAAGTAGCGTGCGGTCTCATCAATGCCATTGGCCTGCAAGGCCCGGGAGTGGACGGTTTCATTGAGAAATACTGGCCATTTCTCAAAACCCTCCAGGTGCCGGTTATCATCAACATTTGGGGTTGCACGGTGGACGAATACGCGGAAGTGGCCCGTCGTTTCGATGCGCTGGAGGGGGTGGGTGGACTTGAACTCAACGTCTCCTGCCCGAATATCAAGGAAGGCGGCGCCCATTTTGGCACAGATGTGCGCTTGCTGGAGAAGGTTGTTGCCGCCTGCCGAAAAGCCACACGCCTGCCCTTAATCACCAAACTAAGCCCCAATGTGCCCAGCATCGTCCCGTTTGCCCAGGCCGCCGAAGCTGCCGGCAGTGATGGTCTTTCCATCATGAACAGCTTTCCCGCCATGGCCATAGACATAGAAACCCGCCGGCCGCGTCTGGCAAATATCACCGGAGGCTTGACCGGCCCCTGCATCAAACCCATCGCCGTCAAACTGGTGTGGGAGGCCGCCCGGGCGGTTAAAATCCCCATCATTGGCATGGGCGGTATTCAATCCGCCGAGGACGCCCTCGAATTCATCATCGCGGGGGCTTCCGCCGTGGCTGTGGGCACGGCCAATTTTTATGAACCGCAAACCTCGTTGCACGTGCTCCAAGGCATCCGTGAGTACATGCAACGCCACGGCATTGAAGACCTGAAAAGTCTGGTTGGCGCCGTTAAGTTGCCGCGTGTTTAGCTCGGCCTAACAGCTCTTACAGGGAAGGTGGTGGGACGGGGGTGCGTTGGCGAAATGAATTAATATGCAGGCGCATCAAGGGTGTGCTCCCCTTTCCCAAGCTGCTGCTCTCTCCCCTGCCCTACAGAATATTCGCTGCCAGCTCCGCCAACTCCGAACGTTCACCCTTTTGCAGTTCAATGTGGGCCGCTAGCGGTTGGGCACGAAACCGGCTGACTAGATAATTGAAGCCGTTGGAGGCGGAGTCCACATAGGGATTATCAATCTGGTAAGGGTCCCCGGTAAATACCACCTTGGTGCCGTGTCCCACCCGCGTGCAGATGGTTTTGACCTCCAAGGGGGTAAGGTTTTGGGCCTCGTCAATCACCATGAACTGGTTGGCGATGCTGCGGCCGCGAATATAACTCAACGCCTCCACCACGATGGTGCCGCTACGCAACAAGTCAGCCGCCCGCCGGTGCTCGTGCCCCATGTTCAAATCGCTCAGCATTTCCAGCGCGTCATGAATGGGTTGCATCCACGGATTTAACTTCTCTTCCAAGGTGCCCGGCAGGAAGCCCAATTCCCGCCCCACCGAGACCGTGGGTCGCGCAACGACAACGCGGCGAAATTCGCGGTCCAAGACGGTGCGCTTCAAGCCCGCGGCCATGGCCAACAAGGTCTTGCCCGTGCCGGCTTTGCCCATGAGGGTGACCAGCCGGATGCGGTCATCTAAAAGCGCATCCAAGGCAAAATGCTGTTCCCGATTGCGTGGCTTAATGCCCCATACCCCCTCCCGGCAATCCAAAATCGGCACCAGTTTTTTGCCGGATACATCCACCTTGGCCAGCGCCGGCCGCCGAGGATGGCCGGCGTCATTCAGGATGCAGTACTCATTGGGATAATGCCCGTTTAAGGGGACCTCCAACTCTCCATTCAGCCGGAAAGCGGCCATCTCCTCAGTGCTCACCGTCATTTCAAACATGCCGGTGTACAAATCCTGAATCCGGACATGGTCTGTCTCATAATCCTCCGCCGCCAGGCCGCAGGCATCCGCCCGGATGCGCAAATTGATGTCCTTGGTCACCAAGACCGTTTTGCGACCCTTGTCTGATTGGGCCACGGCCAGGGCATGCGCCAAAATCCGGCTGTCCACACTATGGTTTTGATGGCCATTACCGTTGTTTTGCTGAAATAAAATCCGCAGCAGCCCCCCATTGCGCAAAGGCACGCCCCCGCTCAAGGCGCCCTGCTCTCGCAGAGCATCCAGGGTGCGGCTGACCGTGCGGGCATTTTGCCCCAATTCGGTGGCCTCCCGTTTGAAGCGGTCAATCTCCTCGATGACCTCAATGGGGATCAGGACGTGGTTTTCCTGAAAGTTGAAGATGCTGTTCGGATCGTGAAGAAGAACGTTGGTGTCGAGGATGTAGTTTTTCACAGGTTAAACTCGCTTCTGCGGCAGGTGTCCATCCGTTGGTACCACTCGGCCAGCCGGTTGTGGGGCGCCGGCAACTGGTAATGGCCGCTGTACAAATAATTGGCCAGCATGCCGTACAAGTCAAAATCCACAAAGCGGGGACGCTCCTCGAGCAGGAAAGGCCGCGTGGTCAACATTTGCTCAAAAGGCAGCAACCGCCGCTGCAATTCTTCCAGCAGGGTGACCTGTTGCCGCCGCCATTGCTCCAGGCAACCCCGCCCAAATTTGCGCTCCTTGAAACGAATAAAGTCCAGATGCTCCCGCGCCGGCACAAACTCACGAAAATAAATGTCGTTCAACTTGAAGCAGACCTCTTCGATTTCGTTTTCAATGTGCCGCCATAGAATGTTCTGCACCCCAGCCAGCGGACGGGGAAATAAATCCAATCCCAGGGTGTTGTCCACGTATTTGGCAATCACCTGCGATTCATGGTCCGTTTCAAAGATCACATTCCGGCCATGCTTGAGAATGGGCACTTGATAATAACGCTGGCGCGTCAGCCGCCAGACCAGCGTCCGATCCGTGCAGGTAATGTTCACGATTTTGAAACGGGCCCCCGCATACTCAAGGATGCGCCGTTGCACCAGGCAAAACGGGCTCCAAGGAAATTGCACTAAAACCATCATGGTCTGGCGGTTGGCGAGAATGGCATCCACTGCAAAGAGCGGCACCGGCCTGCCCGCCGGCCACGGCATGGGTGCTCGGAGGGCGCCGTTAAATAAACCATGGTGTGCCTCACGAGTTTCTTTTAGTGAGAGCCGCGCTGCCTGACAAGTCATTTTGCGAAATTTGCATCCGCTCCAGTCCACACCCGCCGTGACACGGTACGAATCCGCTTTGACATCGCCCCGCCTTGCCCGTAATTCATTTCCCTGATGCGTGTCATTCTGAGCATTGGCCTCAGCCTGCTGTTGGCCGGTTTGTGGTCTGTCGAGTCGGCGGAAAAAATCCGCATCGCCGAATACAACCTGGAAAATTACCTGGACCAGCCCGCCGGCAACCGTCCCGCCAAAAGCGCGGAAGCCCGCGCCAAAATCCGGCAAAGCATTCGCTCCCTCAAACCCGATGTCCTTGCCTTGATGGAAATGGGCAGCACCAATGCGCTGTTGGAATTGCGCGATTCATTGCAGGCTGAGGGGCTGTCCCTGCCCCATTGGGAATGGGTGCGCGGCTGGGACACCAACATCCATGTGGCCCTCCTCAGCCGCCTCCCCATCGTGGCGCGGCGGCCTCATACCAACCTGACCTACCTCTTGTATGGGCGCCGCTTTCATGTCAGCCGTGGTTTCCTGGAAGTGGATTTGCGCGCCACAAACGGCTACCAGTTCACCCTCCTTGCCGTTCATCTCAAATCCCGCCGTCCCATTCCCGAAGGCGACGAAGCGGAGATGCGGGAACAGGAAGCGAGGCTGTTGCGGGAAATCATCACCGAACGGCTGGCGGCCAATCCCAGCCTGAATCTGGTGGTCCTGGGTGATTTCAATGATACCAAGGATACGCGCAGCGTGCGCACGATTATGGGCCGTGCCAATGCCCGCAATGGTTTGGTGGATACCCGGCCCGCCGAACGCAACGGTGACTCCCTACCCCCATTGAACGCCCGACAGGACGCCCGACGCATCACCTGGACTCATTACTATGGTGTGGAAGATTCTTACAGCCGCATTGATTACATCCTCCTGAGCAAGGGTATGGCCGCCGAGTGGATTCCTGAAGAAACCTACGTCCTGGCGCTGCCTAATTGGGGGCAGGCCTCCGACCACCGCCCCATCGTGGCGACCATTTATGCAGAAGACCGCTGAGGTCCGACCGCGGTGCCGTGCGCATCCAGGGCAAACGTTTCGCCCACCTGCCGCCAGGCAATGCGGGCCGGCTCTGCGCGCAGGGCGTGGCAAAAACGTTGCACCGGTTCCTCCATGGGTTCGTCGCTTAGTTTGAAGGTTTCGTGATGTACAGGCGCAATAAACCGCGCCCCGGCATCGTTGGCCATTTCCACCGCCTCCTCCGGCGTGCAATGGTTCCAAATCCACGGATCATAGGCCGCTATGGGCATGATTGCCAAATCAAACGGCCCCAGGCGCCGGTGCTGCTTGAACAAGGGCGTCATGGCTGTGTCGCCCGCAAACAACACCGACCTTCCCTTCCGGCGCATGATATACCCATTGTAACCGCGCACTTTCTTGTTGGGCCAGCGCTGCCCCCAATGCCGCACCTGGATGGCCTGAATCTCCAGTTCCCCATGTCCGTTTTTGAAAATGAATGGCTCGTTCCAATCCAATTCCTTGATTGTGGCAAACTCCATCCCTTCCAATAAATCACTGGTCTCGGGCGCGGTGATGACGGTGGCGGTCTTGGGCAATTGGCGCAGGGTCAAGCAGTCAAAGTGATCATAATGCGCGTGCGATAATACAATTAAATCCACGGCCGGTATATCCGCCACGCCCAGAGCCGGGGCGATATAGCGTTTAGGCCCGATGTTGCCCATCCATGCCACTGGCCCCACTCGCGGGCTGAAAACGGGGTCCAACAACAGGCGCACGCCAAAGAAATTGATTAAAGTGGTGGCATGTCCCAGCCAGCTTAAAGTCAAATGCTCCTCCTTCCACCGAGCCGGCATGGGCCGGTGGGGTGGTGGCGCCATCTTGCGGAAATAGTCAGCACCCAGCATTCGCAGCACCCGGGCCGCCCGGCTCTGTGAACGATGCACCCACCACGCCCCCGTCACTGCAGCAAGGCCGGTGGCTGCGAGCGTGTATTTCAGCCAGGTCCGGCGGCTTTTTGCCATGCCCTAAATCTGTTGGCCTGCCCCCCATTGTCAAGGCCCCAGTACTCTGCTTGGAAAGGCTCCGTTTTACTCACCCGGACTGGATTAGGCGCTGGTCCGCACTCCAGAGTCGGCATCGAATTCTCGTTCGCCTTCCACTTTTCCTTTTTCAGTTGCCCAACTCCTCCTCCGCTCCTACCTTTGCCGCACTATGGTCCGGCTGGCCCTATTTGACATTGACGGCACCCTTATCCGCACTCATGGCGCGGGGGTGAGGGCCTTTGCGCGTGCCTTTGCCGTTGAGTTCGGCCTGGGCAACGGCACCGAAACCATGAGCTTTGCCGGCCGCACCGACACCAGCCTGGTGCGTGAATTCCTGCGGCAACATGGCCGGCAGGTCACGCCCGAGGACATGCAGCGCTTTTTTGACTGCTACGTCTTCCTCTTGGACCATTACCTGCGTGAATCCACCGGCGGGGTCATCCCTGGGGTGCCAGAGTTCCTTGCCGCGCTGCAACGCCAGCATCCGCCGGCGGTTTTGGGGTTGCTTACGGGAAACATTCGCCTGGGCGCGGAAATCAAATTGCGCCGGTTTGGTTTATGGGGGCCGTTTGTCACCGGCGCTTTTGCGGATGACCATGAGGATCGCAACGAAATTGCCCGCGTAGCCTTTGCCCGGGGCCGCGCGCTGCTTGGCGATACCCTCCAACCCGACGAAGTCCTGGTGGTCGGTGACACGCCTCATGACATCCGATGCGGCCGCGCCATTGGCGCCAAGACCCTGGCTGTGGCCACCGGCGGCGCCACATTGGAGGAGTTGCAAAAACACCAACCAGACTGGGCGGTGCCCACTTTGGAGGGCTTTCCAGTGGAAACTTTGGCCTGAAACCCTGTTCAGGTGATAAAAAACGAGCCCGTGTCGAATTCCTCGGGTGGTTTCTCGGGTGTGCGGCGGCGGAAAGAGGTGATGGACTCCGTTTGGGCCTCCAATTCCTGATGCAGCTTCGCCAACAGCCGCGCCTGCTCCGCCACTGCCAGCTCAAACAATCCATGCGCGCGCTCTTGACCCGCCAAAGCGGGGGCCACCAACACCTTGGGTGGATGCCCCGCGCGGGCCAGCCGCCGGGCCACTTCGACTTTGAGGCAATTAATCACCAGACAGCCACCCAACGTTGACGCGCTACCCACCGGCTCCTCCACTCCTTCCACCGTAATGAGCGCGTCTCCGGTGGGTGCCCCTGTATCCAGGACCAAATCCGCAAAGTCTTGCACCTTCCGGCCTTCCGGATGCCGTGAGGCACTTACCGCAGAGTGACGCAAGCTCACCAGGGCCACCACGCGAATGCCGCGCTGCTGAAACAAGGCCGCCATCTCCACGGGGACCACGCTGCAACCACTGGAGGTGATGATGAGCGCGGCATCTTTGCGATGCAGCGCAAAATTGCGCAGAATTTGTTCGGCCAAACCGGGAGTGTTTTCCAAATACATCGCCTGGCGCGGGCCGTTGGCTCCCACCGGATTGGGCGCGCTTAAGGCCAGTTCTACAATGGGATGAAATCCCGGAAAGGAGCCGTTGCGAGGCCAGAATTCCTCCACCATTGCCCGGCATTGGCCGGTGCCAAAAACATGCACCATGCGCCCCGCCAGGATGGCCTCAGCAAACCAATCCGCCGCCTGTTCAATGGCTGCTATTTGCCCCGAAATGCAGGCAATAATTTCCCTGGCCTTGGCCAGGTAAGCTTCTGCGGGTTTCATGCCTCCACTATACCCCCCAAGCGCTGTTCTGGCCAGTTTTGTTTACTTCTTGTAGGAAGCCCTGCCCTTGGGAAGATTGGCTTTTTTCAGGGGGTCCGAATGACGCGCGTGGGCGGCTGGTAAAGCGTCGCAGCCGGGTTGGGAACAGGGTTGGTAACAGCAGCCCCCGGAGGAATGACTGAGCCATCCGGCCGCCAAATCGCCCCTGGTTGTAGATTGGGCGGGGGCTGAATCGGCATCGGGATACCGGTCGTAGCATTCAAGGCACCTCCTGGCAGGCCTTGCACAGGAGGCTTGTTAAGTAGAGCCATATTGGTAGGCATGGCAAAAGCCGCCGCTGGTGCGGTGGGAGGGGTAATTCCATCCTTTTTGAAATCCAGTTCTTTTTCTTGATCCCGAATCTTCACCCGCACCGTCTCCGCCGCGGTGTCTATGGCCAGGACCTCTATATCCCCTTCCTTGTCCCCTTCCTGCATAATCCTGGATTCCGGGGCGGCTTTGCCTGGTTCGCTAATCTGCAGAATGGCCCGTTTGTTTCCCATGATGCTGAACACCCCGGTCAGATTAACTTTCGTAGCCGGCGGCGGCGGGGCCGGCGGGGGAGCCGGGGGCGCGGGAGCCTTCAAATTGAAAGCATTGCGTTCGGTGATGCTCTTGCCCGGCAGTTTTTCCTCCTTAGTGTCCAGCGATATAACCACCCCTGCGCCGGTCAGCAAGACCGCCGTTGTCGCCACGATGAATCGCCAAAAAAACATGCCTGCCATGAATATACGCCTTCCCAGTTCATTACACCAAGCCGAAAAAATAGTTGCGCTGCCGCGGGCTTTAGCCTTGCTCCACGCCAACTTAAGGCGCCGCCTCTCGCTTCGGCGAATGTTCATAGCGAGGGTGGAAACCACGCTTCATGCGCCAACAAGGGGCGCCGGTCTCTCTCGCCCTTGTCTCCCTTTTTCATCCCTCTTCATCCCAATTGGGGGCAAGAGCTCACGCTCCCTATGGCTTTTGCCGATACACCCGCACGTAATCAATAAGGTATTTTTGCGGCAAGACCGTGTCGTCCATGGCTCCTCCCCAAGAACCGCCCAAGGCCAGGTTGAGCAATAAATAATGGGGTTTGCGGAAAGGGTTATCCGGCCCCGTCCCTGCCTTGTCCAACGGATAAGTGAAGTACTTTACTTTATCAAAATAGAAATCCATCTGGTCTGGATACCATTCCACGGCGTAGATGTGAAAATCTGCATAAGGGGTATTGGTTACAATCCTTTGGCCCAGAGATTGATGCCGCCCCTCCCCGAACCAATGAACTGTGGCATGGACATTGGTGGGGGCCTTGCCCACGAACTCCATGATGTCAATTTCTCCGCACCGTGGCCAGCCTACGGTCACCCGGTTGGTTCCCATCATCCAAATGGCTGGCCAGACCCCCATGCCCTGAGGCAGCTTGGCCCGTACTTCCACCCGTCCATATAAAAAACTCGCTTTGCCCAGCGTATTAATGCTCGCGGAGGTGTACTCCGCAAATTCCCTGCCGGCTTTACGGTTTTTGGGGTCGGCGTCGGGCCGGTAATGGGGATTGCGGAATTTCTCCTTGCGCCCTTCAATCACCAGGGCGCCATTTTCCTGCCGGCAATTTTCCAGCCGCCCGCGCGTGTAGTATTGCAACTCGTTGTTGCGAATCCACCCCTCCTCGTAATCCCACTTGGCCGGGTCCGGAAGCCCTGTGCCATTAAATTCATCAGCCCAAATCAATTCCCAGCCGGCGCCCCGTAAACCCGGAAGAGCCATGGTCAACCAACACCCCATCATGACCGCCATTACTACTTTACGCTTAGGATTAATCATATACTCAAGCATTAAGGGTTAATATTTCAGGTATTGCTGCAACAGTTCTAACATCTGCCGGTCCAGTTTGTGCCCGTGAAAATCCTCGTACTGCACATCATTGCGGCCGCTGTCCAATATTCCAAAGCTGCCGCGGAAGTTCCACAAGGCCCAGCCCATGCGATGCTGCTTCCATAGCTCCAGCCAATCCTTCATCCACGCCAGCGCCACCGGATGCGGTGTCCGATTGAAACACCCCCACTCCCCCACAAACACCGCCTGGCCTTCTGCTTGAATCTCCACCCAGGATTTAAGGTAATCCCGCAAAGTTTGGTCTGCCCGGCTCCCGGCGGGGGGCAACAAGCGCCCGCCTTTATCTACGCGCAAGGGGCTTTGTTTGCGGCCCCAGGTGGAATCCGGCCGCACGGTGTTGGTCTTGGCGCCGGGCATCACCAAGGACAGTTCTCGCAACCGGACCCAGTCGCCGTCCACATTTTCCACCGTGATTTCCCGGGCTGGTTGGGTCAACGTCAGGGTCCACCGCAAAGGTTTGACAGGTTCATGGTAGGTGTATTGGCGGCTTTCCGGCGAAACTTTCCATTGCCCGGCCTGGGTTTGCGGGTCACAGAGCAATTCCCCCACCATTTTTCCGTCGGCACGGGCGGCCAGCCGGCCTTTGACGGATATTTGTTGCACACTCAATTCCAGCCGTGTGCCAGCCGGAAACTCCCCGAGCAAAGCCAAGGGCGACTTAAATTCCGGCTTGGCCGGGCCATAAAGCATCCCGTTCACCGGCACCGGCGGCCAGGTGGGTTCAGGCCACTGATCACTGCCCTGCACCCAACTGGCGCGATAATGGGAAATGGTTCCCGGATGGTATCCCCGCGTGGCCTGCACCACGTTGGAATAACGCAAGAATTCCCTTGCCGGCTGTGCCCCCACGTTCATGCCGTCCACAATGATCAATCGTTTAGGATCCACGGCCTGGATTGCCTCAATGGCCCGCGTGAAGACCTTGAGATACTGCTCCCGCGTATGCCGCGCCGGTTCATTCAGAAGATTAAAACTAAGGCGAGAGGAAGGGATGTCTTTATAACGCCGGGCAAACATTACCCAATGTGCCACAAACGCCTCCAGCGGGGCCTCCTCAGTCCACAAATTCGACGGCTCCGCCGGCGGGTTGATACAAAAACCTGGGGCGCGATGCAGATTGATGGAGACGTGAATGTTGTATTTGTCCCCAAAGGCGATGGCCTGGTCAAAGTGCTTGAGGATCTCTTCACGGAATTGCAGCCAGTCATTGGTCTGCACATAACAACGGTAATCCACCGGCAGGCGGACATAATTAAAACCCAATTCCGCAATCCAACGGAAATCATCCTCCAAAAAAGGCGCATTTTGCCGCAGGGTGAATTTTTCCAATAAATTAAACCCTCGCCAGCGTGAAACATCCACCCCCCCCACCACCTGGGGGTCCGGCGCGGCGAATGCACCCAAAGGCAATAAATGAAATACCAATAATCCCGCGGTTAACCATGGTTTGGCGTTCATAAGGCTGGGATATTGGACGTGCCTGCCAGCCCATATCATCAATTTTTGTTCTCCTTCCGTTTCCTCCACGGCCTGCGAGCAGGTGGGGCACGCCTCCTTTTCCCGGAATTTCCCAGAGTGAGGGGCTGCACAGGGGATATTCTTAAAGTCCCCTCAAAAAGTGCCGATAAAAAATGTAGGGGTTGGACAGTAAATGTCCATCCCCACTGTTCAGAATGGCAGCGGTCAAAATGAAAACAACGATGAAAACGATGTACCGCGCCACGGCCCGGCAGATGGAATTGGGTTTGCCGCAACCTGCCACCCTGCATTACCACCCACGGCGTCAGCGACGCCTTCCCGGCGCTCACTGGTGGTTTCAACAAATGCGCCAGGCGGTGTTAAGCACCCCCTCCGGACTGCCCGCCTCTCCGGAGTTGCAAGCATCAAGTCCCCTGCCCGGCGCGGCAAGTGGCATGGACCCAAGCCAATCTTAACCGGCGTTGTGGCCGGGACGGCGAAAGTCAGGGACGGTTTTTGAGCGGCATATAAGGCCGCACGGTGGGGCCGACGTAAATTTGTCGCGGCCGGTAGATGCGGCTGTCGCCGCTTTCCATGATTTCCTTGTAATTGGCAATCCAGCCCGGCATGCGGCCGATGGCAAAAATTACGGTGAACATTTCGATGGGGATGCCAATGGCGCGCATGATGATGCCGCTGTAGAAGTCCACGTTCGGGTACAGCTTGCGCTCGATGAAATAGGGATCGCTCAAGGCCGCCTCCTCCAGCCGCTTGGCGATGTCCAACAGGGGATCATTCAGTTTCAGGGCCTTGAGCAACTGGTCGCAGCGGGCCTTGATGATCTTGGCGCGCGGATCGTAGTTTTTATAAACCCGGTGTCCAAAACCCATCAGGCGCTTGCCGCTGGATTTATCTTTGGCCATTTCAATGAATTTGCGGCCGTCATCGCCGGAATCATGAATCTGTTGCAGCATTTCAATCACCGCCTGATTGGCGCCACCATGCAACGGCCCCCACAAGGCGCACACTCCCGCTGCCGCCGAGGCAAACAGATTGGCCCGGCTGGATGCTACAAACCGCACCGTGGCCGTGGAACAGTTCTGCTCGTGGTCTGCGTGCAACAGGAAAATCAAGTCCAGCGCCCATACCACCTCCGGCTGCAATTCATAATCCTGGTACGGCTCGGAAAACATCATGTGCAGGAAGTTGGCAGTGTACTTGTAGCTGGGCTTGGGATAAATGATGGGCAAGCCATGCGCCTTGCGGTAGGCGAACGCTGCAATGGTGCGCACCTGGGAGATTAAGCGCGCTGCCATCAAATCAAACGTCGCCGGGTCGTACCCCTTCATGACTTCCGGGTAAAAACAACTGGTGGCGTTGATCATCGAGGACAGGATGGCCATGGGATGCCCCGTTGAGGGAAAACCCTCAAAGTGGTACTTCATGTCCTCGTGCAGGTTTTCGCACTTGGTCAGCAAATCGGAAAACCGTTGCAACTGTTTGCGGTTGGGCAGCTCGCCGTAAATAATCAGGTAGGCCGTTTCAATGAAGGACGACTTCTCCGCCAGTTCCTCGATGGGAATCCCCCGGTAACGCAGGATGCCCTTTTCCCCATCAATAAAGGTAATCTTGCTCTTGCAAGACCCGGTGTTGCCGTAACCATCATCCAAGGTGATGTAGCCACTTTGCTGGCGCAAGGTGGAAATGTCCAAAGCCTTCTCGCCCTCGGAGCCTTCCACCACCGGCAGCGTATAGGTCTTGTCCTCAATCGTCAGCGTCGCCGTTTTATTCATGAGCGCTCTCCTGTCTGGGGGTTAAGTATTCAGTTGTCTTAATTAATTGTGTGAAAAACTAATATCGGGAGACCGCCGCGCTCACAAGCGTTTTTCTTGTTGTACCGCGCTTTTTTTAATGGCCTGTCTCACCCAACCTGCGTATCACAATTCCGTTTCAAACAAACTGGGGGCCGCGCTGCGGGCCAATTGCCGCGAACGCTCCAAAATCTCCCGCGCGTCCTCACACTGCAACGCGAACGCCACGAGGTCCCGCGCCTCACTCATTTTCAGACGCCGGATGAGAAACTTGATCTGGGCCGCCACGGAGGGCGCGGCGCTAAGTTCATCCACCCCCAACCCCAGCAGGAGCGGCACCAGCACGGGATCCCCCGCCATTTCCCCGCACACGCCCACCCAGATGCCCTGGCGATGCGCGGCGGCTACGGTCTCCTGGATCAGTTTCAGGATGGCCGGGTGGGTGGGCTGGTAAAGATGGGCCACATGCTCATTCATGCGGTCCACCGCCAGCGTGTATTGAATCAAATCGTTGGTGCCAATGCTGAAAAATTGCACCCGCCGGGCCAGGGCATCAGCGATCAAAACCGCCGAGGGCACTTCGATCATTGCTCCTATTTGCATGGAGTCATCAAAAGGCCGGCCCTCCGCCCGGAGCTCTTGCTTGCACTCGGCCAGCAGGGCGTTGGCTTCCTCAATTTCCCGCGTATCGGAAACCATGGGATACATTAATTTCACATTGCCCCGGCTGCTGGCGCGCAGAATGGCGCGAATTTGCGTGCGGAAGATGTCCCGGCGATGCAGGCAGAAACGTATGGCCCGCCAGCCATAAAAACTGCTGGTCTCCGGACCGACGTTGACATGGGTCAGAAATTTGTCCCCCCCCAAGTCCAAAGTGCGAATAATCACCGGCGCTGGATGCAGCGCCTCGGCCACCGACAAGTAGGCCTGGTACTGCTCCTCCTCGGCGGGCGCCGATTCCCGGTTCAGGTAAATAAACTCCGTGCGGAACAGGCCCACCCCCTCCGCCCCGCTGGTCTTGACGGCCTCCACATCGCTCGGTTGCTCAATGTTGGCCGAGAGCAGCACCCGGCTGCCATCCAAGGTCACCGCCGGTTGGTCCTTTATCGAACGCAGTTTCTCCTGCAGGGTGACCTGCCGGCGCACCAGATGACCGTATTCAAAGAGCGTCTGGTCTGACGGATTGATGATCAACAAGCCATTGTAGCCGTCCAATAGCACCTGCTGCCCGGTGGCCAATTCCTGGCTGACCGTCTTCAAGGCCACCACCGCCGGAATCTGCAGACTGCGCGCGAGGATGGCGGTATGGGACGTGCGGCTGCCCACATCTGTGGCAAAACCCAAAATTTTGGTCTTGTCCAACAGGGCCGTGGTGGAAGGCGTCAAATCATGACTGATGACAATGCTGGGTTCAGTGAGGAGATTCAGTTGATGCTCATCCACACAGCCGAGGAGATTGTTGAGAATGCGATCCCCCACATCGCGCAAGTCCGCCGTGCGCTCGCGGAGCAGCTCGTCGTTGATTTGCTCCAGCGCGTTGACGTATTTCTCAATCGCCGTCTGCAGGGCATATTCGGCATTGACTTTCTCTTCGGTGATTAATTTCATCACCTCGTCCACCAATAATGGGTCTTCCAGGATTAGCAGATGGGCAGTGAAAATGTCAGCATCCTTGGCCCCCACACGGGCGCGAATTTGCTCCTGCAATTCCAGGAGCTGCTGACGGGATTGCACCAGGGCCTGCTCAAAACGCGCCACCTGGCCCGGCACGTCCGCTTCCGTCATTTCCAGCCGTGCCACTTTCTGCTCACGGCTGCCCAGCACCAGGACCTTGCCCCGGCACACCCCTCCCGAGGCAGGAATGCCCCGCAACACTTTTTCACCTGTCTTTGCCAAACCAGCCATGCTACGCTGGCATCGTAAAGTATTGCACCAAAATGAAAAGCAAAACCTTGCCCAAATTGTAATCAGGTGCCATGTCGGCCCTCACCACATATCCCGCCCCAGCCCATGACCAGTCCTCGCCCTGGCTGGGAAGCTCCTGGGGTATCACCGTGTGCCGCATTTTGGCCACCGCTCTGGTATTGATTGGGCTGCTGACGCTGGCCGGGTGGCATCTGGGCAACGAGCGCTTGACCCATTGGCGGCGGGATTGGGTACCCATGGCATACAACACCGCCTTAAGCATGGCCTTTCTGGGGGCCGCCCTCCTGTCCGCGACTTTCCACCGGCGGCACTTAAGCCGGTTTTTCACCGTATTTCCTTTCCTGTTGGGGGTACTAACCGTCTTTCAACATCTCAGCGGCATCTCCCTGGAATTGGATGAATGGATGGTGGCCCTAGAGACGTCCGTAGGCTCACAATCGCCCACCCGGGTGGCCTTAAGCAGTGGTTTGTGCTTCTTATTCACGAGTCTCGGGGTGTGGCTGGTCAACCGCGAAAAATTGCCAGAGTCTTGCCGGATTTCCATCAACCTCCTGGCCTGCCTGGTTATGGGCATTGCCCTGGCGGCCATGGTGGGATTTGTGCAAGGGTTGGCCCCGGAACAGGCATGGGGGCGATTTAACCTCATGGCTTTCCACAGTGCCTTGAGTTTTCTGCTGGCCAATGCGGCTTTGTTGCTATGGCTGCGCGAGAAAACTCCATCCGCCGCCTCCCAACCCTCCCCGCTACCCGCAGTCGCCGGCGGCATGGCCATCTTCACCTTGGCCTTGATATTCAGCCAAACCTTGCGCAACGAAGAAAGCCTGGCCTTGCAAAGGAATTGTTCGGATGCAGCCAATCTGGCCGCCGCTTATTGGACCAACCACCTGCATCACTACGATTCCACGCTGCAATTTCTGCGCAGTGTCTGGGCAGAAGAAGGCCCCCTCAGCCGGCAACAATTCGAGCAACTGGCTGGTTTGATTGCCGCCCGCCATCCCGATTTGCAGGCGCTGCAATGGTTGGACCCTCAAGGCATGGTGCAGTGGTGCATGCCGGTTCAAGGCAACGAGGCCATATTGGGCCAGTCGGGTATTTTCGACACGGTCCGGCGGCAGGCGCTGGAGCAAGCCCGACAAAGCCGTTCCCTCGCCCTGTCAGCATCCATCGAGTTGAAACAGGGGGGACTGGGATTTTTAATGTACCTGCCCCTGGAAAAACAGGGTCAATATGATGGCGCGCTGGCCGGCGTTTTTCGTTATGCCGACCTTGCCCATTACAACTGGGGCCGGCTGGCAAGCATGTTCGAATTGCGGCTGCGAGATGTTAAGACCTTCCAGCAAATCGTTTTCCCAGAAAAGCTGCCAGCGAAGGAGGTCTTCAATGGCTACACCCAAAAACGGGAAATCGTGTTCAAAGGCGCCCATTGGCAATTGGAGCTGACCCCTCGCCGCGAAACGGTCTTGCGCTCCTTGAGTTTGCTGCCTCGCGTGGTCTTGGGCGGAGGCGCGGTAATGGGGGTCATGACCGGCTGGCTCATTTACCTCCTGCAGGCCTCCAGCCAGGCCTCACGGGAATTGCGCCGCACCAATGAGCTCCTGCAGGCTGACATCGCGGAACGCCATCGAGCTGAGCAGGCTCTCCAGGAGCGGGAGGCGGGGTTGCGGCTGGCGCAAAGGGTGGCAAACATTGGCAGTTGGGAGCTGGATTTAAGCACCCAACAAATTACGTGGTCAGATCAAACTTACCGGATATTCGGTTTCACAACCGGCAATTTCACGCCAACGCGGGACAACTTTTATGCGCTGGTACGACCGGAAGACCGAGATTTGCTGAAGCAAAGAATCGAAGCCTTGATCAGGGAAGGCGGGGCTTTCGATCACGAGTTCACGGTACTGCTCCCTGGTGGCCGCGAACGCATTATGCACGAGCAAGCCGCCGTGGTGGTCATGCCCCATAGTGGCGCCGTCAAAGTCATCGGGGTGGTGCGGGACATCACCGAAATGCGTCTGGCCCAACAGGAACGGGAAAAACTTATTGTGGAGCTGCAGGAAGCTCTCGAAAATGTAAAAACCCTCAGCGGCTTGCTGCCCATCTGTGCCAGTTGCAAGAAAATCCGCGATGACCAGGGCTATTGGAATCAAATCGAGGTCTATCTTCAGAAACACTCCGACGCCAAGTTTACCCATGGACTTTGCCCCGACTGCGTCCGGAAGCTTTACCCTGAATTGGGGGATATCACCATCCCCACCAAGCATGCCCCCAAGGGAAACCCTGAATCACAAGCCTGACTGCTAATTTTGCGGCGGCTGGAGTTTTTTCAGCCCCACTTCGTGGGCGATGTCATCAAACTCCTCGCGGCTGACGTCATCCAAGGTCTTGCCTTTCCTGGCGAGTTTTTCGTTGATTTTGATGGCCTTTTCCGTCATGGCCTCGTGCGTTTCCTGCGTTCCTCCCACCAGGGCAAAATTAGGGCCTGTGGTCACGCGTTTGTGGCCGTCGCTGTCCAATCCCACTCCCAGCAGGAGGGCTTTTTTCTTCTTTTTGGGCGGTTGACTCGCCATTGGCGCACAATACTGGCAAAAGACCCGGCGCGCAAACGGAAAACGTCCAAGGATTGGGAAAGAATGGGCAAGTCGTGCCCCCTATGGAAAGTTGGAGGCAAGTGCGGGCCGCTTGTGCATCCGTCAGCATTATTAACTTGGATTTTCCGATGCCGCATTGAAGGAATCCCCCGGCGAAAAACCAAGCGGCAAACCCACCCTTTGGGCCTCTTGGCCCCTGCTTCCGCCGCGTCCTCCTTGCGTTTTTCCGCGCCCATGTTGACTTTGGGGCGGATTCACGGATACAGTTTTAGCAGAACTCCATACGCCGCCGGTGGGAGTCCCCCAAAGGTCCGGCGGCAGTGACAACCAATTTTGTGGCTGCCAAAGACGACTATTTATTGGACCTGCTCATGGACATGGGCGTAGTAACCCATGACCAGGTGGCGCAAGCCCGGCAGGAAGCGGAAGCAGGCGGTGCCGGGGTGGTGGACACACTGCTGGCGCGACGCTGGATTACACCCCAGGACGTCACCAACGCCAAAGCCGTGTATTTCGGCGCGGAAGTAGTGCAACTGGCCGACCTGCGCATCGAAGACAGCGTCATCTCCTCCTTGCGGCGTGACCTGGCCAAGCGTTACCGGGCCATTCCCATTTATAAACACGGCAACACCATGGCCGTGGCCCTGGCAGACCCCTCCGACCTCGACACGATTGACGCGCTTCACCACGCGCTGAAGATGGAAATCGAGGTCAAGGTGGCCTCGGAAGCGGAAATTGACGCGGCGCTATCCAAGTACTACGGCGCGGAAGACGACCAGGTGGGCATGATGATTCAAAACATCACCGAGGGTGATGTGGCGGTGCAGGCCATGACCAAGGCGGCCGGCGAGGATGATGGCTCCGTGGTGGAATCCGACGCGCCCATCATCCGGCTGGTCAACAACATGATTGTGGAGGCCTTCAAGATGCGGGCCTCGGACATCCACCTAGAGCCGCTGTCCAAATCCTTCCGTGTCCGTTACCGTATTGACGGTGTGCTGCACGAGATTAAAGGCCCCCCCAAAAAGCTGCAGGCCTCGATCATCAGCCGCATTAAAATCATGTCCAACATGTCCATTGCCGAGCGCCGGATACCCCAGGACGGCCGTATCCAAACCTCGGTGGGCGGCAAAATGATTGACCTGCGCGTCTCGTGCATCCCCACCAATCACGGGGAAAGCATCGTCATGCGTATTTTGGACAAGGAAGGGCTGCGGCTGGGACTGCCCGAACTGGGCTTTTTTACGGATGACCAGCAAACGTTTGAGCGTCTGATTGGTCTGCCGGACGGCATCATCCTGGTCACCGGCCCCACCGGTTCCGGCAAAACCACCACGCTTTACTCCGTCCTTAATTTCATCAACCGTCCGGACCGTAAAATCATCACGGTGGAGGACCCGGTGGAATACCTGCTGAGCGGCATCAACCAGGTACAGGTCAACGAAATCGTGGGTCTGACCTTCGCCACCGCCTTGCGGGCCATGCTCCGCCAAGCCCCCAACATCATCATGATTGGTGAGATACGCGACCTGGAGACCGCCTCCATCGCCATCAACGCCTCGCTCACCGGTCACCTGGTGTTCAGCACCTTGCATACCAACGACGCGCCCAGCGCCGTGACCCGTTTGATTGACATCGGCGTCAAGCCCTTCCTGGTGGCTTCCTCCACCCGCGCCATCATGGCCCAGCGCCTGGTGCGCAAAGTTTGCAAACGTTGCGCCGCCCCTTATGAACCCACCGAGCATGAGCGCCGCGTGCTCAACCTGGACCCCAACACCCCCGGCGCCAACTTCCTCAAAGGCCGCGGGTGCGGCGATTGCAATAAAACCGGCTACCGGGGGCGCATGGGCATTTTTGAGATTTTTGTGGTGGACGACGAAGCCCGCAAACTGATTTATGAGAAAGTCCAGGCCTCCATTTTACGCGCCCGCGCCCGCGAAACCGGCATGCGCACCCTGCGCGAGGATGGCACGCGCAAGGTGCTGGCCGGCCTGACCACCCCCGACGAGGTCATCCGCGCCACGCTGGCGGATGTAGATTAGCCCATGACGCCCAAAGTGAACTGTTGAAAATCTAAAACTAAGCCGCAGGTTAGTTTATGTCCTATCAGATGTCTGATCTGTTGCAGTTGGTGGTCTCCGAAGGGGCCTCTGACCTGCACATTCGTGTCGGTGTGCCGCCGGTCATCCGGCTGCATGGCATCCTGCATCGGGTGGAAGGCCCCCCGTGCACCAACGAAGATACGGAGGAATTGATGCGCAGTATTTCCTCCGATGACCACATCCAGCAGGTGCGCGAAAACGGCACCGCCGACTTCGGTTTTGCCTTTGGCGACATGGCTCGTTTCCGCGTGTCCGTGTTCAAAGAACGTGGCCAGTTCGCCCTGGTGCTTCGCCAAATCCCCAACAAACTGCTGACCTTGGAGCAAATCGGCCTGCCGCGGCAGACCATCATGACGCTGCTGTACAAGCCGCGTGGTCTCATCCTGGTTACCGGTCCCACCGGTTCCGGCAAATCCACCACGCTGGCCTCGATGATTGACATCATCAATCAGGAGCGGGATGACGCGCACATCGTCACCATCGAGGACCCCATTGAATATTATCACTATCACAAGAAGGCCATTGTCACCCAGCGCGAGGTGCACGTGGACGTGCCCAGTTTCGCTGAAGCCCTGCGCCGCGTGCTGCGCCAGGACCCGGACATCATTCTGGTGGGCGAAATGCGCGACCTCGAAACCATCGAAGCTGCCATCACCGCCGCGGAAACTGGCCACCTGGTGTTCGGCACGCTGCACACCACTGGCGCTGCCAAGACGATTGACCGTATTGTGAACGCCTTTCCGATGAACCAGCAGGAAATGATCCGCATCCAGCTCTCAACTGTGCTCCAGGCGGTCATTTCCCAGTTGCTCATCCCGCGCTGCGACAAGCCGGGTCGGGTGGCGGTGTACGAAATCATGATCAACACCCCGTCCATTGCCGCGTTGATTCGTGACAACAAGACCTTCCGCATTGCCTCAGACATTCAGACCGGCGCCAAATATGGCATGGTCACCCTGGACGGTTATTTGATGGAGAAATACATGCAGGGGATTATCGCCCGCGAGGAAGTCATCAACAAGTGCCAGGACCCGGTGACCATGATGCAGAAATTACAGGAATACGACATCGCCAAGGCCGCCGAGGCCGCCCGGGCAGGGGTGGCCCCCACCGCCGCCGCGCCCGCGCCAGCTTCCTGAAATGCGTAGCCTATGCCCGACCTCATTCACGATCCTTTTCTGAACCTGATCCGCGAGCGCAGTCTGCTGGACGACATGCAGATTGAGGAAGTCGTTCAGGAGCATCAGCGCACCGCCAAGCCCCTCCACCAAATCCTGGTGGACTTTGGCCTCATGGACATGGAGACCCAGTTGCAGGTCAAGGCCGAAGCGCTGGGCACGGAGGTGGTGGAGCTGGAAAAACGCGAAATCCCCCCGGACGTGATTGCCACCATCCCGGCGGCGGTGGCCCGCATGTACCAATGCGTGCCGGTGGCGGTCTATGGCAACTCCGTGCAGGTGGCCCTGGCCGATCCCTTCAACCTCACCGCCGCCGATGACATCAGCGTCAGCAGCGGGCGCGAAGTCATCGTGGTGGTGGCTGATCCCAATGCCATTGAGCGCGCCATTTCGCGTTATTACGGCGAAGAAGGGGTGGACGTGAACAGCGCGCTGAAAGAACTGGGCGAGGATGAAACCATCGCCCGGGAAATATCCGAAGTCTCCGAGGAGAACCTTGGCGAGCTGATGGACCTGGCCAATGAAACGCCCATCATTAAATTTGTGAATCTGGTGCTCTACCAGGCCATTAAAGACCGGGCCAGCGACATCCATTTTGAACCTTTTGAGGACGAATTCAAAATCCGCTACCGCGTGGACGGGGCCCTCTACGAAATGGCGCCCCCGCCCAAGCACCTGGCCCTGCCCGTGATTTCGCGCATCAAGGTCATGGCCAATCTCAACATTTCGGAGCGCCGCCTGCCCCAAGACGGCCGCATCAATTTTCCCATGGGCAACCGGCAGGTGGACATGCGCGTCTCCTGCCTGCCCACCCAGTTTGGCGAGTCGGTGGTGCTTCGCGTCCTGGACCGCTCCGCCGTCAACCTGGACATCGAATCCCTGGGCTTCCCCAAATACGTTTATGATTACATGCTGGAGGCCATCCAGCAGCCCAACGGCATTATTGTTGTCACCGGCCCCACCGGCTCCGGCAAAACCACCACCTTGTACTCCTGCCTGCGCAAGGTGAACACCATTGACTCCAAGCTTCTCACCATTGAGGACCCCGTGGAGTACGACATCGAGGGCATTATGCAGGTGGCCGTCAACGAGGCGGTGGGCATGACCTTCGGCAAGGCCCTCCGCGCCTTTCTCCGCCAAGACCCCGACATCATCATGGTGGGGGAAATGCGCGACGTGGAAACCGCCCAAATCGCCATCCAGGCCTCCCTCACCGGCCACCTGGTCTTGAGCACCCTCCACACCAATGATGCCCCCGGCGCAGTGACTCGTTTGATTGACATGGGGGTGGAGCCCTTCCTGATTTCCTCGTCTTTGATGGCCGTGCTGGCTCAGCGGTTGGTCCGCACGATTTGCAAGAAATGCCGGACCCCCTTTGAACCCACGGAAAGCCAATTGGCCCTGCTGAACCTTTCCCCTCACGATATCGGGGACAAGATGTTTTATTACGGTCGCGGATGCAATGCCTGCAACGATACCGGCTACAAAGGACGAAAAGGCATTTTTGAGCTTCTGCCCATCACTGAACCCATCCGCATCCTCATTAACGAACGCGCCCCCACCGTGGTTATTCGGCAAAAAGCGGTGGAATTGGGCATGGTCACCCTGCGCGAAGACGGCTTGCGCAGCATCTTTGACGGTGATACTAGTATTGAAGAAGTCGTTAAGTACACCTAACGACAAGTACCTTTATGCCAAAATTCAGTTACGTGGCCATGGACTCCCGGGGGAAGGAGACCAAGGGCACTTTGGATGTCGGCTCCCAAAACGAGGCCATTTCCCGCATCAAGGACATGGGGTTGCACCCCACCCGCATTGTCCAAGTGGACAAAGATAAGGATAAAACCAAGGCCAAGCCCGCCGATACCAAGGGCGCCCCTGCCAAAAAAGGCGGCTTGCACAAGGAGATTAACCTTAATCTCAACATCAAAATCCCCGGCCTGACCGACCGCGTCAAAAGCAAGGTGCTTACCACCTTCACCCGCCAGTTGGCGACGCTGGTGGACGCCGGTTTGCCTCTGTTGCGCGGTCTGCGCGTGCTGGAAAAGCAGGAAAAACACCCCCTGTTGAAGAAGATTATTGGGGACTTGGGAGCCTCCATCGAAAGCGGCAGCACCTTTTCCGAGGCACTGGCCCAGCACCCCAAGGTGTTCAACCGCCTCTACGTCAACATGGTCAAAGCCGGCGAGCTGGGCGGCGTGCTGGAAGTCGTGCTCAACCGTCTGGCGGAGTTCATGGAAAAGGCCCAAAAAATCAAGGGCAAGGTCATTTCCGCCATGTTCTATCCGGTGGCGGTGCTGGTGGTGGCGGTCACCATCCTGGGCGTTCTGATGGTGTATGTCGTGCCCAAATTCAAGGCCATCTTTGTGGACCTCCTGGGTCCGGGCAAGGAGCTTCCCCAGTTCACCCAGATTGTGCTGGGGATTAGCGATATGATAGCCAATCATTTCATTGTCACCATGAGTGTTTTGATTGGCCTGTTCATTCTGTTTCAAATCTTCATCCGCACCAAAGCCGGCCGCAAAATCTTCGACCGCTTTAAACTCAACATGCCCGTGCTGGGGCCGGTGATTAAGAAAGTGGCGATTTCCCGTTTCACACGCACGCTTGGCACGCTCATTAGCAGCGGCGTGCCGATTTTACAGGCCCTGACCATTGTTAAAGAAACCTCCGGCAATGTCATCGTTTCAGACGCCGTCGCCGCCGTCCATGAAAGCGTCAAGGAAGGCGAAACCATCACGGCACCTCTGGAAGCCTCCGGCGTTTTCCCGCCCATGGTCATCAGCATGGTGGACGTGGGAGAACAAACCGGCGCCCTCCCGGAAATGTTGATGAAAATTGCCGATAACTACGATGACGAAGTGGATAACGCCGTGGCGGCCATGACCTCGCTCCTGGAGCCTATCATGATTGTGTTCCTGGCGGTCATCGTGGGTAGCATTGTCATCGCCCTGTTCCTGCCCCTCATCTCCATCATTGACAGCCTCGGTCAGGAAGGGTCCGGGCCGGGAGAATAATCATGCGAAAATATTGCCGGTCACGGACAAAGCACGGGTCTAAAGTGCAAAGGGTGGTTTGTTGCCCAAGTCCTTGCAGATGGATTCCATATATCTATGTGCAGCCCATTTTGACTTGCACGTCCCCCCCTCCATCGCCAACTAATGCATTGCCCTCTCCCGGCTAAATCCCATCTCCAACGGCAATCATGACCCCAGCCCAACCTCCAGCATTCGCCGGCATCGAAATTGGCGGTACTAAACTGCAGGTGGTCATTGGGCGGCCTGGCCACATTGCCGTGCGCCGCCGTCTTCCCGTAAAACCCGAAGCAGGGGGCCAAGGCATTCGGGAACAACTGACTGCTGAATTACCCCCACTGCTCCGCAAGCAGCCCGTGCGTGCCATTGGCGTGGGCTTCGGCGGTCCGGTGGATTGGCAGCGCGGCATCATTCGGTGCTCCCATCAAGTCCCCGGCTGGGCTGATTTTCCCCTCGCTGACTGGCTGCGGCATCTGACCCACCTGCCCGTCCATGTGGAAAACGACGCCAACACCGCCGCTCTGGCCGAAGCGCTCCTTGGGTCTGGGCAGGGTGCCAATCCGGTCTTTTATGTCACCTTGGGCAGTGGGGTCGGCGGTGGGTTGGTCATAAACGACCAGATATACCACGGAGCCATGCCGGGGGAAGCCGAAATTGGCCATATACGACTCAACCGGGAGGGAATCATCGTGGAGGAGCGCTGCAGCGGTTGGGCGGTGGACCGGCGCATTCGCGAACTGCAAACCCGCGGGCTGCGAGGGCCTTGGGGGCCTCTGCTGGCTCAGCATAAGGGTGTAGGCGGCGAAGCCCGGACATTGGCCCCTGCCCTGATGGCAGGTGACCTAGAGGCCCGCCGTCTTCTGGAGGAAATTGCTGATGACCTGGCCTTTGCGCTGTCTCATGTTGTTCATCTTTGCCATCCGTCGGTAGTAGTCCTGGGAGGCGGCCTATCTTTGGTGGGAGAGCCCCTTCGCGCCGCCGTAGCCGCCCGCTTGCCCACCTATGTTATGCAAGCCTTCCATCCCGGCCCGGCTGTGCGTCTGGCTGGGTTGCTGGAGGACGCCGTCCCCATGGGGGCTTTGCTTCTGGCCGCGCAACTTAAATTTGCCTAATTCAGCCAGGGCGGCTTTCAAGCTGCCCTGCGCCATGGCATTACCATGAATCCTCTGCACAAGCGCTCTCTGGCTGGGAAGGTATTGAGATATACCCCCCCTTCATGGGGTCTTGCCGCCTCCTGGGTATTTATACTTGGTTTGCTCACCCCCATTTACGTCTGCCATGCAGCAGCCCTGCTGCTTCAAACGAATCCCCTTTCTCTTCAATGGCTGCCTCTGCCGGACTCCACCAAAACCCATTTGCGCAGCGGCTATGATTACAACGATGGAAATTATGACTCTGGCAACTTGATTCGGGTGGAACCGGCAGGCATGAGTTTTTCCAATGTTCAGTCTGCCTGGGTGCTTTTTGAACAACAGGGTCCGGGCGTCATTACCAGCATCTGGTTCACCGGCAAAAACAAGCAGGGACAAGCCCATATGGGCGGAAGATTGAATTTCTACTTTGATGGGGAACCCCGGCCGCGGCTTTCCGGGCAGTTACCGGACTGGCTGGAAAAGAATCCTGTGCTGCCGGCTGGACTGGCGGAAAAGAGCAGTGGGGGATGGATTTGCTACGCGCCCATTTACTTCGCCAAATCCCTTAAAATTACTTTGGAAGACCACGGCGACCGTTTTACCCACCGCAAAAATGGCCGGGGGGAGACCATCCCCCATATTTATCACCAGTTCAGCCATCAGCGACTGCCGGCACTAGTAACGAGTACCACGGCAGAAAGTTGGAGCCAAACCCCGCTTTGGGAGGATGCATGGCCTCCTTTGCCTCCGCCGCAGACAGTGTTACTGCCCACGGGCCGGAGTGTGGCTGTTTATGAAAGCCAAGGCCCGGGTATTCTGGAGATGCTTCGCCTGGACTTTGAGGCCGCGGATGCCGCCGCCATGAAACTGCAAGTGGAAGCCGACGGTATGGCCACGGTGAACATGAGCGTCCGCGAGTTCTGGGGCTTCAACCGCGCCCAACGTCCGCAGGCTCGTTTTCGTTCGCTGCTCATGGGCGTGGACGAATCGGGCGCGTATTATAGCCGCTGGCCCATGCCATGCCGAAAGTCCCTAAGAATCAGTCTGGAAAATCCCGGGCGTCCCGTGGAAGTCCAAGTTCAGGGCCGCTTCCGGCAAGGTTGGCCGCAACCTGAACTCTATTATTTCCGCGCGGCCAGGATTACCGACCGGACGGAGAAAGGTCGGGACATTATCCTCCTGGAGACAGAGGGCCGCGGCCATTATGTGGGATGCATCCTTGAACTGGCCAATGCCACCTTGGAAGGGGATGACCGTTTTTACGTGGACGGGGAGGGTTTTCCCCCCGCCTGGCATGGCACCGGCACTGAAGATTATTTCCGGTGCGGATGGTATTTCCATGGCGGGGCCTTGACTCGCCCCCTCTATGGTTTGCTGGACAACAGCATTCCCAAGATCGCCTATCGCTTTCACCTGGCCGACCGCATCAACTTCACAAATCGTGTCAAAATTGGGTTTGAACATGGGCATCACAACGAGTATCTTGGCTCATACTCGGGCACAGTATTCTGGTATGCGGCACGGCAGCCCGCTGAATAAAAGGCGCCCCGTGGGCGTCCATGTGCATGGAATGATTCGTTGGGCTTAAAAGAATCTAAACGACTCTTATGAAAAAATTAATTCTCGCAATTACGGCAATCCTGGTGGCGGGCTGGGTGGGGGCGGCAGAACTGAACTGGGAGACCGATTTCGACGCGGCGGTGGCCAAGGCAAAAAAGGAAAACAAGCTGGTGTTTATCAACTTCACCGGCAGTGATTGGTGCGGCTGGTGCAAAAAATTGGACGCGGAAGTGCTCTCAACCCCTGAATTTAAGGAGTTTGCGGCCAAAAACCTGGTGCTGTTGTATGTGGACTTCCCCGCCAAGAAAGAATTGCCCGCCGCTCAGAAAAAGGCCAATGAGGAGTTGAAGAAAAAATATGGCGTGCGCGGCTTCCCCACTATCGTGGTGCTCAATGGACAGGGGGATAAAGTGTACGAAAAAGTCGGCTTTATGGCAGGAGTGGATAAATGGCTGGCTGCTCTCAAGGAAGCCAAGGGTAAATAAATTCTTACTTTATTACACTTTCCTGAAAAACCGGCCGATTGCCCCTCGGCCGGTTTTTTGTTTTACCCCACATACGTGAATCCAAGGAAGGGCTGGCGCCAACGCCGACGAGAATAATAGTTACAACCCAAGCGCCATGGCCCCCTGCTCTGCCAGCCACAAGGGAATCTCGGGCAGCACACCCAGCCATAACATGCCTGCCACGCACACCACCAAGCCTACGCGACTTGGCAGGCTAATCTCCACCGGTGACATATCGGCGGCATCTTCACCCCAATAAAGGGCTTTGATGACGCCGAAATAATACCAAAGGGAAATCACCACCCCCACCACTGCCACCCCCGCCAGCCAGTAAAATGCTGTGGCCTGGGTGCCTTGTTCCAACACGGCCTTAATCAGCAGAAATTTGCCGAAAAATCCCGCCAACGGCGGCACCCCCGCCAGAGAAGCCATGGCCAGCGTCAGGATGGCAGCCAAAAACGGCGAGCGCCGCCCCAACCCGCCAAGCGCAGCGACGTCCTCGGCCCCGGTCTGGCGCAGGACCAGGGTAATCACGCCAAACGCAGCCAGGACCGTGAACAAATAACCGGCGAGGTAGTATAACAAGGCGGTGGCACCAGCCAGCGAAAAGGCAGCCATGCCCATCAATAGATAACCGGCATGAGCGATGCTTGAATAACCCAGGAGGCGTTTAAGGTTGCTTTGAGGAATGGCGCCCAGGTTGCCGTATAAAATGGTCGCGCCTGCCAGCACTATGAACAAAGTTTCCCAACGCAACACATTGAGGGGCGCTACATGCAGAAAAACTCGCAGCAACAAGGCAACACCAGCCGCCTTGCTGCCGGCCGCCAGAAAGGCCGTCACGGGCGACGGCGCCCCCTGATAAACATCCGGCACCCAAAAATGGAAAGGTACGGCGGCGATTTTGAAGCCCAGTCCGGCCAGCAGCAACAGCATGCCCAACTGAAAGAGCGGTTGCTGGGCCGGACTGCTTTTCGCGGCCATCTTGGCCGACAAAATTTCAAATTCAATCGTGCCCGTGATGCCAAAGATGAGGGCAATGCCAAAAACCATAAAGGCCGAGGCCAGCCCGCCCATGATGAGGTATTTCACACCCGCTTCGAGGGACTCCCGCACCTGGCGTTGATAGGCTGCCAGCACGTAGAACGAAATGGTGACCAGCTCAATGGAGACGAACAGCATGGCGAGGTTGTTGGCGGAAGCCGTAAACATCATGCCAGCCAGTGCGAACACCAGCAGCGCATAAAATTCCGCCACCCCGCCACGCAGGCGGTCCCCAAACTCCACTGCCCAAAGCAACACCAGCACGCCAGCCAGCAGGAAAAACCTTTTGAAAAACAAGGCCAGATCATCCAACACGTAACTGTGGCCGAAGGCATATTGTGGCAAGCTGGACGGCTGCAAGAAGCTCAATCCGAAAAAAAACAGCAGCGCCAGGGCAGCCGCAATCCCCAGCCAGCGCTTGTGCGCTGCGGGCGTAAACCAATCCACCACCAGCAGGGCCACGCCCAGCAGGATTACCAGAATTTCGAGACTTAAGAGGGAAATATTCATCGTCTCATCGCTGCAACGACGGCAGGGAGGGTGCCGCCTTCTCCGCCGTGGCCCGGCCTTTGGCTTTGGCCGGGAGGGGGACATCGTAGCCGGCCTTGCGCACCAGGGCGGTGACCGCCGGCTCAATCGTCCGCGTCAACAACGGCGGGTAAAAGCCGAAAACCAATAAGGCGGTCAACAGGAGGGTATAGGGCAGTTTGGCCCACCATCCCGGCACATCCTGCGCTTGATTCCACCGCGGCGCCAGCGGGCCGTGCAACACCTCGCGCACCGCGCCCATCATGTAAATCGCCGCAATCACCAGCGCCCCCCAGGCGGCCAGCACCACCGGCATCGGCAGCGTCTTCCACGCCCCGAACATCACCAGCAGTTCGCCCGGAAAGTTCGCAAAACCCGGCAGGCCACAACCGGCAAACATCGCCATCATCAATGCAGCCCCCACATAAGGCATCCGCTGCCATAATCCGCCCAAATCCTTCATTTCCAGCGTCTGGGTTTGCTGATTCAGATAGCCGCTCAGTCCAAAAGTCAGCGCCGCCAGCAACCCGTGGGCCACCATCACCAGCACACAGCCCGTAATGCCTGCCACCGAGAGGCTGGCCAATCCCAGGAAGCAAAAGCCCATGTGCGCCACGCTTGAATTGCCAATGAGCAAATTCAAATCCCGTTGCCGCATGGCCACCCAACCGCAAAACAAGATGTTGCCCAGACAAAGCACGCTTAAAATATCCACCCAGGACCAGGCCGCCTGCGGAAGCACGGGAAGCGCCACGCGAATCAGGCCATAGAGGCCAAACTTCTTGATGACGCCCGCATGCATCATGGCCACGGCCGGCGGGGCGCTGCCATAACCCAAGGGCGCCCAAGAGTGAAAAGGCCAGAGGGAAACGAGGATGCCAAAACCGAATAACAATAACGGGAAAATGAGATGTTGCAGGTCGGCGGGCATCGGCTGCTCCTGCAATTGCCGGGTGAGGACCACCAAGTCAAAGGTCCTGGCCCCGCTGTGCAGATAAAGCAAAACCAGCCCCGCCAGGGCAATCAACGCCCCAAGGCTCAAATACAAGGTGATTTGGAACGTGGCATAATTGCGGCGCTCTCCCCTGCCCCATACTCCAATCATGATAAACGTGGGCACCAGCGCCAGCTCGTGGAAAAAATAGAGGAAAAACAAGTCCAGCGAGGCGAAGGCTCCCAGGATACCGCCGCTCATCAATAGCAGAAGCAGATAATATTCCTTTTCACGCTCCTTGATGTGCCGGCTCACACAGACCGCGGCAAAGGTCACCATCGCCCCCATGAACAGCAGGGCCAGGTTGATACCGTCCACACCGACGTGAAAAGCAATTCCCAGGGATTCCACCCACGGCACATGGGTCACGAATTGATAACCCGTCTGCTGAAGGTCAAAGCGATAAAACAACACCAGCGCCGAGACCAGCGCCCCCAGTGAACTGCCCAAGGCGATAAGCCGGATGACGAACCGGTAATTGCGCGGCACCAGCCACACCAACAACGCCCCCAAGAGCGGCAGGCCAAATATGTAAAGCAACGGTGTCATCTCATTCGCTCAACGTCCCAGCTTCCACCACAACACCAGCGCCAGCCCGGCGGCCAGCAGAAAAGCATAGGTCTGGACATTTCCGGTCTGCAGCAACCGCAACGCCCGTCCGGCCAGCTCCGTCGCCCCGTGGGCGCCGCGCACCCCCACCCCTGAAATAATCCATGTATCCACCCAGGCTGCCAGCCGCGCGATGGCATCGTGCGTCAGGTAAATCACCCCCTCGTAGATTTCATCCAGCACAAACCGGTCGCGCATCAGCCGGGACAACACCCCCAAGGAGGCAGGCAGGGGGTCTTTGCCGCCTTTGCCATAGAGCAGCCATGCGGCCAACAGGCCAAACAACGAGGCCGCCAGCCCCAATGCAGCCACTTTGGGCGCATGGTGGAAAGGCTCAATGAAAGCATTCCAAAGGGTCGCCGTCTGAGCGGCAACGGCCTTCCCTGCCCCCGCCATGTGACCGGCCACTCCGGCCAAATCCGGCATCTTCTGCAGAAAGGCAGGGATGCCAATGACTCCACCCGCCGCCGAGAACACCGCCAATAACACCAGCGGCACCGTCATAATGGACGGCGACTCGTGCGCGTGCTCCACCTTGGCACTGCGCGGCGCGCCGCAGAACGCCACAAACACCAGCCGGAACATGTAAAAGCTCGTCAACCCGGCGGTCCCGACGGCCAGGATGAACAATCCTGTTTTCTCCTGAGCAGCAGCCAGAATGGCATCCTTGCTGTAAAAACCACTTAAGGGGGGAAATCCACAGAGCGCCAGCGTGGCAACAAGAAAAGTCAGCCAGGTCACGGGCATCCGTCGCCGCAGACCGCCCATCTGCCAGATGTCCTGCTCGTGATGCAGCGCATGGATTACAGAACCAGCTCCCAAAAATAACAACGCCTTGAAAAAGGCATGGGTGGTCAGGTGAAACATCGCTGCCTGGGGATGCAGCAAGCCCACCGCCATGATCATGTAGCCCAGTTGGGACAAGGTAGAATAAGCCAGAATGCGCTTGATGTCACTTTGTTGCACTGCGATCAACGCCGCCAGCAGGGCCGTTATCCCCCCAATCATGGCAATGATATCCAAGGGCGTCACCCCCTGCAAAAATGCCAGGCTCTCTGGCCAGCTCACCGGGACGGTGTAAAGGAAGAAAAGGCGGCAGAGCATGTACACACCAGCAGCCACCATCGTGGCGGCGTGAATCAGTGCGCTTACCGGCGTGGGGCCTTCCATCGCGTCCGGCAACCAGACGTGCAACGGGAATTGCGCGGACTTGCCCATGGCGCCACAGAAAATCAGCAATCCCGCAACTCCTGCCATGTCCCCCAAGCGGTCGGGACGTGAGGCCAATTGCTGGCGAATTTCGTCGAAATCCAGCGTCCCCAACATGCCCCAAATCACCAATATCCCCAAGAGAAAGCCAAAATCCCCGAGGCGATTGGTAAGGAAGGCTTTGCGCGCGGCATTGGCCGCCGCCGCCCGCTCATGCCAGAAACCAATCAACAAGTAACTCGACACCCCGACCAGCTCCCAAAAGATGAACAGCGTGATGAGATCGTTGGCGAACACAATCCCCAACATGGCAAAAGTGAACAGACTCAACCCTGCAAAATACCGCCCCATGTGCGGGTCTTTGGCCATATACCCCGCCGAATACAAGTGTATCAAGCCACCCACCCCCGTCACCACCAGGGACATGAGGAGGCTCAGAAAATCCATTCGCAGCGCCATGGACACCTTGACGCCGCCAACCTGCAACCACGGCAGACGCCATTCCGTCAGCGAAGGGTACAGTCCCAGATTGCTTTCGGCGGGCAGGCCAAACACGACGAACAGGCCGCTGCACACCACAAATGACAACCCCACAGCCCCGATGGACAGTCCCGCGCTGAAACGGCCTTCCTTGCGGAAGAAGCAGGTAATCAACACTGCCGCCCCCAACGGAGCTGCCAACGCCAGCCATAAGAGGTTTTCCGGGTGCTCCATGCCGTTAAAGTTTCATCGAAGTCAAATCGTCTGCATGCGTCGTCTGCGCCCGGCGGTATAAGGCCACCAACAGCGCCAGCCCCACCGCCACCTCTGCCGCCGCCACGGTGATGATGAAAAAGACCATGACCTGGCCGTCCACGTGGTTGTTATAACGGGAAAAGGCCACCAAGGCCAAATTGGCGGCATTAAGCATCAACTCCAATGACATGTACATCAGGATAAGGCTTCGCCGCAAAATGACTCCCAGCAATCCCAGACCAAACAGGAGCACACTCACCGTCAGATAATGCTCGAGGCCCACGCTCATTTGACCTCCTTTTTGCTGAGCACCATGGCCCCAATCATGGCCACCAGCAGCAAAAGCCCCACCAGTTCAAAGGGCAATAAAAAGCCGGGGCTGTTGCCCTGCGCGTTGAACAGGGCGCGCCCCAGCACGGGTGTTTCCCCCTCGAGTAACGGTTGGGCCCCCTGCCCTGGAGAAGCTAGCCATACTGTTTGCAAAACAATAAACGCCAGCCCCCCCACCGCCACCAGGCCGGCCAGCAAGGCGGTGTGGCGCAACCGTTGTTTTTCCTCCTCCTTCAAATCCAGCAGCATGATGACAAATAAAAACAGCACCATCACCGCCCCGGCATACACCAGAATTTGAATGGCTGCCAAAAAATAGGCATGCAACAGGACAAACAGTCCGGCCAGCGACACAATCGTCAACACCAAGAACATGGCGCTGGTCACCGGATTCCGGCTGAACGGATTGGCCACCACCAAAAAGGCGGAAGCCAACGCCAGCGCGGCAAATATGTAAAACAACACGTCAGTCATGCGCGTCGCCGCTCATTCCTTGCGCTCCGGATTAAACACTTCCTGCTTCTGGGCTTCGAGCGCTTTCTTTTTCCACTTCATGATGGGGTCCTGATGCACCCCGCCCAACGCGAGCAGTTTCTCCATGTTGTAAATCATCTCCTCCCGGCTCTGCCCATTGAGCGAATAATCCTTCATCAGGAAAATGGCCTCCTCCGGGCACACCTCCTGGCAAAAACCGCAGAAGATGCAGCGGAGCATGTTAATTTCAAATTCCTTGGGGCGTTTTTCCACGTTGCCGGTGGTGGGGTCCACTTCCGGCCCGGGCGGGGTGATTTTGATGGCCTTGGGAGGGCATACAAACTCACAAAGCTGGCAGGACACACATTTGGTCCTGCCCTCCTGGTCCTTCACCAGATACGGCGCCCCCCGGTAACCCTCCTTCACTGTCCACGGCACTTCCGGATAATACCCTCCGGCCGTGACCACTGCCGCATTGCGACGCCGGAACAGCGTGTTCACAAAATGCCGCCAGGTGACCTTGAAACCGGCCCAAAAAGCCGGCAGGAACAAGCGTTCCCAAAACGTCAGTTTTTTACGCGGCACTATCACAACAGCATCTCCTACGCCCCCGCCCGCCACCAAAGCCAGAGGGCCATGGCTAAAATATTGGCCAATCCCAGCGGCACAAAACGCCGCCAGCCCAAATCCATCAGTTGGTCATAGCGAAACCGCGGCAGCATCCAGCGTACCCAGATGAAAAAGACCATGAACACCGCCACTTTGGCTAGAAATATCAGGATGTGCAGGATGCCCATGCCCACCGTCTGCGCCGGTTGATCCAATCCAAACCACGGCAGCGTCCATCCCCCGAAAAACAGCGTCACCATCATCGCCGAGGCGGCAATCATGTTGGCATACTCGCCCATGAAAAACAGGGCAAACTTGATGGAGCTGTATTCCACGTTGTATCCCCCCGCCAGCTCCTGTTCCGCCTCGGGCAGGTCAAACGGCAGCCGGTTAGTCTCCGCAAAAGCGGCCGCCAGGAAGATCAGGAACGCCAGGGCGGTCATGGGACTTTGAAACACCATCCAGTTGGGCAGCGGCAGCCAGCTCGCCAGCCATCCGGTTTGCGCCGCGACGAGCCGGCTTAGATTCAAATCGCCCGCCAGCATCAGCACCGGGATTACGGATAATCCCATGGCAATTTCATAGGAAATCATTTGAGCGCTTGAACGAATGCCGCCCAAAAAAGGATACTTGGAATTGGCCGCATAGCCCGCCAGCACAATCCCATACACCCCCAGGGAAACGATGCCGAAGGTGTAAAGGATGCCCACGTTCAAATCTGCGATGACCATCTTTTGCTGGCCAATTTGCGAACCAAAAGGAATGACCGCCACTGTCACCAAACCAGGTATCATGACGGCGGCTGGCGCCAGCCAGTACCACACCCGGCGCACATGGGCCGGCATGAAATCCTCCTTCAGAAACGACTTCACCGCGTCGGCGATGGGCTGCCAGATTCCCCCGGGCCCCGCCCGGTTGGGACCCACTCGGTCCTGAATGGCCGCGCATAACCGCCGCTCCAGCAGCACCACATATGCCACCATGAACATCAGCACGGCAAACACCCCAAGGATTTTTACCGCGCTGAAGAGCGCGAATTGCTGTCCGGCGGTTAAATTGTTAAACCAGTCCATGAATTCAAGGTGTTCCGACGGCCGGTGTGGTCATATTTTCACGTCCACCCCGGTATCTCCAAGCTGTTCCCACCGCACCCCCCCGAGGGCGGGCACTTCGCGGCTGAGATGGTTAAATAACGCTTCCACGCTGGCAAAGCTGTTTTCGCCCGCCAGATTATGCGCCAGTTCGCCCAGCCATTCCATTTCGGGCCGCGCCTGCCCCGGCGGTTCCACCGCTTTCCAGAAACGCTGCCATCGTCCCTTGGCACTAATAAAACTTCCCCGTTTCTCGGCGTGGGCGCAGCCGGGCAACACATAATGCGCCCGCCGCGTGGTTTCGTTGGGCAGGATGTCGCTGACCACCAAGGTTTCCAGTTTGGCCAGCAATTCTGGACCCAACCCGCATCGGGTCACATCTTCGCCGATGACGATGAGCGTACGAATGGCGCCGGCGGCGATACCCTCGGCCATACGCCGCATATTGGCGCCCATTTCATCGCCGCACAAGCCCATCAGCCGCACGCCGTTGCTGTTGGGATTTTTGTCGGCATGCACCAGCAAATAATCAGGTTGTCCCACGCGAGGAACGGCATCGGTGATGGCTCCCAGTTTATTGGCCAGCACCCGCAGCAGATACAACTCCTCCACCGTCTGCCGCGCCGAAATGACCATGGCGACCGACCCCGCCGGCGCCGCCCGCAAACGCCCGCTGATTTCGGGAATGACCTTCGACCAATCGGACTTTTGCCCTCCTGGCCCCAAGACCTCCCGCAACCGGTCGGGGCGTCCAATCCACTTGTAATTCAACCGTCCTGCATCGCACATCCAACATTTGTTTACCGCCATGTTTTCTCGGGGCGTGTACCGGTAAATGACGTTTTCGCGCGAGCTGATGATGATGTTGCAGCCCGTGCCGCAACTGGTGCAGATGCTTTTGGTCTCCTTCAAAAACCACACCCGCATCTTGAACCGGAAGTCCTTGGAGGTCAGCGCCCCCACCGGGCATATGTCCACCGTGTTCAGGGTGTAATTATTATCAAACTGCCGCCCCGGATACGCCGTCAAAGTGTTATAGCCACCCCGGTTGATGATTCCCAGCGCATCATCCCCCGCAATGTCCCGGGTGAAACGGATGCATCGCGTGCACAAGATGCACCGTTCATCATCCAGCATGATTCGTGGCCCCAAATCCACCTGCTTGGGCTTGTGCACCTTGGTTTCCCTAAAGGCACTTTCCGCACGCCCATGGTCCAGCGCATATTCCTGCAATTTGCACTCGCCCGCCTGATCGCAAATGGGGCAATCCAGCGGATGATTAGCCAGCAAAAACTCCAATACAGATTCCCTCATCTGCTTGGTCGCCGGCGAACTGGGATAAATTTCCATCCCGGGTGAAATGGGCGTGGCACAAGCGATGGCGCCGCGGGGCGTGCCCGGCTCATACGGCAGGGTGGAACGCTGGATGATGGGTTCTCCCTTATCGTTCAGCAACGGCTTGCGATCCGGCCCAATCATGGGCACGCCGAACTCCACCAGACACATCCGGCAATTGCCCGCCACTGGCAACAGGGGATGGTAACAATAGTGCGGCACTTCCACGCCTGCCAGCTTGCAGGCCTGCAACATGGTCGTCGGCACCAGCTTGCCCGTCCAATCCGGCATCAACCGCGGCACTTCCACCTCCCGGCCGTCCACCTTGATTTTAATCTTTTCCACGGTGGCAGGCGGTGGGGTGGCGCTCTGGTCTGGTTTGGCTTCCGGCATAGGATGAAATCCGTCCAATGGTCTGCGCTACGAGTTCTTCGGGGCCGGGCCGCCGCCGCGTGCCTCAAAATCCTCGCGGAACTTGCTTACAAAACTCAGCACCGGCCAGGAACAGGCCTCGCCAAAGGCACACACCGTCCGCCCCTGGATGTTTTGCGCCAGATGCAGCAATTGAGCCGGGTCACCTGCCCGGCCGCGTCCTGTATCCATGCGATGCAATATTTTACTCATCCACAAGGCCCCTTCCCGGCAGGGGGTGCACTGGCCACAACTCTCATGCGCGTAAAACTCCGCCAGATTTGCCAGCGCCGCCACCATGTCCGCCGTGTCATCCATCACAATGATGGCCCCGGAGCCGGACATGCTGCCCGCCGCCGCAATGGTGTCAAAATCGTAGGGCAAATCCAGCAAATCCATCTCTTGCACGCTGGTACTGCCATCCGGACGTTTCCGCCGGAGGGTAATTTTTTCTCCGGCCTTGAAGACTTTGGCCGATGACCCACCCGGTATGACTGCCTTCAGGGTGCGGCCGGGCCGCAAACCCTGCCCGAAGTTTTCATGAAAAATCAGTTCTCCCAGCGTCACCTTGCCCACCTCAATCTCATAATATCCCGGCCGGCGCACGTGCCCGCTCAAACTGACTATCCGCGTGCCGGTGTTATTCGGCGTGCCCAGCCGAGCATAAGCCGCTCCGCCCATCTCCACGATGTGCTTGACGGCACACAACGTCTCCACATTGTTGACAATGGTGGGGCATTGATACAACCCCAACACGGCCGGAAAATAGGGCGGTTTGATGCGCGGGTACGGACGCTTGCCCTCCAGCGACTCAATCAAGCCGGTTTCTTCCCCGCAAATATAGGCTCCCGCACCCCGATGCACATAAATCTCCAAATCATAGCCACTGCCCAGGATGTTTTGCCCCAAGTACCCTGCCGCCCGCGCCTCCGCCAGGGCCCGGTTCAGGATTTTGGCCCCTTCGGCGAATTCGCCGCGGATGTAAATAAACGCCAGATGCACATCATTGGCGTAGGAGGAAATGATCATCCCCTCTATCAGTTGATGGGGATCCTTGTAAATGATCTGCCGGTCCTTGAAGGTTCCCGGCTCCGATTCATCTGCATTGCAGATCAAATAAATCGGTTTTCCGCTTTTGCGGTCCACAAAGGACCACTTCAGTCCGCACGAGAAACCGGCCCCGCCACGCCCCCGCAGCCCTGACAGCATGACCTCCTTGCGGATTTGCTCCGGTCCGGACTCTGTCTTGCCTTCAGCGGTCGTTACCGGCTTCAGCGCCACCGCTTTCCGCAACGTCTGGTAACCCCCATGCCGCACGTAGCATTCCAAATCCGGTGTATAACCGGCCTGGTCCACATGCTTCAAAATCATCCGATACTCTTGCGGCATATCATTATATCCCAATACCCGCCCGCCGCTGAAATCCGCGGCTTGACTCCGGTCACAAAATCCTTAACTTGCTCTCACGTGCACTGCCCGATGGTGTAACGGTAGCACAGCAGACTCTGGATCTGTTTGTCATGGTTCAAATCCATGTCGGGCAGCCAAATCTTTCCGATTACCCCCAACTTTCCGCACGCCTTGCCTGTTTGAGACAAAATCATTCGTTGCGTTCAGGTTTGGGTTGGACCTTTTAAGCCGCCCCATTCACCGGCACTGCACGCCCCAAGTAAAGATTTTCAGCCGCACAAAGTCAAATCTGTCCTCGACGCCACGCGGTTGGCCGGTTTGCTGGGGCCCAGCCCAGCCTGTGCCGCGCCTTCACTTCCTCAGGATTCTTACCACCAAAGATCTCTGGAAGGGCGGCAGCACCAATTCCCCCCCTGTTTTCACTTCCACCGCCTGCGTCTGATTCTTCCAGGGGTCATAGGCTGAGGCCCGTGCCACGCCGGAAATCTTGAACGGCTGCATTGATAGACGAAAATCCCGAACCTCCGGAGGCGCCTGTCCCTGCTGCAACTCCGTCTGCCAGGTGGCGCGTCCATCCCGGCACCACAGCAACACCTCCCGGCGCCCCACCAAGGCATAGACACGCAATGGTCCGACCTCCACTAGTTGAGGTTCAAAGCCTTCCGCCGGCGGGTCCACTCCCTTCACCGCCTCGGCAAACCGGCCAAAATGAAACCACAAATGGTTGCGGGCCACATAACTGTCCCAGTGCCAGATGTGCCCCGGCCCGGCGGCGCCCGCAAAAAATGGCGCAAACAAAACATCGTGCAAAATTACTCCGTTCGTGTCCGCCCCATACAACTTGAACGGCCCGCTGTGATTAGGCTCCACCGCCCCGCTCTCTGCCAACAGCACCGGTTTGCCCGGTTTTACCGCCAGCAACTCCCGCACCGCATCAGCCGCCAGCACATCCACCGGCCCGTGACATACGGTCAACCTCGCCCCTAAATCCAGATACCGATGCACTTGTGCCACATCATTGCCCGGCATCAGCGCCAGCCGCCGGTAATGGGCCCTCACCCCATCCGTATCGAAGCTACCCAAGCTTTGCATGCAGAGGTTGGAGGGAAAAGCCCGATGCAAATGGGGCAACATGACTTCCGTCCACGCCATGTAATCCCCGGCACGAATGGCATTCATTTCATTCCACAACTCCCACCCAAACACATAAGGATGCGTCCCGAAGCGCCGCCCATACCATCCGATTTTTTCCTGGAACTGCCGCCGACCCGCCTCGCCGTCGAAGAAGTGCGCCGTGTTGGTCGCCGGCCCGCCATTTTGCGCCAGATGCAGCGGTTTGGCCGCCCACCTTTGGGTCCCCTCCCCCAAATGGCGGAAGTGCTCCATGCACATTTTCACCCGGATGCCTCGCGCCGCGGCGTGCGCCAGCAATTCATCAATCCGCCTGGCTTTCTCCTCGTCATACTCCCCACTGCGGACGTGCTCCACATCAAAATACGGATTGCTGAGCCATACGCGGATGAAATTGCCGCCTTGTTTGGCCAACTCATCCATCCACTCCGCCATTCCCTCAAAGCGATTGCCCGGCGGGGCAATCATGTTGAGGCCAATGGGAATGTAGGGCGTGCCATCGGTCAGTTCAAAGTATCGCGCATCGCGGGGGCTTACCCGCACCAAAGCCGCCGCCGGGGCGGCCGCCCGGCTGAATTCGGGAGCAAGTAAGACCACGAAAACCCACGTCCTCCACAAAACAGGAAGCAAAGAGTGAAGCAACTGGCGTGATAAGATAATCATGATGCGAGGATGCCATAAGCCGCCACACAGCACAACCTCATCCAAAAGCAGTTTGGCTTCAACCGGGAACCGGTTTAGCATCGGGAATATGCAACGAATGGGAGCAGCGGTACTGGGTCTGCTATTGATGACCCTGGCGTCCGGCAAGGCCTCCACGGCGGCACCGCCCTTGGAGCTTGGTCGAGGAGCCTGGGGACGGCTGGAACGTTTGGATGACCAGCGCTGGTTGATGGTGGTGACACGTTTTTCAACCCAAGAGCCGAGCCGTCTGGAGGTACTGCTGAGCACAAACGCATGTCGTGCCTGGCAACACGTCACGGATTTGCGCGAGCCGGGACGCAAATTCGACAATGGCCATCTCTTGCGCCTGCCCAACGGCAATCTTCTGTTGACCGGCCGCTCCCTGGTGGATGGCCAATCCTATCATTTGCCGGTGTACGCCAGCGCTCAGGGCGGCCGGGCGTGGCAACGCCTCAGCAACATTGATGCGATAGAAGGTAACGCAGCCGCGCAAAAAAGAGGCTTGTGGGAGCCGTTTTTATTCCTGCTGCCTGATGGCCGGGTGAGTGTGATTTACTCCAGCGAAAAACACGAGGGTTACAGTCAGATTCTGTCGCAAAAAACCTCGCAGGACGGCGGTCATACCTGGGGAGCAGAGCGTCACATCGTCGAAGAACCAAGGGGCGGCAAATTGCGCCCTGGCATGGGCGTGGTCAGCCGGTTGGCGGACGGCCGCTATTTTCTGGTGTACGAGGTGGTGGGGTTGGGCCGCGGGCTGGTGCATTACAAAATCTCCCCTGATGGCGAACAATGGCCCGGCGGATTAGGCACGCCCATTGAAGGACATGAAGCGGCACCGTATGTCATCACCTTGAGCGATGGACGGCTGCTGTTGACGTCCTGTCAGAATACTTTGTCTATAAGTGAAGACACAGGACGCACCTGGCAACGCGTTGGACGCGAAACCTGGCCCGTCTCTTTTCGTTATACCTGGCCGGCTTTGTATGAAATTGCTCCCGGAGAAGTGTTGGCCGTGCGCTCCGAAGGCATGATCAGATTGCGATGGATCACTCTGCCCACCCGATAACGCCGACAGCATGAGGGAGACATTACAGGAATCATCTACCACCTTGGGAATGCGATGGGGCGCGTCAAAATTAGTCCCCCAAAATACCCATGGCGCCAACGTATTGCCGCAGCCATTAAACTTGCCCAACCGGTATCAACTACCGGCCCCTCAAGCCGGAAAACGACCAGGGTGAGAGGTTGACTTCCAGGAAAGAATGCGTCCTTCGAGAGATTCCGCACTCGACACCCCACCCGGCAACCAGATAATGAAAATCGCATGGCAGATGCGATAACCAGCCCGCCAGGGCTTTCCAAGCGGGCCATATTTTTGCGCCGACTGGGCAGTTCCGTGGTGCTCTGGAGCACCATCATTGCCGCCTTGTTCTCGGGCATCCCGTGGCTTTCAGACGCAGTAGTGGTACTGCTCCTGGGGCTTCTGGCCGTGACCGGCCAATGGGAATTTTACGGCATGGTGGGGCGCCGGCCATTGGTCTGCTTCCGTGGCTGGGGAATTGTCTGTGGGTTGTTTCTTATTGTGGGCACCTTTGTCTTCCTCCAAGCCGAGCGGCATTTGTACGTGCGTTATCCGGCCGGGGCGGTCAATGACTTTGAAGTCGGTTTTCTTATTCTTTTCGTGCTGGGCCTGTGCCTGCGCCAGCTTACGGCAAAGGAAAACCCCCATGGTCTCACGGCCATTGCCACCACCCTCCTGGGTCTGATGTATGTGCCGTGGCTTCTCAATTTCATTCAGAAAATCATTTATTTCCCCGGCGTGGACGGCCGTTATTACGTCCTTTATTTCATCGTGGTGACCAAATTGAGCGACATCGGCGCCTACAGCGTGGGGTCGCTGATTGGCCGGCACAAGATGATTCCACGCATCAGTCCCGGCAAAACGTGGGAGGGTCTGGGTGGCGCACTGCTCTTCAGCCTGCTGGGCAGTGTGCTCTGGGTGGCTCTGGCCCCCCAAACCATCAGCGGCATGACGCTGGGGCATGCCCTGGCGCTGGGGCTCTTGCTGGGCGCCGCCGCCGTCGTCGGCGATTTGATTGAATCCCTGTTCAAGCGCGAGGTGGGGTTGAAAGACTCCGGACGATTATTTCCGGGCATTGGGGGGATACTGGATTTATTGGACAGTTTGCTGTTTAATGCGCCATTGATGTATATCTATTTAAGATACATCTTGCGATTGGGTGAATAACGTCGGGAATCTTTCATGAAACGGGTGGTATTATTGGGGAGCACGGGTTCCATCGGCACCAGCACCTTGAAGGTGGCGGATGATTTGCCAGAGCACTTGCGCATCGTCGCCCTGGCTGCCGGTAACAATGTGGAATTGTTGAGGGAGCAGGTCCAGCGCTACCAGCCGCTGGCCGTCTCGGTGGCCGACCCCGGCAAGGCCGCCGCTTTACGCTCCACCCTGCCCATGCCCGTGCATTCCGGGGTGGAAGGATTGGTCAAACTGGCCACCCTGCCGGAAGCCGATATTGTCTTGATTGCCATCGTGGGCACCGCCGGCCTGCAGCCCGCCCTCGCCGCCATCCGCGCCGGTAAGGATATTGCCATCGCCTCCAAAGAAATCCTGGTCATGGCGGGCGAAACAGTCATGGCCGAGGCCCGGCGGCACGGCGTGCGGGTGCTGGCGGTGGACAGCGAACACTCCGCCATTTTCCAATGCCTTGACGGCAAGCCACCGGAATCGGTGCGCCGTCTCTGGCTCACGGCCTCCGGCGGCCCCTTTCGCAACACGCCAGCGAGCGAATTCCCGGCGATTACCGTCGAGCGCGCGCTGCAGCATCCCTCCTGGGTCATGGGCCGCAAAATCACCATTGATTCCGCCACGCTCTTCAACAAGGGCCTGGAAATGATTGAGGCCCGCTGGCTGTTTGACATCCCCATGGAACGGGTGGGCGTGCTGGTGCATCCGCAAAGCGTCATTCATTCCATGGTGGAGTTTGTGGACGGCTCCATCCTGGCCCAGCTCTCCACCCCCGATATGTGCCTGCCCATCCAATACGCCCTGACCTATCCCGTCCGCCTGCCCAGCCAGCGCGTGCAAACCGATTTCCCCAAAATCGGCACGTTGACTTTTGAGGAGCCGGACCTGGAGCGTTTTCCCGCCTTGCGGCTGGCCCGCCAGGCCGGAGACATTGGCGGCACCCTGCCGGCCGTCCTCAACGCCGCCAATGAAGTGGCTGTCAGCGCCTTTTGCGAACGGCGCATTAATTTCCCGCAAATCACCGAGACCGTGGCCCGGACGATGGAAGCGCACACAGTGTGCGCCCACCCTGATTTGGAAACCATCCTCGCCGCCGACGCCTGGGCTCGCGCCACGGCGGCGGAAGTCACCCGCCGCCTGCAAAAGTGAAGCTGCCTTCGGCGCTCAGCCGCGGCGTTCCCAGGCGGGATGTTCCGGCAGGCAGCGGTCGAAATCGGCAATCAACTTCTGCTCGTACTCGCCCGCATAAGTGCCCTTGAAGAAGCGCTCCAGGGCCTCCTCGTAAAAACGCTTCCACGAAGCTTCCTCATTGCCTGGATTGATGGGATAAAACAAGGCGCCGTTGGCCTTGGCCGCCTTGAAATCACCCGGCGCATCCCCAATCATCAACATTTTTTCCGGCGCGTACTTGCCGCCCGCGGCATATTTGATGTGCTCCGTCTTGGTCCCCATCTCCTGGCCGCAAATCACCCGCACGTGCCGGGCAATATCATGCTCCTGCCACTCGCGCACCAGCGCCTCGGTGGGCGTCTGCGAGACCACAATCACATCGGCCTTTTCCACCATGCGCAACAAACTTTCCCGAAACAACGGGAACGGCGGCACTCCATAAACCATCTCCTCGATGAACTTGTTGACCGCCACCGACCACTCATAAACCTGCTTCAAGGCCGTATTGCCCCCTTCCACTTCCTTTTTCAGCGTGGCATTGCCCAGCTTGGTTTCCCGCGCAATCCACTCATCCAAGGCCGTGGTGTCGGGTATTTTCACTCCGCGCGCCTGCACTTCCGGACGCTCCCGCAACAATTTCAGCGCTCGCGACAAGGCCGGGAAACGGTTCACGCCGCGCGTCTTGGAATACAGATTCACAAAATCCCACGCCTCCCGCGCGTATTTGCTGACCGGCTGGAGGTTGAAATGCTTCACAAACATCGGCGTGAAACACTCCTTGTGCTTCACCTCCATCGTGTCAAACACGCAGCCATCGGAATCAATGCCGATGAAAAACTCTTTCGTTGGTTGCAAATCCTTCAGTGCCTGTACCGGGTCGCTCATAATGTTGTCTAATTTTGTCGGCTAGGTTGCTGAAGCCCCGCCCCCCCGTCAACTGGATTTGCTATGCCCATCCAAGTCCCCAAAAGCCTTGAACAAGGGGGAGGGTTTCGTGTTTAGTGGCGCGTGGGTTTTTTATGGAAGAGACAAATGCGTTAATTGAACAGCGCAAGGCCAAGCTGGCGGCCTTGCGAGCCAGGGGCATTGACCCGTTTGCCAACAAATTCACCCCTTCGGAAACGATTGGCGAGGCGCGCGCCCGCTACGCCGAGGGGCGCCCGGTGGCGCTGGCCGGGCGCATCACCGCCCATCGGGACATGGGCAAGTCCATGTTTGTGGACATCAAGGATACCACCGGACGGCTGCAGGTGTACGCGCAGAAAAATGTGCTGGGGGACGAGGGGTTTGAGATTTTCAAGCACCTGGATTTGGGTGATTTCATCGGCGTCCAGGGCACGCTGTTCACCACGCGGACGGGGGAGATGACAGTCAAGCTGGAGTCTTTCACCATTCTGGCCAAGGCGCTGCGCCCCCCGCCGGCCAAGTGGCATGGGCTGGCCGATACGGAAATCCGTTACCGGCAGCGGTACCTGGACTTGATGGCCAGCGATGAAGTGCGCGAGGTGTTTCTCAAGCGCAGCGCGATTGTGCGGGAAATTCGGGAATTTTTGCACAGCCGCGGTTTTGTGGAGGTGGAGACCCCCATGATGCAGAGCATTCCGGGCGGGGCGGCGGCGCAGCCGTTTGTGACGTATCACAACGCCCTGGGCTGCAATTTTTATCTGCGCATCGCGCTGGAGCTGTATCTGAAACGCTTGTTGGTGGGGGGCATGGACCGGGTGTTTGAATTGGGCCGCAACTTCCGCAACGAGGGGATTTCGCGCCGGCACAACCCGGAGTTCACCATGTTGGAGGCGTATCAGGCGTATGGCGATTACGAGACGATGATGGAGCTGACCCAGTCCATGATTTGCCATGTCGCGCAGAAGGTGCTGGGGACGCTGCGCATCGAACATCGTGACGCCGAAGGCAAAGTAATCCGGACAATTGATCTGACCCCGCCATGGCGCCGGGTGAAATACAAGGATTTGATCTGCGAGAAAGCCGGGCCGGACTGGTTCCAAATCACCCCGGCGCAGCGGCGGGAGCGGGCGCAGGCGTTGGGGGCGGAGATCGGGCCGGATTACGAGGATTTTGAGGTGACGGGCGCGGTGTTTGAAAAATTAATTGAGCCGACGCTCATCCAGCCGACGTTTGTCACTCACCTGCTCAAAGAGCTGGTGCCGCTGGCCAAATTATCGCCGGAGGACCGGGATTGCGTGGAGGTGTTTGAACTGTGCATCAACGGCCAGGAAATCGCGCCGGCCTACACGGAACAGAATGACCCGCTGGAACAGCGCGAGCGGCTGGAGCATCAGGCCGGCGGCGAGCAACAGAAACTGGATGAGGACTTCCTGGTGGCACTGGAGCACGGCATGCCGCCCGCGGGAGGCATGGGCATGGGGATTGACCGCTTGTGCATGATGTTGCTGGGGCAGGAAAGCATTCGGGATGTGATTTTATTTCCGCAACTCAAGCCCAAGACCGATTAAAACTGCTGGGAGAGCATTATCGCCGCCTGTCCAGGAACACTGCGCTTGACCTGCGTTCTGCGGTTTCCGCATTGCCACTCATGTGCCTTTGCGGCACATTGAGGTTGAGGCATGAAACTGGTTAAAAAAGGCGAGGATGAGGTGATATTCTGGCTTCATCCCAAAGAGCATGCGGCGTTGATGCTCGTGGTGGAACACTACCCCGTGCTGAAGGAAGACTATCAGACGTTGACCCATTCCCAGGATCCCAAGATCGCCGAGGCCGCGCGGGAGCTGCTGCGTCAATCGCTGGCGGAGCAAAAAGCGGAAAACCTGCGCTTCAAACAAACCTTTTTGCAGGCCGGGCAGCATCTGAAAAAAATGGGACGTGGCTACCATCTCCTCCTCAAGCCCCAGGAGATGGAGCGATTGCTGCAGGTATTGAATGATGTGCGGGTGGGGCTGTGGCATGCGCTGGACTGCCCAGATTTGGGCAATCCGGAGGTCCTGAGCAAGGCCAGCGCCAGCCAGTTGGAGAAGTTCTGGACCATGGAACTGGCCGGTTCGCTGGAATGGAACCTGATTGAGTTGCTGGAACAGTTGGGATACTAGTTATGCGCTGGATGCGGTCGGGGTTGGCACAACTGGACGAGCGCTTATGGTTCCCTGATCCCCGGCGGGCCTTGCGGGGAACGTTGGACGGACTGGTGGCCATTGGGGGGGACTTCTCCCTACCCCGCCTCTTGCTGGCCTATCGCAGCGGGATTTTCCCGTGGACCGCCGACCCCATCACCTGGTGGTCCCCTGACCCGCGGGCCTTTTTTGAGCTGGACCAGTTTCATGTGCCGCGCAGCCTCGCCAAAGTCATCCGCCAAGGACGATTCACCATCACTTTCAACCAGGCTTTTCGCCAGGTGATTGAAGGCTGCGCCCGGCCCCATGAGCCGGGGCGCTGGATCACTGCGGAGTTCATTGAAGCCTACACGCGGCTGCACGAGGCCGGTCATGCGCACAGTCTCGAGTGCTGGTATCAAGGAGAACTGGCCGGTGGCATCTACGGGGTGGCCATAGGGGGGTTTTTTGCAGGGGAATCCATGTTTCATCGCGTGGATGACGCCTCCAAGGTCGCCTTGTATCATTTGGTCCAGCGTTTGCGTGAACGCCAGTTTGCCTTGTTTGACATCCAGATGGTCACCCCCATCACCGCCCGCCTGGGAGCGGTGGAAATAAGCCGCGAGGAGTATCTGCGCCGTCTCAAGCAGGCCGTGGCGCTGCCGCGTTCGTTGGTCTAACGCTCTTTCAGCATTTTCGCAGGGTCACTTTGGAGTTTTCGCCTGTGGACTTGCTGTGTAGGCTTGGTGGCGTTGTCCCTTATGCGACCGAAAAAGGCTGCAAAATCAAGTGGCGGGCAGTCCCCGGCCCCGTCCGTGGAATCGGATGCTTTTGCGACTTCGTGGCATCGCACCGCCATCCGGGGACTCCTGGCAGTGGCAATGGCCAGTGCGCTGTATCTGCTCTACGTTTCACTGAGCGGTGGCGCCGTGGCGGGATGCGGGCCGGATTCGGGTTGTGACCGCGTGTTGCGCAGTCGATGGGCTTACTGGCTGGGAATTCCGGTCAGCGCTCCCGCCTTTCTGGCCTATGGCACTTTGTTCACCTTGCTGACGCTTTACCCCCGACACAACACCGAAGAAAAGCAGCGGCTTTGGGCCGCACTCCTGGTGGTTTCCGTGCTGGTGGTCGGCGCCGCCACTTGGTTTGTGGGGTTGATGCTTTTCGTCATTGATGGCCTTTGCCCTTTCTGCCTGGCCGCGCACGGCTCGGCGGTGGCCGCTGCAATCTGGGTGCTTCGTTTCGCTCCAATCCAAGCCGAGCCTAAATCGCCTCATAAAAAGCAAAAGCTGGTGTACCTGGCGCCATCGCTTGCCCGCTGTGGCCTGGCGGCCGGGCTTGCAGGTGTATGCCTCCTTGTAGGCGGCCAACTGGCTTTCAAGAAATCCGGGCATGTCATCAAATCTCTGGGAGCGGAGGCCGTCGCACATGTTTCCACCTCCAACGCACCGCCCCCCTTGCCCCAAACCAATGCCGCCACCGCTGCGCCGACAGCGCAAGCCATCACGGCGCCAACCGTACCCACCGGCAATCTGGCAGTTGCCACACCCCCGCCGCCCCCGCCGTCGCTTCCTCCAAGCAACGTGAACTCGGTGAGCGCCATACCTCGCAAAGGTCGTATCATCACCACCCATCAAGGCGCATTCCGGTTCAATCTGGATGAAGTGCCATTGTTTGGCTCGGCCGATGCTCCCTTTGTCATCGTGAGCCTGTTTGATTACACCTGCCACCATTGCCACATCATGCACGCTCACCTGCAAACTGCCCTGCAATATTTCAGCAACCGCCTGGCCATCATCAGCCTGCCCATGCCGTTGGACAGCACCTGCAACCCCTTGGTGCGCCGTACTCACCCCACGGCCAGCAATGCCTGCGTGTACGCCCGGCTAGGGTTGGCTGTCTGGCGCGCCAACCGGGAGCGCTTCCGGCAATTCGACGACTTCATGTTCTCACGACCAGTGCCGCCACCGGTCAGTGAGGCCAGTGATTATGCCGCCAACCTGGTAGGAGCAGATGCTCTAGGACGGGCACTGGCCGACCCATGGATTGAGGAACGCCTGCGCACCAGCATCTCCCTTTATCACACGAATGCGCTCATCTTGGGCACCGGCGCCATGCCACAATTGGTGTTGGGCAACAAGGCCGTGTCCGGCAGCCTCAACAGTCCGGGAGAGCTTATCCGGATTCTCAACGAGAACTTGATTAAACCTTGAGCGGGGCAAAAAGGCTTACTGAGGTGCGTTCACCTTCCGCTCCAATTCTGCAACAAGGGCGATTTGCGCCTGAACCGCAGGGTGCGCTTCTTTGCAGGTGCGGCGCAGCTCCGCCAGTTTCTCGCGCGCCAACACCAGCTCGGCAGCGGGGCTTGATGTCATCTGGCGCCGGCGTTCCAATTCCGCCAGACGCCGCAATTCGGCCTGCACTGCCGGATGGGCTTCCTTGCAGGTGCGGCGCAGCTCAGCCAGGCGGGCTTGTGCCGCTTCCATGGCGGCTTGCACGTCTTTGTCCGAGGCAGGCTGCGCCGTCAACATGGCGGCCAGTCCCACAAGCGACAAAGAGCTTATGGCGGCGACTTTTCGCACGGCCAAAAGTTATCCGTTATCCTGAATTCCGCAAGCCTCTCAAGAAAAAGGCGGCTGGATTCTCCAGCCGCCTTTGCGTAATTAGGCAAGGTCTGTCCCAAGAGCCGGCTTACACCAACCCCTGATCCAGCATGGCATCGGCCACCTTGACGAAACCGGCGATATTGGCGCCGACCACATAATTGCCCGGCTGGCCGTATTCGGCGGCGGTTTCGCTGACATTCTTGTGAATGGTGACCATAATACGGTGCAACTTCTGGTCCACTTCCTCGCGACTCCAGCTCATGCGCATGGAGTTCTGCGACATTTCGAGGCCTGAGGTTGCCACGCCGCCGGCATTGGCGGCCTTGCCCGGCCCGTAAAGAATCTTCTTCGCCAGGAACACCTCGACGCCTTCGGGATCCGTCGGCATGTTCGCGCCTTCGGCCACCAGGAAGCAGCCGTTGTTGACAAGCGTACGGGCATCCTCGCCGCTGATTTCGTTCTGAGTGGCGCTGGGGAACGCGCAATCGCACGGCACTTCCCACGGACGGCGGCCGTCCACGTACTTGGCGCCAAATTTGTCGGCGTATTCCTTGATGCGGCCGCGGCGGACGTTCTTGAGGTCCATAACCCAGGCCAGTTTTTCATCATCAATGCCGTCTTTATCGTAAATGTAGCCGTTGGAGTCAGACAGGGTCACCACCTTGGCGCCGAGCTGATTGAGTTTCTCCACGGTGTACTGGGCCACGTTGCCCGAGCCGCTGACGGTGCACACCTTGCCTTCAAAGGACAGACCGCGGGTCTTGAGCATCTCCTGGGCGAAATACACCGCACCATAGCCCGTTGCCTCAGGACGAATTAGCGAGCCGCCCCAGTTCAGACCCTTGCCTGTCAGCACGCCGTTAAACTGTTTGGTCAGGCGCTTGTATTGGCCAAACAGGAAGCCCACTTCGCGGCCACCCACGCCAATGTCGCCCGCCGGCACGTCCACATCGTCGCCAATGTGCCGATACAGCTCGGTCATGAAAGACTGGCAGAAGCGCATGACTTCATTGTCCGACTTGCCTTTGGGGTCAAAATCCGAACCGCCCTTGCCCCCGCCCATGGGCAGGGTGGTGAGGGAATTCTTGAAGATTTGCTCAAAGGCCAGGAACTTCAAAATGCTGGCGCAAACAGTGGGGTGGAAGCGCAGGCCGCCTTTATAGGGGCCGAGAGCGCTGTTGAACTGAATGCGGAAACCGCGGTTCACCTGTACCTGGCCTTTATCGTCCAGCCAGGGCACACGGAAGATGACCTGCCGCTCCGGCTCGACAATCCGCTCCAGGATTTTGCCGTCGCGATACTTCTTGTGGCGTTGAATTGCCGGCTCGATGGATTCGAGCACTTCGGTCACCGCCTGCAAGAATTCCGGCTCATTGGGATTGCGCCGGCGCACAATTTCGAGGGTTTCTTGGATGAGTCCCATAAGTTTGGTTAGGGGTTGAGGGTTTGACCATCCGCCGCCGGGGCAATGAATCCCGGCGCCGGCCAGCCGCCCACCGCTGCCGCGGGGGTTGTGGAGGCATAGCCCCGCCCCATCCGCAGGGTGAGGGCGGCAGAGAGCGGCTGGTTCAAGGTCCACAACATATTGTAAGACGGACTAATGTATGGAAATCTACCAAAAGTTTGTCGAACAATTATTTATTGAACACACAAAGTATTAGCCTAATATATAATTGTAACTTTGTTTTAAGCGTTTCTTATGGATTTGACGACGTGCTGCCCACCCGGCAAACCACTCGCATACAAACGTTTCCCACCCTAGATGAGGCGTATCTGGCGTTGTTCCCGCTCCAGCGCCTCACTCACGGAAGTCAGCCGTGCCCGGCGCCGCTCCATGATGTTCTTGTCCAAAGCCGGATCATAGGGAACGGGGTAACGCCCGTCGTAACAGGCCATGCAGAAACAGGAGGCGGGGCGTCCAGTGGCGGCCACCATCCCTGCCTGGGAAAGGTAATGCAGAGAATCCGCATTGAGGTAGCGGCGGATTTCGTCTTGCGAACAATTGGCCGCCATGAGCTTGCTGCGGTCGGGAAAATCAATGCCATAGACACACGGATGCATGTGCGGCGGGCAACTGACCAGCACATGCACTTCGCGCGCGCCGGCCTCTTTCAGATTATGCACCCGGGTGCGGCAGGTCGTGCCTCGCACAATCGAATCATCCACGATAATCACCCGTTTGTCGCGCACGAGGTCGGGGATGAGATTCAATTTAACCCTCACGTTCATGTCGCGGATTAACTGGGTGGGTTGCAAAAAGCTGCGGCCAATGTAGTGATTGCGCACAAAGGCCATTTCAAACGGAATGCCACTCTCCAGGGAATACCCCAGCGCGGCGCAATTGCCGCTGTCCGGCACCGGCACCACGACATCGGCCTCGATGCGGTGTTCGCGCGCCAGTTGGCGGCCCATTTCCACGCGGACTTTGTAAACATTGCGACCCGCAATGTGGCTGTCCGGCCGCGCAAAATAAACATACTCGAAAATGCAGAAAGCCTCGCGCTGGTGTTCCGGAAAGGCCTGAATGCTTTTCAGCCCCGCCCGGCTGATGACCACGATTTCTCCCGGCTCCACGTCTCGCAAGTAGCGGGCATGAATTAAATCAAACGCGCACGTCTCACTGGAAAGGACATAAGCGCCGTCCAGGGTCCCAAGGGCCAGCGGACGGAACCCATGGGGGTCACGCACGCCAATCAATTCATTTTCAGTCAGGATGACCAGTGAGAAGGCCCCCTCGATGCGTCGCACCGTTTGAATGAGGTTGTTTTCCGCCCCCCCCAGCGAAGGCTGGGCCAGCAGGTGGAGGATGATTTCGCTGTCCACCGTGGTTTGGAAAATGGAGCCGTGCCCCTCCAGTTGCTCGCGCAAAATGGCGGCATTGGTGAGATTGCCGTTATGGGCAATGCCAATCTGGCCCCGGGCGCAATCCACCGTCAGCGGCTGCGCATTGCGCAGGTGAGAGGAACCAGTGGTGGAATATCGTGTGTGCCCAATGGCCGCGTGCCCCGTCAGGTGCCGCAACACATCGGCGCCAAACACCTGCGAGACCAGTCCCATTCCCCGGTGCACATGAAACTGGTGGTTTTCATCGCAGGTGACAATGCCTGCGCTCTCCTGCCCGCGATGCTGCAGGGCATACAATCCATAGTAGGTTAATTCCGCGGCGTTCGGATGTCCAAAAACGCCGAATACGCCGCAATAATGTTTGGGGTGGTACGGCATAGATGCGTGCCCAATGCCCCCCTATTCCAACGGCTTTATGCCGCCTGCGCAAGTGCAATTACGCAGCGTTGGCCGCCGGGCGCCATCCGGCGTAATTTTGATTGAATATTTTGCCGCAATAAGCATCAATTGTTTTGCAGTCCTGTTGCATTAGCCGACATGAAACCGACGTCCGGCGCCATGCTGCCCAAGTTGTCTGCCGCCCAACGCGAGGCGTTGATCAGCCTGTTGGCGGACGACGACCCTGCCATTTACCAGTCCGTGCGGCAAAAGCTGCTGGCTTACGGGCATGAGGCCGCCGATTGGCTGCGCCCGCACCTGGCCAGCCCCGATCCGCTGCTGCGCCAGCGTGCCAAAAGCATTGTCATCCATTTTGCCCGACAGGATGCGGACAATGAATTTCTCGCCTTCTGCCTCCGGCAGGGCGACGATTTTGATTTGGAAGAAGGGGCGTGGCTGCTCGCGCGCACCCAGTATGCCGACATTCAAGTCGAAGGCTACCGGGCGTTGCTGGACTATTTTGCTCAGGAATTGCGGAGTCGCTTCCGGCACAGCACCCATGCCGCGCAAATGCTCGGCGTGATGAACGACTTTTTGTTCGTGGAGGAGCAGTTTCACGGCAACGAGGAGGATTATTACCATCCGGACAACAGTTACTTAAACCGGGTGATTGACCGCCGGATGGGCAACCCCATTGGTCTGTGCACGGTGTATTTGCTCATTGCCCGGCGGTTGAAAATGCCGGTGGCCGGCATCGGTCTGCCGGGGCATTTCATTTGCCGTTACCAGTCGGCCACAGAAGAGATTTACATTGATCCTTTCAATGGCGGACGGTTGCTGACCAAATCGGATTGTGTGAAATATTTGCACACACATCATCACGGCCTGTATGATGAATTTTTAACCCCGGTTTCCCCGCGGCGCATGCTTATGCGGATGTGCTCCAACTTGCACCAAATTTACCAGCAAAACCACCAATCCGAAGAAGCCATGCGGTTGCAGCGTTACCTGGTGGCCCTGGCTCGATAAGGCCAATCCGGTTATTTTAACGCTGAGAGGCAGCCAGTACTTCAATCAAGTAACGGAGTTCCTCCTGCAAATCAGCTCCTTCACTCAACGTTTGAGCAATCTCCGTCTTCACAGCGTGTCGAAAACGTTTGCGCAGCCGATGCACAGCCACTTTGAAGGCGCTTTCGCTTAACTGCAAACGTTCGGCCGCGGCCTTGGCGTCCAAGGTGGCCGCTTCCCCCGCCAGCCAGGGTTTCAGCACCGCATAATGGTCCGCGCGCCCTTCTGCTGTCATTTGCCTTTCCAAAGCCGTCAGGGCACGGGCCATGACCGTCAGGGCCCACTGCCGGTCAAACCAAGTGTCCAGCACAGGTAAAGAGACGGCCTCGGCCGCCATGTCGTGCAAGGTGGCAAGAGAATCTGAAGATGCGTCCAGAGATTGGATATCTGCTGCTCCCCCGCGTTTTATCCGGGCCTCTTTTCTACGCCGGTCAGTCAGAAAATGCTTCAAAGCGCCCAATAAATAAGAACGAAAACGACCCTTGGCTGGATCGGCACTATTCATTTGTCCCCCTTGCAGCAGCCGGGCAAAGAATTCATGAGCCAATTCACGCGCGACGTCTTCTTCATGGCCTTCCCGTTGTAAAAAGCGCACCACCGGTTGATAATAGGCCGCGCACAGTTCATTCAGGGCGGCACGCGCCTCGGGCGTGGCTCCCTGACTGCGCAGAACCAGCGTCCAGCGCGTCGGACCAAACTCGTGACCGTGTGAACAATGCGAGGGATTCACCGCGTGCTGTTAACGTCGGGCAAACGGCTTTCGACCGTCACCTGTATCGGCTTTTGATTTGTCATGGCCCACGAAAAAAGGTCCCGCCGCTCGCCGGCGCGCAAGGTCAAGGTACGCCCCACCCATAACGTGCGATTGGTTTGCAGTAATTGCCGCGCCACTTTCTCGTCCATCATGGCAGGCAGTCCGACAGTGGCGCGATATGTGACGAGCGGGAGACCCCCGCCCCCTTCTTTGCGCTCAAACCGGGTGCTGGCAGAGCTGACCCAAGCATCCCGCACCGGACTTTGCAGGCGGAAAACCTCCTGGGCACTGTTGGTATTAAGCCGGTAATCAAACCCCAGGCAGAACCGCTGGCCTTCCTGCCAAAGAACCACGTCCGTAAAGGTTAAACTGGTCAAAGGCACTTGCGTGACCGGCACGGCGCCCACCGCCGCCTCCAACAGCATGCCCGCGTCTCCCACCGGCACTCTGAAGATGGGGAGTTCCTTGCCCGGTCGCACCTCCAGAGGCTGTGCCACCAGGGACACGGCAAGGCTCTGGGCCAGCTCAGCCGCTTGGGGAGCAGATAGATTGACTGGCAGGCGAATCAGCGCTCGTTCGTGGCGCACCGCCACCAGCCCTGCCACCCCCTCGCGCAAATGAACACGGCGTGTTTCAGTTGCAAATCCATCGGCTTGTGCCCTAAAAATGACCACCCAGTTCGTGTCCAGATTTGCCACGTAGTCAATCTTCAACCAATGCGCGCTCTCCACTTGGGAAATACCGATTTCCGTAATGGTGAAACGCGCTGCCAGGGTGGCTTCGCCTGGCGTGGCGGGTTGACTGGTGGCGGCTGCCTGAAGCAGTTCCAATGATTCCTGCCAGTTTGTCCCGCCGCCAATGAGCGGGGATTGACCCATAACCAGGTGACGAAAACGATGCGCGTAACCCACGCGGAGAAACAAAGTTTCCAACTTGTTGCCGATGCGGGTTTGCCGCCAAGGTATTTCCACATAATCCTGAGCTGGCTGAGGCAAGGGTACGCGTAAAGGTGGAGGATTGCCGGGCTGAAACTGGAGGTCACCTAACCGGGCATGGCCCGCCACCACTTCTCGACCGTCCGATGTGCTGATTTTCAAGGCATACTGGGGATTGCCTCCGGCGGTCTTGGCGTCTTCCGCCAGTTCCAGTTGCAGTTTAGCCGAGACATGCTCGTCATCCGGAGCGACGATAAATCCACCCAATTCAGGCGCCGAATTGGTTCCCAGGATTAAAATCACCGTGGCCGCCTGGCCTTTGGGCACTTTGAGGTGGACTTCTCCCATCCCCGAACGCTGGTTGTTTTCCTGATCTCTGCGGGTGGTCGGGTGCAAATGAACGTTTTTGAACTCCGTCCACTGATAAGGACGCACTTCAAAATTGAAGTTTCGGATGTCGCCAAGGGGGCGTTGGCGAAAAGTTACCTGAAGGTGCCTGTTGGACTCCCGTAACAAACGCCCCACTTCCTTGGTGCCATCGGACAGCGTGGCGGTAATTTGTATTTGGAACAAATCCCGCCTGGGACATTCGTAGCTGGCTTGTAACAAAAGGTGGCCGCCTTTGTCCTCCACAGTGCCATGAAAAGCAATTTTCCACGGTATTGCGTCTAAATACACCGAATAGGAAGAGGAGGCCGCAGAAGAATCCTGGGCTAAGGTGCGCCAAGGCCCCCTGGCCATGCCGGCGTAAATCGTCGTAGTTTTCCTGTCCACCGGAAACGCCGCGTTCAGGAGGTAAAACATCGAGCCTGCCGTATCCGATGGATTATTAACGGTCTGCCCACTCCAACCACGAGCATCGGGCAACAATAGACGAGGTCCGGCATCTCCCGGCTCGAACCCATGCAATTCCAGCACCATTTGCACGGTGCGTTCGTCAGGAGAAAGGCTGCGTTGACTCTGTTCGCCTTTCATTTGCACAGCCGGTGCTGTGTCCACCGGAGAGCCATCCGGCTGCCACCAGTTACCGTCAGTGGGATGGGTGGACAAGGCCGCCAGCTTTACCATTCCTTCAGGCAATGGGTCTCCTCTTTGCAGCGGGGAAGGCACTTGACTCATACGCGGAGACCGGAGAAAAAGATAAAAAGAAAAGGGGGTGAACACAGCCAACCCAATGACCAGAAAAACCGCAAAAATCCATTTTAGCACTCCCCGCCGTTGCTTGGGCGGCGCGTTGGCGGCCCAACGGCTGGTGGCATAGACCGCCCATAGAGCAAAAGTCAGGGTGCCTGCGGGCAACAGCCACGCCAGCATCTTCAGGGCAAGGGAAGGCTGCCCGACCACGATATTGGTAAATGGAAAGGCTACGGCAATGACGGCCAATAACATCAAGGGACAACCCAAAGCCCCATAGACCGCCAGCGGCACCCCCCTCAACCTTCCGCCACCGCTGCGAATATCACTCAGGGCCACCCATCCTAAAATGGTCCCCGCCATCCCAGCCAGGCATGCCGGCCCGCCAAATACAAGCAATTCCATAAGCCCTAAACCGCCCCCACCAGCCAAGACCAAAATCAAAGGCACGCTCACCAGCACCCACGCCAGACCAGTCAATGCCGCACTGATGATGGCCTTCATGGAATACTTGGGCGACGAGGATACGACTGTGCCGCCGGGACCAACCATCGGCGCAATCGAAGATTGAAAGAAGATGGCGCGACGTTCCTTGCGTCTGCGCCAAAACAACCATCCGCCCACCCAAAGGCCCGGCAGCAGCGCCAGGAGATAGGGAAGCAGGTCTTCTATATACCCCCCCGGCGGACGCCCTTTAAGAGCGGAAGCAAAAATGATGGGCAAAATCGAGCACACCCCTAAAACCAAAAAGAAATAGACATGCCGGGGCGCAAAGCGCGAAGCCGGCATCTGCAGCTCGCGCGCGGGTATTTCCGGGGGCAACGAACCCGTCGCCCGGCGCACAATTTCGCCCACTGCCTCGCGCCACTCCCGAGTGATTTGATTGCAATCCCCGGCAGTTGCCGCAGAAGAAGGACTCAAGGTAAATAACAATGTGCGCAAATGATTACCGGTAAAATAGGTTACCGCCAGGAAATCCATCCCACCGCCCTTGACCCAGGAGGGATACCGACCAAGCCCCAAGCCCCGGATATTCGCGGCCGGAATACTGAGTTGCTTTTTCCCCTGAACGCATATCAGGCAATCGGGATACAGTTTCAAACTGCCCGTCCCCAGGAAAACGGAAACCAGGCGTCCGGCCATGGTGCAGGCATTTTCCAAGGTGCCGAAGTGGCAGCGCGTTTCTTTGAGCAGTCTCGGCCACACCGTCTGGGCGCCAACCGCCGCTCCACTGTGCGTAAGATGTTCCACCTCACTTTTGACAGCCTTCGCACTTTGATACCGTTTCTCCCGGTCCTTTTCCAATGCACGAAAGACCACGTCATCCACCGATGGGCTCACCGGCGTGCGGGCAGAAGGCGGCTCGAAACGACCAATGGGCAGTTCTCCCGTCAACATTTCGTAAAACACCACGCCCAGGGAGTAAATGTCCGCGCGATGGTCCACCCGGTTGGGCGATTCCAACTGCTCCGGCGCCATGTAATGCGGTGTCCCCAGGGTGGCGCCCGTCCCGGTCAACGTCACTTCGGGCCGCTCCTCCCCCACCAGCTTGGCAATGCCGAAGTCGGCGATTTTCACCCGCCCTTTTGCATCGAGCAGAATATTTTCGGGTTTGATGTCCCGATGCAACACGCCTTGTTCATGGGCGTATTGCAGGGCCTCGCAGATTTTGGGCACAATGGCCAGGGCCTCGCTGGGAGAAAACCTGCCTGCCTGCATGGCCTGGCGCAGGTTGACCCCGTCCACATATTCCATCAGCAGAAAATAAAACTCATCAGTTTTCCCGAAGTCATACACACTGACGATGTTGGGATGGTTTAATTTGGCCAACACCCGCCCCTCCCGATTGAAACGCTCGGCGAAATGCGGATCGCGCGCCAGCTTGTCGGGCAGCAATTTTAACGCCACCCACCTATCCAGGTGGGGCTGGCGCGCTTTGAACACAAATCCCATGCCTCCCCGGCCAATTAACTCCACGACCTCCAATTGTGGAAAAGCTGCTGCAATGCGTTGCAGCGAGGGGATTTCGGACGTGGCGGTAGGACTTAACCCTTCGCCGCCCGTGGGTGCTGCGGCATTGGCCATGACGCACCGCGGGCACAATCCCTCCGGGGCTTCGGCTGGTACTTCTGCTCCACACTGGGGGCACCTTTTCGGTCCTGCATTTTGAGTTGTCATTCTGACCTCTTCCTGAGGTCTTTGGAGGACAGGGTTACAGGAAAAATAACGCGGATAACTGATTTTGGCCACTTTATGTTTTGTCTCCCCACGGGCGCCTGCCATTCCGGAAGGTTTTGGCCAGTAAAATTGATTTGCGGCAAACTCGCTTCCTTCTCATAGTCGCGGCTTATGAAGTCCATGACGGGTTATGGGCATGCAGAATGTGCCCGTGACGGTTACAAAGTCGGCGTCGAAATCAGTTCGGTCAACCGCAAGCAGCTCGACCTGACCGTTTCCCTGCCGCGTGATTTGGAGGTCCTGGAAGCGCAGGTGCGCGACTTGGTGGCCCAATCCCTTTCTCGCGGCAAGGTCACCGTGCGCGTAACCTTGGAACTGGCCGGTGACAACGGCGGCGGCTCTCCCCGTTTGAATCATGAACTGGCCCGCGCCTACCTGAAGGAATTTCAACACCTGGCCCGCGAGTTGAAACTGGCCGGTTCAGTAACGCTGGAGATGTTAATCCAGGCTCCCGGCGTGCTGGACTCTCGCATGGCAGCACCCGAGGCAGAATCCTTCTGGCCGGCATTGCATCACGCGTTGCGGCAAGCCCTGGCGGCACTTCTGCGAACACGTCAGCGCGAGGGAGTCCACCTGGAAAAGGACCTGGCACGGCGTATTCAAATTATGCGCCGAAGCACCGCGCGCATCCGGCGCCGTGCGCCTCAGGTGCAACGGCGTTATCTAGAACAACTGCGGGAGCGCCTGCAAGCCGCCGGCCTGCCCAGCCCCCCGGCAGACGACGAGCGGTTGTTGAAGGAAATCGTCCTGTTTGCGGATCGTTCGGACATCAGCGAAGAGCTGGCGCGCCTGGAAAGCCATTTCCAGCAATTCGAGGATGCCCGTCAATCCAACGAGCCGGTGGGCCGCCTGCTGGACTTTCTGGCACAGGAAATGAACCGGGAAATCAACACCATTGGCTCCAAAGCTAATGATGCCCAGATTTCCCGCGAGGTGGTACTGCTGAAAACCGAATTGGAGAAGTTCCGGGAGCAGGCCATGAATGTCGAATAGGCGGCCGGTGCTGGGTGATGTACGGCAAGTGCCAGGGCGCGCCTTCCGGCCTCAAGGGGTGGCGGACAGCTCGCGCAGCCGCTCGATACGGCGGTCGCAATATTCGGCTAAAACGGGCAAAAGATTTTTCAGCCTTTGGTAAATGGCCTGGGCCGCGGCAAATTCCCGTTGATTTTCTTTCAAGGCCGCCGCTGCCAAACCCGCCCGCCGCAGCCAGAATGGGTCGGCCGTCTCGTCCTCGTTCAAGTTGCGTCCGTAAAGCACATTGCGGTAGTGCTCAAATGCTTCGGCGAGGAGAGCCTCCCGCTGGGCGGGTTGCAAGGCGGCCTGTTTTTCCCGCACCATCCCCAAGCCCACCTCGGCCTGGCTCCGTACGGAGACTTCAGCGGTATTGGTCATGGCCAGTTGATAATACTCCGCGGCGCTGTCGTAGAATTTGGGGTCCTGAGCCGCCAATTGAAAATAACAATCTCCGATGCGGCCCCAAGCCGCCGGCACCAGCGGGCTGGTGGGGTCGGTTTGCGGGATTTTACTCAGGATGGTGATGGCGTTGGCAAATTGCTCATAAACATTGGTAGCCCCAAAGACCGGAAGGTCCACCATGGTATCCCCATACGCGAAGTAGGCAGATAACAACAAGGGCGTGGGGGTATTGGTGTCGTTGATCAACATGAGGAAATAATTGGTGGCATCCCGCACGCTCTGCCGGGCCAGGGCCGCCCGTCCTGCCATCAGTTGCGCCTGGTAGGTCAGTTCGGAACGCGGCCAATTGGTGGTTTGAAACAGCCGTTGATAATGTGTTTCGGCATTGGTCAGGTCATTGTGGCGGAAATAATAATTGGCAATCCAAAATACGGCGCGCGGAGCCAAGGGGTGTTCCTGGAAATCTTGGGCGAAACGGGAAAACAATTCCAGGGCATTGGTTTCGCGCCCGGCTCGAAAGTGCACCCAAGCCCGGTCAAATTCAGCAGCGGGCACCTTGCGGCGGGCGGCGGCATCCGCCGCCCACGCATTGTAATGTTCCAAGGCTTCCTCCCACCGGCTTTCCTGGGCATAGCTGCGAGCCATGGCCAGGCGAGCTTCCAGAGCCAGAGGCGAATCAGGAAACCGCTGTGCCAGTTGGGCAAACACCTCGCGCGCTCGCGCCGGTTGATTGACCCGATTTAGCGCCTGGCCCAGCAGCAACATGCTGCGGTCACTGTAATAACTTTCGGGAAACCACTCCACCAGTTTGCGAAACGCCGATTCGGCGCCTGCCAGGTCACCCAATGCGATGCACGCGCGCAATATCTGATAGAGGGCCTGATCCAGAAGCTGGCCACGGATTTCAGCCACACCGGCATAATTACTCAGCACCATTTGAAACTGCGCGAGAGCATTGGAATAATCCTTTTGATAAAGGTAAGTATCACCCAGCTTGAATTGAGCCACCGCCTGATCCGGCCCAGCCGGCAGGCGCTCGGCAGCCTGGCGGAAGGAACTTTGGCTGGTCACATAGCTGCCTTCCAGCCACTGACACCAACCGCGCAGGAGCAAAGCCTTGGGCAGGTAAGGGCTTTGGGGGAAATCCGTAATGACCCGGTTAAAATGCCCCAGCGCCGCCTGTAAAAGGTTGGTTTCTGACGCCGACGCAGGAGGAACTGCGGGAGCGGAAACTCGCTCCACGTGCAGGCGTAATTTAAGCTCGCCCAAGGTGAATTGCGCCAAATCCTGGGCTGGATCGTTGGGATGATTGGCCACGAAGGCCTCCAATTTCTGTAACGCCGCAGCCACCTGATTCTGGGCCAGCGTTAATTCAATCACCTTCAAAAGCGCCTGCCGCCGCTGCGTGGGGCTGGCCACCTCGGATAAATTGCTCTCATACACCCGCACTGCCGCATCCCATTGCTGAAGTTGCTCATAAAGCGCGGCTTGCAAAGCGATGGTGTCCGCCAGGCGCTGTTTGATATTTCCCGCGCGCGCGTATTGCATGAGTTTGAGGGACGTGGCCAAGGCATTGGTGAGCCGCTGGTCGGCCATCTGCAGGCGGCACAGCAAGTAATGATGCTCCCATGCCAATTCCGGCGGTAGGCGGTCGGCATTCAACTTTAACAAGGCGACTTCCCCGGCCCGATACTCTTTCGTGTGCCACAGAGTTTCCCCCAACAAAAGGTAGGCGCGCACTACCTGTGCATCCTCCAAACGTGCCGCCGTCAATCGCTGAAAATCGCCATCCGGCTGGCCCAGGAGTTCTTTGACCCGATTCCATTCCTGCAACTGGAAACGGCATAAGGCTTCTCCGTAAATGGCCTCCAAACGGCGGCGGGACTTGGGAAAATCCCGCAGCAGTTGGGCATAATCGGCGGCCGCTGCTCCAAACTGCCGTGCTTCGTAGCGTGCTTCTGCAATCCAAAACCGGTATTCATCGGCCAGCGTCCCGGCCTGAGGAAAATAATTCTGCAACAACTCAATGGCGCCGTTAAGGTTCTTCAGTTTGAAGCGCGCCTGGGCCTGTAACAACACTGCCTCGGGCAGGCGGGACGAATTGGGATAACGCCGAACAAATTCGGCCAGCTCCCGCTCCGCCAGGTCATAGGAGCCGTCATTAAAGAGAATCTGGGCTGTGTTCAAGGCGCGGCGTTCAGCCGCACTGGCCGCCCCCCATAATGGCGTTACCATGCCCACCCCCAGGAATATTAAAGCCGCAGCCAGGAGTGGCCACCCGCGCAGACGCATGGACAACGCAACCCTCATGCCACAGGGCATTTTGCCTCGGCCAACCCCAGAACGCGACTCAAAAAACGGCCGGTATAACTGCCGGGAGTGGCGGCCACCTGTTCTGGCGTGCCCGCCGCCACCAAATAGCCGCCGGCCTCGCCGCCTTCGGGACCAAGGTCAATCACCCAGTCGGCCGTCTTGATGACATCCAGGTTGTGCTCAATGACGACCAACGTGTTGCCCGGGGCACGCAGTTTGAAGAGCACCTCCAATAATTTGGCAACGTCATGGAAATGCAAACCCGTGGTCGGCTCATCAAGAATATACAGTGAATGGCCGCTTTGTTTGCGGCTTAATTCTGCGGCCAGTTTGAGCCGCTGGGCCTCCCCACCGCTCAAGGTGGTGGCGGACTGGCCCAGTTTCAGGTATCCCAAGCCGACTTCCGCCAAAGTTTGGCAGGTATCACAAATCTGCGGAACCGCCCGGAAGAAGGCGACGGCTTCGTCCACCGTCAGATTCAATACGTCGGCGATGTTCAACCCTTTGTAATTGATTTCCAAGGTCTCGCGGTTGTAGCGGCGCCCGCCACAGGCCTCGCAGGTCACATAGACCGGAGGCAAAAAATGCATCTCAATTTTAATCAGCCCATCGCCCTGGCACTTTTCACAGCGCCCACCCCGCACATTAAAACTGAATCTTCCTGCGTCGTACCCCCGCACCCGGGCGGCCGGCAGACGCGCAAACAGCCCGCGGATGTGATTAAAAATGCCGGTATAAGTGGCGGGGTTGCTGCGAGGCGTGCGGCCAATGGGCGTCTGGTCAATGACCACAATTTTGCTCAACTTGTCCGCCCCCAAGATGGCCGTGTGTGCCCCCGGCTGTTCTTTTGAGCCGTACCATTGGCGAAACAAGGCCCGCCGCAGGATGGTATCCACCAGCGTGCTCTTGCCGGAACCGCTCACGCCGGTGACACAGGTAAAAGTGCCCAAAGGAATGCGGACATGGATGTTCTTGAGATTGTTTTCCCGCGCCCCAAGGATTTCCAGCCAGCCGCGCTCGGGGGCTGGCGCCACTCGTTTGCGTGGCACGGCAATGCTGAGGTCCCCGCTTAAATATCGGCCCGTCAGGGAACGGGGATTGTTTAGGATTTCCGGCAACCGCCCCGCCGCCACCACCTCGCCCCCATGCACCCCGGCCCCCGGCCCCAGGTCTATAATATAATCCGCCCGCCGGATGGTATCTTCATCGTGCTCCACCACGATCACTGAATTGCCCAGATCGCGCAGCCCCTCAAGCGTCTGTAATAACTTCTCATTGTCACGCGGATGCAAACCAATGCTTGGTTCATCCAGGATGTACAGCACCCCCACCAGGCCAGCCCCGATTTGCGTTGCCAGCCGGATACGCTGGGCTTCACCACCGCTCAAGGTCCCGCTTTCCCGGTCCAAAGTGAGATAGCCAAGCCCCACATTCTTCAAAAAGCCGAGCCGCGCCCGGATATCCCGCACCAAATCCTGGGCAATTTGCCTCTGAAACTCCGTCCATGACAAAGCGGCGAAAAAAGCGTCCGCCTCCTCAATGGAAAGCGCACAAACGTCCATGATGGAAAGTCCGGGAATGTGGGGGCCGGCAGGTTTCTCGCCAGCAGGGGGGCTTTTCTTGAATCGCGCCGCCAGCGCATCGTCACCCAGGGTCACGGCTAAAATCTCCGGCTTCAGCCGGCGGCCGCCGCAGGCATCACAAGGCTGGGGGTTCATGAAGGCTTTGAGCCGGTTTTTGGTAAACTCGCTCTCGCTTTCCTGATAAAGCCGTTCCAAATTGGGCAATACCCCTTCAAAGGGGCGGGTGATTTTACTCATCTTGCCGGCGCGCCAGAAGGTGAACTCAATCTCTTCCTCCCCCGTGCCAAACAGCACCTTCTGCCGGAAATCCTCCGGTAGATTCTTCCACGGGGTTTCCAGGCTCTGGCCATAGTGAGCGGCGATGCTGCGCAACATGGCCTTGTAATAAACCACCATGCGCTTGCCCCCCCGCCGCCAGGGCAGAATGGCGCCGTTTTCCAGCGATTTTTCCGGCACCGGCACCACCAGCGCCGGATCGAACACCAATTTTTGCCCCAATCCGTGGCAGACCGGACATGCCCCCTGCGGTGCATTGAACGAAAAATGCTTGGGCGTGACCTTTTCAAAGCTCCGGCCGGTGACCGGGCTGCAGGCCCGGGTGGAATGAAGTGTCTCGGCCCAGGCCTCCCCAGAGGAGGCCTCAGGCGGTTGATGCAGCACCAGGACCGAGCCTTCACCCCATTTCAGCGCGGTTTCCACCGAGTCGCTCAAACGGATGCGAATCTTGTCATCCACCACCAGCCGGTCCACCACCACTTCGATTGTATGCCGCGCCTTGGGGTCCAGCTTGATGCGGGTGTTGGCCGCCAGCTCATGCATCTGGCCGTCCACTCGCGCGCGGACAAACCCCTCGCGCGCCAGCCGCTCGATTACATCCCGAAACTCTCCTTTTTCATTGCGCACCACCGGCGCCAGCAACATCACCCGCGTGCGCGGCGGCAGCGTCAGGACTTTGTCCACGATGTCACTGGCCGTTTGGGGTGTCATGGGCACCCCGCTATCGGGACAATGCGGCTGGCCCAGATGGGCAAACAACAGGCGCAAATAATCGTAAATCTCGGTGGTGGTGGCGATGATGGAGCGGGGATTGGCCCCCGAACTCTGTTGCTCAATGGCAATGGCCGGAGAGAGACCCTCAATGTAATCCACGTCCGGCTTCTGCATTTGGTCCAGGAATTGCCGGGCGTAGGCGGAGAGTGACTCCACGTATTTGCGCTGGCCCTCGGCATAGAGCGTGTCAAATGCCAGCGATGACTTGCCCGAGCCGCTCAGGCCAGTAATGACCACCAGGCGCTCGCGGGGTATCTCCAGCGTGAGGTTTTTCAGGTTATGCTCACGCGCACCGCCGATTTTTATAAACTCTTTTGCCATACCCTTCGCCTGGCCACCAAGGCCAAGTTCTTCATACTAAGGCGTCGTGCTGGCATTTCCAAGATTTTCCAAAAAAAACGCTTTCAGGAATATCGCTGCTTTTGAGGCATCAAGCAGCGCCGCAGGCACTACTCCGGCTCCAAACACTCCGGCCCTTCCGCGCCCGGACGATTCACGCGACGTGAGGCCGGCAGGCGTAGCATGGCATCCGCCGGAAAAGGTTGCAGCAGTTTCTGTAATTCCTGTGGTGGGCTGGCAGGATTGAGCCAAAGGCGGAGAGCTTCGCCGGTTAGAATGACCGGCATGCGGTCATGGATTGGCCGCACCAGGTCATTAGCCGTGGTGGTGATGATGGTGAAGGTTTCCAAAGGCCCGGCGGGGGGAGTATCCGTGCTGAACAATTCCGTTTGCGCTGCCGGTCGCGGTTGCCAGACAGCCCATAAACCTGCAAAGCAAAACGGCGCTTCATCCCGCAAAACAAACCGCCACGGACGCTTGCCTGCGGGGGTCGTCTCCCATTCATAAAACCCATCCGCCAGCACCAGACACCGGCGCCGTGCAAAGGCCTCCCGGAAACTGGGCTTTTGCCGCAAGGTCTCGGCGCGGGCATTAATCAATTGCGCGCCAATTTTGGCATCCTCAGCCCAGGACGGCACCAATCCCCAGCGCATGAGTTTAAGCTCGGTTGCCTCCTGGGTGCGCACAATGACGGGGGCCGGTTGTTGAGGAGCGATGTTGTAGCGGGGCATCCAGGCCGGCAAACCGCCCCGGCATTGCACCAGCGCGAGGATGGCCTGCAAGTCTCTAATTTGTGTGTAACGCGCACACATTATCGCAATGGTTCTGCTGCACCCAACACGCTCCTAAGATGGTGGATGCATCCTTCCATGTCCACGGCAATCGGCCGTTTATCCGGCTATAAGAGGCCACCCAACGCAGGGGTGGCAGGCAATTTTGCCTGACATCAGGTTTCAAGGAACGCTAGAATATTCCAGCATGAAATCACTTACCGAATATCTTTGGTTTGAAGTGCCGGGCCGGCGCGGATTCGTCAATATCACCCCCACGGTGGAAAACCTGGTACGCAAAAGCGGAGTTAAAGAGGGATTATGTCTGGTCAACGCCATGCACATTACTGCGTCGGTGTTCATCAATGACGCGGAAAACGGTTTGTTGCATGATTACGAGGTCTGGCTGGAAAAACTCGCCCCCCACGCACCCATCGAACAATACCACCACAACCGCACCGGCGAGGACAATGCGGATGCCCACATGAAACGGCAAATCATGGGCCGGGAGGTCGTCGTGGCCATCACCAACGGGAAATTGGATTTCGGCCCGTGGGAACAAATTTTTTACGGGGAATTCGACGGCAACCGCCGCAAGCGGGTTCTGGTAAAAATCATTGGGGAGTAAGTGGCGAGGGTACGGCGCGAGACTCGAAACTTGCCAATAACGCCTCCGCGCGCTGCAGGTCGGGAATGGTGCCGGCCTGGCACCAAAGTCCTTGATGCGGCAAACACCACAAGCGGTTTTCCGCCATGGCTTTCCGCCACAGCACTTTGGCTGAGAACTTTCCCGGGGGCACGCCCGCCAATACGCGCGGATGCATCACATATACGCTGGCGATGATGTAAGGCGCATCCTGCGCCTCCCAGCCGATGGTATTCGCCGGCGTCACAAACAAATGATCCTCCCCGCGATCATAACCCAGGGCACGGGCGCGGGATTGAACCAAAAACAACCAGTCCATGCGCGCATCATCCCACTGCCGCGCCAGGCGTTGCAGGGCCGGTTCGCCCCGGTCAATCCACAAAATATCCGCGTTGATGACAAAAAGGGGACGATTACCCAGCAGCGGCAGCGCCTGCCGCAATCCACCACCAGTTTCCAACGGCTCTTCCTCCTCGGAAATGAGACAATTCAAGCCAGGGTAACTGCGGAGGTATTGAATCAAAGGCTCTTTGAGATGGGACACATTGACCACCACCTCACGCACGCCGGCCTCCCGCAAATGCTCCAAGGCGTGCGCAATCATGGGCCGGCCAGCGATGGGCACCAGCGGTTTGGGCAAACGATCAGTCAAAGGCCGCATCCGCGTCCCATAACCCGCAGCCAACACCATGGCACGGTCAATTGGGGTATCCATAACGTTCAAACCATTCCCGGACCGGTTGCAAAACGGGATGTCTTAGGGCCCGAGCCAGCAGTCGGCGCACACGAGGTGAATGGCGTTGTTGATATTGTGGTTTGCCATCACGTACCGCCAGGCGGGCAAAAATGGCGAGCACCCGCGTATGCCGTTGCGCGGCCAGAATGGCCAGGGAGTCCTTGAAAGTTTGCCCATCCAAAGCGGGAAACGCAGCCAAATAACGCTCTAATAGCTTGGCACATACCACTGGCGGCACATCACGGCGGGCGTCCTCCAACAAGGACGCAACATCATAAGTCACCGGCCCGCAATAGGCATCCTGAAAGTCTATCAGGCCAGCACGTTGAATGCCCTGTCTCTGCGGCAACCACATGAGATTGGCCACGTGATAATCCCGCAAAAGAAGGGTTTGAGGCACCCGGTGAGCCAGCGGCAAGACCTGCATCCACCGCTGGCGGTATTGTTCTCTGGCGGATTCATCCAGCCCCGTGGCCACCCAATCAAGGTATAGTTCGATGTCCGCCAGCATTTGGGCGGGATGATATTCGCGCCAGGGTTGAGGAGCAGCTTGGGCAGATTGATGCAGCTTTATAAGCACCTCGGCGGCCAAGGTATATAAAGATTCTTCGTCATGGCCCTGCTCCAGCAACTGCGTGAAGGTGATGTCGCCGAAATCTTCAATGACAGCGCAACCGAAATCCAAGTCAGCGGCGTACACTTCCGGAGCGCTGAAACCCAACCGGCGCAGATGCTGGGACAGTGCAACATAAGGTGGCAAGAGAACGGGAATGGCGGAGGCATCCATTAAAACCGCCGACTGCGTGCCGCGCCATAAACGGAAATATCGGCGGGCAGAGGCATCACCGGCCAAGGGCTCCACACGGGCCGCGCGCCACTCGGTGCCACCCAAGAAGGACTGCACCACCGGGTTCAAGTTTAACTGCTCTCGACGCACGCGTGCAGCGTAAATGGCTGAAGGTCAGGGCGCCAGCACTTTTGATGCAACCGGCGGCGAGAGGACCTCTTTTTTCGGAGCCACCATGCCTGGCGCTGCAAACTTGTTGCCACTGACCGACTTTGCTCTGCCCCAGCTCAGGCAGGTAAGCTTCATGGCAAACGGGTGGCTCTGATTGCCCGCTATCAGGGCTGATGTTGTAAAGCTCCAAGTTTGAATAAAATGGGATTGCAGGCGTCATTATTTGGGTAGATTTTAACGCAAGGACGACGCTCCGCTGCCGATGGCCTCAGGTCTGCGTCAAGTGAAGGCCGCCAGCGGCGAATATCGTCTTTGAGGGATTAAGGGAAAACCGATGCGTTTTGTTTTGATCATTTTAGTAGTCTTGGGGACGGTCGGCGGTGGCTATTATTTTTACCAGAGCCGGCATGCCCTGTTGCCTGGCCCGGCCGCCCCCCGCGAGATTCCCACGGCCCTGGTGGAACCACGGGACATTGAGTTCGTCATCACAGCCGCAGGCGACATTGGCCCGGCGGATCAGGTCTCGGTCCGCATGGAGGTTAATGGCCGCATTTCCGTTTTGCCGGTGGACATCGGCGACCAGGTCAAAAAAGGGGAGCTGTTATGCCAGTTGGATGACCGCGACCTGCAGATTGAGCGCGACCAGCGGCTGACGGAAATCTCCGGCGCCAAATTGCAAATTGAGTCAGCCTCTTTGCGTCTGGAGAAAGCCCAGCGCGACTATGAGCGAGCGGTCAAACTTTACGAGGAGCGCGTGGTGGCCAAAGAAGAATTTGACAACCTCAAAACGGAGCTGGACGCCGCACGCAACCAGGTGGAAGTGGCCCGCAACAATCTGGAACGGGCCGAGAAAGCGTTGAAACTCGTCGAAGACCGCATCACCAAAACCCGGATGCTGGCTCCTTTTGATTGCACGGTGTTGACCCGGCCGGTCTCGCTGGGGCAAACCGTCAGCGGCGCCGCTGGGTTCAATTCCGGTACGGAAATCATGACCATCGCCAACCTCAACGAGATGGTGGTGAACGCCCACATCAATCAAGCCGATGTTGTGCGCTTGCAACAAGGGCAGCGTGTGGAAATCCAGGTGGAATCACTCCCGGGTCTTAAATTGGAAGGGCGCGTTGAACGCATCGCGCCCCAAGCGACTATTCGCAACAACATCAAAGGCTTCGCCACACGCATCCAAATCAAGGATATGGACCCCCGGGTGCGTCCCGGCATGACGGCCACCCTGACCATTCCCGTGGCCTCGGTGACCAATGCCCTGGCCGTGCCCCTGGCCGCGGTATTCACCGAGGAAGGACAGCGTTTTGTACTGGTCCAGGGCACCTCCGGCGTGGAGCGACGCGACGTTAATGTGGGAATCTTTGATTACCAATATGCGGAGGTGCAATCCGGCCTGAAAGCTGGCGAACGGGTGTTATTGGAAATGCCCCGGGAAGGTTTTGAGGAATTGAAAAAGGCCAGCACCAACACCTTCAAGGCCAGCGCGGAAGGCGGCAAGGGCGGCAAAGGACTGGGGGGTAATCCGGGGGGTGGCCCCCGGCGAGGCGGCAGTTAAAGGAATTTCCCATGGCGCTGGTTGAAGTTCGCAACGTCAGCAAGATTTACCGCCTGGGCGGCGAGGAAATCCGCGCCCTGGACAATGTGTCTTTGGACATTGAATCCGGTGACTTTATTTCCATCATCGGCCCCTCAGGCAGTGGCAAGTCCACGCTCATGCACATCCTGGGTTGCCTGGACAGCCCCACCTCCGGCACCATCAAGCTGGACGGGGTCATGATTCATGATGCCTCGCCCCGCCAACTGGCCCATATTCGCAATCAAAAAATAGGTTTTGTTTTTCAATTTTTTAATCTGCTGCCCAAGCTCAACGTGTTGCAAAACGTGGAGCTTCCCATGGTCTATGCCGGCCTGTCGGCCAAGGCGCGCCGGGAGCGGGCCGAACGCGCGCTGGCGCTGGTGGGTTTGGAAAACCGGGCCAAACATCGCCCCAATCAACTCTCCGGTGGCCAGCAGCAACGGGTGGCCATTGCCCGGGCGCTGGTGAATGAGCCGCGCATCATTTTTGCGGATGAACCCACCGGCAACCTCGATTCCCATACCGGCGAGGCCATTCTGGAACTTTTCCAGCAGCTCAGCCGCCAAGGCCGGACCATGGTCCTGGTCACGCATGACCCGGAAATTGCGGCTGTCACCCCCCGGCGCATTGAAATTCGCGATGGCCGGATCGCCTCGCAGATTGATCCACGGCTGGCGGGCATGTCCCTGGCACCCGCCTAGGCTCTGGCGCCATGCAACTCGGCACTGACATCTGGCTGGGCTTTCGCGAAATCTGGGCGCACAAGTTTCGCTCCCTGCTCACCATGATGGGCATCATTTTGGGGGTGGCCAGCCTCGTCGCCATGGCGGCGCTGGTCAAGGGCATGGAAAACGGCCTGCGCCAGGCGCTCATCGAAATCGGCGGGCTGGAAAGAATCCGCATTGAGGCGCAGGACGTGCCGGCCCATCAACTGCATCTGGCGGATCAGGCCGTCGGCACCACGCTGGATGACGTGGAGGCGCTGCGGCGCAACGCCACCTTCGCCAACCTCATTGTCCCCGAATTGCGCACCCGGACCGCGGTGATGACCCACGGCACCCGCAAATTCAGCGCCTGGCTGTTTCTGGGCACCTGGCCCGGCGCACTGGAAATCAACCAGCACGAAATTGCCCATGGCCGCATGTTCAATGAATTGGATGACGCCGAAGCCCGCAGCGTCTGCGTCATTGGCACGGCCGTGCGGGATGCCCTCTTCGGTTCTCCCGAGGAAGTGGGGCACGAAATCATTCCAGTGGGCAAAACCATTTTGATTAATCAGCAGCCCATGACCATCATTGGAATGTTCAAGCATTACGAAAGCGAGGATGACCGGCGCCGACGCGAGCAGGAAGCCCAACAGCCCCGGTCGCCGGAAAATGTCAGCGGCCCCGCTCGCAGCCGCGGCTGGCAGCCCCGCTCACCGGGAAGCTGGGTTTACTACATCAAAAACACCTCGGTCTATATTCCACTGAATACGATGCAAACCCGCTTCAAAACCGTGACCGCCACCAATCCCGTGCCGGACCGCCGCATTTCGGTGATCAACATGCGCATCAGCGGCATTGAAAACCTCGAACCAGCCCTGCAGCAGGCGCGCAACATCCTGCTCAACACCCATAAAGGCATCGAAGACTTCGCCTTCCGCACCCAGGAGGATTGGGCCGAGCAAATCACCACGGCCATCCGCAACGCCCGCCTCAGTGGGGGGATTATCGCCGCCATCAGTCTCTTGGTGGGGGGCATTGGCATCATGAACATCATGCTCGCCAGCATCAACGAGCGCATCCGCGAAATCGGCATCCGCAAAGCCATCGGCGCCACGGATACCAGCATTTTCATCCAAATCCTGATTGAAAGCGCGGTCATTGCGCTGATTGGCGGCGTGGCCGGCCTCGCAGCCGCGCAGGGATTCGTCAAGCTGCTCGCCTCCGTCACCCCCACGGGCAATACGCCGGTGGTCACCTTCAGTGCAATGGCCATTGCCTTTTCCTTCAGCATCCTCACCGGTATTGTGGCCGGACTTTTTCCCGCCTTCAAAGCGGCCCGGCTGGAGCCCATCCGCGCCCTGCGCCTGGATTGATTTGCGCGGTGACATCTCCACCGGGGCTGTGTTAAAACAGCCCGCGCGCAGGCCATGATTTTCGACAGCCTCACGTCATCCAGCGGCGGCGCCGGCACCCAGCCGGGGCCGTTTGGACGTTTTTATCTGCATGAATTGATTAACAGCGGCGGCATGGCGGACATCTGGGTGGCAACCGACGCGCAAAACCGCACCTACGCCCTGCGCAAGCTCCATGACCGCTACAAATTTAACTTTGTGGCCCGCGGGCGTTTCCTGCGCGGCTGTGAGCTGCTGGCCCGCCTGCCCCCCCATGAGAACATCATCCGCTACATTGACCATGGGCGCATGGAAGGCTCGCTCTACCTGCTCATGGAATATGTGGAAAGCTCCAATTTGAAGATTTTGCAGGCACGGGCGGATGAGGTGTTCGTGCAAAACATCAGCCAAATCTTGATTGATCTGGCCCTGGCCCTCGAACACATGCATGACCACCACGTGATGCACCTGGACGTGAAGCCCGAAAACGTCATCATGACCCGCAATGGCAGCATCCGCCTGGTGGACTTTGACCTGTGCCAGCCCATTCCCGAAAAGCCGCGCAAGTTCGGCCGCAATCCCGGCACTCCCCATTACATGGCTCCCGAGCAGCTCAAGCGCCTGCCCTTTGATCATCGGGTGGACATCTTTGCCTTCGGCGTGACGGCCTACGAGCTGCTGACCTATCAGAAGCCATTTCCGGGGGATACGCCGGAAGAAGTGTTGCGCAGCCAAATGGACCGCGCCTCCTATTTTGCCGCGCCGCGTGACCTCAATCCGGACATCCCGCCCGCGCTGGAAAAAATCCTGCTGAAATGCATGGAGAATGACCCAGACCGGCGCTATCCCATCATGAGCGCGCTCGTGCATGAATTGCAGAACGCCCTCTACCTGCCCTAACCTGCCCCAAGCCCAAAGCGGCCCAGGACACGGCGGCCAACCGACGGCACTTGGCCGGTGAGAAGCCCCGGCTAAGGCGCGTCAAACCATCTCCTCCACCCAGGGTGCCCCATAGGCTGCGATATCCTCGGTGGACGGAGGAATGATGTCCGCATCGGCAAATTCCGGGACCGACGGATTGCGGAAATTGACCCCGGCCAGGTCCACGTAGTGCCCAAAAACATCGGTATTTTGAATCAACCCCTTGAACCGCTCGGAGCCAGGCCCGAAAGCCACCACTGGCGAGTAATCCGAAGTATGGGAATTGCCGATCCAGTTAACGCCAGTGTAATTCGCCAGTAACTGCCCCAACTGCGCCGTGTCATTATTCAGTTGTTCAAACAAGGCATCTCCCTGGCGCAAAAGGTATTTTTGGAACCACCGCGCCCGTTCCACCGGCATCTTGTACCCCGTCCACTCTTCCACCACAGCGACGATTCGGGAGGCTTCCACCCAGTACCCGTATTCCACGGTGCGTTGCTTGGGCTTTTTCTTTTCCTCCTCGCGTTTGGCCTTGTCCTCGGCCTCTTGCAGTTTGCGCTGAAGTTCCTCATCGTCATAGCGATAAAGCACGGTGGGCATTTTATAGGGCAGCGGTTCCTCCTTTTCGGAAACCGATACCGGTTTGACTTCAATTTTGGTGCCCTGCTTCTTGATCTGATCCAAAATAGTGCCCACCGAGCCTTTGATTTTCTCAATGTTAGCCAGCCGCATGGGACTGCGCGAATAGCCGCCCCCCATGCCGTTAAGGCCCGGATTTGAATTGCCGTGGTCCGTCGTCATGACCACCAGCGTATCCGGATGCTCCTTCACGAAGGCCACCACCAAGTCAATGGCCTCGTCCAAAGCAATTTGATCCCGGATCGCACCCGCCGCACATGAGCTGTGGGCGGCGTGATCCACCCGCCCGCCTTCAATTTGCAATATAAAATTGCGAGCATTAGCCAGCCGCTCCAGTGCAGCGGCGGTCATTTCCGCCAGGGTGGGCACGCGTTCGCGCAGTTTGGCATCGCGCTGGTGATCCACGGTGTAAGGGAGATGGCTATCAGTGAATATGCCCAGCAGCCTTCCTGTTTTCGGCGCCGCTTTCAGTTCATCCCGCGTTTCCACCACGCTATAGCCAGCTTGCCGGTACTCCGCTTTGAGGTCACGCTTGTCCAAGCGCTTTTTCTGCTCAAAGAATTGTTTTCCGCCCCCCAGCAAAATGTCTATGCGCCGCTCCAGATATTGGGCGGCAATAAGTTGCGGATTCTCACGGCTGCGCACATTGGCGGCAAACCCTGCCGGGGTGGCATGAGTAATCTCCGTGGTGGTCACCAAGGCACGAGTCCAGCCTAGCTCACCAAATACGGTGTAAAGCGGCGTCAGACGCTTGCCATTGGGGAGGACATTCAATACGCCGTTCATCACCCGCGCCCCGCTGCCCCAACTGGACGAAGCCGCCGCTGAATCCGTCACCAGCGAGTTCAGGGAGCGCATGTTCATGTAACAAAACTGCGTGCCCGGCTGGTTCATTAATTGCACCCAGGTCAGCGGCCTTTTGCGCACAATCCGCGAATAATGGTCGGCGCACGCGAGCGTGCCAGCGCTCATGCCGTCGCTGACAATATGAATGATTCGGGCAGGTCGCTGGCCGGGGCGGGCATTCAGTGTTTCAGCGGAAACGGCAATATGCGGCGCCCCAACGGAAGCTGCTGCGGCAGCAAGGCCCGCGCGAGTAAAAAAACGTCTGCGGTTTAACATGGAGCAAAGTTAGAAGACATCCCTCGATTTGACAACCCCGCAAGTTTTGCAAGGGCGGAGAATTGTCATCCTGGTGGCAAGGATTATTAAGAATAATTGCAAGTCGTTGCGGCCATGTGCATTAAGCATTACCACGTTTCCAAAGTAATCCCCACACCTCCCCCCAAGCTTTCAAATGGGATTACCAGGAGGGCGTTTGCTGGAGGCGGTAGAAGCGCTGCCGGTTGGTCACAGCCTCATGGTACTGAATCCAACCGTTGGTGGGTGCCAGGACCTGTAACAGCCGCCATTGCGGTTCTCCAAGGTCATCCTTGTATTCGAGACGATAGTCCAGCCCATCCAAGGCTTGCAGGCGCATTTGCAGGCGGCCTTGCTCGAGGGTGGTTGCACCCGGCACAAACTGCGGAGGGGCGCCCACCCGCACGATGAAGTAATTGGAAGTGGTCAACGGCGGTGTTCCTCCATCCGTTACATACACCCAGATATGATTGGTGCCGGGAGATTGCGGCGTCCAGGTGAACTGACCCGCAGGAGTCAGAATTGCGCCAGGAGGCGCATCCAAACCAAGGGAATATATCAGGTTGCTGGCCGCTGTCTCCGCATCCGTGGCCGACACAGTAAAAGACAACGTTTGCCCCACCAGTAAACGGCGGTGCAACAACACTCCCAGCACTGGCGGGGTGTTTTGCGCCACCAGTCCGGGGGCGTTGGCAGCACGCGGTGTCGGCTGCGTCAATTGGCCCACTACCGGCCCGCCATTGGGATGGCGGCCTTCGCTCACATCCGGCAATTGCGCGCCGAAGGTAACCTGGTCAATCAAAACGCCATGGGGTGTATATAAGTAAATGCTGTCTCCCCGGCGATTTAGGGCAAAATTAACATGCAAATCAGGACGCTCTGGACGGTTTTGATCAGTCTCAGCATCCGCCCACACCAACAAAAAGCCTCCCGGCGGAATGATGTACCCCCTTGGAATTTGGGAACCAGTGGGCAAACCGATGCTATCGGTGAGAATATATCCTTCCAAATCCACCGGTTCAGTGCCGGCATTATACAATTCAAACCAATCTTCATTATTCAAGTCAGCCGGATCACGGAGAGCATTGATGTTGTCCGCCATCCATTCGTTGATGAATACCGGGACGGGCGCAAGCGCCGGGTTGTTCGTCGTCCCCGGCGTCGGATAATGAAACACCCGCCGGTACACCGGCTGGCCGTCCGGATAATTCCCATAACTCTGCCCCGCCCTCAATCCCCGGTAGTTCAGATAATCCAACACCGCCAGCCCGCCCCCCATCGGCATCACCAGCGCCACCGACCCCGTCCCCACACCCAACCGGAAATCCGCCTGCCAATTCGTCCCCCCGCCAGCCTCGCCTCCACAGCTCACCACCCGATACTCCCCAGCCCCCAACACCGTCCCCGCCGGAAACGCCCACTGCCCCAGGTTCGTGTACTGGTTGGCCAAATACCACCCCGTCAAATCCACCCCCTGGCTCCCCCCATTGTACAACTCCACCCACCCCACCCCCTCCGCCCCCACCGCCACCTCGTTCAACCACACCTCCGGCAACCCCGGCAACCCCACACCCCCCTCCGCCCCCACCCCCGGCGACCGCGCATACACCGGCGCGTGCACCACCACGTTCGAGTTCACAAACGCCGTCACATACACCTGCAAACTCGTCACCGTCGCACTCGGCAAATACCAGTAGCTCACCGTGTACACCGTCGCCGTCTTCAACACCAGCGGCTGCGACAACGACTGCCCCACCGTCTGCGCCCGCCCCGTCGCCACCAGCCGCAAACTGTACTGCCCGCTCCGACTCACCCCCCCCTCCCGCACCGTCGGCTGCACCATCGTCCCCTTCACCCACGTCCCCTCCAGCGGTGCCTCAAAATCCCCGTTCACCACGTAGTTCGTCCCCCCGCCCACCACCGCCCCCTCCTCCACGCGCAAATCATCCAGCAATACCTCCCCCGCATTCGAAAACCGAAAATACAAGTTGGTCAAATTAAAGGTCAGCACGTTGCTCACCGTAAACGACTTGAATTGCCAGGTCATCCCATCCAACCAATTGATGACCCGATCATGGCGCTGGGAAAAATCCTTAATCTGAAGCGAGGCTCCCAGACCATTGGCACTGGCTGGCCAGGGCGCGTCCGGCTCGTACCGCACACGATCCACCACCTCTTCCCCGCCGGGGCCGGGTTTCAACAGCGTCAGCGTTTCGCCGTCAGCCTGAAGATTACCTGCATACTCATCAAAAACAGTTACTGCAGTGCCATAGGCCGCTTCGAAGGCGGCCCGGTTTTTCACCAAAACCAGGTAACTGCGCGGCCCCAAAAAACTGCCGGAAGGAAAACGATAATCCAAGCCATTGATGCGCCAGCCAGAAAGGTCAAAAGTGTAATGGGCTGAGGCATTGTAAAGCTCCACGTACTCTGCTGCCGGATAGGCAGGGTTATACATGATTTCAGAGAAACCCACAGTGCCCACCGCAGGCGGGATGGAGTTGGTGTAAACAACGGTAACGACGCGGGTGAAATTCGACAATAACTGCCCCCGCACGTCAAAGACCATGAGCGGGAGCACATTGGTGGCTTCGGACAAAGGCACACGAATCGTCCAAGAGGAAAGGTTTGCCCAGGTGATGGGGTAGGATTGGCCGTTGACGGTCATGGTGGTGGCCTCCACCGGAGCGGTGCCGGTCAGGGTGATGAAATTGGTACCGGTGACAAAATTGGTGCTGCTGGTGATGGCAAACCCCGCATTTCCCCCACTGTTGGCAATTTCGGTGTTGGCAGTGCTGATGCGAGTGGCCAGATAGGAAGGTATGGCGGAGTAATTCTGCTCCGGCACGAAGCTGTTATAGTGCGTAATCCACCGGTCCATGTAGGCATTGTTGTAGGTGGTTTGGATGATGTCTTTCACGTGCGCATAGAATCGCCGCTTGTTGGCAGGTATTTCGTTGATTAATCGGCTGAAATTGCGGTCGCCCACCAACGCAGAATTGGCGGCCCGGGAAAAACTGAAATCCATGTCTATGGGGAAGGCCAGGAATTTATTGTCGGTCGGCCGGCGGTACAACATGACGTTGTGGTCATTGCCGAAGGTGTAAGTATCGCCCACACCGCACAGTGTGACCAAGGCCCACACACGCATCCATTGGTCCACATCCATCACCCGCCGGCTTTGTTGGTCCAAACCTAACGTCGCCAGGCTGAAAATCTTGGCAAAGTTCACCAGCGGGCCGTAGTCATCCTCATCCCGGTGGTTTTTCTTGATGAAATTGTAGCGGTACAATTCCAGGTCGTCCCCCAGGTTTTGGAAGTCCACTGCAATCACACTGTCCGGGCTGGGCAGTTTATAGCCGGCGGCGTTGGTGGTCGTGGGGTAATAAATCAGTTCAAACTCATATAAATCGCCCTCCCCCCCATTTTCAAAGGCCGTCTCAATGAATTCATCCTCCAGCCGTGGCGATAGTATGGCTGAGCTGGTGTGCCGGCTGAAGGGGGCAATCACTTTGCATAAATCGGAATAAACCCCCGGTATGTTGCCCGCATGATGCAGCATGTGTTTGATGACAATTTCCAACTGTTTGTTTTCGGTGGTGGCACCCTGGCCGGAGCGGTCTATCAACATCACCGGATGAACTCCCCGGAACGGCTGGTCGGCAGGAAAGGTCAGATGAAAGCTCACCCGCACATCACTGGGGCGCCCCCGTTCGCTGCCCTTCAGCCTTATGCCACAATCGTAATAGGGGCGATATTCATCGTAAATAATGGTGCCGGGCAGCCGGTCATTGCTCATGACGTTGGTGGCGGCGTGCATCAATTCCCGATTGGCAGGAGTCATGATGATGCGCAGGTTATGGCCGCGCGCAAACTCGGCCAGTCCATCCTCCACCATGAACAGCGCTCCGGAGTCAGGCCCGGCCGCCGGCCAATCCGCAGCCGCCCCCAGCGCATCGGTGGCCCGGACGTAAAACTGCACAATGTCCCCGGCACTGCCTCCGGGGATGACGCCTGAAAAACGCTCGCCAGTGCGATTCATCACCCCTGAGTTCCACGCCCCGCCATTGACAGACCAGAACAAGCGGCATTCCGCCACGCCCTGCGGGTCTTGAGCGGTGACTTGCACGGTGACCGGCACCCCCACGCCAGGCACCACGGGCTGGTGTTGCAAACCGGTGAGGGTCGGGCCCAAGTTGGCCATCCGCCGGCTGTTGGGCGCTCCCGGTGTGCCCGTGGACACGGGCCGCGGCAGGACGGAAGTGCGTGCCACGCGGTTGAAATAAAGCCGGGTGTTGAGCAAGTTATTGCCCGCCAGCCAGCGTGCGCGGAAACTGATTTGGTATTCGCGGCCATTAACGATGGTGCGCCCCCCTGTCAACGTGGTTTCCACGTGATTATGCATGTGTTCCTGTGCCCCGGTGGCCACCAAGTGAAGGACACGATTGGCCGGATTGTCCGGGTCCACAATGACACGGCTGCGGCCATGATTGCCCAGGACCCGCCAGCCAGTAAGGCCGTTTTCGAAGTTGCCGTTGGCAATGATTTCTGCCGGCGTGGTACTAGGGTTTTCAATGACAGAAATGTCATCCACCAAGCACTCGCCTGCATCCAGTAAACCCAACACAAAATCCTGCCAGGTGGCAGGTTGGGTGCTACCCGGGAAATTGGCCACCATGCGATAGGAATAGCTTTGCCATTGGCCGCGCCGGGTTTCGTCGCTGGCCGCCCAGGCTGAAGGATGGGTATTATCAGCCCATGGGTCTCGCAACTCGAGACTGGAGCCGCCGCCATCGGCGTATTCCGGCCAGGGAGCGCTGTCGTAATAACGCACTTCATCGGCTGGATTGCCCCAAGAATCGCGCAAGATAATGCGCTCGCCGCGCCGTGAAAGGCGTCCCACCAAATCGCCAACGATTGGGATGCCGGGATGCGCCATCCTAAGGGTGGCCGCGTCATTGGCCACCACCAGATAAGCCCCCGGCGCCAAGGTGACACCGGCAGGGAACAAATAACGGACGCCACCGTCCAAGCCCCAACCGCTTAAATCCACCGTATTGGAACTGCGGTTGTACAATTCAATCCACTGGGCATTCGATTCACTCGGGGGCGCATTGCTGCTGAAAATCAACGGGGGGTGATACATGATTTCATTGATGACCACCTCCGTGGCCAAGTTCACCTGGTTTGAACTGCCCGGCGTCAAAACCGCCGGTATCCCCCACGCAGAAGTGCCATCGGGAAAACGCGCGCGGGGATTCTTGCGTATAACCACCGTGTCATACACCCGCTGCGCCCCCGGCGACCACAAGGTGATATTCACGTTTTCATAATTACGGTAGCCGTTGGTCAAAGGCAGCCAGCCAAGCTGTTCGCCAGTCAGCACATAAAAACCTCCCGGCGGCAGAGGCGGGGCATTGGAAATGACATAGGCCGGCCAATCGTCGGCCTGACTGCCCAGTTCACAGCCTTCCAGCGCCATGGCGTTAGTGCCGTAATTGAAAATCTCCAAGGTCAAGATTTCGTTGGTGGCCCCACTCACTTCATTGATGACCAGCGTCACCGGCGGCAATGTAAATGGCTCGGCACTAACTTCCAGACCAAAGACCGCATCCCCTTCCCCGCCAGCGGCCTGATGCAGTTCCACGGTCAACCAATTCGTGCCCATAACGAGATTGGTGGGATAGACCACCCAGGGGCCTGACCAATCCGGTTGCATGACATTGGTCAACGCCAGGGTCTGCGGTGAAATGTCACCCTGAGGCATGTTCAGCCGCAAAATTTCCGCTCCATTCAAGTAAAAGACAGCCCCGTCATCCAACATGGGCCGCAACAGCAAACGCGTGGCTTCCGGCGCACTGGTAATAAACACCGGGCGGCGAAAATAATAAGCAGAGCGTCCTGCGGCCAAAGGTGTATTGGTCAAGGTCTGCGGCGCTGTGCCACTGAGAAGCGCCCGAAAACCGCTCGGGTCCGTACCAGCATTGCTGCAGCGAAACTCCAAGGTATTGGTGCCCGGCACAAAGCCGTTGGTGATGAAGAATGGACCTATCCACGCATTAAAGCCGGCCGCGGTAATCGGTTGTACCACGCCATTTAACAGCACCTGGTTAAGGTTGTTATCCACCGCCACCAACATTTGCAGGACGGCATTTTGATACTCATAGCCCGTCAGAGAAAAAGTGGTGACGTAATAATAATTGCCCTGGGCCACATTCACCGAGCCATTGGCCACCGGCCCAATCCACGAGGATGTGCTGTCGTTGGCCAGCCAATTGGGATGGTTAAGGGTTACGGTCGCCTGGGTGGGAGCACCGCCTTGAGCAGAAACAGTCAAGCGATAATGTGGATCGGCCGCGCCTGACACCAGCACCCGGCCCTGATCATCCAGCCCGGTACTAAAAAGCGTAGGGATGGAGCGAATCTGGGTGATGCGGTTGGTGCCGTGGTAAAGCAACGGACGCCCCAACGCCCAGGTACGGTCATCAAATGCGGGATTGCGCCAATCGGCAGGTGGAGGAGTGGCACTGTCATAATACCTCCACGAGTCATCCTGTCCCACCACCCGGATAGGTTGAGCCCGGCCCACTCCCGGAAAATTGGCCTGGCCCGGAGTTCCCCCAGGGGAGGTGCTAAATCGCCAATTCTCCGGGTCATTCCCCACCAGCTCCAAATCCACTTTGGACCATGTAAAAGACCGAGGGCGCGAATGTTTGGGCCACCAGCCAATCAATTCTGGCTCAAATACATCCATAACCCGCCCGTTTTTATTGCGCAGCGTAAGACGGTTGGCCAGGACGCTTTCCACCACCACGACATTGGTCACGCCCATGTTTCGCAACTGCTGGGAAACATTGGTATTGGCCGCCACCACCAAATAATTCCGTCCGCGAATGATTGTCCCAGCGGGCAGGGTGTTCAAATCCATGGTCCATCCCGAAATGTCCATGTCCACCGCAAGCTGGTTGTACAGTTCCACCCATTCGTATTGTCCAGGAGAGGCCGTAGAACTGGCCAGTTCATTGAAAACCACCGTGGCATCCGCATGGACAGACATGGCCAAGCTGCCAGCCAAAAGAAGAGCGAGCACTTCGCGCATAGGTGTTGCTTGTTACAGCAAGGTTACACTCTGGCAGGTTAAGTTACAAGTGCCAGTTGTCTGGTGCACTCCTTTACACCCATCTTTCCCAAATTCATGACTGGTGCGCCCTTGTACTCTGGCGAAAAGCGGGCTGGGATTGAAAGAGGACTCTTCATTGAAATGGAGCATTGGCCATGGCTTGGGCCAATCATGGAAGGTTTTGAAGAAAAACCCTGCACGGCGGCGGGCGGCTGTGCTACCTTGCCCTAGCCCATGTCGGAAACGGCATGTGGAGTAATGGGTTGCGAAATTGGACAGTATGATGCGTTTATTCGGTCATCAGGCAGTGCGGCGCTCTTATGTTTGGCTGCTCGTCATGCTCGTGGCCTGGCCAGCACTGCCGGCCCGGCCGGCAACAGAAGAAGATGTCGTTTGGCTGCGGTCAGGGGAACGCCTGCGCGGACACATCACCGGCATGGCGGAGGCGGGCTGGTTTCGCTGGCGGCATCCGTTCATTGAGGAAGAGCTGCTAGTGGCCTTGACCAATGTGCTCAAGATTCGCTTCGCCCTGCGCGAGTCCCCCACCAATGCCCTTCCGAACGCCTGCCAGGTGCGGCTGGTCAATGGCGACACCATCAGCGGCAGCATGTTGGACTTTGATGGAGCGCACTTGACGCTGGAAAGCCCCGCCTGCGGAAAGCTGCAAATTCCACGCGAAGTCATGGAGGGATTGCAACCCATGGAATTGAATCCACTGGTGGTGTTTCAGGGGCCCGCCGGCATGGAAGGATGGACCCTGGGACAGGCGGTGGCCGGCGTGGAAAGTGATGCCTGGGTCTATGGCAATGGCGCGTTAATCGCGCATAAACCCGGCTCCATCGCCCGCGATGTCAAATTGCCGGATATTGCGGAAATTTCATTCCAATTGGAATGGGAAGGCACGCCCACTTTGGCCGTGGCCTTGTACACCGACCGGTTGCAACCCATCCAATTGATCAAGAAAGACGATGAACCAGAATTTGGCGGTTTTTACAGCCTGCAAATTACCTTGGGCGGTTTTCTCATGGCCACGCTGGTGCCGGTTAAACAAAAGGTGCCGCTCAACCCCCAGGGGCTGGGCATTGCCATTTATCAAAATCGCACCCTCGATTCGCGCGCCCACCTGATGATCCGTGCCAACAAAAAAGACCGCACCGTTCTGCTGTATTACAACGGCGAGTTGATCCGCCATTGGCAGGATCCGGCAGACACCCTGGGCAACGGCACGGCCATGCGTTTCGTCAACCAGGGTCAGGGTACTCTCCGGATCAGTCAGTTGGAGATCCGCCGCTGGGATGGTCGCCAAACTCTGCAAACCAATGTCACCACGCAGGGCACCAATGATTTGGTGGTCCTATTGAACCAGGACCGCGTCTCCGGCGTGCTGGGCGTTCTCCGCCAAAATGAATGGGAAATCCGCACGCCCATCGGCCCCGTCCAAATTCCCCTTTCCCGCATCGAACAACTGCATTTCTCGCAGCTTCGGCGGCAATCCCCGCCAAAAACCGCTTCGCCAGCGCGCCTGATGCTGGCCAATAAAGACCGCCTCAGCATTCAGTTGGAACAATGGAGTGAGGGACATTTGAACGCAGCCCACCCGCTGCTGGGGCGACTGGCAATCAAAACCAGCGCCCTGCGCGAAATGGTGTTTGATTAACCTCCGGGCCGCTGCTCGAAACCGTTGGGAAAAGCCACGGTAGTACACCCGTTCCCGGCAAACCGTTCCAAGCGAAGCGTGGACATTTGCCGCTACCCTCGCTATGTTTCATGCCCATGGACACATCCAAGCAACCGCTCACTGAAGACCGGACGCCCATGGCCTGGCTGTTGTTATGCTTCACCTGTTCAGGGATGAGCGCCCTCATTTATGAGGTGGCCTGGGTGCGCTCATTGGAGCTGGTCTTTGGCGCCACGACTTTTGCCGTCGCCACGGTGTTGGCGGCGTTCATGGGGGGCCTGGCCTTCGGCAGCTATGTCATGGGCCGGCTGGCGCAGCGGCTGAGCCGATATCATCCACTCCGACTTTATGCCGCCCTGGAAATTGGCATCGGCCTGCTAGCCTTGATTATTCCCCTGCTCTTCAGCGGCCTGGCGCCGTTGTATCAGGCAATTTGGAAAAAATACCATGCCAGTTTTGCCCTGTTCAGCACCCTGCGGTTTCTGTTGTGTGTGGCCATATTATTAGTTCCCACCTCGTTCATGGGGGCCACCCTGCCGCTGATGAGCCAGTTCGTCAACCGCACCAGCAGCCAAGGTTTCCTGGGCCGCCGGCGCATCGGGTTGCTCTACACGGTAAACACGGTGGGCGCTGTGCTGGGCTGTCTGGCCGCCGGTTTCCTGTTGTTTCCTCTGTTGGGTCTGCAAAAAACGCAATACACCGCCATTTTGTTGAGCACGACCGCCGCCATCGGGGCATGGCTGCTCTCCCGCCGAACCCCATGGGTGCCCGCCCCACGCCAGGAAACCGCTGCCACTGAACCAGAAGCCTCCGTTGAATCCGCCGCCCTCCGAGCCTCTCCTCGGCTGCCCACCCCCCGCTGGGTGGCTGGGCTGCTGGTGCTGATTTACGCGATATCAGGTTTTTCCGCCATGATGTACGAGGTGGCCTGGAGCCGCCTTCTGGTGCAAGTGCTGGGTTCCTCCACCTACGCCTACACCGTCATGCTGGCTACGTTTTTATTTGGCCTGGCGGCGGGCGCGTGGATGGCCACACGCTGGTTCTTGCGCAGCGAAGAGCCGCTGTGGGCGGCCGGCTTGTGCCAGTTGGTGGTCGGGGTGGCCACTTATTTGGGCTTATTTGTCATCGAAGAACTGCCTTTTATTTACACCCGCCTGCATGAATGGTGGCAACCAAAGCTGCCGGGCACCATGGCCCTCCTGTTCTTGTTGAGTTTTGGGTTGATGATTATACCTACGCTGGGGCTGGGCGCCATGTTTCCGGTGACCATCCATGGTCTGCAACCGCAAGGCGGCCAAACCGCTCGTATTGTGGGATGGGCTTACTCCCTAAACACTGTGGGGGCCATTGCCGGCTCCATCGCAGCCGGCTTTTGGCTGGTGCCGTGGGCTGGCACACAAACCACCTTGTTAATTGGGGTCTCTTTGAATGGGATTATGGCGGTGCTCGCTTTTGCCGCCGCCCGCGCCGGACGCTTCCTGAAATACCGTATGGTATTTGCCGGCCTGACGGGATTGTTCATTCTGAACAGCCTCCTGCAAACGCCCTCGTGGGACCCCTCCATGCTGGCCAGCGGTGTCTTTCGTTATGTGCGCAAGTACTACGGTTTATCGCGGCCGGAATTTCGCGAAAGAGTCCATCGCATTCACGGGGAAATTGAGTACATCAAGGAGGGTTTGACCTGCAATGTCATAGTCTTCCGCACCGCCGTTTCCATGTCGTTGCTGGTCAATGGCAAACCCGATGCCTCCACCCCGCCGGACCTGCCCCATCCCGAATGGGCCCGCCTACCTCAATCGGTAGGGGACTTACCCACCCAAATCATGCTCGGCCAGGTGCCCCTTTTAACGGCCCCGAAACAGGACCGTGTCATGGTGATCGGTTTGGGCAGTGGCGTCACCCTTGGCTCCGTGTTGATGCACAATGTCAAAGAAGTGGAGTGCGTGGAATTGGAGGATGCCGTGGTGGAAGCCAGCCAATTTTTCAATCGCTACAACGGCCGCCCCCTGGAAGACCCGCGGGTCAAGCTGGTGGTCAATGATGCCCGCAACCATCTCCTGGTCACTGACTTGAAGTACGATGTGATTATTTCCGAGCCTTCCAACCCGTGGATACCCGGGGCCGCCGCTTTGTTCACCCGCGAATTCTTCGAGCTGGCCCGCTCCAAGCTCAGCGCGGACGGGGTGTTTTGCCAATGGATTCAATTGTACGAACTGCAGCCGGTGGATTTGCAGGTGATTTTGCGCAGTCTCAAAACAGTCTTCCCGCACCTGCACATGTTCCGGGTCGAGAGCGATGCCATCCTCCTGGCCACGCAAAAACCGCTGCGCTTTGACGCGGCCACCCTGCTCAACCGCGTAAATTTGAAAATCCGTCAGGATTTCGCCCAAATTGGCATGGCCGGCGCCGAGGACATGCTGGCGCATTATTGGATTGGGGAGGATGAACTCGACCGGGCCATACCGGCAGGAGTCATGAATACCGATGATAATATGTACATTGAGTTTCGCGCCCCCCTGCGCATGTTGATGCCGGAATCTCAAAGAGAGCAGCATCTGACCTCTTACTTCGACGCCTTTTCCTCGGCGGCCAACTTGCAGGTGGATTTGCAACGGCTGCCCCCCGCGGAACGTCCCTTGTTCTGGCGGCGCATGGCCGAATATGCGCTGGCGCGAAAACGGCCGCGAGATGCCCGCCTTTACGCAGAGCAGGCCTTCAAGGAAGGCGCAGGCCCGGCAGCCCTGGTCATTCAAGGGCAGGCCATGGCCTCCTTGCAGCCCCAAGCTGCCGAGCGCTGGTGGCAGGAAACCACTGATAAACATCCCCAATCAGCGGACATTTGGCGGGCCTATACCCAGTACCTGCTCAGCCGCACCAATCTGGACGCTGCCCTGAAAGCGGCGCGGCATTTGCAAACCCTGGCTCCAGACCAGCCCGAGACACGCTACCTGGCGGGCAAGGCACTTGCATTGTCCGGCCAATGGGCCGAGGCTTTTATGGCTTTCGGCCCTTTGTTGACCTATCCACTGACTTATACCAATCACGCGGACCTGCCCGGCCTGCTGGGTTTGACCCTGGCCCACAATGGGCGCGATGCGCAGGCGGTGGATTTCCTCAAGGATGCCCTGCGCCAGGACTACTGGAATCTGGAGCTGCGCAAGGCCTGCTCGGAGGCGCTTACCCGCTTGGGACGCTCCAACGAGGCTCTTCTGGCCTGGCAGCGGTTGGGCCAATTGCGCACCAGCCGCGCCCTCAACCAACACCAAGAGGCCCGCAAGGCCATTGAACAAAAAAAGTGGGTACAGGCCGCCTTCCTGCTGGAGGAAGCTTACGGACTGGACCCGTGGGAAGAGGACATTGTCTTCGACCTGGCCCGGGTGAATTTCCAACTCCAGCGCCACAAGGAAAACGTGGCCCTGCTGGAGCGGCATCTAATGTGGGACAAAGACAAGGCCTGGGCAGTGGGGCTGCTCGGCCAGACCTTCGAGGCCTTGGGCGATGCAGTGAATGCGCGGGATATGCTCAAGCGTTACCGGGCCTTGACCGGACGCCCCTGGCCGGGGATTGGTCTGTAATACCTGCCGAATTTCGGCGGTAAAATAGGTGAAGCTCCTCAAAGGATGCGTTACCTTGCAACCATGCGGCTTCTACCGTGCATAATGGCCTGCCTTGTGTGCCTGCCGTTTTTCTTCAGGGCTCAAACCCCACCGCCTGCGCCCGGTCTGGAGGGTCCGCAAATGTTGGCCAGCCTTACCATTACCGGCCGCGTGGGCGCTCTGTATCAAGTGCTGTTCACCACCAACCTGCAAGCCCCCGCCTCCTGGCAGGTCCTCACCAACGTGACTCTCCCCGCCAGCCCGTTCGTGGTGGTGGATTGGGATTCAGCCAGCTCGCCTAAACGCTTTTACCAAGCCGTTTATAATCCGGACCCGGCCCGATTAGCCTATGTGCAAACAGGAACCTTCCTGATGGGCAGCCATGCCTCAGAACCTGACCGGGAAGCCGACGAAGGCCCTCAAATGCAAGTCACATTCACCCGCTCCTTTTTCGTGGGAAAATCGGAGGTCACCCAGGCCGAATACCTGGCCGTGATGTCGAACAATCCCAGCTTCTTTTTGGGAAATCTCCAAAGGCCGGTGGAGCAAGTGACCTGGGCTGAAGCCGCCCAGTATTGTGCCCTGCTGACGGAGCGGGAACGGCAGGCCGGACGTATTGACCACCAATGGGTGTATCGCCTCCCCACCGAAGCGGAATGGGAATACGCCTGCCGGGCCGGAGCAACAACGCGATATAGTTTCGGAGACGATTTAACTGAAATCCGCCTCGGTAATTACGGCTGGTTCGAGGCCAATGCAAGTAACACCACCCACCCGGCGGCGGTAAAAATTCCCAATCCTTGGGGGCTTTTTGACATGCACGGCAATGTTTGGGAATGGTGTGCGGATTGGTACGCTTCGGCATATCCTGGCGGTAGCCGTGTCAACCCCACCGGCCCGGCCAGCGGGGTCAACAAGGTCTTGCGTGGAGGGGCCTACAACTCATCCCGGCTGTTATGCCGCAGCGCAAATCGTCATTATGCCCTGCCGACGGAACGATTGCCCAACATTGGCTTCCGGGTGGTGCTGGCGCCCGTGTCACCTTGAATCAGGCAGCCCCGCCGGTCAGGCGATAAAAGAATAATCATAGGGCTTGCGCATGGGCCGCGCCAAATGGGTGTTGGCCTCCTTGGCTCCTTCCCCCACGAAGCGCTCTTTATTGGCGTCCCACCGCAGCGGACGTCCCAAACGCAGGGCGATTTGTGCCAGATGGCACTCGCTGGCCGAGCGATGCCCCGTCTCCACATCGCAAATCGGCGCCTTGCGCGAGCGCACGCATTCAAAGAAGTTCTCCATGTGATTGCGGCTGACATACAGCCGCTCGGCGTTGGCGGGTAAAGGAGTGGTCAGTATTTCTTCCTGGCTTGCCTCAATCGCCCCCCGGCGCACCCAAATCCAGCCTTCAGTGCCTTCAAAACGAATGCCATTGCGCTGTCCGTTGGGATTAACGACACCGCCGAAGATATTGTCGTCCTTGGTGGTCTTGATGTAGTGCAGCACGCCGTTGGGATATTGAAATTCCACCTCATATTCACTGGGTGCCGTATAACCCCCGGGCACTGGCGCAACAAGCACTTTGCCACGGACGGCCGAGGGGCCATTGAATCCTGTAGCCCAGAAGGCAATGTCATTGTGGTGCGCGCCCCAATCCGTGATGGTGCCCCCGGAATACTCCAAAAAGTACCGGAAAGTGACATGGCAGCGCTCCTTGACATACGGCACTGCGGGCGCCTGGCCCTGCCAATAATCCCAATCCAATCCCTCCGGCACCGGCGCCGGCGCAAATGGCCCGCCATGCAAACCGGCAGGCAGCCACACGGTAATGGTTTTGAGCTGGCCAATGCGGCGATTGCGGACCAACTCGCAAGCCAGACGGAATTTGGCATCACTGCGCTGCTGCGTCCCGGTTTGCAGCACAACTTTGTATTTTTTAACCGCCTTGACCAGCTCCTGCCCTTCCGCCACCGTCAGAGTCAATGGTTTTTCGGAATAAATATCCTTGCGCGCCCGGGCAGCCGCCAGGTTGACCAGCGTGTGCCAATGATCGGGCGTGCCATTCAGGATGACGTGAATATCATCCCGCTCCATGAGCTTTCGGAAATCGGTTACCAAATCGGGATTCTGATTGCGTTTTTTGAACTCGGCAGCGGCCCGCTCCAGGTGTCTTCTATCCACGTCGCAAATGGCCCGCAGTTCACCATATTGCAAGGCTTCCATGGCAACCCCTGTGCCGCGGCCGCCACAGCCCACCAACGCCAGGCCAAATTTTTCCTCGGCACTGCGCGCCGGCGGCGTAGCCGGTTGGGCCTGCGCCTCCTCATAAAACCAAACTGGCAGGCCCGCCGCTGCCGCGGCCAGCGCCACGGATTTACTGAAACTGCGCCGCGAAATATAAAAGCGTTTTGCTGTCATTCTTTCCATGTAATGCCACGCAGGCGCGGCCGTCAATGCCGGGTTGAAAAGGTTGCCGCAAGCAAACTTAGGAGTTGCTGCTGCTGACGCCAGCCAGCAAAAAGCAACCGGCGCGCCAGAAGGGTTGGCCCGTTTCGCCGTTGCGGGAAGAACCGGCTTTTGGCATAACTGCGCGCCATGCATGATTTTAAGTATGTTCATGGCGAGCTGTACTGCGAAAACGTGCCGGTGGCCGCTTTGGTGAAGCGCTACGGCACGCCGTTATACATTTATAGCCAAAACACGCTCGAACAGCACTTTCGCAAGCTGGATAAGGCCCTGGCAGGGCTGGACCACCTGATTTGTTATGCGGTCAAGGCCAACTCCAATCTGGCCGTTATTCGGGTGCTGGCCGATTTGGGCAGCGGTTTTGACATTGTCAGCCAGGGCGAACTGATGCGCGTCCAGACAGCCGGCGGCAACCCCCGCCAATGTGTCTTTGCCGGCGTGGGCAAAACTGAAGCGGAAATTCGCTATGCGCTGGAACAGAACATCTATTGCTTTAACGTGGAAAGCGAAGCCGAGCTGCAGCGCATTGAACGGGTGGCCGCCCGCATGAAACGCAGAGCGCCGGTGGCCATACGGGTGAACCCCAATGTGGAGGCCCACACCCATGCCAAAATCACTACGGGGACCTACGAAAACAAATTTGGCATTGCCTTCGAGCAGGTGCCCGCACTATATGCCCGCGCCAGCAAGTTGAAACACCTGCATCTGCGCGGGGTACAGATGCACATTGGCTCGCAACTCACCGAAGTGGCCCCCTTCCGCCAAGCCGTGGAAAAAGTCGCGCCGCTGGCCGCCGCGCTAAAGCAGCGTTATGGCATTGAGTTTTTCAGTATTGGGGGAGGTCTGGGCATTGTCTATGACCCTGCTTTGGCCAGCGGCCAGCCCGAATGGTGGCAGAGGCCCCAGGCAAAGTCCTTGCTCACCCCCGCACGGTATGCTGAGGCGCTGGTACCGCTCTTGCAGCCGCTAGGTTTGAAAGTGCTCATTGAGCCAGGCCGGTTCATTGTGGGCAATGCCGGCATCCTGGTGACGCGGGTGGAATACCTCAAGCGCACCGGCCGCAAAAATTTCGTCATTGTGGACGCCGCGATGAATGACCTCATTCGTCCCGCGTTTTACGACGCCTTCCACGAAATCGTGCCGCTGCGCAAAAAATCCGGGGCCTCCACGGCCACGGACGTGGTGGGGCCTGTGTGCGAATCAGGGGATTATTTCTGCAAAGACCGTCCCCTGCCCCGCCTGAAGGAGGGCGATTACCTGGCCTTGTTGAGCGCCGGCGCTTACGGCTCGGTGATGGGCTCCAACTACAATAGCCGGCCACGGCCGGCGGAAATTCTGGTGACCGGAAAACGACACGCCGTGGTGCGCGAGGCCGAAGCCCTGCCCGCCATCTGGCAAAACGAAAAACTGGCCCCCTGGCAAAAGCGTTAGCCCTTGGCGCCGCCCTCATTTTTCCGGCGCTCTTTCTGCCGGAGACGACGTTCCTGACGCCTGATTTCAGCGCGCAGCAAATCCTCCGCGTTCCATCCACGCTCCTGCGCTTCGGCGGCCAGTGCAAACAACTGTTCAGCCAGAGCGGCGCGCGTCTGCCGCCTACGCGTCGGCAGCGCCGACTCCCACAGTTGCGCTTTGGCGGCTTTTTTTACCAGTTTTTGCGCGCGCAAGAGCGCCGGCAAATGGCGCGGGATGCCGTCCAGCGCTGAAGGCCGTGCATGGCGTGTGCCTTCCTTTTCGGCGCGCTTGATTTTATCCCAATTGGCCCAAACCGCCTCGACATCCTTGACCCGGACATCCCCAAATACATGGGGATGGCGGCGGATGAGCTTTTCGGCAATGTTGCGGCAGACCGCCTCAAAATCAAATGCGCCGCGTTCGCGCGCCAGTTGGCAATGAAACACCACCTGCAAAAGCAAATCTCCCAGTTCCTCCTCCATCTCGTGGTCATCATTCGCCTCAATGGCATCCATCAGCTCATAGACTTCCTCCACGGCATGAAAACGCAGGGAGTGGTGGTCCTGTTCGCGATCCCAGGGACAGCCGTTGGGAGCGCGCAAGCGGGCCATGATGGCCAGCAGCCAGTTGATGGATTGGGCGTGGGGCACGAGTTTTTCCTTTTCCAACTGGCGCAAAATACCCTTCACCGTTGGGTCTGATTTCTTGGACATACGTAAAAAGAAAAATACTGACAACGCTGGACTAAAGGCCTGCCGGGTCAAACTTCACCCCCACCCGCATGACCCCGGCGGCCAGCAAATCATTCACCAATCCACGTTGCGGAGTGGGCAAAGCGACCTTCAAAAACAGGCTGCCGCTGAAGACTGCGTTCAGACGCCTGACTTCCTCAACTACATTCCAGGTTCCAAGCACCTCCGGCGCCAGACACAGGCATTGTGCTTCCGCTTCCACACACCAGTTGGCCACCCGAAGAATATCCTCGGAAGCCAATAACTCCGGGCGCACGCAAACTTTGAGGGGATGCTCCTCCGCGGCCTCCACCAAATCGCGCAGCTCACGCAAAAAGGCTTTGGGTTCCTTCTCCCGCAGCAGGGCATGATGAGCCATAACTTCAAATTCCTGGGCCCCCTCGTCCAACGCTGCTTCAATCTCGTATCGCTTGACGTCGGCGGTCATTAACCCGTGGGGGAAGGATATTAAAGCACACACCTTGACCGCTGACTCCTCCAACCGGCTGCGGGCCAAGGTCACCCAGACTCCCGGAACGCATAAGGCGGCCGCCTGCAAAGTTTTAGCCTGCGCGCAGGCGCGCTCTATGTCTGCTGTTGTAAAATGGGCCTCCGCAGCCGTTAAATCCAAATGCCGGGCCAGCGAAAGCGGGTTGCTCGTATCAACCATGCCGCCACTCTAAACAGGCAAGCGAACTCTGACCAGAGGGATTGTCGAGACCCTTGGCCGCCCAGCCAATTTCCGCAGCCTCCGCAGCGCCCCCTCGGGGCTGGCTTTGACGCTGGCGGGGCCTCACCCCTCAGCCTCAAGGTCCACGGCGTGCCCAGGCGGGCATGCGCACCTCCGCGGCAGGGGGAAAGTCCTGAAGGGTAAGAGGCTTGAGATCCAACAGAGGACTCCCATCAAAGGCATCCAAACGATCCACTTCCACCACGCAGCCTTTCACCGCGACGATTTTGCAAAAGGTTAGCGCAATTAAATTGGGACGAAAGGGAGAGCGGCACGCAAACACGCCAGTTAGCGGATTCTCACGATTACCCCGGGGATGAACTTGCAACCGGCGGCGAAGTTCAGGAGTGTCATTTTGGTCCAGCCAATAGAATACCAGCACGTGGGACCATTCGTTCAATCCCAGGAGACCATCTTTGTATTCCTCATCCAGACGAAGGTAGTGCTTGCCTTCTCTGCTCTCGCAAGCGCCTATCGGGCGCAACTCCAATTTTTTGTGCGCTGGCGCTTTAACCGAAGGTTGCCCGGAAGAGGGAGTGCGGCAACGGCCGTCACCGCACTGCCAGTTAGACCGCCCAAGGCGGTTTTCATAAAACGGCGGCGCGGCATGTTTCGTTTTCCTTGCACAGGAGCGCTCAAGTGAGAACTTAAGATGAGGTTTGGGGACGGTTGTATTGTGGAATCTTGAGGCGCTCACCCCCCCGCAACGCCGATTGGTGGGCGATGATGCCCGGCACGGTCATGGCCAAGGCAGCGTAAATGTCCACAATGGGTTGACGATTTAAGAGCACCGACATGACAAAATCATGCATCAAAGGCCCGTGGGACCCTCCATGCCCGCCCTCCGGCACCCCGGGCGGCAAAGGCGGACGGCTGATATCCGGCAACTGTTCCAGCGCGCCAAAGTAACGCAGCCCCTCCATGCGTCCTTTTTCCCCAAACACCCGCCCCGTTTCGTTAACCAGTCCATGAACCGATTTCGACATGAGCATGCGAGACACCCCGCCTTCGGTGGTCTCAAAGAGGGCAATTTCGTCAGTAAAGGGATTGTTGTAACGATTGGCTCCCGGTTGAAATGCTGGAAAGGCCCCCCTAAAACCCAGGCAGGATACACTGGTAAACTGTCCGCCTGTCACCCCCACATAATAAGCGGTGGAATGTGTGGGATACCACAGCGGCGGCATGCCCGTGCGCCATTCTTTGTAGGAAGGAATGGGCGTGGGCGAATAATGATAATACTCCCCCTCTGAATAGACGATGCGCCCAAAGGCTCCGGCCCGGTAAAGCACCCGCATGGCATGGTTGGCGGCATGGTACACGCTGGTCTCGGCCATCATATATTTCAAACCGGTGCGCTTGACGGTCTCCAATAGCTCCTCTGCCTCCTCCAGGGAACCCCACACCGCGGGCACAGCACACATCACATGCTTGCCATGTTTCATGGCCTCGATGCAATGGCGGGCATGGCTGGGGGCGTCGGTGGCCACAAACACCGCCTCAATCTGTGGGTCCTTGACCAATTCCTCCAAGGAAGGATAAGACTTTTCGCAGCGACAAGCCTTCATCAACCCGGCGCAGCGCTCGGGAATCAAATCGCTGACCGCCACCACTTCCACATTGGGATGAAACTGAAACCCCCAATCCGCGCCGAAGCGGCAGTAACCGTAGCCCACAATGCCCACTTTGAGTTTGCGGTCACTCAAAGGCTCGTAAGGTTTGCGGGTTTCAGTCAGGTCAACCGCACGGGCGTTGGGCAGCATGGCGCCCAACATCGCAGCCATTGAACCCCATCCCAGTCCCGCCAAAAAGTCGCGCCGGGAAGGTGAAGTCGAAGGCGCCTCTGCTGACGAGGCAACAACAGGCTTGGTGGTTTTCACATCACTTTGTTTGGCACGAATCGGGAGGCGCGCCAAGCTGAATTTCAGTTCTTGTTGCCAGCCTGTGGAGGTTGGGGCAAACTTGGCTAAAACAGCACATGAAGCAACTCTGGCTATGCGCTGCAGTTTGGGCTGGTGTCTGCCTGACTGCCGAAGCTGTTAATTTACCAGCCACACCGCAAAAACCGGTGGTGGACCATTACCACGGGCAGGCCATTTCCGACCCTTATCAATGGTTGGAGGATGGCCAAAATCCCGAAGTCCGGCAATGGACAGAAGCCCAAAACGCCGCCGCGCGCGCCTACCTCGATGCCCTGCCGGAAAGACCTTGGATTGAACGCCGCCTGCGTCAACTGCTCCAGGTGGAAAAGCCCTCCTACTATGGCCTGCAATGGGCCGGTGGCAGACTCTTTGCCCTGCGCTTTCAACCGCCCCGGCAACAACCGGAACTCGTCTTTATGGCCGGGCCGGATGATACCAACGGCATTCGTGTCATTTTGGACCTCAATCGCTTCGATGCCCGCGGTCGCACAAGCATGGATTTTTACGCGCCCTCACCCGATGGCAAAATTGTTGCCGTTTGTCTCTCAGAAAATGGCAGTGAAGTGGGAACCCTTCATTTTTTTACGGTGGATAATGGGCGCAAAATGTCTGATGTCCTTCCACGTGTCCAGTACCCCACCGGTGGCGGCAGTGTGGCGTGGGATAACGCCAGCCAGGGGGTGTTTTACACGCGCTATCCAGCCCCCGGCGAACGGCCTGAGTCTGACCTCGCTTTTTACCAACAAGTCTATTATCACCGCCTGGGCGAGCCACTGGACAAGGACCGTTATGAAATCGGCCGCGATTTCCCACGCATTGCGGAAATTGATTTGAGCAGTGGTCCTGGTGGCTGGATTCTGGCCACCGTGGCCAACGGGGATGGAGGAGAATATGCGCATTATCTGCGCAACCCTGCCGGCCCATGGCTGCAAGTCACCCGTTTTGAAGACAAAATCAAGCAAGCCCAATTTGGCCGTGACCCCCTCTACGTGGAATGGCCGCGGGACGATGGCCTTTATCTACTGTCTTTTGAAGGCGCCCCACGCGGCAAAATACTCCGGGTATCCCTTCGCAACCCCACGCTGGCGCAGGCCCAAACAGTCGTAGAGGAACATGAACGTTACGTCATCCAAGGCTTCGCCCCATCGGCCAGCGGGTTATATGTGCATTACCTGGTGGGGGGCCCTTCGCGACTGGTTTGGTGGGATGCCTTCACCGGCAACCGCCTGAATGTTCCACTCCGGGCGGCGGACTTGGGTGGTGTCCCTGCTGCTGTGCAACAAATGTTGGTGGCCCGTGGTGACGAGCTTCTTTACCGCTCCGCCTCTTATATCCATCCACCGGCCTGGCAGGTGTATAACCCTGCGCTTTCGCGCACAACCGCGCGCATGACTGCCCTGCAGGAGGAAACTCCTGAGGACTACGACGACACCCAGGTCAGCCGGGTGGAAGTCACCTCCAAGGACGGCACCAAAATTCCCTTGAACATTTTGCATCTTAAAGGCCTCCGGCTGAATGGCGAGCTGCCCGCACTGCTGACCGGTTACGGCGGTTATGGCATCAGTCTGCAACCCTCCTTTGACCCGGCCCGTCGGCTCTGGCTGGAACAGGGTGGTGTATGGGCGGTGGCCAATCTGCGGGGCGGCGGTGAGTTTGGCGAGCCGTGGCATCAATCCGGCCAGCTTACGAACAAACAAAATGTGTTTGATGATTTTATCGCCTGCGCCGAATGGCTTATCCGCAGTAATTACACGCGGGCGGACCGCCTGGTCATTCGTGGGGGCAGCAACGGTGGTTTGCTCATGGGCGCAGCACTCACCCAGCGGCCAGATTTATTCGCGGGGGTCATTGCCCAGGTGGGCATCTTCGACATGCTGCGTGTGGAACGCGATCCCAACGGCGTATTTAACACCACCGAGTTTGGCACGGTGCAAAACCGCCTGCACTTCGAGGCCTTGTATGCCTACAGCCCTTATCATCGGGTGCGTGACGGCGTGCAATACCCCGCCGTTTTGTTGACCACCGGCTGGCATGATGGCCGCGTAAATCCGGCCCATTCGCGTAAAATGGCCGCCCGCCTGCAAGCCACGGGCAGCCAGGCGCCGGTCCTTTTGCGCACCAGTTTCACCACCGGCCACGGCTTGGGCTCTGCGTTTAATGACCGGGTGGCAGAGCTGGCGGATGTCTATGCCTTTGCCGTGCGCCACAGCGGCATGAAATACTCAGCCATCTTGCGCGGCCCCTGGTCAGGCGCAGTCACGACCACCAGCGTTTGGGTCAAAGCGCGGCTTCTGGATGAAGGCCTGAATGCGCGCCTGGTGGTCAGCCGCCACCCTGATTTTTCCGAACCGGTCTATTCCGCCCCTGACCGCTCTCGCAGCGCAAACCACAACCTGGTGGGTTTCCGGTTGGGCAACCTCTCGCCCAACACACGGTATTACTACGCTTTGGAAATTGACGGGCGTCTCGACACGGTACGCACAGGTCAATTCCGCACCTTCCCCGCCGGCCCATCCTCCTTCACCATCGCCTGGGGCACCTGTGCGCGCACGGGTAGCACCAGCGACGTCTTTGATCGCATTCGAGAGCATCAGCCGTTGATCTTCATCAATGCTGGCGATTTCCATTACCTTGACATTAGTGTCAACAGTGTCCGGCGTTTTCGCGCGGCATATGATCGGGTGCTGGCCTCACCCCAACAGGCCGAGTTGTATCGGGCCATTCCTTTCGCCTATGTATGGGATGACCACGACTTCGGCGGCAACAATTGCAACAAAAACACGCCCTCCCGGCCCGCCGCCCGCCAGGTGTACCAGGAATATGTGCCCCACTATCCCCTGATGGCAGGACGGGGTGATGTTCCGATTTATCAATCATTCGACATCGGCCGGGTCAAGTTCCTGCTCACCGATTGCCGCTCCGAGCGGGACCCGGTTAACTTGCCGGACAATGAAAAGAAATCCATGCTCGGCCTCCGCCAAAAAACCTGGCTCAAGCAACAACTGCTGCAGGCCAAGGACAAATACCCGCTCATCGTTTGGGTGGGCAGCGTAGGCTGGCTGGGTGAACGAGGAACCAACTATTATCCCCTGCTGAGCACCAATCAATATGGTCTGTTCAAACATGAGGAACTGCTGGAAGCCGCCCGCGCCGCCATCGCGCGAGGGCGCCGCCTGCCCCCGCCATCTGACCAGGAACACTGGTGTGCTTATACCACGGAGCGCAGAGAAATAGCCAATTTCATCAAGGACAACCAAATTCGTGGCGTGATTTACCTGCACGGGGATGCGCACAGTCTGTCGGCCGATGACGGGCGGAACGGTGATTACGCCACCGGCGGCGGCGCCCCCATTCCCAGCATGGGTGCTGCCCCGCTGGACAAGGAACCCTCCATTAAAGGCGGCCCCTTCAGTCATCATGTCTATCGGCCGCGGCCGCCGGAAGGTTGTTTTGGGCTTCTACACGTGGAAGACCTCGGCGAACAAATCCGGGTGACCTTCAGTGGCCGCAACAACAAAGACGAGGAAAAAATCCGCCTGTCTTTTGCTGTGCCCGCCCAACCTGCTCCTGCCGTCCCATGAAAACCACCGTGATTAAGTACGTGGCGAGCGCCCTTTGCGCCGCCGGCCTAACCTTCACTTTGCCCTTCTCTGCGGCGTGTCAGACGATTAAAGGCCCCTTGGAGGGCGTCTGGAGCTGGAACTTCACCATGCCGGACGGTGCCACGGTCCGGCCACAGCTTGAACTTAAGCTGACGGACGGCGTTGTCAGCGGTGTTACCCGCTTGCGGGCCGGCACAGAAGCCCCCATCACGAATGCCGTCCTGGAAGGCAACCGCCTGAAGTTTGAGGTCATCCGACAACAGGGGGAGCAGGTGGTGACCACCCGCTATGAAGGCGTGGTGAATGACGGCCGCATCACCGGCCGCATCGAATCCAACTGGAGCGGACAATGGCAATCTTATCCCTGGAATGCCGCACATTTAACCCGTGATATTGAAGGCCGGTGGGTTTGGGGCATGCGGGCGGTGGAGTTAAAACTGGACGGCCAGAAGCTTGTTGGCAAGGTTATCCTGGAAGGCAATGCTGAGTTTCCCCTGCTCTCCGGCAGTTTTTCCAACGGCATGGTGACATTTCACATTGAACGAGAACGCGACGGCCAACCCTACATCAACATTTTTGAAGCCACTTTGGAGGGCCGCTCCCTCAAAGGGCAAATCACCCGCATTTGGGGCACTGAAACCAATCACAATGATTGGGAGGCCTTCCGGCCACGATGAGAGGAAAAACAACACCCCACCCTTGCGACCCTATGAAGGACGCCATGACCCGCTTATCCCTCGCGTTGCTGGCAACATTTGTGATGGGTTTTTCAGGGGCTTTGCCCCCCTTGGCCGCGGCTGCCAGCCGGCCGCTGAATATTGTCTTCATGATTGCCGATGATTTGGGCTATGGCGAATTGGGCTGTTATGGCCAGAAAAAGATACCCACCCCGCATTTGGACCGCCTCGCCTCCCAAGGCATGCGCTTCACCCAGCACTACAGTGGCGCACCCGTTTGCGCACCGGCGCGCTGCGTGCTCATGACCGGCCTGCACCTGGGCCATGCCGAGATACGTGGCAACCAGCAAGCTAAAGTGCGATTCCCCGAATTTGAGGAGGGCCAACATCCCCTTTCTGCCGAAGCGGTCACGTTTGTCCAATTGTTCCAGAAAGCGGGTTACGCCACCGGCGCGATGGGCAAATGGGGGCTTGGCCCGGTGGGAAGCACGGGTGACCCCAACCGCAAAGGATTCGACCTTTTTTTTGGCTATAACTGCCAGTCCATCGCTCACAGTTATTATCCAGCCTATCTCTGGCGCAACACCGAGAAAGTCCCCTTGAACCAGCCCCCCATTCCCGGCCATGCCAAACAACCTGAAGGCCAGGTTAAAATGGAAGATTGGCTGGGCCAGCACTATGCGCCGGATGTTATGTTGAAAGAGGCACTGAAATTTGTGGAGGCCAACGCCCGGCGTCCTTTCTTTTTATTTTTGCCGTTCATCGAGCCCCATCTGGCCATGCACCCGCCAAAGGCCTGGGTGGAAAAATTCCCGCAGGAATGGGACAGCGAGGCCTATCGCGGAGAAAACAATTATCTTCCGCATCCTCGCCCCCGGGCCGCTTACGCCGCCATGATTGCCCATCTCGATGACCAGGTGGGCCAGGTGCTTGCGGCCTTGGAACGGGCAGGAATTGCGGAACACACCTTGGTCATCTTTACCAGTGATAACGGGCCAACCATGCCAGCCCGTAATCCCTCCAAGTTTCATATCGGCGGCGCAGACATATCCTTCTTCAACAGCGCGGGCGGCTTGCGCGGCTACAAAGGCACCGTCTATGAAGGCGGCCTGCGGGTGCCCTTGATTGCGCGCCTGCCCGGACGCATTCCCGCAGGCGCCGTCAACGATACCCCCTCCTATTTCGCTGATTGGTTCCCCACTCTCTGCGATGCCGCCGGCCTTCCCATTCCGGCTGGTCTGGATGGCGTGAGCCTCTGGCCGGTGCTCACGGGTCAGGCCAAAACCTTGCCCCGGCGACCGCCCATGGTTTGGGTGTTTCCTGAGACCGGTGGCCAGGTGGCAGTGCGGCTGGGACAATTCAAGGTGGTGCGGCAAAACCTTCGTACCCCCAATCCCGGACCGTGGGAGGTTTACAACCTTGCCGAGGACCCCGGCGAAACTCGCAACCTGGCTGAACAACACCCGGACATTCTCAAGCAAGCTCAGGATATTTTGCGCAGAGAGACCAAACCCAATCCGGTATTTCCCGTGCCCATACCCGGCGTCATTTCCACCAATGCCGCCGCAGTCCCCTAAACACAATGGCAATGCCCCTTTCCCGCAGCTAGGCAGTCCGGGGCCGCAATCACTTGCGCTCAGAAGGATTACCCGCGATTCCCAGATTGATTTTCGCCGCAAAAGGGGTCTAATCCGGGGCGGGTATGAAAATTATTGGCGTGATTCCGGCGCGGTATGGAGCCAAGCGATTTCCCGGCAAACCGCTGGCCTTCATTGCTGGAAAATTTTTAATTCAGCGGGTCATCGAGCAATGCCAACAGGCGCGGTCCCTGGCAGAAGTTATCGTTGCCACCGATGACCGGCGTATCGCGGAAGTGGCCGGGCGCTTTGCCAGCGTTGAGATGACCTCGCCCCATCATCCCAGCGGTACAGACCGTGTCGCCGAAGTGGTCCGTCGGCGGGAATGTGACGCCGTGGTCAATTTACAGGGAGATGAACCCTTGATGCCCCCGGCGGCCGTTGATGCTGTGGCTCAGGCGTTGAGCCACTCGGAAATGACCACCGCCGCCACCCCGCTGCGCGAACTGGCCGACTATGACAACCCCAATGCTGTCAAAGTGGTGGTCAATGGGCGCGGTCGGGCCTTGTATTTTTCCCGGCGCACCATACCCTATCTGCGGGCCGACGCTCACCGCCCGGCGGCCGAGCAGATGTCGGCGTTTCCTTTTTTGAAACATTTGGGCATTTACGGCTATCGGCGGGATACCCTTTTGCGGCTGGTGGATAGCCCGGTAAGCCCGCTGGAAGCTGCAGAACAATTGGAACAATTGCGCGCGCTGGAGCTGGAAATTCCCATTCATGTGTCGGTGGTGGATTACCAGGGGGCCAGCGTGGATGTGCCCGAGGATATTGCGGTGGTGGAGTCACGCCTGAAACAGATGGCCGGCTGACCCCACCCGCCAACCGGATGGCTTAACCATAATTTTATGGCGGATACCAAATACATTTTTGTAACCGGCGGCGTCATCAGCTCGCTGGGAAAAGGATTAACCGCAGCCGCCCTGGGGACGTTGTTGGAACACCGCGGGCTGAAAGTGGTCCTGCAAAAATTCGACCCCTATCTTAACGTGGACCCCGGCACCATGAATCCGTTTCAACATGGCGAGGTCTATGTGCTGGATGATGGGGCGGAGACCGACCTGGATTTGGGGCACTACGAGCGATTCACCAACGTGCAATTGACGCGGTTGAACAATCTCACCAGCGGGCAGGTCTATCAAACCGTTTTGGAAAACGAGCGCAAAGGCGTGTACCTCGGCAAAACCGTTCAGGTCATTCCGCACGTCACGGAGGAAATCCAGAAGCGCATTTACCTCATGGCCGAGCAATCCAAGGCCGATGTGGTCATTACCGAAATTGGCGGCACCACGGGAGACATTGAGGGGCTGCCCTTCCTGGAGGCCATTCGGGAATTCGCCCTGGATGTGGGCACCAACAATGCCATGTTCATTCATGTCACCTACGTGCCGTTCATCAAGGCAGCAGGTGAACTCAAGACCAAGCCCACCCAGCAATCGGTGGCCAAATTGCGGGAAATCGGCATCACGCCGCATGTCCTGGTCTGCCGTTGCGAAAAACCGCTCGACAAGGAACTGCGAGCCAAAATCTCCATGTTCTGTAATGTGCCCCTCGAGGCGGTGATTGAGGAAAAGGACGTGGACCATTCCATTTACGAAGTGCCCTTGATGCTGCAGCGGGAGCGGATGGATGAAATTGTGTGCCGCCATCTGGGCTTGAACACACCGCAGGCCGACATGAGCCAGTGGCGCGAGATCATCCGCACTTTGATCGCTCCCTCCCACCGCGTACGCATTGGGGTGGTGGGCAAATACATCGGCCTCCAGGACGCCTACAAATCCGTTTATGAGGCGTTGATTCATGGCGGCATTGCCAATGACTGCGGCGTGGAAATCGTGCGCATCGAAGCCCAGGAAATCGAACGGCACGGAGCGGAAAAGATGCTCAGCGGCCTTGGCGGCATCCTGGTGCCCGGCGGATTTGGGGAACGCGGCATCGAAGGCAAAATCCGCGCCGCCCAATTCGCCCGTGAAAAACGCATCCCCTACCTCGGGCTGTGTCTGGGCATGCAGATAGCCGTGATTGAATTTGCTCGCAACGTGCTCAAGCTGGAACGCGCGCATTCCACCGAGTTTGAGCCGCGCTCGCCGCACCCCGTCATCTGCCTGCAGGAGGAACAAAAACTGGTCACCAAGAAAGGGGGCACCATGCGCCTGGGGCGGCAGCCCGCCCAATTGTTGATGGGCACGCTGGCCGCCAAGTTATACGGGGCGTTTGTGATTCAGGAGCGCCATCGCCACCGCTACGAATTCAATAACAAATACCGCAAGTCCTTTGAGGAGGCCGGCATGGTTTTCAGCGGCACCACGCCCGACGGCAAACTCATCGAGTTGATTGAAATTCCCGATCATCCCTTCTTCATCGCCAGCCAGTTCCATCCAGAATTCCAAAGCAAACCGCACCGCCCACACCCGCTCTTTCGCGGATTCATCGCCGCGGCCCACCTGGCGATGCACCAAAAACCTTTATAACTCTTCGGGCGCCTTGACCTATTTGCAAGCCATCGCCTGGCTGGAAAGTCTCCAGATGTTTGGCGCCAAACCGGGCCTGGAGCGCATGCAAAGGCTGGTGGACGCCGCCGGACATCCGGAGCGCCATCTGCGTTTCATCCATGTCGCAGGGACCAATGGCAAAGGCTCCACCTGCGCCATGCTGGAAAGCATTTACCGGCGCACGGGCTTGAAAGTTGGGCTGTTTACCTCCCCGCACCTGGTGGCTTTCGCCGAGCGCATCCAAATCAACCGCCAGTTGATTGCCGCCGATGACGTGGCGCGCTTGACCGCCCAGTTGCGCCCGCTGGTGGCAGACCTTAGCGCCACGGACCCCCCTACTTTTTTCGAGGTCGTTACCCTCATGGCCCTCGTGTACTTCGCCGAGCGCCGATGCGATTTGGTTATTTGGGAAACCGGCCTGGGCGGACGACTGGACGCCACCAATATCGTCACCCCACTGGCCAGCGTCATTACCAACATCCACTACGACCATGAAAAATGGCTGGGCCATACCCTGCCGCAAATTGCCGCCGAGAAGGCGGGCATCATCAAACCCGGCATTCCGGTGATTGTGGCTCCCAATCCCCCGGAAGTGCTGGATGTCTTCCGACAGCGTGCGGCTGCATTAAAAGCGCCGCTAATGGTGGTGTCCCCCGGAGACCCGCATGACGTGCTGGCCCATCAAATCCAGCTCCCGCTGTTAGGCGAGCATCAGCGAGCCAACGCAGCCACCGCCATTGCCACCGTCCACACCTTGATGCCCGTCCTGCCCGTTTACCGGCAGCATCTCGTTACGGGACTTGAAACCGTACACTGGCCGGGACGCATGCAGCGGGTGCGTCAAGGCCCCCAGGAATTCATTCTGGATGGCGCTCACAATCCCGGAGGCGTGGAGGCCCTTTGCGCCACCCTGCAGAGGCTTTATCCCAGTTTGAAACCGGCCTTTATCGTGGGTGTTTTGCGGGATAAAAACTGGCAGCAAATGCTGGCCACCCTGCGCCAGCACGCCTGCCGGATGCTGCTGGTCACTGTGGGCAGCGAGCGCGCAGCCACCGCTGAAGAATTACGCGCCGGTTGTGGGCCGGATGACCCCGCCTGCCCTGTTTCCTGCCATCCCAGTCTTGCCTTGGCCTTGCAAGCAGCCCGCGGTGAACCACAGGTGGTGATTTGCGGCTCACTGTATTTGGTGGGGGAAGCCATGGAATTGCTGCATCTGGAATCCACCCCTAAAAACGGCCAGGAGCGGTCACTCAACGAATGGGGAGGAAACCCACCGCCGCCTGCCTTTCCCACCCCAACATAAACCAATGGCAGTTTATGTTTTTTCTGAATTTTTGTTTCACAAAGGCGGCGTCCGGTGATACCCAAAGCTGCGCATGACCCGCATGGAACAACTGCAAGGCCGCCTGCGCGCGGAACCCCGCCGCTGGCTGGTCACGGGGGCAGCCGGTTTTATCGGCTCGCATTTGGTCGAAACCCTTTTGAGATGGGACCAACCGGTCCGCGGGCTGGATAATTTTGCCACCGGCAAACGCGCCAACCTTAACCAGGTGCAACAGGCGGTGGCTTCAGATCAATGGGCGCGATTCGAGTTCATCGAAGGGGATATACGTGACCCACAGGTTTGCCAGCGCGCCTGTCACGACGTGGAAATCGTGCTGCATCAGGCCGCCCTGGGTTCCGTGCCCCGCTCCCTCGCCGACCCTCTGCTGAGCCACGAGGTCAACGTCAATGGCACCCTCAATATCTTCCACGCCGCCCGTATCGCCAGGGTAGCCCGGGTCATTTATGCCAGCAGCAGCGCTGTCTATGGCGATCACCCTGAACTCCCCAAAGTGGAAGGCAATATCGGCCAGCCACTGAGTCCCTACGCCGCCACCAAACGCATCAATGAAATATACGCAGGCATCATGCAACGCTGCTACGGACTGCAAACCATCGGTTTGCGTTATTTTAACGTCTTTGGCCCGCGCCAGGACCCCGAAGGCCCCTATGCAGCCGTCATTCCGCGTTGGATTGCACGATTGGCCCGCGGGCAGTCCGTGGAAATCTACGGCGATGGCCTCACCAGCCGCGATTTCAGCCCGGTTGTTAACGTCGTCTGGGCCAACCTGCTGGCCGCCACGGCGGCAACAGTCGCCGCCGCCCCTGCGGTTTACAACATCGCCGTCGGCCAGCGGACCACCTTGAATGAATTACATGACTTGCTGATTGCCTGCCTGCGCCGCTCCCGGCCTGGCTTAACCCTGCCGCCGCCAATCTATAAGGATTTTCGCGAAGGTGATATTCGCCATTCCCTGGCTGACATTTCGGCGGCCCGCCGCGACTTGGGCTATGAACCCCTGGAAACCGTGGCCGAGGGACTGTCGCGCTCCATGGCATGGTATCTAAGTCATCTGGATTTGCCTGCTGAAATTTGAAAGTCTCCTGCGTATGCGAAGGACCATCCTATGGCTGTTCATCGCCCTCATGGGAGGAGTCATCGTCCGGGCCGCCGGCTTTCCCAATCCGGTACTAATTGGAGCGGATCCCCATGTGATAGTTTGGCAAAACACCTTTTGGGTCTATCCCACCTGGAGCGATGGCCGCGGAGAGCGATTTTTCGCATTTTCCTCGACCAACCTGGTGGATTGGCAATGTCATGGGCCGCTGTTGGATTTGCAGGACGTGAATTGGATCAAGGACGACGGCCAGCCGCGCCATCATGCCTGGGCGCCGTCAGTTCTGCCATCCGGGGGCAAATTTTATTTCTACTACTCCGTTGGCCCCCAAAATCCCACGCCTTCACGCATCGGCGTCGCAGTGGGCAACTCCCCTGCCGGACCGTTCAAGGATTCCGGCAAACCTTTGCTGACAGGCGGGCAGGGATTTGAGGCCATAGACCCCATGGTTTTCACCGATCCCAAGTCAGGCAAAACTTACTTCTATGCCGGCGGCAGTGCGGGAGCCAAACTGCGTGTCTTTGAACTCAATCCAGATTTAATCAGTTTCGCCCGCGAGGTTCCCGTGGAAACTCCGCCGAATTTCACCGAAGGCGCGTTCATGCATTATTATCAGGGCCAATATTACCTCTCCTATAGTCACGGAAGCTATCGGCATGCCTCGTATTCGGTACACTACGCAACCGCCCCCACTCCTACCGGGCCATGGACCTACCGCGGGGCCATTCTTACCAGTGACGAAACCCGAAAGGGACCGGGACACCACTCTTTTATCCGCCATCCTCTGAGCGGCGAGTGGCTCATCTTTTATCATCGCTGGGAAAACCAATCTGGGGAGGGCCCTTATCGGGGTTTTCGGCAAATTTGTATCGAACGAACGGAATATGACACACAAGGATTGCTCCGCCCCATCCGCATGACCAGCGGTCTTAACACCGCTCCCAGTCCAGCTTCGCGCCGTCCGTGAAGATGTCCCCCCAATCTTTTGGCGGCTAAAACATAACCGCGCAGTTGGCCTTCCCCGCGCATGGCCATCAGCCCGGTAGCCTGCTGCTTGTGCTCTAAGCCTGCTTTTTGCGGGCGACGACGAATGCGTTAAACATATAGAAACGCCAAGGACCAGCGTTGAGCAAGAAATCCAGCAACTTGGATACATATCGGTCCGTGCATTCCACACGTTCAATCTCGCACCCGTTGCGCACCAGAAAAAACGCCATCTCCCGCCCATTCGTCGCCACGATGGCATCATCATCCGGCGTAAACGGCTCCTTGATAATTGGCGTCATGCGGTCGAACCTGACTGAATCCGGCTGCTCATGCATCTGACGCAACTTTTCCTGCTGGCGCCGCCAATTATTCCATTTTTGGCAAATCCCGCGCATTTTGGGGTGGTAATCCCGGAAACCCAGGGCGCGGAAAAAATTGGGACTGGAAAGCACCACCTTGCCCCCCGGCTTGACCACTCGCACCATTTCCGCAATGAATGCTTCCGGCTCTTCCACGTGTTCCAGCACATTCAAGGCCCCCACAGAATCAAAGTAATTATCGGGATAGGGCAGTTGCCGGCCATTGTAAAGACGGCAATTTTCGGTGACTTTGCGGGCGCGTTGCACATTAGGCTCGGAGACCTCCACCCCGTGCGCCTCAAAACCCTCACTCAACAAACGGGCCACCACTTGTCCCACACCGCAGCCGACGTCCAACACCCTTCCACCTGGCCGATCCGGGCGCAAGGTATCGGCGTACTTGGCGTAAAACGCGGCGTCCCAACCCGCTAAAAACTCGGCGTACGCCTCGTTATGGCGATAATAGCTATCCTGATGCCCCATGCGCAGAGATTAACCGCAGACCCCAGCGATACGCGATGCCAAATCGCCCCTACCCCACCGAATCACGGCAACTGAGGGGTGGCAATACGGTAGAACCTTGACGGTCCGGCTTGATTGGTGATGCCCACCTGGCGATTCGTAGGCGCGGGAGCCACATCCAGGAATCGCTGCCACTGCGTTGCGCCAATATTTTCAAGGTATTGAATGGTATAGCTCTTGTTGGAAATGGCCTGAAATTGCAATCCAGCCGCCCCGCTGCCGACCGGCTGAATAGCCAGTCTCAGCACACTGTTGGGGTCCCTTGGATTGGTGCCCGCAATAAATTCCTGCAAGTTGGATAAACCATCCCTATCACTATCTTCCACGGCATCATTGGGATTGTTGCTTTGGAAACCGTTCTGGGCTTCCCATTCATCAGGAATACCGTCATTGTCCGAATCCATGCTGCCAAAGCTCAATGTCACCGTGGGAGAAAAGGCCGAGCCAACCAAATTGGTCACGCGCAGGTAGTATTGGCCTGCATGTTGCGACTGCGCATTGACAATCTGGAGCGTCGGGCCGGTGCCACCGGGGAAGGGAGTGTTGTTAAAGAACCACTGATAAGACAAGGGCTCGGAGCCAGTGGCGGCCGCCACAAAGGTCACGGTCTGCCCGGCGGTGGCGTTGATGTTGGAAGGCGTTTGAGTGAATGTTGGCGGATTTAATACCCACACCTGCACCACGCCGCTGGTGGTCACCCCCACGACATTACTGGCCACCACGTAATAACCGCCAGACACCTCTGGTTGCGCATCCTCAAAGGACAGTTGCACGGAGTTGGCTCCCGGAATCGTCTCTCCACTGCTCTTGTACCATTGATAGGTGAAGGGGCCTGTGCCGGTGACCGTGGGAGTAAGGGCGAAACTCGTGCCCCGCCGGATATAACGATTGGTTTGGGCAAAAACCAGACCAGGCAGTTCCGCCACCGTCAGGACAGCCGTGGCGCTGGTCGCCATGCCATAGGCATTGCTGACCACCAGTTGATAGGGCCCACTTTGCGCCAATACTAAATTGGTCAATGTAAGGATGGGCGTCGTGGCATTCGTAAGCCAGTTGGTGCCGTTGTGATACCAGTAAATACCCAGCGGCTCAGTGCCCGTTACTGAGGCGACAAACAATGTATAGCCGTTGGTGATGACCGTCCGATTGGTGGGTGATTCCGTAACCACTGGCGCCACTCCTTCGCTCTGGACCGTCACCTGAACCGGATACAAGTTGGAGGCCGTGCCACTGCGTACCACCAAAACGTATTCGCCCGCCTGCTCCGGCTGCACGTTCTGCAAAGCCAGGCTGGCCGTGGTGGCCCCGGCAATATTCGTGCCGCTGCGCATCCACTGGAAAGTTTGAGATTGGCCGCCAAAGCGCGCCGCAAGAGTTACATTGGACCCTTGTAGCACCTGTACGGAGCGCGGCGGCTCCACGACGGTCACAAAGGCCAGACCGCTGCTCAGGCCGTTGGTGCGCAATTCATTGGTAATGGTGGCACGATAAACCCCGCCCAGACCAATGTGCACATCCCTCAATTCCATCACCGGACTATTCCGGTCAAAGTCAAATCCTGGCACCGCTGTGTTGGGATTTTGCCACCGCACGGCGTAGGGCTGTGAGGCATTGAATTCTATGGACAATACGAGGTTGGAGCCAGCGGTGACCACCTGATTGGCGGCCGGTTGCCGCGTAATCACCGGCGACAGGAGCCATTTCACAAACGCATCCCGGCTGCGATCCGCGCCATAGATGTTGGTCACGAGCACGGAATAATACCCCTCCTGCGCCAGCGAGAAGTTGGTAAGCACCAGGCTGTTGGTGTTCGCGCCGCTAATCGGGACACCGTTGAAGAACCACTGGTAGCTCAGCGTGCCATGACCGGTGGCCACAACATTCAATGTGGCCGTCGTGGCATTCGTCACCCGCAAATCCGCCGGTTGCGTCCATATTTTGGCCGGAAGATTGATGGTCAACGTGGCATTGGCGCTCAATACCGAGCCGGCCGTGTTATAGACTCGCACACTGTAATTTCCAGCCTGCGAGCCCTGCACATTGGTCAGCACCAATGTCTGGTTGGTGGCGCCCGGAATGTCTCCTCCGTCAAAACGCCACTGATACCAAAACGGTGGAGTGCCCTGCGGAGTGACGCTAAAGCTCACGGTGGTATAGCCCAACACCGTCTGGCTGCGAGGATGCTGGGCAATGCTCGGCGGGGTTTGCACATACAAGGTGGCCGGCAAACTCGCCACTGTGCCCGCCGCATTGGAGACCATCACCGAGTACAGGCCGCTGTTGGCCAACTGAGCATTGGCCACGGTGTAGTAGGAGTTGGTGGCATTGGCAATATTGGTGCCATTGAATTGCCATTGATAATAGAAGGGCGGCAGGCCGCAAACACCCACATTAAAGGTGGCATTGGCCCCCACCGGAATGGCTTGAGTCAGCGGATGATTCACGATGGTGGCCAGCCCGGCCGGTTTGGGGACTGTCGCAGCGCCTGGCGTAGGCACGTCAGCCACCCAGTTGGCGGGTTCGTTCCCAAAAGCCCCGGCTTGCAAACGTTGCAGCGAATTGCCCGTCCCCGCAGTGCCGCACGGCCAAGGGGTGGTATTGCCGTACGCCACCTTGTCCACCAAGATTTCAGGCACTGCATAGAGCCCCGTGCCCGCCAGCAACGCTGGCACCCCCGGCTGAATGAGCTCCACCGAATCCCCATCATTGTTCAGCCGTCCCTGCCACGGCCCATAAATAGGAATGGTTTCCGGCACTTGATACCGGGCGCGGAAGGCCGCCAGGGTAGCAGGCTCAGCCACAGGATCAAACGGCACGACAAGCAGAAAACTGCGTGGCGGCATCACTACATTCATCGGGAAAACATACGTCACCGCGTCGCGCAGGAACCACGTATTAGTGGGCACGTTGAGATCATATAAGGCCACCGGAGAGGTGGAATGGTTGTAAAGTTCAATAAACTCATCTTGGTAATTGCTAAAGACATTGGTGCCCTCAATGAGGTCCGGCGGGTGATACATAATCTCGCTAATGACCACCGGGCTGATAGCCGGGCCGGCGTTGTTGGTGCCCAAGGTGGGAGCCTCCTGCAGTACAAACTTGTCATCCCCTACGCTATCAACCAACCGTCCCAGCGTCACCCCTTGCGGGGCCGCACCAAAATCAAACCCATGATAATAACCAGTAAGCCGGCCTTGGGCATCGCCGGAAAAGAGGTAAACATCGTCCCCACGAGCGCCCAAACCAAAGCCGTTGGGGGCGCCGGGCGCGTTGAAATGATCCTCAGTAAAGACCCAATAGCCGTAGGCGGGGATGATGGTGCCTGCAGGAATCCGGTATTTCTTGGGTGTGCCGAAATCATCGCTCAAATACCAATGGCTGACGTCCACGGCAAAGCTGTTGGGGTTGTACAATTCAATCGCGTCTTTTTCCCCGGGCAACGGGAAGGCCAGGACTTCGTTGATGAACACCGGCGGGATGCCTGGCGGAGCTGGGTCTTGCGCCCCCGGCGAGCCCCCTTCCACAGCGCTCAGCCGCCATGTTGCCCGGTTGGTGTAAGAGGCGAAAGCAGCATACTCATTCACCAGTACCAGCGAAAAATCATTGCCATCGCTCATGCGGTACCATGCATTGTTGTATTCAAAGTCCGCGATAAGCTCACCCAGGCTGCCCTCCAAGGCGAGGCGCTCGCCGGCGTTGTTCAGAAAACCATAGTAGCCCCCTACCACATTGGTGACGCCGGGATACTTGGCAGCAAAAGCCACCGGGTTCTTGGCCACTACGATATAGCCATTCGGAGCCAGCACCGGCGCATTGGAGGGAAAGATATAATCAATCCCATTGGTAAACCGATAGCCAGCCAGGGCGATGGGGGTGGTGCCGATATTCTTCAATTCCAGCCATTCAAATTGCTCGGCATCATTGGTATTGCCAGGCGGCCTTAACCCGTTGTACATGATTTCCGTGATGGCCAGTTGCGGAGTTGCCACCACATACGTTGCGGTGAGTGGGCCAGACCACTTGCTGATTAGCGGCGGATTCCCAGCGCCGGTTAAGTGTGTGTGGTTGACATTATAGGTGCGCGCTACCAGCCTGACATTGTTGGTGATGGTAATTGGCCCGGTGTAGGTCAGCGCGTACGACGCCACGTTGCCGCCAGGCGCACGCGGGTCACGTCCATCGAGGGTGTAATAAACCGTGCCCACTCCAGGTCCGGTCAACGTCACCGTGGTGCCAGGGGTCACCTGCCCGCCTGCCCGGTTGCTCGTGGGCTGTCGGACAAACTGTCCGTCAATGAAGTCAAAACGGTTGGAATACCAGAATTTCATCCAGTTCAGCTCCCCTTGCAGCGTGCCGGGCGACGGGAAAGTGTAGCTGTAACCCGAGCCACTCTGAGTGCCAGCCCGGGGGGCATATTCCGGCCATCGGGCCATGTCGCGCGGATGGGCATTGCGAATCATGTTGCCGTAGTAATCAATCAGCGCATGAATGTTGGTGAGGGAAAGCACGCTCTGGCGCCACATCTGGTAGCGGTCCACCCATAACTGCCAGAAGTCAATGTCCTGGAACAGCCGGCTGTACCACGGGTTGGCAAAGATGCTCGCACTGTTGAACATGTCTGTCCCCAGGTCGCCTGCCGTGCTGCGCCATAGCCGCGGGTTGAAATCACGGCCATCCGCCGAGCCTTGCGTGCGATCATAGTCCCACTGCGGCCCCCACTTGATTTTTCCGCTGCCGCGGACTTCCGGATCCCACCGCTCCTTGTGCAGGTAACCACTGAGACGCAGGCCATCAACGTTGAAGGTGACCACGTTCTGGATGTGATAATCCACCCAGGCCACCGAATCTATGTACGCTGCATAACCCACCACCGGGTCCCGCCAGTTGGCGCCGGTCAAAGCGGTATAAAAGCTGTTAAAATAGTTAATCAGGTAATTGCGCTGTGGCGTGTAAGCGGTGCTCACCATCTCTGCGTAATCCGGGTCCAAATAGTTCATCGTCTGGTTGCCGGCAGTGAATTGGGACTCGCCGGTATTGGCTCGGTCCACACTCACCAGGTACCCCCCCGTAATGTTCACGGTGTTGGTCTCCTCGGGCCGCACTTTGCCAATATCGAGGCGGTTCTCGCCAATTTTGATTTTTTCCAGGACCACATAAACACCGTGGTAATCGGCCTGTTTCACCGGCCCCACGGTGCCGGCGTCATCTTGGAGGTATAATTCCACCATCCGATTGCGTGAGCTGTAGTAACCCATCTGACGATAGATGTCATGGGCCACGGGATTGTGGATTTGCACCCGGTCAAAGTTGTTGGGCGCATAAAGGACCCAGTCGCTTTCTTCGGGCAGCCCACAGAATGGAACATCCAAGTCATTGCCAAATTCATCCTGCGCCTCCACCAGCAAGTTGGCTTTGGCCTGCCCCACCGTGCTGGAACCGCGCCGGTGGAAAATGCCCTGGAAGGACAAATCAGGGGTATTCGTCAAGGATGTCACGCCATTTTTGGGCATGAAAACCTGGCAAATCACAAACCAATCGGGCTTGGAGGTGGGCGGGTCGCCCTGGCCATAGTCATGCAGAATGATCATCGGCAAATCACTCTTGTTTGTCAGCACGGTGTTATCCAGGCGAATAAAAGCCTCACTCCGGCGCGGCCCCGGCAGCAGCCCCGGCACATACGCCCGGGCGCGCACCAACAACGTATTGGTAATCAGCAAGGGGCCGGTGTAGATGGGCGAGGTCTCGGTCACTTGCGCATTGCCGGTGACATAGCGAATCACCGCATTCGAGTGGGAAGTGGACAGCTCCAGGTAGAAATTGCTCCAGAAGGTCCCCGCCGCCCGCGAAAATTTGACCTCCGGCGCAAAACCCGCCCCGGCCGCGGTGTTGGCGTTGCCGGGCGTCGGCACGACAAAAAAGCCAAAGGTGTTGGTCGTACCCTGCACCAAACCATAGGACACCCCGGTAGTCTGTGGCGGGAAGGTGGGGGCAAATTGCATGGCCACCTCACCTCGCGGATTCACCAACGCCAGATATTCCCCATCCCGCTCCAGGTTGAAGTTGGTGTGCAGTCGGCCATTGGGACTGCGGCGATCTTTGCCCGAGGCAAATACCACTAAATATCGGTTGCCAGCCAGGGACACCGAAGGAAAACGCCATTTGGTCAGGTTGGCCGGATCATCCGTTAAATACCACCCTTCCAAATTGGCCGCCTCGGCGCCGGCGTTGTAGATTTCAATCCAGTCGGAATAATCTCCATCCTCGTCACGAATGACATTGGTGAATCCGCTGCGATTAACCGCCAGAAATTCGCTGATGAAAAGCGGCGGCAACGCCATGTTGGGATCCAACAAGTATTGCCAACTGCCTCCAGCAAAAGGATTGGCCGCCAACGACAGGTCCGTAATCCCATGATTCGGGGCCCAGGCAACGGTCACCAAGCCGGTCGGGGGCTGGGAAAACTCAAATATGTAGGAAGTAGGCGGCTGCCAAATCACGTTGGTGGCCGGGACCCCATTAATCAGCAAATCGCTGGCATTGACATTGGTTACCGGCTCGTCAAACAGCACTTCCACGGTGAACAGCTTGGATACAGTCAGTCCCGGCGAGGGGATGATGCGGCTGGCAACCGGCCCGTTGGTATCCCGCACGCGCGAGCTGATGCTCGCAAACAACTCCACCCCCATGACGATGTCACTGCTGCTGGTGCCCGATTGCTTGACCTCCACTGCGAGCGTATTTTCTCCCCGTACCAAATAAGTGCCGGGCACGGTTAAATTCTCCCAAATCACCCCTTCGGGATCTTTTGTGGTATCAGCACCGGTGCTGTAGGAATGACTGGGTGCTGACCCCACCCGCAGATTTCCCACATAGGTGCCGTTCAGGTAAAACACCGCCCCATCATCAATGAGGTTGCTGAACACCAGCGAGGTCATGGCGGGGTCACCGTTGAAGTTGAATTTGGTTCGGAAATATACCGTGACCTGGCCACCATTGGCTTGCGAGGTTAAAGGTGTCCGAAAGGTGAATGGCGCATATACCTCGGGCGTGGTTTCAAAACCCAACAGCCCCAATCCCGTGGGCCACGCGCTGTCATCGTAAGCAGGCTCCTTCCATGCCGTGCCCAGGTCACCACCGTTCTGGTTGTACCTCCAGACGGTGTTGGCAATGGTAACTAAATTAGTGCTCACTGAAGGCCCCGGCACCCCCGGATCCACCCGCAACACCGCCACCGCGCTGGTGGCCCTCGCCAGCGCGTTGGTCACCACCACAAAGAACTGGGCCATGTCATCCGCCAACTGCGCAGAGGGTAGCGTGTAAGTGGCGGAATTGGCTCCGGAAATGGGATTTCCGTTTCGGTACCATTGATAAGCCAGCGGGGCGGTGCCGTCCGCGCCGATGGTGAATACCGCCGGCGTGCCTTGCAGCACGATCACCGTGGCGGGCAGATTGTTGGTGATGACGGCCGGGCCATCCGCCGCCCGGGCGGAAGGAATCATAGTCATGCCCACAGCGGACACCAAAGCAATCCAGAGGTTGCCCATGAGTGAGAAACAACGCGAATGTGCCTGCATACCACTAACTTATTCTAAGGTTTTCGGACCCCGTGCAGAATTGCACCGGGTCTGGCCCGCGTGTCGGGAATAAAGGTAACCGTTCACGTTTAAGGCTTGTTTGGACGCGCCAAAACAAAGCACGAAAAATCACTGATGTCCAGCAATCTGTTACAAAAAAGTGACGATTTTTGGGGACACGGCCTGCTGCAAACCAATAGTGGCAAGTCGGTCTGAAAACACTGCGCCCCTGCCGAGCCTTGCGGCCCGACAGGGGCGGAAGTGGGGGGTGGGAGTTCGCCACGCTCTCTTTCCCGTGCCGACATTAGGCGCCACTTGGGCTGTCGGCTTCCCGACGCTATTCTCCACGGCAAGCGGAGTTTCCGGCCTCATAGCAGGGCCGTCCTGAACCTTGCGGTCACAGGATTATTGAGTGAGGCCTCTCAGCTCGCTTGGGCTGGTGGTTGCGCCACCGGCTTGCGAACCAGGTCAAGACACGTCTGCGACTCCACGTCCGCGTCTTGACCCCTTGCGCCGGGACGGCCCCCGCTTTTGGCGGGGCGTTGGCCCGGTGCCACGGGTCTGACCTCTTACCTCTCAGGTTGCCTTTAGCTCACAGGCCAGCGGTGCGTTGTTCTTGCATCGCCGGCGTCTCGGAGGGTTTTCACGGGCTTTGCCGCAGCCCCGTGTCCCTCCCGGCATCACGGCCCTTTTTGTCCCACCTTTCGGTGTCTTTCTTGTGGCGGATTTAATTTTTACCGCCGGAGCCTTTGACGCCGTGCTGGACGCAGTAGCAACCTCGTACCCTCTGGGTAACTGCGATTCACCGCGGCCCGAAACCAGCCTGCGGTTACTTGACTCAACTCGGGGCGGCTTCTCATCGCCCCTCGCTGCGCAGCTCCTCATTCGCGGGTTTGGCAGCGCGCGACCGCTGCCAGAGGAGCTGGTGAATTATGCCTCTTTCCACGGTCTTTTATCACCGCTTCATGAGGAACCGGACCAACCAGCCTGGCCCGATTTTTCCCCAGTCACCTGGGATTATCCTTGGCCTTCCGACACCCTCCTTGCGGGGGGCCTCTTTCGGCCGTGTTCTTTCAAGGAACTGGTTACACATTACCACGAAATCCGGTACGGACAACAAAATGATATCCACAACTTGTCCACCGGCGGCCCTCCCACCATGGCCCCTAAAAAACGCCAAATCCTGCGTAAATTCGTGTTTTTTAATCATGGTCGCAAATTATTCACCGCATCCGTGACTTGACGAAACAGCGTTGTGGATAACTTGCCGCGCAAATTCCCTGAAAACAGGGTCATGGGAGAATTTTCCCGACGAACGAACGCGCATGAAAAACCGGATTTACTCTGGTTTCCCGCCCTCAGGAGGCAAGGCAGGACACCTTGCTGTTGGCACCGTTTGCCGCAACCGCCACAAGCCCCGCAAATCTTCCCATGCTGTGCGCAGCAGCTTCACCCGGCTGTCGCGATTCTCAGTCCAATGCACTGGCAATTCCCGCACTCGGTAACCGCGCCGCATCGCCAGCACCAGCAGTTCAGTGTCGAAAAACCAGCCGCTATCCTGCACCAGCGGCAACAAGGCGCGCGCCGCCGGCCGGCTGATGGCCTTGAAGCCGCATTGCGCGTCGGATATTTCCACCCGGCACAGGTGGCGCAAGAGGCCCACGTAGGCGCGTGAAATCACCTCCCGCCGCCAGCTCCGCTCCGTGCGCGAGCCATCCAGCAGCCGGGAGCCGATGGCCAAATCATAAGCCCCACAGGCAATCGCCTCAATCAGTTCCGGGAACGCCTCCAAGTCCGTGGACAAATCCACATCCATGTAGCTCAGAATGTCGGACGCGCTCGCCAGCCAGGCTGTTTTCACCGCTCCGCCACGGCCTTTTTCCGGAATTCGGGTAACACGGACTCGCCGATGCTCCCGCACCATGGACTCCGCGATGGATGACGTGCGATCAGTGGATCCATTGTCCGCTATCACCACTTCCCACGCCCACTCACACCGCCGCTCCAAAAAATCCACAAGTTTGGGAATGCAGCCGGGCAACCGGCGTTCCTCGTTATAAACAGGAATAACGACGCTGACGGTGTTCATAAGCCGTGTCGGACCGGGGCAAACACCGGGTGCGCCACCGCTAAAACCAAATCTCTGGCAACTACTCCCAAAGCCGCCGCCATAACCGCCGACAGCATGGAGCGGGGCACCGGCTCCACCCCGAATAAAAAGGGCAGATAACTCAAGGCCGACGCGGTAACCACCCACATCGCCAAAAACCACCGCCGCGGCACAAAAAAAGCATAAACCAGCGCGAACAAATCCGCCGGAAAAAAATATCGTTCGTGCATCCCGGGCATGAAGAAAGGCAGCAGGAGCACGCTCAAAAGCGCGGCGGCGGCCAGCCTTTGATCGCGGTCCTCGGTTTCCCAATTCCGCTTCAACACCACTATCAGCCCCCCGGAGGCGATGGCCGCCAATCCAATCCCCAGCCATGCCAGCGGCGTGCGCGGCTCGGCCGGCAGCCATTGGTACACATTGACCGCTCCGGCGGTCAGGTGCGGCAGGTTCTCCTGCCACAGCCAATGACCCAACACGGCTAAGACGGATTTGCCTGCCAGGATGGCGGGCAGTCCACAGGCCGCATAAACAGCCAGCGGCACCCAAAGGAGCCGCCAAGGCAAAAGCCCGCATAAGAACAGCCCGGCCAAAAAGGGCAGAAAAAACACTGCTTGTGGCTTGAAAGACACGGCCAGGCCAAATGCCGCAAGCGCCATCCAAGGACGCCGCTGCAATACGCTCAAAAACACCACCAACAGCGCCGAAGTGTATATGATATCGCACTGGCCCCAAAGGGCGCTGTTCATCAAGACAGTGGGCCAAAACAATACCGCCGTAAAACCAGCAAGCGACAAGAATTGGTTTTGATAACGATGCCACACCAGCCGCCCCACCAGCCAGGCCGCTACGTAGTCAAACAAGATGGAAATCAGTTTAATGGCATATAGTTTAGGCAGCGGCAGCAGTGTGGAAAACGACAGCAACACCAAGTACGGTACGTAATAATTTGAAAAATCATCCCCCAGTGACTTCCACCGTCCATGCTCCACAAAATAATCATACCATGGACTCAGATACCCTCGGTAGTCTCCGCTTTCGAAGTCCAATAACCAACACCGGGGTGCCAACGCCAAAATGGCCATCGCACCGTAGGCCAGCCGCCTGCCGCCCGCCGTGCCAGCCATCGTAGCCGCACATTTCATTCCTTGACCCCCTCAGCATGAGGGGACGCCTCCCCCTCCCGCCCCAACCGCCGCCACAGCCACCACAAGCCGCCTGCCAGAAAGGCGGCGTACACCGCAAACGATACATACGGCGGCAATCCCAGTACATGCTCGCCAATGCTGTAAGAAAACTGGCCCTTGAGAAAGAGCGGAATATGCAGATGGGTCAAGGGATTGTTTATTTTATTTGCCGGACAGGCGTCCGTGGCCGTCGCCAGAACGGTTAGAGCAATGGAATAAACCACCAGCACCGTTCCCAACTTGGGAAATCGCAGCAACCCATAAGCGCAGGGCAAGGCCAACAGCGGCAGCATCGGCGCCAAATACCGCGGCCCCAACGTTGGCCCCGCTGGCCAGTCCCACACCCGCCCCGAAATAACCACCACCTGCAGCACCGGCAGAAAATAATACAGCAGCATCTCCCGCAGATCTTGCCGGAACAGGCGAAAACACCCCACCAGCGATAGCAGCAAAAATGGTGACCAGAAGAACAAGCCGCGCGCCGCGCTGAACAGAAGGTTGAAGCCCGTTTCCGCATCTGGCCATTTGATGGCATACAGCCCCTCTTTCATAACAGGAAAGGAGGCCTGATAACTGTAGGGCAGCGCAAACGGCGTTCCCAGACAGGCCCAACTATAGGCAGGGATCAATAAAAGCGGCGGCAATGCGCCCAACCCCACCGGCCACAACCGCCACCACTGCCCCCAAAGCAGTACCGCAATCATCCCCACAACGATAAGCCCGGCAGTGTATTCGCTCGCCAAAGCCCAACCCAGCACAAATCCCCCCAACAACTCGTAACGATGGTGCCTCACCCAGCCCTTTATTTTGGCAAGACCCACCCCTGCCCCCTCGCACCGCCCGGTTTGCCTATCCAACGCCCACAAAGCTATGGCAATGCAACCAACGGCTAATGAATGGGAAAACATCATCGTCGCATAAGGCAGCGGCGCCGCCCCCAAGAAAAACCCGGCCGTAATCAATAGGGCCGTTTGTGGTGGCACCCGTTTTTTCAGCCAGGCAAACATCGCCACCGCTCCCAAAGCCGTAACGATAGCCAATGAACCGGCACAGGCCACCCAACTGCTGATCAGCCATCCAAAATCGGAATCGAGCGGAATATCCACTGCCTTAAGCATCAGCGATCCGAAATAAAAGGCTGGCAATGCCAAGGCGACTGTTCCAGGAGCTTTGTCACTGTAATAATGGCCTCCGTGATACGCTTTATCTCCAGTGTTATGATGATATGAATCAATATTAATTCGGCGCTCGCTTACTATGGCATGCATCAAATCCAATCGGGATATGGCGGTAGGGCTCCTTTCCACCCCTTGATTGAGGTAGGAAAACGCAATGACCATATAAACAAACAAGCAGATATAAAAAGAAACCTTTGCGAAACGTGTTTTGAATGAGTTTATCACTTTCTAGACTGTTATTAGATTTTCCATTGAGGCCTCAAACTCCCCTTTTTCAGGCCGTACAGCCCCGAGCAAGCAACTGGAAAAGGCATGTTTTTCAAAATATTAACCTCTAAATCATTGGAAGGGTACGCATGCTTTTTGCACAAATAAGACTTTTCAACAGCCCAGTAACTGGCGGCCGGCGACCTCCGGAAGGTCTTTTTCTCTACTGGGGCACACTGCTTCACCCAGCCACCACTTTCACGAGCCGTTTCGATCTCCAACTGATGCACTTGAACTACATCTCAAGCCGTTTGGTTTCACGGCCTGCGCACCGTACCAGCCCATACACGACCCGCGCCTCTCACCACTCAAAAACCGTTCCGTCCCGTTATCACGTCACATTCAGCCAACAGGTGGAAGCAGAGGCGCTGCATGTTCCAAGGGGGCGTCCCCCAGCGTGCATGTCTTTTCAATACCCCTCGAGCGTCGCCTTGTTAGTTGGTGAGGTGCAGCAACGCCTCGTACAGGCCGCACACCTGAATACCTTGGCTGAAACGCACCGTGACCGTGGCGTCCGGCACCAGACCTTGCAGCGCAAGTCATACCGTTTGTTCGACGTGTTTCGCTACGATTTCATCATTCTACCCTATATTGTTTTGAAGTGGACGCTCAAATATCTCCAAAACCGCATGTTACATTAAACATTTATGATTATTACTGCCTGGGGCAAACAACTAGCGTCGCAATTCTAGTGGCGGTTGGCATATTACACGCTATAGTAGCTGTCCCTGCAAATACACTGCAAGCTGGAGGACCATATAGTTGCACTGTTGCTGTGCAGCTAACATTAGTTTCGGTGCAATAAAGGAATGCACCATTGCCTGAGTGGTTGCGCACACAACGTTCGTTATATAGGCAGTCACCGATAGCGCAATTGCCCGGAGGCAGAATCATAGTCCAGCTCCCACAGGGACCATAACTACGAACATCCCATGGACAGAACGAAACCCCTGCCGCCGTTACAAGTACCCCTATTAGTACAAGCAGTGATGTTTTGATTATGAGGTGTATTGTTCTTTTCATATTTGTCCTTTTGTTTTTCGTTTTTTTGCCCATGCTCGCGCCAATACAAACATGGGAAAAGCAATGACCGCTACCAACAGTACTCTTGCTGCGTTGATTCTTACATTTTTCCAAGGCGAAACGGGCGCGAATCCCAATTGCGTGAGCACCCTTGTCTCCAACGTTTGTTTGGGAAATGCTCTCGCTAACAATTCAAGCCTTTTTTCGTTAGCCTCTGGGAATGCATTGGTTGTCATATAAGTAAGAGCAGCGACACCTTTAGATTGGAACCTGTAATCAATCACATAAGCCACTTCACCATTCTCAAGTATTCGAGGTCCCTCCTTTGGCTCATCGGTGGTGATGCTATTCACTTTGACTTTCGCAAGGTAACAGGTCGCTAGCTGATTGGCGGATGTAGCATTCGCTACTGGCGCAAAGAATCTTATATCAGCCGAGGTGGGAATAATTATTCCACTAATGTTTGTTTCCTCATACCAGGTGACGGCAGCCAGCTCATATCCATTCGTATAAGGTGCAGGGAGTGTAATATGACTTAACGCAGCTTTTTTATGCACGTCACGTCCAAATATGATTCCTTTCTCCCTGAACACAAGTTTTCTCAGCCAGTCTTCGCCTTTGTTCTCCATATATTGATACTCGCAAAGAGCATTCGTGTTGTAAAACATACTCGCATCCGATATTTTTGGCGCGTATCCCAATCCGAAAGCATTCGTCCATAAACGTTGAGCGATCATGGTAATCCATATATTATAGATGTTGACCTCAAATGGAGGAGGAACAACTCCAGGATAGATTGCAGCTTCTTTTATGTTATGCTCCGCCGACTTTAAATGAGAGCCAGGGTTCTTTTCTTTAACGATGATGACGCCCTTTTCGTTGCATGTGGCATATTCTTTGCGAAAAAAGGCGTATTTGTTGGTCGGTGCGGATTGACTGTCGTAGAAGATGCTCCATTGAGGCCATTTTATCCATATCCGGAAACTGCCATGGCTTCCATACTCTATTCTGTTATGTTTCGGTAATATGTAGTTTTCATATAAATACAATCCTTCAATACTCAGGGTGGTAGCGGAGGCCGCAGCTTTTGCCGGTGCCGCCCACAACCCCACAGTTAACATCGCAACAATTGGCAATCCTGAACCTACGGATGACGATGTGGTTTGTTTTATGGAAGGGAGTAATTCTTTTGTGAAAAATAGGAAAATAGCCGATGGTATTAAGAAATAAGCTAATACGATCACGCTGGCCGTATTGACCCAACTATCATTTAGACCTAATACCCCAACCCACCCCCCCAAGCATTTGCACGATCCATGATAATCAATGGCAATCAATCCCAGCCTGTACACGACAAATAATAAAGCACACCAAAGAATCACCAAAAGCTGCCGAATTACACTCTCTGCAAAGGCGTAACGAATCAATATGAAGCAAACCATCTCCACCCATGCCGCTGCTGCCATGACCATCCCGTTGTTGAGGAACGGCAGCAAGGGATCACTCGCCCCCAGGAACGCGCCGCTGGCAACAAATATTCCAACCAATTTTAATAAGCTTGTCACCAGCATCAACCAGGCAACCGAGCAGATGTATATCTCCGTTAAAAAGCTCCAACGCATAATCATGGGAATTTTGGGTTGCTGGCTATTTCATCTGTCATAGGAATATGGAACATGGGAAAGGGTGTTTGCCTGCAATTTCCGCAAATCCTCCAAATCCGCCAGATTGGAGGCCTTCTTCCAATAACTGGTTTTGGGGGCAAACGTCTTCGGCGCCTGCCACCGCCAATGCTCCGCATGGCCGTCGGCAAAGCTCAAATTGCACCCACGACTGTGCCGGTCCGCCGGCAAATTCACCCACCGCTCATCCGGCGCCGACCACACCAGAAAATGCCCGTCGTCTATGCTCTCGGCATGTTCATCAATCAATACAAACAACCGGCTGGGATTCCGTATCTGATACAGTCGGTTCACCGTCGCCTGCGCCTCATTGGTCCGCCCCCCAACATTCCCGTTCATCCCATAACTGCGCGTGCGGGGCAAACCAAGGTCTTGCCCCCGCAGGTCCCGCACCGTGGACTGGTCGGCCGGACACCGAAACAGTTGCACATTGGCCGCATAACCCAGCCGACACAAGGCGCCCCCGGCTATGTTTTGCCCAGTGGCATCGTGCGGCGCGCTGCTCAGCCCCGTCCACGAATCGGGCGCGCTCCGCCACGCGCCATTGGTGTGCAGCGCCAGGTTCGAAACCAACGCCCCCAAGTGGTCTTGCGCGTACATGTGCCACCCCAGTTGCAACTGCCGCAGGCAATTCAGGCAGGCTACCCGCGCCGCCCGCTCGCGCACCCTACCCACCGCAGGCAACAGCAAAGCCGCCAGCACGGCAAGAATCCCCACCGTCACCAGCATCTCCAACAACGTAATTCCCCTCACTTCCTTGACCCCTGCGGCTTTCATGTCTCGCTCCTGCCTCTCCGCATGAAATGACCCCGGCTCAAACTCCGCCGGGTTAGCCACACTATGAATCTGGGTTATTCGGGTGTCAAAAAAAAAAAAAAAAAAAAACGCATCTCATCAAACAGATGGCACACTGTTTGCTAAGATTTTCTCTCAACCACCGCGCAGAAAAAAATTCAACGCCTGCGGCCTTGTTCCACCCACATCTGACGGCGGCGCAAATCCAATGTCACGCAGTAGCGGTAAAAAAAACCGCTGCCCAGCACCACCCCAAATTCCTCCGGCCCGCTGACCGCAGGCACCCGCTGAAAGACGGCCTCCCCCAAACGCATCTCCGGCACGCTAAAGCGGCGCAACACGCGCTCGCCCCCCAAGCCCACATACACCTCGCGCCGACCCTTGGCCGCCAACCCAGCCCACCCCAAGGCCTGCACCACATTGGAGCTGAGCATTAACACGGCGTCGTTGCCGGTATCCACCAGCGCGCTGTACTCCCGCCCACCCAAACGCACCGGCGCCCGCAATTGGGCATTGGTCCAGATCAATGGCACCGTGGCCACCGCCTCCATCGGAGGCGTAAAGTATTCACGATGGGAAAACCGCACCACCCCGCCCCGATAATCAACCTGCACATAAGCAAACTGGCTCAAGGTGGACATCCCCAACGCATCCCCCCTCCATCGCTCCACCGGCAACCATCCCCCCAGCCGCCGTTCGTAACGTTCCCCGCGAATCGCCGTAAATACATTCCTCAACGCCAGCTCCGGGCCTACGGTCATCTGCCGAATCACCCCAAACCACGCTTGCTCCGCTCCCGCCAATCCCTGAAACGCATGCCGCAACTGATTCGGATCCACCGTCTGCACAAAATGTTCCGCCGCCGTGTCCGCCTCCAGCAAATTCACCGGCGCTCCAGTATCCACCACCATCGGAATTGCCCGCCCCCCATTTAACCGCACCCGTATGACCGGTTGATAGGTCCCCTCGCCCACACGCACCAACGGCGTCTCCACCGGATGTTCCGGCCGCACCATCTCACGCCACCGCACCACCGTGGCCCCCTGCCGATGCGTGATCGTCAAACCCGCCTCCGCAGGAGACACCAAGTTCCCCCTCAAACGCTGTTGCACCTCGGGAGAAATGCCCAATTGCCGGCTGGAGACACACCCACCCGTCAGCGCCACCCCCACCCCCGCAGCCCATATCCACCCCCGGATTTTCACACGCTTTCTTTCACTCGCGCCCAAACCTCCCTCGCTGTTCGCCCGCGCACCAACACCACTTTGTGGCGTCCCGTCTGACCGCGCATTATAGCCACTGCCCCCTTAGGACAATCCAGCCACTCAGCCAACAGCTCCACCAACGCCGCATTGGCCGCGCTGTCCACCGGCGGCGCCGTCACCCGCACCTTCAACTCCTGCCCCAACACCCCCTCCACCCCGTTCCGCGAGGCGCGAGGTTGAACCTTGAGATGCAACAGCACCCCCTCAGGATGCGGCTGAAGAAACGGAGGCATCTCAGACTCCGGCAGCGGCGTTGATTCTCGCGGGCGCATGCGCGCAAAGTTAGCAACAAACCTTTGAAAATCAAACCCTGCCAACGCGCCCCTTTTCAAGGTTGCAGCGACAAATCCACCACCCGGGCCATGGGGGCATGATGCTCAATAATCCACCCCGCCAGATTCACCCACCGCCCGCAACGGTCCAACACCGCGCTGTCCGCCGTGGCCACCACATTTTCAGTGCGCGCCAACACGTGGTCAGGATTCATCACCAGCTCCACCTCCCATGGCCATCCTTCCCCCGCCGCCCCCTCACCCCATTCCCCTCCCCCCCGCATCAAAAAACCGCCGCGTCGTAAGGCACTTGACGGACACCAAGGCTGCGGCCGCCAAAACCACCACGCACATCAAAAAGCCCGCCCCCACAGACCGCAGGAACCGTCCCGGAAATGCCCACTTTACATTCGACGCCACTCATGCTAACAGGGCATTTCAAGATGCCCTGCATTTACGATAATATTGAGGTCTTTTTGGTGGAGGCCCTGCAAAACACGTTGAAACAATCCTTCAAGGCTGATTTATGCATAGGTTACTTTAATTTAAGAGGTTGGGCCCGCTTGGCCCCCTGGATTGAGCATTACCAAGGCACCGATGAATCATGCTGTCGCGTTCTGATTGGCATGCATCGCCCCCCGGAAGATGTCATGCGTGAAATGCAGCGCGACCCTACGAAGGAACAGTTGATTGACCGCGTCACGCTGGCGCGCTTGAAAAACCGCACGGTCCAGAGCTTCAAAGAGCAAATTGAATTCGGGTTGCCCACTTCTGCCGCCGAGGAGGCCCTGCGAACCTTGGCCAGGCAACTACGCGCCCGCAAAGTGCGCATTAAGTTGTTTCTTGCATATCCGTTACACGCCAAACTTTATTTAATCCACCGGCAAGACCGGATCACCCCGTTGGTGGGTTACCTCGGCAGCAGCAATTTGACGCTCGCCGGTCTCTCCCAGCAAGGCGAGCTCAACGTGGACGTGGTGGATCAGGACGCGGCCAACAAATTGCAATCTTGGTTTAATGATCGCTGGAACAATCTCAAAACCTTTGATTTGTCTGCGGAACTGGCAAGTCTCATCGAAAATAGTTGGGCCCGGGAAACATTAGTCGCCCCATACCATGTCTATCTCAAGATGGCCTGGCACTTGTCCGAGGATGCACGCACCGCCGATGTTGATTTCAAAGTGCCCAAAGTCTTCCACGGTGTGCTGTTGGATTTTCAAGTCGCCGCGGTGAAACTCGCCGCCAAACTCCTGCACCGCCACGGCGGTGTGCTTCTCGCCGACGTCGTTGGTCTGGGCAAGACCCTCATGGCCTGTGCCGTGGCAAAAATATTCCAAGAAGATGAGGACGCCAATATTTTGGTCATTTGCCCCCCCAAACTGCAAAACATGTGGGAGCGTTACTTGCAACAATATAAACTGCCGGGGCGGGTACTGTCGCTGGGAAAAGTCATTAATGGCCTTCCCACACTGACTCGGTATCGTCTGGTGATTATTGATGAAAGCCACAATTTCCGCAATCGGGAGGGGGATCGCTATCGCGCGATTCTCAATTATCTCGAGACGATGAACCCCCGGGTTATTCTACTGACCGCCACTCCCTACAACAAGCAATATGCCGACCTGAGCAATCAATTACGCCTTTTCCTCGACCCCGATGCCGACCTGCGCGTACGCCCGGAGCGTTTCTTCCAAGATTGGCACAAACAAGGCAAATCCGAGGCGGATTTTATCGCGCGCTATCAAGCTTCACCCCGTTCGCTGCGGGCCTTTGAACAAAGCCCGTACCCTGAGGACTGGCAGGACCTCATGCGCCATTACATGGTGCGCCGCACCCGAAACTTCATCATCGCCAATTATGCGCAGCTCGATTCAAATAAAAAACGCCATTACCTTCTAGTAAACGGCAACCGCAGTTATCTGCCGGTGCGCCAGCCTAAAACCCAGACTTTTGCTGTTGATGATCAAAATCCCAACGATACCTATGCCCGTCTTTATTGTGACAACGTCGTGACCACCATCGCCTCCCTGGCCCTTCCGCGTTACGGCCTGGCCAATTACCTGATCCCCAATGCTGACCAACAGGCTAACGACAAGGAGAAGATCATACTGAACAACCTCAACCGTGCTGGCAAACGTCTCCTGGGGTTTTGCCGCACCAATCTTTTCAAACGCCTGGAGTCCAGCGGTTACAGCTTTCTCCTGTCCATTGAGCGCCATATTCTGCGCAACCTTATTCATGTTCACGCCTTGGAAAATAACCTTCCGGTTCCCATTGGCACTCAAAACGCTTCCAGCCTCGACCCTCTGTCCAACGATACCGATGAGGAGTACGAGACTGAAGCATATTCAGAAAGGAACCCCCCATCTTGGACTCCCTTAAGCATGACTTACCGTTTCCACCCGGACTTGAAGGCATATGCCGAGCGCGCTGCGGAAAATTATAAATTCTACGAGAAATATTTGTCTCATCGCTTTCACTGGCTGCCCGCCAAGTTCTTCCAGCCACAATTAAAAGACGACCTGTTGCGCGATGTTCAAGCGCTGCTCAAAATCCTCCAAACCGCCAAGGAATGGGACCCCCAAACCGACGCCAAACTCCAGGTGCTCCAGACGATGCTGACCCACACCCACCCCAAGGACAAAGTCCTGGTTTTCAGCCAGTTTGCCGACACGGCTCTCTATCTAGGCCGCGAACTCAAGCGCGCCGGGCTCTCGGATATGGAGGTGGTTACCAGTTTTACCCAGAACCCCGATGAGTTAGCCCGCTGTTTCAGTCCGCGCTCCAATGGCGGGTTGCCCCAACACCGCTCTGAATTGCGCCTCCTCATCACCACCGACCTGCTTTCGGAAGGCCAAAACCTTCAAGATGCTCACATCATCATCAATTATGACCTGCCTTGGGCCATCATCCGCTTGATTCAACGCGCCGGACGGGTGGACCGCATCGGTCAGCAACACGATACCATCTTCGTTTATTCCTTTGTGCCGGCCGAGGGTGTCGAAAAGGTCATTGGCCTCCGCAGCCGCCTCAGCCAACGCCTGCGCGACAACCAGGAAGTCGTCGGCACGGATGAATCTTTCTTTGGCGAGTCGTCCGCGGAGAAACTTCGCGACCTCTACAGCGAAAAGCGCGTCCTTGATGACGATGCCGATGAGGACGTTGACTTGGTCAGTTTGGCCCAGCAAGTATGGAATAGCGCCCAGCCGGCAGACCGCCAAATCGTCGAGCAGCTACCCGCCGTGATTTCCGCCGCGCGCGCCGCCCGTCCTGCCGCGCCGGGACAGGAACCCGAAACCCCAGGCTCGGTGGTTTACCTCCGTTATCCGGATAAATCCGATGCCCTCATCCGCGTGAATCAAGACGGCGCCGTCCTTTCCCAATCCTTGAGCGCCATTTTTCGTGCCGCAGCCTGCAAGCCCAATACCCCCGCCTTGCCGGTGCCTCCCGCTCACTACGACCTTGTGGCAGCCGCCCTCCGCTCCGCCAAGGAGGAGCTGGAAACCCTCGGGGGCCAGTTGGGCAGTATGCGCAGCACCCGCCGCAAACTTTACGAACGTCTGAAGGCGTATAAACACCAGCTCGAGCTCCGCCGCCCGCCTGCGCCCGAAGAATTACGGCAAAAAATCGATACCCTTCTCAACGTGCTGTTCCAAAACCCTTTATTGGAAGCGGCCCGGGAATCCCTGGCCCGCCAGATGCGCGCCGGTTGTGCCGATGACGACCTGGTTGAAAACGCCTTCCGCCTCTATGAAAATGCCAAACTTTGTCAAATCTCCACTGACAGCGAAACCGTGACCGAACCGCAAATCCTTTGTGCGTTGAATATTCAACCCCTTGAACCCAATGTCTCCAACACCCCACGACCTGCACCGTCATCTTAAGCAAGCGCTCGACTCGTTGCCCCAAGCCAACGACCCCGCCCAAGCCCTCACCACTTTGTTTGTTGAACACTTAGGCTGGAGCGCAGTCGCCAACCCACAAAAACGCCAGATCACAGGGGCGCCTCACAAGGGGCAGCTCGAGCTGCAATCCATCGCCCAAATGTCCAATTTGCCCGTTTCTTTGGTTCGCTGGCCCCTTACTTCTCTGCCCACACTCACCAGCCGCCGGGACTTGCATCAAGCCCTGGCCTCCACTAACACCGAGCACCTGGTGGTGTACATTACTTCGGACCAGCGCCAAATCGCCTTTACCCGGGACCGCCGCCGACAGGACCGCAAGATGGAACTCCGCACCCTGCCCTACGAAGCCGGCTCGCCCGCCCGCACCACCCTCGAACGACTGGCTTTACTCGCCTTTTCCCTGCAAGAGCTGGAGCAGCTCCCAAACGCCACTCCTCTTCCCACCAAGGTCATTGAAAAGCTCGACGAGGCCTTTAATGTTCAGGCGGTTACCGACCAGTTCTTTAATGACTACCAGAAGGTTTTCCATGAGCTGCAAGACCGCTTGCGCAAAACGTCCAACAACCCTGTCTGGGCTCACGATTACGCCCTCCAACTGCTCAACCGCCTCCTGTTTCTCTACTTCATCCAGCGCAAACGCTGGCTCGGCAACAACCCGAACTTCCTCGCCCAATTCTGGCACGCCTACAATACCTCCGGCCAGCCCAAGAACACCTTCTTCGACCGCTGGCTCTCCGTCCTGTTCTTCGAGGCGTTCAACAACAAATTCCACGGCGGCCACCGGCTTTTCCCCAAGGAAATCTTCGACGCCCTCATGGCCGCCCCCTACCTCAACGGCGGTTTGTTCGCCCAAAACAATCTCGACAACGCCCACGACCCCAAACTGCCCGACGACTTCTTCGCCACGCTCTTCGACAGCTTCGACGGCAGCAGCCCCGGCTTTCTCGAACGCTACAACTTCACCATCGCTGAATCCACCCCGCTGGACATCGAGGTCGCCGTGGACCCCGAAATGATCGGCAAAGTCTATGAATCCCTCGTCAACATCGCCTTCGAGGGACTCACCGAAGACGACCAGCGCGGCTCGGCCGGCATCTTCTACACCCCGCGCATCGAAATTGACCTGATGTGCCGACTCAGCCTCACCGACACCCTCGCCAACCGGCTCGGCCAGGACAAAAAGGCGCTCCTCTACGACGCCGTCTTCGCCTACGACCCCGCCGACAAAGAAGCCGCCGACCGCGCGCTGGCCGCCCACGACCTCTGGCCCAAACTCTCCGGCCTCCTCCGCGAAACCACCGTCTGCGACCCCGCCTGCGGCTCCGGCTCGTTCCTTGTCGGCATGTTGCTGGTGCTCGACGACCTCCAAGCCCGCGCCAACGCCCAACTCGGCCTCGAAGAAACCCCCTACGAACGCCGCCGCCGCATCATCGGCGAACAACTCTACGGCGTGGACGTGATGGACTGGGCCGTCCACGTCGCTGAACTCCGTCTCTGGCTGCAACTGGTCGTCGAAACTGACCTCAAACCCGCCGAACTCCGCTTCCGCCCGCTCCTGCCCAATCTCTCCTTCAAAGTCCGTTGCGGCGACAGCCTCGTGCAGGAAATCGGCGGCATCAACCTCGGCCTCCACCGCGCCCACCTCGACATCCCCGCCCCGCTCAAAGGCCGACTCACCCAGCTCAAAGGCAAAAAACTCCGCTTCTACCAGGGCGAAGCCGGCCTGCGCGAAACCGACCTCAAAAAGGAAGAACTCGACGTCTTCCGCGACATCCTCACCCACAAACGCCTCGCCCTCCAGAAATCCATCACCGCGCTCACCCGGCATATCGAGTCGCCGCCCGAACAAATCGAGCTGGCCGGCATCGCCCCCGGCCGGGCCAAACAGGAACGTCTCCGCCTCGAAGACCAATGGCGCGCCGAACGCGCCGAGCGCCAGGCCGAACTGGAACGCATCAACCAAGCCCTGCACGCGCTGCGCACCTCCCAACAAGTCCCGTTCGTTTGGGACATCGCCTTTGTCGAAATCTTCGAGGGCGACAAAGCCGGCTTCGACATCGTCATCGGCAACCCGCCTTATGTCCGGCAGGAGATGATTGCCCCGCCCGCGCTCGACCCCGCCGACTTCGGTGGCGAAACCGCCGACCGCTGGAAAGAACAAAAGAAAGCCTACAAGGCCAAACTCCAGGAATCCGTCGCCGCCGCGTTTCCGAAATTCTTCCGCTACAAACCCGGCTCGACCGATTTCCGCAAGCTCGACGGCAAAAGCGATCTCTACATCTACTTCTACCTGCACGGGCTGGCGTTGCTGGCCGAGCGCGGCAGCTTCTGCTTCATCACCTCCAACTCCTGGCTCGATGTCGGCTACGGCGCAGACCTGCAGGAGTTCCTCCTCAAACACAGCCGCGTCAAATTCATCCTCGACAACGAACGGAAACGCTCCTTCGCCCAGGCCGACGTCAACACCATCATCGCCCTGCTCGCCCCGCCCGACGACCGCCGCGAGACCGGCCTCGACCAGACCGCCCGCTTCGTCATGTTCAAAGTCCCCTTCGAGGACGTGCTCGACGCCGACACATTCAAGACGCTGGAGGCAGCGACCGAACGCCAGAGCACCGACCGCTGGCGCATCTGCGCCCGACCCCAGCGCGACCTGTTCGAGGAAGGCCTCGCCCGCGAGGGAGACGACGACGAACCTGCGCCTGCCGGCAAGAAACCGCGCGGCCCGTTCATCAAGACCGCCCGCTACGAAGCCAACAAATGGGGCGGCAAATACCTCCGCGCCCCGGAAATCTTCTTCACCATTCTGGAAAAAGGCAAAGGCAAGCTCGTGCGCCTCGGCGACATCGCCGAAGTGCGCCGCGGCTTCACGACCGGCGCCAATGAGTTTTTCTATCTCGACGACGAAACCATCCGCCAGTGGGGCATCGAACCCGAATTCCTCAAGCCGGTCATCAAAAGCCCGCGCGAATGCCGCTCCATCGTCATCAAGCCCGAAGACCTGAAACTCAAAATCTTCATGTGCCACAAAGAGAAAGCCGACCTCAAAGGCACAAACGCCCTCGAATACATCAAATGGGGCGAATCGCAGGGCTTCCACCTGCGCCCAAGCTGCCGAGGAAGGCAAAGGTGGTGGGAAGCTGGGCTGGAGATTGGCAACGGAGTGTTTGTGAAAGAAGCTAACGACAGCTCCGCTGTATTTTTCAATCCCGTGAGGCTCCCAGTAGATTGTCGTCTTTATGTTGCTCAGTTGTCTGTTGAGCAGTTGGCATATCTTAACTCGGCCATAGCATGCTTACTGTTTGAGATTTTCAATCGGGCTGGCTTGGGTGAAGGTGCTCGCAGTCTAATGGTTTCCGATTACAACAAAGTTCCGTGTCTCTTCACAGAGGGAGAGTTACCAGGTTTCCGGAAGACGTTTAACAGCATTTGCCACAAGCAGCCAAGGAAACTATTAGACCCAGTCGACCGGGATTGGTGGGAAAGACTGGGTAGATCATGACCCCCCCGTGGTTAAGATCAACGTGTTGAGTGCACGCCGCAAGGATGAGCTGCTGCACCTCCTCCGGAGGAGGTGCAGCAGCGGCGCGCCCCATCTGCTATCCTCCCGGCGTGCACACCACCTACTTTGAATTGTACCGTATGCGCACCCACCGCCATTGGTTGCGACAAAAACTCGTCGCCTTCGCCAAAACCCACGGCATCAAAGCCGCCGTCCGCGAGTTCGGCTGTTCCCGCAACACCGTCCGTAAATGGCTCCGACGCCACGTGCCCGGCAAGCCCTCCTCCCTCCAAGAACACAGCCGCCGCCCACGACGCTCCCCCCGCCGTATCCCCTCCGGCCTCGAAGGCCAAATCGTCAAACTCCGCCACCAAACCGGCTTCGGCGCCGAACGCCTCCAGCGCGAATTCGCCCTCCCTGCAACCACAACGCCATCGCCCGCGTCCTCCGCCAACACCATCTCCTCCGCCCACGCAAAAGAAACCCGCCACCAAAAACTCCTCCGCGCCCTCAAACGGAACTGGCCACTCTTCTCCCAACTCTCCGCCGATACCAAGTATTTACAGGACATTCCCCATTACTGGCCCCAAATGAACCGCCTCCACCTCCCCGCTTCCAATACACCGTCCGCGAACCAGTCTCCGGCGCCTGCTTCACCGGCTACGCCGACGAACTCTCCAAATCCTACGCCACCCTCCTGGCCACACAACTCTCCGCCCACCTCGCCGCCCACGGCGTCAACCTCACCACCCTGGTCTGGCAAACCGACAACGGCAGTGAATTCCAAGTCAACCAACACCACCAAGGCCTCCCCGCCACCGTCCGCGCCCTCGGCTCCGACCACCGCTTCATCCCTCCCAAACGCTACACCTGGCAAAGCGACGTCGAAACCGTCCACCGCCTGGTCGAAGACGAATTCTTCGACCGCGAAACCTTCTCCAGCCCCCAAGACTTTTGGGCCAAAATCACCACCTACTGGCTGTACTTCAACCTCGTCCGCCCCAACCGCGGCAAAGAATGGCAAAGCCCACTCCAAATCCTCAACGCCAAGGCCCCAGCCCTCGCCGGGGCCCTAATCCACTGGCTCCCCCTCAACCTCTCCCAACCCCACCATCCCGACTTGCCTCCACCCCTCCACCGGGGTCATGATCTACCCAGCTTTCCCTTCGACCGGGATTGGCATGCCCTGGACGATGTGGTGTTTGATGTGTTGGGGTTGACGGCCGGGGAGCGGGAGGCGGTGTATGAGGCGGTGGTGGGGCTGGTCCGCGCCCGCCTCGAAAAAGCAAACAGCGTGTAAACAAAGAAAGGAGCGGGTATGGAAATTCATTTCCTTGATGTCGGTTGTGGAAACATGACCTTATGGCTGTTCCCGGACGGACCAACATGGATGTGCGATTGCAACATCACCGATGAGAACGAGGACGCCGTAATGCGCTACCTTGCCAAGACGATGTCCGGACGGCGAAACATCCACGCATTCATCTGTTCGCACCGCGATGCCGACCACATGCGGGGCATCAAGAAACTCCACAAGGCGTATCCTCTGGGCGGCATTTGGGATAACGGCGTCCAGGGGACAACGACGGATAGCCCCGAATATCGCGAGTACATGGACCTTCGTCGGCAACTAAAGCATGGCGAAATTCAAGCGGGTTCTTCTGAAACGATTGGGGAAGTCGTGGTTTCGTGGCTGCATTCGAAAGACCAAAATTACTCCGACGCGAACGACCAAAGCATCGTCGTGAAAATTGATTTTAATGGCAGTTCGGCTCTGCTTGCCAGCGACACCAGCTACGCACCGTGGAAGGGAAAGCTCGTTCGGCAATACGGCGCAAAACTCAAATCCAACATCCTGCTCGCAGCGCACCATGGCTCAATCACGTTCTTCGACGACCCTTCGGATACGCAGCACTACTATACGGCACATATCCAGACGATTTCACCCGCTATGACCTTGATTTCCGTTGGCCCAAACGTCCATGGCCTACCGGACAAAAAAGCCGTCGAGCTTTACGAGAAATACAGTTCGGGTTCGAACCAAGGCAACAAGGTCTTCACCACAGAGGAGAAGGGCAACATGAAGCTCGTCCTGCAAGGTGACGGTGCATGGACGTTAAATGTCGGTCAATGAGGATTTGCCATGGTTGCGCGTTTTGACCTTTACGATTTCCTTGCCAACCTGATTCCCGGTTTGGTGTTCCTCTGGTGCGTGCAGATGCTGGCCGGGTTGTTTGGCTGGACTTTGCCGCTGGATTTCACCGGCGGGCTGGCCGAAACCTCCATCCTCATTGCCATCGGCTACGTCACCGGCCTGCTTCTCCAAGGCTTGAGTCAAGGGCTGGTCGAAAGGCGCATCCTCAAATCCCGGTGGCGCGGTTTCCCCTCCGAACGCTGGCTGTTGCCCGACGACGACCATTTCTCCGCCGACTACAAGCAGCGGCTGCTGGAGCAAATCCACGAACGTTTCAAAGTCGCCACCGATCCCGGCCTACCGCCCGATTGCCCGCCCGACTGCGAGCGGGAATTGCGCCTGAAAAAGAACCGCGAACTCTTCTACCTTGTTTACCATGCCGTCGGTGAAACCAGTCCGCGCCCGCTGACCTTCAACGCCCACTACGGCCTGTTCCGCGTCCTGCTGACCATGTTCTCATTGCTCGCCCTGCTTTCCCTTGCCGGGCTAGGGTGGTCATGGTGTTGCCGGCCCGCTCACCATCTGTCGTTTGCGCTGTGGGCTGTCGTGTTCGTCGCGGCGACATGGATTGCCTACTTCCGCTGCAAAAAACGCGGTGAAGATTTTGCTCAATCCGTTTACGACCTTTTCATGGCCGGTGCGACCGACAAACCACCAGCGGACAAATCAACATGAAAACCTGCCCCGCAACGGCCGGGGAGCGGGAGGCGGTGTACGAGGCGGTGGTGGCGCTGGCGTGAAGCCGTGGAAGGCCTTGGCGTGCTCGTGTTTCAGTTTCTCAAGGTCGGTCTCCAACAAGCGCGGGGCGTGACCGTGCTGCGTTTCCCGTTGCCGGTGATTGGCATCAACAGCAAGGAAACTTCGGCAGGCGCACGGGCGTTCACGTTGATGCACGAACTGACGCACCTGGCGCTGGCGGTCGGGCACGAGGAAGATGTCGCGTTGCGGGAACGGCGGCCGGAGGAGGAATGGGAGCGGGTCGAGCGGTTTGCCGAAGAAGCGGCGAGCAGCGCGCTCATTCCAGAAGAAACACTTGCCCAGTTTTTGCAGCGGCCAGGGGTGCGGCGGGATGCCTGGGATGTGCCGCAGGTGCGAGAGTTGGCGGCGAAGTTCCGCGTGACCCCGCTGGCCATGGCCACGCGATTGCGCGCTGCGGGGGCGTTGAGTTGGGAGGGTTACCGGCGATGGAAAGAACAATGGGATGCCTACGTGGCGAGCCTGCCGCCGTGGCGAGGCGGGTTCGCATCGCCGGTGGAAAAGACCATCGGTCGCGCCGGGCGCCCCTTCGCCCAATTGGTGCTCGAAGCGCTCGATGCCAACCGCATTACGGCAGTGGAGGCGTGCCGGCATCTGGACCTGCGGTTCGATCACTTCGAGAAGCTGCGGAGCGAATTGCGTGGCGGGCCGGGCAGCGGCCGCGAGCCGTTGGACGCCGGCGGGAGAATTGGCCATCCATTCATTCAACACCACCCGGTCCGGCAACGTCCCCGCATTGGTCAACGTCGAAACATTCGATGCCATAATCTCATTTAACCGCACCGGCGCGGGCGTACCAGCCGCAGCCGTCGTAACCACCCCCGGCGTGCCCCCCAAGCTCGCGCTCCCCCGCCAGTTGGCCGGCTCATCCGGATCCCCATCGCGGCGGACAAACTCCAAGGAATAACCGTTGCCATCCGCCTCCCGCGGCCAGCCATTTTCATCGTCATAAGTCACCCAGAAAACATTGCCCTCCGGCACGAAACGCTTGTCCACAATCCCCAGACGCTGGCCGCCATTGGATAAATTACCGCTGTAATATCCGTCCACCTTCACCCCCGGATACCGCGCCGCAAACGCATTGCTGCTCAACCCCGAAGCCACCAAAAATACCTCCCCCGGCGCAAGCACGCGCCCCACCGGAAACGTATAATTCACCCCGGACAGCGCGAAATAACTCAAGTCCACCGGCACGCCGCCGGCATTGTAAATTTCGATAAACTCATAGGCATCCCCGCCCGGCGGATTGTACATGATTTCGGTGATTTGCAGCGGCGTTCCCAGTTGCTCCACCAAAAAGGCGGCCTCATTCAACGCGCTCCAACTCGTTCCCGTCAAATGCCGCGCCTTGACCAACATGGAAGCGGCAAGGGTGATGGGGCCGGTGTACAACCGGGCCGTTGGCTCCAATGCCCCCGTGCCGTACACGCGCGGGTCCAGGCCGTTGGTGGTGTAATAAACCGCCCCGCCCCCCGCATTATTGCTGATGACCAGGCTAAACCCCGCCGGCACCCGGCCCCCGTGCTGATTAAACGAAGGCGCTGCGTTGGTGGGATACAACCCCGCACTTCGCAACTGGCTCAAAAAGACGCTGTGCCGCTGCGGGAAATAACTTTGAATCAGCCGGTTGACCTCCGGCAGCCAGTAATCATCCCGGGTGTACAAATAGTAAGGGCCGTTTTGAAATTGGTGTACATCCCGCCGGTAATCCCCCCACCGGGCCGACTCTGCGATGATGGGCAAATGCAATATAGAAGTCCAACGCTGCCACCGGGCAATGTTGGCCTCCATGGTCAGCGCACCGTTGTTGAACAAGTGTTTGTGTGCCCGGTCGGCAAAGAGGAGGCGGTATTCCGCGTTGAGCACCAGGTTGGTGTGCAAATTGGAAGGCAAATCCGTGCTGGTCACCCGGTTGTGATTGACATCCACCACCAACTGCTCCCCGTCCCATGTGATGTACTTGAAACGCCCGTCCGGCGAACGCTTTCGCACCGCATTCCAGTTGCCATCCCGTCCCCAGTCCTGATTCGCGCCGTAGAAATTGAGCAGCATGTAATCCACAAAATGAACCATGTCCAGGCGCTGGGTCAGGGCATTATAGTTGGCCAAATTGGTGATTGCCGGATTGGTGCCCAGGGCCACCATGGCATTGTAGGCCGTGATATCCCCGTCAATCGCCTCGATGGGCTTGGAAACAATGGCATCATACTGGTCTGCCGTGCCCCCCAGATAATTCGCGGCAAAATTGGCGTCGATGCGCTCGCCAAAGTCGTAGATGCCCCAATAAATGCCATTCAAATACAGGTGAAAATGCCGGGTATGTCCGGAAAGCATGCCCATCTCCCGCGCCGTCTCCTTTACCCACGCATCCCGAATGCGCGTGCCACGCAAACGCTGATTGGGGTCCCAGTGCACCCATGAATTGTTAAAATCCGCACGCAACACCAGCGTGTCAAACTTCTGCACTGGCGAATCGGGAAACACCGGATACTCCAGTTCCCCCGCCCCATACTTGCCCTTGAACAACAAGCGGAATGGATGCTTCGGCGTCTTTTGCGGCGTACGCGAGGCATTGCCCTGGATGCGAATGCCGCAATCAATCTGAAAAGCGGTGGCGCCATTGGTCAGGATGAACTCCACTGAACACGCCCGCTCCCACAAATAACGCTGGTCGGCCGGCGGCTCAGGATGGGTGTAAATGCCATTCACCGAGCCAAACAAATCGTCCACACTCATGGTGATGGACAATGTCGGCAGCGCCTGCAAGGCATTGGTCATATGCGCCGCGTAGGCCGGATGATTCACAATCTCCGGGTCCATTTCATAGTCCGACGGATACCCCGTCCACACCGTGCTGCCCACCGGATAACCCGGTGGATTATTGGACTGGCGCAATACCTGCCCCGGAAAAAGATACGTGTGCGATTCCACCCTCGAAGGCAGCATGTTGGGATAGCTGGCCATCACCCGCAGCACGGTCGTATTGGTAATCCGCAGCGGGCCGGTGTACACCGTGCCATACGTGGGCGTGGGCGCGCTGCCGTCGGTAGTATAACGCAAGGTGGCCCCCGGCAACGGATGGCTCAAAACCAAGGTGAATGGCTGCTCGAACAACCCCCGCGGCACAGTCACATGCGGCGGCGGCGTCACCCCCGTCAAGGGACTGTCCGGATTCGGCGTCCCGGGCGTGGGCACCGCATAATACTTCCATTGGCCACCCGGGCTTAGCCCATAAGAATAATCGTTGCGCTGCTCAGGAAACTGCGGGCGAAACTCGGACACCACCTCCCGAGGCGACTCGCCATTGTACAGCCCCAGGTAATCCCCATTAAGATTCAGCCGGAAATTCGTGTGCAAACGCAACCCCGTCTTGCGGTCCTTGCCTGAAGCATGTACCACCAAATACTGCCCCGGCTGCAAAACCACCGCCGGGAACACCCATCGCCCCGGGTCATTCGCGTTATCCGTGAGCGACATGCCCCCCAAATCCACTGCCGCGCTTCCATAATTGAACAACTCAATCCAATCTGTTAATTCCCCCTCCTCGTCCTTGTACCCTGCCGCACTCTCATTACCCGCCAGAAACTCATTGATGCGCACCGTCGGCAGTCCGGCCTGGGGATTCAACTTTACTGTCCATCCCTCCCCCGCAAAGGGATTGGGCACCACCGCAAAATCCGCAATGCCATGATTGGCCTGCCACGCCAGATACACCATGCCGGTGCCGGGCTGGCTGAAGGTAAATCGAAACTGGCCCGGAGCCAGAACGCTCAATTCCCCAGCAGGCATACCATTCACCAGCAAACTGCTCGCCCGCACCCCCGATACCGGCTCGCTGAATCGCACTTCCACCTGGGTGAGCTTGCGTACCGTGGCCCCTGGCGGCGGGGTCACGGAAACCACATACGGCGGCACCACATCCACATACTCGTAACTCCATTGCGCAGCGGGACCATCCCCCACAAAACGATTCGGCGGACTGGCCAAATCATGAATGTCATGCCCTGCATCCCAGGTCATTTGCACCGCCCCGTAGTTAAAGCGGTCAAACAAAAACAAGTACCCTCCATTGGTAAAAAGGACCGTGTGCGCAGGAATGCCATTGGCCAGCAGGTCCTCCGCCAAAACGTTGGTCACCGGCTCATCGAAAGCCACCCAAACCTGTGCCAGATTGGTCGCCACGCCGGGCGGCGGCTGTATTTCTGACACCCGCGGAGGGGTAATGTCACTTTGCGCCAATAAAGAAAACCCGGCGACGAGACCGGCCGCCAAAGGCACAATTTTCCGTATCATCGTAAAACTTATTCAGTGCGTGCAGTAAACGGACATTATCACACCCACCCCCTTTTTTCGAGAGAATTGTAAACAAAGCCCTCATTCTTTACCTCCGGTCCCGCACACCATGTCAGCTCTCATGTAATACTTTGGGGTCGTAAAAAACCGCCATGGATGGCAGCCCTGCGTTGGAGGATTTACAAGGTCAACAAGGCGCCGAAGCGAGGGCCGCGGGTGCTGAGGCGCAGTTCCTTGAAATGAAACAACTCCATCACCTCCGCAAAAATGGCAGTACCCATCAAAATCACATCCGCGCGATTGGGGGGCAGGCCGGGCACCTGGCGGCGCCGGGCCAGAGGCATCGCCCACAACCGGTCACGCCATTGCCGTAATGCCTCGGCGGGCAACCGCAGGTTTTCCAGCTTTTCGCGCTCGAAACCGGTCATGCCCAGCTCCATGCGCCCCAAGATGGTGGCCGTGCCGCCAATGCCCACCCACTGAAGGGCGGGAGAAAGGTGCGGCTGAATCGCCGGCTGAACGGCAGCCGCCATAAAAGTGCGCAACCGATGGCCACAATCCTCCTTCTCCTGCGGCGTGGGAGGGTCGCTCAAATGAGTTTTCTCAAGCCAGCGCACACAGCCCAGCGGATAGCTGGCTTGAAAACGGGCGTGGCCGGCGGCGCCCACAATGAATTGAGCGCTGCCCCCACCCAAGTCCAGCAACAGAAAATCCTGTCCCGCAAAGTCAGGATGCGAAAGCACCCCCAGAAAGGCCCATTCCGCCTCCATCTCCGCCGAAATGATTTCCAGCGCCAGTCCGGTGGCTGCCTTCAAAGCGTCTGACAGTTCATTGCGATTGGCCGCCTCCCGTGCGGCACTCGTGGCGTAAATGCGTAAAGCCTCAGCGCCCAAAGAACGGCTCTGTTGGACAAAGTCCACCACCGCATCCACCGTGCGAGCAATGGCCTGGGGTTGGAGCAGATGAAGGCGGAATAGTCCCTCGCCCAGGCGGGTTTGATGGCTGGCCTCAGCCACGGGGAGGGCCATGCCGTTTTGCACATCAGCCACCAATAACTTCACGGAGTTGGTGCCCACGTCTATGACGGCTCGGCGGCTGCCGGAAACCGGAACCGCAGGATTGGCAGTGGAAAGCTCCACGCAGTGGCAGGTCAATTTTTGGGCTGGGCTTTCAACATGCGCCGCGCCAGAACGGCGCCGCCGGTAATGCCGGCTTCATCGCCCAGTTTGGAAGCGATGATTTCGATGCCCTTGGCCGTCCCGGGCATGGCATAATCCCGGGCGGTCTCCACGATAATGGCCATCATCTCATCTTCCAGAGCGTCCAGCACGCCGCCCCCCAGCACGATGACTTCAGGGTTGATGATATTGATGAGATTGCCCACGGCGATGCCGATATACTCGGCCGCCTCTTCGATAACTTTTTCAACAAATTTATCCCCGCGGCGAATGGCTTTGCGGAGGTCCCCGCTGCGCAAATCGTCCAGATTCTGCCCCAGCATGTCGGTGAGCACGGTCTTCTGTCCGTCCTTGATGGCCGTTTGAATGCGCCGGAAAATGGCGGTGCGGCTGGCCAGTGCTTCAAAGCAACCTTTGTTGCCACATCCGCATTTGGGCCCGTTGACTTCCAGCACCATGTGGCCCACTTCCCCGGCGGTCAGGTTGTAACCGCTGAATAATTTGCCATCCAGAATCAGACCGCCGCCAATCCCCGTGCCCACAAAAATGCCAATCACATGTTTGGGTTTGGCCTCCAGCTCGGCCTCGTACACCCCAAGCGTGCAGACGTTGCAATCGTTTTCCACAAAAGTGGGCAGCTCCAGCCGCTTCTCCAACTCCTTCTTCAGGGGGATATTTTCCCACCCGGGCATGTTTGGTGAAAAAATGACTTTCCCGGCTTCCGGGTCAATGGAGCCCGGTGCTCCCACACCTACGGCGCGCACCTGTTTCAAATCCAGGTCACATTCATCCACCGCGTCCTGCACGCACCGGGCAATGCGGTCAATCACGGCGGACGGGCCACGATTGGCCTTGGTGCTCAACTTGGCAGTGCCCACCAATTTGAGGTTGCTGGTAAAAACGCCGGCCAGGATTTTGGTGCCGCCCAGGTCCACACCGACCAGATATTCTTGCTTGGCAGGTTCGCTCATGAATTAGGAACGGGTTAAGGTGATGGGTGCTGTGATCGCTCATTTGGACGCGGCTTTGCCCGCCAGGACAGCTTCAATGCGGCGGCGCAGTTCACGGTTGATTTCCTCCGGCGGCAGGTTGCCGTCCACGATGGTGAACCCATAGATGCTTTGCAACCGGTGAAACTGTTCGGAAATCAGGTGTTGGTATTTCAAAAAACTGTCGAACATGTCCCGGCTCAACCCCAAATCCATGCCGCTCTCCCAATAATCCAGGTGGTAATTCTTGGCAAAATTGCGCTGCACCAGGATTTCCGGCGACACATTCAAATAAAACACGGCGTCAGGGATGGGGGCAATGCCGTATAAATTCTTGACCCATTCCTCCTCCATGCCACGCACAATGTCCCGGGCCATCAAGGTATAGATATAGCGATCGGCCAGCACGATGAAACCCGCCGTCAGTGCCGGGATGATGGTGTTTTCCAGTTGATCCGCAAAATCTGTGGCGTAAAACAAACTGAACGTGCGCCGGCTGAGAATGTTGCCGCGCTGGGCCTGTTCCAATTCCTCGCGCACCAGTTCCGAGCGTTTCAACCCCACCTGGACGGTGGCATGACCGCTGCTTTCCAGCCATTCGACCAGCATGCGAATTTGCGTGGAACGCCCCGACCCATCGGCGCCCTCCACGACAATCAGGCGGCCCTGCAAGTGGGAGGGGTCCACATTCGGCAGCCCATGCCCGTAAAACGAACGCGGGCGCGGCTGCGGCACCACAATGTCAGGAACCTCGACGGATTTCCGCGGAGCAGCGGAAGCCGGACGCGCAGCGGATTTGGAACGAGCACGCATGATTAGACAGCAATGTGCACCGCCTTTTCGCGGGCGAAGGATTTCAAATCAATCTTGGCGGCCACCAACTGCCGCACCAGGGTTTGCTGGGCTTCAATGGGCTGATTGGCATCAATGATGGTAAACTTGAACTCCGTGCTCATGGCCAGGTAGCGCTCCAGCAACCGCCCCTGGAAAATCCGGAAACTTTCGTAGGGGTCTGAAGACAACCGCATGTCCATGCCCGCCTCAAAGTATTTCAATTGCGGGCGGCCGCTCAATATGCGGTTCAGCGAAACTTCAAGATTGGCCCGGAAAAAGAAGGTGATGTCCGGCAGGTTGGCAAAGCTGTAGATGCCGCGGACCCAGTCCATGGGGCAGCCGCGCACCGTGTCTCGCGCGAATGCGGTGAAGATATAGCGGTCGCACAGCACGAGGTAACCGGCCCGCAACAGCGGCACCAGGTGCCGCTCATAGCGGTCCGCAAAATCCGTGGCATGAATCAAACTGAACGTGGTGGGCGTGAGCAGCTCGCGCTTCTTGCCTTTGCTGGTGGCGGACTTGACCAGCTCCGACGAATTCCATTCGCTGAAGAAAACCTTCAACCCCTGCACTTCCAGCCATCGTTTCAACAAATAAATCTGGGTGGATTTACCGGAGCCGTCCAAGCCTTCGACGGCGATTAATCTGCCGGGGAAACCAAGTTCCGCAAATGTCTTCATCGTGCCAAGAGAAGCGTAATTAAAATCTGCCCCCTGACAACTTTTTTCTGGAATACGCAACAGGATTCCCCGCCTCCCCTCACCCCCAGCAAGCGGTCCCTGAAAATGCAACGACGCTTGACCATCCGGCGAGCATAAACTCACAATGCCGGGGTGAAGCCAGGCTTTTTCACGCGCCCACGCAAAGGCCCAATCCAGGCTGCCTACTGCCTACTGACATGGTGCTTCATTTGCACCCTGGCCGCGGCATCCGCAACGGCCCCTCGCCGCCTCAGTTTGAAAGTGGAGGCTTCGTCTGGTGGTCTGGTGGCAAGCCGGGTGGACTTCACGGACGCCGCCCGCTGGTGCGGCCTGGACGTAATTCCAGCGCGGCTTCGGGCCTGGACCATTCCCGGTTCCAATATGGTACCCATTCAGTTCATTCCCGAACCTGACCATACCAGCCGCGGGACTCTGGTGTTACTTTGCCCCTCATCTCCTGCTCCGGCGCATATTATGCTGGATTTTTCCGGCCCACAAACCACCCCACCGCCAGCCACTGGCCATATTCAAACACGCTGGTATTCCATAGTCCATGATGCCGCAAAAATGGGCGGGTTGCCTGTCTCCCTGACCTTCACCGATTCCGGCTGGCAGGTTCCCGGGTTGCATTGGAATGACCGTCTGCATCATCAACAATTCGGTGGTTTTGCGGTGCGCTACGACCCCCACCCGCAAATCCAATGTCTCTCCACCGGGCCGGTTTGCACGGTGGTGCGCATCCGGGCGCGCTACACCAGCCCCAACGGACGTTGTCCAGAGTCCAAGCCAGAGGTCGTTTATGATTGGTTTTACTTCCACCATGAGCCTTTGGTTTTAGTACAGGGGCGAGGGCGACAAATGTCGCCCCAGCTCTGGCATGAAGTCCACTTTTTGGAAATGGCTTTCGCCACCAATGCCTTCACGCATTGGGCGGGTGGCAATCCGCCGCGTGAAGGCACTTTCACTGCTGCCGACCAGTCCCACTCCTTTAGCCGCTGGGCCGAGGTGCGCTGCGAGCCCCATGCCGTGGGCTTGCTGGCTGCCGGTTCAGTGATGGTCTATGACGGCCGCAGTTATGGGCCTTACGTCCACGCGCATGCGGATGCCGCCTGGCAGTCATGGTCTTCCAGCTCATGGGAGCGCTCGGCCTGGTTATATTTGTGTAACTCCAACAATTTACAGGAGAGCCGCCAACGTCTTGCCGAGTCCACTCCAGGACGAGCCGGAGTCCACCTTGGCGTCGAACCCTTGCGCCAACGCATGGCGGAACAATCCGAACGCCTCCAAAAAGCCAGAGGCGCCCAGCGCGCCCGGGCAGGCTGGCAACTGGCCTGCCTGCGCTTGTTGGAACAACAGGGCCGATATGCGGAGGCCCTGGCCGGCAGCGAGCTGGAATTGCCCCAAGACTGGATGGTTGTGCCAGCCGGTGATTTGCGTCTGATTTTCCAACGCCACACCAACGGTCTGGCATTGCTGACCCTGGCGGACACCGCCACCGGCGCTTTGCTTGTCCAACCCAATTCCCTGCCTCTATTTGAAATAACCTTGCGCAAGGGGACCCAGGAAATCCAACTGCGGCCCGATGCCGGTTGGGGGCAAGTGACTTGGGAAACAGCAAGAACCGGAAACCTTCACCATATCCAATGGCGACAAGCAGGCATTCCGGGTCTGGAAAAATTCGTGGTTCATTTGCGCATTCGCGCCCAACCCACCCGGCATCGCCTGACCTTGGAATTAGAAGCCGCAGGCCAGGCTGAGCCGTGGAGTCTTTGGACGGTGCGTTTTCCGCAATTAACCGTAGAGGGAGCCGGGAAAGGGACACAACTGTTGCTGCCGTACGGTGCCGGCGTGCTTAAGGAATTGGCGGACCCTCCCTTTTCTCCCCTTCATGGCGATTACCCCGGCGGTTGGGTGTCCATGCAAATGGCTGCCTGTTACGATACCCAAGACGGCGCGGGATTATACATGGGATTTCATGACCCGGTCGGCAGTACAAAACGCTTTCATGCCGAACCGAGGGCGGGAAACGCGCAGGCCGCCGCTTTATCTTGGGAAATTCCCGTACCCAATATGGGCCAACCGGCCAATAGGTTTCAGTCTCCCGGTCCGGTAGTCTGGCAACTATTTCGGGGCGACTGGTTTGATGCCGCTCTCATCTATCGCCAATGGGTCCACCAGGAGGCGCGATGGTTTCCGCCTATGGGAGCGGAGGGGCGAACAGACACCCCACTTTGGATGCGCGAATTATGCGCCTGGGGCATGACAGGGGGGCCTCCAGATAAGTGTGTTCCGGAGATGCTGGCCTTTCGCGCTGCACTCGGCTTGCCGGTAGGGTTTCATTGGTATAACTGGCACCAGATTCCTTTCGACAATGATTATCCCCATTATTTCCCTGCCAAGGATGGTTTTGTTGCCGGCGTGCGCCAGTTACAGGAAGCCGGTGTGGCGGTCATGCCCTATATCAACGGCCGGCTCTGGGACACCCACGACAAGGGCATTAATGATTGGCAATTCAGCACTGTCGCCCTCCCCGCTGCCGCGAAAATGCAAAGTGGGGAACCCTATCTCGAAACGTATGGCAGCCGGGAAACCAACGGACAGCCCGTGCGCCTGGCAGTCATGTGCCCGACCACCAAACTATGGCAGGAAAAAGTCGGCAACCTTGTGCAGAAACTTTTCGGCGAGTGCGGCGTACAAGCCGTTTACATTGACCAAGTGGCAGCCGCGGCGCCTGTCCTGTGTTTTGACCCCGCCCACGGCCATCCTCTGGGGGGTGGCGGGTGGTGGAACGAGCTGGGCTATTGGCCCATGCTCAATCATCTGCACGCGGCCAAGCTGCCCCATCAAATCCTCACCACCGAGTGCAATGCGGAACCATTTTTGCGCTGGTTTGACGGATACCTGACCTGGCATTGGCAGTACGAGGGACAAGTCCCGTTATTTCCCGCAGTCTATGGCGGGGCCATTCAAATGTTTGGCCGGGCTTACCGCGGCGGCCCCTCCAAAGACCTTGCCCTCCGCATGAAGGCAGCCCAGCAATTGTGCTGGGGCGAACAACTCGGATGGCTGGAACCCACCTTGGCGCGCGAACCCCAAAACTTTGCCTTCTTCACCAATGCCGTCTGGTTGCGCTGGCACCTGCGGCGCTATTTTTACGCCGGGCAAATGGCACGTCCCCCGCAACTTGTGGGAGATATCCCCACAGTCACCGCCGACTGGCAGTGGAGCGGTGTCTGGCCGGTCAGCACTCCCGCCCTGATGGCTGGGGCATGGCATTTGCCCGCCGAAAATAAGCTCGTATTGCTTTTTGCCAATGTTAGCGACTCTCCCGTGCCCGCCACCATTCAATATGATTTGCGTGCGGCGGGTTTGACTGGCCGCCGCCTTTTCCGCCGCCAGTGGACGGCTCAAGGATGCACTGATTTTGAATCTGCCACGCCAACGGTAAAAGCCACCGAGGTCTTCCCTCCGGGCCAATTATGGGCATGGGAATTTAGCATCAATAAATGAGCCTCAACCCCTGCCTTGACCGGAATGGGTTGAAGAGGGACTCGCATTTTTACGTCCACATTATGGAAATTGAGCTTTGGGCTGACGCCGCAAAGGGTGGCCCCTCGAAAATGCCATGTATTTTTTACAGCGATATCGTTACGCCTGGTTGTTTTTGGTGATGCTGGTGTTTTGCAGCATCATGGTGATTCGCCAATACCACCTCAACGAAGACCGCCGCGTGGAATTGCGCGAGGCTTTCATCCTTCTGCATTCGCGAGGCTATACCAACGAAGCCCAGCGCCTGTTCAGTCGGTTGATTGATAATGTCACCCGCCTGAGTGACCGCCAGTTGGTGGACGATTTTCAACGCACGATGAACTTGGTGGACCCGTCCATACCCAACGAGAACAACCTCATCTGGAAATACCACTGGACCCTGAGCAATGAGATGGAAAAACGCAGCGAAGCCTCATTGCGCCGGGCCTTGAAACTTGCCAACGAACTGGGCAAGTAAATCGCCCCAAGGAGCCGTTTTCTTCTTTGGCACGCCGCTTGCTCACCTATCGGCCATGAACGTGACGAACATGCGCCTTATAGGTGAGGATGCCATGAAAAAGATGATGCGAATTCTAAACTGGTGGCTGGTCACCGCGAGCTTCGTGGTGTTTGCCACCTTGGAAGTGGTGTGCGTTTACTACCTGATGTTACATCTCGGGTACTTGCCCAAGTGACTGCGCCTTAGACACTTTCTTATGCGGCGCTTGCCTGCTGTGCTGACCACCCAAAGCAGGTGAGCCTCCACCCGGCTGGTGGAACCGCATAAGTTCCTCCAAAATTTGGACAGTTGGCCTGGCTGACTGTCCAAATTTAATTTGAACCTCATGGCGGGAATCTGTCCCAAGTTGGGACACCCCTGCCCTTCATTCAACCTTTGCGTCCCATAATGCGGTCCAGGGCATCGCTGGTGTGGTAAATCAGCGCTTCCGGATAATGCTGATAAGGGTGGAAATACTCAAAGGTCAGGTAACCGGTGTAATTTACTTTTCGGAGGGCTTCCATCACGGCCGGCCAGTTGGTGGTGCCGTCCAGCAACGGACGAAAAGTCTCCAGCGAATGATCCGTGGACTTCTTGCTGAATTCCTTGAAGTGCGTGTTGCGGATGCGGTGTCCTAAAACGGGAATCCAATGCTCCGGAAATTGATACTGCATGATGTTGCCGGTGTCGAAATGCACTCGGACATGCTCGGATTGGAAGGAGTCCACAAACTGATTCATTTCAAAGGGCGACAGGAGATAGCCATTGAAAAAGATGTTTTCGATGTTGAGATAGACTCCCAATTTCTCAGCGGTTTTGAGCAATTGCCCCACCGCCTGGCGGGCGCGCTGGTCGCAAATATCATTGGGCACCGGCTCGTGATCGTTGCGCCACGGAATGTGCACGGCACCCGGCACCACCAGCACATTCTCCACTCCCAAATCGTGCGCCGCCATGGCAATCAACTGCGCCAGTTCCAAACCACGGGCGCGTTTGGCCGGATCATTGCTGGTCAAGGGATAAGGCCAGAAAAGGAAGCTGCACAGACCGCTGATGGCAATGCCTATCTGCTCCGCCATTTTACGGATGGCGGCATAATCCTTCGCCGTTGCCTTGGGCGAAAGATCATTGTCGAGATCATAGTTAAGTTCCACGGCATCAAAACCTGCCTCTTTGGCCAGTTGCAAACATTGGCGCAGATTCATCCGCTCCGGATAAGGAAAAGCCCACAGGTTGATGGACTTTTTCATGTTGTACAGCGTCGGCGAGGCACGCAGTGGATTGGCGGCGGGGCCGGGCTGTGCTGGTGCGGCGGTGGCTGCGGCCATGACGGCAGCGGTGGCGGTAAGGGTGGTTTGCAGCGCCGCACGGCGGCTTAACGGACGGTCTTCAAACTGTGCCGCCATGTGCATGGTGGCATCCGGCCAGGAAGGCATCATCTGGGGTTTCATTAGAAGCCAGCATATAGGTGGCATGGCCGCTTTTCAAGGCACAAGGCATGCCCAGCCACAGGAAGAGCCGCCTTCCTGTTTTTGGGGCACACCCCGTTGCCTGAATCACCATCATGCAAGTGCTCCCCTGAGTGCCGGCCTGCCCATCCCCCTGCCGTGGAGTGCTGGCTGGTATTATGGGCAAAAGCAGTTTAATCTGCCCTCATGCAACGTAATGCCTGGTTTGGGCTGACGTGGCTGGCAACCAGCCTGATGCTGATGCCGCTCCACGCAGCAGAAGATGTGCGGCGTGATGCCACGGTCATTGCCATCGAGAAGGTGATGCCCGCCGTGGTGAACATTGCCACCGAAACCGTGGTGCCCACACGCCATCCCCTGGAAGACCTGCTGCGGGAGTTTTATGACCCGTACTACCGCCGAATGCCCCAACGGCAATACAGCCTTGGCTCCGGCGTGGTGATTGACGAAGAAGGCTATGTTCTCACCAACGACCATGTGGTGCGCCGGGCCAGCCGCATCATGGTGCGCTTTGCCGACAACCGTGAATATGAATGCGACCGGGTGGTGACTTCCACCAAAAGCGACGTTGCCTTGCTGAAAATTCGCGCCAAGCCCGGCGAACGTTTTGCCGCCGTCCGCTTTGCCGCCGATGACGATTTGTTGCTGGGCGAAACTGTCATTGCCCTGGGCAATCCCTTCGGCCTCGGTGGCTCGGTGAGCCGGGGCATCCTCAGCTCCAAAAACCGACGTCCGCTCACTGGCAACGAACCCATGGACGTGGCCGACTGGCTGCAAACCGATGCCGCCATCAACCCGGGCAATAGTGGCGGTCCGCTTGTCAATCTGCGTGGTGAACTCATCGGCATCAATGTCGCCGTGTACCGTGAAGGCCAGGGCATCGGCTTCGCAATCCCCATCAAAATGGTCTCCGAAGCCCTGTCCGAAAGTTTCACCCCCGAAAACTTGAAAGGGCTGTGGTTTGGGGCGCGCGTGAAACCTGGCGCCTATCCCCTGGCCGTGACCAACCTGATGGAAGGCAGCCCGGCCGCAAAAGCCGGATTGAAAGAGGGCGATCAGATTCTTGCGGTGGACGGACAGCCCGTGCACAGCTTCATCGAGTTCAACCGGCTGTTGCTGCGCAGCGGTGAGGAGCGGGAAGTGCCTCTGCGCGTCAAACGGGGGCGCGTGGAGGAGGTCGTGCGCGTGCGTCTGATTCCGGAAAAAAGTTTCTTCAACGAAAAGCTGATTGAACGCCACCTGGGTGCCACGTTGCAGGAAATGACTCCTGAAATGGCCCAGCGTTGGGGATTGCAATCCGGCAGCGGTTTGTGGGTGGCGGCGGTGGAAAAAGATGGTCCGGCTGAACGCGCCGGACTGGAACGGGGCATGATTGTCCTCGCAGTTGAAGAAGAAGCCGTTGGCGACGTGGTGACCACGGCCAAAATCCTCCATTCCCGCAAGGCGGGGGATTCCCTCAGTCTCCAGCTTCTGGTGCCGCGCCGCCGCGGCTCCTTCTTAACCATTCAACAAGCCGTAATCAAAGTGCGGCTGCGCTAAGAAGCACGGAACTTTCGCGGCGGGGATTCGTAGGCTGGCCTGCCGGTTACCTCAGCATAGGCACGGCAAAAGGGACAGGCCCGATGTTCGACCTTCCTCACCAGGTCATAAGCCCATCCCTGCTGTGTCCGCCGGGCGTGCCGGCAAAGCGGGCAGTTCAGGCAAACTGTGGCCATCCATTGTTTGAGCCTGCCTGGGGCGGACGCAGACATAAGCAATGTTAGTTGGAACGCATCTCGGCCAGGGCTTCTTTCAGCGCCGCCACACAGCGCCGATTCTCCGCAGCCGTCCCTACTGAGATGCGCAACCATTCCGGCAAACGATACCCCCCCATGGGCCGCGTAATAACGCCCCGCCGTTGCAGCGCCTCAAACATGCGCTGCCCCTCCCCCACTCGCACCAGCACGAAATTGCCGGACGAAGGCACATATTCCAGCCCCATTTTATCAAAAGCCTCGGCGTAATAGGCCAGCCCCTGGCGGTTCACCCGCCGCGTGCGCTCGATGTGCCGGGTATCGTCGAAAGCCGCCAACGCCGCCGCCTGGGCTACGCTGTTGATGTTGAACGGCTGGCGGATTTTCTCCAGAGCCGCGATGATTTCCGGGTGGCCCAAACCATAACCCAATCGCAGCCCCGCCAAACCGTAGATTTTGGAGAAGGTGCGCATCAACATCAGATTTTTCTGTTTGCCAGCGCGCAGGAGGGGCAGGAAATCCGCCGGGTCCTCGAGGAATTCAATGTAGGCTTCATCCAACACCACCAGTACATGCTCCGGCGCTTCTCGCACCAGTTGTTGCAAGGCTCGATTGGAGGCCCGCGTGCCTGTGGGATTGTTGGGATTGGCAATGAAGATTACACGCGTGCGCGGCGTCACGGCCCGCAACATGGCCGCCAAATCATGGCCATAATTTTTCGCCGGTACCTCCACCACGGTGCCACCAAACATTTTGGTGATGATGGGGTAGATGGCGAAACAATACTGGCTGACCACCACCTCCACCCCGGGTTCCACCAGCGCGTGGCCTATGAACTCGATGATCTCATTGGAGCCGTTGCCCAGCAGTATATGCCCTGGTGTCAGCCCCAGCCGAGCCGCCATTTTTTGTTTCAGGTAATAGGCATTCCCATCCGGGTAAAGATGGACCTGCCGCACCGCCTTGGCCATGGCTCGCAAGGCCCTGGGGGATGGCCCCAGCGGGTTTTCATTGGAGGCCAGCTTGATGATGTCATCCGCCGGCAATCCCAGCTCGCGAGCCACCTCCTCGATGGGACGGCCGGGTTGATAAACCGGCAAATCCTTCAGGACCGCATTTAATTTCATGGCGCTTCCCTGAATTGCGGGCTGACTTAGATGATCATGTCCGCGACGGTGCGGCCGGCAGGAATGAACGGCAGCACATGCTCCGTGTAAGGCACAATCACATCCAAGACATACGGTTCCTTGGAGGCCAGCATCCGCTCCACGGCGCCCCGCAAGTCCTTGCGATACATGACCCGTTCGCACGGCACATTGAAGCCCTTGCAAATGGTCACCCAGTCCGGGTAGATCGCTTCGCGTTTTTCCGGATCCCCCAGGTAAGTATGGCCACGGTTGCCCTGGTAGAAACGATCCTCCCATTGCACCACCATGCCCAGGTGCTGGTTGTTGAGGATGATGGCCTTGGCCGGAATCTTTTCAATGTGCGCCGTGGCCAGCTCCTGCACATTCATCAGGAAAGAACCATCGCCGTCTATGTCAATCACTTCCTTATTTGGAAACGCCACTTTGACGCCGAGGGCCGCAGGATAGCCAAAGCCCATGGCCCCCAACCCGCCGCTGGTGATAAATTGCCGCGGACGGGTGTATTTATACCATTGCCCGGCCCACATCTGATGCTGGCCCACGCCCGTGGTGATGATGGCGTCGCCACCAGTTAATTCATACAAGACTTCAATGACATGCTGCTGCAGAATCACCTCGTTTTCGTGACCCTGCAGGTGGTCCCGCATGTGGTCCGAGCGCAGCACCTCCTCGGTGATTTGATAACGGAATGGCGCCTTTTCTTTCCACCGCGCAATCTGCTGATGCCAGGCATCAAACCGCTTCCGAATCCCCCGCCGTTTAATCATCGCCACCAACCGTGAAAGGGCCACTTTGATGTCACTTTGGATGGCCAGATGCACTTTGCGGTTTTTATTGTGCTCACTGGCATCAATATCAATATGCACAATGGTGCCATGCTCGCAGAACTTGTCGAATTTGCCGGTCACCCGGTCATCGAAGCGCGCCGCCAGCGCCAGTAACAAATCCGCCCCGGGCGCCACCGTCACCACCTGCTCGGTCCCGTCGGGACGTTTTTCTTTGCGTTGTTCCCCGTTCACCGCCCAGTTGGCAAAGGCCGCACCATGCATCCCCAGCCAGCGCAGGGACAAGGGATGCGTCTCCGGAAAACCACCAATCCCCATCAGCGTGGTGGTCACCGGTATTTGCGTCAGCTCGGCAAACTCCAACAATTCTTTATGGGCGTCGGCAGTAATGATGCCGCCCCCGCAATAAATCACAGGCCGTTCGGCCTTTTCAATGAGGCCAATAATTTCGTTCAAGGCCACCTCGTCCGGCTCCGGCGGCGGCGGATAACCCGGCAGATTCACTTCCGTGGGCCAGACGGGTTGCGTTTTGGCCTGTTGGATATTCTTGGGGAAGTCAATCACCACCGGCCCCGGCCGCCCGGTCTGGGCAATGTGAAAGGCTTCTTTGACGATGCGTGGAATGTCAGCAATGTCCGTGATTAGGTAACTATGCTTGACGATGGGCAGGGTCATGCCAAAGACATCCGTTTCCTGAAAAGCACCCCGCCCTATCATGGCTGTAACCACCTGACCCGTGATGCAAATCAAGGGCACGCTGTCCATGTAGGCATCGGCAATGGCCGTCACCAGGTTGGTGGCCCCCGGCCCGCTGGTGGTCATGCACACGCCCGCCTTGCCCGTCGCCCGCGCATATCCGCTGGCCGCAAACGAGCCGCCCTGCTCGTGACGGGGCAGAATGGTCCGGATTTGCTTGGACCGGGTAAGCGCCTGGTGCAGCTCCATGCTCGCCCCACCGGGATAGGCAAAAATCAATTCCACCCCTTCGCGCTCCAGCGCTTCCACGAAAATTTCACTGCCTTGCATTAACCGTCCCACCTCCGCGCGGCGGCGCGCCGGAGCCTTCTTCCGCAGGGTTGCTGCTGTCGTTTTGCTGCTCATGTTGTGTTTTGGGTTTTGTTGGCCCAAGGTCGCGGGCTAACAAAAAACCCACGACCGACTGGGCCGTGGGTTCTTGTCGAAAAGCGGTGTTCCCTAGCTTCGACAAGCGCACACGGCGCCGCCGATTACGGCGACTACCAGCAGATGCACTTGTCCAAGCATACTCATACCAACATCCGCAAAATACGGTTAAGCCATCCCCGCGTCAAGGGAAAGTTTCAGGATTTTGAAACGATGGGCGCCTGCCTGGTCACCCGCAGTAACCTGCTCTCGCCAACAAGGTGGACGACGGCTTCCCAGCAGGCGAAGAATCAGAATGCAGGCATGAGATTTGCCATTGCCAACGGCGGCATGCTTTTTTAGCCTTTCACGCGTTACCGGCAGGTAACAGGGATTTATCATTTATGAACGGTTTGAAACGCACGCCGCTTTATGCCGCTCACCAGCGGCGCCAGGCCCGCTTGGTGGAGTTTGGCGGGTGGGAGATGCCCGTGCAATACACCAGCATTGTGGAGGAGCATCTTTGCGTGCGGCGAGCGGCAGGCATTTTCGACATCTCCCACATGGGCGAAGTACGCTGCCACGGCCCTGCGGCAGCCCGCTTTCTTAATGTGTTGTTGACCAATGACCTTGATAAATTGAGTGTAGGCATGGGGCAATATACCCTCATGTGCAATCCCCAAGGCGGCGTGGTGGACGACCTTTATGTTTTCCGCCGGGCTGAACATGATTATTTCCTGGTGATTAATGCCTCCCGCATTGAAGCGGACTGGAACTGGATGCAAGCCCAATGGCAGGCGTTTGCCGACCGGGCCGAAGTCATCTTGGAAAACCAATCAGACCTTACCGGCGCCGTGGCCGTGCAAGGACCGGCGGTTGTCCACTTCATCAATTTATGCCTTCAAGGCCCCAGCACCGCCGGGACCACCGCCAACCGCGTCACCGACCTGAAAAAAAATCAAATTGGCCGCTTTTCCTTTGAAGCCATGCCGGTGTGGGTTTCGCGGACGGGATATACCGGTGAAGACGGCTTCGAGGTTTACACCTGCGCCTCATTGATTGAGTCGTTCTGGGAAGCCTGCCTGGACGCCGGACGCGCCGCTGGTTTGCAACCCGCCGGCCTGGGGGCACGCGATACCTTGCGCACCGAGATGTGTTATCCACTCTACGGCCATGAACTGAACGAGAACACCACCCCCTTGGAGGCGGGGTTGAAACCCTTTGTAGCGCTGGAAAAGGGGCCTTTCGTGGGGCGCGACCCTCTGCTGGAGCAACAGCGCAAAGGCGTGTCCCGCCGGTGTGTGGCGTTCAAAATGCCTGAAAAACAGCCGCCACCCCGCCCCGGTTATCCATTATGGGTGCCCAACTCCAGCGGCCCGGTGGGCCAGGTGGTCAGTGGCACGCAAAGCCCTTCCCTGGGTGTGGGTATCGGCATGGCCTACCTCCCAGCCGCCTATGCCCTTCCCCATACAATCGTCGAAATTGAAATTCGCGGCCGCAGAATTCCGGCCGAAATCGTGCCCAAACCCATTTACCGGCCGGCCACTGCCGCCTGAGAACCATTTGTCCAAATTCCCTCCAACCAAAACTCCCATGATTAACGGGTGTTGAACCTCCAGTACCCCTATGAGCCAAAACGTTCCCGACTCGCTGAAATACACCAAATCCCACGAGTGGATTCGCATCGAAAACGGCCTCGCTGTCATGGGCATTACGGACCATGCCCAGCACGAATTAACCGAGCTGGTGTTTGTGGAGCTGCCGGCCGTGGGCCGAAAAGTGACAGCAGGCGAAGCTTTCGCCGTGGTGGAATCGGTGAAAACCGCCAGCGATGTGTACGCCCCCATCACCGGCGAAGTGGTCGAGGTCAACCTTGCCGTGACCCAAAACCCCGGCCTCGTCAATGCAGAGCCTTACACAGGCGGCTGGCTGGTCAAACTCAAGCCCGCGAATCCGGCGGAATTGGACCAGCTCATGAATGCTGCCGATTATCGCGCCTTGATTGGCGTCTAAGCCCGCCCCGCTATGAACTCATGCAAAAACGCCGTGGTCACCGGCGCCGGCAGCGGTGTGGGACAGGCTGTAGCCCTGGCCCTCGTGCGTGCAGGCTGGCAAGTGGCCATGGTGGGCCGCCGCCCCGCCGCTTTGGAAGAAACCTTGCGCCTGGCCGGCCCGGAAGCGGCACGCATGGCGGTCTTCCCTTGCGACATCGGCAATGCCGAAGCCGTGGCCGCCATGGGCCGCGCCGTGCTGGACCGATGGGGGGCGGTGGAAGTGCTGGTCAATGCCGCCGGCACCAATGTGCCCCGCCGCAGTCTGGAAATCCTCTCACCCGAGGATTATCACCTGATGATCAACACCAACCTCCACGGCGCTTATTACTGTGTGCAGGCGTTCTTGCCAGACATGCGGCGGCGCGGTTCAGGTACGATTGTCAATGTAGTTTCTGACGCCGCCCGCCAGGCCAGTCCCAAAGCCGGCCCGGCGTATTCCATGTCCAAATTCGGCCTGCTCGGCCTCACCCAGGCCATCAATGCCGAAGAACGCGCCCGCGGTATCCGTGCCTGCGCCATCCTGCCCGGCGATATTGACACACCCCTTCTCGACCGCCGTCCCCAACCTCCCGACGCCAGCGCCCGGGCGCGCATGTTGAAACCTGAAGACGTCGCCGCCTGCGTCCTGCTGGCCATTCAACTGCCGCCCCGCGCCATCCTTGAAGAATTGCTCATTCGCCCGCGTTGATGGGCAGAAAAATTAGTCAAAATTAAGAATGGCGCGAAAGTTGCTAATTTATTTGTTGATTGATTGTCTTTGACACATAATTAGCACGCACAGCGGCAGGATGGATGGCCTCGAGCATCGCCCGTACGGCGGGCAGGCTGGAGCAATGCCAGCGGTGGTCAACGCATGGTGCGCCACCATCACCTGCACCCGATGCAAACAACACAAACCCAAAAAGAACCCTTGAGGCCAGCGCCGGTCACCATCTACGTGGCCGAGGACGATCCTTACTTGAAACAACTGACGGCCATGCTGCTCGAATCGGCGGGCTGGTCCTTCCTCACCTTTGACTCCGGCGAAGCCGCTTTGCACGCCTTCCGCACCGCGGAAGTCAAGCCGCGGCTGGTCATCAGTGATTTCTCCATGGGGGCCAAACTCATCAACGGCGTGCAATTTCTTACCGAGTGCAAGCGGCTCTCCCCCTCCACCAAGGCCTTTCTGGTCAGCGGCACGGTGGAGGAAAAAGACATCCGCGTGGACGGCCGGCCTGTGGATTGGTTCATGAGCAAACCCTTCAAGCCCCAGGAGTTTCTCAAGGTGGTCAGCCAGCTCGTAGGACAAACTGGCCCTGCCCCCGAACCCCCTCAACCGCGCCTCTAGCGAACTCCTCAGCGGCGCGCCCGCAACACCACCCGCGCCGGGGCGCCATCGCTGCCCACAATCTTCAAGGGCAGGCAAATCAGGTCATACCGGCCGGGTTTGATTCCTGATAAATTCAGCCCCTCAATCAACCAAACGCGCGCCCCCAACAGGATTTGATGCGTTTGACGGCCATCTTTCTTATAGCCACCCACCGACAGATAATCCACCCCCACCGTACGCACGCCGCAATCCACCAGGTATTGGGCGCTTGCCGCCGGCAGATGCACAAACGCAGGGTCAAAATCCGGGCGATTCCATGACTTCTCGGAATTGGCCGTCTTGAACAGCACGCGCTCCCCCCGGCGCAACCGGCAACGCTTCAACTCCTCCACGGGAATGACCTCCGGATTCCGTATGGCAATCACACGACACGGGCCTATCACCGCGTCCAGCGGCAGGGCCTCCATCCCCTCACCATCTGCAATGAAATGCAAGGGCGCGTCCATGTGGGTGCCGGTGTGCGCGCCCATGTCCAGATGCGTCAAGTTGCAACTGGAGTCCGGCCCGATGCTTTTAACGCGCCGGATTTGCACGGCCGGGTCCCCCGGCCAATGCACCATGCCGTGCCGCAACGGCACGGACACATCCAACCAGGGACGGCTCGTTCTCTTGGTCATCTCAAGGATTCTCCTACGGAAAAGGCATCGGCCACAAACATCCCCACGTTGAAATAACTGTGGGTGGCGGGGTCAAATATCAGCGGGTTGACTTTTTTGATGTCCGGCAGGCCATTGGGATTAAGGACGGCTTCGTCGGCCTTCACATCCAGGATTTCACCAATGAACTGCACGTGCAGCCCAATCTCCACCGTGTGCCGCAACCGGCACTCCAGCACCAGCGGAAACTCCTTGACGTAAGGCGCCGCCACCAGCGTGCTCTTGACTGGCGTCATTTTGGCCTTGGCCAGTTTGTCCACGGATTTGCCGGAAATCAGCCCAAAATAATCGGCCACCTTGACCTGGTCATGCGAGGGCAGATTCACGGTAAAGGCCTTTTGCGCGACAATGTTGGCATAGGTATGCGTCACGCGCCGCAGCGAAATGGCCACACACGGCGGATCCGAAGAACATATCCCGCCCCACGACACCGCCGCCACATTCGGCTTGCCGTCGGCGTCATACGTGCCAATGACCAGCACCGGCGTGGGAAACAAAAGGGGCCGACCGCCCAGTGATTTTTTCATAAGCTCGTCAGCGTGGAACTTCAGGCCATCTCCAGCACCGCCTGCACCAGTTTATTGATGCCCGCCTCCGCCTCCGTGATGCGCCCGGCCAGCATGTACGCGGGCGTGGTGACAATCTTGTGCCGCCGGTCCACCACGGCGTTATAGACCGTGCAGTTGACGTGGCTGGCGCCATGTTTGCTCAAGGCCTGTGCCGTCCCGGCATCGTTGCCAATGGTGAATTCCACCTTCTCCGGCCCAAACAGCTTCGCCGCAATCGCCGGTGCAATACACACCAGCCCAATCGGCTTGCCCAGTTGGTGGACCTCCCGCAGAAAACTGGCCACTTGGGGATGCACCTCAAAGTTTTCCCCCGCCAGCGCAAAAGTGCACAGGTTCTTGGCTGCGCCAAAACCGCCGGGCACAATCACCGCATCCACCTCTTTGGGCTTTAATTGGTTCAAGGCCACAATGTTTCCCCGCGCGATGCGGGCGGACTCCACCAGCACATTGCGCGTTTCCTGGGGGACAGGCTGCCGGGTTAGATGATTAATCACATGATATTGGGGAATGTCCGGCGCGACGCAAACGGCCTGTGCCCCGGCCCGGTCCAGTGCCAGCAGCGTCAGCACCGACTCGTGAATTTCGGCCCCGTCAAATACTCCACATCCGGAAAGCAGGACAGCGACTTTTTTCATGACGCCAATCTAAAACGGACGCCGGCCCAAGGCAAGGCGGAATGGCAATGCCCGGCGCGCGCTTCGCCGGTCAGCGCCCGGCGGATTATTCCCCCAGTTGGTGCACCCCGAGGAGCACCGGCAGGAGGAGGAGGGCTGCAACCAATAAAGATTGTTTGCAAAATAATGGAATATGCAGTAATTTCTGAATAGACAGAAATTATCGAAATATGATTACGCTGACGCCAGTTCAGGAAAAATTCATCCTCCACTGGGGTGAAATGGGCGCCCGCTGGGGCATCAATCGGACCGTGGCCCAGATTCATGCCCTGCTGTTCATTTCCCCCCGCCCCCTGAACGCGGAAGACATCGCCGCCACACTGAACGTGGCGCGCTCCAACGTCAGCACCAGCCTTAAAGAGCTGCAAAACTGGGGCATTGTCCGTCTGGTCCACGTCATGGGCGACAAACGGGACCATTTCGAGTCCATGCGGGACGTTTGGGAAATGTTCCGGGTGGTCCTGGATGAGCGCAAAAAACGCGAGCTGGACCCCACTTTGACCGTCTTGCGTGATTGCCTGCTGGAAGCCGCCAAAGACCCCAAGGTGGATGCCTACACCATGAACCGCTTGAGCGAGCTGGCCGACTTCTTTGAAACCATGTCCCAGTGGTACACCCAAATCCGCCACTGGCCCACCCCAGTGCTCGTGAAATTCATTCGGGCAGGCGACAAAGTAAGAAAATTGCTCGGCCTCAAGGCAAAAGATTAACTGGAAAGGCTCTCATGTCCTCTTCTCCTCCCGCCATACAGCCCATGCCCGCCAGTCCCAAAACCCCGGCACGGGAGGGTTGGCGGCGCTGGTGGTCTGCCTTGCGGGACCTTTGCGGTGGCCGGGACAACGGCTCCCGCCGCCCCAATAAGGCACACCGGACCTTGGTGTTCTTTGAGATGCCCTAGTCTCAGCCCCCTCCCCTCTCAACGGACTTTTTCACGGCGGTAAGCCTCGGCCAATAGGGTAATCGGATGCACCACCCGCAACCGCATGCCCGCGGCGCGGGCGCCATTAATCAACTGCAACAAACAACCGGGGTTGCCGGTGGCCACCACCTCCACCTGAAGGCGGCGCAGGTGAGCCAGCTTGCGCTCCAACAAGCGCCGGGCCATGTCCGGTTGAATGACATTGTAGATGCCGGCGCTGCCGCAGCACCAATTGCTTTCCGGCAGCTCCACCAGCTCCAGTCCGGGGATGGAACGCAATAAAGCCCGGGGTTGAGCCACGATTTTCTGGCCATGCGCCAGATGGCAGCTTTCATGGTAGGCCACCCGCAGGGACGGCTGCGGCCCGGAGGGCGCGCGCCAGCCCACCCGAACCAGCCATTCGTGGATGTCCTGCGCTTTGCAATCCCATGCGCGAGCTTGTCCGGCCCATTGGGCATCCTCTCCCAACAAACGGCTATAATGCCGTAAATGCGAGCCGCAGCCACCAGCATTGGAAATGATGGCATCGAAGTTTTCCGGGGGAAATTGCTCCAACTGCCGCCGGGCCAGCTCTCGCGCCCGCCCCAGCTCGCCATTGTGCGCGTGCAAGGAGCCGCAACAACTCTGATGCGGGGGGGTGACCACCTCGCACCCGTTGGCCGCGAGCACTTCGGCCGTGTCACGATTGACGTCACTGAAAAGAATGTCCTGGGCGCAACCAGTCAAGAGGGCGACACGATAACGGCGCTGGCCCACGGCCGGCAGTACCGGCGGGATGATTTGGGCCGACCACTTGGGCTGCACCGGCGGCGTCATGGCCTCAAGTTCCTGCCAGCGCCGGGGCAGCAGCCGCAACAGGCCGCTGCGCCGCAACCCTTGCTGGACCCCGCTGATTTGATACCAGCGCAACAGCCTGCCCAAGGCTTTAAGCCGCCGCACGTCCATGAACAGCCAGCCGATGGTCAGCGAGCGCACCAACCGCCGCAAAGGATTTTCCAACTTGCCGCTCAACTCCGCCTCCGCGCGCGCCGCTTCAAACATCTCGGCATAATTCACCCCGGCCGGGCAGGCGGTCATGCAGGCAAAACATCCCAGGCAGTAATACATTTCGCGGGCCAGCGTGGGGGTCATTTCCAGTTGGCCATCGGCAACGGCACGCAGCAGCGCAATGCGCCCGCGCGGACTGTGCCGCTCCATTAAAGTGGCGTCGTACGTGGGACAAACCGGCAGGCACAGGCCGCAATGCATGCATTGTTGGAGAATGGAGTAGTCCAGCCCCCGCAATAGCGAAGGCCCGCCAGCGGGGTGGCCTGGGGGCGTCAGTCCCATAACTTGCCTGGATTCAAGATGCCGTTGGGGTCCAACACCCGCCGCAATTCCCGCATCACACGCATCTGCGCGCCGCCGGTTTGTTGTGGAAGAATGTGTTTCTTGGCCAGTCCCACGCCGTGCTCGCCCGTGATGGTGCCCCCCAGCCGGATGGCCTCCGCGAATATTTCCTTGAACGCCTCTTCCACACGATGCATTTCCTCGGCGTTTCGCTCATCGGTCAAACAGGTGGGATGCAAATTGCCATCGCCCATGTGCCCAAACGTGCCGATGCGCAATTGATATTTTTGCGCCACCTGTTGCACAAAACGAATCATCCGTGCCAGCTCGCTCCGTGGCACGGTGGCATCTTCCAGAATGGTGGTGGGCCCCACCCGCGCCAGTGCGCTGAAAGCCGTGCGCCGCGCCGCTGCCAGGCGGTCAGCCTCGCCAGCGTCCCGCGCCACCCGCACCTCCCGGGCGCCTTGCTCGCGGCAAATGCGCTCCATCGCGGCCGCTTCCTCCGCCACGGCGGCCGGATGACCGTCCGTTTCAATCAGCAACAACGCCTCACAATCCAGCGGCAAACCAATTTGGGCGTAGTCCTCAACACAATGAATGGTGGTACGATCCAGAAACTCCAGCGTACAGGGGATGATCGGCGCCGCAATGATCGCCGAAACCGCCGCCGCCGCATCCTCCATGCGCGCAAAGCTGGCCAGCATGGTTTTACGCGCCTGCGGTTTGGGCAGCAGTTTCAGCAACACCTGCGTAATCACTCCCAATGTCCCCTCCGACCCAATGAACAAATCCCGCAAAGAATATCCCGCCACATCCTTGACGCACTTGTTTCCCGTCCACATCACCTCCCCATCCGGCAAGACGACTTCCAACCCCATGACATACTGGCGGGTCACGCCATATTTCAAGCCGCGCAAGCCCCCCGAATTTTCCGCCACGTTACCGCCGATGGTGGAGATTTTCATCGAGCCGGGATCTGGTGGATAAAACAACCCCGCCTGCCCGGCCGCCTCCGCGATCGCCTGGGTGGTGGCGCCGGCCTCCGCCAACAAGGTTAAGTTGGCCGCGTCCACCTCCAAAACGCGATTCATTTTGGCCAGGCAAAGCACAATGCTGTTGGGCACCGGTACACTGCCACCACTTAACCCCGTCCCGGAACCCCGGGCAACAATGGGCACACGGTGATGATTGGCCCACCGCAGCAAATCGCTCACTTGCGCGGTGTTTTGCGCAAATACCACCGCCGCAGGAAGTTGTTTGAGCGCGGCCGTCCCATCAAAGGAGTAGGGAATTAAATCCTCCACCGCTGTCAAAACTTCCCCCGCCCCAAACATCTGCCGGAGCTGATCACATGCCGAAGCTGGCAGAGGCATAGAGGGCTACTTGAAAAGTTTCTTCACGCCCTGGGCCGCTTTGTCCACTTGATCCGCTGCTGTCTTGACCGCTTCCTTGCCCAGCTTGCCCACCTCTTGAATCATCTTCGCCGCAATCTTGTCCACGTTGCTGACCACCTCCCCCAACACCTGCTTGGTAACCTGCGCCACCGTGGCTCCCTTGTCATCGGTGCCAATATTGGTCAGATGCAAATCCGGCAGCGGTGCGCTGACCGTGCGGCCCCCCAGGCCGGTGAAACTGAAATTGATTTTTCCTCCGGTAATGGTGAGGTCCTTGATTTGCATGGTTTTGGAGGTGCCAGTGTCTTCTTTGCCTCCCGCCGCGGCCTCAACGTTATCCATGATGCGTTTCAGATTGCTGCCGCTCAGTGTTCCCTCGAAGGTGATGACCGGCGCCTGGATGACCACCTTGTCCACCACAATCTTGTCCGACTTCAGCGAGCTGAGATTTACCTGGACCTCCATTTCCCCCACTTCAATGGCCGAGGGCGTCTTGAAGCCTTGCGGATTGCCAATGAAAAGTCCCTTGAGCTTGCCATTTCCTGAAAAGGGCGACAGCGAGACCCCGCTTAGTCGCACCTCTGTTTTGGTGATTTTTGGGCCAACTGTTTCCACACCTTGTTTGACCAAACGGTCCAGGTTGAGAAACACCACCACCAGGGCAACAATGACGATGCCAAGCACCACGGCGCCGACAATGACGATTTTTTTCATAATATGGCCTTTGTATGTCTTTTGTATTGGTATTGGACCGTTGCGTCGAGCCGAAACTAATACAAAACTCACTGCTCAAGGGTTGCGAGATTCCCGATTTTCCGGCATGGTAACTTCATGAAACGACCGTTCCTGGGCTTGATGCTGGCCCTGCAAATCACGAGCCTGGCTTTTCCATCAGCCGCGCAAATCACGGTGAGCGGTATCGCCAACCGCAATTACAACAGCTACGCCAACAGCGCCACCTTCACCGTCACCTTGCAAGCAGGCCACGCCGGCGCTGCCTGGCTGAATGAGGCGCCCGTGCCCGTCGGCACCGCGGTCACCGTCACACGGGCGGATTACTACGAATTGTTTGTTCTCGCCACCAACCTGACGACTCAGGCCGTCACCAGCAACCTCACCCAGTTCATCGTGTACCCCGCCGAGCGCGGCAACACCGAGCGCGGCCTCCCACCCCTCCCCTTGTACCCCCCCATCCCCAGCGCGCCCCAGGAATTTGCCGGCGCTCAACTGAAAATCCTTGCTCCAGACCGATACCCGGCCGATATGGCGCCGCCGGTGGTAATTTGGGTGTTGGATGCCCAGGGCCGCGCTGTGCGGGTCAATGGCACAGCAACCATCTCCGGGAGCAGCCCCATTCCCATCAAACGCGGCGTCGGTTCGGGATTTCTGACCCCCTTGGGGCCAGGCCCGGTGCAATACACGTTCAGCCTCGGCGGTTTGCACACCAATAAAACGGTGGAATTTGAAAATCAGGTGAATTGGACGGGCATCGGCGGCACGTTGAGTGGCACAATCACCTGGCCCGAAAACGCGCGCATTGCCATCACCAATCACGTGAATCTCACGGCGGGCAGTTCGTTAACCATCGGCGCTGGCGCCGTCGTCCGCATCAGTCCCGTCATCAGCTTTACCAACAATGGTCAAATAACCATCAACGGCACCGTGAACCGCCCCGTCGTATTTGCGCCCATGGCCACCAACCAGCCGTGGGGCGGTTTTGTGCAACACGCCAACAACACCGACTTCACCGCCACCGGCGCCATTTTTACCGGTGCCGGCGGCTATACCGGTTACTGGTTCGGCGGCCATGGCCATGACCCCAGTTACTCCGGCATCACCAGTCATCGGGCTGAGCAAGCCTTAATCTCCCTCTCCGGCGTCAACAACAACCTGACGCTGGTGGACAGTGCCGCCATCTGGCTGCCTGGGCAATTCGGCCATGCCCAGGGCGGCAGCGGCCGCTCCTACCGCATCACCCTGACCCGCTTCCTCATGCAGGGCTGCACCACCGGCGGCGAATACACTGGCGCGCAATTCTTCGTCAATGACAGCGCCTTTATCGAGTGCCCGAATATTTCCACCAACTTCGTGGATGGCGACAACGACGGGTTGTACATCGTGGATTCACCCCAAGGGCCGCACGGTTTTACCAACACCCTTTTCGGCTGGACCAAGGATGATGGCGTGGACTCCGGTGGTGACGGCTCAGGTTTCCTGAATTACCAGAACTGTTGGTTTGAAGGCGTCCACCACGAGGCCAATTCCCTGTCCGACAGTCAAAGCGGCGGTCCCGACAAAAGCGTCGCGCATTATGACGGCGTTTTCATTAACTGCGGCCAGGCGCTGGAAGCAGGATACGGCGGCCCCACCGGCCGACTGGAACGGTGCTACGTGGTGGATTCCATGACCGGCGCACGATTCGGTGATAATTATAACTGGGCTTATTCCGGCCGCATGATTGCCACCAACAGCATCTTCCTCCATAATCACCGGGATGTGTGGGGCATGAACTTCCAGGATTGGACCTACCGCGTGGCCAACATGGACATCCGCGGTAATTTCCTCACCCGTCCTGACCCGCGCTGGCCTGAAAACACCGGCTGGAACCCTGAAGCGCACGGACAGCGCTTGGCTGCCTTTGCCGCCACTCCGCCGGAGGCGCCCCCGGGCGTCGGTTTCGCGGTCTGGACCAACCGTTTTCGTCTCATGGAAATCACCAATGGCGTGCCGGTGCGCTTGAGCGTGTTTCGTCCGCGCAACGTCAGCGTGCGCTATGCCATTCGCGGCGACGGCACCCCCCTGACCAATGGCGTGATTACCTTTGAAGCGGGCCGCATGGTGCAATTCATCCAGCCCACCGGCATAAATCCCGTGGATTACGCCACCTTGACCGTCCAGCTCACCGAAGGACTGGATGCCGTGATTACAGGCATCGAAGAAGTCACCTACGAGGTGACTTTGCCTCAAATATCGCTGGCCGGAGATGCCGGGCCGCGCGCATTATCCTCTTTCCCTGCGGGCATCAGCGTCGCTTTGAACGAGCCAGCCCTCAATGGCACCACGGTGGACTTTTCCGTGGTGGGCAACCGCACGGGGGCCACCAATGGGACGTTGGCTTTTGTGCCGGGCGCCCTCAGCGCCCTGTTGCAGGCGCCCACCGTGCCCGTGGCCGACAATGATTTCGTGTTGGTGACCCTGGCCCGGCCGGTCCAGGCCAGCTTGAGCACGCCGGCGCAGGTGGTGTATGTGCGGATGCCGGAGCGGCCGCCGCTGACCAACACGCTGTTGATTGCCCGGGGGAGCAACACGGTGTGGCGCTACTATGCGTTGTCGAACGCGCCGCCCACCAACTGGCATGCGCTGACCTTCAATGACAGTAGCTGGCCGACGGGGCGGGCGGAGTTGGGGTATGGGGATGGGGATGAGGTGACGGTGGTGCCGAACAACGGGCAGTTGACGACCTATTTTCGGCGGAGCTTTGTGGTGGCGGAGCCGGGGGCGTACACGAATTTGTTTTTGTGGCTGCTGCGGGATGACGGGGGGGTGGTGTATCTCAATGGGCGGGAGGTGTATCGGAGTCCGAATGTGCCGGCGGGGCCGGTGGGGCACACGACGACGACGGTCAGCGGGCAGAATGGGGAGAACACGGTGGATACGAATGTGGTGAGCGCGGGGGTGTTGGTGGCGGGGACGAATGTGGTGGCGGTTTCGATTCATCAGGCGGGGGCGACGAGTTCGGACATGAGTTTCAATTTTGAGCTGTGGGGGATGGCGGCGCCGCGGGTGCCGGAGCCGCTGCCGTTGTATTACGGGGTGGGGGGTGAGGGGCTGGTGTTGGCGTGGGGGGATGGGGAGTTTCGGCTGGTGCAGGCCACCAATGTGGCGGGGCCGTGGGTGACCAACAGCCTGCCCGGATGGTATCGGGCGGGATTCACCAACCCCGAATCTTACTTCCGGCTAGTGCGGCCATAAACATCACCCGCTCGCTCATGAAATTGCTCATCGGAATCACCGGCGCCAGCGGCACCTTGTATGCACAACGGCTTCTGGAAAACCTCGCCGGTTCAGGTCATGAACTGCACATCATCCTGAGCAAGTACGCCCAGGCGGTCATCAAGGAAGAGCTGCCCGGCGGACTGCGCCTGCCCCCGGAAGCACAGATGCACAGCTTGAAAAGCATGCACCTGCCCTTCGCCAGCGGGAGCAACGCAGCCGACGCCATGGTCATCATCCCCTGCAGCATGGGCACGCTGGGGCGCATCGCCCACGGTTATAGCGAGGACGCCTTGTTGCGCTCGGCGGATGTGATGCTGAAGGAACGCAAAAAACTGATTTTGGTCCCGCGGGAAACCCCGCTCAATCTGGTGCATGTGCGCAACTTCGAGTTATTGCTGCTCGCCGGCGCCATCATCCTCCCTGCCAACCCTTCCTTTTACAGCCGTCCTGGCGATGTCACCGCCGTGGTGGACACCGTCGTGGCACGGGTGCTTGACCACTTGGGAATCCCCCATCAACTGGTGCCCCGCTGGCAGGCCGAACCTGAATAACCCCCTTCCCTGCGCATGGGCATGGGGCGCTCATGGGGTGGGCACCAGGCGAATGGCAAACCCGCCATTTTGTTGCATCGGTATCTCCAGGCGGCTGGCGCTGTTAACAGTTTGTGTTTCCAGAATCAGATTGGTGCGACTGGTGCCGTCCCGGTAAATTTCCGCCCGATAATTCAACGGCTTGTCGAGGAAGGACAAAGACACCTGAGCCATGCGCGGCTGTACCGTCATTCCCCCCACGTACCACGTTTGTCCTTTGCGTCGCGCCAGCCCAATATGCGTTTCAGGGTAACCCTCGAGAAAACGTGTTTCATCCCAGGTGGACGGCAGTTGCTTGAGGAAATCCACCCCCGCAAAGGCGCGCAGACGGTCATGACGCTCGGCGTAAATCTGTATGCCCGCCTCATAAACCACCGCCTGGGCCATTTGATAGGCGTAGGAGCCGAGGGAGCGGTCAAACTTGATCACCGTGAAACTCACCGGCCCCATGACGTTGCGCACAAAGGGAATGGTCAGCTCGTTTTCAATTCGCGGATTCCGTTTTTCCATGCCGGCCACTCCTTCGGCCGTCATGAAATGCGGATAACGGCGACGTTCTCCCGACGGCAGGGTGCAGCCGTGAAACTCCAGCACCAAGTGGTGTCGGGCCGCGATCTCCATGAGGTAATCCCGTATCTTCAAACTGGCTTGGGTGTCCTCAAAATCGCGCGTGCGCTTTTCCCCGGTAATAGGATGATGGTCAAAAAAATCCACCTTGGCGCCGGACAGTCCCATTTGGGCATAACGGGACAATATTTCCTCTGCTTTTTCAGGCGTATTCAAGTTTGGGGTATAAGCCCATCCGATTAGCCGCACATTTTTCTGGCGGGCATACTGGGTGGCCGCAGCCACGTCGAACCGCCGCTCAAAACCGGCGTCCACCAAGTGGTATTCCCACCCCATTTCGGCGGCAAAATCAATCCACACTTGGGGTTTGTCGCGGTCTCCCGCCAAAAAGTCCCAGCTTGCTCTGCCGGGCCGTATCCATTCCGCGTTGCGCAAAGCTGGCTCCGTGGGTGGATTGAGGTTTTCCAAGAGCGTGGATTCCACCAGCACAGCCGGGGTTTGCGGGGAAATAATGACGACACGCCACGGCGATTGAAAAGGCAGGGATGTTTCCACCGGCCCTTCCTGGTCCAAGGGAAACCGCACCCGCCACATTCGCCCCTCGCGCTGAAAATGAGGGACAATATACGTGCCATAAGAGGCCGCCTGGGCAAGAAAGACAAAGTGCCGGACGTCCTCCAGCTCCGCCAGCAACGGCATGGATACCCGCTCGCTGTCCACCTGGCCCAGCATGGTTTCATAACCATAATTATTGGGATGGCTTTGCCCCCAATACTTGATACCCCCCAAAGATGGCAGCCGAAAACCACTGGCTTCGCCATGAATCTTTACCGGCCCCGTGCCCTCAAGCACATAGGCAAAGGCGACGCCCTCATCGTACACGCGAAATCGCAAGCGCAGGCTGCGGGCCTCCTTACGCACCAACAACTCCCTCTCATTGGCCCGGTTGACATAAGTGGACCGCTTGCCCACCGGCAACGTGTAAGTCTCATTTATCTCCCGGCGCGTAACCGAGCTTACCGAAAGTCCCGCGGTGAAATCTCCTTCACTGGTGGTGATTCCTAACGGACTGTTCTCCAAGACCACGGCACCTCGGCTGCGAACGCGGTAGAACAGCGCGCCAGAGGATTCCTCCAGGTGAAGGGTGGCCTGAATGCTGCCGTTGGGCGAGGCCACCGTCTCCTGCCACTCCGCCGCGGGCAGGCTGAATATAAACAGCCAAATGCCCCATAAAAGCAGCACAACAAAGCAAAGTCTCTTTAAGCCTAAAGAATCCCAATGAAAGCGAGGCCATGGTGTCATGCGAATTTAATGTTGGCGGAAAAATTGAGGAATTCGAGCAAATTCCTCTCTCCACACCTTCCTTGTCTGAACCGGGTCTGCTTGACTTCAGGCCACCTGCGGCGGCATGGCTGGGGCGGGACGTGGCTTCCCCCCCACCAAGCCCTTTAACCATGCCCAGAGGAGCTTGAAACCACGCAACAGGCCAATGTCGCGCACGCCTTTCATTTGATAAACCCGGCAGAGGTCCTCTTCATGAGTGCTGTAACGAGGAGGTAAAATGAACAAGGATTGGGCCTCGCTACCTTCGGCTTCCACCAAAACTTCGGGGTAAAACAGCGGTCGAAATACACCTCCGCCGGCGCGGTGACCTTCGGCTTCCACCAAAACTTCGGGGTAAAACAGCCCACGGCCCACCCACAATGCTCCGCTAGGCAGTGGCACGGTTTTTTTGGGTAAAAACAACCAGGGCCGATACTCGAACTGCAAGGCGCCGCTTTCCGTCCGGCACAGGCGCCCACACGTGCGCACGGGCATGCCACCCCACTTGGTGGCGGTAAACATCCAGTTGGCGTTGGAGCGTGGCAGGAAACGCAGGCGCCGAAACGTTAGGTAATCCCAGACAAAGTTGCTGCCCATCACCAATAACCGGAAAGACCAACCGGCAATGAAATAACAAATGACAATCAAAACAATGGCAAACAATGCCCCCAGGTAGGGGTTAATCCAGTGCGTGGTGGCTACCAGCGACAGAAGAAACATGCGAAATGATTTCAAGGCCATGTCCACGGTGTTAAAGGGACTGATGAGAATGAGCATGTTAATCGCGTGCGAGGCCAGCCACACAATGAAAAACACAGCCATCGCCACCGGTACCATCAAGGCATTGAGCAGGCCGTTAAGGTCCAGCGCCGCAAAGCCTAGCGCACTCCAGGACGCACTCTCACCCATTGCTTCGGGAAACACCTGCGTCACCAGCGGCACAAAGGCCCCCGCCGCAATCAGGCCACTGACCTTGTTCTCGATGGCTTCGGCGACGTCCATGGGTTTCTTCAAGACGGTGGGAGCTGCCGTGCCCAGTGTATCTTTCAGGAAAACCAGGGCCACAATGATTAACGCGGGTATCCAGAACCAAGGCTGCGCATACCAATGCAACGGGCGGCGTTCATTTTCCGGTTTACTGGCATTTTTCATCCATTGATAACACCCCACGGCTCCAACCCCCAACAACGGCGAGATGGCAACGCCCGTAATTAACGAAAGGGTCTCCGCCGCCTCATACCCCGGCGGCAGCTTGGTTTTATCCCCGCTTTTTTCCCTGGCTGCCGGTTTTTCCGCTGAGGAAGGCGCGCTGGAGGAATTGGCCGCCAGCAGGCTGACGGCAACAACACACGCCACCGCCGCCATCAGCAGCCTTTTACAGAATGAACGCATTAAAAGGAGGTATGCAAAGGGTTACTGAAATGACCGGCTCATTGTCTCAAGCATGGAGATGCTCCCAATAAGCCGACATACCCGGCTCGTGCCCGTGATGCCGCCAGGCCACTGCGTCTTCCTCGCGCTTGAAGACGACGTTGCACTTGGCGGCCAGCTCCTTGAGCTGAACAATCTCGTTGTCCGTAATCGGACGAAAAGCCTTGCCCGCGGCAATGGCTTTATCAATAAGGTCAAGAAATGCCGGTGCAAAAGTGCTCACCACCGGCTCCTGGGACAACGCCCAACGCATGACCAGGTTCACCTCGTCCTGTGCTTCTGCTGAGCGATACCACCATTGGCGGGTCTGTGCCGCGCCTTTGGGCCACAAACCCGTGGACATGGGCTTGATGGCCAACACGGCCGCCCCTTGGGCCTTGGCCTCCGCCAAAACATCCTTGCCAAAGCCAAAACCGTAGTACTCCACAAAATTGATGGGGAACATCACGGTGTCAAACTTGAATCCTTTCATCACCTCCAGCGCCGCCTTGGTGGTATGCGCGGAAAAGCCAATGAACCGTACCTTTCCCTGCTCCTTGGCCTTGAGGATGGCCTCCATGCAACCGTCCGGCCCCAACGCTTGTTTCACCTCCGCCGGCTGCCGCAGGTGATGCAACTGATACACGTCAAAATAATCGGTCTTCAACCGCTGAAGTGAACGTTCCAGCTCCTGCATGGCGCCTTTGGCATCGCGTGCCTTGGTCTTGCAGGCTAGAAAGTATTGGTCCCGCTTGAGTTGCTGCAACGCCACGCCCAGCCGGACCTCTGATTCTCCGTAAGCCGGCGCCACATCAAAATAGTTCACCCCCTGTTCAAAGGCCCTGAGCACCCCTTTATTGCACTCATCCTGCGGGTACTTGTTCAGGGCAAACCCCGAGAAGCCGACGATGGAAACTTTCAGTCCAGTCCGGCCCATGAGGCGTCGAGGCATGCCCGCAACCACATCAGGTTGGGCGGCAGGCGCCGGTTGAGCCGAGAGCGCGGCGGGCGTGGCCAGGGCCAGTCCCCCGACAGTAACCGTGGTCGTCTTGACGAAGGTGCGGCGTTTCATAGGCGAGGTGCATTTAATGAGTTGACTACATGGCTCACGTAACGAGCTTATATTAACCTCCCCCTCGCCAAAGCACAAGCCGAAGCTCGCAGGAAAATGGGGGCATCCTATCCTGGCTGCCCCCCCGCTGGCGCAAGCATCCACGCAGGAGCAAGGATGCCTCCAACTCCCGGCCCGGAAGCCAAAGGCCCGGAAGCTAATTGTCCCCCGCCGCCCCCCCCTTCGCCGATGCTGCCAGTTCTTCCTCGCAATCCACGATTTCCTTGATTTGCGTCAGGAACCAGCGATCAATGCGCGTCAGTTCAAATACCTCTTCAACCGTCATGCCCGCCCGCAAAGCATGGCGAATAAAGAAAATGCGTTCGCCATTGGGAATGCTGAGTTTGCGCCGCAACACGTCCCGCGGGAATATCTCTCGGTCGCCATAGACCTGATTATCAATCCGCCAGGGCTTGCCGTCTCCTCCCAAACCATAGCGGCCAATCTCCAGGGAGCGCAGGCATTTTTGGAGGCTTTCCTTGAACGTGCGCCCAATGGCCATCGCCTCGCCCACGCTCTTCATCTGCGTGGTCAGCGTGGGATCGGCCTGCGGGAATTTTTCAAAGGCAAACCGCGGTATCTTCACGACCACATAGTCAATAGTAGGTTCAAAGCTGGCGGGCGTTTCCCGGGTGATGTCATTGCGAATTTCATCCAGGCAATACCCCACCGCCAGCTTGGCTGCAATCTTGGCAATGGGAAATCCCGTCGCCTTGGAAGCCAGCGCGGAGGACCGCGACACCCGCGGGTTCATTTCAATGACCACCATGCGTCCGCTTTCCGGGTTCACGGCAAATTGGATGTTGCTGCCCCCCGTTTCCACACCCACCGCTCGAATTACCGCGAAAGAGGCATCGCGCATGATTTGATATTCCTTGTCCGTCAGCGTCTGGGCGGGCGCCACCGTGATGGAATCCCCTGTATGAACCCCCATCGGATCAAAGTTTTCAATGGGGCAAATGATCACGCAGTTGTCCTTGTGGTCCCGCATGACCTCCATTTCGTATTCCTTCCACCCCAAGAGCGACTCTTCAATCAGCACTTCGCTCACGGGCGACAAATCCAAGCCCCGTTTGCAAATGTCCTCAAACTCCTCCCGGTTGTATGCGATGCCCCCACCCGTCCCGCCCAACGTATAAGCAGGACGTATAATCAACGGAAAACGCCCAACCTTTGCCGCCACTTCCCGCGCCTCTTCCAGACTGTGCGCTGTCCCGCTAATCGGCACATCCAGCCCGATGCTAATCATCAAATCCTTGAAAACCTGCCGGTCCTCCCCCCGTTCAATGGCCTCTGCCTTCGCGCCAATCATCTCCACCCCCAACCGCTGCAGCACGCCCTTGCGGTGCAAGGCCATGGCGGTATTGAGCGCGGTTTGTCCGCCCAAGGTAGGCAGCAAAACCAGTTTGCCCTTCGCCCCCCTCCGCTTTAACTCCGCCAGCTCGCGCTCCAGAATTTTTTCCACCACCGCCGGCGTAATCGGCTCAATGTAGGTGCGGTCGGCAAACTCCGGGTCGGTCATGATGGTGGCCGGATTGGAGTTCACCAAAATCACGCGGTACCCCTCCTCCTTCAGGGCTTTGCAAGCCTGAGTGCCGGAATAATCGAATTCACACGCCTGCCCGATGATGATAGGGCCGGCGCCGATGATCAGAACCGAATGAATGTCGGTGCGTTTTGGCATGGCAACGAAACCACAAACCGCGCGAATAAACCCTATTTTACCGCCCCTGTCATCTGAAAAACACACGAAATTTCATTGCGTGCCCCTCCCCCAGATTTCATCATGCCTCCCATGGCAAATAATTCATCCCCAAGCACCACGGGTTTGCCCATGACGAGCAAGTGGGACCCGGCCAAAATCGAGCAGGAACGCCAACTTCTGGTGGAGCTGGACCAGCGCCCCTGGTGGAAACGGCTGGGAGGATACTATAAACTAACCGGCCCTGCCTGGTTGCAAAGCGCCATGACCCTCGGCGCCGGCAGCGCCACCGCCAGTGTCGTCGCCGGCGCATTCTTCGGTTACCAACTGCTGTGGGTCCAACCAGCCGCCATGCTGCTGGGCGTGTTCATGATGGCAGCCTTGGCCAACATCACCCTTACCAAAGGCGAACGCGCCTATGAAATTGTCCGCCGCGAACTGCACCCCAGCGTCGCTTTCCTCTGGGCACTGGCCACCATCATAGCCACCATCGTCTGGCATTTCGGCCAATATGCCCTCCTGGGCGGCGCATTCAAAGACCTGGCGGATGTAGCCGCCGGCGTGAAAACGGAAGACCCCTCCACCGCCCTCTCACCGGCCACCGAAACTCTCGTGCGTCTGGGGGGCGGCCTCCTGATTCTGGGCATTAACATCGTGCTCACGTGGAATTATGGCTCCAAACCGAAAGGCATCCGTCTCTATGAAACTTTTCTCCGATGGATGATTCGCCTCACCATGCTCGCATTTTTAAGTGTAGTCCTCCTGCAACTGGTCAATTCCAAATTGGACCTGGGCGGCATCCTGCGCGGATTTTTCACCATTCGCATTCCCGAAGGTCCCGGCGCCACCACCACCATCCTGGGCGCCTTGGGAGCAGCGGTGGGCATCAACATGACTTTTCTTTATCCTTACTCCATCTTGGCCAAGGGCTGGGGGCCACAGCACAAAGGACTGGCCCGCTTTGACCTGGTGCTTTCCCTGTTTGTCCCGTACGTTGTTTTAACTTCGCTCATCATCATCGGCATGGCCTCCACCGTGCACAATGCCGCGGCTGGCTACGGCACCGTTCTGCCCGGCAATCCCACCCCCGCCGACCTGAAGCCCATCCAGGCTGCTCAGGCGCTTGCAGGGTTGCTGGGCAGCTCGCTGGGACGCATTGTTTTCGACCTTGGCTTCATCGGCATGGCCTGCGGCGCCATCAGCGCCCACATGGTTTGCTGCGGATTCACCGTGTGCGAAATGTTCAAACTCGAATACACCCCCGCCCGTTACAAAATGTTCACCCTGGTACCCGCAGTGGGATTGCTGGGCGTGCTGGTCAAAAGCCCCATCTGGCTCCCCGTGGTGGCCAGCGCCCTCGCCTTCACCGTGCTGCCCATCGCGTACATTTCTTTTCTCATCCTGAACAACAAGCGCAGTTACCTGGGGGACGCCGTGGGACGGGGCTGGCGCCGCGTCGCCTTTAATGTGGTGTTGGTGGTGGCCGTCATCATGGCCCTCATCGGTTCCGCCATAAACATCAAAGACCGGGTGATTGATAAAATCTTCCCGTCGCAATCCTCAGCCAGCCCGGCCAGGAAAGGATGACGATTATGCCAAAATTGACGCGTCGTTCCTTCACCAAAACCGTCGCTGCCGCCGGTGCCGCGATGGCCGCCAGTTCCTTGAATGTGCTCGGCGCCAACGAAAAAATCCGTCTTGGCTTCATTGGCCTGGGTAACCGCGGCGACCAGGTGCTCGACGCTTTTCTCGCCCAGCCCGACGCCCAGGTCGTGGCCGTGTGTGACCTCCACCAGCCCTACCTCGACTTCGCCGCCGCCAAGGCGGGCGGTAATCCACGGCAGTTCAAGGATTATCGCAAACTTCTGGAAATAAAAGAGTTGGATGCCGTGGTCATCAGCACGCCAGACCACTGGCATGCTTTGCAAACCATTCATGCGTGTGAAGCCGGCAAGGATGTTTATGTGGAAAAACCCTTGTCCCTTTGCGTGGCGGAAGGCCGCCGCATGGTGGAAGCGGTCCGCAAGCACAACCGCGTCTGCCAGGTGGGTATTCACCGGCGGTCCGTGCCTTTCTGCCGTGAAGCGGCTGAGCTTATCCGCAGTGGCGTGCTTGGAAAAATCATGGCCTGCCGTGCCTTTCACATACAGAACGAATGGCCTCAAGGCATAGACCATCCGCCCGACACCACCCCCCCGCCAGGGTTTGACTGGGAGGCCTGGCTGGGCCCCGCCCCCTACAAACCTTATAATAAAAATCGCACGTTCTACCGTTTCCGCTGGTTTTTCGATTACTCGGGCGGCCAGCTCACCAACTTCGGAGTGCATTATATGGACTTCTTCCACATGGCGTTGGGAGTGGACGCCCCGCTCGCAGTGGCAGCCATGGGTGGCAAATATGCCCTGGCAGACAATCGTGAAATCCCGGACACCTTGGAAGTCATGTGGGAATATCCCGGCGGGATTTTAATCACCTTCACCCAAATCAATGCCAATGCAGCCCCCGCCTCACTGCGGCCCAACGCCGAGCTGGAAATTAGGGGCACTAAAGGCACCTTTTACCTGTACTCGCGCGGATACGAAATCGTGCCGGACCTCATCACCCCCAATCCCTTTCCCGCCCGCACACCCTTGACCCGCACGGAAGACGCGGGCTGGCGCAAAGGCGAAAAGCCGATGATTGAACCGGTCAATGTGAAAGCTCAGGTCAACAGTGCCGACACCACCTTCCATGCCCGCAACTTCCTGGACTGCGTGAAAAACCGCCAACGCCCCACGTGCGACATCGAGACCGGCCATCGCAGCACCTCCGCCACCCAAATCGGCAACATCGCGTGGAAAACCCGCGCCCTCCTGGAATGGGATGCCCAGCTTGAGCGTTTTCCCCGCCATGCCGAGGCCAATCGATACTTGGATTATCCGTACCGGCCCCGTGCAACTTAAGGAATCCTGACTGCAGCGGCCGTAGCTGAATGCCACTTGCAACGGGGCAGCTCGCCATGCCCCCTGCGCATCCGGGTCTTAATCGGAGGAGTCCCCAAACAAAAAGCTCCCCTGCCCCATTTCCTGCTGCGCCACCTCAATCCTCTTCCGCCTGGCTCAGCCGGGTAAGCACACTGAAATCCTCCAGCGTAGTAGTATCGCCATTGATTTCTGTGCCAGCGGCAATGCTCTTGAGCAGACGCCGCATGATTTTGCCCGACCGGGTTTTGGGCAACGCCTCCGCAAACCGCACCTCGTCCGGCCGCGCAATCGCGCCGATTTCCTTGGTCACGTGCTGGCGCAGTTCCTCCCGCAAGTCGCGCGTCGGCTTGATGCCGCTCTTCAAGGTGACAAAGGCCACCAGCGCCTGCCCCTTGAGGTCATCCGGACGCCCCACAACCGCCGCTTCCGCCACGGCTGAATGACTGACCAGCGCGCTTTCCACTTCCGCCGTGCCAATCCTATGCCCGGCGACATTCAGGACGTCATCAATGCGGCCCACAATCCAAAAATAACCATCCTTGTCCCGGCGGCAGCCATCCCCCGTAAAATAAGCGTGCGGCACTTCCTTCCAATAAACCTCCTGGTAACGTTTCATATCCCCCCACAAGCCGCGCAACATGCTGGGCCATGGTCTGCGAATCACCAGTTTGCCCCCCACATTGGGCGACACCGGACGGCCCTGGTCATCCACCACTTCCGGCGCCACCCCAAAAAACGGCAGTGTGGCGCTGCCCGGTTTGGTGGGAGTGGCCCCCGGCAAGGGGGTAATCATGATGCTTCCCGTTTCGGTCTGCCACCAGGTATCCACGATGGGACAACGCTTGCCGCCAATGACCTCGTAGTACCACATCCATGCTTCGGGATTAATGGGTTCTCCCACCGAGCCAAGCAGCCGCAAGGTGCTGAGGTCGTGTTTGCGCGGCCATTCCTCGCCCCATTTCATAAAGGCGCGGATTGCCGTCGGCGCCGTGTAAAACACCGTCACATCATATTTTTCGATGATTCGCCAGAATCTGTCCGGCTCTGGCCAATTCGGCGCGCCCTCATACATGACCGTGGTGGCGCCGTTGGCCAGCGGCCCGTAAACCACATAACTGTGGCCCGTCACCCATCCCACATCCGCCGTGCACCAAAACACGTCGGTATCCCGCAAATCAAAGACGTATTTGGTGGTCATCTTGGCGCCCAGCAAGTAGCCCGCCGTGGTGTGAAAAATGCCCTTGGGCTTGCCGGTGGAACCGCTGGTGTACAAAATAAAGAGCGGGTCTTCGCTGTTCATTTTTTCCGGCGGACAATCTGCCGTTACATACTCCAGTTCGCGATGCCACCACACGTCGCGGCCTTCTTCAATATGGATTTCATTGTAGGCCCGCCGTAACACGATGACCTTTTCCACGGTCCGCCCCAGCCGCCGCCCCCGCTCATCGGTCATCTTCAAGGCCTCGTCCACATTCTTCTTAAGCTGCACAATCGTGCCCCGGCGGTATCCCCCATCGGCGGTGACTATGACCTTGGCCCCGCAATCGCATACGCGGTCCGCCACCGCATGGGCGCTAAACCCGCCAAAAACCACCGAATGAATGGCGCCAATGCGTGCGCAGGCCAGCATGGCCACCGCCGCCTCCGGCACCATCGGCAGATAAATCAACACCCGGTCCCCCCGCCTGACCCCGTTGCGCTTGAGCACATTGGCAAACCGGCACACCTCGCGGTGAAGCTGCTTGTAAGTAAGCACTCGTTCCTCGCCCGGCTTGCTGACCGAATCGGGTTCACCTTCCCAGATGATTGCTGCCTTGTTGCCGACGGGCGTGTCGAGATGCCGGTCCAAACAGTTCACCGACACATTTAATTGGCCGCCGTCAAACCATCGCGCCACCGGCTCTTTCCATTGCAGCACACGCTTCCACCGCTTGAACCACACCAGCTCATTTTCCGCCTGTTTGGCCCAAAACCGCTCCGGCTGCTCAATGGATTCTCGATACATGCGCTTGTATTGCGCCAGCGATTTGATGTGCGCCTGAGCGGAAAATTCCTTGGGGGGCGGGAACAGCCGTTCTTCATGCAGGACGGACTCAATGGCATTCAAAGGCAGCGCATGTCGGACAGTCATAAGTTTTATTCAAGTGATTTTTTGTTAATCTTATAACAGTCCGCGCCTCTGTCAAATGTCACCCCATCGTTTTCCCACTCCCCCAACCTGGACATTGATGAGGACGGATTTTCCTGTTATTTCCCTCAGTACATGAAACCGCCACGCCATCACCCCGCCTTCCCCATGAACCCTAACCCGCCGCTCCCAAACTTCCCCGCCCAAACTACGCGGCGAAACTTTCTCAAACGCACGCTGGCCGCCTCCCTCTTGCTGGGCGCCGCCGGCTGGACCAAACTCAAGGCCGCTGCCCCCACCGCCCGCGTGCTAGAAGTCCGTGTCATCAGCCATCAACCCGACCTGTATCATGGCTGGCCCACCGTCGCCCGGCGCAGCAATGGTGATTTATGGCTGGTCTATTCAGGCGGCCGAGAAGGTCATGTTTGTCCCTTTGGGCGGGTGGAATTGATGATTTCCAAAGACCAAGGGCAAACTTGGGGATGGCCTCAGGTGTTGCTGGATACCGCCATTGACGACCGCGATGCCGGCGTGATTGAGACCCCCAAAAAAGCCATGTTGGTAACCACCTTCACCTCGCTGGCTTATGACACCGAAGCCTTCCGCAAAGCCCTGGAGGGCGCTGCCGGGACCACGGGAACCTGGCCCCAGGAGCGCCTCAATCGCTGGCGGGCCGCTCATGAGCGGCTCACCGCCGGCCAGCGCAATGCCCTCTTGGGACATTGGATGATTCGCTCGCCCGATGGCGGTGTCACGTGGAGCGCCGTTTACCCATCCTTGGTCAACAGCCCTCACGGTCCTTTTGTGCTGGCCAATGGCCAGCTATTGTATGCCGGAAAAAAGTTGTGGACCGACAAACAGCGGGTGGGCGTATGCCGCTCCACGGATGATGGATTGTCCTGGCAATGGCTGGCGGAAATTCCAGCCCGCCCCGGCGATGATTATCAGCAATATCATGAGTTACATGGCCTTGAGGTCAACCCCAACCGTCTCCTCGTCCACATCCGCAATCACAACTCCCAAAATCGCTTTGAGATTCTGCAAACCGAGTCCACGGACGGCGGCGTGACCTGGTCCGTGCCGCATCCCATCGGCGTCTGGGGCTTGCCCTCACATTTGCTCCGGCTGCGGGATGGACGCTTGCTGATGACCTACGGCTACCGCCGCGCACCCTTTGGCAACCAGGCCCGGCTCAGTGAGGACGGCGGTAAAACATGGTCTCCCCCCATGACCCTTTCCGGCGACGGGTCCAATGCAGACTTGGGTTATCCCAGCACCGTGGAACTGCCGGACGGTCTCCTCCTCACCATCTGGTATGAAGTCATGGCCGGCTCCAACAAGGCCGTCTTGCGACAGGCTCGCTGGCGATTGGAAACCTGAACCCCAGGCGGGATGCCATGCCCCCTTGCAGTTCGGCATTGAAGTCAATGGCAAAATCCGGGAATAATCCGCCCGCGCTGGGCTGGATACAGACAGTGCGTGAGCCTGCATGAGCAAAAAGATTCTTGGCATTTCGGCATTTTATCATGACAGTGCCGCCGCCCTGGTGGTGAATGGTGAGATTGTCGCCGCGGCGCAGGAGGAACGCTTCACCCGCATCAAACATGATTTCAATTTCCCCAAACACGCCATTGATTATTGCCTGCAAGAAGGGGGGCTGGTGCCAGAAGACCTGGATTATGTGGTGTTTTATGACAAACCACTGCTGAAATTTGACCGCCTGCTCGAAACCTACCTGGCCTTTGCCCCGGCAGGACTGCGGTCCTTCATGATGGCCATGCCCCTCTGGCTCAAAACCAAGCTGCATCTGCCGCGGGAAATTCGCAAGTCCCTCGAGGGACGTTACCGCAAACGCATTGTCTTCACCGTCCACCATGAAAGCCACGCCGCCAGTTGCTTCTTCCCCTCCCCGTTTGACGAAGCCGCCATTCTGACCATGGACGGCGTTGGCGAATGGGACACCGCCAGCATCGGCATCGGCCGCGGCAATCGCATCCAGCTTCTCAAGACGCTGCGTTTCCCTCATTCCCTAGGTCTGCTCTACAGTGCCTTCACTTACTTCACTGGATTCAAGGTCAACTCCGGCGAATACAAACTCATGGGGCTGGCCCCTTATGGCGAGCCTAAATACGTGGATGTCATCCTGGACAAACTGGTGGACTTGAAGGAGGACGGCTCCCTGGCCATGAACATGGATTATTTTAATTACTGCCAGGGGTTGACCATGACCAACGAGGCGTTTGCACAATTATTTGGCGGCCCCCCGCGCGCGCCCGAGTCCCCCATCCGCCAACGGGAAATGGATTTGGCGGCCAGCATTCAAAAAGTCACCGAAGAAGCGGTGTTGCGCATGGCACGCACGGCGAAAAAACTAACCGGCTGCCGCCACCTGTGCCTCGCCGGCGGTGTGGCGCTCAACTGCGTGGCCAATGGCAAGCTGCTCCGCGCAGGCATCTTCGACGACCTCTTCATCACCCCCGCCGCCGGGGATGCCGGCGGCGCCCTGGGGGCCGCCTTGTTTGTCCATTATCAATTGCTGGACAACGAACGCCGACCCAACGGCAAGGACTGTTTGCATGGCTCCCTGCTGGGACCAAAATACAGTAACGAATCCATCCGCCAGTTTCTGGACGGCAAGGGCGTGCGTTACCACTTCTTTGCGGACGAACCCGCCTTGCTGAACAAGGTGGTGGACGCCATGCTGGAGCAGAAAGTCGTGGGCTGGTTTCACGGGCGCATGGAGTTTGGCCCGCGAGCCTTGGGCAGCCGCAGCATTATCGGCGACGCCCGCAATGAGCAGATGCAAAGCGTCATGAATCTGCGCATCAAATACCGCGAATCCTTCCGCCCCTTTGCCCCCTGTGTGCTGCGCGAAGAAGTGGACAAGTACTTCGAATTGGACCGGGAATCCCCCTACATGCTCCTGGTGGCCGATGTGCGCCCCGAGCTGCGCTGCACGCTCACCGAAGAGCAGCTACGCTTGATGAAGGACCCCGATTTGCGCAAGCGCGTCAACGTCAAACGCTCGTCGCTGCCCGCCATCACCCACGTGGACATGTCGGCCCGCATCCAAACCGTGGATGAAGAACGGCACGGACGCTTTTACCGCCTCATGCGCGAGTTCAAACGCCGCACCGGCTGCGGCGTCATCATCAACACCAGTTTTAACATTCGCGGCGAACCAATCGTCTGCACTCCCCAGGACGCCTACCGCTGTTTCATGGCCACCGACATGGACGTCCTGGTCCTCGAGAACTGCGTGCTGTATAAAACCGAGCAGCCCGCCACCGATGCCGCCGAGCGTAAAAAGTACGTGGACACGTTTAAGCTGGATTAACGCTCAAATCACGCTACATTGAAGCCATGGTCAACCCGTTTCACGAAGTGAACTGGCGGCCGGACCTGGCCCAGCGCAGGCAGTTTGCCAAAAGCTGGATCATCGGATTTCCTTGCCTGGCCGTGGTCATTGGGTTGCTCGGATGGATCGCCCGGGGGCGCTGGGACGCCCACCTGTCCACCGCCCTGTGGGTGGCCGGTGTCGGGGCGGCCGCGGGGCTTTTGCTCTACCTGGTGCCACAAATCGCCCGTCCTTTTTACCTGCTTTGGTACGCCCTGGCCTGTTGCCTCGGTCTGGTGGTCAGCAACCTGATGCTGGCGGGCATGTATTATCTCATCATGACCCCCATTGGCTGGTTGCGACGCTTGTTCAAACCCAGTTTCCGCAAGCACTTTGACCGATCCTCCGCCACCTACTGGCATGACGCCGGGCCGCCCCCGCCTCCGCACCGGTACTTCAAACAATTTTAACCGCCATGAACAAGGAGAAGCGCACGGAATTCGAAGCCGCAGGCGAAGAAAAAGAACTCAGCCTCCTGGGCGAGTTTCTGCTCATGCTGCGTGAGAACAAAAAGTATTGGATGATTCCCCTGCTCATTCTCCTGCTCGGCTTTGGCCTTTTATTGGTGCTAGGCTCCAGCCCTGCCATTGCGCCGTTCATTTATACCTTGTTCTAGCCCGGCCTGGCAGGAGCTTTTCCGGGCGGAGTTCAAGGCATACTGTTCCCCATGCACGCCTGCATCATTTTCAATCCGCGCGCCCGGGGAGGGAGTTCGCCACGCATGCAAGAGCGTTTGCGACGGCTGGCGGGCGGCATCCGTTTGATGCCCACCCCCGGCCCCGGCGGCGCGCGGGAGCTGGCGAAAGAAGCCGTGGCTGGCGGCTTTGACACGGTGATTGCCACCGGCGGAGACGGCACCTTGAACGAAATCGTCAATGGGCTGGCGGAAGTGCCGGGCGCCTTCCAGCAAGTCCGCCTGGGGGTCCTCCCCGTGGGCACGGCCAACGTTTTCGCGCGCGAGCTGGCGCTGCCCTTTCGTCTCGAAAAAGCGTGGGAAATCGTGCTGCAAGGCCGTGAAATCCAGGTGGACCTCGGCGTGGCGGAGTTTCAGGACGGCGGCGCACACCGGCAGCGTTTATTCCTCCAACTGGGAGGCGCAGGGTTGGATGCCCGCGCCATTGAATTGCTTAATCAACGTTTGAAAAAACGGCTGGGCCCTCTGGCCTATGTTTGGGCTGGCGTGCAGGCCATGCGGGAAAATCGCCCCCGTTTGCGCATCACGGCAGGTGAAAACTGCCGGGAGGTCGAGCTGGCCCTCCTGGGCAACGGCCGTCGTTATGGCGGACCTTTCCCCCTTTTCCCTTACGCCAGTCTCAAGGATGGCCGGTTGGATGCCACGTTGTTCCCCCAAACCAACTGGTCCACCCTGTGGCGTGTGGCACAAGACATGTGGGCGGAAAACTGGAACAGCCTGGGCGGCGCAGTGCACTGGCAGGCTGAAGTTTTTCACCTGGAACCGCTCCCGGATGCACGTGTGCCCTTTGAACTGGACGGTGAGCGCGTGGGGCTGCTGCCTGCTGTCTTTCGGGTCTTTCCCCAGCGCTTGCGCGTCATTTGCTGATGCCGCATAGAAACAAGATTGCACCCCTTCATCGGTTGTGTTTGACTGTTGCAGCAAGTCATGCCTGCAGGAGCCCTTTACACCGCTGAAGGCCGCGTGGGACATTGGTTTTCCCGGCGCATGGGGTGCTGCCTGACGGCGTTGCTGGCACTGCTCCTGCAAGCCACCTCCCTCCTGGGCGCTCCCAAACCAATCAAGCAATTTGATGTCTTCCTGGGTTACGACAACGTGGTCACTGTCGGCGCCTGGGCCCCTTTCACCTTCGAGATGCTCAATGAAGGCCCCACCTTCAAAGGCACCCTGGTCATCAAATCCGGAGGAGTCAAAAGCGGTACGCTCCGCAAGGTTCCCATTGAGCTGCCCACGGGCACCCGCAAACGCCTCTGCGTGCCCGTTTTCATGGATTCCTATTATGGAGGATCATGGGATGTTTTGCTCTATGATGAAAGCGGCGCTTTGCGTGAAGAACGGCGGGATATACGCCCGCGCATTCACCTTTCCAATGAAAACGCGCTGATGGGCGCTCTGCCCAAGACCGTGGGCGGCATGCCCTCCTTTGCCGAAGTCAATCGCTTGTTATCGCGTTACCAGCCCGTGACTGCCCGGCTTAGCCCCGAATTGTTTCCGGACCATCCCCTGGCTTTGGAGGGCCTCACCGCGTTTTACCTGCATGCGGAAAAAGCCGCGGAATTGCGGGAAGCCCAGGTGCGCGCCCTGTTGGCCTGGGTGCACCAGGGCGGCCATTTCATCGTAGGATTGCATGCGCCGTCCGATCTCCAAGGCGCTCCCTGGTTGCAGCGCCTGCTGCCCTTCGCCCCCAATGGCATGGAAAAGATGGATTATCTCAACAGTTTGGCTTCCTGGATTCGTGCTTCGCATCCCCGTCTCTTCTTGCCACCTGGCCATGACCAGGCCGTCCAACCTGGTTTCGAGGAAGTGCCCCTGCCAGACGCCACCCCCACCGTTTCCGGCGGCGTCGTCCTCGGCGAAGTCACAGAAGGCCGTGTCATGGCCGAGAGCAAGGGACGTCCCCTGATGATTACCGCCAAACGGGGTCGCGGATTGCTCACCGTGCTCACCTTCGCGCCGGAAACCGAACCCTTCCGTTCGTGGCCTCACCGCCGACACTTTTTCGCCAAACTTTTGGAAATCAATCCCCTCTTCTTCTACCAAGGGAAGATCGCAAACCCCGCCAGCGTTCAAATTTATCACAACGGTTTCATAGATGGAATCATGGGGCAGATTATTGACAGCCGGCAAATCCGCCAGCTCCCCCTGGGTTGGATGGTCGTCCTGCTCATGGGATACCTCGTGGTGATTGGTCCCGTGGATTATTTCCTCTTGCGCAGGCTCAAGCGGCCCATGCTCACCTGGATTACTTTCCCGGCTTATGTCGCGATGTTCTCGGCCTTGATTTATTGGGTGGGCTATAAATTGCGCGCCGGCGAAATGGAATGGAATGAGGTGCACGTCGCCGACGTGCACCCCCGGGAACAAGGCGGCGCCCAACTTCGCGCCTGGAACTTCATTGGGGCGTACGCACCCGCCAACGTCACTTATCAAGTGGCTTCCTCCGCTCCCGTAGCGTCATTGCGCGATGAATACCGTGTTCACTCGGAACCAGGAATCTGGTCGCAAAAACGCACCGAAGTTTCCCAGGAGGGCGATACCTTCAAAGGCGCCTTGTCCATCCCGGTCTGGACCAGCCAACGCTATGTCGAGGAATACTTGCAAGCCGTCCGCCAGACCCCCATCAGCGCGACCGTCATGGCTGACCAGGGCAACCTTAAAATGCAGATTCGCAACCATCTGTCTAAACCTTTGGCCTGCGTATGGGTCTTTAGCACGAATGGCGTGGATAAAGTGCTTAATATCAATCCCGGCCAAACCGTCATCCTGCCGCTCACCAATAAAATGACATGGGCCTTTTTCAGGACCAACCAACTCGACCATATACACCCCCAGTCTCACACCTCACATGACGATGGCGACAATTCCCCTGTGGTTAAAAACGCCGAAGAGTGGGTGCGTTTGACCGCCGCCGCCTCCTTTCCCATGAGAACGAAGTATTCGCACGGCACCACTGTGTTGCTGGCCCCCCCCCAATTCAATCTCAACCCCTGCCTCCAACGCGGGGATATTGTGGTGATGGCGGCGGTGGAAGACCACCTGCCCAAACCATCCCTGCTCAAATCATCCAAAACCATTAAGCGGGGCTTCGGTCATACCGTTTATCGCCTGGTCATCAAGCGACCGCTGGCCGACACCCCCGCTGCCACGCCCCCTTAATCAAAGACAGCAGCGCAACCTGATGATTATGACTGCGTATTGAAACTTGGATTGCCTATGGCACAAGCCCCTCCCCTTCCCGCCGTCCAGACCCTGCATCTGACACGCCAATTCGGCCCGCTGGTTGCCGTCAATGACCTGAACATGACCGTCCTGCGCGGCGATTTGTTCGGCTTCATCGGCTCCAACGGCGCCGGCAAAACCACCACTCTCCGCATTCTGGCCACTTTCCTGACCCCCACCAGCGGCACCGCCAAAATCCTGGGACGCGACATCGTCTCCGAAAGCGACTCCATCCGCCATCTCATCGGGTACATGCCTGACTTCTTCGGGGTGTACAAGGACATGGAAGTCACGGAATACCTCGACTTCTTTGCGGCCTGTTACCGCATTCCCGCCGGAAAACGCGAAAAAACCGTCAACGACGTCCTGGAGCTGGTGGGGCTGAGCGACAAGAAAGGCTCGCTGATTGGCGCCTTGAGCCGCGGCATGCAGCAACGCCTGGGGCTGGCCCGCGTGCTGATTCACGACCCGGAAGTGCTCCTGCTGGATGAGCCAGCCAGCGGGCTGGACCCCCGGGCGCGCATCGAAGTCATGGCCATCCTCCAGGAGCTGCAACGCCTGGGCAAAACCATCCTCATTTCCTCGCACATCCTGAGCGAACTGCAAAGCCTCTGCAATCGCGTGGCCATCATTGAAAAAGGCCGTTTGGTTTACTGCGGGGACATTGAAGGGGTTCGCAACCACCTGACCAGCAGCCGCGTGGTTTGGGTCAAGGTAACCAGCGACCCCGAACAAGCGCGTCAATTGTTGCTCCAACACCCGCAGGTTAAGGAAATCACCTTCGAGGAGCAGGAACTCAGGGTGCAACTCACCGACCACCAGACCGACCTCAGCTTTGTCGCAGAAGTGCTGGTCAAGGGCGGCGCCAAACTCGTCGGTTTGCGCGAGCAGGAAATCGGACTGGAAGAAGTCTTTATGCGCCTCACCACGGGAGAGACGCAATAGAGGACCCCCCCTCCGCAAAGTCCTTCACCGGCCCTGTGCTTGCACCAGGGGCCAGCACAGTCAGGTGAGTTCACGCCTCACCAGCAGGGGCTGGGTCGCCCCAGCGCGCCCCGCTACCGCCCTAGATTTGCGAATAAGGCGCTGGCTTGAGCACGATATTGGTAATGCCACACAAGATTTCCTTGTCGGCATATTCCGGCATCTTGCGCAGCTTTTGCCATTCGGGATGCGGCCCAAAACGCTTCCATGCCTCCGCCATGTCGGACGGTTTCTCAAATCCCAGCATGTAGGTCAAATTGGGCATCTTGGCCCCCGCGATGGCCTCCCCGAAGAACACCGGATTGAGGCCCACTTCGCGGAATATCTTGATTTCACCGGCATCGTTGAACATTTCGATTTTCTTCTGGCCGGTTTTCACGCTGGGGCTTTCATAGATGCGCAATTGAAACACCCGGTCAGGCCCCTTGGCGGGCGTCTCAATCTGCGGCATCCCCGCAAATGCCAGGAACAACCAGGTTTCCATTCGTTTGAAGGCGGGCGCGGAAGCCGGCGCATTCCAATAAGCAGCGCCCTTTTGCAAATGCTCCTGGTCTCGAAGCAGCTTCTGCGTCAGCCCAAAGACAGACTCCGCGCTGGTATGGCGCAGCAGCACATACGCCGAGGCCAGCTTCGGGTCAGGTTTTTCCGGAAAAAACACCCCCACCGGCTGCACGCCCGCCCGGTTGCAGGCCGGAATGAAGGCGTCCTTCATGTACCCGTCAAAAAGCTGGCGTTGCTCTTCCGTCTCCAGGATGAACATCCGCAGCTCGTAATAATCCCGTTTCTGTGGCGCTGCGGCCGCCCACGCCGTGGAAGAAGTTGCACCCAAAGCCGCCAATCCGGCTGTTGCGAGGAAATGTCGTCGTTGCATAATCCAGTGTGGTGTTAATGTGTAACTCTCTTCTAAACAGTTTCCCTCCCAAAGCAAGTGATTTATGAGCCAAAAGCTTCTCTATGGCTGCGCCCAACTCGCCAAGTGGGCCAAGCCACTCAAAAAGTTTTCCCCCAGCAAAGTTGACGAATACTCCCCTACCCCTGCCCTCAGGGGCCGGGTCCTCTGGCGGGTGAATTCGTGCCCAGAGCGCTCAGGCCGCCACGGCCACGCTGGTTGGCCGGTGACGGCTTGCCCAGCAGGCGTGATACAGGGCATCCTTGAGCTGCACCCGGCGCATCTTCAACTCCTCCAGCTCTTCCAAACTCGCCCTCTCCAGGTCTTCCTCAATGCGGCAGATATGGTCATCTATCCGGTGGTACTCTTCGTACATCTTCCGGAATTGACCACATTCGCTACGCAGTTTGAGGATGATTTCCCGCATTTCCGGGAAATCGGCCAGGAGAGGGTGATGGAGGTCCATAAGCCGGATACCTTGGGTTGGGGGTTTCACGCCCGGGCTGGGAGAGCAACCTCCCTGACACCGCAAAACCACAAATGCCGGGCCTTGCGCCTTTTACGGCTGGAGCCAAGCGGGCGTATGTTCTTGTGGCGGCTATAACGCCCTTAAGTTACGCCGCGCTCCCCCACCCGTCCAGCGAAAGTGACTAAAATTTTTTGGCAGATTTTTACCCAAAATTGGCAAATCTCCCCCCAAAACCCATTAGCCCCCCGCGCCAACCCCCAGCCGCATCTCCAAGTCCTTGCGCCACATGTCTCCCAGCTCTTCCACGCTGTGTCCCGTCAATTCCTTCCACGTCTGCTCGTTGTAACGGCCCTCCCGAATGAAGGCATTAAGTTTGGGTACAAAGTCCTTGCCATGCCGGCCGCTGACCCAGTTCAGGAAATTGGCGGTAATGCGATAGCTGCCATCGTACCGTGCCCGCGGCAAATTGCGCGCGGTGATTTCCGCCCCTTTGGTCTCCGGTTCAAAGATGAAGAAGCGCAGGTAATCGGTAATCCCCTCCGTCAACCACCCTGGCGCGCGCGTGGCGCCGGGCTGGCGCGGGGCGCGCCCATATTGCTGCACCACGTGCACCATTTCGTGAAACAATGCCCCCAGCGCCTCGCCTTTGAGATTTTGCCGGAACCAGCCGGAGGCGCACCGGATGCGCGTGCCACTAGTGGCGGCCACGCCTTGCATCGCCGGATCAAAAACCACCGTAAACCGCGCCGGCGCCTCGAAACCCTGCGAGGGCAGCATCTCCACCAGCCGCGGGTACCATGTCTGAATCATCGGCGCCACCTTCTCCTCCACCCACTCTTGAAACTCAGGCGAAGCCGAGGTATCCACCACCGCCCGATAACGCCCCCCCGCAATTACAATCTCCCGCAGCCCCCCCGTGGGCACCGGGCACGGTTCTGGCGGCGGCGCGTCCGCGTCCCAAACATCCACCTCACTGAAAAACGTGTTGCCAAAGGCATCGCGGTCTTCCGTCCGGAAAAAGTCAAACAACACATGCCGATAAGTGCCCAAATCCCCCTGCACGGCCGCAATCCGCACCGCATATTGCCCGCCCGGCTGGCCTTGCCGCGGCCGCGTATCCACCCGCGCCAGCCGGTGCCAGCCCGCCTGGGTGGGGTCAGTGCCGCGGGCCGGCCTGGCCTGAAAGCCCGCCGAAGCCCCATCGCTGACATAAACATCATACACCTGCGGGCCGCGCCAATCCGGATGCCAGGAATAGGTATGCAGGGCCTTCATCCGCACCGCCCGCGTCAAATCCAAGTACACCCGCCCCCCATCGGTGCCCTGGGCAAAAAAGAAGTTGGCCGCCGGCACATCTTCATCCGACGGCAGCCGCCCGTCATTCAGGCAGCTTAAGCCGCCGGAATTGGGGTCGGCGCGGCCGCTGACGATTTCCCAGCGTCCGTTGGCAGCCGCATCATTCCGCGCCGGCGGAGGCACCTGAGCGAAACGAAACTGCCGCGAGGCCGCCTCCCCGGGCAGGTGCTCCACCTCAATGCGGGTTTGCGCATTCACAGTCATTGACGCCGCCAGACAAAGGGCCGCGCAACCCACGTTAAAATAATGCTTGTGCATAGTATCCAAGACTCATGCCGCCCCGCTTTGGTTACGTGCGGAAAGGGCCAGCACCCCCGACTCACACCAGATAACAAACGCTTCTTTCGGAGCATCGCATGGTGCCCGCCGTTAGCGTATCTTTTGCGCAGCGCGCGTCAATTTTATACGCCACCAGCCGGTCCTCCTCTTCATTAATCTCCTCCAACAGCCGCAGCCAGAAGTCGTTGAACTCATCCTCGTCCAAATGACACTCAAACACACTGTACTGCACCCGCACGCCGTAGTCCTCGCACACGCGGGCCACCCGGGCCAGGCGCTTGGCATCGGCTATATCGTAGGCCACCACGGTTAGCATCTCGCCCTCCCCCGGCGGACTGGCCTCGTAGGGCACCTGCGGAAACGCCTCATACCACCAGCCTTCCATAAGCCAGCCCGCCTTTTCTGGAGTTTTCAATTCATGATGAACGGCTCGAATCTATCTGGCTGCTCCAGTGCCGCCTTGTACATGACCGCCTGCTGCTCCAACTGCTGCCGCAACGTGGTGCGGTGCCCCACGCACTCGCTCATAAACTGCCGCTCCATGCGCCGCTCATATTGCAGCAGGTACTTCCGGCGGCCCTCCGCATTCAGATAAATCCCTCCGTTCTTCGGTTCAAAATGCTCCTTCCCCAACATCTGATGCGTGAATAAATCCAGCGTCAGCGCCTCCACCAAGGCCGGTCGAAACGGCTCGATTAAATCCAGCGCCAGCGACCATCGCCCATCCTCCGTATGATGCAGCAACCCCAGCGAGGGATCCAAACCATGCCCATGCAAAAAAGCCACCATCTCATGGTAGATCATCGTGGCCCCAAAACTGATGCACGCATTCACCGCATTATGCGGCGGGCGGGTCGAGCGCCGCTCAAACGGAAACTCCGGCGGCAGCAACCGCCCCCACATCTGCCAATATCGCGCCGTGCTCACCCCCTCGTAACCCCGCAGCTCGTCCAGCGTGCCCGCCTTCTTGATATCCTCAAACAAACCATGCAGCCACTCCAGCATCTCCACAAAATCCTCGACCTGCCCCTTGTCGGGCAACGGCACCCCTTCCCCCTCCCGCCCGGAGCGGGAAGCCGCAATGCGCTGCAAAACCCGCCGCTGATTGTACAACTTGGCCGTCACAACCTTCCGGGCCATCTGCAGCGCAAACTCCGGCTCCAACGTGCGTTGATACTGCCGCAACCGCGCCATCCCATGCGCTTGGGTGGGAGGCAGGAAGCCGCCCAGAAATTGCCCATTCCACCCCAGATAACCCACCGGCACCGCCCGGCGCAACAACTCCGCCATCGCCTCCGACGTGATTTGCACCGATTCCTCCAACAACACCCGGTCCAAATCGCGGATGGGAATCTCACGGATGACCTCCTCGTGGCCGTTGCCGTTGCCGTTGCGGGCCACAATTTCCAGACGTTCACGGGCCAGGCGCACCCGGCCCTGCGGCGTGGTAATGTAGGCTGTGGGCATAAGCTTTCTCTTTCGTTTATTCCCCACTCCAACCAATCCCCACTCAAACCACGCCTTCAATATCACTGACTATTCATACGCCAGCAAATTTTCAGACGTCCTGGGACATCTGCGCCCCCTTGAGGAACTTTGCTGGTTCTAGCGTTCAGTCGTTCCCCTCCTGCGGAGGGAAGTTACAAGTTTGAAGTGTCAAGTTTCAAGATGTCCCCCTCCGCTGCCATGAACAAAGGGGGCGGCCTCTTCACTTCCAACTTGAAACTTGAAACTTCAAACGCCCCTTTACGCCTGACGGCGTGCGGGGGATTTTTCAGTTTGCAGTGTTCAGTGTTCAGTCCTTCCGGTTGCCTTAAGCGAGGGCGAAGGGGCTGCCGCTTCCAACTTGAAACTTGAAACTTGAAACTTCTCCACGGCTCCCCTTCTCCCAGCGCCGCCGACTACCAATCCCTACTGAACACTGCCAACTGAACACTGAACACTTCTCCGCCTTTCGGCATTCACTGCCCCTCCTGCGGAGGGAGTTACAAGTTTCAAGGGTCAAGTTTCAAGGAGCCGCCCTGCACGCCTGGCGGCGTGCGGGGGATTTTTCAGTTTGCAGTGTTCAGTGTTCAGTCCTTCCGGTTGCCTTAAGCGAGGGCGAAGGGGCTGCCGCTTCCAACTTGAAACTTGAAACTTGAAACTTCTCCACGGCTCCCCTTCTCCCAGCGCCGCCGACTACCAATCCCTACTGAACACTGCCAACTGAACACTGAACACTTCTCCGCCTTTCGGCATTCACCGCGTTCCCGACCGCAGTTAAGCTCTTGTTGCAGCCTTACGTCAGCTGGGTCTCCATTGCCTTTCGGCATTCACCGCATTCCCGACGCACTGCCCTGCCTCCAGGCTGGAGCTACCGAAACTTGTCGCCATTGCCTTTCGGCATTCACCGCATTCCCGACGGCTTCGGCGGTCAAGAAGCCAAAACTTTCGAGAGGCAATGTCGCCATTGCCTTTCGGCATTCACCGCATTCCCGACAACGCAACATAAAATTAGATTTTCGACGTCCAAACAATAGGTCGCCATTGCCTTTCGGCATTCACCGCATTCCCGACGCGGTTTGCCGGGACGGGCTCGAACAATGGAGGCTGAGGGTCGCCATTGCCTTTCGGCATTCACCGCATTCCCGACTCTCCCCGTTTCGGTGGACGGCTCGCCAGCACGCCCCTAAGTCGCCATTGCCTTTCGGCATTCACCGCATTCCCGACTAGACTTTTTGCGGCTTTCGGTCGTCTAATAAAAAAAGGCTGGTCGCCATTGCCTTTCGGCATTCACCGCATTCCCGACGCCACGGCAAGGCCGGGGCCAGCAAAGCCAGTGCCGGTCTGTCGCCATTGCCTTTCGGCATTCACCGCATTCCCGACGAGCCATTTACGATGCCGAAATAGAGTCCAGGCTCAAAAAGTCGCCATTGCCTTTCGGCATTCACCGCATTCCCGACAATAACAACAAAAATGAAAAAGCATGAAAGGGTCAACGCCCGTCGCCATTGCCTTTCGGCATTCACCGCATTCCCGACAAATCGGTACGAGCTATGGGTAGCTTGAATGAGCAGATGCTGTCGCCATTGCCTTTCGGCATTCACCGCATTCCCGACGTCCCCTTAACCGCAAACTGGCGGATAAGCCTGTTGCGGTCGCCATTGCCTTTCGGCATTCACCGCATTCCCGACTCTAAACCAGAAAAAGAAAGGACTATATGGGAAGTTTAAAGTCGCCATTGCCTTTCGGCATTCACCGCATTCCCGACCCCCGTCAGGAAAACTGACCACAAGCGAAGTGAATAGCGGTCGCCATTGCCTTTCGGCATTCACCGCATTCCCGACCTCAGCACGGCGGAAGATTCTACTGAAGATTCCGCGTGTCGCCATTGCCTTTCGGCATTCACCGCATTCCCGACGGCTGTCGGAGGCGGCGGGCGTCGAGGTGAAAATCCATGGGTCGCCATTGCCTTTCGGCATTCACCGCATTCCCGACGTATGAAAAAGCACGAACGGGTCAAGGCCCTTCTACAGCAGTCGCCATTGCCTTTCGGCATTCACCGCATTCCCGACAGTTGACCCGCTCAGAAGTACTCAGCGCCATGGAGGCGCTGTCGCCATTGCCTTTCGGCATTCACCGCATTCCCGACAAGAACCGTCATATTTTCGAGATGCCGGAAAGCGCGTTTTGAGTCGCCATTGCCTTTCGGCATTCACCGCATTCCCGACTCAAGGCCCTTCTACAGTACGTAGAGGGGCTTACGGCGGAAGTCGCCATTGCCTTTCGGCATTCACCGCATTCCCGACTGGCCCGAACCTGAAGTCGTCCCGAAGCGGACGCGGTCGCCATTGCCTTTCGGCATTCACCGCATTCCCGACCCGCGCCAGAGAAAGGAAAGGGCAAGAAATAGTCTCCCTTGTCGCCATTGCCTTTCGGCATTCACCGCGTTCCCGACGTGGATTATCACCGGGTCTGACGCCGCGCCGCGGTTGTCTCCATTGCCTTTCGGCATTCACCGCGTTCCCGACTTTCTTTGCCGAAAAAGGCCCCAAAACCACGCATTGCGTCGCCATTGCCTTTCGGCATTCACCGCATTCCCGACAGAGAGGCCTTGAGGGAAAAGACGGTGAGGCCGTCCGGTGGTCGCCATTGCCTTTCGGCATTCACCGCATTCCCGACTCTGGTACATCACCGGGACGGAATCCGCTCCCCGCTTGTCGCCATTGCCTTTCGGCATTCACCGCATTCCCGACCCCTGCGGTCTGCAGGGATGGCCTGGAGCAATGGAGACTGTCGCCATTGCCTTTCGGCATTCACCGCATTCCCGACGCGTCTGTCGGCGGCCGCAGGGGTCGCGGTCAAAATCCAGGGTCGCCATTGCCTTTCGGCATTCACCGCATTCCCGACCTGATGGCGGAGATGCCGCCGTCAGGTGGCATCGTTAAGTCGCCATTGCCTTTCGGCATTCACCGCGTTCCCGACGCCAAAGAAGGGCAAATAACCGTCGCCATTGCCCCTCTCAGTCGCCATTGCCTTTCGGCATTCACCGCATTCCCGACTGCGGTGCCTGTGGGTCGTCCTCAACAAGGCCTACAGCACGGTCGCCATTGCCTTTCGGCATTCACCGCATTCCCGACAGCTCTGGCGCGCATAGTTGCCGGGATGCCGCCGGTGTCGCCATTGCCTTTCGGCATTCACCGCATTCCCGACGGCGGAGCCCTCTACTGAGGACTCCAGCTTGGAAGAATGGGTCGCCATTGCCTTTCGGCATTCACCGCATTCCCGACATTGAAGGCATCCCTGTGGTCTGCAGGGATGGCCTAGAAGTCGCCATTGCCTTTCGGCATTCACCGCATTCCCGACGAAAGCATGAAAGAGTCCAAGCCCTTCTACAGTTTGTGGAGTCGCCATTGCCTTTCGGCATTCACCGCATTCCCGACGCCGCCAATTGGCGGATTAGTTTGCTTCGGTTTGCTTGCGTCGCCATTGCCTTTCGGCATTCACCGCATTCCCGACAGCGCCTTTGTAACCCATTGTGGCGCAAGGGCGCAAGTGTTTTCCAGGTCACGAGGCCATTTTTGTGTTGGCACGCTGTTTGCTTCTTTAACGATACAGATTTTCTCAAGTTTGAGCATCTTATTCTCCATCAATGGTTTATGACTTAGGTCACGAGCCCCCCCTTTTTGGGGGTTTTTGGCTCCCGACCTGGAAATTTTTTTTTGCAAGTGCCCCGATACTCAGCGGGAGAGGTGTGGTGTCGGGGAATGCAGCCGTTGGGGCGAGGTTCGGCATGAGGTGCTTCATGGTATGGTGGGAATCAATGGGCATGACATGGAAAAAGATTCAGGCGTTCCAAGCGAAGGGGTCTGAGTGCTGTAAATCTTCTGGGTAAATGAGGTGGATGTTGAGTTCGGCGGCACGCTTGTGAAGATTCTCGCGGGCTTTGCCCGAGGGGGCAAGGAAGATGCAGAGAAAGCATTGGTTGAAGGTGCCGCCGAGGCGTTGGGCGCGGGCTTTGATTTGTTCGAGCTGCGACAGGAGTTTGGCGTTCTGGCTTGAGCGCTTGCAGGAAACGTACACGACGCGCACGCCGTCGAGGGCGAGGACGTCTTCCTCCAATTCGGGGCCGCCGCGTTCGCCAATCTGGGCCGACCAGCGGATGTCGCGGAAGCGGCCAGCGCCGTGGAGACGCCCAGCGATGAGCACTTCCCACCAACTGCCGGAAAGGAAGTTGAGGGCCAGCTGGAGGGGTGCGACGGCGCGAAAAAATCGTGTGCGGAAGTCAGGCAGGGGATTCTGGCCGTCGAGTTTGGCGAGTTCTTCCAAGTCGGCTCGCGTGGAGTCGGGCAAGCGCAGGATATTGGGAGCGCCGCCAGCCCGGTAGCAGCCGGTTTGCACGGCAAGCTGGGCTACGGCGGGGGGCACAGGAAGGTCGCGGTTCAGGACGGCGAGCCACTCGGCGGGGCGGCTGGGTGTCGGCAGGTTTTGCATGGCGTCATGGCAGGCCTTCTCCTGCTCAGGATGCTCGAAGAGGTGTTGAGCCAGCGGATGCCAAGTCTGCCAGTTTTGGCCGTTGGTAATGCGGCCGCAGCCGTTGGCGGCGGCGACAGCATGGAGGGTGAGAGAGCGCAGAATGGGGGTGAAGCTCAGGTCACCGCCAAAATGGGCCGCCAGGCCCTCGGCCGACTGGCCATCCACGAACTGGGCATCCTGAGTGTCCACGTAAAAGGAAGGGGTTTTGTGCTTCAAGGCGGCCACATAGGCGCCGATGGACATGAGCTTGGTGCCACCGGTGAAGTTGAGCAGGGCCTCCTCGCCACTCTGGCCGGCGCGTTCGATGGCGTCGAGGGTGGCCTGCATGGTCTCCCTCATGCCGGGCATGGGGGAAAGGGTGAGGGTTTCCAATGCCACGGGATGATTAGACCGGCGGGCGGCTTCGGCAATCCACGCGGAGCGGCTCTGGGTTTTGGGGGTGGCAAGGTGGATGAGGCGGTGAGGTTTGAGTCGCAGCACCGGCAGCAGGTTCTGCATGGTCTGCTCGCTGACCAGTTGGATGAGAGTGAGAGGCATGACCAGGGTTGGGTGGCGAGGCTTAAGGCGCCTCTAACCAAGCTGGCTCCAACGGCGGAATGGGGTTGGCTTGTTTCTCAAGGTCGAAGCCAAGAAAGTCAGCGGCAATTTGTTTCATTTCCTTGAAGCCATCTTCACCGATGGGCTGGTTGCCGTGGGCAAGGATGCTGGCGTTGCGCTTTTCGGTGGCTGTCCGCCAGCGGCTGTTTTTTCGTCCGCTTTGCATATCGGTAACAATGTCCTGGGCGCGACGGTGGCCCAGCCGGGCCAGGGCTTGAAAGGTTTGTTCAAGGCTGAGTCTAATTTCCTGCGAGTCCGGCCTGAGACAAGGCTCGAAATCCGCCAATTGAGATGGCAACATTCGCCGGTCTTTCAGCCTGCCATTGATGAAGGCTTCATGGGTGGCCTCGGCGAGCCAGATTTGACCCTGCATCTCCATGGCGCGATAGAGGCGGGCGGCGGCATCTTCAAAACGACCCTGCCTGGCTGTACGCAGAGCATTGTCCAATAATTCCCTTAACAAGGTGTTATTGGCTGATTCTAATTGGCACTGCTTGCACAGTTCATGGGTTTGTTCAATAAAATCCTGAAGGCCATAATCCCTGCGGCCATCGAAAAGAAGGGGGATTTGGCCACGCAGTTTCCTCAGGTTGGATTCAGCTTTCCCAAAGTTGAGGTGATGGCGGTGGGCCATGGCCTCGGCAAGCAGCGCAATGGCTTCAAATTGAAGTTTGTGGGGCACGAGTGGCGCGGTATTTTGCAGGAGGCGGGCTACGGTCTCAAACTGGCAGGAGTTCCAGAGGTCCTTGGCGCGTTCAATTTCGCGGATGGCCAGACTGCTCCAAGGGTTGGTCAGGTAAAGGGTGTACTCCCGGCCGTCCACGACAATGCCCAGACCGGCCTTTTCCCGCTGCTCACCGCCCACGTAGCTGAATTGCTGGAAGATTTCGACCGCTGCTAGCACCAGGGCGGCACTCATGGTTTTGGTGCCGCCGGTGTAGTCCACCAGCACTTCGTTGGGCGCCACTTTGGTTTCTTTCAGGATTTCTGGGATTTTGCGGCGCAATTCGCAATAACAAGGCCCAAGCTCCTCATAGCGCTCAACTTCTATGAAACGCGGCGTGGGGTGCCAGTCAAGCTGAGCTTGGATTTCCTCGGCCCGTGCCCGGCTGCCCGCGGAGCAAAAATACCAGACGTGTTTGGGTCGGTATTTGTGGAGGATGTGTAGAATGGGTTTGGGTGTGCCGCCCACGGAGGCCAGAATCGCACTGATGGGCGGCACAGAAGGCGTACCAGTGTTCATGCTATTCATGGGGCTGCTACTCTTCCAATTTTTCCCACGTTTCTGGCTTAGAGCGGTGGCCTTGCAATAAATGCTTTGCCTGTTGGATGATGGCGTCATTTTGCGCGGTAATTAACAAGCGCAAGTTTCCCTCTAGTCGGACGATTTTGAATTTGATGGGTGAAGCCTGACGGGGGTGTGCGGAGCCAAAAACTTGAGGATGGTTCCTTACGGTATCCGTAGCGGCCGCTCTTAATTTTTCGGCGGTATTACCTGCTTGGGGGTCCGCAAGGTAAACAGGCCACTGACAGCCCAAATCATTTAAACGTTGTCTTAATGCGGCCGGGGTATCGGGCACATTGTCACCACACGGCCATAAGCTGCCCCCACCTCGGTTGGCGCGAAGCCCAAGAGAGCCGAGAAGCAGCCACACCTCAAGAGCATTAGAGGCTTTTTGAACCAGATTGTCAGGTAATTCATCGAAGCGGGTAAATACCTCCAAGTGGAACTTGCCGCCGCCAGCAAAAGCTGCTCGGTAACTAGCCTGTCCGCCTTGTTTATGGGGTAGCGTTGGAGGTTTAGGATTGGCAACTTGGACTTGCAGGTTGCTTACCCTGAAAACCAGGTTAGAAGCCATGACTTCATTTCTGTATTGTGTCCCAAACCGCTTCAGGCCCCCAAAGACCTGTTTCTCCTCATCAGCACTACCGCCCAAGGCGCGGAACCACCAGCGCACCATGCCGCGGATGGAAGGAACACGGATTTCAGGACTATCCTGATATGCGCCCCGACAGAAAGTTGGGGTTAATAACTCGATGTCACGTTGCCAGTACATACTCATGTCAGTTGGAGGTTTAAACGTTTGAGAATGGATTTTCCCGCCTCGGCATGGCGTCCGCTGGTGAAAGACTGCCAATAAGGATTTTTTCTCCTGAGCCTTCTTCTTTCTTGCTCCGGAATAACTGCTTCAAATGCTCTTTTTAGGCCATCGTCGTCCAATTGGTTCATTGCCGGCAGGGCAGCAGGAAAATTATCCTTGGTATTAAGTTTGCCGCGCCATTGGTCAATGAAGGCGTCAGCGGGAGTAGCCTTATTCATCCCCGCAGCAGGTTGGGCTTGGGTCGGCGCTGTGCGCCCCACTTGGAACCACCCATAGCCGGCAGCAGTTTTGGCGCCGGCTCCATTTTTGGTCAGCGCATTTTCGATCCATTTCCGAGCGTGGCCTAGAATTTCTTCCTCGGAAAGGGGAAGACCATTAAACCAGCGTGTCAGCACCACGGCAAAGCCAAAACTACATCCAGATTCAACGGCCGGGAAATAATTAGGGCGCGGCTCCTCATTATCGGATGCATTTGGGTGCCTACCCTTGTAGTAATTAGGATAATGTGAATTGACCAGGTCCACCACCAACTTGGGTTTTGTAGTGGGATAGGCCGGCAAAAAACACGCCAATCCTTTGAATTCGTTGGTACCCCGTGTCAAAGTGACAGTATTCCCCAAATCGGCTCCTGCTGCCCAGCCAAAGGCCCCATTCCGGGATAGGTCAGGCTTGGCATATCCGAACAAGAGCAAGGCGGCATCAAGTAATTTCTTTTTCTCTTGTCCGCTGGCTCGTTTAATTTCCCACAGGGCCTGATTGCGAGCGATACCTTTGACCGCACTACCCGGAAGGAAAGGCAAACCGAAACAACGATCCAGGCAAATACCAGCGTTTTCCACCACACCACCGGCCATGTTGATCATGAGACGGGATTGAAGGGTGGCCTCGAAGGTAACTAACCGTTCGGGATAACTTTTTCGCAGATCATCCATGAATTTCTGGGCATTCTCATTCCATGCTTGAACTAAATCCGTGTCGAACTTGCCAACTTTGGCCATACTCTCTGCAATTCTGGCATATGTTCTTTTTTTTTCCGCTACTTCCGGCTGGACATTCGGTCCATTAGCTTCTGATCGTAACCGCTGGGCATCCTCACTCAATAAAGCAGAACCCCTTGTTACAATGCGCAGAACATTCCATCGGCCAGCGTTGTCAATTTTCCTGGGCTCACCCCATACCTTGGGCAGGGCATATTTTTCATACAGCAGAGCACGGTTGTCCACTTGTTCAGCCCAAGGCCCAATTAGTTCACGGACATCTTTACTCATCGGTATCATGGTCGCCTCCATTATTCTGGGATTTTTCAAAGCGGCGCGCATAACTAAGCCAGGCCAAGGCCTCCTCGGTGGCCAGTTTAAGGGTGTTGCTGTCGGCTGAATTGGAGAGATAATCCATTAGCTTTTCCAAGTCGCTTTTGTCTTCAGGGACGATTGCAATCTCCTTATGAGCCAAATGTTTGGCAATGTTATTAAAACAGGACTTCCACCCGCTATTTTCGTTTTGCGCATAACCAAAGGCACCAGCAGCCAGAATACCATTGTTCATGATTAAGGCCGGAAGCTTTTTAAGGACATTGCCGCCCTCTTGACCCCGTGTGTTTTCGCCGGACCGAGCATAATCCAGAGCGTTGGCTGCACGAATTTGTTCAAGGTTTTTCATAAGTCCTCCGAGTTGTTACGCGAGTTTGACAGAACAAAAACCCAAACCGGTAGTGCTGTCGCCGCCGAACTGAAGGATGGGGTTGTTGTTGATCAGGGCTTCCAGCAGTTTCCATTCCTCATTGCACCGCATTAAGGGAGTCAAAGGCGCAAAGAAAAGCGTCTCTGCCGGCACGGCCTCCAAGTTGAACAGAGCGCCTGGTCTGGCGGTTCCCGTATCAGGCTTGATCGCCACATGCTGACTAACCTCGCAGGCATTGCGTACAAAATGGGCAAAATCACCGTTACTGAGCAGGACCAAGCGGCCTTTGGCCACTTTCCACACGGCATCCTCTAAAAGGTCAAGGAGATAATCTTCACAATTTTGGGGAAAGTCGCCTTTTACATTGAATTTGTACTCCTCCAATACCACGCCTTTGGCGTTGTTACGTTCCAAGGTTACCGCTTTTCCAGCCAGACAGGTCATGTCATCCGGTTCACTGGGTACTTTAAAAGATTGCTCGCCAGAATTGGGTACTGCAGAAGATTGTTCGCCAGAGTTGTTGATCGCCCGGCGCAGCCGTTCCAAGGCCAATGGGCAGGTAATGAAGGCAAAGGAGCCTTTGGCTGAGCGCACTGGAAAAGCAAGTATCTTTGCCTCCCCAATGGCAATTGCGCCTGCCGCGTCTTGTTTGCCAAAGACCCTATCGGCATCCTGTTGTTCTTTTCGGCTCATGGCGTCGCGCAAAACGCCTTTGATACTGCTTCCAGGAATTACAGGGAAGCCGGTGTGGCGTTCGCGGATGATGGGTTGGTCAATGGCGCCGACGCTGGCGCCCGCGCCTACATGCAAGGGGGTGCGAGTGAAGAGGTAGAGGATTTTTGTTTGCATAGGTTTGACTGAAGGGTTCGGGTTAGGGTTGTTTGTTTCTGGTTGGTTCTGTTGCGTGTCGCTCATGCAAGTAATTTATGGGGTTAAAGGTTACGAGTCATGGTTGCGGACGTTCGCTGACATTCGGGAAAAAGGTCCACGTGCCGCAGACGCCCAGGCCGAAACCTTGCTCGCCCAGGAGGGTGCTGCGGCGGTTTTGGATGCGGGTAAAGTCACCACGGCCGTGCCAATTGAGAGCGGCGGCGAGTTTCTGGGCTTCTGCTTCTGAATCCGCCTCAAAGTAATAGACCGCCCCCGCCGGCACAGCAAGGTGGGTGCTCTTGGCGCCACCCTGCGTGCGGTCGGCCTCATTGGGCAAAGCCCAGCCGGTGACGACGATGGGTTTAGGAATGAGGGCCGCGACAAGGCGGGCAGTCTTTGCCGGGTTGGAAGAATACCCCTTGCCTTCACTGTTAAGGCGGCGCCGTTGGCGGCGGGTGTCGGGGTCAACATACTCAAGCAAGACCTCGCCAGTTTCAGGGCAAACCCAGTTTGGCAGCCACCCGCCTGGATGGTACTGGCGCTCCGTGCCTCGTTTGGAGGTGCCCGCCGGAATTTCCGGCCAAATGGCAGGGGTAAGGAGGACCCATTTTACCAAGGATTTGTTGTTGGCTTTATTCAATTGAAAGCCGCTGCTCATCCCTTGGGGCAAAGGCAGGTGGCTGTTAACGTCGCTGCGTACGGCGGTGCAGACGCGCTGCTGGCCGCCGACGAGGATTTGCGTGGGCTTGCCGTTGAGCAATTGGTAAATGAGGTCCACAGGGGCCGTGCCGTTGGCACCCTTGTCCAGTGCTTCGGCGATGACGCCCAACCTAAATTTCTCCCGAAGGCGGAGGTAATGGGCGGTGTATATTTTGCCTTCCACGTCACCGTGACCGGTGGTTTGGGTTTCCGGGTCAATGGCAATGCCGATGTAAGATTCCACATCGGCAAGGCATGAATCCTCGAGGAATTCTCGTTTCTCCACCTGGCCATTGCCCTTGAGATAGGCATCGAAGGCCTTCTTGCTCCACCAAGCTTCAGCCTTAAATTCTTTGGTGGGGGGAACAGCACTGGCCACCGCGTATTTCAAGGGACCGGGCAGGCTGCTGTTGAGCCTGGGATCAAGGTCTGGCGCGCCTGCCAGGCTGGCAACGGGAAAATGAGTGATTGAGGTGGAGTGGCTTTGCTGGGCATCAGCAGGTCGCGGGAAGTACCACGCATTTTGACCCGTAGTGTTCTGGACCGGGAAAGGACCGGCGGTCTTAAGACAGCCAAAGTAGCGGTCACGGTCGGTCTCATAATGGCCACTGCGTCCCCGGCGGTGTGCATGCGCTGCTTGGGCCAGACCTGCGCGGTGCAAGGCCGCGTGAAAGGCATGGTTAATGACGTTGGGCAGCGGCCAGGCCAGCGAATGGCCGGCTAGCGAGCCTTCCATGGGGCGGCCGTCGCGAAAGAACAAAACATCACTGGGTTGAAGAGTTACGAGGTGCATATGGGATTTGCCTGTCGGCGATTGGGGTTGAGTTGGGTTGGACATAGATTAGTCCTCCGAAATGCGATGAGTGAAAGCCACGGTCTGGCAAAGGCCAATGAGCGCAGCCACTTTGAGCTGGGCTGTACGGACGGGATCGTTTGATGAATCACTGATGGCTGCCAAGTAGGTGGCCACAGCGTCTTGAACCTGCTTCACTTGGGATGCGTCGGGCTTTTTGCCCTTTTGACGTTCGGCCGCCGTGCCAATCTCTTTTTGAAGCACATCATCTACCACGGTATGAAAATTCTCATACGGCCTGGTTTCCCCAAGGCGCTTTTGACAAGGTGCTGGGTTTTCGACTTCAGCCTGGTAGTTAGCCACCAGCTCGATAATCCGATGCGGGAACTTGGCGCTGACGGCCTGGCTGTGGAGGGCCTCCACCATTGCCTCGAACGCCTCCAGACCGCCGCTCTTCCATTGGCATCCCCATTCGATGATTTCGCCGGAATGTTTCATGAGAGTCACGGCCACGGCGCCGCGTCCAAGCTGGCGTTTGGCGCGTTTTTCAGCCGCTTGCGCAGCACGTACCACGTCCTGCAACGGCGCCTTGAAATGGGCAATCGCAATGCCCACGGAGCAATCGGCGGCGGGGCCAGGCACTAATACAGGAATGGGTTTATGGTTATCGTCTAGCTTGCCCTCCTCCAAGCGAGCAATGACCCCAGCATGGGGAGCATCCAAGAGTCCCTCCTTTTCAGCCAATTGCTGATAGCTAAAATCTTGGTTTGCCGCCCCGCCCTTCCTGAGTTTCGCAGCATTTCTCTGCAGCTCGTCTTTCAGACCGGTATCTCCTCGAAACGCCATGCGCAGACAGCGGGCGCACGCCAAGGCGGAGTCGGCAGGCAACAGGGCCACCACATCATCACCGCCAGCGTAGATGAGCCGGCCATCAAAGACCTCGACGATGGGGCGGGCGCATTGCAGGGCGAAGTTGGATAACGTCTCGCTGAATTGTAAATGGTAACTGGCCGACAGGGGGCGCTGGGTTTGCAGAAAGCCACCGAAGCGAGGTTGTTCAAAGTAACCCTTGACTCCTTGACGTACCGTGCCGTTGGCATCGTAATAATCGGCTAATTGAGTGGCAAAGTTGGGCGTTTTCTGCCCACTCACCCATTTACCGATTTCATCGCCGTCCAGCGCGAGCACCGCGAAGTATTTTTCTGAAGCAGGAGTGTTTTCAGGATCTTCCTCGTCCCCGTCGGAGAAGGGCTCGTGCGCAGCAATACCGCGGGTGCTTGGCATCTTGAAATTTTCACCATCAGTGCGAAGTCTCCATTTATCCCTCAAATAAGCCAAATGCCATACGCGTTTGATCAAGGTCACAGCCCCCATCCAATCGTTGTGCTTAAATAAAATACTCCACGGCCTGCCTTTGTTTATCGCCCGATTAAACCACGTTTCGCCCCCTGCCACGGCTTCGTCCTTGCCGTTCAAGGAGTCCTTGTTGTTAAAAACGCCCACCTGCCACTGGCCGGGGTTGGCAGCTTTGAATGCCCGGGTTTGGCGGACTGCATCCAATTGCCAGCCGTTTAGTGCGAGTATGATGGACCAACCCAGCCCGACGTTGTTAAGTTTGGTTTTAGGCCCCTGGTCACCTCCTTCATAAAAACGCCCATCCCGATGGGCATGGTCCATGTCCTGGGTAGCCATTTTAATGATGGCTTGAACCCTTTTCTTGGCCTCAGCAACGGGCATTTCGGAGTTAAAACCACCCGCTAATTTCAATGCATCATTCAAAGTGGCCGGCCAGGGGTTGACCTGCCAGGAAATGGACAGGAATTGCTCTACTTGCCGGTCAAATCGCTCCTTGCGCTGGGATTTGGTGAAACTTCCCTCATCATCCATCAAACCAACCCTGTCGCATGCTTCCCACACCGCCGCGGCAATTCGTTTCCATTCATCCCGGATTGCCTTCAAAACTGCCTCGGCATAGTCACGCGCCCGTTTTGCAGGCACGACCGCAAGGAAAACGTTGGGAAGGTTGGGCGTTAATAAATCCTTGTCGTCATGCTTAAGTCTCTCCCAGACCGTTTGAATTCCCTCGCCTATGCTTACCTTGCTCCACAATTCATCACGCCACATCAAGTCGAACAAGGGTTGCCCCTGCAGATTGGGATAAATGACGGCATCTGGTCCCACCAATTCAGAAAGCCGCTTCAAGCCCGCCGCCATGAGCCATGACAGCAGGTAGCTGCCACTCCACAAGTCCCGGGTGCTCCGTGCCTGGGCGATGAATTCCTGCACACCACCGATTTGAACTTTCAAAAAAGCCGGATGCCATTGGAGCTGATCATCCTCAATTTGCTGGACACATCCCGCCAAGGCCGAGACCACCTGCATGTGTGTCCAAATGGAGTGATCCGGAATGCGTGTATCGGCCGGCAGCAAGCCCAGCCGGTAATCTTTTTCCACCGCATGTTTGCGCCATAGCCGCCAATGCGCAAAAAACCGCGCGCGCCAGCGCTCGGCATCATTTGCCAGGCCATTCAACGACTCTTGGCTCAAGATGGGTTGGACGGACTGTGAGCCTTCGATTCCCAGCTCGGCCGAGGGAAATTCTTTTGCAAAAGGAAGCTTTAAGGGCTGTTGAGGATTGCCGGAACCGAGGGGATGAATAAAGGCATTGCGAATGCCATCAAAGGCGCAAGATATATTCGCAGCGGAAGAGTTGGGGAAAGGAATGCGATCAATGGCTGCACCAGTATGATCGGCATGCTTAAAGTATTCGCCTATTTCTTGGTCCACAAATCCAGCCGCGCGAAACGCCTCGTCGGAGCGCTCTCCATGTGTCCTTATGTCCAAGGCCTTGCTTGGCGGGTCGTGGAGGTAGGCGGCGAGTTTGCGTTTCCAGAATTCGGCGTCTGGTAGCTGGGGGATGTTTTCAGCGTGCGGTGGCTGTGGGGGGTTGGTGTTGTTCATAATCAAAATTGTCTAATTTCAGTTTTCACTACGGTTAACAAGGTGGTGGAAAAACGCGAAAAAAGGAATTGCCCGAATGTCCGCGGACATCTTCAAGAGATGTGCCTGTGCCGGCCCCTGCATTATGGTGTTGGGGAGTGTTAAATCGAAAATCTCACCGGCATGCAATAAAAATCCTCTTCTCCCCGTCCCATACCGCGGGGCAGCACCCGGCAATGCCACGGACTGAAGCAGCATCATGCCCCCACGATACCCAGGCAGGAGGGACATCGGCCGTCACCCCAAAATATTTTTGAGCACCTTGGACCCTCTTTCATCCGGCTGTCTCTGGGGGCAGGTTGCCGACCCAAAAGAACAGGCGACGCATAACAAAATCTGCGAAAGAAGGCCCGGGAATGCGAACTCCCCCTAGGACGGCATCCCAGCGCATTCCTGCCTGCCCGGGTCGGCCTTGCCGTGCGGATTCAATTTTCGCGCAAACGCGCCGCCGGCCGATGGCGGATGTCCGCAAAGACCCGGAAATTTCAGGCGTTTTCCAATTTTTCAATCATGCGGCGCAGTTTGCGCAGGGCGATGTTTTGAATCTGGCGGATGCGTTCGCGGGTGACATGGAATTTCTCGCCCACCTCTTCCAGGGTGCGCTCCGGGCCGCCGTCCAGCCCGAAGCGATAGCTTAAGATTTCCGCCTCGCGTTTATCCAGGCTCTTCATCAGCTCGCGCAGCATATCCCGCACGGTTTCGTCCTCCAGGTGGTCATACGGGCTGCTGGCCTGTTCATCGGCAATCAACTCTGAATAGGTGTTGTTGTCATCGTCTCCGATGGGTGCATCGAGCGAGGCCGGGCGGATGCCTGCGGTGCGCATCAGGGCCACCCGGGACGGAGAAAGGCCCATTTCCTCGGCCAATTCCTCGTCCGTGGGTTCGCGCCCCAGTTCTTCCTGCAATTGCATGGCCACGCGCCGCATGCGGGCAATTTTATCCACCAGATGCACGGGCAGGCGGATGGTCTTGGCTTGATTGGCGAGCGCGCGTTTGATCGCCTGTTTGATCCACCAGGCCGCATAAGTGGAAAGTTTGCCGCCTTTGGAGGGATCAAACCGCTCCACGGCCTTCATGAGACCGATATTGCCCTCGCTAATCAAGTCCAGCAAAGGCAGGCCATAGTTTTCGTAGTCATGGGCAATTTTCACCACCAGGCGCAGGTTGGCCTTAATCATCTGCTCGCGGGCCTTTTTATCGCCCTTTTTAATTCGTGCCGCCAGCGCCACCTCCTCCTCCGGCGTCAAGAGGGGCACTTCACCAATTTCCTTGAGATACAACTTGATGGCGCTATCGCCGTCCCATGTTTCCGCTTCGCGCTCGTCCAGGACTACTTCGGGGTCCCGCGTAACCTGCGGCGGAGGTGGTGGGGGTGGAGTCGCCAATGCTGGACCCAGTGGTTTGTCCTTGGCAGTCCCCCTGACCTCCGTGGCACGGGCCTTCCTGACGGAAACAGTACGCCCGGCATTTTTCACCGCCGGTTTTTCCGACTTGGGGGTTTTGGCGTTGTTTTTTTTGGATTTCAGCATACGGCGTGCGCCTCCTTTCTAGCATATCTTGTGCCGGAACGTGATGCTTCAAGACCAAGAAGGCCATCCACGCCCCCACGGCGGGCGGCCGCCCATTTCCAACGGGTTTTTGGCCCTTGAACTTTTTCGGCATAAGTCATCATTCTGGATTATAGGGATTTTTTGCGAGTAGTGAGAAAAAAAGTGAGCTTTGCTGCAAATTTTTTTTCCATCATAGTTCGGGTGTGGATGAAAATGGCAAGTTACTCAAATTATGTGTCATATTGACACACAATGATGATTTAAGCAAAGGAAAACATAACCACATCAGCCCCAAAGTGGCACTCCGCTCAGCGTGCTGTCCCGCTTAGAATGCCTTGCTTGTACCGCGCCAATAGTTCACGGGCCTGTTTCTGACATTTGGGATGACTGCCTTGGCGGGCCATCTCCTCCAAAGCCTGGACTGCCTTGGCATCGCGGCCTTGTTCCAGCGCATATCTGGCCCACATCAAAATAAATCCGCAGTTATCCGGCTCCAGTTGGGCTGCGGTTTGCAGGTGCCGCAAGGCCAGAGAGGTGTTTTCGCCTTGCACGGATTCCAGAAATCCCAGGCGATTGTGGGCAACCGCACAATTGGGCTGAAGCGCAAGGCATTGTTTGAGGGGAACGCGGATGGCGCGTGCCTGCTCTTCCGGCAAACGGGGCAAAATCCCATTGGGTTGCAAAGCCATTTCGAGGCGAATCCGGCCCAGATGATAATGGACACTAAAATTGCGTGAACCAGCCTGCACAGCCCGCTCCAAGTGGGCAAGGGCCTCCTTGAGTTGACCCCGCTCAGCGGCCAGGAGCCCCCATCCCTCCGCCCCGTAAAGCCCGGCAGGTTGCAGGCGGGCGGCCAAATCAAACCACGCCTGAGCGTCCTCAGGGCGGTTCACGTGAATAAGCAGCCAGCCCAGTTGAAATGCCATTTCCGCAGGGGGAACGGGGCGGGTCCACACCGAGGTCATGGAGTTGGTGCGGCCGCGTACAGGCAGACGGATGGGTTCAAAATTGCCGCGTTCATAGTATTGTTTCAATTGAGCTTCCAACTGGGCGAGAGAGACCTTGAAAACGTTGGTCATGGCCGGAAGAGGAGGTTGTCCGGCACGGAGGGCTTCAGTGAACTGGCGGAAACGTGCCCGGTGCGAGGGATTATCCCCGAGCGCCAGAAAATGGGCCAGCAGCCAGGATTGCGCGTAAAAAATGCCCTGATGCTCCATTTGATTGTACTGGGGGGATTCGTGATTCACTGCCAACAAATCGCGCAAAGGCATAAAGGACTGCCGGGCAAGGATGCGCAGACGCCTGGCCGGAGGCTTGCCGATGATGACCTCCTTGTCTGAAACCTCGAAGGTCGAATAAACATCGGCCATGCCTTCTTCCAGCCACAAAGGCCAAAAAAGGGAATTGCGTCGGAGCAGCAGGTGAGTGTACTCGTGAAAAATGGTCTGGAGGCTGTCCCCGTGAAAATTGCCTGCATCCAAGGCCATCCAATTGGCCTCCATCGCCCGCGTAAAATAACCACTCACCGCTTTGGGTTTGCCCTCGTACAAAGGTTTGAAAGGGGTGAATTCCCGGTCATTACGAAAGACGTAGAGAAAAATCGGGGAAGCAGCCACCGCTTCGGCGCCCGCCAGAGCACCATAATGATGGCGGAAAAGCTCAATGCGCCCCACCACCGCCATTAATTCCTGAGTGGAAACGTTGGAAAAAGCGCGTAAAAAGGGCGTGCGCAATTCCATCCATCCCTGCGGCGGAGCTGGCGCCGCAAGCGAAGCTATTCGGCCAAGGACCACCAGCAAGCCAGCCAGCATGGCCAAAAGGGATGAGGGGCGACACGGCGCGCCCCAGCCCTTCCCGGTTTGGGCAAGGATTCTCTTCGCCCCGACTGGCTGACTTAACATCACAGTTCAGGGTATCATCAGAGCCAGTACCGGGCAAGAAAAGGGCATGGCGGCAAGCCAGCGGTGGCGCTTGGAAGAAGCACCAGCCTGGCTGGCAGATATTGCAGTTCAGGCGATGGTAAAGGAGGGATTAGAACAAAAAACCATTAAGATTTGGCAATCCACGTTTAGCCGAGAGGCGGGCGTTGAATTAGTTTTTTAATGCTAGACAACAACCTTATTTAAGGCAGGCTTATTATCAACATGATGAATAAGCCGGCAAGGGTGAGGTATGTCCCTCCGGCGAAGTGGCCTGCAGGGCAAGGACATGGCGCATACGCTGACAACATGCACTTTTTGCGGGGTGGGCTGCGGGATTTACCTGGAATCCCAAGGGAATCGCATTACCGGTGTTTATCCCAGCATGTCCCATCCATCGAACCGGGGGCGCATCTGCGTGCGGGGATGGAATGTGCATGAAGTCGCCAGCTCTCCGGATCGCCTCAAGCATCCTTTATTACGGAAAAATGGCCAGTTCGCCGAAGTCACCTGGGAAGAGGCGTACGCGTACATTGCGCGGAAAATAACGGAAATCAAGGCGCGTTATGGGCCGGACGCCCTGGGTTTTTACAACAGCCCGCGTTGTTCCAATGAGGAAAGCTACTTGTTGCAAAAACTGGCGCGGGCGGTGATTGGCACCAATAATTTGGAACACGGCACCGGCGTGTATTGCAACAACAGCGTGGATACGTTGTGCGAAATGCTGGGCGTGCCGGCCAGCACCAACCCCATCGGTGATTTGTGGGAGAGTGGCGTCATCGTGGTGGACGGGGTGGATTTGGGGATGCAACTGCCAACCATTGGGGGATGGGTGATGCGGGCCAAGCTCCGGGGAGCAACGGTGATTGTCATTGATGCGCGACGGCAGCGGGTAGCCGAGACGGCAGACCTCCATCTGCAACTGCGTCCCGGCTATCGGGTGGCGCTTTATGGCGCCATGGCCAAGGTCATTGTGGACCGCGGGTTGATGAATCTGCCTTTTATCAAGGCGCATTGCACGCATTACGAGGAGTTTCTGAAGGAAATCCAAGCCTATGACCTCGTGTCGGTGGCCGAAAGTTGCGGGGTCCCGGCGGCTGATATTGAGCGCGCGGCCATCGCTTACGCCACCGCCCCGGCGGCAGCGATACTCTATTCCACAGGGGTGGCCGCCCGGGGCAAGGGCAGCATTCGGGCGCTGGTGAATCTGGCCCTATTAACAGGCAATCTGGGAAAACCAGGTAGTGGCCTGTATCCCTTAAACGAACACAACAATCTTCAAGGAGTTTGTGACCTGGGCTTGCTGCCGGACCGCCTTCCCGGCTACGGAAAAGTGGACGATGCGCAGGCTCGGCAGCGGCTGGAGCGGCTTTGGGGGGTCAGCTTGCCTGCGCAGCCGGGGGTGGGCGCCCAGGAAGCCCTGGAAAACCCGCAGAAAAAACTCAAAGGGATTTGGCTTTTGCGCTATGACCCGGTGAACACGGCCGTCTTTTGTGATGCGGGGCGGGCCTTGCGCGAGATGGAGCTGGTGGTGGCCCAGCACTTGTTCATGACTTCCACCGCTGAATATGCCCACGTGGTTTTGCCCACCGTGGCCTTTGGCGAGGAACAGGTCACCTTTACAAGCACTGACCGGCGCATTCAACTGGCCCGGCAGGTCATTCAGCCACCCGAAGGCCCCCGTCCGGCATGGCAGCAGTTGATGGAAATGGCCAACGCCTTGGGGGCTGGGTGGCGGTATGCTGACAGCGCGGCGGTGATGGAAGAAATCACGCGCGTGGTGCCTTTTTACAGCGGGGCCAGCCATGAAAACCTGGGGCGCGAATATGGGCGGGCCTGGCCCTGCACGACAGAGCAGCCCTTGGGCACGCCGCGGTTGTTTGAAAAACTGCAGTCCCGGCCCCAGTTCCGCTTCATGCCGGTGCCGCGGCCGGCTGCAACCTTTGGGCCGACGCCAGAGTTTCCGCTGGCGGTAATTTTTGGCAGCAGCCTCTATTACTGGCACCAGAATGTGCTGGTCAAACACAGCGAGACACTCAAGCGGGAATTGCGCGTGTTGTTGCTGGACTATCCGGAGGGTTTTGTGGAAGTGAATGATGAGGATGCGCGTCAGTGGGGCATCCGGGATGGGGCGCGCATTCGTCTGGTGGCCGCCCACGGGGCCTCCACCACCACGGTGCGTGTGACTCCCGAAGTTCGCAGCGGGACCATTTACGTGCCGTTTTTCGTCAAGGAAGTGATGCGCCAAATCACAGGGGAGGGAGCTTTCGAGGCGGTGAGCCGCACCAAACCTCTCTTTGTGAGACTGGAGAAGATGTGATATGCGCGCCCGTCTGATTGCCAGCGACGATGTGATAAAAATTGTGGACGTGCTCCGGCGCGACCACGAGGTCATGGCGCCTTTTTATGGGCGCGGGCGTGATACGTATTTTGACACGGTGACGGACGAAAATCGCGACCGGATTCAGTTGCACATTCCCAATCCTTACTACCCGCCCAAACGCTACGTGCTGCCGCACATTGAGCAAATGTTTCGCATCCGCAAGGCGGATGGCAGCTACGAAGTCCAGTCCACTTACGATGAGAAGAAACGCGCAATCTTCGGCATTCGCTCCTGTGACGTGGCGGGGATTCATCATCTGGACCGGTTTTATCTGGGGCGAGATTTCAAAGATCCCTATTACGCCCGCCGGCGCGCTCATTTGTTTCTCGTCAATGTGGTGTGCACGGATCCCCAGGTGGACATCAATGATGAGTGTTATTGTCTCTGTACGGATACCGGGCCGGCGGCCAAGGCGCATTTCGACTTGCAACTGATGGATATTGGCCACGGGGAATACCTGGCCGTGGCGGGGAGCGCGGCCGGAGAAAGTTTGTTTGACCAGCCGTTTTTCCGGAAAGCCACGCCGGAGCATGTGGAGCGGCGGCGCAAAATTTTAAGCGAGGTGCGGCACAATTTCAAAGCCACCACCGGCTGGTTCAGCGCCACCGTGCGGTATATTAGCCAGGAAAAGGTGCTGGAGAAAACCTGGGCGGAAATTGGCAGCCGCTGTCTGGAATGCGGCGGTTGCACGTATGTCTGTCCCGCCTGCACCTGTTTTACCGTCACCGACCGCCCCACCGGCCCCAATGAATTTGAGCGCGTGCGTCTGTGGGACGCCTGCGCTTTGTACGGGTTCACCCGCATGGCTGGCGGGCACAATCCCCGCAAGGCCGTGCATGACCGGCGCAATCGGCGTTTTTTCCGTAAACTGGCGCACTACTTCATCCAGCGCGAGCTTTCCATGGCCTGCGTGGGCTGCGGCCGGTGCGCCGAGGTTTGCCACGGCGATGTGGGAATGCCCAGCACCATTGAGATGATCCGGCGTGCGACGACAGAGTATTTGGCCCATGAATCCAACGCCCGCTGACAACATTTACCTGCCCAAGCTCGCCCGCCTGGAGCGCGTCGTGGACGAGATTGACGAAGTGCGCACTTTTTTCTGGCGGTTCCTGGACCCGGCAGACCAAAAAGCCTTTGAGGGATTCAAACCGGGCCAGTTTGCGCAGGTTTCCATCTTTGGGGCCGGCGAATTCCCGGCTTCCCTGCCCCCCAGTCCCACGGAGAAGGAGGTGTTTTTCACCGTGCGCCGCGTGGGTCGCGCCACGGAAGCCCTGCACCAGTTGCAGCCGGGAGACGTTTTTGGCGTGCGGGGGCCGTATGGCAACGGCTTCCCCATGGAGCAATATGCGGGACGCAACCTGGTGTTTGTGGCGGGGGGCATCGGCTTGATTCCTCTGCGCTCGTGCATTGTCTATGCGCTGGCGCACCGGGAGAAGTTTGGGAAAATTCAAATATTCTATGGGGCCAAAACGCCCAAGGAGTTGCTGTACCGCCCCCTGCTGCATGAATGGGAAAAGGCGGGCGGCTTTGAGTGTCACTTGACGGTGGACCGCGCGGATAACGGCTGGCAGGGGCATACCGGGGTGGTGGGCAGCCTGTTTCGCAAGCCGGGCGTCACCGTGCCCACGGAAAACACCACGGCTTTTGTCTGCGGCCCGCCGGTGATGTTTCGATTCGTCATCAAGGACCTGCTGGAAATGGGGTTCAAAGACACGGATATTGTCTCCACCTTGGAGCGCTATATGAAGTGCGGGGTGGGCAAATGCGGCCACTGCTGCATTGGCGTGGCCTACGTGTGCATGGACGGCCCGGTGTTCACTTACCGGCAAATCAAAAAGCTCGGAGAAGACATTTGATGCAACATTTGCGCTCAGCCATGGAAGCGGTCCTGCGCGGGCATACTGCCGTCGTGGGGGTGGGCAACCCTGACCACGGCGATGACGGAGCGGGCGTGCGGCTGGCGGAGCGTTTGCTGGCTGCCGGCTGTGCCAATGTTTTTGTGGCTGGCGTGACCCCGGAGCAAACCGCCCCGTCCCTGGCGCGGCTGGGATTCGAGCGCCTGCTTTTTCTGGATGCGGTGGATTTTGGGGGGGCGCCCGGCTCCGTCGTGCTGCTTGGCGGGCGCGAAATTCAGAGCCGTTTCCCCCAGGTGTCCACGCACAAACTGTCTTTGGGCACGCTGGCACGGATGTTGGAGCTGGATCGGGGCACGCAAGTTTGGCTGCTGGGCATGCAGCCCTTGAACTTGAACGGGACAGCGCTATCAGAGGTGATGGAGCAGACGGTGCAGGCGCTGGCCTGCCTGTTGCAGGAAATTATCCAGCCCGCCCCGCCGGGCATGGCCAAATGAGGCGATGACGATTACCCCTGAATACGCCGTATTGGCCGCGCTGATTGCTTGCGCGCTCGGCGCTGCCCTGGCTTTGTTCACCGGCCGGTGGCCGCGTGTGGCGGGCGGGGTGGCGATGGTGGCGGTGGTGCTGACGGCGGCGGCCATTCTTTGGGGCAGCGCCCTCGTCCTCTCCGAAGGACCCTATCGCGTGCTTACGCTGCCGCTTTGGAAATACTTTGCACTGCGCATTTATGTGGATGGCCTGAGCGCCATATTTCTCTTGCTCATCGCCGTGATTGCCGTGCCGGCCGCGCTTTTCTCGCTGCCGTATATGCGGCACTACGCTGAATACAACGCCGGCCATTATTATGCGAATTTGCTCATGTTTCTGGCGGGGATGATCGGTTTGGTGACCACCACAGACGCCATGTTTTTCTTTTTCATCTTCTGGCAGGTGATGACGCTGACCTCCTATTCACTGGTGCGTTTTGAGCACAAGAAACCGGAGAATTGCCGGGCCGCCCGCCGGTATTTATGGATGATGCAAATCGCCTGTGCTCTCACGATGATTGGGGCTGAACTATTGGCCGGAGGAGCGGTAATTACAGGGGCCAGCCCGTTGGATCGTTATGATTTCGAGGCGCTCCATGCGCAATTTCCGTTGTTGTTGACGGACAAGCCGTGGATGGTGTCCGCCTCGCTGGCCTTGTTTCTGGCGGGCTTCGGCATCAAGGCCGGCATGTGGCCGTTTGGCCAGTTCTGGCTGCCCGACGCGCATCCTGCTGCTCCGTCTCCGGTCAGCGCCCTGCTTTCTGGCGTCATGATTAAGACCGGTGTGTATGGACTGATGCGTTATTTCCTCTGGCTGGCGCCGTTGGAGGCGCGCAACCTCTCTCCCCTTGCCGGGTGGGGCATGGCGCTGGCGTGGCTGGGGGCCTTGACTCTGCTCACCGGCACGCTGCAAGCGCTCAAACAAGAACAAACCAAACGGCTGCTGGCCTTTCACAGCATTGGCCAGGTGGGCTACATCCTTCTGGCGCTGGGGGCCGCCATGGCCTTTTTGAGCGCCCAGGACCCGGCGGCGGATGCGCTGGCAGCGCTGGCTTTTGTTGGCGCGCTGTTTCACACGGTTAATCACGGTCTCTTCAAAAGCTTGTTGTTTCTCAATGCCGGTTCCCTGTTGGCCGCCACTGGCACCCAAGACCTCAATCGCATGGGCGGCTTGTTGCGCCTGATGCCGGTGACCGCCATCACGGCGCTGGTGGCCTCACTCAGCATTTCGGGGGTGCCATTGTTCAACGGTTTTGCCAGCAAATGGAGCATTTACACCGCTACAATTGAAGGGGGAGCTTATGTCAATTACCTGCCGTTGCTGGGAGTTCTGGCCATCCTGACCAGCGCGCTGACGCTGGCCTCCTTTGTCAAATTTTTCGGCAGCGCCTTTCTGGGCCGCCGTAGCGAGTGGATTGCGGCACAACTGCCGGCCGGCCAGCACTTTGGCCATCATGCTCTGATGCGTGTGCCGATGGTGTTCCTCGCCTTTTTATGCTTGTTGCTGGGGCTGGTGCCCGCGCTGGCCGTGCAATTATTCCAAGCGGCTCTCCATGCCAGCCAGCAAGGACTGGGCGAAATCTTTGCTCATGCCACCCCACTGCAATCGAGCGAGTGGGCAGGAGTGGATATTTTAATGGGCGAAGGCCGGTTTGCCCCGCTGGCCTTGGCGGTGGTTTTGGCCGTCATGGTCGGCCTGGCCTGGGGGTTGTCCCGGCTGGGACAGGCAACTCGCCGGGCAGATGCCCCCTGGTTGTGCGGTTATGTGCGCGAAACGGAGGATGCCCGTTTCAGCGCGCATCATTATTACAGCGAAGTGAAAAAACATTTTCGCTGGTTGGGCGGGCATCCCGGCAACCCACCAGCCAAACCGGAAAAGTCTGAATAATGTTTACGGCTCCTCATGCGGTCATCTACGCCCTGGCAGGCCTTGGCCTGGGGGCCCTGATTTGTTGGCTGCTGCAGTCACGCCGGGCAGCGGCGGGTTGGGTGGCATGGTTCACCACGGGAGCCGCCTCGGTGTTGATGTTTTATGCCGCGTTCAAGGTTTTGTGGGCTTCGGAGACTCCCGACCACGCGGTAACCTATCTGGCGTTTTATTCCCACGGTTTTGCCTTGCGCATTTATGTGGATGGCCTGAGCGCAATTTTCCTGTTACTCATCGCCACGATAGCCCCGGCGGCGGCGTTTTATTCCATGGCCTATTTACGGCATTATCCGCACCATAACGTGGGGCGTTACTATCCCAACTTCCTGCTCTTTCTCGCGGGCATGACGGGCCTGGTCACCACCACCGATGCGATGTTCTTTTTCTTCATCTTCTGGCAGCTCATGACCTGGACCTCCTGGGCATTAATCCGATTTGAGCGGGAGAAGGAATCCTGTCTGCAAGCCGCCCGCAAATACATGTGGCTCATGCAGGCTGCCTGTTTCATCACGATGCTGGGGGCCGGCCTGGTGGCTTCGGGCGGCACCCAGGTCCATGGGGAAACCCTGGCACGCTATGATTTCGATGCCATCAGCCATCGTCTGCCGGAAATGCTGGCCGCCCACCCCGGGCGGGTGGGCATGGCGTTGGCGTTGTTTCTCATCGGTTTTGGCATCAAGGCCGGCATGTGGCCTTTCGGGAGGATTTGGTTGCCGGATGCCCACTCGTCCGCTCCCTCGCCCGTGAGCGCCATGCTTTCCGGCGTGATGATTAAAACGGGGGTGTATGGTTTGTTGCGCTATTTTCTGTGGCTTCTGCCGCCCGGTGTCATCAAGGGCGCCAAACCTTTCCCACTCTCGTCGTGGGGCTGGATATTGACGCTGCTGGGCACGGCGACCTTGACGATTGGCACCGCACAGGCGCTGCGCCAAACCCAAACCAAACGTCTGCTGGCCTACAGCAGCATCGGGCAGGTGGGCTATATATTGCTGGGGTTGGGCACGTGTGTTTTGTTGCTCCCCACGCCGCTGGCCGGAGTGGCCGCGCTGGCCTTGTACGGCTGCCTGTTTCACCTGCTCAATCATGGAGTTTTCAAGAGCCTGCTCTTCTTGAACGCCGGCACCCTGCTGACGACGACCGGCACCCAGGATTTGAATCGCCTCGGCGGCCTGTTGCGGCCGATGCCCTGGACGGCCTTGTGCGCGCTAGTGGGGGTCATCTCGATTGTGGGTGCCCCGCTGACCAGTGGCTTTGCCAGCAAATGGGGACTGTATAGCGCGGCCATCCAAGGCGGCTCCCAATCGTGGTTGCTGCCGGTCTGTGCCCTGCTGGCGATATTCACCAGCGGTTTGACGCTGGCGGTGTTCATCCGCTTTTACGGGGCGGCTTTTCTCTCGCGCACCAGTGTTCTGGTGAAAGAGAAACTGGCCGTGTCATCTTCCCTGGAGCCCGGGCCGCTGCAACTGGCGCCCAAGCTTTGGCTGGCTGCGTGGTGCATTGTGCTGGGTTTGATGCCCTACCTGGGCTTTCGCGCCATCGAACTGGGGCTGCAACAAAGCCGCCAGGGGCTGGGGATTATCCTGGCCGAGACTACCCCTCTAGGAGGAAGCCTGGCAGGAGGCATGATGGCCGGGGATGCCCAAGCCGTATGGACGCCTCTGGCTTTGGCGGGCACGCTGGCTTTGATGCTGCTGTTGGCACGCGGACTGGGCAAACTGGGCCAGGCCGCGCGCCGACAGGCGGCGCCCTGGTTGTGCGGTTATTCCGTTTCGCACGAGGCCAACCGCTACCAGGCTAGGCATTTCTTTCAACCGCTGGGGCGCTGGCTGCGCCCGGCGGAAAATCGTTCCACTCCCGACATTTCTACGGCGCCCAAAAACACCTGACCGGCATGGCATCACGCGACATTCTTCACCAGTTGAAACAGCGCTTCGGCGCCGCTCTCCCGCGCGCCAATGTGGCGGGGTTAGACCGCTTGTATGTGTTCGTGACGCCGGAAGCGCTCAAGGACGTCTGCCAATTCATCTTTCGTGACCTCGATGCCCGTTACATCATCAGCATTGGGGCGGATGACCGGCCCTATTCCGGCAAGTTTTTGGTGGCGCACAATTTTGCCTTCGATGCCCGGCATGTGCTGTGCAGTGTGTTGACCGAAGTGAACGCCAACGGTGGCCGGCCCCAGGTGCCCAGCATTACCGAAGTGGTGCCGCCCGCCAACTGGGCCGAACGCGAATTCCGTGATTTGGTGGGCATTGAACCGGTGGGACACCGCTACCCCAAACGGCTGGTGCTGCCGGACGGCTGGCCCGAGGGGGTGCATCCGCTGCGCAAGGATGTGCCGCACGATTTCTGCCCGCCGGATTACGACGAGAATCGCGACTTTCAATTTGAGGCACCGCCGGAAGGCTGCGTGGTGGTGCCCTTTGGGCCTTTCCATCCCACGCTGGATGAGCCCACGCATTTCCGCTTGTACGTGGAGGGGGAAACAGTGCGCGGTTGTGAGTATCGCGGTTTCATGGCGCATCGGGGCATTGAAAAACTGGCGGAAACCGTCCTGGGCTACAATGACATCCCGATGATGGCCGAGCGCATCTGCGGGATTTGCGGCTGCGTGCACAACGTGGCTTACGCGCAGGCGGTGGAAAACGCGGCAGCCATTGTGGTGCCTCCCCGGGCGGAATACATCCGCACCATCATGCTGGAGCTGGAGCGCCTGCACAGCCATCTGCTCTGGGTGGGGCTGGCCTGTCATATTGTGGGATTCGACACCCTGTTCATGCAGGCCTTTCGCATCCGCGAGCCGGTCATGTGGATGGCCGAGCAAATCAGCGGCAACCGCAAAACTTATTCCCTCTGCGTCATCGGCGGCGTGCGCTGGGAAATCACCCCTGAACTGAGGACGGGCCTGCGCCAGGTGCTCGACAAGCTGGAAGCCGAATGGCAGGCGGTGGTGGCGGCGGTCAGTCGCGACCGCAATTTACAACGCCGCACCCGCGGTGTGGGCATTGCCACGCCCGAACTGGTGAAAAATGCGGCCCTCATCGGGCCCGTGGCGCGGGCCGCCGGCGTGGCCATGGATTGTCGGCGGGACCATCCCTATGCGGCTTATGACCGGGTGGAGTTTGAAGTGATTGTCGAGCATGGCGGCGATGTCTGGTCTCGCGTGGTGGTGCGGATGAAGGAGGTTTTTGAATCCATCAAAATCATTCGCCAATGCCTCGACAAAATGGAGCCGGGCCCCCTCCAGGCTGAGATCAAAGATGAGCTGCCGCCGGGACGCTTCGGCATGTCCTCCGTGGAGGCGCCGCGCGGGGAGTCCCACCATTTTGTCATCACCGGCGAAAACAACCGGCCCCGCCGCTGGCGCGTGCGCGCGCCGACGTATCAAAACCTGCAGGGCATTCCGGCCATGATTAAAGACCAGCAACTGGCGGACATGACCATTTCGCTGGGCAGCATTGACCCGTGTTTCTCCTGCACGGACCGGCTGGAAGTGGTGGACATCCGGAATCAACAAACCCACGTCTGGTCCCAGGAGGAGCTGGTGCGCCTGGCGCGGCGCAAAACCTGATGCCGAGGAACGGGGCATGAACTTAATTGCAGCTTTAATCGCATGAGCGTAATGACCTTTCTCAAAATATTCGCCGGCGGCCTGGCCAATGTGCTGGCGGTGCTGCTCCTGGCGCCATTGTTTGAGGGCATCCTGCGCAAGGTGACGGCCGTCATTCAATCCCGCCAGGGGCCGCCCTTGTGGCAGCCTTATTTCGACTTGCTCAAGCTGCTGGGCAAGGAAGACATTGAATCGGGCGAGTCCCCTTGGATGCAGCGCCTGGCGGCTTATCTATCGCTGGGAGCGGTGCTCACCGTGGCCTGGATGGTGCCAATGGGTTACGCGCCGCCATTAAGCCCGGCGGGCGATGCGATTTTGTTGATTTACCTGCTGGGGCTTTGCGCGATTTCTACACTGCTCGCCGGTCTGGCCGCAGGGAGCACGTATTCGCTGTTGGGCATCAGCCGTGAAATGATGACGGTCATCACGCTGGAGCCGCTGTTTGCCGTGGCTCTGGTGATTGGGGCCGTGCACACCGGCACGTTGCGGCTCGAGGCCGTGCTGTCGGGTTCGGTTTATGCCGCCGCCGGGTTTCCGTGGAGCGGCATTCTCATGCTCGGCATCATGCTGCTATCATTCCAGGCTTTTGTGCAGCGTGTGCCGTTTGACATTTCCGAGGCGGAGACCGAAATCATGGAAGGGCCGCTGGTGGAATATTCCGGCCCGAAGCTGGCGTTGTTCAAGTACGCCCAGATGGCCAAGCTGGTGTTGTACGGCGCCTTGTTTGTAGCATTGTTTGTGCCGTGGGGCGCGGGCTTGCCGTGGTACTGCAGCGTGCCCCTGTTCTGGCTGAAAGTGGGGGTTCTGGTGTTGTTGGTCACCCTGGTGGCGGCCACCCATGCCCGTTACCGGATAGACCAGGCCCTGCGTTATTACGTCATCCTTTTGGGAGTGGCCCTGGTGGCCCTGGTTTTGGCGTCCAATGGTTATTAACCCGCACCTGCCATGAGTGCCTTGAGTAAACTAAAAGAAGCGTATCTCTGCCTGAAGGCCGGGCGCGTCACGCTCCCCTACCCTGCCCGGCCACAGCCCGTGCCACCGCGATTCAGGGGGCGGCCCATTTTCGACGCCAACCGCTGCATCGGCTGCGCGGGGTGCGCCAACAACTGTCCCGCGCGGGAAATCTTGGTGTTTGATGTATGCCAGGAGATTCGCATTCTCAAATACCTCGGACGCCGCTGCACCTATTGCGGGCGGTGTGCCGATTTATGCCCGGAAAAAGCCATCACCATGAGCAAGGATTTCGAGACGGCCACCCCCAGCATCGCGGACCTTCAACAAACGCTGGAATTGTTCATGAGCACCTGCCAGCGCTGCGGCCGTTGCTTCAAGGAGCCCACCCCCCTGGAGCAATTAAAACTCAAGGGTTACCGCTTTGATGACCTGGCCCATGACCGTTGGATATTCCGCTCCAAGGCCTACTTGGAAAAAGACCAGGTGGCCGGGGATATTGACCTTGAGCTGGATTAGCCACGTGGGGAGGAAAGCCACCATGCTGAAAGAATTGTGCCAAAAGATGTTCGGGCGGTCGCTGTGGGTGTACCACGCCAACAGCGGCGGCTGCAATGGCTGTGACATTGAGGTGCTCAACGCCCTGACGCCGTATTACGACGCCGAACGCTTCGGCATCAAGCTGGTCGGCTCGCCACGCCATGCCGATGTCATGCTCTGCCAGGGACCGGCCATGCGCAGCACTGCCCGGGCCTTGAAGCGCGCCTATGATGCCATGCCGGCGCCCAAGCTGGTGTTTGCCATTGGCTCCTGCGCCTGCGGTGGGGGCATCTGGCACGATGCCTATAACGTGCTTGGGCCGGTGGAAAAAATCGTGCCCGTGCAGTACTACATCCCCGGCTGTCCACCCCGCCCGGAAGCCATCATCTTTGGGGTGGCCGTGGCGCTGGGGCTGGTGGATAAAAAGACAGCGCCCGTGAAATTCAAGCAGGCCGAGTTTCCCATCCCCCGCTATCACCCTGAAGACTTGCGCCGCGAGGGTGACATGGTGGTGTATGAGAAACTGGAAAAGGTTTGATAGCCCGCCCTTGATGCCCGCTTAAGACGCGCCTACGGCAAGGTAATTGACAGCCGGTAAAACCGGGTGCCGCCAGTCAAAGGGGCCGGGTCCGTAAGAATGAGGTCATTCCCAATCATTTGGGTTTGCGGGTTGGTCAGCGGAGTGTAAGGCCCTGATAAATTGCTGCTGACGAGCACAGTATAGATGCGTCCTTCCACCCGCGGCGTAATGCGGAAACGCACTGCTCCGATGCCGCGCTCCACGCTAAAAACCAACCGCGAGGCCGCGTTGGTGGGCACGGTGCCTGCCACATACTCTTGCAAGTTGCTGCGGCCATCGCCGTCCGGGTCGGCCTGGTCTCCCCATACCGTGCCTTCTTTGGCAGGGCTGGCCAGGTCCGCGGCGGAGAAGTATTGCTGCCTCCAGGCGCTGAGACCGGCAGGAGGCGAGAGGAAAACTTGGACTTGATAGTAACGCGGGCCGCGGCCGGGAGTGGGATCGGTGATGATCAGGTCGTTGACGCCGAACTGTATTACAGCGTTGGTCAGGGGAACGAATGGCCCCAAGGGGCTGCTGCTGACCAGCGCCACGTAAGTGCGGCCCTCCCTGCGAGGCGTCACCCGCAACCGCACCTCGGTGGTTCCGCGTTCAATGCTGAATTGCAAACAGGAGGCGGCATTGGTGGGCACCGTACCAGCGACGTATTCCTGCAAGTTATTGCGGCCATCGCCGTCGGGGTCGGCTTGGTCGCCCCATACCGTGGCTTCTTTGGCAGGGTTGGCCAAATCTGCCGCCGTGAAATATTGCTGCCGCCAGGCCAGCATTTCCGGCGAGGGCCAAAGCATGAGCTGGAGGCGGTAAAATCTCGGCCCGGCGCCCCCGGCAGGGTCAGTGATGAGCAACTGATTGCCGTTGGTTTGCACCTGAGGATTGACCAGGGGGGTGTAAGGCCCTTGCGGTCGGGTGGCTGCCATTACGGTGTACATGCGCCCGTCGGCACGAGGGGTGAGGCGCAACCGCGTGCCATTCTGATGGCGCTCGATGATAAATTCCAGCTTCGAGGCTGCATTGGTGGGCAGGGTGCCGGCGACGTATTCCTGCAAATTATTTCTCCCATCGCCGTCGGGGTCAGCTTGATCGCCCCATAAGGTGGCCTCCTTGGCGGGGTTGGCCAGGTCTGACGGCGCGAAGTATTGCCGGCGCCAGGCATCCTTGGGGTCTTGGGAAACCGGGGTGATGGTCAAAGTGACCGGCACGGGGTCGGAGCGATGCCCGGCTTCATCGGCGATGGAATAAGCAAAGACATCGCTGCCGACATACCCTGCGGCCGGCTGATAAATGGCCATCCCAGTCTGGGAGTTGTATTGCAAGGTGCCCTGGGCAGGCGGCGTTTCCAATCGCCACGAAGCCGGGACCAATGGCCGCCCCGTGCGCGAAAGGTCATTGGTCAAAAGGTTTAATGTGGCCGAAGTGTCCTGCGCCAAGGTGGCGGCATCCGGCCCGCCCAACGGCTCCCAACCCACCAATCGCACTCGTTGCAGCACCACGCGGCTGGCGGCGCGTTCAAAGCCCACCAGATCAAAGATTAACACGGCAGGCGTGGACGAGGTGATGTTGGTGATGTTGACACTGATGGTCAGGGGAAACTGGGGTGTCCAGACCACGCCACTGGTGGCGGCGCCGGGAACACTCACGCCGGGACCAAAAAAAACCTGGCCATTTTGCTGGACACTGAAGAACGCCGCGGACTCCGCCTGGCCGGTGGGCGCCACCAACGGCTCCAGATTGGTGCGGAGCAGAGAAACTTGAAAAGTGTCCGGTGGCTGTCCGGCAGCATTGGTGGCCAATTGCCAGCTCTCAAACGTGAGGCGAAGCTGGGTGACACCGGGAGCCAGGTCAAACGGCTGCTGCAAGCGCACTGGCAGATGAATACCATCTTCCGCCAGGACCGCCCGGTTATTGGTGATGGTCACACTGAAGGGAGCCGTCCATCCATAGAGGGGACTCTGGGCATTGGTTACGGAAAACTCGGCGTTCAACAACACCCCTGCCGCCGCAGAGCCGACCAGGGCCATCCATAACAGTCCCATGAATGCCCATGGCCGCTGCCAGCATTTCAGACTGGCATTTTTTTGCTCGCACAAAAGATGATGATTGGGCGCCCTCATGGATTCCCCGCCGCCGCCACACGCTCCACCGCTATCACTGCGATATTGTCCGCCCGGCTGGTTTCGGTCAGCACCCCCACCGGGTCCAGATAAAGGCCAATATAGTATTTGCCCGGCGGCAGTGCGCTCAAATCCAGCTCGCGGGCATCCGTCCAATATTGTCCGGCCGCCAAGCTGTCCACGGAAAGCAGGCCGGTCAGCGGAGTGTCGTTGTTTGGGTCAATCACGGCATCTGTGGAAGCATAATACCGGATTTTGAATGGCCCTGTGGGGGCGTCACCGAAGTTGGCCAGACGCCCGGTTATGGTGACGTTGCCGGTGATGTAATAGCGGTTGATGTCCAAGCTTTCCCAGGCGACGTTGGCCCCGGAAGGATTGGGGGTCTGCCATTGCACGGTGTAGGGCAACGGGGCCGAGGCACCATTGACGACCAAGTAATAAGCCCCTGACGGGCGGCCTTCGAGGCTCAGGCGCAGCGTGCCAGGAGTCACTTCGGAGGCCAGCGCCACAAATTGCAGGTTGCTGTCGAGCAACATCGCCATCATGCCACTGGTGCTCGCATTAAAGGCCAAGGTAATGGCATCCGCCGCGGTGCCGGTGGCCAGCATGCGGAAGCGCATCATATCCACGTCCATTGCACTGTGCAGGTTGCGGCCAGTGGTAGATTGCGTCCCGCGAATCACCCCCAAATCCAGCCAGCCTTCGGCGCCGGTTTCCTGGGCCTCCTGCGGGTCTTGGTTGCGGGCGACCGCAATGGCAAGGGTGCGCGCATTGTCGCTTTCATTCAACTCCGCCACTACCGCTGCATCATCCACCATGACCCGCAATTGCAGGTTGCTGCCCAGGCTCCAACTGCCATCCAAGCGCAAGGGCAGGTTCAATTCCAAAGTCTGACCCGCCGCCAGAATGTCCACCCCGGCGCGTGCCAGCTCGCGTTCAGTGCCGCCGTCCACCAAAACCACCGCCACGCCAAAGGAACGGGCTGGCTCCGCCCCAAAATTGGATACCCGCACTGTGGCATGGTCGAGACCGTTGCCCACGCGCAATTCCGCCGGCACAGCCACGCCTTCCAAGGCAAGATTGGGTTGCGTCCGCTCTGCGCTCTCCAATTTCAAGGTATAGGTGATGCCAGCGGCGCCGGGTAACACGCGCAGGAAATAATCGCCCGCTGCCAGGCCCTGCAGAGACAGCCTTACCGAACCATCGGTTGCCGAAGCCACCTGCCGCACCAGCGCGCCGGCGGGGTCGTACAAGGCCACATGCAGGTGTTGCAAGGTGTCTTGCAGCGCCACCGAGACAACGTCCGCCGACGTGCCCGTCTGGGCGAGCTGGAAGCGGTACCAATCCTGGTCGCCCAAGTGATGCAGTGTCAAACCACTCCATTCGCGGCTCGTCACCAGTCCGCCCAGAGGTGCGGCTTGACCGGGTGAATCATTGGTTTCGAATGAATCCGGCGCCAGCGCAGCCTCGAATCGGATGACCGCCAGGTTATCTTCGCGTATGGCCTCCGGCACCTGCCCGCGGCGGTCAGCAGTCAGGCCCAGGGACACCGGCCCTACCAGCCGGGCCGGGAGGGTCACCGACAAGGCTTGTTCCCAAGTTTGTCCTGCAGCCAGCGCGGGGACATTCCATGGCCCAGCCAGGATGGCGTCACCGGCCTCAAATTGGGCATCGGCGCTCCACTGCAACGCGGCCTGGCTGGCGGGGGCGGCGGCCAGACCATGATTGGTGATACGTAACGTCAGGGCAATCGTCTGGCCCGGCAGAACGAGGCTGCCGTGGGTGGTGGTCAATTCCGCCACCAGCGCCGGGCCGGTGACCACCGGCGCCTGCACCCGCAAACCATAATTCAACCCCAGGCTCTCGCCGGTTTGCACGCTCAGCACGTACAAGCCCGCCGGCAGCCCTCGCAACGCGATGCGTCCCGTGTTGGCACTGGCCATGGTCATCAGGGCCACAGGCGCGCCGTTGCCGTCCAACAGCACGGCCCTTACGTTGGGATTGCTCATGGCGAAGTTGAGCAGGATAACGTCGTCGTCTCCGCCCGCAGCGAGGGTGCGGAAGCTGAAATAATCGGCATCCGCGGGATTGGCCAGGCGCAAATTGCTCAAGAGTGTGTGCAAATCTGGCCGGGTCTGGGTGTCGCCGTTGAGCACGCCCAGCGGTGCGGCGCGGCCAAAGGTGTCATTGCGCGTCAAGTCCTCCGCCACCAGCTCCTCGGCGGGCATCCATTGGGATCCGTACGGGAATTGCAGCAAGTCCTCGGTCTTGAGCAGTGTGCCACTCAAGGGTTTGATGTCACCAGAGGTGACCAACAAGTCATAGGAGGTCTTGTACTTCAGCTCGAAGGGGAAGGTGATTTTGAACATGGGCGTGTTGAACGGCGCAAACTCCAACGAGGCTTTCAACTCCGCGCTTAACAACAACTTGGCGCCCACGCCCAGGACTTCCGCCTCGACGCCCGCCGACAAGGTGCCGGTAACCTCCGCGGTGAATTTCACGGGGGTCACGTTGATATCGCCGTTCTCGGCCTTAATCTCACTACCCAGGCTGAAGCCCAGCTTGCCCTCGATTTCCATCACGGCGTTGATGGCGCCCACCTTCGGGAGGCCGTAGAGCGGCCAGCTCATTTCCACCGACAACAGCTTGAGGCTCCAATTGAAGCTCACGCTCAGCTCGCCGCCGGTAAGCTCCAGGCGCTCGTTGAGTTTGAACGGTTTGTGTTTGAGCGTAAGGGACTTCTCCCATTCTTCCTGCTCCCCCACCGGCTCCAGCCATTGGCCAAGTCTCTGGCGGGCGTCGTCGGTGGAATCGTAATCGGTGGCGCCTCGTCGGAACAAATCCCACAATCCCGCGCCTTCCGGCACGCCCTCGGTCTTGCTGCCCCGCTCCAGCAAATCCGCCAGCCCGCTCAGGTCGCCAAAATTCGTCTCGCCCACTTTCATGGCCGGAATCAATGTCATGAGCCAGGAGGCCACAGGGTGATTATCCAACGAGCGGCCGGTGAAGGTGATTTCCTCAATTCCTTCCGGCAGGATGTTGAAGAACATGCTGCCCGGCAGGTTGGCATCCACCACCTGGAAATCCAGAAGTGTTACATACAAGCTGGGGCCGGCGTCCTGCCATTTCACTTCGCCGTCCAAACCAATGGCCATCCACAGATGGGCGCCCAGACCAAAGGCCATGGTGCGATTGGCCAGGAAGTTGGGAGCGCTGGAGGGAATGGTGGTGGTGTAAGAGAGCGGATAATCCGCCGCGAAGAACCAGTAACCGCCCTGCCTGCCGTTGAGGGACGCGTCCCAGGCAATGCTGCGCTGCCGGGCCGGTGTCTGCACGGGCGCCATCCATTGCGGCACGGGCAGCACCTGGATGAAGGTGGTTTCATCCACCAAGGTGCGGGCCTGGCGGTCCAGCACGGTGTAGCGCAGCGGGGTCTCACCCGCCACCAGGGTTTCCATGGCCAGGGTGAATTCATACACCCCATTGCCACGCGCCACAAACGGCACCGCCTTGCCGCCCAGGAAGATGCTGACCGTCCCCGCATTGCTCGCCACACTGGAATGCAGGGTCAGGGTGAACTTGTTGTTAAAGGCCTCGCCCTGGATGTAAGTGCCGAACACGGCCACATCGGGATTGCCGTCGTAAGCCGCCACCAAGGCGCCGCTGCGCACCTGCATGCCCACGTCGTTATTGGTTTCATCCAGCTCGGCCACCACGTTATCGGCATCCAGGCGCGCGACATACCAGACGTTGTTGCCCGCGGGCAGTTCGGACGGCAGGCGCAATACATATTCATGCCGCCCCGGCTGGTAATACACGTCATTAACCAGCAAGGCGCTGAACCTCATTCCATCGGAGATAAAGGTGCCGTCCTCATAATCTGCCGTGCGCATGGAGTACACTGTGACCCGCAGCGGCGTCTCGCGCGGGTCAAGTGGCTTGCCATACAGCAGGTACTCAATCACTAAAACCGGCATGTCGCCGAACTCGGCGTACTTGGCATAATAGTTGATGTCCAACGCCAGCAGTTCGGTGGCCGTGGCAGGACTGGAGGCGATGCCTGTAGGTTTGGCTATGGCGGCATTTCGGAGGATGCCACTGGTCAGACGCAACCCCTCTTTCTCCGCATAAACATCCACCGAGGTGCGGATATTGTCGCCCAAATCAGCGGCCATCGCCTCGGCCGCGGCAATCAATTCGTTCACCGCATAGTACCGCACTTCGTTGGTGCCCTTGAAGCTGGCCATGACGTACAGGCCGTACGGGTCCAGTGTCAACTGGTCCGCCCAGGCCCGCGGCACTTCGCGCGTGGCAGCAATCAGTCTGGCCTGCGCGGAGAAAGGATCGCGCACGATGCCAATGTTGGAGCCGTGGCCCAGGTACGGATCGCGGGTGAAGTCGTCCGTGCCATTAAAGGTGCAGTTGCCGAGCACCAGCGCGTAATCGCGGCTGCCCACCCGCACGAAAATCACATCCTCGATGTTGTTGATGTCAAAGTATTTGCTGGCATCCCACTGTTGTCCGAGCGCCAGCACCAACTGATTCTGGAAGCCCGGGTCGAGGAACGCCGAATAAACGCCGATAAAGGCGTTGTTCATCGCCACATCCACACTGCGTGAATACCGGAGGCGAATCTGCTGGGCGGGTTCAAAGTCCATCGCCACCGTGCGAGTGACGCTCATGGTCTCAAGGTTCACCATGGTCAATCCCACGGGGTCACGAGCACGGATGGCCACGCCCACTTCGGTGGGAGTCCGTCCCGGCGCCACGCCAAAGGGTTTGGCACCCAGCACGAGCGACTGGAAGCGAAGCGCCTGAGCGGAGTACAACGGGAGCCGCGCGGCAAACAAATAGCCCGCCTCCACCACCAGGTCACCGCCATAATACGGCGCGCGCCCCGGAGAGGTGACCACCAGGTAATGCGTGGCGCTCTCCGCCGTGCCGGTCACGGTGATGCCAGTCAGGCCGGTGAGGGGCGCCGGCCCTTCAATCGGATGAATGGTATAGGCATGGAAGAGGCCGGTGGTGCCCGGCAGGCGCGTCGAAATTTCATAGATATACGGCCCTGCCCGGTCAGCGATGAAGGCCCGCTGTTCCATCTGCCCCGGATGAATGGCGATATCCCAAGGCAGGCCGCCGCGCGGGAGTTGCAGGCGGGTGATGGGTTGCGCATCGTTGGGATCGAGGTCAATTTCGCGCAGCGTGATGGTGTCAATGAAGGAGACCGTGGCGTCGGTGGTGTTGACCACCAGCGCCAGCAGTCCGTCATTGGTCACCGCCACGCCGGTGGGGCCGCGTCCCACCGGGATGTTGGCCACCACCGCGGGACCGTTGGCCGCCAAGGGATTAATCACCGAAACGGTGTTCGTTGTGTTGTTGGTCACCCAAACATAACTGGGCGCCGCCACACTCGGCTTCTGGTCAAAGGGCGAGCGCTTGGTCACATAAGCCCGCTGCGGGTCACGACCGCCCTGCCACTGCCAGACCTCGAATTTGCGCTCCACCAGAATCGAGTAGCGCGTCAGGCCCGGAATGTTGGGCAGGGCCAGGGTAATGGTTTGGTCGGTGACACTGGTCAACTGGCTGCCATCCACGCGGTAGAAGTCGCCCGGCAGGTAGCCGCCCGTATCGAAATTGGCCAGGCGGAAGAGGGAATCGCGGATGAAGATGATGGTCAGGTCATTCTTGTTGGTGCCGAAGTTCTGACCATGGATGGTGACCGTGCCGGTGACCACGCCACTGGTGTTGGGCGTCCAGGCGATTTGGGCGCTGCTGAGGTAGGGAATCTGCTCGCTGAAATTCGGGTCCGGCACGGCCACATGCGTGACAAAGACCCCGCCCACCGGTGGCAACTCAACCACCGCCGTGCCCACCGTGGCATTGCCCTGCGCATCCCGCGCCGAGCCGTCGGCGGCAAACCGCCATACCCGGATGGCCACCGCGTTGGCCGGCAGCGGGTACAAGCCGCCATAGAATTCGTTGGGCCGGACGAAATAGGCGCGCTGACCCTGCGGGCCGCTGGTAATCACTTCAATGTTGGAGTTGGCATAATACTCGGTGAGCCGGAACCAGCGCGCCTGCTCATTGCGCGCAAATAGATACTGGCTGGAGGCGAGCACGCCAGCGTACGGTGGTGAAGTGGTGGCCGCCCGGCCATCCGGGCCCACCACGGCGAGGTCCACCAATTCCCAGGCTGTTTGCGTGGAGCCATCGGCCAGCAACATGGTTCCCAAACGGAAGACATACAGGCTTTCGCCGGCCGCCAGCCCGGTGGGCACGCTCAAGCCTAACACGTGTCCTGGCGAGCCAGTGGGCAGGCTCAAGTTCAGTCCCTTGACGAAATTGAATCCTTCCGGCAATCCCAGTCCCAACTGCCCCTGCTCCAGCGAATTCACCGCGATGGCGCCGGCCACGTAAGCGCCCGGAGGAACGGCCACGCTGATTTGGTCAGCATTCTGCACGATGGCACCCGCCGGACCTACGACGGAGCCGCTGGGCACAACGGACGCCACAGTGAAGGCCACCTCGCGCCGGACGCCCTGATGGATGACCGTCACGGTAGTCGTGCCCAGACCGGTCGCCGTCACCAAGCCGTCGGCGTTGACGGTGACCACCGCCGAATTACCGCTGGTGTAGGTGGTGCCGGTGGCACCAGGCGACCAATCCTCCAAGGCACCCGCAACGGTTCGTGCATTCAAGAGGATGGGCCGCGTGCCCCCCACCGGCAGGACATAAGCCGCCGGATAGATTTCAACTTGCGCTGGCATCTCCACCGTCCCCACAGTCACCGCCGCCGCCGCAGCCAGCGTGGTGCCGGTCCGGGTGGCGCGGAGGGTGGCGGCGCCCTCAGCGCGGCCCCACACCGCACCGGTTTGGTCCACCATCGCCACGGCCGGGTTCAGGGACTCCCATTGCACAAAGCCCGGCGGGGTGGCCACCACGTTGCCGTCTGAGAAGCGCGCATACACCGCCAGCCGCCCCGCGCCGTTGGAAGGCAGGTTGAGCACTCCATCAACGGCGCGGATAACCAGCGTCTCGAGCGTGGCACTTGAGAATTGAATGTTAACGCGCGCGGTGGCCGAACGCGCCGCGCCGTCGTCCGCCACAAAATCAAATCCCGCCTCGGAACCAAAGTAATTGGCTTCGGGGATGAAATAGACTGTGCGTCCGTCGCCGCCCAGGACCGCCGTCCCGTGGGTTACGTTGGTCAGGCGGTACCACAGGCGGTTGCCATCGGCATCGCTGGCGTAGTTGCCCAAGTTCACGCTCACGCCAATGCCGGCGTAAGTGATGGCGGTGGCAGCCTGCACGGTGGGCGCGCGATTGGCGGCAAATCCGAAATTGCGCTCGAGGTAATAACGATCCCAGGCGTCCACCCGCCCATCGCAATCGGCATCGGCTGCCAAGGTGTAGTTGGGCTGGCCGCTCTGCGCCCCAAACGCTGCGGCCAACAGCACACTGTCCGCCCCATTCACCAGTCCATCAGCGTTCAAATCGCCTGGCAAGGTAAAGCCCAGGGTGTAAGCGCCCGCCGCGCCATTGGCAGCATTGATGGCCACAATCACCGGCCCAGCTTCGCGCACAGTATACAATGCACGCGCCGTGCTTGTGGCCAACTGGGCGGCTTCGGGCAGGCTGCCGGTCACTTGCGGCAAGGCCGGCAGCAGGGCGCCGGCGCCGGCCAGACTGACCCCCAGCATCAACGCGCCCGAGGCTGAGGAGGACAATTCCGTGGGATTGACCAATACCGCAAAATATCGTGTTTGGCCGGCGGCCAGATTGCCGGTGAACGGCGCCGCCAGAGCCTCGCGCAGCGAGGTGGCCACGCCGCTCAGGCTCATGGCGCGGGAAATGATGCCGTGCTCGCCGAATTCAAACATCAGACTGGGCTGTCCGGCGGGGGCAATAATGACATTGAGCAGGCCGGTGTCGGCGGTGTAACCAAACCAGCGGCGTTCTCCGCTGGCCAGACTGTTCACCGACGCCAGCCGGCCGGTGTCATCATAAGTGTAAAGCACCTGTGAGCCATCCGGCAACGTCAACGCCGTGATACGGTTCGCCGCATCCCGCTGGAAGGCCAGCCGCTGGCCATTGGGCGCGAAGATGCCGGCGTTGGTTACTTCCACGCGCTGATTGCCCACCACGATGCCCCGCAATTGGCCCTGGGCGTTGTACTGGTAAAGCCGCCCTGCCGCATCGGTCAACTGCCAAGCCACCGACCCCAGAAGAGGATTGGCCGGATGATACGGCAATCCAGTGCCGCGCTGGTAGAATACACCACCGGCCAATTCCAGCAGTGCTCCGGGAGTGGTGAGTTGCCAGTTAATTCCGGCATCGGCCACCCAGGCCGGTTCGTACCACACCACCCCGCCCTGTTGATAACGCACCGGGGCAAAGGTGAAGCCGCCCATGCGTCCATCGGGCAGGCGCAGGAAGAGACGGGTATCCTGGCGCAAGCCATTGAACAATCCCTGATTTTCCGCGCCCGTGGAGGCCACATTAAGCATGGCAAAGGTCTCCAACAACGGCGCACTCCAGCCCACGCCGAAGGAGCCGCTCCAATGGGCCGTCAGCGAGTTGTAATTGCGCTGGAAAACAAAGGTCAGACCGCCCAAGGACACCGTGACATCGTTTTCGGTGCGCGACAGCAGGTCATATTTTTCCGACCGGATTTCAATCCAGCGGCTGGCCTCGGTGCGCGCTCCGGAAATATCCCGGACCGTCAGTCTGAGTTCATACTCGCCATTCAGGAAAAACCCGGGATCCAACCGAGCCAGGAAACCTTCCTCAACCGGCTGACGGCCGCTGGCCAGGAGCACTGGCGGGCGGTTAAGTCCCGGCATGATTAGTTCAAGGGTCCAGAGGTCAAGGTTGAGGTCACGTACCAAGCCATATAAATCAGTTGGCTCGGTAATCACCACTGGCCCCAAGGGCAGCAGCAGCCGGGCCACAGGCGCAGCAGCGTCATTGGGATCGCGCACCTTCAAGTAAGCAATGGCTGAAGATTCCTGGCCATCCACATCCCGCGCCGTGGCTGTGATGGTGTACTGGCCGGCTTGCAGTGGCACAAAACGCGCCCGGCCAAAGTTGTCCAGCGCCATGGGCTGGCCATTGACGGCAAGATTCACAGAGGTCACGTCGGCAATGCCGCTGGCCAGCCCGTGGATGAATACCGCCTGGCCGGGGGTCACCGCGAAGCTGGGTGTCATTTCAATCGTCAAGGTCGGCGGGATGGGCGTTTCCGAGACCACCAGCCGCAGGTTGGCGTAGGCGGCCAGTTCGCCGTCACTTGCCTGCACGCGCAGGTCATAGGCGCCCACCTGGCTGGGCCGTGGCGTCCAAGTGAGCAGGCCGGAAGCGGAGAGTGCCGCACCCTCCGGCAATCCTTCGATAGTGAAAGCCAAGGTAGTGTCGGCGTCGGGATCCCGCGCCGGTACTTGTAACTGGAAGAGTTGATTCACCAGCACGACGTGCCCGCCCATGCGGTCCACCACTGGCATCTGATTGACGTTCACCACTTCAATTCGGGCATCGGCGGTGGCGGTCAAGCCGCCGGCATCGCGCGCACTGAAGCGCAGCACATACACGCCGGCCTGGTTGAAGTCGGGCGTCCAGGTAAGCATGCGCGTGGCCGCATCAAACATCACGCCGCGCGGCGGGTTGACCACCTGGCCGTTCACCACGGCGCCCGCCAGTGAATAAATCAGGGTATCACCATCCAAATCGCCGGCCAGCACGGTGAATTGCAAGGTATTATTCTCCAGCGCCAGCGTGTCGTTAATAGGGACAAATTGGGGCGCACGATTGGTATTGGCCACGGTGATGACCACCTGCTCTGCGCTCACCGCCGCACCGTCGGTCACCGCAAACTGAATCGGATACGCGCCCGCCTGCTCATATGACGGCGTCCACGTAAAGAGGCCGGTCACCGGATTGAATTCCGCCCCCCGCGGCAATCGGCTGCTGGTGAATGTCAGCAAATCGCTATCAGCATCCACGGCGCGGAGGGTAAAGCTCAAGGTTTGCATCTCGGCCACCGTGCGCGCCCCGATGGGCAACAAGAGGGGGGCCTGGTTGGCAGCGCGGACGGTAATCTGCACGTTCCGGGAATCCGACAGTGCCCGCGTGGCATCGCCATTGCCGCTGTCCGTGACCCGCAAGGTAACGTTGTGCGTCCCCACGTTGCCGGCGGTGGGGGTCCAGGTCAACCGGGCTGTGCCGTAAGTGGTCAAACCGGTGAAAGTTGCGCCCGGCGGCAAGTTGGTGGCGCTCCAGGTCAGCGGGTCTTCATCCAAATCGCTTACGGCAACTTCCAAGGTCCATGCCTGCCCCACCACGGCCACCACTTGGGCCGGCACGTGGGCAAACTGCGGGCGGGCGTTGGGCGCCACGACGGTGACAATGAATGATTTGACGGCGATCAACGCGGCCTTGGGATCGCCGTTGCCGTTGTCGGTGGCCGACAAGGTGAAGGTATGATCACCGCGTTGTTGCGTGAGGGTCGGCTCCACCGTGAGCGTACCCTGGCCATTGCCCAAATCCGTAAAGGTTGCCCAAGCCGGCAGGCCGAAGCCCGGCAGCCCTCCCATGCTCAGCGTCAAACCGGCCACGCCGTCAGGGTCCGCAACGGTCACGGGGATGACCAGGCGCTCACCCACCGCCAGCCGCACATTGGCCAAGGCAGGAATTTGCGGCGGGGCATTGGTGTCGCGCACACGGATTTGGAGTGTCACCGTGGCGCTGGTGGGCTGGCTAGTGCCGTCACCGTCATCCGTCACAGTGAAGCGCAGGTTGTAAGTGCCCGCCTGCTGATAACCGGGCTTCCAGCGGAAGAGGCCGGTATTGGGGTTGAATTCCGCGCCGGCGGGCAGGTTATCATGAGTCCAGATGAAGTCCGGCCGCAGGAAATCATTGTCTGACGAGCCGTCTGCCATCGGAGCGCCCACGCCCATCGGATGGTCTGGGTCCACCACGGCAAGGACTACAGACATCTCCTGACCCTCCAGGATATCCCAGCGATCCACCGGTTCAAAATAGACCGGGCCGTTGACGTTCAGCACGGTCAGGATGACACTGCGCACCGCGGTGGCCGTGCCGTCACTGGCCTGGAAGTTCAGGGTGTACACTCCGTTTTGGTTATAGGCGGGCCGCCAGGTGAAAACGCCGGTTACCGGGTTCAACTCGGCACCCAGTGGCGGATTCAACAAGGCATAGCTCAGGGCGTCACCATCCACGTCACTGCCGGGCACCGGGAAGGTGACCCACTGGCCCTCCGTCACGATACGGTCCATGATTGGTGCAATGACTGGCGGCTGGTTGAGATTGGCCACCACCATGGTAAAGGTGCGGGAGACGGTGACCTTGCCATCGCTGACATACACCGTCACGCCTTCGTAACGCCCGGCGGAGTCGCCGCCGGTTTGCCAGCGAAGAATGTTATTTTGCGCGTCGAATACAGCGCCAGGCGGCAGGTTGCCCGCCCAGAAGGAGAGCGGGTCATTGTCAGCGTCAGTTGCGCCCACAGCCAGCTCCAACAGGCCGCCCTCGACGAGCGTCACATCGGCCAGGGGCAGCATGAAGGGCGCCTGGTTGGCGTTGGCCACGGTGACGGTCCAGCGCTGGGTGGCGGAGGCCCCGCGCGAGTCAAAGACGCGCACCTCAAAGGTTTCGGCGGCCGCCGCTGCTGCACTGGGCGTCCACGCGAGCAGGCCGCTGGCCGGATTCAAGGAAGCGCCTGCTGGCCCCGCCACCAACAAAAAAATCAGCGCGCCTCCCTCGGCATCGGTGGCGGCGATTTGATAGGTGTAGGGCGTGCCCCGTGTCGCCGTGGTGGCCGGCGTGCTGGCAATGACCGGCGCCGCATTGGCAGCGGCGGTGATGGAAACCCGGGACAACAACTGGAAGCTCAGGCCGTCGGGATTGTGCACCCGCACCGTGCGGTACTGGGTGGCCTGCCCCTGGCTCAAGGTGGCTGGGCCGGCCAGTTCGAGGTAGGGCACGCCCTCATCAGAGATGCCGTCCGCCTCTACCACGGTGGCGGTGGTGCCCGCCAGGCCGGTGAAATAGAGCCGGTAAGGTGCCAACAAATCATACGTGAACGGATTCACCACCCGCACGTCGAACAGCACCGTGTTCGTCTGGAGATTGAGCCGTACGTTGGTGATTTCCGGGGGCACGGCCAGCGAGAGGTCGGGCAGCACGGTGAACTCGGCGGTGACTGGCGCCGTCATGGCCACCCCCAGGGCACTGCGCAGTTCTGCGCTTACACTCACGCGGTAGGCCCCTTCGGGCAGCGGCTCAAATTGCACCACCGCCGAACGGGTGGCCGCGTCATATACCACCCGGGTAACCTGCACGGGCTGGCTGTCGCTCAACCGCTGCACGGAATAATAGGCTGGGTTGGTGACCGACCCCACCCCCGCCCCCGCGTCGAGCATTTCGGTGTCAAATCGCAGGGTGATTTGATTGACCACCGGCAGCACCCGCGACTGAGGGACCGGCGTCATGGCCACCACCACCGGCGGCGTGCGCGGGAAGAAGGTCAGCACCTGGTCGCCCTGGGTCACGAAGAGCCGCCCCTGCGGACTAATGGCCAAGAAGTCACCGCGCACCCCGCCCTGAGCGACATCAATCGAACGCCCATTGACCAGGTCCACCATCGTCAACGTGCCGCTGCTGCCGTGATTAAGGAACAACAGGCTGGCCAGCGGCGTGCCCGGCCGGCCAAACGCGAGGCCGTTGGCGGGCTGCGCCGGTATCAAGAAGATTTCCGCGTTGCCCCGGGCATCAAACCGCACCACATTGCCGTCGTCCGGCCAAGTGGTGCCATACAGCCTGCCGTCCGGCGCGAAGGCGAGGTCATACACGCGCGTAGAAGAGAACCCAGCAAACTGCCGCGTGGCCGGGTTGAAGATCAACACGCCGCTGGAGGCCGCGGTGTAAATCAAACCGCTGGTGGGATGCACCGCCAGGCCGAGAGTGATGCCATCGCCGTAGCGCCCCAGAATGGCGCCGGACACCGGGTCAATTTCAATCAACGGCCCGCCTCCCGTCGTGGCCCACAGGCGGCCAAGACTGTCAAATTCCATGTCGTACACGGGCAAAGGCAGCGTAGCCCACGGCGCCGCGTTGGCGCTGCCGCCGCCCGGCCCGAATTTCCAGATTTGATTGCGTCCGGGCCCGCCGCTTATGTACACGGTCTGGCCATCTGCGGCAAAGGCCATGCCCAGCGGCCCGATATTGGCGCCAGAATTGGTAAAGTCCCAAGCAAACACCCCCAACACAAACGGCTCGAACACCGTGGCGAACCGCGCCGGGCGGGTGACGGATTGGCCGGCGGGAATTTGTTGCAGCGCCTGGAGGAACAGCGGATTAGTGCTGGGCGTGGAGACAGGCGCGGCCAGCGGCAAGGTGACGGTTGCGCCCAGCGAGGCCGCGGTGGGCAGATTGCCGAGGTTGACGCCAGGATTGTAGGCTGGCACCACCTGTCCACCGGGCGGTTCTTCAACGTTGCCCGCGTTATCAGCCGCCAGAACAATGAATTGCGCCGTTGCACCGGCCGGAGTGATGTAGAGAAATTCGCGCTGGGTCGTCCGCCGCTGCCAGGCCTCCCATGCGCCGCCGTCGAGCGAGACGTAAACCGTGTAATCTTTGACCCCGGAGCCGCCTGCGTCATCTCGGGCGCCAAAGTTCAGCCGGTAGGATCGCCGGTCCTGCGTGTCCACGCCCAAATCCGTCACGGTCAGGCTGGTGACTGGCGCACGCACATCCAGCGTAGCGGTGTGGGTGTTGGTATCCAGCGGCGTGCCATTGTCAAAAACCACCCGCGCAGCCGCTGTCAGAGTCACGCCGGTTTCGTGGACAATCCCCTGGGTGTAGGACGGCCAATCCTTGATCAAGTAACTGACCACGCCGCGCTGGCTGCCGTCCACATCCGGTTTGAGCAATCCCACAGAAGGATCCGTCGGCGGCAGGCCGGTCAAGGGGTCCAAAGCCACGATGTTCCAGAAGGCGATGCGGCTCACCACATCCACCCCGGCGGTCACGCGCACCACGAAGCCCAGCTCTTTGGTGAAATCGAAGTCGCCGCTGAAACTGCCGCGCTCCGAGGGAATGTGAATCTGAATGTCGCCCAGGAGAATGTCCCCCAATTGGAAGCTGCGCACATCCAAATCCTCGTCCAACTGCTGCCGGATTTGTATCTGCTTGATGGTTTGGGTGCTATCGGAAGCGTTGCGGAAAGTGATTTGATACGGCAGGTAGGTGGCCGTCGGGACAAAGTTATCCGCGCCATAACCCGTCGGCCCCACCATCCGGACCAAGTCTGACACCGTGCCCGTGCCGCCAAAGAACGAGCCAAGATTGGGGGTTTGGATGGCCGGGCCACCGCCTTCATCGAAGATGCCACCGTGTACCCAGAACGTTTCAAAATGGGTTTCGTGCGTCAGCCCCAAGTCAAATTGCTGGCGCGACGGCAACACATTCGGGTCGCTGGCCTGCGTGGCATCGTGGCCGTACCATTTGCGCACCAGGTTGAAAAACTCCACCAGATTGCCGGCCTGGAGGAGACGCCCTTGCGTGTCCACCCCGAGCAGGCCGGCAGTAATGACGCTCATCAAGCTGGAGGTAGCCGGCAACAGATTGACCGACGGCGGGGTGTCCTCTGGCCGCAGTTGGCCGGCGTCGCGCAATCCAGCAAGGTACAATGCCGTCCATTGATTGGCATCTGCGGCAGCCATCACCAAGGCTTGCGGCGCGTTCGGGTCCGCCAAAATTGCCTGCCGGTAACGTTCAGCCACCGCCGTTTGGTAAGTGATGTACTCCGCGCTGGTCATGGGTGTGGCCGCCGCCGCAATCCAGAACTTGAAGGTGAAATCGTTGTACAAATCCAGCGGGTCTTCCTTCAGCTCCTTCAAGGCCTTGGGATTCACCTTGAGCACGTCGCGCATTTCGGGCCGCACGTCGGCGGTGAAGGTCAACGCCATGAAACCTCGATTCACGAAATCAAAAGTGAAACCGCTGGCCAGCAGTTGGCCGTTGAGGTTCAAAATGGAATCCAGGCTCGCCCACGGAACGCCCGCCACGTTGGGAGCGCCGGTCAAATTGGTGCGGAAGATGAGTGGATCACCAACGGGGTAGTTGGGGTCGCCCATCTCGCTTCTCACCCACTCGGGCCAACTGATATAGCCGCCCGCGCCATCCACCACGCGGGGCATGCCGATTTCGAAGTGAACATAGGGGGCATCCACATTCGTAAGGCTGTAAACGCCAAAGCCGTACCACCCCACCTGCCCGAATTCGATTTCATGCGGCCCGCCCATGCCCACGGTCAGCGACAAGGGCTGGGCCGTTTCCACCAAATACCGGTAGGGCATCATCGCCACCTGCCCGCCGGGATTGATGACGACGACGTCGTACAAACCATGCGGAGCGTTGCGCAAATCAAAAACGCCCACGATGCGGGTGGCATCCACCACCCGGTAGTTGACCGGTTCAAATTCGCCAAACTGCGGCCGCACCAGTTTGAGGATGGCGTTCTCGGCAAAGCGCGCCCCGCGCACTTCCAGCGTGACGTAACGGCTGTCGCCGCCAGTGTCCGGCGTGACGCTGCGGATGCCAAACGGCAACAGCCGCGCGGAAACGGTCACCTCCGTGGGTCCGGCGGCGCTGGCGCAACGCACCAGGATATAATATTTGCCGGCCTTGGTGAGCGGCACCCGGGCCGTCTGGTCACTCCACAAATGACCTTCAAAGGCGGCATCGTGGCGGATGCTGTTGGGGAGGCCCTCGTAAAGCACATACAATTCATTGGCCGCGGACTTGTCTGCCGCCACCAGGTTGACCTCCAAAGTTTCCCCATACGGCGCCTCGATTTCGAATAACAGCTCCTGGCCGGCGGCAACCGTGCCGATGGCCGGCATCCCAAATTGCAGCCGTGGCACGGTTACGGCCATGGCATCGCTGCTGGCGCGGCGGTTGTTCGCGTTATTTTGCGCCTCGTAGATGTCGTCAAAGATGTCCGTGCGCACAATGACGCGATACTGCCCCGGCAGCACCGCCGGCAGCAGGGCGGTCAGGGTACCGGTGTAAGTCTGCCCCGGCGCCAGGTCACGGTAGATGGGCCGGAACTGGCCGGGCTGACCAGGCACCGGTTCCAGTTCCACCCGCCCAATCAGCTTATCGCCCAAATCCCAAACGGCGTCGTCCGAAAGATAAAGCGCATCCGCCCAGTAACCCTTGGCGCGCTCATTGTTGGTCGTCGCGTTGCGCACGGTGTAGGTAATGGTGACCGGCTGGCTGGCGGCGCCGGTGGCGGGGATGGTGACTTCGTCCACCACCAGATCCGTGGGCGGTGCCAGATCAATGATCATGGGGATGGCGCTGGCGCTGCTGTTATTGGCCTCATTGGCCCCCTCATACACGATGCCATAGGGTCTTGAGCCGCCGGTGACATCGGTCAGGACCATGACGTAATAGGGGCCCAGCAAACCACGTGGCACGAAGAAAGTGGTGGTTACGGTGTACGTGCCGTTAACGTTCAGCACACCGGTATGTTCCATGCTGCCCAGGAAATGGTCACTGCGCACATCCAGGAATTTGTCGCGTGACAAATAAACATTATCGGTCCACGTGCCCTGGCGGTCGGGCACCGCGCCGTTGCCCAGGTTGGTGACCGTGTAAGTGACGGTGAATTGCCGGCCGGTGATGGCGTGCCCCGCCTCGGCATCCGGCCCGCCATTGAAGTTCACTTGAGTGACTTGCAAATCCGGCAGGTTGACGAGCGTCACCTGAACCGGCGTGGCGGTGATGTTGTTGGCCTCCAGGTGGAATTCCTTGACATTGGCCATCAGGTTCCATTCGGTGGCAGGCAATGGCCCCTCAATTCGGGTGGCGCCGGTGGCGGTGGGATATGGCAGGGCGCGGGAGAGATTACGGTCCGGACCATAGGGCGAGTCCACATAAACCAAAATATAAAATTGGCCCTGGATGTCATCGGGCAATCGCACCGTGGTGTTGACCGTGTAAGTCGCGCCTGGTTCGAGCACTTCCCGGCGGCGGAATTCGCCAATCAATAGATCGTAGCGGTCCAAAGAAGCATCGGTGGAGATATATACCCGGTCCGTCCAGAAATCCACACGGGTGGCCCGGGTGCCGGCGTTTTCCACGGTCCACCGGATGTCAATGGTCTGTCCAGAATTCGCCGCAGACGGAATAACCAGGGAGCCGGGCAAGACCCGGAGGTCAGGCTCCCGGAAGGTCACGGTCGTCTGGGCGGAGGCCACATTGTTCCGCTTGTTGTCAGGCGGCCCTTCCCAAACGCGATCCTGAATGAAGGACGGCCAATCTGGGAATTGCAAGTCCGTCGCCATCAGGGCGTCTATCGGCACGGCACCCCACAGGTAGTCCGGAGATTCCTTGTGGGGATCCCGGTCGCTGAACACATAAATGAACTGCCGTCCGCTAACGCCCGGCGGCAGGGTAAAGGTGTGGGTCACCGTGTAGCTCTCGCCGGGCTGCAAAAGACCGGTGGCGGTCTGCGTGTGCACCACACTGCCCAACGCGGTGGCGCGGTTGAAGATGAACGAGGCGTCCGGGCTAAGATATACATAATCCAGCCAGCGCTCCGTGCCCCGATATACCGGCGCACTGCCCACATTGGTCACCGTCCATTGAATGGTCAGGTCCTCACCGGAAAAGGCGCTGGCCGGCACGGTGACCCGGGTCACCGCCAAATCGGCCCAACTACCCAGCACCGCACAGGCTGCCGGGCGCGTGTTATTATTCGTGAACGGCCCTTCCCACACTTTTTCCACCTTCTTGTCCCCCCAGAGGATGTACTTGATGTCATTTAGTGTCAGGGCGTCCAGGCGGGCATTGATTTCCGCAGGACTCATGTTGTTCACATCGCCGATGCGCTCATTGATGCGCGCGCTCAGCTCGGCCATTTCTCGCAACAGCAGCACTTCCTCGGTCAGGATTTTCCTCGGTTCAACGTTGGTCTCCACAATAATATAGGCGGCATCCAGGCCGGGCGGCAGGGTGAACGTGGCCGTCTGGGTGTAACTCTGGCCGCGGTCCAGCCGGCCCTCATGCAACAAGCCAAACGCCAGCCATTGCTCGCCCTGGTTGTCATGCAGCACGGGGTCCGTGGAGAGGTAAATGGCATCCGCCCAGCGGTCGAGGTCCGTGGCGTTGGCGCCGTTATTCTTGACCGTCCACGTGACCGTGACGCGCTCGCCCCGCGCGGCCGTGGGCGGCGTGCGAACTTCCACCACCTCCAAATCCGCTGGCGGCGTGTAAATCGCGGTCATCGGTCCAGTAGCTGCTGTCTTGAAGTTGTTGTTGTCCAGCGCCGTGGGATCGTCCGGGTTGAGGTTGACATCAAAGGTCAGTTCATAAACTGCATTCGACGAGTCGGTGTAAACCATCAACTCATAGACCCCGCTGAAATGCTCGGGCAATCTGCCGGTAATCGTGCCGACGTAGCTTTGGCCCACCTGCAACGCGCCTGTGTGCCAGGCGGTGCCAATCAGAATGTCCTCCGCGCCGCCCGGACGGCGTTTGTCATTGGTAAGCCATAACGCATCCATCCACGCCGCCGGGTAGGTTACCCCGGCGCCGCGGTTGGTTACCCGGTAGGTCACGGTGATGGTGGTGCCGTCAAATGCCTCGGTGGGCCCCGCCACGTCGGACACCACCAAATCCGGCGGCGGCACCGGGGTCACATCCACAAACACCGGGCGCGCCAACACATTGTTACCCTCGTTCGGGAATTCATCCACCGCCCCGCCGGCATCCACCGCCACCAGGATGTACATTGGCCCGCCGACCGCCGCCGGCAGGCGATAGGCCCCAGAGCTGCGGTATTGCTCGGCCGGCCCGAGGGCGGAGCCGTTTTGCACCCATGCCAGCAGCCAGTCGCCGCCATCCCAAGTGTTGTTGAGCGAAAGGTAAACGCCATCAAACCACCGGCTGCCGCCGGTAGGCGTGGCCACAGTGCCGAGGTTGCTGACCACCCACTCCACATCAATCACCGCCCCCGCGGTGACGGTTTCGGGCACAGTCAGGGTGGTCACCTGCAAGTCTGGCCGGGGGCGCAACTGCACGGTGAGCGGTTCCAGATAGTCCGCGTTGTTGTTTTCATTGGTCTCCAGGACTTCATTGCGCGCATCGGCATGAACAAAAACCTGATAGACGCCTGAAATATGCTGCGGCAGGCGGAAGTTCTCCGTGCGGGTATAACTGCGGCCTGCGCCCAGCCCTTGCGTGAGGGTGAAGCGCCCGATTTCTATCCGCTGCGCCAGATTGCCGTTGGGCGCGATATAAATGACATCCGTCCACGTGCCCAGGGCGTCGTCCACCTGGTTGTTGCGCACCGTCCACGTCACGTCAATGGCCGCGCCATCGGGCACGGGCAGCGTGGGCACCACCACATTAATGACTTCCAAATCCACTGAAGGCGGCGGGACGTAGGTTACGTTGATGGCCGCCGATACTGCGTTGTTCGCCGCGCCACCGTAAATGAATTCATAGACACTGTTGTTATGGTTGGCGCGCAGGACGAGGTAATAAGTACCCGAGGCGTCTGCCGGCAGGGTCACCTCAGCCGTGCGGGTATAACTGGCGCCCACCGCCAAGTGTCCCACGCGACTGAAGCTCCGCAGGCTGATGAGCGGCCCGCTGCCGTCTGGATTGCGCGCCAGCCAGACCTGGTCATTCCACTCCGGCACACTGGTCTGACCGATGCTGTTGCCACCGTCGGCAGGGCCGGCGTTGATGACCGTCCAAGTAATCGTGACCGTGTCGCCATTGTTCAGCGGTCCGCCGGAGGTATCCGCGACGCTGACGTTGACGCTGGTCACACGCAGGTCGGCATACGGCCGCGGCACGATGTCCACCACGTGTCCTGGACTGGCGCTGTTGGGGCCGGTGTTGGTGTGTTCATAAACGGCATCGGTGGCATCCGTCACCACAAACAGGGTGAAACGGCCATCGGTGGCCGGTGGGAGGGTCATGATTTGCGTGCGCGTGTACGAAGTCCCCGCCGGCATGAGGCCCACATGCGTGAACTCGCCAATCACCAAATCGTCCTGGTCTCCCAAAACGGTGTTGCGCGACAGCACCACGCGGTCCACCCAGGTATCCACCGGCCCCACCTGGCTGCTGACGTTGGTCACGGTCCAGGTGACGCTTAAGTCCGCCGGATCGCCCACCACCAGCGGTTGGGTCAACACGCCGCTGACGGCCAAATCCGTGAATGGGGCGAGGGTCACCGCCACGGTGTTGCTGGCTCGGTTGTTGTTGGTTTCGTAGACCGGGCCTTCGGCAACCAACCCGGTGGCGTCGGTCTGCACCATCAGGTAGAAAGTGCCGCTGATGCCGTTGGGCAGGCTCACCGGCAGGCTGGCATTGTAGCTGGCGCCGGCCGCCAACGCCCCCACGCGCTCCCGGCTGCCCAGCAGCATGTCCTCGCCCGAGAGGGTGGCGTCCGGGCTCAAGTAAATGCGCTCCACCCACTGGCCGCCGGTCACGCCAGTGCCGGAGTTACGGGTGGTCCAGTTCACTGTGATCTGCGTGCCGGATTGGGCTGCCGCCACCGTGAAGACGGCAGTGACCTCCAAATCTGGATGCAGCAACGTCACCGCCGCTGAGACGCCCTGGTTGTTATTCTCGCCGCCACGCTCAAACACCTGCCCCGCAGCGTCGGTGACCACCAGCCACTGATAGGTTCCGTCGGCCAGCAACGGCACAGTCACCGTGCGCTCAAGGGTGTACACCGCGCCCGGCGCGAGGTCATTGGGCCGCGCAAACTCGCCCAGGTAAGCCGCACCCTGCACCTGGCCATTGCTCGAAAGATACAAGCGGTCCACCCAGGCACGGCTTGTGGCGGCCGCGCCGTCGTTGCGCACCGTCCAAGTCACCGTTGCCGGCTGGCCCACCACCGCCGCGGTCGCGCTGGTAACGGAAGTCACCACCAAATCCGGCACCGGCGCCAGCGTGACGGCCAGCGGTCCCAGGCTGCGCGTGGTGTTGTTGTTCTCCGCGCCCGGCTCATTCAGCCAGTTGCCGGCATCGGTCAGCACAAAGAGCCAGTAACTCCCCGCGGTCAAATCCTCGGGCAAGCTCAGCGTCACTTGCTGTCCATAATTGGCCCCGCTGGCGAGGACGCCATTCCGCTCAAAGGTTCCCAACAACCAGTCGTTGCCGAAGGTATCGTCCGCTGACAGGAAAACCTGGTCCTGCCAGCGCGAGGCAGTGGTGGCCGCCGTTCCCTGGTTGACCACGCGCCAGCTCACGTTAATGGCCGCGCCGGTCAGGGCGGTTTCCGGCCCCACCACCGTTTCCACCACCAAATCGGCCGGCGGCGTGGCATAGACAATGGTCAAGGCCGCGTCGTGGCGGTTATTGTTCTCGTTCACCTCCGGCTGCTCATTCCAAACATCCAGGCGAATGACCAGAGTGTATTCACCCTCGATTCCCCACGGGAGTTGCACGCTGACACTGCGCTGCACCGAAGCATCGGCGGCCAGCGGGGCGCTCTGGGTCACGTGCCCCACCAGAATGTCGTCAAAGTTGCCCAGGAATGCGTCCTTGGTCAGCACCACCCGTTCGCTCCATGTACGGTCAGCGGGTGCACTCCCCGGATTGGAGGTGGCCCATTCCACCGTGAGGGTGTTGCCGTTGGCAAACACCTGCGGATTGGCATTATTCGAGCGGATAACCACATTGCTCAAAGCCAGGTCGGGCGCGCTCAAGGTCACGGCCTGCACCAGGAGGTTGTCGTTTTCGTTGCTCTCCGGCTGATTCTGGTAATGGTCCACCACCAACAGCAGGTGCCGGCTGCCCGTCAAGCCGCCGGGAATTTGCACCGTTCGAGTATCGGGCAGCGTCGCTCCACCCTCCAGCACGTCGGTCCGGCTGAAGGTGCCCAGGATTAAATCATCTCCACTGGGTGTGGCATCGGTGGAAAGCAGCACCACCGTCACCCACCCCGTGGTGGCCCGGCCCGTGCCGGCATTCTGCACCGTCCAGGTCAAAGTGGCGGCCTTGCCGGACTCCAGCGCCGTTGGCAGCGTCGTGCCTGCGGCAAACGTCAGGTTGGGCGCGCGCACTTCCACCGGCACCACCCGCGAGTTGTTGCTGTTATTGCTTTCCAATTGAGTGTTGCCGGTGTCGGTGTGGAAAATCAGGAATCGCGCCCCCGTACCCAGGGCGGCGGGGATGGCGCCCACATTGCCTGCGCTTAAATTCACTTCGTAAGCGGCCCCCGGATTGAGCGCCGTGCCGCTGCCGCGCCAGGCGGATGCCAGAATTGTGTCTCCCGCGTCCAGCACGTTGTCCGTCGAGAGATAGACTGCATCCCACCACGAGGACATCGCCTGCCCTGAGCCGGTGTTGGTCACAGTCCAACTCAGGGCAATGCGCTCACCCCATGCCACCACCGCCGATGCGTTGGCCGCGCTCACCACGAGGTCCGCCGCGTTGAAGCTGGTCGTGCTTGAGTGCACTCGCACGTTGTTATTTTCATTGGACTCCGCCTGTTCCTGCCGTGCGTCGGTGACGAAGATAAACCGCACCTCGCCGGTCAGTCCGCTGGGCATGGTGACCTCGCGGGTGACCTCATAATTTGCCCCGGCCGCCAGGGCGGCGTTGCCCGCCCAATGCTCCAACACCAGCAAATCCGCGGCCGGGTCCAAGGTGGCATCGGCGGAGAGATAGACGCGGTCCACCCAAGCCCCTGTGGCCGCCCCTGATCCCTGGTTGGCGACAGTCCACGAGATCGTCACCCGCTGTCCCCAACTGGCCGTGGCGGGAGTCGTGGAAGCCGTCACCACCAAATCCGGGTCAGTGACGGTGATGGGCCTTATGACGATATTGTTGGTCGTCTCCTCCGCCTCCACCTGCTGATTATCCGCGTCCACCCGAATGATGAGGAATTTGCTGCCCACCGCATTCATCGGGAGGCGCACCTGGGCGCTCAAGGAGTAATTGGCCCCGCCCGCCAGCGGCGTTTGCGCCGCCACGGTCACCGCCCCCAGCAGCAAATCATCCGTGCTCCATTGGTTGTCGTTCGAGAGATAAACGCGGTCCACCCAGTCCGCAAAGGCGGTGGAGTTGGACTGGTTGGTGACTGTCCATGCCACCTCAATCCACTGCCCCACGGCCGCCGTAGCGGGAGAGGTGGCGCCTGTCAGCCGCAGGTCCGGCGGGGGCAAAATAGTGATGGGAATCGCGAAATAGTTGTTGGTTTCATCCGTCTCGCCCTGCTGCTGCTGCACATCCACCACCACAATCAAATATTGATGCAGAGCGGAGGCGGACGCCGGCAGGGTGGCCTGTTCAGTGCGCGTATAGCTGCCGTTGACGGCCACGGGCGACTGGCTGGCCATGTCGTAGGAGGTCACCAGCAAATCGTCCCCCGTTAATCGGTTGTCGTTGGAAAGGTACAGGCCGTCGCGCCACGTCGCGCTGGCCACACCCGGCCCGGCGTTGGTAACCGTCCAGCTCACGGTGATGGTCTGCTGCGCGGCCGCCTGGGCCGGCCCCTGGCCGTTGGTCACGCGCAAGTCCGGCGCTTCCACGCGGATGGCCGCGGAGGCCCGGGTATTATTGGTTTCGTTGCTTTCGCCCTGCTGTCCGGTGTCATCCACGCGAAGGATGAGGTAATAGTTCCCCACCGGCAGCGCCGGCAGCGCCACCTGCGCCTGAGCCGTGTAAGTGCTCCCCGCCGCCAGCGGTGTCAGTGCCGCCATGTCGCGCTGCGCCAGCCGCGTGTCGCTGGTGTCCCACTCAGCATCCGTGCTCAGGTAAATCCCATCCCACCAATCCGCCGGCGCAGCCACCTGACCCGTGTTGACCACCGTCCAACTCACGGTAATGGTCTGGTTGGGCGAGGCGCTGGCCGGCACGGTCACCGCGGTCACGGTCAAATCGGGCACGCTGATGGTTACCGGCTCGCTGGCGTGCGCATTGTTGTTTTCGTTGGACTCGCCCTGCGTGGCGGTGGCATCGGTCACCAGGATGAAATAATACGTTCCCGCCGCCACTCCGGGCAGCCGGACGGTGCGAATGGCGCTGTAATTGGCCCCCGCCGCCAGCGGCACCCGCTCGGCGGCGCTCCACTGCTCGATGAGCACATCGGTGCCGGCTTGGAAGACCGCGTCGGTTGAGAGATAGAGGGCATCTTGCCAACCCGCCAGCGCCGGGGCGCCACCGACGTTGGCCACGCGATAAGACAACTGAAATTCCTGCCCGCTGATGAGCGTGGCGGGCACCGTGGCACGCTCTGCTGCCAGATCCGGCGCCACCAGGGTGATAGCCGCCACCGCCACGTTGTTATTTTCATTCGTCTCACCCTGGTTCCGCGATCCATCCACCACCACCAGCAAATAAAAGGTACCGCTGGTCGTGGCCGGCAAGGTCACATTACGGCTCAAGGTGTAGTTCTGGCCAGCCGCCAGCGGCGACTGGTCGCCTGTCCATACCGATAACAGGCGGGTGTCGGAGGCATCCAACTGGTTATTGGCGCTGAAATATATATAGTCGTACCAGTCGGCCCGCGCCGCCTCATTCGCGCTAGTGACCGTCCAACTTACTTCAACGGTCTGCCCCAAGGCCGCCGTGGCTGGCGCGTTCAGGTTGCCCACCGTCAAATCCGGCGCGGCAATTTCAATTGCCACCGCGGTTACATTGTTGCTCTCATTCGTCTCGCCCTGGTGCCGCCCGCCGTCAGCAACCAACAACAAATACTTGCCCGGCCCGATTAGGGTGGTTTCCGGCAGGAACACCGAGCCGGTGCGGGCCGCTTTCTGTCCGGCGGCCAGGGTGGATGCCTGCCAGAAGGAGCCAAGCAGCACATCGGCTTCGTCCAGCGTGGCGTTGGACGAAAGGTAAACCTGGTCATACCAGGAAACCTGCGTCGGGTATGCGCCCATGTTTTGTACCGTCCAGCTTAGACTTATCGTGTCGCCCAAAACCGCCCGCGCTGGCGTCACAGGAGCGTCTGCACCCGTGGCGGGGATGACCAAATCCGGCGCATTCAACACGATGGCCACCGCTGCTGTGTTGTTGGCTTCATTGGTCTCGCCCTGATAATTGTAATAATCAGTCACCACCAACAGGTATTTGGCCCCGGCGGCGTTGCCCGGCAGGGTGACGTTAACGTTCACCGTGTAGGCTGCCCCGGTGCCCAAGCCGCCGGTGTTATCCCGGTAATGGGTATATAGCTCCATGTCGCTGGCATCCCATTGATTGTCATTTGATAGGAACACCCGGTCATCCCAATACATGGCATTGGCCGCGCCGCTGCCGGAATTAGTCACGCGCCAGCTCAGCGGGATGGTTTGGCCGCCAGCCGCCGTGGCCGGAGCGGAAAGAATTTGCGGCGCCAAATCTGCCGATTCGATGGCGAGAGGACGGCTGGCTTCGTTGTTGTCTTCGTTGGTCTCCGGCTGGCTGTTATAACCATCCGTCATAAACAGAAGTTGATAAGCCCCGGCCGCCGCTCCGCTGGGCAACTGCATATAAGTGGTGACGGAGTAACCATCGGCCCGTCCGCGCACGCGCGCCGGCGCATAGCCATTCTGAATCACCAGCGTGCCGTGGTTGGCCTGCCCGCTGGCATCCTGCACCACCAGCCCACCGGTCTCCTCAAACCGCCAATATCCCACCAACCCTGCTTCGCCGCTGTTCAACACCGCGTTGCGCTGGGCCGCAATCTGCGCCGCGCTGCGCACACCGCTCCATACCCGTACTTCATCTATGAGTCCGTCAAAGATTTGGTAGCCGTATTGATTGGCGGCCAAGGTCACTGCGACATCCTGATTGGTAAAATCAATCTGGCTGGACACAAAAGGCTCGGCCACGGCGCTGTGATACAACTTTACGCCATTGGCCGGATCGAATACCGCCGCCAGGTGCTGCCACTGCCCCACCAGAACCGGCAAACCCGTGTCAATTTCCTGAGCGCCATTGCACAACGACCACGTGGGGCCGGTTTGCATCAAGGACCAATAGTTGGTGGAGGTGTCTCTGTTGGTGCTTAACAAAGCCGTGCTCTGATTGTTGGTGTTATAAGGGAACACCCATAATTCAAAGGTCACTCCGCTGCCCGCCGTGCTTTGGTTGAGGTTCAAGTCGGTGCTTATGTATCCCCCATAAGACGACAGCAACATGGCCCCCTGCCCGGTTCGCCAGCCACCCGCCCGGATATCCGCCCATCCCATAAACCTATTAACGGAATTGGCGGAGAGATAAACTATGTCCTGCCATGCGCCCCCGGCTGGCCCGCCGGTGTTGGTCACCGTCCAGCCCACTTCAATTAAACCCTCGGGGGAGCCGCTGGCCGGGCCTTGCGTCTCCGTGACGGCAAGGTCCGGCCCCGGCAAAATGTTCACCGGCACTGCCACCAAGTTATTGGCATGGGTGGTTTCCCCTTGGTAGTTGTAAAAATCCGTGAAGAAAAGCAGGTAATAGCTGCCACTTGTTTTCCGGCTGAATACCAAATTGAAGACCGCCTCATAGGTGGCTCCGGCAGCTATTCCCCCTCCACGCCACAGATTGGCCAGAATGATATCCTGCGCTGACTCGTAGGTGGCATTTTGCGAGAGAATCACAGCGTCATACCAACTTGCCTGCGCCGGATGCGCTCCCAGATTGGTGACTTCCATCCGGAGCTGCAAATTTTGTCCCCACGCCACAGTGCTGGGGGCCACTGTGCGGGTTACCGCCAAATCCGGGGCGACCACCGTCACCGGGCGCACCAGATAATTGTCCGTCAAGTCACTTTCGGGAAACCCATAATAAGTTGATTGATTGACCTTGAGAATGACATAGCCTGCTCCTATGGGCAGTGAAGTGCCGCCCGTGAAAGTTTGAGTAACTTCGTACGAGCCGCCTACAGCCAAGGGCGTCCAATTCTCACTGGAGTAAGAGCCGATAAACTCGTCGTTGCTGTCCCATTGGTCATTGATGGAGAAATAAAGTCCGTCGAACCAATAGTCCCAAATAGGGGCGGTTCCTTCATTAAGGGCAGTCCATCGCACCTCCACCCCCCCGCCCAGTATGATGGTGGAGGGCACCGTTAAAGCCGTTGGCCGCAAGTCGGGCATAATGGCCTGGATGGGGATGGCCACGCCCGCGTTGTTGCTATCATTCACCTCGCGGACCTCTCGGCCACTATCTGTCACCAATATCAAATAATAGGCACCTGTTGCCGACGCGGTAAAAGTAAAGCGCCCTGACCCGGTGTAACTGGCATTGGCACCCAAACCGCCGGTGCGCGCAAATGAACTCAGCAACACATCACCCGCGTCATAAACAGCATCAGTGGACAAATACCAGCCGTCTGACCAGCTCGCGGTGGTAATGGCATCCGAGGTTTGATTGGCCACTGTCCACGTCACTGCCAGGGACTCGCCCAATATCACCTGCAAGGGAGAGGTTGATTGGCGGGTCGGCAGAAAGGTCACCAATCCCATGCCTTGACCGCCGGGATTGGCCACCCAAGTGGTGGTCTCGCTGTCCTGAATGGTGTATTCCCCCGCCGTCAGATTGACATTCAGCCCCTCCACCCGCCACAGGTTTGGGTTGCCCCCATCCTGGGATGCTGCCCATGAGCCAATCACCGCTCCGGCCTGATTGCGCAAGGTCAAAGTGACACTGGATGGAGCGGCGCCTCGATGCAACGTGGTAATACTTTGTAAAGAAACCGGCTCAGCCAGCTTAAATGAAAATGGCTGGTTAGGATTCACGCCATACCAGCTATAAGCCTCCAAACTGCCAGCCTGACGAGGGGCCAGTGCTACATTGGCGGCCGATACCGACAAATCCCCCGACCCTATGGTGGCCGTTGTGCTTAGATTGTTGTTGTTGTTGTCGGTCTCTGCCTGAGCATTATTGGCATCCGTCACCACAAAGACATAAATCAAACCGGAAGGAGCGCCCGCAGGCAGGTTAAAGGTGGCTTCTTTGCTATAGGTGCCGTTGGCCGCCAAAGGCAGGGTAGTGTTCCAGGAAGCGACATAAACTGAGCCGACCCAAATATCACTGGAGACATCCAATAGATTGTCAGCGCTGATATAAACTGCGTCATTCCAAGCACTTGCAGAAGTTGCGCCTGTGCCCTGATTGCGCACGGTATAATTGATGGTGAAAGAATTGCCGCTGATGACGACAGGGGTCACACTCACCAATTGAACCACCAAGTCCGCGGACGCCAGTTGGATGGGGAGGGCATAGACGTTGTTGTTTTCACTAGTCTCCGTCAGTTCATTATAACGATCCGTGACCACCAACAGGTAGCTGCCCGTGGCATCGGTGGGAATATATAGCGTTGTGCTATAAGTGCGGGTTTGGTTGTTGGCCAGGCTTTGCCCCTGAAAATAATTGGTCAGGTACAGGTCCGTATTGGGGTCCCATGTCGCATCGTTGGAAAGATAAAAAGCATCGTTAAACGTGGTGTTGATGTCTCCGCCGCTGTTTCGCAGCGTCCAGGATATTTCAATATTCTGGCCCGGCCCAACAGTGCCCGCCGTGATTTGGGCATTGGTAATTTGGAGGTCAGGCGGGGTGAAGTTGACCTGAAGGGGGATCGCCAGGGAATTATTGGTTTCGTTGGTTTCTGGCTGAGCATCCCAGGAGTCGGTCCGGAAAATGAGAAATTGCCCGCCCCGAGCCGGAAGCGTGATTTGAATCTGCTCACGGCTATATTGCTGTCCCGCTCCCAAAACGTCGCGGTACCGCATCATCTCCCAGGCGCCCTGAACTTGAGTGTCGGAGCTATCATAAACGTTGTCATCGGAGACGTAGATGGCATCCATCCAGTTTTCCTGCCATTCCATGACCCGCGGTAAACCGGCGGCGGCTGTGCCAATATTGCGCACGGTGTACGACACCGTAATGGTCTGACCGGCCTGCGCCGAAGTCAGACCTCCCGCACTGGCCGATACCATGGTCAAATCAGCCTGGGCCGGCCCAAACCGGATCGTGGTGGAGGAGACCACCGTGTTGTTGGTTTTTTCGGTTTCCGGCTGCGTCGTGCCATAGGACATCATGCCTGAGCCATTGACCACCACGATGAGGTAATAGTCAGTGCCCAGTTGCACATTATCCCATGCGCTGATGCCGAAAACCAAGGTGCCATTGCGTGAACCACCCGCCGGAATCGGCGCCAGATTATTGATGGGCAAAGCCCCCAACGCGGTGTCGGGGTTATCTCCCTCCAATTCGAGGGTATTATTTAGCGACAGGTAAACTTGCGCATATATTACCCCTCCCACGCCCGTGGCCTCGTCAGTGCCCAAGTTTTGAACCGTAATAGGTACGTTAACGGGTGAACCCGCAATTCCCGTGGCCGGCGGTGATAAACCCGTGGGATTCAGGTCAATCAACGCTTTGCGCAGTTGAATGGTCTGAGCCAGATGCTGATTGTTAGTTTCGTTGGATTCAACGATGAAATTCTCTGAGTCGGCCACGATGTGCACATAGGCCGTGCCCACGGCCGTGTCCCAGCGATATTCTTCGGGATTAACCCACGTTTGGACGGTGAAGCTGCCCCCTGGCGCCAAGGAACCTCCCGGCAAATCATAGCGTGCTAACTTTTGCCCTAATAGATCGTCCCAATTGTAGTTGGAGGGGTCAAAAGCGGCGGTCTTGGTCAGGTAAACACGGCTTAGAAGGGTGGTTTCTGCAATCGCCGCGTTGCCCTGGTTGGTAATCGTGAATTGCACCGGCACACTATGCACAAAACCATTCGCCGGCACCGTGGCGGAAGTCACTACCAAATCCGGCTGGCCGCCATTGGCATCGGGAGAAACCAGCGGCTCACCCTCGGGCAGAAGGGATGCGGAAATGGCCGCCGACTCGGCAGCTTCCTGGGGAAAAAGCATGACCTCCTCGCTCGCCTGCCAACCGGGATAGTCCGATGCCTGCGTCCACAACCCTGGCTCCGCCGCCCCTGGCAAATCTGCCGACAGGAGAACTCGTGGCTCCAGCAATTCCAAACCCCATCGCATGCTCGTCTGATACTGCCAGCCAACTGCGCCGATCCGGTCATATACGAGCACCAGCCCGCAAAAAACGGCTTCGACGAGACGCTGCGTCTAAGAAACATTCACCTTCGCGGTCCAGGCCAAGGCAAATGAATCATTTCACGGTATGCATGCGTATAATTTTTTACCGAAAAAATCAAGCCAATTCTTGTTTATTTCAAACTACTTTTTGGCGAGCCATGACGCAAGTTGCCTCCTCCCGGCGAGGCATCCATGTCGAAAAAGATGGTGGGCCCAGAGGGATTTGAACCCCCGACCAAGCGATTATGAGTCGCCTGCTCTAACCCCTGAGCTATGGGCCCATCAAATTGATTTACAAGATAATACGACTACAAAAACAGGCTGTTGACAGGCGTTCAATACTCGGTTTCTATACTTCCGGCATGAAACAGCGCAAACGCCAGGTTGAGCCGGATCGCCAGAAGTCAGACTGGCAACCAACTCAACACAGCAACCTGATTCGTTACGTTCCATCCGGCGTATTCTACCTCAGAGCCAGGATCAACGGCAAGCTCCATTGGCAAAGCCTTAAAACCGACGTTCTCAGCGTGGCCAAACTCCGCCTCGCCGACAAGATCAAGGAGAAGCGAGAGGAGACCGGGAGTGATCTTGCGGTGAAGGCGGGCAGGATGACCTTTGCCGATGCTCTCCAAGTTTTCCGGCACAGACTCGATGCTGATCCAGACCTCAAGGAGGGTGCAAAAGTTTATCGCCGGAAAACGATCATCTCCCTTCTGAAATCGTGGCCCAGCTTGGAACAGACCAACGTGAGCAAGATTTCCAAAGACGATTGCCTCGCGTGGGCGAAGCGCTTCGCTGCGGACTACAGCCCGTCGGTTTACAACAACACCGTCGGCACACTTCGCATGGTGCTCGACATTGCCATAGAGAAGGGAGCGCGCTCCGGCAATCCCGCGCAGCACATTTCAAAGCGCAGGATTCAGCAGAAGGCTTTGAGCCTCCCGGAGCCAGAGGAATTTCTCAGGTTTGCGGAAGCCATCACGCAGGCTGGGGCATGGTGCAGTCAGGAGTGCGCCGATCTGGTTCAATTCCTTGCTTACGGGGGGTTCCGCAAAACTGAAGGAGCCAACATTACATGGGCCGATTGCGATTTTGATCGTGGGCAAATTCGCGTGAGAATCACCAAGAATGGTGAGCCTCGAATCGTGCCGATGATTCCGGAGATGAAGACGCTTCTGGAACGCATCAAGGCAGAGCGAACCGAGATTCAACCCGCAGACGCTGTGATGAAGGTCCGGGAGTGTCAAAAAGCCATGGACCGAGCTGCCAAAGTGGTCGGCATACAACGGATCACCCATCACGACCTGCGCCACCTATTTGCCACCCGTTGCATTGAATCCGGTGTAGACATCCCCACCGTCTCGCGCTGGTTGGGCCACAAGGACGGTGGTGCACTGGCAATGAAGGTGTACGGTCATTTGCGCGACCACCACTCCACTGCCATGGCCCAGAAGGTGTCGTTCAGCCTCAAGCCCAAATCTAGATCGAATGCACAATTGGCGACCACCTAGCCCCGCTGGTTCTTTGGCCGGCGCATCAGGGGTTGCGATGGATATCCCAGCCGGCGGTCATCCCCCTCCAGAAGCCGGAAGTGAAGGGAAAGCTGGGTGAGATCATGACCCCGGTGGAGGGGTGGAGGCAAGTCGGGATGGTGGGGTTGGGAGAGGTTGAGGGGAGCCAGTGGATTAGGGCCCCGGCGAGGGCTGGGGCCTTGGCGTTGAGGATTTGGAGTGGGCTTTGCCATTCTTTGCCGCGGTTGGGGCGGACGAGGTTGAAGTACAGCCAGTAGGTGGTGATTTTGGCCCAAAAGTCTTGGGGGCTGGAGAAGGTTTCGCGGTCGAAGAATTCGTCTTCGACCAGGCGGTGGACGGTTTCGACGTCGCTTTGCCAGGTGTAGCGTTTGGGAGGGATGAAGCGGTGGTCGGAGCCGAGGGCGCGGACGGTGGCGGGGAGGCCTTGGTGGTGTTGGTTGACTTGGAATTCACTGCCGTTGTCGGTTTGCCAGACCAGGGTGGTGAGGTTGACGCCGTGGGCGGCGAGGTGGGCGGAGAGTTGTGTGGCCAGGAGGGTGGCGTAGGATTTGGAGAGTTCGTCGGCGTAGCCGGTGAAGCAGGCGCCGGAGACTGGTTCGCGGACGGTGTATTGGAAGCGGGGGAGGTGGAGGCGGTTCATTTGGGGCCAGTAATGGGGAATGTCCTGTAAATACTTGGTATCGGCGGAGAGTTGGGAGAAGAGTGGCCAGTTCCGTTTGAGGGCGCGGAGGAGTTTTTTGGTGGCGGGTTTCTTTTTGCGTGGGCGGAGGAGATGGTGTTGGCGGAGGACGCGGGCGATGGCGTTGTGGCTGCAGGGGAGGGCGGATCTGCGCTGGAGGCGTTCGGCGCCGAAGCCGGTTTGGTGGCGGAGTTTGACGATTTGGCCTTCGAGGCCGGAGGGGATACGGCGGGGGGAGCGTCGTGGGCGGCGGCTGTGTTCTTGGAGGGAGGAGGGCTTGCCGGGCACGTGGCGTCGGAGCCATTTACGGACGGTGTTGCGGGAACAGCCGAACTCGCGGACGGCGGCTTTGATGCCGTGGGTTTTGGCGAAGGCGACGAGTTTTTGTCGCAACCAATGGCGGTGGGTGCGCATACGGTACAATTCAAAGTAGGTGGTGTGCACGCCGGGAGGATAGCAGATGGGGCGCGCCGCTGCTGCACCTCCTCCGGAGGAGGTGCAGCAGCTCATCCTTGCGGCGTGCACTCAACACGTTGATCTTAACCACGGGGGGGTCATGATCTACCCAGTCTTTCCCAAGAAGCCGGAAGTGACCACTTGACACCCCTTTGCTTCGTGGTATTGTCCGCGCCAGTTCGGTTGCTTCCGAAAGCCGCTTCAGGCGAATAGGTAGTCGTAGCAACCGAATCGTCTAGCTGACTGTGTTAGCAGGCTTTTTCCGCGAGATGCCCCGAAAGGCGGCCATGCGGTAGTGACAAACGACGCTCAACACTTCCTCCAAGTGGGAGGCAGTGGGGAGCGGCTTGTCATGGGCATGGCATGAGCCAAGCAGGACCGGGGCCGTCAAAAGCACCCGCCACTCTGCTCCGACGCTGATCGCGTCCCCCTGACGAGATTTCCAGAAAGGGATCTATGCCCCTAGGAAATCGCGATGAACTGCCGACCTTGGTCTATACAGTCCATGAGACGGCAGCGATACTAAAGGTCACCGAAAAAACGATCTACCGCTTGGTGGATCGTGAGTTGCTTAAGGCGTCCAACGCCCTCCGGCACCTGCGGATTACCCGCAAGAGTTTAGAGGAATTCCTCGCCAAAACTTCGGGGGAGGTGGGCCATGAATAATGGTCATGCGCCTCCCGCAGGTGGTTCTGAACACGAAGCTGTCGCTCCAAGTTCACTGCACGAACAGAACGTGTTCAGGTGCGTTGGGGACCAATGGGAATTGGTCTTCAACGGAACGCAGGCGCATTACCGTGGCTCCTTGAAGGGGCTGCGGTATATCCGCCACTTGCTGGCCGAAAGGCCGCTGGTCCCCGTCCCGGCCACGCAACTGCTCCTCCAGGAATCTGGTGAGTTTGATGAGTGCGTCAGTGCCAAGGAACTCAGCAACCCTGGTTGCGCAGAGGGTGGGGTCGAAGGACAAATCGACGGTCTGGTTTACGAGGAAGGTCTCGTGTCCCCGGACTCGGACTTCAGGCAGGTAATCCTTCCAGAACCGGACCGCCGCTGGGTTCAGAATCTCATCGAGAGGCTGCGTGGCGATGCCGAGGCTCGCCGGGCTAATGGGCGTGGGCCGGAGGCACAAGCCCTCCTCGAAGAACTCGCACTGGCAGAGCGGATGGTGCAGCAATGCAGGGTTCGTAACCACGACGCCGTCTTCAACAATCAAGAGGAACGTAACCGGAAAAGCGTGGGCAACGCGATTTCCCGGGCCATCGAGGCGATCAGGGCAGTCCATCCCCGTCTCGCTCAACATCTCAAGGACTCCATCACGGCGAGCTGGGACTGCTGCTATTCACCGGTGATGGCCTTGTCCTGGCAGGTGTAGCAAGCCGCAAGGCCCCTTGTAGCTATTAAACCTATAAGGGGCGGTGCTCCTCGGTGACCTGAAATAAACATGCGAAACCAGCCTGACAACAAGCACGATGACCGTGGCGCTGCAGCGTTGAGCGAATCGGGGCGGTGTGCGCATGAGCTGGCACTTCAGGTCCTCCAGAACAGAAACGCCAGCCGGCTTATCGCCGCCCACCGTGAGTGCGCATCTGGCACTGGGCAGCACAAGTAACATAAGAAAATAATGAAAGCTAAAGCAAAGAAGATTCAGAAAGCAATTCTGGCTGAGGGTAGTTACCTTGCCAAACTCACCTCCACGAAATACCGCATGAACGGCAGCGAGGCCACGAAAGTCAGCCTCTGCTTCAAGATCGACGGCTGCGAAGAGGAAGTCATCAAAGAACTGCCGTTCAGTCTCGATGAAGGCACGCGGCTCCGACAGGACGTCGAAACTCTTTTGGGTCGCCAATTCACGGCCAAAGAAGCAGAGGATGGCTACGAAATCGACAACCTGATCGGCAAGGCTTGTCAAATCGTCGTTGCTCATGAATCGGGTGCCGGTGGAAAGTCCAAGCCTGTTGTGAAGGTGATTATGGCCGCTCCCCAAGCCAGCTTGCCGATCAACGCCTAGACGGAAACCAACCCGCAGCCAGACCAACGGGGTTTGGCTGCGGACTTTCTTTAACAAACTCAAATCCGATCAAATATGGCAAATATCGAAATCAAATACGGTCAAGTGTGGCAGGATTGTCGGAACATTCTGGTTCCGCGCTACGTGCTCGTTACAGACGTTTCCGACAATCAGGTGTCGTACTTCGACTTAAAATCTCGTCGTCGCATGAGCATCCGCAAGACATCGATGAGGCCAGGAACCAGAGGCTACTCTCTCGTGACTGACGAGAAGCTGCTGGCAAAGATGCAAGCTGCTTGCGCCTTCATCCCACCTCTCTCTGTTCAACCGATACAGGCGGCGGGATCTGGCCCGGAATGTCCGTGGCGTAGCTCACTGCCGTTAGTTGAGCGGCAATTGCTTCACTATGTCTTCAAGGGAATGTCAGATAATGAGAGGCTGCAATTCACCCGAGGGATGATGAAATACTACGACGAGAACAAGCCTGATGGCGCTGCAGTGAGAAACGGCAAATAGCCTGCTGGCATACAGGGCTGGAGACTTCGCGTTTCCAGCCCATTTTCTCCATGTCCTCTTCAACCAAACCGGCATCTCTCCCCATCCCACAACCACTTCCACTTACACCAGTGATTGCCAAAGCCACTCCACAATTCCGATGGCCACCAATCGACATCGCCAGGCATCTCCTGGCCAATCCCAATCTCGTAGTCCCTCCGGCCATTGTTCACGGTCTGCTCCACAAAGGAACCAAAGGAGTGTTGGCGAGTTCAAGCAAGGCCGGGAAGACCTGGGTGCTTTTGGATTTGGCAGCCAGCATTGCTACAGGGACGCCTTTTCTCAAGTGGCCCACCACGCAAGGGAAGGTGCTGTTTGTCAACCTTGAGATCCAGCGGGCCTTCATCAAAGAGCGGCTCCGCATCATCCAGGAGCGCAAGAAACTGGACAACCTCGACAATCTGGAAATCTGGACCTTGAGAGGATGGACGATGAACTTCGAGGATGTACAGGAGGAGTTGATTCGACGTGCCAAAGGCGAAGGCTACTCGCTCATTGTTCTGGACCCGGCCTATAAGATGATGATTGGGAAGTCTGAGAACGCGGCGAGTGGGGTTGGTGTTCTCTGTCACAGTCTCGAACAAGTGGCGGTGGACACAGGAGCGCTGGTGATGTTTGCCCATCATTTCACGAAAGGAGGGCAGTCGAACAAATCCCCGATGGACAGGATGAGCGGCAGCGGAGTGTTTGCCAGAGATGCCGACTCGATCATCACCCTCACCGAGCACGCGGAGGAGAACTGCTACTCCGTGGAGATGACCCTGCGCAATCTCCCTCCACAAGCTCCTTTCGTGGTTCAGTGGAAGTTCCCATTGATGGTGGTGCGTGAAGATCTCGATCCAGCAGACCTCAAAGGAGTTGATCGGGGAGAGGGCAATGGGAATCCTGACCATCTCCTCGCAACCCCTCCTGGCATGATTGTCCCTGAAGAGGAGTCGTCAACAACCAACCCATCTCCCGCAGCAACCTCTTCAACAGCTCTCCCATGATGTCCTCTGTGCAGCCGAACCCTGAATACGCCCTTGCTTGATGAACTCGGACCTTCCTCCTCTTCCGCCCACTCATCCTGGGCTCGTGGAAGACCCACCGCGAAGACGTCTCCTAACGCCTCCTCCAGCGGGCACCCAACTGGCTCCTCCAACAAAGCAACGGCGGGTAATCCGATGTGGTTTGGCCGATGAATCCAAGCTGGAAGGCAGGAAAGAGGCAGGTCAAACTCGGTCACCCCACCTGCGCGTATGCCGGTCTGCCCACCCCATACCCGGCAGCAGGATCACATTGCCACCAAACCATGCATCTCAACCGCCAGATCCGCACTCCTGAATGCGTGGCGACGGCCCCGCCTTCGGCCCCAGCGTTTCCACCTGCTCTTTCTGGGCTGACTCCAACCACTTGCCTGGGACGGCGAGCCGAGCAGGGCGAGGCGAAGCAGCCAGGGAAGACCATGAATACATGTGACGCCATTTCGGATAGTTTTCGCCAGGTTTGGTTGAGCCAGCGCAGCGTTAATGAGCCGGAGCGCAGCGACGGCTCATGGGAAAAAGCATTTACCAGAAGTCATTTCCATAAGTATTACCAGAAGTATAATAGATGTGGCCATTTTGATCACGTGATGTGGCCAAATTGATTCTGTGATGTGGCCATTTTGATAGGCCCTTTTGCCAACGTATGAAAAACGTGGACCAAACCCCCGTAAACATTGGGTTTTGTGAAAAGCATGTGGCCAAATCGTGAAAACGTGGACGAGAGCCAATGTTTACAGCCCTTTCGGTCACTTTGGAGTGCATCTGCTTGCCGACTTCTATTCCTTGCAACTCCGCGCAGCCACAACTCTACACGGATACGATATTAAGCAACAAATCAGAACTCCTCTCACGCACCATTTATACAATAACGGGTCAGTGGGAGGCTGGAAAGCGGCGTCCATGCCATTAAGAGCTTGTACAATCTCCCGCACTCTCGTACTATTTAGTATAGAACCGGCGTGACAACCGATTCTTAAAACACAGCGCGAATATGATCACGACACATCAATCTTCAGGAGAGACTGGGCACCTCCGGCCTAGTCAACCGGGCATATTCGCGCCAGGAACACCACCTGCTTGGCCCAGTCTCTCCGCCCCTATTGAGCGCGAATATGAAAATCACGGCACCAATCTATAAGGAGGACACACACCTCCATCTCTTCAACAAGGACATCGCCGCGCAAAACTATGGCGGCTTGAAAAACCGACAATACGACATTGAGGGAGCCATCCTTTTGACTGACCTAGCCCGCAACATTGAAGGCATCAAGAAATACAGGAAGGATGGCAAAGTCGCTGCTCGAGAGATGGATGGGTGGTATTATACCTCCGTTAAGGACCTCGCCAAACGTCATCCCTACATCAAAAAGCGCACTGTCAGGCGCATTTTAGCACGGCTTCGCAAGGAAAAGGTGCTGAAGACGACGAAAACGTTCCACAAGCGCAAGAGTATTCATACATTGTACTATAGTTTTGCCGACAAGGAACTCCACAAGGAAGCATTGGCCACGGAAGACGGCATCTCATTTTGGGTTGAGGACGCAGTGGAATGCGGCATTGAGGCCGCGATTCTTTTGCGGAACCTCACTTATGTGGAAGAGCACTGGATACATGGTGACGCTTGGATACAGTTAAATCCAGTAGAGTTTCTGGACGCGACAGATCTGCCCATGTCCCCGCAGGCTGTACGTCGGGCATTGGTCACACTCGTGAAGAAGGGCAGGCTTGAGCGCCGACGCAACAATAAATACGGTGACAATTACTATCTTTACCGTTTGGTGGATACGCCACACCTAAGAAGACGGGTAGGAACTGACGCCCTGCCCACGGAATGCTACGATCAACCATTCTTCGAAGACAACTTGCCCTCCGAACACTATGAGAAGCTCCCTGCATTAACGGCCCACAGGCATCATAAAGACAAAGAGAATAGAATGCTAAAAGAGTACGCTGACCACGTGGCAAAGGTAAAGAGCCAGCCGAAGAGCACGCCAAGGCAGCGGAAGACAGTCACGTAAAGAGCGACAACCATGCAGCATCCTAAATGCCCCCAGACGATTGATTGGCATGGGAGTCAAGGCAGGGAGAAAACTATGAATAGCCATTTACGTTTTAGTTGTTGTACAGACTCCGCGCATCTGATAGAATCAACATATAGTAAGGCCGTCACTTTGTTGGTTCTTGGCCGCACCCGTTATGTGCAACTGCCGCAAGAGCCAGTCTGGAAGACAGCCAAAGCGAAGGAGAAAATATGTTGATCACTGTCACCCCACGAGATTGCTTTGATGTCCCTGCAGGGCGTTATCGAGCAACCTGTGTTGAGGCCCACGAACTCTACAAGGAAACGCCCCAAGGCCCGGAACGATACTTGCGCCTGGTCTGGGAACTGGCCGAGGCCCCAGATCGAGATGTCCGTTACCTCGTCGGCAAGAACTACATTCCCGACCTGACGAATCGAAGCGTGCTGAGAAAGGACCTCCGAACCTGGTTTGGCCATGATGTCGACCCCGGCCAGTTCAATACCGACACGCTGGTTGGCAAGGAAGCTACTGTCACCGTTGTCCAGATCTTCAACGAGAACCATGCGCAGCCCTATTGTTGGGTTAGCAGAGTGGACCCGCCATTCAAAGATCCCGAAGACGGCGAAGAGATTTTGGTCGAATAGTGGGTTGGGTGACAACAGGGAGCTTGTGGGTCTTCCTGCAGGCTTCCCTCCATCTATGCCAGAGCCAATCCCCAAAGCCTCTGAACATGATAATCTGGTGCGGAATGTCCATGAGTTGATCAGGGACATCCGCATCATCGTCTCGAAAATCGATCAGTTTCACCTGTGCCTGAGTTGGAGCAGAAAGCCCAGACCCGATGCAACCCCCCCTCAAGAAGGCGATTTCTCAGTTCCAGCCCAATCCTCAAACGATGAGCGAGGTTTTGCGCTGTCCGCGTAGAGGACAAAATGGAATCTCCAAGTGGTTGATTAGGAGGCTACAGCAAAAACACTACCCCCATTTTGGCACGGAAAATGCGGAGCACGACACCCCCCCGATTTTTCACGCACAACCCCAATCACTGAATCGGGTTGCACGGAGCTTGACCACCCAATCGAATCTGGATTAAACCTCTCCCCGACTTTTGCAGACGACTACTCGGGGCTGCATTCGGTGGCGGATGCCACGCGGGCTGCCTTTGACTATACCAATGGCGAGTAGTTCTAGCCAGACATACTTGGCCTCCGCGGTTCCTCTGCAGGAGAAAGTTTGCAGAAGTCATTTTTTCTGGCCTTGGAGAACACCTCCGAGCACCCGGATCAACTCCTCCGCCATTTTGACTCGGCAGCAAAGATCCAGCGCGGGCACGATCAACCAGTCCGACATCACTCTTCCCTTGAACAAACGGTCAGCTTCGTCGGCCAACCACGGGTATTTGGCAATATGGTCTCGATACCTGTCATTGGTCAGGACGGGGCAATCCTCTTTGGCTGCTCTGGCCAAGATGAAGGCGTCAGCGGTTTCTCCACCTGGGACCTCCTGCAGGATGTGTGGCGCTTCCCTGAGCAGCTTTTCGTAGTGCGTCTTGGCATTAAAGCAATTCCTGCCTTGCCTGGGGGGCGGCGCGAGCTTTTCCATTGTGTAGCGAGTGTTGGCGTCAAACACGCACACGAAACTAATAGAGCGCGCCGCCAGCTCACAAAACAGCGTTAGCAAAGCAGCAAAATCGCACTGGTTGGCAGGATTGTAAGACCGCAGGACATTGGTCCCGTCGATGATGATCAGCTTGCCGTCTTTCGTGGTGCAAGATGAGCTTTCAGTCTTTTTCCGGGCAGGGTTTCTGCCGTCCAGTAAAGCCCTCATCATCGAGAGAGATTCATCAATGTTGAGCTTCACCACCAAGTCCTCGATCATCTTCATGGCCGTTCTTGAGGACTGCACTGGCTTGGAATTGCGGCGGGGCTCCTTTCCTGCCTTTGACAACTCTTCCGGGGCCAGAAGCCCAAGGACCTTGCAGGCATCTTGGTGACTGCGGCGGAATCGGGCATAGACCCCCACCGCAACATTGTCTCCAGAGATCAAGGAAGCCACCTTCTTCCGCTTCCTCTCATGCACCTGGCGCAGTTGAGCAAGTTCCCTCCCCAGTGAAGTGCGCTTCGACTGGGCTTCGGGATTGTCCTTGAGTTGATTCAGTTCGGCATTCCTCGTTCTGATCTTCTCGGCAATGGACCTGCACTCTTCCACTCTCTCGCAAAGGTATTTCAGGTGGGCCTGGAGGATTTTGGTGAAGTCGGCAGAAGCTCGTTCCAAAGGGTTGAGGGATTTATGCGGGTTCGATGATTTCTCGTCCTCGCAAGAAGCGGAGCATCGCCCAATAGCAGCCTCGACCTCTTTCTTGACCTCATCCAATTCCCTTAAGCGACCTTGGAGCGTCTTTAACAGCGACAGGCGGTTTTGAACTCGCGTCCTGTGCTGCACTGCGAACACTGGGTTTGGGGTTGGCTCTGCCTCGGGATAGCGCAGGAGTGAGTTTCCGAGGCGATCAATGTCGTTGTTTATCTTCTCCAACAATGCAGATGCCTCACCGATCTCCGTCGTCAACCGCTCCGTTTCTGCGGCCACCATCGTATTCTCCAGAACCTTCCTGGCCCAGAGACAGTGCTTCAGATCGTGGGGTTGCGTGACGTTCACCCATTTGGTCTGAACAACGCGCCTCCACTGGCCCCCAAATGGATTGGGAGGTTTCGGAATGCGTGTTTTCTTTCCAACCAACGCCTCAACAGCTCTTCCAAAAATGGACATAAGGTAGTATCAGTTTGAACGACTCCCATGTGCGGAAGGTGCTCCTCATTCCGGTTTGAGGAACTCGAAACCTCACCGCCGGCACATCACTCCCCCAACATCTCCGAGACCTTGCACTTCAGGCGCTCTGCGAGCTGCTCAAGGGTCTTCAGGGTCACGTTCTGATCCGCCATCTCCATCCGGTGCAGGGTGGAATCGCTCAAGCCGACCTTCTTGGCGAACTGGGCATACGTGAGCTTTCCCCGTTTCTTGCGCAGAAACGAGCCGAGGTTTTTCGCAAGTCGTTGTGCCACATGTGGGATTGTGCTCCCGTCGTCATCCCACATGTGAAAGAAGTGGCTTGCGTCTGTCCCGCCTTTGGGATTAGGCTGACTCCGAAGCCGAAACCACGGAAATCGTTTGCATGAAGATTGTTGTGATGGATTACGGCGAGCCAAGAGGGCTGATTGAACTGGCAGCCTCAGAACGGCTCTGCCCGAAAGGGAATACCGACTACCGGGCTGTCCGCCTGACCTGCCCTCCGGGGCTGCGCCCCTTGGACAACTGCAAGTTGGTGCCGACACTCCTGCTCCTGATCCTGCTGAGCGTTTCTCCGAGTGCTTCAGGTCAATCTGAGGCATCGGCACCAAACGCTGCAACTAAGCAAGCTTACGTCAAACTGGCCAATGCGTTTGCGTTGCCCCTGCTTGAAGACCCCAAGCAAGCAATGTCGAAGATGGACATGGCCCAGGTTATTGCCGCAAGAAAAGAACTGTTTCTCGATCTGCGCGCCATCCCGGGGGTCGGTCCGGAACTGAAAGAAATCATCGCCGACGTCGAAAAGTTCTCCGGGCAGTGCATTGATGACGGCCAACTCCTTGAAAGATTGCCAAAGCCCCCCAACGAAGCGGACAGGACTTTCCGGTTGCTCTACTACGGGGCCACCCTGCAGTTGGAGGCAGGGGAGGAGTTTGGTAAAAAGGTCGATCAAGAGAGAGCCGACGTGCAGGCGGTGGTGAGGCGAATGCTCCAAGCCCAGACGCAGTTGGAGGCTGCCACTCTCCTTTTTCCGAGGATTGCCCGCACTATTGCCGGTCCCACATCTTCGCGGGGTGAAGTGCTCAAGGTCGGAATTTACGAATCATGGGGATTCACGGCCCCTGACCTGCTCAAGTTGGAAAACGTTTCTGACCAAACCCTGCACAATTGCACCGTCGTGGTTGGTCTTCGCGGCATGGAGGGTGAGGTCAAACAAAATGTCCATTTTGTCCCGACTTGGCCATCGCGATCTTGCCTTCAGGCGTACTACGCAGGTGGCGACAAGGTGCTGGGTCAAGTGACGGGCCGGCAGACTGTTACGGGCATTCAATCTGTCGAGGTGATGCTCTTTTGTGATGAGTTGTCATTGTCGCCAGTCAAATACACCTATGCAGGCTCTGCGCGAGAAGCATACATCGGGGCTTGTCTTGACAAGCTATTCAAACCAAAAGCCCGGTTCCGCCCCTTTTCCAAGGGCCTCCTCTTCGACGATCTGCCAGCCGTCATCGTCAGTTTCGAGGGTTTGCAGTGGTTGCCACCCGGCACCCTTAGCATCACGGTAAAAAGTGGCGATCTTTCCGCTGCCCGCGATCAACAATTTCAGACCTGGGTTAAGGGGGGAGAACAGACGGTAGTGTTCAAAGCGCTTTCTTGGGTGCCATCCGAATGGGCAGTCACCTTCCGATTCAACGACAACAAGGTTACGAGAACTTATCGATGGAAGCCTTGATCGTGCTCACTTTGAAACTCTCAACCCACCACATATCGAATCATGAACACACACTCCATGAAACGTGCCACAACCATTTCGCTTGTCTGTTTGCTATTGGCCTGTCTGCCGTCACAGGCAGGCCTCTTTTCTGACGATCCACTTGAGCTTTCCGCCAAACCTGTCCCGCGCCTCTTAGCCGACGACGAACTCCACTTTCAACTTGCAGGCAAGTGTTCCGGTTTCATGCTCTACCAGCCCGAGCTGACGCTTGAATTGGTCTATTCGACAGGAACTCAAAAACTGAATTGCAGCACCGAACTCTGGGCATTCGACAAGCCGCTTGTAGTCAAATTGCCAAACGGGCTGAAAAACCTGCAGTCGTATCGACTGACCGGCAAGGTTCGCCAGATCACCAAGTTCAAGGCGAAGATGAAGAGGACAGGCGACTCCAAAAGGGATTTTGTGGAGAACCAGGAACCGGTTACGGGCTACAAGAAAACGATAGACGCGAAGTGGATTGTGGGCCCTTGACCCGTGGCACTGTTCTCGCCGCACCTCTCACGGAGCAACAGGAAGGAGCGATACATGTTTGGTGACCTGTTCATGAATCAGTGGCACGCCTTCGTCATCCGTCTCGCCTTCAGTGTAGCCCGCGTGGACGGGGCAGTGAACGATGCAGAAAAGCACGCCATCTTACGCCTGACCCAACTGCTGCGTGACGGAAAAGCCGTGGACTGGCAGCACAAGCTAATCCTGCAAGGGGTCAATTCCCGTTTGCTCCCGGAGAAGGACGCCGCTGAACTGGCTCCGCAGTCGCAGTTGCAGACTGTTCAGTGGCTTCACACGGTGTACTGGATGCTGGGCATCTGTTGCGCAGACGGTCCTCTGAATGAAGCCGAGATGGATTGGTTGCGACGGCTTCAGGCAGCAACCGCATCGGAACAATACCTGATGATGGTCCTGGAGTTGTTCGCGTGGAGGGAGAACGGCAAATGGGGCGTGGCTGACTCTGACAACCAGGTCGATGGCATGGTAGTCCTCAATCCCAACTCCGGCGGTTGGAGTTTATTGCGAGAGATGGATTCTCAAGGGGTGGCTGCTTGCTCGATGTGTTATGAGCAAAATCGTCTCCCTGACGGCGAGAATGCCAAATTCGCCAGGTGTGGAGCATGCCACATGTATTTAGCATTGAGCAGCCGACAGGCCGACAATGTGTGTTGCATGACGACCAGGGACTTCGGCCCCATTCCACAGGCGAGTTCCTAGCAAGAGGCCCCTCCCGTCTCGTTGGGTGTGGCCTCTGGGTGGTATGATAATCCGAAACCCATATCCACCCATGAACCTCATCATCGGACTCCTCATCATATTCGCCACAGTCATGTTCAGCATCGCCATTCAAACGTTCCTCCCCCCCATTCTTGGCTGGCCCTTGATGGCCTTGATGTGGGCCGGGGCACTTTGGATCGTCTATGGGAAACTTGACAAGTAGGCGATAAACCAACCCCTCCCGTCACCCCCACCCGGCTCTCTCAAAAGGAGCCGGGTGGCTTCGTTTTCAGACCAATCAAAACCATCAACCAAAGGAATCAAATGATCGTCCTCGAAACCAACTACAGCAAAAAACTCGGCCTTCCTGGCTACTCTTCCCATCAGTTCAGCATCACCCTCAAAACCGAGATTGCTGACCTTGCCCAAGTCCAAACCGAGAGCAACCGCCTCTATCAACTCCTGCAGCAGAGCGTTGATGCTTCGATCAAGGAAGTCGGTTTCCTGCCCACCGAAGTCCCCATCCAGAACAGGAACGGGAATGGCAATGGAAACGGACACCACAACGGCAACGACACCTGGGAATGCAGCGACAAGCAAAAGGCGCTCATCCTGAAGATCGTCGAGGAGCACAAGCTCGACAAGAAGGAGATTGAAGCCCTGGCGCAAGACCGGTTTGGCAAAGGTGTCAAAGCCCTGAACAAGCTGGAGGCGTCTCAAATCATCGAAATCCTCCTCCAAGAACACAGCGACAACAACAAAGGCAATGGTCGTCGCTTCGGCTCGCGTTACCAGAAAGCAGGTGCCAAGTGATCGCCGTCCTCGATCCAGTTCAGGTTGCTGCCAGACCTGAGCCCAACCCCACGGAAGAACTTCAGAAAACAGTCTCGGCCTCCCGGCTCAACTGCTGGCTTCAATGCCGGCTGAAGTTCTTCTTCCGCTACGTCCTCCAACTTCCACGACCTCCCTCCGCTGCCATGTTCGTTGGCAGTATCGCCCACCAAGTCCTCCAGCAGTGGAACCACGGGAGATGGCGAAAGGAGCCGTTCCAGACTGAGAAGTTCAAAGCCTGGTTCGACTCGCAATGGACCGAGGAGCAGAAAACCTCCAAGATCAAATGGGACGATGACCAGGCCGATGAACGCGCCTCTGCCTGGAAAACGCTGGAACACTACTTCCTCGAAACGCCCATCAAAGCAGATGAGCGTCCAGAGGCGGTGGAGGTTCCGGTTGAAGCAGACTTGTCTCATCATGGTCTGCCCAGGCTCATTGGCATACTCGACCTCGTGAGGGCTGGCGGAACCATCGTGGACTTCAAGGTGACCGGGAAGACACCAGACCCTGAACAAGCCATCCACCAGCACGAGATCCAGCTCTCCTGCTATGGCGTCCTCTACAGGGATGCCACCAGCAGGAAGGAGGCGGGTCTTGAACTGCATCACCTGGTCAGAACCAAGACCCCCAAGCTGATCGTCACCCGCATTGGCCCCATCACCCAGCAGCAGGAAACCCGGCTGTTCAAAGTGATGGAGTCCTACGTTGATGGAGTTGGCAGACAGGACTTCGTGCCTTCTCCCAGCTTCGGTTGTGCTGGCTGCGAATACTTCACCGAGTGCCGGCGCTGGTCGTAAACCTTCCACCCAGCCGGGTACACTCTGACAGATGAAGCCCACTGTGGGCAGGATCGTTGTCAGGTGTGCCCGGTCCTCTTTTCCCCAACATGCACCACTTCATCATCCAATCCATGCTCCAGTCGCTTAAGCCGGTCCTGAAAGACAAGGCCAGGGCAGAGCGCCTCCTGGAGTGCTTCTGGCAGGACAAAATCGCGCTGGTCTGGGACACGGAAGATGTTCATCGGGCAGCTAACGAAATCGAGGTGGCCCTGACTGAAACCGAAGCCCGTGAACTCCTCCATGACCTGCACGAGCACCACAACCCGCAATACGGCCTGCAATGGAAAGACGTCACGGAACAAATCCGGGATGATGTCCTGGGCCGTGCAATGACCAAGCAGGAGGTGAACCGCTTTGTGAAGAAGGACATCCTCACCATCCACCGCTAGCCAACCCTCAACCAACTCAGAGCCGGGTGCCCTCAGAAGCATCCGGCTCTTTTCATTTCCATGACCCTCAAACCCTACACCCCACACGAATTCAAAATCATGCGAGTCCGCGAATGTCTGCCCATGACTGAAACCGTGGACACACCCGAAAGAGCTGCTGCGTATTGGAGAGCCAACATCCCTCAAGCGCCGTGGTTCGATCCCGCCAAGGAAGCAGTGGTCGTGCTGGTCCTCAACACCCGCAGACGCATTCTTGGCCACAACCTCGTCACCCTGGGCTCGCTGGATACCTGCATCGTGACCCCGCTGTCTGTGTTCCGGCCTGTGATCGTGATGGCCGGCAGTGCGATCATCCTCATGCACCAGCACCCATCAGGCGACTGTACCCCATCTGAAGGGGACATCAGAGTGACCCGTGACCTAATCCGCGCTGGTCAACTGCTCAAGATTGATTTGGTGGATCACGTCATCATCGGCGAGCCCAACCACGCCAGCCTCCGAAACATGGGCTATTTTTCGATTTAGGAGTCCGCTGCATCCCACCCCATCCCCAGAGCCGGAGGTCAGCAGTGGATCTCCGGCTCGCTCTCTTTGTCCCCAAACCATCAACCAAAAACATCAAACCAACACAACATCATGCCAACCCTCGTTGAAGAAACTCTCGACAAAACAACCCTCTATTACCGCGAAGGCGGTTCCGACAAGGTTTACCAGTGCGCGATTGAACCCGCTGGCAATCGCTTTGTCGTGAACTTCGCCTTTGGTCGTCGCGGCTCCACGTTGAACACCGGCACCAAAACCAATGTGCCTGTGGATTACGATGCTGCCAAACGCATCTACGACAAGCTGGTGAAGGAGAAGACCGCCAAAGGCTACACCCCTGGCCCAGACGGCAATCCTTACCACAACTCGCCCAAAGCAGACCGTTTCACCGGCCTCCTGCCTCAATTGCTGAACCCGATTGACGAAGCCGAAATGAACCGCCTGCTCACGAATGACAACTTCTGTATGCAGGAAAAGTTCGATGGGCGGCGCATCCTGATCCAGAAGCAGGGCACCACAATCACTGGTATCAACAAGAAGGGCCTGGTGGTTGGTCTGCCGGAATGTGTCGTGCAGGCGGCTCAGTGCTTGCCTGGCGACTTCATTCTGGATGGTGAGTGCATCGGGGACACGTTCTTCGTGTTCGACATGCTCTCCAACCACACCGATCTGCGCGTCCTGCCCTATCGCCAACGCCTGGTGCAGCTCTACAATCTGATCGCCTCGGCTCAACAACGCGCCATCCGGCTGGTGGAAACCGCGTTCAAGCACGATGAAAAGCAACGCCTGCTGAAAGACCTCCGCGCTGCCCGAAAGGAAGGTGTGGTGTTCAAGCTGTTGACTGCTGCTTACACGCCTGGTCGTTCCAATTCCGGAGGTCCCCAACTGAAGCACAAGTTCTATGCCACGCTCTCGGCAGTGGTCGCCAAGATCAATGCCCAGCGCAGCGTGGAGATTCGGTTGTTGGGTGATGACGGCTGGCAGGCGGCGGGCAACGTCACCATCCCAGCCAATCAATCCGTGCCACAGGTCGGTCAGGTGGTGGAGATTCGCTACCTCTACGCCTTCAAGGAGAGCGGTGTCCTCTACCAGCCCGTGTTCCTGGGCCTTCGCAGTGATGTGGAGCCAATGGAATGCCTCGCCACGCAGTTGAAATTCAAAGCCGAGGAGGACGCATGTTGATCAACCGCCGCCACGTGAAACTGTTCGCGTTGGAGATGGCCATGGCTCGCGCCCACAAGTTCACCCGCGTCAGCCAGGAGTTCTTCCTGAAATGCGAGGCGAACCTGAAGGAGTTTATCAGGGGCCAAGTGCATCGGCATCCCTCTGTCGGCAAGACCATCCGGTAGTCCTTTCTCCCCAAAGCGAACCAGTTGGTTCGGTCCTCCGGCAAACCGGCACCAATTGGTGCCGGTCACTTGGCCAGCCATGCCTTCGGGTGTGGCTGGCCATTCTCTTTATGCAAACCATCCAAAAACCGCCTCTTCAACGCGGCCCCATCCGTTACCGCAATCATTTCCGGTGGCGCGTCATGCCTCCGGATCACGCTGCGGAACACGGCTTCTTTGATCGTTCCTTCGAGAACAAGAAGAAAGCTGTGGCCTACCAGAAGCAGGTCAAAGCCAAGTTCCCGGATCATCCCTGCTGCCTGATTGATACAGGACGCTGGTATGACTCCATGGGGCGCATCATCCATTAACCCTCAACCAAGAAAGCAACCCCTCATAATGAAGAACCTCATCGAACTCCCTGTCTCCGAACTCAAAACCGCGCTGGCCGGCCTCAACAAGATCGTCAGCAAGTCCACCTCCCTGCCGGTCCTCCGCAGCATTCGGGTGAACCGCTCCTCGGAAGGGCGGGTCATCCTCGAAGCCACCGACCTCGACACCGCTGCCTGCTACGAGACTGTGAACCAGCAGCCCAATGCCGCCTGCGAAGTCCTGGTCCCCATTGAAACGCTCACCAAAGCCGTCAAAAACTCCGCCAGTAACAGCCGCATCGCGCTGCTCAAGGAATCCAAGACCGCCCTCACGCTCCGCACCTTCATTGGCGAAAATCCCGTGGACCAGAAGATCGAAACGCTGGAACCCAAGGAATGGCCTCCGGTGCCTCGCGCTGAACTGCCACCGATTATCCTCGACCAGAAACTGCGGGAAGCCGTGACCGATGCGATGGAATGCAGCAGTGAGGAAGCCACCCGGGCAGCGCTTCAAGGAGCCTGGATTGATCCAAGCGATCCCCAGGCGCACTACGTTCTCGGCACGGATGGGCGGCACCTCTTCACCGCCAACTCCTTCTGCCTGGACCTCAAGGAAGCCGTGCTGCTGCCCAACAAGAAGTTCGTGCAGTGGAGCGGATTCAAGGAGGACGGCGATTGGAAACTGTCGCTGATGCCCGCCAAGACCAAGGATGAACAAGCTTGGCTCCAGTTGCAGTCCGATCACTGGACCTTCCTCAGCCGGCGTCAGGATGCGACCTGTCCGAATTGGCGTCAGGCTGTCCCTTCGCCTACCGATGCCAAGACCATCCTCCAATTCAGTGAAGCCTCGGTGGAGTTCCTGCAACAACTCCTGCCCAAACTGCCCGGCAACGACGACATCAACCGTGGCATCACCCTCGACGTCACCAAGACCCTGACCGTGAAGGCCCATGCCAGAGGCTCCTCGGATTGGACCAGTGTGGTGGTGCCGGAGGTGAAGATCACCGGCAAACCCAACCTGATCTGCCTTAACCGGGATTACCTGCTGAAGGCGCTCAGTTTTGGTCTGCACAACCTCGACCTCTACGACGAGCTTTCGCCGATGGTCTTCTCCACTGCCGGCAAGCGAATGGTCGTCATGCCCATCCGGCTGGAAGCGACTGCCCCTGTGCCCCAGCCTGAAGCCCAAGTCGCGGAGCCTGCCAAGGAATCTGCCACTGCCACACCCAACCCCGAAACCCCAACCACCGAAAGGAACACCATGCCGAAAGCCACCGAAACCCAGACCGCCGAGACCGCTGAGTCCCCGGTCAAATCCCTGGTGCAGCACATCGAAACCATCAAGGAATCGCTCAAAGGAGTGGTCCGCGATCTCAATGACCTGCTGGACCTGGTGAAGAAGACCGAGAAGGAGAAGAAGGCCAGCGAGAAGGAAATCGAGGCAGTCCGGGAGAAACTGCGCGAGATCCAGAGCGTGAAGATCTAGCCCGTTCTGCCAACCCTGAAGAGCCGGATGCCATTCATGGTGTCCGGCTCTTCTTCATGAAAGGACTCCATGAGAATCAACAACAACTCCGACCTCATCGGGTATGGCATCGCAGCTCTCATCGCCGTCGTGGTGCTCTACAGCTTCTGGCAATACATCGTCGGCGCTCTGGCTCTGTTCGGACTCGGCTACGTGATCCAGCAGATGAACCGCAACAACCGCGGATAGAAAGGAGATTTCATGCAAAACCAACTACTCCAAATCCTGACCCGCGAGGGTGTGCTGGTAAAAGTCAGCATCCGTTACTGGCGCGGCACGAAGAAGCTCAAGCCAGAGGACATCGGGCTCAAAGAATCCCAGGTGTCAGACCGTTTGATTTCACTGGGCCACAAACGCCTGCTGCCCAAAGAAGCCCTGTCCGCATTGGCATTGGTGGAAGGTCGTGCCCATGCTTTTGTCGAATCGAACACTTTTCCTTTCCTCAACGGCCTGGCCCACTTCGTTCCCAATCCTCGTTTGCAGGAGGTGAACCAGAAGCTCAAGGAACTCGAAACGGAGTTCTGGCAGGCGAAGAAGGCGTTCCTGGATCAATACGCCACGCTCCGGAAGAACGCTTCAGCAGAGTGGAGAACGATGGCGAAGAAGCTGGTGGCTGATCCCGATAGACTAGTCGCCGCCATTGAAGCCTCGTTCCCGTTTCCCAACCGAATGGACCGCTACTATGGATTCGACGTGCAGTTGTTCCAGATTAGCGTGCCCGAGAAGTTGGGTTTGGATCTGGTGACGATGGCAGACCAGCAGGAAGTGATGCAGGCTCGCCAGAAAGCCGCCCAGGAAGCGTCCAGCAAGATTCGTCAGGGCGTGGAGAGTTTTGTTTCAGGTTGCGTGTCGGCTTTGAGGGAACAGACGGCGCAACTTTGCTCCGACATGCTCCAATCCATTCAGTCCTCCGAGACCGGCGTCCACCAGAAGACCCTCAATCGTTTGCTGCGGTTCATCGAGCAGTTCAAGCAGATGAACTTCGCCAATGCCCGGGTGATGGAGGAAATGCTGGAACGTATCCGTCGTGAACTGCTGACCCGGACTGCTGAGGAATATCGGGACAGCGCCAAGGCCAGACAGGTGTTGGTGAACGGTCTCACCCAGCTTCGCCAGCAAGCCTCAGAGCTGGCCCGACAGGATGCCTCCGAACTTGTGCAGCGGTTTGGGAGCATGGGCGTCAGGAAGTTCAACCTCGCTGCGTAAATCTGGCTGCACTGGTTCATCCCGGTGCAGCCTCTTCAGAAAGGAAACATGGCCGATTATTTCACCAACTTCAGCCTGGTCGTGAGCCTGCCCAGTGAAGCAGCTCAAACCTACGCTCTCGAACTTCACCATCGAGCCAGCCAAGCCAGTCAGGGAGATGACCTGCCCAAGGACTTCCCCAAAGAACTGGAAGGTGCCTTGGAGGATTGGCAGTTCGACCTGGAAGCCGATAGTCCTGTGGGCAACCACGGGCTTTGGCTCCACTCCATGAACGGTGGTGTGGATGCCGTGTGCGCGTTCATTCAACACCTGCTCCAAAGATTCGATCCACAGGGCAGGGCGACGTTTGAGTGGTCGCATGATTGTTCCAAGCCTCGCACTGACGCATACGGAGGTGGGGCTGCAATCGTCACCGCTCAGGAGATCAAAACCATCAACACCGCGCAATGGCTGGCTGAGAATGCTGGCTGAGCGCGCCAACCTCAACTGAATCATGGGAGACCGTTGCTACATGGAAATCACCTGTCGCCGGGAAGACCAAGGCCGATTCGAGGCGCTTGGGTTCACGGCTCAGGGATCAACCTCGCCCTTCGTGGAGATGGTGGATGAACAAGCCAACTACGCTCACTACGGCAATCTTCCCACCGACATTCCTTATCACGGTCATTTTGGAGCCGGCAGCGAGTATGGGCCGGGCAAAGTGGTGTGTGATGGGAAGGTGCGTGCCGAGGTGGATACCGGTCAGAGTGGCGGCTTCGTGGTGGACTGGGACGAGAAAAAGAATCGTCCCTCCCTGCGCAGCCTGAAAGCCATCCGCCGCTACCTCAGGACGCGCAAGAAAGTTGGAGAACTGTTCACCCAAACAACATGAGAACCATCACCGTCCATCGGCTCGTCCTGCAATTCGACGCCGATCAGATCACCAAAGGAAACCAACAACAACAAACCAACCAAGCCATTGACCTCATCAATAGGGTCCTGCAGCGAGAACCATTTGGCTTGGGCGCACAACTGATTGCCCACCCCGACGAAATCGAGGTGGAAAGCGCCAAGACAAATCTCGCTGCATAACCGAGGAGGGCCAGAGGTGTGTTGGAGGGTCGCCATAGCCCTTCAGCCCCTCTGGCCCTCCTCACCAACCCCAACTCTAGCAGCCATTCCAGGCCGCTAACTCCCAACCACAATACCGCAGCATACTGAGGCATTTCCTGTGCTAGCGACTTGTCTTTTGAGAAGCGCCTAATCCCCCATGACTACTGGACGCAAGCGGTTACCCTCTCGTTGATTTCAAGTGTTTGCATCGCAACAGCCGCTCCACGGCCTTTTCGTAAATGCTCCGGGGACCGTGACACCGGATCTCCTGGATTCTCTCTACACGCCCAACTTCATAGAATCCAACGCCTGCTAGAACAGGCTCTGATCCAACGATGTCGGTTACAGTGGACCGGGACGTCTTCTTTGAGAGAGGAACACGCCATACTCCACCACCGCTCATTCCCTGAAATGTCGGGATCGCATCACTCTTCGGCCCATAGGTGATGCCGAGTTCCAAGAAGTCATAGCTGTTCTTCCATCGCCAGCGCCTGGATATGCCCGAGGCGGCGCCCCAACCTTCGAGGAACAGCACTTCACGAAAACCGCTCTGCGGAGCGAGCAAATCCTTCTGTAGATCGGGGTATCCTGAAAAAATGAAATAGCCGGCGTTGGGGAGAGCATTACGAAGTTTGATGGCTCGTTTATGTTTCAGGTTGTAGAATTGCTTTTTTGCCTTGATCGTTCCGATCAGTGGCTCAGGGAGAACGATCAACGAAAGGTCCGGTCCAGTTGATTCTCGTTTCGGTGTCGCGATATCAACAAGGCCACAGTATTGCAGTTGCAGTTCGTAGCAATGGGCGAAGTCGGCAACCAGGAGTCCGAGTTTTTGAGAGCTGTTGAAATCAAAACGACGACTCGGATCGTGGGGGTTGTGGATGACATGGTGAGCGGTCAGGACACCGAATGTGTTGCCACACTTGATGAACGTGCCGGACCCGACCAGGTTGCCATCCAAAATCAGGGCTGTCGAGAACTGGCTGACAAAAGCTGCAGCATCCTCTTGGACCGGATCTGGAATCTGCACAATCTGGAGCCGGAAATGTCTTCGTTCTCGCCTCACAGGAGAAAGCATTCGTTCAACCTCATTAACAATCAACCATAAATGTTGATGTCACACTTCACCACCATTAAAACGCAGATCAAGGACATCGAAGCCCTGAAATCCGCCTGTGCCGAACTGAACCTGCCGGTCTTGGAAAAAGCACAGGCGCGGGGCTACTACGAAAACAAGACCCGAGGCGATTTCGTCATCAAGCTGAAAGGCCCGTATGACATCGCCGTTCAGAAGCAACCCGATGGCACCTTCGGCCTGACGGCTGATCTTTGGAATGGCCACGTCGAACAGGAGGTCGGCCCCAACTACGGCAAGCTCCTGCAATTGTATGCCGTCCACAAGGCGATGAAGGAGGCCCGCAAGAAAGGCCACCTCGTCAGCCGCCACAACAAACCCACCGGCGAAATCAAACTCGTCATCCAAGCCTGACCATGAATACCAAACGAACCATCGAAATCATCGTCTCGCCAATTGGCGAGGTCTCCATTGATGCAGTCGGTTTCAAGGGTGCGGATTGCCAAAAGGCCACGGCATTCCTGGAGGAGGCTCTGGGGGTGGTCGGCAACAAGACCAAGAAACCGGAGTTCCACCAGGTCGCCCAGAAGAATCATCATCAAACACTGGGCGGGTAAACCTGCACAGAACTGCATCTGGAGCCTCGGCAAGTCATTGTCCGGGCTCCATTTGTATAGTTGCGGGCCAGATTCATACAATAACCGGATTTGGCTCGTAAACCTCCGGGAACGGCTTCTGAGCGATCCTCCTGTCTGTCGGGCACGGCGTGGCCTCCGTCCTGGCAAAAACGCTCCAGAAGCCGTTTAGGATCTAAATTCAGCCCCTCCAACCCCTCGCGCCGATCCACATGCCAACTCCAACCCCAAAATGAACGCTGTCCTCACCTTCAACCCCAACGGCACTGGTTCCTGTCTCTAAACCGAGCTGATCGATTTGTATTCGATTGGCCGGCTGGAGGTGTCCCGTGCCTCCACCATCGAATTCAACAATCAAACTCAGCGCTGGGAAGTCAAAGACCACCGTGGTCATCTGCAGTTCTTTGCCCGCTCCCGCTCTGCCTGCCTCGAATGGGAACACAACAACCTCGGTTGACGGACCATGCCATCCGTCAACAAGTCCATGCCGCTGTCCTTCGCCGTTATCGGGAGTGGTATGGAACCCGGCACATGGCCAGAGGATCCTGCCTTTACTGGACGCTCACCGGCCTGGGCATTCTGCATGGCCTGGGACTTCGAACTTTGCTTCAGGCTGGCTCGATGTCCTGGCCCATTCTTCCTGCTGATCTGGATGACGGTCAGGAGCCAACGCACTTCAGCTACGAGTGGTCCCCTTGGCGCGAAGAAAGCCAAGCCGCCTTGAAACTGGGACTGCTGCCGGAAATTCACATGTGGATCGGTCTGCCGGATCAAAACGAGCTGGTTGACTTCTCCACGAAATGGCTGCCCAAACAAGCCGCCCTGGATGGTCTGGTCTGGCGAACTGAACCTCCACCCGACTTTCTTTGGTGTGGTCCTTCTGATCTCCCGGCTGGCGTCATCTACCAGCCAAACATGGAGGCCATTCAATTCGCCCTGAACTTCATCCGCGCTCACCATCAATGAAAACCAAACCTACCCGCCTGTTCTTCAGAGATGGGCGGGTGTCAACCTTCCGTGATCCCAAGCTCGCCTACCTGACCTGGCTCTCGCTGCCCCGTGGAACCCGTGTGGCTTTTCGTGGCCCTGGAGACAACCGGCCAGTGCAACCTTGGGACTTCGCGGACAAACCCAACTGAACCATGACCAAACCCATTCGCCAGGTGTGGACATTCAGGTCGGACTCCAATCCCAATCAGGAATACCAGACGCTGCAATACACTGACGGCTCCACCTCCTGCGCGTGCAAAGGCTGGACCCGTCGTGTGGCTGCTGATGGTTCGCGGTCCTGCAAACACACGCGCTGGATCGACATGGGAATCGCCGACCACCACTGCATCTCCACGCACAACTACAACCATCAACCTCAACCCACCAACCATCATGCCCCAACCAAAATCAAAATCCTGCCCCTCCTTGGACGCCGCAAGTTCGCTGTCTGACATGGGGAGCAAACTCGTCAATTATCTCCAAGCCGGCTACCCCGCGCTTTATCTGGTGTCCCATGAAGACGCCAGGGTTGAAGCCGAGTTGAGCCAGGTCGCCAGTGCCATCAACTACAACCTCTGTTTCTGGTCCGTCATCTCCGGCCTGGTCGAAACCAATTCCAAGAAAGTTCACCAAGCCCAGGAGCCTATCGAAGCCCTGCAAGCCATCGAATCCCTGCCGGAGAAGTCCATGATCCTGCTGAAGGACTTCCACCTGTTCCTGGCAGACGCGAACCCCATCCTGATCTGCAAAATGAAGGAGGTGCTGGCTGAAGCGAAGACCAAGAACAAGTCCCTCATCATTCTGGGCTGTCGTCTGTGCCTGCCTCCTGAACTCGAAAGAGAGATAACAGTGCTGGATTTCGCTCTGCCCAACAAATCTCAACTCGGACTGGTTCTCGACGGCATTTCAGAATCCGCCATGCTCCAGAAGATCCAGGATGAAGATCGGGAGAAGATTCTCGAAGCAGCAACCGGCCTCACCACCATCGAAGCAGAAAACGCCTTCGCCCTCTCTTTCGTGCAGTCCAAAGCCATCGATCCCGTCCTGGTGGCTAAGGAAAAAGCCCAGGCCGTGAAGAAGAACGGGCTGCTGGAGATCGTGGAGACCAAGGAGAACCTGGATTCAATTGGCGGGCTGGATGTGCTGAAAACCTGGCTGCTCAAGAGAAAGTCTGCCTTCAGCCAAAGAGCCATGGAATACGGCCTGCCCACTCCAAAGGGCCTGCTCATTCTCGGAATCGCAGGCACAGGGAAAAGCCTCACCGCCAAAGCCACTGCCAAGGTCTTCGGGGTGCCATTGCTGAAATTGGATGCAGGCCGGATCTTCGCTTCGTTGGTCGGCCAGTCTGAATCCAACCTGCGCAGTGTCATCCAAACTGCTGAGGCCATTGCTCCCTGCTGTCTGTGGATTGACGAGCTTGAGAAGGGGTTCAGTGGCAGCAAATCCTCGGGATCAACTGACGGCGGCACTTCAAGCAGGGTGTTCGGGTCATTCCTGTCGTGGATGCAGGAGAAGAAGGCACCGGTGTTCGTCGTGGCCACTGCAAATGATGTGTCCCAACTTCCGCCTGAAATGCTACGCAAGGGCAGATGGGATGAGCTGTTCTTCGTGGATCTGCCCAATCAATCCGAAAGGGAAGCCATCTGGAAGATTCAGATCTCCAAGTATGGCCGGGATGCAAAGGACTTCGACATCCAAGTTCTTTCCAAGGCCACGGATGGCTTGACCGGCAGTGAAATCGAAGCCTGTTTTGTGGAGGCTCTGTATGCTGGTTTCGACCAGGACACCGAGCCCACCGACCTCACCATCGCTCAAGTCCTCACCGATTTTGTTCCGCTGTCGAAGTTGATGGCGGAGCAGATTGGGGCATTGAGGAACTGGGCGAAAGGCAGGGCCAGGTATGCCACTTCTTCGGTTCCTGAAAAGGGACTGAGGAGGCTGGCGGCGTAGTTTGAAAGAGGAATTTGGCCTCGGGCTGGATTCCTCTTTTTTTAGCTAGCGAGGCTCTCTCGGTCAATCATTGCGGCTGTGCTTCTACTGCGCAGCCTCAAGCAACGGCTGGAGTGCCTTTACCTTGTTCGTAACACGCGAGTCTAGTCTCCACTTGTCAGGTGGTGCTTGAAGACCCGTCAGAAAGTCTATGAGTTCCGCCATAGCAGGAAGCGCTGCTTTCTGCTTCATCCGCGTGAGCAACTCCATATACTTGTCACGGCAAAGCTTAAACTGAAGGCGACTCGCTATTGTTGGATCTTCAAATGCTAAGACGGCCATCATGGCTTTGGCGATGTCAAATTGTTCGATTAGCTTCAAATACACTGGCTCCGCCGCCCATGCGACACCATTTCCATTCGTTAGGTAAACATAAACCAATGTTCTAACGTACTTTTGAGCGATTATTGAAGGAATAGCGCCGTGGGAGCCAACTAGATTCGCTAACTCCTGCGCAAACGCCGGTTCGTTGTAAAAGTTATTCATGGCGTTATGCACAGTCAACAACCTGGTAAGAACTTCCTCCAGTTGGACAGCCTTCAAATCCTCAGGCAGGTATTGCAGCCCCCCAACAAGAGCAAGAAACTGGTGTGCAAGATTCTTAGAGCCTTGATCATTGGAAGCCACGAACTTCCCGTACTTCACGCCAAAACCTCCCCGCGTCGCTTCCGAAACACGCAACCAGAGGGTGGGAATCAGCTTGTGAATGTTGTCCCGCGTTGATGGAGAAGTATCGTTGCGGGTGTAAATGCCAAACAATCCTGCAGCGAGGCTGTCCACTTGTTCCTGGGTAAGGTTTGCAAAGAACACCCCGATCTCTTTGGCGGACTTCTCGTCCAACACTGTGGTCTTGATACTTCCCAGCAGCGACTTTATCTCCACTGTGGCGTTGGAGAGCGGCAGTGTTATTACCTCTTTGGCACACGTTTCAAGCCACGACAGCAACTGCAAGCCGGTGATTTCGTTTTGATTGGGGTGCGCTGCGCTGACCCAATTGCGCATAAAGCGGATGTAGTCCAGGTGCTTGAAACCAATCTCACCGATCAAGCCTATCGCATGGGCACCGCGGATAAGTTCGTCGTCGGATATTTTATCAAGGTCGCTTGCGTCCTTTAGGTGCTTCCTTCGCTCTTCGCTACTTACTGCATTGTCGTAAAAATAGGACAGGTCATACTGCGCGACGCGAGTGCGTAACTGAATAATGGTTTCATCCCATAAGTAGTTGAGGGCAGCGTCGAACAGTCCAGTTGCCACAGCGGATACATACTTGGAGAGATAGACCGCACTCAAGCGATCTGCATGAGGGATGCGGCGTACGACTCTGGCGATGTTATCGAGGTTGACCTTGCGCTCTTCAATTCCCGCAAGAATGCCCTCGTGGGGCAGGTCGTGAAGTTTGAGGAATGTCAGAAGCTGGGTTTCAAAACGCGCCACCTCGACGATTTCCTTCGATTGCTGTTGAACGATGAGTTGTTGGTCGGTGTTGCTCATAGCGGTGTGTATTGGGCGTCTGGCTGTCGGATGGCCAATGGGGACGATTTCATAAACCTTTGGGTGCAACGATGACGATGATACGCATGCGCTCAGTTGTCTCTGACAGGTCCCTCTCCAGCGCCGTGGGTTTGTCGCAGTAACCCTCCGGATCGTAAACAAAGCAGATCAGGGTGCGGCAATGTGGATGCGCTCTATATCGCTCTTTGTCCTCAGCCAATTGGGCGGCAACGTCTCTTTGTCCCAGATTCTTGCGGGTCATCTTGACCTCGACAACAACTTCCTCAGGCATCAGGAGAAAATCCATGCGCGCCGAGCTTCCTCCGCGACTTGGCGTGGTTTCCTCGGGACGCACATCGTCGAAGTGCAATCGCAGCAGAGCGTGCATGAGATCCTGCACGTCATACTCGTCCTCGAGTGGGAAGGTCTTGCGTTTGTCGTGTCGCCTCTGCAACTGCTTTGCAAACAAAGGGAAGCGTCTGCAAATGGACTCCACCAAGAGTGCTGCATCTTGTGCGCCCCTCGACAGAACCCACGTGTCAGCAATGGCCGACTTCAGTCGCGCCTGGGTTGCCTGCCGTATTGAAGAGATGAGAAGTGCGGCCTCTGCCAAGTCGCGCACATCCAGTTCGGACTCCAAGGTGACTTGCAGCAGGGCTTCGTCCAAAGGTCCGAAGTTCTGGGTAGCGAATGAAACAAAGGTCTGGGAAACGCCTCCGAGCCATCGAGCCAGCGCCAACTCCTGTAAACGCAACCCCGTCCATTCTCGTGGTCCGTTAACTGGCTTTTGCACTCCGAGAATATCGCCGGCGAACTGGTGCAACATCCCGTCCCAAAGGTCGCTCTCGCTTCTTTTTCCCAGCTCCGTCAATGCCGCTTTCAGCCAATCGATCTGGTCGCTGGCGCGCTGCTTACAGCAAGAAAGACCAAGTGCAATTCCGACGACTTCCAGAGGGCGAAACACGAATGATGACCGATCCACAGGGAACAGCTCCCGCTTCTGGAGCTTCTCCAAAGCTTTCAGCCAGGCCGTCTCGTCTGGGAGAGCAGATCGCCAAAGATCCGCAGCCATCGCAATACCAACAGCAGCGAGCATTGGTGCTTCGTCGAGACGTTTCGCATCCAGGGTAATCCTCGCCTGACTGAGCGACTGTGGCACCTCCCCGACCTTTCTGTAAACAAAACCGGCGAAGGCGAGAGCGGGTGACAGAGCGCCAACGCTGCGGTTTTGGAAGTCCTCAAGGCGCGCCAACTGGGCGGCGAGACTTTTGTGCAAAGCGTCGCTCATAAGAACCATTTGCTTGCGCGGAGCTTGATGTTGAGCATCGCAGGGGACCAGTCGGGCACGCTGCGCATCCGGCTCAAAAGACCGGCAATGAGTTCGCTGTAGTAAATCGTCACGGGCAATTTCGCCGGCAGGGTGGATCGCCACGACAGCGATGTGAACTTCAGCACCTGTTCCGTCAACGAAGCCAGATCACGGTAGGTCGATTCTGGATGAATATGCACCAACAATGGCAGCGGCAGCGGGGACACAGTGCGCTTGATCAACTCGGGACCATTCGTGCTGAGAAGCCGCGTGAAAGAACCAAGCTGGGCAATCATGCCTCGATGCGGCACCAGCACAGCCTTCAGCACGTTTGGATTCTTCTTTTGCGGCACGCCCTTCTGCTCCCGATCAAAAAGCCGAAACGGATGCTGTTGCGTGACCGTCAGGAATGCGAACTCCACGCTCTGCTCATCTCCAACTGTTGCCACGCAGTCCTTCATAATCTGAGCAAGCTCCAGCTTCTTCAGTGGCTTGAAGGAATGCACGACGACGCGCACTGTATCTTTCGGCTGCCAGCCGTTCCGCTTTTTTATCTCCTTCAGAATCTCCACGGTGGATCGTTGAAGGACTTCGGGGTAGGTGTCGTAGTTGCACTCCGTTGAGAGATTCGAGAGAAGGTAGTTGCCATCGCCTCGAAACACCGTCGTGATTCCAATGAACCGCTTGCGCGCTTCGAACCGACTCTCGCCAATCTCGCAAGTGCCCAAGCCAATCACCAGTTCATCAGCGATGGTCAAGTCGTGGTCCACTGTCCAGGGAATGCCGTTCAGCTTCGCGTAGAAGGCAACTGCGATGTTTTGCAGGAGGAACTGCAGGCTGTATTCGGACTGACTCATCGTGGTCACACGGACATCCTGGACTGGAATCCCGGCCATCAGCAGCACAGCCTTTGAGTGAAGGTATGGATTCTGTTGGTCCGGTAGCCTGGCATGCTCATCCAAAATCGTCACAATGGCCGCATCAAACTGACCGTTTCGGCTCAGAAACTCCTCGATGGTCTTTCGGTAGATCTGTGCTGGGCTATCATTCTGCTTGGGAAACAGCGGGATGCGGCACGATACAAACTCCGGATTGACCAGCCCAAAGGTCTTGGCGAAACCACCGGCATAACGGCTGTTGGCGACGCCAGTGATGCCATCCCGCAAATATCGCAAGAAACGTTCTGCGGGCCCCTGCACAGAATCCGGGAAGACAAACAAAATGCGCGGCGACTTCTTCGCCAACGTATCGCGACTGAAAGGCCCATAGTCCTCGAGTCCGGGCCATGCATACCTGCTCCGCTTGCTACGAGCAGAATCAAAGCAGTAGTCAACCGGGGGAGCTTGAACTGTGGTCTTGTACGTTCCCACATTCTGCACAGGGATACGCTCTCCCACCGAACACTGGAGGTCCGAAGAAAGGGTGACCGGGGATGCCTTGCGCAAATAGTCCCCCATACGCTCAACTCGCTCATCAAGGGCATTGCCAACCAAGACACGCGCTTCCTGTTCCTGTCGCTCACTGTCGAAAGCACCATACATGTCCCCCAGAATGCGCTTCAGACAGTGGGCAAACGAAGCCCGCGAGCCTTCCACATAGACATCATCGGCGAAGACCTCCGCCTGGTTCCCGTATGCTTCAGAAAGAACGACCCTCTGGCCGATCAGTTCTTTCACGCGGCCAATTAGCCGGCGACCCTTTGGATCAGGAGTCCGGCGCACAACATAAAGTCCGGCAACATCAACTCCAGCCGCCTTGAGTTCGTCCAAATGGGCAAGAATTTGCCAGTTCGTTGCGATGTCCACGAAGAGACCCACTCGCAGCTCGTTTTCACGCAATTCAATCAACCTGGCGTCCAACTCAAACGTCAGCGAGATTTTGAACTTGCCAACTACAGGCGGTAGGTGCTTGAGCTTGGTCAGAATCGCGGCGACAATTTCATCTTTCTGCGCCCTGAATTTGAATGGTTTGCGCCGGAATGCTTCATATTTCGGGAATTTCTCTGGAAGCACTTCTGTCAACCGTCGTGCCAGCAAGGAGAGATGATCGGCGACCTTCAGCGTTTGTGCTTGCCCGAATGGCTTGGATGGGGTCGCGCACTTCGGCAGCCCGTATGCAACTCCGTCGTGCCAGTGGATAAACCACTCGTCCCCCAGCGCCTCCCGAGTGGGCTCCAACTGCTGGTTGTCAGGCATCGGACTGACGAAGGCAGTAAAATCCTGGCTGGTGAATTCAACGGAAAAGCCATTGAGGAAAAGATTGCTCATAATGCGCCCTGCCGTGTTGTCCCTTCTTCCGTGCCATCCTTGGTCGCTCTTGCTAGCGCCGGCCCCAGAATGTCTGCGACGTCAGGGTAAAACGACGCGATGCCCTTCAAAAAGAACCGAACATGAGTGGCTACCAGCGCATTTACGTGATGAACTGGATACGCCCATTCGTTGAGGATTCCCGTTAACTTGTGCGTTCTTCCCGTCGTCTTCCACAAGCCTCCCCCGCTCACGCCGAAGGGGTGTGGGGCTGTAACGTCTCGGTTGTTCTGAATGAGGTGGCGCTTGTTGAAGCCTACCACAAAATGCTGTCCAGGGGTCTTCCCTAGCATTTTGTACGTTTTCGGCGGACAGCTATTCGTAAAGCACTTAAAGCGGTTCGCTGTGACCTTGGCAGTGGCAACATTGACCTTTCTGTTCTTGGTATGGGGAAAGCCGCATGCGAAATACGTTGCTCCAGGCAAGGGCGGTGATGTGGTGTCGCAATCTTGAACGCCCACTGCGTTAACCGCATCCAAGGCTGCGGATGTGCGTTCATCTAGTGCCAAAATACCGACATCGAATGGATCATCGCGGTGATCGGGATACTCTGAAGGCGAGCAATGTTTTTGCCCTTTGAGGATCACCGAGGTGGTGGGGGTCACAACAAAGAGTGTTTTGTCCCTGTTCTGATCAAAAACATGAGCAGCCGACAATGCGAACAGTCTGGGACCCACCCGGAGAAAGATGCAGGAACCGACATGGGGGACATGTCGCCTGTCAACCTCGACACGCAATTGGAACACGTAAGAAGCCATTTCATTTGCTAGGGCGTTTTTGGCGGCTTCTTGTTTTTGGGTTAGTGCCATAAATCAGAGCAACGACGGTTGATCTCCAGCATCGTGGGCGGTCTTTTTCCCCGGCTTCTTCTTGTGCAGGCCCTTCGCTTCTTCCTCGGCGTAGAGCTTGTGGTTGAGTTGGAGGAGGCGTTTCAGGAGTTCTTTGCGGGCATCGGGGTGGATGGTGTAGCGGAGGCGGTCATTTTCGGGGAGGTAGTCCACTTCGTGGAAGGCGTGGCCGAGGGACAGTGCGGGGCCGGCGTCGCTGGGTTTGTCCCAGCCGTAGGCGGCGAGGACGGCGTGGTCCAGTTCGACGTGGAGCTTGCGCAGGGTGCAGATGCCAGCTACGGCTTCGTCCAGGGAACAGGTTCCGGGGGTGGTGGCGAGATGCTTGGTGAGCCAGGCGGTGGTTTCGCCTGGGGTGCCGCCAATCTCCGGGTCGTGGAAAAGGTTGTAGGTCTTGGTCAGACCCAATTGCAGCTTCAGCATCAGCTCGCGGCGGTGTTCGTGGTAGCGATGTCCGATGTCTTCCAGTTGGACTTCAACCGCTTTGCACTGCGAAAGTGGAAATGGAAAAGTGTCAATGCAGTCACCGTTGGTATAGCGAATCCGCGACTCCAACGTGGAGGCATAGCGCCAAGCCCATGCGCAGTGAAAGTCGGATTGGAATAGCGCAAAGTCCGCCCATCTTGTGCGAGCAACGACATTCGTCGTGACATCGTAGACAAAAGTGGCAGGGGCAAAACTCAAGAGTAAGTGTTTTGAAACACGAGAGGCCACAAGCACACGCGGCAAAGCCGCGATGGTTTCGTAGAGCTTTGGCCGTTTGTCTGCGTGTATCCACCACTTTTGTGGCAGGGGCCTTCGCAAGACGAACTCTCCCGCCTCATTTGTGCGAGTCCTCTCGGGTTTGACGCTCTTCTCCACAATGCTGAAGATATCCGGGTGCTCATGCCTACACTTCTCCTCTGGCCAATCGAAGAAGTTTATGACCCAGCGGCTAGGGGCTTGATGGGGAGTGCTATTAATGTCGTCACCAGTCAAATAGGGGAATAGAACAGATTTGGCGCTAGGCCGTTTGCGCATGAGGTCCTGCGCCTCATCGGGCTCCATCATAAAACCAAGCCCGAGAACAATTGATCCCTGGAAACTCTTGTTGGCGTTAGAGGCTAAACGCTCAGGGTCCGCCAATGTTTCGGCGTCATCAAGGTATGCGGTAATGCGCGAAACGGCTCTATTGTCGAGGTAGTGTTGTCTTCCCCATTTTCCTTTGTGGATGGTCAACAAGGAAACCTCCACCGCTGCTCTTCCTGGCCATTTTGTTGAGCGCACCGCAAAGACTATTGAACCCCCGTGGTCTATGATCACGTCCAAGCCACCTTCGCGGGCTCCACCTTGAGCAATCGTGTTAGTCGAGATGAGTGCTTGAAAGCCACCCTCACGAATCAAAGTGAAAACCCGCCTGAAAAAGTAGGTGACTAAGTCCACTGATCCGGCAGGCGCATATTCTGTTTTGACCCAGTTCAGAAATGAGTCGCCGAAGGTGCCGCTGAGTGCTCGATTCCCAAGGAATGGGGGATTGCCGAGAATGCAATCGAAGCCACCCTGTTCAACGATGTCCGGGAACTCCAAGAACCAGTGGAAAAACCGTTCCTTAAAGCCCACAGCGTTGGCTTTGGCGACGGCTTGGCTTTGGGGATTGCGCTTGCCGGTGAGGTAGTCGCGGTATTCTTCCTCAGTGCAGATGAAGGGGCGATTCTCGGGTGTCTTGGGGATGAAGAACTGGGCGACCTGGAGATTGGCCAGGGTGCGCAGCCGCCAAAGGTCTTTGCGCTGGGTGATCTCCTCGAACTTGGCCTGCTTCTTGGCGTAGTCGTCAGGCGTGTGGTCTGGGAGGTCAGCGAGTGCAGCGTAGTGCTGGGAGACGGGGTGGAGTTCCTGCCGGACTGTCTGGGCAAGGTCGAGTTTGATTTGCTTGGCGGCACTGGCGGCTTCTTCCCGCTGTTGCTTGTTGGACTTGCGGAAGGCAGCGGCAACTTCCTTGTCATCGCCAGGCAGGGTCTTGAAGGCTTCTTCAGGAATGCCGCGTTCCAGTTCCTTTTCGTGGGCCAGACCGACGATGGCGTTGCCGCACTTGATGTGGTGGTCCAGGAAGTTGAGGCTTTCACCCGGCACGTGGGCTTCAAGCCAGAGGGCGACTTTGCAGAGTTCGACAGCCAGCGGGTTGACGTCCACGCCATAGATGCAGTGGCGGATGACATCGCGCACCGCTTCACGGAAGGCAGAGGGTGAAGGCTGGTCTTCACCGGTGCGGACAATGGCGAGTTCGGTGGCAATGCGGCGGGCTGCATTGAGGAGGATGTGACCACTGCCGCAAGCCGGGTCGAGGACGCGGATGGAGAGCAGGGCCGCTTCCGCAGTTCGTTGATAGTTGAGAGTTGATGGTTGAGAGCGACCCACCTCACCCCGGCCCTCTCCCCCCTCGGAGGGCGGAGAGGGAGAAGACTTCGGCGCTTTAGCTGACTTTTCACGCGCTTCTTTCAACTTCTCCTCGATGATGTAGTCGAGGGAATGGTGGATGAGCGGGTGAGCGAGTTCGTCGGGGGTGTAGTGCGATTGGGTGTCGTCGTCGCTTTCCCGGAGTTCAAAACTGGGACGCTCTCCATTGGGCAGGAAGATGGGTTCGCGCTTGAGCAGCCCTTCATAAACGGAGCCGAATTCCTCGACGTTCAGGGCACCGTAGTTGACCCGAATCCATTGCTTGGTGTCGGGGTGCTGGAAGACGCTGAGGTTGCGGAAGCTGGTGAGGAGAACTTCGTTGTCGAGTTGGGCGTCGTTGAGCAGACCAATGGCGCGGTCACTGAAGAGGTCGCCAGCCAGAGGGGCGACGCCGAGCTTGTGGCCAGGGCTGCTGGCTTCAAAGAGACGGAAGGTGGCGTTGAGGCCAAGCCAGGCATCCTCGAAGTGCTTGTCAGCGAAGTAGCGCTTCTCGCCCAGTTTTCGGAGGCGTTGGATGCTGTAGAAGCGGTAGTAGATGTCGCGTTGCTTGCGGCTGGCCTTCTTGGGGTAGATGAGGTCGCGTTCCTCAATGACCATCAGGAACAGGATGCGGTAGATGAGGCGCAGGAGCCATTGATAGAGCTGGGTGGGCTGAACCTGGCCTGCTTTGACGGCATCACGGAAGGACTGGTTCTGAGGATGGCTGAGAAAACCGTTGGCCAGGGCGATGATGGATTTCTCAACGGCAGCGCTGAGGCCGTCACGGATGCGGGAGCCGGATTCGAGGGAGTCCTGGTGGTAGCGCTCAATGATGCACTCAGCACCAGCGTCGTGCTTGAGCGGCATCCGGGAAACGTGGACGAGCCGGTAAAGGAGAGCGAAGTCAGGGAACAGCTCTTCCTCCATCATGCGCTCCAAATCGAATTCGAGGTAGGAGAGCTTGATGAGGCGGCTGCTGTCACGCAGGAGGCGAAGCTGCTGGCCGTTGGTGACGATGGCGTAGAGGTGCTCGGTGAGGTTCAGGTATTCCTGCACCAGAGCATGAGGCGACATGCGCGGGCCGCTGTCCTCGCGTTTTTTGTCGAGGCTGTCCCGGTAGCCCATGATGTGGACTACAAACTGGTCGCGGGTGGGAACGCGATGGCTGAGGAAGTAGTTCTTGCCCAGGACCTCTTCGCCTTTGCGGGCCAGTTCAACCTGATAGCCCAGCAGACCCAGGAGCGGCACGACCCAGAAGTTGCGGGTCTCAGTGGTAGCGGAGGTGCCTTCCTTGGTGGCGTCGAGCTTACGACGGAAGATGCGCCAGAGGTCTTGGGCATCCGCCCAGGCACGGACAATCTCGTCCTTCACCTTGGCATCCGCAGGCAGCCCGAAGTCGGAGGGCTTCTGGCCAATGACATCGGCTTGCTCGATTTTCTCGAGGATGTCAGCGGCAAGAATGCTGCCTTCGATGCGGATGGAGGGGAATTTCATTTCTTCCGGTCCGTGCTCTCGGGCAGTTGCAGTGGGGCGTCTTTGAACCGCGCCTTGAGACGGGCACGGGCTAGGAGGACAGCCTGATGGAGTTTGCGCTCAAGTTCCTTCTTGGGCAGAACCTCGGTCCAGTAGGAGGCAACCCGGATGCCACTCTTTTCGAGATCGAGAAGCTCAACCGTTTCGTGCTTTTTGCCCGCGCAGAGGATCAGTCCAATGGGGGCTTCCTCACCGGGCTTGCGTTCATATTTATCGAGCCAGCGGAGGTAGAGTTCCATCTGCCCCTTGTCGCCGGGCTTGAACTCATCCAGCTTCAGGTCCATGGCGACAAGCCGCTTCAGGTGGCGATGGTAAAACAGCAGGTCGAGGTAGAAATCCTCTGCGTCCACCGTGATGCGTTTCTGACGTTCAAGGAAAGCGAAGCCGACACCCAGTTCCAAGATGAAGGACTCCATCTCACGCAAAATGGCAGCCTCCAAGTCCTTCTCGGCGTAAGAGTCTTTCAAACCAAGGAAATCGAGCAGATAGGGGTCCCGAAACACGAGGTCTGGAGTGAGCTTGTCTTCCTCGCGGAGTTGTTTCAGTTCCATCGCGGCCAGCTTGGCGGGCTTGCGGGAGAGGGCGGTGCGCTCAAACAACATCCCGCCGATTTTCTTCTCCAGGGTGCGAGTGCTCCAACGCTCCAACCGGCACATCTCAGCGTAAAACTCGCGTTTGAGCGGGTCGTCCAGCCGGATGATGTGGAGAAAATGGGTCCAGCCCAATTGTGTCATCAGTGATGACACAATCTTAGGGTTGGGGAACGCCTCGGCAAACCGAACCATGCGAAACAGGTTCCGTCGTCCAAAGCCGCGACCAAACTCGACCTCGAGTTGCTTTGCCAATGTGGCCACGATTTGCTCGCCGTATTCAGCCCGCTTTTCCTTGAGGATGTCCTTGCGGATGCGCTGGCCAATTTGCCAGTGCAGCAGGGTCAGGCTGGCGTTGACGGTGTGCGCGACCTGCTGGCGGGCAGCGAGGATGAGTTCGCGCACATCAGCCAGAAGCGGCTTCGATGATCTGGCTAGCGTGGTGATTGTCTTGGCCATGCGATTCACGATTTGGTGGTGTCCGGCAGCAGGATGTAGATGCCCATGACATCCATTGGCAGCACAGGATAAACGACTTGGAATTGCTTTTGGTCCATCAACTGGCTGAATCGCTCATGGGCTTCGACCAGGTGCTGAGATCGCTTTTCAGCCACGGCATCCAGCTCAGTTTGAAGACCAGCGACCAGCTTGAGTTCGTTGTCGAGGAAGCTGGCACGAGCCTCGGGGGTGAGATTCGAGGAAGGGCGGGCTGTGGCGAGCAGTGCTCCGGCCTGTTCCGAGTTGAGGAAATCCTTCTGACCAGGCGCACCACGGTAGCCCCAGATGAGCATTTCCTCGGCAACGATCTTGTTCCTGCCCTTCTTCTCCTCGATCACGTTGCGGCAGCGGAGCAGGAGAATGGTGGTCTTGATGGTGACTTCTTTGCAGCGAATGACCGCAGCCCGTGCAGCACCCCGGCCATTGTGCGAGATGCTGTTGGCCATCATCAACTGGCAAAGCTGCTCGACGAAGGGATGGTTGCGGCCCAGGTAGAGGTAGTTTTCCGGGGTGGGAGACTCGAAGCTGACCCGCACCATATCCTCCGCAGGGAGGATCGTCTTAAGCACGTAGGGCAGGTTGGCCGTGAACAGGCGGTAGCCCTTTTTGTCGCGGTCAATCTGGACGCCAAGCACATTGTTGAGTGAGGAGGTGACGAAGCTCTCGACGGCCTGGGGATTGCCAATCGCCTGATCCACTTCCTTGAGGTCAGCCTCGATTTCGTGGGCTTTGATGGCGTGCTGAGCAAAGATGCTGCGGGAGGCTTTCTCACGCTGTTCCGCTTCCGCGAGCTTTTGGCTGACGGAGAGCTTGGCCTTCTTGGCTTCGTCGAATTCCTCGAAGATGAACTCCGGCTGATCGTCACGTCCCTGAATCGAAATTTTGCGGTCAGGATTCAGCAGGAGGGCTTGGGCGATGGTGTCAATGATGCTCTTGCTGTCCTCGGGGAATGGAATGGTGATGCCAATGGAGCGGCGAATCTCACGAATCTTGCGGAGAATCACGTCCAGTACCACGCCATCAATCGGGTTGTCCTTGCCGTAGAGGAGGCAGGCTTTGACTTCAGGGGCAGTCTGGCCAAAGCGATCCACCCGGCCTTCACGTTGTTCCAGGCGATTGGGATTCCAGGGCAGATCGTAGTGCAGGACGGCGGTGAAGTGCTTTTGCAGGTTAATGCCTTCGCTCAGGCAATCCGTGGCGACCAAAACCCGCTGCTGGGCTTTTTCCATGCCATCCACACGCTGCTTGCGGACTTCATCGGGATCTTCACTGGTGACCACCTGAAGATCGAGCTTGGGGTATTTGGCCTTAAGCAGAGGCGCAAGCTGGGCCCCTACGTATTTTGCGGTGGCGATGTAGCGGCAGAAGATGACGGGATTGAACTTCTGCTTGAGGAGATCATCCACCACCTGGAATGCCGCCAAGAGCTTTTGATCGTCCTTGGGGTTTCCGAGGGCCTTGAGCTGGGTGGCGAACTGGCGCAACTGACTGAGCTGATGCTGTGACCATTCCCGCTTCTGCATCACCTGCATGGGCGTGAAGTCGGACTCGAAACCGGGTTCGGTGTCGTGAACGGGATTCTCCAGTTCGCCGTTTTCGGAGGAGGTTTCATCAGCCGGCGACAGCCCACTCAACCGATTCTCCAACATTTCCACGCCGGCATCAGGGCTCGACATCACCCCACGCAACAGGCCAAGCGCCGTCCAATACTGCACCCGCTTTTGGCCAAGGCGGGGATTTTCTCCAGAGATCAGCTTGCGGGCAAAGTTCAGAATCTCGTTGAAAAAGGCGGCATACTTGGGCGTGAGATCGTAGCCGAATTCCTTGGGGTCGCGTTTGGGGAAAGGCGTGTCCTCGCCCAGCCATTTCTCGACATCACCCCGTTTGCGCTGAACGAAATGTCTGGCCAGGTCACGGCGCTGGGCTTGTGAGGAGTTGGGAAGGTCCAGCAGCTCAAATTCAGGTTTCAGCAGACCGAGCAGCGAATGGAATTCCTCCGGCTTGCCGCTGTGGGGTGTGGCCGTGAGCATGACCAAATGCTGTCCCGGCTTTTGCGAGAGACGATGCAGCAGATGATGGCGTAGTTGCTGGCTGGTGGAGGCACCGGAAGGCTTGGCGCAGGAATGGGCTTCGTCCACGACCACCATCTCCGGGCACTGCTGCAAGAACACATCACGGCGGCTCTCGCTCTTGATGTAGTCAATCGAGATGATCTGGTGGGGGTAGTAGTCGTAAACGCTGACATCACCCTGAATCTCCCGGTCCAGTCGCGCCTGGGTATTGGAGCGGATGATGACGGCATCCAGGTCGAGCTTGTCCTTGATTTCGTCCTGCCACTGCTCGCAGAGGTGAGGGAGGCAGACAACGGCAAAGCGCTTGATGCGTCGGCGCTCCAGCAGTTCACGGAGAATCAGCAGGGCCTCAATGGTCTTGCCCACGCCCACATCATCCGCAACCAGCAGACGAACATTCTCCTGCCGCAGCGCCATGATGAGCGGCACCATTTGGTAGGAGCGTGGCCGGAACGAGAGCTTGGCCAGGGAACGGAATGGGCCAGCGCCATTCCTGAAGGAGAGCCGGGCCGCGTCATGGAGAAGGCGAGCCGTGCTGACGTCGCCCAGGTCATCGCGTGAGGGGTATGGGAACTGGGCAAGCTTCGGCTGATCCTTGCCGAAATTGAGAGGCAGGTAGATGCCAGCCACTTCTTCTTCAGAGCCGCCCAGGGGTTTCACCACCAGCAGGTCAGGATCATCTGAGGGCAGGACCACCCAATCGCGATTGCGCAAGCTGACCAGTGTGCCGGGTGTGAATGCCATTTATTTGACCTTCTTGAAAATATCGGGGCGTGAGGCAATCCGCTCCGCGAGGTTGTCCTTGTAGTGGTAAACGAAGACTTCGTGGCCGAGGTTGAGGATGCTCTGGCGCTTCTGCTCGTCATCGGCCTTCACCACTGGATCATCATGGGGAGTGCCGTCGCAGAAAACCCAGACGTTGTGGTGGTAGTAGAAATCGGGCTGAACATAAAGGCCCTCGACGCATTTCTGGGCAGCGTCAGGCAAGCGAAGTCCGTGATCGTGCAGATAGTCCAGGAATTTGCGCTCTGTGACGGAATTGGGGTCGAGGTGATGCAGCAGGGTCTGGTAGTGGTCTTCGTAGTTCTTGAAACTCGGATTGGTGAGCAATTCGACTTCGCAGGCCTTGAGCTTCTGGAGGGCATCCTGGATCAAGTGCCGGTCAATAATCTTGTGATCGCGCTGGTTGTAGTAGCTAAGGAGGTCGTCGTAGGAGGCAGGTCCTTTGTAGTCCACTTCATCGAAACGGCAGACTTTGATGGCTTCCTCGATCACCTTGCGGAAGATGGTCGGGTCTTCCACAAACTGGCTCAGGATGCCCAGACTGCCTTCAGCGGCTTCGAAAAGTAGAATGTTGGGATGCTCGGGATCGCCCATGGAAACGACCCCCAGCTCGTTAGATTCGATCTGGAAGACGTTTTCGATGGCCCGCTTCAAGGCGTATTGCAGGGTGATGACGCCTTCCGGTGCCAGGGCCAGCGTTTTGATCGGCTCGATGTAGAGGGCGTCAGCCGTGTTCGTGGTGAACAGTTTCACCCGCCTGACGGTCTCGGAGCTTTCTGCATCACCCACCTGAGCGTCACGTTTCCACTCGCCAGAAATCAGCCCCATTGGAAATCCGTCAGCAGGACGGGAGCGCCAACGACGATTCACATAAACCAAACGGGCAGCCGGCACATGGCGCACATTCAGGAACTTCTCCTGGTCATTCTTGACGAGGCATTTTCTGACCCGATCAAGGTTGCCGGGATCAACCGCGAAATACGTGTCGATCAGGAAACCTCTGGAGACGCGCTCTTCTTCCTCGCAGGAGATGCGGTCTCGCTTCTCCGCCCTGGTCTCGGACATCTCGATCAAATCCAGCAGGTGTTCCTTGTTGGCGTTGTCGTGCAGGCTGGCTCCGGAGAACGGGCAAATCTCAAGGTCCTTCTGGTCGCCGGTCAGGAAGTATCCCGCCTGCTTGCTCACCTTCGCCTCCTGCAAATTGCTCTCGGCATCCTGCACCACGAGCTGGCGGATTTCGTATTTCTGGCCGTTGTAGTAAATGATGTTCTGGGGGCCAAACTCCCGCAGGGCAATGGCTCTGGGACGGGAGATGTATTCGCCACCCGTATCATCGGTTTGGACGAAGGTGCGCAATGGCAGTCGGGTGAAGTTGTAGCCAGGCAGGAAGGCTTCCGACGCCAGGTAGCGGTAGGGGTAAAACTCCGTGAGCTGGCGAGATTTCTCGGACAGGGTATTCCGCAGCAAATCCAACTGGCGTGTGGCCTGATCCTGATTGCGCTTCTCCCGGCGATACTCCTGGCTGCCGAGGGTGTATTTGCCACTTTCAATCGCAGCCGTGGCCTTCGTCAGGGTGGCCCGGGCAGCACGGTAGTGGCGACGCCAGCGCTCCAAGGATTCATCCAAGTGCGCCACCACATGATTCAGGTGCTGCTCAATCCATTGATCGGAATACCAATGGCTGTGGTTGACCGACAGCTCTCCGTGGAAATCATGGACAGCCCGTTTGAAGGTGTTCTTGACGTTCTGGAAGGTCACGTCTGAAACCGCGAGGGCGTTCTTGACGGTTTGCGTGAGCGGCAGGTCCTCCTTGGATTCATCAATCAGGTCACGAATGGATTCATCCAATTCCTTGAGCCCCACCTCGGAAAGAAACAGGGCGTTGAGATGTGAACTGAGCAACTCCTGATTGCAGAGGTCGAGCCGGGGAGCCACCACCGCGCCAGCCACCAGACTCGGCTGATGCTTGAAATAGTGGCGGTCATGGCTGGAATACGAGGAGCAATATGTGAAGACCAGTGCCGCTTGCCCACTGCGGCCAGCACGTCCACCACGTTGGGCATAGTTGGCCGGATTCGGAGGGGCATTGCGCATGTGGACCACGCTCAGGTTCCGGATGTCGATGCCCAACTCCATGGTGGGCGAACAGAACAAGGAGCTGATCTTGCCATCCCTGAAATCGTCTTCGCGTTGAATGCGGACATCCGTGGTCAATTGGCCGGTGTGATCCTCGCCGCGCAGCCGCTTCGATTGCGAGAAGTCGCGGAGGTAGATGCCTTGGAAGAACAGGTTCGGTTTGCGCTGTTGCTCTTTGTAGGACCGTTGCTTCACCACATCGGGCTTCACCGTGGTCTTGTCGCCGGCCCTCCAGATGATCTTGTCCAACCGAATCTGGTAGATCCGCACTTCCTTTTTCGCCTCACTCTTGGCGGTTCTAGATTTGAGAAAATCCGCTGCCTCTAGTTTTTCGAGCAAAGCCGTGATGAACTCCCGGTAGTTCTCGCCCTTCAGGTTCAGCGCTGGGTTGGTCTTCCTGGCATAGTCCCGGAGGTATTTCCCGAGGGTGCTGGCTGGCCCCATGCTCTTGGTGAAGACCTTGGTGAACCTGGCCAGCGTGTCGAGGCGCAGGAAATAGGGATCGTGCAGTTCTTCGCCTTCGTCCAACTTCCAGGGTGCCTTGAGCCGTTCCCGAATCTCCTTTTCGGCTTCCTTGAGCTTGGTCTGCGTGAGGTAGTTCTCGCTGTAGATGGCGTATTCCAGACGGAAGAAATCCAAGACGTTGCCCAGCAGTTCAGCGCGGGCAGCGGGAGCGAGTTCGTTGAGCAGGGGCACGTTCTTCCATGCCTCGTTTGTTTCAGCCACTTCTTGCAGGTCGGCGTATTCGATTCGCAAGAGGGCACACTGCTCAAGATTGGGAAGCACCAGCCGCCAGCCCCGCCGCAAATCGTAGAGGGCACGATAAACGAGGTAGCGTTGCAGGGCCTCTTCGTATTGGCGTCGAACTGTGGGGAATTCAGGCTCCTTCTCGCGGTTGGCGTATTCCGTGAAGGGCAGGTTCAGGGCTTTGAAAATCGCCTCACCCAGATTGGCATAGGTGAGGGTCTTGTTGGGCGATTGTTCCAGGGCCTTGCAGACACCAGCACGGAGATGAATGACCTGCAGGAAGTCGTTGAAGTGGCCAGCCTGGAGAGCGGCATCCTGGCGATTGTCCGTAAAGCTGAGGAGTTTTTGATCTCGAACCGGGAAGCCATGCGCCTCGAGTTGGGTGAGGATGGAGAAGGCCGTGATGGTGGTTGATGTGCTGCGGCCTTCGTAGCCGAGTTGCGTGAGCTTGGTGCCTTCCTTGGTCTTGGTGTCGAAAAACGTGCCGCAGGTGGGATCGAACAGCAGCGGCGCGGGCATGAACCAAGCCTCGAACTTCAGGGGATCGGTCTCGGAGTAGTTGCCCAGTTCATCGAAATAGATCTTCGATGGCAGCCAGCGACGGTATTCTTTGCGTGGTTCCAGTGCGCCATGCTTCGTCTCGCGCACCCAGCCTTCCGGCAGCATTTCGAGGTCTTCGTCTGGATTCCACACGTCCTCGCCAACGATCAAATATCCATCTGCCGCCTCCTCGTCGTCTTCGGTAGTGGAGCGAAATTCTCGTGGTTCAAGCTTCCGGGTGGCTGGATTCTTGCACACGCAGATGTAGGCATGACCAGAGCCCCGGCTGAAGACGTTGGGGAAGATCGGTTTCTTGTTGGCCTCGTCGGCTTGGTAAACGGCTGGCTCCAGTGTGATCTTGCGGTGCTCGTCCTGATCCAGCGTGGTGTAAACGGCTCCGGTCTGCGAAAAGAATTGGTGCAGCTTGAAGGGCAGGAAGGTGTAGCGCTTGTCGGCCAGTTGTTCGTTGACACGGGTGATCCAGGCCAGCAGTGCCTTGAGGTGCTGTTCACATCTCTCCACGCTGAGACCCGAATCCTCCACCAGTTGGCCAACGATCTCCGAGAAGCGCAGTGGCCGATTCCGCACCAGCCTCCCCTCTTTCTCAGCCAGGGCCACTTTGCTTTCGAGCCAGGTGGCAGTGGGGTGGTTCTTGAGCACCTCCTGTCCCGCGCTTTGATCAATGCCAGCGTTGATGGCGGCGACCAGTTTGGCTTGAGGGGGAACTTGTCCGTCGAAGTTGAACGACCTGACGAGAGTTTCGCCAACGACTTGTTCAGTGGTGAACGGCTTCGCAAACAGCTTCGAGGCCACGGCTGCCACAGCCTGCTTCTGCTGCTCCATGGTGCCGGCTGAGACCATCGTGGCGGAGGTGCCGATGCAGGTGACCTGGCCCTGGCACTTGGATTTGATCCGGCGAATGAGCATGGCCACATCCGCACCCTGCCGACCTCGATACGTGTGCAGTTCGTCGAAGACCAGGAATCGAAGGTGGCCGTAAATGGAGTTGCGAATGGAGCGCTCCCTGATCCTCGTCAGGATCAGTTCGAGCATCATGTAGTTCGTGAGCAGGATGTCGGGTGGCTCGTCACGGATCTTCACCCGCTGCTCCTCCTTTTCCTGCCCGGTGTATTGCCCATAGCTGATCGGGAACTTCTGGCCAGTGCTCTCCTCGTAGTTCGCCTTGAATTTCTCGAACTCCTCGAACTGGGAGTTGATCAAAGCGTTCATGGGATAAACCACCACAGCCCTGATGCCCTTCGGCTCGGGATTCTTGAGGAGGTGCTGGAAGATGCTGCCGATGTAGGTGAGCGATTTGCCAGAGCCGGTGCCTGAGGTGACGACGAAATCCTTGCAGGCGCACCCCAGCCGGATGGCCTCAACCTGGTGCCGGTAGATCTTAAAGCCCTTGAAGATGTCGGTGAACTCGGGACACAGCTTCTCCTGCTTCACCACGTCACCAATTCCCCCAAAGATTTCAAACGCGGGGTTGAACTGGATCAGCGGCTCGGGCCAAAGCCTCCCTCTATCGAGTTCGGTTTCCACCGCGTCCCGGATGGCGGTGTCCTTGATGTTGATGAAACTGCGGATGTATGACTTGTAGTCGGCGACGATCTGAGAATGGATTTGGAAGATGTCCATGTGGCCGTCCTCAGTTCATGAATCCCTCCGCGAAAGCCTCCAGAAGAGGGTGGTCAAGACGCGGAGCCGCCTCCCCGACGAGATTCTCTCGCGGAGCCGCATCCGATCATCTTGATGGTCTGACTTTTCGCTCATGGCCGACTACATTTCATCCTCTTCTGGTCCATCCGGTTGTACACAGGCTGCCTTGACCGATGGAGTCGCGCTAGTTTTTACCAAATCGGCGCGAAAATGAATACAAAAACCTGTTCAGATTGTTCAGCCCGATGGTTTTGTGGCGGATGAACCACAGGACGCCCTTCCATTGACCATCACGACATCCGGCATAAACATGGCCAACCAGCTCGCGGCTTCGATCTCGTCCTCCCTGGAACCGCCTCAAAATTCCACCCTCAGCCGGCTCAATTCCACCAGTCGGCCTTGACCAAACAGGGCGAGCACGTCTTCGCGGTCACGCTCCACAACCATCGCGGATAGATTTTTCACGGGGAGGATTCTGGCACACCCACTTGGACAAAAACGCTCCTACCCCTCTTCCAATTTGAGGCCGGTTTTGGAAGAGGCGGGGTCAGGGAAAATCGTCCAGCCAGGCCATCTTCTGGGGATTCCATGCTCTTCGCCTGCCCGATTTTTGTCAGAACAATGCATACAGTCTTCTGACAATAGCCTCACGAAGTGCAGCCCGATCTTCCATTTCAGCTCATCTTCCGGCAGAATCCACCCGCTTGAAGAACGGCACACAACATCTGGCCAGCGCTGATCCCGTGATGGCCAGATTGATTGAACGCATCGGCCCCATTCAATTGAGGGCCAGGCGAGTTCCGGTTTTTCAGTCGTTGGTTCAGGCCATCATCTACCAGCAGTTGAGCGGAAAAGCAGCCGACACCATCCTGAAGCGATTCCTGGGGCTGTTTGGCGATGGCAGCTTCCCAAGTCCGGCGCAGGTCTTGTCCATCACCCCCGAACAAATGCGCACTGCTGGCCTCTCCAAACCCAAAGCCAAATATGTGAGGGGAGTGGCGGAGAAAGCTGTGGACGGTGGGCTGCCTTCCCTGGCTGATTGTGACGACCTGACCGACGCCGAGATCGTTGCGAAGCTGACGGAGTTGAATGGGGTCGGGAGATGGACCGTGGAGATGTTTCTGATCTTCAACCTGGCCAGACCGGATGTGCTGCCAGTTCATGACCTTGGAGTTCGCAGAGGATTTCAGATCGCATACGGCAAAAAGAAGATGCCAGAGCCCGAGCAGTTGGAGAAGTTCGGGCTGAGGTGGAAGCCGTACCGAACCCTGGCAGCCCGGTATTTGTGGCGGGCTGTGGATGGGGAGTGAGGACGGATTTCTGCAATGGTTCTTTCTATACTCCTTTCTATACTACCGGACCAAAATTGAGTCTCCTTGCGTCCTGATGAGTTCTCCAATAAGTGTTCCAAGTCATTAACTATAAGGAGTTAGGGCGATTGAGTCCACATGACGGGAAATGGGGGAAATCGCCTGTTTTCGATTATGAGTCGCCTGCTCTAACCCCTGAGCTATGGGCCCATGTCATGAGGCCCAGCTTAAGCGAAGTCCCCTCACAATCAAGCATGGAAGCACCAGCATGAGTAAATTCGTCCTGATGCCCCCCAAGGCAAAACCGGTTCCGGCCAGACACCGGCGAATAACGACCAAGCACCCCCTGGACCTCTCCCGTAAAGTCCGACTCAGCAAAATCCGCTCGACAACACGCTACGGGCTTTGAAGCATCAGGCCGTGGACACGGAAAAACCGATTCTGCTCTTGGGGCTGGGCAATGATATTTTAAGTGACGATGCGGTGGGGTTGATGGTTGCCCGGGAATTACAGAGCCGCTTCGCCGGCCATCCCCTTATTGAAGTCCAGGCCGTATGTGAAATGGGCTTGGGCCTGTTGGACTACATAGCCGGTCACCAAGCTTTGCTGGTGGTGGATTCCGTGCAAACCGGCAAGATTCCGCCTGGCCAAATTCATGAGGTGGGCGAAAAAGACCTTCCTTCCCTGCCGGGCATGTCCCCGCACTTTTTGGGGGTGGGCGAAATTTTGACCTTGGGCCGCCGCATGGACTACCTGATGCCGGAGGTGGTGGCCATTTTCGCCGTCGAGGTGGCCGATGCCTCCACCATTAAAGAGCAGCTTACAGCGCCGGTGGCGGCTGCTTTGCCACGAGTGGTGGAACGCGCCGCGGCCTGGCTGACCCACCAGGCATTGCAATACCAGAATCGCCGCGCTCAGTGACGGAAATTCCACTCCGGCGAGGTGTATTTCTCCAGAAACGGGGCTAATTCTTCATCCTGGCAGGTCACCGGGAAACTTGCGGCCTGCCAGGCTTCGCGCAAGGTGGCCTTCACCGCTTCGCTACTCAAACCTAAATTGGTCACAAAATCCACATGCCGACGCCCGGCGCGATAATCAGGCACACGGGAAGGAAACCGCAGATAACGCTCCATGAGTGCAATGGAGGCCTCCAGCAAAAACACGCCATGAAACAACAAGACCTGGCGGTACCGCCGCTGGGCGTTGCCGGAGCATTTTCTGCCGTCCACCGCCAAATCGGTGATGCCTTTGACCTGTACCGGGCGTCCCAACAGTTGGGTTAGCACCTCTGCATGACGCTGCATGATGAACTGGTTGGCCCCGGTGATGGTGGCCAAAGGGCCCTCTGTGGGCACCCGTAAAACGAGGGAGTAATTGAGGCAGCCCGGCATCTGTAGCACCGTACCGCCACCGCTGACCCGCCGCAGAATGGGCACCCCATCCGCAGCACAAGCCTCGACGTTGACCTCTTCATGAACCCGATTGCCATATCCCACCACCACAAAAAGGTCACGAGGACTCCAAAAACTTATGTATTCCGGCCCGCCCTGTTCACATTGGCGCACCAGCCACTCATCAAACGCGAGACATAACTCCGGCCTCGGCCACGCCCTATCCAAAGCAATGCGCCGCGGCAAAGGTGTCGGCTCGCGCAGACTCGTCCAGACATCCACCACCATGGCTTGTCCGCTCACGCCAAAATCTCAATCTCCGCCTCCAGTGCTTTTTCGCAGGCGGAACAAATACCATGAGTAATAGGAGGAGGGGTGGCGCAGTTGAACAATTGCATCTGCAGAACCGCCTGCTCCGGTTCCTGCCACTCCCCTGCGGTGGGATTATTCACACGCTTGCACCAACTGCACATGGTAATAAGCCGCCCGCTGCCACCATCCGAGGCCGCCAGCAATTCCAGGGCAGGGCGGACTTCCTCGCGCAAAATCCAATTACGGAATTGCAGACGCCCTTCTCCCAAAGGATGAATCTCCATCCGCATGAAACGGCGTTTTTCGGGGGAATCGCACCGATAATGCAACTTGATGACGCGCGCCAGAGTGCGCACTCGTTGAACGATGATTTGGTAAAAGTGCCGGGTGGTCGCCTCTGTAATAAAATCCCACAGGGGCCGACCCAAAATGGCCTCGCGGGTCAGGTGGGTAGCCTTGTTGTCACGCGCAAACTGCAGCCACGCGTCGTTCACCCAGGACAGGGAGTCATCGGCTTCGATTTGATGGACAAACATGTCTTTGACTACAACGGCGCCGCCGCCTATGGCCAGCAACTCTAAGACCATGCCGTCCTTGCATTAACCTTGGCGCAAGGAGGCCAGGATTTGGTCCGCTTTTTCGGTCGTGACGCCCTCGTAAAAATCGTCATTCACCATCATGGCCGGCGCCGTGCCACAACTGGCCAGGCACTCGACAAACTCAATGGAAAAACGCCCATCCGGGGTGGTTTGCAAACCGTGTGTATGCGGGTCCAAGCCCAGCTTTTCGCAAAGATGCCGGTAGAGTTCGTGCGAGCCGCCAAGAGCGCAGCTCAAAGTGCGGCAGACTTTGAAGACATAGCGCCCAGCAGGTTGCTGGCGAAACATGGGATAAAAAGTCACCAGCTCAAAAATGGCAATGGGTTCCAGCCCCAGTTTGGCAGCAATCCATTCCAGCGCCGGGCGGGAGATGTAACCATCCCGCTCCTGGAAAGCATGTAAAAGCATCAAGGCCGCGCTGCGCGGCTGCGGATAGCGCGCAATGATGCCATCCAGATTCCGTTCAAATTCAGGTTCCACCTTGAAGCTCATGCGCTTTCCTCAACGGTCACACTCGCCCATCACAAAGTCAATCGAGCCGAGAATGGCCACCACATCGCTAATCATATTCCCCGGCAGCAGCTTGGGGAGGATGCTCAGGTTGACAAACGAAGGCGAGCGAATCTTCAGGCGGTAAGGTGTGCCGCCGCCGCGGCTGTGAATATAAAAGCCCAGCTCGCCCTTCGGGTTCTCCGCGCCAAAATAAACCTCGCCCGGCGGCGCGTTGACCCCCTGCGTCACCAGCATGAATTGGTGAATCAATTCCTCCATGCTGGTCAGCACTTTGTGTTTGGGGGGAAGCACAATTTTGCCGTCCGGCACGTTGATGGGCTCGCCGGATGGATTGTCCGGGCCTCCGGGCAAACGATCCAGACATTGGCGGATGATACGCACGCTCTGCCGCATTTCCTCCATGCGCACCAGATAGCGGTCATAGCAGTCACCCACACTGCCCACGGGCACGTCAAACTCCAATTCCCCGTAGCAAAGGTACGGATGGGCCTTCCGCAAATCGTGCTCGATGCCACTGCCCCGCAGATTGGGGCCGCTCAAGGCATAACTGATGGCATCCTCGCGGGAAATAATGCCGATGTCCCGCGTGCGTTCGACCCAAATACGGTTCCGCGTCAGGAGTTGGTCCACCTCGTCAATCTCCACCAGCACTTCGTCACAGAACTTGCGGCATTGCTCCACCCACCCCGGCGGCAAATCCCGCGACAGCCCGCCGATGCGCGTATAACTGGTGGTGAAACGCGCCCCCGTAAGCCACTCGCAAAGATTGTAAATTTTTTCGCGCTCCGTGAAGGTGTGCAAAAACACCGTCATGGCCCCGCAATCCATGGCGTAGCAGCCAATCCCCAACAAATGCGAGGAAATGCGCGCCAGTTCGCAGCAGATGACGCGAATATACTGGCAGCGGGGCGGCAGGGAGCGGTCAATGCCCAGCAATTTCTCCACCGCCAGGGCATACGCCACATTGTTGGCCAGGGGCGCCAAATAATCCAGACGGTCGGTGTAGGGAATGAACTGGGTGTAGGTCATGTTTTCGGCGATTTTTTCATCGCCGCGATGCAAATAACCAATGTCTGGCGTGGCTTTGACGATCACTTCGCCGTCCAGTTCCAACAGCAGCCGCAACACCCCGTGGGTGGAGGGATGAGACGGCCCCATGTTCAAAAGCAACTTGTCTCCCTGCAACTCTCCCAGTTCATCTGGCCCCACCTGCTGCAAAGCTTGCTGCGCCCGGCTGGCCGGTTCTCGGAAAGCAATGTCCTGGACTTCACCCATGATTCAAGACTCCACATCTCGGACCCGCGGCTCGCGGCTGATGGCGTCTGGCGCGCCAGGGCTGGTCACAAAGGGGCCGCCTTCCAAAGGGGCGGGTTCGGTGAAGGCCACCTCCGGCAGAGCCGTGGGCTTGCCTGCCAGCGGAAAATCTTTCCGCAAGGGATGATAAGGATATCCTTCCCACATGATGATGCGGCGCAAATCAGGATGCCCCGCAAAACGGATGCCCATCATGTCGTATATCTCGCGCTCGTGCCAGTCGGCGGTCCCCCAGAGATGACTGACGGTGGGCAGCTCGGATTTTTCCTCGGACACGGAGGTTTTTAACCGTAAATGGCAGTGGTGCTTCAGCCCGTAAAGCTCATAAACCACCGTCCAGCGCGGGTCTTCGCCGTAGTTGTCCACGCTGGAAATGTCCAGGAGATAATCAAATCCCAGCTCATCCCGGGCAAAACGGCAAACTTCCGCAATTTGACCGGCGTCATGGACCACCAGCGTGATTTCGCCACGAAATTCGAGCGGCTCCCCCAAGACGCCGGGGAATCGCTCGCGGCAACGCCGCACCAGCTCAGCCAGTTGTTCATTCATGCGGCTTGGGGACGGAAGATGGGTTCCTTGGCCACTTTATTCTGCAGCCGAATCAGGGCGTCCAACAAAGCTTCCGGCCGCGGGGGGCAGCCCGCCACGTAAACATCCACCGGGATGATATGGTCCACCCCCTGCAAGACGGCATAGCTGCGATACATGCCGCCAGTGGAGGCGCAGGCGCCCATGGCAATGACCCATTTGGGATCGGGCATCTGCTCATAAATACGCTTCACCACCAGCGCCATCTTATAGGTCACCGTGCCGGCCACAATCATGACATCGGACTGGCGTGGCGAAAAGCGCATGACCTCGGCGCCAAAGCGGGAAATATCAAAGCGACTGGCCCCCGTGGCCATCAGTTCAATCGCGCAGCAGGCCAGCCCCATCGGCATGGGCCAGAGGCTGTTTTTGCGGCACCAATTCAACGCCGCTTCGAGGCGGGTGTGAATTACGCCGCCTTCGATTTTGGAGTTGTAGCCGAATTCTGTGGTGTTGCCCATGCTCATGCGATTGAACCAGTGCGGGGCGAATTCAGGGGCGCCTGCCGCGAGGAAAACCTAACCGCCACCCACGGCAGGCGCAAGCGCATTTTGACCATCTAGTCATCCCAAACGGCTTGGGAGCACGAAAAACGACTCCGCCGCGTTCGTGGAGGAAGCTCTGGTGCCAGAAGCGCTTCGTTAGAGTGACGGCTGACCCAGCAAGCAACCATGCCACCAAGGGTTCCCACGGAGACTGGATGCGTGCTGGACAGGACAAAAGCCGTCACTCCCACGGGCGCAAGCGCACTTCGATGCCCAAATCGCGGCCCACCTGCGCTTTGAATGCGGCAGGATTGGCTTGGTTGTAATGGTAGGGATATACCACCTTCGGGCGGATGGCCCGCACAAACTGAGCGGCCTCCGGCGGTCCCATGTTGTACCGGCCATCACAACAAACGAAAGCCACGTCAATGTTAGTTATCCGGCTTCGGTCAATGCTGGCGCTGGTGTCACCGCTAATATAAAGGCGTGTGCCTCCTAAAGTCACAATGTATCCATTTCCTGCACCCAACGGGTGACGATCATTAGTGGCAGGGACGGCCTCGACATGCACGCCCATCTGTTCGGTGCTCTGTCCATTCAACAAACGCACCGAGCGATTGGTCAAGGGGCTGGCAGCGGAAACCAATAAAGCATAAACACTTGAGGACACCACCAGAACGGTTTGGGCGTTGGTCAGGGTATTGAGCGCGTTCAGGTTGTAGTGGTCATTATGTTCATGGGTGACGAAAATTAAGTTGGCACGGGGATACCCCTGGCTCACGTAGGTGGTGGCGGTAGGGTCCACATAAATGGCCAGATTATTCCACCACAAAAGAAAAGTCGCGTGATTGAAATGGCGCATGATGGCGTCGCCCTGTGCGGTGGGGATATGATCGCCCGTCAGGGCGTTCGTGGCGGCCTGCAACGCCCGATAAAAGCGCTGGGGCACATACGGGCTGGCCGTATCCACATGTTGAACCAGGCCAGTGCTGGCGGCTGTGGCAAGGCCGCGCCAGTCCACCAGGTTGGTGGACCATTGCAACTGATAACGCTGGCCATTGGCCGCCTGCAATTCCAACTGCAATTCAGCTTCGGCGTTCCACCGCGGGCGGGCAAACTGGGGAGACTGGGCGGGCAGAAAGCCGGCCGCGCAAAGCATCAAGGCCAACCAGTTCGCGCCAAGGGAGGCAAGGCATGGGCGGTACATAGGGCTATGGCTATTAGGACGCCTTGAGTAAACCAAAATTGAGGCTTTTTGTAAATGCGATTTGCGCCTCCTTGAAGAAAAGACTGCCCAAGACAGTCCAATCATGGTAAGATTTCATGCGTAAATTTATGAAACCCATGTCTTTACCACGCAAAAGTGCCCTAACCCTGGCAATCACCCTGGCCTGCCTGATGATGTCCGGCCTTAAAATGCACGCAGCCGGCGATTGGGTTACCCTCTTCAACGGCAAGGACCTGACCGGCTGGAAAGTGCCGGCCAGCAACGTCTTCTGGAAGGTGGTGGAAGGGGTGTTGGTGGGCGAAAATGACGAAACCCTCAAAGGCAGCATGTTGTACACCGAGAAAAGTTATCAGGATTTTATTTTTGAAGCAGACGTCCGCTGGGAAGGCGACATTGACTCGGGGTACATGGTACGGAAGCCGGAGTTGCAGATGCAAATCGGCATTTCCAGTTCACTTAAACGGGACATGACCTGCAGCTTTTATACAGGCGGCGCAGAGCGGTATCCCGTGGCCGGCCAGGCCAAGGATGTGGACAAATACCTAAAGCCCGGCCAATGGAACAACATCCGGCTGCAGGCCAAGGGCAACACCTTCACCGTATGGCTCAACGGCCACCAAGTCACCGAATACACCAATGAGAAATATGCCGGTGCCGCTCCCATCGGCCTGCAAATCCATCCCAAAGTGAAAATGAAGGTGGAGTTCCGGAATATCCGCATCAAAGAGTTGTAATTGGGCGGCCAGCCCGCAATTTTTGCCCGTCAGGGTTGTTTTCCGCCCCCTGTACCGGAGGGGGCATCTCCCCAGCCCAGCGGCGGGCGGATTTTTCGTGCCTCCGGACGCCGCCAAAAATCGCGGACTTTGTTCAACGTTTCGCCAAAATCCAAGTCCAACAAGCGCTCCCTGACCGGGCCTGGGGCCAACTGCTGGCGCGGCACCCACAGTGTCATGGCGCCGGAATTGGCGGGCGGCATGTGCCCTTCAAACTCCAGTCGCAGGCCATTGGTTTTGACGATGCCCACCGAGGGGATGTCCAGAAAGGCCAGCGGAAGCAATGGCGCCTGACCAGGGCAATAAATCCACCCCCCGCGCAGCTCCAATGGCCATGGGTCTCTGCCCACCTTTAGGGACAAACTGGCGGAGGCGTTGGTATATTCCTGTACCAAGCTTTCCCCGGCAATTTGCACGCCTAGGACGGCGTCTTCGCTCATGCCGTCCAATGGCCCTTCACCGAGGCGGGTTACCAAAACCCGCTGGGTGTAGCGGACTCCCCGATATTCCCATTCGGTCTGCAGGATGGGAAGGTTGTCGAGAAGAAAACGCCGCGCGGGAAGCGCCGGTGGCAAGCCAAAGTCAAAACGCACCGCAACGCCCGTAGTGGCATGACCGCCGGAAAAAGCGCCGGTGGGACATTCCACCACACCGTTGGAAAACACCTGTACCAGGGCAGAGAAGGCCGGAGCGGAGGAACTGGCGGCAATCGTCTTCATCCCCGCTGAGGCCAGTGCCAGCAGCCCTACTAAAAGTTTGGTCAAAGGACTCCTCATGTGGGTTGCCGGTTGTGGCAATGCTGCAGAAAGCGCGCAACGGCTTTGCGTTGAGCCCGGGTCAAACGCACACCAGGCCGCCGGGCCCGCAACCAGGCTTCCGCCTCCGCCACGTTGGCGCAGCGGCCTTGTTGCACCAGGTAGGCGGCCAATATGGCGGCGGCGCGTCCATGCCCCAAGGCACAGTGAACATAAACATGCTGCCGTTGGCAGTGGTCGCGAATGAATTGGAGGGCACGTTCAAAATCACGATGCCGGGGAGGGGTCATGTCCAAGATGGGCAGCCGCAGGTATTCCCCCTGTTCGCGCATGAACTCCGGTTCAGCGTACTCGGCCGTGAGATCGAGCACCGCCAACGGCTCCAAGTGCGCGATGCGACGCCGTTCATCCCAGCACAGGCGGCGTCCCCAATACAGGCCCGGTTCCACCTCGGCAAAGGCCGGTTCACGCGAGAAAAAGCGCCAGGCCAGCAATACGGCGTAGTTGTAGAGGAAGTACGGCCAGAAGAGCACCCAAGAGAAAAAGGGCAGCCGCCCATCGCTGCCTTTCTGGAAAATATGCGGCTGCCGGGCATAAAAAGCGTAGGTCAGTGCCATGCCCGTAGCCACGCCATTAAAAGCGAGCAACAGGAGCAGCAAGGGAATGGCCGCCTCGAGCGAATCGGGTGTGATTTCGTTGAATTGAAGATTAAACATGAGCCACTCCCAACAAGCGCGTCAACCCCACCCATTGTTCCAGCGACAACTCTTCCCCCCGCACGGTGGGAAGCAGCCCCAGAGCCGCCAGTGCCGCGTCCACTTCGTCTTCCGGCCGGATGGCCTTGAGCAGTTTGCGCAGCATTTTGCGCCGCTGGGAAAAGCCTTGTTTAACCAACCGGACAAAAGCCTGACGATAACATTCCTCCAGTAGAGGGGTGGAACGCCGCACCAGGGTGATACATGCAGAATCCACCTCCGGCACCGGGAAAAAACACGCGGCCGGAATCTTAAACCAATCCTGCGCCTCGTAATCCAGTTGTATCAAAAGGGTAAGCACGCCGTAATCAGGGCTGCCCGGGCGCGCCAGCAAACGTTGCGCCACTTCCCATTGCAAAGTCACCGTCATCAGGCGCGGCCCCCGCGGATTCAGGGCCAGCTCCACCAAGATGGGCGAGGCCACTGAGTATGGCAAATTGGAAACCAGTTTCCACGGCCGCCAGTCGCGCGGTTCGGTGCGCAGGTATTCGAGGGCGTCCGCCAGCACCAGAGTCAGGTTGGGGCAGCCCCCCAACCGCTGGCGCAGCACCTCAAACAACCGGCGGTCCACTTCAATCGCCAGAACTTTCAGAGGGCGGCGCACCAAGTAGTCGGTCAGCGCCCCCAGCCCGGGGCCAATCTCCAACACCTGGTCGCCCGGCTCCAACTGCGCTGCCACCACAATGCGCGTCAGTTGATTGCCATCGTGCAAAAAATTTTGTCCCAAGGAGCGGGTCAAGCGAATCCCCTCCCGGTCCAGCAACTGCCGCATTTCGCTTAAAGTCACTTTTTCAGCATTTTTTTACCGTACTGCCATTGCGCGGACACATTTTAGTGCGATATTGAGGCGTAATGCGAAGCCAAAAACCCAGTCTGCAACCGCTGCCCGGTTCAGTTGCCGAATCGGCGGCCCGGCGTTTTTTCCAGATGCGCCGCGCCCCCCGCAACGGGATGGAACTGGTGGCGGGGTTTTCCGGGCATCGCGCGCCCTTTTTGTTTTTAACGTGGCTGCGCGTGTCCCGGCAGCATAAAAAGGCCGTGGAATAACCGGCCGGCCACCCCATCGGGCCTTCGCCGCGTCATGGGAGGCTATTGTATTATTTAGGCTTTTGCCCGGCCCTGCCGGGCATTATGCTTTTGGGCATGAAGCATTACCTGCAATGGGTTGTTTTACTGGCCTGGCTGGGGGCCGCAGGTCACGTGGACGCAGCCTCCGGCAAATTGCTCAAGGTGCTGCCCCATTACCTGGATTTGAAAGGCCGGCATTCGCTCAGCCCCAGTTTATATGACCGTGACGCCTACCAGGCTTATTTGCGGGAGAAGCCGGAGGAACGTTCCGGCCTGCGGTTTGACATCCAATACCGCGTGGCCAATGCCAGCCAGCCCCGGGTGCGGGTGGAATTGCGGGCCATGAAGGGCGGCCAGCCCCAGACCAAAGTGTTGGAAATGGAGGTCAAGAAAACCACCTTCCTGGGGCGATGGGCCTCCGTGGCGGTCCGCGGCGAGGATTACAAAAATCTGGGGGAAATATCCGCGTGGCGCGTGACCTTGTGGGACGGCAACCAACTACTCGGAGAACGCAAATCATTTCTATGGCCGCCAGATTCCCCCGTCCCCGCCCCGGTTGCGCCTGCCGCCAAACCATAAGCCCGGCGATGGCCCCGCGGTGGCAGCCACCAGGCTGTGTCGCTGCAGATGCCAAGGGATTATGAGAATTTTTGCTTCAGCCAGCGAGGGGAACCATGCAAGTTTGGCGGGGGCCATTGGGCATCGGTTGTGCCAAGCCATGGGCACTGTCCGCGGTTTGCTGGCCTTTGGGTTGATTACCTTGGGCGTATTGGTCACCAAAAGCGCCGTCGCCCGGCCGTTGATGCGCCCGCTGATGCGCCGCCACCTCTATCGCGCCGGCGTGCGGCTTCTGCCCATGGCCCTGTTCTTGGCGATGGCCTTGGGCTTTGTGGTTATCGGCCAGAGTGTGGTCTTGTTGAGCCGGGTGGGCGCGCAAGACTTCGCCGGCACCATCATGGTCAGTGTGGTCGTGCGCGAGCTGGGGCCCTTGGCGGCCGCCTTGTTGATTCTCTTGCGGGTTGGCACGGCCACGGTCATCGAATTGGGTACCGCCCGCGCACTGGGGGAGGTGGAGGTGCTGGAATCCCTGAGCATTGATCCCATTCATTACCTGGTGGCGCCGCGCATGGCTGGCATGATTCTGGGCGCGTTCACCTTGAGCATCTACTTGATTGTCGCCGCCCTGGCCTGCGGTTATGTCTTCGCCTTTCTCCAGGACGTGCCGCTGACTCCCTCAGATTACCTCGCGCAATTGGCGGGTGCCTTGCAAGCCCTGGATTTTGTGCTGGTAGGCATCAAAGCCCTGCTTTTTGGGGTGCTCATTGCGGTCACCACTTGTTACCAAGGGCTGGCACGCCCTTTAAGCCTCGAAGATGTTTCCCAGGCCACCGTCCGGGCCACCGTACATGGATTGTTGGGCATCGTGGCGCTGGACGTCCTGTTCATGGTGGTCTTTCTGGCCAGTTGATGCAAGGTTATGCCCGCCCAGACCCTATCGCCCACCCCTGCGCTTTGCGAATTGCGCGAGGTGGACGTCGCCGCGCCGCGCGCCCCCGCCGTGGCGCTGTTGCAGGAAGTGAATTGGCGCATCCACCCGGGCGACCGCTGGCTGCTCTTCAGCCCATCCGGGGCCGGCAAATCCGCCCTCCTTCTCACTGCGGCTGGCATTCAACGTCCCCTGCGCGGGGAAGTTTGTTTAATGAGCTGCGCCCTGGGGAATTTGCGGGAGCAGGAACTGTTGCCGTTCCGCAGGCAGGTGGGGCTGGTCTTTGAAGGTGGCGGCCGTCTATTTCCAGACTTGACCGTCGCGCAAAACGTCGCCCTGCCCCTGGTGTATCATCAATCACGCTCCTGGCCTGAGGCTGTGCAGGAAATCCAACCACTCTTGGAATGGTTGGAACTGAGCTCCCAGGCGGAAAACACTCCCGTGCTCCTGCCGCGGCCATGGCTGCCACGAGCGGGCCTGGCGCGCGCGCTGGCCCTGCGCCCCCGGCTGCTGCTGCTGGATCATCCCTGGCGGGGAGCCGATGCGCGGGAACGTCAATGGTGGCAAACGAAATTGGCCGAACTGCCCCAATACTCTCCCGGCGTGGAAGCGCTGGTGTTGGCGGCTGATGAAGCAGAGCCGTGGCTGGGGCATTTTACGCAACTGGCTGCAGTTCACCAACGGCATCTGGTGACTTTTGCGAGCGGTGAAGAGTGCCGCGCCTGGCTGGCCGCGCATCATTTGCTCGCCTCGCATCCGGAAAGCGGGTAAATCACCCTTGAGCATCGTGTTATGCCCTTGCAGGACTTGACACCACAACTGCGCACGCGCCTGAGCCGCCTGGAAAGCGTGGTGGGCTGGTTTGTGCTGCTGGCCGCTATGCTGCTGGTGGCGGGGTTTGTCTATTACGTTGTGCATACCGCCCAGCGCAAAGGCTGGTTTCAGGAAAAAGTGCTCTTTTCCACCTTTGTAAACACCGCCACGGGGCTGAAACCCGGGGACCCGGTGCGTCTGATGGGCTTTCCCATCGGCGAGGTCACCCGTGTGGTGCCCAATGATCCCAATTTCCAGTACGGCAATATTACCATTTTCTTTGTGGTGCGCCGGGATGCCAATCACTACTGCGGCTATTTGTGGAGTGACTCCCGTGCCAAGGTTGTTCCCACTGATTTTTTAGGAAATCGCGGATTGGAAATCACCAAGGGTCAGACGGGCATTCCCCTGTTGCGCCTGGCCAATCCGGCAGACCCGCGCAGCCCCATTGCTGGACGCCTGGACGTGGCGGCGGTGAAAAAATTTACCGCCAAAGTGGCCGCATCCCTGGGCACCACCAATGCCCCCTCCACGGAAGAAAAGGAGATTCACGCTTTCATCCAAAAAGTTTCCGCCAGCCCCTGGGAGTACAGTGCCAAGGGCTACGTGGAATCGCCGGAGGAAATGGCGGCGCTGGTGGTGCAGGCCATCCATCGGGAACAACCCAACCGCTTTTACGTGCCTTATGACAAAGACAAAGACATATTTATTGAGCCGGAGGAATCGCCTGCCTTGACGGAGCGCCTGGAGCGCATCATCACCCAGGCAGAGCGCGCCCTGCCCAGTTTCCTGACCTTGACCAATCAGTTGGCCCAGGCCTTGGACAACGCCGTGCGTGCCACCGCCGAGCTGGGCTCGCTCCTCACCAACACCCGCCCCGCCGTCACCCATGCCGGCGAACTGACGGCGGAGCTGCAGCAGGCGGTGCGCGATTTGCGCCCCATGTTCACCAATCTGGCGCGCATCTCAGAAACGCTGGCCCAACCCCAGGGCAGCCTGGGTGAGTGGCTCCTGCCTACCAACATACACCGCGAGCTGTTGACGGTCCTGCGCTCCGCCAGCACGACCTTGGATACAGCCAATACGGCCATTGGCAACACCGACACCAATCTGGAGGCCTTGATTGATCATGTGAATCTTACCCTGGAAAACCTGGCCCTGATGACCAGCAACTTGAACCGTCAGGTCGAGGCCAATACCAACATCCTAAGCGACATCTCCGATCTCATTCGCAACACGGACCAATTCATCCAAGGGTTGCGCCGCCACTGGCTGCTGCGTTCTGCTTTTCGCACCAATCGCCCGCCGGCCCGTCCCCAGGCCCCTGCCACGCCCACGCCGCCGGCCGCCCTCCCGCCGCGCCTCAAACCCTGACCATCCCCACCGAGTCATCGTTGGCAAACCGGGCAGTAAAAAGTGCTGCGCCCACCTTGCTCCATGCGGCGAATGCGGGCGCCACAACGCCGACAAGGCTGGCCGTGGCGGTCATAAACCCGGAGCCGCTCATGGTAATACCCCGAGGCAGCGCGTTGCACGCCGAAGTAAAACAATTTTTCACCCCGCTCCCGCCCCGCAAAGTCCAGCGGAATGGTGCTGCCCCAACCAATGGCCTCGCGCAAGACTGCCCGTAAACAGCGCCACAATTTCTGGCATTCCTTTCCGCTCAAGCGGCCGGCCGCTTTGCGGGGGGAAATACCGGCGCGCCAGAGTGCTTCGCTGGCATAAATGTTGCCCACCCCTGCCACCACTTGTTGATCCATCAAGCGCACCTTGATGGCCTGCCGGCTGCCGGCCAGTTTTTGCTGCAAAACTCGAGCCGTAAACTGGCTCTCCAGCGGCTCCGGCCCCAGCCGCGCCAAAGGGGTGGAGTCAAGGCTTAAACGTCCGAAACGCCGCGGGTCCTCATAAACCAGCCGCGCGTGGTCAAGGAGCATGCACACTACTGCGTGGTCGGGCAGCCCGGCTTGCCGGCCGGTCAGGTACATGCGGCCCGTCATCCCCAAGTGGCCCACCAAAAGCACCGGATTGCCGCCCGGCGAGCGCAGTGAAAAAAGGAGATATTTCCCCCGACGCTCGACCTGCTCAAAACGCGCTCCCCGCAAAAGCCGGTCAAATTCAACCAAGCCGTGGGGACGGATGACTTTGGCCTGAAAAACTTGAACCTGCCGGATGACCCGGCCCGGCAATAACGAGGCCAGATGCCGTTTCAGGACTTCAACTTCGGGCAGTTCAGGCATGAAGCCGATATGGACATGGGCGCCTTGGCTGGCGAAGCCGACGGGGAGGCGAACCTCCAGGTGGGTGTTTCAGTGCGTACCCTGTTTTCGCTGCCAATCCTTGCAGCATGAGACTCCACTTGGCAACCGTCCCTACCCCGTCACCAAGGTACCCACTTTTTCCCCCATAACCACCCGGCGCAAATTATGCGGCTTGAACAAATCAAACACGATGATGGGCATGCGATTGTCCATGCAAAGCGAAAAAGCCGTCGAGTCCATCACCTGCAGCCGCCGTTGCAACGCCTCCAGATAAGTAATTTGGTCATAGCGTTTGGCCTGCGGATTTTTGCGCGGGTCACTGTCATAAATCCCGTCCACCTTGGTGGCCTTGAGCAACACCTCGGCCCCAATTTCGTTGGCGCGCAGCGCCGCGGCGGTATCGGTGGAAAAGTAGGGATTGCCCGTGCCGCCGCTGAAAATCACCACCCGGCCCTTCTCCAAATGGCGCACCGCGCGGCGGCGGATGAACGCCTCGGCCACCTGCATCACATTGAGAGCGCTCTGCACCCGCGTGGGGATGCCCTGTTTTTCCAGCGCATCCTGCAAGGCCAGAGCGTTGATGATGGTGGCCAGCATGCCCATGTAATCCCCCGTGGCCCGTTCAATGCCCTGTTCGCTGCCTTGCAGGCCGCGGAAAATGTTGCCTCCGCCAATGACAATCACCACCTGTACGCCCAACTGGCGCACTTCGCCAATTTGTGCGGCCAGCTCTTTAATGGCTTGCGGGTTGATGCCATAACCATCCTTGCCGCCCATGGCTTCACCGGAAAGCTTGAGCAGGATGCGACGATATCGAGGTGCCTTTGCTTTATTGCGTTTCATGCATCGCTCGGATGGTTGTAACGGGAGCAAAGCCTCACGTCAACGGTTATGCCACCTGCTCCGCCACCGGAGCCGCTGCCGGGCGGCATACAAGGAAAAAGACCCATCCCCACAAAAACTGCCGCAATAAACCATACCCTAATCTTGATTATTGAGGGCGGCCACGCGCTGTTTCAGGCTTTCAGCCCGGCGCTTTTTAACGTTTAATGAGTCCATGAGCCGCGCCTCATGGATTGCTGCAATCAAAAAGGCGCCCGTCCCCGAACGGGCCAGGCAGTATTACCACGCGCTGTCGCAAACCAGCGCGCGCGCGCTGTTGGAGCAAGCCCGTCCGGAAGCCCAGCGCGTTTTATGCGCCCTCTTTAGCGGCTCCCAGGCGCTCAGCGAATGGCTGCAAGCCCATCCCGAATCCCTGGCCGATTTGTTGGATGTGGAAGCGCTTTCGCATCCGCGTCCCGTGTCAGGGTTGCGACAGGAAGTGCAAGCCTGGCTGACCGGGGCCCTGGCAAATCAGGATTACGCGGGCGCGTTGCGCCAGTTGCGGCAGTTCAAACAGCGCCAGATGTTGCGGATTGCCACGCGGGACCTGGCCGGGCTGGCGCCAGCCACCAGTATCATTCGCGAACTATCCGACGTGGCCGATGTTTGCCTCTCCACGGTGGGCAGGGTGGTTTATGAGCAAATGAGCCGCCGCTACGGCGAGCCGTGGCATGTGAACCCGCAGGGGCAATGGGAGCGTACCCCGTGGTGTGTCCTGGGGCTGGGCAAACTGGGGGGGCAGGAACTGAATTACAGTTCGGATGTGGACGTCATCTTCGTCTATGCCATTGAGGGCATGGTATCCAAAACCCCGCCTCGCCATGCCCAGACCAGCCCGCAGTCCCTTTCCAATCACCAGTTTTTCTGCCGCATGGCGGAAGCCTTTGTCACTGAAGTTGGCCGCGCCACTTCGGAAGGCCAGCTTTATCGCATTGATTTGCGGCTGCGCCCGGAAGGTAAAGCCGGCCCGCTGGCGCGGTCCCTGGAAAGTTATGAAAATTACTACGCCCAATGGGGGCAAACCTGGGAGCGCATGATGCTCATCAAAGCGCGGCCCGTGGCCGGTGATGCCGCGCTGGCGCACGAGTTTGCGGAGATGATTCAATCCTTCCGCTACCCGCGCATGTTGAGCGAGCGGGTCATCGCCGACGTCGCCGCCATGAAGGCGCGGACAGAAGCCGAAGTCGTGCGCAGTGGCGAGTTGGAACGCAATGTGAAGCTGGGCCGTGGCGGCATTCGGGAAATCGAGTTTATCGCCCAGGTGACCCAGCTTTTGCATGCGGGGCGCAATCCCTTCCTCCAAATTCCACAGACCCTCCCTGCCCTGCAGGCGATGGTGAAATATGGCCTGCTGGCGGCGGAAGACGCCCAAGCCCTCACGGAGGCTTATGTTTTTCTGCGCAACGTAGAACATCGCCTCCAAATGGAAAACAACCGCCAAACCCACACCGTGCCGGAAGACCCCGCTGCGCAAAAACGGCTGGCCGCCCTCATGGGCTTTTCTTCCTGGACAGCTTTTGAAAAACAATGGCGCGCCCACAAAGACCGTGTGCGGGCTGCTTACGAGAGCCGTTTCCAAACACCGCCCCCCAAGCCCGCCGGGCCGTGGCTGCCGCCACGCATCGAAGGGCACGAGGAAATTTGGCTCAAACTGCTTGCTGAGTGCAGTTTTCGGGACCCGCCCGCGGCCTTGAAATGGATGTCTGAATTCCTCCATGGCCCCGGCTTCGGCCATTTATCCGCGCAATCGGAAACCTCCGCCCGTGAGCTGGCGGGACGGCTGTTGACCTGGTGTCCCCGCAAAGACGAACAAGGACGCATCACCAACCTTGGCCCGCGGACCTTGTCAGACCCAGACCGCGTCTTGGCCCGCCTGGATGCGTTCATTGCCGCTTACGGTTCACGCGCCATGTTGTATGAGGCCTGGACGCGGCAACCCTCGCTTTTCGAGATGCTGGTGCTCCTGTTTGACCGTTCGGAATTCCTGGCGGAAAGCGCCATTCGGACGCCCGACCTGGTGGATGACCTGGTGGCCAGCGGCCAACTGCGCCGCAGTAAAACCGCCGAGCAAACCCTGGCGGATTTGCGGCACGGCCTGGGCGATGCAGACCAGGCCCAATGGCTGCGCCGGTATTTCGCCACGGAGTTTATGCGCATCGGCTTGCGGGAAATTATTGGCCTGGCGGACCCTGAACAAAACCTGGCCGAACTCTCCGCCCTGGCGGACGCCTGCCTGCAATACGCCGTCGAGGTGGTGATGCGCCGGCATCGCCTCAAAAAACCGCCCTTCGCCATCATTGGCCTGGGCAAACTAGGCGGCGCCGAGCTGGCCTATGGCAGCGATTTGGACCTCTTGTTTGTCACTGCCAAAGGCGCCCGCCAGTTGCACCGTCTATCTCCCCTGGCCGCTGAAATCATGGCCCTGCTCTCGGAAAAAACCGCTGATGGCAGCGTTTTCCACACCGATGCGCGGCTGCGGCCTGATGGCGAAAAAGGGCTGCTGGTCAACACCCTTGATGCCTACGAAACCTATTACCGTCAACGCGCCCAGCTCTGGGAAATCCAAGCCCTCAGCCGGGCGCGATTTATCGCCGGAGATGGGGCGGTGGGACAGGATTTTGTGGCGCTGGCGCAGCGGCTGACCAATTTTGCCCGTCCCGACTTGCCGCTGGCCGCCTATCAGCCGGGTTGGCGGCAGGAAATTGTGCGCATGCGCTGGCGCATTGAAAAAGAGCGCACCCCCGCCGGCAAAGAAGCGCTGGCCATCAAAACCGGCGCCGGCGGCCTCATGGACGCTGAATTCATTGCACAGACCCTTTGTCTGGCGCATGGCCTTTACGCCCCCAACACGCTAAATGCCTTGCAGCAACTCCAAGCCCTCAAGGCCCTGCCGCAGCCCGCGGCCAACACTCTCCTGGAGAATTTCCGGCAGCTCCGCCGCGTGGAAATCATCCTCCGCCGATGGAGCTATGAAGGGGAGTCCGAGCTGCCCGTGGACCCCGCTCCTTTTTATCGCGTCTCCGTCCGTTGCGGGTTTGCCACCCCCGCGGCCTTTCGCGAAGCGGTCAGCCAATGGCGCAAGGCCATTCGGCAGGTCTATCAACAGCTCTTCGCCCAGGAACTGGCGGCCCTAAATCCGGTTTTGCCCAAATCTGCACTCCATGAACGACAACGTGATTAAACTCTCCTCGCGCCCCACGCGGGAATTTTGGGAAATCCCAATACTCTACGAGGATGCACACCTGCTGGCCTTGTCCAAACCGGCCCGGTTGCTTACGTCGCCGGACCGCTACGACCCTACCCGGCCCAATCTGATGCGCCTGTTGCACGAAGGCATTCGCGACAACAAACCGTGGGCCAGAGAACGTGGTCTGACGTATTTGATGAATGCCCACCGCCTGGACTTTGAGACCACCGGCATTCTGCTGCTGGCCAAAAGCAAACCCGTCCTCACCGCGTTAGCCACCCTGTTTGGTTCAGAAAAACCGCTTAAAGTTTATGTGGCATTGGTCCAAGGCACGCCCCCGGAACCGGCCTGGCAGGTGGATGCGCCCATCGCCATGCACCCCGTCAAAACCGGTTATTGGCGCGTGGACCGCCAAAACGGCAAACGCGCCCTCACGCGCTTTCAAGTACGGGAAACCTTTCGTGGCTACACCCTCCTGGAGTGCCGTCCTCTGACCGGCCGCACCCACCAGATTCGGGTCCATCTCCGCTATTGCCATTTGCCCATCTGCGGAGACGCGCTTTATGGAGGACAACCCTTGTTGCTTTCCTCGCTCAAGCCCAATTACCGCCTTAAACGCGGCCAAGTGGAACGGCCCTTAATCCAAACCGTGGCCTTGCATGCCGAAAAGTTATCCCTGCCCCATCCCGTCAGTGGCCAAATGCTGGAAATTGCAGCCGAATGGCCCAAGGACTTGCGGGTCGCAGTCAAGTACCTCCGCCAATTTGCCCCTGCCGGCGGTCCTCCAGCCTCCACCGCCTCCTTTGTGCCTGAGGCTTAATGGACGTACTCGTGCCCCAGCCTGGGGGTGACGAATTTGGGATTGGTCAGCCGCGCCACCCGCTGGGAGGGGGTTTCGGCAAGCAGCCGCTCAATGGTGCTTAAGAGCACCGGCAAATCCAGCGGTTTTTCCATGAGTGCATCCGCCCCATAACCGGTGGCCCGGCCCTGCTGGTTGGGTTTGGCAGTGATGATGATTACTGGCACCAGCGGGTACAGCTTCTCCATTTTCTCGAACAAGTCCCAGCCGTTTTTACCGGGCATGGTGATGTCGAGCAACACCAGGTCCGGAGCCTCGTGCCGCAATATTTCCATCGCTTGGCGGGCATCGGCCGCGAGCAGCGGCTCGTAGTTTTCCATGGCCAGCACCTGGGCCAAAGATTCCCGCACGGCTGCGTCATCATCCACCACCAGAATACGCTTGCTCATATTTGTCTGTTGCCCCGGCGAGGGGGGCATTCCTGGCAAGTCTGGCGGCGAGCGGGGCGCTTATTGGTTGTAGCGGCGCAACTGGGGGGTGCTGGCCGGATTGACAATTACTTTGTTGGCCAGCGGCTCTTTGACTCCGGTCCGCCGCTGGTCGTCGCTGTAATATATCCGCACCCGCTGCCCTTCGCGCAAACTGGAGACCGGGATCCGTTTCTCCGCGTCACGAAACTGCGTTTTGCGGTTCCATTGGACGCGAAAGATTTTTTTTTCCGGCCCCCGGTCCACCACCAATATCTGGCGCCGGTCATCCACCCGCTGCAATCTGCCCCAGACTTCCTTGTCTTGGTAGTATTCCCGTGCTGGCAAATTGGTGGCGCCCAGCCCCACCCAGAGGAGGACGGCCCAACCCAAATGTTTTCCTAAGTAATGACTTGCATGCATAGGTCAAGGAGTTGCGCTGCCTACTGTATCGCAAGACGCCACAACTTGCCAGCCTCTTTAGCGACAGCCAATGGCGTGCCAAACCCTTGTTTCGGCCACAATTATTATAATATATTGCTGCGCAATTACTTAAAAAAGATGCGCCCGGCGCCCTTGCCATGCTGGGACACCGCCAAGGCTGGTTTTTTGACCGGCATGGTAAATGATTGGCCAAACGGCAAGTGTCACGATAAACTGCTGTTTCGCTGTCTGTGGCAGGCATCAAAATAAATTGGTCCTGGCGTTTGGGCGGTTTCATTGCCGGCATTACCGCCATGGTAGTGCTCATCGCTTGGGGCGCCCTGAGCGCCTGGCGCATGATTGGCACCATGGAGGAGCGCTTTGCCACGGTGGGCCAGCAGAGCTTCTATTTTGCGGAACGTCTCCAGCAAACGCTCATGCGGCTCAACAACCTGATGCTCCGCTACCTCACCCGCCAGCAACCGGAAGACTGGCAGGAATTCGAGCAAAATCATCTTTTCCTGCAAACTTGGATGTATTCCAAACGCCACGAACTGCTCTCCACCAATGAACGTCGCATCCAGACCGATTTGGAGCAGGTGTATGCCGAATACCTGGCGGCGGCGCGCCGCGTGCATCAATTGATGCAGGCAGGACGCTCTGACGGTCCTGAACTGGCGGACGCCACCCGCCATTTCGAAGCCCAGTCCCAGCGCATGGCCGCCAAAGCCTCCGAGTTGGCCAACGCCCACCGCCAAGCCCAGCAGGCGCTGCTGGGCGAGTTGAACACCACTCTTTCCAAGCTGCATATCATGGTCATTGGCGCGCTCCTGATGCTCGTAACCGCGGGTTATTTTTTAAGCCGTGCAGTTTATAAAGACTTGATTGCCCCCCTGCGCCAGGAATTGGTCCACAGCCGCAATTTGCTGGAACGCCAGCAAAAGCTGGCCTCACTGGGCGTCCTGGCCGCCGGGGTGGCGCATGAAATCCGCAACCCGCTCACCGCCATCAAGGCCCGCCTTTTCACCTTGCGCAAAGGTTTGAAGCCCGGTTCCCGTGAGCTGGCCGACACGGACGTTATTGACCAGGAAATCAACCGCCTGGAGCGCATCGTCAAGGATTTCCTGTTGTTTGCCCGGCCCTCGGACCCCGTTTTGGAACGAGTGCCCGCGCAAGTGCCGCTGGAGGAAATCGCGCGCCTGATGCGCCCGCAGCTTGAAAAGCATGGCGTCCGTCTGGAGGTGGAAAACGCCCCGGATATGTACGTCCGCGTGGACCTGCAGCAGATGAAACAGGTGTTGATGAATCTGGTTCAAAACGCCGCCGAAGCCGCCCCCGGCGGCCGCATCCTGCTGCGCGCCCGCCGTTTGCAGGCTCCGCTCAATGGAAAATTGGAGTCGGCGGTCAGTCTGGAAGTCGAGGACAACGGCCCGGGCATCCCTGAAGAAGTGCAGAAGCATCTGTTTGATCCCTTTTATTCCACCAAAGAAGGCGGCACAGGGCTGGGATTGTCCATAGCTGCCCGGCTCATTGAAAAACATGGCGGGGTGTTAAGTTACGAAACCCGCTCGCAGCAGGGCACAACCTTCAAAATCATTTTACCAGAGCACAAAGGCGCATGAAACCACCACGGGTGTTGTTGATTGAGGACGACGCCGGTCTGGCCACCGGCCTGCAGTCTGTATTGGGAGACGAAGGCTATGAGGTGGCTTGGGAAATGAGGGGCGATGCGGGGCTTGAGCGCGCCCGGACCGGACATTTTGATACGGTCATCACCGATTTGCGCCTGCCCGGCATGGGCGGATTGGAGCTGGTGCGGCGGCTGCACGAATTTAATCCCCGGCTCCCCATTATTCTGATGACAGCCCACGGCACCGCGGAAACCGCCATTGAAGCCACCAAAGGCGGGGCCTTTGATTACCTGCTCAAACCTTTTGAAATGCCGGAGCTGCTGGCCCTAACCGCCCGGGCGGTCTCCAGTGCGCGGCTGGTGAGCGAACCGGTGGCGCTGGGGCCAGAGGCGCCCCCTGACCGTTTGGCCTTGATTGGCCGCAGCCGCGCCATGCACGAAATCTACAAGGAAATCGGCCGCGTCGCCGCCAAGCCGGTCAGTGTCCTTATTCGCGGCGAAACCGGGACGGGCAAGGAATTGATTGCCCGCGCCATCTACCAGTACAGCGACCGGGCCAAAGGTCCCTTCATTGCCATCAATTGCGCCGCAATCCCGGAAACCCTGCTGGAAAGCGAATTGTTTGGACATGAGCGCGGCGCGTTCACCGGTGCCGAAGCCCGGCGCATCGGCCGCTTTGAGCAAGCCAACGGTGGCACTATTTTTCTGGATGAAATCGGCGACATGAGCCCCGGCACCCAGGTTAAATTGCTGCGGGTACTCCAGGAAAAAGCCATTCAGCGCCTCGGCGGACGCGAAACCATTCCAGTGGATGTGCGCGTCATTGCCGCCACCAACCGGGACCTGGAGGCCGCCATGCGGGAGCGGTTGTTTCGCGAGGATTTATTTTACCGGCTCAGTGTGGTGGTGATTTCGCTGCCGCCCTTGCGCGAACGCCGTGAGGACATCCCGGTCCTGGTGGGATATTTCCTCCGCCGCCTGGGGCCGGAACTGGGCTGCCCGGAACCTCTGATTCAACCGGAAGCCCTGGACTTTCTGCAAAACCAGCCCTGGCCGGGCAATGTACGCGAATTGGAGAATGTTGTGCGCAAAGCCCTGCTTCTGGCCTCCGGCTACCCCATCAGCCTGGACCATGTCCGCGCCGTGACCGTGGGCCGCCCCGCCGGCGACAACAATACCCAATCCCTCCGCGAATTGGCGCTGGAGCTGCTCACGGCCGCCCAGCGAGGCGAGTTGGAGGATGCTTACGAGAAGTTGATTACCACCGCGGAAAAGGAGTTGCTCGGGCAGGCGATCAAACTAGCCCAGGGAAATCAAGCCAAAGCCGCCCGCTGGTTGGGCATTTCCCGTCTCACCCTGCGCGAAAAACTCACGCAGTTTGGCCTCCATCCCAGCCAGGAAACCAGTTAGGGGAAAGCCGATGCTCCCTGCCTTGAATAAAATGCCTTGCCCCCCCACCCCTGCCCTGCGCCACCATTCCTTAGGCCGGTTCAGGTTTTTCCGCCAGGCCCCTTAAATTTGCTCCAACGTCTCAATTCCCAGCACCTCCAGCCCCTGCTTGAGCACCCGGGCCGTCAAATCGCAAAGTTTTAAACGGGAGGCCCGCACCGCCGGCTCGCTCTTGAGCACGGGGCATTGCTCGAAGAAACGGGCAAACAGTCCCGCCAGCTCGTACAAATAATTGCACAGGTAATTGGGCCGATATTCTTCCGCCGCGATGCGCAACACCAGGCCAAAGTTCAATAAATGCCGTCCCAAAGCCCTTTCTTCGGCCGTGGTCACCTGCACAGGGGCCTCGGTTTCCAGACTCACCCCCTGCTCCACGCCTTTGCGGAAAATGCTGCGAATCCGCGCATAGGCATAGAGCAAATACACCGCGGAGTTGCCTTGCAACGAAAGCATTTTCTCCCAACTGAACACATAATCGCTCTGGCGGTTGGGCAGCAAATCGGCGTATTTAACCGCGCCAATGCCCACCACCCGCGCGATGCGGCGCCGCTCTTCTTCCGGCAGTTCAGGGTTCTTCTGGTTCACCACCGCCAGGGCGCGCTCCTCAGCCTCGTCCAAAAGTTCACTCAAGCGGATGGTCTCGCCGCTGCGGGTTTTGAAGGGCTTGCCATCCTCCCCCAGAATCGAACCAAACCACACATGGGCCAGCCGCAAATGGGCGGCGGCCTCGGGCTGCCAGCGGGCAAACACGGCAAACACCTGCCGGAAGTGCAATTGCTGGCGGCCATCGGTGACATAGATGATTTCATCCGGCCGCCAGGTGCGCCATCGGTAGTCCAGGGTGGCCAGGTCCGTCGTGGCGTAGTTGGCCGCGCCGTCGCTCTTGAGGATGAGGCAGGGATTGGGCACCCATTGGCCGTCGCGTTGAATTAGGAAAGGGTCTTCTTTGGGGGGGCATTGGCCGTCGGAAAACACACAAACCGCGCCATCGCTTTCCCGGGCAATCCCCCGCCGCAACAAATCCTGCACCACCTGTTTCAGAAAGGGATTATAATAACTCTCGCCCAAGGTGTAATCAAAGCGCACGCCCAGCCGCTGGTAAATGGCGTCAAATTCGGCCCGCGAAAGCTCAATCATCTTCTGCCAGATGGTCAGGTTTTCCGGGTCCCCCTGCTGCAACTTCACCAGCTCCTGTTTCGCGGCCTCCAATTGTGCAGGATCGGCCTCGCAAGCCGCATTGACCTCCTTGTACAAACGCTCCAGGTCATCAATGGTGGCCCGCGCCCGCGCGTCGGGAGTCAGGCGCTGTTTCCAACCCAACAAGAGCTTGCCAAATTGCGTGCCCCAATCGCCCAGGTGATTGTCCGTAATTACCCGATGCCCCAACAAACGTAATATCCGGGCCAGACTGTCTCCCAGAATGGTGGAGCGAATGTGCCCCACGTGCATGGGCTTGGCCACATTGGGGGAACTGAAATCCACCACCACCGTGCGAGGACACTCGGCGGAGGTAAAAAACAACGCCCCCGTTTGCGCGGCCTGCTCCAATTCCCGCGCCATGGCTTCAGGACGCAGGCGAAAATTGAGAAACCCGGCGCCAGCCAGCTCCACCGCCTCACACCATTCGCTCACCGCCAGTTGCGCCTTCACTTGCTCGGCCAGCGGCCGGGGCGGACGTTGAAACTGTTTGGCCAGCCCCATTAAGTTGCATTGGTAATCGCCAAATTTGGGGTCCGCGCAGGGACGCACCTGCAAGGTGCCCAGCGCGGCTTCCGGCAGCACGGTTTGCACCGCGGCGTGCAGTTGTTTTTCGAGGGTCAAATACAGCATAACAGGGTGGGTTGAGAAAACCGCGGCAACGGCCAGTCCGGCAGCCGGGGGCATCGCCGCCCTAGCGCGCGCCGGACCGCGCTTATTTGCGGCTTTGCTCCTTGATGATGCGCAGCATCGCCTCCGCGTCCGGCGCTTCCACCAGCGCGTTGCGAAATTCCTGCACGTGCAACAGCTTGGCAATGTTGGCCAGGGTGTGCAGGTGTTTCTGGAACTGTCCCTGCGGCACCAGAAACAACATGACCAGATGCACCGGGCGGTTGTCCAGCGCATCAAAATCCACTCCTTTACGGGAGCGGCCCAAAGCCCCCACCACCTCAAAAAGCAAATCGGTGGAGGCATGAGGAATGCCAATGCCAAAACCGATGCCGGTGCTCATCGAGTTTTCCCGCTTGCGCACCGCCGCAATGATGGCCGCCCGGTCCTTGGCCTGGATTTTGCCGGTGGCTATGAGCACATCCACCAGCTCGTCAATGGCCTCCCAGCGGTTGGTGGCCTTGAGGTCTGGCACGATTTGCTCGACACCCAGGATGTCGCCTAATTGCATATATGCTCAATCTAAGCTTGACGATTTCGCCGCAAGCCACGGGCAATTTCAAGGATTTGTTTTGAAAAAAATCAGTCCCCGCCCGCCAGAATTGAGTTGGTGCATTGAACCTTTGCTCCCCATAATATGCGCCCGGCAACAACATGGCTTCAGACCTGGCCTCCATTGCGCTGGAAATTGCGCGGCGGTTGCAGACCCGCGGCCATGCCGCCTATTGGGTCGGCGGATGCGTGCGAGATTTGCAACTGGGCCGCCAGCCCCAAGACTACGACCTTGCCACCAGCGCACGCCCGGAGGAGGTGGAGGCGCTTTTCCCGCGCTGTCTGCCCGTCGGACGCCAGTTCGGGGTCATGGTGGTCATCGAAGAAGGGCATCCCTTCCAAGTGGCCACTTTCCGCACCGAAAACCACTACACCGATGGCCGCCATCCCGCACAGGTGGCCTTCGCCTCCGCTCAGGAAGATGCCCGCCGCCGCGATTTCACCATCAATGGCCTGTTCTACGACCCCGTCAAAGGCGAGTTGCTCGACTGGGTGGGAGGCATGGAGGATTTGCGCCTTCGCCGGGTGCGCGCCATCGGCCCGCCGGAAGAGCGGTTTGCCGAGGACCATCTGCGCCTGCTGCGCGCCGCCCGTTTTGCCGCGCAACTGGACTTCGACATGGAGCCGGCCACGCTGCAGGCCGTCCGCCATCTCGCGCCTGCCATCCGCAAAGTCAGCGCCGAACGTGTGCGGGACGAACTCAAGAAACTTTTTCATCCCGGCTGCGCGGCGCGGGGGCTGGCATGGCTGGAACGCTGTCAGTTATTGGGCGAAGTTTTGCCCGAAGTGGCCGCCCTGGCCGGTTGCCAGCAAGACCCCCTCTACCATCCAGAAGGCGATGTTTTGGAGCATGTCCGGCGCATGTTGCGCGCCCTTCCCGCCGATGCGAATCCGCTCCTTCCCTGGGCGGTGTTATTGCATGACATCGGCAAGCCGCCCTGCCAGGAAGAGGATGCCGCCGGGCGCCGCCATTTCCACCACCATGAACGCGTGGGCGCCGACATGACCGATGCGCTCTGCCGGCGCCTGCGGTTTGCCAACGAAGAACGAGAAATCCTGGTGGAATGTGTGCGATCCCACATGAAATACCACCAGGCACGCCAGATGCGCCGCAGCACCCTCCGGCGGTTGCTGCTGCGTCCGTCAGCATCATTGGAACTGGAACTGCACCGCCTGGACTGCACCACCACCGGCCGCGATTTAGCCAACTACGAATTCCTGCAAGCCGCGCGCCAGCAGCTTGAAGCCCAGCCTGCCCTGGCCCGCCCCCTGTTAACCGGCAAAGATTTACTGGCCCTGGGCATGTCCCCCGGCCCAGCCATGGGGCGGCTGTTGCGCGAAGTCCGCGACAAGCAGTTGCACGACGAGTTGAACAATTACGAAGAGGCCATGAACTGGGTACGCCAACGGCTGCAGGAAGGCGGTGCTTCCGGGCCGAATCCCGCCGGCGCCAACTCAAAGAAATGCCCGGAATCCTAAGGATTCGGCTTGGCAGAGCGCGCCCCTGCCTTTAAGATAAGGGCATGAGCACCACGGTTGAACACCCTGAACAGAGACCCCTATGAGTACCCAGCTTTGTCTCATGAGCGGGGAAATCATGCCGAATGTCATCGGCGTGCTGCACGCCCGCAGTGAAGCCGTGCTGCCCGTGGTCACCCGCCAAACGGTCAACCAAATCGAATGTTTTGAACGCGCCTTGCGCGCAGCCGGCTCCCCGGCGCGTTTCTTGCCGGAAGTCGCGGTCCTGCCCTATGACGTGGCCGACTGTTTTCGCACGCTGCGCAGAGTCATTGCCGAGCACCCCCAAATTTGCATCAACTGGACCGGCGGCACAAAAATCATGAGCTATGCCGCCCGGCGCCTTGCCGAGGAAATGCAACTTCATGCTCTCTATGTCAACACCGCCTCTCGGGAGATCTTGTTTGAAGACCTGGGATCGCAAAACCGCTACACCGATTTGATTGACTCCGCCCGTCTGAATCTCAATGTGCTGGTTTATCTGTCCGCCGGCGGCCATCGGGTGGAAGGGGCGGATACGCTGGCCAGTTTTCGCCAGCGTTGCACGCCGGACCCAGCGCTGGTGCGCGCCGCCACCTTCATTCTCGATACCAATTCGCTGGAGCGCACGGACCTTTACCGACTGGCCGAAGCCGAAAACCAGTCCTACCGTCCCCGCGCGCTCGATGGCAACTTTCTGCATGCGCTCATCCAGGCCCGCTTGATTCAACCTGCGGCCAACTCCCGGGAATATTTCCTCTCGCCAGAAACCCTGCTACATCCCTTTTATTTGCAATCCCCCCAAAAGCAAAATGCCGCCTTCCTGCGCGGCACTTTCATCGAGGTGTTTCTCTGGGACCAAATCAAATCCCGCAGCGCGGTGGACGATGTGGCCTGGCATGTGGTGCTCAATCCCGGCGAAACCGGGCGCATCGTGGAGCTGGACCTCATGATGGCCTCGGATGGACGCTTTCTCGTGCTGGAATGCAAGAGCAGCGTGGAATTAAATGAGCTGGGCGACTTGATTGAGGAACAATACGCCCGCACCCGCCAAATCGGTCGCCTGTTTGGACAATGGGTGCTTTATGTCCATCGGCATCGTGACGAATTCAACCGCCCCGGCGCAGCGGACATCATTCGCAGCCAGGAACAAAAGGCCCGCCACTACGGCGGCTGCCTGATGTGGCAGGATGATTTGCCGGAACTACCCATCAAGGTTTCCGAAATGCTGGTCAGTGGTGTCGCCGCCCCGTAATCCCCGGGGTGCCCGCCGTGGCATCTCCAGGCCCGCCCCAACCGGCGTGAAACCGCCGCCGATTTTTCCGCAGCACTCTCGCTTGACGCCGGGCAACAAGGCCGATACAAGAAGCGGTGATGGATTAGGTTATTTTGCCTTGTCCAATTCATCAATAAATAATACTTATGAACATGATTAGCCGCTTGCTGGCCTCCGCGCTCTGTGGCCTCGGCCTGGCCGCCCTCTCTCTGAATCCTCTGGCTGCCGCTCCAGGGGATAATGTTATAAAAATCGGGGCCCTCTTTTCCGTCACCGGGCCTGCTGCTTTTCTAGGGGCGCCCGAAGCCAAAACTGCCCAAATGGTGGCCGACAAAATCAATGCAGCCGGCGGGGTGGACGGTCGCAAAATCCAGCTCCTCATTAAAGACACCGCCGGCAGCCCGGAGAAGGCGGTGGCCCTGGCACGGCAGCTTATTGAGGAAGAGCGCGTGCTGGCCATCATCGGGCCCTCCACCAGCGGCGAAACCATGCAAATCAAAAACCTGTGCGAGGAAAACCAGACGCTGCTCATCTCCTGCGCAGCCGCCGAGGTCATTGTGAATCCCGTGGCCAAATATGTTTTCAAAACCGCCCAAAACGATAGCGCAGCCATTGCGTGGATTTACCGGCACATGAAGGAAAAAAACATCAGCCGCATCGCCATCCTGACCGGCAACGATGGCTTCGGGGTGGCAGGCAAAAAGCAGTTGGAAGATGCCGCCAAGGCCGCCGGCCTGCAAATCGTGGCCAATGAAGTCTATGACCGGCAGGCCACGGATTTGACGGACATCCTGACCAAGGTCAAGAGCGCCTCCGGCGTGCAAGCGGTGGTGAACTGGAGCATTGTGCCGGCGCAATCCATTGTGGCAAAAAACATGCGGCAAATCGGGCTGAATGTGCCGCTCTATCAAAGCCACGGTTTTGGCAACCGCAAATACGTGGAACAAGCCGGAGTGGCCGCCGAGGGCATTCTCTTCCCGGCCAGCCGGTTGCTGGTGGCGCATGAGCTTCCGGATTCCCACCCGCAAAAAGCTGTGTTAACGGCGTATCTCAAGGAATATGAGGCCCAGTTCAAAGAAGAGGCCAGCGCGTTTGGGGGGTATGCTCATGACGCCTTGTTGATTGTGGTGGAAGGCGTGCGCCAGGCCAAAAGCACGGAGCCGGCCAAAGTCCGCGACGCCATTGAAAAATTGAAAAACTTTGTGGGCGTGACCGGCACGTTCAGCTTTTCGCCCAAAGACCATGGCGGGCTGGGGCTGGACGCCTTCGAGATGCTGACGGTCAAGGACGGCAAGTTTACGATTTACAAACCCTAAGGGGAGCAGGCCATACTTGACGCGGCATGGACGCAGATAATCTGGCGCTCCAATACCTGCTCTCCGGGATTACCAAGGGCAGCATTTACGCCGTGGTGGCAATTGGGTTTAACCTGATTTACAGCGCCACTGGCGTCCTCAATTTTGCCCAGGGTGAATTTGTGATGTTGGGCGGCATGATAGCCGTCACGCTGGCCGCCTTTGTCCCCCTGCCGGTGGCGGTCACCGGCGCCGTGCTGGCTGTCACACTGCTGGGATGCGGGTTGGAGCTGGCTTTTTTCCGACGCCTGCGCCGGCACTCCGTGCTGCATTTGATTATTATCACCATCGGTCTTTCCATCGTCATCCAGGAGGCCGCCCTGCATATCTGGGATGAAAAAGTGCGTTCGCTGCCCTATTTCACGGGCAATGAAGCCTCCTCCGTCCGCTGGTGGGGCGCCTCCATTTCCCCCCAGGTTTTCTGGGTGCTCGGCACGGTGGGCATTGCCGTCCTGGTGCTGCACTTGTTTTTACGCCAAACCTTGACCGGCCAGGCAATGCGGGCCTGCTCAGCGCAACCAGAGGCCGCCATGCTGGCAGGCATCAATCTGCAAAACATGCGCACGCTGGCGTTTGGTTTGAGCGCCGGATTGGGGGCCTTGGCAGGGTGCGTGATCTCCCCGATCACCATGACCCACTACGAAATGGGCGCGCCGCTGGCCATCAAAGGGTTTGCGTCCGCGGTGCTGGGCGGTTTGGGCAATCCCACCGCCGCGCTGGCAGGCGGCTTGATGGTGGGCATTCTGGAAGCCGCCAGCGTCAGTGTGTTACCGGCGGCCTACAATGATGTGGCCGCCTTTGCGGTCTTGCTGTTGGTGCTGTTTTTCCGGCCCCACGGCATCTGGGGCAAACCGGCGGGACAAGGGGTGCGGGAGCATTAAATGAGCGCGCTGAAAAAAATCCTGCCTTATCTGGGCCTGATTGCCGCGCTGATTGCACTGCAGGTGATTCTGAAACTGGCCGGGCGCGAATTCTGGCTGACCCAGCTTACCATGGCGCTCTATTGCACGGTCGTGGTTCTGGGACTTTGTCTGCTGATGGGATTTGCGGGCCAGGTGTCCCTGGGCCACGCCGCCTTTTTTGCCATGGGCGGTTATACCACCGCCTGGTTCACCACCCATAACTTTGCCGCCAGCAAAGATGCGCTGCTGGTGAGTCTCATGCAGAATTTAGGCATGTTGCAGGAACGCACTGACCTTTACAATAATCCCATCCTCACCGGCCAGCCTTGGGCAGGATGCGGTTTGGCCTTGCTGATAACCCTGGCCATATCCCTCATCATTGGCTACCCGGCCTTGCGTTTGCACGGTCATTACCTGGCCATGGCAACGCTGGGTTTTGGGCTGATTGTGAGCAAAATCATCATTGGCAGCTCGACCCTCGGCGCTTCGGACGGCCTCACCAATGTGCCCGCCTGGTCTTTGCCCTTGGGCTTGACCTTGGGCAGACGTCCGGAGCTGCGGGTGCAAAATTTTTACGTGGCGTCCGGGCTGTTGGTGCTCACCCTGCTGCTGCTGCGCAACTGGGTTTATTCCCGTGTAGGGCGGGCTTTGCAGGCAATTCATGACCGGGAAACGGCGGCCAATGCCGCGGGCATTGATACGGCGCGCTACAAACTCAAGGCCTTCGTTGCCAGTGCGATGCTGGCGGCGCTGGCAGGAGTTTTTTACACCCATTACACAGGTGGCATCAGCCCCTCCAAGGCGGGAGCCTTGGAATCCGTGCGTTACGTGGCGCTGGCGGCGGCGGGCGGCATGTCCAGCTTGTGGGGGGTCACCACGGTCAGCACCGCCCTGAATTTCTGCTCCTTCCGAGGCTGGTTTGGCAGCCTGGACCATGCCATCTTCGGTATGGTCCTTATCGTCATCGTTTCCCTGGCGCCGGAAGGGCCGCTGCGTCCCATAAGCGAGGGTCTGGCGCGCACGTGGCGCAAACTCGCCCGCCGAAAGGAGGCCACCGATGCCCCTGCTTGAGACCCGCTCCCTGCGGCGCGCCTTTGGCGGCCTGGTCGCCGTGAATGCAGTTTCCTTGAAGGTGGAACGCGGTCTAATCAAGGGCCTTATCGGGCCCAACGGCGCTGGCAAAACCACCTTCTTCAATTTGATTTCTGGATTGCTAAAGCCAGACGCCGGGCAGGTGTTTTTTGACGGACACGACATCACCGGCTGGCCGCCTTATCGCATTGCCCGCCTGGGCGTAGCGCGCACTTTTCAGAATCCCAGTCTGTTTCCCCGGCTGAACGTGCTGGAAAATGTGATGGTGGGCTGCCATGCCCATACGCATCACGATTTTCTGAGCTGCGCCCTGCGATGGCCCGGCATGCGCCGCGAGGAGCGGGCCATCCGTGAGCAGGCCATGGAGCAGCTTCGCTGGCTGGGTTTGGAATCCTGGGCCACTCGCCCAGCCCATGCCCTGGCTTTTGGCCAGCGGCGCATGGTGGAACTGGCCCGTGCCCTGGCCGCGCGCCCCTCTCTTTTGCTGCTGGACGAACCGGCCAGTGGCCTGAATCCGGCGGAAAAAAACGCGCTCGCGGACACCATCCGTCAAATCCGGGAGCGGGGGGTAACCATCCTGCTGGTGGAACACGACATTCCCCTGGTCATGAACCTGGCGGATGAACTAATGGTTTTGCACTTTGGGGCCACCATTGCCGAAGGTCCGCCTTCGGTCATCCGCCGCGACCCCAAGGTTATTGGCGTCTATCTGGGGCAGGAAGCTGAGCATGCTCTTGCAAGTTAAAAACCTGCGCTGCGGCCACGGCAGCCTCGAAGTCATCCACGGCGTGAGTTTGCACGTCTGCGCCGGAGAAATTGTTGGCCTGCTCGGCGCCAATGGCGCCGGCAAAACCTCCCTGCTGCGCGCCCTGGCCGGCCTGCTGCCGATTTGGGACGGTGAGGTGCGGGTGGATGGGCGCTCCCTCCGCGGCCAGCCGGCCTGGCGCGGGGTCAGCAACGGCGTTGTGATGGTGCCCGAGGGCAAAATGATTTTCGCCGACATGACCGTGCAGGAAAACCTCCTCCTGGGCGGTTACCACAACCCTGACCGGCGTTTGCAACTTGAAATTGTGCTGGAACGATTCCCGCGCCTGCGCGAGCGCCTGCGCCAGGTGGCCGGCACCCTTTCCGGCGGCGAGCAACAAATGTTGGCCATTGGCCGCGCCCTGATGGCGCGTCCCCGTTTGCTGCTCCTGGACGAGCCTTCCATGGGATTGGCGCCCTTGATGGTGCGCGAAGTTTTTCAGGAAATTGTCAAACTGCGCGAAGCCGGGTTGACCGTGCTGCTGGTCGAACAAAATGCCCGGGCCACCTTGGAGGTGACGGACCGCGCTTATGTGATGGAAAATGGAGAAATCCTGCTGGAGGGCCGAGCCGGCGACCTGGCCCATCATCCGGAAGTGCAACGCGCCTACCTCGGCAAAGGCCGCGAAGACACCACGCCATGAAACCTTTTGAACCACGTTACGAAACCATGCCCCGCCCCGAGCTGGAGCAGCTCCAGCTCGAACGCCTGCAAGCCCTGCTGGCACGCCTTCGCCGCAATGTGCGCCGCTACCGTGAAAAACTGGGCGAAGCACGCGTGCCGGAGCTGGCCGCGCTGGCGCGCCTCCCCTTCACCACTCCCGAAGAGCTGGCCGACAGTTTTCCCTATGGCATGTTTGCCTTTCCCCTGCGGGAAGTCATTCGTCTCCACACCACCGTGGGACCAGGCGGACGCCCCGTGGTCATTGGGCACACGCACGGCGACTTGCAACAATGGGGCCGCCTGGTGGCCCGCCAACTGGCTGCCTGCGGGGTGACGGCCAATGATGTCGTGCAAATCGCCCTCGGCAGCGGCCTGTTTACCCATGCCTCCGGCTACGTGCTGGGCGCGGAAATGCTGGGTGCCTCCGTCATTGCCGAAGACCCGGCCCATACGGACTACCAGGTGGCCATGCTGCAAAACTACCGTCCCACCGTTCTCATCACCACGCCCACCCACGCCCTGGACCTGATTCAACGACTGGACCGCAACCGCACTGACGCGCAGAGCCTGCATCTGCGCGCCGTGTTGCTTTCCCGTCCTGTGCCGCCGCCCTTGCGCGAGCAAATCGCCGCTGGTCTTTTTGCCGTGGCCCATTGTAATTTTGGCCTGGGAGAAATCCTGGACCCCGGCCTGTGTGTGGAATGCGATGCCGGGCATTTTCATGTGCATGAAGACCAATTCCTGGTGGAAGTCTGCGACGGTGAGCTGGTGGTGACCACGCTGTGCCGCGAAGCTCTGCCGCTTTTGCGCTACCGCACCCGTGTGGCCGCCCGCCTGCGCCATGAGCGCTGCTCCTGTGGACGCACCGGGGTCATTTTGGAACCCGGGGAACGACTGGATGGGCGCCTTTCAGTCAACGAGGAACCCCTTTACGAAAACCAGATTGCCGAGGTGCTGGGCCACACGCGCCTGGCCGGTCATCCTTTCACCTTGGAAATCACTGCCGGTCGCATCATCGTCAAAGTGGCTCTGACAGCGGACTTGTTTGCCGATACCATCTGGTTCCTCCAAAAACTGCAATACGAGGTGGAAGCCGAATTTGCCGCACGGCTGGGCATTCCCACCGAAGTGCGTTTTACTCATCCCCCACGGCCAGCCGGGTGAGGCTCAGACCGCGCGTCAAAGCCTATCTGCCCGCCTGCTGGCGGACCACCTTGGCGGCGCGGGAATAACCACCCAAATTAAACACCTTTTGATAACCCAACTGACGAAGCTTCCGGGCCGCTATGCCACTACGTCCTCCGCTTAAGCAATGCAGCAGCAGGGGCTGGTTTTTGTCGGGGGCCACCTTCCCAATGCGCTCTTCCAATTCGTGCAAGGGCACGTTGACTGCCCCGGGCAGGTGATCCCGGCGAAATTCCTCCGGCGTGCGCACGTCAATCACTTGGGCGCCTTTCTTGAGATGCTCCAGTGCGGTCCGCACACTCACCAGTCCCAAGCTTTTCCACACCATCAAGGCCACCACCGCCGCCACCACCACCACGATTGTTTGCCAGTCCATGCCACTATCGTAATGGCCGTGACGATAAAGCGCAAGCCGCTCAGCCGGCGGTGGAGCCGGGCTGGGCCTGGTCTTTGCGGTGCAACCAGGCATCTAATTCCATTGCGGCTTTCATCCCCTCTGCCACCGCCTGCACCACGGTGGTGCCGCCATTCACGGCATCTCCTGCTGCGAACACCCCCGGCCGCGAGGTTTGCAAGCTGCCAGGTTGGGTCCAGATAAGCCCTTGCTCGGTAAATCGCAGTTCTGCCAGGGCTTGACGCAAACCACTGTCCAATTTCTGTCCAAAAGCCTCCACCACCCAATTGCCCGGCAGGATGTGCTCAGTGCCCGGAATGGGCAGGGGCGTGCGACGCCCTGAAGCATCTTGGGGCCCCAGGCGCGTGCGGACGACTTTGACCCCACAAACCCGCCCTTGGTCATCAGATATATATTCCAGCGGCAGAGTCAGGGAGAGTATCGCCACTCCACAATGAATGGCGTGTTCACGCTCCTGCGGCCACGCGGGCATCTCCTGCAGCGACCGCCGATAAATGACCAGCACGTCATCCGCTCCGGCTTTCAGCGCTGACACTGCGGCGTCCATGGCCGTGTTGCCGCCCCCCAAGACCAGCACCGTGCCGCTCACGCGTCCCCCTTGTTTAAGGCGCGCTAAGAACTCCAAGGCCCCTTCTACCCCCGACTTGGGACGAGGCCCTTTTAACCCGGGGGCGGATTGTCCCAGTCCCGGCGCCAAAATGATGCCGTGGTAACCCTGGCCCAGCCAAAAATCCAGAGGATGCTCCGCATCCAGGCGTCCCTGCTGGCGCTCAATGGCCCCTGCGCACGAGGTCAGTACCGCCTCAATTTCCTGGCGAATGGTTTCACTGGGCAAACGCTCGGGGGGCAGCACGGTCTGCAAGGCGCCGCCGGGCGCAGGTTCCTTATCTAGGAGAGTGACCCGATGCCCCAAACCTGCCAGACGCACGGCCGCCGCAATCCCCGCCGGCCCCCCGCCCACCACCAAGACTTTGAAACCGGTGGCGGCGGGCAAAGGACGAGCCTCTGCCGCCCATCCCTCCTCGAGCGCCTTGCGGCTAACCCAACGTTGCAAATGTTGGATGGGTACGGTTTCGGTGTAATGCTGGTTGATGCACCGGCTTTCACACAAAACTTCCGCCGGACACACATAACCACAAACCGCCGCCAGGATATTAGCTTCGCGCAACACCTCATACGCCTCGCGGAACTGCCGCCGGGCAATCAGTCCGACAAACCGCGGAATGTTGACTCTGGCCGGGCAGCCGGAAAGGCAGGTGGGGGCACTGCATTGGCGGCAGGTCTCCGCCATTTGCAAAATCGTGTCCAGCGCCTCCATGCGCCCTGCCTTATAGATTGGCTCGTAGATTTCCGCATCCCGCGGCACACACCCCGTGCGGCCCCCATCCCGCATGATTTGAGTGCAGGCTGAACAGGCCACGCAAACTTTCTCCGGGTTCAACCGGCCGTGGTCGGCCAGCTCCCGGACGGCATTGGGATAGGCAAATGCCAGGCGCCCCATCCCGGCCAGCGCCACCCAGCCCTTGCGGACGTTGGCCGCCGCCAGATGCGGAAAAAACTGGCGCAACCACGAATACCCCCCGCCAATCATGGGCAATTCAGGCAGGTGCCGTTGCATCTCCGCCACAATCTGGACAAAACGCGCCACCCCGCGCAGCGGCGACTCCGGCGACAGGGGCGCCCCCATGACTGGCAAATCAAAGGGGCGGTTGACATGCGGGTTGTGATAAGGGTTGCCCACCGTGATGTTCAGCACGGGGGCTTGTTGCTCATGGAAAAACTGCGCCAATGCTTTCGGCTCCGCCAGGTCAGGTTGCTGGGGATTCTCCCGATTCATGCCAAAACCATAAGGATGGGCCATGGCATCAAAAGCGTTCATCCGCGAAGTCACCAGCAGCCCCGGCACAGCGGCACGGATTTTGCATACCACCTCCCGTAAAAACCGGCTCCGGTTTTCCAAAGACTCTCCCCCATACCGGCTGTTTTCACGCGTGAACGAGGCCAACAGCTCAGAGACCAAGTACCGGTGACAAGCCTTGATGTCCACCGCATCAAAACCGGCCTGGCGGGCCAGCCGGGCAGCCTCCACGTAGGCCTCCTGCAAGCGGTCCAACTCGTCATCCGATATCAAGGGATAATCTGCTGGCAGTTGGTGTGCCGGGTCCAGATACTTGGAATGGTGCGCAATGATGGGCTGCGGCTTGCGTCCCGGCCGGCTGTATCGCCCCGAATGCGTAAGCTGCAAAACCAGCATGGGACGATGCTGCGGCCCCATCGTTTCCGCGGCCGTCCGTCGTGTCATGTCCACCAGCCGCGCAAAGGCATCCACCGTGCCCGCATGCAACCAGAGCTGGCGCGGATTGGCCCGCCCTTCCCGCACCACCGCCGTGGCCTCAAACCACAACAGCCCTGCCCCGCCACCGGCAAAACGGCGGTAACGGCGGAAGGTCAGTTCATCGGGCGCCCCTTCCGGGGTGCCGTCGCAACCCTCCATGGGAAGCACCACAAACCGGTTGGGTAAAGTGAGGGCGCCCACTCGCAAAGGCATGAACAACGGGGACAAATCCTCGCTCAATTCCAAGATGTGCGCCAGCCCCAGCGCCGCAATGCGCGCCCGCAGTTCGTCCAGTGAATGATAATGAAAAATCTCGTGTTCAACGGCTTGCATGTCTGGGGAAGCAGTACACCAACGCGCCCGCCGAAACTCAAATCTTTTCGCTGCTGACGGGCCGGGCCAGCAGGCCAATAAGTTCTGAGCATGCCGCCGCTGGGAACTGTTCGCCGTGTTCATGCCATAAATGAGTCATCGAAATGTGACAGCGGCGTGACCGCCCGCAAAAAAATTTGCGAAAGAAGAAGTTGAAATCCAGCGGCGCTCTGGCTTAAATTGCCCTCGCGTTTGGCTTTCGCACGGAAGCCGGAACGTGTCGGGGCGTAGCGTAGCTTGGTAGCGCGTCTGAATGGGGTTCAGAAGGTCGTGCGTTCAAATCGCACCGCCCCGACCATTAATTTTGCTTTACCCTTTCTCATTTTCCCTCAACCCGCTCATCCCCACCAATGATGGGGTCTGCCGGATGGAAACAAGGATTCCTGCACATGGGAATGCTTGAGGCGGCGGACTGCGACTGCCGGGAGAATTCGCAAGTTAGCCAAGAAAAGAATGGTGCCAGAGGAGGGAATTGAACCCCCGACCAAGGGCTTATGAGTCCCCTGCTCTACCCCTGAGCTACTCTGGCACTCGTGCCTTGCAGCGCCAGAAATTTCCACAAAGCCACGCCGCTTGTCAAACGGGAATCGCATCGGGAAATGGAAAGGCGGGGTAAATTGTGACCCTTGTAGAGGGGGAGCCAAGTTTAGATGATGACGTTGAGAGAGGTTGAGGGGGCGCCAGTGGAGCGGCACTCCGGCCAGCGCCAGGGCCATGGCGTGGAGGATTTGCAGGGGATTCCGGGCGTAATTTTTTATTTGACGCCCTTGGCCGAGTCATTAAATTAGCCCGCGTGAACGTGAGCAGCTTTCGATTTAATGGCGCGTGGTACGGGTGGTATGGCCACCCGCAGGCCTGCGTTTGAGCTGCCGACGTTTCCAGAGTCAGTTTTTCAACCGCAGGAATGCCTCCTGCGGTTTGTTTTTTTAAGCAGCAAGTTCCAGAAATATTATGATTATTGTTCTTAAGCCCAACATCACCCGGCGACAGGAAAACGCAGTCCTCAAAGAAATCCAGAAGCTCGGGTACGAACCCCATGTCATGCGCGGGGTGGCGCGGACGGTCATCGGGGCCATCGGCGACGAGCGCACCCATGCCTCGCTGGAAACGCTCACCGCCTGGCCGCAGGTCGAGAGCGTCATGCCCGTGCAAAAGCGATATAAACTCGTCAGCCGGGAGGCGCACCCATCCAGTTCCACCGTCAAGGTCAGTTCCAATGTCATCCTTGGGGCGCGCAAGTTTCACGTGATGGCGGGGCCTTGTTCCGTGGAAAGTGAAAAGCAATTGATGGCCACCGCCAAGGTGGTCAAGCAAGCCGGCGCAACCGTGCTGCGGGGAGGGGCCTTCAAGCCCCGCACCAGTCCTTACGAATTCCAAGGCCTTGGGGAAAAAGGACTTAAGCTGCTGGCCAAGGCCAGGCAGGAAACCGGCCTCCCCATTGTCACCGAGCTGCTCAGCGAGCAGCATGTGGATTTGGTGGCGGAATACGCCGATATTTTACAAATCGGCACACGGAATGCCCAAAACTTCCAACTGCTCATTGCTGCTGCCCGCACCGGCAAACCGGTGCTGCTCAAACGCGGCTTGTCCATGCGCATCGAGGAGTGGCTGCTGGCGGGCGAGTACATTCTGGCCAACGAAAATCCCAACCTAATCTTCTGTGAGCGCGGCATTCGCACTTTTGAAACCTACACCCGCAACACGCTGGACCTCTCCACCATTCCCATCATTAAAAACGAGTCGCATTGCCCCATTGTCATTGATCCCAGCCAGGGGTGCGGACGAGCGGATTTGGTGATGAGCTTGTGTAAAGGGGCCGTGGCCATGGGAGCTGATGGTTTGCTGCTCGAAGTGCACCCCAATCCCGCAGAGGCTTGGAGTGACGGGGCGCAGCAGTTGACGTTTGACCACTTCACCCGGCTGATGCGTGAAATCAAGCCCTTCCTTGCCGCCGCAGGCCGCGACTAAGCGAGATGCTGCGACTAAGAGAGGGGCTTAACGCTCGCCCCGGGGGGCTGGCTTGCCGCCCTGAGGAGGAGGCGGAGGTGCAGGGGGAGGTCCCGCCGGCGGTTTGCCTCCGGGAGGCTGGGGTGGAGCACCCCACGGTGGCGGGCCGGATGGATGTTTTTGGCCATCAGGCGGCGCCCCGGGTCCACCCGGTCCCGGCGGCTTTCCCCGATCCTCCTTGTCCCCGCCCCAACGGCGGCCTTGCTCCCAACGCGGCGGCCGAGGCTTGATGAGTTCTTCAAATTTCTTTTGCTGCTCAGGTTCAAGCACCGCCAGGATGTTTTCTTTAAGCAGGTATAATTCCTCCTGGAGGGGTTCTTTGAGCATTTCCCATAGGAAATCCGTGCGTTGCCGGCTGGTGCGAACGGCGGCGGCAATTTTTTCAGACTGCTGGGGTGTCAAGGCCAGCTCCTTTTTCATCACCTCCAGAAAATCTGGCCGATGAATGAACCAAGGGCTTGGGGCGTTGGTCTGATTGCGGGCAGCGGGCAGGCTGGGCAGGGAACGTGCTTTCCACACCACCACCCCGCCCGTCAAAACCCCGGCCACAAAGATGACCGCTGCGGCTAAAATGACCTTCCAGGTTTTCACCGGCTGTCGCCAATCTCGTTCAGCCCGGCGTACACAAGGCTCTCAAAATCATCCGCATACGTGCCCGACATGGGCTTGGAGGGAGGAGTGAGCGCCCACAATCCGGCCAGCAGAGTGACCAGCAGGCTGGAAACGGCCGCCCGCCACAACCATTGGGACCACAAGGCCAGCGGCTCGACCTGCGGCCTTTGTTTCAGGCGAGCCAGCACACGTTGCTCAAAGGCATACGGCACCTGGTCACCCGGCGGATGGCTGCGGGCGGCGGCGAGCAGTTTCTTTTCCAGTGCCTCGTACTTCATAAGCCTGCCAAACTTTCAGACGGCAAGCCCCGGACAAAAGTTACAGGGCATTTTTAGCGTGCTCAATAATATTTGTCACGCGCCATTCTTTCCAGAACTTTCCGCATCTCCCGGCGCGCCCGGAAAGCCCGGACTTTAACCAAAGAGACGGACCATCCGGTCAATTGGGCGATTTCCTTGACGGGCCGCTCTTCGATTTCCAACAGGGTAATAATCAACCGAGCCGCCGGGGAAAGTTGTTCCAACACTTTGTCTATCAACTCTTTAGCCGCTTGCGCCCCACTGTCAGCGCCGGCCGGGTCCTGGTTGAACCGCTCAAGCCAGTCCTCCTGGTCCTCCGTGATTTCCGTGAGGGCCACTTCGCGGTTGCGTTGATGTTCACGCAGAAAATCGTAGCAAACGCGGACGGTCAACCGCATCAACCAATGCTCGAAAGGCGCCTCTCCGCGAAAGCTGGACAATTTTTGATACGCCCGCAGCCAAACCTCCTGGGCAATGTCTTCCACCTCACTTTCTTTGCGGGCGTAGCGGCGGGCGGTGGCGAAGACGCGCGGGCTGTAGCGGGCCACCAAAGGCGCGAAACTGTCGGTGTCTCCCTTCAACACCGCGGCAATGAGTTCCGCGTCGCTCCGTTCCATGCCCAGATAATGTGCGGTGATGAAGGTAAAGCAATTAGGACCTAAAAGCAATCATGGCCCCGCAGGCGTGTACGAAGAAGGGGCTAGCGCGACAAGCGCACCCGATAAAACCGGCAGGGCAGCCTTGAACTTTCCGGGTCTGATATTTCAACCCAACCCCCAAGAGCGTTGGTTGCGGTTAATTCCTGCCAGGTTTGAAGGTCGCTGGACCCTTCCAATACCACTTCCGTTCCCGCCACCGCACTCAACTTGAGACTGAGCCCCCCTTCCGATTTGAGCCGGGCCTCCATCAGGGCGGGCGCACCGATAACGTATGCGCCAGCCGGGGCGGACCACGGTGAGACCCCTGAGCGGTTTCGGGCACGCACGCGATAATAAACACGGGTGTTTGGCAGGGGCGCTTCGTCCAGAAATTCCAGCATATCCGCCTCCGCGCTGCCAATGGTCTGCCACTGTCGGCGGTCAGTGGAGCGTTGCACCTCAAACTCCTCCTCGTTGTCCGCGTCATCCTGCCAGCGAAGGGTGACTGCTCCAGGCACCAGCCGCAGAGCCTCCAAAGCCGCCGGCGCAGCCGGTATGCCTCCCACCGGATAAACCGCCCCCATGGGCGCACCGTCGCGGCCGGCCGCGAGCAAAGGTGAGTTGGTGGCCAGGCGGTAATTATGGCGGGCAGCATTCACAAAAAGTGGGTCTTGGGATACATTGCCTGCGCCCGGCCAGTTGGTGTTTTGGAAATCGGAATACTCCGCCTCCAAACTTGAGCCGTTGAGCAACGACACTGCGGCGACCTGAAGATTCCAAAAGATATTGTTCCAGGAACTGGTAATGGCCCCGCCGCCGGTGGGCGCATTGGTATTGGCTTTGTTATAATTGCGGATGCCATAATCCGCCGCAGCCACGGTCGTTTGATAAACGGCCGCCAGCGAGCTGTCTTTGACCGAAATGCCACTCTCGACGTTGTAAATCACGCAATTGCTGACAGTCACCTCCACATACGCCCCCATGCTGACCCCTTTGTCCACAAAATCGTGCAGGAGGCAATCGGCCACCAACACTCCCCGCGAAGGTTCCGTGGGCGAGTACTCGCCCAAATCCAGGGCGTCCGTATTGTAAATGGTGCCTCGCCGCACCGTTGTGCGCCGGATTTGCGAACCGGGCCGCGCACCGTCGAAATCAATGCCGTCGCCGCTGTAATCCAGATACTCCAACAAACAATCCTCAAGGGTGACATGACTCAGGCGGAGCAGCAATTCGTGATAGCGGGCAATGTGGCAGCGGCGCAGGACGATGGTCACCTCCTTGGGCGTACCCACGGTTTGAATAATGGGCGGACTGGAACCATGGTAGTCATGCAGGAAACAATCTTCCAACAACCCCTGCGCCCCATCCCGCAAATCCACGTAACCACCTAGCATATCAAGATGTTGCAGATGCAAACTGGTATTGGTGCCGGCCAGCGCAATGCCCCCCCAGTTGGTATTGCTGCCATCGGCTGGCAACCACAGAATAGGCTGGTCCTCCGTGCCATTCGCCCGCAACACAACGTTGGTGCCACGCAGCACCACATTGGCCTCGGCCAGCACCACCACCCCGGGTTCAAGGGTTAAAGACCCATTGGGGGGGATTACCACCCCATTGGTCAATCGCACAACACTTCCCGCACGCCAAATCGTATTGGAAGCCAAAGTTCCTCCCGTCAATGTTTCCGCCGTCCGCAAAATAACCAGACGATTGGTTTCTCCCAAGATGTGGCCTGTCCCGTCGGTGACCTGCACCGACAGGCGGTTAACCACCGGTGACAAGGGCACGGAAACCTGCCACATTTCAGGGACGGACGGCCCGGCGAATTCCTCCCCTTGAATCACCACCCAACGGGCCCCGGGAAGCTGTTGTTGCCCCCTGACCGTCAGCCCGCGTGTGCCCACGATGCTGAAAAAGGCCCCATGCACTTCGCTGCTGGAGGGCGGGTCCAGCCGTAATTCAGCAATGATGTGCATGTCCGAGCTGCCAAGGCTTTGATTGACCGCAATAATGGCCAGCACGTGCTCTCCCGGCGCCAGGCGGTCGCCCACCGGCCCCACCGTAAAAGTCTCAGCCGGGTTGGTAGGGGGATTGCAACAGGACGCCTCATGGCTGCGGCCTCCCGTGGTGGCGGTATGCAAGACGGCCGTACCCGCTGCATTGGTCAAATTGGCGCGGGCGATTTCCACCCCATCCAAATAGGCGACAAACCCATCGTCATAATCCACCACCAAACGCAATATGGCCGCCGGGTCCAGGGGCTCGGTCACCTGAAAAGTGCGCCGCAAATAGAGCGTGGAACAAATGTTGGCCACGTTGACGGTGGTGTTTTCTCCCGCAATACCGGCATCGCCAAAGCCAAAACCTCCCCTGGCGACTGTCCAAGTGGCATCAAGCTGGCTATCCCCCAACGTCGTCCAGTTGGCTTGAGGCGCATTAGTGCCCAAACGGTAGTGCCATGCATCATCGTGTGCGACCAGTACCCGCGAGGCCGGCGTCGGCAAACCCCACTGAACCGAAAACAAACCGTTGGAAACTTGCGCGGGCAAAACACCGGCCATAATCCACATCCCAACAAGTAACCACGCCCAGCCGGAGCAAGCCTCTGCATTTCTGCGTTGCATACTTGTCATACTATCGTCGCAAATGGCCAGCATGGCAATCGCCAAAGACCAGCACATGGGACCAGCGGGTAACGCCCGCGTTCAAACGCGGTTGGGGGGACTGTCCCCCGCCAGTCCCTGCGTCGGGTGTGACACTTGCGCTGTGTTACAAGTCACTTCAATGTGCTCCCTTGCACAAGCCTCTCAGGCTTGCGCTTTGGACGGTCTGGCCTAAACTTTCACTTTAATGGAACGTCATTCCTGGCATCGCCGGAACACCCCGGGGATGGGGATCATTTTTTTAACGGTCTTCATGGACCTGGTGGGATTCGGCATTGTACTGCCATTGTTGCCCATTTATGGGCAAAAATTGCAGGCCAGCGAGGTCATGATCGGGGTGATCATGGCCAGTTATTCGCTGATGCAGTTTCTATTCGTCCCCGTATGGGGACGGCTGTCGGATCGTATTGGCCGCCGCCCCGTGCTGCTGGGAAGCACCGCCTGCGCCGCTTTGTCTTATGCCGCCTTTGGCGTAGCCTCCACTCTGCAGGGGCCGGCCGCCATTGCGCTGCTCCTCGGCTCCCGCGTCATTGCCGGGATTTGTGGCGCGAACATCGCCGTCGCCCAGGCCTATATTGCTGACATCACCCCTCCCAACGAACGCTCCCGCCGTATGGGGCTGATTGGCATGGCGTTTGGCTTGGGCTTCATTTTTGGACCGGCTTTGGGCGCTGTAAGTTTGAAACTTTTTGGCCATGCCGGGCCGGGATGGCTGGCGGCGGCACTGTGTTTGTCCAATTTTCTCTTTGCTTTTTTCATGTTGCCGGAAAGCCGCCATGCGCCGGATGCAGTGACGCCGCGTCCCCGATGGGAACAATGGCGGCATACCATGAAACATCCGCAAATCGGTCTGCTGGTGCTGGTGTTCTTTTTCGCGACCTTCTGTTTCACCTGCTATGAGACCACGCTGGGGCTGCTGGTCAGCCGTAATTTTCGGCTCGACCCGGCCACTGCCCGGGATGCCGAAGTGGTCAGCATTCTATTTGCCTTTGGCGGCGTGATTGGGGCCGTGGTACAGGGCGGTCTAATTGGCCGGCTGGTGCGCCGTTTTGGGGAATCGCGGATTATCGCCATCAGTCTGTTCATTGTGGGTTTCAGCCTGCTGCCACTGCCCTTCATCCGAGGTCATACCGAATTGAGTTTTCGCGCGTTGTTTGCGCCAGGAGGAAGTGATTGGTGGCTGTTGCTGGCTGCCATTGGCGCGCTATCCATTGGCGCCAGCTTGACCAGACCCCCTTTGTTTGGGCTGATTTCGGCCATGACCGATGCCCACGAGCAAGGCGCCACGCTGGGGGTGGCCCAAAGTATGGGCAGCCTTGCCCGCATTGCCGGTCCGGTTTTTGCGGGGGTTTATTACGCATTGCACCCTGCCCTGCCCTACCTGGTGGGTGCTGGGCTTTCCCTGCTCACCGGCCTGGTGACCTGGTGGCTGCTGTGCCGCCGCCTGCCCCGCCCCTCCGCTGCCTCCGCCGCCGTGGCGGTGGCCCCACCCGGCACACCAACCGCCTGAGGCGCATTCGTCCGCCCCCAGAATTGCATTTTCCATCATCACCCCTTTGCCCTACATTAATCCCATGAACAATAACGCCTCAGTGGCGGTCGGCGCACCCGACATCGAAGGGCACTTTGGCCCCTATGGCGGACGATTTGTGCCGGAGACCTTGATGCACCCGTTGCGGGAGCTGGAAGAGGAATACTTCCGTGCCCAACAGGACCCGGCATTTCAAGACGAACTCCAGTATTACCTGCGGGAATTTTGCGGCCGTCCGACGCCTCTCTACCATGCGGAACGTCTCACCCGCGAGCTGGGCGGCGCCAAAATCTACCTGAAACGCGAGGATTTGCTGCACACCGGAGCGCACAAAATCAATAATGCGCTTGGCCAGGTGCTGCTGGCCCGCCGCATGGGCAAACGCCGGGTCATCGCTGAAACCGGCGCCGGCCAGCACGGCGTCGCCACTGCCACCGTCGCCGCCATGTTCGGGCTGGAATGTGTGGTGTACATGGGCGAAACCGATTGCGAGCGCCAGAAACTCAACGTGTTCCGCATGAAAATGCTGGGCGCCCAGGTGGTGCCGGTGACCGCCGGACAGCGCACCCTCAAAGAAGCCATCAACGAAGCCATGCGCGACTGGGTCACCAATGTCCGGCACACCCATTACATTCTGGGCACTGCTTACGGGGCACACCCGTACCCCGTCATGGTGCGTAACTTTCAGCGCGTCATCGGCGATGAAGCCCGCCGCCAAATCTTGGAAAAAGAAGAACGACTGCCCGATTTGCTGATTGCATGTGTCGGCGGCGGCTCCAATGCCATCGGCTTGTTTTATCCGTTTCTGGCTGACGCCTCCGTGCGCATGCTGGGTGTGGAAGCCGGCGGCGAGGGCATCCAGCCCGGCAAACATGCCGCTCGTTTCCAGGGAGGCTCCCTGGGCGTCCTCCAGGGCACCCGCTCCTATGTCTTGCAGGACGAATACGGCCAAATCGAACTCACCCATAGCGTTTCGGCAGGGTTGGACTACGCCGCCGTGGGGCCTGAACATGCCTGGCTCCGGGACCAGGGCCGCGTGGAATACACTTACGCTACCGACACAGAGGCACTCGACGCCTTCCTGCGCCTGGCGCGGCTGGAGGGCATCATACCGGCGCTGGAAAGCGCGCATGCCATTGCCGCCGCCATCCAGCGTGCCCCCACCCTGGACAAGGACAAAATCATCCTCATCAACCTTTCAGGCCGGGGCGATAAAGACGTGGCGCAGGCTGCCGAAAAAATCGCCTTGTAATACCGGAAAACGCCTTGGGCCCTAGACGAAAAGAAACTTCACGCAAGACAGCGAATTTTCCTGCTTGCAATAGGCTCGCTCGTCATGCACTTTGATGCCCGCGCTGACGCGCACCCTCGGCGGTGGCTGGGTAGCTCAGTTGGTAGAGCAGAGGACTGAAAATCCTTGTGTCGGCGGTTCGATTCCGCCCCCAGCCACCAAAATCACAACATCCCCGGTAGTTACACGCATTTTCTGCATATCCAAGCCCCCCTTTCCCACCCCACCTGCGAGCCCATTGCGCCTTGGCCATGCTAACAAGCCTTTGAAAGCCGGGGATTTCCTGATGATTAATTACCGCTCGTTTTCCTTGCCTTTAGTGGCTGGCGTAAAGGCGGACAAAGTTTTCAATCAGGGCCGCCGCCTGCGGTGCCACGCGCTTGCCAGTTTCCAAAACCTCGTGGTGGGAAAGCGGCTCTTTGTTGCGGCCGGCAGCCAAATTGGTAATACAGGCCAGGGCAGCCACTTTCAGGCCACATTGCCGGGCCACAATGGTTTCCGGCACGGTGCTCATGCCTACCGCATCGGCGCCCAGCAGGCCAAAGGCGCGTATTTCCGCCGGCGTCTCGAAGCTGGGGCCGCTCACCGCCAGGAATACGCCGTGGTGCAGCCGGATTTGAGCCTGGTCCGCAGCTTCCTGCAGCAGACGGCGCAATGAGCGGTTGTAGGCATCGGTCATGTCAATGAACCGGCGCCGCCCCGGAGCCACCGCACCGCGCAACGGATTCTCACCCATGAAATTGATGTGGTCTGTGACACACATAAAATCACCGGGACGATAACTGCTGTTAATGCCGCCGGCGGCATTGGTCAGCAGGATGGATTTAATGCCCAACTCCGCAAGCACGCGGATGGGAAAGGTGATGTCGCCCATCGTTTTCCCTTCATAATAATGGGAGCGCCCGCCCAGCAACACCACGGGGATTTTTTCAACGCTGCCCAGCACAAATTTGCCCAAATGCCCCGGCACATCTGGCATGGCAAAGCCCGGCAGTGAGGCATAGGGAATCTCCAGGACCACCGTGCAACTGGCCAAAAGATGTTGAAAGCCGCTGCCCAACTGGATGGCCAGGGTGGGCCGTAATTTGGAGCGGCGGAGAATGCTCGCCGCCACTTCCGCAGCGGCAGTGGGCGTGGCCCGGCTTTTGAAACTGACTGGCACTTCGCGGTTCATGGTGTGTGTCGAGTGTCCACTTGCAAATGCGGCCATCTGACGTAAGGTTTCCCCGTCCTTACGACGATGGACTTAACCACAGAGCAAATGCGCCGTTACGCGCGCCATCTCATATTGCCTGAGGTGGGACTGGAAGGCCAAAAAAAAATCCGCGCCGCCCGCGTATTAATCCTGGGAGCGGGCGGGTTGGGGTCGCCGGTGGCCATTTACCTGGCCGCCGCAGGGGTGGGCACGCTGGGGCTGGTGGATTTCGACGTGGTGGACGTGAGCAACCTGCACCGCCAACCCCTGCACGGCACGCCTGATGCCGGCCGTCCGAAGGTGGACTCAGCCCGGGAAACGCTGCACTGGCTGAATCCCGAGGTGAAGGTCATCTCGCATCCCGTGCGGTTGCAGGCGGCCAATGCCCGGGAGATTATTTCCGCTTACGACCTGGTGGTGGACTGCACGGATAATTTTCCTGCCCGTTATCTGACCAATGATGCCTGCGTGATGTTGCGCAAGCCCAACGTGTACGGCGCGATTTTTCGTTTTGAAGGGCAGGCCAGCGTATTTGCCCCGCATTTAGGGGGACCTTGCTACCGCTGTCTGTATCCGGAGCCCCCGCCGCCCGAGGCCGCGCCGAGTTGTGCCGAAGCCGGTGTCATCGGGGTGCTGCCTGGCTTGGTGGGCTGTCTCCAAGCCATTGAGGCGCTCAAATTGATTCTCGGCGGCGGTGAAAGCCTGCTGGGTCGTTTGCTGGTGGTGGACGCCTGGCACATGCATTTTAAGGAAATCAAGGTGCGGCGGGACCCGCGCTGCCCGGTATGCAGCGCGACGCCCACCATCACCCAACTTATGGACCCTCAACCTGTCTGTAACACGGCCGCCCTCCAGGGAGCGGCGGCGGATGAAATTACGGTGCACGAGCTGAAGCAAATTCTCGATCATCCCCGCGAGGGCGTGGTGGTGCTGGATGTGCGCGAGCCGGACGAATACCAGATTGCGCGCATCCCCGGCACCGTGCTGCTGCCCCTGAGCCAGTTGCCGAAGCGGGTGCAGGAATTGGATCCGGAAAAAACCTACTATTTGCATTGCAAGGGCGGGATGCGCTCCATGAAGGCCCTGCAATTTCTCAGGCAACAAGGCTTCCGGCACTTGAAAAGCGTCAAAGGCGGCATCGCGGCATGGTCCGAACAAATTGACCCCAAGGTGCCCAAGTATTGAGCCGGGCCAGCAGGGGCTGGGGCATCAGGATTTTTTATAAAGCGGGCTGTGCGGAAAAGGGTGAATGCAATCTTTGATGGTGCGCCCCAGCACCTCGATTTGAGCCAGGTCTGCTGTGCCTACCCCGGCCTTTTCTGCCAATAACAAGTGGTTTTCACATTGGAAGAAGGGGACGGTGCCACGCTCAGCCCGCGGATTGGGGTACCCCATGACGGCCATGCCCACGGCATCCGTGGCCACGGGGTCCAGCCCCATGATCATCAAGCCCGGCTCGGTATAGCCCACGTCGCCGCACCACCAGCCCTCACCTTTGGTCATGGTGGTAATGCCATCAATGATGGCAAAATCAATGGGGCGCGCCGCGCATACATCCGCAATGATATGCGGCACCCGGTAACCGGGTTCACGCGGATAATCGAGATAGCCTTTCTTGAGGCCGGGAAGCTGGATTTTGGCCGCGCGGGCTGGGTCCTCCGCCACGCCCGGGCCATGCAGTATTCCGCGTCCTGCCGTGGCATCCTCGTTGCCCGCCTGATCGCCGTACAGGCTGTTGGGAGTGATGCCAAAGAGGTTCTTCAGGCTCAACGTGACCCCGGTGGTCACATGATCTTTCAATTTCGTCAACGAAATGAAGACATCGGTGTCCGCATACGCATGATTCAACTGAAATGACGAAAACATGTAACCGCCGCTGGCGACTTTCAAGGTGGCGTAATCGCGTCCGACGCCCCGGTTGCGGGTGTTTTCATATTCAACGGCCCCCAGCGCGGAAAGCGCCTGCACGTCCCAATCCAGAAACTGGAGCGTTTGCTCCAGGCGGGCGCGGCTGGTGGTGGATTCCACCAGTCGCACACGCCGCGCGCCTTCGCCGAACAACACCGCCATGAGGGCCGCAACGGTCTGGAAATGGGTCATGTAACTGAAACCGGGATGACGATTGAACGCAGGCCGGTTGCCCGTGCCGGTCAGATTGAGTTTAATGGTGACCGTTTTGCCTTTAACCAGGCGCCCAATCCCCCCCAACAAATCAAAGCCCCGGCGGTAAACTTCTTTCAGCACCTGCAAGTCGTACCCCTTGCAATTGAGCAAAGCCACTTTGGCTGCACGCCGGCTGGTGGAAGGAGCGCCCCCCCACACCCCACAGGACAAAGCCCCTGCCATAACGGCAGTAAGGCCCAAAAAACGGCGCCGCCGGACGCACAACGTTTTGCGGCAGTTGATGGTCATGCCGCAAAATTAGGCACTCCCCGCCAAAATGCAAACAGGCAAATGCCTGCGGCTCAGGTCAAAGCCACACCGTTAGGACGTTTGGGTAAGCCTCCCCCCAACACGTCACCACTGGCCGCGGACAGGCAACCTTAACTTTGACCGTGGGAAACAGTCCCCAGGGGGTTCAAGCCATGTGGGCGATGATGTTATCGCCAAACTCCGAGCATTTAACTTGCGTGGCGCCGTCCATCAGACGGGCAAAATCATAGGTGACCCGCTTGCTGCTGATGGCGCCATTCAATCCCTTGATAATCAAATCGGCCGCCTCATTCCAACCCAGATGCCGGAACATCATCTCCCCGGACAAAATCACTGAGCCGGGATTCACCATGTCTTTGCCCGCGTACTTCGGGGCAGTGCCATGCGTGGCCTCGAAGATGGCATGGCCGGTCACGTAATTGATATTGCCGCCAGGCGCGATGCCAATGCCGCCCACCTGGGCCGCCAGGGCATCACTGAGGTAATCGCCATTGAGATTCAGCGTGGCAATCACATCAAAGTCCTCCGGCCGGGTGAGCACCTGCTGCAGGGTGATGTCCGCAATGGCATCCTTAATCAGGATTTTGCCGCCCGCCAGGGCCTCTTTTTGCTCTTGATTGGCAGCCGTTTCGCCGGCGGCTTTTTTCGTACGTTCCCACTGGCTCCACGTGTACACGCGGTCCCCATAGCAACGCTCTGCCAGCGCGTAACCCCAGTCGCGAAACGCCCCTTCGGTGAATTTCATGATGTTGCCCTTGTGGACCAACGTCACACTGCGCCGCTTCTGGCGCAGGGCATATTCAATGGCCGCGCGCACCAGCCGCTCCGTGCCCAGGCGCGACACCGGCTTGAAGCCCACGCCCACACACACTTGCGTGTCCTCCGCCGTGGGAGTACCGCCGGCGGTTTTCAGGTATTGTTCCGCGCGAGCAGGCGTGCCAAAGCGGATTTTGGCAAAGTCCTTGGGGAATTCACGGGCCAGAAAATCGAGCACCTTTTGCGCCTCGGGGGTGCCGCCGGCATACTCGATGCCGGCATAAATGTCCTCCGTGTTTTCCCGGAAAATAACCATGTCCACTTTTTCCGGGTGCTTCACGGGGGACGGCACGCCGGTGAAGTATTGGACAGGCCGCAGGCAAACATAGAGGTCCAGCAACTGGCGCAAGGCCACGTTCAACGAGCGAATGCCTCCGCCCACGGGCGTGGTCAAGGGCCCCTTGATGCCCACCAGAAATTCCTTGAACGCCTCCACCGTATCATCCGGCAGCCAATTATTGAAGCGTTTGAAGGCTTCCTCGCCCGCAAACACCTCAAACCACGCAATACGCCGCTGACCGCGATAAGCCCGGGCCACCGCCGCATCAAACACGCGCTGGCTGGCCGCCCAGATATCCGGGCCGGTGCCATCACCGCGGATGAAAGGAATGATGGGCTGGTCCGGCACTGACAATACGCCGTTGTGGATGGAGATTTTGCCGCCGGGAGGCGGAGTCACGTCTTTGTACGCCATAAATGATTCAATAAAGCTTTGCTAATGAACCGTGAGGCTCAAGCCAAGGCAATGCTTTTTTGTGGCATGGCTTGCGGGGCCGCCGTCTGGGAGGACAAAACGGCGCGCACCTGGGCCACGGCGCGTTGCGGGGTAAGTCCGTATTTTTCGCGCAAATAATCCACAGTGCTGGCATGTTCGATGAATTGATCCGGCCAGCCGATGCGGACCACCGGCGTGCTGATGCGCCGGTCAGCCAGCAACTCCAGCACGGCGGAGCCATACCCGCCCATCAATACATGGTCCTCAAAAGTGACCACCACATCGGCGGCACGCGCGAAATATTCCGTGACGCCCGCGTCCAGGGGCTTGGTGAAACGCGGGTTGATCAACGCATAATCATAGCCTTCGGCCGCCAGCATTTCCGCAGTTTTACGGGCCATGGACTGCATGTTTCCCAGGCCAAATAAAGCCACCTTCCGCCCACCGTTATTGGCAAAGTGCTCCACCACTTCGGCTTTGCCAATTTCCAACATCTGCGGCTGGTCCTTGATGGGCACCCCCTCCGCCGTGCCGCGGGGATAGCGGATGAAACAGGGGTGTTTCTGGTGGGTGGCGGTGAACATCATGTCCACCAGCTCATCCTCATCCTTGGGAGCCATGGCGATGACATTGGGCAGGCACCGCAGGTAGGCAATATCAAACAAGCCATGATGGGTGGGGCCGTCGTTGCAGGACAAACCGGCGCGGTCCATGCAGAAAATTACCGGCAAGTCCTGCAAACACACGTCGTGATGAATGCAGTCAAAGGCCCGCTGGAGGAAGGTGGAATAGATGGCCACCACCGGGCGGAATCCCATGGTGGCCATGCCGGCGGCAAAAATGACCGCGTGCTCCTCGGCAATGCCGACATCGTAGTAACGATCGGGCATGGCCTTCTCCAGGAATTTCAATCCCGTGCCGCTGGGCATGGCCGCCGTGATGCCCACCAGGGTGTTATCCCGCTGGCACAAGCGCACCAGGGCCTGCCCAAACACATCCTGATAAGCTGGCGCCGCCCCCGGCTTGGGCGGGGGTGGGTCACCCGTGAGCACATCATAGGGGCCGGTGCCGTGAAATTTTTCCGGATATTTAACCGCCGCTTCAAAGCCCTTGCCTTTCTTGGTCAATACATGAAGCACCACCGGCTGATCACAGGTCTTGGCAAACTCCAGGCAGGTGATGAGCATTCCCAAATCATGCCCATCAATGGGCCCGAGATAGCGGAGGCCAAACTCCTCGAAAATAAGGCTGCTGCCGAAACCGCCGCCGCGCCCATCGCTCTCGGCAGTATCCACATGCTGTTGCTCCAGGGAGATTTTCGTGATGAAGCCCTTGATGGCTTCCTCCGCCCGCCGGCCCAGACGCTCGCCCAAGTCTCCCTTCAAAAATCGTTTGGCCCATTGCGCAAAGTCGCGCTGAAACTGGTTATACCGGGGATTGGTAATCAGGCGGTTCAGGTAACTGGCAATCGCCCCCACGTTTTTCGCAATGCTCCATTCATTGTCATTGAGAATGCCAATAAAACGTTTGGTGGTATGGGCGATGTTGTTCAGCGCCTCATAAGAAATGCCGTTGGTCAGCGCCGCATCACCAAAAATGCAAACCACGTGCTCGTCGCTGCCCCGGCGGTCCCGCGCCGCGCACATGCCCAGCGCCGCCGACAGTGCCGTGCCGGCATGGCCCGCGCCATAGCAGTCGTGCGGGCTTTCACTGCGCAAGGCAAAGCCGTTCAGCCCGCCGGTGGTGCGGATGGTGTGAAAGAGGTGTTTGCGACCGGTGAGCAATTTGTGAACGTACACCTGATGGCTGACGTCCCAAACAAACTTGTCCTTGGGGGTGGAAAAGACCGTATGCAGGGCAATCGTCAGTTCAACCACCCCGAGATTGGGTCCCAGATGGCCCCCGTGCCGGGCAAGCGTGCGAATGAGTTCCTCGCGGATTTCCTCCGCCAGTTTCAAACGTTGTTCGGGCGTCAATTTCTTGACGTGTTCAGGACTGTCCACCATGTCCAGATATCGGCTCATAATTCCATCGCCAGGCATTGGGAAATGCGCCAGGAGCGCATCATGCGCAGGGTCAGGCCGGAGTTCAAGGCGCCTCCTCCGGCACGTTCACAGGATTCAAGGCAGGCGTTCCGGCAAGCGTCTGCTCCAATTGCCGGATTTTCAATTCAGCTTCCGTCAATTTCTGCTGGCATATCCGCGCCAGTTCCACGCCCTCGGTATAATGGCGCAACAAGGCTTCCAAAGGCAATTCTTCGCCTTCCAGCCTTTGCACCACCTTCTCCAGGCGGTCCATGGCCTCTTCAAAAGCCAGGTCTTGCGCCACCTGAGGGGAGGCGGCATCGGCAGCAGCACGATGGTTTGCAGCCTTCGACATCGCCCTCACTTTAGCCGAGCTTCGGCGAATCGTCCAGCACCCTTATGCGGCCTAAAATTCAATTTCATCGTTCATGGTCTGGCAATGGGGGCAGGGGGAGCGGTCCACATCATTGTCATCGGTGTACACCAGCCCGCACTGGCGGCAGCGAAATATATGGTCCGTGCTGGGCGCCGGGGTGAATCGCCGACGCCGGCGCTCAGCATACAACACCAACAACGCCATGACCAATAGGCCCAGCCCCACGTATCCCGCAATGAGGTTCTCCGTGGTCATGGCGCAGCCGCAGGCACCGTGGAAGGCACGGTATTGGTCGCCGCTTGGACCTGCCAGACCACCACCAGCCGGCCACTCACCAGGCCTGGGGAAGCGGCAGGTTGGAAATCCAGTTGCCGGGCCAGTTGCACCGCCAGCTCATCCGCCGCCGGCAGGCCGCTTTCCCCCAAAACGAGGGCCGAGAAAACATGCCCGCGTTCATCCACCATCAGCTCCAATATGGTGGGTTTAAGCACTTCTTTGTGCGCCAGCGTGGGCGCAGCCGGCAGCGGCGTTTTCAAACGCGCCGCCAAGGCCCCTTCGAGCTGCAACCGGGAGCGGGCCGGCGCCCAATCCATGACCAAATCGGTCACCAGCGGCGACAACACCGGCTCCGCCTTGCGCGGCATGGGGGGAGTTGGTTCGGTCAGCAACCGCACATGCTGGATAAAAGTCTGGCCCAATTGGTCCACCGGCAGGGGCAGCCAGCGCTGTTCATCCATCCATTCATGGTATTCATGCGCTTGGGCCTTCGCGCGCAACCAGCCCGAGCCGGAGAAGCCGCGCGGTGAAGGCAAGGCAAAAACCTGGGGGTCATCATAATCCGGCAGGCGCGCGGCCAAGGGCGCCAAATTCTCAGTTAGAACAGTCCGAAAAACATCTGTTTCAGGAGACGGGAGGCGGGGGCGCTCTCCCAGGAGCCATATCACCGCCAGGTGCGCTGCAAAAGAAACGCCCAGCCAGAACCACAACCGCCGGCCCGGCATGCCGTGCATGGAAAGCATGGGCTTCATGGACTCAGCAGGTAAGGCGGGGGCCGTGTGGCCAGCAGCACCTGGCGCACGCCGGCGGCGCGCGCTGCGGCCCCCGCCCGCACCACCCGATCATAAGGCACCTGGCGATCGGCCAAAATCAACAGGGTCAACGGTTGCCGTGAATTGGCCACCAGGGTCTGTAACTCCCGCTCCAGAGCGGCCTCACTAATAATCTGGTTTTTATAATACATCTGGCCGGCAAGATTGATGGCCAGGCTCACCATTGGATTGGTCACCAGCACCAGACTTCCGGAAACCGGCAGGTCCAGCCGCCCGCCGGGCAAATCCACACCCAGATTCAAATCCCGCGCCAGTTCCACCACCTGCTGCACCACATTATTGGAAACCGCGGGGTCCACTTGCACACTCAGCCAGCGCAAGGCGCGGTTGGTGCGCGCCTCTTCCCGCAGCCGCAATTGGAAAGCCTGCCAACTGCCCAGCGTTTCACGCCCATAACGAAATACACTGCCTTCCTCCAGCCTCACGGCCTTCACCTGCTCCGGCCGCACCGGCAATCCTTGCGCATCCAGTTCCATGGGCAACCCGGGCAGGTACACCAGCCAGGTGGGAAAGGTGAGAAAGATGAGCAACAATAAAAAAACCGCGGCAAAGGGCGCCGCCTGGAATTGGCCGCGAAAAACCTGATGCTTGCGTGGAAATTGAAAAAGCCGGTTCATTTTTCCCACAACATGTGCAGCACCTCCCCTGCCGCCCGTTCCATATCATGCACAATCGCGTCCACCCGCCGCACCAGATAGTTGTAAGCCGCGTAATTGAGAATGGCGATGGCCAGCCCCAGGGCGGTCGAGCTGAGGCCGGCATACAAGTGCCGCGCAAAATCGTAGGGATGAATCGCCATGCCCTGGCCGCGCATCACCCCCATCATGCCAATAAGCGCCAACACCGTGCCCAACAACCCCATCAGTGGCGCAATCTGGGCCACCGTCGCCAGCACACTCAGCCGCTCCTCCAGACGCGGCACCTCATTCCGCCCGGCTTCGTCCAGCAACTGGCGCACGGTTTCCCGGTCTTTATCCCGATGTTTGATGGCCAGTTTGACCAGGTCAGGCACCGGTCCGGGCGTGGCATCACAAATGGACAGAGCCTCCACCACATTATCCCGGCGCAGCACGGTGCGCACCCCGTTGAGGAATTCAGCACAATTAATCTGGGCACGGTGATAGGTCAGGAGACGTTCGATAAACACCACCAGGGCCGCCGCTCCCACCAGCAGCAGCAACCACGTCATCGGCCCACCCGAGCTCAACAAGGTCGGCAACATGCGCTTATTCTTACGCCAAAAAGCATGCCAAGTCCAAACGTTAAAAACGCATCGCCATTCCCAGGGGCGTCCTGTTCTTATGCTGGCTGGGCTTTCCGTCAGGTCTGCCCGCAGGCCCCCGGCACGATACCCAGCACGATATATAGAGGCTCATTCCTTCAAGCCAGGACTCGGGGTTGGGAGCCGTGATTTATATGTGCTGGAAGCAATAAAGACAGCTTACTGCGCCTGCATCATTATTAAACATATTACGCAGCACTAACTTCCAACCGTGCACCACGCTAGGGTGAAACATGGGCCGGCGGCGTCGGAGGAGCGTTGGTGGCCGATGGTTGCCGGCATCCCCGCAGGAACAGCCACAAATCCACCAAATCCTGCACCGTCACGCTTTGTTGCAAGCCGGCAGGCATAATCGAGACCGGCACCTGGCGGCGTTGTTTAATTTGAGCCTTGGATATCACGATTTCATTGTTTTTGGCATCCCGCAGCGCCAACACCTGCTCCGTTTCCCGGGCCAACACCCCCACATGCTCATTTTCGTCGCGGTCCACCACCAGCCAGGTTTCATAGCCCGGGGTGATGATGGCACTGGGGTCCACCAGGCTCTCCAACAAAGTTGCCGCATCCATCCGCAGGCCGATATCCGACAAATCTGAACCGAGCGCCACGCCCTCGCCGTTCAAACGGTGGCAGCCAATGCAGTTCAAATCGGGGTGTTTGAAAAGCGTTGCCCCCCGCGCAGGATTACCCTGGAGGGTAAAGAACTTGCCAAGGGGCGGCAATGGCTGCTGGTGCTTGTCCAAATACGGCGGCAACATCTCCCATGCTTGTGAACGGATGTTAGGCCAAGGTGCGTGCGCCAGCTCCAAAGTAAGCACCGGTCGCAAGTCGTTGGACAATACCCCAAGGCTCACCCAATGCAACAGTTGGGCGGCTCCTGCTTGATTGGTGGCCAAAGCGGAGACAGCCAGGCGGCGATTCGCCAGACTTTCCTGGGCGTTAGTGACCGTTTCCTGAAGGAATTTTCGCTTTAACGGCTCGGCGGCAGGGGGAGGGGGAGGCTTCTTGGAGCACCCCATAATGCACAGGCCAAAAAGTCCCATCATTGTTGCGCAGAAGATTGATGTGGCCCTGGCGCGCATCAGGAATTCATTATCAAAACCTCCGCCGGCACATCAAGCGTGATCACTTGTTACCCCCCTGCCCCGCCAGTCGCAAACCGTACTTGCCAGCCAGGGCCGCGCACGCAGGCGCCAGCCGTTCAATATCCGCAGGCGAAAGCAAAGATGGATTGGGACGCCATTGCAGCGGGGCAAGGTCACAAGTCCAATTCTGACCTGCGGCGAGGGCTTGTTCACGCAACCATTCGTTTAATTTGCGCGAGCTGTCCTGACAGGTGATTTGCGCGTCCAGCGCCCATGCCCTGGGTTGTAAAAGATGGGCCTCCTCCACCAAGCGCTGCATATCCTCCGCCAGATGATTTTCCCTGAGCCAACGGCCAGTTTGAGCGTTCAGAAACTGCGCGGAGCCGATATGGGCCCCCTCCATTAGTCCAACAGGAGTATCAGCCAACAACGATTCGGCCACCACCACACAAGCGCCTTCCCGCCTGGAAAGCACTACACTGGCACGGGCGCGACACAAGGTTTCGCAAACCTCGGCATGCGGCACGCTTTCCCTCAAAGTAAAACGATCACCCACCCCAAAGGCTTGCGCTTCGGCCACAACATCCTTTGCGGTGCGGCGGCCCTCATGCTGGCCAATCAACACCACTCGCCATGAGCGCGGCAGCCGGCGCAAGGCATGGAAAAAGGCTGCATGGCGCTTGAAGACGGCAAAATTGGCCACCATGACCAAATCAATATCACGCTCATTTTTAGGCCGGGGCACAAAAGCGTCCGGATTTACCCAATGCGAAGGCATCAAAGGTACCACCCGATAACGGGACGAAAGTTGGGGCAGCCATTGCGCGTCTAAGGGGTGGCTGATTTGACAATAAACCGGCACCGGCCAGATATGAGGGAAATAAAAATTGAACACACTGTGAGGCGGACTCCAGGAGGGGGCCAAAACCAGGGTGTAATGGCGCGCGAAATCCTCCCGCAAAGCTGGGGGCAACGAAAGCAACCGGAGCCATTGGTATTCAAAAGCAATGTACAAGACTCCCGGCTCCAGCGGCGAAATGGGCGGCTTCAGCAAAACAGCCTTTTCCAACTGTAGTGAGGCGCCACGCCCATCAAAAAAAACCGGCTCCAAGGGTGTCTTCAACCGGGCCAGCCGCCGGGCCGCCTCCGTCACCCAAAGGCGAGCCGGGGCAGACTCGGGCATTAACCGAATGGCCCGGCAAAAACAGTCCATGGACTGGGCCACCTTTTGCGGGTCCTCACCCGGCGTGAGGCGGCCACGCCACGCCCAATACCACGCGGCAAGCGGCCGCCACCAGTGAGTGCCGCGCACGCAATCCTTGGCCAATAGATAAAATGCCCGGGGCGACATGGCCTCAACCGGTTAACCGCTCGTAGCGGGCGGGCGTGACCACCGGCCGCCGGCGCGCCGGGGTCAGGTCCAACAAGATTTGCGCCGGGCCAAGTTCTTGGAGCAGCGGCTCGAATTCAGGCAGGGCAGTGCCCAGAATCACCAACTCGGCGTGCCGTAGGACGTGCTGCGGCTGATTCGCCATCAACCGCGCTAGATGCGGAATTCGCTCCTGAATAAAACGCCGGTTGGCGCCAATCAAACGGCTTAGGGAAACGTGCGGGTCATATAATTTCAACCGGCAACCCTTGCCCAGCAGCATTTCCATCAAGGCCACCATCGGCGATTCCCGCAAATCATCCGTGCCCGGTTTGAAGGCGAATCCCAGGATGCCGATGCGTTTTTTGCCGGTGTCCAACACCCATTCCGCCGCGCGCTGGATCAGGCGTTGATTGCTTTCCGCAATGGCTTGCAACACTGGTGTGGGCACCTCCTGCTCCCGCGCTACCCGCGTCAGGGCACGCAAATCCTTGGGCAGGCAGGAACCGCCGAAAGCAAAACCCGGCCGCAAATAGGCCGGCGACAAGTTCAAGCGCGTATCTTGGCAAAAAATCTCCATCACCCTGCCGGCGTCCACACCCAATTGCCGACAAAGGAGGCCTATCTCGTTGGCAAACACCACTTTCAGCGCATGAAAGGTGTTGTCGGCGTACTTGACCATCGCCGCGGTCTTCAAGTCGGTCAAAAACCGCGGCGCCTTGAGGCCGCGATACAGGCTGGCCACCCGCGCCGCATCAGTTTTTCTGGTGCTGCCGATGACCGTCTTGGGGGGGTGAAAGAAATCCTCCAAAGCCGTCCCCTCCCGGAGAAACTCGGGATTAATCGCCACGCCAAAATCGCGCGGCGTTTTCAGGCCGGACGCCTGCTCCAGCACCGGAATGACGTGCTGCTCCACCATGCCGGGCAAAACTGTGCTCCGCACCGCCACTACATAACGCCGTCCTTTCTCGCGCTGGCGCATGCCCTCCCCGATGGATTGCGCCACCCGCACCAGGGGCGCCACGTCCAGCCCCCCATTGGGCAGCGAAGGCGTGCCCACACAAATCATGGCCATTTCGGAGCGCCCCACGGCCTCGGTGTGATGACAGGTGGCTTCAATGCGTCCAGCGGCAACCCCCGCAGCCAGCATCGCCTCCAGCCCCGGCTCCACGATGGGCGAGCGGCCTTTGCGCACCAGGTCCACTTTGTAGGCATCCACATCCACGCCAATCATGTGATGCCCGCGGCTGGCCAGGGCCGCCATCACCACCGCCCCCACATATCCCAATCCATAGACAGCAATAACCATAATCAAGCGATGAGTTGTGCCGCATAGTCCGCCAGAATCCCGGCCGCCTGTGTCCAACTGGCGTGATGTCGCACCCAATGCTGCCCCGCTGCGGCCAGGCGGGTGCGCTTCTCCGGCTCCTGCAACAAAGTCACCACGGCGGTGGCCAAAGCCTCAGGGGTATCGGCCAGCACGATGTTTTCACCATCCCGCAACGGCAAGCCCTCAGCCCCCACCCGCGTGGAGACCACCGGCAAGCCGGCCGCCATGACCTCGTAGATTTTGATTCGCGTGCCGCCGCCCGCCCGCAAGGGCACCACCACCACCTGCGCCTGCGCCAAATGCGGCCGCACGTCCGGCACGGTGCCGGTGACCTGGACGGAGGCGTCACGCTGCGGCAAACCCGCCACCGCAGCCGGCGGATTCCGGCCAATGATGCTGAAGGAAGCGCCAGCATGGCGTTGTTTCACCAACGGCCAGATTTCATTCATCCACCACTGCACTGCGTCCACATTGGGCATCCAGTCCATGGACCCCAAAAAGGCGATTCTTCCAGGCACCGGATGCAACCGTGTCTGGCCAAAGTACTCCACATCCACGCCGGTAGGCACACTGCCCAACACGTTGGTTAAACCGTAATCCTGCCGGAAGCGGGCGGCGTCTGTCTCAGAAACCGCCGCCACCCCATCGCACGCGGCGCACAACCGCCGTTCCCACGCCCGCAACCGCTGCCATTGCAAGCGAAAATACCACTGTTGCAGGGGATTCCGCTGCTGCTGCCACATGCGCTCCCAGATTTGAGCTTCCACGTTGTGTTGAAATAGCAGCACTTTCAAGCGCGGGCGCGGCCGCCCGCGCGCCAGGGGGAACAGATTGACGGCGGGGGTCAGGAAATCACACACCAGGACGTCATGGCGGGCGGCATCGTCTTCCTCCTGAATTTCGAGGCGCATGTTTTCCGAGCGATAGCGGGCCAGCACGTAAGGGAGGGAGGAAAATACATTGCGCCCCAAAGCCGCATAGAAGGCCAAGGACCCTTTGCGCGGAGCGGACCACAGTACCCACAACGCATGCCGGCAGTAAGCAGACGCCTGCTGTTTAATTTCCGGCGGCGTGTCCGGTTCGCAAAGCGCCAAATAAGTCACCTCATGATGGCGATGGAGTTCGCGCAGAAGATGGTAAGTGCGCAGTTTGCCGCCGGTATCCAGCGGATGCAACGGGCCGGTCTTCAGCCACAAGATGCGCAGCGGACGATTCATGAGGTGATTTGCGCCTCCACATCGTGCTCCAAAACCACCAGCCCCCGGTAGGCGGGTTTGTAGGGCACCCGACCATCCACCGGGGGCGCGGCGGCCACATGCAAGGCCGCCACATCCAACACATCCGCGTAATAACCTTGATAACTGTAAAAGACGCCGAGGCGGTAATCCCCTTCCACCAAAGGCAGCCGCCGTATGCAACCCGTCAGGGTTAATTGCTGCCCAGGTTCCATGAGGTAGCCGTGGCCGGTGGGTTGACGCAAGTCCAGCATGGCCACCCGCACTCCCAGCGCCGAAAAAATGAGTATTTGTAAATCGGTGAGCCGCGCCGCCTCGTGGGCCTTCACCGCCAATTGGAAACGAACCCCCTGCCCACTGACCACCGGGTTAGGCTCCAAATGCAAATACCGTAATACCAGCGACGGCCCCAAACCCAGGTTAAGGTCTTCCTCCCCCTCATGGGGTTTACGCATCTCGTCCAAGTATCTTGCCACCTGTTCCTCGACCGGCCCCAGGCCCCTCACCCTTCCCCGATGCAGCCACAACGCCCGCCCGCACAGCGCCTGAACTGCACCCATGTTGTGACTGACAAACAACACCGTGCGCCCGCTGCCATGCGTCACTTCGCGCATTTTTCCCAGGCATTTTTCCTGAAAGGCGACATCCCCCACCGCCAACACCTCGTCCACCAACAATATTTCCGGCTCCAAATGCGCTGCCACCGCAAAAGCCAGTCGCACGTACATACCCGACGAATAACGTTTGACCGGCGTATCCAGGAATTCCGCCACCTCGGCAAAGGCCACAATTTCATCAAATTTTCGGCGTATCTCGGCCTTGCTCATCCCCAAAATGGCGCCATTCAAGTAAATGTTTTCGCGCCCGGTCAATTCGGGATGAAAACCAGTACCCACCTCCAACAGGCTGGCCAGCCGGCCTCGCACGCGGGCCTCGCCTTCCGTAGGCTCGGTAATCTGGCTTAACACCTTCAGCAACGTGGATTTGCCTGCCCCATTACGGCCAATAATCCCCAACACCTCCCCTGCCCCCACGTCAAAGGAAACTTCCCGCAAGGCCCACAACTCCTGCACCGGCGGCCTGGGCGTGCGACGCCAGAGCCGTCCCGCCAGATGCGTCAAGTGGTCGCGCAAGGTATCCTGCGCCAGGGTGGCGCCCAGGCGGTATCGCTTTCCCAAACCGCGCACGCTGATGATGGAGTCTGATGGGTTCACCATGCGCTTTCAAATGACATCCGCAAAGGTCCGTTCCATCTGCCGGAAATACATAACGCCAGTCACCAGCAGCAGCAGGACGATGCCCATGCTTACCATGAATCCCGGCCAGTAAGGCTCGAAAGCCGGTCCCAAAACGCACCACCGAAAGCCGTCAATAACGCCAACCATGGGATTCAAATTGTACCAGAACCGCCAGGTCTCCGGCACGGCCGACGAGACGAAGCCCACCGGGCTGACATACAGCCCCATGCGGACAATAAAGGGCACCACGTATTTGACATCGCGGTAACGCACGTTCAACGCGCTTGCCCACAATCCCACGGCCAGCGCCGCCAGCACCGCCGCGCCAAAGAACAAGGGCAGCAACCACAATTGCCAGTGACAGGGCAGGCCAAAGCCCAGCATCATGGCCCCCAAAATCAGCGCCGCGACCAGGAAATCCACTCCCCCGCTCAGCACGGCGCTGGCGGGAATAATCAGCCGGGGGAAATAGACCTTCGTAATCATGCGCTCACTGGCCACCAGCGAGCCGCTGCATTCGGTCAGTGCATTGGCAAAAAATTGCCACGGCATCAGACCAGCAAACACCAAAACCTCATAGGGCGCCGCCCCGGGACTGGGAAACCGGCCCAGCGTGCGAAAAACAAAGGTTAAAATGACCATCATCAACAACGGCTGCAATGCCGCCCACGCCACCCCCACATACGTCTGCTTGTAACGCACCAAAATATCCCGCCAGGCCAGAAATAAAAAAAGCTCCCGGTACGCCCATAACTCCCGCCAGTCCAAGGCCAGCCAGCCGCGGCGCGGACGCAGAATGCGCTCGCGGCCAACCATCGCTTCGGCAGTTGCGTGATTCATGTATTCTGTTTGCGTTGCGCCCTGCATGATGCCTGCAAGCCGCCACGGCATCAACACCAGAGGTGAAAACGCTTTTTCGGGTGCTTCCCCCTCAGGGCAGGCGGCTTCCCGCCGTATCTTTTTGTTGTCGCCGGAAGGCCAATGTCATTAAACTTTGCCTCGCACGTCAGATGACTGCCGGGCCGATGATCGAAGTTCAAAACCTGACCAAGCGCTATGCCGGACGGCTGGCGGTGGACCGCCTGAATTTTACCGTCCAACGCGGCGAAGTCGTGGGTCTGCTGGGCCCCAATGGGGCCGGCAAATCCACCACCATGCGCATTCTGGCCTGTTTCCTTCCCGCCAGCGAAGGCACCGCCCGCGTGGCGGGGCTGGACGTGTACACCCAGGCGGATGAGGTGCGCCGGCGCATCGGCTACATGCCCGAACATAATCCCCTGCACCACGATATGCGGGTGCGGGATTACCTGAAATTCCGCGCCCGTCTCAAAGGACTCAGCCGCGCCGCCTCACGCGAGCGGGTGGATGTGGTCATGCAGCAATGCGGCCTGACCGAGGTGCACAAACGCATCATCGGCCATCTTTCCAAAGGCTACCAGCAACGGGTGGGATTGGCGGATGCCCTGGTGCACGAGCCGGAGCTGCTGATACTGGACGAACCCACCATCGGCTTGGACCCCAACCAAATTCGTACCGTCCGCCAGATGATTAAAGACCTCGCCGCCCGCCACACAGTTTTGCTTTCGAGCCATATCCTGCCGGAAGTGGAAATGACCTGCGGACGGGTGCTCATCCTGGCCAATGGGCGCATCCTGGCCGCGGATACGCCAGCCAATTTGCAGAAACGGCTTGGAGAAAGCGGCTTGGTGGTGGCGGAAATTGCCGCCCCCGAAACAGAACTTAAGGCGTGTTTCGATAGTCACCCGGAAATCCTGCGATATGATCTGGCGCCAGCCGAAGGGAAATACTGGCGCTGCACCTTTTCCGCGCCGCCCGGGGTGGATTTGCGCCCCGTCCTGTTTGATCTGGTGCGCCAACATCAATGGGCTTTGCGGGAGCTGACCCGTGACCGGCTTTCGCTCGAGGACATCTTTGTCCGCCTGACCCGTCCGGACCGGGAGGAGGAGAATTGATGCGCGCCTACCTGCTGCTGGTCCGCCGGGAGATGGGCACGTTCTTCGTATCATGGACGGGCTATATGGTCATTGCGGCCGTCCTGTTCATCATGGGACTGAGTTTTGCGGGTATTCTCCAGGCATTAAACACCGAGCCCTTGACCTTGACGCTCAACGAATTGTTTTACGAGAGCGTGGCCTTCTGGCTGGTGCTGCTGGTGGCCACGCCGGTGATTACCATGCGCCTGTTTGCCCAGGAAAAGCAAACCGGCACCTTTGAAACCCTGATGACCACCCCGGTGAGTGATTTACAGGTGGTGCTGGCCAAATTCACGGCCGCCCTGCTCTTCTATGCCTGCATGTGGCTGCCTCTGATTGTCATCACCCTGGCCCTCCGCCATTATACGCGGCAGCCGGCGGCGGTGGACCTCGGCGCGCTCTCCGGGGCCATGGGGGGAGTTTTCTTGATTGGCATGCTGTATGTGGCCATCGGTTGCCTGGCCTCGGCGCTCACCCGCAGCCAGGTGATTGCCGCCATGTTGAGTTTCGTGGCCGGGCTGGCCATTTTCCTGGCGGGATACCTGGCTTATGCCGTCCCGCCGCAACTGGGCTGGCCCCATGCCGTGCTCAACCAGATGAATCTCTACCAACACCTGCAAGATTTCAGCCGGGGTGTGGTGGATACCCGGGCGGTGGTCTTTTGTTTGTCCACCACCTTTTTGTTTCTGTTTTTAACGCTGCGCGCGGTGGAAAGCCGCCGATGGAAATGAGCCAGTCCCAGCCATGAGCAAGGCCGCTGTGACCTCTCCCAGTTTCTCGTTCAGCCGGCGCCTCGGCGCAGGGGTGGAGGTGCTCATTGCCTGCCTTTCCGTCCTGGCGCTGGTGGTCATGGTCAATTACCTCGCCGTCCGCCATTACTGGCGCAAAGATTTTAGCGCCAGCCAGCGCTGGACGCTCTCCCCCCGTACCCTGAAGGTGCTGGAATCACTCCCCGCTGGCGTCAAGGTGCTGGTGTACTATCACCAGGACGACCGCCTTTATTCGGAAGTAACCGATTTGCTGCGCGAATACGCCGCCCGCAACCCCCGCCTGCGCCTGGAACTGGTGGACCCCAACCGCCAGCCGGTGGAGGCCAATCTGGCCCGCACCCGCTACAATCTGGCGGCTTTGAACCAGCGCAATCTCATTCTCTTTGATTGCAACGGCAAAATTAAAACCGTCTATCAGCAGGATTTGGGCGATTACGACCTCGAACCCACGGCCGAGCTTTCTGAAACTGGCCAAACCGTTTTCCGGCGGCGCGCCAAAAATTTCAAAGGTGAGCAGCTTTTCACCTCGGCGCTTATCCATGTCATCAGCCCGCGCGTGCTGAAAGCCTATTTTGTTCAAGGCCACGGGGAACATGACCCCGCCAGCACCGATGAAATCATGGGCTATTCCAAATTCGCCCATTTATTAAGGGAAAATGGGCTGGAAACCGCCACTTTGACTTTGTTTGGCACCGCCGAGATTCCCAACGACTGCCATCTGCTAATCATTGCCGGCCCGCGCACGCCTTTGACCCAGGATGAACTGGAAAAAATCGCGCGCTACCTTAATCAGGGAGGACGGTTGATGGTGTTCTTAAACTATCGCTCCTTTGGCCGCTCCCTGAATCTGGAGTCCTTAATGGCCGCCTGGGGAGTCATGGTGGGCGAACGCTTCGCCCTGGACCCCGCCAACGCCACGCCCACCTCACAATTTCAGGATTTGGTCGTGCCCATTACTGAGCCGCATGCGGTGACTCGCCCGCTGCTCATGGGCTCGGCGCATCTGCTCCTGCCCCGGGTCGTTTCCGCCATCAAATCCAGCGGACGCGCCGCTGAGACGCTGAAGGTGGACGAAATCCTTCATACCTCCAATGAAGGCATCCTGGTCAAGGACGTGGAGAATGGGCGGCCGGTCATTAATCCGGCCTCCAATCCCCGGGGACGATTTTCCCTGATGGTGGCCGTGGAGAAAGGCGCCGTGCCGGGAGTGCGCGCCGAGCGCGGTTCCACGCGGCTCATCGTAGGCGGGGACTCCATGTTTCTGAGCAACCAGTTGATTGAATCGCGCAACAATCGGGACCTGGGCGGCCATTGTCTGAATTGGCTGGTGGACCAGACTTACCTGCTGGCCGGCATCGAGCCGCGTCCCCTGCAGGAATACCGGCTGGACTTAACCCGCCGCCAATTGCTGACGCTTAATGCCTTATTGCTGGGCGCGTTGCCGGGCAGTGTGTTGCTGCTGGGCACCCTCGTCTGGTTGCGCCGCCGCAAGTGAGTTCTCATGCACTCTCGCTCCACATGGTTCTGGTTCGGCCTGGCCGCGGCGCTCTTCCTGTTCATTCTGTTTTTTGAACGCCATTGGCAAAAGCCGCTTCCTGAGAGTGGCGCCGCCGGGCCCTTGTTGGCGGGTTTTCAACCGGATGCCGTCACCCGTCTGGAAATCCGGAGCAGCAACTATGTCGCCCGCCTCCAACGCGAAGGCGATTATTGGCGGCTCCTCGCCCCCGTCGCCTACCCCGCCAATCCGGTGGTGGTGCAAAACTTGTTCCAGCATCTTGCCCGCCTGGACCGCCGAATTTTGATTCGTACCGAAAATTACCGCGACTTCGGCCTGGCTCCCGCCCTGGCCACCATCAGGTTGCAGCAGGATACTCAGCAAATCGTGCTTGAGGTGGGGTTGCCCTCTCCCACCGGCGATCAGGTGTACGTGCGCCTGCCCGCGCAGCCGGGGATTTACCTGGCTGACATTGCCCTTCTGAAAGAAGCGCTGCCCCCGGAAGCCGACCGCTGGCGCAGCTTTGCGCTCCTGGCTTCGCCCACAAACTTTGTCTTTGACCGATTCGAAGTCCGCAGCGCCACACGCGGCCTGGGTTTTTCCCTGCAATATCAGCCCACCAACCGGACCTGGCGGCTCAGCAAACCGATGACGGCCCGCGCGCATCAACAGCGCGCCAACCAATTGGTGCTGGCGTGTCTGGAAGCGCGTGTCGCACGTTTTGTCACCGATGATCCAGCCGCGGACCCTGAATTGTTTGGGTGCTCGCCGCCAGAACTTGAACTGGCTCTGGGAACGGGCACCAATGACCAGCTCGTTGTGCAATTTGGCTCCAGTCCCACCAACGACCCCGCCCTGGTCTATGCGCGCTGCCTGGCCCATACCAACGTCGTGCTGGTCAGCCGCGACCTGGTGGACCGCCTTCGCACTCCCTATAAAGAACTGCGGGACCGCCATTTATTCACTTTTGACCCCACCCAGGTTCAAATGGTCGAAGTCTCCGGGGCCAACCCCTTCCTCGTCCGGCGTCTGACCAACGGCTCCTGGCGGCTCACCCAACCGGAGGATTACCCCGTTGACCCTGTCTTATTAAAAGAATTGATGGGAGACTTGTATTCCTGGGAAGTGGCGGATTTTGAAAAGGATGTGGTTACCGATTTTACCGCTTATGGTCTGGCGCCGCCCTGGCGCGAGGTCACTTTGCGGGCCTCTGCCACCAACGGCAGCCCGGCCTCGGCCCCCGTCCTGGCCCAAGCCTCCCTGAGCACCAATGTAGCGGGGAAATTTTATGCTCGCCGCAGTGACGAAAACAGCGTCTTCACCATAGAAGAAGCCACGATTTACCGGCTCCCGCAATTTGGCTGGCAACTGCGCGACCGCCATCTCTGGTCTTATCCGCTGACCAACGTGGTGCGTGTCACCTTGCGGGAAGGCGCACGGGTCAACCAGCTTATCCGCGTGGATACCAACCGCTGGTCTTTCGGCCCCAACTCTCAGGGCATCATGAATGAGTTTGCGGTTGAGGAAACCGTTTTCCGGCTGGGGGACTTGAACGCCATTTACTGGGTGGACCGCGGAGAAGGGGCGCGCGCGCGACACGGCTTCGGCGCTGACAGTCCGCGATTGGAAATTGAAGTGCGGACACCCGGCAGCGACCGATTTCAGACTTATGCGCTGGAATTTGGGCCGCCCCGCAAGCAGGGAGTGCCGCTGGTTTGTGTCACTTTGGAGGGACAACCGTGGATTCTGGAGTTCCCTGCTCCGCTGTATCACCTGCTAATGCGTGAACTGCCCTGGCCGCGCTCGCCCGCCGCAGCCGCCACCCCTTGAATTGTGCCGTCCGCCGGCTCCCAAATCTCCGCCGCCCCGCCCTCCCGCATACGGGATTTGTGGACGCGGGTCCGGCGCGGTTTTCGCTGGTTCCGCATTCTGGCCTTGCTCTCGGTGCTCGCGGTGGCCGGATTTTTGTTTTACTGGCACCAAACCGGCCTGCCGGATTTTGTGAAAAACGCCCTGCTGCAGGCGCTGCGGCATCGCGGCCTCGACCTGCAATTTGCATCCCTGCATTTTCGTTGGGACCGCGGACTGGTGGCGCATGATGTCAGCTTTGGCCGCGACCAGCTCATTGCCGGTCCGCAATTAAGCGCCCGCGAGGTGCAAATCGTGCTGGACGCCGCCGCCGCGCTGCGCGGCCAGTTGCAGGTGAACCTCTTGCGTTTGCGAGACGGCCGAATTGTGTGGCGTTTCGCCAACGGCCCCCATGTCACACCTCCCCTGGAAATTTCCCGGCTCCAGACCGAAATGGCCATTCACGATGCCGTCTGGGAATTAAGACAATTCAACGGCGAATTTTTGGGCGCCGAGTTCCGTATTCACGGCCTGATTTCCAATGCTCTGGCCTTCTCGCGCCAGTGGGCCGAAGCGCAAACCCCTTCTACTTCCGGCCCCTCGGCTGCAGCCCGCGCAAATCTGTTCATGCGGGACCTCGCCCAGGCCCTGACCAACTATCATTTCAGCGGCCCGCGTGCCGCCGAGCTTTCCTTTCATCTGGATGCGCTCGACTGGAATGCCGCCCGTTTGGAATTGCGCGCGCAGGTGGAAAGCGCCCAAACCCCTTGGGGGCATGGAGAACACCTCACCGTGCTGGCTCGGCGGGTCCCCGAAGCCCAAACGCCACCCCAAGCACGGGTGGAGCTGGACATCACGGCTGCCTGGCTCAGCAACCGTTGGGGCAAGGTAGAGAAAGGCCATTTGACCATCCGTGCCCCCACCGCCACCAATGCCTGGTGGACCACCAACCTCCAGGCCACGCTCAGGGCCGGTCATCTGGCCACTTCTGCTCTGCAGGCCAGCCAGGTCCAAGCCACTCTTCAGTTCTCGCCGCTGCAAACCAATCTGGCCTGGCAAAGCTCATCCCTCCATTCTCCCTGGGCCACCAGCGGGCCAGTGAAATTATTGCTAATGTCGCCCCTTGCCTCGTCACAAAATCCCCCGCTTTGGAAAGTGGAAAGCCATATCGAATCACTGGACCTTCTCCATGCCGGCCGCGCCCGGCAGTGCCGCATTACGGGTGAAGTCGAATTGGCCGCTGCCTGGCCGCCCACGCCGCAAGTGGTGCAGGGTCAGAGCCGCATGGAAGAGTGGCATGCTGGTCAGTCAGCCACCGGCATGCTGGCCTTGGCGGAATGGAAGGCTTGGTTGGCAACGAACGCATGGGAATCGCTGGCCAACACCAATTTGCTCTGGGGGCAGCGCGCAGCCCCCCTGGAACTGCAATGGCATGTCACGCTGGCGACCAGCAGGCTGGATCAGTTAACCGTCGCGTGGCTTGACCACCACGGCGCATGGAAATACCCGTTGCTGACCATCACCAATCTTCAAGCGCGCCTGGCTCAAGGCGAACTAACGGTCTCAGGGGACTGGAACGTGGGAAAGCGAATCTTGCAGGCCCATCTGACTTCAACCTGCGATTTACATGAGTTTGCCGGTTATCTGCCGCCCGACTGGCAGAAGGAGCTTCGCGCAATCCAGTGGAATACCCCACCCAGGCTGGCAGCGTCTTTCACCACCACGTTGCCGGACTGGCCAAAGCCGCCCACCAATGCTCTGGCCAATCTCGCGCCTGCAACCACCGGCCATTTTTCTCTGCAATTGGGTCCGGCCCAATGGCGCGATCTTGCTCTGTCCGCACTTGCAGCCAGGCTGGAATGGGACGGACAACATCTCCGTGTGCCTACCTTCGAGGCACGTGCAGGCGATAATCTGCTTAAAGGCACACTGGAATTGGCGCCTGAGGGCGACCTCCAAATGCAAGTGGATTGGAAGGGCTTGCCCAACGCTTTGATTCCTTTGCTACCCCCAACCGCCCCGCGAGCCTTGGCCATGTGGAAATGGGAACATCCGCCAGAACTGCAACTTGAACTCCGTGGCAACTGGCGCAAAGCGGACTCTTGGCAGGCCACGGGGGAGGTTCGTACCGCGCGTTTTGTCTTTCGCGACGTGCCCATTGAGGCCCTGGAAACCCGTTTTTCCTATGCTTCCAATGTACTCTGCTTTTACCAACCGCGCCTGCGACAAAAAGAAGGCCAGGCCACCGCCAAAAAAGTGGAAGTGGATTTCAATGCGCACATGGTCTTTCTGCAGGAAGCCCGTGGCACGGTGAATCCGATGCATGTGGCCCAGGCCATCGGCCCGCATGTGGTGAAAACTTTGGCTCCCTACCGCTTTGCCGGGCCGGTCAAAGCCGAAGTTTCCGGAGATATTCCGATGCATGGCGAGTTGGGCGCACGGGTGGATTTTCAAATCGCTGGCTCGCCTTTTACCTGGTGGCGATTTAATGCCAGCAATGTAACCACCACCATCCTCTGGCGCGACGAATCCGTGACCCTCACGAACCTCTGGGCCGATTTTTATGGGGGACGGCTCCGCGGTGATTTATCTCTGGATTTCTCTTCCCACCAGGACACCGCCATGGACCTGCGCTTCAGCCTGAGCCAGGTTCAGTTTGCCGGACTCATGGCCGATATCAGCGACCGTACCAACCGCGTCGAAGGTTTGCTCACCGGCCATCTCAATGCTCAGGCCCGCGCCAATGACTGGAAAAGCTGGAACGGCTTTGGCAACGTCTCCCTTACCGATGGCTTGATTTGGGAAATTCCCATTTTCGGTTTGTTTTCCCCCGTGCTCAATGCCATTTCCCCCGGCCTGGGCAACTCCCGCGCTCGTGAAGCCCACGGCTCGTTTGTGATTCGCGACAGCGTCATCCGTACGGAAGACCTGGTCATCCAGGCTGCCGGTTACAACCTTAAATACCGTGGGACGGTCAATTTTGATTACGAAGTGGACGCGCGCGTGGAAGCTGAAGTCCTGCGCGAGACCAAAATGCTGGGGCCTGCATTGAGCCTGTTTTTCAAGCCCTTTACCAAGCTCTTCGAGTACCGCGTCACCGGCACCCTGGCGCACCCCAAAACCAAGCCCGTTTATATTCCAAATATCTTGATGAAACTCCTCACGCCCTTTCGCAGTCTGCGTGAGTTGTTCCAATCCGACTCTGAAGTTCCTACAACTCCCTTGCCTGCTCCGCCCTCCACGCCCTCCAGACCACCAGAAAAGCCCACGGAGCAGCCGCAATCTTGAAATAGGTACATGGGCTGGCAGAATTGGCGGCATTGGGGCAAACCCGGTCCCCAAGGTTCTTCAATACCTGAATTAACAGGCTGTATAACAAGAGGTTAAAGTCCGTGGGCTGCAAGCAAGACTTTATCGTTAAAGCTTGCCTCAGTATATGTTTTTTGTTTTCACTTGCCTCATTTTTTGTTCAATCGTATATTATGTACGGGTAGAGGGTTTAACCTCGGTTCCTCCCGGCCCAGTGTCGCTCGGTGCATGGACGATGCTGGGCTTTTTTATCAACCAATGCTCCCGGCCCTTAAGCTGCAAGAACCGTAAAACTGCCGGCAAAACCACCAAGCCCACCACCATGCACGTGACTACTCCCACCGACATCACGTAACCCAGGCTGGCAATGCCTTGATACTTGGCCGGAATCAAACTGGCAAATCCCGCCACGGTAGTGAGGCCGGAGACCAACACGGCTTTGCCCGTACTGCGGCTGAAGACACTGGCGTCTCGTTCTTCCATAAAACGATTAAGCACGTGGATGCCATTGGTGACGCCCACGCCAATGACCAATGGCAGGGTCATGATGTTGGCCGGATTGAACATGATGTCGTTCCATCCCATCCATCCCATCAACCACAAAGCTCCCACTCCCACCGGCAACAACCCCAGCACCAATGCAATGAACGAGCGAAAATGGAGGAAGACCAGCATGGCAATGGCCACCAGCGCATAACGCGCCGCCTGCAAATAGCTGTCCAGCAAAAGGGTCACATACTCGTACAACTGCACCGGTGTGCCGGTCACATTGGGGTCCACCGTGCGCAACTGCTGGACAAACTCCTCCTGGGGTTCACGCTCCCAAACATCCTTGCGTGGGTACACCATCACCAGCAACTTGCCGGTCCTGCCCACAAAGCGATGGCGCAATGCCGGGGGCAAATCCTCGACTCGCAGGCCCTCGGTATTGTCCTGTTGCCGGATGTTTTCAAACGTGTCCAGGACATCCTGAAAGAAAGCCATTTGATAAGCCGCCAATTTCACCGCAGTCACGGCACGGTCTCCCCGCAGCATTTCCCGCCGGAAATCCTGCACGGTTTGGCGCAGGGATTCCAGGCGCGCCCGCAACGGTGGGTCGTTGTTGCCAATTTCTTCCAGCGCCAGTCCCAGGTAGCCCGAGAATGACCACAGGACCTGGCTCAATTCGTCCACGTTGACAGGTTGGGCGTCCGGTGGAGTAAAGCGCACGGATTCCAACAGGCGTTTGATGTCTCCGACCAGCGCCAGTTTGTGGGCGGACTGGTTGCTCAAAAATGGCGCCACACTGTCCACCGAGGCCACCGCCGGAAGCTGTTTGGCTTTGGCTTCCAATTCCAGGGCGTGCTCCAGATTGGTGGCTACCAGCGCGCAGTACAATACGGATTTGCCCGCTGAGCGGATGAGTTTCATCTCATATTCCACCGCGGACAGTCCAGCGCTTTGCATGTGGAGCAAATTGTAATCGAAATGAATGCGATTGAGCTGGGTGGCAGCCAGGCCACAGAGGGCTCCAGCCACGGCGAGGGTAAGACCTGGCCGCGCCAGCCAGCATCGCTCGATGCGCTGCCGCGGGTCGGGTTTGCCGGCCATGGCATGATCCAGCACATTCTGCCTTCCGCGCAACAGCAAGACCGGCAGTAAGGTCATCATGGGCACCAGGCAAATCAGCAGGCCGCCGCCGCAAATAATGCCCATCTCCTGGATGCCCTTAAAATCCGTCAGGCCAATGGCCAGAAAAGCCCCGGCCGTGGTGAAACAGCCGGTGAAAATGCCGGTGCCGGTGTGAACCATGGCCGTCTCCAGCGCGTGCAACTCACTGTGGCCATGGCGCACCTCCTCCTCATAGCGGCTGATGAGGTGCACCCCAAAATCAATGCCCAGACCGATAAGAATCGGCACAAAGGTAATGGTAAGCAGATTGAGATGGCCCACCACCAGCGTGGTATATCCCAAGGTGTAAACCACCCCCACCAACAAACACGCCGTGGCTTTCAAGGGGCGCCCCGTCTCGCGGTAGGCATAGATGAAAATAATGGCACAGACCAATAGGGAGATGATGGTAGCCTTGGTGGTGTCCCGCTGGGCTTGCTCCATTTCATCCAGCTCCAGCACCAGCTCACCGGTTAAACCCACGTTCACCCCGGGTACTTCGCGCTCCACCTCACCCATCAACTGGCGCAACCGCTCCAGCGCGGCCGGCCCCACCTCCTCGGCGCGCGGTCGCGCCGTCACCAGGTAGATGCGGCCTTGATTAAAGGTGATATAAAGCCTTTGCTCGGCTTCTTCGCTGCTGCCAAACAGGGCATTCAAACCGGGGGATACCGGCATGCCCGAGCGGCGCAGGCTCTCAATCCCTTGCTGCAAGAGCCGCTCCAGCACAGGCAGGGCGTTCAGCAGCGCCGCATTTTCAGCATTCGTCTCCCGTTTGGCCGTGCGCATCTGGGTGTTGACCAGCTCGAACAAACGGATGAAATTCGTGGCGCGGGTGAAGTGTTGAATCACCGCCCGGCTCTCCTCCAAGGTGCGTTTTAATTCGGTCAGTTCTTCATCCGGGATGAACAACAGGGCCTTGCGGCCCAGCATTTTCAAGTCCCCCTTGTAAAAGACGTCCACAAACAGATTGGTCTCGGCCTCCAGCCGCGCCCCCAACCGCTCCACAAACTGGCGGTTCTTCTCCAGATTCTCGCTCTCCACCACCACCACCATGTCATCCTGAACAGGAAACTCGGCTTTGAGCCGCAGGAAATTCTGATGATAAACCTTGTCGGCCCCCACCAGAGCGTCGCGGCTGGTGTGGATTTCCAGTCGCAGGACCGTGAACAACAGGCACGCCAGAAACAGAACGGCCTGCGGATAAAAAAACAAGCGCGGATGCCGGTACACGGCCTGCGCCAATGCCCGCAAGACGCGCTCAACGAGCCGCTCCGGCTTTGGCTGGGATGCTGCGCCCATGTTGCGTGCCTGCCCGCCCATCCTCCCGACCTGAAATGGAGGGAGAAGAGGTTAAACTTCGGCCGTGGTATAGACTTCTTTTACATCGTCATGGTCCTCGAGGGCTTCCACGAACTTTTGCAAACTGGCCACGGCCTCCGGTGCATTAACAGGCGTGGGCACCAAGGGCAGTTGCGTGACCTCTGCTGCTTCGCACTTGATGCCCTTGCTCTCCAACGCCTTGTGCACCGCCTCGAAGTGAGCAGGGTCGGTCAGGATTTCGTAGCCTTCCTCGGAAGATTTGAAATCCTCGGCCCCCGCCTCCAAGGCCACCTCCATGACGGTATCCTCGGGCGCGGCTTCGCGGGAAATGATGATTTGGCCTTTGCGCTGAAACAGCCGGCTCACAGCGCCTTGCGACGCCATCGAGCCACCGTGCTTGGTGACCAGACTGCGGATTTCCGCGGCGGTGCGATTGCGGTTGTCCGTGCTGATTTCCACCAGCACTCCCACACCGCCGGGCGCGAAGATTTCATAGGTCAAATCCTCGTAATTGACCGGCTCGCCCTGGCCTGTGCCCCGTTTGATGGCGCGCTCGATGTTGTCGTTGGGCATGTTGGCGGCGCGGCATTTGAGCAACACCATGCGCAGCCGTGGATTCATGTCAGGATCACCGCCGCCCAACTTGGCGGCGATGCTGATTTCCTTGCTCAGCTTGGCAAATATCTTGCCGCGTTTGGCGTCAATGGCGCCCTTGAAATGCTTGACCTTTGCCCATTTGCTATGGCCTGCCATACCTCAATTAAACTCCTGATGTTCCCGTCACCGGCGGAGGCGCCGGCGCGAGGCTTTCCACATAAACCGCTGTGCCGTAACACAAGACCTCGGTGATGCCGGGGCCAATTTCCGTCGCATCATAACGCACCCCAATCACGGCATTGGCCCCCAGCTCGCCGGCATGCGCCAGCATCTGCTGAAACGCGTCCGCGCGCGCCCGCTCGCACAAGGTGGTGTACACCGAAATGTTGCCGCCAATCAAGGTTTGCAAACTGGCAGCCATGTTGCCCACGATGGAACGCGAACGCACCACAATCCCGCGCACCACGCCCAACGAGCGCACCACGCGATAACCCGGCAGCTCAAAGGCCGTCGTTGTCAACGGATGTGTTTGATTCGACATCCCCCCCATTGAACAACAACCTGCCGCCGCTCACTAGTAAATAATGAACGCACGAAAAGCGGCAGAACGGCACCCGGCCAAGGCTGCAATGCTCCGCGAAAAACCGAATTGAATTGGCGGAAGGGGGGAGATTCGAACTCCCGGTGCCGGTTGCCCAGCACGCCTGATTTCGAGTCAGGTGCCTTAAACCACTCGAGCCACCCTTCCGCCCATGATGGCCGGCTGCCTCCCTGCTGAAACGCAGCCGCCAACCTGACAAAATCTGGCCTTTTACCGCGCCAAACGCAAGCGGATTTGCGGCCTCTTATACCGGTTGCTTGTGCTGATTTACGTGAAGTTCTGGATAACCCTATACTTGCCGAAACGAGGCGGCTGTTTTTGGGTCACTTTGGCTGCACGGCCGCGGGCTGGTCTTGCTCATGCTCATGGTCATGCCCGTGACCATGATCATGGCCACCGGCCTCGAAAGCCCCAATCAGAAAAGCCAGTCCCAATCCCGCCAGCATGGCCAGGGAAAGTTTGATGCGATCATGGGAATGAAATTGCAGCTCGGGCAACAGGTCACTGGCGGCGATGCACAAAAACGTGCCGGCAGAAAAGGCCAGCGCGGCCCCAACGTATTCGGGATGGCTCTCGGCCACCTGGCTTGCCCCCAGATAGAACAGCCCCACCCCCACTGGGATCATCAACGCAAACAGGACGTTCACAAAATGGCGGGCAGCGCGGGACCACCCGCCCGCTGTCATCAAAGTGGTGATGGTCAGGGCATCAAATGGTTTGTGCAAAAAAATCACCAGAAAAGTGGCCAGTCCCGCGAGGCCGCCATGAAAATGGCCATTGCTTTCGGCGCGGACGCTGGCCGCCAGCGCCATGCCATTGATGACGGTGTGAATGGTCAGCCCCAAGGCAGCGCCACCCCAGGAAAGCTGGCGGGCAGATTTATCAGCCAAGGTATGTTGGTGCGGATGGTGATCGTGGTGTTGGCAGGCGGATGGTGGCACTGCGGGAGCCGCTGATAAATTCAGCGATAAGGGTTTACCCTCCGCCAGGGCACTGCCGCAGGCCTCGGGGTCTTCGTCGGGCACGTCATGATGATGAAAATGCAGGAAGCGTTGAACAAAAAACATGACCAGAAAACCGGCCAGCATCCATTGCATGACCCTATCCAGGGAGCCCATCTGAAACGAGGCGTGGGGGAGCAGATGCAGCACGCCCACTCCCAACATCAGGCCGGCCACGAAGCTGGTGGCCAACTGCATGCGGGTGTGGGTCAGGCGAATCCACAGCGGCACCGCCCCGCCCACCAATGAGCTGAGCAGAATCAGCGCGCAATAAATAACCAGCAACACTCCCGGCGGCCAAGCAACGTCATCCATATCCAACTCCTAATTTGGCGGGGGTGCTCCGTCGAGTCTAGAGAAAAGGATGGCCCCAGGAAACCGGCGGCCAGCCATTGCCTTCATCCTAGTGTTGAGCCTGATGGGTTGCGGCGTTAGAGTGAAGCCGCACCAGTTTTGGATTTATGCAAAAGTCCTTCCTGACCGCCTGGTTTTATTGGTTGGCCATTGGAACAACATGCTGGCAATTAATTGCCAGCCCAGCCCTGGCAGCTACCAAGGCCGCGCCGCCGCCCAGGCCCAACATCGTCATCATCCTGTCCGATGACATGGGATATTCAGACATTGGCTGCTTTGGGGGGGAAATCAACACCCCCCATCTGGATGCCCTCGCCGCTCAAGGTTTGCGCTTCACGCAGTTTTACAACTCAGCGCGCTGCTGTCCCACCCGGGCTTCGTTATTAACCGGCCTGCACCCGCATCAAACCGGCGTGGGACACATGATGGAAGACCGCGGACATGATGGCTATCGCGGCCGGCTGAACCGCCGCTGTGTCACCATCGCAGAAGCGCTGAAACCGGCCGGCTATAGAAATTACGCGGTGGGCAAATGGCATTTAACGCCCGGGAACAATGCCAAAGAATTGGCAGACACCAGCGACTGGCCGCTGCAACGGGGATTTGACCGTTTTTACGGCACCATCCACGGCGCCGGCAGCTATTGGGACCCCAGCTCGCTGGTGCGGGACAACCGCCTCATCACCGCATTTAATGACCCCGAATACCAACCCCCGGTTTATTACTATACCGATGCCATCAGTGATCATGCCGTGCGTTTTGTGCATGAGCACACCCGCCAGCATCCGCAGCAACCCTTTTTCCTCTACGTGGCCTACACCGCCGCGCACTGGCCCATGCAGGCCAAGGAGTCCGACATCGCCCGGTACCGCGGCCGTTATGATGCCGGTTTTGCTGCCATTCGAGAAGCACGGTGGGCCAGGCAAAAACGCCTGGGGGTGGTGGACGCCCGCTGGCAGCCGGCGCCCATCGTGGGGGATTGGGAGAAGGTTAAAGACCGGACCTTCGAGGCGCGTTGCATGGAGGTTTATGCCGCCATGGTGGATTGCATGGACCAGGGTATTGGACGTCTGTTGCAGGCCCTGCGCGATACCGGCCAATGGGACCATACGCTTCTGTTCTACCTGCAGGACAACGGCGCCTGGGCCGAAAACATCGGGCGTGGCACCAATGTGACTCCCTCCACAACTCAGCCAATGTATCCGCCCATGACTGTGGATGCCCTACAACACGGCAGTATTCCCCGGCAAACCCGTGATGGCTGGCCCGTCCGCCAGGGCTATGGGGTGATGCCCGGTGGAGCGGATACCTATGTCGCTTATGGACGGGAGTGGGCCAACGTGAGCAACACCCCATTTCGCGAATACAAACACTGGACCCATGAAGGCGGCATTGCTACACCGCTGATTGTCCACTGGCCGACAGGCATCCCGGCTTCACGGCGGGGCCGGTTGGAAAAACAACCCGGACAATTGATGGACATCATGGCCACCTGCCTGGACGTGGCAGGTGTGCCCTACCCCTCCGAATACCAGGGAGAAAAAATTACCCCCTTGGAGGGCGTCAGCCTGCGGCCGGCTTTCACCGGCAAAACCATCCGCCGCCAGCAGCCGCTGGTTTGGGAACACGAAAGCAACCGCGCCATTCGGGAGGGCAAATGGAAGTTGGTGGCCAAGGAAAACCAACCTTGGGAATTGTACGACATGGAAAAGGACCGCACGGAGATGAACAATTTGGCTGCGCAATACCCACGCCGCGTCCAAGAAATGTCCGCCGCCTGGGAAGCATGGGCGGCACGGGCTAATGTGCTGCCCTTGGGGACTTGGAGAGGCAAAACGGCCACCCAAACCGGCACGCCTGCGGGCAGCAATAAAAAACGCTTTGAATTAAAACCAGGCGACGTCCTCGCTCGCGCTCAGGCTCCTGCCATAGCGGGTCAACCTTTCCGTATAACGGCTCAGTTTGAGGCCAAGCATGGTGAAGAAGGCGTCCTGCTCGCCCAGGGAGGCAACACCTTGGGGTACGCGCTGTACCTTAAAGAGGGTCAATTGCATTTCACCGTCCGCACCCAGCGCGGCCGTGTGACCACAGCGAGTGTGCCCGCCGGGCCAGGCAGCCATTCGGTAGTAGCCATTTTGAACAGCAAAGGCGAATTATCGCTGACATTGGACAACCTGCCCCCCAAAACCGTGCAGGGTCAGGGACTTGTCACCGCCATGCCTGTGGACGGTCTGGAGGTGGGCTCTGACGAAAACGGCGCCGTGGGCCATTACACCGCTCCTTTCCGCTTCACCGGTAAAATACCAGGCGTGACCTTGGAAATACTCCCGCCCTGAACACCCCCCTTCGCGTACAAGGATTGCGAATCCGCTGGTTAGTTTCTTTTCTCAGCGCTGGCAGTGATTTTATTCTTGGGTGATAGCCCCGGCACGGGCAGGCCCCGGCGTTGAAACTCTCCCGCCAGACTGCCGCAGACGTGGTGGCACAATTCGATAATAGCCTCATCACCAATTGAATAATAGACACTCACCCCTTCACGTTGGCGGGTCAGGATGCCGGCCTCGGCCAGGGCCTTGAGCTGCCGGGAGACATGCGCCTGGGATTTGCCCGTAAGGGTGACCAGTTCATTGACAGTACGCCGACGCTCGCGGAGTACATGAATGAGTTTCAGGCGCGTGGGTTCTCCGAGTATCCGGAAACGAGAGGCAATAATCTCCAACGCGGCATCCGACAGCGCAACCATGGCCTGCGACTTCCCCATGAGCAGGGCTAATTACCTAAAATGCCCATGCTTGGCAATCTTTCTCTTGGCAGAGGAAAACTGGCCCCGACATCGGCCGGCAAGGCGGACAATGACCTGAAAAAGTGCAATCAAGATTTTCCGGGGCCCGGCTCCTCCGCCCTGGCGCAATTCCGGTTGCCGTTCGCCCATGAGCAAGGCAAACTTAGGCGCGTGACGGCAAAAGAAGCAGCGAATTTGTTGGATCAATTTCAAGCGGGCCGCATCTCCCGCGAAGACGTGTTACGGGCGTTTCAACGGGCGCCCATTGCCGATCTGGGGTACGCGCAGGTGGATACCCACCGGGCCTTGCGCAAGGGTTTTCCCGAGGTCATCTATGGCGCAAGCAAAACGCCGGCGCAAGTGGCCGGCATCGCCGCCAAGCTGGCCACACAGGAATCCTGCCTGCTAATCACACGCATTACCGAAGCCCATTACCGCGCCGTAAAACGCAAGTTGCCGAAGGCGGTCTGGCACGAAACTGCGCGCTGCATCACCTATGAACGCAAGCCTTTGCCCAAGCGCCCAGGCCTGGTGGCTGTGCTTGCGGCGGGCACCAGCGATTTGCCGGTGGCCGAAGAAGCCGCCATTACCGCCAGCATCATGGGCAATCACGTGGAGCGTTATTACGACATTGGCGTGGCGGGATTGCATCGTCTGCTGCGGCCGCTGCCGGAGCTGCAAAAAGCGCATGTCTTGGTGGTGGTAGCTGGCATGGAAGGCGCGTTGCCCAGCGTCGTGGCGGGGTTGGTCGCGCGGCCCATCATTGCCGTGCCCACCAGTGTGGGCTATGGCGCCAACCTGGGCGGCTTGAGCGCGCTGCTGGGCATGCTCACCAGTTGCGGCAGCGGGGTGACGGTGGTCAACATTGACAACGGTTTTGGCGCCGGTTACGCCGCCAGTCAAATCAACGCGCTGGCAGCCGGGGAATAACCATGAAAATCCTTTATCTGGACCTGTTAAGCGGGCTTAGTGGCGACATGTTCCTGGGGGGGCTGCTGGCCTTGGGGGTGGAACTGGAGGAACTGGAGCGGGAACTCGCCAAACTGGGACTGCAGGGGTACCATTTGCATGCCCATAACCGCTCCGCCTGGCAAATCCGGGGCATTAAATTGGAAGTGCACCTGGAGGACCATTCCCACCCCCATGAAGACCACCACCACGCCCCCCACGAGCACAGCCATGCTCATGTTCACTCTCACCATCATCCCCCTCACTCCTCACATCAGCATGGCCCGCATTCTGGCCACAATTCAGACCATGAGCATGAGGAACGCACTTTTGCTCAAATTCGCGATTTGATTGAAGCCTCGCGGCTCTCCCCCTGGGTGCGGCAAACAGCCGTGGCAATTTTCCGCCGCCTGGCCGAGGCTGAGGGTAAAATCCACGGGATGGCGCCAGAAAAAGTGCATTTTCATGAAGTTGGGGCGGTGGATTCCATCGTGGACATTGTGGGCGGTTGTATCGGTTTGGAACTGCTGGGACGCCCGCGCGTCCTTGCGTCCCCCGTGGTCGAAGGCCGCGGCTGGGTGGAATGTGCCCATGGCCGTTTTCCCGTGCCTGCGCCGGCGACGCTGGAAATCTTGGCAGCACGGGGAGTTCGGCTGGAGCAGTGCGAAGAGCCACACGAAATGCTTACACCCACCGGGGCGGCGATTCTGGCGGAGCTGGCCGAGCAATTTGGCCCCCTGCCCTCCATGAAAGTTAGGCGGGTGGGATACGGTCTGGGCACGCGGTCCTTGCAAACCCGCCCCAACTGTGTCCGCATGATTCTGGGTGAAGCCGCATCTACCAAGCCGGAGGCACCGGCGGATTGGGAAATGGACCAAGTGGCGGTGTTGGAGACCAATGTGGACGATTTGAACCCGGAAATTCTGGGGCATTTTGTGGAAAAAGCGCTCAACCAAGGGGCGCTGGATGTGTTTTACACGCCAGTCACCATGAAAAAAAACCGCCCGGGCGTGTTGTTGACCTTGTTGTGCCCTCCGGATGAAGCCGACGCTTTCATGGCGCTAATCATGCGCGAAACCTCGGCTTTTGGGGTAAGATGCCATCTGGCTTCGCGCCGTAAATTGCGCCGCAACTTCGCCGAAGTCGAAACACCTTGGGGCATGGTGCGGGTCAAGCAAGGATGGCTGAATGGCGAATTGCTGCACAATGCCCCGGAATATGAAAGCTGCCGGCAGTTGGCTGAAGAAAGAGGGGTGCCGGTGCGTCAAGTTTATACAAGCGCGTTGGCCGCAGGCCAGCAAGGGGCGCCCAGCCGGCGTCCCCGCAAAAAAACGGCGCGGAAAAAAGTTTAGCTTCCGTCGCGGCGCAGACCGACCGCTTTTAAGCGCATGTTTTTGCTCAATGCCATATTGGTGGGATTCAAGGAAATCTGGGCGCATAAATTTCGCTCCTTCCTGACCATGTTGGGCATTGTCCTGGGTGTCTCCAGCCTGATTGCCATGTCGGCCACCATTAAAGGCATGGAAAACGGCATGAAGGAGGCGCTGATGGCCATGGGGGGGCTCGACAAGGTGTTGACCCGTGAACAAGATGTGCCGCCCGAGCAGGAACACAAGGCCGACCAGGCCCCCGGCCGCACCATCACCGATGTGTACGCCTTGAAACAAAGCGCCCCACTAATCCGAGTCGTCTCGCCGGAGATGGCCTTGTTTGGCGCCGTCATCAGCCGTGGCAACAAGGCCGTGCGCCCCAGCGAATTGGTGGGCGTCTGGCGCGAAGTGCTGGACATGAATCTGCACGTGCTGGAGCACGGGCGCTTTTTCAATGAACTGGATGAAGAGGAAGCGCGCAATGTTATCGTCATTGGCACCGGCATCCGCAATGAACTCTTTGGCTCGCCGGAGGAGGTGGGCAAAGAGATTATTCCCCTGGGGGAGACCGTGTATGTGAATGACCAGCCCTTCATTATCGTAGGCATGTTGCAGCACTACGAAGGCGAGCTGGAAAAGAAAAAACGCGAGTTGCAACAACAAGGACGGCTGGAGGAGAAGAAAACCATGGTGGAACGCCGGCGTGGCTTCGGCCGGCCCAACTGGGCCTTTCAACGCAAGAATTACACCGCCTACATTCCGCTGAACACCATGTGGCTGAGATTCCGGGCCTCCGCCGGCTCGGGCAATGTGCCGGACCCGCGATTGACAGACCTGGACATCAAGGTGGCGGGATTAAACCGGATGGATGCCGCGCTGCAGCAGGCGCGCAATGTCTTGATGATGACCCATCGTGGCATTGAGGATTTTTCGTTCCAAACCCAGGAAAACAACGTGGAAAACATCAACCGCACCATCAAAAATGCGCGGTTGAGCGGTGGTTTCATCGCCGCAATCAGCCTGCTGGTGGGCGGCATTGGCATCATGAACATCATGCTGGCCAGCATCACGGAGCGCGTGCGGGAAATTGGTTTGCGCAAGGCCATTGGCGCCACGACCTTTGCCATTTTTGCCCAAATCGTGGTGGAAAGCGCCGTGATTTCCGTGCTGGGCGGCGCGGTGGGCCTGGCCGCAGCGTGGGGGTTGGTGGCGATTCTGGAACATTTGACGCCGCAGGCCAATGCGCCCGTCATCACGACCGGGGCCATGGCTCTAGCCCTCGGCTTTAGTGTCATGGTAGGGGTCATTGCGGGTTTAACCCCCGCCTTCAAAGCCTCGCGGTTGGACCCCATTACCGCACTGCGCTACGAATAACCGCCATGAGCAGTCTCTATCCGCTGGTGTTTGCGCCGCGTTTCAAAGAACGAGTCTGGGGAGGGCGCAATCTGGAACGGCTTTATGGGAAAGCTCTGCCCCCGCAGGCGCTCATCGGCGAGTCCTGGGAAATCAGCGACCGGCCAGGCGATGCCAGTGTGATTGCCAATGGCCCCCTGGCAGGCCGCGACCTGCGCTGGCTCATGGAGCATCACGCCCGGGACCTCCTGGGCGCCGCCGCGCCTGCCCCCTCCGGACAATTCCCCTTGCTGGTGAAGATTTTGGACGCGCAACAGGACCTCTCCCTGCAAGTGCATCCGCCGGCGGACCGCGCGGCTGCGCTTGGCGGTGAACCCAAAACGGAAATGTGGTTCTTCACGGATTGCCAGCCGGGAGCCTGTATATACGCTGGCCTCAAGGCAGGTGTCACGCGCGAGGACTTCTCTCGCCGCCTGGCGGATGGTACTGTGGCAGATTGCGTGCACCGCCTGCCCGTTCAGGCGGGGGACGCCATGTTTTTGCCCAGCGGCCGGCTGCATGCCCTGGGGGCGGGTTGCGTGCTCTTCGAGATTCAGCAAAACAGCGACACCACGTACCGCGTGTTTGACTGGAACCGGCCCGGCCTGGACGGACGGCCCCGCGAGTTGCACGTCCGTGAATCCCTGGCCTGCATAGATTTTGCGGATGTGGAACCGCCATTAATTGCTTCCCGCTACTCGCGCAGCCCCAGCGTGGCCGTGCGTTATCTGGTGGATGCGCCGCCGTTCATGGTCAATGCCTGCCGCGTGCGGCGCGGCCAGAGGTTTTACCTGCGTTTCCAGAGCGCGCAAATCATCGGGGTGGTACAAGGGCGCCTGCGCCTCGGCACGGGGGCGATGGCTCAGGAACTGAAAGCCGGTGATTTTTGCCTGCTGCCCGCTGCGCTGGAAAGAGTGGCCCTCGAAGCACTCACCCGTGTGGAGTACCTCCTGGCAGAGCCCAAATGAGTCGTACCCGCCTCCCTGTTCAGGGTTGGGGTTTCCACGGAGAAATATACTCAAATCGCAGGAATGGCGTTGCCCCTTCCTTCACCTGAAGGACTTGTGATTGTTTGCCCAGTTTTTGGTGCACTGTCTCCAGCACGTACTCCCCCGGCGGAAGTCCCTCAGGCAGGCGAAATACGCCGTTGGTATCCGTCACCGCGAAGAAGGGATGCTCTACCACCCCCACATAGGCAAATTCCCAAGGGTGGATTTCGCATTTGATGCGCAGCAGGATTTCCTGCTTGTCGAACTTGAATCGCGCGCTGGTATGGGGAGGCTGGGCGATGTTGAAGCCCTTGTTGGTCAATGCCACCGCATGCACGGTCTCCATGTATGGCTCGGAGTTTTTGATGCGCAGCACCTGGCCGGTTTGCACCCCGAGCATGTAAGGATGAAAACCGCAGTGGTATTGGTCTAACACCACTTCATTGGTGGAAATGGGAAAACTGCGTCCCTGCAGCCCCTCCCGAATGAAGACGAACACATTGGCCAGCCCGCCATTGGTGCCCACCACATAGTGGCGGGTGGTCAGCGGCTCCTGGCGCACGCTGCGGCAATCGGGAAAGTTGCTCAAATCCACCGGTACTTCTGGCGGTGGTGTGCCACGCAACCGAACCTCGCCTTCGACGCGCGCGGCCACCGCCGGAAGCGATGCCGCCAGCCAGACCAGTAAAGCCGTTAGCCCTGTCCGGCCATTCAGGGTGAATGATGCGCCATTCATATACTATCCTAAGGCAGGGCAAATTCCCACCGCGTGCCCGCATGCGGCACGAAACAACGGCCGGGAAACCGGCTGTGTAAAGTCGCCGCAGCGGCAAATCCCGTGCAATGCGCGGCTCCCAATTGCTGCACGTGGTACTGCTCGAATGCCTGCATCGTCGCCTCCAGCCGCGAGCCACTGGCATGCAACAAATGCATGCCCCCCCATACCGCATGCACGAGCGGGCGCCCCAGCAGCGATGAAAAATGCTGGAGCGTATTGACCACGCCGGCATGAGCGCAACCCAGCAGCACCACCAGCCCGGCGCGTGTCATCATGCCCAAGGCCATGTCATCCATCAGAGGATCCGGCGACTTCCCCTCGGCATCCAGGTAAAAAGGCCCGCCCACATCCTCAAAATCATTGAGCCGTGGAATGGGGCCGCTGAGCCACAAGCCAGGCGCGATTTCCCACGGTTCCCTCACCATCCTCACCCGCCCGCCCTGGCGCTTCAGCCAAGCCCGCGAGGCCTCCGGCATGCCGATGTCACGCGCCACCGTCTTGGGGGTGACGGAATATTTCGGGGAAAATGCGTCAGGGTGCACAAAAACTTGCGCTTGTTCTGGCAATTGGCCCAGGGCGGGAAGCCCCCCCGTATGATCATAATGGCCGTGGCTGAGAATCACGCCGTTGAGCCGATCCAGTTTCACCCCCAATCTTTGAGCGTTCTGAAGCCACAGGCCGGTCTGGCCGGTGTCAAAAAGAAACGTCTGCTCGCCCCACTCAATCCACACACTCCAGCCGTGCTCGGCTTGCAACCCAGGCTGATGGGTGGAATTTTCCACCAAAATTGTGAATCGAAGTCTGGTCATTTTTGTCCTCTCAGGATTTCGAGCAGCCGGTGCAGTTCGGCTTCGGTGTTATAAAAATGCGGCGACAGGCGCAGGTATTGCCGCCGGGAGCGGTCAGTACGGAGGGAGGTCACGAAACCATCCCGGGCCAGCCGGGCATGAAGCTCGGCCAGGTTGCAGTCCGGCCGCCAGAGGGAAAGGATGCCACTGGCATTGGCCGCTGGTGCGTCGGCATGCAGCACTTCCCACCCGCAGCGCGCCAGTTCCGGCAGCAGCCAGGCGCGTTTGCGCAATATTTCCGCCGCGATGTTTTCCACCCCCACTTCGAGGAGCAGCTCCAAGGCCGCGTTTAATCCCACCACGCCGGAAAGATTCACCGTGCCCACTTCATAACGCCGCGCGTCCGGACGGAACTCCAACCTTTCCTGCGCAACAAAGTCTGGACACCGCAAGTTGTGCCAGCCAAACACAATGGGACGCATCAACCCCTGTAACTCGCGGCGCACGTAAAGCAGACCCGCGCCAGAAGGTCCCAGCAGCCACTTATGAGCATCGGCAGCCAGAAAATCTACACAGCCTGCCACAGACAAGGGAAAAGCGCCCAGGGTTTGAATGGCATCCACACAAAACCAGATGCCCCGCTCGCGCAGTTGGCGGCCCAGAGCTTCCACCTCCAGACGCCAGCCGGCGACAAAATGGCAGGAAGCCAGCGCCACCAGCCGGGTGGACTCGTCCACCTGTCCCATCACGTCCATGGGACGAATGCGCCCGAGGGAACGCGTATTGAGCAGCCGCACTTGGACGCCTTTTTCGGTCAGAGCCATCCACGGGTACACGTTGGCGGGGTAATCATCAAAATAAATGACGATGTTTTCTCCCCTCTTGAAAGGCAAACCGCCGGCCACATAACTCAAGGCCAGTGAAGTGGGCCCAACCAAGGCGATTTCTTCAGAGCTCGCCCCTAGGAGTTCTGCCACTCGATGGCGGGTTTGCTGTATGATTTCGTATCCCACCACGGCCTCCTGGTCGTCCTCCATGCCGGCCTGCGCGGCGCGGACCATGGCTTCGGCCACCCGACGTGGCAAAGGGGAAACCGCCGCATGAGCGAGAAAAACTTTGCTGGCGGCCACCGGAAACTCATGACGGCGCAATTCCTCGTTTTTCAACAAAACTTCCACACTTAGCGGCATGACCCAATTGTAGGGAAACACCCGCTCCAAAAAAGAAAAAACGGCGGACGGTTTCCCGTCCGCCGTGGTGAGTTGTTTAACCGTTACGGATTAATCCGCAAGGTGAAGGTCTGCGGGTCACTGGTATTGACTCCGCCGTTAAGCGTGCCGCCGCTGTCCACCGCCGTAATCGTGAGGGTCACGGCCACTGAAGCGGTGGTCGGCTTGGTGCGAATGACCAGCCCGCCCGTCAGCGGGTTGATGGTTGGCGCTGACACGAACGGCGCAGGGTCGCTGGGCACCACCCTGAATTGCTGGAACCTCTGCGGCGCCAGCGGTGCCGGCGGATTCACTTCATTGGCCGGCCCGAGCAGCGCATTGGAGGCGGTGATGTCCACCACCACATTGGTGCTGGCATGACCGTTGGTGCTGGCGATGTCGAGACTCGTGCGGGTCAGCACGAAGTTCGGCTTGTCATTCACCGGCTGGACAATCAGGCCCACTGTGCGGCTGGAGGTGTTGGTGCCGTCACTCAGGACCACCGTCAGCATCGTCCGCCCGAAGGCATCCGCTGCCGGAGTCACGTTCAGGGTCACCTCCCACAGGTTGGTGCCCGGCACCAGCGCCTTGGTATAATTCCAGTGCGCCGGATTGTTCGGGTCAACCAAGCCCGTGTTGGTGGACAACAGGCTCACCGTGAGACTGTTGATGTCGCTGTCAATATCCCGGACGTTGAACCTCCAAGAGACGTTGCCGTCTTCATTGATGGTGCGAGCGTTGAGGGCCAGCGGATTGACGAAGACCGGCGCGTCATTGACATTAGTGATGCGGATGATGAACACCTGCGTCACCGTTGTATCCTGCTCGCCGTAAGGCCGCATATCCGGATTGTTGGTCTTCACGCGGCCGCTGTCCTTGGCCCACAACTCGACCAGGGTCTCGCCGAAGGCGTTGTTCGTCGGCGTGAAGAACAGGGTCAGGTTGGTGGTGGCAATGCGCGGCAGGCCGGCCTTGCCTTTGAACAGGGTCGGATCCGCCGGTTTGAAGAAGTAGCTCAGGCGCTGCTTCTCCTCGCCCCATGGACCGGCCCAGGCATAGGTGATGAAGTTCGTCCATTTCACCGGCACGTCTTCCGCTGCCTCCACCGTGCCCATGTTGCCCACCGCCGTCTGAATAACCGGCTGGTCATTCACCGGCAGGATGTTAATGCTCAACATGGCCCACTTGGAGGTCTTCACGCCGTCAGAAACGTAGTACTTGATGAGGTCACGCCCGAACCGGTTGGTCAGCGGCGTGTACTTCAACACCGGGTTGGTGGTCAGGTTGAGATAACCCAGACCATTGCTCGGGTCGAGCACGCCGTTGGTCGGCCACACCGTGATGTAGTAATCCAACGGGCCATAGCTGCCACCCAGCACGATGTTGGTCGGCATGTCCTCGACGAACACCAGTTTCTGGTTGTAGGCCTTCGGCGCCCAGTTGTTCAGCAGGATGGAGACATTCTGCGCTCCCCAGTTGGCCACCGCCAGATCAGGCAGTTTGTCGGCATTGTAATCGCCAGAGGCCAAGGAGACTGGCATGTCCTCCACATCGCTGATCATGCCCGGGTCGCCCCAGTAGAAGTTCAACACCGGCAATGGCGGCACATTGGTCAGGCTCTTCATGCCGTTGCCATGCATCACCAGCACTGCATCGGCACCCATGAGCGCAATAGCCACGTCCACCAGTTTGTCGTTGTTGTAATCGCCAAAGGCCAGGTCACGCGGCTGGAAGCCCGCCGCCATGCCCACGCCAAAGCTGCCCGCCGGGGCGAAGCGCATGTCATTGCGGACTTTCGGATTGGAGGCATTGGTCCAGACCGTGAGGTCATCGGAACCCATATTGGCCACCAGGATATCCGGCAGTTTGTCGAGGTTGATGTCCACGACACCCACCGCCGCCGGCATGTCGCCTACTGGCAGATTAGTCACCACCGTCAGGGAGGTGCCCACCAGCGTGAGAATGCTGACGTTGTCATTCCCAGCGTTGGCCACCACCAAGTCCGGTTTATCCAGCGCCGTCGGCGTGCCGAGCAACCCAGCAGCAATCGCGCTGGGTGAGCGGCCCACCTGGACGATTTCAGTGGCATCAAAGACCGGCGCATAAACCATGCGCTGATGGTAGAAGACTTCCACCGTGCCGGGGTCCGTCCCGTTGCCGGCATCCACCACCACCAGATCCACGAACAAGTCCTTGTTCAAATCGGCGGCGATGAAGGCCACCGGGTTGTTGCCCGTGAGCGGGATATTGGTCACCAGCGTCAGAGCACCGGCGAGATCGTTCACCCCGTTGTTCTGCCAGATCTGCACCACACGGTCGCCCGCGCAGAGCACGGCCAAATCAGGGCGACGGTCATAGTTGAAGTCACCCAGAGTCAAGGCAATCGGGTTGTTGCCCACCACCAGGTCAAACCGGTTGGTGAAATCACCCTTGCCGTTGCCCTTGAGGAGGGCCACCACGTTGCTGGCCGGGATGGCCACTGCCAGGTCAAGTTTGTTGTCCTTCACAAAGTCCGCCGTCACCACCGCACGCGGCGGCGCGCCCATGGCCAGCGGCAGGCTGTTAGTGAAGGCATACGGACGGGTGGCGGCGTCTTCCACCATGGTCACCGGGACGTTGATAGTGAGGACTCCAGAAGCAATCCCATTTTCAATCGCCCGGTAGGTGAAAGTATCCAGACCGTTGAAGTTTGGATCGGGGATATAGATCAACTGGCCGCCCTGCACAAGGACCTGGCCGTGAGCCGGCCCGGACACAATCTCGTATGTGCGATTCCCAGTGTGCCCAGGCACGTTAATGGTGGCCATGCTGTCCTCGTCAATTGCTGCCACGGTGGTCACAAGCTCGGCTGGAACCACCAGTTGGACTTGGAAGTCTTGGTAGGTGGCGATGGTGTAATCATTGTTATTCACCGCCGACGAAGCCAGGCCCACGTTCAACAGGGTGGGCAGGCCGTCGTTGTACTGACCATTGGCCACCCAGGTTGTGCCGTCAAGACTGTGGAAGGCATAGAACATGCCATTGGAGCGCATAAGTTTCACCCAGACATTCGGATACGGCAACGGCGGCACACCCGTGCGGCCACCGGTAGGATACGTACGGAGCGCTTCTGTTGAGCCACCGCCGAACCCATCGCGGTAGGTCATCTGGATCGCGTTTTCACCACGGTTCAAACCGGTGTCGAAAGCCGGCGTGGCCAGAATGGCCCGCTGGCGCTCATGAGCGGCCAGCCCCGGACGCGCCATCAGACCCGCCTTGGTCCAGTTGCCTGCATTGCGCAGGCCAAGGATGCGGACAGTAGCCACGAAATCACCGTTGATTTCGCGATAAGTGAAGTTCATGGCGTCATAGCTGCCCCAAATATCGGAACCGGCCACCCAAGCCTGGATGGTGTTTTCGTCACCCATGACATTCCAACCATAGGTCCCCGGCCAGTTGGCACTCGGGTTGGTGGCACTGCCAGCCACCATTTCGGAAGAATTGGCATGTTTCAACCCGCGCGGCGTCACGGTCACTGCCGACGGCGTCATGTAATTACCATTCAAGTCAGCCAAACCGCTCACCTGGACCTCGAACGGCCCATTGATGGCAGACGACAAGGTTAGCTGAATCGTATTGGTCTCACCGCGATTCAATCGGGCATCTACAACCGTAACGGCTGCAGGCTGTTCAAGCAACTCAACCTCGCCAATCTGCATCGAGTTGGCCGCAGGAGCGTTGGCCACATTCGGGAAGGTAACCCGATAGTAACCATACGCGGTGTTATTGGGTACAGGCACCAACTGCGACCAACCGCGGGACTGGAATGCCGCCAGCGGCGAATTGGTAATCACCGTCCAGCTTGAACCGTCATTGGACCCTTCGAGGATGAAGTCAATCGGGTCACGCTCGGGCGCGTCGTTCGCCGAGGTGAAGCGCACGGCCTTCACCACCTTGGCGCCTGCGCCGAGCTGCACGATGAAGCCGGTGTTGAGCTTGCCGAAGTTCAGGTACTTCGTGCGCAACAAGCCGTCCACCGCCAAGCCCGGATGCTCATTCCCCGGCCAGGTGCCGCCGAAGCCGGTCACCACATCACCAGCCCCGGTCACCGGCCGCATATCCACCGGCGAACCCAGCGTGTTAATCTGAATTTGGGCCAGGTTGGTCAATGTACCGATGGCCACGGCATCATTGAACACCAAGCCTACCACTTTGCCGTTGAGGCTGTGACCGCGCTGCAACACCAGCGGATTGCTTTCCGTGGGGTTCACGTTAATCACAGCAGTTTGGGACACTTGCGCGCCGTCGCTGCGCACAATCAAGCAGCGATACTGAACGCCATTGTCCAGGAAGGACAGCGCCGGGGTGGTATAGGAATCACTTCGCGCTCCCAGGATATTCACGCCATTGCGCTGCCATTGGTACAGAGTGTAGAACGGTGAACCTGAAGCAGCGACCGACAGAGTAACCGTCGCGCCGACATTGGTGGTCACGCTCTGCGGCTGGGTGGTAAGGGTGATTGCTGGATTGATGAATCCATATTGATAAACCATCGTGCGTGGGATGCGCACCGCTGCGCCGCCACTCAGCACTGAGGCCCCCGTGGTGTAACCCACTTCCAAGTAGTCACCACCACCACCTTCCTTGACCATGGCTTCCCAGTAATACGGGAATCCGGCAATCAAGAATTTAACCGCCTGGTCATTGGGCAGGGTATTAGCCCCGTCATTCCATCCGTCGTTGCAGCAGCCGCGGAAGGCTACAAACTGACGGCTGCTGTAATCCATGGTCGTGCCCAAAAAGGCACCCGCATCATCGTCGTTGCGCAGCCAGAACTTGTAGTTGCCGGTCGTAGGCGGCACAAAGACGCCCGACATCAAGGCGCCATAATTGTCCATGCTGGGGCGATAATTGGCATCGCCCAAGATGCTGCGGAAACTGGGGTTGTTGGGGAAGTTCACGTTGTTCGTCAACGCCGGCAGGGTCGTGCCGCCGAAGCCGTCATAACGCCGCAGGTAAATGCCGTCTGCGTAAACCGCATTAGTATAAGTCGCAATGTTGGGGCTGACAGCATTCGCATTTTCACTAGCATCACGCACATTATTCAGTGTCAGAGTATAGACCGCGCCCGGCTCCTGCGGCGTGGTGGTCAAGATGGCAGTAATGGCATCCGGCATGAGGCTTGCCCCAAGCACCGGCACCACATTGTTGAGCGCATCGGTCAGGGTGTAGGTCCCCGCCGCCACCGAGGCAGCATCCATGCGCTCGCTGAAGCGCACCATGATTTGCTGGTAATTCACCGAGCCGCCAATGTAAGCCACGGTAGGCGGGGTGGTATCCGCCAAAACCGTCACGGTGGCCACTGCACTGGTGGCCGTGGTGCCATCCACGAAGGTGGCGACGCAGCGATACTGGGCACCCTGATCGGTGGATGGACGCATAATCTTGGTGTAGGACGCATTGGTTGCACCCGCTACATTCTGCCAGGCAGTACCATCAAACCTCTGCCACTGATAGGTGGCCGGCTGCGCATATGGATGCACTGCTGCCACCACTGTTCCTGGATTGCCGTCCGAAACCGTGATATTGACGGGTTGCAAACCAAAGTATTTGTAGTCCGGCACCAATGCCCAGGCGATGAACTGATTGGTGAAATTGCCGCGGTTGTCCGTGTCGCGGTATAATCCTGGAGCTGTCTGATAATTGGCGTTATTGCGGAAGGCCAAACTCACGTAGTCGCCGCCACCGCCTTCCTGCATCAGCAGTTCGAAGTAGTACGGCACGCCGCCCACCAGCGACACAGGGCCGCTCCAGTTGCCCGGCTCATTGCAAGCCGCGCAACCACCCTCCAACCGGATTACGGTGGCTGCATTGGCCGGATGGGCCGGATGGACCGGCGACAGGCTCATGAGCAGCCAGGCGGAGTCATCCGCCTCGGCGCGGAAGTTGTACACTGCAGTTTCCGGCGGGATGAACCAGCCAATCATGCGGATACTGTAGTAGTCACCGTAATTCTTCGGCGAATAAGCGGTATCCATCATCGTCACCGAATCCGGGAAGTACGGGAACTTCGAGTTGTTGGTAATGATGGTGAAGTTGTTGGCCGCGCTTGAATTGCCGGTGAAGACCTGCCGTTGCACAAAACCGGGCTGCGTGTGCCAGCCGGTAAAGGTCAGGTTGGTGGTCTCCAACAGGTTAAAGCCCTGGTCGTACACATTTTCCACTCGCAAGGTGTACTGTTGATTGGCATTCAGGCTTACGCCACTGAAGGTAAGCAGGAAGCCGGTAGTGTCACCCAAATCCACGACTTCCACTGGATTGTAACTGTTGGCACCATCCATCAGCGTATACGCGCTGGTGCTGTCCCACCCATACGGAACAGCCTCCCCAAACCGCACCAACACCTTGTTCGGCACCGGGGTGGCGCTAACGCTTTCCACCGTCGGCGGCACCGAGTCCACGAGCACGGTCAGGGTGGCAACGGCGCTCACTCGCTGCGCCATGTTACCGCCTGGATTATATACCAGGCAGCGGAATTGCGTACCATTATCAGCCAACGTGAGCACAGGTGTCTGATATGTGGAGGAAACGGCGCCAGGAATCATCAACCAAGTGCCTCCGCGCAAAACTTGCCATTGATAACCCACCTGGCTGGGGTTGCTGCCCTGGGCCACGCAGGTGAAGGTGGCGCGGGCATTTTCATAGCCAGTCCTATCTTGAGGCTGCGTGGTGATGGTCACGGTGGTTGGACCCGCAGTCACTGGGAACAGACCCCAGCCAATCATGCCAGGGCTGCCATTGCCCGGTTGCGAGCCCTCGGGGGCCATGGCCACAGCAATATGGTCACCTCCGCCGCCTTCCTTCATGATGGCCTCCGCATAATAGAGCTTGCCCCCTTCCAAGGCGATGGCCTCTGAGCGGGCGCTGGGGTAGGTGCCACCCCCGCGCGAAGTTTGCCATACATCATAAGCACGATAATCTGTCCATCCATACAGGTTGGCGCGCATGGTCTTGTTGGCCGGATTGTCATCGGTGCTGAGGTAGAACTCCGAATCATCATCGCTGGCCATGTAGAACCGATAGTTGCCATTGGTGGGCGGGATGATGAAAGCGGACAGCCGGCGCCCATAGTTATCCATGCCTTCATCCGGCACATCAAAACCGCCACGATACCCCACTGTATCCGGCTGGTTATTAATGTATTTCGAGTTGTTCTTCAAATCGTTGATGCCGGAACCGCCAATTCCCGTGAATGCCTCATCCTTCACCTTGCCGGGTATCAGCATGAAACTGGTGAAGTTGGCGGTGGAATTGGGCGCAATGGCTCCACTCAACGGCGAGAAGTCATCCACATTGTTCACCGTCAAGGTGTACTGGGTGGCGATGTCCTGAAGTGAGGTGTCCAAAATCACCACCGAGCCGTCGCCCGTGCGAGCGGCACTCAAGACGGTGATTCCACCACTGATCGCGTAGTTGGCAGGGTTTTCCGCAGTGGTAGGCTCCACCGGCTCGCTGAAGACCACCCGCACCTTGCGGAAGCCTTGATATGCTTCGGCCGACAGGAGCACAGGGGCAATGGTGTCTTCCTGCACCGTCAACGTTGCCACTGAGCTAATTGCCTGGGCCAGGGATCCTCCGAGGTTCACTGCCACACAACGATATTGCTTGCCATTATCCGACATGGACAATACCGGCGTCTGGTAGCTGGCAGCGTTGGCGCCCGGAATATTGGTCCAAGCTCCCACCCCACCACTTTGCCACTGGTAAACGATGGGGCCGGTGGGATTGGCTCCAGTTGCGGCAACGGTAAAGGTCACCCGCAGACCGGCGTATTGATTGGTATTCTGGGGGTGCTGCGTGAAGGCAACGGTCGTCGGACCGCCCGGCTGGGCTCCGTAAGCGATTTCCTGCCCTTGAATCGGGCCCGTCGGCAAATCATCTCCGGTGTTATAACCCACAGAAACGTGGCCGCCGCCGGTGCCATCACGGAAGAGCACTTCCGCGGAATAGGCCATGCCGCGATACAACTGAACCGGAGCCGAACGGGCATTCGGGTCAGCACCACCTTCACCCCCTTGGAACTTGTTGTAGTTGCGGAAGCCCGTCCATCCGCTCTGCCGCGTCAGCAGCACGCGATTGGCCGGATTGTCATCCGGGCTGAGCCAGAACTCATTGTCATCGTCCCCCACCGCGTAGAACCGATAGCTGCCAGAGGCGGCCGGCACAATCCACCCTGTAATAATGGCTTGGAAATTATCACGCCCGTCATCCGGGTATTCAAACCACGGAACGAAGTTGGCCGCCGCCGGCGGGTTGTTCGCTGCATAGATTTTCAAATCAGCCAGGCTCCGATCGTTATCATACCGTTTGCTCAACACATAACCCGGGATGGAAATCGGGGTCGTGAAATTGAGCGGGGTGGGCACCATGTCGGCAATGTTCTGCACTGTTACCGTGTAGCTGGTCACCGGGTCTTGCATCGTGGTGTACAACAGCACGTCGGTCCCATTCGGCATCACGGTGGCCGAAATGACATTCACCCCGTTGTTGACCGTGTAGTTCGCCGGATTCTGGGCATTGGCCAAGTCGCCCGCCAAGGCTTGGTTGAACGAAATCAGGATGCCGCGCAAGCTGACATTGCCGCGCGCGCTCAAGGCCTGCATGGGGCCCACCGTGCGCGTAAAGATGGGGCTGCGCAAATCATCATTAGAAAGGTTGGAGAACATGTTATTACCGTCATTGTCCTGCAAATCAATGCCCACCGTCGGGTCAAATTCCACGAAATAGGGGTGACCGATTGCGATGTTATAATTCACATAATTCAAAATGATACGCGTCCGGTTGTTGGCCAATGAGGCTGTGGTAAAGGCAGCCGGAAGATTGCCCGGCGCACCAATGACGGCCACCTGACTTGGCGGGGCGTTGGAGAAAAGATAGCAATAATTGGGAATCTGGGCCACCGCATCGTCCACGCTTTGCAGGTTGGCCAATGGCTTGTTCAAATCAATGAACAGCACACCGTAACCCGGATTGCTGACGGCGGCGATGCGCGGGCCTTTGGTGGCGCGCACTTCGGCGTTGGCGCTGGTGGCCACCGTGCCGTTGTAGGTGTTGCTCACCACGCAAGTCAGGATATTGGTCGAATCAGAAGCCCCCGGTGCAGTAAAGGTATAAGTGGTGTTGGTCGCGTTCGGAATGTCCACCCCGTTCAATTTCCACTGATAAACCAGATAGACCGGCCAGCCCATCGCCACGGTGCGCAAGGTCACGCTGCCGCCGGGCGAGGTCACGCTCACCGGTGCCGGTTGCACGGTAATAATCACTGGATCCTCGGGGTTGTCGTAAATCTGGGTGGTGGCGGTCTCATTGCCAGTTTCCCCGGCGCAACCATGACGGCTGCCCGCGATGCCTACATAAATGGTATTGGGGAACGGGTCGTTGTCGTTGCCGCCCACGGTGCTGGGCCAGTTGTAAGTGTCCTGGGTTTGCGGCCCCACCCAGTTCACGCCGTCCATGCTGGCGTACCCCCGAAACACGCTGCCCACCCGTTGCAGGCGCACCCATTGATAGGTCGGATGATTGCCGTCCCCCGGCACAATGCGGTCCTCATGCTGACCGCCATTGCCGGCTTCGCCCGCCCTCCATGTGCGGTACATGAGCGACAAGTCACCCACGCCCTGGCTTTGGCCGCAATTGCTGGTCGGGTTGCCATCATTCCCCACAATTGGACCTGATGGCGTCGCCTTGGAGAACACCATCTTGCTGGAAACATCCAGCGAAGGACGCGCCATGATGCCCGCCTTGGGCCAGCGGGCGGTCACCTCCATGGAGGCGACGCGTATTTTGATGTCGAAGTCCCCAGTTACCTGCAGATAAAGAAAGGTGAATTCATCCTGCATGTCCCAGATGTCGTTGCCCGCGGCATAGAGCGTGATGTGATTGGGGGCATTGCTGACCACTGATCCCACAGGGTTACCGCCCACGTGGGCCAGCGTGAATGGCACCTGTGCCACCTGAGCCATGGCCGCCCAACCGGTGAATACCGCGGCAGCCGCCAGTGTTTTGAGCATTTTAGGGTACGTCATAGGAGTTCCTTGGATGGGGGACTTGACCAACGTTAAAATCTTGTGCGCCGACACGACACCACAATTGTTTTTCATGGCAAAAAACTTCGCCAACATACGGTGTATTTGGGTTGTAATCAGGTTACCGGCGCATAGAAGTAGCGTATTAGCCCTTGGGGCGCAAGACTTTTTTTCAAAAATTTTTCCTGTCCGTCACCGGTCCGCTGGCCGGGTTTGCATTCCTTCCCAAAGCGTGTTCCCAGCTTCGTTGAAAGAAGGATTGAGCCGGAGGCTAAAACCGGCTAAGCTGGCTGGCGTGATGGCCTTGAATATGTCGCGAAAATCCTTCTTCACCCTGGCCTGGCTCGCTGCCATGGGTCTGCAACTCCCTTGGGCACTGGCCCAAAATCCGCCGGCCGTGCTGGATGTCAAACCCGCCTTCATGCTGGTCACCACCAACGTGGAAATCAAAACCAATATGGTCATTGTGACCAATTTCGTGGTGGTGACCAACATCACCCGCGTCACTAATTACTATAATGCCGCCGGCCAGTTGCTCACCCCAGTAACCCCGCAAGCCCTGCCCGCCCTGCCACCGCCGCCCGCCGCCAAACCTGCCACCCCGGACCTGGCGCAAGTGAGGGCAGCCCAACTGCAGGCCATACGTGATTTGCTGACGCAAGGAATCACCGCAGCTTCCAATGTGTTGTCCAAACCGGGGGCTTTCACCAGCAACGCCGCACATCAAATTGCCATTCCCGCCGGCGTGACGGTATTTGACCGCAAACGCGGCGAAGCCCTGCTGCAAGCCATGAATCTCACCGCCGAGCGAGCAGTGCCAGAGGCGGCAGGTCTGCTCCTCAAATACGCGGGAGCGGTTCAGCACAGCAATCCTGTGGAGGTCATTCGCGGCGAGCCAGATGCGGCCACCCGCCTGTTGCTTAGCAGCCAAGGGGAGGCGCTTTCCCAAGGCTTGGTCGAAATCGTGGAGCGGGCCGGCCGTGAGTCCAAGTTGCAGGAGGCTTACGCCAATGCCATGTTGCGCGGCGGCGGCCTGCTGGGCGCGGTGCTGGGCACGCAACCCCAGGGCAACGTGGAATCCCATGTGGCACAGGGCCTTTTGCGGGCCTTCGCCGAATATCTGGTGCGAGAGGAAAAACTGGTGCGCACCAATGCCGCCGCCCGGTCAACCCCCGCCTTGCGCCAGGCTTTTGCGCCATGATTATTGACCTCCAGCGCTTCTTGGAGGCCGAACAGCCCTGCTGGCGCGAATTGGAGGAACGTCTGCGGCGGCTGGAACACACCGAGGCTGAGGCCATCAGCTTGATGGAGTTGCAACGGCTCCATTACCTCTATGAGCGCACGTCCTCGGACCTGGTGAGATTGCGCACTTACGCGGCGGAGCCGGAAATCCGGCAATACTTGGAGAGCCTGGTGGCACGGGCTTACGCGGAAATCCACGAAACCCGCAGCCGCAGTCGCGTATGGCATCCCTGGCGTTGGCTCACGCAAACGTTCCCGCTGACTTTTCGCCAGCATTGGAACGCATTTCGGCTGGCTCTGCTCATTACCCTGGCGGGAGTGCTCCTGGGCGGGCTGGCGACGGTGTTGGACCCGCAATCGCGCTTTGTCACCATGCCCTTTGGCCATGACCAATGGCGTCCAAGCGAACGGGTGGCGCGCGAGGAATCGGGAGAGTTGCAGAACATTGCCGGCAGTCACATGACGTTTTCCTCCTATTTAATCGCCAATAACACCAAGGTCGCTCTGTTCACCCTGGCCCTGGGCATGACCTACGGGCTGGGAACCGTGGTCTTGCTCTTTTATAATGGCGTGGCCCTGGGCGCCATCACGGTGGATTACCTCCAGGATGGCCAGGCGGCTTTTCTTTTGGGTTGGCTGCTGCCCCACGGCTCCGTGGAAATTCCGGCCATACTCATAGCCGGCCAGGCCGGCCTGGTGCTGGCGGGCGCCTTGATTGGACGCGGCCGCCGTGAGCCGCTGGCCCGGCGCGTACGGGCTGCCGGACCGCAAGTGCTTACCCTGGCCGGCGGCGTCATTCTGCTGTTGATTTGGGCTGGCTTGGTGGAGTCCTTCCTCAGCCAATACCATCAGCCATATATGCCTTATGCGCTGAAAATTGCTTTTGGCATGGTGCAATTGGCCCTGTTAATGGTCTTTCTGGCCCGCAGCGGACGAAAGCCGGCCAAGGAGGCAAACCCTGCCACATGAACGGGTCCATGGCCATTCAACAGCTCTGGATTAAAACACCGGAAGGTGTCGCCTTTAGTTTGCCGCTGGCCAGTCCCCTGCCCCGCATGGTGGCCTGGATGCTGGATGGCCTGGTGATTTTGGCGGCCACTGCCGCCCTCCTCAAAATCATCGCCATCCTGGGATTGTTTTCGCCAGACTTCGGGCAGGCGCTGCGCATTCTGAGCTGGTTGGTCGTATCCACTGGCTACGGCATGGTTTTGGAATGGTTTTGGCGCGGACAAACCCTGGGCAAAAAAATCCTGCGCCTGCGGGTCGTGGATGCCCAGGGATTGCGTCTGCAATTTTACCAGGTCTTCCTGCGCAACGTCTTGCGGGCGGTGGACTCCCTGCCGTTGTTCTATCTGTTGGGCGGGCTGGTGTGTCTTTTATCCCCCCGCTATCAGCGCTTGGGGGACATGGCCGCAGGCACGGTGGTCATTCGCACTCCCAAGTTTTCGCAACCGGACCTGGAGCAAATCCGCACCGGCAAGTTTAATTCCCTGCGGCGTTATCCCCATTTGCTGGCCCGCTTACGCCAGAAAACCACCCCCAGCGAGGCCGCCCTGGCCTTGCAGGCTGTGTTGCGGCGGGAGGAATTTACGCCAGAACAAAGGGTGGAACTGTTTCGCGAATTGGCAGCGCATTTTGCCCAGAAGGTCTCCTTCCCAGCGGAGGTCTGGGAAGGTTTGAGCGACGAGCAATTCATTCGCAACGTGGTGGAGGCGCTGTATCGGGCGGAAGTGAAAACCACGCCGGCGGCGGCCGCCACCCCCCAAAAGGCATGAAAAACCCCCGGCTTTTCCCAACCCGCGGCAGTGTGGTGGCACGGCACTACCGCCGGGGCGTGTGCTGGCGGCTTTCGTGGGAAAACGGCCTGATTACTGAAAGCGAATGCGTCAAAAAGGGGGGACATCCCGAACTTTACCTTGCGCCAGCCTTGTTTGACCCGCAGGTCAACGGTTACGCAGGCATAGACTTCCAGCAGGACGGGTTAAGTGTTGAGGCGCTGTTGGAAGCTGCCCGCCGTCTGCGACGGGACGGTTGTGCCCGTTTTCTGTTGACGTTGATTACGGATGCCTGGCCCGCCCTGGTCCGGCGTCTGCGGCATTGCGTGGCGCTGCGGCGCAGCCAGCCCGAGCTGCAGGCAGCCATTGCCGGCTGGCATATCGAAGGCCCTTTTCTCTCAGATAAGCCCGGCTTTTGCGGGGCGCATCATCCCGCGTTGATGCTGGACCCCTCGCCGGAGATGCTGGCCGAGCTGCGCCGCCTGACTGAGCCTGACCCCCTGGTGGTGACGCTGGCCCCGGAACGCGCCGGAAGTTTGACCGCCATTCGCAAAGCCGCAGGAATGGGCATCCGCGTCAGTCTGGGGCATACCGATGCCAGTGCGCGCCTGCTCGACGCCGCGCTGGCCGCAGGCGCGGTGGGATTTACCCATTTGGCCAACGGCTGCCCCCGGCAACTGGACCGGCACGACAACATTCTTTGGCGGGCGCTTTCCAGCTCCCTGGCGCGTCCCGCCCCGCCAGGGGTGGAGCGTTACGTGGGTTTGATTGCGGATGGCGTGCATGTCAGCCCGGCGCTGTTCCGCCTGTTGCACCAATGGCTGCCGCCCGGGCGGATTTATTACACCACCGACGCCATGGCTGCGGCGGCCGCTCCGCCGGGCAAATACACATTAGGCCAATTGCAGGTGGAGGTGGGGGAGGACCTGGTAGTGCGCCTGCCCGGCACTCCTTATTTTGCTGGCTCGGCCCTGCGGCCCATTCTGGCCGTGCAGCGAGCCGCACACATGCTGCAAGCGCCCTGGGCCGAAGCCTGGTTGCGTGCCTCGCGGGTCCCTGCGGCATTCGCCGGCTTGAAAGCGGATTTAATCCCCGGACAACCGGCGAATTTCTGCCTGGTGCGATTGACCCACGAAGGCATTCCGCAAATCGAGCAAACATATTTCCACGGCAAACCTTGTTCCCCATGAAAGTGGTGGCCATCATTCAAGCACGCATGGGCAGCACCCGGCTGCCCGGAAAAGTCCTGCGGACGTTATGTGGCCAACCGGTGCTGCGCCATGTCTGCAACCGGGTACGTCTTGCCCGGCGGCTGGAGAGTCTGTGGGTGGCCACCTCCACCCGCGCCGCAGATGATGCCATCGCCCAGGCCTGTGCAGCATGGAATGTCCCTTGTTACCGCGGCAGCGAAGACGACGTGCTTGCGCGCTTTCATGGCGCGGCCGCCGCAGCGGGGGCGGAGGTGGTCGTGCGCATCACCGCCGATTGTCCGTTGTTTGATGGCTGGCTGTTGGACGATATGCTAAGAGTCTTCCTGGAGGCCAATACCCCGGAAATACGGGTGGATTATCTGAGCAACGTCCTGGAGCGCCGCTACCCACGGGGTTTGGATGCCGAGATTTTCACTTTTGCGGCGCTTGACCAGGCCCACCGTGAGGCTCACCTGCCCCGGGAGCGGGAGCATGTGACGCCCTATCTCTACCAGCACCCTGAAAAATTCCGGCTCCATTCTTACCGCGCCCCCGAAGACTGGTCACAGTATCGCTGGACGCTGGACACCCCCGAAGACTGGGCATTGATTGAAGCGATTTATCAGGCCTTATATCGGACGGAACAACCCTTTACTACCCGCCAGGTTCTGGAATGGCTTCAAGCCCGCCCTGACCTGGCACAGCTTAACGCGTCCGTCCGGCAGAAAGAGTGAGGCCTTTTCAGTTTCGCCGAACCCACTTCGCCGCAAGTCAGGCCCCGCCCTCTAAAAATTTCATGGCGCCATGAAGCGGGCTTTGGTTTAGTACTGCGCCAGAGGGCGGCAATTTGCCAGCACGGTGTGGCAATCATGAAGCCGCCAGGCGAGAGACAACATCATCATGTCCGGGTATCAAACACCCCAGGAAGCCTTTTGGGCGGGCGCCTTTGGCAGCGATTATACACAACGCAACCAGGGCGAACGGCTGGTGGCCAGCAACGCCAGCCTGTTTCAGCGGTTGCTGGCCAAAGCCAGCCCACCGGCGAGCATATTGGAACTGGGCGCCAACATCGGGTTGAATCTGGTGGCCTTGCGGCAACTTCTGCCCGAGGCGCATCTGGCTGCCGTGGAAATCAATCCCGAGGCGGTCTCCCACCTGCGGCGCCTGCCCGAGGTGGAGGTATTCCACGAGTCCCTCCTGGAGTTTCAACCCCCGCGAGCCTATGATTTGGTCTTCACCAAAGGCGTCCTGATTCATATTGCTCCCGAGCAACTGCCCAAGGTGTATGATTTGATGTACCGGGCCAGCCGCCGTTATGTGGCGCTGGCAGAATACTACAATCCGACCCCGGTGAGCGTGCCCTATCGCGGTCACCTGGATCGCCTGTTCAAGCGGGATTTTGCCGGGGAATTGCTGGACCGGTTTCCTGACTTGCGCCTGGTGGATTATGGATTTGTTTATCGCCGGGACCCGGCGCATCCACAGGATGATTTAACCTGGTTCCTGCTGGAGAAAACCGCGGGGAACACCGCGATTTAATAATGGTTCAGAGAGTTTATGTTGAGGTACTGCAAACGTTGTGTCATGCCGGACACCAAGCCGGACTTGTTTCTGGATGAAGAAGGCGTCTGCAACGCCTGCCGCAGCTTCGAGCGTCGCAAGGCCATTGACTGGGACGCCCGGAAAAAAGAGCTCCTGCAAATCCTGGACCGCTATCGCTCGAAAGACGGGCGGAACTGGGATTGCCTCATCCCCGTCAGTGGCGGCAAGGACAGCACCTTCCAGGTGGTGCGCATGAAGCAGCTTGGTCTGAACCCGCTCTGCGTCACCGCCACCACCTGCGACCTCTCGGACATCGGCCGTAAAAACATCCAGAACCTGAAAAACCAGGGGGTGGACTATGTGGAGTTCTCCCCCAATCCAGTCGTGCGGCGCAAACTCAACCGCATCGGTTTGATGCAGGTGGGCGATATTTCGTGGCCGGAGCATGTGGGCATTTTCACCATCCCGGTGCGGGTGGCCGTCCAGATGAACGTGCCCCTCATCATCTGGGGGGAAAACTCCCAAAACGAATACGGCGGGCCAGCCTCTGCAGCCGAAAACAACACGCTGGACCGCCGCTGGCTGGAGGAATTTGGCGGACTGCTGGGGCTGCGCGTATCGGATTTAATCGGATTGGAAGGTTTGCAAGCCCGCGACCTGATTCCCTACACCTATCCCTCGGATGAAGACCTGAAGCGCGTGGGTGTCACTGGTTTGTTCCTGGGCTATTACCTGCCCTGGGACGGTTATTCCAATGCCCTTCTCTCGCAGGCCCATGGCTTCACCACCTACCACACGACTGTGGAAGGCAGCCTGGTGAATTACGAGAACCTGGACAACCACCAGACGGGCATCCACGATTATTTCAAGTTCCTGAAGTTTGGTTTTGGCCGGGCCACGGATCTGGCCTGTCTGCACGTGCGCCGCGGGCGCATCTCCCGCCAGGATGCCATCGAACTGGTGCGGATGCACGACGGCAAGTTCCCCTGGAGCTACCTCGGCAAGCCGCTGGAAAAAATCCTCGAACCGCTGGACCTGACGGTGGAGGAGTTCATCAAGATTTGCGACCGTTTCACCAACAAAAAACTCTTCCTCAAGGACGCCCATGGGAATCTAATCAAGGATAAACACGGCAACCTGACCAAGATTAATTACGACAACCCTTGAAGGCGCTGGTCATCAATGTCGGCATGGGCAACCTCGGCAGCGTCCGCCGGGCCTTGGAGGAATGCGGCGCCGAGGTCCGGCTCTCCACCCGCCCAGAAGAGCTGGACTGGGCCGACCGCATCATCCTGCCGGGCGTGGGCGCTTTTGCCACCGGCATGGGCCGTTTGCAGGAAGGCGGCTGGGTGGCGCCCCTGCGCCAGGCGCTGGCCAATCCGCGTGTGCGCCTGCTCGGTATTTGCCTGGGCATGCAACTGCTGGCCGACAGCGGAGAGGAGGGCGGCCTGACTTCAGGTCTGGGATTTATTCCCGGCCACGTCACCCGCTTAAAAGTCCAACCGCCACGCGAACGGCTGCCGCATGTCGGCTGGAATGCAGTCCACCCCGCTCGCCCGCATTGGTTATGGGAAGGCATTCCCCACGGCACGGACTTTTATTTCGTGCATAGTTACCATCTGGCTGCTGCCCAGGACGAGACGCGGCTGGCCACCACACCTTATGCGGGCGGGTTTGTTTCCGCTGTGGGCACACCCAACATCTTGGGGGTTCAGTTTCATCCAGAAAAAAGCGGCCGGCCGGGCTTTCAGTTATTAAGGAATTTTTTGGCCTTCCCCTCCGAAAATGCTTAAAGCGCGTGTCATCCCCACCCTGCTGTGGAAAGGCGCCGGCCTGGTGAAAGGCGTGGCCTTCGACAGTTGGCGGCGCGTGGGCACGGTCTTGCCCGCCATCAAGGTGTATAACACCCGCGAAGTGGATGAACTGGTGCTCCTGGACATCACCGCCACCCGCGAACAGCGCGAACCGGATTATGAGTCGGTGGCCGAATACTCGGCGGAATGTTTCGTCCCGTTGACCGTGGGCGGCGGCGTGCGTGCCTTGGAACACATGCAGAAATTACTGGAAGCCGGGGCCGACAAAGTCGCCATCAATTCGGCCGCTTATGACCACCCGGAACTGGTGCAACAGGGATCACGGCAATTCGGCTCACAATGCATTGTCGTTTCGGTGGATGTGCGCCGCCATCCAGATGGTCGCTATGAATGTTTCCGGCATTGCGGTCAGACGCCCACCGGCCAGGAACCGGCGGTCTGGGCGAAACATCTGGAGGCGCTGGGCGCCGGTGAGATTCTGCTCACGCGAGTGGAACGCGATGGAAGCTTTGAAGGGTATGATTTGGAACTGGTCGAGCTGGTGGCCCGTGCCGTGAACATCCCCGTCATCGCCAGCGGCGGGGCCGGTACTTACGCGCACATGCTCGCCGCCCTGCAAAGAGGAGCTGCGGCAGTGGCCGCGGCCAGCATGTTTCATTTCACCGAACAAACGCCCAAGGAAGCCAAGGCCTTTTTGGCCAGCCACGGCATCCCGGTGCGGCAGACCACACCCCTATAGCCCCTTGGCTTATGCCTTCCGCGCCCGCTCAACCGTGCGTCGTCTTGCTGGTGGACAGCAAGGTCAGAGATTTACCCGTGGCCGCCCTGCTGGCCCATCACCTGGAAAAACACGGCCTCAACGCGCGGCTGGAGCCGTTGGAGGCCTACCAGGGAGTCCTGGCCGCCCACCGGCCGCGCATGATTGTGTTCAATCACCTTACCGCCAGCCATCTGGCCGCTTATTCCCGGCGGCTCCATGCCCTGGGCGTTCTCACCGCGGTCCTGCCAAATGAGGGCATCTTTTACAACCACGATGATTTGGTGTTCAACTCTGGCAGGTATCATGCCCAGGCGCACATTGACTGTTTCTTTTGCTGGAACCATGTGCATGCCCAAGCGCTGCGCGAGCATGGCGGTCAGGCGCAGACCCGCATTGAGGTCATTGGCGTGCCGCGCTTCGATTTTTATTTCGAGCCCTGGTCGCGTCTCTACGCCCCACTGCCCCGCCCTCCCGGCCAGCGTCCTGTGATTCTCCTATGCACCAATTTTGCCACCGCTCATTATTGGGAGCTTCCCCGCAGTGAAGGCGACAAATTCTTTGCCGCCTGGAAAGACCGCATCCCGTTGTACCGCAACTATTGGCAGGCCATTGAGGCCCATTTCAAGGGCCGCCAAAAGGTGCTGGCTTTCCTTCAAGCCCTCCTGGAAAGGGATGCTTACGAAATCGTGCTTCGTCCGCATCCGCGGGAGGATGCCTCCTTTTACCTTCGCTGGCTGGGCACCTTGCCGGAGCACTGGCAGCGCCAGGTGCGCGTGGACGCCTTGAGCAACATCACTTCGCTAATCCTGGGGTGCGACGTGGAAATTTCCTGCGAGACCTGCACCACCGCCTTGGAAAGTTGGATTGCCGGCAAACCCACCATTGAATTGCTGCTGGAACAAAACCCGCTTTGGTATTGCGCGGAACCCTCCGCTTGCAATGTCCATTGTTCCCACCCCGCCGATCTGCCAGCGCTGGTCAACGCGGCGCTGCAACAGGGGGTGCCAGAGGAACTGAAAGCCAAACGACGCGCCCACCTCGCCAAATGGTGTCATTCCCCGAATGGACATTCGGCGGAAACGCTGGCCCGGTTGATAGCGGAAACGCTGGCCCGTGCCTCTGAACCAGACTGGACACAACTGGACTGGACAGACCGCCGCCGCGCCTGGAAATGGAAGCTTACCCACGCCCTGGATCAACCCTACCATTACGACCCTTCCCTGGTCGTCAAACATTGGCTGTGGCCCGGGCGCTACCGCGTCAAATACTTCAGCCAGTGCAAAGGCATCCGCCCTTCCGAGGCTCAACAAATGCGCCAAAAAATTGCGGCGTGTTTGAACGGGCAAATCGAAGCGCCTGCACCATCCCCTTGAATAAAGACCCTATGCACATTCCCGACCCACGCGAACGAGAGGTTGCCCGGCGCTACTTTGCCCCCTTCCTTAAACACTTCCAGGGCCGGAAGTCGGTCGTGGACATCGCCTCCGGCCAGGGCCATTTCCTTGAACTTCTTAAGGAAGCGGGCATCCCCGGCACTGGCGTAGAGCTGGATGTCGAACTGGCGCAAGCTTGCCGTCAACGCGGTCTCCAGGTTGTGCAAGGCAACTTTTTTGAATACCTGAAAACTGTGTCCCCCGGCACTTATGATGCCGCGCACGTTTCCCACATCATTGAACATTTCACACCAGTTCAGGTGGAAGAACTCTTTGCGCTGCTGCACCGCGTGTTGCCGCCCGGCGCGCCCATGGTCATCCTGACCCCCAACATTGCCAATATCCGCCGGGCCGTCGGAGATTTCTGGCGCGACCCCACGCACGTGCGGCCCTATCCCATCTCCGCCGTCTCCAAATTACTGCGCCGCACCGGCTGGGAAGTCGTGGAATCAGGCGAACATACGGACCGCAAACCCTCGCTGGTGCGCCGTCTCAGTTACGCCTTGCGCAACGCGCTTTTTGGCCGCTATTGGGTGGGGGACGATGTTTATGTAATTGCCCGGCGCGCAGAAAACACTCCCCCAGCCTGAAAAAGTCATGGCCAGCCACGTCATCTTTCTGCAAAGGCGCACGCACCGCGCCGGCGCGCAAACCTGCCTGGCCCGCCTGCTCCGCCATCCTTCGATGCAAAAATGGCGCCCCGTCCTGGTTTGCGAAGACGAAGGCTGGCTCGCCCAAACCTGCCGTGCAGCGGGCGTGCCCGTCATTGTGAATCCCTTTCCAGGGGCGCGCACCCTGGCCGGACGCCTCTGGCGGAATGAAGCCTTTGCCGGACAGGTCGCCAGCCAGTTGCGGCGGCTGGGCTTCCACCCCCAACTGGTCCATGCCAATGATCACTGGGATGCCCTGCTGGCATTAACCCTGGCCCGCCGCCTCCATACGCCGGCCGCAGTGTTTCTCCGCTCCCCAGGGATGCGGGCCGAGGACTATGATAAATACGGCTGCCGTGAGTTTGATTTGGTCATTGCGGTGGGGGATGAGTTGCAACAGCGTGTGCAACACTGGGACATGGGCCGTGGCGTCCTGCTCATCCATGATGGCCTGGAAGCCGCGGAGCAGTGCCCGCCCAAACCTCGCCCGGCGCAATTTCCCCCAAAAGTCCTGGTGCTCGGCAGTCCCTTGGACTGGAAAGGCTGGGCGGACCTTACCGAAGCTCTTTGGTTGCTGCAACAAGCCGGCCACCTCCCGGCCCTCCAATGGGATTTTACTGGCGACCGCCCGGACCCAGCCCGCAATAACCTGCGGCTGGAGCGATTAAGCGGCGGCCAGTTTCGCTTTCTGGGACGGGTGGAGCAATTCCGCGATCTGGTCCGCCAATACGATCTGGCCGTCCAAACCAGTTGGCATGAAAGCTTCGGCATGGCCGCCCTGGAAACTTTATTTGCCGGCGTGCCGCTGCTCAGCACTCGCGTCGGCGTCATTGAGCAAGTCCTCGAATCCCCGGCCTTTCTGGTACCCCCCCGCCAGCCCCAGCTCCTGGCGCAAGCCCTGCGGCGGCTGATGTCCGAATGGGGTACTCTGGATGCAGGCGTTGAAAAGGCTCAGCAACTCATTCGCGCGCGCTTCCTCATTGACCAGACGGTGGACAAACTCCAGCGGGCTTACGAGGAAACCTTGGGACTCCTGCCTGCCTAGCGCCGCGGCCCCTTTTCCCCGGCGCCCTATTTTTTTCGTGGCTCTTCGTTCAAGTGCGCTATACTGCATTCCGTGAAACCGACGGACCTACGGGGCATTCTACAGTACATCCCGCAGTTTCGGGAAAAGACCTTCGTCCTGGCGGTGGATGGCGCCATCGTGACGGACGAAAATTTTGCCAACCTGCTGCTGGATGTGGCGGTCTTGCGCTCGCTGAACATCCGCGTGGTGCTGGTCCATGGCGCGGCGGCGCAAATCCGCGAGCTGGCGGCCGAGCAGGGCATCACCCCCAGTGACCTGGAAGGCTCAGGCATCACGGATGGCGCCACCTTGCGCCTGGCTCTCACCGCTGCCAACCGGTTGACCCACGAAATTTTGGAAGGCCTCGCCACACACGATTTGCGGGCCGCCTGTCCCAACGCCCTGGTGGCCCATCCACTGGGCATTTTGCAGGGCGTGGATCATCAATTCACCGGCAAGATTGAGCGGGTGGATGTGGACCTGCTGCAAACCTTGCTGGCGCAGGGCATCATTCCCGTGCTGCCGCCGCTGGGCTTCGATGGTGACGGTCACACCTTCCGGGTCAACAGCGACCAAGTGGCCTCGGAGGTGGCCACCGCGCTCAAGGCGGTCAAGCTGGTCTTTCTGACCACCACCGACGGCTTGATGATGCGCGGCCAGCTCATAAGGCAAATGCCCGTGGCGGATCTGGAAAGCATCCTCGCCTTACGCAAACAGGACGTGGCGCCCGAATGCCTCTCAAAGGCGCTCTTCGCCGCTCAGGCCTGCCGGCAGGGCATCCCCCGCGTGCACATCATCAACGGCCGGGTGGATGAGGGATTGCTGGCCGAGGTCTTTTCCAACGAAGGCATTGGCACCCTCATTTACGCCAATGAATATCAGCAAATCCGGCGGGCCATGAAGAAGGACGTGCGCGCCATCCTGCTGTTGACCCGCAAATCGGTGGAGCTGGAAGAGCTGGTGAAACGCACCCGGCCCATGATTGAGAAACAACTGGGCGACTATTACCTGTTCGAGATTGACGGCAACCCGGTGGCCTGTGTGGCGCTCCATGTTTATGAGGAGCAGAAAAAAGGGGAACTGGCCTGCCTGTGTGTCAGCCCCTCCCATGAAAACCAGGGCATTGGCCGCAAACTCATTCAGTTTGTGGAAAACCGCGCGCGCGAGCTGGGGCTGGAGGAACTCATCGCCCTCTCCACGCAGGCCTTTGCTTATTTCCAGTCCAAGGCCGGATTCCAGGAGGGCACGCCCGACGATTTGCCGCCGGCTCGGCGCGAAAAATATGAGCAAAGCGGACGGCGCTCAAAAATCCTGCGCAAGAAGTTGCGTTGATCCCGGCATTGACACCGGAGGGAAGCAGGCTTTATGCGGCAAAACCTTGAAAAAACCGCGATTTTTCCCTTGCGTCCCCCGCCTAAAAGCGTTTAATAGCGCCGAGTCAAGACGACAGAGACACAACAACCAAACACAATTAAACTCGCATCACTATGGCTAAAGCACTTACCAAGTCGGCGTTGGCGGCGGCACTCGCTGAAAAGGCGGGCATCACCAAAAAGCAAGCGAACATCGTTTTGGTGGAGCTGGCTCAACTGGCGTACAAAAACGCCAAGAACACCTTCACCCTGCCGGGCATTGGCAAGTTGGTGCTGGTCAATCGCAAGGCGCGGCAGGGCCGCAATCCGGCCACCGGTGAGGTCATCCAGATTCCGGCCAAGAAAGTGGTGAAGTTCCGCGTGGCCAAGGCGTGCAAGGACGCGGTGCTGGGCAAGAAATAGTTTTCCCGCCCTTTTACCGGCGCTCTGTGTTGGCACAGGGCGCCTTTTTCGTTTGGCCCGCGCCGGTTTCAAGCGCAGCAGGGCGCGGTTTGTCACGCTGATTTGGTCATGAAAGCCGCTGTTGTCGGTTGTGGTGCGGTCGGCAGCTTCTACGGAGGGCTGCTGCATCGCACGGGGGTGGAGACGCATTTTCTCCTGCGCAGCGATTTTGCCGTAGTGGCCGCCCAGGGCGTGCACATCCAAAGCGTCCAGGGCGACTGGAGTTTCCACCCGCACGCCGCCCGGCGTCCCGAAGAAATCGGCCCCTGCGATTTGGTGGTCATTGCGCTCAAAGCCACCGCCAACCGTGAAGCCTATCCGGCGTTGCTCCCTCCCCTGCTGGGGCCGGATACGTTGCTGCTCACCCTGCAAAACGGCCTGGGCAATGTGGAAGCCCTGGCCGCGCTGGCCGGCCCGGAAAAAGTGCTGGGCGGACTCTGCTTTGTCTGCCTCAACCGCATCGCCCCCGGCATCATTCGCCATCTGGCTCACGGCCGCGTGATGCTGGGTGAGTTTCAGCGCCCCGCCCTGCCCCGCACGCATGCGCTGGCCGCGCACTTTCGTCAGGGCGGCGTCCCCTGCGAAGTCATTGATGATTTGAATCTAGCCTTGTGGAAAAAACTGGTCTGGAACATTCCCTTTAATGGCCTGGGTGTGGCCGCCGCGGCCGGTTATGAGGCGGTCATTCATGGCCATTGGGATTCCTCCCGTCCCTTGGGTTCCTGCCTGCCCACGCGGCCACTCCTGGAGGACCCGCGCTGGCTGGCGCTGGTGAGGGAATTGATGCTCGAAGTTATTCACGCCGCCCGCAAACAGGGGCTCGACATTCCTGAAAGCTGGGCCGACGAAAACATCGAGCGCACCCGAGTGATGGGCGATTATTATGCCAGCACCCTGCTGGATTTTGCCCAGGGGCGCCCGCTCGAATTGGAGGCTCTTTTTCTGGAGCCTTATCGCCGCGCCTGTGCTGCCCGTGCCGAGTGCCCGCGGCTGGGCGCGCTCTGCCGGCTGTTGCAACAGTTGGAGGCCGCGCGGCAGCCGCCGGCCACCTTTTGAAAATCAGCCCGCCGGCGGATGGGCGGCCAACCACGTTGAGAATGCTGGCAAGGCAAAAGGCAGCAGCGCTTGCAGCCGCTCACAGGTAAGCGACAAATCCGGTGGCCGCGGCGGACCCACCCATTCCTGCAGGGTGGCGGGTTGAATTAAGGACAAGGCCCCCGGCACGCGCTGCGCCAGCAACTGGCCAATCTCCCATCGCGATAATCGCTCAGCGCCTGCCAGATGATAAATCCCTTGTGCCCCGGGTTCAGCCGCCAGCACCCACAAGGCTTGGGCCGCCACCGGCGCCGGAATGGGACAACGGTATTCATCCGTGAACAACCGCAGAGTTTCCCCCCGCCGCCAGCGTTGTTCCCATTCCTCATTAAACGCGCGTTGGCCGCCACGCGAATGCCCATAAGTCAGGGCCAGCCGCACCACCACATTTTGCGGGCGAGCCAGCACATGGCGCTCGGCCTCGGCCTTGGTCTGCCCATACACATTGATGGGGCACACTGGGGCATTCTCGGCATAGGGTCCACTGCGCCCGTCGAAGACCTGCTCACTGGAAATAAATATCAGCCGCCCCTCTCCCATCAGGTCTGCCAGGAGCGCTGTGACCCCCACATTCACCGCCCAGGCACGGTCCGGGTCACCCTCACAGTCCCGCGGACGACTTAGGGCCGCTGCATGAATGACCAGGTCCGGACGTTCGCGCTTGAAAGCCTCCCGCAACGCCCGGTAATCGGTCAGCTCCAATTCCTCATGCGTCCACCCGCGCACCTCCCAATCGGGCGCGGGCGGCCCAAACGCCATGAGGGCCTGGCCCAATAACCCTCCGGCTCCGGTAACCCATACTTTCATGCTCCTTCCCCAAAACGCTGCGTGATGGGGCCGTAACTATCAATGCGGCGATCCCGCAAAAATGGCCAGGCCGTGCGGATTTCATCCAGCCGCGCCAAATCCACTGTGACCAACAAGTTTTCAGGCTTGTCCACCGCGGCCCGCGCCAACACCGCGCCGTCGGGTCCGGCCACAAAACTTTGCCCCCAAAACTCCAGCCCGTCACCGCCCGCGGGCCGCTCATGGCCCACACGATTCACGGCCGCCACATAGCAACCGTTGGCAATGGCATGGGCGCGTTGAATGGTTTCCCACGCCTCATGCTGCTGCCGGCCCACCGCCGCTTTCTCGGCCGGGTGCCAGCCAATGGCGGTGGGATAAAATAGAATTTCCGCGCCTTGCAGCGCCGTAAGCCGGGCGGCTTCGGGATACCATTGATCCCAGCAAATCAGCACTCCAATTTTGCCATACCTGGTTTTCCATGCGCGATACCCCAAATCCCCCGGCGTGAAGTAGTACTTCTCATAATACAACGGGTCATCAGGAATATGCATTTTGCGGTAGCACCCCAAACAGGCGCCGTCAGCATCCACCACCACGGCCGTGTTGTGGTACAGCCCCGGAGCGCGCCGCTCAAACAAGGATGCCACCACCACCACTCGCAGTTGCCGCGCCAGCCGTTGCCAGACCTCGGTGCTGGGGCCGGGAATAGGCTCGGCCAGCGCAAAATGACGCGCGTCCTCGCTCTGGCAGAAATATTGTGAGCGATACAATTCTTGCGTGCAAATGATTTGGGCCCCGGAGCGCGCCGCCCGCCGCGCTGCAGCCAGAGTCGTCTCGGTGTTTTCGCGGGGGTCAGGCGAGCAGGCCGTTTGAATGAGCCCCAGCGTGACGGTGTGGGCAGGGGATGTTTTTTTCATGCGCCGTGAAAACCAAACGCCCCGGTCTGATTAGAGCCGGGTGGGGAATTTATCCGAGCGATCCACCACCATTGTTACCGCCGTGTCGCTGGCCGGGGAAGGCGGCGCCTGCCCAAACAACTCACGGATGTAGCGGCCAATGGTCTCATTCGTGGGCCCGTAACCGGTGTGGTAAATGAAATGTTCGAGGTCATAGAGCAACTCGTCCGCCGTGGGATAACGCTGAGACAAGTCACGGGCCAGGGCCCGATGCAGAATATCATTCAGCCGGTCATTGATGCGCGGGTCCAGCTTGCGAAAATCCGGGATGGGCATTTTCAGCACCTTCTGGCGCGAAGCCTCCGGATTTTCGCCCTTGAAAATGTTATAGCCCAGGAGGAGCTGGGCCAGGACGATGCCCGCGGAAAAGATGTCCGACCGCTTGTCGGTGATCTTGAAATCCGCCTGCTCAGGGCTCATGTAATCGGCCTTGCCGGCGATGACCTCGCCCTCGTTGTCCGTCAAAAAACCGCGCGCCTTGGCAATGCCAAAATCGCTGAGCTTCACATCGCCCTCAAAGGCAATCATGATGTTTTTGAAGCTTACGTCCCGGTGCACAATGCCCAAGGGACGCCCGTCCTTGTCCGTCTTGGCGTGGGCGTATGCCAGCCCCCGCGCCACCCGGCTCACAATAAACACCGCCAGTTCCAGGGGCAGGACGCGGTTTTTGTCGTGCAACTGCTGCACAAATTGTTCGAGGTTCACCCCACGGATCAGCTCCATGGCAATGAAGTAAATCCCTCGCGCCTCGCCCAGATGATACGTCTGAACAATGTTGGTGTGGATGAGGTCCGCCACCAGCTTGGCCTCGCCGATGAAATTTTCGATGAACAGTTTCTGGCTGGCGTAGTGCTGGCGAATAACTTTGATGGCGATTCGTTTGACAAAACCGCGCGCCCCATGTTGTTCGGCCTCGTAAACAATCCCCATGCCGCCCTCAAATATTTTGCGGACAATGTCGTAACGAAATTCGCTTTGGATCGTAAACAACGCCGACATGCGTCTTAAAGATGTTGGCATATCCCCCTCCAAGTCAAGTGCATTGCGTGCCCTGCCCTCGTGCCAGTCACGCCGGGCCAGACTCCAGCCAGGGTCACGGCGGCCCACAGGTGGCCAAGGCCGGTGGTCCTGAAGTTTGGCTTTTGCCAAGCTGCTGCCGACGGCGTATAGTACACCAGCATGAAAACATTGCTTGTCACTCGTCTCCTTGCCTGCCTGGCCCTGGCCGGGATGCTGGCCCAGTCCGGCCTGTGGGCCGCCGATAAAACCGCCTTCGAGTTGGCCAAGGAAGGCAACAAACACGTGGGCGAACATGCCAGGGATAAAATTGTCCAAATCCGTTCTGAAAAATCCGTGGGCAGTGTCACGCCCAACGTGTGGTATGTCGTTTATTACGACCAGTTTGCCACCATGAAAGCGGTCGAGGTCAAATTCGCGGGCGACAAAGTGGCCTCCGTCAAAAGACCCTTCCGCCTCATCGAAGCCGCCGCAGACAAGGACAGCCAGCTCAACCCGAAGCAATTGAAAGTGGATTCCGACAAGGCCCTGAAAATCGCCCTCAAGGAAAAAATCCTTGAAAATCTCAAAGTCACCGCCTCCCAGATGAAACTGGAGGAATATGAAGGCGCGCCAGTGTGGAAAATACGCCTTTGGGCGCAAAAAATCCGGCAGCCCAACAAAGAAGCCGACATCGGCCAGATTTTTGTGGCGGCGGAGGACGGCAAGGTCGTGCACCTGGAAATCAAGCCGGAAAAGGTGGACTGAGGTCGTGAGTCCCCCTTATGGCGACGCCCGGTGACCTTGAGGGACTGCCCCGCTCTGCGCCGACGCACTCCGGAAAGAAGACCCAACCCACGGCTGGCGAGGATAAGGCAACGAAGGTTTGTTCCTCTGATTTGGCCACCCTCCCCATTCCCGCCTCGGCCATCGTCGCGGTGGTGCCTTGTCTGAATGAAGAGCGCGCCATCGCCAAGGTAGTGCGCGGGGCTCGCCAATACCTCTCCCAGGTGCTGGTGGTGGATGACGGCTCCCGTGACCACACCAGCGCCGCTGCCGAATCAGCCGGCGCCATCGTGCTGCGCCATCCGCAGCCGCAGGGAAAAGGCGCGGCGCTGCGGGACGGCGTGCAATGGGCCGCAGAACATGGCTTCGACTGGGCCTTGCTCATGGATGGGGACGGCCAGCACGATTCCGCCGACATTCCGGCATTCCTGCGTGCCCCCACTTCCGCGGATTTGGTGGTAGGCAACCGCATGGCCGACTGCACCACCATGCCCTGGCTGCGCCGCTGGGCCAACCGCTGGGTCAGCCGTCAAGTCTCGCGCCGGCTCCGCACAGCCATTCCCGATGCCCAGTGCGGTTTTCGACGGGTCCGGGTGGCCGCCTGGCAGGCGGCCGGCTTGCAGGCCACCGGCTATGAGACCGAGGCGGAAATGCTGGTAAAGTTTTGGGCCGCCGGCTTTTCCATAATCTCCCTGCCCGTGCGCACCATTTACGGCAGCGAAAAAAGCAAGTTTCACCCCCTCCGCGATGCCTGGAGGTGGTGGCGTTGGTGGCGGCAAATAACCCGCTCCCTGCCCCATAGGGCGGAATAAAACCCTAAAAACTCGGTATTGCGCTTCGCGGCTCGCCGGCGGATAATTTGGCCCGCTTTATCTGGGATGAACGAGTGGAACATACAATCGCGTTCGCGGGTCTGCCAATCCTGCGCCCGCCCCTTTACCGACAAGGAGACCTATCACACCCTCTTGTTTGACGAGAAAAAGGAATTCGTCCGGCTGGATGTCTGCACCGCCTGCTGGGAGGGGCAATACAGCCAGGGCGCCCAGGACCGCAAGGGATTTATCAGCCATTGGCTGGGCGTGTATGAAGCCCCGGCTCCCGCACCGCCAGAACCGATTCAAAAGGAAACCGCCGAAACTCTCTTGCGCAAGCTGGCGGAAATGAACAACCCCCAATATGCGGCCGCGGCCTACATTCTCTCCGCCATGTTGGAGCGCAAACGCTTGTTGAAGGTCAAGGAGACCTATCTGCGCGACGGCCAGCGCTGGTTTATTTATGAGCACGCGAAAACCGGGGATACTTTCACCATTCCCGACCCCCGTCTGCAATTAACCCAGTTGGAACAGGTGCAACGGGAGGTCTTCCACTTATTGGAGCATGGCCTGCCCGCCACGCCTGCGGCGGACGGGGGACCGCCCGCCGGCTCGAATTCAGAAGGCGCCAATGGCAATCCGCCACCCGCTGCTGAAAATTCCTGCAACATGGCCCCCCTCCCCGTCCCGGCGACAACCCCGGAATCGCCGACCCCCTGATGGCCGCCATGTCGTCCTCCTTGACAGAATTGGAGCAGCGGCTGGGATACCACTTCCACAATCCCACGTTGTTGCAAACGGCATTAACCCATCCCTCCGTGGCCCACGAAAACCAGCGGCCGCTGGAACATAACCAACGTCTGGAATTCCTTGGGGACAGCGTCTTGGAGCTGGTATTGACCTCCGAACTCTTCACCCGCTTCCCCAACCTGGGTGAAGGCGGCCTGACCAAGGCCCGGGCCCAGTTGGTCAACCGCCGTTCCCTGGCCGAGTGCAGCCGCCGCCTGGGCGTGGGAGAACATCTGGTCTTAAGCAAGGGCGAAGAAAAAAGCGGCGGACGGGAGCGCGGCTCCACCCTGGCAGATGCTTTTGAAGCGCTGGTTGGAGCGATTTTCCTCGATGGCGGATTCGAGGCCGCCCGGCAGGTGATCCTGAACCACTTCGCCATGCGGTTGGCGCAACAAGAAACAGCGCCCCTGATTGAAAATCCCAAAGGCGAATTGCAGGAGCTGCTGCAGGAACGCTCAACGGAACCGCCAAGCTATGAATTGCGCTCGGTTTCCGGGCCGGATCATGACCGAGTGTTTGAATGCGCGGTTTTCCACGCCGGTCAGGAATTGGGCCGGGGCATGGGTAAAAGCAAAAAGGCCGCTGAAAGCAGCGCGGCGAGGGCGGCGCTGGAAAGATTGCGCCAGGATCAATCCACCTGCCAGAAGTAACTCCACCCTCACCACAAAGCCACGGCGGCCATCCCCCCGAGCACGGCCCCCCCCCACAAAATCGCCACCGCGGTTGCACGATGGCCCGTTTTTTGCGCCAGGCGATGCGACAAATGGCGGTTGTCTCCCTGATAAAACGGCTGCCCACGCGCCAGGCGGCTGACCACCACAAAAGCCATGTCCACCAAGGGCACGGCCAGGACCAGCAAGGGGGAAAGCACAGCCAGCCGGTGGGAGTGCTCCGGCGCGTAATAATGAGGCACAATCGCCAGGCTCGCCATGAGAAAGCCCAGCCCGTGACTGCCGCTGTCACCTAAAAAGGCGGTGGCCTGGGGATAATTGAAAGGCAAAAATCCCAAGGCTGCCCCGGCTGCGGCCAGGGACACCAACGCCACCAAATAATAGCCATGCCACAAGCCCTGCAGGGCAAAAAAAATCGCCGCCACTGCCGCCAGACCGGCACACAGACCGTTCATGTTGTCACTCAGATTGAAGGCATTGGTGACGGCCACCAACCAAAACGTGGTCAGCACCACCTGCACCAGAAAGTTCGGAATAAAAAGGGTGATTCGCTCCCCCATACATGACGCCACGACGGCGACGACGCATTGCCCGGCAAATTTCTGGCCCGGCCGCAGCTCATAAACGTCATCCAGCCATCCGAGTCCTCCCATGGCAACCGCCCCGCCGACCATCACCAGCAGGGGCGCCCAGCGTTGACTGAAGCCGTAGCGTATTTTTTCCGCGACTTCCGCCGGCAACAGATTCAGGCAGGCTGCCAAAGCCCCTCCGGCCAGCGGAAGTAAAAAACCTGTGAGCACCGCCAGTCCGCCTGCCAGCGGGATTGCCTGGTGGTGGATTTTGCGTTCCCCCGGCTCGTCCACCACGCCCACCCGCTGGCACCAACGCCGCCACCAGGGGAGGCTCAACCCTGCCCCCAGAAATGCCCCAAAAAAAGCGGCGGCATACACATAGGCAGGCAATGATGACATGGGCCTTATTATGCCGATTGCGGTGAGGCGCGCAACCGTTGATACAACTGCCAGATGCGTTCCACCATCAGTTCCACGTCGAACTCCTGTCGCACCCACGCACGGCCCGCCTCCCCCAACCGCCGCCGCAATTCGGCATCCCGCGCCAGCGCCAGCACGGCCGGGGCAATGTCTGCCCCGGGCGGCAGCAGGAAACCCGTCTCCCCGTCCCGGCAAACCTCCCCGGCACCGTCACAATCATACGCAATGACGGGCCGGCCCGCCGCCAAGGCCTGCGGCAGGGCGCGCGGCAAACCCTCGCGGCGGGAGAGATGAACCACCATATCCATGATTCCCACCCAGCGCGGCACCTCTGGGGGAGGCACCAATCCCGTGAAAAGAAACTGTTTTTCAACGCCCAGGCGTTTAACCTCCCTTTCCCACCGGTTTCGCCATGCCCCATCTCCCACCAAGACAAATTTTAGCCGCGGCCACTGCGCCAGGATGGCGGGGGCGGCGCGAATCAAGTCCTCATGCCCTTTAAGTTTGAAAAGGCGCGCAATTTTGCCCACCACCACTTCGTCCGGCGCAATCCCCCAACGGTGGCGCCAATCCGGGTCGTTGCGCGCCTGTAAAAAGGGTTGCAAAGGAAAGCCGCTATATATGCGAGTGAATTGCTCCGGCACTCCAATCCCCGCCGCCAGATACTGCCGGATGAGACTGTCAGCAACGGCTACAAAATGGGTGGTATTGCGCCCGGCCAACCGCTCGGCAGCGCAAAAAACCGCATTTGCCAGACTCCCCTGGAAAGGTCCAAAGGATGGCCCATGAAGAGTGTGCACGATGAGGGGCACTCCGGCGCGCCGCGCCGCCAGCCGCCCCAGCACGCCCGCCTTGCCGCTGTGTGTATGCACCAACTCCGGCCGAAGCTGCCGGAATCTTTGCGTCAACGCCTGCCAAGCCCGCATATCTTTCCATGGATGCAGCGGCCGCACCAAGGAGGGTAGGATTTCCAACAAATCGGGGACGCTTCGCGCTTCCTCCTCCAAACTACCCTCCGGCCCGTGGGCAGGGCCCGAGATTAATTTCACTTCCACCCCAGGCCGCTGGCGAAGGCCCATCACCGTGGCCACGGTGTTCTCCTGCGCCCCGCCGACAATCAGGCGCGTGATGACGTGCACAACGCGCACACGGCGTCACTTTCCTTTGAGCTGCTTCAACCGCTCTTCAATCATCTGCCGCTCCTGGATGCCCTTGGGAGCGTGCTTCAAATAATTCTCGTAATGCGCGATGGCCGCTTTTTTCTGGCCCTGCCGCCACGCAATTTCGCCCAGTCCATAGTACACCGCGAAATAGTTGGGATGCGACTGGCGCAAGACCTCATAATCCCGGCGAGCGCCTTCGAGCTGGTTGGACAACAGTTGGGCAATGGCCCGGTTAAGGCGGGCAGAAGTCTGTTTCGGGTCTTTCTCGAGGACCTTGGTGAGGGGGGCCATGGCCTCCTGGTAGCGTTGCATCTGCATCAACACCACCCCCTGATTAAGCAGCACCATCGGATTGTCCGGCTCCAGCCGCAGATGCCGCTCGAGCATGGCCAGCGCATTGGTCACCAAACCACGGGCCAGATATACCTGGGTGGCCACCGCCAGCGGCAGGGGCTGGTTGGGCGCGGCGGCCAAGGCCCCCTGCAACACCTGCTCCGCGGCGGCGGCATTGGTGAGGCCATAGTAAGCGAGCGCCTGCAACCGCACCCATTCCATGCGGTTGGTCAAATTGTCCCACGCCACGCCTCCCTGCCGCCGCGCCTGATTGGCCATGGCCAACACCTGGTCAAAATGCCCCGCTTGCAGGTGGGTTTGGGCAATCCAATAATCAAGCTCCAAATCATTGGTGCGATAGGGGCGGGCGCGATAGAAACATTGAAGCGCTTGACGGTTCAAACCGTTCTGACTGAACAGCCGCCCTAAAACCGATAGATACCCCGGGTCGTCAAACGGATGGAAAAAGCTGAGGATTGTCTCGTAATTTTCAAACTGCCCCAACATGCGGTTGGCTCGGGCCAGCATGTTGGAATTGACGGGGGCCTGGCGCAACTGTTGGTTGAACGCAAGGTTAATCTGCGCGCCAAAGTGATTGCTGTGCAACTGCAAGACCTGCTGAAAGGCGGCCGCCGCCTCCGTCAACCGCCCCTGCCGTTGCAAGGCCACCCCCCACTGGTTCAAGTCCTGCCCCACGGAGCGCGCCACAAATCCCACATCACTCACGGGCAGCTTAAGCTGCGCCGTTAATTGTTGCAAATCCGGCGCGATGCGCGTCCAGAACAACAAATTGCGCTGCACTTCGGCCGTGGAAAGCTGGGGAAACTGATAATCTTGAGCCCCCGCCCGCTTGAGCGCCAGCGCCAGCCCGCTGGGGTAGGCGTGAAACACCTCAAAGTAATAACCAAAACTGGGATGCAAATAATACAACGGCCGCTGGCTTTGCGCCTCTACCAGGCGCTGGAGAATGAACAACGGCGGCAGCGGTTCCGGCATCGGCCGGCCATCCTTCATGGCGGGCAAAGCCGGCCAGAAACCGGGATACCGTCGCCGCAGATACTCATGGTAAAGGCGGGAAGTCAACGACTGGGTATGCAGCCCGACATGTTGGAAGGGCTGTTGCTGGCGGGCCTTCCAGGCGGCCACCAACCATAAATGCGCCGGATGATCACTGAGCAGCACGGCCTGCTCCTCGGGAATGCTTTGCAAAAGCCGCTCGGCAAAACGGGCGAGCCAGGGCGAATTGAGGGCCTTCAACCGCGGCCAATTTTTGATTATCAGCGCCGCCGGCGCCGCCACCAGGCACAAACACACTGCGCCCGCCAGGGTATAGTTTAATATTTTCAGCAGCGGCCCCGGCGCCCGCCAGGCCTTGGCCGGCGGCACACCAAAGACCAGCAGCAAATAACCGGCAAAATACCCCAGGCACAACGCCCCGAGGTAATGCAAGGAAAGGAAGGACAGCCCGGCCGCCTGGATTTGCGCCTCCAGGAAAGGCGGCCGCCAAAACACCACCAGCCCCACCACGAAAAACCCCACATGCGCCACCCGGAAAAGAAATTGCACCAACATCTGGCTCAAGGGGTTGACATCCCCAAAGGAGGCCGGCCAACGGATGCAGACCAGGACCAGCGGCAGCAGCGCGCAGGAAACCGCCAGAATGATGAACGGCATGCGATAGCCGTAGAAGAACAGACTTTGTTTTTGCAGAAGCAGGTTGGTTTTGAGCACCAGCCAGAAGTTCACGCTTTCATGGTCATACCGCAAGGCCAGCAAAGGAAACAGAAGATACAGCATCAACCCCGCCAGGCCTGCCCCCAGCAACTTGAGAAACAGGCCACTGTGAAACAGTTCCATCCGCTTCAAGGCCACCACCGCAATCACCGCCAGCGGGAAAAAGCCAATCATGGCCCAGTTGGTGGTGGTGGCCAGCCCATAAACAAAGGCCAGCCGAATGAGCCAGGAATCACGCTCGCTCACCCGGTACTCCAGCAGGCAGCGGATGACATACGCGAACAAGAGCAGATTGAGCATTTCCCCGGTGCCGGAGACGGCGTGCCGCCAGAAATCCTCCTGCACCGCGCATACCAGCACCGCCAGCAGGGGGGGAATCCAGTTCAAGCGAATGGTCAGCAGGCCAAAGTCGCCATCCTCGCGCACGCGCTGATCCTTGGTGCGATCCTGGGGCAGCAGGGCCACCGAACGCGCCAGCAACGCCAGCGTCAAGGCCGCGCACGTGGCCGCCACCAAGTTTAAGGCCAGCGGCTGCCAATGGGCGGGCAACCAGCGCACCGGATAATGCACCAGGTAGGTCAACGGCTCGACCACCGGCGGCTGCCATACCCAGCCCGCCACCCGGGCCCATTGTTGCAGACTCTCCAGCGTGACCCACGGATTCAACGTCACCAGGTACAGCGCCAGCCCCCCGGCCAGTGCCAGCCATGGCAATACCCGCCGCGCAAACGCCCCAGGCAAAGGCGCCCATTGTTCGGTGTCAGTCGTCATGTGCCGCCCCAGTTGAAATCATGTTGGAGGAAAAGGCAAAATCAAAAACCACTACCCTTGCGCCCCGCGTAAACGCAAATCGGCCACACATTCCACGTGTTGGGTTTGAGGAAACATGTCCACCGGACGCACCCGCACCAACTCATAGACACCTCCGGCACAAAGAATGTTCAAATCCCGCGCCAGGGCGGCCGGATGGCAGGAAATATAAATGATCTGCCGTGCCTGCTGCCGGCGCAGCAGCTCCAAGCTGGGCGCCGGACAGCCCGTGCGCGGCGGGTCCAGAATCACCACCGTCCGCTCCGGCGCGTACCGATGCAGAATGTCCGGCAACAAATCTTCTGTCCGCGCGGCAAAAAATTCGCCATTGGTGATGCCGCGCGCCTGGGCATTGCGCCGGGCCGCGCGCACCGCCGCCAAATCCACCTCCACCCCCAAAAAATGCTTCACTTGATCCGCGCAGGAGAGCGCGAAAAAGCCCACCCCACAATAGGCATCCACCAAATACTCCGCCCCACTTTCACGGAGGCAGGCGCGAACCGCCTCCACCAGCAGGGGCAAGGCATGGAAATTGGTTTGAAAGAAACTGTCCGGCGGCACCTCCCACCCCTCCGGCTCCAGACGCAACACCACTTTGAACCCGCCGCGCGGCGGGGGATTCCGGCGGGCCGCCTGCAACTGCTCGTTTAAGCGGGCATCGGCAATCGGGCATTGCTCCACATCCACCACCCGGCGGTTGTCGGCCCCCAAATAACCAATGACCAGACGCTGCTCCTGTTTGTTCCATTGGCTGCGCACCATGATGCGGTTCCGGTAGCCATAAGGCCGGGGACATGGCGCCACCGGTTCCACGCGGGCGCGGGTCAGACCGCCAATCCGCTCCAGCAAATCCATTACCTGCTTGTGTTTCAGTTCCAACTGTCGCTCATACTGAATGTGCTGGTACTGGCAGCCGCCGCAGTCGCCAAAATAAGGACAGCGCGGCTCCACCCGGGCGGGAGAAGGCTCCAGCACCTGGATTAACCGGGCACGGGCAAAGTTCTTTTTAACCTCCACCACCTCAGCGCGCACGCGCTCCCCAGGGATGACCAAGGGGATGAACACTACAAAATCCTGCACCCGCGCCACGCCCTCGCCGCCAAAGGCAAGGTCTTCCACCACAACCTCAATCGTTTGACCGACGGTCATCGGTGGCGCTGCGTTGGACGCGCCAGACTGGACTGGTACTGTCATGCGGCTGTTTTCCTAGTCAAAACTCCGTTTCTCATACAAGCTCGGAATTAAGCAAAGCGCGGCACGACGCGCAGGGACATCGGCCTGCAGTGTGGATAAGGGCCGATATGGCGCAAGCCGGCATTGGCGGCTTTTACCAAAAACCCTGGTGTCCTGGGGTAATCAGCAAGCCCGGCACAAAACCAACCGGGCAGCCTTTCAGGGTGGCCTGCGTTCAGGGATTTCCTGCCTGGCTCAGCAATTCGATGGCCTTGTCCAACTGCGGGTCCCGGTCCGCCAGCCAGTCCTCGGCGGTCAAAGGTACCAACACGTCTGGCTGCTCACCCTGATTTTCCTGATTGGAGCCATCCATGCGGTACACCCCGCCCATGGGCAAACGCGCCCGTGTGCCATCCACCAGATTGAAGCTCCAGGTCCAAATCACGTAACCGGGGGTGGGCGTGCCCACCAGGCGCGCCAGGCCCCGCTGGCGCATGGCGCACGGAAACATTTCGCCGTTGGAGTAACTATGCTCGTTCATCAACACCACCACGCGCTTGTCCCACGCCCGGCCCGGGGCCGGCTCGGGCGGGCAGTCCCGTGGCTTGGACCAGCCATGCTGGCGGCGCTCCAGCCAGTCAATCAGGGTGTCGGAAATGTTGCCGCCCCGGTTGAAACGCACGTCAATAATCATGGCTTCCTTGCCCGCCATATACTCGTACACCTCCTGTTCAAAACGGCTTTGATTGTCCCCACCCATAGCCGAAATATGCACATACCCCATCTTTCCCTGGCTGCGCGCTTCCACCAGTTTGCGCAGGCGCTCGATGCGGTTGTTGTAGTGCAGTTGATTCCACTCATCGGCCGTCAGAGCCTTGTATTTGACCGTGCGGGCGGCCTGCTTGTCCGGCCTCGCGTTGACCAGCAACTGCAACTCCCGCCCCTGGCGCCGATTCAATAAACGGTACAGCGTTTCGTCCGTGGCAACGGGTTCACCGTTGATTTCGAGGATGTATTCCCCGGGTTTGATTTCGGTCTTCTTGAACCATCCCGGCGCTCCTGGCGGCACGCTGAGCACTTTCAGCCCGGGGCCTTCATGCCGGTAATCCAGCGCAAATCCCAAATGAGGTGTGTTGACCCGCTGCGGCACTTCCGGTGGATTCACCTCGCTGTGGGAGGCTTCCAGCTCACCCACCATGAGTTGCAGCAGCGCCGCAAACTCATCCGGCGTGCCCACCGCCCGCAACAACGGCTCATAGCGGCCGCGAATCGCCCGCCAGTCCCGCCCGTGAAAATTCCCATCATAAAAGGCGCGGTGGTAAGTGCGCCAGAACTGGGCAAACGCCGCCTGCCGCTCGGCCCGCACATCGCGCTCGAACTCCGCCGTAAAGGCGACTTTCTCCACCCGCCCCTCGGGCAGGCGGAGTTGATACAGCTCGCCGCCCTGCACAAAAAATGCCCGCTTGCCGTCGGCCAGCACGCGCAGTTGGGATTTGCCGCCGCCGTTGGTCACCCGCTTGGTCTCCTTGCCATCGTAGCTGGCGCTCCATACATCCCCCTCCGCCAGGAACACAATCTGGCCGTCACCCGTCACCTGCAGGTCCGCGGCGGGGTTCTGGGCAATGAAGCGGCGGATGCGGCGCAAAACACCCTCGAAGTCAATCGCCACCTTGACGGGGTCTTTGGGCTTCTCATATTTCAAATCCGTTTCACTGGCCAGGACCTCCTCCGGTTGCAGCGGAAAAACATAAACACCGCCACTGTCGCGGCCGCTCTGGAAAAAGAGGTATTTGCCATCCGGAGACCATGCCGGCTGGCTGTGGGCGGCCGCCCGCTGGGTGAGATTCACCGGCTCGCCGCCCTCCACTTTGACCAGGAAAATATTGTGAAACCGGCTGGCACTGCGGCCCACGTAAGCCAGCCACTGACTGTCCGGCGACCAGGTCATCTGCCCGCCACCGTAGCCGTGGAGGTGCGGGCCCGGCAAAGGCACCACGCGGCGAATTTGCCGGTCCGCCAGGCGCAACACATGCAGCCCTCCTTCCGGACCCGCCACCCAAAAAGCCAGATGCTGGCCATCGGGCGAGGGCATGGGACTGGAAACATCTTCCTGGCGCTCCCACAGCTTTTCGATTTTGCGGGATTCCACCTCCAGCGCATAAAGCCGCATGTTGCCTTCCCGGTCCGAGGTGAAGTAAAGGGTTTTGCTGTTGGTGCTCCAAATGAAATCGGAATCATCGCCCGCCCAGTCCGTCAGCCGTTGCGCATAATCCGCCTCTCTGCCGGCAATGCCCTTGGGCTTTTCCACCGGCACCACCCAAATGTCCCCCCGCAAGGCGAAGGCAATCCATTTGCCGTCCGGCGATGGCTCGGCCTCGCTGACGCCATTGGTCAACTTCTCGTATTGCGTCAGCGGCTCCTTTTCATCCACTCCGGCGTAGATTGCCAGCCGCGTGGGCTTGCCGCGCCCGCCTTTGAGCACATATAGGTCATGCTCGTACTCAAACACAATATCACCCGTTTTATGCGCCAGGCTGGGCGAGCGCACACTGCCGCCGACAAATTCGGTGATTTGGCGTCCCTTCCCCTCCAGATCAAACACCCACAGGTTGGGGGTCCGCCGGGCGTTGTCCTGCAGCGGCGGCAAGGGCTCATTCAATCGTCCCGCATTCGGCGTGTCTTCGCCTACCGTCACCGTGAGCACCTGTTTGCCGTCCGGCATGAACTGAATCCACAGATGCTGCCGCTGATTTTGAGTCACCGCCCGCCGCGCGCCCGTCTGAGTGTCCAGCAGCCAGATTTGCGCTGCGGCGGAGCCGGTGTAACGCGGCCGCCAGTTGGGGAAACCATAGCGCCCATAAACCACCCAGCGGCCGTCCGGGCTGAAATCGGGGGAGTTGATTGGCGCAAAGTCCTCCAGCAAACACTCCGTCCGCAGCGTTTGCACGTTCACCGCAAACAACTGGTTGTTGGCGGAATCCCGCTTGCCGGCAAACAACAACCGCTGGCCATCACGGCTCCAGCCGCCGGGTATTTCATTGCCGGAATGCCAGGTAATCTGCCGCGCCGCGCCCCCCTCAGACGGCATGAGATACAGGTCCAAATTGCCCTGCCGTTTGCTGGCAAAAACCACCCAGCGTCCATCAGGGGAAAAACGGGGATATCCGTCGTACGCCACATGCGTGGTCATCAAAGTCGCCCGGCCGCCACTGGCGGACACCTGCCACAAATCCCCCTGATACACAAACACCACCCGCTTCCCATCCGGGCTGATGGCTGGCATGCGCGCCCCGCGGATAGGCTCGTCCTTGGGCAGCGCGGGTTGCGCCACCCCCTGCCAAATCGCACACCACCATACCGCTCCCACGAGCGTCATTCCACAGCCATTAAGGAGTTTCATGTTGCGCCTTGGATAATCGCTTCTGCCCCCACGGTCAAAAGAAAACCGCAAAGGAATTGACCCTTGCCCCCCCTTGCTGCATTTTTTCCGCATGGATCATTCACCCGGATTTCTGCGGCTGGTCAACGAAGCCAAAAAACACGTGCAGGAAATTACCGTGGCCGAGGCGCGCGCCCTCCTCCAAAAAGACCCGCGCGTGGTGCTGCTGGATGTGCGCGAAGAGAGTGAATGGGCGGCGGGCCATGCCGAAGGCGCGCAATATCTGGGCAAAGGCGTGCTGGAACGGGACCTGGAGAAACGCTTCCCTGACCCCAATACAGAAATCATCATGTACTGCGGAGGGGGCTACCGCTCCGCTCTGACCTGCGAGGCCGCCCAAAAAATGGGTTACCGCCGCGTTTATTCCCTCATTGGCGGTTACCGGGCGCTGGTGGCCGCCGGCTGGCCCATCGTGAAGGGGTAACAGGCGATGCCATTGCCATTGGCATGCGGGCTGGAATTATTCTTCCAAATACGCGCCCCCTGCCGGGTGGACATATTCTTTTTTCTTAACGCCGGGGCTTGCTCAAGGCAGCCACACAGGCAAGCACAGCCCCCAACATGACCGCCGCCAGGCAAAGCGTCATTTCCCAAGGTTTCAAGGGGGCAGGACTTTTGAATACCAACATCACGGCCAGAGTAATCAGCAGAAGGTCCGCCGCCCACAACACCCAACGCGGCGCCTGCACCGGCAACTCCTCCGTCTGTTCAGGCTGGGCGGAGGGGGGAGGTTGAGCGCCTTGGGTGGAGGGCTTCGGGGTGACTGAGGCACGTGCAGCATGCAACTTGGTTTCCGCCGCCGCTGCAGCAGGGTTTCCTTGCTCCCCCTCGGGCGCCACCGCCGCAGCTTTTTCCCCACCACCATTGCGGCCAGCCGTTAATAAATGACCCAAACCCGGACTTACCGCCGTTTGGGCGGCGTCCGGATTTGCGCTGGCAGGTTCTGGTTTGTCCGCTATCTGGGTGTCTCCCAGCAGGTTGCCCAACCCTCGTCCCAATGCCGGTTTAGCCATGCAGGAGAAAGTGTGCCTTGGGTATTGGCCTTGGACAATGGCCACTTATTAAGGGTTATTCACAAGTTGTTCACGTAATCCCACCCATCCCGCGGAGCTCCCTGCCCCTCCCAGACCGCCCTCGTCTCAGGCCAAAAATTGACCCGCTTGAAGCGGATGCCCGGCCAGAAAAGCGCCCACATCCATGCGTCGCCCATTTTCCTTTTGCAAGGCGGTAATGCGCAAGGCCGCCTCGCCGCAAGCCACGCACAAGCCCTGCTTGCCCGCCGACACTATTTGGCCGGGCACACCGCCGCCGGCGGGTTCAAGGGCGGCCTCCCATATCTTAATCATTGGCCCGCCTTCACTCAGATAGGCATAGGCCCCCGGCCAGGGGTTCAAAGCGCGAACTTTCAGCCACAATTCACGGGCACTTTGCCGCCAATCCAATCGTCCATCCTCCTTCGTCAGCTTCCGGGCATAGGTCACGCCCTCCGCCGGTTGCGGCCGGGGCCGGATTTGCCCCGCCAGATAAAGGGGGATGGTCTGTACCAACAGTTCGGCGCCCAGTTGCGCCAGGCGGTCATGCAAAGTTTGGGCATTATCCGAGTCCAGGATGGGCGTGGTGACGGTGGTCAACATGTCCCCCGTATCCAAACCGGCATCAATTTTCATGATGGTCACGCCGGTTTCCTTGTCTCCGGCCAGTATGGCCCATTGGATGGGGGCCGCCCCCCGCCACCGTGGGAGCAGCGAAGCGTGAACATTGAGGCAGCCATGCGGGGGAATATCGAGCAGACTTTGGGGCAGCAACTGGCCATAAGCGGCCACCACAATCAAATCTGGCCGCCAGCCCCGCAACTGCTCCACAAAAGCTGGGTCTCGCGCTTTTTCCGGCTGCATTACCGGCAAACCGGCCGCCAAGGCCACCTCCTTGACGGCGCTGGGCTGGAGTTTCAAATCGCGTCCCTTGGGGCGGTCAGGCTGGGTCACCACGGCTTCCACCCTGCCACAATCAGATTGCAGCAGGACACGCAAACTGACCGCCGCCAGCGGGGCGGTGCCCATGAAAATGAAGCGGGGTGTAGCCATGCCGGCTCAGGGCATTGGCGCGTCTTTGTGTTTGATGATGACTTCGTTAATCTCCACAAAAGGCAGCATGACCTCCTCGGAGGCGTTGCCCTTGTAAATCTGGAGGAAAACATGATTCGGCTCGGCCTTGCTGAAGCGATGACCGATGTATTCGCCGCGGGCGGAGCGAATGATAATCACCATGTCCTTCTCCTCCTCGCCCAAAACCGGCCGGAAGAACGGAGCAAACTTGGTTTCAAAGAAACGCCGGTTGAAAATGAACTGACCACGCTTGAAAACCTGCGGCGGCGGATATTGCGGCTGGGCAGGCGCGGTTTCTTCGACCGTGGCGACAGTCTCCGCCGCCACGCCCTCGGTGTTTTCCACCGGCACCTCCCCTTCCTGCAAGGCTGCGGCGGCGGCCGCTTCCGCCTCCAGTTCCTCGGCCGATTTCACCGGCGCAGGGGGCAAGCAGAAGAATACCAGCGGTCCCACCACCGGAAAGAAGGCCGCAATCGGCATGACCAGAGCCACCGGGCGGTTCTTGAAAATCGCAATCTCATAACTCGCATACAAACTCCCCGCCCAAATCAACAACACCAGCACCAGCGTCACCGGGGACAAAAACAACGCGGCAAACTTGGAAGGAGGCGCCGGCCGCTCCGGACGGTTGGGGACGGGGTTGATTTTGATGGTGCGCGCCACTTCCCGCGCTTTTTCCTCCGCCTCAAAACGCAATTCCTCGGGTGGCTCCAGCAAGGCCTCGATGAAAGGCAGGGCATCTTTGTTTTCGGCCAATTGCTGCAGGGACTCCTTGCTGACGTTGGTCCACCGCACCCGCGGCGAATACTTGCCGTTGGGCAGCCTTACCATCAAGCCGTCCTTGGTGAAGGAAAACTTGCCAATTTCCCCCTCCAGCGTGGAGCCGTCCGTGAGTTTGAACCGCATGAGCTCCGCCGCCGCCAGCGGAGCGGCGGCCACGAGCAACATCAGAAGCCATGTCCAAAAACGGCGCATGACCGCATCATGAAACACCAGCGCACTTTCTGCAAAACTTTTTCTTGGGCAACCGGCGTCCCGCCCCAGGCCGCCTCAAGCTGGACACCGGCGCCGCTTTTTGGAACACTGCCGCCCCGTGAAACAGGCGATTGTCACGCTCGATATGGAGGGGGTGCTCACCCCAGAAATCTGGATTGCCGTCGCAGAAAAGACCGGCATCCCCGAACTGCGCCGCACCACCCGGGACGAGCCGGATTATGACAAACTCATGCGCGGACGGCTGGCCATCCTGGACCGCCACGGTTTGAAACTGTCGGACATCCAGGCGGTTATTGGCAGCCTCTCCCCCCTGCCCGGCGCGCGGGAATTTCTGGATGAACTCCGCGCCTTCACCCAAGTCATCATCCTTTCGGATACTTTCGAGCAATTCGCCGCTCCGCTTTTACGGCAACTGGGCTGGCCCACCCTGCTCTGCCATCGGCTGGTGGTGGAGAACGACCGAATCGTTGATTACCGCCTGCGCATCAATGACCAGAAACAAAAAACCGTCGCCGCCCTGAAAATCCTCAATTATTTCGTCATTTCCGGCGGCGATTCCTACAACGATACCGCCATGCTCAAGGAAGCGGACGTGGGACTGCTGTTCCGCGCCCCGGAAAATGTGCGCCGTGAATTTCCCCAGTTCCCCGCCGTCGAGACCTACCCGGATTTATTGCGGCTCATCCGCCAATCCATGCCCGGCTAAACCGGCAAAACCGCGCTTGTCTTTTGGGCCATCTGGGACTAGGCTCATTCTATGAACCGCACGCATACACAACGGCCAGGTTTCTGGGGGCTGGCCGTGGGAATGGTTTTGTGTCTGTACTCCCTGGCGCTGGGCCAGGAGTCTCTGGCGGAACTGACTGCCGCGGCAAAAAAAAACAACGTGGAGGCGCAATACAAGCTGGGGCGCGCCTACGAACTGGGTTTGGGCACGCCCATCAGTTTGAAGGACGCCGTCGAATGGTATCGCCGGGCGGCACGCGCCAACCATGCCCCTGCACAACTGGCCTTGGGCAGCATCTACGCGGCCGGCGCCGGCGTAAAGCAAGACTGGCGGGAAGCCGCGCGCAATTTCCAGGCGGCCGCCGACGCCGGTCTGCCTGAAGCCCAATGCCGGTTCGCCTTCTGCCTGGCGCGTGGCCTCGGCATCAAGGCCAATCCCGCGGAAGCTGTCCGCTATTATGAGAAGGCCGCCGAAAAAGGGGTGCTGGAAGCCCAAATGCAACTGGGCGAGATTTACTATAACGGTGAGGGCGTGGAGAAAGACTACCGCGTGGCCTTCAAATGGCTGCTGCGGGCCGCCGAACGCGGGCTGCCTGAAGCCCAGTATCGGGTGGGCAGTTTTTATTTGCTGGGCCAGGGGGATGTGAAACGTGATTTGGTGGAAGCCCACAAGTGGTTCATCCTCGCCCTGCCTCTGGGCCGGGATGACCCCCATAAATTACCGGAAAAAATGGCCACCCTCTACCGGATGACCCCGGAGCAAATCCAGGAAAGTTTCAAGCGGGCCAAAGAATTCAAGCCCGCCGGTTGATGGCCAGCCAGTGGTGCTTGCCTTGGCCAAACGTTTGATTTATAAGGGTTTGCGGGCATGAGGCCGGAGAAAGAGTGAAATGCCGGAGAATCCAAAAATATTGTTGCTGGATGACGAGCTGGACACGCTGGAGCTTTATGAGCAGTACTTGCGCTCCCTGCCCAGCCAGCCCATCGTCAAAACGTGCGACACCGGCACCAAGGCGCTGGCGCTGCTGGAGTCGGAAAGTTTCAATTTGATGATTTCCGACCTGAACATGCCGCGCATGGACGGCTTGCAGGTGTTGTCCATCGTCCGCCGCAAATACCCCGATATGAAAATCATGGTCATGACGGCGGTGGTGGATGACCAGTTCCGCGCGCGCGCCTATTCCCTGGGGGTGGATTTGTTCTGGCAAAAGCCGAGCAGCGAACAGGAAATCCGGCTCTTCCTGGAAGGTGTGGAATCCGTGCTCAGCCGCACCGAGCATGGCGGTTTCCGCGGCGTGCAAAGCAAAAGCCTGGTGGATATCGTGCAATTGGAATGTCTTTCCCACAGCAGCACCGTCCTGAAGATCACCAATGGCAAGCTCGTCGGCAAAATCTGGATCAACAGCGGCGAGCTGGTGGACGCTGAGCTGGGCGATGTCACCGGCGAGGAAGCTTTCAAGAAAATCATGACCTGGCGCTCCGGCAGCTTTGAAAACCTGCCCGCCGAGCCGGAACACGAACGCCGCATTTTCAACACGGTGGATGGCCTGTTGCTGGACGTGGTGCAAATTCTGGATGAAAACCAGGCCCGCGAGGCCGGCGGCTCGGAAGCCATCAAAGAGCTGCACGAGGAGGCGTTGACCCGGGAAACCCCGCTCCAACAGAGCGCCAAGGTCAAAGGCGTGGACAGCCTGCTGGCGGTGGCGCCGGATGGGACCGGCGGCGAGAATTGGGGCATCGAAAATCCCAAGGCCGTGGAAAAATGGGTGGTGGAAACCTGGGAGGATTTCAAAAAGCTGGGCGAAACCTTCGTCGCAGGCAGCCTCAAGGAAATCCAGGGCAACAGCCTGCGCCGCAACGTCAGTGTGGTGGAAGCCGGCAAGAAACTGCTGTATGTCGGTTATGCGCGGGGCATGACCGCCGCGGAATGCCGGGAAACCTTGAATGCAGTGCTTTCTAAATGGGTATCCTAGACATCTTTGGCAAAGGCAAGGGTGAGGCCAAACCGTTGGAAATCCCGGCCGGGACCTTTACGGTGGACAAGCATGGCCATCTGCTCAGTTCGACCCTGCCGACCAGTTTTCCGGAGGAATGCATCGCCCAAATCAGTCAGCCGGTGCTGGCGGCCTTTGCACGGGCGCACGCCTCGCACCAGCCGCTGAGCGAGCTGGTCATCAACTACAGCGCCCTGCGCATCACCGCCAAGGAAATGCGCGGCGGCGCCATGGTCTTTCTGGCCCCGCACGGCCCTGAACGGCAGGAGTAACGCAGCGACAACCAGCCCTTCGTTATGCGCAACAAAAAACTCGACTCCATGATCAGCCAGATGGAGGCGTATCTGGAGTGTTGGAAACAATTCAGCAACTTCATCAATCTGGCCCGCGCCAAGCGTTTCGGTCCCGAGGAGGAGGCGCAATTCCTCGAGGTCAAAAGCGTGATGACGCAGCAGTTGGAGATGATCCTCGCCGCCTTTGAAACCCCGCCGGTCAACCGTGAAGACATCCACAACCTCATCGGCAACGCCAGCTCCATCCGCGCCTTGAGTGAACTGAACGAAAACGCCCTGCGCGGACTGGAAAACCAGTGGCACAAAATTTTCATCGCGCTCCAGGCGGTGCTGGGACAGCTCAAGGTGCAGCAAAAACAACTGGAGGGGCAGTCCATGTGGTCCGGTTTGTTCGGCAAAAAGAAATAACCCCTTCCTCTCCTCGTGTTTTCAGCCAGTTCAACCGCGAGCCGTGAGTGCCATGCCTGAGTGGCTCGCCGTCATTCTCCTGGGCGTCATCGAGGGAATCACCGAATTCCTCCCCATTTCCTCCACCGGCCATCTCTTGCTGGTGGAGCAATATCTTCCCCGGCAGTCGGACCTCTTCAATGTTGTCATTCAGGCCGGCGCTGTGCTGGCGGTCATCCCGCTGTTTCCGGAACGCATGGCCCAAATCGCGCAAGTGCGGCGCTGGCAGGAGCCTGCCACGCGGGATTACCTGCTCAAGTGGGCGCTGGCCTTCGGGCTGACCTGCGCGGGAGGATTCCTCTGGGACAAGCTGGGTAAAAAATTGCCGGAGGAGGCCACGCCGGTGGCCCTGGCTTTGTTCATCGGCGGCATCGGTTTTGTGGTGGTGGAGCAATGGTTGAAAAAACGCCAGGGCACCGCCGAAGTCACGTGGCCCATTGCCCTCGCCGTCGGTGTCGGGCAGCTTTTGGCCGCCATTTTTCCGGGATTGTCCCGCTCCGGCGCCACCATTCTGCTGGCCCTGCTGCTGGGCATGAACCGGCCGGCCGCCACGGAATTTTCTTTTCTGGTGGGAATCCCCACCATGCTGGCCGCCAGCAGTCTTAAAATTTTCAAGGCCGTGCATCACCCCCCGCCAGGAGCCGCCCCCGAGAACTGGGGGCTGGTGCTTTTGGGAACGCTGGTGTCGGCCGTGGTTTCTTTTGTGGTGGTGAAGTGGTTGTTGCGTTTTGTGCAAACGCACACCTTCACCTGGTTTGGTTGGTATCGTATTGCCCTTGGCGCGTTGGTGCTCTGGTTGGGCCAATGAATCATGCAAAGACATTGCGGTTAATATCCATGCCTTCATCCACGGCATGACCTGGTTCTATAGTCAAGGAGGTCAGCAGTTTGGCCCCGTCACCGACGAGGAATTTCAGCGCCTTCGCCGCGAGGGCGTGATTGGCCCGGCCACGCTTGTTTGGCGGGAGGGCTTGCCGGAATGGGTGGAATACCAATCCCTGGCCCCGGCCCCAACCGCCCCTCCCCCGGTTGATTCGCTTGTCTCGCTCCCCCCGGTGGTCTCCGGTCAGAACGTGCCCGCCGACCATCGTTCTTGTGTTCTCTGTGGCCGTTATTATCCACCCGAAGAAGTTTTGCCGCTCAACGACCTCCATCTTTGTGCCGGTTGCAAGCCGGTTTACCGGCAAATGGTGATTGAGGGGTTGCCGTTGCCGGCCTCGCCCACACGCTTGCGGTTTGCCCCCCTGGGCCGGCGCGTGGTGGCTTTTATCCTCGATGGTATCATCTTGTACATCATGCAATTAATCATGTTTATTCCTGCCTCCTTGGGGTTTGGATTCCTGACCAACCAAATGGGCCCGGATAATTTGGGTCTGTTTATCGCTTTCCAGCTTTTTACCAATCTCGTGAGCATGACCCTGCAAATGGCTTACTATGTCTTTTTCTGGCATCGCTATGCGGCGACGCCCGGAAAGATGGTCTGCCGGCTTAAAATCGTGCGCGGGGACGGCTCGCGGATGAGTTTGGGCCGCTGTTTTGGCCGCCATTTCGCCACCTGGCTCTCGGCGCTCACTTGCTGCGTGGGTTATTTGACCCCCTGGTTCGATGAGGAACGCCGCGCCTTGCACGATTTTATCTGTGACACCCGGGTCATCGAGGCGCCGCCGAAGTAAAAGCAACCATTTATGATTCGCCACCCCGCCACCCTCTAGAATGTCATGATGGACTCCCTGGCATGCCCCGCTTGTAAAGGCCTGCTGTCACGCACAGCGCTCACCAGCGGCTCGCCCCAGCCATGCCCGCTGTGTCATGCCCTCCTCCAGGTGGAATTCTTCCCCGCAGCAGACCTTCCCAAACCTTCACGGGAGGTGGGCGAGCCTTTGACCACAGGCGAAGAAGCGGCCTGTTTCCATCACCCGGACCGAAAAGCCTCAAACCTTTGTGCTGCCTGTGGCCGTTTTTTGTGCCGACTTTGCGATTTTGAAGTGGAGGAAGCCCACTACTGTGCCGCCTGCCTGGAGCAAAAGCGCAAGGAGGGCCTCGAGCCGCGCTGGGTCACGTCACGTGTCAGGTATGATGAACTGGCGCTGACGCTGGCCGTGTTGGCATGGCTGGGGCTGGTGTTTCTCTCACCCCTCGCCCTGGTGGTGGCCTGGCGGTTTCGCAAGGCTCCGCCGGGCCTGACTCAGCGGCGCAACTGGCGCATACCCCTCGCCCTATCCCTGGCCACGCTGCACCTGCTGGCGTTGGTCCTGGTGGTAATTTTAATCATGGTCAACTAGACTGAATGACCATGTCCTCCCCCATCCCCTATAAGCCCATCGGCTCCGTTGGCACGCGCGGAGGCGGATTGGATATGATTGCGCCAGTGCGCGTTCGCTTATACCTTGGCCCGGACCATTTGTTGCTCGTGGAGAAGAGCCTGATGCGCGAAAATTATCGCCGCCTTTACTTCCGGGACGTGCAGGCGTTGTGGTGGGCCGGAACGAGAACGTGGCTGTGGCATACCCTGCTGCTGGCTCTGCCGTTGCTCTTTTTGACCGTAATCACGCTCATTGCCTGGGGCAGCGGCGCAGAAGTTTTTCTCGGTGTTTTAACCGGTCTCCTCTTTCTATGGATCCTGGAAAACCTGCGCCGCGGTCCCTCCTGTCGTGTTTTTTTACAAACTCCAGCTCAATGTCTGGAACTTTCACCCATTAATCGTGTGCGAGAAGCCAGACGCTTCCTGGAGCAATTGCGCCCCTTAATCCACCAACACCAGACTCCGTCCGCCCCAGCCCCGTTGGCCCCTCCCTCCCCGTCCTCTCCCGCCAATCCTTAGTTTATGCCCGGCACCACTCCCCTGCATCTTCAGCGCTGCTTTCATCACGCCCTGCGTGAGGCCGTGGCCCGCTGTCCAAGCTGCGGTCGCTTTTACTGCCGGGAATGCATCAATGAGCATCAAGGCCGGCTGCTTTGCGCCTCCTGCCTGCGGCGTCTGTTGCAGGCGCCCGCCCAGAAACGGCGTTGGCCGGCAACGGTGGGACGTTGCGCCGCCGCGCTGGCGGGTGTGGTGGTGGCCTGGCTTTTCTTTTATGCGGTGGGAAGTTTGTTAATCAAGATTCCCTCCAGTTTCCATGAAATGAAAGAGACCAGCTCTTGGGAATCACAAAGGTAAATGGCAGCACGGCCTAAAACGGGTCAGGAAACCGGAGCTTGGCAGCTTTTGGAAGAAGCGCTGGCCCTGTTGCGGCGTTTGCCGGCTCCGGCTTGGGCTTCCTACGCGGCGGGAGTCGTTCCCTTCGTGCTGGGTCTCCTCTTCTTCTGGGGGGAAATGAGCCAGAGCGCGCTGGCCGAGCGGCACCTGGCCACCGCCGCCCTGGGCATGGCGCTGCTGTTTGTCTGGCTCAAAGCCTGGCAGGCCGTTTTTTGTGACGCTCTGCTTGCGCTTCAGGGTTGCCAGGCGGCCCAAAATTGGTCCCTTCACCGGGTGGCACGCATGGTTATTCTGCAAGCCGCTGTCCAACCGTGGGGTTTTTTGGCGATACCTCTGGCGTTGGTCGCGGCCCTGCCCTTTGCCTGGGTGTGGGCCTTTTTTCAAAATCTCAGCGTGGTCGGCCATGGCCACCAATCCTCCCTGCGTGCGACAGTCCTGGAAGCCTGGCGGTGCGCCTGCTGGGCGCCCCGGCAAAACCATTATTTGCTAAGCCTGCTCACTCTTACGGCGCTGGTGGTACTGCTGAACTGGATTAGCGCCTTTGCCCTGGTCCCTTATCTGCTCAAGGCGTGGCTGGGCATTGAAACCTGGTTCACGCGCTCCTCCGTTGCGTACTGGAACCTGACCTTTTTTGCCACCGTGGGGGCTTTGACGTGGGTGACCATGGACCCATTGATGAAAGCCGTTTATACTTTGCGCTGTTTTTACACCCAGGCACGCACCTCTGGCGCGGACATCAAGGCCGAACTTCGTCGCCTCCAAAGCGCCTTCACACCACTCTGGCTGTTGTGGCTGGGATTGCTGCCCCTGGGGGCCTGCGCCTCAGAGAACACCCCGCAAATCACCCCGCCGTCTGGCTCGTTACCCGCCGCACAGTTGGACCAGGCTCTCGACCGCACCCTGCAACAGCGCGAATTTACCTGGCGCATGCCCCGGGTAGAAACCAAGGCCTCTGCCGGGGACAATGCCGGTTTTTTGTCCGCATTCTTTGAGGAGATTGCCGCCACTATTGATGCATGGTGGCAAGGGGTTTCCCTCACCCTGGACCGCTTCGAGCGCTGGCTGGACCGGCTGCTGGGGCGGCGGCGGCTTCCCGGCTGGACTCCGGACAGCGACGGGGTCCAGACCGACTGGCTTTCTCCCCTGCGCGTCATCCTTGTGTTGCTGCTGGGAGTGATGTTGTTCGTGCTGGTCAAATGGCTCTGGCGCCGCCACCGCCAACGGCTCCAGACGGCGCTGGCCGGCCAAGCCGCCGTAGAAACACCTGCTCCGCGCCCGGATTTGCAGAAAGAAGAAGTCAGCCCGGCCCTGCTGCCCGAGGAGGAGTGGCTGGCCATGAGCCGGGATTTTGCGGCGCGCGGTGAATGGCGGCTGGCCTTGCGGGCACTTTATTTGTCCGCGCTGGCCGGCCTGGCGCGGCGCGAGTTGCTGGCGCTGGCGCGCGGCAAAAGCAACCGTGAATATGTTCGAGAATTGGCCCGCAAAACCCATCAACATCCCGGCCTGCTCGAACCTTTTCAGGGGCTGATGCAGGATTTCGAGCGGGTCTGGTATGGCCGTCATGCCGCCGACGCGCAATTATACCAGCGCTGTGAAGAACACCTGAGCCATCTGCAAAACGCATGAAACGCCGCGCCCTGGCCTGGGGATTCGTCCTGGTGCTGGCCGCCCTGTTGGTGGCCGGCCTGGTGCGTCTCTTTCATCTGCGCCAGACGGGAGGGGACCTCTACCCGCCCTACAGTTCCCTGCGTTCTGACCCGCTCGGAATCAAAGCACTCTACCTCGCCCTGGAGGAGCTGGGGCTGGACGTTCACCGCAATTACCGCCCCTGGCGGTGGGTCCAAGCCGACGCCCCGGCCACCTGGCTCATGGTGGGGGTCAAACGCGCCGATTTTCTGGAAGAATGGGCCGAGCATGGCCTCCTCATCGAAGCACTGGCGCAAAATGGTGGGCGGCTGGTCATAGCCTTTGCAGGAGAATTGACGCCTCCATCGGTCAATTGGGGAAGTCTCTGGCGCAAGCTCAACCAAGCCGGCAAAGTCACCAGCGAAAGCCACGCCCCGTTGGAAGAACGATGGCAATTTCAATTTGCGCATCAGGACCTGTCGAAGCAGGAGGATGAAACTTTTTTGCCCGCCACCGCCCGGCGCGTCCCTGCTCTGGCCGATTGGCCGCAGACATTGGATTGGCGCAGCGCTTTGGTTTTCACCAATCATTCCCCGGCGTGGCGCGTGTTGTACGCCGTGAACAACGCCCCCGTGGTCATGGAACGCTCCTGGGGCCGCGGCACCATTGTGCTGCTGTCCGATAGCTACCTGCTCAGCAATGAAGCCATGCGTTTCCATCGCGTCCCGCCCTTGCTGGCCTGGCTGGTGGGCCGCTCGGCGCGAGTGGTTTTCAACGAAACCCACCTCGGCGTGGTGGAACAGCCCGGCATGGGCAATCTGCTGCGACAATACCGGTTGCAAGGAGTGGCCGCCGTGCTGCTGTTGCTGGCCTTGTTGTATATCTGGCAAAACAGTTTTCCCCTGGCGCCTTTGCCGCAAAAACCCTCCGCAGAACAAGCCGCTTACATCCAGGGTCGCGATACCATGATGGGGCTGGTGCATCTTCTGCGCCGGGGCATTCCGCCGCGGCGGGTGCTCCGCATTTGTCTGGAACACTGGAAAGAAACCGCCGGACGGAACGCCGATGCGACCGTGCTGGCGGAGATGGAGGCGCGGGTCAACGCCTTCGAGCAAACCCCGGCGCGTTTGGCCAATCCGGTGGCCGTGTATGCGGAACTGGCACGCCTGGCGGCAGAAAAACGCCGGCATCGCAAATCCCAAACCCCGGCAGCTCCTAAAAACTCGTCTCCTTCCTCAGCTTTATGAATCCAAACGAACTGGCCTGGCAGGAAACCCTGGCGCGCGCCCGCGCGGAAATTCAAAAAGTCATCATCGGTCAGGAACAAGTGGTGGACCTGGCTCTCATGGCCATTCTGACCGGCCAGCACGCCCTGGTGGAAGGAGTGCCCGGTGTGGCCAAAACCCTGCTCGTCCGCACGCTGGCCGCCGTGCTGCACTGCCAGTTTGCCCGCATCCAGTTCACCCCGGATTTAATGCCCTCCGACATCACCGGCACCAATGTTTTCAACCTGCAACGCAACGAGTTCACCCTCATCAAAGGCCCGGTCTTCACCGATTTCCTGCTGGCTGATGAAATTAATCGCGCCCCCGCCAAAACCCAGGCCGCCCTGCTGCAAGCCATGCAGGAACGCGCCGTGACCATTGACCGCGAAACCCATGCCCTCTCCCCCAATTTCACGGTTTTCGCCACCCAAAATCCCATCGAGTACGAGGGCACCTACCCTCTGCCCGAGGCCCAGAAAGATCGTTTCATGCTCAAAATCAACATGGCCTGCCCGGGCCGCGAAGAAGAACTGACCCTGGCCCGCCGCATGTTGCAGGGCGAAGCTCCGGAAAATGTGCTCGCCCGCGGCGAGGTACACCCCGTTTTGGGGCCTAATGAATTGCAAAGGCTGCGCGCCGCCATGGAGGCCATCACCGTCCGCGATGAATTGGTGGCGTATCTGTTGGACCTGGTGCGTGCCACCCGTGAACATGAAGCGCTGCTGGCCGGAGCCGGCCCACGGGCCACGCAGAGCCTTCTCCTCGCCAGCCGGGCCTCAGCGGCGCTGGCCGGCCGTGATTTCGTCACCCCCGATGACATTAAAGCCCTGGCCCTGCCCGTGCTTGAACACCGCTTGGTGCTGCGCCCGGAATTTGAGATCGAGGGGCTTACCGTCCGTGAGGTGATCGAACGGATTTTGCAGGAAACACCAGTCCCGCGATGATGGTTCCCGCGCCACGCCTGCTCAAAACGGTGGCCCTGGCCGGCTTGCCCCTGAGCCTGCTGGCGGCGGCAGCCCCTGGCTGGACGATTTTCTGCCTGCTGGCTGGGCTGGCCGTGATTGCCATTGTGATAACGGATGCGCTGCGCGCTTCCCAATCCTGGCAAGGCCTGGAGCTATGCGGCCCTCCAATGACCCGCCTTGCCAAAGACCGGCCAGGCAAGCTGGAAATCAAACTGCGGCACTCCGATGCAACGGAACGCCGGGTACGGCTGGCCTTGCCCTGGCCCGAGGAACTTACGGCCCATCCCGAAGAACTATCATTGATGCTGCCCCCCGGTCAGGCCTGGTGTCTGGGGGAGTGGACTCTTTGTCCCCACCGGCGCGGACGTTACCTCATCCACACGGCCGGCGTGGAAACTGACTCCCCCTGGGGATTCTGGCGCGTGCGCCGCCAGCAACCGCTGCGTCTGGAAATTCGGGTTTATCCCAACCTGGCCCGTGAACGCACCCCGCTGGCCTCGCTGTTTCTGCGCCGGGGCATGGTCGGTGTGCATGCCGTGCGCCAGGTCGGCAAAGGACGCGAATTTGAGCTCCTGCGCGAATACCTGCCCGGCGACAGCTACGAGGATGTGCACTGGAAGGCCACCGCCCGCCGCGCCCGTCCCATTACCAAAGTGTATCAAATTGAAAAAACACAGGAAATCTACGTTTTGCTCGATGCCTCACGACTGAGCGGGCGCCCCGCCGCGCGTACGCTGCAAATGGGCGCTGCTGCGGACACCCCCACCGCCCATATTGAAACTGCCTTTGAACGCTACCTCACCGCCGCGCTCGTTTTGGGGCTGGCCGCAGAACAACAAGGCGACCACTTCGGCCTTTTGTCCTTCAGCGATAAAATCGAGCGCTTCGTCCGGGCGCGCAACGGCCGCCATCATTACCAAACCTGCCGCGACGCCCTTTACACCCTCATGCCCCAGGAAGTCGCGCCCGATTTTGATGAAGTCGCCACCTTTCTCCGCCTCCGGCTGCGCCGCCGGGCGTTATTAATCTTCCTCACCAGTCTGGAGGACCCGTTAATGGCCGAAAGCTTCAGCCGCAACCTCGAGATGCTCTGTCGCCAGCATCTCATTCTGGTGGCCATGCTCCGCCCTCCACTGGCCCTGCCCATCTTCAGCTCCGCCGAGGCGCAAAATGTGGACGATTTGTACTTGCACCTCGCCGGTCACTTACAATGGTGGAAGTTGCAAGAGCTCGAACGATCCCTTGCGCGCCGGGGAGTCCGCCTCACTTTGCTGGACCAGGAAGAACTCAGCGCCGGACTGGTGTCCCAGTACCTCACCATTAAACGGCGACAGCTCCTGTAACGGCGGCTCCGCCGCGCGGGGCAGCCCGCAAGCCTTTACTTGGCCCCCTGATCTATCCACGCCCGGATCAACCCCACCTGCTCCTTGCTCAGCGGCTCGCCTTTGCCCTCGGGCGGCATGTGATGGTCAGGGTCTTCCGTCACCCGCGCCACAGACAACACCAACAGGCTTTCCTCACTTTTGCCCGGCACCACCGCCTTGCCCTTGCCGCTCTTGAGCGTCGCCTCCAAACTGTCAAGCCGCACCCGGCCCTTCTGCTTATCCGGACCGTGACATTCAATGCACGACTTTTCAAAAATCGGTTTGATGTCCTTTTCGTAAGTCAAACCCTTTTTATCGGACGGCGGCGGCAGCTTGGCGGCCAAATCGGCGGCCACCAACGCCAGCGCCCCTGCCAACGCCAAACCGGCCACCCCGAAAAACACGCGATGTCTGTTCATGGCGGCAATATATAGCACCAGCCCCTTTGAACGCCAATTTTTCTAATTAAGTTTATTGTTGCTTCTTATTTTTCACTGCCCTTATCAATGCACCTACCGCACCCCGTCTAAGATTATGCCCAAAGGCCCGGTTGCCTGGCAAAACTGCAAGCACAGGCATGAATATCGCCTAACCTCCAACTCTCCGCCCAGTGTGCAGGCTTGCGGCCCATGCCGGTTTGCCGTAAGGTGCGGGCCATCCGATGGTTTACCCGCGCCGGTGTGGCGAAATGGCAGACGCACAGGACTTAAAATCCTGGGACCGTAAAAAGTCGTGTGGGTTCGAGTCCCACCACCGGCACCATGCTCGATTTTTCCCCCGCTAAAAGGAGATTATGCAGGAGTTGGCGCGCTGCAGCCATGCTCCGGCAACAGCGCGCCCAAGGTTAACCATTCACCAGCTTCCACCCTCATTTCATGGGCTGACAATGATGAAGTATCGCTGGCGTTGTTCAGCAAGAATGGGCAGGGTTTGAGCAAAGCTGCCGTCCAATCCAAACCGGCCACTGGCCACTTCCTCCCATTCCACCAGCGGCAAGGCAAGGTTGTCGGCCGCCAAAACGCGGTAAAGGTCTCCCGGCCGTCCACCCGTTCCGCTCAGTATCAGGTTGTTTCCTTCGCGCACAGGCGCAGCGAAGACCGGCGGGGTGGGCGGCAGCGCACGCGCCACCTGGATGGTGCCGTCCACCGTCAAACGGGAAGTATCCCACCGCAAGCCTTCCGGCAGTAGCGGCAACTCCAAACTGGCAAAACTGCCCGCAAACGCCACTGCGTCAAAAAGATCAAAGGCATCCCCTTCCGCCAGCGCATCGCCGGTGGCGGTCACCTGGAGGGTGCCGCCGCAATATTGAGTCGCCACGCCCACAATGCGGTCACTGCGCAGCACCAGCCCTGCCTTGTTAATTTCCATGACCAGATTCCCCGCCAAAGCCAGGTCTTGGGCGAGGGTCAAGGTCACCAAACCAGTGCCCGGCTCCAAAGTCGCCCCCTCCTCCACCGCCACCGGCCCGGCCAGCGCGCCCTCAACCCTCAAAGTTCCGGCGCTCACCACCGTGCGGCCGGCGTACGTATGATTGCCCCGCAATGCCAGAAGGCCGGAGCCGGTTTTGCGCAGGCCGCCCGGCCCTGACAACACGCCTGAGAGTTGAATGGTGTGAACATCCGTGTCCAGGGTCACGTCCCCATTGGTGCCGGTCAACGTCATGGCCAGCACGCTGGTCCAGCTCTGCCAGGCGCCCAAGGTGCCGCCGCCGAGGTTGATAAGGTAAGTGGTATTATTGTCCAGGTTGCCGCTCTTCAACCCGGAGGGTCCCAGCCGGAAGATGCCGCCTTCCAAGTTAAAGGTGTCCGTGTCGGCAGTCTCACCCCGGCCATCCAACACAATGCCATGAGCGATGGCCACGCCGCCGGTTTGCGTGAAGATGCCCGTGCCATCAATGCCTATGTACAGGATGCCATTTTGTTCGGCCACGGCATTCTGGTTCACCACGCCGGCGGGCACGTTGGTAATGTTCAGAGTGCCGCCGCCGAGGAGGTAAGAACTGGTGTTATTGGGCCAGTGCCCCACGCGCATTTCCAAGGTGATGAACACGTCGCCACCATCCTGCACGACATCACCGGTCGTACCGCTGATATTCCCCACGTTGATGCGTCCCACCACCGGGCGGGCGCCATTTTGAATGATCAGCCGGCCGTAGATATCACGCCCCACCTCCAAACTTTGGCCGATTTCCATCTGGGCGCTGCCGTCCATAATCATCGCCCCCTCGCCAGGCGTGCGAATATACACATTGCCCGCGCCCCGGATATTATTGGTCAGCACAAACTTGTCCGTGCGCCAGAAGTAAAGTGTGGAATTAACAATAATATCACCCGCCACGGAGCCACTTTCCCCCCCCGTTGCCCAGGAACAGGTTACCCGCGCTGACCAACGTGCCACCGGTGTAGGTGTTGTCCGCGGTCAGGAACACATTGCCCGCCCCCTGCTTATGCAGCAGACCGTCACCGCCAATCACCCCCGCCAGGGTGAAATCCGTGCCCGAGTTGCTCGCGGCCTCCACAGTGTTGCTTCCCGTGATGAATCCGCCGCCGCGCAAGGTGGCCGTGCCGTTGTCCTTGAATAAACGAGCGCCATTGCCCAGGGCAAACGCCTTGTCCTGCGGCTGCGAGCTGCCCCAGAACATCACCGTGGCGCCGTTGGTCACCACCATCACCCCGTTGCTGCCGAGGTAGGTGTTGCCTTCCACCGAAAAGGTCCCCTGCAACACGGAAATATCCCCCAGCTCTGTATTACCCACACTGACCAGCGAAAACTGGTTGGCGCCAATCTTGGTTAATGCATGGCCGTTCCCCATAAATGCCGCATCCGGGTTGGCGCGCACATCAAATCGGCCTATGGCGTTCACGGTTGCATCTCCGCTTAAGGTGACAAAACGGAATGCGTTGTTCTGCCCCCCACCACTATTTACCAGCACCCCCAAACCATCCGGGCCAGCGCCCGCTACCGTGAATGGTTCAGCACCGAAGTTAATCGCGTTGATTTCCAGCGCGGCGCCTGCTTCCAAAAAGGTGCCACCCGCCGCTGTACCAAACGCCGTGGCCGCCGTGGGGCGCAGCCGCCCACCCTGCGCTATGATTGTCCCGTCAAAACCGGCCATGGAAGCGCCAAGGAACAGGGTGTTCGTGCCCGATTTAACAAAAAGCCCGTCCCCTGTCATGGTGTTGCCCCAAGTCACGTCGTCGCTGCGCTTGAGCACAAGTTTGGCGCGGTTTTCCACCGGGCCGGAGCCGAGATTTCCATACGCCCCGCCCTCGCCCACTTCCAGCACCCCCCCCCAGCAAGGTAATGGCACCGGCGAAATCATTGATACCGGTATTGGCGATGGTGGCGGTGCCCCCTTGGGATTTGGTTAAACTCCCGCCTCGGATGCGGCCCTCCCCTCGAAAAACATAATTTTTGCTATTCGCCTCGATGCGCCAAATGGCTGGGTACAAATCTCCCACCAGTTGAACGGTCGTCTCCACTCCGCTGTCATCGAACACCACAGTATCCCCTGCCAAAAACCGCTCGTTGCCGGCCCAATTGGGAGTTTGATTCAAATCCCACAAACCCGGCCCCGACGGATGGTCCCCCCGCCAGGTGATAGTGCCGCCCTCCGCGGTGGCCAGCAGGCGGATTTTTCCGGGCACCGAAGTGTCCAGCAGGAAGGAATAGCGGCTGTCGGTTACCACTTCCAGGTTTTCCACCAGGCCATTCAAGGTTCCACCATAGTTGATTAGTGTGTAAAACTCCGTGGTATTCAGGGGCGCCAATGGCACAATCTTTAGCGTCACCCTGCCATTCAGATAAAGGTCACCTCCCAATACCAGCAGGTCGTTGGTGCCGCCACCCTCGACGGTGGATTCTCCCAACTCAAAAACCAAAGTTGCCCCTGTCTCCAAGGTGAGATGATTGGTAATCGTCAGGGTCCCGGCACTGGTCCCCGGCTGCAACACGGTGCGCGCCCCCGCCCTCACGCTGCCATGGACCATCCCACTGCCCATAAGCGATTGTCCCTCGGGCAAATCATAGAGCTGCGCAGGCCGCAGGCTGCTGACATCCATCACGGTGCCGGCAGCAAGTACCAGATTGGTGACCCCAGCCAGGGTGGCGTTGGTTCCTAAAGTCAACCGGCCACTATTGAGGTAAATGGCCCCCTGAAACTCACCCGGCGAATCGAGCGTTAACGTGCCCGAGCCATTTTTATTCAAACGTCCGTTGCCCATGATTTCACCGTAAAGGCTGATGCTGGAGACACCGTCCACCGTATTCGTGCCGCTTAACCTCAGGGAGCCTCGCAGAACAGCATTGTCGAGCGGGGGCGTGGTGGCATTCAATAAGCGGCCGTTTTCCATAATGATATTTTTGGTGGTGGCATTGGTGCCCACCGCCCAAAAAGCCAAGGTTGCCCCCGGCCTTACCATGAGGGGTGCTGCCGGATTACCCAACTGCGTATTGCCCAGGACAGTTAACTGGCCGCCTAATACTTCCACTTCGCCCAGCCCGGTTTCGCCTAAATGCGACAAGGCAATTTCCGCCGGTCCCACTTTGATTAAACGATGGCCATTCCCCACAATGGTTCCCGCAAAAATATCAAACCGGTTCGGGCCGCCCAAGGTGGTGTCGCCCTGCAAAGTAATCACTCCCCCCAGGCCATTGTTGACCAAAGCCCCGCCGGAATTGATGATGGCGCCCACCCCATTATGGCCTGCACCGCTCACACTAACCGGTTCGGTTCCCGGGGAAATGCCCCCGAGGTCCAGCGTGGCGCCCGCCCCAATTATCGTCCCCTGCCCTGTCGCCCCCAGCGCTGCGGGATGGCCCAGCTTCAGTATGCCCTCATTTATTTGCACCGGCCCCAGAAACAGGTTGGCCGTTCCCAAAGTGAGCGTGGAAGTGCCGGATTTGGTTAATCCCAAGGCCATTCCACCCAGCGTACCCGAGCCAGTGAAACTGAAGTTCAGCGACGAGGACGCCACCACCACCCCTGCTGGAGACAGTTGGCCGCCCAAAACCACGTTGATTTGCACAAGCTGCGTATCATCAAAACGCACCACGTCTGCCTGTTTGAAGACGTCCTCGGCCTGGGTGACCAGATTGGACCAATTGGCCATGGTGAAATTCCAGTTGCCATTGGCCGTGGCCACCCATTGCAATGGGGCATTGGTGCCGTTCACCACCAGTTTAATCTTCCCCTCCTCAGTTTCATCGAGGTTTATGGAATAACGGGAATTGTGAATCACCACCGGATTAAAATCACCACGTTTGACCCCCGTATATTTGATCAACCAATAGGTGCCGTTGGCCAGTGGCGCCAGCGGATTGATGACCACCGGAGTGTTGGTAATCACCAAATCGCCCTGAATTTCCAAAAAGTCATTTTGCGGGCCTAATTCCGTCGTCGCCCCCAAGTCGAAGACCAAACGAGCAGACGAAGCAATGTCCGGGGTTTCTGGCAATACCAAGGTGCCCGGCCTCCCCGCCCCAGCAGGGTTGATATCTCCATAAAAGGTGGCTGTGGCCGTGAGACCAGCACCCGGCGCCAACACCACATAAAACTTGTTTCCTGCAATGAATGCCTCCCCCGGCGCAGGCGACCCAGGAATTTCAGTCGTATAAGTCCATGTGCGCCCCTTGACAGTCCCCGAACTGCCCGGGCCCGCATCAAAAATCGCCCAAAGCGCCCGCACCTCGGCCAGGCTATAATCCAGCCCCAACTGGGTCGGCACGCTGTTGAGGGTATAAATCCGCTCCAGCGGCAGGGCCTCATTGAAAAAGGCCACATCGTCCAAATCACAGTCATCCATTTGGTCCATGCGGCCAAACTCAAAAATGGTCGTGGCCGTGGCATCCAACCACGCCTGCGTGGTGACATTGGTGGAAACCCCGAAAATAATGGCCGTGTTCTGATTGACGCCGTCGTGCCGCAAAACCACGTGGTACCAGGTGCCATTGACCAGTGCGGGAGGGAACATGTTGGGCTGCGCATTGCCCCGTTTGAACGTCAAGCGGTTGCCATTACGGGCACGGAAAAAGCCCCATCCAATGTTGGAGCCGGAGGTGGCGCTTTGAGAACCAATACGCATCGGGCCCGGAAAATCGCCGATGTTGGGGCCCGGACGATACCAAAAGCTGATGGTGAAGGCATCGTTCAACCATAGGTCATTTTGGAAAGGCACCGTCACCCGCGAGCCATTGCCATTGTCCACCCGGTTGAAATCCAGCGCGTATCCAAACCGGCCGGGAATCCATTGCGGCAAGGTCCCGGTTCCCTGAGCTGCCAACGTCCCATCATGCGGCGTCCCCACACCGGAGGTGTCTCGCGCAATTGTGCCAGTACCCTCGTCAAAGTTCCAATACGCAATCAAGGCCGCGGACAGAGGCGAGGGAAGGGTGCCCATCAAAAAGAGCACCAGCCCCACATACACTCGTCGCCAGATGGAAGGAGATTTCAAAAAGAAGAATGCGCGCTTCATGGCAGGTTTTTCTTCAGGCCTGACCACATTCCTGTCGGGTAGCAAACCCGCCACGGTCTGCATTACCCGGACTGGCATGGTAGGGTTTTTTTGAGTTACACAATTATATAACGTCCATTTTCTGCCGTCAATTTGGAAATAGGGATTGACGCCCACTCTGCCACCCTTCTGTTTCTTCCTGTCCCCCGCAGGGATTTCTTTGCCCATCCAGATTGCGCATCCGCAGTTGTGGTAATTTGGATACTTCGGTAACATGCCCGCTGACATGAGCGATAACGCAGACCATCTTAGCACGCGCTGGCATGGCCTCCGGGCTGCGCTGGCCGGGTTGAATGGTTATGTGTTGCTGCTGCGGTGGCTCAAACCCGACCTTTACCGGGCCTGTCTTTCAGAAAACATCCGCCGGGGCGAGGAATACCTGGGCTGGGGACTGCCCCCCCGGGACCCTATTGATTTTCTATGGAAGAACCGGCCTTCAAGCCTGTCCCGGGAGGACCGCGTCCATTTGCCGCCCCGGCTGACTGACGCCGGGGGCACTTCCTTGACAGAACTGACCATGCTGGCCGCTGCGACGCGCTTGCTGCAGCCGCGCTGCGTTTTTGAAATTGGCACCTTCAACGGCCGCACCACCGCCGTTTTCCTGATGAACACACCGCCCGAGGCCCGTGTGTACAGCCTGGACTTGCCGCCCTCTGCCACGCCGACTGAAAAAAACATGATTGATTCGGATTGCAGCCTCATTCAGCGCCGGCGGCTGGCGGCGTATGTGTATGAATACGGCTTGGAGGCCCGCTTCGAGCAATTGCTGGGCGATTCCCTGGCCTTTGACCCTTCTCCCTTTGCGGGGCGCGTGGAGCTGGGATTCATTGATGGGGCGCACGCTCTGCCTTATGTCCGTAATGATACCGAAAAAATGGCCCGCATGATAGCTCCCGCCGGCCTCGTATTCTGGCACGATTATGGCGGGCGCGGACGTTTCGGGCCGCTGACAGCCTATTTGGAATCTTTGCAAGAACGACTGGCACTCTACCGCGTGCCGGGAACCACCCTGGCGTGGACCCAAGGCAGTGAATTACGCAAATTACTCCCAGATTAACCCGGTTTTTTCGCTGTGACCGCCCCCATCCAACACCTCCCTTACCAAATAGATGAAGCCGGCAACCGGCATCATTTCTACGAAAACCACTGGAAACAAGTGGGGCTGGATTTGCTCATGCGCCATTGCCCGCCCCGGGGGCAAACCCTGCTGGATTACGGTTGTGGACGAGGGGAGTTTCTCACCCTGGCGGGCGCAGCGGGCTATCAGGTGACCGGGGCGGATGTGGACCCGCAATGCGTGGCCCTGGCCGCCCAGAAAGGCCGGGCCGTGAGTTTGCAGGCGGGGGATCCCCTGCCCCAATTCGGTCCGCAATCTTTTGACATTGTCGCCTGCTTCCACGTCCTGGAGCATGTGGAAAATCCCCGGCAGGTGTTGACCGGTCTGGGCCGCATCGCCCGCCAATGTCTGATTCTGGCCGTGCCCAATCTGCGCAATCTGGTCTGGTTGTTTCATCGGCGTATCCGGCTGGATTATGTGAACGAAGGGCACCTGCAATCGTGGGATCACTACCACTTTCTCAACCTGGCCGAGCGCCATTGCGGGCTGGAGTTAATTGAGTGGGGCTTTGATGCCACCGCCCTACCCTTGTTCAGCCGGCTCACCGGCAAACTTTTTGGCGAAAAAACCCAAATTCGGCTTGAGACCGGCCTTTTCAAGCGCGCGTTTCCTTTTCACGGCATCTCGGTGCTGGGCCTTTTTCGGCCGCGCCGTTAAGACAAGGCCATGCGAAGGATATCCTTGGGGGCAAAGGGAAGACTGCGCAGCCCCTGGCGCAGGTAAAACCAGCCATTGCCGGCCAGCTCCGCCAGCGGCACCGCCAGCAACATCCCCCATAACCCCAAGGGCGCCGCCAAACATAAACTCAAGGTCATGGCGCCCACCCCGGTCAGCAGCGCCACACGGTTGAAAGGCATGACGTTGGCCGTGCAGGTAAGCGCGCCAAAGGCGCCATAAAAGGTTTGAAAACACAGACTCGCAAAATAAAAAGCCAGCATGGGCGCCGGCAGCAGGCGGGTCTGGGCGCCCTTGAATTCCAACAAGGCATTGCCCGCAACCAAAACCAGCGCCGCCAGCCCCACGAGCGTTGCCAGCATCAAGCCCAGCCGCCGGATGAAAAGCCGGGTCAACTCTTCCATGCGTCCCTGAGTGCGCATGATGGTGATTTCAGGCCATTTGACGTTGAGCCACAAATTGGCCAGTCCCACCAGGAAAAATCCCACCTGGGTGGAAAGGCCCAGGGAGGCAAATTCCGCTTCGGGTAAAATCTGACTGCCAATGAGGATATTGCCATTGGTCAACAAATAACTGCCGATGAAAGTCACGCCAAAGCGGCGGGCGTTGGGCCATAAACGTGGAAAAAGTGTGGGGTCCGGCATGACCGGCTCGGCCGGGGGCGGCACCGCTTCCAGAAAGGCCCGGCGCCACAACCGGCGGGCCAGAAAGGCGCGCACCGCCGAGGCCACCACTAATGCCATTAAACCCTGCCCGGCCAGCAGCAAACCCGCCGCCAAAACAAAATAAACCAAACTGCTCCATAGCATCGCCGCTTGATAGGCTCGCACCCGGTTGACCCCCTGACAGGCCATGCCCCAGTAAGAAGTGGCCAGATTATAGCCGGTGGCGACCAAAAACGTGAACCACGACGCCCAATTCCACCAAGGCCGAGCGGTCAGCGATATGTGAGAAGCCACCAGCAAGGTGCCCCCCAGGCCGATGACCGTCATCGCGCCCACGGCCAGGTAGAGATACAGCCGTGCCGCAGCCAGATGCACCTGGCGCAACCGTTTCAGATTAGGCTCGCCTTTCTCCGGCGGCGCGCGCAGTCCTTCGGTGTCAAAATCCTCGGCGCCCGCCCATAAAAAACTGTACACGCGCGTCAGCGCCTGGCCGAATCCGAAATCCGCCAGCACCACCAGCGTGCCCAGGGAAAGAAACAGCCACCAAATGCCCAGCTCCTTGGGCGGTAAAACCACCAGCACGAAAGGCAGCAGGAAAAATTGTGCGCCCGCACGCAGCGCCGTCCCTAGCACGCCATACAACATGGCGGAGCGCTGGATGCGCTGCCATCCCTGCCGCCAGGATGCTTGCAATCCTTTCATGAGGGGATTTGCAACAACTCCCGATAAATGGCAACATGCCCCGCCGCCACTGCCTGCGGTGTATGATATTGTGCGGCGCGCTGGCGAGCGGCCGCTGCCATCTGCTCACGCCAATCTGGCCGCTCCAACATTTCCTGGAGATGCCGGCGGATATCTGCAGGATCGCGCGGATCAAATAGAACTCCGGTGACCTCTGCTTCAATCACATCCGGAATGCCACCCACTCGCGCTGCTGCCACCGGGACTCCCGCCGCCATGGCTTCCAGAAGCGCCATGGGACAATTATCCTCCAAGCTGGGCAACACCACCAGTGTGGCCCTTGCCAGGCCCTCGAGCAATTGCCTGCGATGCCAAAAGCCTTCATGACGACACCACGGGTGTTGCGCCACCCGCGCCTTAAATTGCTGATAATACGGGTCCCGCGCATCCCCTCCGCCCGCAAACACCAGGGTCAGCCCATATTTTTCCGCCACGGGGGCCAGCGCTTCAATAAGCCGCAGGTGGTTTTTGAGGGCTACAATGTTGGCCGGACACACAAGCCAGGGCTTCTGGGACGGCTCCCTTTTCACCCTGAAGAATTCCGGGTCCACAGCGTTGGGCAACAGCCATGTCCGCCGGGCCAGCCCCTGGACTTCGCGCAAGGTATGGCGGGTCAGGCAAACCACCCCTCCCGCCCGGCGCACGGCCAGGGACTCCAGCCGCGCCCCAACCCAAAGATAAGTGAAGGGGAGCGCCCGATGCAGTCGCGCAATCGCCCGCATATTGCCATGGACGGTAACCAGATTCGGACGCCGGCTGAAAACAGCGCCCAGCGCGCAATAACGCTCCGTCCCCTGCCCATGCACCACATCCGGTTGCAACGCTTGAATTCGCTGCCGCAAGGCGCGCACGGCCGGGAGGTATAACCCGCTCAGCCCGGCAAACCGGCCGGCGGGCAGGAGGTGATAATGCACTCGCTCCCCCAGTTGGGCGGGGGCCGCCATGGGGCGGCGGGTGGTGGCCAGCACGTGCAGCTCAATCTCCGGCAGCTCCTGCAATCCCTGCAACAGAGCGGCCGGGGCCGGGCCAAATTCCGGCTCCGGCCTGTCGTACTGCCGGCGTTCATCCCGGTTGTCCGGGATAATCATGGCCACGCGCAACTTTCTCATGCCGGCGCCTTTGCCAGTACCTGCCGATATACCTCCCTGGTCTTCTCCGCCACCTGCCGCCATGTCGGCACTGGGAAATTATGCCCAGCAAAACGGTGGGCCTTCTCGTAAAACTCCCGCAGACGCCGCGCAATCGCCGCCGGGCTGTCCAGGGGGCAAAATTGAATGTGCCGCGCCGTGGGGTACCCCCCAGTCGCCCACGGCAGGCGGGACAAAAACAGCGGCAAACCTGCGGCTGAAGCTTCATAGACGGCGATGCAGCCCGTTTCAAATTCGCTCAACAACGCAAAACCCCGCGCCCGCCGCAACAGCCGCTGCTTTTCCGCCTCGCTGACAAAGCCCGCGTAACGCACCCAGCGATTATCCACCAGCGCGCAAAACTGTTGATAATAGGAATCAGTCTCCGCGTAAGGTTTGCCCAGAAAAAGCACGGGCACCTGGGCTGAACGAGCGGCTTCCGCCAACCACACCGTGCGCTTGCGCGGCGCGATGGTGGCCATGCTAATCAAGTAATCTTCCTCGGCATCCGGCTGGGCCAGCGCCGCCAGCACGTCCGCTTCCAAACCGTGACTGATGTAGTGACACCGCTGCGGATCCGCGTCGAACAAGTATTGGGCCACGGCGGGTTCAATGGGCGAACAAAAAATGAGGGCGTCCACTGTGCGAAATGACTCCCATGACAGGCGGGTGGTAAAAGCCGGCAGGAATCGCATCCCCAGCCGCACCAACAAGCGTTGCAGCCAAAGCTGGCGGCGCGGGCGGCTTGCCGTCATGTCCAGAAACTCCGTCATCACCACCTTGTAGCCCTTTTGATGGGCCAGTCGCACATTAACAGCCGGGGCGCGCCGCCCAATGTAATGAATGATGTCGCCGGTTTGTTGCTCATCCCACCAGCGTTCCGGCTCCACCTCCTCCCCCAAGGCCGCCAGCTCGCGCATCAGGCTCTCGATATGCGTTTGCGAGCCGCCATGCGCCAGATGAAACGGAATGTCATGAGAGAAAAGTATCTTCATGGGGGGTGAGCTTAAACCTGCCGGCCCTCCGCGTACTTGCGCGCATAACGCGCCGGCAGCCTTTGAAACACCCACTTCCGCACGGCATGCGGCACCACCACGGCCGCCACCTCCGCCGGCTCAAGGCGCCGCCGCCACCAGCGCCGCCGCGCCTCCCGCAAACTGGCTGGGGAAGGTTGCGGCGCGGTTTTTTCCGCCCAAAACAAACCTTCCACGCTGACGTCATGCAACTGGCAGCGCCAGTTATCCAGCGCGGAAAGATAGGGCACCAGGTATTTGCCCTTGCGCAATTTGGCATCATGCGCCAGCAACCGCGCCCCCACTGGCAGGTGGGGGTCCAAAAGAAAAAACTCATCCATCTGCTCCATCGGGCGGTTGCCGCCGTCCAGGAAAACGAGGTCAATTTCAAAGCCCGGGGCTTGCTCAGCCAGCCAGCGGGGAATGACCTGTTGCGAAAACCCCAGGAGGGGAGTGAAACGATGCATCAACTGGGGCGCCGCCTGCTGCAAATTGGCCTTCATCTGCGCAAATATTTCCGGGTCCGCCTCGATGCCCCATAAATGCCCGCTGCCCCGGGCCTCCAAAGCGCGCAACAAATGCAAGGTGCTGCCGCCCCCCAGCCAGGTGCCCACCTCCAACACCACCCGGGGGGGACGTGGCGCGGTCCGCACGGCATCCTCCAACAACTGCCGCTCAACCGCGTTTAATTGCCCCTCCAGCACGGGGCCTTGGACACCTGGATTACTCATGCGCGCAATGCCATGTGGCGGCATACTAATTTCCGTTGTCACTGCGTGACAAGGGATTATTGGCTCGCCCCTGCCAGATGGGGCTGCTCCATAATGCCAGAATGCCCCGCCTCCAGGGACTTCACATGGCAGGCATGTATGAATCCAAACTGACAATGCCCCAGCCCCATCCCTCCACCTGCTTGAGCTTGAGAAGGGCTTTGTTATTCGTCCGTCTTGTGGCATTTTGAGGGGATGGATGATTCATCTGACAAATTAAAGATATTGTTCCTGTGCACCGGTAATTCCTGTCGCAGCCAGATGGCTGAAGGCTGGACCCGTCATCTGAAGGGCCATCTCATTGAACCCTATTCCGCCGGCATCGAAAAACATGGTATGAACCCCCATGCCTTGAAAGTCATGGCAGAGGCGGGCGTGGACATGTCCCGCCAATACTCCAAAACCCTCCATGAACTGGGCGGAATTACCTTCGATTACGTCATCACGGTTTGCGGCCACGCCCACGAAAGCTGCCCGGTATTTCCCGGTAAAACCAGAGTGGTGCATGTGGGGTTTGAGGACCCCCCCGCCCTCACCCGCCATCTGCCGGATGGCGAGGAAAAGCTGGCCGTGTATCGGCGCGTACGCGATGAGATTCGGCGTTTTGTTGAATCCCTGCCCGACCGCCTGCAACCAGGGCGTTAATCCTGTGGAGTTTTCCAGTTGTCGGCATCGCGGGAGGCCGTTAGGTTTGCGTATGATGATTGGGCGCATGGTGCAACTTTGGATGCTGCTGGCCGCCGGGGCCGCAGTGGCGGCAGGGCCTTCCCTTCAAGAATTACGGGAAGTCCTCCGCAAGCACTTGGAGGGGGTTGATGAATCCATGATCGAAGAGGCGGCGGTGGAGGGCGTGCTGCGCCGCTTCAGCAATCAGGTCATGCTCGTCACACCCCCCGCCGCAAAACCGGCCAATACCTATGGGGTGGATACCAATGCTCCGCCAGCAGCCCAACCGCGGGTGTACGAGGACCAGTTTGGTTATTTGCGCATCCAGCGCCTCGAAGACAACACCGTGGAGGAAATCACCCGGCAGTTGACCGCCTTGTGCTCCTCGAATCAACTAAAAGGCCTGGTCCTGGATTTGCGTTTTGCCACGGGGCGCGATTTGGCCGCGGCCGGGCGCCTGGCCCAGTGGTTTGTGGGGCGAGGCCGCCCCTTGATGGCCTGGAAAGGTCAGAAAATTGTGGCCCCCCCCGAGGCTCCAAGTTTTCAAGGCCCCTTGGCGGTGCTGGTCAACGGCCAGACCAAAGGTGCCCCGGAGGTGCTCGCTGCCATCCTGCGTGAACAAGTCACAGCCGTGCTCATTGGCGGCCCCACCCGCGGCGACACCGCCGAATACCGAGAGGTCAATCTGTCCAATGGCCAAATCTTGCGGCTTGCCGTGGCCGCCGTGACCTTGGGCGAAAGTCAACCCCTGAAGCCCGGCGGTTTGCGTCCAGATATTCCGGTGGTGGTCAGCGAGCGCGAAGAACGGGCCTATCTGGATAACCCCTATCGCCCGGGCGAGGGCGGCGCGGAAACCGCCAGCCGGCCGCGGTTGAACGAGGCCGAGCTGGTGCGCATGAAACGCGAGGCCACCGAATCGGAAGGCGCGGTGCGCAGCCGTCTGCCGGCGCGGGTCGAGCCGCCCAACGTCGTGCGCGACCCGGCGCTGGCTCGCGGTCTGGACTTGCTCAAAGGTTTAAGTGTGCTCAAACTAGGCCGCGGCTCCTGAGGCCGGAACGCCCGGGCGCCCCAAGGCGGGATTTTCCGTTGACGCCAACGCCTGTCTTGACCAAGTTGACCGCTGGTTGACGGCATGAAGACCGTATTATTTGTCTGCACCGGAAATATTTGCCGCAGTCCAATGGCTGAGGGATTGTTGCGCTATCTGACCCGCGAGCGGGGAGGTTACCGCGCAATGTCCTGCGGGCTGGGCACCCTGGAGGGCCAGCCCCCCAGCGCCCATGCTGTCCGGGCCATGGCGGACCTCGGCATTGATATTTCCCATCAGCGCAGCCAGCCCATCAGCGCCGCGCTGGTGGACCAGGCCGACGTTATTGTGGGCATGACCCGCAGTCATGTGGAGCAGGTCCTGCTGCTCTACCCCCAAGCGGCCGAAAAAACCTTTCTGTTGCGCGAATTTGACGACTCCTTGCCCAATCACCAAAAAGACATCGCCGACCCCATTGGCATGCCCTACGAAGTGTATGTCGAATGCCGCCGGCAAATCGAACAAGGAATCCGAGCCATGTTGAACTTTTTTGAATCCACTCAGAACCAGCGCGAAACCTCTTCCCAATTACGCGCCGCCCTCGGGGCGGACCATGGCGGTTTCGCCCTCAAAGAAGCCCTTAAACCCGTGCTGGAGGCCAAAGGGTTTGCCATCGAAGACCACGGCGCCAATTCCACTGAATCCTGCGATTACCCCGACTACGCCCAGGCGGTGGCCGAAGACGTGGTGGCCGGCAAGGCAGCCTTTGGACTTTTAATCTGCACCACCGGCATCGGCATGAGCATGGCCGCCAACAAGGTCCCCGGGGCGCGCGCGGCGCTGGTCACCACGCCGGAACTGGCCCGGCTGGCCCGCACCCACAACGACGCCAATATCCTGTGTCTGGGCGCCAAAGTGACCCCCCCGGAAACCGCCAAGGCAATTCTGGAAGCCTTTTTGGAGGCGGGTTTTGAAGGCGGACGCCATCAACGCCGCGTGCTCAAGATGGAAAAAGGCGTCAGCCTGCCCAGCCTCTGGCTCCGCCACACCGACCCGGCCATTGCCGATGCCATTGCCCGCGAGCGCCAGCGGCAGCAGGAAAATATTGAGCTAATCGCCAGCGAAAACTTTACCAGCCTGGCCGTCATGGAGGCCCAAGGCTCGGTGCTGACCAATAAATACGCCGAGGGTTACCCCGGCAAACGCTGGTATGGCGGCTGTGAAAATGTGGATGTGGCCGAGCAACTGGCCATTGACCGGGCCAAAGCCCTGTTTGGCGCCGAGCACGCCAACGTGCAGCCCCATTCCGGCAGCTCGGCCAACATGGCGGTCTATTTCGCCATGCTCAAACCTGGGGATAAAATGCTCACCATGGACTTGAGCCACGGCGGACATTTGACCCACGGCAACAAAGCCAATTTCTCCGGCAAGTTCTTTGAAATCATTCATTATGGTGTGCGCCGCGAGGACGAGCGCATTGATTACGATCAACTGGCCGACATGGCCCGCCAGCACCGCCCGCGCATGATCACCGTCGGCGCCAGCGCCTACCCGCGCATCATTGATTTCGCCAAAATGGGGGAAATCGCCCGGGAAGTGGGCGCGTTGCTGCTGGCCGACATTGCCCACATCGCCGGCCTGGTGGCCGCCGGGCTGCATCCCAGCCCGGTGGGGCACGCTGATTTCGTGACCACCACCACCCACAAAACCCTGCGCGGCCCGCGGGGCGGACTCATCCTCTGCAAAGCCCAGTACGCCAAGGAAATTGACTCCATCACCTTCCCCGGCATCCAGGGCGGGCCGTTGATGCACGTCATCGCCGCCAAAGCCGTGTGCTTCCAGGAAGCCATGCAGCCAGAATTCAAGACTTACCAGCAAAACATTCTCAAGAACGCGCAAGCCCTGGCCCAAGGCCTGGCCCGCAATAACTTCCGGCTGGTGAGTGGCGGAACCGACAACCATCTCATGCTGGTGGACGTTGGGGCCCGTGGCTTGACCGGCAAAGATTGCCAGATTGCGCTGGACGAAGCCGGCATCACGGTGAACAAAAATACCATTCCCTTTGAAACCCGCTCGCCCTTCCAGGCCAGCGGCATCCGGCTCGGCACGCCTGCTGTCACCACCCGTGGCATGGGCGAGCAAGAAATGGCCGCCATTGCGGACATGATTGCCGAGGTGTTGTTCGACTTGAAGAATCCCGCCACCGCGCATCAAGTGCGGGAGCGCGTGCGGGAGCTGACCGCAAAATTCCCCTTGCCCTATTAGCATTTGCTGTTAAGTTACCTAGGTCACCAGCCCGCACCGGGTTGGGAGCTGTTTTAACCCGCGTTAGGACGATGCATTCCAACGATGGCGCGCCGGTTCGCCGGCAGTTGCCGCCGTTTTGACCTGCCGCGTTAGATTTTTAACAACATTTACTAACGAGAGATTATGCCAAGAACCGCCAAAACGAAGACGGCCAAAAAGAAGGCCGCCCGCAATTTAACCGAAGAGGCCGCCGCCGCGCAGGATGCGCCCGCCGCCGCGGCCGCTGCCGAAGCCACGGCGGCCAAACCGCCTGCCCCGCCCGCAGCCGAAGCCGAAAAGGAAGGGCCGGTGCGCGAAGCCTCGGACCTGCGGCCGCCCCAACATGCCATCGAAACCACCGAAGGCATGAATGAGGCGCCAGCCCCGCCTGCCGACCGTACCGCCCCCGGCTCCATCAACATCGCCAAGCTGCAGGCCATGAGCATGCCGGAGCTGACGAAAATGGCCAAAGAATGGGGTGTCGAAAACTTCGGCACCATGCGCAAGCACGAGATTATTTTCCAGCTCCTCCAAAAGAATGCCGAGCGCAGCGGCGTGATGTTCTCCGAGGGCGTGCTCGAGGTGTTGCCGGAGGGTTTCGGCTTCCTGCGCTCGCAAAGCTTCAACTACCTCCCCTGCCCCGAGGACATCTACGTCTCCCCCTCGCAAATCCGCCGCTTTGACCTCCAGACCGGCAACGTGGTGGCAGGACAAATCCGCCCGCCCAAGGAAAAGGAAAAATTCTTCGCTCTCCTCAAGGTGGAGGCCGTGGATGGCGAAGACCCCGAAAAGGCGAAGGACAAAACGCATTTCGACAACCTCACCCCGCTGTTTCCCAACAAACGCTTCATTCTGGAAACTGAGCCGGATGAGCTGTCCACCCGCGTGCTGGACCTCATCTGCCCCATTGGCAAGGGCACCCGCGGCCTCATCGTGGCCCCGCCCCGCACGGGCAAAACCGTGCTCATGCAAAAACTGGCCAATGCCATCCTCCGCAACAACCCGGAGGTTTATCTCATCATCCTCCTTATTGACGAGCGCCCGGAGGAAGTGACCGACATGGAGCGCACCTGCAAAGGCGCCGAGGTGATTAGTTCCACCTTCGACGAGCCGCCCGAACGCCACGTGGCCGTGGCCGAAATGGTCATTGAAAAGGCCCGCCGCATGGTGGAACACAAGCGCGATGTCGTCATTCTGCTCGATTCCATCACCCGCCTGGCCCGCGCCTACAACACCGTGCAGCCGCACTCGGGCAAGATTCTCTCCGGCGGTGTGGATGCCAACGCCCTGCACAAACCCAAGCGCTTCTTCGGCGCGGCGCGCAACATCGAAGAAGGCGGCTCGCTCACCATCATGGCCACGGCGTTGATTGACACCGGCTCCCGCATGGATGAAGTCATCTTTGAGGAGTTCAAAGGCACCGGCAACATGGAAGTGCATCTGGACCGCCATCTGGTGGACCGCCGCATCTTCCCCAGCATCAACATCGAGCTCTCCGGCACCCGGAAGGAGGAGCTGCTCTATCACCCGGATGAATACCAGAAAATTGTCCTTCTCCGCCGCGCGCTGACGGGCGTGCCGCCGGTGGAAGCGATGGAGCTGCTGCTCAACAAGCTCAAGAAGACCCCCAACAACATCATGTTCCTCCTGAGCCTGTCGGTTTAATCCGGACATTTCACCTTCGCCAAAGGAAAACACAAATACCCCGCTCCACCAGGAACGGGGTATTTTTTTGCCCGGGAAAAGAGAGAAACCGCCACCGGCCTTTTTACAATTGCAGGCGCGGGTCCTTGTCCAGCATCTCGCTCAAGTTGGTCCAGGAAGTTTCGTTCATCGTATTGAAAGCGTGCAGATACACAATCACCGCCTCCCGCGGATGCTTTTCCAGCAGGAAATCCACCGCCGCCTTCAATTTTTCGTCCTCCACCTTTTCCGGCAGGTCATCCACCACGCCCTCCTTGTGGGGAATGCCCAGGTGATCCAGAAAATCCGCCAGCATGGCGGTTTGCTTTTTCAGCAGCCAGGTCCGAATTAAATTGCTTGCCGCCGGTTCCATGTGGGGCTTGGTCAACATTTCCAGCATCAGCTTGTGCCGTTGCACCCGCGGTTGCCGCTCCAAAAACACGGGCCGCACCCGCCGGGCTTCCGCAACCGCAGCCATGGTGGCGCGATACACCGGTTTGTCCGCCGCGTAGGCATGCTCAATAATGTCATTGGCCACTTCCGGCGGAATGAACGCTAACAACTCGTTGGACGTCATCATAAACGTTTAACGTGCCGCGCAGTCTAAACGGGAAAACCACCGGCTGGCAAGTATGGCGTGCGCTCCAGGCTGGCCGCGCGTTTGACAAGGCCCGCCCGGGCCGTACATTCACCGGCATGGCGAGCAAGTCCGGGCCGTCCTGCATCCGCCTCCGCGGCGTGCGGCACAACAATCTCAAAAATTTCGATCTCGACCTGCCCCTCGGCCGGTTGGTGGTCATCACCGGCCTCAGTGGCTCCGGGAAAAGCTCCCTGGCGTTTGACACCTTGTTTGCGGAAGGCCAGCGCCGGTACATCGAAACTTTTTCCCCCTACGCCCGGCAGTTCTTTGACCGCATGGACAAGCCCGCGGTGGACAGCATCGAGGGCATTCCCCCCGCCATTGCCATTGAGCAACGCAACACCGTTCGCTCCACCCGCTCCACCGTCGGCACGATGACCGAGCTGTGTGAACTCCTGAAACAGCTCTGGCCTCACCTGGCCCAGCTCCATTGCTCCGGCTGCGGCCAGCCCGTCCGCCGTGAGCCCCCCGAAATCGTTTGGGAAATCATCTCCGCCCATTGGCCGGACCAGGAGGTGCTGGTGACTTTTGATTTGCCGCTCACGGCCAAACTCAGCCTGAAAGAATGTCTGCATCTCATCCAGCGTCAGGGTTACCGCCGCCTGCTCATTGAAGGACAGATTGTTGAAATTGACCAGGCTTCCCCCGGCTGGCAATCCTCCCACCCCGCCTCCGTCACCGTCATTCAGGACCGCCTGCGCCTCTCCCCCGCGCACCGTTCCCGCGCGGTGGAGGCCTGCGAGCAGGCCTATCATTTCGGCCACGGGCGTTTGCGCGTCTGGCCCCTGCGCGAGGGCCGGCCGGCGCCCGGCGAAGCGCGTTCATTCAGCCTGCATTGGCACTGCGCGCCATGCAACCTGGCTTATCCCCCGCCCGTGCCTTCGCTCTTCTCCTTCAATCATCCTGCGGGCGCCTGCCCGGCCTGCAAGGGCTTTGGGCGCATCATCACCGTGGATTACCGACGCGCCCTTCCCGACCCCTCCAAAACGCTCAAGGAAGGGGCCATCAAGCCATGGCAAAGCGGCATGAGCCGCGAATGTCAGGACGATTTGATGACCTTCTGCAAAAAGCGCGGCGTGCCCGTCAACGTGCCTTTCCGGGATTTGCCGCCCGACATTCAAAAATGGGTGATTGAAGGTGACCCCGATTATGGCAAGGATGCCGCCCACCAATGGCCCCATTGCTGGTACGGGCTGCGCGGTTATTTCCGCTGGCTGGAATCGAAAACCTATAAAATGCATGTGCGCGTGCTGCTGTCACGGTACCGGACCTACACCCTTTGCCCTTCCTGCAACGGCACGCGCTTGAAACCAGAAGCCTTGAATTACCGGCTGCCGCCCCCCTGCCCTCCGCTGACCCTCCCGGCATTTCACCGGCTGACTCTGCAGGAAGCCCTGCAAGTGGCCATGCAACTGCGGCAGGCTCATTCCTGGGAAAGCCATCATCCGCTGGCGGTGGTATTGGATGAGGTTTGCGCACGGCTCGGCTACCTGGTGGAAGTGGGGCTGGGTTACCTGACCCTGGACCGTCCCACGCGCACCCTCTCCGGCGGCGAAACCGAGCGCGTCAACCTTGCCACCTGCCTGGGCACCCGCCTGGTGAACACCTTGTTTGTTTTGGATGAACCCAGTGTCGGGTTGCACCCGCGGGACACTCACCGTCTCGTCAAATTACTCCAACGCCTGCGCGATGCCGGCAACACCGTCGTGGTGGTCGAGCATGAACCTTTGATCATCCAGGCGGCCGATCAGGTGGTGGATTTAGGCCCGGGCCACGGCGCAGAAGGCGGCCATCTGGTGTTTCAAGGTAGTCTATCAGAGCTCCAGCAATGCCCGCCCTCACTCACCGGCGCTTATCTAAGCGGCCGGCGGCAAATCCCCCTGCCCGTGCGGCGGATGGTAAAGGATGAGGACCCGCGCCTGGTCATCCGCCATGCCAACGCCCACAACCTCAAGGATTTGACGGTCGAGATTCCACTGGGGCGGTTCGTCGCCCTCACGGGCGTCAGCGGCTCCGGCAAGACCACACTGTTGCGTGATGTCCTGCTGCCGTTGCTCGCGGCCCGTTTCACCGGGTTGACGGTCGAAACCTCCAAAGACACCGAAACGGCAGAAGACGAGCCAGGAGACTGGGAAAACGAGCCGGAGCCAGCCTCCGCAGCTACTTTGGAAGGCGCAGAAGCACTCGGGCATGTGGTTTGGGTGGATCAATCCCCCATCGGCCGCACGCCCCGCTCCAACCCGGCCTTGTACACAGGCGCCTTCGAGGCTTTGCGCGAATTTTTTGCGCAATTGCCCATGGCCGCTTCTGCCGGGCTTAAGGCCAGCGACTTCAGCTTCAACTCCGCCCGCGGCCAGTGCGCGTACTGCCGGGGCGCCGGCTTTGAAAAAGTGGAAATGCAATTCCTGAGTGATGTGTTCATTCGCTGCCCGGCCTGTCAGGGCCGCAGGTACCGCTCGGAAGTGTTGAATATCACCTTTTCCGACCCCCAATCGCCCGCGCGCTCTTATAGCATTGCGGATGTGCTCGAAGCTTCGGTCGAAGAAGTTCAGGCGCTGATGGAGCGTTTCCCTGATTCGGCGCCTGCCCGCCGGGCCGCGGCAGCCCTGCAGGTTTTGCAGGACGTAGGGCTGGGCTATTTACGGCTGGGCCAGCCCATCAACACCCTTTCCGGCGGCGAGTGCCAGCGGCTTAAGCTGGCCCGCCATCTCGCCGAATTTTCCATGGCAACCCACCCCGCCTCCAGCCAGCCCACCCTGTTCCTTTTCGATGAGCCAACCACCGGCCTGCATTGGGAGGACGTGCGCGTGCTGCTGGAGGTCTTCAAAAAGTTGGTGGACCAGGGCCATTCGCTGCTGGTCATCGAGCACAACCTCGAAGTCATCAAAGCCGCCGATTGGTTGATTGACTTGGGCCCCGAGGCCGGCGCCGAGGGTGGCCGAATCGTCATTTGCGGGCCGCCGGAAATCGTGGCGGGTTGCGAGGCGAGTCATACCGGCGCGGCCCTCCGAGCCGATACCCAGTTTGCCCAGCATTGGCGGACGGCATCCAGCCCGGTTGCCTGAGCTAACGCCCGGCCCGCATCACCGGAGCCATGACCCGCTCGGCCAGGGCTAGCATTCGGCGGGCGGCGGATTCCGTCTGGCCGGCGTCCCATTCGGTTTGCGCCACCAGATAAATCAGGCGCGGGGCCGCGGATGGCTGACCGGCCAATTGGCGTAGAAGTGAAAGGTCTCTTTGCTCGGCGGGCAGATGAAAGATGGCCTCCGCCAATGCGTGCAGGACATTGGTATCACTGGGATTTTGCATCCACCGCGCCCGCCATTGTTCCACCGTGGCCTCGGTAAAAGCTGGCATCAAATGCCGGTCCAAAGTCCCCGGTGGCAGATGAATGCGACATAACCGCTCCGCCAGATGGTAGGCTTCCGTGTGCTTCTTTTCCGCCATGAGTGCCTGCAATAGCAACCATTGGCCGGCGGGCAGGTTGATTTCTCTCCCCAGGGCATTGGTGGCCGCCGCCACATCGCCTGCGCGCAGCAAGCGCGACGCCATCTCCACCCCCTGCACACGGTTGGTCGCCTGACGGCAGGCCTCAACCGCCAGGGCACGCAGCCCCCGCTGCAGCGCAAAATCGGCCAGAGTCAACAAAGCCACAGGTGTATCGGGCGTCAAGGACCAGAGGGTGGCCGGTTGTGGCTCCGCCTGCCAGGCAATCTCAAAGGCTTCGCGAAAATCATCCGGGCGCTCCAGCGGGGCCGCGCGCAAGAACTCCAGGGCCACATGCGGCTCGCGTGCGGCGAAATGCCTTGCGAACCGCAAACCCAGCCGCGGTTGCAGCGGATTGAGCCGCATAACCATCCATGCCTCCTCGCGCCCCCGCTCCGGCGACGCTCCGAACGCCAGGTCAAGCCAGGCCAGTTCCAACCGCAGCTCCCACTGATAAGGGTCCAGCCGCAGGGCCCGTAAAAACTCCTCCCGCAGTTGGACAGCCTGCAGCATTTGTTCCGTGCGCGGCTCATTTTGCAGCGCCAGCACCCGCGCCCGCAACCAGGCCACCCGTCTTTCGCTTGCCCAAGGCCAAAAGCGCAAGGATTGTTCAATCGTGGTGGCTTGGGCCGTGGGCAGGCTCTGTTTCAACCGCTGCTGCCAGCGCCAGAAACTCCACCCTTGGGCCACTGCCACCAGCACCACCGCAGCGCCCAGGGCATAATGCCAGATGATTTGGGGAACCGGCAGGGCCGGCGGCACTTCCGGACGGTGCGGCTGCTCCAACAAACCCACAGCCATTCCCAGCAACGCCGCAGCAAACAGCAAATTGGCCTGGGTCTGCCCCACAAACTCAAACTGGCCATGCACCCCAAAGGCCGCCAGCGCCGCCAGCGACCCGATGAGGATTTCAGGCTCCGCCACCTTGCGTCTCAAAGCCTCGCGCAGCACCTTGAGGAAAAGCACCCCCACCAGCGCCAGCCCCCAGACCGTGCCCGTGGCGCCGGTTTCTGCCATCCATTGCACGACATCATTCTCTGCGTGCCAGAAGGTTTTGTCTCCCGCAAAAGTTTTGAAGTGATTGAACGCAGGCGCAAAAGCGCCCGGCCCGACGCCAAACCAGGGGAAATGCGCCGTCATCTCCATCGCATCCTTCCAAATGGCTCGTTTGAAGGCCAAATCCCTGCCGCCGCCCTCCAATCGGTCCAGCACCAGGCCGCTGGCAGCCAACATAATCAGCAGCAACAGTACCACCCCGCCCGTGCAGACCAGCAGCCGGCTCCGATTTTTTGAACGCCGCCCCAGGTACACCAGCCAGACCACCAATCCCGCCCCGAATGCCAGACCACCCGCGCGCGACCCACATGCCACCGCCGCCACCAGAGCCGGCACCAGGACCACCACCAACAACAGAATCGTGGGCCAGCGACGCCGGGGCCGCGGGCGCCATTCTGAGCACGCCCGATGCAGCGGCGAAAGCGTGCGCATGCCCCACGCCAGTCCTAATAACACCCCCATGTAAGCCCAGTTGGCAAAATGATTGCGATTCGCAAACGTTCCGGCGGCGTACTGATAACGATTTTCCCAAATCCCCAGCAGGTGACTGGAGTCCACCCAGCGCAGCCAGGCCTCCGCCAGCACCAAAATCAACAACGCCCCCATGACAAACCGCAGGAATACCAGCGGAAACTGGCGCAGATGCGCGCCTTGCCGCGCCAGCCAAAACACCAGCACGGCCTGCAATAATTCCCAGTATCTTTGCACCGTTCCGGCGGGGGATAGCGTCAACGTCACCCAGGGTTCCACCATCCCCGGTTCCAAAGGAAATTGCCGGGCCAATGCGGCTCGCCCGGGACTAAGGTATTGCACCCAACTGAGAGGGAGAGGGATTAAATACAAGACCAGCCCTGCCAGCGCCATCCAACGCCACCAGCGCGGCAGCCAGATTTCCTGGCCGCGCCCCAGTTCTTCGGCCAGCCACAAAAGGCTCAGCCCCAACAACAAACCCACCACGGCCTGCCCTTCCGCTGTGACTGAACCAAACAAGAGCGGCGCCGCCGCCAATGCTGTCAACCATGGATAATGCCGCCACATGGGCGGCTCCATCATGCCGTGCCAAGGCCTTCACGTCGAATCAAAACCTGTGACAGCGCTGCGCGCCACCGGATGGAGTAAAGGAATCGTGCCATCGGATGTATATGCCGGTGACCCGTTGCGATACGGCCTCGCCAAGTTGCTTTACTTCCATGATTGCCAGCCTTCCATCTCCAGTTATATTAAGGGACTTGAGGCGGGTGCGTAAGCCTGCCATGGCATGGAAATACTAAAGTTTATCTTTATTCTGCTGGAAGTGCTGGTGCTCTTCAACCTGCTCATCATTGTGCATGAGCTGGGGCACTTCCTGGCGGCACGCTGGCGGGGAATGGTGGTGGACCGTTTTGGCGTCTGGTTTGGCAAACCCATCTGGCAGCGCAAAATCGGCGGGGTCACCTACTGCCTGGGCTGGATTCCCGCCGGGGGGTTTGTCTCCCTCCCGCAAATGGCCCCCATGGAAGCCATCGAAGGCGAAGTTCAGGTGGACAAAGAAAACCTGCCCCAAGCCCCGGTCAAGGACCGCATCATTGTCGCCTTTGCCGGCCCGCTCTTCAGTTTTCTGCTCGCCATCTTCTTCGCCCTGATTATCTGGCAGGTGGGGCGGCCGGTGTACGAATCCGATAGCTCCAATGTCATTGGCATGGTGATCAAGGATGGTCCGGCTGATAAAGCCGGCTTGCAGCCCGGCGACCGCCTCGTGGCCATTGACGGCCATCCTGTGACCCGTTTTGGCGGCATCGGCACTGACAGCATCAAGTGGCGCATCATTTCTTCCGAAGGCGAGACCATTCAGGTGGCGTATGAGCGCAACGGCCAAACCAACACCGTGGCCATCAAACCGGAGGTGGAAAAAACCAGCTTCGGCCAGCGCAGCGGCCTGCGCCAAATCAAAATTGTGCCCGCCTACACCGCCATCATTGCCGAAGTGCTGCCTCACAGCCCCGCCGATTACGCCGGGCTGCGACCGGACGACATCATCCTTGAAGCCAACGGCCAGCGGCTCATCCATCCCAGCCAGGTGACCACTCTCATCGAGCGCAACGGTACCAATGCGGTCCGCCTGCTGGTCAAACGCGGCCAGCAAACCAATCTCGTGGCCGTGGTGCCGGAGATTCCTGCCGTGGCCGCCCCGGAAGATAAACGGCCCAGCCTGGGGGTTTATTGGGACAGCCGCGGCCTGCAGACCATTGACCGGCCCGGCCCCGTTGAGCAAATCCGTGCCAGCGTGGACATGATGGTGAGCACATTCAAGGCCCTGTTCTCGCGCAAATCCGGGGTCAAGGCCCAACACCTCTCCGGCCCGGTGGGCATCCTGCGCATTTACTATTTGTTATTCCAGAGCGAGCATGGCTGGCGGCTGGCGCTATGGTTTAGTGTGATTTTTAACGTGAACCTGGCCCTGCTTAATCTGCTGCCAGTGCCAGTGCTGGATGGAGGACATATTTTGCTGGCCCTGATTGAGGGCATCCGCCGCAAGGCCATGAACCTCAAAGTGCTGCAAGCGGTTCAAACCGCCTGTGCAGTGTTGATTATTGGGTACATGTTGTTCATTACCTTTTACGATGTGAGCGCGCTCTCGGAACGCGGTCCCAAAGAACCACCCACGCCGCAATTTGCGCCCAAGGTCCAGCTTCGCGGCCAGTAGGCCGCGCTGCGTCCGGAATGCGCTCGTAAGCCAATCGCCGGTCAAACCATGAATTACTGCGCGTCACCTTATTTCTATCGGCGCCGCCTCACCCGCGAAGTCGTGGTGGGAGACCCCCACCGCGGGGGCGTCATCATTGGCGGCAGGCATCCTGTGATGAAACAATCCATGCTCACTTGTGACACCATGGATACGGAGGCCTGCGTCAAACAAACCTTGGATTTGGTGGAGGCTGGCTGCCAGTTGGTGCGCATCACCGCCCCCACTGTCAAGGATGCCGCCAACCTGCGCAATATCGTCGAAAAGCTGCGCGCCCAAAACTGTTTCGTACCCATTTGCGCGGACATCCATTTCAAGCCCGAAGCCGCCCTGGAAGCCGCCCGCTGGGTGGAAAAAATCCGCATCAACCCCGGCAATTTTGTGGACAAGAAAAAGTTTGAAGTCCGCGAATACGACGATGCCACCTATTTTGCGGAGATGGACCGCATCGAGGAGGTTTTCGCCCCTTTGGTGCGCTTATGCAAGGAATTGGGCCGGGCGATGCGTATCGGCACCAACCACGGCTCCCTGAGTGACCGCATCCTCAATCGCTACGGCGACACCCCCATGGGCATGGTGGAAAGCGCCCTGGAATTTGCCCGCGTGGCACGCCGGCTGGATTTCCACAATTTCTGCTTCTCGATGAAAGCCTCCAACCCCAAGGTGATGATTGAGTGTTACCGCCTGTTGGTGGAAAAACTCGAGAAGCTGGGGCCGGATTGGAATTATCCTGTGCATCTGGGCGTCACCGAGGCGGGCGAAGGTGAAGATGGACGCATTAAAAGTGCCATCGGCATCGGTTCCCTTTTGTGCGACGGCATCGGCGATACCATCCGCGTCTCGTTGACGGAAGATTCACCCCACGAAATCCCCGTTTGTACCGATTTGATTGCTCAGACGCCGGAGTTGACCGCGCCCCTGCCCCCGGTGGCCATGCCGGAATGGGCATTTACCACGTGGCCGGTGGACCCCTTTAATTACCAGCGGCGCGTCACCGCTGAAGTCGAGGTGGGTTTTGGCCTGAAATGTGGGGGGGAACATCCCATCCGCGTAATTGTGCCCCGAAACGTGTACCAACAGGTGGCGCCCCGCCTGCGTCCGCAGGACGATGTGCGGCCAGAGGGCATCTATGAAGACTTGCTGGTGTGGGAAGTGGACCCGCGCGAATCCCTGCAAGTGCCGGACGACACGCATTTGGTCACCGTCAAAGATAACTTGCCCCTGCCGGCGATTAGTGCCTTCCGACTTCTGGCCGGGCGGCTTCAGGAGGCCGGCCGCCGCAATCCCATTCTGCTGAAAGACTGCCTTGCCCCGCCGGCTGCGGCGCTCTCCCCCGCGCGCGTGCTGGTCGCCTCGGCCACGGTGCTGGGCAGTCTCCTGGCTGATGGCATCGGCGACGCCATCATGGTCCGCCACGAGCCGGGCGCGGGAGCCTCCCTGCGACTGGCCTACAATATCCTGCAGGCGGTGGGCAGCCGCTCCTTCAAAACGGATTACGTCGCTTGTCCCTCTTGCGGGCGCACCTTGTTCAACCTGCAAACCGTCACCGCCCGCATCAAGGCCCGCACCGAACATCTGAAAGGCGTGAAAATCGCCATCATGGGTTGCATCGTCAATGGCCCCGGGGAAATGGCTGATGCCGATTTCGGTTACGTGGGCGGCGGCCCCGGCAAAGTCAACCTGTATGTGGGCAAAAAGCCGGTGCGCTTTAACATACCGGAAGCGGAGGCGGTGGACCAGTTGGTGGCCTTAATTAAAGAGCACGGTAAGTGGCGCGAGCCAGACGCCGCCTAAACCAAAACGTCGAGCGGCAATTCTCGTTCGACAACCGCCCCTTCTCTCTCACTTGGCCTCTGAAGGACAGGCGGATTTCGGAGCCTTTCCCAGAGCAAGGCTCCAGCCCGCGGCCTTGTGCGCGTCAAGGCATCCTCGGTCTCCGCAACAACGCCTGGATTTCCGCCAAGGTAAGTCCCTTGAGCGAAGGAAGCACCAGGTCGGCGTCCTGCAGCGATGCGGCCGGGTGGGTGGTCGCCAGGCCCACCACCTTCATCCCCGCGGCGCGCGCCGCTTCGATGCCCACGTGCGCATCCTCAAACACCACGCATTGGGAAGCAGCCATGCCCAGCCTGTGGGCGGCAGTCAAAAACACCTCCGGGTCGGGCTTGCCCTTGCCTACATCCTCCGCGGCCACCACCACGCGGAAAAAGTGGCCAGCCCCCAGGCGCTGCAGGCATAAATCAAGATTCTCGCGTGGGGTGGAAGAACCAATGGCACAGGGTACGCCTGCCCCCTGCAAGGTGTTGAGCCAATCCCGCACTCCCGGCAGCAATTCAATGCCCTCTACGCGCAACAATGCTCTGAAATACTCCTCCTTTTGCCAGGAGAGCTTCTGAATCTCCGCCGCATCTTGCGTCCAACCCAACAGCTCCCGGATAACCCGGTCATTCTTCATGCCAAAACTCCGGCGGAAAAACCCATCAGGCAGAGGTAGTCCCTTTTCCTGCGCCAGACGCATCCACGCGCGCTCATGCTGGCGCGAAGAATCCACGATCACCCCGTCCCAATCAAAAATTGCAGCCCAATCAGACATGGCGGCGATTGAAGGGTATTCGTCTGCCTCTGGCAATGCTGGAGGTGCAACCCCCATCCTTTTGGGAAAAACCGGCAACGGGTTATTCCTCTTCCCGCGCCTCGGTGGATGAAGAAGCCGCGGAACCTTTGGGCAAGGCACTCATAAGTTTTTGCTGAACATACAACAAGTGCCGTGGATTGGTGGGAGCGTTGAAATCTGCCACCCGCAGGTTGGCGTCGGGATGGTTGAGACAATTCTCCACGGCAGCCAGCAAGCCGCGGATTTCCGTGGGAGCCAGGGCAAGTTGGGCCGGGGTTTCCTGCGCAATACGCATCCTTTTCCGCGCAAATTCCAACAGCACGGCACACGGCTCCAGGCAGGGGATGATGCTTTTGTCCTCCACCCGGTCAGCGGACATCCCCGGCACCGTCCACAACCGCTGTTTCAAACAAAAGGGGCGCGCACAACAGGCCTGAATAATAGCCGCCGCCTGCTCCGGCGTGGCCTTGGCCGTGAGCCGGTACATGCCGCTCTGTCTTTGGGTGAAGGCCGGATAATCCGTAGGCGCTGCCGTGCCCGTCCGCACGGCAAACCAGTCGGCTAAAAACCCGGGATAAAGATAATCCAACGCCAGTTCCAACTCGGCAGCACTCTCAACCCTGCAGTACCAGCCCCGAATCAAATCAGGCGAAGACCTTAAGGGCCGGAAAATGCCCAACGCATTATGCTGGGTGCGCTCTCGTAAATTTTCCAAGGGCACTGGTTGCAAGTTGGCAAGGCTCTCTCCGGCATCCTCGGCGTGTCGCAACAAGAAAGCTTCCGGGCCCTGACGTTCAATGAGAAGCTGCGCCACCACGAACTGCTCGCCTATCTCCGCCAGGAATTGCACCAATGCCGGATTCATGAAAGTACCCATGCCTGCTAAGGTAGTCCGCCTGCCCTGCCATTTCCAACCCGCAATTGCACCACGCGGACGTTCCAGCCGTGCCCTTCCCGGAATAGTCCGCTTTGTTACTCAAACGTCACTTGACAGTCATGGTGAAGAAGCAGAAAGGTAACATTTGAAATGGCGTATGCTCCGGTCTGCGCCAGGCGTGGAAAAACAACCCAAAACTTGCCCGCAAAATGTTAAAAGCCCGTTGCATTTGACCTATGAAAACTCTGACCCTGACTGCGGAACAGCTTGCCAAACTGCAAGCCCAAAGCCAGCAGTTCAAACAACACATCGAGGAGTTAACCCGCAAGATGGCAGCCGCCAAAGCCCGCGCCAAAGAGGCCAAAGCCGCCGCCAAAGCCGCCAAAGCGGCTGCCAAGCAGGCGCGCAAGGTCTATAAAAAATGGAAGGAGCAACTGGCCAAGGCCGAGGCCCGGCTGGAGGAAATTCAAGCCACCTTGAAGAAATGCCAGCCCAAAGCCACCCCCCAGAAAGCCAGGCCAGCCGCCCCCATTCCTGCCAAACAGATGGCGCCCAAAAAGACGATAACATCACCCCCGCAACCCAAAGAAACACCGACCGAGAAAGTTTCCCTGAAGACGGCCGAGAAAAAAGCACCTGCGCGGTTTAACCGTCCCAAGGCCGCTCCCATGGCTCCTGCCGCGCCTGCCCCATCAGTGCCTGCCTCGGTAATTACGAAGGAGACGCCCGCTCCGCCTGCCTGAGCTGGTGGGCATGACAGGACTTGAACCTGCACGGATTGCTCCACGGGATCCTAAGTCCCGCGCGTCTGCCATTCCGCCACATGCCCGCCCGGTCTATTGTGCACGCCAGCCTACCATATTCCAGCCGGTTCAAAAATAAAATTTCGAGAGGAGCGGACGCCTTGCCCGGAGCTTATCGAGCCTAAGGGGGCTGGCTTTAATCTTTTGCTCTTTCTGAATCCACCCATCCATTAACTTACCCTATCACCTTGCTCCCCAGCAGTGGCATTCCACTTGCTCTCTTCCTCGAAGCATGAAGTCCTGCTACACATTCAAAGCCAGCGCCTCCAAGGTGCTTTGGATGGCGGTAATTTGCTGTTGGATAACGACTTTGGGGGTTGTCGCCCAAGCACAAACCATTCCCGAGGCTGTCGCAGCCATAGACGAGTGTGTCCAAAAATTGGACAAACCCCTGCTTACGGCGCCGGTTGCCCAAGCCTTGAAAATGGACGTGGCGTTTGTGGAAAAAGCCCTCTTGCAAGAAAATTGCCAGGTCAGCGATTTGGTGTTCCTTCGGGCGCTGGCCAAGAAAACCGCAGTTTCCCCTGAGGCAGCACTTTCCGCCCATCCGCAGCGGGAGTGGCTGGCCCATTTGAAAAAGGCCGGTTTTAGTGAGGAGGAAATCCTGCAATTGCTGGACGATGCCTATGCGGATCTGGCGCTCAAGATGCTGGATTTCCCCAGAAAAAAAGAGAACGTTAAAAAAACAGCCAAACGCTAATTAGGTGGGTTGGTGGACAGGGGATTCAAAGGGCGCTCTGAAAAGGCCAGCAGCGCCCTTTGATTTTTTCATCGCCCCCGTTAGCCATCAACCCAACCCCAAGTCCTTCATGAGTTGGTCCATTTTGGCTCGCACTGCCGGTTCCATGCGAATCAACGGCGGCCAGGGACGAGGAAAGCCTTCGGCGGGCAATTTGCGGGTGGCGTCAATGCCCATTTTGGTTCCCACTCCAATGACGTTGGTGGCGTGGTCCAACACATCCGCCGGGCCCTTGGTGAAAATGCAGTCCCGCTGAGGGTCCGTGTTGGCGCAAATGCGGAACAGCACCTCCGAGGTGTTATGGACATCCACATCCTCATCCACCACCACCAGGTACTTGGTGAACATCATCTGTCCCATCCCCCACAGCCCATGCATGATTTTATAGGCCTGCATGGGATAGGTTTTTTTGATGCTCACAAACACCAGGTTGTGGAAGACACCTTCGGCCGGCAGGGCAATATCCACAATCTCAGGGAAATTCATTTTGATGACCGGCAGAAACAGCTTCACTGAAGCGCTGCCCATGTAAAAATCTTCCATCGGCGGCAACCCCACGATGGTGGCGGGATACACCGCATCGCGGCGGTGGGTGATGGCCGTCACGTGAAAGACCGGATAAGGTTCAGGCAGGGTGTAAAAACCGGTGTGGTCCCCAAAAGGCCCCTCCAGGCGCAGCGGTTCGCGCGGATCCACATACCCCTCGATGACCCAATCAGCGTCCGCCGGCACATACAGGTCATTGGTCTCGCATTTGACCAGTTCCACCGACTTCTTGCGCAAATAACCCGCCAGCAGCAGTTCATCCAGACCATCCGGCAGCGGCGCCGTGGCCGCAAAGGTATAAACCGGGTCACCGCCCAGAAAAATGCTCACCGGCATGCGCGTGCCCGTCTCGTAATACCGGCGCCCGTGCCGCGCCCCCACCTTCTGCAACTGCCAGTGCATGCCAGTGGTGCGCTCGTCGTAAATCTGAATACGATACATGCCCACATTGCGCTCGCCGGTGTCCGGGTCCTGCGTCACCACACAGGGCAGCGTGATGAACCTCCCCCCATCGTGCGGCCAGCATTTTAGAATGGGAAGATTCAGCAAGGTGGGGGGGTGAGACGAGGTGGGCGGCAAGGTTACCGGCCCCGGGGGCAAAGAAGACCGTGGCGCCGCTGCCTCTGCGGGCGCGGGCGGAGCGGCCGGTTCAAAAAGGTGTTTGACTTCCTTGCACGGCCCGCCCGCCACCTTGACGGGGCGTGCATGCCGCAAATCCAGGGCGGTGGTCAGCAGCTTGAGTGCCTCGCGAAAATTCATGGGTGGTTTGGCCTTCACCAGACTGGCCAGCTCGGCCGCCACGGCATCCACCGATTCCGCCCCCAAACTCAAGGCCATGCGTTTCCATGAGCCCAGCGTGTTGATGGCCACTGGAAAGGGTGAGAGCTGGCCATTGACGGTGGGTTGCTCAATCAGCAGGGCCTTGCCGCCGCCAGGCGCCTTCATCTGCTGATCGGCCAGGGCGGTGATTTCCAGTTCCGTGGCCACCGGCACCGGGATGCGTATCAGCTCCCCGGCGCGCTCTAGTTGCCGGAGAAAGTCGCGGAATGACTCGTACGCCATAGCTCCCGCAAAATAGCAGTACCAGGGAAATCCTCATAGCAAATTGTCCGGGCCAAAATAACTCGACAAAGCAGGACAAGGTGGCCATACTTTAGCGCTTTGAAGTATTGTAACGACAAGTTCTTATGTTACCTGGGCTAAAGCGGCGCGGCATTAATTTCGCCGACATTGTGCTGTACGTGGCCATCGCTTTGAAGCACTGGCGGCTGATGGTGCTGCTGGTGTTTTTCGCGCTGTCACTGGGCCTGACGTTCTTTGTTTACGTCAAACCGGTGTACATGGCCAAATCTCTGATTCGCTATCACGCCTTGGAGCGCCCGGTGGATGCGGAAAAAGTCTTTCGCGATAGCAGCGAGCGCGAGTTAATCAACCGGCTCACCGCCGACCACATCATCCGGCGCACCGCCCGCCGGCTGGGGTTGCCAGACAATCCCAAAATCTTGTACGCCGAATACCTGCGGGCAGTGCAGGTGCGCTTCAACTCCGAGCGCAACCTGGAAGTCACCGTGCTGGCCTACCAGGGGGACGTGGTGCGCAAGTGGACCGAAACCATGCTGGAGGAATTCCTCAAAGACCGCGAGGAAAAGCGGGTGGAAATGCGGGAAAAAATCATCTCCTCCTACACCGAGGAACTCAAGGAAGTGTCCCGCCGCATGGAAGAAGCCCTGATGTCCACTCATGAAGTGGAGAGCGGCCGCAAAACCGAGCTGCAAACCAAGCTCGCCCTGTTGCAAGAGGTGCCCAAGCAACTGGTGGAAGTCTCCGAACGGCTGGAAGTTCTTGAGCGGGTCCGCAAAACCCTCAATGACGAAAGCATGGATGTGGTGTCGCGCCTTTCGCTGCTTTCCTCCATCCTTAAGAATTCCACCATTCGTCCCGGGGACCTCGTGCCGGGCGGCGAGGGCGCCAACAAGTCGCCCGTCGTGGTGGTGCCCGCTTCAGTAACCTCCCCCTCCCAAATGCGCTGGGAGGATTTGCAACGCGAGCACGAAAAACTGCAGCTTGCCATCAACGAGCTGGGCAAAAAATATCTCCCCGGCCATCCCAAGATGGCGGAAGTGCTCAAGAAAATGGAGGAAGTCAACCGCGGCCTGGAAGCCGAGCTGCGGGCGGCCCAACAGACCTACCACCTCGAGTACCTGAGCCTGACCCAGAAGAAAGCTGAGTTGCAGGCACGCCTGCCCGACTATGAAAAGGCCCTGCTCGAACAAAAAATGTTCATGCAGGAACTGGAACGCAAGGGCGCGGGCAATCTCAGCTTCGCTGCCATGTACAAGGAAATGGCCACCCGCCTGAGCATGATTGACTTCGGCGCCGACAAGGAACGCTCGCACCTACAGTTCATGGGGCACATCGAGCTGCGGGATGAAATCCCTGTCTCGCCCAACCGTCTGAAACTGGTGGTGTACTCGCTCGGGCTGGGCATCTTTCTGGCCCTTGGCATCCCCTTCCTGATTGAATTTCTGGACCACACCGTCAGCAATGTGGAGGAAATGGAGCAAAACCACCGCCTGCGCGGCCTTGGCATTGTGCCCCGGTTGGAACCCAGCCAGTTGCCGGGCAGCCCTGTCGCCGGCGGGCACATGGACCGGCAAATCGTGGAAAATTTCCGCGTGATTCGCACCAACCTGCTTTCCATGGGCGCCGTCACGCGTGACCCGCAGGTTGTCGTGATTGCCAGTGCCATGCCGGAGGAGGGCAAAACGGTGGTCAGCTACAACCTGGCGCGTTCCTTCGCGCAAATGGGCGAAAAAACGCTGCTCATTGATGCAGACCTGCGCCGCGGACGCCTGCACCGATTGTTCGGCCAACGCAGTGCCCCGGGCTTGAGCAACATCCTGATGCAACATGCCGATTGGCGGGATGTCGTTCGGCCCACTGACCATGAGCACCTCACGCTCCTCGCCTGCGGCAAACACCTTGAAGGCGCCACGGAGCTGGTCGGCTCGCCGACTTTTGAAAAATTGCTCACTGAATTGCGCCAGGAATACCGTCGCATCATCATTGACACACCCCCCGTGCTCGGCCTGTCCGAAACCGCCATGCTGCAACGTTTGGTGGACGGCGTGGTGCTGGTGGTCTGGTGCGGGCGCACCCCAGCACGCTATGTAAAATCGGCGGTGGAAATTCTGCAGGCCAACCATGCCAACTTCTATGGCTTCGTGCTCAACCGGCTGGACCTCTCCGTGACCTCCAATTATTATAATTATTACAACTACTACTATTACTCCTACCACTATTATAAGAGTTACAAGACTGTGGAAGCCCAGCCCGCGGCCGAATCCAACACCACGCCCGCAGAAAAAAGCACCTCTTAACCCTGCAGTCACGGCGGCCCATGCAGCCATCGGAGGAACATGCCGGGCAATGCCGTCAGCCTTCCCCCGCCGCTGCCGAAGCGTGGGGGGTAAGTGTCATCATCCCCGCCTATAATTACGCTCAATATCTCCGCTGCGCCTTGGATTCAGCCCTGGCGCAAACCCATCGGCCCGTTGAAATCTTGGTGGTGGATGACGGCTCCACCGACAACACTCGCGAACTGGTAGCAGGTTATGGCAGCAAGGTGCGTTACCTCTACCAAGATAACGCCGGACTTTCGGCCGCCCGGAATACCGGATTACGCGAGAGCCGGCACCCTTTTATTGCGCTCCTGGATGCCGATGACCAGTGGCATCCCGAACGACTAGCCTCAGCCATTGCGGTATTCCGGCAGCTTGGGTCTGCCTGGGGGGTGGTGGCCTGCCGCTCGGTCAGGATGAACAGCAATGGCGTGCCCTTGCCGTTCAATCCTGGCGAACAAGAGTTGGAGGGCGAAATCACCGCTGCAGACATTTTATGGCGCACCCGCTTCTCTCCTTCCGCTGTGGTGGCGCGAAAAGCGGTATTCGAGTCATGCGGGGGCTTCGACACCACCCTGCGCAGCTCGGAAGACCGCGACATGTGGCTGCGGGCAGCCGTCCGCTGGCGTATTTGGCTGCAGCCAGAACGCCTGGCGTTCATCCGCAAACATGACGCCAACATGAGCAGCAACGCCAGCCGCATGCGGGATAATATGCGCCGTGTCATCAGCAAGGCCTGGCAGGCCCGCGCGGTGCCCCGCCATCGCCTGGATTATTGGCTGCAAGCCCTTGCCATTTGGCGTTATCAAACCGCTCTGATTTGCGCGGGCATTGGACAACCCGCCGCCGCACTGAGAGATTTGTTGCTCTCACTGGCCTGGTGGCCCTTGCCCCTCCCGGGGCGCCGGATTGGCTCGGCAGTGCCGTGGGTCCGGCTCCGCTCCCTGGGGCGGTTGCTCCGGCCAGCAGGCATCACGCCCCAGACCCCTGCCGCACCATGAGCCAGCCCAGTCTCATCCTGCATGTGGTCTTTTCGCTCGAACCGGGAGGGATGGAAAATGGCCTGGTGAATGTCGCCCGGCGGCTGGACCCTCAAGAATTTGCAGTGCATGTCGGTTGTCTCGAAAGGGCAGGAGAGTTTTTACGCCGCTTGCCGCCGTCCATCGGGGTGACGGTCCTGGGCAAGAGGGGGGGCATGTCGCCCGTCGCGATGATGAAATTACGCGGCCTGTTGCATCAATTGCAACCGGCGGTCATTCATACCCACAATTTGGGGCCGCTATTTTATACAGCCATGGCCAATGGCCTGGGGCCCAAGGCGCCTCTTTTACATGGCGAGCATGGGATGCTCACCCCCCGCGAGCAACGGGGCTGGCGGTATTGGTTGCGACGGGTTCTATACCCCTGCTGCACCGCCGTGCACACCGTCTCGGAAACCTTGTTGCAGTATTATCAGGCGCAAGGATTCCGTCACCCGCGCATGATCTCCATTTTGAATGGCGTGGATGCGGAGCGCTTTCAGCCGGGCGATCGAGCCGCGGCGCGCCAGGCTATTGGCCTGCCTGTCCAAGCCGTCGTTCTGGGGATGATGGGCAGCTTTCAGCGCCGCAAACGTCATAAGGAAGTGCTCTCCGCCTTCCAAATGATTGCCGGGGACTTTCCCCATCTCCATTTGCTGCTGGTAGGTGCGCGTGGCCCTGAAAGTGAAATCATTTCCCAGGCGGCGCGCTCCGGGCCGCACGGTCAAAGGGTGCACCTCCATCCCTATCAGGAAGACCCGCGCCCCTTCTATCAAGCCATGGACCTGCTCATTGTCGCTTCAGAAAACGAAGGGCTTTCCAACGCGGCCCTGGAAGCCATGGCCAGCGGCGTGCCCGTCCTGGCGGGCGAGGCCTGCGGCAATGCCGAAATTATCACCCCCGGAAAAAATGGATGGCTGGCACGTCTGGACTCGGCCGAGTCCATCGCACAAACCTTGCGACAGTGTCTTGCCCTCCCTGAAGCCTTGACCAATTTCGGACGCCAGGCGCGCGAAACCGTCATGCAACGTTTTCGCGTGGAAGACATGGCGGCTCGGTACGCGCAGCTTTACCGTGAACTGGCGCGGCAGGGCATGCCTCACCAGGAACGATAAGGCAACGGCACGGCGCCCGTTTGCATGTTGCGGGTCATCTTGCGCTTGCATGGCGAAAGCCGGTTTGCTTAACTGGCGGAGCAAGAAGCCGATACACGAACAAAGCAACAGCCATTTTAATATTGAACATGAACACCGTAACCTCCCTCAAAGTCGTCAAGAAAAACGTCAAAACACTCGTCGAATCCGCCCTGCAGGAAACCGGCGGACTGCTGCGCCTGGCGCCGTGCTGGGTGCCGCGCTCCTTTTTGCAACCAGGCAAGCGGTTGAAACTGCACCCCGATGACCTGTATGCCTATGGGCTGAACCGCGGCGGCATTGACGAACGCTGGTTTGCCTCCACCACGCCCGCCGCCAATGAGAATCGCACCCCGGACGAGGGGCTGAGCTATGTGGTGACGGGCAAATATCGCTTCACCCTGAAGCAGGCCGTCGAGGAATGCGGAGCCACTCTTATCGGCGAGCGGATTTGGAAGAAATACAAACGCTGGCCGGTGTATTCCAAATTTTTTGACAACATGGGCCCCATCCCCCACCACATGCACCAGAATGCCAAGCAGGCCGCGTTGGTGGGGCAGGAAGGCAAGCCGGAATCCTATTACTTCCCGCCACAACACAACAATGTTGGGAATAACTTCCCTTACACCTTTTTTGGCCTGGAACCCGGCACCACCAAGGAACAAGTACGCAAATGCCTGGAGAATTGGAACAAGGGCGACAACGGCATCCTGGACCTTTCCAAGGCCTACCGCCTGAAACCCGGCACTGGCTGGCTGGTCGGCCCGTGCATTCTGCACGCCCCCGGCTCGCTGTGCACCTATGAACCACAATGGGGCAGCGATGTCTTCGGCATGTACCAATCGCTCGTTGAAGGCCGCGAAGTGCCCTGGAGCCTGCTGGTCAAGGATGTGCCCAAGAAATACCACAAGGACTTGGATTACCTGGTGGAACAACTCGACTGGGAAGCCAACGTGGACCCCAACTTCAAGGACAACCACTACCTCGAACCCGTGCCGGTGGCCGATACCCGCAGCGAAGGTTACGTGGACCGCTGGATTGTCTATGGCAAGGTGGACGGCGAGCAGCTTTTCACCGCCAAGGAATTGACCGTGGAGCCGGGCGTCAAGTGCACCATCAAGGACAATGGCGCCTACGGCCTGATTGTGGTGCAGGGCAAAGGCCGCATGAACAATCTGGCCCTGGATTGCCCCAAACTCATCCGCTTCCATGAACTTACCGAAGACGAAGTGTTCTGCACTGAAGAAGCCGCCAAGGCCGGGGTGGTGTTTGAAAACACCTCCCCCGTGGAGCCGTTGGTAGTCTTGCGGTACTTTGGTCCGGAAGTAAATCCTGATGCCCCCGAATTGGGCGCCTATAAGAAAAACAAGTTCTAACCCGCTGAGTCCAGCAACCAAACGCCAACAGGGACGGCCCCGTTCGGACCGTCCCTGTTTTTTTGGATAAAACATGGGCTATACCGTGCCATCCCCTTGGCTCGCCGAAGCTGGCCTAAGCCTGGGCGTGCCCTTAAATCCCGGCTTAAGGCGTGACAAGCCGCAGTTATGAGACTAACTTTGGCCATCTCCGGCGCATCGCCGGCCAAACCATAAACTAAACCATTATGCGTTCTGACATTGTTAAAAAGGGCGCCGAGCGCGCACCGCATCGCAGCCTCCTGCGCGCCACGGGCGTGATTGAGTCGGAGGAAGATTTTAACAAGCCCTTCATTGCCATTGCCAATTCCTACACCGATTGCATTCCCGGCCATGCGCATTTGAACGAGGTGGGGATGCTGCTCAAGCGCCTGGTGCGCGCCGCGGGCGGGGTGCCGTTCCTGTTCAACACCATCGGCGTGGACGACGGTATCGCCATGGGTCACAGCGGCATGCTCTATTCCCTGCCCTCCCGCGAGCTGATCGCGGACTGCGTGGAAACCATGATCAAGGCGCACTGTTTTGATGGCATGATTTGCGTGCCCAACTGCGACAAAATCGTGCCGGGCATGCTCATGGCCACCATGCGCCTCAACATCCCCACCCTCTTTGTCAGCGGCGGCCCCATGGCGGCCGGTATTGCGGAAATGCAGGCCACCCACGCCGATGTGGCTGCACATTTGCAACCTGCCGCCAAAAAGGCCGACCTCATCTCCGTATTCAAAGGAGTGGGCGAATTGCAAGCCGGCAAAATCTCGGAAGAACAGTTGAAGAAACTGGAGCAACTGGCCTGCCCCACCTGTGGCTCCTGCTCCGGCATGTTCACCGCCAACTCCATGAACTGCCTCTGCGAGGCCCTGGGCATGGCCCTGCCCGGCAACGGCACCATTCTGGCGGTGAGCAAGGAACGCGAGGCCCTCTACGAGCGCGCCGCCCGGCAAATCATGTATCTGGTGGAAAAAGACATCAAACCGCGCGACATCGCCACGCTGGAGGCCTTCGACAACGCCCTCATGCTCGATGTGGCCATGGGTGGCTCCACCAACACCATCTTGCACACGCTGGCCATCGCCCGCGAAGCCGGCATCCCTTACGACATCAAGCGCATTGACGATATCTCCCGGCGCATCCCCTGCCTCTGCAAGGTTAGTCCTTCCTCGGATTACCATATCCAGGACGTCCAGCGCGCCGGCGGCATCCATACCATCCTGGGTGAACTCAAACGCATGGGGGCCCTCAACCTCAATTGCCTGACGGTGACCGGCAAAACCATCGGCCAGAACATTGATGAATGGGACGTCCGCTCCGAGCGCTGCACCCCTTGGGCCAAAGCGGCCCGCGTCAGCGGCGCTTCTGCCATTGTGGTGGACCCCAACGACAAACTAGGCCCAGCCGCCCGCACCGCTTCCGGCAACCTGGCGCCCAAGCCGATGCTCTTTCATGCCGCCGAGCCGCTGGCCATTACTCTGTGGCGCTGGGCCGCCGCATGGAACGCGGGGGACCTGGAGGCGCTGCTGGCGTTGTGCGCGGAAAAGACCACCCTCAAATTGCCCGACAAACATACGCGCAAAGGATTGGCCGACCTGCGGAGTTATTGGGAGCAGCAGTACCAGGAAGCCCGCGGCCTCGTGCGCGCCGAATTGGGCGACTATCGTGGCGAGCCGGTCGTCATTTTGTGGAAATACGAAAAAGGAAGCAACCGGACAATGGCCGGTTTCCTGCGCGGGCGCAGCCTGAAGAACTGGGTGCTCACCCGCATCGAATGGGATGCCAACCCCAAACATCTGGCCAAAGTCACCAGCAGCGGATTAATGCCTTATGACCCGGCCTTCCGTTTCAATCCTCAGGATTGCATCCGCACCAAAGAGACCGCCTATTCACCGGAGGGGGGCCTGGCCATTCTTTACGGCCAACTCGCGCCGGAAGGCAGCGTGGTGAAAACCGCCGGCATCAGCGATGGCTTCAAGGCCCAATGTGGGCCGGCCTTTGTCTTCGAGGGGCCTTGCGTGATTTTTGAGAGCCAGGAGGAAGCCTGCGCGGGCATCCTGGGCGGCAAGGTCAAGCCCGGTGATGTCGTCATCATCCGCAACGAAGGTCCGCGCGGTGGCCCTGGCATGCAGGAAATGCTTTCCCCCACCAGTTATATTGTAGGCATGGGTCTGGGCGATAAAGTGGCCCTCATCACCGATGGGCGCTTCAGCGGGGGCACCGCCGGCGCCTGCATTGGGCATGTCTCCCCCGAAGCCGCAGAAGGCGGCCCCATCGGCTTGCTCAAACCGGGGGACCGCATCCGGATTGATTTCCCTAACCGCCGGATGGATATCCTGGTGCCCGAAGCTGAACTGGCCGAGCGCAAACGCCAATGGCAGCCCACGCAGCGCCCGCTTTCCGGCTGGCTGGCCCGTTACCGCAAAATGGTCACCAACGCCAGCCAGGGTGGGATATTGGTATCCTAAGCCGGTTTTCAGCAGCACTGCACTGGGTGCCGCGCGTCACGACGTTCGCAGCCAGCGCGTCCTCTTGGAACGGACGCGCTTGAGGCATTTGCTCAACTTGAAATCGCCCCCTGCCTTGAACTCTCAAGCCTGAGGGGCTTGCTTGGGAAAGGTGCCCCGGTTTCATATTAACCGATGCCCACAGATTATTCCCCCCGATTAACAACTCCCGCCTTTATCCGTCGGCGACCTCATCGGTGGGCATGACGGCGGGAGACCAGTCGAATTTCATTCGCTCAAAGCGCCGCCGAAAGCCCCAAAAGAACAACCATGAGCCGCCATGGATGAGAACGAGCAACACCAAAGACACCCCCCAAACAGGCATAAGCAATATCGCAGCGGAAAAGCATACTAGGACAATAAACCAAAACACAGGCACTGTTTTAGCGAGCGTAGGAAAGCGTCGGTCATCCCCACATTGACTGGCCACTCTCAAGATCATGACGGTGGGTTGTATGGCCACTCCCCAAAGTATTAATTTGACTGCCAGCCCGACAGCCAACTGGATGGGATGTTGCAACAACCAGCCCGCCATAGCGGCAAAAGTCAGCCAGATGGGCGTGGCAGCCAGCATTCGGATGACGTTGCAAACCATCATACTGCGGGCGATTTCTCGAAAGGCAACGGGATAAAACGAAACAAAGGAGAAGGCATTGACAAACCCGCCCATCGCCCGCAATCCCGGCCACTGGCCGCCCAGAAACGGCCACGCTGAAGCGGCTATCAGCAATGCGCCTATTCCCACCGCCCAATAACGCGCCGCAGGCCAAACCATGATGACGGCTCCCGTAACAGCGGCAATGACCCAGGCATGGCGCCAGCCCACCGACCATCGCGGCGGAAACAATAATAAAATCTGCATGACCAGCTCCTGGCGAGGGGTGAGCCGGCGAAAAATCAACCGCTCCAGCCATCCCACAAAGCTCCATGAATGATGACGCAGGAATTGCCGCTGCAAGAGGTACTCCGTGAAGGCGGAAACCCCTTTGGGCGGCAAGGGGAAAGCAGGGGCGGAAATGTGTGTCCCGGGCTCGTCCGCCAGCTCCGCGGCAGAGGTGGAAGAGGGGGCCTCCTCTCCGCTGGGTGTTTCCGTCCAAAAGCAACCGCCTAAAAGCGGATCTTCCCCCACCCAGGGCCCTGCATAACCGGCTTTCAGGAATTGCAGGCTGCGGAAGCCCGAGTAAAACCAGCCCGCCAGGAGGAGGACCATCAGCAACATGAGCCAGTTGTGCCGCACCGCCACTTCATGAATCATGACGGTGGGCCATCCCCAAGGCAGCAGAACACCCAACCACTCACCCACTGCCGCCAACCATCGCATGACCTGGTCTACGCCGCCTTTGTGGACGTATACTACCATGGCAAAAAAACCAACGAACACAACCCAAAACATGGCCGCGACGAGCATCTGCCCCAGCCGATTGATCCATTGAATGGCCCAACACCAGGCCGCATTGGGGATAAAGGGAAGAGGCGGACGGGGGTCTTGCAGCAAGAGCGTAAATGCAACCATTACCCCCCATTGCAGGGCACCCCAAACCAACAACCCGAGGCATCCCTCCCGCCATGGGAAAAACCGAAGGACCACCACGCACGCCATGGCCAGATTAACGACATGGACGCCAAGGGAATACCGCAAAAAACGCCGCCAGCAGTGAGCAAATAATTCGTAGTTTGGCACGGGCAAACGGGCGTAAAAGTAATTATCCAGCGATTCATAAAAAGTGATGGACCAGATTCTAACCCCCACCAAAGCCGCACCCGTCATTAAAATAATCAACAACCCTTGGGCTGCCTTCAGGTCCTGGGGATAAAACAGGATGGCCATGGCAAGAATGACCGGCAGCAGAAAACCTAATTTAAATTTAAAGATGGTTTTGCGCCCCCCCACCTTGGCGCGGGCCTTTTTTAAGGCAGGAGCTTGCCGGACTTCCTGCCGCACCAACTGGCGCAACTGGCGCTCCAGCGCACGATTGCTTAGTGATTTCATGGTTGCTCCCGTAATTCCCGGAAAAGGGTCTCCAACGCCTCGGCGCCGGTCGCTCCACGGCCCAGGTTGGCCACGGTCTCAAAAGCCCGCAACTCGCCCTCGTGCAGCACGCATACCCGGTCCGCAAACCGCTCGACCACATCCAGGATTTGTGTGGTAAAGAGGACCACCCGGCCCTGCTGAGCCGCCTGGCGCGCGGCCTCCTTGAAAGTTTGCAAACCGAGCGGGTCCATGCCCGAAGCGAAAGGTTCATCCAGCATCCACAGCTCCGGATTCACCGCCAAAAGCGCCGCCAAGGCGGCTTTGTACCGCTGGCCGCGTGATAAAAAGGCCATTGGTTTTTCCGCCAGCGGCAGCAAATCCAATTTCCGAAAAAGCTCCAGTATCACCTTTTCCACGCCCGGTCCATCCGCCTCGTAAACTCGCAACACAGTCGCCACGTGTTGAATGAGGGTCCATTCCCCCACCAGCAACGGGAAATCCGGCAGATAGTGAAACCGGCGCCGCAGGTCCAGTCGGGCCCGGTTAAATTCCTGATCATCGTAATACACCGCCCCCTCATTGGGCGCCATCAAACCCGCCATGCAATTGAGCAGGGTGGTCTTGCCCGCGCCATTGGCCCCCAACACGGCCACAATCTGGCCCGGTTCGAGCAGGAAAGAAACACGGTCTAAAGCGCAAGTTTTCCAAACCTCTTGGTTAAAGCCCGAATCTCGATTTTCATGCGTGGCGTTTGAGCACTACCAAATCCTTACCGGGTTGTCGAATCTTTATCAGGGACGGGGAAAAGCCCGCCCACACGCCAAAAAACCACCGGAAAATGGCAAGCAGGCGGTTGACGGGATTCTTCAAACCGGCGTATGCTCGCCGCTCAAGCTCTGGCAGAGTGGAAGACCTTCCACCCCCACAGGCAGGGAAGGAAAGGTGTTCCCCGCGCGAGCCGGCCATGCCAGGCCGAAGCCCAGCGACCCGGAGCTGAACCGATACGATACACGTGGACCTGACGGCCTGGCGGGCCGATGACATAAGGCAGATACATGAAAAGTTATCAAACGGCAGACCTTCGGAATGTGGCGATTATGGGCCATGCCTCCTGCGGCAAAACCATGCTGACGGAGTGCATGGCCTTGTGCGGTGGTGTAATCAACCGGCTGGGCAGCGTGACCAATGGCTCCACGCTTTCCGATTATCGGGATGAAGAGCAGGCCCGGCAAATTTCCGTGCAAACCTCGATGGTCGTGGTGGAGTGGCAGGGCAAAAAGATCAACCTGCTCGACACCCCCGGTTATTTGGATTTCATCGGTGAAAGCCTTTCCGCCGCCCGCGTGGCCGACCTGGCCCTGGTGGTCATCCATGCCAATCACGGCATCGGGGTGGGCACGGGCAAGGTCTGGGATTACACCACCCAGTTCAACACCCCCCGCTTGATTGTGGTCAACGCGGTGGACAAGGAAAACGTGGATTGGGAGGCCCTGCTGGCCAGTCTGCGCGCGCGCTTTGGCGCCGCCGTGACACCCATCACGGTGCCCGTTAAAACCGGCCCCGGCTGCAATCAAATTCTCGATGTCATCACCAAGGAAATCCTCACCGGCAAAACAGACCAATCGGGCAAATACGACGCGGCCCCCGCCACCGGTGATTGGAAAGCCAGAGCCGATGAATTGCACAACGCACTGTTGGAAAAAGTGGCCGAGTCCGACGACAAGCTCCTGGAGAAATTCTTCGAGCAGGGCGGTCTGTCCGAGGAGGAGATGCGCACCGGCCTGGCGGCCGGGCTGGCCAAACAAACGTTGATTCCGGTGTTCAGCACCTGCGCGGAAACCAACCAGGGCGTCAGCCGCCTGCTGGATTTCATCGCTCAATACGGCCCCTCCCCGGCGGCCAAACCCAAAGTCATTGCCCAAGGGCAAAACGGAGATGTGGAAGTGGCTCTTACCGACCCTGAACCCTGCCTCTACGTGTTCAAGACCAGTGTCGAGGCGCAGTTTGGCGAACTGGCCTACTTCAAGGTGTACTCCGGCCAGTTGGGAGTGGGCGCGGACCTGTACAACCCGGACAAACAAGCGGCGGAACGCATTGGCCAGATTTATCTGCTCAATGGCAAAAACCGCATTCCGGTGGATTCACTGAATGCCGGTGACATTGGCGCGGTGGTCAAACTGCGCGACACCCGGGCCAACCAAACCTTGTGCAGTCCCAAGCGCATTCTCACCCTGCCCAAGGTCACTTATCCCAAGCCCAACATCCACGCAGCGCTGGTGCTCAAGAGCAAGGGCGACGAAGACAAAGTGGCCCAGGGCCTGGCGGCGCTGCATCACGAAGACCCCACCTTCCTTTACAATGTGGACGCCGAGCTGCATCAAACCGTGATGTCCGCCCAGGGCGAGTTGCACCTGGACGTCATGGCCCAGCGCCTCAAGTCCCGTTACAAGATTGATTTGGAGCTCACGCAACCGCGCATCCCCTACCGCGAAACCATCAAGGCCAAAGGCGATTCCAAATACCGCCACAAGAAACAAACCGGCGGCGCCGGCCAGTTTGCCGAAGTCTGGATGCGCATTGAGCCGAAACAGCGCGATACCGGCGTCGAGTTCATCAACTCCCTCGTCGGCCAGAACGTGGACCGCGTTTTCGTGCCTTCCGTGGAAAAAGGCGTTCGCAAGGCCTGTGCCGAGGGCATCCTGGCGGGGTACAAAGTCGTGGATGTGCTGGTGGATTTCTATGATGGCAAGATGCACCCGGTGGACTCCAAGGACATCGCCTTCCAGATTGCCGGTTATTTTGCCTTCAAGGAAGCCTTTGAAAAAGCGCGTCCCTGCCTCCTGGAGCCGATCAACAACGTGGAAATCCGCATCCCGGAAGACTGCATGGGCAACGTCATGGGCGACCTCTCCAGCCGCCGGGGCAAGATTCTGGGCATGGATTCCGATGGAACCTTCCAGATTATCCGCGCCCAGGTGCCGGCGCGCGAAATGTACCGCTACTCCAGCAGCCTCCGCTCGCTCACCGGCGGCCGTGGTATTCATACCGAGGAATTCAGTCACTATGAGGAAATGCCGCGCGAGCTGGAACAGCAGGTGATTGAAGAGGCGAAAAAACGGAAGGCTGACGCGGAAAAACAAGGCGAGTAATCCGCCGGTACCCGCACCTGGCCTTCCCCTGCAGGGGACAGGACGCTTTGGCAAAAGGCTTTTTTTTCCAAGGCGTGCCATGTCCCCTTTGAACATGATGAATGTGCCTTTTTTGAATTTGGCGGCCCAATACGCTGCGCTCAAAGACGAGTTGCTGCCCGCCGTGGAGCGGGCCCTGGCCAGCGGCCATTACATCTTGGGGCCCAATGTGGCGGCGCTGGAAAATGAAATCGCCGCCCTCACCGGCGCCCGCTTTGGGGTGGGTGTTAATTCTGGCTCGGATGCCCTCACGTTGGCGCTGCGCGCCCTGGAAATCGGGCCGGGGGATGAGGTCATCACCACGCCATTCACCTACATTGCGCCCGCCGAGTCCATCCATCAAATGGGCGCGCGCATCGTGTTTGCGGATATTGACCCCCGCACCTTCAACTTAGACCCCCAGGATGTGGCCCGTCGCATCACGCCCCGCACCCGGGCCATCATTGCGGTACACTTGTTTGGCCAGGCCGCCCCTTTGGAGCCGCTCATGGAGCTCTGCCGCGCTCACCGGCTGCATCTCATTGAAGATTGCGCGCAGGCCATTGGCGCCGAGTACCACGGCAAACCAGTCGGCAGTTGGGGAATCATGGGATGCTTCAGTTTTTATCCCACCAAAAACCTGGGGGCGGATGGTGATGGCGGCATGATTGTAACGCAGGACGAAGCCCTGAATCGGCGGCTGCGCATGTTGCGCGTGCATGGCATTGAAAAGCGTTATTATCACGATTTGCACGGCTACAACTCGCGGCTGGATGAACTGCAAGCCGCCATTCTCCGGGTGAAATTACGGCATTTGGCAGATTGGAATGCCCGGCGGGCCGCCATCGCCGCCTGTTACGATGCCGGGCTTCGCGATTTGCCATTGCAGTTACCCTTCACCCTGGAAGGCAACCGGCACGTGTACCATGTGTACGCAGTGCTCAGTGACCAGCGCGATGCCCTGCATCAACATCTGGCCGAGCACGGTGTCCCCTGCATCATCTATTACCCCCGCCCCCTGCACCTCCAAAAGGTGTACGCTGATTGCGGCTGGAAGGAAGGCGACTACCCCGTCGCCGAAAACATCTCCCACCGCATCCTGCCCCTGCCCATGTATCCTGAACTTACCGATGCGCAAGTGGATTACGTGATTACCACCATCCGGCAGTTCTTCCGGCCGGCCTGAATGAGTGCGCAAGCCTCAGGGGCTTTGTAACCGCTGCGAGCACGTGGACCTGCACAATCCGCCCCACCCGATGGTGGACTCAGGGTTTGACCAGGCGGAAAAAGCCGGCGGCATTGGTGGGGACAAGCCCGCCCACGTAACCAAAAGAATTGGTGAGAGTTAGAGTGGCCATCGTCTGCCAGGGCACCTCCGGGGAAAGACTGGGCTTGTATTGCAAAACGTAATTGCTGGAGGTTTGCCCAAAGACGAGAAGAGGCGAAAGCCCTGTGGGCGAACGGCTCAAGGCCAGAATGGGGGGATTGGCCTGAAACTCGGCAGCGCGATAAAATCGAACGGCTGGGTCGGCCGGCACCGCCACCACCGAGATTAAATTGGTCGAGGGAAAACGCGCGAGCACCTGCCACTGGCCGCTGCCCAGGGCCGCGGTCCCTTCAATCAAAAAACTTGCCCAGGGATTGCCATAAACCGTCAGCTCCCGGTATGGCCCGGCGGCGCGGCGCGGTTCGAGCAGCGGTTCGCGGCCAATCACCACCACCCGCCCATTTTGGGAGAGCACCCCCGGCACCAGGGAGGCGCCGGGCTTGCGCGCATTCACGGCAAGGACCCGAAGTGTAACAAACGCCGAGGGCACATTGGTGAGCGGCACAAATTGCAGGCGGCACAATTCCTGTTCACCAAAAAAGACCTGGCCTGCGCGGGATGCCACGCGCATACGCCAGGTGTGCGCCGCGGTTTTGGTCAATTCAAGCTGGGCGGGGTCCACTTCAGGCGCAACGGGCAGCAGGGCCAGGTGGGTCAGGTGATTATCCTCAATCTCCAAATCCGCCGTCCATTGATCCACTCCTACGGTGGCGAAGCTGAGCACGGGCACGCTGCCCGTTTGTCCCGCCTGAATCACCAGGGAGCCCAGGGCCAGGGAAGCCAGTTCACTGCTGAAACTCGCCAGGTAGGAGCGGGCCACGCTGAAGGCGCCGGTAAATTCCACGGGAAAAGACTGCGTGACGCCCCCTTCCACCCCAGCACCCAGAACCTGCGCCAGAAAAACCTGGCTGCCTGTGGCGGTAAAATTACTGCGTCCGGCCGCCTCCAACAGTTCCGCCAAACTAAACACCACATGATTGGAGGGCGCCCCGTCACCCACCACCGCCGCCAGCGGATAAGCAGCCTGCGGATGCGTCAGCACCACCAGGCGGCCTTCCACGGTTTGCCCGGGCACTTCGAGCAGAAGTTGCAGGGCCTCCGGCACCAACGTTACTTCATCCGCCGTGCGCACCGGCACCGGCGCTTCGCTTAAGGGCGGCAGGTAATTGGTTGCCCCATTGCGAATGATGGCAGCGCGCACATGATACGTGGTTCCCGGGCGGCATCCGCTTACCCGGGCCGAGGCCAGGCCGTAATCGCGCACCTTCTGTTGCAGCGCCTGCCGGCTGAGGCGCTGCGGAGTGTCCTCGGCGGCCAGCGGGCTGCCCGCGCGCAGCGGCAGATACTCGATGGCCACCTGGCCATTCAGGTTGGTGGCGCCCAGAGCATCGGCATCCACGCGCAAAAACAAATCGGTCTCCGGCGGTGCTCCCCAAAGCACCTGGAACGCCGTGGGCGTGACATTCACGGCGGTGACATTGGTGTACGCCGCGGCGCCCGCAGGTGTTTGGAACAACCCGGGGACGATTGCCGCAAGCCATATCAAAACAGACCACCATTGGGCTAACCGCTTCATAAATTCCTTTCAAGGTTGTGGAGTTGGAGCCGGCACCGGCGTTATGACTGGAGGCGGAACGGTCATCAGGCCGCTGCCTGAGCGCTGCAAGCCAGGCTCGCCACGGCGCGCGAGCGCTTCCTCGCCGCCGGCCAGGATGACAAATCGCGTCATGCCCGCCGCCCGCAGCAAACGGGCGGTTTCCTGAGCTTTACCATCGTTGCGGTCAATCAAGACGAGCAATGGCGGAGTGGTTTTTTCGGCCTTCGTCCGTTGCGCCATGTTCAAGGGAGATTGAGTCACTGGGAACCGTGGAAAAACTGTTTTCAAGTCGGTCAACGGCGGTCCCGCCGAAGCAGGCGCCACCAGACCGCGCGCTTCCGAAGCCGGGGCCACCGTGCGCAAATCCACCAGCACGACGTCACGGTCAGTGGTTTGTTCCAGTCCTTGATACGTGATCACCGGCAATTCCTCGCGGGCGGCGCCTGCAGGGGCGGCCACCGTGCGTTGCGTGGTTTCCCAGCCGGCGTAGCCCCCGCGCAGGATTTCGGCTTGAATACCGGGTTTCCGGTTCAGGGCGTCCAGGGCAAAGGCGGCGTTGGTCTGGCCCAAGCCCTCATCATAGACCACCACCCGGCCCAAGGGGGGCAACTGGCGGTCGGGACACAAGGCCGCGGGAATGTTGATGGCCTGGGGAATATGCCCGCGCGCGTACAACGCCCCCGCCCGCACGTCAATGACCGTGATTTTTTCACCGGCTTCCAGACGCGCCGCCAGCTCCTGCGGTTCCATGCCATGCGCCGTCCCGGCCACACTCAACACCATCCACAACCAATAAAGACGTCTTTGGTTCATACGGAATAATCAGGGTTGGAAGTTCGCCACCGGATTCGTCAGGTCGAGCATCAGCACCGCCACTTTGGGAATGAGGAAATCTTCACCCAAGGGCACGCCGCCGCGCATTTCGGCCACCGCCCAGCGGCCTTGTTCGGCGTCCAGCATCCGCACGGCCCGCACGTTGTTGGCGCCAAGCTGGCGCAACAAACGGAAGGCCGAGTAGTTGGCGGGGAATTTGTCATAGGTGACCACATTCAGCCCGGCATTTAACTGGATGGGAGCCTGCGCATTGATGCCCAAATCCACCACCTGGGCCGCCGGAAACTTCACCCACAAGAACGAACCGGGGGTAAGCGGGAAATTGACGCCCGCGGGCGAGCCCTGGTTCCAAGAGGCGGTTTCCCGCACGGGCGCAGGCGCCAGCGCGGTGAAACGCGATATTTCGATCACTCCGGCCTGCTGTTGCCAGAGGGTTAGCAGGCTGAACACCTGGGAATGCGCCGTGGCCAGCGCCGGCGTGACCACCACGGTGTTGGGATTTTCAAAAACTCCCTGCAAGCTGGGCAGTTCGGCCATGCGAATAGAGTGCGCGTTGCCCTCGGCTTCCTGCCACAAGGCCACACGCCCGGCCAGGGCCGGCCGGGTCTTGTAAGTGACACTGCGGGTCACCGGCACCAAGTAGCGCGTGGGCAGGTGCAGCAGGCGCAGATTGCCCGTGAGCGAGCCCAAGGACGTCTCCTGGCATATCACCCATTCTCCTTCGATGAACGGCAGGGATTCATCCTCGGGGGTGTTGGTCAACCGCACTTCGATTTCGCGCCGGAAATCATAACCGTACAACTCGACCTGCCCGTGCCGATTGTCCTGCCAGACAATCCAGTGGCCCTCAATCACCGGATGGTACTGGCCGAACTGGTTGGCGGTGATGCGCCGGAAATCGCCCGTCTCCAGGTGGCGGTAATATATTTCACCAAAGCCCACATCCCGAAAATCCTGCCAGACCACCCGCCCGTCCCGCACCTCCGGGTCCAACTGGTCCTGCTGGGAGGGCGAAACCGCTGTGATTTGTTCCGTGATTGCATTCCACGCCCGCAGTTGCCACGGTGCATTGGGATTATCGGTGCTCCGCGCCTGATACACCACCCACGGCCAGTGCACCGCCGGATTGATTTCATCGCGGGTGGCGGTGCCGGTGAGGTTGCGCGGCGGGGCGCTGCTTTGCATGTCCTTGAGATACACATCCCATGTGCCGTTGGGTTGGCGGCCCTGCCAGACGACATAGCGTCCATCCGTGCGGGGGTTTTCCTGATTCAAGGCCGTTTCAGTGATTTTCAGGATGGAGGCGCCATTGGTCCGCAGGTCCTGGGCGTAAATCTCCCAATTGCCGTCACTCTGGTCCTGCCAAACCGCCAGCGAGCCGCGCGCGTAAGGATTGCGCGCCCCACGCGCCGCCTCGGCCACCAGCGAAGCGGGACCCGTTAAATCTCCCACTTGAATCAGACGAGTCAGGAAATTGGTGCGATCCAGGGCGTCCACCAAGGTAATCCGCACGGTGTAGGCCCCGGGCATCACCACCACGCCGTTGCTGCCGCGGGCATCCCATGTCCAGCGCTGTTCACTGGCGCCGATGTTGGTGAAGGTGACACTGCGCACCAGCGGCAGGCCGGGTTGCGGATAACCATGCAGCGGATCGTAAAGCCACTGAACGGTCGTGGGATTATTGGTGCCCTGCCATACGCCATTGGTCCGGCCAATCACCGCCACCGTCTGCCAACCGGCGGCAAAGTTGGTGAGCATCAAGGGCGTGGCGAGGGGTTCTTCCGGCCGGTAGTAACCATTATTTAGCGTCCAACGGTAAGCTGAAACACCGGCGCCGCCGATTTGCAAGCTGGCCTGAGTTTGACGATTCGGCGTGGGAGGCGCGCCGGTAATGGTCGTGGCGGGCGCGCTGGCGGAGACCATCCAGCTCACCCGGGCCGCCTGGCTGGCGTCAAGGTAACCGCCATAACGTGAGCGGCCCAGCACTTCCACCTGGTGGGCGCCTGCTCCCAGGCCGCTGAGTTGAATGGGAGAGGTCACCGGAAACTCTGCGCTCCATGAGCCGCCATTATGCCGGAAGCGATAGAAATCTACATGCACCCCACCCACGTACAAAGTGGCGCTGCTGCTGGCCGTGGGCGAGGCGGGCGCGTTGGAAAGGGTGGCCCACCCAACTACGCCCTGGAAGATGTCCAACCTCGCATTGACCGGCGCGGGATTGGGCGCCGCCTGGAAAATAATGGGGGAGGCATTGGGGCGAATGGAAAGCGCATCACCGGAGGCCTGGATGTGCGGCACGGGTGTGTCAAAAAAGGCAAAGTCCAGCGTGGCCTCCCCTGACACCACCAATACTACGTGATTGGTGGCCTCGCGGTTGCCGGCCGAATCTTCCGAGTAATAACGCAGGGTATATTGTCCCGGCGCCGTCAGCCAGAAAGGATAGGCTGGTACAAAGGGGGCATTGGTCAGGCTGTAATACATGGCTACTGGATTGGCATCCTCCGCCGTAAAGTAGATTTGCGTCTGCGGCGTGAGGTAGTACCACCCGCCTGATTCGGTGACCGGCCCCACGAAGCGCAGAGTGGTGGCGGGCGGGTTGGTGTCCATGGCTCCCGCCGTGTAGGTGACGGTGTAGGTGTAAGCGCCCAAATCCACCAAATCGAAAAGGTTAAAATAATTCTGGCGGACATTGCCAATGCGAGTGTACCGGATGTTGGTCCAGTAATTGTTGGTGTTAATCACCTTGCCATCCGAGCGCACCACGCTGGCTATTTTCAGGCGGGCCTGCCCGGGATCAGTCAGGCGCAGATAATTCCAGCCGCGCACGTCCGCCTGCAACTGAATGAGGGCGGTATTTCCCGGCGCCAGCGCGGAGGACATGGATGCATTGGTGGCGTAATACACCGGCGTTTCATTGCCTTCGCTTTCAAACAAAGTATCGGGGACCATGGCAGGATCGCGGTCCACATCCGCCAGGAAATCCTTGATCTCATCCCGGCCCGGCTGATCGTTCATCACTTCATGCGCGATGAAATGCGCGTTGAGCGAAGTAATTACGGAAGTCTCTTCGCCGCCCAAATCCGAGGCATGTTTGTATGATGCCTTGAACTCGATGAACTCACCCGACAACGAAGTAATCATGTCCCACGCCCCCTTGCGCGTCTGGCCGGGCGGGATGTCGCCCAGGTCCACCAGCAGACTTGCCGAACGCAGGGGGCTATCCTGGACCCGCGCCCCCAGCAGGCGGGCAATCAACAACAGGCCATTCTGGTTTTCCACAATTTTGGGCTGTTGCGAATCAATTTTAAGTTTGTTGGCCGTGCCATAACCTGCATTTTTGACGAGCACCCCCAGCGTGAAGGGAATGGGGCTTTCGACCTCTGGCGTGAACGGGTCATCGCCCTGCACGTCCCGAGGCTGGAAATATGTGATTTGCAACTGCGGCTCCGGCCGCACCGTGATGGTATCCGGTATGGCAAAGAGAATCTCACGCGGAATCTCCACGCCCCGCATTCTGCCGGACAACCGGCAGCCCACGCGATACTCCGTGCCTTTGGGGGAGGTGCCGCCGGCGGCAATTTTGGGAATGATAAACCACTTCACCACCGCCTTGGCGGTGGGTTGAATGACGCCGTTGCCGGTCACACTGTTAATGTTCTGCAATTCCGGCGCGCGCACAAAGAACAGGCCGGAGGCATCATTGACCACCCCATTGGTGGAAAGTTTGGGGTTTTCAAACGTCAAATCGGCGAAAAAGTCCGTGATGGGGTCCTGCCCGTCGTTATTGGTCACCTCCAGCACGGCCTCAAAACCGATGCGTTCAAGGGTTAATTCCTGTTGAATGACAATTTTGACCGTGGAACATACCCCTTGGAATTGTTGCTGGGCCTGCGCGGGGGGCCACAGCAGACAAATGACCAGTACCAGCGCGCAGGCAAGCCATTGTTTCATAATCGGCCACATAAGATGGAAAATGAAAATGTTGCTGGCGGTTTTCATGGCGCCACCTCCTTTCCTTCAGGGAACACCGGCGGCGAGGCGGCACCCGCCCGCTCGAGGGGCAGCAGCCATGGATAAAAAGGCGTCTTGTCGCCGCAGCCGTCCCGGACCAAAACGTCGTTGGCAAACAAGGCATGATCCTCACGGTTGACCAGGGTATAAACCTTCACCGGTTTTTCCTGGCGCCGCACTTCGAGGACTTTCACCCGGCGCCCGCTGCTATTCATAAGCCAGTCGCCCGCGGTGATTTGGTTGGCGAAGGTCCAACCTCTGGCCTCCACCCAGATTTGATGTTCCGGCGTGGCGGAAAGCACCCGTCCATTATTGAGGTGCAAATCCATCACCACAGGAGCTTCACGCTCCGCAATTTCCACCACCGTGGCCGCCTCGCGCGGGTCGGTGCCCGTGCGCACCATTTGGTTGGTGGTGATGGTTTCGATGGACACCCATCGTCCGTCCGCCAACAGCACTTCGGTGCCTGCCACAAAGCACCCTCCCCCCGTGCCATAATCCGAGTATCCCCTGGCTGGGCCGCCGCCGCCGCCACCACCGCCACCGCCGCCATAACTGCCTGGCCCACCGGGCGGCGTGGGGCAGCCCAGCAAACGGTACGCCAAAATCACCCCCTCGATGGCATTGTAGAACTTGGCTTTTTCCGTGTATTTCTTGATGCCCTTGGTGGCCAGGCTCATGATGGTCTTCAAGTCAGGGCATTGAGCGCAGGCATTCACAATCGCCATCAACGCGCCCGCAAAGTTATCTATATCGAATATGCCGCCCGTGCAGTCGCCGGGCGTGGGCTGGCCGTAACCCGGCGGAAACTCGACGCCGCCGCGGATGTTGCCATTTTCATCAATATCCCTCCCGAAACATTTGGCCCGGCTGGTCAGGCATCTGGAGCGGGTGAATTGCGCCGTCAGGCCGCTGGTATTGGTGCCGCCCCGGCCGCCGTAATAGAAGCGGAAGGGAATATCTATGCTCTGCATGGCGCCCAGCTCCGGCACATAATTAATGAGCGGGGTGGAAGTGGCATATCCATCCGCGCCGCCCTGGATGATCAGGTCAAAAGCGCGCACCAGGCCGTGGTTCTTGACCGTGAAAACCACTGTGGCCTCAAAACCCGCTTCAATGTTGAAGAACTCATATTGTGGCGGAGTCATGACCAGCACCGGCACCGGCACATGGGTCTGGAAGGTCTGTTCGATGGTGATTTCGTAACGGTCGGTGAACGGCACGGGCGTAACGATAAAATTCACCGTCACCAGGCTGCGGGAGAGCCGCGGCTCCACCAACACGGTCTGGTTGGGAACGATCTCTACACGACCAGCCTCGGCGGCATGACCGGGGGCTAATACCTGCCAGGCCCACGGGCCTTCCTGCAAGTTTTCAATCAGCAACTCACCATTGGCATCGGTCTTGTAGGTCTGCTCAATTTGCAGGAGGGAGTTCTTAATCCGCACCGTGGCATCAGGCACCCGCTGCGCCAGGATGTTATCCACGACAAACCGCACGTTACCGCGGCTGGAGGAAGTGACCAGCGCATAGAGATTGACGGAAAATTCCGCCGGGGAATTGGTGCCGCGCAAAATCAGGCGGTCCTGGAAATACTCCAATGGCGTATTGGCTGGCGGGGTAAAAACCACCGTGATGGTATTGCTCTGGCCCACCCGCAAATCCGGCAGATATATCTTACCGTCTTCGGCGGGAGCCAGGTTCACCGTCATCCACGGGATGTTGGTGGGGCCTTGCAGGGTGACCCCCAGCAGGTCGCGCATCCCTTGGTTGGCCACCGTAAAGGTGCGGCTGAGCAATTGGCCGCGGTTGACACTCACGTCAACATATCCCATCGGCGGGTCTATGACCGTGAGGACGGGGTTGGCCGGGAGCAGGGTCAGGTTGGCGTCAAACGTGGCGGCCGCCCCTTCCGCCGAACGCAGGCGCAGGCGCATTCGCGCATTGTCGGGCGCGTCCAACGTCGCAGTGATGCTGATGGGCACGCGGATGTTCTCGCGCGGGCCGATGACAAAATCCGGCGTGATGCCGGCCGAGGCGGTCAGGTTGGTTATCGGCACCAGGTTGGTGCCCACCACCGCCCATGCTTCGGATTCCATGACAAAGCGACTGAGGTCTTCGTCGCCCGGATTGACCAGTGTGATGTTGAAGGTCAAGGTGTCATTTTTGGTCATCCGGACGTCCCCGGCCACGGGGCTGAAATAGGCGCGATAGACCGCAATCTCCGCCTGATTCAAAACATCAAAAACATCCGGATGCGCTGCCCAAAGCTTGAGGCGTCCGCTCAATCCCGGCGGGGGCTGATACTCATAAACGAAGTTGCCGCTGAAATCGCTGGTAACGCTGTGGTAAAACTTGAATCCACGCAGGCTGAAACCAATTTTCAGGGGAGCGTTTGGCCGCGGCTGCCCGGTCTGCCGGTCCCGCGCCTGGCCTGAGATAATGACCGGGTCGTCGTTGCTGTAATTCGTCTTGTCGGTGTTCAGCACCCCGTAGTAGGGCGTCAGCCGCAAGGAGGAAGTCAGTTGCCCGCCAATGGGGCCGTTGGTGGCCTGATTGGCCGCGCCGTAACGATAATAAATCTGGCTGAATACCGCCTCAAACGTGGTGAGATTGGTGCCCAAACTGTCCGGCACCAGAATGTTGTCCACCTGGAAGTTGCGGGAGGTTCCCGGCGGGATGCGCAGCAGGGTGGTGCCGTCCGGCGTCACCATGGCGCCTGAGGGCATGCCCACGTACGCCACGCGATTGACCTCCTGGCCCAAATGATTTCGCACCGCGATGGTCAAATCGCCCGGTTGCGTGCCGCCAGCGCGAGCGGTGACCACATCCAAATCCGCAAAGCCGCGATTGTGCACGCGCAAGTTCAGCGTGGCCAGGCCGCCGGCCAGCGGCGGTTGGGCGGCGCTGAGCTCCACCATGACTTCCGGATTCACCACGGTGACGTAGTCCACCAGCGTCTGGTAAGTCACCTGGCCGCCCGTCTCATGCGGTTGCTGCAGCGCGCGCACCAATATCATTTGCGGGCGCGGCACGGGACTGGAGGGCAATACCACCTCACTGTTGACCTGCGCGTTGGGCGGCACCGGCGCGGCCAGAACATTGGAGCGGGTGACGGTCGGCAGGCCGGAGACCACCCGGCGCAATTCCACCGCCTGCATGGGCAGTGGCGCCGTGCGGTTGCGGTTGAACACCGTGACCTGGAAGGCATCGAAATACCGTGTCACTGGCGGGGCTTCCGCCCCTCCCAAGAGATTGGCCATCACCAGGAAGGACACATCATGCACCTCCACCATGCGGGCCACGCTTTCGGCATTGGTGGCATTGACCGCGCGCACGGCATAGGTGACCATCCCCCCGCGCGGAACCCCCAAGCCATCCGTGTAGGCCGGCGTTGTCAGCGGAGAGGCGTTCTGTTTTACGCCATTGCGATACACGTTATAGCCCACCGCAGCGGTATCGTCCGGCTCCCACGTGAGAATGGGCGCCTGGCCAAAGTTGTGCACCACCTCCAGGTTCTTGACCGCTCCCACCAACATTTCAAAAACGGCAGGCTGGCTCAGGGCTTCATTACCCAGGGCATCCAGCGCGCCCACGACATAGGACAATACTCCCCGCGGCGGCACATCAATGATATTGGTACCACCCCCCAGCACGCGCAGGAGCGTGCCGTTACGGTACACGCGGAATTGAGCCTGCCCCTCGCCCACCCCCGGCTCCCAGGCAATCCGCAACCCGTTGGCCACCAGTTGCACGGTCACATTGGTGGGCGCGGGTGGCGGTGTCCGATCGCTGATGGCCGTCACCGCAAGCGACTTGCCGCCCTCCGCTCCACGGCGGGAGGCGCTCACGGCGATGCGATACGCCCCATCCGCCGGAGGCAGATTGGTGATAATGGTGGTCTCCACATTATCCGCCACGAGTGTTTGCGGCACTCCGTTGCTGCCAGCATCCGCGTACACCCGGTAAATCTCGGCATTGGAAACCCCCGCCCATTCCAACCGGATATAGCCGCCACTCAAACTGGTGGCGCGGATTTGCGCCGGCGCCGCAGGCGGAGTGGGCAAGGCTGAATTGTAGATTTCCATGGAGGCCCCCTGCGAAATGCCATTACCCACGTTATCCAGCGCGTCCACCGCCGTCAGTGTGAACTGGCCGAAGCCCGAGCCGGCTGCCGGAGTCAGCGTCAGCGTGCCGCTCCAGTTGCTGTCGGCCCCGGTCAAGGGGATGGGAATGGGCGCACCCCCCGCCGGCGGCGTGAACGCCAATTGCGGGGTGGCCCCCGGAGCCATGGCTTCGCTTAACTTCAATTGCACCTGGATTGGAGTGATATTGGTGACCTGCACCGGCGAAACCGGCACAGTGACAATGCTGCCCACCGGCGGGGTGACATCAATGACGAGGTTGGGGCCGGAGGGCGCGCCATTGAAGACGTTGCCCGCCAAATCACGCCCCGATACATTGAAGCTTACCGGCCGCGACGGTGTAAACGGCCCCACCAACAATGTCCCGGCGTAGGTGTTGAGCGCCACATTGCTGACCGTCAAGGTGATGGGGCCAGAGCCATAATTCAGGGTAACGGACGGCGTCTCGGCCAGGGGTTCATTGGCCGCAAGCGTGATGCGCAGCGGGCCGGTACCCACAGGTGAGGCTTTGTCAAAAGCAATCGTAAAGGACGGCGGGTTGGGGTCATGTGTATAAGGCACGAGGTTGGACAGCGGGCTGGCGTTGCCGGCGTCATCGTAACCCACCACGGCCACATGGAGACTCCCAGCGGGCATGACGGGCACCATGTAAGTCAACTGGTTAACAATCAGCGGCGACTGGCCGGAAGCCTGAGTGGGAGTGGCAAAAGGTGCCGTGTGCCAGAAGAGGCGGAAACGGGTGGGCCGCTCACCGGTGGGCGCAAACTGCCAGGTCCATTCCACTCCGCGACCGGGGTAATAGGTGGGCGACTGCAAAATGGGGGCCGTGGGCGGCCCCGAATCAAGCACAATCCGTCGCGGAGGTGAGGCGGCCGCCCCCAGAGAATCGAAGGCGCTGGCCACCATCACGTTGTCACCCTCCACCAGCAACACCGCCGGCAGGGACCATTGTCCTTGAGCATTGGCCACGGTTTCACCCACCAGGGCGCCATTGCGCAAGAGACGCAAACTGATGTTAGGCTCCGCCGTGCCTGCCAGCGCCAGTTGATTGCTGGTCACAATCATGTCCGCCCCGGGCGAGGTGATGGCCGGCGCCGGTGGCGGCACGGGCGCAATCGCCACATTGCGCTCCAGCGTGGCGATGCGGCCGGCGGTATCGCGCGCCAATAATTTCACGCGATGGATGCCGTTGCTGTAGGCCCGCACGTCCCACCAGTGGTTCAAGGAGCCGCCAACATTGGTGGCCACGCCAGCGTTGTTGACATAAAATTCCATGGTAGCCATGCCCAAGGGAGCGCTGGCCGCGCCCGTGACCAGCAGCGGACGTCCAATCACCTGGCCCTCCGTCAGATTGAAGCTGGAAATCACCGGCCCCTGTGTGAGGTAGGTAATCGTCAAGGAGACCGGCGCGCTGGTATTGCCGGTGACACTGCGGAATTGCGCGTAAATGGTTTTGGCGCCGCCGCCTTCGGACAAGGCAAACCAGCGCCACGGGGCGAAGCTCTCGTAAAACACTCCAACGAAGATGGAATCCTCGCTCAATCGCATGGCATCCGCCGTGCGGCAGGCGAGGCGCAGGAGCACGTTGGAATAGCCCACCTGGGTGACGTTGTTGGAAATGCCCACGGCTGGCGTTAACAAAGGTTCGCCGGTGAGGAAGGGCATGGTGGTCACCAGTCCTGCAACCCCAGCGGTGACCTCGCCCGCCACGGCGCTGCCCCACCACACTTGCGTGGCCACCAAGGGTTGGCTGCCGGTATTCCAGGCATTGGTGGCGTTGTTCTTGACCACCGACTGCCGCAACTTCAGGGTGGAAGTGTCCGACTGCCACGCCCCGTAACCATTGAAGGCCAGCAGCGCCTCGCTGGTATCCACCCCTGCGCCATTGCGCAGTCGCAACCCCGCCGGCTGGTTGTACACACCGGTGAAGGCCTCGACCAGGGGCGCGCTGCCGTCCACCACCAGACCGCGGCCAAATCGCACAAACACGTGCCGCAACACCGAGTTGCCGGCCCCCGCGCCCAAGGTAATTCCCTCCCAATCGCCCGGCATGGGCGCGCCTCCCGGCACATCATTCATGGAGGTGAACACCACCGGGTCCAAAGCCGTGCCGTTGGCCAGCAAGCGCCCCTGGCTCACCGTGATGCCCGCCCCGGGCGCGAACCGCACGGTGGTGCCTGCGGGGACAGTCAAGACCGCGTCATTGAGCACGGTCATTGGCTGCAAAATCTCCACCACCTGCCCTGCCCCACCCAAGGTCATGTTGGCGGTAATATTGCCGGCAAAGGGGTCACTCCACGTCGCAGTGGTTACCGAGGGATGAAAACCATTGGTGGCATTATAGCCCACCACCGCAAAATAGTAGGTGAACCGGCGGTCCAATCCCGTGACAGAGGCTGAACGCGCCCCAAGCCCCAAGGTCTCCCTCGGCGTCAGTCCAGCCACCGTGGAAAAAGCATTGGTTTCGTAAAACAACCTGAACCCGGCAAATCCAAAAAGTCCGGCAGTTTGATAGCTGCTCCAGTTGATTTGGGCCGCATCGGCGGCGGTGGGATTAACGGTAATGGCCACCGGCGGCGGCACGGTACTGGGCAGGAAGAGGACAAAAGGCTGGACAGTCTCGGCGAAATTGCCCGCCACGTCCACCGGCACCACGGCGGCGTAGTAAGTCGTATCCAAGGCCAGTCCGCCGAAAGTGTAACTCCGGGCGCTGGGGGCCAGGCTGGCCGCGATGGGCAGGCCGGTGACATTGCTGAAGTTGGTGGTTCGGATGAAGGCGCGATACACCGCCACATCCGCCGGGGCAGCATAAGCTGTCCATTGGAAGGTGACCGAGGAACTATTGGAACTGCTCAAAACCAATTGCGGCAAGGGCGGCGCCGTGACATCCACCACCACCTGCCCGGCATTCGTTGGCGCCATGACCACTCCGTGAACATCCCGGGCCAGCGACACCCAAACGTCGTAAGTGCCGTCGGCGCCCGTGGCAAAGGTGACCGCAGGCAGCGTATAGGTGTCATTGGACACACGCAGCGACTGCCATCGCCCGCCGCCGGCCACCGGAATGAGGGCCGTGGTTTGCCGGTTGGAGAAGACCACCAGTGGCATCACCACGGGGTCCATGCTCCGGTTGAATTGCGCGCTCCAAATGAAGTTGGTGGTCGCCGGCACGGGATTGGGGAAACTGCCCCAAACATTGGTGATGAGCGGCTGAATGCTGACGGAATCGTAATGGGCCACGTAATGCAGGTTGGTGGGGTCCTGCGTGGTAAAGAGGCGGTTGAATGTGCGACTGGCGCTCACCACCACGTTGCTCAAGCGCCATTCGCGGAAGAGGTATATATTGGGAGGATTCGTCACGGCCGCTGGCGCCGTAAAGGATGCCGACTCCCCGTTCAAAAAGGTCCCGGCCCCGCCGACTTCCGCCACATTGGTGGGAAAAGTGGCGGTGGTCACCACATGGAAGGGATTGGCTTCGTAATAGTTCGCCACCACCCAACGGTTGCTCAGGGCAATGTTGGTCAAGGTGGTGGACAGCCCCACCACCACGCCGTTTTCCGTCCAGTTGCTGAAGCCGTAACCGAGGTTCGGCAGGGCCGTCAAAACATTGGTCGTCCCGTGGAAGAAGGTCCCCTGCCCTGCCACCACCCCGGCGCCCGCGGGCGAATTGGAGGCCAGCAGGAGATAAGAGGGCAAACTGAAATTGGCCACCAACTGCCGGCTGCGCGCCGCCACAAAGGAATAATTGGTGGAAGCACTTTGGAACACACCGTTTTCCGTCCAATTCACAAAGAAATAGGGCAGCTCATTGGTGAGCGCCTGAGCGGTCACCGTCACAGTGGCCCCCTGGGCGTAATTACCTCCTCCCCCCACGACGCCGGCGCCCGGCGGCTGCGCCGCAACGGAAATGGGAAAGATTTGGACGATGACAAAGTTGGTGGTCGCCACGTTGGCCTCGGCGCTGGCATGGCTCAGGGCGTCAAACTCGAAATGGGCATTGCGCGCATCGGTGGTAATCTCAATGCGGTAATCGCCCGGATTGGTGGCCGTGAGGGCAAAGGTTCCCGGAACGGTGGCGTTGACCGCCAGGTCCTGGTTCACGGCCAGCTCCACATTGGTCACCACCACCCCGGCCGGCAGGCGGCGCACAAAGAAACGCTCGTGAAAGCCACCCAAGGCGGGGGCGGTGCCGCGGTTGGCGGTGTTCCAGGCGAAAGTATAAACGCCGTTGCCATCCGGCCCGGTCAGGGACAAACCTTCAATTTTGAGGTCCGGATAGGGCGCCCGTTGCACGGTGAAGGTGGTGGGTGAAACGTACAGGTTGTCCGATTCAAACAAAAACTCATTCACGGCATCGCCTGAGTCCGTTTGCACAATCAGGTAATAACCGCCGCTGATGCCATCCGGCAGCCGGAAGGAGTTGGAGACAGTATAGGCCTGGCCAGGAGTCAGCGCCCCCAGATGCGGGAAGAAGCCCAACGGGATGTCATCCGCATCTCCCAGGACGGTGTTGGTGGACAGCACCGCCCGGTCAAACCAGGTAGATTCCGCCGTAACCAGGGTGCCCGTGTTCACCACCGTGAAGGCATACTGAATCGTCTGGCCGCTCAAGGGGGTGCCAGCCGGCAGAATGACGCTGGACACCACCAGATTGGGAAAAGTCACCGTCCCCGTGGGCACGACCCGCGCTTCGAGCACATAATAAGCACGCAGGCCTGCGGCCGAGGTGGTGCCGCGCACCAGGGCATAATAATGACCGTCCGCGGTAATGCGCACTTCCGCGGCGGCATCGCCGGAATTGCCGCCGGTCACTTCGTTTTGCAACTGGCCCGAGGCGTTGTAGAGGCTGACCGCGGGCGCCATGGAGCTGCCGCCGGGGGTGCGGCCCAGGAGAAACACAGTGGAGCCATTGGTTAAATAACCCAGATAGAAATAGTCGAGTTCCCCAATTGAATTCACCATGCCAAAGGCATAGCCCACCCGTTGGTTCTCTTGTGCGGCAAGCGTCAAGGCGTTGGCGGAAATGATGGCGCCATTATTTTCAAACTCGTTGATGGCCGGCGGCGGCGCAATCGCCACGCGGAACTGGTATTCACCAAGGAAACTGTAATATTGGCTGACCACCACTGTGAACTGGCCATTGGTATTCAAGGTCAACAATGGGGCCACGCCATCCCCGTAATAACTGGGATCATAATTCTGCAACACAGTCCCGTCCGGCGCCAACACCTGGTAACGCAAAGTGCTGGCTCCGGGATTGCCTGGCACATCCATGGCCAGAGAGACCACCTCACCAGTGCTGCCTGTGAAGCGATAATAGTCGGTGTCGGAATCGTTGTAGCGCTTGCCGCGCGCCAGCGCAACGCGCACGCCCCCCGCGGCCATCTGGAACTGCAGGGCATCCGCCGAGGCCACGGAAAAATTGGTCCGGCTTTTCAAGTTAAAGCCGGGCAGGTTCTCAATCCTGAAATACTGCTCGTAGGGAGCATTGGCCGTGTTGCCAAAAGTATCCCGCAAGTCCGTGGTGATGCGCAGCCGGTAAGCTCCCGGCTGGAGGGGACCATCAGTGATGGAGAAGCTCAGCGTGCTGCCGCCGCTGTAGGAGCCCATAAGCAGCCGGTAGATTTCGTCATCCGCCGTGTCAAACTGCCCATCCGGGCCGGAGCTGCGCAGGTCAATCAAATTAATCGTATTGTTGGGATACGGGTCCGCCGCATCCGGCAGGCCATCCCCATCCGAGTCCGGCCCGCCCACTTCCACCAGGCCGCGCGATGCATGTCCCGCGCCCACATCATTCCACCGGCCATTAGACAAGAATTGAACATAATCCTCGTTGCCGGCGTTGTTGGGTTCGCCGCCATTCCAGTTGAGGTAGGTTACCGGCTCGCCGCTGGCCCACCCCCAGACTCCTTCCTCGTTTTCGTCGTTCAAACCGATGAAAAAGTCGCTGCCAAAGTTGGCCAAAATCCAAGCATTTTCCTCCGCGTCATTGATGGTGACAAGATGTCCGCCGCGGGCCAGGGCCTGGGTTTGAGCATCCCGCCAGGTCAGGCCGCTGGCGGTAAAGAAATACGCGTGCCCGCTCCGCAATCGCAGACTTCCCAGACCGGCCAGACCGGCTACGTCCACATCCTTGTTCACCGTCACACTGAAGCCATCCCATAAGGCGGTGGATACTGAGCCATTGGTGGGCAGGGTGCTCCCCAACGCGCGCGGCGGGGTGATGTCATTGAGCGCCAGGTCCAGGAAGTAGTGCGCCAATAGTCCCTGCGTGCCCCCGGCGGCGCTGACACGCGCGTAGTAGGCCCCTTCGCCGCCTTCCGGCACCAGGTAGAACAAATTGGTCTCCCCTGTCCCCCCGATGGCCACCTGGGTGTCTCCCCGGAAAATAGCCAGCACAGGCTGCAACTGGCTCAGACTGGGTTTATTGAGCACGAGGGTTATGAAGGTACCGGACGACAAGTTGCCCAGCCGGAAAAAGTCTTGATTATCCTCGGCATGAATGGAACCAAAGACCTGAGCGCTGCGCCGCCCCGGCGCGGCAGTAAACGCCAGCGAATTTGCAGTATTCACTCCCCAATTATCCTCGCTCTCGACCAACGTTGGCGGCTTGAGCAGGGAGAGCCGAAGGCGATATTCCCCAAAGTAATCGTAGCTGCGAGTGACACGCACCGTGTAACGTCCGCTGACCGGCAACTGCACGGTGCCAGCGCCGCTGCCATAATAACCTGCCCCATAACTCAATAAATCCGACCCATCGGGCCGCAACAGCACCACGTATAACCCCGAGGCTGCCGGGTTCCCCACCGTTTCAATGGCCACTTGCACCCGGTCTCCGGCCTGCCCATAGAAACTCCAATAATCCTGGTCGTTGGAGTCAAAAAGTTTGCCGCGGGCCAGCGACGTCAAGGCTTGCGGGCCGTCGGCGTTTAACCATTCCACATCATCCTGCAGCCAGACCTGAAAACGCCGGCTTTCATAACCCAGCCCCACCAAGTCCATCCGTCCGTCGCCATTGAAATCGCCGGCTTTGACGTCAGTAAAATAAGTGGAGCCGCTGAAGCCGTAACGGCTGGCCGGCTCAAACTGTCCCTGGCCGGCGTTGAGCAGGGTCACCACTCGGTGGTTATAGTAGTCACTCAGGGCTAAATCGAGACGCCCATCGCCATTGTAATCCACCGGCAGCAGTGAATAAATCCATGCCGCCCCCGTGGCCACAGATACGCGGGGCAGGAAGGTGCCGTTCCCCTGGCCACGAAACCAGTTCACCACTCCATCATCATGGCCCGACAGAATATCCAAGGCCCCGTCGCCATCCATGTCAGCCACCGCCACACTGCGCAACGTCGTGTGCACGCCCAGCGTGAAGCGCGGCGCAAAAGTCCCGTTGCCCTGATTGATAAAGACGCTCAGCGTGCCGGCGTTGTGGTCCCCGCAAACCACGTCCAACCGGCCATCGCCATTCAAATCACCCGCCGCCACTTTCATGGCTCCATTGCCGGCAGGATAAGTGACCTGCGGTTGAAAAGTGCCATCTCCGTTGCCCAAAAACACGGAAATGGTGCTGGAGTTGAAATTGGCCGAAACCACGTCCTGGCGTCCGTCGCCATTGAAGTCGCCAGCCACCATTCCATAGGGGCGCTGGCCGGTGGCATAGTTGGTCAACCAGGCGAAGGTGGCGTCGCCATTGCCCAGATAAACCGAGAGGGTGTTGGCTCCGTAATTGCCCACCACCAAATCCAGATGGGCATCGCCATTCAAGTTCAATAACAAGGGGGTCAAAGCTCCGTTGCCCGCACTGAAATTGGTGCGTAGTTGGAACGTGCCATTTCCTGCGCCGGTGTAAACGGCCACCGTGCTGTTTTCGTAAATGGGAACAACCAAATCCCAATGGGCGTCCCCATTCAAATGCCCCACTGCCAGGTATTCAGCGCGCCCGCTCAACGTGACAGGATCGCGCGGACTAAAACTGCCGGCAGGCCGGTTGGTGCGCGCCGTGCTCAAAGACGTGGCGCTGGCCATCGAGTTGTTGGCACGGTTTTCCAGCACGTACCCCGGCATATTGGCCAGGTGAAATTGACGTGCAAACGGCGCGCTCATTCGCAAACCGGTGGTATCCGCCAGATTGGTCGTCACCACCAGCCGATGCCAGCCCGGTTGCAGCGGCCCATCGGTGATTAAAAAAGAAGCGCTGGTACCGCTGGCATAAGCTGGCGAGTTGACCACCGTGTAAGCGAAGTCATCGGCGGTGCCAAACTGCTCATCCGCCCCCGCATTCACCAGCAGGTAATTGGTGGCGGCCTGCACCGTGCCGGGACTCATATCCTCGGAAAATTGCAAGGTGAAACGGTCCAGGATGAGATTCGTGGACGCTCCTTCCGGCGGCAGTGTTACGCCCACAATGAACGGCGGCTGGGTATCCACCAGTTCAACATTCAGCCGATAATGGGCCATCAAGTTCATGGCGTTGTTTGCCGGAGGACCCAAGGTCAGCCATTCCGGCCCATTCACCAGGGTGCCGTGGCGGGCGTTGGTGCTGATATCGGTTACCGTGGTGCCGCTGCCTTCATTAAGCGGCCAATAAGCCATCAGGCCACTTTCATTGCCCGACGGCGCTGCGGTCATCAAAGATTGAATCTCCGCGGCCGAAAGCATGCGATTCCACACCCCTGCCCCTTGAATCAAGCCGCCAAAATAATTGCCACAGCAGACCTCGCCGCCCAACCAGACGCCGTTGGCAGCGCCTACGTAATTCACATCCACCGGACCGGAGGCCGCCAGTTCGCCGTTCACATAAAGATAAGCGTTGGTGCCGTCACATGCTCCCGCCACATGGTACCACTGGCCTGGCTCCGGAAAGGGTCCACCGGCCACATAAGATGTGCCACATCCCCCCGGAGGCCGCACATTGACCGCAAAACGCCCATCTATAGTTACCAAGCCCCAATCACGGCACTCCGCAGGGGCCCCCACCACTCCCCGGCGCCCTCCCTGGTAGCCACGCAGTTGCACCCAGGCATGAACAGTCCACCGGGTGCCCGGCGACCACCCGCCTGCATTCACGTAATCGTTGTCGCCATCAAAAGCCAGTCCCACCAATGACTGTTCTGAGCGCGCTGGGAAACCTGGTCGTAACTGGGCAAAATAGGCCCCTGAACCACCGGCCGGCACCACGTAGGCCAAATGGGTGGCAGCCATGGGCACGTTGGTCACCACCTGGCCTGCCGCGTTCAACAAAGCGATTTGCGGAGTGAATCCGCTCGAAGCCGGCCGGCTGATTTGCAAAGTGATCAGAGTGTTTTCCGAAAGATTGCCCAAGCGGAATAAATCCGCCGGATCATTGCGGCCGGCATAGCCCATGACCGCCGCCGACTGCCGTCCTTCCGACAAACGAAAACTCAATGCGTTGGCCGAAGTCCGGTCATTATTGGACTCCGCTTCCAACTGGACAGGGGGCCGGGCGAGGGTAAGGCGAAAGCGATACTCACCCCGGTATTGGTAGTTGTTGGCGACGCGCAATGTGTAGTTGCCCGTGCCAGGCAGCACGTAGGAATAATTCCCAAAACCGTTGTAATCACTATAGTAACTGAACTTTTCCTGACCATCCGGGCCAAACAAACGATAGTTCAGGCCCGCTTCCGCCAACGCTTCCGGTGTCTCTATCGCCAATGCCAGCAAGTCGCCCGCCAGCCCGCTGAAGCTCCAGAAGTCCACATCACTGCTGGAAACAATCGTGCCGCGCCCGCCACCGTAACGCGCTCCCGTGGCATTGTCCAAAACCAGATTCTGCGCGTCCGGCAGGGTCAATATCTGGACGCTGTTATTATCCCAATTGGCCACAGCAAAGTCCATCCGCCCATCCTGATTAAAATCCCCCTTGGCGACCGCGACGGGACGTCCCCCGAAATTATAGATGAGAGGCGCGCCCAGGCTTCCTCCCAGATTGGCCACTGTAATCATGCGGGCATTGCCGTATTCTGGAATCAAAATGTCCTGGCGCCCGTCTCCATCGAGGTCATGCAACAACAGGTGGTAATTGTCATAGCCACCGTAATCCATGGAAATCGGCGTGGCGAAGGCACCGTCGCCCAGCCCGGGATAAACCTTCAGGGTGTTGTAGGCCGTCACCACGGCATCCAGCACGCCGTCTTCATTCATATCGCCCAGGGCCAATCCGCCTCCAGTAGTCCCCAGGTTATAACTGGCTGGGGCGGCAAACCCTCCAGTTCCGTTGCCCAACAGCACATTCAAAGTGTTGGCGTTCCGGCACACCACGACCAAATCGGCGTTGCCATCGCCATTCAAATCACCCGCCGCAATCTGAAAGGCCCCGCTGCCCAACGCGATATCCGTGCGGGGCTGGAAAGTGCCATCCCCGTTGCCTGCAAATATGCTGATGTTGTTGCCATTCAAGTTGGCCAGGGCAATGTCCCAAAAGTTGTCCTTGTTGAAATCAGCCACGGCCAGGTAATACGGCTGCGCTGGCGTGGTGTAATTGGTGAACGCCGGAAATAAACCCGTGCCGGCGCCCAGTCGGATTTGCAAACTGTTGCCGCTGTAATTGGCCACCGCCAAATCGAGCTGCCCGTCGCGGTTGAAATCCGCCAGAGCCATGCCCATGGGGCGTCCCGGTGTGGAGTGATTGGTCAGCAACAGCCAGCCCCCGTTGGTCAACCCCAGCCACACGGTGAAGGTGTTGTTATTGTGGTTGCCCACCAGCAAATCCAGGCGGCCGTCAGCGTTGACATCGGCAGCCAGCGGAAAGCGAGGGTTGGTGCCGGCGGCGAGGTTTGTTTGCTGCATCAACGAACCGCTGACCCCCACCCCCGGCGAGCCGCTCAGAGTGGTGGCGGTGGCAGGAGTGTTGTTATTGCGGTTTTCCAGGAACAATCCCGGAACATCGGCCACGGTAAAGAAGCGCGTATGCGCGGCATTCAGGGGGTTGCCAAACCGGTCCGTCACCGCCGTGGTCACGGTCAAGCGATACCGCCCCGGCTGCAACGGGCCGTCCACCACGGACATGCCCAGCGACAAGCCGCCGCTTGTGCTCGTGACATCCAAATCATACCACTCATCATCCGCCGTATCGAAGGTGTTGTCAGCACCTGCGCCACGCAATTCCACCCCGTTCCGCAAATCGTTCGGGTAAGCATCCGCCGCATCGGGTATGCCGTCTCCATCGGAATCCGGCAGGGCCGGCAATTCAATGATCCCCCGCAAGGAGGTGCTGGTTGAATCACTCCATTGGCCCGTGCTGTCGTCCAGAAAAACTCCATAAGCCCCCCCATTATTGTTGGGCCGGCCGGACATCCAATTCGTATAAGCATACGGCTGGCCGCTGGCCCATTGAAAGGCGCCTTCCGCCATCTTGTCATTCAAGCCAATCCAGAGGTCACCGTAATTTTTGAAGGCATCCCACAGCCACTGATTTTCCGCCGCATCGTTAACGGTCGCCAGGTTTCCTCCCACCGCCTGCGCCGCGGCCTGGGCTTCGTCCCACGAGCCGCTGTTGTCCGTCAGCAAATAAACACTGCTCCCCAGCCGGCGCATGATGCGATTCATCGTGTTGATTCGTCCACCCAGCTCCTGGCTGAAGGTGAGCGTAAAATAATTCCAAATGTTGCTCACGGTGGCGTTTTCCGGAGGCAGCGTGTTTGCGACCAGGGTCAAGGGCAGGTTCTGCGCGAGGGTCAATGTCGCCACGTATTGCGCCATCACGGGCATGGGGGGCAATGCTCCGCCCCGGCTTTGAATCCAAATGGGATTATTGACCAATGTGCCATGATTGCCATTGGCGGTGGCATCGGCCGTCATCAACCCCGTGCCTTCATTCAGCCTCCAAAACCCCACCAGGCCGGCCTCGTCACCATTCAGCCGGCGCAAACGGTCGGCGGCAATTTCCCCCGCCGTGCGGGCCACGCTCCACAAACGCACCTCGTCCAGTTTGCCCACCAGGAAATCCGTCACGTTTTCATTTTGGAAATCGGCCCCCAAAAGCAAAGGGTGCGAATCGTAGGTGGTGGAGGCGGTTACCGTGCCGGAGGCCACCACATTGCCGTCCAGATACAAAACTTGCGTGTTGGCGGCATCGTCGAAAACAAACGCCACGTGGTACCACCGGCCCAATTCAGGGGTCCAATTGTAAACCAACGCCGGCCCGCCGCGTAAATACGCCCGCAGTGCCCCCCCTTCGTACCATACCACGTACGAGTTTTCTGTGCCTGCGCCCCATGTCTTGGCGAAAAGATGTTGAACATAATTAAGCGCGGTGAAATTGACCCATCCCTCCAAAGTAAAATTGACCGGCCGCAAACTGGGACTGTCCGGGATGCGCACGTATTGCCCCCCGCTAAAATAGAGGGCATTATTGGCTTGCCCCTCCAGCTCGAAGGCGGGCGCTCCGGGTTCACCCGTCAAACGGACAAACCAATCCATCGGCGCCGAGGCAGGCACCACAAATTGAAAATTTGTCACTCCCGCCGGTGAATTGGTGACCAATTGCCCCGCCCCATTAATCACCGAGATAACAGGTGAAAAACCACTGACCGCCGGCTGACCCAAATCCATTTGCAGCGTGGCGCCGGGCGACAGCCGGCCCAATCTGAACCAGTCCCCTGCCGCATCCCCCTGGCTCAGGTACCCGGCCAGGGAACTTACCAGCACGCCATTGGTCAAGGTCCATGCCGGTGCCTGGGCGTTGGCCTGCGTGTTGTTGTTCTCCACTTCAAACCGCAAGGGTGGACGCGCCATGCTCACCCGCAACCGATATTCCCCGCGGTATTCATACCATTGCCGCACGGATACCAAATAAGTGCCTGTGTAGGGCAAGGTGCCAATCCCTGATTGTCCCCATCCCGTCCAGTCAGGAGTGAAGGACAGAATGCTCTGCCCGCTGGCCGTGTACAAATCCACCCGCAAGCCGGTGCCGTTGGCAATGGTCAGGTTTTCAATGGCCAACTGCACCTGGTCGCCAGCCTGCCCCGTAAGACGAAAGTAATCTATATCGTTGGCATCACTGATGTTGCCGCGCCCATATCCGCTGCGCAGGCCGGAGCCGGGTGGATCCTCCACCATGAACGCCACCGGATTGCCCAACACCACCTCCACTTGGTTGCCATAATAGGTGGTCACCGCCAAATCTTGAATATTGTCGCCATTGTAGTCGGCCACCGCCACCCCAATGGGATGGATACCAAAGCTATGTTGCTGGAGTCTGCCAAAAATCCCACTGCCCATGTTGTAAAGCACAGCCACGAAACCATCCCATGTATAGCTGGGCACTATGATTTCGGGTGTATTGTCCTGATTAATGTCCGCCACCACCAACTGATAGGCATCAAAAGCCCCCACCCCATAAGTTCGGCGGGTGGCGAAAGTGCCATCCCCATTGCCCGCAAACACACTGACCGTCCCCTCGGTGGCCGAATAAACCACCACATCCAGTTGATTGTCTCCCGTGACCTCTGCCACAGCCACCGCGCGCGCCTGGCCGCCCGCAACCCAATGCTGCGCGGTTTGGAATGACCCGTCTCCATTGCCCAACAGCAGGCTGAAGGAACCGCTGGAGGCATTGGCTGCCACCAAATCCTGCCGCCCGTCACCATTGACGTCACCCGCCGCGACAAAAATCGGTTGCGTGCCCACTGCATAGTTGGTGCCGGGCTGAAAAGTGCCGTCCCCATTGCCCAACACCACCCTCAGATTGGCCCCATTGTAATTGGCCACCGCCAAATCCTGATGGCCGTCTCCGTTCCAGTCTCCTGCGATGACATGGGCCGGACGGTTGAATCCACTCAGGTTCGTGAGGGTCGTCCAGACACCATTGGTCTCCACCACGATGGTCAGTGTTCCCAGATTATTATTCACCACCGCCAGGAAAAAATTGCTGGCAGCGCCAAAACGGCCCGCCGCCAATGCCCAAGGCCCGTTGAAACCGCCCAGGTTGGTCTGTGTTTGAAAGACGCCGTTGCCACGGTTGGTCAAAACAAGCACAGTTCCATTGCCGTTATTGGGCACCAATAAATCCGCTCGACTGTCGCGATTGACATCGGCCGCAATTAACAAGTATGGGTTGCTGAGATTACCCACCGCGCTGATGCTGGAAAAGGTGCCGTCCCCTGCCAGCCCGGGAGTGCTGGTTAAAAAACTGCTGCGCGCCGGAATATTGTTATAGCGCGATTCCATAACGTAACCGGGGGGATTGGTCACATTAAAGGTGCGCACAAAGGCCATCAACGGGTTGCCAGCCCGATCCGCTAAATTGGTGGTTACCGTCAATCGCGCCAGGCCCGGCTGTAGCGGCCCATCCGGCACCAGATAATCCGCTGCCAGTGCCCCGCCGTAATTGGCGCAAATGACCGTATAAAGCTCATCATCCCCGGTGTTAAACTGATTATCCGGCCCTGCTCCCCTCAGCTCATAATGCGCGGTGTTGGTGACAGAGGCCGACAGCAGTGGCTCACTAAACGCCAGGCTAAATCGGTCCCACAAGGCGGCCGTGCCAGCTCCTTCCGCAGGAAGAGTGGTGGACGCCACCACCGGCCGCACGCTGTCGGCCACGAGGATGTCCAGGACATACTGGCTGCGCCAGGCCCGGTTGCTGCTGGCCACCTGCAGAAAATAATCACCCTCTGCGGCAATGGTGTAATTCAAAGTGTCACCGGATGAGACGGCCACGCCATTGGTATCGCCACCCAAAAACAACCGCCCCTGTGTATTCGCACTGCGCAAGCTCGAACCGTCTGGAAAGCGCAATACCACCGTCACGGCGTTGCCTGCATTTATGCGGCCCAGCGCAAAATAATCCCCGGCATCGTCTTCGGCCGGCAAACTGCCTGCCAGGCGGGACTGTAACACTCCCGGTTGCTGGGTGTAGGTGACCGCATTGGCAGCGTTGGTGGTGTTATTGGCCTCCGACTCCAAGGCGCATTGACGACCCAAGTCCACACGGATGGCATACGGCACCGCGCGGGCGGTGCTCCACACCCGCAGATAATACGTGCCCGCCGAGGCAAATTGATACTGCTGAAGATTGGCCACCCCCGCGTAATTACCATTCACACTCGCCAGGCTGCTTCCCGCCAGGTTTTGCAATTGCAAACGCGGCGAAGCTCCTTCCCCCTGGCATTCCACCCGGACCGTCAGGCGGTCGCCCGCCTCCGCATCAAAACGGTAAAAATCCACATCCGTGAGTGAATCGAACTGCCCCACGGCAGCGGCGGTGAGCAATCCCAGGCCCGGCGGTGTTTCCACCAGCGACAGTGGCGTGGCCGTTTCCGGCGTGTCATTGCCCGCTGTTTCCACCACCCCGGGATACGGCGCCGTCACCACAAAATCCCGCGTGAACACCGGCACTGGCACGCCGTTGGTATCCACCAGCCCTGCCCCGCTTTGAAAACGATACCGCCCCGGGGGCAAAGGAGGATTCACCACATTAAATCCGACACTGCGGCCCGTCTGGTAAAAGGGTGCCAGGCTGATGCTCAACGGCACCACCACGTCATCCCCATCTCCCCACGCGCCATTGACGCCCGCTTCCCGCAGGGACCAGTTGGCGGCATTGGTGGCCGAGGTGGCACTCAGGGGTTGCGTAGCGGCCAGCGTGAAAATGCGCAGGGCCAAGGCATTGGTGGATTGATGGGGCGGCAAGGTAGTGGAACGCAATATGGTATTGGCCGCTTCAGTGGCCGGGCGCACCTCCACATTATCAATCGCCCACGTCTCTACCCCTGCCTGCAGGTTCGCGCCGTTGAATACGATCACTGCCACCGATCCCGTCGGCGCAAATGTCACTTCCACGCTGCGGTAGATTGCATCCAAATAACCGCTCGAAAAATTGAATCCCATTTCCATGCGCCCTTCATCCGGTTGCCGGGGAAAGGTTTGCGTGCCCGAGGGAGGGTTGTTGTTGAAATTGGCAAAAGCATGTCGAAACACATTGGTCCCGTTGACGTGCACCATAAACAGGTCCCCGGTGTTGGTATTTCCTCCATCCCATGCATCTATGATGTACAAATCAAACCACACTCGATAGCTTTGGCCTGGGGTTAATCCCTCCAAGGTTAGCGTCTGCGCTCCAGCCCTGCCAACGCATCGGGTGAAATACAACGGCTCCTCCGTCACCAGATTTAGCGTTGTCCATTCGGCCCCTGGCACGCCTTCAAAATCTTGAAAATAAGGCACGGAGGCAGCCCGCAATCCACTCCATGCCACCCCTCCCATGAGCAGGCAAATGGCAAGCGCACCATTAATTCTGATTAATTTTTGCATAAGTTATGCCTATGAGAGAATAGACTCCCCTTTGACCACCTGCAGTAAAATCAATGCATCCTAAGCCTCGGGACGCTATGTAAGATGTTATTGGGTCTTGTTTTAGCTGGCACCCACGCCGGCTCGTCATTGCACAAGCCAAGCATGTTGGGCTATGCTTAGCAGAAAACAAACATCTTGGCAAACTTATTCCCCAAATTATTTCGGACCCCAGTTTCCGCTCCGGGCCATACCAGCCTCCTCAAACGGCTCTGGCCGGAAACCGTGTTGCTTGTCTTTTTCCTTGCCATGCCATGGCCCGCTCCCTCAGCGTCGCTTTCCCCCAATACTCCGCTGGCCACGCAGCGTCGCATATTCTATTTAATTCAACTCGAACCTCACACCGAGGCGCAAACTATCGCCCGCTGGCCATGGCCCGCAGGCGTGCGCTACCATCCCATTCCCTTTACCCCAAACATGCTTGCCGTTTCCCTGCCTGCCGCAGACATGGGGCCAGCGCTTGTGTTATGGACAGGCACACAAGCCGGCATCCTGCGTGTGGAAAAACAGCTCCCGCATCAGTTACAGAAAAAATGGCTGCCCAACGATGCCCGTTTGAGCCAGCAATGGCATCTGTTCAACACCGGCCAGAATGGTGGCCTGGCCGGGGTGGACCTGCGCTTGACCAACGTTTGGGAAGATTTCCGAGGCGCAGGTGTGGTAGTGGCCATGGTGGACGACGGGGTGGAGTTGTCTCACCGGGATTTGCGGGACAACGCCAGCCCATCGCTTTCTTATGACTATTTGGAGGACGACCCGGATGCCTCACCCGCCTTGTTTTCCGACACCCACGGCACCCAGGTAGCGGGAGTGGCCGCAGCTCGCGGTAATAATGGCCTGGGCGTCTGCGGCGTCGCCCCCCAAGCCACCCTGGCCAGCGTGCGGCTCATCAGCGGCCCCACCACCGATGCCCAGGAAGCCCTTGCCCTTTCCCACGCCGTGGACCGCATCCACATCGTGAACTGCAGTTGGGGAGCCCCCGATGGCCAGCGCCGACTCACCGGACCCGGGCCACTTACCCGGGCGGCCTTGCGCCACGGAACAAAAACCGGACGCGGAGGCCGCGGTGTCATCTACGTGTTTTCCGCCGGCAATGGCGCGCAAACCGGCGAGGACGCCAACATGGATGGCTACGTCAACGCCATTCAAACCTTGGCGGTGGGCGCAGTGGATGACCGCGGACAAATCACGGCCTACAGCGAAGGCGGCGCCTGCGTCCACGTGGTTGGGCCCTCCGGAGCGCCCTTGCGCCAGAAGATTACCACCACCGACCTATCCGGCCCCGAGGGCGAGGACCCGGACGACTACACGGCGGCCTTTACCGGCACCTCTGCCTCCGCGCCCGCCGTGGCCGGAGTGGTGGCCCTCATGCTGGAAGCCAATCCCAATCTGGGTTGGCGCGATGTGCAGGAAATCCTCATGCGCACCGCCCGGCCCATCGAAACCAACGGCCCGCTCTGGATGACCAATGCGGCGGGTTTTCGTTTTCATCCCCGCGGCGGCGCTGGTTTGGTCCAGGCCGAGGCGGCAGTAGCCCTGGCCCAGCAATGGACGCCCCTGCCTGCCCAAACCCACTGGACATTCATCCATTCCAACCTGCCCCTGGCTATCCCCGACAACCAGCCCGGGGGGGTGACCCTCACATTCAACGTGCCGTCCTTGCCCTTGCGCGTTGAGCATGTCGTCCTGACCCTCTCCATTGCGCATCCGGATTTAAGCCAGGTGGAAGTGTCCTTGCAGTCCCCTCATGGCACCACCAGCCTGTTACTGCCCGCCAACTCCTTGGAATCCGACGCCCTCCTAAACCAATGGCCCTTCACTTCGGTTCGCCATTGGGGCGAGCTGGCCGGCGGCACCTGGCAGGTAAGGATATCTGATGTGCGTTTCCTTGACACCGGCTCGGTAACCGAAGCCCACCTCGAACTTTATGGCGCCCTGCTGCCCGAACCAGTCCTGAACGCACCCACGCCAAATGCCGTCTTCCTTGTCCTACCCGCTGTGGACGGTCTGACTCCATTTTTGGAGGCAACGTCTCGATTTACCTCGTGGAATACCGTGCCTTGGACCAGCCAGAGCAATCGCACGTTTATTTATCAGGCATCGCCCCTGCCAAATCCTCATCAATTCTTCCGCATCCGTTGGTTACAGCCCTAGGCCAGCGTGCCCCTCCCCTTGGGCTTTGAGGGCGGCTCGGTTGAATTCCTGAAAAAAGGAAAGGTCCCTCCCGCGTATCTTTCCTCCTTGTTCAAACAGCCTCTCACCCGGGCCAACCACTGAAAACCCCTCACGAGAGCCATCGTAAAAAAGTGTTTTCCCACCTCCACCCCCCTGCGCTAATTTTAAGCGCAGCATGCATGAAGTCGGCATCATGCAAGGGGCCGTCCTGACGGCCGAACAACAAGCGCGCGCCCACGGTGCCACGCGCATTCACAAACTCCGCCTGCGCGTAGGCCAGCTCAGCGGCGTGGTGCCAGAGGCCCTGCAATTTGCCTTTGAAGCCGCCAGCCTCGGCACCATGGCTGAAGGCGGCGTGCTGGAAATCGAGACCGTCCCAGCCACCTTCTGGTGTGCCCGTTGCCAGGTGGAATTCCCCTGCCCAGATTTCTTGCCCGAGTGCCCCCACTGCGGCCAGATGGACGGTGAACTGCGCCGGGGACGCGAATTGGAACTCTGCAGCATGGAGGTTTCCTGATATGTGCAAAGAATGTGGATGCGGCCTTGGCGGGCCCATACAAGTCAATGGCGAACCCCTTAATCCCTCGTCGCTCGACGACTCAAGCCATGATTACGGTCACAGCCATGAATCGCACCCGCATGACCATGACCACGCCCACCCTCCCGCTCACCAGCACCTGGAGGTTCACCAGTCCCTCCTCCAAAAAAATGACCGCCTGGCCGAACGCAACCGTGGCTATTTTCGCGCCAAACACTGGCTCGTCCTGAATGTGCTCTCCTCCCCCGGCTCCGGCAAAACCACCCTCGTCCAAAAAACTGCCGAACACCTCCGCGGACGTCTGCGAGTGGGTGTGGTGGTGGGTGACCTCGCCACCGATAACGACGCCGCCCGCCTCCGTGCCGCCGGCATCCCCGTCGTGCAAATCACCACCGGCACCCTCTGCCATTTGGAAGCCGAAATGGTGGCCCATGCGGTGGAACGCCTGCAAGGCGACCCCTTGGACCTGCTCATCATCGAAAACGTAGGCAACCTCGTCTGCCCGGCAGCCTATGATTTGGGCGAACACCTGCGCGTGGTGCTCCTCTCCGTCACCGAAGGCGAGGACAAGCCCCTCAAGTACCCCCCCGTTTTCCACAGCGCACACGCCGCCCTGCTCACCAAAATGGACCTTGCCCAAGCAGCCGGCTTCGACCGCGAGCGCGCCCTCTCCAACCTGCGCCGCATCAGTCATCACGCCCGCATCTTTGAGCTTTCTGCGCGCACCGGCCAGGGCATGGCCGAGTGGTGCGACTTTCTAACGCAGCAACACCGCACCCACACTTCCCCACCCCCTTCCTCCGCCCATGCCTAGCAGCTCCCGACATGCCGGATTTGACCTATAAAAAGTGGGTCAAAGATGTTGACAATACCCGGCCCGGCACGTAACTTCTCTCCCCGGTTGGGGTCGTAGCTCAGTTGGTAGAGCACCACAATGGCATTGTGGGGGTCACGAGTTCGAGTCTCGTCGGCTCCACCATTTCCTTTTCCCCTGCAATCTTCGCATCCTGAACAACCAGAACGGTTTGCATGACGTCAGCCAATTGTTGGATGTCTTTACTTGAAATTACATGTAAAGACAGTATAGTTTAATTAAATACACGTTAAAGACGTTAGCAAGACGTTAGCGAGTGTGAAGATAAGCCAGGCAATCAATCACGGCAATAAACGCTGGAAGGTGGATTTTGGCGTTATCGGAGGACGTCGCCGCATCCAATTCTTCCCCACCAAGGCGAAGGCACAAGCCGCGCTGAATGAAGTGGTCCAGTTGCGGCGCACGGCAGGCGATTACTGGCGACAGATTCCGGTTAAGAAGCGTGCCCATTTGCTTGCCGTCATTCATGAAATCGAGCAAGCAGGGCTTGATATAGCGACGGTCTGGGAAACGTTTAAAAGGAAAAACTGCGCCCCCTCTCTTCCTCCGTCACCCTCGCCCAAGCCATTGACGAACTTCTTCAAGCCAAGCGCACTGCCAATCGGCGGGAACGTTACCTTAAAAGCCTGGCTGAGTACCTCAAACTGTTTGCGCGAGGCCGCGAACAAATGCCCGTCCAGCGAATCACCACCCAGGACCTTGAAGACTGGTTTAATCAACGCCAGGAAGCAATTACCACCCGCAACAGCAATATCGGACGTCTTTCTGCCCTGTTCACTTTGTGTGTCCGTCGCGGCTACCTCGCCGCCAATCCCTGCGACAATCTTGAACGGCCTTACCTCGAACGCAGGCCGCCGACCATCCTAAAACCCAACGAGATTGAAAAAGTGCTGGCCTATACCCACCAAAACTATCCCCAATATCTTGCCTGGCTGGCCCTCGCTCTGCTTTGTGGTTTGCGTCCCGAGGAAGCGGACCAAACCCAATGGAAGGACATCAATTTTGTCGAGGGAAAAATTACCGTCAATGCCTCCGCCTCCAAGGTGCGCTACCGCCGCACCGTCAGCCCCTGCCCATGGCCTTGGCCTGGTTGCAGGAGGCCCGCAAACTGAAGGCCAGCCTGCCCCTCTCGCACTCCACCCGCCGCCGTTTTCTCAGACGCTTGCGCGCGGTGTTGGGGTACGCCAAATGGCCTCAGGATTGCCTGCGTCACTCTGCGGCCAGCTATTGGACAAGCAAAATCAAGGATGTGGGACGAGTGGCTTATGAACTGGGAACCTCCGCTGACATCTTGGGCACCCACTACCTCAATCTGGTCACTCAAGCGGAAACCGATCACGTCTGGTCCATCCAACCTCCCCAAAGTTGCCATCGAAAAAGTGGAAAAACGCAACGTCAACCAAACTGAGACGGCCGGGAGGCCACCTTTATGCATGAATTCGCCCAGGCCGTCACAGGAAATTGCAAGATCATCCTTTTCTATTAAGGCCCCTCTCGAACTTTTCCGTCAAACCATAGATGCCTCAAGGGATTTCCGAAGTTACCGTATAAAATCGGCCATCCTCATCAGAAGGGAGATGAACCGTCCGCCAGCCCCTGACACTAACTCAGCACAGTTCCAAGCACTTTTCGGACATATATAGCAAATCAAATCTTCACGGTAATCCAGTGCTGCATTTTTCAGGATCGTTGGAAGATGAAAACGCCACTCCCGCCCGATTTTCAGGGCAGGAATTTTCCCCTCTCGCGCCAGCCTCATTACCCACCGCCGCATTCTAGGAACGACGGGTTTCCCCAACCATACCAAAAGCTGGTCCACGGTTAGCAGTTGGTCTGGATCTCTTGGCAGCATACCATTTTTTGTATGTTGTTGTGCTGATGAAGATTCCGCCAAGTTGCCCTTTTAAAATGGAGGTCACCAACTCCTCTTCAGAGACTCTCCGTCCCAGTAAAGAGCTTCGACGTCGTGCCTCCTTGCGAAGTAGCTGATGAGTTATCGGCTTTATCCCAACGGACACCCAGCATGTTTTAGCCTTACTTCCAACGGTTTTTATCTTGGTTTTCATACTAATTATAATTTTTCATTCTGGTTCTCATCATTATTATGTTGGAAACTAGAAATTTTTGCTGAAGAAAATTGCCTTAAACCCATGGCGGAGGGATTCCCCATCCAACACACCCCCGGCAGCAGCGGCAAAGTCAACGAGGCCCATAATTGCGTTCCAACCAATCCTTGACTTCAGATAGATGGGGCGAACACGGCGTGCCCAGCACATAGTAGGGCAAACCTAGGCTCAACCACCGGCCTATCGTCCGGCGGCACACCTTGAACCGCCTGGCCAGCTCCCGTGCGTCCAGAAATACCAGCTTCATATCCTATTATACAAACTTCCTCGGACCGAAACGGATTATTCCATGTAAGGGTAGCTCTGCCTGGCTCTCGCGGAAGAATAACGTTATATGGAGTTAAATCTGTAGAGGTATTTTTACACCGCAAATGGATATAGCCTTACAGGGGTGAAGACATAACTACCTCGCTCTCAAGGGCTTGCCCCGGTTTGATGGACACCTTGAGGAGGAGATGCGCATGAGTTGTATTGAGTTGATTTGAATCTCTAAGTCCCCAGGGGATGGACTACCGAGCGCGTGGTGGAGCCGCGTGCGGTTGCAATAGGTTTCAGATAGGCGAAGGCGTCCGCCTGCGCTAGGGCGCGTTTGCAGGCACTGCATACCACGCTCAATCCCTTCCAACTGGGGCGGGGCATCGAACGTCAAAAGTAGGCGATTGACGCCCGGCGGCGACTAACGGCTTGAATTCGAAGGCATCTTGGGTTACGTGAATTTCCCCCAAGAAACGGGAACGAGGGAGGCCGGCTGGACTGCGTCCGGCGGCTTCCTTCGTTCTCAAATGAGGGGTCAAATTGGGTAACACCCTTTTTGGCGCAACGGGCACCCCGCCCACCCAGCGCCGGGTAACAGTTACTTTTGGCATACAACGGAGGTTCCTCAATCATTACGATGTGAATGGGCTTGACGGTTGGAACGGGTGACGGGAGGGCCGGAAAGACAAAACCCGCAAAGGCTGCCTGCACAGGGGGCAACTGATGCCTCTTGGGCCAGAAGACAGCGGCTTTTGGGGAGGGCGCCGGTCGCTAGACAAAGCTCCGTCAGACTCGGCCTCTGCCAGGGCGGCGGTGGGGTGGGGGTGAGGGCTCGGTGGGGGCGTCAGCCGCTGGCCACCACCAGCCGGGGACCCCGACTCAACCGCCCGGGTAGCAAGAAAAGCTTCTTGATCAGCGTCTTCACCCGCCAGCCCTCGGCCGCAATGGTGTTCAAGTAAACGCCCGTGCTGCTCCCGCTGTCGGCGTAGAAATGCGCGGGCTGGTCTTTCCAGAGACAACGATTACGCTTTAGCATAGGCAGTAGTTGATCACCCACGTCCTTGGGACTGCTGATGTGGCTGTCGGCCAGCAGCGGCCCCACCCAGAGCGTCTGCCAGGACAGGGCCAGGTCGCCGTTATAGTTGATCGCCGCCCCCTCGAAGTGTTTGCCTGTCACGTCCACCGGTACGAATTCAAATTGCCCAATATACTTCTAAGGCGTAAATGGCTCGTCGAACTCTGGGCAGAGAACCTCTTTCATATTCGTGAAGGCATCATTCTTGTGAAAATCACCGTATCAAATCTGGCCTGTCCAACCGTTGGGCCAGGTCTCGCAAGCCATCGTCCAGGTGGTCGGGCCAGATTTCGACCACCCGGTAGCCCAGGGCCTTGAGCCGCCGCTTTTGGTCCTCATCGCGGTGATGGACGTGCGGTTGCGCGTGCGGGGCACCCTGAACCCACACCACGATCTTGTTCCGGTAGAGCAGATCGGCTTCGGCGACCGGGACGCCTTCGGGGTCACGGATGATCTCGTGCTGGCGCTCCGGCAGCGGGAAGTTGCGGCCCTGCAAGGCATCAATGACCGTAGGCTCGGCCCCGATGGCGGCGGCCCGGAACTGCTCCCAAGTCGCCCCGCCGCCCGGCTCGGTCATCTGGAACGGGTCCACCCGGAGCAGTTGCTGAAGGACATGGACCACAACGCGGCGATCCAGGTGCCGGTGATGCTGCTGGTTGTAGAAGGACAACAGGCAGTCGTAGCACGCGGTATCACAGGCCCCCTTCATCTCCTGGCCGGTTGCCGGATCAACGTGGAGGATCTCCAGTGCCCTGGTTGCCATCCTCTGCCAGGCAGCGTGACCCACCAGATTACGGAGCAGGCCCGCGCCGCCTTCGTCCTGCTCGTAAAGCAACAGCCGAATCCGAGACGTGCTCCCAGGCACCACAAAGACGTGCCCACCCACTTCCGATTCGTCCGCCGAGAAAGCGACCTGGAAGCCGTAGGACAGCGCATACAACAGCGACCACCCGAACCGTTCCGCGTCCTGGTTGTCGGGCACCGTCAGTTCAATCAACAGGAAGTCATGGTGCCCCTTGTGATAGAGCAGAACCTCCCGGTGGATGTCCGCAGGTTCGGCCCCGGCAGGGCACCGGTTGCCGCTGTTTGGATCAACGTGCTCCTGCTCACTATCATCGCCGGAAATCCAGGCTCGGCACTTCTCGCAGTAGCGGAAGCCCACTTCATCCGCCGCTCTGGCCCCTTCGTTAACCAGCAGCAACACGCCGCGCTTGAGTAGCTGACCTTGGCGACCTCTTGGTCGCCGGCCTTCATGGCCCACGACACGGCCTGCGGGTCGGGCCGGTAGTAGGGCGACACGATAAAGCCACGGCGGCTCCGCTCCTCCTCCTCCGCCGACGTGCGCCCGATGCGCCGGGCAACCATGTCCGGCAATTCGAAAACGTGCTCGTAGGTGTGCGTGCCCATCAGGGTCGACTGACACACCGGGCACGCCGCCGCCTGGGCAACCTGGTCGTCCATGAAGAAATTGCCACACTCGCAGACCTTCAGCTTGCTCCAGTGATGTGCCTGTCCCCGCGCACGCGGTTGGGCGCGGACGACCTGATACCGCTGGCGGCGGTAGTAGATCGTGTTAAGCGGGGCGAACTCGCGCAGGGCGATGGCCGGGTGCCGGGCCACGCTCTCCTTCCGATCCGTGAAATAGACCATCGTTGCCCGGCGCGGGAAGGCGTAGTTGGGCAGGAAGCCGACGTTGCCAAGGTAACGGTAGGTGTAAAAGTCGCCGTTGCCCTCGCGCATGTCAGTCAGCCGGTCCACCACAGCCTTGCGGCGTATCTCGTCCTCCTTCGTGATGCCCTGGTGGGCAGACTTGGCCTCAAGCTCCCGCCGCTCGTCCTGAAGTCGGATGTATTCATCCCGGAACCGCTCGAAGGCGTGGTCGAAGTCCACGGCGAATCCATCCACCACCTCTTCCAGGTCATGATCGGTGAACCCGACGTTGGCCAACTCCGCCGCAAAGGCCCCGCGAGCCGCCGCCAGAATCCTCTCTTTGGCGGCCTCGACCTTGGCGCTGATCTCATTCAACACCCCGTCCATCATCGGCAGCCCGGCCTGCACATCCTCGTCGTTGGCGATCCGCAGGAACTGCTTGGGCTTGGCCAGCACGCGGTAATCCGCCAGTTCCAGCACCAGGGCGTGCAGGTGCGCTTCCAGCAACACCCGGTTGTCGAGCAGGAACAGGGGCGGCGCGATGGCCCCGGAAATGATCCGCTCCGGGAACCGAAAGAAATACTGGTCGTGCGTGGAATACCTGCCGTAGGTGCCGCAGAAAGTCGTCACGATGGACGACTGACCATGCCGACCGGCGCGGCCCTGCCGTTGCGCGTAATTGGCCGGAGACGGCGGCACATTCCGCAGGTGGACAGCGGACAGCCCGGCGATGTCCACGCCCAGCTCCATCGTCGGCGTGCAGACCAGCACGTTCAACGGGTCTTGCGGTTCCTTGTCGAACCGCCGTTCGTAGCTCCGGCGCTCGTCCGCCGACAGTCGGGACGTGTGCTCGACCGCCAGCAACTGTTGCCGGTCCCCCAGCGCCGTCTGGTATTCCGTCCGGTAGTAAGTGCCAGCAACCTTCTCAGAGCGCACGGTCGTCTTTATGCACGCCGGGCAGCAAATGTCCGTCGTGACCTCCCACTTCGAGCGGCAGCGCGGGCAGACCCGGATGTGAACGGCGCTGGAAGCGTAAAGCAGAATCCGCCCTTCCGGGATTTGATAGTGATACCGCCCAGGGCCGCCGTTCTTCAGCAGCAGGCCGATTTCCGGGTGCGAGAGCAACGCCGTCAGGCCGCGCACCAAGTCTTCGGCGGTCGGGCGATCAATCTGCATCTGACGCCGGAACCACCGCACCAGCACCGGCGCGTGGTTCGATCCCGGCGCACCGGCCAGCCGCCGCACGCTGAAATACTTGTTGTCGGTACCGAGTTCATCGCTGAAGACCGTGGGCCGGTAAGGCGGCAATGACTCGCTGTGGAACAGCACGTCCTCGTGGAGCCGGTTGATGACCTCCTCGCGGAAATCCTCGCCCTTCTCCAGGCAATCGCTCTTGATGCCCCCGGAGCGCCGGATCACGTCCAGGAAGACCTGGAGCACATCCTGGCGCGTCTGCGCCGGTTGGGCGGCCAGCAGCGCGATGCTAGACCAGAACTCGTCCTTTGCCGCGACCTCCGCGATGCCGTCGTAGGTCACGGACACCAAGCCGGTCATTTCCAGCGTCGGCTGCTTCTTGTAGGCGTAGCCGCTGATCTCGCCGATGGCACCAAAGGTCAGGTATTTCTTGTAGGTCGCCTCGCTGGCCCCCGCTGCTCGCCCGACCGTCACACCGCCCTGCCGGGCAAAGGCAGGCACCCGGCCCGCCCGCTTCATGGCGTCGAACGCGATACGCCCCGCGTCCGGCAGCGACAACGAGTTCGCTGCCGTCGTGTGCCCGGTCTCAGTCAGGCCGTGGTAGAGCGCACGTCGAAAATGCAAACGCCGGTCCAGGTCCGTCATGTGCGCCGCCTGGAACGCTGCGTCCTGGATGTTGTCCGTGAACGCGATCACCCGGCGCTTCGGGTTCGGCGGCACGTTCTCCAGAAGCCGGGAGGCCAGAACATCCGTGGCGGTCGCCTTGCCCACCATCCCGGCGACAAAGAACTTGTTGAACTCGCGCACCCGCCCGTCGTAGATCACGCCGCAGGAGGGACACATTAGCAGCGGCTCCTCCACCAGGGCAACCGGGCGCAGCTTGTTGTGGTTGCAGTTGCCGTCCAGCGTGCCGCACACGGTACAGACCTGGCGGTTGGTGGGCACCGCGCCTTCCCGGCCTTTCCGGGCTGAACCGTCCTTTTGATGGCGGCTTCGTCGGGCGGGACTTCATTCCGGTCCCAATGTTCCAAGAAAACATAGACCGGCTTGCCCTCGCACTCAGTGTAGTCCAGGTCGCGGGGAACAGCTTTTCCACCGCCTGTTCCCGGCGCAGTTCGGCGGTCATCAGTTCTACGCCGCAGGCCGCGCAGAACACCATTGGGAAGGCAGGCACATGGGCGGCCTGATCGCACTGGGCGCATTGCTTCTTGCCTGTGGCGGACAGATGGACTTTGCCCAGGCAGGCCGTGACCGGCTGGCCCTGACTGAAGAAGGCATGGACTTTGGGCAGAAGCAGCGGGTATTCGGTGCCGTCCGCAGATTTCACCGGCGTCTCCGCGCTGGCCACAAGCGCCGCAGCCAGTTCGGCGCTGGCTTCTTCGAGCGCCAGCGTGGGCCGCAACCGGTTCCGGTAATCGAGCAACAGCTCATCCCAGCGCCGGGTCTTGTAGTCCGATCCCGGCGTCTCCGGCACGATGCTGCGTTCAATGAAATGAACGGTTGCCTGGCGGCGTAGATCATCCGCCGTGGCGTTCGTCTTGCCACACAGCGCGTCCCGCAACGCCTGGACGGCCTGCCCGTCGCGCTCGCTGGCGGCCTTCACCATCGCCGCGCTGATCGAGTGCGGCGGCAGCGGATCGGGCTGGTCGCTGGTCAGGTAGGCGCTGTAGGACTCGCCAACCACATCGTCCTTGGCGAACGGTTCGCCGAACAAATCCTGGGCGAATGACGCCACGGTCTGCCTGGCCTGGTCGGGATTGCTGCTGTCAATCGTGGCCGATGTGCCGACGCAGCGCACCTTGCCCTTGCAGTTAGTGTGCTCTTTCAAACGGCGGATCAGGCAGGCCACATCCGCGCCCTGGCGACCGGTGTAGGTGTGGATTTCGTCGAACACCAGGAACTTCAAGTCTGACAGCCCGCCAAACGGGAAGATGTTGCGATCCTCCCACCGGGTCAGGATCGAGTCCAACATCATGAAGTTGGTCACCAAAATGTCCGCGCCCCGGCCCTGGCGCAGCCCAAGCGCGACACCACTTCGCTCTCATACGGCTCGCGGCCCATGTTCTCCACGAACGCCTTTTTCGCCGCCTCCGGCTCCTCCTTCAGCTCGCTGGTGTAGTTGCAGATCGTCAGCCCGGTGCCCCGGAGCCGCTCGGCCAGATCGTCGTATTGCGAGTTGGCCAAAGCATTCATTGGATACACCAGCAGCGCCTTGACGTTGCGGCGGCCTGCGGGCGTAACCTTGGCCGCTTCGTTGGCCCGGAGGCAGGTGTCCACCACCGGCACCGCGAAGCAGAAGCTCTTGCCGCTGCCGGTGCCCGTGGTCACCACGCAGTTGCGTTTCTCGCCGAGAATGATCCGCCAGGCTTCGGTCTGGTGCAGATACGGGCGGACGGGCGCACTATGGGGATCGGCTTTCTTCGAGCGGAAAATCTGCGGAATCTTCGGATGCAACAGGCCCTGCTGAACGAGCCGCTCCACCGGATCGCCGAAACGGAACCGTCGCTGGAGTGTAAGAAACGGAGGCCGCCACAGAAAATCACCCTGCTCGATCCGGTCGTGCATCCAGGCGCGGATGTCGTCGTTGGCAATGTCCTGGAAGGTTTCCACCAGCAGGCGGTAAGTGGCCTGCAAGTCCTCAAGCACGTGGAAGGGATTCATAGCTCAAAGCGAATGGCGAGTGGCGAATGGGCGCTTCGCGGCGCGAACAGCGAATAGCAAATGGCGTCGGTTGCCAAGTGGCTCCTCGTACACCATTCGCCATTCGCTATTCGCCCCTCGCCAGTTCATCGAGCGCCTCTTTCAACGGGCACACGCGCACCTGCTCATGCACCGGGTAGCTCTCCCGGCCCGGATACACGATCCATGCCCGTTCCAGTTTCAAATCCTTCAGCGCGATATGGAGCGATTTGGTCATCACCGGCGCGTCCTGATACTTGATCTCGAAGCCCCAGCGTTTCCCCTTGGCCAGCACCATCAAATCCAGCTCCGCCCGGCCATGCGTGGCCCAGAAGTAGGCGTTGCGTTCTCCGACCCGCGACAGGATTTGCTCGATGACAAATCCCTCCCACGACGCCCCCAGTTTCGGGTGCCCCTGCAACGCCCCCAGGCCCGGGATGCCGAGCAGCGCGTGCAGCAGCCCCGAATCCCGCACATAGACCTTGGGCGATTTGACGATGCGCTTGCCTGCGTTCTCAAACCACGGCCGAAGTTGCCGCACCATGAACGCGCCGCTCATCGTGTCCAAATACCGTCGCGCCGCATGGTGCGTTACCCCGAGCGATGCGCCAATTTCGGAGCCGTTCCAGATGCCTCCGTGGTAGTGAGCGAGCATCGTCCAGAACCGGTGCAGCGTCACCGGCGGCACCTGGATGCCCAGCATCGGGATGTCCCGTTGCAGGAACGTCTGTACAAAATCCTCCCGCCACTTGAGGCTCGATGGTTCATCCGGCGCCAGGAACAGATCTGGAAATCCTCCGCGCACCCAAAGCTCCGTTTGCCGCTCGACCCCCGTCTCGCCCAGCGTGAATCCCCCATGTCCACGAAATACACCCGCCCCGCCAGCGTCTCCGAGCATTTCTTCATCAGGTCCGGCGACGCGCTGCCGAGCAACAGAAAGCGGCAGGGCGACGGCTTCCGGTCCGCCAACACCCGCAACAACGGCATCAGGTCCGGACGCTGGTGTATTTCGTCCAGGATCACCAGCCCGCGCCGCCTCCAACACCGTCAGCGGATGCTCTAACCGCGCCAGGTCGCGCGGATTCTCCAGGTCGTAATAGGTGGCAGCCTGCTTTTCCCCGATCATCCGGGCCAGCGTCGTCTTGCCGCACTGACGCGGCCCGAGAATCAGGGTCACCGGGCTGAGCTTCAGCCCATCGTTCACCGTCTCAACCAGTTCAGGGCGCGGTATCATCTTGATGTTAGAAATATGGACGAGCACCATCCAAAATGCAAGAACATCGTTGGCGATCCTGTTTTTATTGAGGTTTTCGAGCGGCATGGAACGGCGAACGGTGAATGGCGAACGAAGGCGGCATTCACCGTTCGCCATTCGCCATTCACTATTTGCCCCTCGCCAGTTCATCGAGCACCTCTTTCAACAGGCACACGCTCACCTGCTCATGCACCGGGTAGCTCTCCCGGCCCGGATACACGATCCACACCCGTTCCAGCTTCAAGTCCTCCAGCGCGATATGGAGCGATTTCGTCATCACCGGCGCGTCGGCGCACTTGAATCTGACGCCGTAGCGTTTGCCGCCCAGCATCAGCATCAAGTCCAGCTCCGCGCCGCTGGGCGTGCCCCAATAGAACGCCTCCTCCGCCCCCGCCACACTCAACGCTTGTCCCAGGGCGAAGCCCTCCCACGACGCTCCCAGCTTCGGATGCCCCAGCAGGGCGTCGTGGGTGCCGATGCCGAGCAACCGATGCAGCAGCCCGCTGTCCCGCACATAGACCTTCGGGGCCTTGTATTGCCGCTTGCCCAAATTCTCGAACCACGGCGGCAACTGCCGCAGCAGAAATGTCCCCGTCAGCAGGTCGAGATAATTCCGCACGGTCGTCTCGGAGACACCGAATGCCCGCGCCAGTTCCGCGCCGTTCCAAATCTGCGCGTGGTAATGCGCCACCATCATCCAGAACCGCCGCAACGCTTCTGCCGGGATGCGCACCCCCAACTGCGGAATGTCCCGCGTCAAAAACGTGCGGATGAACCCCTGCCGCCAGCGCTATGAGGCTGGCTCGTTCGGCGCAAGGAACGACCGGGGCATCCCGCCACGCAGCCACAGCTTGGACGCCTCCTCCAAATCGAAATACCGGGCCTTGCATTTGGCGGCCACCTGCTGCGCCAGGGTGGTCTTCCCACATTGGCGCGGCCCCAGCAGGGCGCACACCGGGCTCTCCGCCAGCGCGGTTTCGACAGCTTCCAGGGCGGCAGAACGACGAATCATAGCTCCTCGTATTTCCCCAACACTCGGTTCGGAAATGCAAGGACGTTCCCGCCTATCCTCCGGCTCGGCAGCTCGCGGGCATGCCTGTATTCCTGGAATGCAACTCCCGAAATGCAAGGAGGGCGAATAGCGAGTGGTAAATGGCCAATGCTGTCGCCGACCACGCGCAACTCACTGTTCGCTGTTCGCCATTCGCCATTCGCCATTCGCTATTCGCGCCGATAGGCCGCCAGGCAGTCCTCCTTGAACTTGTAGCGACCGTGTTTGGCGATTTCGAGGCGGGCAAGGACTTCAAAGCTGTCCAAGACCACTTCGTATTGGGCGCGGGTCAGGCCGTAGGCGTGGGCCACCAGCGCGTCAATCTCCACGTCCAGCGCGTATCGCTCCTCCGGGTTCCACGGGTGCGGCTCGCGGTTGAACAACCGGGCCACCGAGTGGCTCGTCAGCGACAGCTTGGCCGCGTGCTCCGCCACACGCGGGTCCAAAGTGCCCGGCAACGGCGCGGGGATTTGAGAGAGCATCCATGTCAATGCGACATGAGCGCCGGGCATGTGCCCGCGAACTAAAAATCAAAAGCTGTGGCATTGAACAGACCAGCGAAGCCAATCGCATTGGAAGGCTCAACTGCCAGGACAGGTAAGGTGTGAGTTGCCGGAAACTGCGGAAGAATACATCCGCGAGCGCACCTTTGGTCTGTCCATGACCTGGAAATGTCGCGGATTCCAAATAGGACTTTGCTGCCTACTACCTTTCGGAATCGCTGTTGAGCCTCCGTTGCGAGCATCCAGTAACGCGGTTCAATTTCAAACTCCGGCCACGCTTTCTCCTCGTCGGTCGGTTCCTTCAGTCCCGGCGACACGCCATACTTGTTCGGCCCGTTGTAGCCCGCGTAGGTTTTGGCGCGGTGGTCGTAGCGGTTGGCCAGTTGGCCTTCGTAGAGCGGCAGGGCTTCCTCGATGTCCGTGGGCTGGTCGAACAAAGCCGATGGCCCGCGTCGGACTGCGGGCAGCGTTTGCGGCGGAAAATCATGTCGCGCCCCAGCTCCCAGCCGTCCCGCTCCAGGTCTTCGCGCCGCAGGAACAGTTCCTGGTCGCCGCTGGAGTGGAACAGGGTCGCATACTTCAGCCCCCACGGATTCGAGCCGCCTTTGTCGAAGTCCAGCAACGCCAGCTTTGAGCCGGGTTGGAGCGTGCGCCGGTGGATGTCCAGGGCGACCTCGAACTCCTCCCCGCGCCGGAAGGAAGTCAGCGTGGCAGTCTTGGGGTTGAGCGTCTTGAGAATCTCGAAGGTGAAGTGCTGGCGCGGGCGGCTGCGGGCTTCCTCCACGCTCCAGTTCAAGATGCTGGCCTGGAAGCCACGGGCCTTGTCCCCCTTCGCTCCCGCGCCTCGCAGGCCCAGCACCACGAATCGTTCCTTGGCGTCCACATCGGCGAAGATCATCGAAGTGCCGGTCGGGCCGCCGTTCACATGGTCGTGGAACTCCTCAATCTGATCGTTGCGAAGCAGGCGATGGAACACGCCGGTCGCGCTCTTGTCCGTGCCGAGCGCCGTCTTGACGATGATGCCCGCGCGTCCATTGGGCCGCAGCGCGTCGGCCACGGTGTCGGTGAACAGCAGGTAGGTGTTCGGCTCGTGCTCGGAGGGGCTGAAGCGGCCACAGTTCCTCATGTATTCGGCCAGCCGGTCGTAGGCCCGCTGGGCCAGCCGCCATTTGCGCCAGAGGGCGGGGTTGCTCTGTTGCAGCGCGGCAATGGCCGCCCGGCGCGGGGCGCTGGGCAGTGAGGCGATGTTGGGGTCGTGCGGCGTGAACCATTCCTGCTCGTTGATCTTCACCTGTTCCCACGGCGGGTTGCCCACGAAACAATCGAACCCACCACGGGCGGCAATTTCCGGGAAGCGCAAGGGCCAGTGGAAGGCGGGGAACTCGGCGAGAAGCTCCGCAGCAGCGGAGCATTGTGAATGGTGAGTGGCGAATGGCGAATGGTTGTCAGCCGCGTCTTCCATTCGCGATTCGCCATTCGCGATTCGCTCTCCCCATTCGCGATTCGCTCTCCCCATTCGCGATTCGCTCTCCCCATTCGCGATTCGCGATTCGCCATTCGCTCCCTGCTCAAGCACTCTGCGGTAATCCTCGGTCGTCGGCGCGGGCGCGCCCACTTCGTGGCTCCAGAAGAAGGTCGCCGTCCAGAGGTCCGCCGCCGCTTTGAACCGGCGATAGGCTTCGGACTCCATGTAGCCATTGAAGGCCGCGTCTTTCTTCTCCACGTCGCCGGGGATGCGTTCTTCCTCGGCCATGACGGCGGGGAAGTCCACGCGGATGTCGGGCTTGGGCGGCAACTGGCCCAGTTCGCCCTGGCCCTGGATTGCCAAGTCGTTCGCCTGGTAGGCGGACTGCAAGAAAGCCCGCAGCCGCCGCGCCTCCTCGTCCTTGCCGCCGCTGCCGGGCACGGAGTAGGCGTCCCGCGGGATGATGCTCGGCACGTTGAGCAGCGGCCAGCCGACCAGGCTGTCGCCATGCTGGATGCGGTGGTCGAGGAAGGAGAGCGGCAGGTTCGGCACCGCGCAGTGAATCCAGAGCGCGACCTTGCACAGGCTCGACCGCGAAGGCGTCCTTGTCCACGCCGTAGATGCAGTGGGCCAGGACATCGCGCCGGGCTTCCTGCAACGCCGCCTCGGTGGGCTTGTCGCCATCGGCGCGGACGGTCGCCAGGGCCAGGGCCAGCCGGTCAATCGCCCCGACCAGAATGGCCCCGCTGCCGCAGGCTGGGTCGCAGACGCGGATGTCCAGCACGGCGTGCTGGGCGAAGAGTGAATGGCGAATGGCGAATGGGGTGGAGTTCCAGAGCGCCTCGATTTGTTCGGGTGAATGGTGAATGGCGAATGGCGAGTGGTGTTCAGCGGTGTCCCCCATTTGCGATTCACTATTCCCCATTCGCTTGCGCCCATTTGCTATTCGCGATTCTCCATTCGCTTCTGGAGCGACCGCTCCAGGGCCAGAAGTTGCTTGCCCAGCAGCGCGGTCTCCTTGAGGAGAGCTTCCACTTCCTGCGTCGTGGCATAGCCCAAGTCCGCGCTGAGGATCATCTGCGTCTCCACCTCCGTCCGGCTGCCGTTGGCCCGTCGCAGGCCCTGGATGAACTCCGCTGTATAGTGCCGTCCCCAGCCCTCGGCCACGTTTGACGGAATGGACACCCCCGCCCGCCGCAGTTGCGAGACCAGTCCAAACTTCTCCTCGTCGGGGAACTTCGCCGTGAGTTGATATAGTTTCCTGGCCAACCGGCGTCCCAGTTGCCAGACCTCCAGGTCGCGATAGTCGTTGATTTGCATAATTGAGGAACGCGGCGCGATACGGCCCGCTGACCATTCGCCATTCACCATTCGCCACTCGCTTCGCCTCGACGAGCCGTTCGGCGATCAACTTGTCGAGCGAGACCGAAAGCAGGAAGTCCACCAGCGCCGGGCGCGTGTAGTGCGCCCCCAGGTCTTTGCGCTCGGTGCTCAGGGACGCCAGGTAAACCGCACCCGCAGGCACGATGAAGCCTTCGGCCTCGGTCGGCGCGTGGGCCAACCGGAGCGTGTAGCTCAGCAATGTCTCATAGACCGAGCCCAGTTCCTCGACGCCGAGTTCCGCGTAGTTGACCCGCTGCTGGAAGTTCTCCACCCGCACATGGGTCAGTTTCTCGATGGCTTTGAGCAGAAACTTGTTCTCGCACGATTGCGCCATCAGGTGCGGCGTGCGCTTGAGATCGAACAACTGGCCGTTGAAGGGGAACACGCCGATTTCGGGTGCGCCCTGGGACAACATCTTGAAGGTGACCTTCAACCCTTCCCACAGGTCGCACCGGTGCGGCTCAACGGTCTTGCGCTCGGCCAGCCGCGCCAGGGCCGCGATGGAGTAGGTCTCGGCATAGAGGCCCTCAGCGGGCAGCATCCGGCGTTGCTCGGCAAACAGGAGGAACAGGATGCGGTAGATGACCAGCAGCAGCTCGTGGTAGAGCGCACGGGCGGCCTTCGGGTCATCGAGCATCTGCCGGAGCTGCGGGCTGAACAGGCCCTCCGCCAGGGCTTCGATGGCTCGTGCTGGCGGCCAATCTGAATGCCCTCGGCCTGGCTGGACTCGAACAGGGATTCGAGCGGGATTTTGGTGCGGTCGGGAGCCAGCTCGAACCGGTTGCGATGGCAAAACCGAAACAGCGCCCGGAAGGCGGCAAAGTCGCGGGTCTCAAAGATGGCATCGAGGTCGAAGCCAACGAACGCCTTGGTGAAGACGTGGTGGAAATCGCGCAGGAGCCGGAGCTGCCGACCGTTGGCCACGATGCCCCAGGTCGCCGGGCTGTTGTTCAGGTAATGCTGGAGTTCTTCGTGCGGTGACTTGCCGCCCCGGCCCGGTGCTTCGTCCAGGCTGCCTTTGACCAGGTGAATCGGAGGCGCACCGTCGCCCTCCCAGCCCAGGAAATTGATGTCGAAACTCTCGCGGCCATCCTGGCTTTTGAGTTTGGGCTGGTAAGTCTCCTTGAAGTCGAGCAGGCGCAGCAACTGACGCAGCCACTTCTCGCGCAGCTCGCTCAGCGACAGCGCATCAAGATTTTGGCGATGCCGTCGTAGTGCTCGCAGGCGAGCTGGAAGGTCGCCTCCAAGGTTTCGGCGAACTGGGCCGGGGGTCGGGATCGTGACCGCTCCACCCGAACTTGGACGGCTGGAACTCGCCCCGGCGCGGCGCGTCCGACAGGGCATCCGCCAGGATGGCCGGCGAGATCAACCCACCGGAAACGTGGACGAGTTCGAGTGTGTCAGCCATGTGGTATGAGTAGGGTCAGGGTCAACAGGTCAACCGAAGCCACGCGCACGTCATCCATGCCCGCCGCCCACTGGGAGGCCATGCGGGCGATTTCGGATTGGCGCTGGACCAGCTTCTGGCGGCGGGCTTCGACCGCCTGGTTCATCAGGTCTTTCAGGCCCGGCGCGGCCAGGGCATCGGCGGCGGCTTCCGCTACATCTTTCGCGGTGAACTGGTGTGGATGCGGTGCTGCCCGGAGCAGATCCATCGGATCTTTGTCCACGGCCTGGCCGCCATACGGTTTGAACGCAAGCGGGATCAATTCTTCCATCAGCACAGGCGGCTCGGACGCAGTGACGAACCGGGCCAGAATGTGGACGACGGCGGTGACTTCCTTGACCTCCTTCGAGCCACGGGCGGCGACACGCCCGCTCTCGGTGCCCGCCAGGGTGTGCTGGACGCCTTCGACCAACCGGCGAACCAGCGGATGGGCCAGGTCGAGCAGATCGAGGTCGGGATCATCGCGGGCGATTTTGGGATCGAACGTGCAGACCAGACTCGTCACCCAGGTCGTTGAACGTGGTGCCGCGCAGGGTGAGCTTCCAGGTGCCATCGGCTTGCTGGATGGCGCTGGCGCGGAACTGCTCCAGGGCCGACAGCACGAACGCCTGGATTTCAGACGGGGCACCCACCGTGCGGTAGGTCTGCTGGAGCGCCTGCTCGACTTGGGGTAGCCGGATTTGCTCCTGACCGTAGAACGACTCCTCCTTAATGCGCGCGATGCGCTCGCTCTCGGTGGACGCGACCCCGGCGTCCTGCATGACACCCGGCAGGGCATCAGGCAGCTCGAAACCTGGAAGGTAGGATTCCGAGGTCGCACCAAACTCTTTGATGAGCCGCTTCAACTCCCGCGCCGACGAGAACATGATCGGGCAGAAGCCGTGCTGCTCGCGGATGCGCCCGGCTTTTTCGACGAGCACCCTCAGGATGGCGGTGTCGAGTTGGTCCTCGCGGACCAGGGTGTAGATGCCGACCCTGTCCTCCGGTTGGCCGTAGCGGTCCAGGCGGCCATTGCGTTGTTCGAGCCGGTTCGGGTTCCAGGGGAGTTCGACGTGGATCAGTTCAGCACAACCGCGCTGGAGATCGAGACCTTCGGAGATGCAATCGGTGCCGATGCACACGGCTTTGTCGGCGGTCTCAAAGGCGCGGTAGGTCGCCCGCCGCTCCTTCTGGTTCATATCACCGTAGATGCTGAACACCTGGAGGTCCTTCAGCGGTCCATCGCCTTCGGCTTCCTTCTTCAGGGCTTTGACCAGGTAGTCCAAGGTGTCTTTGTAGCGTGTGAATATGAGCGCACGAGGAGCGCGGGGGTGCCGCTTCAGAACTTCCGGGAGGATTTTGAGCAACGTCTGCAACTTGCCATCCTGTTTGGTCGTGACCTTCTTCGCCAGGGCGATCAGCTTGTCGATCTCCTCGATCTCTTTGGGCTGGCCGCGATGGCGGCGGTGTCCAGACGTTTCCACCGGCTCTCGTCGTCCAGGTCTTGCGTGGAGTCCTGGTCGAGGACGATGGACTCGGCTTCGGTCTCGTTGGCCGGGGCCGCGCCAGTCTGGGAACTCATCCGTTTACGGGCGGCGTTGCGACGCTCACCCAGGCTGGCCAGGATCGCGCCAGGACTTGAAAGGGCACGTCGTTGCAGGTGGAGGCTCACCCAAAGGCCCACCGTGCCGCCCTCGGTCTCCGTCAGCGTCTTGCTGTAGGCCCGCAAGCCCTCGAACAGGGCCTTCTCCGCCTTGGTCAGGGGAATGATGAGGTCTTTGGGGTCGCGCTCCGGGAACGGCGCACCGGCACCATACCAGGCTTTGATGTCCATACGGCGACGCTGGACAACGTGCTTGCGGGCGATTTCGCGGTTGATTGTCCCGTCAGGATTGACCGCCCTGGGGTTCAAGACTTCCAACAGGCTGGCGAAACAATCAGTATAACCGGGGTGTGGAGTTGCGGAAAGTCCGATCAGATGCCGGACGTTGGCGCTCTTGCCCACCGCTTCCAGAAATTCCCAACGCTCTTTTTGAAGGCTGCTGTCGCTGCCGCCCCAAACGTGAGGCCGCTGCGCGGAATGGATTTCGTCAACAATGACGGCATCCCACCGGTGGGCGAGGACTTCGCCTAATCGTTTTTGACGTAATCAATGCTGGTCACAATCACCGGGTAGGCGTCCCACGGAGATTGGCCGGGCAGAAGTTGGCGCTCCAGCGCCGGTCGAGTGTGGCCCGCCATGATGACCGCCTCCAGGTGGAAGAAGCGGTCCAGGGTCTCCTGCCACTGTTCACGCAACGCGGCAGGGACCACCACCAGCAACCGCTCAGCGGCCCCGCGAGCCATCAGCTCCGACACGATCAAACCGGCTTGAACACTTTTCCCAACGCCAACATCATCGCCTATGAGCAGCCGGACGGCAGGCATGTCCAGTGACATCAGCAAGGGCACGAGCTGGAAGGGTTCAGGGATGGCCCGGCTGCGCTGGAGGCCCAGGAACGGGCGCTGCCGTGAATCAAGCTGAGCCGATAGGCCCGTAACAAGAGGTCTTGCTTGGCGGGGTCGCTGACGGTTTTGGCGTCCGGCAGCGGCAGTTCGCCCGGCCGCACATCCCCTCCTCCAACGAGCGCAAAAACGCCAGCGCCGGGTGTCCCGCCCATCGAGCGGGGTCGCCCAAAACTCACGGTCATCCACCCGGTCAACCCGCCAGATGCGGTTGCGGAGGCGGATGACCGAACCAATTCTCAAGTCAGCGCCCATCGTTTACGACCCGACTACAAGCATCGCTTGTCGAGGAGTTTACCAGCTCCTCACAACCTGGGCGGCCGAATAACCAACGCAATCCCTCGCCTTGATTGTGCGAGGAACTTCAAAACAAGGCCCCGGTGTCGAGTCTATGTGTGTAGTATGCCCAGCAAATCGTTCGGATTCAATTTGAAAAGACACTCTAATTGGGCCCCCAATCATTACGATGTGAATGGGCTTGACGGTTGGAGCGGGCGAAGGGAGGTGCCGGGAAGACAAAACCCGCGAAAGACTGCCTCCACGGGGGTCAACTGATGCTTTTGGGTCGAAAAACAGTGGTTTTTGGGGGCGCCGGTCTCAGATAAAGCTCCGCCAGACAAGGTGTCTGCCGGGACGGATTTGGAGGAGGGGACTCGGTTAATAGAGCACCAGATCGCCGTTAATGTGATCGCCGCCCCTCGAAGTGTTTGCCTGTCACCTTCAGTTGGGTGTCTTCGAAGAACACCTCGCGCTGGCCGGCATGAAGGGATTGGTCAGTGTTGGCGACACACTCCAGCTTGAGGCGAGCTTCTTTTGGGTGATGGCAGCCATGCCATATCAGACCAAAACGCAGCCCAATACATTCACCCCTTTTTGCAAGTTTTTACCTCAATCGTAATGATTGGGGTCTACCCAGTCTTTTCCAAAACGGACTTGCAAGCCTGCTGTCCGTCCGTCAATATAACTGCACATAAGCCATGCTTGCTTTGCAAAGGAAACATTTGCGTTTTGGACTCAGGCACATGATCTGCCGCCAATCGAAGTTTTTTCAATTCATGTTGCAATTGGAAGGAAATCTGTTTTACCGCATGACGAGCATTGTCATAGATTTCACAAAAACGCCCTAACGATAAATTTTATTTAAATTGCCATGCCTGGTTATCGTCATTCCGCTTTAAACGACATTTCACGTATTCGCCAAGATTTGCGCGATAGATATCAGGACGGTTTTGCCATTCTCAAAGAACTTCTGCAAAACACCGACGATGCAGGGGCCAATCGGCCAGGAGACGAGGCAAGTCAACTAGTAATAGTTTTGTCTGACATCGGTTTGCCTGGCAGCAGGCACCCACTTCTTAAAGCTCCCGGCTTGGCTGTGCTAAACAATGGGGCGTTCACGCTGAGTGATGCAATTAGCATCACATCATTGGGTATGAGCAACAAAGCTGGTCAGGGCGGCGCTGCGGGCAAGTTTGGACTGGGGCTGAAAAGCATTTTCCATTGGGCTGAGGCTTTTTTACTTTTCGTCTTCAACTTTTCCCCAAGAGGAAGGGACGAGCGTATCTGCCTCAGATTTGCTGAATCCATGGGGAGTAGGGAAGCCAATAAATGTCGCCACAGAGATTGGGAAGAGGCATGGGAAAAAGAACAGGAATCAGACATAGTCGCTTTCAAGGAACTTGCCGAACGTGGTCTGGGTGTCAAGCGTTGGTTTGGACTTTGGATACCTTTAAGACAACCGGACCACTTGCGGGATTCCCAAGGGAAATCAAGCCCATCGAGCACCGCTTTCCGAAGCCAGACTTCGATGATCTTTTGGCCCAGACTGGAAGAGTCGTTTGGCAGCAACACTACCTTTGCTTCGCCGTCTCCGCTCAGTGAGCCTTGGCAAATTGGAAGGCAATAATTTGACGGAATACGCTCAATTGAAGTTGGCAGTAACGCTCAACGAATGCGTTTTGGGTTGAACGGATCCTGGATATAGCTGCCACGCAAGAATTGACCGGGGAGGTGAAGAATTATTGCAAATTTACGGGGCGTGAACATCTCAACGAATGCGCAGCATTAAACACATTAAAGAACATGCCTCACTGGCCCTGTCAACCCGGTATTGGCCCGGATGGTGGGGATCAGCAGGTGCCGGAAAAGGCTGAACCACATGGAGCAGTAGTTTTTGTTCGGCAATCCTCTAATAATGCTAAAGGTCACTTAAAGGTTCTTCATGCAGTCTTCTTGCCATTGGGCGAGCCGGAAGAGATTCCGGGAGGTATGCAAGGATGCTATCATCTCTATCTGCACGGTTTCTTTTTGTCGACTCCGGTCGGCGTTACATTCAGCCCTTTGATGATCTGCCAGAAGACATGCCTCCTGAGCGAGTCCAGTCGGAGTTTGAGGTCATCAAACTTTGGAACCGGACGCTGTTGCGCAAAGTGGTGGCACCGTTGGTGCTTCCCAGTCTTCACGCCTTTGTCCAGCAGGAACAAGCGGCCAAGGAGGAAATCGAATTGCTTGTCAAGGCCATGCTCAAGGCTGGTAAACTTAAACCGCTATTGCCCCATGTTTGCGATGGCCAGCGTTATGTTTTTCGTCTGCAACCTGATGGAGGCCATTGGGTGCATGAGAAATGGGATTTGGCAAATGGAAAGCCACCCCTTGGATTGCCTTGCCCAAACCAATGTTTCCTGAACATGAACTGTTTGAATTACTGCCGGCCCTTAAAGATTTCTGTTCAAAAACAACGGTGTCATTTCAAGACAAGCCAGCTTTAGCAAAAGAAAACCGGACTGCCTCAATCCAAATGAGGTGGCTGTGCTGCTTAATAGTGTATCGGCAGCAATTTATCAATACCAGACCGTCTTGAATACCTGCTGGAATTGATTCCTGAAAATACCCCCAGTATGCCTTGGGAGTGCGAGCTAAGCAAGACATTGATTCAGTTGGTAAAGAAGACGTTTATGCTTCCGCCGCCCGAAGGACAGGACTTGATTCGTGTTTGGAAGCAACTCTTCAAGCGGCTTCCAAAAGAGCCTTTGTGAGGTTGCCATTAGAATCGGCAGAAGCCGAAGCAGAGATCAAGTCGGTTTTAGCCAACGAAAGCCTGCCCGTGGCACTTTTATGGCAGGATTGGCATGAGTCTCAAGGGGAGGGTGTCATCCCATGGGAAAATCTTAACCCGTTGCTAAATGGCTTAGGCAATTTACAACCCCATGAAACGGATGCAATTCTTAAACGGTCCAGATTAGTGGTCCAGCTGATTAAAGCCTGTAATAATGTTCCCAACCTCTGGCCGGAGACGCTTAACAGGCTACCGCTATTTGCGGCGTGTCAAGTTGATGGCAATATCATTTCAGTAAGTTTAAAATCTCTGCTTGCCGCTAATGAAAATAACCTAATATTTGTTGACGGCAGAGAATGGCTCAGTCCTCTTATCCAAGCTGCACCGCAGATCAGGCCGTTAGTGATTGAGCGATCGCTGGCCGAGGCTCTGCGTCTTAATCTCCATACTTGCGATGTTTTAATGTGTATCCGGCTGCTTTACAAAGCTTCGCGGGTGGCCGCCCTGTTTTCGGATCGCAAAGATCTCTTTGAGAAACTATTGGCTCAAACTTATTATAGTGAGGGGCATATTAAAGCTTTACGTTGTTTGCTTCATGGACGCCGTGACAAATGGGAAGACAACTCATCGTTGCTGGTTGAACCGTCCCAAATAGACGCTTTTGCCCAACTGGCAAAGCTGGCATTAGAAACGGTTCAGCAATCTTGGCGGCTGATTGCCCATGATATCATCGGACAAATTGCCCTAAATGACCTGCATCGTAAAAGCCTTATATTAACAGAAGTGTCGGTTAAAACTATCGAAAGCTTGATCTTTGAAATTGGGCCCGAGCAACTGGATTGTGCCAATATTGACGAATGTCAATGCTCCTCAATTCTTAATAATTTTTCCAATCCTGAACTGTTAAAAACTTAACATTCATACCACTCTAGACGGGCGCCGGGTGCGAATCGGTCCTCATACCTACACAGATGATGGATCGTTTAAAGAACTCCCAGAGGCATTTAATCGTCTGGTGACCCGACTCCGGCCCCACCCTGCGTACAGCAGATTTGGCAGTCACGACGGCTCAAATCGGTTGGTGAATCCCCTTAACTGGGAGGCCGTAGTTGAAATTGCCATTAGCCAGCCACATCCGGCTGATTGGTGGGACACCATCCTAACGGCCATTGGGCATTTGGGAACGCTGAGGTCGGAATTACGTGCGAGAGTTATTACAACCACATGGCTGCGTTTGATAGGCGGCGTAGCTGTCAGGCCAGCAGATTTGTTGCACATCAGTGGAGCAGAGAACGAATTAGACAATTTACCAGATGGAGTTTTGCGAGGAAAAATTCCGCTTCTGCGCTTGGCCCCGGAAATCCGGAACCATAATCGTTTCGAGACGTTTATTAAAACAGTAATACCTAGGCCAGATGAATCAATTAAATTGTTGGTTGAATTGTTAAAACAACATTCCCAATGGCGTACCGGGCTGACTGGAGAGTGGAATATGGAACAATGTAGAGATTGGACGGACGCTCTGGGTGATGCGCCTGTCGAGGTACTTCCTGTAGCCTCCTTTTCAAAGCGTTGTTTGAATCAGAAGAAGTGAGACACCACCTGCCCGATTGCCTGAATGAACTTGGCGGCCAACTCGATGTTGACGCTTACGCAAAAGTGCTTGTTTACTTGGCACAAAAGCAACAGCGAAGCGATGTAAGTGCAGCCCATAAATATCGTGCTGTATTTGTGCGTTATTTGCGCATGATAGATTCCTTGGGTAGTGAATTTACCACAAATGTGCTTAAATCGCAGGGTCTGATGCTTCTCAGTGCAAGAGGAGAGTGGAAATCTCCAACGCAATTGGCCTGGCCAACCCATGGTATTGTTTCCAATGACCAATTAGATGATGATTTTAGCCAGGCGCTGAGCAATTTGCGTGCGCGGGCCAACCAGGTCTCCATTAATATAGAGCTGGAAAATGGGCTTGAACCGTTTGAGGAGGCATATAAAAATACGGCACAATGTTTGTGCAACTATTTTGCTCCGTGGAGAGATTATGTACCGCCTGAAATCATCGGGGCCTTTATTTCCATTTTAGGCGACGGGTTTAATGGGCAGGTCAAAGTTTTAGCCGCCAATTATCTGGGGCAAAATTCCGTGGAGGGTGCGGGAGGCTATTGCAGGGGTTGATGGTCAACTCAAAAGAGCCTTGGGTTATTATAGATTTGCCTGTGTCATCCATCAAGCAAATCAGTTAAAAATGCCTTCTATAGTAGGCACCCCTTTGACGGCCCAAGTTGGGGGAATCACACGACAATTTTTCTCGGGAGCGGTATACAGAGATTTCCTGCTTTTGGTGATTTGATGAAACCACAGCGCTGGGTGCGTCTTTTAAATATTCAGCCAAACAACCTGAATCAGGACGCCGAGACCCTTATTAATATGTTGCGTACTTCGGCAGAACAATTACTCGCCGCTGTTTTTAGAGAATGGCATTAATCTTCAACCTCTCTGGCAGAAATGGAGCCAGCCCAGCCAGCTTCACATTCGCATTGCACAAAATCGTATTGTCGAGATGGCCCAAGCATTCCTGCGGCAGATCGGTGCCCATCATTGGCCTGAAATCAGAGGCGATCTTAAAAGTGGGATAGTGCCGACCGCCGCCGGGCTGAGGCAGAGGAAAATGGAAGAACTGTGTCCGAGGCCATACTGAATGACCTGGCCACGGCCAAAGCAGCCATTCGACAGAAATTATCAACCGAAGAGAAGATTCAGCAAAAACCTTGGCCGCTGTGAGGCAGAAAATGGAGCAATATCAATACGACGCATCTTCTGTACCTTTTGAATTATGGCAGAATGCAGACGACGCCGTTGTTGAGCTTCAAGTGCTGGGCATTGCCGTTGCAGAATTGGAGGCGATGGGATGCGTGGTGATAATGGACCAGGGGGTTAACCTTGGTGCATTGGGGCCGATTAATTAACGAATTCCAGGGTTCTGGAGGGCATGATTTTCGTGAACGAGGCTTTGATCAAGATTTGGAAAAATGGTGGTTCAATCGATTTCTGATAAAAATGCGGAAGGCCCTTGTAAAGTCACGGGAAAGTTTGGCCTCGGATTTAAGAGTGTGTTTCTGGTGAGTGACGCCCCGGAGGTGGTCAGTGGCAACCTTGATTTCGTGATTCGCGGAGGCATTTACCCTGTTCGCTTGGCAGCAGAGAGGCGAGAGGCATTGGTGGCTGAACTGCAGCGGTTTGGCCCCGCGCAGTGGCGGCGCGGCACAATAATACATTTACCATTGAGAACAGATAACGGAACTTCTGCTGTCAAAGTCACTTCCCTGTTCTATCGTATTGCGCCGGTGTTGGTGATTTTCTCGCGTAAAATCAAGCGTTTGCGCTTGGTGCGCCAAGAAGGAGAAATGCAGGAAATGAACTGGCGTGCTGTTGCTATAAGCAACGGTATAGAAGTCGGCGACCTACGATTTCCTGATGTTGGAATAACACGCGCTTTGGTGATCACAGGACAATTTGCAGAAGATCGCTGGCAATTGCTTTTGGGGCTGAATTCGGATGGGTTTGTGGCCTTGCCGAAAGATGTGCCAACCTATTGGGTGACCGCCCCCACCCGCGCGACACCTGATTATGGATTTGCAATTAATGCGCCTTTTGAACCAGACGTGGGCCGCATTCAACTGGCGCTGAATTCCGAACACAACCACCAATTGGCCAACGAAATCGCCAGGACTTTGGCCAGCCGCCTCAAGGAATTGTATAAACTGGCCCAACAAAACTGGGATAATCTGCGCCATCAGTTAGCCTTGGCAACGCAAACCACTGCACTCTTGTTCTGGCAGAGCTTTTGGCACGTTCCTGCTGAGCGCTTCTTCGATAAAGTATCGCCATCATCGAACAGCATGGATACGGAATTGGCCCGCCGCATTTTGTGGCGGCTCAATAATACCAATCACACTAGCACCGGACTCTTTGAATTTTATTATGATTGTGAGGCACTGCCCACTGGCCTGTGGGGCATGTATCACGCACTGACAAATATTCCGCGAATTGTTTTTGCAGCGGCAGGTGCTTTAGATAAAGAAGAAGCATTTACAATCGCCCAACAGTGGCCTTCTTTTCATCGGCGCATTGAGCCTGGCTGTATTGTGTCATCAAGACGGACATTATCAGTATTACGGGAATTGTTATCCATGCAGTTTACGATAGAGGAGCTATATCTTGCCACAGTGGTCGAATGGGAATTGAAATGCGGCGAAGAATATCGGGCCGACTCAGATGTGGCGACACGGCTTGGGCAGTTGCTAACACCTCATTTTCTCAAGCGGCTGAAAGAGGGCGATTGGAGGGAGCGCGAAGAACGGGAATCTAAAGCATTCGGCAATTTGTTGCCGAACGTGAAGTTTCAAGCTGCTGACGGCTCATGGCGCAGACCAGCGGAGCTTTTGGTAGCCGACGGCAACAGCCACGAAGTGGATCAGGAAGAGATAATTCGAGCTGCTCTCGCTCCCCAGCAGTTTAGATTACATTCCGCTTACAATGGTTCAGCGTTGCAATTTTTCCTTGCCTGCCGTCCACCCCAACAAACTGACGCGAGTGTATTAGTGCGATGGATAATTCAGGCAGTAGATGACATGAGCCGCATCTCCGCTGTTAGCTATCTATTAAGAGGAATATTGCGACGAGAAGTTGCTGAAAAATTAGGCTCCAAAGATCCGAATAACTGGTTATGGCAGGTAGTCGAGCGGCCTGAAGATTTTCCTTGGTTTAATCTTAATTTCTCACCAGATGATATCCATGAACTGCGCGCATATACTTTACGAACTCTAGATGAGGAGGTGCGCCGGATATACGGCACTCAGCAAGATTTACCATTGCCGGCAGTAATAGATAATCCGCCCACTGACATCTGGTCAGTACAAAAACTCTGGACATGGTGGGATCATCAGGGATGCCCCATTGGCGAGTATGTACTGGAAGGCCAACCCAACTGGGCATTGTTTGGTGCTTGGAACCAAGAATGGCAGGAGCTTCCCATGCAAGACCGAGCTACAGCCCTCCGTGAGGCGTTTTTAGCAACCACCAATGACACAGGCAAAGCCCTTTGGTATCGTCTGTTTGGATTTGCCTGCTTGATATCAGCTGGGCGAACCATGACGGAGCTGCGGCGATTTTGGACGACGCGCTTAGATGCTCAGCATTTTGGGAAAATACCTATGTGGGCGATTTCTCCGAGTCTACTAGGGAAATGTTCGAGCGCGCGGTGCACATGGAATTTCAAGACCTCGATGCCAGTGGCGAACAGGCCTATTTTTGGCGGCGGGTTTTCTATGATTTACGCAAGGTTCACCTCATGATTCGAAATGACTTTCCCTCTGTTATACTGGACCTGATCGATCAGGGGCATGCAGAGAATCTGGTTGATTTTCTCCGGGCAGGGCGGCTACCTGGGGCGGAACAGCTGTCTTGGATAGGCGTCTTCGGACAAAGCGCTGACACCCCGTTACGGTTTATTGTTCGCGAGTTGCACCGCCTTCGTGTCATCACGGACGAGGCCGTGCTGCCTTATGCCTTTATACCTGCAGACCAGTGCAGCGGGCGTTGGTGAAAATCGGTTGGATCCAGTCTGAAGATCAATTTTTCGATGGCTCAATATGGCTTGTCAAGCTGTCGCAAGAACCAAATGCTGGTGAAGGGTTGAAGCCATACTATGACATTCCTTTGCTGCACATGGGCATGGAATATCGTTATCGAACTTTGAATTTCTCGACTATCTAGCATGCTTTTGAAAAGGCATCTTTGGGAAGCTCAACTCTCGAAATCATAGGTGTTTTTGCATAATTTTTGGTTGAAAATGACTTTTTCAACTTTCTGCTAATATGACAGCAACCTTATCTCGAAAATCTCGCGTCATTCACCGGGCGCACCCGGAGTATGGTTTTGGGGTGGTGGAGTACGTGGAGGAGGATGCGCTGGGGAAACGCGACTGCAGGTGGCCTTTGATTATCTGGATCAGTTGCTCCCGGCGCAGCCCGATGAATTGGAACGGGTAAGCTATCCGCATGAAGACGCCGCCGCTGGACGATGGGGAAGTGTCTGCGTTTCGGTGCCGGCTGGCCGCGGCAGTGGTGCTCAGTGAGCATCATCAAACCAGTTGTTTCACCCGGGCCGCGGTGCAGCCATTGCCGCACCAGGTGCATGTGGTGGATCGGGTGCTCACGGGCAACCGCTTTGGGCACGTGCTGGCTGATGATGTGGGTCTGGGCAAAACGGTGGAAGCAGGGTTGATCATTGCTGGTTTGTTGCGACAGGAGCCGCCGCTGCGCGTGATGGTGGTGTGCCCGGCGGGGCTGGCGTTGCAATGGCAGGATGAATTGGAGGATTTGTTCAACCTGCATTTTATGATCGTCGGGGTCAACTTGAACGGAACGCTGGAGGCCAGCTGGCGCAATCAAACGGCCGTCATTGTTTCCATCGACCGCATCAAGCGCCCAGAATACCGGGAACTGTTGCAGCACGTGGGGCCGTTTGATCTGGTCATCTGCGATGAAGCCCACCGATTGACCGCCCGGCGCAATGCCATCAACCAGGATTTGGAGGAAACGCTTAACTATCGTTTTTCAAATTCCTGGTGGAAAACCGGTTAGTCCGGCATGTGGAAAACCCCGACCGCACGCCGCGTTCGCCCCGGTTGCTGCTGCTTTCCGGCACGCCGCATCAGGGAGATGACGAGCGGTTCCTGCGCCTTTGCACCTGCCAAGGCCAGATTTGTTTCAACCGGACGCCCGCCCAGTGCATGAGCAGTTTCAAAAATTGCACTTGCGGGAAACGTTGACCCGAACGCCGAAGTCACGGGCGGTGGATTGGGAAGGCCGCCCGTTGTTCAAGGGGCATGACACGCAAACCCTGGAGGTCTCGTGGTCACCGGCGGAAGTGGCACTGTCCAATTTGCTTACTCAGTACATTCGCAAAAGCCTCGAAGCCTCCACCAATGGTTCCCGCGGCTACGGCCTGGCGGTGGCCCTGGTCATGCACACCTACCACAAAATTGCCGCCAGCAGTTGGACGGCCTTGCAGGCGGCCCTGGAACGCCGCGCCGCGCATTTGGCTCAGGGCCGCGGAATTCATTGGGAGGACATGGTGGAGGAAGACGAAGATGACGGGAAACCATCGCATGCCTCAACCACCTCCATGAACGCGGCAAGCGTTTCTTTGACGGGGAAGAACTCCTGCTGGATCGGCTGCAGCAAGCACTGAAATCCCTGACCCGCGACACCAAATGGGAGTTCTGCGCTCAATTACTGCGTGACTTAGACCACCGCGAACCAGGGGCCAAGGTGCTGCTCTTTACTCAGTACCGCGCCACCATGGACTACCTGTGTGCGCGGCTGGCCGAGCTATTTCCTTCGGCGGAGGTGGAAGTCATCCACGGTGGTTGCAGCATGGAGCAGCGCCGTGAAGCGCGCCGCCGCTTTGAGCAGGCCTCCCGCTTTCTGGTTTCCACCGAGGCCGGCGGGGAGGGCATCAATTTGCAAAAAGCCTGCCATATCATGATCAATTATGATCTACCGTGGAACCCGATGCGCTTATTGCAGCGCATAGGGCGGCTGGACCGCTACGGACAATCCCACCGCGTGCAGGTATATAACCTGCGCGTGCCTGAATCGTGGGATGCCAAAATCTCGCTGCGCATCCTGGAGCGGTTGCGGGCCGTGCAACACACCCTCGGGCTGACCGGCGTACAGGAGGATTATTTTGAAATGATTCTGGGACAGGTGGCCAGTCAGGTGGACCCCTCAGGCAGATTCACCCGCCACGTACAAGGCCAAGAGCGCTCCGACGAGGAAGTGGATGGCTGGATTCAGGAAGCCGCCCGCTCCGTTCATCGCCTGCAGGCGTTGCTGGGCGACGCCGGCAGCTTCAACGGCGACCTCGCCGCCATCAAGCCCACCTTGAGCAGTGCCGATTTCAAGCTGGCCTTCCAACTCGCTCTGGAACGCCACGGCTTGCGGCTGCAGGACACCCGCAACAGCGCCAACCAGTTCGTCCGTGGCGTCCATCATTTCGAATTGCCTGCTGCCTTTCGCGACCCCGTCTTCCGCCCCGGCCGCACGTGTCACGTGGTGTTTGACCGGGAGATCTTTCTGCAAGTGCGCGACGAAGACCTTGGCCGCGTGCGAGGCCAACCCATCAAACCCGTGCTGGCGGGTTTTGGCGAGCCGGTGACCGACTGGCTGTTCCAAGGCGCAGTGGAAGCGCGTCCCCGCGAAAGCGCCTTCGCCATTCAGGCTGGCCAGGACTGGCCACATGGCGCGGGCTGGCTGTGGGTGTATGTGTTGCGGTGGCTGGGCCAGGCGCGCCGCCTGCAAACACCTGATTCCGTTGTGGCCGTGTTTCATGCGCCGACAAAGGGCCTTATGCACTTGCCGGCGGCCGAGGTGATGAGCTTGGTGCATGCGGCCACGGCCCTCAGTACTGCCGCTTCTCCTGCCCCCTCCTTTCCGGCGGAGGTAGAAGTCCATGCCAAGAAACTGGCTCAGCAGACGTTGCGCGACCGTCTCCAAGGTCGCGACCCCGCTTGCAAGCCAGGGCTGGCCTCTCGCTCTGGCTGGTAGCATGGGTGGAAGCGCCGGCGCACTGAAGAGACAAGTTCCAGGATGCCTGTCGCTCATCACGGTAGCGCCCTCCCACTATTAGCGGGCCAAGTTGCCTCTTTTCATGGCCGGCACGCACGGCGTGGACCACACGGGCCCTAGGGATGCCGATAAACTCCTAAAAACAACCTGCCTGGGGTTATTTTTTGTGATTCAACTCTGGTGCCGCGGTATATTCATCATGCAATTGAATCTCGGGAAAAGCTTCTTTGGCCAGTCGCACAAAATCGGGATCTTTCAAACTCTCATACGTCACGCCCTTAAAAGGGCCCGCACGCGCATCCCGTCCACATTTAAAGAAAAATTTTTAAAGGCATCCTGTAACGCACCGTGAATCAACATTTTTGCCCGGGCCGTGCGCTCCGGCCCCACGAGCTGGTGGCGCCACTTTGCGGGCGGCCGGTTCAAAACCGCTGGCGTCAGCAAATCCACCAACCTGGCTTTATTATCTTCCACGATGCCTTTAAAATGGTGGCGAACATAGGCCTGAAAATCCGCCAGCTGGCGTTCCAACTCTTTCACTTCCCTGCTAAATGCCTCCTTGGCGGAGCGGCGGATGATGCTGCCCCCGTAGCCAGGCATCGGGTGGGTATAACGTTTCTCAATTTCCTTCTTAACTCGTTCCAAGGCTTCTTTCTTTTGCAGTAGTTCCTGGCTGATCTCCAAACAAAATAAACTCTTGATTTGGGGCGAGTCAAAGCCCGTCAGTTCTGGGGAATTTTCACCTCCTGCCTTTGCAGTTGAATTTTTCCAGGTGGAGATTCGACAAACTCCACCTGGCAATTGAAGACCCGCACCTGGCGGGCCAAGTCAAACGCCAAAGGCGGGTTCACCGCCAAGTCGTCCGCCACCTTCCTTACTTTGTCTTCCGACACATGGTCCAGCCCGACTTTTTGCTCCTCCACTCCCTTGGAGCCTATGCCTAGGTCATTGGCCACGGGTGGGGTACGCCATCAAAACCAGGCAGTTGGGCCGTTTATCCTGACTTGAGCCGGCTTCAATAAGCAAGGGAGTGGGGCTGTAGATCAGCACTTTCTCGTCCACCACCAACAAGCCCAGCCGCAGGCCGGGTTGCTCGCAGACCATGGTCCCCAGCGATTGGGCGGTGGTTTGCAGTCGCTGCAGCCCCTCCATGGTTCCATAGCCCAGCCGGCAAACCTCGGCATCAACATCCAAAATCACTCTCACCCCTTGGGCGCCCAACCGCCTCCACGCCTCCGACAAGGCCTCGGCAACGACGTTGGAGACCCCCGGCGCCGCAAACACCACCAGCCGGCGAGCCCCGGCGATGGCCGCCACTAATTTGGCGTCGTCTATCTCACAAAAGCGCTTTCTTCCATAAGTCTGGCCTGTGATTAGCGTAGCCTTCTTTTACCAGAATTAAGTCCGCCAATCAACCTTCTCAAAGCCTGGCGTTCAAGCAGGGGCGCATCTCAATTTCTTGCAGGGTGGAAGGCGGTGTGGGGAAGAGGAGCGACCAGCGGTCGTTGCGCCAGAAGGTTTCCAGACAGAGCAGCGCTTCGTCCCCGGCCGTGCTCCAGAACTGCCCGGGCCGCTTGAACCGGCACTGCGCCTGCCGACAGGTCGCTTCCACCGCCCCGCTGCCCAGCGGTTCGCCCGCCCGCCGCCCGGCCCGATAGTCCATCCGCGCCTGATGCTCCCACAAGTAGGCGATTTCTTTGGCCACCTACTCCGCCGTCGGCCCGGCGGACAGTCCCGCCAGAGCCTCCTCCAGTTGCAGGATCATCTGGTAGGGTTCCAAGCTAAGTTCCAATTGGCGCGCTTCGGTGGCGGCTTGCGCGTCGAGCTGGGCGCGCAGACGCTGGGTGCAGGCTCCTGACGTTTGGCTTCCCGGTCGGGGGTGGCGGGGGCACCTTCACGCCGCTCAACGGTTCAAGCACCACGCTAGCGTCGGCGATGGGCAGCTTGCTGGCGGCCAGCGCCATCAGGGCTTGCACGGCGGGGCGAGTAGCCAGCGGTGTCGTCGAGACCCAGGGCGGCATCGGCCGGGATGCGCCATTGGCGGCAGCGTTGGCAATAGCAGCGGGTGCGTGCCAAAGTGATGTCGCCAAAGCGGGTCTGGAAGGTGCGGGCGTGGCCGGAGGAGCACCGGCTTAAGGGTTGACCGCAGACCGGGCAGTGCGGGGGCGTGGCGTCGGCCTTGGCCTGCGCGGCCCGCCTCAGGGTTTCCTGCAGGAGGGCTTGTATGTCATGCTGGGGTTGGGTTTCCAGATGGCCCAAATTTGATCGGCAGCTCCCAAGAAGTGCGCCACTGAGGCTTCCAAGGTCCCCACCAGCCGGGCCGCCAGCACGGCCAAGGGTTCTGGGGCGGGTGCCGCAGGCTGGGTGGGGCGAGCAGGGCAACGGTGGGGGTGGTAGCGGGGGATGTTAGCAAAGTTGTCGTCATGGCCCCACTATACACCCCCTGCAAGAAAATGAGATGCGCCCTCTGCCTGATCTCTGACTGATTTAACCTTGTCTGGGCGAAACCGGACCGCTAAAATGGGTCTCTGAGCCAGCCCAATGTAGGGCGCAACATCATGGTGGAAAATGGCTTTGCCTTATGAATGAATACAGGCTGTCTGTTGAAGAGGTTGCGGCGCACCTGGGCGTCACCCAAAACACCTTCCCGAAGTGGGTCGTCCGGCAGAACATGTCCGCCCATAAAATGGGACGGTGGTGGAGGTTTCCCGCCTCTGAGGTGGACAAGCGGGTCCATCGCGGCAAGACAGCGCAGAAGAGGGTACCCCGAAAGTAACATGAGTGCTCCTTTGTCACCCCCGCCACCAACTCCGGGATCCGGGACAATCATTACTACGGCAGCGTAGGCGAGTTCCTCAAGACTCACATCCGCAAAGGGGCCCGGATGTCGGTGGTGTCAGCCTACTTCACCATCTACGCTTACGCTGCCCTAAAGGACTGCCTCGACCAGATTGACCGCATGCAATTCCTTTTCGGTGAGCCCGCGTTCGTGAAATCGCTGGACCCGGCCAGGACGGAATCAAAAACGTTCATTATTGCTCCCGAAGGTCTGAAGCTCGCCAACACCCTCCAACAAAAGCGGGTAGCCAAGGAATGCGCCAATTGGATTCGCCAGAAGGTGGACATCAAAACCGTTTACCGTAGCGGTTTTCTTCACGGCAAACTTTATCATGTCGCCAATATTGGCCACGACGCCGTCGCCATTCTCGGCAGCCCAATTTTACGCCGCGCGGTCTGGGTCTGCAGCATACCGGCAGCAATATTGAACTAAACCTCATTGCCAGTGCTGCCGCCGACCGCGACCAACTCAAGGCATGGTTTGATCGTCTATGGAATGACCCTAATTTGGTCAAAGATATCAAAGCCAACGTACTGCAATACCTGGAGCAGGTCTATGAGAATCATTCACCGGAGTTTATCTATTACAAGACCCTCTTCCACATCTTCGAGAAGTTTTGGGCGATGCCCGCAAAACCGACTCCGACCTGGGGGCCACCACTTTGTTTGACACCGAGATTTGGAAAGCCCTCTTTGATTTTCAAAGGACGGGGTGAAGGGCATCATCAACAAAATACTGGCCCACAACGGCTGCATTCTCGCCGACAGTGTCGGTTTGGGCAAGACATACGAAGCCCTCGCCGTCATCAAATTCTTCGAGCTCCGTAATGAGCGCGTCCTTGTCTTATGCCCCAAAAATTGCGTGACAACTGGACGGTGTACCGGCTGAACGATAAATTAAACCCATTCGTCGCCGACCGATTCCGCTATGACGTTCTCGCCCACACCGATTTGAGCCGGGAGACCGGCTATTCGGGCGACATCAATCTCGAAACCCTGAATTGGGGCAACTACGACCTGGTCGTCATTGATGAGTCCCACAATTTTCGCAACAACACTCCTGGCCGCCGTGACGAACAGGGCAACCTCATCCGTCGCAGCCGCTACCAGCGCCTCATGGAGGACATCATCTGCTCCGGCGTGCGCACCAAGGTGCTTCTGCTCACGGCGACCCCCGTCAACAACACCCTCAAGGACCTTGGCAACCAGGTGGCCTTCATCTCGGCAGGCAAAGACGAAGCCTTTCGGGAATCCATCGGCATCGTCAGTGTCAAGGAGACGCTCCGCCAGGCGCAGGCCCACTTCACCAACTGGTCCAAGCAGTCGCCCAGAGAACGCAAGACGTCCGATCTGCTGTTGCGCCTTGGTTCAGACTTTTTCAAACTCCTTGACGAGCTCACCATCGCCCGTGCTCGTAAACACGTCGAGAAATACTATAAGCACGAGATGGCACGCCTAGGAGGTTTCCCCAAACGCCTCAAACCTGTGGCGATTTATCCGGAAATTGACTCGCAGCGCCGTTTTCCTTCCTACGACCGCCTAAACCAAGAAATCGGGCAATACAAGCTTTCCGTGTTCAACCCCGCCAAATACGTCAAAAAGCAATTTCAGCACCTCTATCAGACATCTACCCACGATCCTTTTCGCAAGCCGACCGTGAAACTTTTCTCATAGGCATGATGAGGGTTGGTTTCCTCAAACGGCTCGAAAGTTCGGTCGAGTCCTTTAAAATTACCTTGAAACGGACCATCGAAAAATTGAGTCCTTGGAACAAAAATAACCAGTTTCCAAACCCGCCCAAATAACTGCGGCGTACTGGCCACTGAAGAGCTGGCTCTCGACTTCCATGACGACGAGGAATTGCAGAACGCCTGGGAAGTCGGCGGCAAATTCAAATACCAATTGGAGCATCTTGACCTCAACCAATGGCTTAAAGACTTGGACCAGGACAAAAGCAGCTTTCCAGTCTCCACAGAGCCGCCACAGATGTCTCCCTGATCGCGACCAGAAACTGGCTGAGCTCAAGAAGCTTATCGCCGCCAAGGTCAGGCACCCCACCCAAAACAAGGTAGGCAATCTCAACCGCAAAGTTCTCGTTTTCACCGCGTTTGCCGACACCGCCACCTACTTGTACGAGAATCTCCACCAATGGGCGCTCAAGGAGCTGGGCATCCACTCCGCCTTGGTCGTGGGCACGGGCAAGAACCGCACCACCTACCAGCCGGAAGGTTTACAGCGCCCCACCGACTACCATCACATTTTGATCAATTTCTCCCCCATCTCCAAACGGCGCGAGAGAATCCGCTCCATGCCGCAGCAGGGGAGATTGACCTGCTGATTGCCACCGACTGCATCAGCGAGGGCCAAAACCTTCAGGACTGTGACTACCTGATCAACTACGACATCCACTGGAATCCCGTCCGCATCCTCCAACGTTTTGGCCGCGTGGACCGCATCGGCAGTCTCAACCCCACTGTTCAACTGGTGAACTTCTGGCCCACCCCCACCTCGACCAGTACATCAGCCTCAAGCACCGCGTCGAAGCCCGCATGGCCCTGGTGGACATCGCGGCCACGCTGGAGGACAACCTGCTCCAGCGCGAGGACCTGCAGGACCTCATCAAGGACGAACTGCGTTACCGCGACCGCCAGTTGCTCCGGCTCAAAGACGAAGTCCTAGACCTGGAAGAGTTGGATGAATCCATCAGCCTGACTGAGTTCACCTTGGATGATTTTCGCATGGACCTCCTTAAATACCTGGAGGCCAACCGAAGCCGCCTCGTGGCCGCCCCTTTGGTCTCTACACCGTGGTGCCCCCGACGAGATCAAGGCGGTTGCCCCCGGTGTCATCTGGTGTTTGAAACAGAAAACTTCGCCTGCGCCTGCCGCAGCGGGCGAAGGTGAAGAGGGTGAGACAAAACCGCCACCCAGGTCAATCCCTTGCAGCCCTACTTCCTGGTTTACGTTTTGGAGGACGGCAACGTCCGCCTTGCCTTTACCCAGGCCAAGCACATCCTAGGTCTTTACCACGAGCTATGCGCCGGCAAGCCCACCGCCTACGAGGACCTCTGCACCCTTTTGACCAGCAAACCGCTGATGGCCGCGAGACCGCTCTCTATGACAACCTGCTCAAGAAAGCCGTCGAGTCCATCGTTTCAACCTTCCGCAAACGCATGGCCGACGGCCTCCAATCCAGCCGCAGCTTCATAATCCCCAACCACCAGGACCAAGTCAGCGATGCCACTGATTTCGAGCTGGTGACCTGGCTGGTCATCAAAAAGCCATAAACAACCATGCCCACCCAGTGTGCCCCAATGAATCCCCTCCAGATTAAACAGGCCATCACCACAGCATTGGCCGGCTTTGCCAGCCAGCCGGAAGCGGCTGCCGCCACTGCTCTGTTCGAGACGCTCGGTTATCGGAGCGCAAAACGGCTTCCGTTGGACTCGAACACGCCCGAGCACTTTCTTAACACCTTTGCCCAGGGCCGGCAGTTCAACCAGGAACATGCCATGCTGACAGACTGGAATTCGGTGGACTTCCTGTTCCAACTCACCGACGACGAAGTCCGAGCTGCTGGCGGCGCCCAACAGTCACTCCCGTTCGACAGCCGGGGCGGGTACAACGGAGCGGTGATCGAGTCTTATCTTTTCTTCGCCATCGCCCTGAAAAACCGCACTACTCCCGCACCGACCTGGCAAACATCACCCGCGCTGTCAACCGCTTGTTTTCCATGCCAGTGCTGCTGCTGTTTCGGCACGGCGACACCCTGACCCTGGCGGTCATCAACCGCCGCCTTCATAAGCGCGACCCGTCTAAAGATGTGCTGGAGAAAGTCACCCTCATCAAAGACATTTGCTTTGCCCAGCCCCACCGTGCCCATGTCGAGATCCTCCATGACCTTTCCTTCGCCGCTCTTTACGAGAAATACCAGCCAGCCAACTTCGTCCAACTCCACAACGCCTGGCAGAAGACCCTCGACATCCACGAGCTTAACGATCAGTTCTTCCGCGATTATAAGATCGTTTTTGCGGATTTGCAGAAGCACCTGCGCAGGATTTCCAGGACCCCGTTTGGGCTCATGATTTTGCCCTGCAACTGCTCAACCGGCTGCCGTTGTGCGCCAAAGTAACTGTTACCCGGCGCGGGGTGGGCAGGGGGCCCGTTGCGCCAAAAGGGTGTTACCCAAGTTGACCCCTCATTTGAGAACAAAGAAAGCCGCCGGACGCAGTCCCGCCGGCCTCCCTTGTTCCCGTTTCTTGGGGAAATTCCCGTACTCCAAGACGCCTCCGAATTCAAGCCGTTAGTCGCCGCCGGGCTTCAATCGCCTGCTTCTGGCGTTCGATGTCCCGCCCCAGTTGGAAGGGATTGAGCGTGGCGTGCAGCGCCCGCAAGCGCGCCTTGGTTTCGGCACTGACTTCCGCCGCCGCCAGCACCCGGGCGTAGGGCGTTTGGGGGACGCCATACTGCCGCACCATCCGCCCCCGCTCCGAGACTTACCCTCCAGCTTGAGGGTCGGCAGGAAATGATTGAGCAACGGCTCCAACGCCTCTTTGCAGAGGGTGTTGATGAGCGGCGTGACCGCCGGGTTGTCGTAACGCCCATAACCGAAATGCTGGCGCACCCGCGTCCAGTTGCGCTGCTCGACATGGGCGTTGTCGTTCTTCTGATAGGGCCGGGCGCGGGTGAAGAGCACCGGCCGGGGACGCTGCCCCAGGTAGGCCACCAGGTGATGGTTGATGAACTCGCCCCCGTTGTCGGTGTCCACCCCCGCAGGGCAAAGGGCAGGCTGGCCTCCAGATCGCGAATCTGCGTCAAAGTGGCGTGCTGGCTGCGGTTTTCCAAGGCGCGCAGCCCGGCCCAGTCGGTGCTAATATCCACCCCATCCAGCATCCACAGATGCCGGTCATCCAGACAGCCGCCGCATAGGGCCACCGTGTCCAGCTCCAGCCAGCCGGGGCCGGTCTCGGTCCACTCGCCGCGCAGGGGATGCTCTGACGCAAGAGGCTGCCGGGCCGGGTGCCGGTCGGTCGCCGCCCGCCCGCCGCAGCGGGGCCAGCAAACGATCCAAGGTGCGCGCACTGATACTCAAGAGCGCCTGGCGCAAATCCGGGTCCAGGCGGCGATGATCGGTTTCATAGGCGGCCAGCCACTCGGGAAGCAGGGCACGCAGCCGCACCCCGCAGGGTTGGAAGGCCGCCTGCCAGATCGGCCGAATCACCGGCAGCAGCGTCTCCGGGTGGTAGGTCTTCGGCCGCCCCAAAACCAAGCCGGGCGCCCGTCGCGCCGACGGCCCGGCCCGCAGCGCCCGAATGGCCGCCTTGCGATGGTAGCCCAACAGGGCGACGGCCTGGTCGAGCAGTTGGGCTTTGTAGAGTCGCCCGGCCCGGGCATAGCGCCGACGCAGCTGGGCCAGGACTTCTTGACGAGTGTTTTGACTCATTTCGGTGTTCATGGCTCGGTAACACCGACTTTTGGCACAACGACCAGTTTCCGCCAACCGGTCAGCCCCGCCTGGGTAACAATCTTTTGGCGCAAATCGCTGCTCTTTATTTATTTCATCCAGCGCAAATATTGGCTGGGCAAGAAGGCCGATTTCCTCTATCGTTTCTGGCAGGCATACCAGCAATCAGGCCAGAAGAAAGACACCTTTACGAGCGCTGGCTTACCGTTCTATTTTTGAGGCCTTCAATAACAAATTTCATGGGGGCCATCGCCATTTTCCAACCGACATCTCTCGGCTCTCATGGGTGCCCCCTACCTCAATGGCGGCCTCTTTATTCGCAACCGCCTTGATGAAGCCCATGATCCCCAGTTGCCTGATGCCTTTTTAGCACTCTCTTTGATGCATTCCAGAATCAAGCCCCGGGCTTCCTCGAACGTTATTATTTCACCATCGCGGAATCCACGCCCCTCAACGTGGAAGTGGCAGTGGACCCGGAAATGATTGGCAAGGTTTACGAAAGCCTCGTCAACATCTCCGACCGGGGCGTAACCAAGGAAGACCAGCGTGGCAGCGCGGGTATTTTTACACCCGCGCGTCGAAATTGACCTGATGTGCCGGCTGGCCTTGGTGGATGTCCTGGCCAATCACCTTGATGCCACCTTCAAACCCCTGCTCTACGATGCTGTTTTTGCTTTTGATCAGGAAGAGCAAGCGCGCCGATCAGGCGCTTGCTCAACATAACCTCTGGCCCCAACTGGGCGAACTGCTCAGGAAATTCACGGTTTGCGATCCCGCCTGTGGCAGCGGCTCGTTTCTGGTCGGCATGTTGCTGGTGCTCGATGACCTCCAGGCCCGCGCCAACGCCCGGCTCGGCCTCAAAGAAACGCCTTATGAACGCCGCCGTCGCATCATTGGTGAGCAGCTTTATGGAGTGGATGTGAAGGATTGGGCCGTCCACGTGGCCGAACTCCGCCTCTGGCTGCAACTGGTGGTGGAAACGGAACTGCAACCGTCCGAACTCAAGTTCAGGCCCCTCCTTCCCAATCTTTCCTTTAAGGTCCGGTGTGGCGACAGCCTCCTGCAGGAAATTGGCGGCATCAATTTCGGCCTCCACCGCACCCATCTTAATCTGCCCCCAATTTGAAAGGCCGTATTACCCAGCTTAAAGACAAAAACTCCGGTTTTTCAGGGCGATGCCACACTCCACGAAGCCGAGCTCAAAGCTGAGGAACTCGCCCTCTTCCGTGACATCCTCACCCACAAAAAATGTAGCCTTGAAAAAGCCATCGCTGCCCTCACCGGCCAGATTGAATCCTCTGCCGAACAGGGTGAATTTCCTAACATCGGCAGAGGGAAAGCCACGCAGGAACGCCTCAAACTCGAAGAACAATGGCGGGCCGAACGCGACGAAAAAGGCCGAACTGCGCCGGCTCGAAGCTGCGCTGGATGTCCTCCGGCAAAACAAAGCCGTCCCGTTCGTCTGGGATCTTGCCTTTGTGGAAATCTTCGAGGGCGACAAGGGCGGCTTCGACATCGTTATCGGCAACCCGCCTTATGTGCGTCAGGAGATGATTGCACCGCCCGGGCTCGACCCCGGCGATTTCGGGGGCAAAATTCCGACCGTTGGAAAAAACAAAAGAAATCCTACAAAGCCACGCTTCAAAATCGGTTGCCGCCGCCTGGCCCATATTCTTCATTTACAAAGACAAAGCCGGCCACCCAAAATACCGCAAATTGGATGGCAAAAGCGACCTTTACATTTTCTTTTACTTCCACGGCCTGGCCCTGCTGAACCCCAGAGGCAGCTTTTGTTTCATCACCTCCAATTCGTGGCTCGACGTGGGGTACGGCGCCGATCTCCAGGAATTCCTGCTCAAACACAGCCACATCAAATTCATCTTCGACAATCAATGCCAGCGCTCTTTTGCCCAAGCAGACGTCAATACCATCATCGCCCTCCTGGCTCCGCCCGATGACCGCACCGAGGCCGACCTTGAAAGAAGGCCCGGTTCGTCATGTTCAAGGTTCCCTTTGAGGACGTCCTCGACGCCAGCACCTTCAAAACGCTGGAAACCATCAACGAACGCCAAAGTACCGAACGCTGGCGCATTTGCGTCCTGCCCCAGCGTGAAGCTGCTCGAAGAAGGTCTGGTATGCGAGGATGACGAAACCGACGACGTTGCCGGCAAGCTCAAGAACGTCTGCATCAAAACCGCCCATTACGAAGCCAACAAATGGGGCGGTAAATACCTCCGCGCCCCGGAAATCTTTTTCACCATTCTGGAGAAAGGCAAAGGCAAGCTGGTGCGCCTTGGCGACATCGCCGACGTGCGCCGCGGCATCACCACCGGCGCCAACAGATTCTTTTATCTTAAACTTACAGGCAAAACCGCAGCAAAAGGCTGTTTGCATGTCCGCAACTGCGCCGGCTGGGAGGGCAACTTGGAAAAGATTTACTCATTCCGGTAATAAGTTCGATGGATGAAGTAAAGCAGTTGATTTTGAGAAAACAGGACGCCACGACCTATTTGTTCAGTTGCACGTTAACAACAAAAGAGCTAAAAGCTCGAGGCTACAGCGGCGCTCTATCGTATATTGATTGGGGAGCCAGGCAAAAACGTCCTCCAAAGGTAAGCACACTGTGGGAAACGTTTTCTCCCAGAAGCTCCTTCCGTCAAAAATCATCTGCCAGCATGGTATTCCATTGAACCACACCCCCGGGTCATTTGTTGCTCCACGGTTAATACGTGAGCGATTCTTTTGCGGATAACCCCAACAGCCTCAGCGAGACAGACATGTTTTTCCATGGCTACGTTGAAGATTTTCCAAGAATAGCATCTGCCTTGCTCAATTCTACTATAACCTACTTGATTCTTGAGATTACTGGCCGCCAAGGAATTGAAGGGAGGTTTAACGTTTACGGACCAGAACTAAAAAGTTAGTGTTGATAAATCCTCACATTCTTTCCAATGCCGATCGTTGCAAGATAGCACTTTATTTCTCGAAACTAGGACAGCGTCATATTCTGAAAATCTTGGAGGAAATAAATCAAGCCGACCGCCGTGCTCTGGATGAAGTGGTGTTTGACGTATTGGGGCTGACGGCGGGCGAGCGTAAGGCGGTCTATGAAGCCATGAGCAACCTGGTGCGCGCCCGCCTCGAAAAAGCCAAAAGTGTGTGAGACTTGAAGGCGCATTCCCAAGAACTTCTTGATCGAGCGATCGCAGCCATGCTGGCTGCGATCGAAGTGTATAATAAGCCAAACTTTCCGTATCGCGCCGAGTCTTTCGCTGCGTTGGCTGTGAACTCTTGGGAACTATTGATTAAAGCCAAGTGGCTCGTAGAGAACAAGAACCGTGTTGCCTCCCTTTATGTCCGTGAATCATCCCAAAGTGCGAACAAACCATCCAAGAAACCTCGAATCAAGAAATCCCGGTCTGGTAATCCGATGACGCATGGCATCGATTTCTTGTCGAAAAAGCTCGTGGAAAAGGGAGTTTTGGATCCGTCAGCCGGTAAGAACCTTGAGGCTATGATTGAACTGCGTGACTCTGTAGTTCACTTTTACAATCGCTCACCACTTTTCGTTCAACGGTTGCAGGAGCTTGGAGCAGCATGTGTCAAGAATTTCGCTGCCGCAATCGTAGATTGGTTTCAGCGAGACTTGGGAGAGTTCAACTTCTTCCTCATGCCGTTGTCCTTCGTCGAACTTGACACTAGCACGGCAGCGGTCATCCTAAATCCGCATGAAAAGAAATTTTTCACTTTCGTTAATACTCTCGAGCCAAAGACAGCCGATCCCTATTCTCGCTATTCGGTAACCGTGAACGTGGAGCTTCGGTTCACCAAGTCCAGAGCCAAAGACGCCTTGGCAATGCAATTGACTGATGATCCGAACGCGCCTGCTGTACGATTGACTGATGAGCAAATCCGCGAGCGTTATCCTTTAGACTACGCCAAATTGACGGATGAATGCAAAAAACGATATGCTAACTTCAAGGTAAATCAGGAATATCACTTATATCGCAAGGCTCTTCAGGGCGATAAGCGTTATTGCCATGTTCGTGAGCTTGACCCTGGCAACCCTAAGAGCGCCAAGAAGATGTTTTTCAACCCGAATATCTTTAGCGGATTGACAGACGCTACACTAAGAGGATATAGCAACCTGCCATTGCCTTTTGCATGAACTGATTGCCATGCATTAGATGAAGTGATGTTAAACGTTGTGGCTGATGGCGAGCTAGCGCGAGACGGTCTATGAAACCGTGATCAACCTGCTCCGTGCCCGCCTCGAAAAAGCCAAAAGTGTGCGAAAGGTTCAAGCTACGCTGATCAACGAGCCATGGACATATACGGAGGTGTGGTATTAATGGTGTGAGCTGAGCTGTTTGACCAAGAGTAGATGGACAATATGGTTTAGGTTAACGAAGGCGGAGATTGTGCGGATGGAGTGGGGGCGTAAAAACTGAGATAAGTCTGAAAATCTTCCGAATTTGTTTTCGTTACCCCCAGCCCTGATCAAATCGCGGTGGGTTTGGCGTTGGGGCTGGCTGCATTCTAAGAGATATCCATACCCCCATCGGCCGGGGTGGGAGGGGAATGGGTGGGTTCCGTGTGGGGTGGGTCGGTAATGTCTGGGGGTGACAAGTTGGACGTGAGAGACTTGCTTTTCTGCTTTGGCCTGCGCCAAGGCTCCCCCATGGAAAGCCGAATGCGGGAGGCTGATTTTGGGGATGTTGCTTTATATTCGGGGCATGCCTGGCTGGCTGGTCCGCCGGCAAGGCGGACTGCGGCGAGGTAATGACGGGAGCGGACGGGGGCATTTGGGCCGCCACTCGGAGTTCCAGTTGGGTGGTCCGCTGTTTGAGTTCTGCCACCCTGGCCCATTCCTGTTGGTGGACTGGGATTTGCGAATGCTTTGGTGGCTGACTGGGGTGAGATTGCTCCATCGAATGCTTTGTTTTCCTGGGAGCAGCAGGCAATCGCCGTTGAAGAAGGGCCCTGATAATGAGTTTGAGATTCTGGCGAAGCGATGAGGCAGGTGTTTGTTGCTTGGGCATAGTTATTGTTGGGAGTTGAGGTTTGCGGTTGGGCAACACAAGGAAGCTGGAACGGCAGTCTATAGCGCGGCCGGCCATGGTTTAATATCCTGTCAAGTCTATCCTTGCGCTTTTGAAAATGGTCACGCCACATTTCTTCAAGATATTCTCGGTTGCAGTGATGTTGATTCCACTTTTCCTCCTTCTTTTTCATCCACTTTTGAATATAACTCGGTTTGGTGAAGGTCGCGTGGCAGCAAGGGCCTGCTAGAATAAAGACGCTGTCCGAATATTGCGTGACCAGGCAGTAGTCTCTGGCCTTTAGGATATTACATTTGCGCCACTGTAAGTAATTGCAGAGATGATCCGGCTCTGCAAATTAGCTACCACAATATCACTTAATATGCTTTTGATCCGGCCAGGTCCCGGGCATGCCGGGGTGGAGGAAGTGGGCGAAATCCGAATCGATTCCAGATATCGGGGATCCTTAGGCGATGCCCATCCATAACGCAAATTGGTAAAATCTTCCCAAACGTCAAAGAGAGGAAGTCCGGACAAGGTTTATACCAGTCAACCAGCCGGTGGCTGATTAAATCCGCTCGGAGCAGGCACCAATGCAATTCGACTTTGCTTTCATTCAAATGCAAACACCAAAGCCGCGAAAAACGGATGGGGTCCTGTCCAGCAAACATCAGGTGCTCGAAGGAATCTATGATGTCACTTTGGCAATGCTGGATCGGTCGTAAGGCTCATTAAATGCCAAGACCCCGCTTTGGTACAGCCAAAGGCTGGATTTTTCTTGCCGGTATAGGTCATGGAGTGCATGTAACAATGCAACATCACCCCGAATAATCTCAGGAGCGTTTTCCCGAAGATGGCCGCGGTGATCCCACGGGCTGAGTTCATATGAGCCCGGTTTGGCGGTGTAGTGAGCGAGGAATACTTTTTGCACCATAAGTATTTTTACAATTGGAGCATGGAGTTGGAGTCAACACCCTGATTCTTACCATTATTGATTTCCCGCGAATAATAACTCCTAAGGAGCCTTCTCAATTCCTGAAGTATTCGAATTATGTTTTCATCAATCTGCCAATGGGGCTGCTTTGTGAGCTTGTCTCTTATAATAGAACATTTTTCACACAATTCCGGAAGCTCATCCTCGCCCTGGCTATTAGGGGACGTCGCAATGGTCGCCTGACATTTCTGCCGGATGAGTTCCGAGACGCTAATGCCCTTTTCCTTGGCGAGACTCGATCCAGGCGGTCTGCTCCTGCGTGGTGACGCGGATTGCTATGAAGTTATTTTTTATTTTTGGTATTATTTCCCGATTTTTTCATATGACCTTATTTTTTATTTCAATTAGGTTAAAATCTCGCGCGGCTAAACGTTGCAATTTCACTATTTTAAAGGCCGTGATTACCAGGGCAGGTGGGGCAATGGGTCCGATAATGTTCCTCCAGTTGCCGCAGGACGGCTGGCCCATGGAAACGCACGGGGCTGTGCATCCCGAAAGACGGGACAATTATGCCAGCAGCCACCCTTTGTCGGAGCAAATAAACCGAAAGGGACAAGAAGCTGGCTCCTTCTTGGTACATCACATACTCTGATGTGAGAATTGGGAAAGCACAAAGGTTGGGAGTTCATAGGCATGGCATGGTTTGGGGTTAGGCATTAAAAAGACACACAAGAGCCCGGTCTGGCCGGAGGGGTTCCCCACTACGGGCCGATCTGTCGGAAAAGCCCGCCTTTAGTGTCATATTTGGATTAATATTTCCGGAGGGCACAATAAGCCATTTTATGCACTCCTTTGAAGAGTGCCACCGCTTGGGAAAGCCAGCCTTCGGATGACCGATGATCCGTGCGGTTTTCCCTGTGTCCGAATAATCCGGTTTCATCTGTTGTCCTTCATGGTTTTGCATTCTTCGATTTACGGAACAATTTCTTATACCATGTTTCACCTTGTTCATTTTTAATCCTTGCTGGTTCAGTCAAACTCGCTTCTAAACGTTTAATTCGTGCCTCAAGATTTTCAATTTCTACACGTAATGAGGGACTGGCTTCCTCTTGGGGCGGCGGGGCGTTTTCCCCTCCCTTCGACTGAGATTGGCAGCTTGAGTTCCGGAGTTCTGCGGCTACCTCCTTGCATAATTTAATGAACTCATCTATCTCGGGGGCTTGTTGTATTTTCATGGGATTTTTCTGGTCAGGTTCTTGGTTTTCATTTGCGATAAATCGTCCCTAAGCAACCGCTTAGTGGTAAAAGCCTTTGAATTTTGATTCGCCGGAGACCAGAGCGTTGCCGCCTGGGCATGCTGATGATGACCATTTTGTTATCTTGGCCTGGGTAATGGCCGCCAGTTGCTGATTAACCCCGTGTAGATAAAACCTCGTCAGACTGTGTCTCCGAATCAGCGGCCGGACGCACCCGTGTTGACCTAATTTTCTGGTGCTTTTGATGGAAATGCCCAAATTGGAAGCTAATCCAGCGTGGCACCAACACACAGGACGGTTATGGGGCTGATGGTTTGTGTGTGACTCTTTCATAAGTATCGCAGTTTTTGTATTATATTTTTAACTTTGCGTGGGGTAGTTCAGTCTTCCACGCAGGGGGTTCTGAGGCCCTATCCCTTAAAGCGTGCCTCATTACTCCCTTCCTTATTATAATATTTTCGACAGCGCAGATTGAAAAAATAATGATTTTTTATGGACGGCGCCTTTTATTCACTCATCATTAAAATTTGCACTTTTATATAAAATTGGGGTATGTTGTTTTTCATTGCTCTTTATTCACGTTCAACCCGGGGTTGATCGACTCCAGGATGGCTTTTGGGGTGAGCGCATAGGAAATCCTGACCAGATAATTCGCAGTATACAGACAAGCACATGGTGATTTCCCTCTTCCCTACAATGGCACTGGTACTGAGTTCGAGCCACCTCCCTCCCCGCCAAATCACCCATGCTGAGTGGGGCAAGACCTTGTGAAAGAAAGCTTTTCCCGCCGCAAAATTTCCCCCAAAGCATCAATGATTAAATTTCAACTCTAAATCCTAATTTTTCCTATAATAATAATGATGGAGAACATGCAATGAGAACGACCTGCCAACATCATGCGGCCCAGCCAGCAAAACTGGAAACAATAATCCGATTGCGACTGAGCCAAAACTTGAAAATTAAACTAATGAAAAAGCCCAGGCCGAGAATTGCCCCTGCTCAACAATAATTCGCAATGCGATGAAAGGAAGGCAGTACTCTGGAGAACGGCGTAATCGGCTCCGTTTGATTAGTTTAACCTACAACTTGGCAGAGGAAATAAGCAGAGAAATGGTCAAAATCACTCTGAACAACGCCAAGCAAAATGCCCTTCCGGATTTAGTGGAACTATTACTGCTACCTTGGGTTTCCGTGCTGGCCTTGCTCGATGCGGTGCTGCACCACATGAGCAGGTCGTGCTATAAAGTTTGCCCACCCGCTCCATCCGCGTCGCGCCGGTTGCCGATGCAAATCCGGCAGGCGAGCCTCGCAAGGGAGGGCAATAGGCTTAGTCCCTTAAACCATATAAAAGCATGCTGGTAATATGCAAAAATGGTAAGAGACAGGTGTGGTTTGAATAGGGAACAAATCGAATAGGGATTAAATGATGGTGTCGTCCCTGAGAGGGGGCGTAAGAGGAGCCATCCTTGCCCATAGCTATGCCAGCCCGCTGGGGCTGGGCCGGGTATGTCCAATCCCGCAGTCACGGCGTAACATCGGATGCCTAGGCTAATGATGGCGGCTTGGTTTACTCTAACCTCCATCTCTTGAACCTTCCTACGTCTAAAAGGAGAACCGCCCAATACCCGGCCCCTTGCCAGTTGCATTTCACGACCAACACCTTCGTTAGGGAAAAGGCCTATGGCCGAGGTGCTCCCTGCTCATGGTATGTCGGGAACAGCCAAGGTCCTGCCCAGCAGCTTGGCTGCCGTTGCTGACCCTGGGCAATATGGTAAGATGGGATAACCCCAGGGAGACCTCCTGCCGTATTGCTGTTAAAATTTTTGTTACAACATTAACCTTATCTTGCTATCCTACTCGCTATCCTACTCGTAAATATGTTTTGCTAATCCATTCATTTAGAATGGATTATTATCATCTGCCCACGACTAGCCATCTTCCCCACCCAATAAACCATGTGTCCCCATTGGAACCGGCGGTGAAAACACGGGCCCAACCCCACTGTCCGGCTACCATGCCGCCACACGGTGCCCTTTACGCCACAGCCCTTCGTGCGCCGTCATCGTGGGGCAGACTTTTCACGTCGTAAGGATTGGAAAAGAGGCTTATTTCAGTATGTCTATTGCGTGGAGGAGGTATCCGCGATTAAGGCTGAAGGCCTTCTCCAACGCCTCCAGCCCTTGCACATAATGAAGCCCCGATTGCAAAACCAACCGGAGGGCGTTCGGGTGCTGGCTCCGTATCAAGACCTGCAATGGTTCCCCTTCCGGTACTGGCGGCGGCGGGTAACCCAACGAAACCCACAATCGCTCCATCGGCACCGGCTCCAACAGGCCACACACGGTGTACACCTCGGCCAGGCTCATCGAGCCCCCACCGGATCGATGTCAAGGCATGGCGGGGATAACGGCAGGCTTATCTCGAGGGACCGGGTGCGGTCCCAAAGCGTAGGCGGCTCATACCCCCACGCATCGTAAAGGACGGGCGGGGTGAGGCGGTCGTTTTGGAGCCGCTGGTGCACCTCGTTCCAGAAGCGCTGCAGCAGTTCGACTTCACTGCCCACCGGCTGACTGCCGGCCAACAAGGGAGTCAGGTTCGCGCCCCCTTCCCCACCGGAGGCAGGGGGTGCCGGTAAAGAATGAGTACCCTATGGTCGGTTGGCTCGTAGAGGTAGAGGGCAAAGATTTGGTTTCGACCGGGAGCGTTCCAGGCCGTGGCGGGCTGCCCCTCCAAGGGCAGGGTTTGTATATGGATATACATGGTTAATCCTTTCGTTGAGTTAGATTTGCCACAATGTCAGTGAACCCCAAGGGCGTTCAGTTCTGGGCGGGTGGAGAAGCATCCTGATTCTGGCTGGAAAACCCGGGGGCTAGAAGGGGCCAGCGATGGGTTCGCCAGGCCTCCTCCAAAGCCGCCACCCCCGCACGTAATACTGCCCAGATTGCAGCATCAACCCAAGGGCGCCGACGTGCTGGCTGCGCCACAATGCCTGCAAAGTCGGCCCCTCCGGCACCGGCGGCGGGAAACCCAGGAGCCAAACCACTCGGCCAGCGGCAGCGACCGGCCCGCCTGCTGGCGACGGTACACTTCCGCCAAGTCCAGGAAACGGGCCATCGGACTGGGGAGGTTGGGATTGTCCAGGAACGGCAGGCGCAGGTCATGGGCGAAGTTCCGGAAAAGCAGCGTGGGGATTACCCGCTGCCGGGCTTGGTACGCCACCAGCACGCCATTGGGATAGTTCTCAGCCCAATGATGCAGTTCAGTCCAGAGTGCGTGGAGAAGGTCTTTTCGGAAGGCACTGGCTGGCTGCCAATCAGGAGGGGTGGGAAAGGCGTCTGCGGTGGGATGGCGGTAAATTACCTTGTTAAGGTTTACCGTCCGCCAGTAGAGGTAGGCAGCAAAGATGTGGCACAAGCGCGGGTCAGCCCAAGCGTCCGGCGGCTGCCCTTCCAAGGGCAAGGTTTGCAGATAAAGAATCATAATTTATCCTTTCGTTCAGTGTTCAAAGAAAGTCAGTAAGGCTTTTTACTGCGAACCCCAGACACGACGACTCCTTGATGGCACGTAGTGGGCAAGTGACCGGAGCAGTCGCGGAGCCGATGGCCCCACCGGCCGGTGATTCAACGTAGTGTCCCCAAACCGGCTAGAGGCCTGAATTTTAAGGATTTAACCTCACCTTGATTCCCCCTTCCGTCGCCCTGATACCTGAGGTCTCGCGGAGCGCACGCGTCCCGTCCCGCAAAGCCTGACTTTGGCGTCTGGCGGAAGTCAATTCCCCTGCCTTCCCCCATCAAAACGGGGCAAGCCCAGCCCCCAAATCGGCTTTTGGCTTGCCTCACCTAGGCCATAGGAGCGGTGTCGTAGCGCAAGGCGTACCCCATGTAGCGTAGGCGTCCTCGCCTGCGAGTGATGCCTGCGTCCCGCAGGCCAATTCCCACTTTTCGATTCATGCACGCCTGCGTTACGGCGCATGAAAGATTAACGCACGGTTTGTTGTTTCCGAGCGTTTCCTCTTTACGTTGGCAATTCTGCAATCACGGAGCCGTGAGGCTCCGTGAACCCGCAGGCGAGACGCCTGCGCTACATTGTCTCCCTCATCATTCCTTGTCGGAAAAATGTGCGTTCGTCCCTTGAAATCTCGGCCATCCTCAACCAAACAGCGGCAGTTCCTGCGGCTAAAGGACCATCCTCCTCGTAAGCCAGGTGACCGGCGCGGCCATCCCCAGCACCGGGCCGCTTGCCTGAACCACTCCATTAACCCCGCGTCAAGAGTCTCGTCCACGACCACGCCCCCAAAACCGCGCCTTCCAACCTCCGCATGAAGGGCATCTAGGCGTTTACGGCTCATCGCCTTGTCAGGTGGCGTCCCGCAAGGCAGCGCCAGGATCATGACCGTCACAGTCGCCCAGATCGGGGCCAGCCCTCAGCCCCTTCGACCCGTGGTCAGTGGCCAGAACAGAGCGGCAGTCGCGGGTGGCCCCTACTGTCCGCGCGACCTGAGCGCCGCTAAATTCCTTACACCGTTTGTGTGGGACCGCCGGCAATGGGATTCGACGATGCGTGGGGTTCAAAGCCAGTTGTGTAAAAGCAACAACAGGAACGTCAGCAACCATCCCACAAGACCAATTGGAATGATCAATCGCTTCGGGCAGCGGTCGTAAAAAGAGTGTGCCAAAGATGCTTGCGGCTATCAGGCCAACAAAAACGTATGGCAAAGCTCTTTCGCCAATCATACGCTCCGCAGACTTCGGCAAAAATGTGCATACGGCCATGAAAAACATGCCTGAACCAGCGAAAATGATGTAACGGCCAAAAGGACCGACACGTGGTTGGGATTGCTCGTCCATCACTTGCAACAATTCCTTTGGTATTCGTCCACCATTCCTCGCAATGTGCCCTGCAAACCCTTAATTGTCTCATAGGTTTGCGCTGACATTGAAGCGCCCAAGTCGTTTTGCTCGTCTGCCAATCTGCCGTAAGGATCAAGGATTCGCTCCACGGTATTTGAAGCATCCTGCGCACCTTCCAGTGCAAGAGTTGAGCCTATATCTTTTGCCCCAATCGCTGCCGCCCCTGTATTGCGCGCTGCATTAGCTGCATACATCGCGTAATTAAACTCAAAAGACCCGGCTACGGCGACTTTGCCTGATGGAGTAAACACACCAACTGGAATTGTTCCTCTAGTTGCACTGGTGAAAATGGGTGCTGTCTTGGATGCATTTGCAGTCAGCGCTTTCCCCAGCCCCGTCACAGACTGGGCAGCAAAGGCGACGGAAATTCCAAGCGATATTTTCGCGCTGGTTTGGGCACTGTCGAACATCTGGTTGATGTCGCTCATGGAATGAAGCGCGTTGTGAATTGAATCCGACATACGTGCAATGGCCACTTTGAGTGCCGCGCAATCGGTCCATCCAAACGAGTCAATGTAATTGATCGGATCGTTTCCGACGTAGCCGTAGAAATTCAATCCCCCTTTTCCTCGATGGGGTCTCTGGAGAGCCACCGGGCGGGGTTGGGGAGTAGTAGCGGTGGCCGTAATAAGAGAGGCCAGTTTCCCAATCGTGGTATTTGGTGGAGAAGAGGTGATTGAACGTCTGGGCCAGGGGCCCGTGGCGCGGAGAAGCTCGCCAAACGGGCCGTATTCGTATTGCGCCACCACGCCACCGTCAGAGGCCCGCACGTAACCCATTACATTCCCATTCCCGTCATACACTGGAAAATACACCCCCGCCTTGGGGCCATTGTGAATCACCGTTGCCACCAAACCACCCACGCCCCCGCCCCGTGCGTCGTCCCCGACAAATCCACCCCCACACGTGCGTGCGTGCCGCACGTTGTACACCATTTACTTCGAGGCAATCTCCCTCCTCCACGATTGCCAACGTACCTATGGCTGCATTCACCTGCATCTTGTGGCTGACCCACCGCCAATATCCCCCAAAACCACCTCCCCGTCAAGCCCCGTTTCCATCACACTTCGGCAGGACGCCAAAGGGACATCCCGCTACAGCGGGACGTGTGCTCCCGAGACTTTCTTCCCTCCGTCCTCGCAGACGGCATGCGCCGTTTGTAGGGGCACCCGCAGGTGCGCGCTCAGAATCAATGAAATTAGCCGTTGGCAAAAGCAGCAACCGAGTGGCAGATTCACCCCTGACCTGGGAGCCGCCTCATAGCGCAACACGCCACCGCTGCTTGTCCTGGTCGTATTAATGCCGCAGGGTATTGAAAAAATTGGGCAGCGCCCGAGCTTCGTCCCCACCGATAAACCGGCCCACACCAGCCGCAGGCAGTTTACCACACAGCCTATCCAATAGCACAAGGTCAGCCCTTTGCCGGGAGTGCATCTCTGTATTTGCCAATTCCGCCCTCAGGGTGTCCAGCGGTAGCAACGCGTTGAAAGAGGTCGTTTTGCCCCGTTTGGAGCACCTCACAAACCAACTGGAAGGCAGTGGACCCCAGTTCGCCTGCTATTTCGTCTCGCGCCACCGGTCAACCATGCTCGGCAGCATGCCGTTTCCATGCTAAACATTCCCCTTGTTTTTGCCAAATGTTTATTGACCCAACTTAACTTAAATCCCTGCAAAAGCATGGATGCAAAATGTTGAAACTTGACTTTATATTTCTCGTATAAATATAAACCCCATTATGTTTGATCGCTGGTACACCGCAATTTTGAGGGAAAAGCTTGCCCGACCTTATGCCCACTTACTCTTCGGGGCTCGTCAAACCGGCAAGTCCACCCTCCTGCGCAACCTTCTGCCGCCCGACGCTTTGATCATTGACTTGGCCAATCCCCATGAGCGAATGCGGCATCTGGCCGACCCCGGTGCTTTTGTGCGAGACTGCCGCAGTTTGCCACCCAACCCCGGAGGCCAGTTTGTTTTCGTGGACGAAGCCCAGACGGTGCCCACTATTTTCGACGCCGTGCAACACCTCTACGACGGCGACAAAGAGCGCTGGCGCTTTGTGTTGTGCGGCAGCTCGGCACGCAAGCTGCGCCGCATCGGGGCCAACCTCCTGCCAGGCCGCAGTTTCTACCATCGCCTCGTCCCGCTCACCTTAGTGGAACATCCGCCCTTGGACACTCCCCGCCCTACGCCGTTTCCCCACTGCCTTTCGCATGGGTGCAAGGGCACCCGCACGCCCATCCCTTTCCTGCTGAGGACCTCTTGACCCGCCTCACCTTTGGTGACCTTCCGGGGGTGGTGGTCGCCCCCTCGCTGACCGGCCGGAGTTATTACGCTCCTACGCTTTTGTCCATCTGGAGGAGGAAATCCGCCGCGAGGCGTGGGTGAAAGACTGGGGAGCCTTTGTGCGCTTTCTGCAACTGGCCAGCCGCCGAATCGGGACAGATGGTGAACTTTGCCCACATTTCCAGAGAAAGCGGCGTCTCCCAGCCCACCGTGAAAAGTTACTACCAATTACTGGCCGACATGTTTGTAGGGGTGTGGATCGAAGCCTTCTCCCGCAGCCCGCGCAAATCCCTGCTCGCCACCCCCAAGTTTCTGTTTTTCGACCTGGGCGTGCGCCACGCCGCTGCCGGGCTGACCCCCACCCCGAACTGGTGAAAGCCGATCCCGGCCGCTATTTCGAGCAATGGGTGGGCTTGGAATTATGGAAACGGCTGCAATATCTGGGCGAAGGCAAGCTCCACCATTGGCGCACCAAGGACGGAGCAGAAGTGGACTTTATCCTGGAATGGCGGGGCACCTACAGCCCCATCGAAGTCAAGTGGACGGAAAATCCTGTTATCCAAGACGCCCGCCACCTCCTGGCTTTCCTGCGGAACCACCCTCAACAAGCCCAGCACGGCTACATTATTTGCCGTTGCCCGCGCCCCGCCCAAATCCACGACCAAATTACCGCCCTGCCTTGGTTTTGTTTGTAACCAGTGGTTGTGCGTTCCAAGCCATCCCCATCCCCGGCCGCAACCATCGCCGCCCTTTCAGTCACAACCCGCTTCCGTCGCTCCCTCACCACCGCGGGGACACCGCCTCCCCAAGAATAGGCGCATACGCCGGCCCGCTCCGGCCAATCGCTTGGTTCAGCAGGGTCACCGTGTACACCGCCTCGCGCAGGTTCACCCCCAGGTTGTCCCCGCCCGTCCCCTCCACCCGCCGGTTCCCAATGGTGTCGAACACATACTCAAACTCCTGCCATTCGAAAACAAAGTCTCAAAGTCCACAGGGATTGGTCACCAAGCGCGCGGTGGAGCCGCGTGCGATTGTAATAGGTTTCAAAGTAGGCGAAGGCGTCCACCTGCGCCTCGGCGCGGGTGGCGTTGCCGCCGTGGTCCGGCTGACTTTTCCGCGGCAGACTCGCCCATCACCCTGTCGTGGTAGCCCTATTTGCATCCTCATCAACACCGTTACAACCCGAGTCCACCCCAACCCGTCGTCCAGCGGCAGCGAATCCTCTAGGACTGGACGCCACGCATTCCGCAGCGATCCCGCACAGCGGGACAAGGGCTTTGGCACACGCGCCTGCCTGTGCGTCGCGCCCGCAGACAGGCGGGTGGCCGACCTTCCTCCGGCGCGGCCTATGCGCCGCTAGATCCTTCACACCTTTTGGCGGCACACCGGCTCTATTTCGATTCGGGTGGATTTTGCTGCGTGGCGGAAAAAGTGAACCCCTGGTCTTGCCTGCGTCGGTGGACAAGACCTTGAACGTGTCGCTGCCATGCGCGAACACGTTTTGAGATTCTAAACCTTGGAAGTCGCCGACCGTGCGCGGCAGCTTCACATGACGAACCACGTTGCTGCTCTTGACGAAGACAAGGAGATAGAAGGTGTCGGACGAATCAATGTGCGTCTTCTCTGCTTCAGCCCACTTGAACCCCAATTGAGCGTGGATTCTGTCAACAGGCGTGTATGGGCCGAAGATAAACAGCTTGTCCCAGGCAAAATCTGTCACAGCAGAAATGGCTACAGTCGAATTCGTGGTTGCGGTTGCGGCCTGTGCCCAACGCTCTAGTGCCCTTACCAAACCGCTCTCAGACTTCGCGCAGGCAAACAAACCAAATGCCATCACTGTCGCTGAGATGGCCAGGAAAACTCCAGGAGACTTCATGGCGTGATAACTTTCAGTTTGCCGTCATCAAGCGCCTTTTGGCAAAGGTCGGCACAATGCCAGTCTGAGATGCAAACCCGCGTCCAGCCGCATTGTTGTGTTCATCCATTTCCCTCTCGTTCTTGGGTTGCCCTTTTCGGTCGCCAGCGTTCTCGTGGTTGTCGCCAATGTCTTTTGCACATTGTTGGCCGATGGCTCTAGCCATCTCACAACTCCAGAAGCAATGCCGCCAAGCGTCGGCCTTGTCGTTGTGAAGCAACATTCCAGGAAACCGCTTTTGCGTTTCTGATAATGCTTGTCCGGCCAGTGCGGCGGCCTTTTGGACTTCTCAGCACCGCAATCCCACCAACATGCAAATTTCTCCCTAAAGTCAGCGTTACCACCTCCGTAGTAGTCCAAGCCGAGAGGATCAATTCGGCTGATTGGGTTGTTTCCTACGAAGCCGTAGAGGTTGATTCCGCCGCGTTCCCCGATTGGATCACGCGATGGCCACCTGCCGGCGGTGGGGAGTAGTAGCGGTGGCCGTAGCAAGAGAGGCCGGTTTCCCAGTCAAAGTATTTGGTGGAGAAGAGATGATAGAAGTCCTTGGCCAGGGAGACAGTGGCTCGAAGAAGTTCACCAAACGGGCCGTATTCGTATTGGGCCACCATGACCCCATCAGAAGCCCGGACGTAACCCATTACATTCCCATTCCCGTCATACACCGCAAAATACACCCCCGCATTTGGACCATTGTGAATTACCGTCGCCACCAAACCACCCACGCCCCCGCCCCGTGCGTCGTCCCCGACAAATCCACCCCCACACGTGCGTGTGCACCTCGCCCGTCACTTCTTCGACTTCGGCGATCATGTTCCATCCATCATGTACATATTTCCACCGGCTTTGCAACTGCCACACCCCGCCCACCTTGCCCGACACCACCTGCCCCACTGAATCGTGTGGAGGTTAAAAGGAATGCTATGCCCCTGGTTCAGGTAAGTGAATATTTTTCATGTTAGCCCGAAACCGCTTCTGCTGTTCCCGAAAATGATTGTAAACCGATGGATAATTTCTTGATGACCGCTTTTTACTTAGAAAGAATTGCTCCATCTCATTTGCCGCTTGCCAATACCCGCTTGTCTCAATGTCCAACGAGCAATGTCGAGCCGCTTCACCAATTAATTCCAACACCCTCATAAGGTTCCGGCAATCTTCAGCACTCGACTTCATTGTCTGTTTGCTCAGTCTCAACATCCAACGCTTCTCGGCGAGAAGCAAATGCCACAATGCAGCATGGTAATCTCCTTTTTCAGCCAACTGGCAGCCGCGGCGAAAGTGGCGTTTGAAGCTTGACTCCTTCCAGGCAAAATATGCCACCATGGCCAGACCACAGCCACATATCAGAACAACAGTATAACCACCCCCGGGAAGTTCTGGCATAGTTACTCACAGAGTTGCACACAACACCCTGCGGCCTCTGCGCACCGCAAGTACTCAAGGAACAGCCCTTCAGCCACAGCATCCCGGGCTTGCTTTAGCGAGACGCCAAATTGATGCACACCCATCGTCTGAATGAAGAAATAGTTGCGGTTCAACGCTGCCTGAAACTCCCTCGAACAATCTGATCCTTTGTCTCCCGGACAGTGGACCAGCCCCTGTGCCGCTGAAAGAATGGCACTGCCATCCAACTGGGCGGCCCGCGAGGCAAGGCCAGCCTGAAAGTTGTAAAGTTCGATTTCTGACTGCGCCTCAAGGTTGTAGTTGCGGTACTCCCCCACCTCAGCCATCTGTCTGATAAATACCATCCACCCCCAGCTACTGTTCCCACTCCCATAATCCCCAATGCGGCCCGCCCTGCACTAAACCACCCAAACTGAGCTAATCCTGCTTGAACGGTTCCTCTGAAAACGACCGCGCTGCCGCCACTGATTCCGACCGCAGCCCGGTTGTTGCGGATGATAGCAGGCAGGTTTCGGAGATGCACCATCAACACCTGGTTATAGGCTTGCGCTTGGCTGATCAAACCTGACTGAAGCTGATTCCGAATCTGCGTGAGTTGTGCTTCAAGATTGAAGCCGGTGCTCAGGCGGTGAAAGTCAGTTGTCAGCCGGATGCAGAAACCCTGGTTTCTCGCTCCGTAGGCTGTGTAACGAGCCAGCCATTCAGGATTGACGTGATGGAGTTCGGTGTCAGCAAGACCAAGGAAGTCAATCCGGTTCAGCGGGTCATTGCCGACCATCCCATACAGGTTCATCCCGCCTGCTTCTTCGATGGGGTCTCTGTTGAGCCACCGGGCGGGGGTGGGGAGTAGTAACGGTAGCCGTAGTAGTACAGGCCGGTTTCCCAGTCGTGGTATTTGGTGGAGAAGAGGTGGTGGAACGCCTGCGTTAGGGGCCGGTGGCGCGGAGGAGTTCGCCAAAGGGGCCGTACTCGTATTGCGCCACCCACACCCCATCCGCCGCCCGCACGTACCCCATCACATTCCCATTCCCGTCATACACCGGCCAATACACCCCCGCCCTCGGGCCATTGAGAATCACCGTCGCCACCAATCCACCCACGCCCCCGCCCCTTGCGGCGTTCCCGACAAGTCAGCACCCCACACATGCGTGCGCACCTCGCCCGTCACTTCTTCGACTTCGGCGATCATGTTCCACCCATCATACACATATCTCCACCGGCTTTGCAACTGCCACGCCGTCCCCACCTTGTTCGACACCACCTTGCTCACCCGCCGCCCCATCCAGTCATACCCAAACCGCACCTCCAAGTTCGGCGCGCCCAGGTTCACCGCTGTGCTGCCCATGTACATCCACGCCAGCCGGTTCTCCGCATCCCACCGGTACGCTCACCACCCATCCGAATACAGGTTCACTTCCACATGCTCCCCACCCTCAACAATGTGTCCATCAAACCAAGGCAAACCCGATAGAGGCATTTGCTTCAGTCTAGTCGCACGGAAGGCCACCTGGGAAGGGCGTTAGTCAGAATAATGCCGCCTCTAAATGAAATACCTACAAAGGCATCATTGGTGACTACAATATATGAATACTTTTTGGTAAAGACAATCGCAAGTTCATTCTGAACAGGATCAGGTGTGCCTTTTAACCCGGCTGAACGCCATTTTTCTACTTCCGGATTAAATAGCAGACTTTGGTTCGTTCGGATTTCTTTTAGATAATCAAATAGGTGCTTCGCTTCCAAATCGTGAATTGCCTTTTCGATGTTCGTGTATTTTTGCCCATAGTCTTCGAGGAAAGCGAGTTGCACTTGTTGCACAATGCCATGTAGGAAAGCAATATCGCGATTGTAGTCTCGTTGCTCTTTACTTAGCCGACCGCCACGGTGGCAAGAAACCAAAAACAAGGTTGCAATTAATATGCCTATTGGTTTGCTAAGCTGCTTCATGGATTGATCGTCAAAACAGTTTCTCCAGTCTCAACATTCACGATGCGATTGCCTCGAAAACCTACTTCCCCTTCGAAAATGTCAATTGTTTCCGCATTCGGGAATTGCCGTCTAAGATCATTCATCAAGGCTATTCCAGATCGGCCTTTGCCGGCAAAGCATACCACAAGAGTAACTCTCGCCCCCTTACACAATATGCCATTGATCAGTTTGAATAACAACTCTGCTTTAAAGTGGTTTCAGAATTCTATTCTGGGTTTCTTGGCTGAAATGGGACGGGATATTCCATTTGTACTGGTCATAGTTATCAAGGGCGCTATATTGCTCACTGTCAGGAATAAAATTAATAGCCCCCGGTTGACCGTGGGCACTTATTACAAAATGTTTGATGCAGTGCCCAAAGCAACACCTGCCCTCCGAATCATGCTTTTTGTAGGCTTTTAGTTCTTTAACCCGGCTAATCGCGTTATCCAGCGAATTCACATAGGTGGTGGCGTTGGGTTGAAGCCAAAAGCGCTCCCAAGCATTTCCGATATCCTCCTTCTTAAGGAACTCCAGAACTAGATTATCCTTACACCAGCCACCTTGCGACGAATATTGATGCCATGCTGGACCGCCAAAATAGCCCAAATAATCCCACCGCATGATAGGATTATTTTCCACGTATCCGAATGTATTCACCCCACCCTTTTCCTCAATTGGATCGCGGCTCAGCCAGCGGCCTTGGGCGGGGAGTAGTAGCGGTGGCCGTAGAAAGAGAGGCTGGTTTCCCAGTCGTGGTATTTGGTGGAGAAGAGGTGGTGGAACGACTGCGCCAGCGGGCCGGTGGCGCGGAGGAGCTCGCCAAAGGGGCCGTACTCATATTGCGCCACCCACACCCCATCCGCCGCCCGCACGTACCCCATCACATTCCCATTCCCGTCATACAGCGGCCAATACACCCCCGCCCGCGGGCCGTTGTAAATCACCGTCGCCATCGGCTCAAGGGCACAACCTGCCTCCCCAAGGCCTCATCACCCCGCATGGCTTCTCTTTTGCATCTTCAGGCTGACCCACCACCAATATCCCCCAAAACCACCCCCTTCAAGCCCCGTTTTCCTCCCCATCGGCGGGACGCCGATAGAACCCGCACGCGGGACGCGTGCGCTACCCAAGACCTTTACACCCTTGCAACCCCTTCACGCCTTGGCGCTCCATGGCGTCTATCCCCGGCATCATCTGTGGCTGACTCGCCCCCAATATCCCATCACCCCCGCCACAATTCAAGCCCGTAATTTCAATTCTCGCTGCCCGACTCTCAACTTCCCGCCCACCGCCGCTTGCCCCAGAAGATACTCCTGAGCCACCGTCCTGTTGAACTAACTGCCTAACTTTTTGCAAACCACTATACCCAAGGTGGCCCTCATAACCGGGCAACTCCACCAGGGACGAGGCAATGCGAGTAATAGGTTTTACTTACTTTCCGTAGTTACCTTATCCAATTCTGCGCAGAGATAATCATCCAACTCGTCAAAGTCTCCCTTGGCAAGATAGGTTAAGAAGACCTCGCAGAACCTCTTCTGGTTATTTTTAGGAACCGCCCCGGATTCCAGTATGCGATTCGCCAATTCAAGACTCGCTTGTGCTCTGCCAAAATGAAAATGGGGATAAACCCGAGCTGGCCATGAACGCGCATTCATCAGTTGCCAGTTTGGAGAAGTGCTTGACAACGAGCCATCTCTCGACATGATACGCGAGATTTCAGAATGGTTCACCTTTTCCTGGAGGTTAATCCACAGAATGAAACATCTCGTCCGCAACTGCCCTGTGCGGGTGTCAATCGACGTATCTGTACCAAAGGCTTTGTAATAGCCGAGATGCGTTAGAACAGCGATCAGCACTAGGCAAATACCGACCACCGCAGTTCCCCAGACCAAACATCGGCTAGTGGGCTTCATTTATGGCGCTGTTTTTGACATTTCAGGATTAGACCCCTGAAAGCTGGAGTACCTTCAACAGGAGGATATATTTCAATAGTATGGGCATTAAGCAATTCGCCTTTGGAGTCATTGTCTTCAGTGCCGTAAATATGAGTCAACTCGTGCAGCATTAAGGATGCGGTTACCTTTTCTTCCCAATGCTTGCCTGGCGACGTATTCAACTGTAGCACGGGATCCCAAAGCGGCACCGGTGACACAATAATTTGCATATCGGTGCCTCTCTCGAGCTTCCGCTGCTCAATTTCCAGCTTCTCACTCTTGGAATTCACGCCCTGAATCAACCGGTCCATTATCTTCTTCAATGCTTCAAGCTGTCGAATCATGTCTGGACAGCAAAAACGAGAGCTTTTATTCTGGGAATGAGATCTTTTAGCTCGTCAGATATTCTTTGGGCCTGTGCCCCAGCTTGATCTACGAGGTTCTTCACCTTCTGCTTTTGGGCGTCAGTAAATTTATCTAACCAATCAAACTGCAGATCATAGAGACCGAGCCAATCGAAATGACTTATTGGACGATTTCCAACAAAGGCATACAGGTTTACGCCGTTTGAGGCATTGCTAACAAAGCCGTATAAATCCTGACCCCTACCTCTCCAATCGGATCCTTGCTCAACCACCGGCCGGTGGTGGGGAGTAGTAGCGGTGGCCGTAGTAATAGAGGCCGGTTTCCCAGTCGTGGTATTTAGTGGAGAAGAGGTGGGGAACGCCTGGGACAGGGGGCCGGTGGCGCGGAGGAGTTCGCCAAAGGGGCCGTACTCGTATTGCGCCACCCACACCCCATCCGCCGCCCGCACGTACCCCACCACATTCCCATTCCCGTCATACGCCGGAAAATACGTTCCCGCATTCGTCCCGCTGTGCACCACCACCGCCAAAAGACCCCCAACACCCCCGCCCCCTGCCGCGTGCCCGACAGATCATTGCCCCACACCAACGTCATCCACCGCGCCGCCGTCCCCGCGTCCAGCACCGCCACCACGTTCCACCCGTCATACACATACCGCTGCCCAGACCCCAGCACCCACGCCCCACTCACCCAGTTGCTCACCACCTTGCTCACCCGCCGCCCCAGCCCATCGTAGCCATACACCAGCTTCTGCCGCGGCACCCCGCGCCACCGCCGCCATCGCCGTCTCCTGGGCAATCAACCGATTCTCCGCATCCCACACATAACTCCACTGCCCGTCGCTCTGTAAATTCCCGTCCGCATCATATTGCAGGCTCTCGTTGTACGGCGGCACAAACAGGCGCCCAAAGTTGGTGCGCAGCAAGTCATTCGTCGGCTGGTTCAACACCGCGATATTTGTCACCCCCAGCCACACCGCCCCCGCCGCGTTGGTCACATGCAGTTCCTTGCGGAAATACTCCCCTTCCGCTCCGCCACCTGGTGGTTCACCGTCACCGTCGCGCGCTGTGGGCGCTGCCCAAAATGTTCACAAAACCCGGATTCTCCCGCCCCGTCACCTGGTTGAGCAGGTTCACCGCCTGCGCCCCCGCCCGCCCGTCGCGCACCGTCCGCCGCCGGTTCCCAATCTCATCAAACTCATACCCAAACTGCTGCCCCGCCACCAAGCTCCCATCCCCCACCGCCGCACCGCGTTGGTCAACTGCCCCAGGTAATCGTATTGATATTCCCACCGCATCCCTCCGCTGTTCGTCACCGCCTCCCGCTGGTTGGCCAGGTTGTACCCGTACAGAAAGACGGACGCCACCTGCCCGGTGGGCGGCACGTTGGCCACCTCCACCAGCCGCTGCAATCCGTCGTACCGGCGTGTCTGCGTCATGCGCGTGCTCGCCCCGCTCTGCCACTCCACACTACTCACCAGCGACGACGTTGGCCAGTACGAAATGACCGCCGTGTACCCCCAAAACTCACCCCCGCAGCCGCCCCCGGCGTCGTATTCATAATTGGCCCCCGCCGCATTCCCGTTCCCATCGCAGGCGGTGGCTTTCGTTGTAACCCCAAATGCGTTCGCTGTTTATACAGAACAATACAATGCCAGCCATTTGACGAACCACATAGAATAGCTTATGCTCATACCCAGCTATGCGACCGGAACATTAAACTTGCATGATATGCGACCTTTCTTTTTATCGTATTTGTATGCTTTAACTTTATCCAGCAGTTCTTCATCGGTTAATATGATGTATATAATATTACTATTCCTTGCGCCAAGCACACTAGTACATACAGCTTTCCGCCCAGTTGATACCAAATAATCATTTATACAGAGTTGAACTATCCTTTCATCAATGCGAATATTGGGTAGCTTCCAGAGCCAGTCCTCGGACGGTTTATGACTTAGTTTTGTTATGCTTACATTTGGTATTGCCGCTCCGACAGGAAATCGCATGTCGTCGTTTGTCTTACAACCACTGAATATTGTCACCAACACTATTATGATGATATAGTATCTCATAATGTATTCTCCTTATTGTTTTTGCGGCTTTTGAACTAAAACATCCGCCGTTGGGTTTTCTATTGGCTTTCCAGTATGGTGTGTCCTGACTTTCGATATTTTCAGAGCACGCCTGAGCATGTTTTCAGCTCTGCATGCCCTCTCTTCGCAAAGTAGCAACTTCGTGCGGGCATTAGTTTCTTTTTCCGAGCGATTCAATACCCACCTCAAATTCATAGGCGTGCCAAAGCTCATGTAATAATGAGGATACAGCGGGTCCGAGTTGCTTTGAATTTGCGAAGTCATTGAAAGGATTGATGTATATATCGGCCCCGTTAAACGCAATTTCATAGTCCGGAATCTCATCCCCTGAAGAGAGTTTGATGGACCCTTTATCAACCATCTTCCAGAATGGCCGACAATAGTTAACGCTAACATCGCCGTCATCCTCATCCAGGTTTACTGGGGCGGGTCTAATCCTGAACATACGCGGAGAAGCATGAAGTATGTCAAGAAGCGTTTTGAATGCTGGAGCAGCCAGCTTTATTTGAATTAATAGTTCGCCTACCCTTTTTCTAAACTCCGGAGGAGCATTCTCATCTATTTTTAATACTAGACCTACAATATCGAAGTAATTGACGGAATCATTCCCGCAGAAGGCGTAGAGGAGAGGCCGCCGGCCTCGTGCAACGGGTCCCGGCTTAGCCAGCGGCCTTGGGCGGGGAGTAGTACCGGTAGCCGTAGTAGTACTGCCCCGTCTCCTCATCGCAATACTTGGTCGAAAACCGGAACGGATTCACTAACGCCACCGGCCCGTTGGACCTATGCGAGGCGTTGAGTGAACTGTTCCCTTCGGCGAGACGCCGAAGGGACATCCCGCTACAGCGGGACGTGTGCTCCCGAGACCAACAGCCTGTGCCAGTCCCGTTGGAAAAACCCTCGAAACCAAAGCACCCCTCCTGCAGCACATGTGCCCAAGCCACCCCGCCCCCGCACCAAACGACGCCCAGCCACAGCCATAGCCACACCCTCAGCCACAGCTCTAGCATGGCCTTCTGCCTCAATAGCTCATCACGGCGCATGGTTTGCATCATATCAAGCCCCACTCCCTCTGTCCATTGAAACGGGGCAAGGCCGTTCACTCCGACGAGAAACTAGACGCCCTTTTCCAACAAACCTCTCTTTCTCCTTAGAATTAGCTTTTAGATTGCCGAGTGCTTCATGTATCAGCTTTTCTTGGTCAGGAGGCAATGACATCTGTTTGCGGTATAAGGCCACGGCGTAAACTTGCTCAAGTGTCCCCCATTCACTCTTGAATGAATCTTTCCAATCTTGATCCACTGTTTTCAAACACAACAACAGGGAATCGAGATTGCTGATCAATTGGCCCAGAGAAATTTCCCCGCTTCAAACCGTAAGATCTGCGACTCCATTAGGTCAACCTGTCGTAAATCGTAATCGTGGTCAGTGTCTGCCATACTCATTCCTCATTGTTTGATGCGACCATAAACGACAGTGACAACAGTACCGGAGGCGGTGTCTGTAATAACTGTCACGTCGTTCACAACGTCATAATGTGCCGTTGTTCCTGGAACTTTACCCGAATATTTTTGGCCATTTTCTATCGTATTCTCAACAACCGACGGCGGAATGCCTTGGGATTGCATCCGGTCAAATGCATGTCCCGAGAAGTTCCTTCCTGCAATCGATCCTCCTGGATTTGTTCCATCAACGACCGCGAGACGACTACCTCGACTGCCAACAGGTGTTGTTGCCGGTATCCCCTCTGCGGCGCACTTCTTCCTCTTGAAAAAGCTCAACAAACGCTGCCACACACTGCTCTTTCCGCTCGTGGTGGCCACCCTTTAACCACCACCGCTCCCGCCGCCCCCACCGGCGGCGTGGGGCTGTTTAAATAAAGTTCCGCCAGATCACAGGCCATTTGACGGTCGCCCTCAACGTCCGCACGCCGAGCCTTCCCTGTGCAAATGCCGCGGCCATCCCGCTGGCATCTTCCTCATCCTTGAGTTGGTTCAGGGCATCCTCGTAATCCCTAAACTTGGTTTCCTTATTGTGGGGTTGGGTCTTCGCCCACTCGTCCAACCGCTTCTTACCCTCCAATTCAGCAAAGCTGGGGGCTATCCATGTCCAAAGATTCCACCAATCCCCAACCTCCAAGCCCAGCGGGTCCACATAATCCACTGGATCATTCCCGCAGAAGGCGTAGAGGTGGAGGCCACCGGTCTCGTGCAACGGGTCGCGGCTAAGCCAGCGGCCCTGGGCGGGGAGTAATAGCGGTAGCCGTAGTAGTACTGCCCCGTCTCGTCATCGCAATACTTCGTCGAAAACCGGAACGGATTCACTAACGCCACCGGCCCGGTGGCCCCTGCGAGGCGTTGAGTGAACAGTTCCCTTCGGCGAGACGCTGAAGAGTACACGCCGGAGACGTGTGCTCCCCGAGACCAACAGCCTGTGCCAGTCCCGTTGGAAAAACCCTCGAAACCAAAGCACCCCCTCCTTTGGCACATGCGCCCAAACCACCCCGCCCCCGCCCAATACCAGGCCCAAGCACAGCAAGGCCCACAACCACACCGTCAGCCACAGCCTTGGCCTGGCCCCCGCCTCAATGGCTCATCACGGCGCATGGTTTTCAAAATATCAATCCCTCCCCGCTGACAATTAGCAGGGTGTTGAAAAAGTCATTCTCAGATAAAATAACATGCAAAAACCTCAATGATTTCGAGGGTCGATTTTCCAAAACACACCTTTTTCAACAGCCTGCTAGAAGCGATTTTCCAATACAAGCCGTTTTCGATAGCCTGTCAAACTTGGTAAAGGTTAAAAGCATCGATTTCAGATTACTTATCCCGTTTTTCGCGAAGATTCCTTTTCCTTAGGTATATCATGTTATATGACAAAAGCATTATAGAAAGGGCTGACAAAACCATGGACATATGAAGTCCACTTCTACAGCCATTGTAAGATGATACCAAGGAACCAATTTTTATTCTTGCATAATTTTTTAACTTGTTTATATCTTGGTGTTCGTCGATTTTTGGTAAATTAAACTTTTACTTTGCCCCCCAACCATGCCCCCATACCAATGAAGCAAAGAATTAGATGCCCCCAAAAGGAATATCACAATAATATTGATCGCATTAGGTCGATTCATTAGTCCTCCCAGAGTCCTAGCAGATTAATTCTAACGTTAACCACATCGTAGATCAAAGAATCCCACATGCGCTCCCAAAGTGACACTCGCTTGATTAATTTTCTTTCATATAAGTAAGGCTCACATTGAATGCGGTGTATCTCTACACGGTCCCAATAAAAGATACAATAATCCATACCAGGGATCAAATTAATTATGGGATCATTCGGGTCATCGGATATTGCTTCCCCCAATAATGAGGAGACCTAATCCCGTGAGCTAAACTAATGCTGAAATTACCCGGAAGCACCACCCATGTGTGTGGCAAATCTTCTCTCCCAACAATACTAAAAGTCCAAGAAGCATCATATTTCTGGCAGGCTAACCTTGTCGCCATCCAATCCGCTTGATCGTTACACGCGTAATTCTTATGCCATGGGCTATATGAAAGAAGGTTGTTTTTAAACCGATTATCACACCGATATTCTTCCTCACACATTTCCATAACACCACGCAGAAAGTTTGTAACAATATTGTGGACATCACGCTCGCTTAATCCAAGATAATCGTGCTTTCTTATGGGGTCATTCCTAATAAATCCATAGATATTTAGATTCCATTCAAAGATGACAAACGCCATGTTTGTCATAACAAAAACGCTATTGGAAGTCTGTTTGCTCATTTCTCCAATTGGATCCCTACTAAGCCATCTACCGCCAATGGGGAGTAGTAGCGGTAGCCGTAGTAGTACTGCCCTGTCTCGTCATCGCAATACTTGGTCGAAAACCGGAAAGGATTCACCAACGCCACCGGCCCGGTGGCCCGTATCGGCTCCCCAAACGGCCCATACTCATACTCCGCCGCCCACGCTCCCGTCGCCCCGTTCACCAGCCCCACCACGTTCCCATTCCCGTCATACGCCGGAAAATACGTTCCCGCATTGGTCCCGCTGTGCACCACCACCGCCAAAAGACCCCCAACACCCCCGCCCCCTGCCGCGTGCCCGACAGGTCATCGCCCCAAACAAAGGTCAGCAAACGCGCCGAACTGGCAGCATCCAGTATCGCCACCAGGTTCCACCCGTCATAGACAAACCGCTGGCCATAGCCCAGCACCCATGCCCCCGACACGTAGTTGCTCACCACTTTGCTCACCCGCCGACCCATCCAGTCGTACCCGTACACCAGTTTCTGCCGCGGCGCCCGGCGTTGTACGCCGCCGGCAACGTCTCCTGCGCCACCAACCGGTTCTCCGCGTCCCACGTGTATGACCATTGCCCGTCGCTCGTCAGGTTCCCGTCCGCATCATATTGCAGGCTCTCGCTGTACGGCGGCACAAACAGGCGTCCAATGTGGGTGCGCAGCAAGTCGTTCGTCGGCTGGTTCAACACCGCTATATTCGTCACCGCCAGCCACACCGGCCCTCCCGCGTTGGTCACATAGAGTTCCTTGCGGAAATACTCCCCTTCCGCTCCGCCACCTGGTGGTTCACCGTCACCGTCGCCGCGCTGTGGGCGCTGCCCAAAATGTTCACAAAACCCGGATTCTCCCGCCCCGTCACCTGGTTGAGCAGGTTCACCGCCTGCGCCCCCGCCCGCCCGTCCCGCACCGTCCGCCGTCGATTTCCCACCTCATCAAACAGGTATCCAAACTGCTGCCCGGCCACCAGGCTCCCGTCGCTCCACCGCCGCGCCGCGTTGGTCAACTGCCCCAGGTAATCATATTGATATTCCCACCGCATCCCCCGGTGTTCGTCACCGCCGTCCGCTGGTTCGCCAGGTTGTACCCGTACAAAAAGGTGGCCGCCACCTGCCCGGGAGGCGGCGCGTTGACCACCTCCACCAGCCGCTGCAATCGGTCGTACCGGCGCATGTGGGTGATGCGGGGACTCGCCCCGGACTTCCACTCCACACTACTCACCAGCGAGGAGGTTGGCCAGTACGAAATGGCTGCCGTGTACGACCCGAAGCTCACCCCCGCAGCCGCGACGCCTCATCGTACTGGTAGCTGACCGACAGCAGATTGGTTCCGGCCCGTGTCACATTCAGCGTCTCCAACTGCCGCAGGGAATTATAACCATAGTTTACGATCACCTCTCCCTGCGTCTCGCTTGCCAGCAAGCCCGTCCAGGTGTGCGTCCGCTGCACCGCCGTCACCCCATTGGTCGCCACCGCCTGCAAGCGCCCGGCCCGGTCGTAGGTGAGGGTGACGTCCGGCGTGGTGTCACCGTAGTCCACACCGCTCAACTCTCCCGCGTTGTCGTAGCTATAGGTGGTGTTGGTGCCCCGCGCCCACAACCGGGTCTCCAACCTGCCCCCGGCGGTGTAGCCGTATTTGGTGTTCTTCGCATCAGCGTACATCTTGTTGGTCAGCCAACTTCTTACTTCTTTGCGCGTGCGCGTTCTCGATGAACTTCGGGTCTTCGGCCTTCTTGGTGTAATTCCACACAAGCTCTTTGTCGTTGGAAAGCTTGCGCGTGATTAACAGCTTCCCATTGCTGTTCGTCTGCCATTGCTCACCGTAAAAACTCAGGACGACTTTGACGCTTTCGAGATGGGCAGGTGTATTCAACTCAGGAGCGGGAACGAGCTTGTTCTGCGCACCGGTCTGCAACTTCAACGGTTCATACTCGACTAAATCACGATTGCATCCAGTCATGGCCAAAAGGATTGCGAGGCCGCAGGCAGCAGCGATGATTCGTGTTTTCATAGGCCAGTCCATTGGAAGTATGCTCCGTAGCTCGGGCAATTGAAGATTTTGCCGACGAGGTTCTGCCGCCAGTCGGAGGTCATGTTGAAGTTCTTCGCCCTTCCTTGGGTGCGTAGTTTGTCCATCGCAGTGTCAGGAATTCGCCCGTGCCCCGGAATGCTAACGCCCAAACCTGCGTGCCAGTCATACACGTCATGCCAGTGGTGGTTAACATTCCCCGTGATGATGACCTCGGAGCAGTTCATATTGATGCCTTTGCCTCGATACTTCTGAACGCAACAATTCTTCTTGAGGCTGAAACTTCCGGAGGACGTAAGTGTTGAATCGCCGGATGCCCAAAACAGTTCCTCAGTTGAAAAACCGCGTCCAGAGTAGCTGATCAGTGCATCCCAGTAGTCGCTGAAAGTCCGCGACTCGTCACACTTCATTTCGGCGGCGATCTTCTTGAAGCTCTGCTCGAAGTGTTTTTGATTCTTCTTCTCAGCGTTTCGAACTCTGTCGAAGCTTCTGAGCCACCCAACGGACAACACTTGGTCACCACCACCGTTCACGTAGTTCTGAAGCATGTCTGCCGCCACGTTCATCCCCCTATTCCTGGCGTCTTGAATCAACAAGGCGACCTCGGCTTCGATTTCTTCAACCGTGCTGATCTCATCAATCAACCCAAGCGCATCAATTCGGTTTACGCAGTCGTTCCGCACGAACCGGTAGAGATTGTGCCCACCAAGTTCCCCGATGGGATCGCGGGAGAGCCACCGGCCGGGGGTGGGGAGTAGTAGCGGTGGCCGTAGTAAGTGAGGCCGGTTTCCCAGTCAAAGTATTTGGTGGAGAAGAGATGATTGAAGGTCTGCGCAAGGGGCCGGTGGCGCGGAGGAGTTCGCCAAACGGGCCGTATTCGTATTGGGCAACCGTGGCGCCGTCAGAGGCCCGTACGTAGCCCATCACGTTCCCATTGCCGTCATACACTGGAAAATACACCCCCGCATTCGGGCCGTTGTGAATCACCGTCGCCACCAAACCACCCCCGCCCCCGCCCCCTGCGTCGTCCCCGACAAATCCACCCCCACACGTGCGTGCGCACCGCACCCAATGTCCCATGCACTGCGGGACAATTCCCTCTTCGACGATTGCCCACGCGCCTATGGCTTCATTCACCTGCATCTTGTGGCTGACCTCGCCACCAATATCCCCCAAATCCCCATTCATTCAAGCCCTCATTCGCCCCCAAATCGGCCTTTGGTCTGCCTCACGTAAGCCGAAGTTTAAGGGCGGTATCATAGCGTAAGGCGTACCCCATGTAGCGTAGGCGTCCCCGCCTGCGAGGCCGGCCTGCGCCTCGCAGGCCAATTCCCACTTTTCGATTCGTGCACGCCTACGTTACGGCGCATGAAAGATTGACGCGAGGCCTAGTGCTTCCAAGCGCGTCCGCTTGACGTTGGCAGTTCTGTAGTAACGGAGCCGGGAGGCTCCGCGAACCCGCAGGCGAGACGCCTGCGCTACATCGTCTCCGTTCATCATTCCTTGTCGGAAAAAGGTGTGTTCGTCCTTTGAAGTCTCCACTGTCCTCAACCAAGCAGCGGCAGCCACTGCGGCTGAAGGGTCCTCCTACTCGTCGTCCGCGTGACCAGCACGGCCAGCCCCAGCACCGGGCCTGCCTGTCGGCAGACAGGCCGCTCGCCTGAACCACCCCATTTACCCCGCGTCAAGCGCTATCGTCCACCATCACGCCGCCAAAACCGCGCCTTGTCACCTCCGCATGAACGGCATCCAGCCGTTTACAGCTCATCGCCTTCTCTGGTGGCGTGTCGCATTGCTGCGCCAGGATCATGACCATCACGCTCGCCCAGATCCGAGCCAAACCGCAGCCCCTTCAGCGCGTGGCCGACAGGCGGGGCGAGAAGCAGGTGCGGGCTTGTCCCGCCGTAGCCCACAGAGGAGAAGCCGGATGGCCGACCTTCCTTCCGCACGGCCTGTGTGCGGCTGATTCCTATTCACCGTTTGTGCGGGACAGCCGTGCCTACTTCTCTCCAATTGCCTTCATCAAGTCCGACGGGTTAAGCGGCTTGCCCTGTTTGAACTCAAGTCGTGACACATTCACCAATCGCAGATCGTTCGTGGCAAACACTGCAATGCCACTGGTGTTATCGCCAAAATCCAGCATTACTGACGTAGTGTTCTCTCCGCCATACCCGACAAAGACCCGAACACCGCCAATGTCAACCAGGGTCGTGGTTGCGACGACACCTTCCTGAACAGGCTCTCCGTTCGCTTGGAAAACGCCGTTGGAACTGGTGAAGACGCGATACTTGATTTCGTTGTGTCGAACGTAGATTGGAACGATTGCGGCGTAGCCGTCGCCGAGTCGCAGTATCGCTGCGTGTCCGTTGGTCACCGCTACTTCCTTAGGGTTGACCGCTTCCAGCACACGTTCTGTCGCTTTCTGCCGACCGCATCCTAGCAGCGCCAGCAAACATAAGCCCCCGAAGACAAGGAATTGCAAGGCTTTGAGAGGCGGCAGGCTCATTTGAAATCGGTCACGAACTCGATGTTCTTGCAGCCGAGGTCACTCTTTTTCTTCTCGATCTCCTCCTGGAAAATTCTGCCCCATCCGTCAGCGGTGACGAATTGGCTGTTCCCGTCGCGGACAGACTCGATGAACGAGCTTGTGAGTGATTGGACAAAAGCGGATCTGTTGTTCACGTCCGGTGTGAAGTCCTCCCTGAATAATTGGTCTTCAAGTCAATCGTGCCTTTTGACGGTTTTGACCATCCCCACTCGGTGCAGCACGTCCAAAGTGTCCATGGGTTCCGCTTCTTGCATTCGCACTTCCGTATTTCGTAGTCCGCTTTGGCCTTGTAGCGAAGCTCCCAGTGCAACAGGGCGTTTTTATCAGCGGTCAGAATCAGAGTGATTCGACTCGCTATCGTGTGGAAGATTTCTCGTGGCAATCTCGCGAAAAGTTCCTCCAGAGTTGTGTCACGAATCAGGTCAAGAATCTCTTGAGGCGGAGTTCCCAAATCCGATCCCATGAAGTTTTGGATTGAGAAATACGCTAATCGGCGGTTCTTCGAACCCAAATACTTCACCTGGCAATCCCCCTTCTTGCACAAGCCTAAAACGTCGAACCAGTTCACCGGGTCGTTGCCCGCCATGCCGTAGAGGTTCATCCCCCGAACTCCCCAATGGGGTCTCTGTTTGGCCACCTGCCGGTGGCGGGGAGTAGTAGCGGTGGCCGTAGTAAGAGAGGCCGGTTTCCCAGTCAAAGTATTTGGTGGAGAAGAGGTGATTGAAGGCCTGGGCCAGGGGGCCGGTGGTGGGGAGGAGTTCGCCAAACGGGCCGTATTCGTATTGGGCAACCACGCCACCGTCAGAGGCCCGCACGTACCCCATCACATTCCCATTCCCGTCATACACCGCAAAATACACCCCCGCATTCAGGCCATTGTGAATCACCGTCGCCACCAAACCACCCACACCGCCCGCCCCGTGCGTCGTCCCCGACAAATCCACTCCCCACACATGCGTGCGCACCGCACCCATTGTCCCATGCACTGCGGGACAATTCCCCTCTTCGACGATTGCCCACGCGCCTATGGCTTCATTCACCTGCATCTTGTGGCTGACCTCGAACCCAATATCCCCCAAAACCACCTCCCCTTCAAGCCCTCATTCGCCCCCAAATCGGCTTTTGGCTTGCCTCACCTAGGCCATAGGGGCGGTTTCGTAGCGCAAGGCGTACCCCATGTAGCGTAGGCGTCCTCGCCTGCGGGTGATACCTGCGTCCCGCAGGCCAATTCCCACCTTGCGATTCATGCACGCCTGCGTTACGGCGCATGAAAGATTAACGCACGGTTTGTTGTTTCCGAACGGGTCCGCTTGACCTTATCAGTTCTGCAATCACGGAGCCGGGAGGCTCCGTGAACCCGCAGGCGGGGACGCCTGCGCTACAGACCCTCACCTTGGCTTTCTGCTACGATGGGGTGGAGGGAAAAGGGGGCAGAACGCGTGAAAGTGGAAACAAGAACCACGAATGGACACGAATGGACACAAATTTTGAACAGAAGGAAACGAAGGGAACGAAGGGGAAAACCGCCCCTCACCCAAGCCCTCTCCCCGTGGGTAGAGGGAGGATTTTTAGCTGCGCTCCTCGGCCAGCCGCTTGAAGGCGTCGTCGTAGCGTTTGGCTTGGGGATGGGGTTTGGTCGCCCCGGGGCGGCTTCCTGCGGTTGGCTGAGGTTGGCTTTTTCATGTACACGGTGTTTCTACCGCACCCGCCCACCGGGTGTCCATCAAACCGGGGCAAGCCCAGTGTCATGCATGCGCATGACGTCACGCATATGTGTAAAGGGTGGGAAACAGGCGTCCTAAGCGTGTGTCTGATCGCGCCAAGGGGATACTCTGGCTATGTTTGGAAGCAGTAGGGATAAATAAAAGGGCTCACGTTTCGGGTTTTCGACGGTTTATGAAATGAGACCAATTCTTCAGGGCTTCCTGGATAACCGGGTCACGATCATACTTATCTCTGAATTCCGGATCATCCTTGTAAAGGCGATCCAGTTCAACATCTGGAAAATCAAGGCGCTTACCAAGACAAAACTCTCGCACTGCATTAAGAACTTCCTCTGGAAGCATAGGAATGACACTTGTGATATGTTAAGGAGCTAAGAGCTGCTCAGGGTGTAAGCGAGGGGTGTTAGGTGCCTGAGGCGCTGCAAAACCCGCATTTGCCAACACTTGACTAGCCCAACCTGCACAGTTCCGTCCCATGATATTGGGAAGGTGATACATCTGTTTTGAATTCACACCAACGCTAGCAATGGTTGCCGCAACACTAGACGGACATGCACGATATCTCTTTGCTACTTTTGCGTACGGTATCAAAAAGGAATCATCCTGCGCAACTCCAGGGAGAACTTCACTTAGTGGACTCGGAAGACGTACAGGGCTCCAGCCTCTTGATCCCATGCCGGGTATAGAAACAAAGGCATGACCAAATGAAACCCCGGGGCGCCACGACGTGGCACTACATATAGGGTAATGTGCTTAATTGCCTTACAATCGCACTTGCGTTTTGCGTCATCCGTACAGCAGGAGTCTTTGTCTAGTTTAGTGGCGGCTTTCTTGTCAATATCTGCTGCCGCCGCATTCGCGGCATTCGCTGCAGCCTGCCCAATTTGCTCCGGGGTGCGTTGAACAGGTTGGACATCTTGTGCATATAATGGAGCAAGTATTTGTGACCACCCTTCCTGATTGTATTGATTTAGTGTCGTACCATCTACTGGAAAATAGCCGATCAAGTAACCGGCTCCGACACCGGCCCCTAAAGATAATGTTCCCGCACCAAGGACAGTGCCAGCACTTACAGTGGCAGTTGTGGCGGCGGCACCTCCACCAGCCGTCACCGTAATAGTAACTCCAGCACCGCCAGAAGATGAAGTCCCAAGTGTAGTCGCTACTCCGACAGATTCGCCAACCAAACGACCATCGGTGTCAATGTGGGTTATTGGTCGATTGTAAACGAATCCGTAGAGATTCGGGCCGCCCATCTCCTCTATCGGGTCTCTGGACAGCCACCTCCCTTAGTCGGACCGTAATATCTGTAAGCGTAGTAACAGAGGCCGGTTTCCCAGTCAAAGTATTTGGTGGAGAAGAGGTGATAGAAGTTCTGGGCCAGGGGCCCGTGGCGCGGAGGAGTTCGCCAAACGGGCCGTATTCGTATTGGACCACCAATACCCCATCCGCCGCCCGCACGTAACCCATTACATTCCCATTCCCGTCATACACCGCAAAATACACCCCCGCCTTGGGGCCATTGTGAATCACCGTTGCCACCAAACCACCCACGCCCCCGCCCCGTGCGTCGTCCCCGACAAATCCACCCCCACACGTGCGTGCGCACCGCACCCCTTGGCCCACGCACTGCGGGACAATTCCTCTCCTCCACGATTGCCCACGCGCCTATGGCTTCATTCACCTGCATCTCGTGGCTGACCTCGTGCCCAATATCCCCCAAATCCCCTACCCTTTCAAGCCCTTATTCGCCCCCAAATCGGCCTTTGGTCTGCCTCACGTAGGCCGAAGTCTAGGGGCGGTTTCGTAGCGCAAGGCGTACCCCATGTAGCGTAGGCGTCCTCGCCTGCGGGTGATGCCTGCGTCCCGCAGGCCAATTTCCACTTTTCGATTCATGCACGACTGCGTTACGGCGCATGAAAGATTAACGCACGGTTTGTTGTTTCCGAACGGGTCCGCTTGACCTTATCAGTTCTGCAATCACGGAGCCGGGAGGCTCCGTGAACCCGCAGGCGGGACGCGTGCGCTACTTGACGCCCAGTAAGACCTTCAACTCCCTGCGTCTTCGCGCCTTTGCGCCTTGGCGTTAATTCAAACCCAGCCTCCCATTCTCCTCGTTCGTCCCCACCTTGCTCACCCGCATGCAAGACTTGGACAACCAGTCTCGGGAGCGCCTGCGTCCCGTCCCGCAAAGCGGGAGCGTCCCGCCGAAGTCAACTCCAACCCCGCTCTCGCCCTCTATTCCCACGCCCTAAATCAAGCCTTCATGGCTCCATCCTCTCGTCGCCGCCGAGGCCCACCAAACAGCGGCAGCGACTGCGGCTGAAGGGTCATCCTCCTCGTCGTCCGCGTGACCGGCACGGCCATCCCCAGCACCGGGTCGCTCGCCTGAACCACCCTCTTGACCCCGCGTCAAGAGCGTCGTCCACAATGACACCCCGAAAACTGCCCCTTGTCGCCTCCACAAGAACCACTTGCTGGCGTTCACCCTCCATTGCCTTGTCAGGTGGCGTGTCGCAAAGCAGCGCCAGGATCATGACCGTCACAGTCGCCCAGATCGGGGCCAGCCCTCAGCCCCTTCGGCCCGTGGCCAGCGGCCAGGGCCGGGGCGGGAGTGCCGCCTACCGCTACTCTGTCTTGACCGTATGGGAGGAACAGCGGAGCTCACATTGCCTTCAGTTCCACCAATCCATCTTCGGGGTAGTCCGGCACGAAGAGTCTCGTGCAATCCAACTTTCGCCATGCGTTCAGGTTCAGTTGGCGGACGAGTTGCTCGGTAACAACCAGAACGCCATTCCCGGCATCGAAAATCGAGACGCCTTCTGGCGGGAGCGGATATAGGTAGAGTTGACCCATTGCGAAATAGGCATTCCTGCCACATTCCGCACAGCGCCGAACGCCCGCGTTCTTCGAGCCACGGACAATGATTCGATGGCGACCGACAAACGTGACCCAACTCTCCAGCGGGCGTTTGTCAGGAGCAAACACCTGGCCGAGATAGAGATGCTGGCGGACCAAATCCTCACCGAACGAAAACAAGAAGTCTTTGCGGGCGATTCCGACACCACACCCACTGATCATGTTCAGGGGCGTGTTGTCCGGCTTTTCCTCCTGAATGGTCGCATCAACCTCCTTCGTATCGGCCTTCGGGAATGCGCACCCAGTGCAAAGCCAAGTCCTTCGGGCCTGTTCGTAAGCAGGCTTGACCATGCTGCAAGGATTCATGGTCGTGGACGACAGTTTGAAAAAGACACTCATGGATACGGCGTGAAGCTCCCTGACATGATGTTCTTCCACATGTCCTGGGTGATCTGTGTGCTGTATTTCGTGTCAATGGCCCGCGATGCGTTGAGAACCGAGTCGAAAGCTGTGCGTTGACCACCAGGATTGAACTGCATGTATTGCGCCCAATCCGCCGCACTGCCTCCTTTCCTACCAACGTTCAGCGGTATTCCGGCGTCCTTGAGATTCTGGCGGAGGATTTGATGGAACTCGGTGTGGATTTTCGGGTCAAGCTTGCTCAGGAGTTGGCTAGCATCGCCGCCCAAGAACTTTGGCAGCGGGTGGTGCCCATGCACTGCCGTCTTTGCGGCAAGAGGGAGTGCCAAATTACGGCATTTCCCTTCATTGCCGGGCCGCTCAATGAAAAGAGCAGCGCCAGCAGGCATGCAAGAATGTGGTTCACGCTATCTCGGCGTCATTGTTGCGCTTATAATCTGGCCGTCTCGCTTCCGAATCTTGATGTAGAGATTCCCACCCTTTCGGCCACCGCCCCATACTGTGTAGGAAAAGAAACTCCACTTCACGGATGTCTGTTCGTTCCAAGGCCATCCTCGCCGCGTGCATTCTTCACGCGCGATTTCCAAGGCTTTTTCTTTGGTGACCATATCAGTTGCCTCCTTGTGAGCCGAGGTAGCCTGCGCCAAAAATGCCGCCCCCAACAACTCCACCTTCCAACAGCAAGCCGCCTGGAGTAATGCCATAGCCGTTCACGAACGGATGTCGCAGTCCTTGTAGCAGACTTCCACTTCCGTAGGTTTCGGCAATTGCCTCCTCCGTGAAGCGTAGCAACTGCGAGTTGTCGTACCCCCATTGGCCAAGGTTTTGCCTGAACGTCGCCACAGGCCCGCTCCCTCTTGGCGAGAAAAAGGCGTGAACTGATTCGTGCCGGAGCGTTGAAAGCTGCTCGGCTCTCGATAACCCCGGCTGAAGAAAAACATTCCCGCTGGGAGTCGTATAGCCAAGTGTGCGAGTTCCAGCCAGCGTCGTATCGGTGGCTGGCAGTCGCAGTGCCCTATTTGCGGCAAGAAATTCGGTGAAACCGGCAAAGGGGACACGATCACCAGACACTTCGGCTCTCTCGTCGCTTGCGGCGAGCGAAGGAATGGCGTCGTAGCTGATAGCGGCTTCACCAGTGTCGTAGGGTATCGTGTCGTAGTGCCCGTCATAGGCCATGGTAACGGGCAAGACGAAGACGACTGCCGTCAGGAACGCCCATACAAACATCGCGAACCGGAGTCGTAACTGTAGCTGCGTCTTCACTTGAGATAGAGCATCTTGGACCTGAGCGACCGTGCGTCTCCGCCAGAGACTCGCACCTGCAACAACTTCTTGTCAGGATTTGGTGGAGGTGGATCAACGATGCCGATGGAAACGACTTCGACGGTCAATTGTTCCGCGTCAGTCAGAACGACAGCACGCATTCCGGGGGTGACGGGCTGCCCATGGACGACACCGGCAAGCGCCACTTTGCCCTGATGGAGGACGCCCACTTCCTCAACCAAGAACGTTGTCAACGCGCGAGGATCGTTCATTGGCCACCTCGCAGTTGACGCAGCCGTTCAATCGTCTGTCGAGTTTCTGCATTCGGTATTCCGTAGCCGTGCCGAAACCGAATCAGCTTCTCAGCCGCCTCGATCTCCATCCGAGTGACGTCGGTCATTCCTCGCCTCAATTGCGCGCTGTGAATGAGTTCCTCATACACAGCCGACGTGCTCGGGTTCTGCCGAAGCAGGATGGTTGAGGAGTCCAGCGTTGCCCCCTCCGCGCCGAGAGATCGCAGCAACCGTGTGCTCTCCGCATCAGCTTGCATCACACCTCCGTTGCGTTGGAAGGCCGTTTGGATTCGCTGGAACAGGCCGCTTTCCGTGGCTCCCCGGAGGTCCTGCTAAGGAGTCCCCTTTCTGCGGCTTTAGCACCATATTTGCCAATATACTTGCACAGCTTGGCCCCGTCACCCAGGAAAGGCACCATGCCCACCGCGCTGATTCCCGCATTGCCCCATCCCCCTTCCATGGCATAAAGAAGGGCGTTCAAACCGTCGGCCAACGGGGTCGGCTCAATGACCCCTATCGCATCCAAGCCGGTGTGCCACCGCTCCTTGATTTCTTGCCATACCTCCCGGTCGAACACATACGTGGGCTCGCCCCAACCAAGGTGCACACGGCCAATCTTGATGCCCCAAAGCCCGTGCGGGTCCACGAAGTGGACCGGTTGGTTGTTCACCAGCCCATACAAGTTCAGTCCACCTCCTTCTCCAATTGGGTCGCGGCTGAGCCACCTGCCAGTGTGGGGATGGTAGTAACGGTGGCCGTAGTAATACTGCCCCGTCTCGTCGTCACAAAACTTCGTCGAAAACCGGAACGGATTCACTAACGCCACCGGCCCGGTGGCGCGAATCGGCTCCCCAAACGGCCCATACTCATACTCCGCCGCCCATGCTCCGGTTGCGCCATTCACCAGCCCCACCACATTCCCGTTGCCGTCATACACCGGAAAATACACCCCTGCATCCGGGCCGTTGTGTATCACCGTCGCCACCAAACCACCCACGCCCCCGCCCCGTGCGTCGTCCCCGACAAATCCACCCCCACACGTGCGTGCGCACCTCGCCCGTCACTTCTTCGACTTCGGCGATCATGTTCCATCCATCATACACATATTTCCACCGTCTTTGCAACTGCCACACCCCATTCACCCGGTTCGACACCACCTTGCTCACCCGCCGCTCCATCCAATCATACCCAAACCACAACGTCGGCCAGGGGACCAAACCCGGAAATTCAGTCCGAGAGCTTAGCTCTTTCCTCGTTCAAGGGAAATTAAAGCCGGCATTCTTGGCGACGGGGAGAACAAATATTCAACGTGCCGTGTTCGTTTGTGCAGTCGGCGATATGCTGAGTTGTCCCGTCCTTTGGGCTTCTGCTAATACCCCAACAATCTTTGGTTTTGGTGGGAGAGCGTTTGCCAAGTCAATGACGGTTCGGCCTGAGTTGTCTTTGCGGTTTATATCGGCACCTTTGTCGATCAGGTATTTCACAAGCCCAACAGAATCATCACCCCGACTCACTGCCATCATCAACGGCGTCTCCCCGTCTTTTGACGCTAAGTTTATATCTGCGCCAGCGGCGAGCAACTCTGGTATGACGTTCGTGTTATTGTGAAACACAGCCGCCAGCAACGGTGTCCAGCCGAACTTCACAGGAGACGAGTAGTTCACGTTTGCACCTGCCCTCAGCGCCGCCTTGACTCCCGGAAGGTTGCCCGCCTCAGCAGCATCCAGCAGGTCGATATTCGGGTTGGTCTGGTTACAGGAGCACAGCAGACAGATCGAAAGAACGCATAACAGTCTTTGCATCGTGTCAAATTACGTGACTGAGTTAATTTACTTTGATCCCGTCCGCGTTGCTGAAACGTACTGCACTACACCATAAGCAGTGCCGGTGCTACGGGTTCCGTTATCCTGGGGAAGGAAATTGTTGGAGTGTATTTGGCGGTTAGCTTCCAACGCTTGTTGAGTGTCATCCGGAAATTTGCAGCCGCAGCTCGTGTCACAGGCGCGGTGGTTGTCCCAAAGGCATCAAAATGCGCTTGCCGCCAGCTTCAAACTTACCATTGGCGGCGCTGCGAGGCCCGGTTCCACTCACACTGATTAGGCCATTTACTTGGACATCGAATGTTCCAGGGCAATCTTCCTCCCGCAAATACAGAAGAATAGTGCCCGCTGATTCTGGCTTGTCCACGGTGTTGCATGCTCCTCCCCAGCATCGCGCGAGGTGATTGTCACTGTTGAATAAGCGAGAGCATCCGAAATCGTATAACTGCCGTCCGCACACCACCAAGGTTGGCCCCAACGCCCTGATGCTCCTAAAATGGAAGCGTCGCTAGTCGGATCGCCCCTAACAACCTCGAACTTATATTCAACCAGCCCAAGGATATCAATCAACCTAATAGGATCGTTTCCAACCATTGCATACAGGTTCAAACCTCCTGCTTCCGCAATTGGGTCCCGTGACAGCCACCTGCCGGAGGTGGGGAGTAGTAACGGTGGCCGTAGTAGTAGAGGCCGGTTTCCCAGTCGTGGTATTTGGTGGAGAAGAGATGATTGAAGGTCTGGGCCAGGGGGCCGGTAGCGCGGAGAAGTTCGCCAAACGGGCCGTATTCGTATTGGGCAATCATGATGCCGTCAGACGCCCGTACGTAACCCATCACATTTCCGTTGCCATCATAAACCGGAAAATACACCCCCGCATTCGGGCCGTTGTGAATCACCGTTGCCACCAAACCACCCACGCCCCCGCCCCGTGCGTCGTCCCCGACAAATCCACCCCCACACGTGCGTGCGCACCTCGCGCCTTGGCCCATGCACTGCGGGACAATTTTTCTCCTCCACGATTGCCCACCCGCCTATGGCTTCATTCACCTGCATCTTGTGGCTGACCTCAAACCCAATATCCCCCAAAACCCCCTCCCTTCAAGCCCTCATTGCTCCCCCTCTCCGGTCTCCGTGACTCAAGACTGTGCGGCAAGGCGCGGGTGGCCAGCGAAACAGCACGGCCTTTCCTTTCCTCCGCCCCATCCCAGAGGGCGCTAACCTCATTCTCACCTTTTGGCGGGACAGCTGCGTTGTGCATTTCTCCTGCAACCTGCGTTACCACCATTCGAGCAAATCGAATACGAAAAAGACAATGATCGAAGCCACGACGCAAATCACCAGCACTATTATCAGACGATTGCTGGTGCGCTTCTCCAGCTTCCACGGCAATCCCGCGTTCCATCCGGGGTCTCCACGGAGGAAGGAAGTCAGGACACGCTTAGCTTCTGCGACGGACAACATTTTGGAACAGTAGGCTACATCTGGTTGACCAGGGCGTTTGAATGACATTGCAAACCCTTCGGATACGCAGCCATTAACGGATATCCATTCTTGGTCGCTCAAATGGAATGTGGCTCTCCCGTTGTATTCCGGGTGGAGCTTTTAAGTATCTCGGACAGTAATTCTTCCGAGACCGCGTCCAGCCGCTCTCCGCTTTGCAGTTTAACGAAGGGTTTTGGGCCACTCTCTGTCATTTGGAGGCTCTTCAGTCGCTTGAGATCGGCGGAGCAACATCGGGTTCGCCTGGCTGCGGAATACCTGCGATGTATCCCCAAGGCGTGCATGAGTTGATGCTGTATTCCCGATGAACCTCCCATTTCCGTTTCCCGACCTTCACACTGCCCCAATACCTGCCTCTTAGCGCGCCGCAAACACGATGGCGCAACGCACATCCGTCAGCGGTGCAAAACAGGCACATCTGATATGCAAACCGAAAGCCACCTCTTGCCCCAGCCCCAATTTCCACCCCCATAACCGCCCTCCTTCAATAGAAGCTAGCAAACCAATTTCTCCAGAAAATGCAACACACCCGCCTCCATACGCAGTCTTGTCACAGGTGCTGTAGCCACCGTAGAGCCCGCCAGAACCGCCGATCCGCCCAAAAGCCCATACTCGAACGTAGCAATACCAAGAGGAATCTTCCGACCTGAGAACTTCATCTCGAGGAGCAAGCCCGCATTGATTGTCGCGGTTTTCCCGAAGCCGCCTTTGGAACAGCAGACCGAACATTCAGTGTAATCGCCGTGAGTGAAATCCCATCGGTCAATGTTGCTGATCGTGATCAACACGGGATTCATCCATCCCGGAATAGTCAGCGAGGCACGTAGAGCCGTCCGTTTGCAACCAGAAGTCGCGGTGAACGGGCTCAATCCAAACAAGTCAGCCTCAGAAATCGGATCGTTCTCAACGAATCCGTATAGATTGATGCCGCCATCTTCCCCAATGGGATCGCGGGAGAGCCAACGTCCGGTGGTGGGGGAGTAGTAACGGTGGCCGTAGTAAGAGAGGCCGGTTTCCCAGTCAAAGTATTTGGTGGAGAAGAGATGATTGAAGTCCTTGGCCAGGGGCCCGTGGCACGAAGAAGTTCGCCAAACGGGCCGTATTCATATTGGGCCACTAACACTCCATCAGACGCCCGCAAGTAACCCATCACATTCCCATTCCCGTCATACACCAGAAAATACACCCCTGCATTCGGGCCGTAATGAATCACCGTCGCCACCAAACCACCCACACCCTCCGCCCCCTGCGTCGTCCCCGACAAATCCACCCCCACACGTGCGTGCGCACTTCGCCCCTTGGCCCACGCACTGCGGGACAATTCCCCTCCTCCACGATTGCCCATGCGCCTATGGCTTCATTTACCTGCATCTTGTGGCTGACCTCGAACCCAATATCCCCCAAATCCCCCATCCCTTCAAGCCCTCATTGCTCCCCTTGCCCCCGGCCTGCGGGACGCAGGCATTACTCGCAGGCGAGGACGCCTGCGCTACATGGGTGGACGCCTGCACTACTTGACGCCGCAGTAAGACTTTCACCCCCGGCGTCTTTGCGCCTTGGCGTTAATTGAAACCATAACACCACACCCCGACTGCCTCGTTCCATACCACCTTGCTCACCCTCGTCATAGACTTTGCCTTGTGGTCTCGGGAGCGCCTGCGTCCCGTCCCGCAAAGCGGGAGCGTCCCGCCGGAGTCAACTCCACCCCAGGCGTCTTTGTGGGCTTGCCCCGGTTTGATGGACACCTTGAGGAGGCGGTGCGCATGGGTTGTATTGAGTGGATTTGGCTCTCAAAGTGCCTAGGGGATGGGTAACCAACCGCGCTGTAGAGCCGCGTGCGGTTGTTATAAGTTTCAAAAGAGGCGAAGGCGTACGGCTGCGAGTCCGGCCTGCTCCCCGCAGGCCTAATCTTGTTTTACGATGCACCAAGCCGTGAGCTAGCTGAAACACGCAAGAAACCGAACCGCACCCTCCGACACCTCCCACTCCCCGTCTTCGCGCCTTCGCGCCTTTGCGTGAATTCAAACCAAACACCACACCCCGCCCACCTTGTTCTGCACCACCTTGCTCACCTGCGTCCAAGACTTGGACAACCGGTCTCGGGGAGCGCCTGCGTCTCGTCCCGCAGAGCGGGAGCGTCCCGCCGACGCCAATCCCACCTGCCTCCTCACACCCACCACCGACGCCGGACGCATCCGCACCTCCCGCGCGTACGTCTCCGATTGCCCACCGGGGTTTGTCTTCACCGCAACATAAATCACCCGCAACATCTTGACCCCACGTTACGTGAACTAAAAACCCATGCGCCCCCGCCTTAACCGGGTGTCCATCTAACCGGCGCAAGCCCAGGGTATGACTGCGCCTTTCCCGCAGCTTCCACCAGCAATGCCCAATCGTCGGGTATGCGCAGGCCGGTGGCCTGACGAGGGAAGAAGAGGATTGGCACTGGTTTGCGCAATTGCAATGGCAGGCTATGTTGTCGTTAGTCCTTGTCCGCTCTTGCGCTAATTACTTCTCATGGCCTTCACCTGGATCATTTCGCCAGAATACAGCCCTAAATGTCCGTTCCTGTTTGTAGTATATATACCTGCAACCATAACGTACTTACCTTCGTATTTTATAATGTCTTTGCCTGATACAGTGGATGAATCGATGTCAAACCAAATGGCATTTTTAGTAACGCCATTCAGCGCGTCATCGCGAGAAAGAAATATTGCACATGTTTCGCCTCTTATCTTAAAGTATCCTTTTATAACGATGCTTCTATTGTGATAGTTGGATTTATTGGCTATAACGTCAATCATTGAAACATACTCCCTTTCAGGAGCAACGCGGATTGGTTCTGCACCAAATAACAACGTGCAAACGCATGCAAAAATTAAGGCAAACAAGTTCTGATGTTTCATAACGTTACTTGGATTTTAAGTTAAACACATACTCCGTGTTATTATCGGGATCAAACTAATATACTTTGCCAAGGAAATCGCGCCCTCCCCACCCACATATGATCTTTTCATTCCAAACCACGCCAAATCCTTATCCTCTTCGTTGTGGCTGCCTCCGCTCGGATGTGTATGATAATAACCAACCTCTTCGCAGTCTTGCGGGCAAAGAGGCAGTTCGCCTTCGGATATTAATCCTACCACCACTAGGTTAGAATTTCTGTATTTTATCCGAAGTTCCCTTTGCCTTTTCAAGCGATCTTTCCATGAAAATGAGGAGCGCCCCATAGTGAAAATGTATGACACCTGGCCTCGCCGGCAGCATTTACATATTCTACCACCGTGTTCGCGGTGCTCCGGGTCAGTGCGGGTAAAAAGTGCGCCTCCTGCAATGCTTGGATTGCTGCTCAATCAATGGCATCATATTCATGAGGGTGTTTCCTCAATATTTGAAGACCAAAAGGATCAACGTTGTTATTTGGATCATTGCTACCAAAACCGTAGCGGTTCAACCCACCCACTTCTCCAATCGGATCGCGGGAGAGCCACCGGCCGGGGTGGGGAGTAGTAGCGGTGGCCGTAGTAAGAGAGGCCGGTTTCCCAGTCAAAGTATTTGGTGGAGAAGAGATGATTGAAGGTCTGCGCCAGGGGCCGGTGGCGCGGAGAAGCTCGCCAAACGGGCCGTATTCGTATTGGGCCACCACGCCACCGTCAGAGGCCCGTACGTAGCCCATCACATTCCCATTCCCGTCATACACCGCAAAATACACCCCCGCATTCGGGCCATTGTGAATCACCGTCGCCACCAAACCACCCACGCCCCCGCCCCGTGCGTCGTCCCCGACAAATCCACCCCACACGTGCGTGCGCACCGCACCCTTGTCCTATGCACTTCGGGACAACTTTCCACCTTCGACACTGCACATGTGCCTATGGCTTCATTCACCTGCATCTTGTGGCTGACCTTGCACCCAATATCCCCCAAATCCCCCACCCCTTCAAGCCTTCATTCGCCCCTTTGCCCCCAGCCTGCGGGACGCAGGCGGGACTCGCAGGCGTGGACGCCTGCGCTACGCAATCTTTACGCCTTCGGCCCTTCAGCCAAAGCCAACAACTGGCGCAACTGGCTGACCTTCCTCCGCCGCAGCCTGAGCACCGCTAGATCCCTTCACACCGTTAGTGCGGGACACCGGCGGGATCACTTATCGATCAGGTCGGAAGCGCTTTGTCGGCAGCCTTTTTCTTAGACTTGGCTTCTTGAAGTTTTTCCGACGCAACTGGACGCACGATGTTGTTCGTTGTTCTAGTGAACCATTCGAAATCTTCGGTTCCAGGATCAAACACCATGAAGCTTTCAAAAAGCCATCGCCCTCCTCATCGGATTCCGCCATGACAGTCTTCCCGTTGACCCTGAAGGCTCTCGTCCTCTTGCCGCCCTCAGTCATCTCCAAGACAATGCATTGGTTGCCGCGATAGGTTCTTTCAACGGAAAGTTGTTTCTCGGGAAAGCTCTGTTTCTTCGTTGTGATTTGCAAGTGCTCTGCGGCGTAGGCCGTCAGCAACAAAGTGATTCCAGCAATAAGTATCAGTCCAAACGTCTTCATAACACGCTCTTTATTTCTTCGGCTGCGGCTTTTTCTTCTTCTTGCTCCCTGGAGGATTCTTCCCCATGAATTTCCCCAAGCTACAGTCGCCACAGTTCAGCATGCAGTTCGCGACCAAGGTCGGCGAGATGTTGCCGTAAAACGCGTCACAAATTGTGTAACAATCGAAATCCGATGGAGCGTCTCCGCATTTGCAGGCGGCGTTATACCTCTTCACAGCATTTGCAAGGTCTGCCGTGTTGGGAACGCTGGGCGGAATGCTGATGCCTTGTCCAGGAGGGATTCCCGCAGCCAGCCCCAGCAGGTCAAACTTGTTCGCCGGGTCGTCTCTGACGTAGGTGTATAAGTTTGGACCGTCGTCGGCAAATAGGTCATCCTTTGCCGAGTCCATTACGCCGCGCACCAGTTCAAGCCCTAGTTCCTCGATGGGGTCTCTACTTAGCCAACCTGCGGCTCGAGCGCAGGCAGGTCTTCGACACGCGGGGTGACGGCGACGTGTCGTAGCGATAGTTCGCCCGGCCCAAGTGGCGTTCGTGCAGCCTCGCCTCCCATCGCCGGGTTGTTGTAGTTGTAGCCGCGTCGTCATCTTACCGTTGTGCCGGGCAGGCGGCGCAATACATCACGATCTTGCCGCCGCAAAACGGTGCTCCGCGGTCCGGCCTCTGCGGGACGCCTGCGCCACCGCTTGGCCAGCCGTCGGCCCAGCTGGCTCGGCACGGACACTGACCGCCTTGGTATCGCACAACGCGCATCGTAAACCAAGCTCTCCTTGCTTCTGCCCGCACGTGGCGGCGTCCCCATGGTTGAATGTTCCGATGCGACCCCGCCAAGCCGACCCTTTCGTTGCGGCAGACGCTTCGCCGCGTGCCGGGGACGGCCTCGACCTGATACATGGACCCTATTACGGGGACCCTCATGGGGTGCGGTTCTCTCAGAGGTTGCCCGGACGCCCCCGCCGCCACCGGTGATCTCAGGCTGGCCCTTGTTTGGGCTGCGCGGCTATGACCGTGAAGCGTCGGGGCAAAGCGGCGACTGCCTGACTCAATCTGGCCCGCCGCCCAGTTGTTCACCAGGGCGCGGCGCTCCCGCTTCCCGGGGCGCCGCTCCGTGCCCTTCTGAACAACCTTGGAGACGGTATCAGGCGCGCTAGATCCCTTACACCGTTTGTGCGGGACAGCCGACCTCACTACTTCACAGTCTCGCGTTGTTTCTTGACGTCCCTAACGCGCAACTTGCCAGCAACGGACTCCAAACGGACTTCATACCACGTGTGCTCATCGCCGATGCGATAGCCCGAACTTGTCAGTTTGTTCTTGGCCGGATCAAAACGCCACAGTCCCCCAAAACCGAAGGTCATTCCGTTCTCGTCGAGCGCGAGGGATTCCATGTTTACTACAGCCAACTCGCGTTTGAGTTCGGGCTCAATGGTGCTCTGCGCCGTGATGTAGTTCTGCACGGCCACGCAGATCCCAGCCGCTGTATTCCTCGCGTCTGAACTGGTTTTCATCGCAGTCTCGTTTGCGCATCCGCAGACCAAGGCCACTGAACAGAGTGCAAACAAATGCCGGATTCTCATGGCGGTCTCCTACTGGGCTGCGTCCGGACATTTCCATCCGCTGACCACTTTCTTGCCCTTAACATCCTCCTTCCGGTTCTCATAGATAAATGGCGAGTCCGGATTTCTGTGTGCGTAGGCTTGCTCGACCCACTTCGTAATGGCCTCTTGATTCGGGACGGTCAGCGAAAGGGGAACGATACAAAGGGAAATGGATGTCCGGAATCCGGGTTCTGCCTCTGGCAAACCCATCTGAATCCGAAACCACTCTTCAGCAATACGCACTTGCACCTCCTCCTCAACGACACTGGGGGCAGTGATCCTGTCGTGTTCGCATTCGTGGAGCAACGTCGCAGCAGCATCACCGTCGCTCAACGTGTTGTCCACCCAGATTCTCCCGTCGTTCTTCCCTGCCAGATAGTATTCGTGCTTCCCAAGATACTTTCCCTTCTTCCCGTTCTGCTTCTTCTCGTATTTGTCATACGTGACTTTGATTTCATCGAAACCGATGACTGTTTTCTTTGCGAGACAGTCGTCCACGACCCACCTGCGACAGCAGCACAGGTATTTTAGAACGCCCTCCTTGGTCCACAGGCCATAGATGTCGAAATCGTTGATTGGGTCATTCAGGACGAATGCATAGAGATGCAGCCCACCTTTTTCCTCGAGTGGATCGCGGCTTAGCCAGCGGCCGGGGGTGGGGAGTAGTAGCGGTGGCCGTAATAAGAGAGGCCAGTTTCCCAATCGTGGTATTTGGTGGAGAAGAGGTGATTGAACGTCTGGGCCAGGGAGCCAGTGGCTCGAAGAAGTTCACCAAACGGGCCGTATTCGTGTTCTGACGAGCGTTGCTCTGTGGCCGCATTCGACGTGTGGAGGAATAATTTCCCTTCGGCGGGACGCCGAAGGGCACACGCCGGAGGCGTGTGCTCCCCGAGACCAACAACGTGCGCCAACCCCGCTTGCAACCCTCCTGAAATCGAACCCGTCCCCTGCGTCGTCCCCGACAAATCCACCCCCATACGTGCGTGCGCACCTCGCCCGTTGGCCCATGCACTTCGGGGCGATTTCCCTCCTCCACGACTCTCCACGCGCCCATGGCTTCATTCACCTGCATCTTGTGGCTGACCTCGAACCCAATATCCCCCAAAACCACCTCCCCTTCAAGCCCTCATTCGCCCCCAAATCGGCTTTTGGCTTGCCTCACCTAGGCCATAGGAGCGGTTTCGTAGCGCAAGGCGTACCCCATGTAGCGTAGGCGTCCCGTCCCGCGCAGCGGATACCGCCTGCGTCTCGCAGGCCAATTCCCACCTTGCGATTCGTGCACGCCTGCGTTACGGCGCATGAAAGATTAACGCACGGTTTGTTGTTTCCGAACGGGTCCGCTTGACCTTATCAGTTCTGCAATCACGGAGCCGGGAGGCTCCGTGAACCCGCAGGCGAGGACGCCTGCGCTACAGACCCTCACCTTGGCTTTCTTCTACGATGGGGTAGAGGTCAAAGGGGTCAGAGCGTGTGAAGGGGGAGAGCAACCACGAACGAACAGGAATGAACACGAATGTTGAACAGAAGGAAACGAAGGGAACGAAGGGGAAAACCGCCCCTCACCCAAGCCCTCTCCCCGGGGAGAGGGAGGTTTTAGCTGCGCTCCTCGGCCAGCCGCTTGAAGGCGTCGTCGTAGCGTTTGGCTTGGGGATGGGGTTTGGCCAACCCCGGGGCGGGTTCCTGCGGTTGGCTGAGGTTGGCTTTTTCATGTACACGGTGTTTCTACCGCACCCGCCCACCGGGTGTCCATCAAACCGGGGCAAGCCCAGTGTCATGCCTGCGCATGACGTCACGCATAGGTGTAAGGAGTCGGAAACAGGCGTCCTAAGCGTCCTAAAGCCGCCAACGGGGCTGGCGGTGCGGTTACATACGCCAAACCGATTGCCAGGGAAAAAGGCAGCAGGGAGGCGGCCGGGGAGTGTTAGCGACTTGCTGGATTTCTCTGCTCAAGCGGAATGTATGGAACACGAGCTTTTGTTCGAACCAGTAGACACGACTCTGAATGCGGGAAAAATTGATTCCGCTGCCGTCTTCCGGTATTTCCCCTTTTCAGCAAGAACGTAAACACCGCGCTCCAACCCGTTCTGCGACTCCAAAACAAAAAGCACGCCGGAAAGATAGGGCCTTACTTGAAGCACTCCATTGCTCGCAAAACTAGGAAGCCATAGAGATTTCGGTGCTGGCTGTCCCTTCAGAGTATTCCAAACCTCGTTCTTTTGCATGTCATTGGCGTAAGTCTTGAGGTTTGAAACGCCAATCGAATCTAAAAATCGTTTCTCTGCAACGAACTTAGTGCATGAAACGACGAACATTATGCACAGCAGCGCAAGCCAAAACGGCTTGTGTTTTATACTTAATCGACCAGGCATAAATGAAGCCTTCGTCTCGGACTAAGGGTCGAAGATGCCGTCCAAGTCCCCGGCCCATAGACCGTGATTGTAGCCGTTCGGCGCCTTGTTTGGAATGTCGTTCACAGTAGTAAGCCTCGGACCGTTGTTCCAGACGGAAGACAGCGCTTGAATGAGACACCTGGGAGCATTGTATTTCACGACGTCCTTGCAGGACTTTCCTTTTCGGCAGCAGAAGTTGGCGAGATTACACCCTGGGGCAACGTCGTTTTTAAAACTCGGAGACATCGTCCCGCTCTCAGCCGACTTGCAAATTTTGTCGAGATAGCCCTTCAACAACCTCGCGGAGACATCAATGTTGAACTGTGGAACCGTCAGCCATTTCTCAACCTCCGAGTTGTTCCCGTTAAGGGCATGAGGAAACATGTGAGCAGTTGGATCTCCAGGCCAATGTATCGCGCACATGAAGTCCGGCCCAATTTGGAGAATTCTCTGTTCCTCTTTAGTGAAAAGACCCTCGCGGAAAATGGTGTCGTAGGTGATTTGACCTGGCCCTCGTGAGCGTGGTCGCCAATCGAACTCTTGCGTTTCTGTGCGATATTCCTCTTCGCTGTAATCGATCATCTCATTGGCAATGACGGTAGATAGGAGCTCCTTAAGAACGCAGTGCCGCTCTGCCATCATACTGATAAGCGGCCCGAAAGTGTCCTTGAAATCCTTGAACCACGCATCACGTTCCGCTTTTGTCCATTTGTTCCAAAAGACGTCCGGGCTGCCAGGATATCGCTTGAGATATAAACCGAACGGGTCAACATAACGAACTGGGTTGTTTTGGACGAACCCATAGAGATTCAATCCCCCTTTTCCTCGATGGGGTCTCTGGAAAGCCACCGGCCGGGGTGGGGAATAGTAGCGGTGGCCGTAGTAAGAGAGGCCGGTTTCCCAGTCAAAGTATTTGGTGGAGAAGAGATGATTGAACGTCTGGGCCAGGGGGCCGGTAGCGCGGAGGAGCTCGCCAAACGGGCCGTATTCGTATTGGGCAATCATGATGCCGTCAGACGCCCGTACGTAGCCCATCACATTCCCATTCCCGTCATACACCGGAAAATACACCCCCGCATTCGGGCCGTTGTGAATCACCGTCGCCACCAAACCACCCACACCCCCGCCCCCTGCGTCGTCCCCGACAAATCCACCCCCATACGTGCGTACGCACCGCACCCATTGGCCCATACACTGCGGGGCTACTCCCTCCTCCACGATTGCCCACGCGCCTATGGCTTCATTCACCTGCATCTTGTGGTTGACCTCGCCACCAATATCCCCAAAAACATCCATCCTTGCAAGCCCTCATTGCTCCCCCTCCCCCGGCCTCCGTGACTCAAGACTGTGCGGCAGGCGCGGGTGGCCAGCGGAGCGCGAGCGCAGCTTCCTTTCCTCGCCCCGGCCCAGAGGAGCGCTAAATTCCTTCACACCTTTTGGCGGGACACCGCGTTACTTCTTCCGAAACTGTTCAACTGCCAAGTAGTCGCCTTGCGCTGTGCGAACCAATGTTCCCCGGAAGGCGTAGCCGTTCGTTTCCCACTCGCTGCTGAAAGCAGTTTGCGGTTGGGAGATTTTCCGACCGCGCATCATGCCTTGAACAAACTTCACGGTGTCTTCCAACGGAAGATTCAAATAGCCATTCACCCCCGGCGCTTTCATCGCTGGCATCGAGATGGCCGTAGGAGAGAACAGCCCCCAAGCGTAGAACCCGGAACTCGGGTCACGCCCGTCGCCGTCAGTGGCATTGACCAGCACAGCGTTGGTCGGGAAAGTGATTCCAACTTTGGCGGACACGTCCTTCAACGCTTGTTCGTCTTTCGCGCTCACTTGCTCGCTTCCTCCTTGCCCGGTGGATTGGTTGTCGCGACAGCCGGTTACACTGGCCACCGTGAAAGCTGCGAGCACAGCAACGACAATGGTGGTCACTCTCATCGCCCGCCCTTCTCCGAATCCCAGCCCTCGGTCACTTTGGGCGCTTGCCCCTTCTTCCACTTCACCGTTTTCTTCACTGACCCGAACATGTCGAACTCTCGCGCGAGTCCTTGCCGGTGAAACTCACCCATGAACTGGTCGGTGACGACCTGCCCCAGGATGGTCACTTGCTTGCCGCCATCCCAGTTGTAGCGGTCGTAAAACTTGTATTGGAACTCCAGCGTGTATTCGTCTTTGCAGACAGTCGCGTTGCCTTTGCCCCACGCGCTGTAGCCGCCGACAGCGTAGAACCAATTCCAGCTTTCATCCTTCCGATTGTAGCCGCCAGATGGACTCCCTGACGTGATGCTGTGCTTGCCGTCCGGCAGCGATTCGACGAACGCCTGGGCCAGTGCAAGCTCGCTGTTATAGACGTTCTTTGCCGAAGGCACGTCATCAATCATCTTCTGCAACCGGATGGTGTAGTCGCTCCCGGAGTTCCCGAAGTAGTGCTGAATGTGATTCACCGCGTCGGGCATTCCCACCCAAACGATTCCAATGTTGTTCACGATGAGTTGCTTCAACGCCACGTTGCTCCATGTCCACTCCTCGGAGTCCCAAGCGCCAGCGCCCGCGTCGGGCTTGATGGTTGGGTCATCCGTGCCCTTCTTGTAGTCCTTCAAGCCGAATGGATCGAATCGGTTGATTGGGTTGTTGTGGATGAATCCGTAAAGGTTCGTACCCCTAATTCCCCAACGGGTCTCTGTTTGGCCACCTGCCAGTGGGGGATTGTAGTAACGGTGGCCGTAGTAAGAGAGGCCGGTTTCCCAATCGTGGTATTTGGTGGAGAAGAGATGATTGAAGTCCTTGGCCAGGGGCCCGTGGCGCGGAGAAGCTCGCCAAACGGGCCGTATTCGTATTGGGCCACCATGACCCCGTCAGAGGCCCGCACGTAGCCCATCACATTCCCGTTGCCATCATAAACCGGAAAATACACCCCCGCGTTGGTCCCGCTGGGGATCATTACGGCAAGCAACCCACCTACCCCACCTGCCCCTTGCATGGTTCCGCTCAAATCCGTCCCCCACACAAACGCCGCCTGCAACGCCCCGCTTACCCCGTCCCACACCGCCATCAGGTTCCAGCCCTCGTATAAAAATCGCTGGTCACTCGCCAATTGCCAGCCGTTGTTGACCCAGTTGCTCACCACTTTGCTCACCCGCCGGCCCTGCCAGTCGTACCCGTACACCAGTTTCTGCCGCGGCACCCCGGCGTTGTACGCCGCCGGCAACGTCTCCTGTTCCACCAGCCGGTTCTCCCCATCCCACCGGTTCGTCCACTGCCCGTCGCTCGTCAGGTTCCCGTCCGCATCGTACGTGTACACCTCGGGCGTGCGCGCCACATACAGCCGCCCCGTCACCACCGTCACCACGTCTGGATTGGTTCCCTGGCCGCGCACCCCCACATTCGTCACCGCCAGCCACACCGGCCCGCTCCCGTTGGCCACCGCCAACTCCGCCCGGTAATACTCTCCCTTGCGGCTGGTGGCGGAGTGGTTCACCGTCACCGTCGCCGCACTGTGGGCGCTACCCAAGATGTTCACATAACCCGGCACGCTACGGCTGGTGTATTGGAAAAGGTTGTTCACCACGTAATCGCTTTGCCGCCCGTCTCTTTTAGCCCACAAGCGGTTCCCAATCCCGTCATAACTATACGCAAACTGCTGGCCCAAGGCAAGCGTTCCATCGGCCCATTTCCGCACCGCGTTGGTCAACTGCCCCAGGTAATCATATTGGTACTCCCACCACATACTGCCAAACGGTCGCTCATACGATCAGCGCGGTTTGAACTCGTGGCGGCCCAGTCCTGACTAAGGCGCTAATAGACGTTTGGGAGGGCAGGAAAGTCATTTAACATACGTTAATCAGAGATTTCGTAGCGTCATCGCGCAATCACCGGGGCTTTCCTCGCTCTTGCCTCATTACAACCTTGCCTTCTCTGTCGAAGACCGTTGTGAGTCGCGGTTTCCTCTCCGCGTCGTTTTCATAGACGACTCGCGTCGTCATTTGACCTTGGTCGTCGAAAAAGGTTTTCTGAACCTCCCGGCGATGCTCATCCAGAATCAGTTCTATCACGGTCACTCCGGTTGTCTTCAACTTGCCAATCCGAGTGAAGCGGCCGTCAGCATGACGAACCTCTTCAAACACCAAATAGTCCGACTCGAACGGTGAAATCTCCTGCGCCATAGACTCTCACCCTCTGTTAAAACGCTGGGGCGACTCGCATGCCCACTTGAATAGCGCGTCCTCCCTAACAACCATTGCAGTTCCCACGCCCACGCCAGTTCCGATAAGGATGACTTCGCCGACAACTCCGGAAACAACGCCGACGGTTTCGATTTGTTGCGGAGTTCCCGGAACGTAGTCTGTCCAGTGTCTGGTTCGCTCTGCCCAAAGCGGCTTTTCTGGCGCTCGCCGATGCGCCTCAATCAAAACCCAAACGGGGATTGGCTGCTCTCCACCTCCACCGGGACATCTTTTCTTGAACTCATCAATCCACTTTTCCAGACGCTTTTGCTGTTCGTTAAACTTGTCAATGTGGTTCTGCCAACCAACCAGATCATGCTTGTAGAGGAACTGTTTGTCTGCGAGCAGGTCGTTGTATCGTCCACGGGTATGCCGTGCGAGTTGCTTGAGGAACTCCAAAATCGCCTCACAACATGCGTTCGCCGGCGGATTTGGCGGCATCGGAACTGAGGCGAGGCCAAGGGCGTCCACGAATCCCATGGGGTTGTTCAGCACGTATCCATACATGTTCACGCCCCCTCTTCCTCAATCGGATCCCTGCTCAGCCAGCGGGCGGCGGTGGGGAATAGTAGCGGTGGCCGTAGTAAGAGAGGCCGGTTTCCCAGTCAAAGTATTTGGTGGAGAAGAGATGATGGAAGGTCTGGGCCAGGGGCCGGTGGCGCGGAGAAGTTCGCCAAACGGGCCGTATTCGTATTGGGCAACCATGATGCCGTCAGAGACCCGGACGTAACCCATTACATTCCCGTTCCCGTCATACACCGGAAAATACACCCCCGCATCCGGGCCATTATGTATCACCGTCGCCATCCCACCGCGGACGCAACTTTTCTCCCCAGGCCTCATCACCCCACATGGTTTCTATTGCTTGCATCTTCAGGCTGACCTCTTCCCCAATATCCCCCAAAACAGCCCTCCCTTCAAGCCTTCATTCGCCCTTTTGCCCCCTGCGGGCGCATCTCAATTTCTTGCAGGGTGGAAGGCCGTGTGGGGAAGAAAAGTGACCAGCGGTCGTTGTGCCAGAAGGTTTCCAGACAGAGCAGCGCTTCGTCCCCGGCCGTGCTCCAGAACTGCCCGGGCCGCTTGAACCGGCACTGCGCCTGCCGACAGGTCGCTTCCACCGCCCCGCTGCCCAGCGGTTCGCCCGCCCGCCGCCCGGCCCGATAGTCCATCCGCGCTTGAGGCTCCCGCAAGTAGGCGATTTCTTTGGCCACCTCCTCCGCCGTCGGCTCGGTGGGCGAGTAGCCGGTGGTGTCGTCGAGACCCAGGGCGGCATCGGCCGGGATGCGCCATTGGCGGCAGCGTTGGCAATAGCCGCGGGTGCGTTCCAAAGTGATGTCGCCAAAGCGGGTCTGGAAGGTGCGGGCGTGGCCGGAGGAGCACCGGCTTAAGGGTTGGCCGCAGACCGGGCAGCGCGGGGGCGTGGCGTCGGCCTTGGCCTGCGCGGCCCGCCTAAGGGTTTCCCGCAGGAGGGCTTGTAGGTCATGCTGGAGTTGGGTTTCCAGATGGCCCAAATTCTGATCGGTGGATACCAAGAAGTGCGCCACTGAGGCTTCCAAGGTCCCCACCAAACGGGCCGCCAGCACGGCCAAGGATTCTGGGGCGGATGGCGCAGGCTGGGTGGGGCGAGCGGGGGCAACGGTGGGGGTGGTAGCCGGGGAGGTAAGCGAAGTTGTTGTCGTGGCCCCAGTATAGACACCCCTGCAAGAAAATAAGATGCGTCCCGTCACCTATGATATTTTTCTTGGCATTATCAGCCTATAAAGCTAGTCTTTACACGTTCATTCAGGTATAGAACATGATCGGTCATGAAGAAGGTTCTTAAAAATTATCGTTTGCCAGTCTCCTTGGTGGAAAAGCTAGACCGCTACGCCGAAGCCTTGGGCATTGACCGCACTCAATTGATCGAGGAAACCCTGGAGCACTACCTGGATGCACAGGCCCGGAAATTGGCCGGCGAACGTCGGGCAAAACTTGAAAACACCTTCCAATCAACCGCAGCCCGTAAATTCAAGCGTGATGCTGTGAAATCGGAAAAATCACCCCTGCTCTGCCTCAGCCAAATGCCGCCAACGAGGAATGAAACCATGCTTTTTATTCAAAAATAGCGTGACTCCCTGCGAGGACACTGCGACGGCAAATACTGATTTAAATGACGTTAGCAAAACGTTAGCGAAAAACCAAAGGTATTATAAAATGGCCGTAAATAAGCATTTCGGGCCACAATGGCATTGTGGGGGTCACGAGTTCGAGTCTCGTCGGCTCCACCATTTCCTTTTCCCCTGCAATCTTCGCATCCTGAACAACCAGAACGGTTTGCATGACGTCAGCCAATTGCTGTTTGTCGTTATCCAAGATTCCATGTTGAAGCATAGAGTTTATTTAATTAAATACACAGCAAAGACACTCGCGAGCGCGTTAGCACAAGTGCCTCAATCATTACGATGTGAATGGGCTTGACGGTTGGGGCGGGTGAAGGGAGGGGCTGAGAAGACAAAACCCGCGATAGACTGCCTGCGCGGGGAGGCAACTGATGCCGTTTGGGCCGAAAGACAGCGTTTTTTGGTGGGGCGCGTATCGTCAGACAGAGCTCCGCCAGACCCGGTCTCTACCGGGACGGCGGTGGGAGGGGGTGAGGGCTCAGCGGGCGGAGGCATCATCCGCTAGCCCCCACCAGATTTGCAGCGGTCTGGAAAGGCGAATCGTCCACCCCGCTTAAATTGCAAACACCCCAAATAAGCCTCTGAAGGCTCGACGTGCCGACGGAGTTTTGCTCATGGATTCCTATTTCGACAATCCCCTTTTCCCGCCCCGCTCTGGGCTGTCTTCTCGTGCGGATGCCCAATCGTGGCTGCGATGTAGGTCGCGCTTTGGCGGGGGCATCGCGGCGGTCGGCGGCTGCGTTCCTGGAAGGCGCAAGGTTCGCGGGGGACGTAGCGCCGCGGTTCCTCCTTGCGGCGTACGCTTAACATGATGAAATCTTGACCACAGGGGGGTCACAATCTACCCAGTCTTTCCCATCGTTGCCTGCATTTTCCTTTGCAGACCGGGCGGCGGCGGTGCATCCTTGTTTTGGCGATGAGCACGACAATGGAGTCCTCCACCAGCCGCCGGCGGTTGCCGGAGTGGCTGCGCTTGCGGTTGCCGCAGACGGCGGCGTTTGCGCATACGCGTAATTTGTTGCAAGACCAGCGCCTGCATACGGTGTGCGAAAGTGCGCGCTGCCCCAATCACTGGGAATGTTGGAGCAAGGGCACGGCCACGTTCATGATTGGGGGCGACCGCTGCACGCGGGCGTGCAAGTTTTGCGCGGTCACCACCGCCAAGCCGCTGCCCTTGGAGCCTACGGAGCCACAGCGCGTGGCGGAGGCGGCCCGTCGGATGGGGCTGCGCCACGTGGTCATCACCGGCGTGGCGCGGGATGATTTACCCGACGGCGGCGCGGAGCATTTCCGCCGCACAATTGAAGCGGTGCGCGCGCTGAATCCGGGGGTGGTTATTGAGGTGTTGACGCCGGATTTCCAAGACCAGGACGCAGCGCTGCGCTGCGTGCTGGCGGGGCGGCCGGAGATTTTCAATCACAACCTTGAAACGGTGCGCCGGTTGACGCCCACCGTGCGGCATCGGGCGACGTATGAGCGCTCACTCAGCGTGCTGCGCAAGGTCAAAACGTGGGCGGGCGAGACGCTCTACACCAAATCGGGCCTGATGCTGGGTTTGGGGGAAACGGAGGAGGAACTACGGGAAGCGTTGCAGGATTTGCGGGCCGCCGGCTGTGACCTGCTGACCCTCGGCCAATATCTGCAACCCACGCCGGAGCATTTGCCGGTGGTGGAATATGTGTCTCCGGAACGCTTTGCGGCGTATGGACGCCTGGCGCGGGAAATGGGTTTTGTGCACGTCTCCAGCGCCCCGCTGGTGCGCAGCTCCTATCACGCCGATGACTTTCACCCGGACCGCACCCGGAATGCATAAATGATCGGCACCGCGTTGAATGTGGCGGCGATTGTGGCCGGGGGGCTGGCCGGCAGCAGCCCACGGTGGCGCTTGAGCCAGGGGCGCGAGCAGCAAATCAAGACTTTTCTCGGCGTGGCGGCTCTGGTGCTGGGGGGAAAACTTTTTTGGGCGGGCACACAAGGGCCGCTTGGCGCCGCCCTCAAGGTGTGGGGGCTGGTGTTGTTGTCTTTGATGCTGGGCAAGGTTGCCGGCCGACTGCTGGGTCTGCAAAACGCCAGCAACCGCCTGGGCCAATATGCCCTGCAGCGATTGCAGGCGCCGGCCAAGGCAGCCCACCGCTGGGATCATGCGCTGCTGGTGGGCGCGGCCTTGTTTTGTGCCGCGCCGCTGGCCTTCATCGGCAGCCTGCAGGACGGCCTGCATAATTTCTGGTATCTACTAGCGGTCAAGGCGGTGATGGACGGCCTGGCGGCGCAGGCCTTTGTGCCGCTGTTGGGCCGCGGGATTTTGCTGGCAGCGCTGCCGGTGGCGGCCTGGCAGGGGGTGTTGACCCTGGGCGCGCGCGCCCTGGTGGAAGCAGGCTGGCTTTCCACTTTTGCCCCGGCCACGGCGGCCTTGCATCTGGTGTGCGGTTTTTTGGCGATTAGTGTGGCGGTGGTGATTTTTGAAGTGCGTAAAATTGAGCTGGCTAACTACCTGCCGGCGCTGGTCATCGCGCCGTTGCTGGCACGCTGGCTGGTCTGAAAGCCCTGCCGCCGGATTATTTCTCCTCCGGCTTGCGTTTGCGGGCGTATTTTTCGATGCCGGCAATCACCGCTTCCAGACTGGCAGGCTTGGCGATGAAAGGATAGCCGCCAATGACGCCGTCATGCTCGGCCACGCGGGAGGGTTTGACGGACGCGCTCAGGAAAACGATGGGGTAATCCTTCAGCTCCGGGTCCGCCTTGAATTGGTTGGCCACGTCTCCGCCAAACATCTGGGGCATGATGACGTCGAGCAGAACGACGTCAGGTTTGAATTGGCGGGCGGCTTCCACGGCTGCGCCACCCCAGTTTTCCACGCGCACCTCATACTGCCCGGTGCGTTCGAGATTGAGCTTCAACAGCCGCGTGAAGCTTTCTTCGTCATCCACCAGCAGCACCCGGGTCTTCATAGTGGGCTAGTTGCAGGACAATATAATCCCCTCAGGCTTTGGAGCGCAAGGAGGCTTTCAATTCCGCCAAAATACGGCTGCCCTCCTCCACACTGACCGGCTGCTTCCGGCGTTCTTCCGCCCGTTCGATGAGATGGGCGGGCAGCTCCAACAAAAACCGCGAAGGATGCGCCGGGGTGGGAGCACCGTACTTTTTCCGGGCCAGGCAGTGGCTCAACGTCAGAGTTTGGCGGGCACGGGTGATGCCAACGTAGAACAGGCGGCGCTCCTCGTCCACCGTTCCCTCCTCCTTGGAGCGGGTGTGCGGCAGCAGTCCCTCCTCCAACCCCACCAAAAACACATGGGGGAATTCCAAGCCCTTGCAGCTATGCAGGGTAATCAGCGTCACCTGGTCCCCCTCCAGTTCCTCTTCCTCGTCCCGGTCGGCGTCCAAAGTGATTTCCTCCAGAAACCGGTTCAGGCGCTCGCCGGGCGTGGCGCCGGCGTAGTCCTCGTGGTCCAGGGTGCTCACCAAATCTTTGAGGATGCGGATGCGGTTTTCCGCCGCTTCCGGCGTTTTTTCGCTCGCGCGGATTTCCTCCCAATAACCCACCTGGTCCAGCCAGTGCTCGGCCCAGCGCCGCAGGGAAAAACCGGGCACCGGCTGGGCGAGCGTGTGGTGATGCGTTTCCACCAGATGCAAAAAACCGCGCACGGCCTCGCGCGCGCGGGCCGGCAGGGCTTCCTGCACATCGGTGTGCCGCATGGCGGTGAACACCGAGCAATGCCGCGCATGGCTCAGGGCCAGAAGCCGCTCCATGGTGGCCTCGCTCAAGCCGCGCGCCGGCACATTGGCAATGCGCAGCAGGCTGATGTCATCGTGCGGATGGTGGAAAGTGCGCAGGTAGGCCAGAAAATCCTTGATTTCGCGCCGGTCAAAATAACTCTGGCCGCCCACCAGGTGGTAGCGGACGCGCGCCGCCCGCAACGCCGTTTCCAGCGCGCGCGCCTGGTGATTGGTGCGAAACAGAATGGCCTGCTGCTGCCAGGGGATGCGTTTGAATTTGCGGTTGATTTCAATCTGCTCGACGATGCCGCGGGCTTCTTCCTCCTCGTTTGCAAAGGTGTGGAGCACGATGGGGCTGCCCTGCCCGTTGCGGCTCCACAATTTCTTGGGCCGGCGGCGGGAGTTGTGGGTGATCACCGCATTGGCCGCCTCCAGGATGACATTGGTGGAGCGGTAGTTTTGCTCCAGCTTGATGACCTTGACCCGGGGAAAATACTTTTCCATGTCGAGCAGGTTGGCGATTTCCGCGCCGCGCCAGCCGTAGATGCTCTGGTCGTCATCGCCCACCACGCACAGGTTTTGGTGGTGGGCGGCCAGGAGCCGCAAAATCTCGAACTGGGCGGCGTTGGTATCTTGGTATTCATCCACCATGATGTAGCGAAAGCGCTGGCGGCACTGGGCCAATACTTCCTTGTCCTTTCGTAACAAGGTAAGCGTCAATCCCAGCAAATCATCAAAATCCACCGCATTGCAGGCGCGGAGCGCGGACTCATACCTGGGCAGCAAATGGCGGGCGATTTCATGCAGCGTATCCTCCCGGCCATCAAAACCGTTTTTAATCCGGCTGATTGCCGCCGCGACGTCAGCCGCGTCCAACGAAACCCCGCGCACATTGAAATGCGAAAGAATGCGGCGCACCGCGCTCAGGCGCTCCGACTCGCTGTAAATGACAAAGTTGGGCTTGTAACCCAAGCGGTCAATGTATTGGCGGAGCAGGCGCGCCCCCAGCGCGTGAAAAGTGCAGATGGTGGGCGACTCTGGTTTGGGCTGGCCGGGCGCCACGCGGGGCCGGGGCACCAACTGCGCCACGCGTTCTTTCATTTCGCGCGCCGCCTTGTTGGTGAAGGTCACCGCCAAAATCTGCCCCGGCGGGACGCCCCGGGCAATCAGGTGCGCCAGCCGGTAGGTGATGACCCGCGTCTTGCCCGTACCGGCCCCCGCCAGTATCAACACCGGCCCTTCGGTGGTCTCCACCGCCCGGCGTTGTTCTGGATTCAAACTGTTCAAATCCACCATGAGTGCGGCGGAGTGTAGTGGGTGCCGGGCGCAAGGCAAGCAAGGAAGAAAAACGGCCGCCTACTGCACGCTCCCCAGACAAGAGCGGTCCACCTCCGCCGGGCGCGCGCCGGGCATGTCCATGCGCGGGCGTTTTTGCAACAGCTCCAAAACCGGGTCAAAGGTGCGCAGGATGGCCTGGTAATCGGGGTCGTTGGTGTCGGCAAAAACTCCGGGGCCGCATTTACCCCAGCCGCCAGCATCGGCGGAGAGCGGCGCCAGCAAGAAGGGGTTGCGCTGCGGATTTTGCAGGCGTGTCCAGAACTGGCGCGGTATGCGGCCTCCCTCATGACAGGTGGCACAACGCCGGGCCGCCACTTCGGCCAGGGTCTTGTCCAAGTCCGGCGGATAAATTTGGCGGCAGCCTTTTTTCTCCGGGTAGGCAGTCTCAGAAGTGCCGTAATAAGGGACGTTCAAATCCATCCACATAAAAATCCGGCGCAAGCTGTCGGCATCCATGGTGAAGCGGCGCTGGCCATTGGTGCTGGGGTGGCCGGAGAGCAGCAACCCGGTCAGTTTGCTGGCGGGCGAGCCCCACTGTTTGGGGGTGATTTGCAGGATGTTCTGCTCCATGCCGTTGTAGGTGGGAATCCAGCTCGTGTAGGGGTTGTCCCATTCGGCTTCGCCGGCGCGTTTGCGCCCGCGGGCCAGGACTTCGTAGGAAACATTGAAGAAGTCGGTCTTGTCGCCGCACAAGTCCAGGTTGCCGGCGGGCTGATTGCCGCTGTGACAGGCCACGCAATAACGGTCGAGCACCGGCTGGACGATGGTGGAGTAATCAAAGCCCACGCCCTGACCCCACTCCGGCGGGCGCAACGGTTGCGGGGCGGCGAAGCGAAGGGGTTGATGCACGGCCAGGGTGGTTTGCTGGCGCGGCTCATGGCAGCCCACGCACCCCTGAATCTCGCCGGGCATCAAGTGGGTGAAGGTGCGCATGCGCTGCACCGCGCGCCCCTGGGCATCCAGTGCCATGAAATAAATGGGGCGCCGGGCGGGCACTTGAAAACACGCCGAGCCGTCCGGACTGACACTGGCGAACCCCCACACGCGCTTGGCAGCATAAGTGGCACCACAGGAGATTACGGGAAATTGAAAACCAAAGGCGCGATGGGCCACGTCGGTGCGCACAGGCTTGTGGACTTCCTCGACCACACAGATTTCGGTGACTTCGCCGGGACGCACGTGCGGCTCCAAGCCGCGATGCACATTTTGCAACACCACCGTAGCCCATTCCAAAGCTTCATACTCCTCGGAAGTCACCCGTACCTCCCCCAGCGGCATGAGCACCGGCGGCCGCGGCCGTGGCCGCAACGGCATCGGGCTGTAAAAGCCCAGGCCGCCCCGCGGCGGCAGCACCACGGCCTGCTGGGTGCCGGCATAGTCCCGCAACAAAATCGTGCCCCGTTTGGATACCAGGAAATAACGGTCATCCAAGGGAAAGGGATTCTCGTAGGGGCCGCGGATGTGGTTACCGTCGCCACGGTCCACCCGCCCAATGTCCACCTCCGGGGTGAGATTTTCAATGGCCGCCTGGGCGTTGTTGCCGAGAGCCGGATTGATGATGCCCACGGCGCCGCGCGCCGGGCCATTGTGGCTGGTCAGGGTGCAGAGCACCCGGGTGGTGCCAGGAATGCTGCGCGCTTCCATGAACGTGGCCGGGCTGAGCACGCGGTTGCCAAAAAAGCCCGCCAGCCCCGTGCCATCAGGGTGTATTGTCCAGAGGCTTTGAATGGGAATGGCGGGTTTATCCACGTATTCCCAGCGTGAATAAATCACGCGCCCGTCCTCCATGACACTGGGCGTGAAATCGTTGACAATGTTTGCCGAAAGCCGCCGCACCTGGCTGCCGTCAGCCTCCATGCGGTACAAAATGCCCACGGGCGACACCCAGCAATAAGCAAAGCGCGAGGCGCGCGTGGAAAGAAAGGCGATGCCCCCATCCGGCAACCAGCAGGCATTGTAATTGTGGTGCGGGCCCTCGGTTAATTGCCGCAGACCGGTGCCGTCGGCCTGGATGACAAACACCTGATATCCGGCCGCCTGTTCCCGCCGCCAACTAAAGAGTATTTTCCGGCCATCATACGACACGTCGCAATCCAGGATTTGCCCCTGGGGCGACTCGACCAGACAACGCAGTCCGCCGGTGGCAGGCGTGAAAAGGTACAACCCACCGCCCGCGCCAAAGTCCTCCACATGGTAGGTGTAAACGTGGCTGGGATTCAGCTCACGGCGCTGAATGACCACCAGCCGCTCAAAGCCCAGCTCACCGCGGGTCAGTTTGTTTTTGAGCTCTGGCGACTCCACGACCTCTTCGGGCAGCATTGCCGGACGCCCCGGCGGCAGCGGAAAAAACTTGCCCAGGGCGGCCTCCGGCACATGGCTGGCAAAGACCTGGATTTCCGAGGCGCCAGGATTCATGCCGCCGTAAGAGCTGGTGAATTTAAGAGTCAGTTGTTTGGTTTGAATTGCGTCCGGCAACGTGATGCGCTGCGGGCCGTGGCCCATGGCCAGACGGCCCCGGTGCATGGGCTGGGCCGCCCCTTCCACCCAAACCTCATAATCCTTCCAGCCCTCCTCGGCAAACCAGGCGGTGCGGGCATAATAAATGATTTCTGCCACGGTCACCGGCGCCGGCCATTCCAGCGTAAATTCCGCGCCCTGACGGTGTGTCTGACCCTTCACACACCAAGTCTGGTTGACGTCCTGCTGTGAACCAGCGGGCGGGATTTTGCCGTCGCAGGCGAAGCGGGCCTGGTACTGCGGGCTGTATTCGGAATGGGCGGTGGCCCTGGCCTTGAGGGCGAGGTTTTCCGGCAGGCCAGCCGGCGCTGCCAGCAGCATGAAGGGCAAGGCCATCGTCACTGCCACCACTGCGGCAAGGGCGCACAAACGATGGGAATTACCAATCATCCATGGCAGACTAACGCGGGGACGATTGGGTCTGCAAGCGGGGAATTCTGCGGTTGCAGCACAGCGGGGTTTGCGTTAGAAGTCAGCCATGAAGCACATGCGTTTGCTGTTGCGGGCCGTCCTTGCCGGCTGGCTGTCCTGCAGTCTTTTCCAAGCCCTGGCCGCCGCGCCACCGCCCGGCTTTGTGGCCTTGTACAATGGCCGCGATTTGTCCGGCTGGTGGGGCACGGGCGACACGGACCCGCGCACCTACATTTTTTTGAGTCCGGCGGAATACGCCAAGCGCCGCGAGGCCAGCCTGCCCAACATCCAGCGCCATTGGCAGGCCGCGGGCGAGGAATTGGTGAATGATGGGCAGGGTTTGTTTCTGACCACCGAAAAATTTTTCCGCGATATTGAGCTGTTGATTGACTACAAGACCGTGCCGCGGGCCGACAGCGGCATATACCTCAAAGGCACGCCCCAGATTCAAATCTGGGATTACACTGACACCAATAAATTCAGGCTGGGCGCCCACAAAGGCTCGGGAGGCTTGTGGAACAACAGCCCTGGCGCACCAGGCAAGGACCCACTGGTGCTGGCCGACAAGCCTTTCGGCGAATGGAATCATTTTCGCATTCTCCAGCTCGGCACGCGCACCACGGTTTATTTGAACGACCAACTGGTGGTGGACAATGCCATCATGGAGAATTATTTCGACCGCACCCGCAAAATGCCGCTGCCGCCCTTCGGGCCCATTCAATTGCAAACGCACGGCGGCGAAATCCGCTGGCGCCATATTTTTGTGCGCGAAATCCCGGCCGAGGAAGCCAACCGCCGCCTGCGCGGACAGGACGAAGGATTTACCCCCCTGTTCAATGGCCGCGACTTCACCGGCTGGCAGGGGCCGCTGGATAATTATGAAATCAAGGACGGGGCCATTGTCTGCAAGCCGGGCAAGGGCGGCACGATTTACACCAAAGAGGAATACGGTGATTTTGTGGTGCGGCTGGAGTTCAAGCTGCCGCCGGGCGGCAACAACGGCCTGGCCATCCGCTACCCCGGCCAGGGGGATACGGCCTACGTGGGCATGTGCGAGCTGCAAGTTTTGGATGACAATTATGAGCAGGTGAAAAACACCAAGATTGACCCGCGCCAGGCCCATGGCTCGGCCTATGGCATGGTGGCCGCCTACCGGGGCTATCAGCGGCCGGTGGGTGAATGGAATTATCAGGAAGTCACCGTGGTAGGCTCCAAAATCAAGGTGGAATTGAACGGCACCATCATTCTGGACTGCGATTTGAGCAAGGTCACCGAATTCATGGGCAACACCCCACACCCGGGCAAGGACCGCACGCGTGGTTACTTTGGCTTTGCCGGGCATAATGACCCGGTCATGTTCCGCAACATCGCCATTAAAAAGCTCTAGTACCGCAGCGTCAGTCAACGTTGAGCCAAACCTCCTATGAGCACTTCCGCTATTGCTTCATTGTCCCGCCGCCGTTTTTTACGGCAGTTTGCCATGGCCGGTCTGGTGGCGCCCTGGGTCACCCGCGATTTGCTGGCGCAATCGGCTTCCGCCGTGCTGCGTCATGCCGCGGTGGGCGCGGGCGGCATGGGCGCGTCGGACATTCAATCCCTGACTTCGCATCCCGCGGTGAAACTGGTGGCGGTGGCCGACGTCGAGCTGCGCCGCGCGCAGGCGTTGCAGCAACGTTTCCCGGGCCTCCGCGTCTATCAGGATTGGCGGCTCATGCTGGAGAAGGAACAAGGGCAGATTGACTCGGTGAACGTTTCGACTCCTGACCACATGCATGCTCCCGTGGCCATGACCGCCCTGCAAATGGGGTTGCATGTGTACGTTCAAAAACCGCTCTCGCACGACATTTACGAAAGCCGCCGCCTGACGGAAGTCGCCCGCGAGAAAAAACGCGTCAGCCAGATGGGCATCCAGATTCACTCCTACAACGAATACCGGCTGGCGGTGAAGCTGGTGCAGGAGGGCGTCATCGGCAAAATCAAGGAAGTCCACACCTGGAGCAATAAAAAATGGGGCGACCCCGCCCCGCGCCCGGACCGCGCCGACCCCGTGCCGGAGGGGTTTGACTGGGACTTGTGGCTGGGGGTTTGCGCACCCCGTCCCTTCATTGGCAACGGCTATTATCACCCCGCCAACTGGCGCAAGCGGCTGGATTTTGGCACCGGCACCTTTGGCGACATGGGCTGCCACATTTACGACCCCGTCTTCAAGGCCCTGGCCCTGACCGCCCCGCTGTCGGTGCGCTCGGAAGGACCGCCGCCCAATGCCTACAACTGGGCCAATGACGCCAAAATCCTGTATGTCTTTCCAGGCACCCGCTTCACCGAGGGTAAAACGGTGAATGTCACCTGGTACGACGGCGACCAGCGCCCGCCGCGTGACATTCAGGCCCTGCTGCCGCGCAACTTGCCGGACCAAGGCTCGATATTTATCGGGACCAAGGGCATCATGCTCCTCCCCCACATCGCCAAGCCCGAGCTCTATCCCGATGCCGCCTTCCGCGACTTTGTCTATCCCAAGCTGGACCGGGTGGACCATTACCATTCGTTTGTGGACGCCTGCCTGGGACGTGGGCAGACGTCCGCCGGCTTCGATTACTCGGGGCCGTTGACAGAGGCCGTGTTGCTCGGTGGCGTGGCCACTCGTTTTCCTCAAACCACCCTGAAATGGAATGCGGAGCGGTTGTCGTTTGACCTCAAAAACGCCACCGCGCTGGTCCGGCGTGCTTATCGCAAAGGCTGGGAGGTCAAAGGGCTGAGTTAAGTTCAGGTCCTCGACCTGGCGCCAGCCCAGCGCCAGGCGGCCCGAAACGAACCGATGCCGGCAAACGGCCCATTCAGCCGGGAGAAAAGGGAGAAACGGAAACTTTATGGCCTTTTACAATGAAGCCAAGCTGCGGGACATTTCGCAGCGCTTTCAAATCTACGGGCAGATTTTGCATGCCGAGCCCTGCAAAATCGGGCACATCAATGAAACCTACACCGCCACCTATGACCAGGGCGGCGTGAAGGTCCGCTACATTCACCAGAAGATTAACACCAATGTCTTCAAGGACCCCGTGGCGGTGATGAGTAACGTCATGCGCGTCACCCGCCATGTGCGCGCCAAGCTGGAGGCAGCGGGGGCCGAGGACATCACCCGCCGCACGCTCATTGTGGTGCCCACCCGTGATGGCAAGGACTTTTATTTCAACGGCGAGGGCGAGGCGTGGCGCACGTTTATCTTCATTGAAAATGCGCGCACTTATGAGTCTGTGCAATCTCCGGCGCAAGCTTACCAGGCGGGCCGGGGATTTGGCACCTTTCAATGCCAGGTGGCCGATTTGCCCGGCGAGCGGCTCCACGAAACCATCCCCAATTTTCACAACACCCGCATGCGCTTCAACGCGCTGGTAAAGGCCATTGAAGCGGACCACTTCAACCGCGCCGCCATTGCGAAAAAGGAAATCAACTTTGCCCTCAAACAGGAGCCGATGGTGGACACGCTGCTCAAGGCGCTGGCCCGCGGCGAAATCCCCGAGCGCATCACCCACAACGACACCAAGTTCAACAATGTGATGCTTGACGCCCAGACTGGCCAGGCGCTGTGCGTGGTGGATTTGGACACCGTCATGCCCGGCCTGGCGCTGTATGATTTTGGCGACATGGTCCGCACCACCACCAGCCCCACCCTGGAGGACGAGCCGGACCTGGGCAAGGTGCGGATGCACATGCCCATCTTCAAAGAGCTGGCCCGCGGCTACCTGGAGACGGCCACCTTCCTCACCAAAGCGGAAAAGTCCTACCTGGCCTTTTCCGGCAAGCTCATCACCTTCACCATCGGCGTCCGTTTCCTCACGGACTTCCTGCAGGGCGACGTTTATTTTCGCGTGCACCGGCCGCAACACAACCTGGACCGCTGCCGCACCCAGTTCAAACTGGTGGAATCCATTCACCGCCAGCAGGAGGCCATGCAGGCGTTTGTGGACAGCCTCTAGCCCCTGATTTTCTCCTTGGCACAACCGTCCGCGGCCCGCAAGCTGACGCGCATGACGGATACCGGCATGAACGTCCATCAAGTGGCCCATCTGGCGCGGCTGGAGCTGACCGCCGCCGAGGCCGCCGCTTTTCAAGCCCAGTTGCAGCAGGTGCTGGAGTACGTGGAGAAACTTAAGCAAGTGGATATTTCCGGCGTCGAACCAACGGCCCACCCCTTCCCTCTGGAAAACGTGACGCGCCCGGATGAAGTGCGGGAATCGCTGCCCCATGCCGAGGCTTTGCAAAACGCCCCGGCCCGCAGCGAAGGTTTGTTCGTAGTACCGAAAATTGTCGAGTAACCGCCGCCATGTTGCACACCTCCAACATCGTGGACTTGCGGGCGCGGTTGCACCGGCGCGAGGTCAGCGCCCGCGAGGTCATGGCATCCTGCCTGCGCCGCATCGAGGCCGTGGACCGCCAGTTGCATGCTTTTCTGCACGTGGACGCAGACGATGCGCTGGCCCAGGCCGAGGCCGCCGACCGGCGGCTGGCCGCGGGGGAAAAACTGCCCTTGGGAGGCATTCCCGTGGCCATCAAAGACGCCATCGCTGTCCGCGGGCATCCCCTGACCTGCGCTTCGCGCATTTTGGGGCAATTTATTTCCCCCTATGACGCCACGGTCATCGAAAGATTGAAGGCCGCCGGCGCTGTGGTTTTCGGGCGATTGAACATGGACGAGTTTGCCATGGGCAGTTCCACCGAAAACTCGGCCTTCGGGCCCACCCTCAATCCATGGCATCCGCAATACGTGGCAGGCGGCTCCTCCGGCGGCTCGGCGGCCGCAGTGGCGGCGGATGAATGTTTGGCGGCGCTTGGCTCGGACACCGGCGGCTCCATCCGCCAGCCGGCGGCATTTTGCGGATGCGTAGGGCTTAAGCCGACTTACGGGCGCGTGTCGCGCTACGGGCTGGTGGCCTATGCTTCGTCGCTCGACCAGATTGGCCCGCTCACCAAAACGGTGGCGGATGCCGCCCTGATGCTCGAGGTGCTGGCCGGACATGATCCGCGTGACTCGACCAGCGCGCCCCGACCCGTGCCCGCCTGCAGCGCCGCGTTGGGACAGCCGGTAAAAGGTTTGCGAGTGGGCCTGCCCAAGGAGTACTTCGTAGGCGGCTTGGAGCCGGTGGTGAAACAAGCCCTTGCGGAAGCCATTCGCGTGTTGGAATCCCAGGGCGTGGAGTTGCGGGAAATCTCCCTGCCCCACACGGAATACGCCATCGCCACTTATTACATTATTGCCACGGCCGAAGCCAGCGCCAACCTGGCGCGTTTTGACGGCATTCGTTACGGTCGGCGGGTGGACGGCGCCGACCCGCTTGAGCTTTACTGCCGCACGCGCGGCCAGGGCTTTGGCGCGGAGGTCAAACGACGCATCATCCTCGGCACGTATGTGCTAAGCAGCGGGTACTACGACGCCTACTATTTGCGCGCCCAAAAGGTGCGTACCCTCATCCGGCAGGATTTCCTGCGCGCGTTTGAGCAGGTGGATGCCATCCTCACCCCCACGGCGCCCACCCCGCCCTTCCGGCTGGGCGAAAAAACGGCGGACCCATTGCAAATGTATTTGACGGACATTTTCACCATTTCCTGCAATCTCGCCGGCTTGTGCGGCATCAGTGTGCCCTGCGGTTTTGCGGAGCATCCGCGGCGCCCGATTGGCCTGCAACTGCTGGGGCCGCATTTTGGCGAGGAGACATTGCTCCGGCTGGCTTATGCCTACGAGCAGGCCACGGACTGGTGGCGGCAGAAACCTCCCCTTTAATCCATGACGCTGCGCTGTGTCGGGGGCGGCTGGCTGGCCGCCGTGTGCCTGCTGGCGGCCCACATTGCCTGCGGCCAGACTTCAACGCCACCGGTGGAGCGTATCACTGCCTTTGTCTTGCAGGACCAATATGGCACCAATCACACTCTTTCCCTGCCCCTGCGCCGCCTCACGTTGTTCACCGTGGCTGACAAACAGGGGGCGGACGAAGTGGCGGGGTGGGTCAGTCCCGTTTATCTTCTGTACAGCAATCGCCTGGACATTGTTGGCATTGCCAACGTCAGTGCGGCGCCGCGCTGGTGGCAAGGGCAGGTCCGCCGCGACATTCGCCGGACCTATGCGCATCCGGTCCTGCTGGATTGGACGGGCGCCGTCACCGCGTCCTTTGGGGCCGCCCACACGGCGCTGGCGGTTTTCGTGGCCCGGCCGGATGGCGCCATCATTTATCGGCAGACCGGCCCCGCCACGGCGGCGGCTTTGGAACGCCTGTTGCAATTATTGGCCGCAGAATTAAAACAACAGCCTTGAGCAGTTGAAATTGGGATTTTGCATGATTGTGTGCCTGTCACTGACGCAGGGTGTCCGCAGCTACTGGCGCCAGGCCGCCCTCGTGCTGGTTTTGTGCCTGGTGGGGGTCCGGCCCCTGGCGGCGGCGCCCCTGCCGCGGCCGCTGATTAAAAACAGCGCCTACGGACGGCCCAATGTGGTTTTGTTATGGGCTGAAGGGTTGACCTATGGCGATTTGCCGCCCTATGGGGCGACCAACCGCCAGATGCCACACTGGCAACAATTGGCGCGCGAAGGCGTACGCTTCGATTGTGCCTATGGCGGCGGCCCGCATCCCCAGCTCTCCGTCCGTCTCTTGCTGGCAGGACAGGAAGAACAGACGCCTGCGTCCTCCGGCCCATCCCTGCTACCCTCCCGCAAGGAAACGCCGGCGCTGCCCGAATTATTGCGGGAGCAAGGTTACGTCACCGGGACGCTGGGCTGGTGGCCGCCCGGCGAAAGCTGGCCGCCCTTGAAACACGGATTTGAGGAATGGCTGGGCAGCTTTGACCGTGCGGAGGCGCAACAGGTGTATCCGCAGTATCTGCATCGCAATGCCATCCGCCACGAGTTTAATCCTCCTGCCACGCCGCAACGATTTGCAGCTCCGCAATTAATGGTGACCGCCATGACGAATTTCGTGCGGACTTCACGTCTGTACCCCTTTTACCTGCAAATGATTTATCCGTCCCCCCCCACCAACGCCAGCCGCCAGGAATGGTTGGAGCGGCTGGACCGCGACCTGGGCCTTCTCCTGGCCACGTTGCGCCAATACCGCGTGGAAACCCAAACCGTGGTCATCGCGGGGGGCCTGACTCCTTCCCGCGAAGGCAGGGAAGCACCCAGCACCTTGCGTAGTCCGGCGGGGCTGCTCCGTTGCACCACCAACGCCGTTTATGAGGGCGATTTACGAATCCCTCTACTGATGCGCTGGCCGGAAAAGTTAAAGGCCGGCGTCACCAACACCCATCCTTTGACCCTGCCGGACCTGCACGCCACCCTGGCAGCGTGGGGCGATGTCTCCCTGCCCGAAGAAGCGCGCACGCTCTCGCAAGCGGACTGGCTGGTGCGCGGCAATACCAATCATCTTCAAGCGCGCGGCTGCTGGCTCAACCCTAACAATGGAGCAGCCGCCCTGCGCGATGGTCCCTGGAAATTGGTCCGGCCCCATCCCCAGGCGCCGTGGGAACTTTATCATCTGGAGAAGGACCCAGCGGAGCGCGAAAATCTGGTGGGGCGGCTGCCGGAGGAGCTGAAAAGGATGCAAGCGTTGTGGGAAAAACGGCGCGCGGCCAAGGCGCCCTGAGCCGCCGTGCCGTCTGAGCTAGCTCGACTCCTTATTTATCCACCCCCGCCAGCGATACAACGCCCACGCCAGTTTTTCCCGGACATACAGCGACATTTTCACCAATCCTTGGTACCGCGGCACCAGGTTGAACGAGGGCGGACCTTCCAGACTGACCGAAGTTTTGAAATCACATGGCACGGGAATGACTGGCACCCCCGCTGTTTTGAAACAGGCCACGGCCCGCGGCATGTGATACGCGGAGGTAACCAACACCACCTGCTTCCATCCGCGCTCCCGGCAAAGCTGCGCCACTTTCAGCGCCTCCTCGCGGGTGTTATCACAGCCGCCCAAACTGATGACCGGAGCTTGGGGCAGTTGCCAGGCCTCCAGCCATTTTCGCACCATGTCAGCCTCCACGCGCTTTTGGCCGTCAGGCAGGGCGGCTTCCGCTCCGCCCAACACCAGGGCGCGCCCCCGGCCCAGGCGCATCAATTCCAAGCCCATGAACAGGCGGTCACCATCAGCCGTGACGCCCAGCCCAAAGGCATCCAGCCGGGAAGGCTCAAAGCCGCCGCCCAGCACCACCACGGCATCGGCCACGGGCAATTCAGGCAACGGTGGCGCCAGATGTTGCTTTTCCAGCCGCCCGAGCAGCCAGCCGGAAAATCCTGTGCTGCCCACGACAAACATCAGCAGGGCCAGCAGCCCTGGCAGGAGCGCCAGCCGCCAGCGTTTGCGCGACAGGGCCCACAAGGTGAACAACCCCAAGGCAGCCCACACCAGGCCGACCGGCTCCAGAAGGTTGAACACCATCCGTTGCAGATTGGTGATCATGCCTTCCACACCATGATGCGCCGCTCGGTCATGCCCTCGATGGCGTAACGGACGCCCTCCCGCCCCAAGCCCGACTCCTTCCAACCCCCGTAAGGCATCACATCCGCCCGCCAGGTGGGCACATCGTTGACCAGCAAGCCGCCCACTTCGAGCGTCTCAAAGGCCTGCTGAATGGCCGGCATGTCGCGAGTGAAAATCCCCGCCTGCAAACCATAGGGAGAATCGTTGATTAACCGCAACGCCTCTGCCCAGTCGCGGTACGGCTCCACCGTGACCACCGGCGCAAATATCTCCTGGCAATTCACCTTCATGGCGGGGGTGGTGCGCGTTAAAATCATGGGCGGCATCAGGTTGCCGCGAGTTTCGCCGCCCAAAACCACTTTGGCCCCGTCCTGCAGGGCCTCCTGCACCCACGCCAGGGCGCGGCGGGCCTCCGCTTCGGAAATCATGGGGCCTACGTCCGTTTCCTCGTCCAAGGGATTCCCCACCTTCAGTCGCCGGGTGCAGGCGATGAATTTCTCCAAGAACGATTCCAGCACCGGCTGATGCACAAAAATGCGCTGTACGCTGATGCAGGTCTGGCCGGCGTAGGCAAACCCACCCATGGCGCAGCGCTGGGCGGCGTAGTCCAAATCCGCATCCGAATGCACCGCCACGCCGGCGTTGCCGCCCAGCTCCAGGGCCACTTTCTTGTGACCGGCGATGTCCCGCAGCCGCCAGCCCACCTTGCCGCTGCCGGTAAAGCTCAGGTATTTCATGCGCGGGTCGGTGGCCAATACCTCTGCCAGCGCACCCGGGCAATGCAACACATTGAAACTGCCGGGGGGAGCGCCGGCGTTTTGCAGAATTTCGGCGAGCCGCAGGGAGGTCAAGGGGGGTTGCGAGGCGGGCTTGAGCACCACCGGATTGCCGCAGGCCAGGGCTGGGGCGACTTTGTGCGCCACCAGATTCAAGGGAAAATTGAACGGGGTGATTGCCGCCACCGGCCCCAGGGGAAACCGCCGCACCAAGCCTTGGCGGCCCTCGCTGGCGGCGTCCAGGTCCAGCGGCAGCCATTCGCCCCGCAGGCGTTTGGATTCCTCCACCGCATCGGTAAAAGTCAAAATGGCGCGGGCCACCTCAGCCCGGGCGTACTTCAGCGGCTTGCCCGCCTCCAGGGCTATGAGCCGCGCGATGCCCTCCCGGTCGGCTTTCAAACCCGCCACCACGCCTTCCAAAATGGCGGCGCGCTGATGGGTGGGCAGGCGGCGGGTGACGGCAAAGGCGCGCTCCGCGCATTGAATGGCCTGCTCCAGATGCGCCGGCGAAGCCCGATGCACCCGCCCCGCCACCGCGCCGTCATAAGGCGAGCGAATGTCCACCACCGCCTCGCCGTCCACCCATTCACCGCCAAGGAACAGCCGGAATTCCGGGGGCGCGGCAGGTTCAGCGGGAATGGTGGCATCAGCCATGGGCGGGACAGGCGTTAGATGACCTCCCGATATACGTCCGGGTGGGGCCGGGAAATGACCACCGCGTTGACCAGCACGCCGGCATCAGCGATGATTTTTTTGCCCGCGGCCACCGCCGCCTGTACCGAGCCGACATCGCCAGTCATGGTCACAAAAGCCTTGCCCCCCAGCGCCATGGCCAGCCGGATTTCCATCAAGGTCACGCTGGCGGCTTTGGCGGCGGCATCCGCCGCCTGCAACAATGTGGCCACGTTGAACGATTCCAGAATCCCCAAGGCGCCCGTCGGCTCGCCGGGGTGCGTGCGGCCCAGAGCGGCGATGACGTCCTCATGCACGTTGGTGATGACAAACTGGTCAATAAGGCACCCGTTGGCCGCCGCCGCGCCCGATTCCACCGCGCTTCTAACGGCGGCCGCGTCGCCCCCGATGAGCACCATGTACTTGCCGGAGCAAATGGAGCGCGACAAAATCAACCGCACATTCCCCGCCTTGAGCATGGTGTCGGCCACCTGAAATCCGCTGGCCACACTGGACAACTCAATCAAACCAATGGCTCGTTCTTTCATGGGATAAAAAAGGGTTGGCTCACAAAACCGCCAGGGAAATGCGCTCGGGCGTCACCGCTGCCACCCGCCCCGCCAGCGGCGCATGCAGCGTGGCGCCCAGGGCGTTGGGGGCAGGCGCCGCGATGATTTGCCCGGCCTTGACGGTGTCCCCCACCTTCACCTGCGGTTGGGCGGGCGCGCCCGCGTGCTGTTTAAGGAGCAAGTGCAGTTCCCGGGGGCGCCCCTTCCATTCGCGCAGCGGCGCCGGCACATCGTATTCCTGGACGTGCAGCTTGCGGGTCAGCGCCTGGATGGGCACACGGCGCCCTTCCCGCAAGGGATGCACCTGCACCTCCATTTTGCCGCTCCATTTCTGGTTGGCGCGGCGCATGGCGGCCTTCGCGTCATCGCAGGCTTCCTTGGGATACAGCTCCTCCGGGCAGGCGTAGAGCGTGCACAAGCCGCAGGAGCAGCAAAGGGCCGCCCACTGGTTCCAGTATTCCGCGCCGGTGGCAGTGAAAGCCAGGCTGCGCATCACCTGATGCGGCTCCACGGCGTACCCGAGCAAATACCGCGGGCAAAACTCCGTGCAGTAACGGCACTGGTCGCAGGCTGATTTGCCGATTTGCGCCATGCGCGGCTGGGGATTGAGCTTGCGTTGGATGATGTGATGCTCACGCGGCAACACCACCACCCCGGTGGCGGTCTTGGTCACCGGGGTGTCCAGGTCCAGCGTGGTTTGTCCCATCATCAATCCGCCAATGCACAACACCGGCTCCGCCGTGGTGGCGCCGCCGGCGGCCTCCAGGCATTCCCGCCACGTGACGCCCACCGGCACCACCAGCGTGCAAGGCTCGCGCACGGCGCCGGCCAGGGTCACCATCTTGTGCGTGACCGGCTGGCCGCGCGCGGCTCGGGCCACATTGACAAACGTTTCCACGTTATTGACCACCACCCCCACATTCAGCGGAATGCCCTGCGGCGGAATGAGTCTTCCCGTCACGGTGTACACCAAATCGTATTCATCTCCCGAGGGGTAATAATCCCCCAGCAACTCCAGCCGCAAAGGTGTCCCGGCAATGGCCCGGGTCACGGCCTCGATGGCTTTTTTCTTTTTGGCCTTGATGCCAATCACGCCGGTTTGCGCGCCCACCGCTTCCATAGCGAGCAGCATGCCGTCCCGCATCTCCTGCGCCCACTCCTCCATCACCACCGCGTCTTTGTGGAGCAGCGGCTCGCATTCCGCGCCGTTGGCAATCACGGTATCCGCCTTGGCGGACAGTTTGACGTGGGTGGGAAAGCCGCCGCCGCCCGCGCCCACCACGCCGGCTTGCCGGACTTGTTCTACCAGGCTCATCGTGCGCAAGTGTAGTGGCGGACGAAGAAAACTCAAATCCAAAGCGCAGGAGGACACTGCCGGTCCCGCGCAGGTGTTTCCCGCCGCCCATGGATTGTCGCTGTCACCCCGCCAGTTGGAGCCAGCCCGGCAAACTGGCAACCGTCAGTGCACGGCAAAAAATCCACGTGCACTTTGAGCAGAGCAAGCTAATGTTTCGGTCACCTGAACGAACTTATGGGTTTGATTCAACCATTTGCTGCGGTGCGACCCCGTCCCGAGCTGGCAGCGCGTATTTGCGCCCCGCCTTACGATGTGCTTTCCACCGAAGAGGCTCGGGCCATGGCGGAAGGCAATCCGCTGAGCTTTCTGCGCGTCAGCAAACCGGAAATTGAATTCCCGCCCCACCAGGACCCCTACGCCCCGGAAGTCTATGCCCGCGCCTGTGAAAATTTCCGCCGCATGTTGCGCGAGGGCGCGCTGATGCAGGAGCCTGCGCCAGCCTATTACCTGTACCAGCAACGCATGGGCCGCCACGTGCAGACCGGCCTGGTGGCCGCCGCCAGTTGCGCCGCCTATCTTGAGGGCAAAATCAAAAAGCACGAGCTGACCCGCCCGGACAAGGAGGACGACCGCCTGCGTCACATCGAAGTGGTGGGCGCGCAAACCGGCCCCGCCTTTCTGGTGTATCGCTCCCAACCGGCGTTGGACGAGTTCATGGCGCAAAAAACCGCCGTGGCCCCCGAAGTCGAGTTCACGGCGCCGGACGGCGTACGGCACGCCGCCTGGACGGTGCGCGACCCGTCCGAAATGGATTTCATTGGCCGCGCCTTTGCCGCCCTGTCCGCGCTCTACATTGCGGACGGCCATCACCGCACCGCCGCAGCCGCGCGCCTCTATCAAAAACGGGGCAGCGGCCCCGCTGCCTGGTTTCTGGCGGTCATTTTTCCCCATCACCAGTTGCAAATCCTTCCCTACAATCGCGTGCTCAAAGATTTGAATGGCTTGACGCCTGCCCGATTGTGGGAGCGATTGCAGAACGTGCTGGAGGTTTTGCCCGACCCCGGGCCCGTGCCGGCCCGAAAACACGAGCTTTGTTTTTATCACGCCGGAAAGTGGCATCGCCTGCGGTGGAAGGACGGCGTGGCCAGCGCGCCCCACGCGGTGGAGCGCCTGGACGCCGCCCTTTTGCAACAGCACGTGCTCCAGCCGGTGTTTGGCATTGACAACCCCCGCACCAGCGAGCGCATTGCCTTCATCGGGGGCATCCGAGGCCCTGCCGAGCTGGAGCGGCTGGTGAACTCCGGCGAGTATGCCGCCGCCTTTTCGCTCCATCCCACCACCTTGGAGGACATGATGCAGGTGGCCGATGAAGGGGGTATCATGCCCCCCAAGAGCACCTGGTTTGAACCCAAGTTGCGCGACGCCCTCTTCATTCACCTGATTTGAGCCGTGAACCCGGCCTCACATCGCCTGGGCAGGAATATCCTCGCCGCGCTGGCGGTGGGTCTGATGGCGGGCATCGCCGCCGCATGGCATGGGGAAAGCCATCCCGCCTGGCTGGCGCAAATCCAAAGCTTTGCCACCGCAGTTTTGGACCCCCTCGGCCGCATTTTTCTGCACCTGCTTTTCTGGGCTGTCGTGCCCCTGGTTTTTGCCACGCTCGCCCAAGGCGTGCTGCAACTGGGCAACGTGGGAGGATTGGGCCGGCTGAGCTGGCGCGTGGCCCTTCTGTTCGCCGCCAACATGGTGATTGGCGTGGCGTTGGGCCTGGTGGCCATGAACTGGCTGGCCCCCGGGGCCTCGCTCACCGCGGAAGCCCGCCAGCAATTGTTGCGCGATTTCACCGGCGCCGCCTCCGCCACCCTCGAAACGGTGGCCGCGGAGCCCATGACCAGTTTTCGCGCCCTGGTGGACATTTTCCTGCCCCGGAATCTGCTCAAAGCCGTGGTGGAATTTCAACTGCTGCCCCTCATGCTCTTCGCCCTGCTGGTCGGCGCGGCGGGAGCGCGTCTGCCCGAGGCCAGCCGGCTCCGGTTGCACCAGGCCCTGGAACTCATCACGGAGCTGATGCTCCGCCTGGTGGGCTGGGCCATGTATCTGGCGCCGCTGGCTGTGCCCGCCATGATTTTCAGCACGGTGGTCAAAGCAGGCCTGCCCGTGGTGAACGCCCTGCTGGGTTTCGTGCTGGTTTGCCTGGGGGTCATGGCGCTGCACCTGTTCGGCACCCTCTCTCTGTGGCTGAAATGGCTGGCCGGCCGGTCCCCGTGGGCTTTTTTCAAGGCCATTCGCACCGTCCTGGTGACCGCTTTCTCCACCAGCTCCAGCAGCGCCACCCTCCCGGCCAGTCTGGCGGCCTGCCGCGAGTCGCTGGGCGTCTCGGCGCCCGTGGCGGGCTTCGTGCTGCCACTGGGTGCCACGCTCAACATGAGCGGCACCGCCTTGTATGAGGGATGTGTGGTCCTGTTTGTGGCGCAGGTCTATGGCGTGCCGTTGTCCTGGGGGATGCAGGCGCTGCTGCTGGTCATGACCGTGCTCAGCGCCGTGGCCGTGGCCGGCATTCCTGGCGGTTCTTTGCCCTTGATTGCCGGCCTGTTGCACACCTTTGGGGTCCCGCCGGAGGGGCTGGCGCTGGTGTTGGGGGCAGACCGCCTGCTGGACATGGCCCGCACCACCGTCAATGTTACGGCTGATTTGGTGACCGCAACGGTGGTGGACCGACACTGGCGGGAATTCCATCCGCCTGGCCCGCTATAAGACACGCCTTCGCCTGGGCTGTGCCCCTATTGGTTGGGGCTGAAACTGGCCTTCTCCACCTGAAGTTTGGGAGTAAAGAACAGGGAAGGCGGCGCCAGGTTACCGGCCACCGGGTTGGTGCTGTTCGGCTCGGAGGCGGCCCCATGGGGGGAGCCGCCCTGGGCCAACTGTTCAGCAAAGGACGCCGCCCCGCCCACTCCGGCCGCTGGCGCGGTTATTCCGGGGAGGTTATGCCCCATGGGCAGCAGCGTATTGGCCGCCACCGGGTCGGGTGTCCGCAGCATCATCAACCCACCCACCAAGACGCCACAGGCGCCCGCCGCCGCCAGGCCGGACCAGAAGGGACGCGCCGTCAAATAATGCCACAAACGCAACACCCAGGCGCTCTCCGCATCACCCTCGACGGCGTTGATGCGGGCCATGACCTGATGAGAAAAGTTCTGGAAATACCCCGGGGGCGGCTGTTCATGCCGCTTGAGGGCCAGAAGCTGGCGCAACCGTTTGAACTCATCCTGTGGTTGAGACATGCTCATGTCAGGTCAAAAACTCGGCCAAATAGGCTTGCAGTTGTTGCCGCGCATAAAACAGGCGCGAGCGCACGGTGCCCTCGTTGCAATCCATGATCCGCGCGATCTCCTCGTGCGGCAATCCTTGAATGTCATGCAACGTGACCACCGTTCTATGAGTATCTGACAATTTCATCATGGCCTTGTTCAATTTTTCCTGCAACTCGGCCAGATGAATGTCCCGGCGGGGGGTTTTATCCGAGATGAGCGCCACCAGCTCAGGGTCATTTTCCACCTGGTTATCCAAATCATTGAGGCTCAACTGGAGGCGATTTTTGCGCTGTCGCAGAAAATTCAGCGTCTTGTTGACCGCAATCCGGTACAACCAGGTGAAAAAGGTGGCATCCCCCTTGAAGGACGGCAGCGCGCGATAAGCCTTGATAAATGTCTCCTGGGCCAGGTCATTGGCGTCCTCGTGATTGGCCGTCATGTGGTAGATGGCCGCGTAAATGCGCTCCTGATAGCGCTGCACCAGTTGATCAAAGGCGTCCAAATCACCCCGCTGCGCCCGCCGCACCAAGACCAAATCATCCACTGGCTTGGGGCTGCCACCGCCCGTGGTGGCGGGGGTCGTGGCCCGGCTCGTGGGGGAATCGCTCATAACCTTGGGCGCTTTATGCCGGATGCCGCAGGGCCGCGGCCTGTTGCGCCAGCAAATCGGCCAGCCCTTCCAACCCTTGACGGCTGGGCGAAGCCGGCAACTGCCGCAAATGCGCCTTGGCCTCCTGCAATCCCGATTGAATGGCCGCCTGGGCCCCCTCCAGCGCTTCATAGCGGGCCATTAACTGCAACAAATCCTGCAACCGCGTCGGCCGCCAGTGCTCAATCCAATCCTGCACCTTTTGCCGCTGCGCGGCCTCCACCCGCTCGAGGAGGAGCAACACGGGCAGGGTCAATTTCCCCTTGGCCAAATCCGTGCCCAAGGATTTCCGCGCCTCGGCCTCCGAAGCAAACAAATCCACGCAGTCATCATACACCTGGTAGGCCGTTCCCAGCGCCATGCCAAATGCCCGCAACGCCTCGCGCTGGGCTGCTGAAGCCCGACTCAAATACGCTCCCATGTCACACGAGAGCGCAAACAACTCGCCGGTCTTCATCCCCACCACTTTGAAGTATTCATCCCGCGAAAAATTAAAGTTGCGCCGTTGCCGCGTCTGCAAAATCTCGCCCGCGCAAACCGTGTTGGTGGCGGCGGAAACCGCCCGGCAAACTTCCGTGGTGGGAAAACTGGCCGCCAATTTCAGGGCATGGGCAAAGAGACAATCTCCTACCAGCACCGAAATATCATTGCCCCAATGGGCCGCCAGTGTGGGCTGCCCGCGGCGCATTTGCGCCTCATCCAGGACATCGTCATGCACCAGCGTGGCCAGATGCACCATCTCAATAATAACCGCCGCCGTGACATGCGCCTCGGTCAACTCCCCCAAGGCCCGCCCGCTCAACCCCACCAGAACCGGACGCAACTGCTTGCCCTGGCTCTGCAGCGCCTCGGCGGCGTAGGCCGAAATCTCCGGGTCAAACGCCCCCACCTGCGCCGCCAGCCGCTCGCTCACCTCCTGCAAAAAAGGGCCCACGGGCGCGGAAAGTGCTTTCCAGGCGTGGGACAATTTTGCCCCGGCTGCCGCCGGCGGGGAGCCTTGGGCCGCCTTTGTTTCGGCTGCTAACATTCCCCAAAACTTAAGTGCGCTTGCCCCCCAAGTCAAACCCGGAAACCGCCAACTGCCGGCTGGATTTACGCGGCTCGAACCTGCCCGACCACCTCTAAAAACATCCGGGCCACCCGCGGCATGGCATACTGGGTATGCACGGCCCGGTGCGCCGCACGGGCCAGTTGCTCCCACCGAACGCGGTCCAGCAACAAGCTTTCCATCGCCTCGGCCAGGGCTTCCGCCCGGGGGGCTGCAATCACCCCTCCGCCTGTGGCTTCCACAATTTCCGGAAAAGCGGCGGTGGCCGGCTGCACCACCGGCACCCCTGCCGCCATGGCCTCCAATAAAAACATGCCAAAGGATTGATTGTACTGCACAGGCACACTGAACAAGGTCAATCCCTTGAAAAACGCAATCTTTTCCTCCCGGCTTACATTAGCATGAAACGCCACCTCGCCCAAAAGACCGGCCTGCGCCAGCTTGCGCTTTTGTTCTTCCACCACCGGCTCGTCCGAAGGGCCGCAACCGCCTCCAATTTTCAGCCGCGCCGGAGGCGCCTTGCCACGTTGGCGCAACTGGACAAAGGCATCCACCAATACCGGCAGCCCTTTCTCCCGGCACATCCGGGCAAAAAAGCCAATTACCGGCGGCGAAAACTGCGCGGCCGGCGCGGGCGGATAACCTTCCAGGTTCAGCCCCAGGGGCACCACCTGAATCCGCTCCGGCGGCAGTTGCAGCCGCTCGGCCATCACCTGGGCAAACCAACGCGAAGGAGAAATGAACACATCCACCACCCGCGCCTGGGTCTGCACCAGGCGCCAGGCGGCGCTGCGATGCGGCTCCGGCAACCCATCCAAAAAACTGTCTTCACCGGTTAACTGGCAGGCCAGGCGGGTCTGCAATTCCCGTTTCAAGCGCGGCGCCAGGCCCAACAGCAGAGCATTGGAAAGACATATCATGTCGAGTTGCCCGCGCTCCTTCAACCATCCCACCAAGTCCTCCAACTCACACCGCTGGCGGCCCTCCTCGCCTTGCAGCATGGAAACGGTCATGTCGCCCACTTCGCTGGCGCGAGTTTTCGCCGCGCGCCCTGCCGCCCAGCGCAACAGCGCCGGTGAGGCCAGCAACCGGCGCAAGCCGCGCGGCATGTTTTGCAGCCAGGGAAATTGCTGCTCCAGAAAGACGTTGAGGCCGCCGAAGAAAACTGGCGTTCCGGCGCTCTGGTCCTCCTCGTCCAGTTTCAAGGGCAGGTACAACGGCACCATCAACGCCTGATGCCCCTGCCGCCGCCATTCCGCCACCAGCGCGTTGTCCCGGAAGCAGTTGCCGCAATACATCCCACCGGCGCCGGGGGTAATCTGCACAATATGCCAAGGCCTCGTTCCCACGAGCCGCCAAATTAGCGCAGTAAACGCTCGGCGTAAAGCAAGTCAGCCGGATAGGTCATTTTGGGATTGGGCATGGGACTGGGCACCAGCACCACCGGCTGCCCAATCAGCTCACACGCCGCCGTGTCGTCGGTCAAATTCAATCCCCGTTGCCGCGCGGCGCCCAAAGCCCGCCGAATCACCTCCACCCGGAAGGTTTGCGGCGTCTGCACCGCCCAGAGATGCGTGCGATCCACCGTGCGCCGGATGAACCCCTTCGCATCGGCCTCCTTGAGGGTATCGGTAACCTTCTGCGCGGCCACCGCCGCCCCATGCACGGCGGCGGCTTTGAAAGTGGCTTCAATTAATTCCAGGGTGACACACGGCCGCGCCCCATCGTGAATGGCTACCAGTTCCACCTCCGGATGCAGCGCGGCCAGGCCGTTGGCGACTGAATCCTGTCGCTCCGCCCCGCCGGCAACCACTTGGAAGGGCTTGCCCAGTGAAGCTTCGGCGGCGAGAGCTTGAAACCGCGCCTGCTGCCCGTCGCGCACCACCACAATGATTTGCTGCACCCACGGGGAGGCGTCAAACTGGCGCCAGGCATGCAGCACCACGGGCTGGCCGGCCAGCGGTAGAAACAGCTTGTCCACCCCTGGCCCCATGCGCGTGCCTGAACCGGCAGCCACAATGATGGCGGCATTCATGCAAACCAGATGCCCCGGCCTGCGCCGGCGCCGTCAGTCTTTGATGGTCAGCTTGTAGGTGGGCGAAAGCTTGCTGTCCTGGCGCGGCTCAGGAAAGGCATTGACCCAATACTCAAATTTGAACCGGTAATACACTTCTTTCTGGTCCGCCGGCACCGGAATCAGGGTCTCCCAGCGATTCTTCATCAGGCGCGTGCGCTCCATGGGATACGTCTGCTCGTTGATCATCACCAGCGGCCGGATGGAATCCTGCCGCAGCGCCTGCTCCCGGTGGTCAAACTTGACTTCCACCGGATACAAGCCGCTGGGATTGCGGGGCAAACTTGCCGGCGTGAGATTGGTGATCGTATGGCACCCCGCCGCCAGAAGGAGGAGTCCGCCCAAAAAAGCAAGCCGTGCAACGTTTCGCATCATGCGCCGCAGGGTGGCAAACTCCCCCCGCCTTGTAAAGCCGGATTCACGCCCTAGGGCACCATCCAGCGCGAATCATAATCCTGCCCGTTCCAGGTGAACTCCGCCCGCTTGTGCGTGTCATCCGGAAACAACGCCAGCCAGTCAAACCGCTCCACCGTGGTGATGACCACCGCAAAATTCCGGAAGGCCATCTCGTGCTCCGATTCCACCTCCACCTGCGGCGGCAAAAACGCCGGCAAACTCGTGCCCGGCGGCAGGGGGGAAAGATAACGCAGATAATTCAAGTCCGGCCGCGCCCGCCAAATTTCCTCCGCCACCGCGTTCTGATGATGCACCACGGCAACCGCCCGCGCCCGCAGTTGGATGCGCTCCGCCGGATCGTAAAACAACCATTCCACCCGGGGACGCTCCTGGAGCTGCTGGATTTTGTTGGCCCGCGCATCGGAGTAAAACACCAAGGCGCGCCGCTGCGCATCGGCCGCCCGCAAAACCACCGTGCGCACCGCCGGACGACCGGCGTCCACCGTGGCCAGCGCCGCCAGATGCCACGAGTCATCCCGGCGCTCGGCGCCGGTTTCCAGTCGTTCCCAGATACCCGCCAGCAGGGCGGCCAGACTTGGCGTTGTCCAATCCATGTCCAACTTCTGCCCGGCTTTTGTCAGGCAGAATAAGGTCTTTATTCCAACCCCATTGGGCGGACTTCTTCAAGCCCAAAGCTTTACCCGCATCATCTTTGATGAGAAGGGGTAGCAACCCCGGGGGGCATGGCGGCATGTGAGCCGTCCGGTTGCCAAGATGATTACATCTTGCCCGGCGAAGGCGGGGAAGGAGCCACCGGTGGCGCAGCCAAAACCTCCCGCATTTTCACGCTCAGCGTGTAAAGGTTGAAGGGTTTGGGCAGGAAATATATGCCGTCTTCCACCACGCCTCGCTCGGCGATGATGTTGGCCGTGTAGCCGGACATGTAGAGGCACTTCAAGCGCGGGTGATATTGCAGCATCTGCTGATATAATTCGTGCCCATTCATCCCCGGCATGACCACATCGGTGAGCAGCAAATCAATGCCAGTGCGCGCCTGCCGGCCGAGCTTCAAGGCGTCCTCCGGACCGTGGGCCACCAGCACTCGATATCCCAGGCGTTCCAACTTGGTTTTCACCACCCGCCACACCGCCGCCTCATCCTCGACCAGGAGCACCGTCTCGTGGCCCATTTCGAGCCTTTTCTTGGTCTGGATGGCAGGCGCCATTGGCGCAGCCACTGGGGCCTCCTCATGCCGTGGAAAATATAGTCGAAAACAGCTTCCCTTGCCCACGTGGCTTTCCACCTGAATAAAACCATGGTTTTGTTGCATCACCCCATAGACCATGGCCAATCCCAGGCCGGTGCCCTGGCCCACCGGTTTGGTGGTGAAAAACGGCTCGAAAATGCGCTGCAACACCTCCGGCGTCATGCCGCAGCCGGTATCGCTGACCGCCAGCATCACATAATCGCCGGGCAGGCAATCCTCCATTTGCGACGCTGTGGCCTCGTCCACCGTTACATTGCGAGTCTCGATGGTCACCTTGCCAGTCCCCACGATGGCGTCCCGGGCATTCACGCACAAATTCGTGAGAATTTGATCCAATTGTAACGGGTCAATTTTCACCGGCCATAAATTCGCTCCGGGAATCCACTCCAATCGTATTTCCTCGCCCAGGCTGCGCTGGAGCATCTTTTGGGTGCTTTCCAAGGCTTCATTCAAATTGAGCAACTTGGGCATGATGGTTTGCTGACGGGAAAACCCCAGCAGCTTGCGCGTCAACTCCGCCGAGCGCCTCGCGGCGTCGTAAATTTCCTTCAAATGACTTTGCACGGGATGGTGGGGTGGCAAATCCTCCTTGCTCATCTCCGTGTAATTCAAGATGACGTGCAGCATGTTGTTGAAATCATGGGCCACCCCACCGGCCAGCCGGCCCACCGATTCCATCTTCTGCGCCTGCAGCAATTGCGCCTGCAACCGGTCCCGTTCCGCTTCGGCCTTCTTGCGCGCGGTGATGTCCCGCACGGTATTGTAAAGGTGTCTCTCGCCCTTCAACTCAATCTTCACGAGCGTGACCTCCACGGTCAGGGATTCGCCGTCAAGGCAGCGCGTTTCCCATTCAAAGCGGCAACCTTCCTCCTCACCCCGTTCCAAAAATTGCTGCGCGGCTTCTGCGGAAAGACGGCCATCCGGCTGTCGTTCCGGGGAAAAATCCACCGGAGTTTTGCCCACGATCTGGCTCTTGTCATGCGCGCGAAACAACCGTATGGCCGCTTTGTTGCAGTCCACAAAACGGCCGTCTTTCGTGAGCAAAATGGCGTCGGAGGAATCCTCGAACAATTTGCGAAACGTTTCCTCGCTGGCCCGCAACTCCTCGGTGCGCTCGGCTACTTCAAATTCCAGCCGCGCTTCATAACGGCGCACAAAACCTACCAGCACACCCAGAGCACTGCTAAGGAACAAACCAGCCAACCCTGTAAAAAGGCCCGCTCGTTTGGGATACAACGCCTCAAAGGCTTTTCCCCCGCAGGCAAGCACCTGGAACACCTGGCCACCAGCCAAAACGACGCCCCCATAAGCCAGACACCCCGGTTCTTTCTCTCCCTTCATTGAACTGATCGTAATCAGGGGTGCGGCATTCGTGGTCCCCAACACACTCCACTCCAGCGGCACCAGCCGATCGGTAATGACCTGCCGCAAAAAATCCTCCAGCCGCAACGCCGCAAAGGCATAGCCCGACAATTGGCCCGAAGGACTGTCCGAAAATACTGGCCGATAAAATATCATGCCCATTTGCCCGGCCTTTTCATGGACCAACTGCAGCGGCTCCGTGGCCGTGGTCAGACCGCTTCGCGCTGCGGCTTCCAATGCGCGGCGCCGCCCCGGATGCGACCCACCGTCAAAGCCCAAAGCAGCTTGGTTGCCTTCCAAGGGAGCAAGGAAAGTCACCGGATAAAAGACGTCGCGCCCTGCGGCAGGAACACGATTTCCCAAGCTGTCCTTTTCCCATATTTCAAAATCCGCCAACCCCTCGCCCCGCATTGCCTGCTCAAAGGGAAGTTTTCGCCAAGGGGATATGGCCGGCATCCAACCCCACGCCTGCACTGCCCGGTTGTGAGTCAAGTAATTGGCATACTGTTGAAACTCCTGCCACGTTACCGATTCGCTGCCTTCAAAAAACCTCCCCAGCCCCTCCAGTTCCAAGTGCACCACATTATCCAGCGCCTTGGCCAGCGTGACCATGCGCATGGCCGACCAATGCTGCAAAACTTGATGCCGGTTGCGGTACTCGGCCTGATGCGCCAGCCAGGCGCTCAACCCCGTCAGCAGAAGGCCGCAGCCCAAAACAATGCCTGCCTCGAGATAATCCAGCCAGGTCGGCGCGCGCACGCCCATTGTTCTTCGGTGGTTAAATAACAGAGCGCTCCCCAGGAAAAACCCCGCAGTAAGCAAAGTAAAAAACAACACCGGCATCACGGCCTCGCGCATAATATTCCACTGCCACGCCCGGGCATCGTAATCCACTCCCAGCACCACTGGCACACCATCCATGCGCCCCGCATTCACCGGAATCAACGCCGTTACCCAGGTGCCCCACCGGTCGGTGACCGGGCCTATCACTTGGGGTGTCCACCGCTTAAAAACCTCATGATAGCCCGGGGCAGCTTCAGTGTAGGCCTGCCCCGGCGGCGAATAATCGGGTGAGTCTGGCGGCTCACCATCCAGGAAGATAAACAATTGCCCATCCGGCCGACGGCCCAGCAAATAGACAAACCGGCAGCCAGGCTGGGCTTTTTGAAACATCTGAAACTGCGCCTTGAGCCGGGCGTACACGGGATTGTCCAAATCTTTAGCCCCGCCCATGAGGGAGCGAATGTCGTCCAACGGCAAAGTTTGCGCCGCCATTTCCGCGGCTTCCTGAATGTTCAGCCGAAAGTAACGGTCCGTGCGCTGGACCAACAGCCCACCAAGCACCAAGCTGAGAAACAACAACGCAAGAAAGGCTATCCCAAAAAGAATCCACGGCTTGAAACTGCGTAGCTTGGCCGTTTCCGGGCGCATGACGGGCATTTACATACGATACCGCCTGCGCCCTAGCAATACCGTTTTCTTGACCTCAGGCCCACCTCGCCAACCGCCCTCATGCCGGGAGGCGCTCAGCCCCATACGCCCTCCCCGCTTCATTCATTCCTTACAGCGTTCAAATTGAATATCATACGTCTCCCCCAACGCTGCTTGATAATAAGTGCCCCGCAGAACATTCTCCCTGCCCGGCTCCAATAACAAGGTGTACAGGCAGCCGGGATAACCCACATCCCGTAATTCCACCTCCACCTTCACATAACTGCCCATCCGGCTGGCCCGCGCCCGTGAAACTTGGATTGGCTGCGGATTGTAGTAGGCGGCCTCCAGGTGTCCGTCCTCTGCGGCGCGCTTGATTTCCAGGACGTAACCCCCATCCGGCCGCAACCAGCGTCCTTCAAGTTTTTTGAAACTCGACGCCTCCACCGCCACCGCGCTCAGGCTATTGGACCCATGGGCCTGCGGCACCATGGTTCGCTGCCCCAGCCTGCGGCTCCGGTCCACCACCAGGACGGTCATCACCACCACCAGCGCCAATAAAAAAAATCCCACCCACCGCTGCTGGACCGGCGCGCTCCCGCCTTGCTTCGTCGAGGCTGCGTGTTGTTTTTTCATACCCTCTTGCTCGCCTGCCATCGGCGGTTGAATGCCACGCAATCGGCATACCGCACCCCCGTGCCGCCAAAAATATCCAAGGCCGAACCAATCGTTAGGTCCACCCGCCCCCCACTCAGTTCGGTCACCCGTTCCAGGTCCGCCAACGATTTCGCCCCGCCCGCATACGTCACCGGCAGGGTTGACCATTGACTCAATTGCGCGACCAGCTCCTCATCTATCCCCCGGCACAATCCCTCCACATCCACCGCATGCACCAGAAACTCCGCGCACGATTGGGACAACCGCTCCAACAAGGCCGGGCCTAATTTCTCCTGCGTCCACTTTTGCCAGCGGTCCGTCACAATAAAATAGCCGTCCCCTTTCTTGCGGCAGCTTAAATCCAACACCAAACGCTCCCGTCCCACCGCTTTCACCAGCGCAGCCAGCCGCTCCCCATCCACCCGGCCTTCACGGAAAACCCAGCTCGTCACAATCACGTGCGAAGCGCCGGCCTCGAGCCAGCCCCGGGCGTTTTCCGCGTTCACGCCTCCCCCCAGTTGCAAGCCGCCCGGATAAGCCGCCAGCGCTTCCCGGGCCGCCGCCTCATTCCCCGGCCCCAACTGGATGACATGCCCGCCCGTCAAATCATCCTTCCGATAGAGCGCGGCGTACCACGAGGCGGGGCGCTCCGAAACAAAATTCGTGCGCAGGCCGGCGCCGCCTTCCTGCAGCGTGCCCCCGACAATCTGCTTCACCTTGCCCTCATGCAAATCTATGCAGGGTCGAAACATGCCCGGTCAACTTACGCTGGCTTCCCCCTTCCGTCGAGCCTGCCGTGGTCGCTCCCGATAGCCCGCCCTTCCCTCAGCGCGGCATTTGAATGTGATTGGCGGGGCGCGTCCCGGCCGGTGTGCGCACATCGCCGGAGGTAAGCAGGCGATAGGCCGTCGCCATCATCGGCGGCAACTCGGCGTTGCGCGGGCTTTGCACGCTCCCATCCGAAATGGCAATGGCGCCGCGCTCACGATGAATGGTGTTCCCCCAATGTATGGGCAAATCCCCCTTCCCCAAATCAATCGCCGGCACACCCGGGTTGGGATAAACACTGGTGCACGGGTCGGGCACGCCGCCGCTCAGATGGCGGTCCCCGGCCACGAGGGTGAGGGCCAGTTGTTCAAAGGAATCCAGGCCAATAAAGTAACTCATGGCATTGCCGCGGTTGGCCGGATTGGCAAAGCCGAAAGCGTTGGCCGACCAGTCCACCGCCACCGCCGTGATTTCGCTGTCGCTGGGACAAATCAAAATCTTGGGCGTGCCCAGTTCATTGGAGGCGCAAATGACATTCCGCCAAATCTCCGCCGCGCGCGGCCCATAGGTGCCGCCTTCATTCCGCCGCAAAAACCAGGGGTATTTCCCGTCGTGATCCAGCGCAAACAGGCGAAAGGCCAGACTCACCTGCCGCAGGTTGCTGATGCAATGCACACGGCGCGCCCGCTCTTTGGCCGAGCCTAGCGCGGGCAGCAGCAGGGCCATCAATATGGCAATGATGGCCACCACCAGCAGCAGCTCCACCAGGGTAAAGCCGCGCCCTCGTTCAGCATTGTGCCACCGCATCGTTTATTAACTTACTCCAGGCCACGCGGCCTGCCAACCCTGCAGATGTGTAATTACCTGACAAATCCCACGGCCCCCTTATAATGTTCGCGTGCAGCTCTGAGCCGCCATAACACCGTGGAATCCATGCCCCTTGCGCTCACTTACGCGCTGGCCGACCAGCACTTTGAACGCACCAAATCGGTGGGTATCCTCAACCTTTCCCGCGGGTTGCTGCGCGGCCTGATGCTCCACCCCGCAACGGGCCGACTGACAGTCCTCGCCAATCCCTCCCTGCCGCTGCCCTCACCCCTGCCGCCTACGGTCGAAGTGCGTCAACACCGCCTGCCCCTGCGGGGCCGCCTGGGCCGCCTAATCTGGGACCAATGGGGTGTGTACACCGCCGCCAAAGCCGCCGGCCAGCCCTGGCTCCTGCTGCCCAAAGGCTTCGCCTCTTTTTTGCGAACCTGCCCGGTGCAACTGGCCGCGTATGTGCACGATACCATCCCGCTATTTTACCGGGAGCGTTACCCGCAGGCCTTTCCGCGCGGTGAGGCCTGGTATTTTACCCGGTGCCTTCACGCCACCCTGCGCCAGGCCAAAATCATTTTCACCAACACCGAGTTCACCCGCCAATGCCTTTTGCAGACAGCCCAAAGCGTCGGCCTGCCCATTCCCCCGGTGGTAGTGGCGGGCATTGGCTTCGATGAACCGCCCGCCCGCTTTGCATCCCCGGAGAACCGCATCCTCTGCCTTGCCAGCCCCTGGCCCCACAAACTCACCACGCAGGCGGTGGATTTTCTGGAACGCTGGCGCCAGCAGGAAGATTTCCGCGGTACCATTGAGTTGGTGGGCCGCACTCCCCGGCATCTTGCCCTGCCCTCCTCCCCCGTCTGGCACGCGCATGACCGCCTGCCCGAGCCGGTTTTCCGTGACCTGCTCACTCGTTCCCGCATTTTGGTTTATTTCAGTGAAATCGAAGGCTTCGGCATGCCCCCGGTCGAAGCCGTCCTGGCAGGAGTGGTGCCGGTTTATTCCGACATTCCAGCCCACAAGGAGGTCATGGACCACACCGGATGCCCTTTTGCCAATGGCGATTACCCCGCCTTCGTCCGCGCCATGGAAACAGCCTTCGCTGTCACACCCGAGCAACGGGCGGAATGGCGCACCCATCTGCTGGCCCGGCACCACTGGAATGCCGTCACCAACCGCGTGATTAACGCCCTGGTTTGCTAAAGCCCCACCTCTGCCTCCAGACGTGCTCCCCACCGTCCGGCCCGGTTTGCACTGACACCACCAATCCCCCTCGTCCGGCCAAAACAGGCCGGTGTGAAAGGTTGGAAATCCAATTTATCAACCAAACCCGGCCTGTGTTTCCGATTGCGAGCACCGGCGCGTAGTTACGTTTTCCCGTGGTCAAACTTTTGTCTGCAAGATTTTTCCAGAACCGGCTTCCACGCCTGCAAACACCTCGACTGCTCGCCGACCCCCAAATTTTTCCCAGCCTCAGACTGGCCTTGGCCCAAATCTTGGGCTAGAAATATCGCAGCGCTGGAAATACCCCGGCGCCCATAAAACCATGTTCACGTCCAAACCAGTCTGCGGCTGGGCATTTGCCCTGGGCATGGCGCTTCCCCTTTGCGGCGCCACCATCATCGAAACCGACCTCTGCGTCTATGGCGGCACCTCGGCCGGCATCATGGCCGCCGTTCAGGCCAAACGCCTGGGACACTCCGTTGCCCTCGTTGAGCCAGGGCGTTTTCTGGGCGGCCTGACCACCGGCGGCCTCGGCGCCACTGACATCGGAAACAAAGCCGCCATTGGCGGGCTTTCCCGCGAATTTTACCGCCGCGTGGCCAGGCACTATGCGCAGGCCGCCGCGTGGAAATATGAAACGGCGGAGGAATACTTCTCCCGCCGCGGCAGCGGCCAGTCCCGCGCCTCGCAGCTTGACGGGCCGGACGCCACCATGTGGACCTTTGAACCCAGTGTGGCCCGCCGTATTTTTGAGGGTTTCCTCCAGGAATACGACATCCCTGTGTATCGTGAGCACAAACTCACCGCCGCCCGCAAAACGGGCGCGCGCCTCGTCGAACTGGAAACCGACCGCGGCGTCATCTTCCGCGCCCGCCAGTTTATTGACTGCACCTACGAAGGCGACTTGATGGCCAAAGCCGGCGTGGCCTACACCGTCGGGCGCGAGGCCAACTCTCTTTATGGCGAAACGCTCAATGGCATCCGGGCCGAGACTCCCAAGCATCAATTCCTGGTGCCCGTGGACCCCTACGTGAAACCTGGCGACCCCTCCAGCGGTCTCCTGCCCTTCATTCAACCGGGCGACGGCGGCAAGCCCGGGGAAGGCGACCACCGCGTGCAAGCCTACAATTACCGGCTCTGCTTCACCACCAATGCCGCCAATCGCAAACCCATTGAGCCACCGCCCAACTACGACCCCGCGCAATACGAGCTGCTCGGACGTTACCTCGAAGCGCTGGTGGCCGCCGGACATAAACCCACGCTCAGCCAGTTCTGGAATCCCATCTGGATGCCCAACCACAAAACAGACATCAACAACAATGGTGGCTTTTCCACGGATTTCATCGGGATGAATTACGATTATCCCGAGGCGGATTATGCCACGCGGGAACGCATTGCGAAGGCACATGAGCACTACATCCGCGGCTTCCTCACCTTCCTGGCCACCAGCCCGCGGGTGCCGGAAAACATGCGCCGGGAGATGCAGCAATGGGGCATGGCCGCCGATGAATTCACCGAAACCGGCGGCTGGCCGCAGGCCCTGTATGTGCGCGAGGCCCGCCGCATGATTGGCGCTTACGTCATGACCGAAAAAAATTGCCGGTACCAGGAAACCGTCACCGACTCCGTCGGCCTGGCGGCCTATAACATGGATTCCCACAACTGCCAGCGCATCGTCAAAAATGGCCGCGTGGAAAATGAAGGCGACGTGCAGGTGCCGCCCATGAAGCCCTATCCCATCAGTTACCGCGCCCTTACTCCCAAGGCCGAGCAATGCGAAAACCTGCTCGTGCCCGTGTGCCTCTCCGCCTCCCACATTGCCTATGGCTCCATCCGCATGGAGCCGGTTTTTATGATTCTGGCTCAAAGCGCCGCCACCGCCGCTTCGCTCGCCTTGCAAAAACAAGTGCCCGTGCAAAAAGTGGACTACCCCACCCTCCGCCAGCGCCTGTTGGCCGACGGCCAAATCCTCGAATGGACCGCCGCCACGGCAGCCGCAGGGGTGGAGTATAAAAAACTGCCCGGCATCACCGTGGATGACACCGACGCGGAAAAAGCCGGCTTCTGGCATCCTTCCAGCATGGTCACCGCCCGCCTGCTGGGCATCGGTTACCTCCACGACAACAACGAGCACAAGGGCGAAGCCTCCCTTACCTACAAACCCGAAGTGCCCAAGGCCGGGGATTACGAAATCATCCTGCTCTCTCCCCCCCACAGCAACCGCGCCACCGCCGTGCCGGTCACGGTCAACATCGGCGGGCGCGCGCAGACCTTCAAGGTCAACCAGCGCGATTTTGCCTCGCAAGGATTCATCTCTTTGGGCAAATTTACCCTGCCCGCCGGCAAGGGTCTGACCGTCACAGTGTCCAATCAGGGCACTGATGGTTTCGTGGTGGCGGACGGTTTGCAGCTCAAACCGGTGGAAGCACCCTCTCCGTAAAAATGGCGCCCGGGGAGCAATCCTGCATGAATCGTGCACACTTATTGATTGTCCTGTCCGCCCCCTCCGGGGCGGGCAAGACCACGCTCTGCCATAATTTGCTGGCCGTGGACGCCCAGGTATCCCGCGCCATCACCTGCACCACCCGTCCCCCGCGCCGCGGGGAGGAACACGGGCGCGATTACTATTTCCTGAGCGAGGACGACTTCACCCGCCAAATCGCTGCCGGCGAATTTCTCGAACATGCCCTGGTGCATGGCCATCGTTACGGCACCCTCAAGAACGAGGTCCTCCGCCACTTTGAAGCTGGCAGGGATGTGCTGCTTAACATTGACGTGCAAGGCGCAGCCACTCTCCGGCAGGCCGCCGCCGCGGACCCCCGCCTGGCCGCGTCGCTGGTCACGGTCTTCCTGGCCACCCGCTCGCTGGCAGAATTGGAAACGCGCCTGCGAAACCGCAACCAGGATGCCCCGGAGGTCATCCAACGCCGCCTGGCTGCCGCCCGCGCCGAGCTGGCGCAGTGGAAAAACTTTGATTACCTCATCCTCAGCGGCACCATGAGCGAAGACCTACAGCACTTCCAAGCTATCGTCATGGCCGAGCGGCTGCGCACGGCGCGGGTCCAACCGCCTCCTTGGTAATTCCGGTTTTATGGACGCAAACCCACCCTCCCCTCCCCCCACTGGCGCCCCAGTGGTCATCCTTGGCGTCACCGGCAGCATTGCCGCGCACAAAGCCGTGGACCTGGCCAGCCTGCTCACCAAACAAGGCTGCTCCGTCCACGTCGTCATGACGGCCGACGCCCAGCGCTTTGTCACCGCCCTGCCCTTCAAAGTGCTCTCGCGCAACCCCGTCGTCACCGACCTTTACGACGAGACCGAAGGCTGGAAACCCACCCACATTGAGCTGGCCGACGCCGCCGACCTCCTGCTCATCGCGCCGGCCACGGCCAACGTCATTGCCAAAATGGCCGCCGGCCTGGCGGACAACGCCCTCACTTGCATTGCGCTGGCCCTCAACCCCCAGGCCCGCGTGCTCATTGCCCCCGCCATGAATGGCAAAATGTGGTTGCACCCCGCCACCCGCCAAAACGTGGCCACCCTCACCGCCCGCGGCGCCGAGTTTATAGGCCCGGAAGAAGGCCTGCTCTCATGTGGGTACGAAGGCATCGGCCGCCTCTGGCCCGTGGAGAAAATTGCTGAACGTGCCCTCGCTTTGCTGCGCAAAACTTGACCCGCGTCAAACGGCAGTCCTCGCCCCCGGCCTAGTTTGATACCATGAGCGAGCAACCTTTGGTGAAAACGGACGTTGGCCAGGTGTTGAATCTGGCCCAGGAAACTCAATTTGCCCCCAATGGCATCGTCAGCCGCACCCTGCTCAAGGGGCCAAACGTCCGGGTAATTCTCTTTGGTTTTGCCCAGGGACAGGAACTCACCGAGCACACCTCCCCGCATCGGGCCTTGGTTCAAATCCTCAGCGGTGAATGCGAATTTGCCCTCGGCCCAGAATGGCATAAACTCAAAGCCGGCGACTGGCTCCACATGCCCCCCAACCTGCCGCACGCTGTCCGCGCCACCCAGGCCTTCTCCATGCTCCTGACGTTGATTAAAGCCGAGGCCTGACCTGCCGCCGGCAGGCCGGCCGGGGCTCAATTCAACGAAGCCAAAATTTTCTCCGCCGCCGCCCGCGGGTCCGGCGCCGCGCAGATGGGCCGGCCAATAACCAGATAATTCGCCCCGGCCTCCATCGCCTCGCGCGCGCTGAGCACCCGCTTTTGGTCCCCCAGCGCGTCCTCCGGCCCGCGAATGCCCGGCGTCACGAGTTGAAACCCCCGCGGCGCCATGCTCCGCAGCATCGTCAACTCCAGCGGACTGCATACCAGCCCACGCAGCCCCGCTTCCCACGCCAGCGAGGCCAGCCGCTCCACCTGATGCCCCACCGACTGGCCCACGCCCACCCGCGCCAGCTCCTGCGTGTCCATGCTCGTCAAAACCGTAACTCCCAGCACCAACGGCACGCGGTCCTGCCCGGCCTGCAACGCCGTCTGCCGGGCGGCTTCTTCCGCCGCCTTCATCATCGCCAGTCCGCCACTGGTGTGGATGGTCAACATGGAAACCTCCAGCCGCACCGCCGCCGCCACCGCGCGCGCCACCGTGTTGGGAATGTCATGAAACTTCAAGTCCAGGAAAACCTGAGCCCCCAAACCTCGCAGTTGCCGGACCACTTCCGGCCCGGCTGCGGTGAACAATTCGCTACCCACTTTGAAGGCCCCGACCACCGGCGCCAGTTGCCGCGCCAGCGCCATGGCCTGTTCCCCCGTCGGCACATCCAGCGCCACGATGATAGGATTGTAACTCGCCATGAGCAGACGTTAGGCGGCCCCCTGCCTTTTGTAAAGCCAGGCCCTAAACCGGATGCGCCTACTCCGGAACCCGATACTGAATCAATACCATGATGCCCGGCCAGTTGATTTCCGCCCCATGCACCATCTGGCCGTCATATTTGGGCGTCAGGCCCGTCTTCAACACGTTCTCCCCCCTCCGCAAACAACTCAAATCCGGCACCGGCATGCGATGCAGATAAAACGCATAGCGCGGCCCCTCGCGCTCAATCACCCGTTGGTCATTGATGAAAAGACCGTGCAGATACCCGGGACTCCAACTGCAAAAAACCAGCCGCGCCGCCACCGCCTGCCGCACATCACCCTGCACCCGAAATTTTTGGCTCAGCTCCGCGCGGCGGGTCACCCAGCGAGGCGGCACTTCATAAGGCTGGCACAGTTCCACCGAAAACCCGGGCCGGCGAAAAGTCAGCCCGCCCACCGCCGAAGTAAAAAAAATCAGCCCGGTGGCATCGGTTATCCAGGCGGCCAGTTCAAACGGCTCCGGCTGGTCCGGCACCCATGAGGTATCCCAGAGGCATGTCCACGGCTCCGCTTCCGCGGCCCCCAGATAATTGGTGAGCTGGCCGCGCACATAATGGTAGTGCCATTGGACATACTGGCCGTCCCCCTCCCAGTTCACATCCAGATGCCGCCCCACAAACACCACCCGCTGCACGGGGCCGTTGGGACTGCGTGCCTCCGCCTGCAAGGTCACTCGCCGCCCCAGCGTCTCGCCTTGAACCGGCGACAACACCCGACCTTGGGGATGAACCTTTTGCGCCGGGTCGTAATACACCCGCAAGTGCACACCATAAATTAAATTTTGCGGCCAGTTCCAAGGATGCTCCGGCGCGACCTTCAACCGAAAGTGATTGCCACGGCCCGCCCGCAACTGGCGCAAGGGCACCGCCACCACGGGATAGGTATGATGTTGATAGTCCCAGGCGTTGGTCGGCATTCCTTTGGCAGCCGGCACCTGCAGCCACTCATTGCTGTTCACGGAGATGGCCAGTCCGCGCGTGCCGTCATGACACAGCAATTTCTCGAGCACCACCTCCGCCTTGACCGCGTGCTCCAGGTCCAGCGAGTGCGCCCAGTAAATCGGCCCACCGCCATAATCCAGCTTGCCCCCCACCCGCAGGAAGCCGTCACCCTCGCGCTGAGGATTGGTCCAGTAATACTCGCGAAGAACGTCGCCCGGCTGTGGTTGTGCGGCCACTCGCTGGCCACCTGCCCAGATACCTGCAATAATCACCAGCCCTGATAATACTTGGGATAGGCGCTGCATAATCCATCAAGGTTGGCCGCCACGGAATAAATGGGCAAGGCACTATCTGCCGGCGCTTCCGCGCCAGACGCCGGCATTGCGGCGAGGCTGTCGTGCGGCATGCTGCGCTTAAAGCGCCGCATTGTCAATCAAACGCGTCGTCCCCACCCACACCGCCAGCGCCATGCGATGCCCCGGCATCACCCGGGCTTGCGGCCGCAAGGTGTCAGGGTCAAAAAACTCAATGTAGTCCACCCGCGCCTCCGGCCGAGCCTCAATTTCCTGCCGCAACTTGATGCGCAATTGATGCGCGTCCACTGGATGCGGCGCCTGCCGCACAATCTCCCGCGCATGGCACAGAGCGCGGTACAAACACACCGCCTGCTGCCGCTGTTCCGGTGTCAGGTATTTGTTGCGCGAACTCATTGCCAGTCCGTCCGCCTCGCGGCACGTCGGAGCAACAACAATCCGCAGGGGAAAGTTCAAATCCCGGGTCATCCGCCGGATGATGGCTGCCTGCTGATAATCTTTCTCGCCAAACACCGCCACGTGCGGCTGCACCAGCAAAAACAACTTGGCCACCACTGTGGTTACCCCGCGGAAATGGGTGGGCCGCGAAGCCCCCTCCATGCCCCGCGACAACTGCTCCTCCACCACATAGGTGCTGTAATCGCCCGTGGCCCGGCCGGGGTACATCGCTTCATCCGACGGCGTGAACACCACATCCACCCCGGCGCCGCGGCAAAGCTGCAAATCCCTGGGCAAATCGCGCGGGTAGCGCGCCAAATCCTCCTGCGGCCCAAATTGCGTGGGATTGACATAAATGCTCACCACCACCACTCCGTTCGGCCCCACCGCCCGCCGCGCCCGGCGCACCAGGCTCAGGTGCCCTTCATGCAAGTAGCCCATCGTGGGCACAAAACCAATGGTCCGCCTTTCCGCGCGCCATTTCAGCGCCTGGCGTTGCATGGCCTGCAACGATTGAATGACCCTCATGCGCCCAATAGATGCCGCATCCCCGCCCCGCGCACAAACGAAAAGTGTCCGATACCTGCGCCTAAACGCTTCCTCAGGCTTGCGCCCAGGCGCCCATGTCCGCTGGCTTTGGCATTGCTTTCAACGGAACATCTGCCAAAGTGCACTTAAAATGCAAATCATCAGCACCCAGTCCATCTCTGACCTCCTGCAGCAGCAGGAGTCTTCCACGCCCGAATTTGCTGCCATGCTGTTGATGAACGCCATGGCCAACCAGGGTTTTATCATCGTGTATGCCGTCCGGCCCCAAATGGCAATGGAGCTGGGATTGGATGAGGGGGCTTGGTGCCCTGATGAGGCGGAATCGCCAGAAGCCCATGCCAACGAAGCCATGGTGGCTGCCGCGGCTAGCCTGTTGGCCATTGTGAATCAATTCACTGACCAACTGCCCACCATTACCCCCGCCAAGCTTATCCAGGTCGAGCAGGCTTTGCAGCCGGCCTTGCTTGTTCTGGCCACAACAAAGAATGCCACCGACGATGACCTCATTGGGTTGCTGTTGGACCGTTGCCGCCAGAAAGATTTGCTCGATTTCGGGTTGGACATCCTCTGCATGCATAAAGAATCGCTAAGTAAATCAGCAACACCAGCCTCTGCCAAAGAATCCCAATCCGTTAACCTGCGGGAACTCATCAAAATGCGCGTCATCGTGGATGCCATAGACCAGATGACGGGCGAACAGCCACAATCTCCAGAAGTAAAGCAAAACTAGGGCACCTTTTAGGGTACTCTGAAGGCAAAATTGTTTCTTATTGCGTCATACCATGCCATTTTGGCGCAACACAATAACTGTCTTAGTATAGGTTATTTTACAACTTGCTCATCATCAGCATTTTGCATCGGTATATCAACGGCACGATTCCCGCTGGCGAAATCAAGTGCTCGGAGCTAAAATACTCCGGCCAGGGGCCACAAAGCCCTTGTCCAGTAGCATGGAAAACGAACTATGAAACGCATCATTTTATTTGTGCTGACTAATGTGGCCGTGCTCGCGGTGCTGGCCATCGCCGCCCACCTGCTGGGGGTGGATAAATACCTTACCGCCGCGGGGCTGAATCTGCCGATGCTCCTGGTTTTCTCGGCCATCCTTGGCTTTAGCGGCAGTATTATTTCCCTGCTGATTTCCAAGTGGATGGCCAAGATGGCCTACAGCATCCACATCATTGACCGGCCTCAGGATGCGGCGGAGGCCTGGCTGGTCAATACCGTGGCGCGCTTTGCCGAACAGGCGGGCATCCGCACGCCGGAAGTGGGCATCTATGAAAGCCCGGAGGTCAACGCCTTTGCCACCGGCCCCTCGCGTAACAATGCCCTGGTGGCGGTCAGCTCCGGCCTCCTGCGCCAGATGAACCAGCGGCAGGCCGAAGCCGTGCTGGCCCATGAAGTCGCCCATGTGGCGAACGGTGACATGGTAACCATGACGTTGTTGCAGGGCGTGCTCAACACTTTCGTGGTCTTCCTGTCCCGGGTGTTTGGGTTCCTTATTGACGCTGCCCTGCGCCGCGACAACGACCGCGGCGGTGTGGGCATAGGTTATTTCCTGGGCAGCATTATCTGCCAGATTGTGCTTGGCATCCTGGCCACCATGATTGTCATGGCCTACTCGCGGCGGCGTGAATACCGCGCAGACGCCATGGGGGCGCAACTGGCCGGCCGCAGCAACATGATTAGCGCGCTGCAGCGTCTGAATGAAATCATGCACGGCGGCGGCGTGCTGGATGACCGCTCGCCGGCCTTGAGCGCCTTCAAAATCAACAACAAACCCTCAGGTTTCCTGGCGCTGTTTGCCTCCCACCCGCCGCTGGAAAAGCGCATCGAGGCCCTGCAGCGCATGGCGTAAGCGCGGTCACCGCACTCCATCTGTGAAGGGACGCCTGCCACGGCGTCCCTTCTGTTTTACTCCCCGGCCTCCTCCTCAGCTTCCGCGCCGCCCACCGCGCCCCGACGGGCGCGGTCCGAACATATCCCCCGCCGTGTCCCCTCGACAAATTCAATCACCGCCAGGGCCGCCGGACTGCTAAACTGCGCGCGCGCCTCTTGCAAGGCATCCCGCAATTTTTTGGGACTGCGGAAGAGCGCGTGGTACAGGCGGCGCAACTCCAGCCGTTGCGCGCTGGTCAGCCCGGCGCGGCGCAAACCCACCACATTCAATCCACAAATGGTGTTGGGGCCGCGCACGATGCAGTATGGCGGCACATCCAGACTCACCCGGCTGCCGCCCTGCATCAGGGCCAGCGTGCCGATGCGGGTGAACTGATGCACCAGGCAATTGCCGGAAATAAACACGCGGTCCTGCACCTGCACGTGCCCGCCCAACAGGGCCCCGTTGGCCAGGATGACGTAATCCCCCAGCACGCTGTTGTGCCCCACGTGGCTGCCCGCCATCAAAAAATTGTTTGAGCCAATCACCGTCTCGCCCTCCAGCGTGGTGGAGCGATGGACCGTGACGTTTTCCCGGAAAACGTTGTTGTCGCCAATCCGCAGCCGGGTGGGCTCGCCGCGGTATTTCAAATCCTGGGGCGCATCCCCAATGACCGCCCCGGTGTGGAAACGGTTGCCCGCGCCAATCACCGTCTGCCCGGTAAGATGCACATGCGGGCCAACCACACAATGCGGCCCCACCCGCACCCCGGCATCAATGAGGGCGTACGGCCCCACCATGACGGTGCTGTCCACTTCGGCTTTGGGATCAATAATTGCCGTCGGATGAATCATGCGCCGAGTGTGCCTGAAATTCCGCACCCCGGCAACCTCGGGAAACTTTGAAGATTGAGCGGCACGCCGCCGCAGTCTAAACTCAGCCTGCTTTGTCCAGCGAAACCAAAGTTGAATCAACCGCAATCCTGGCGGCACATAGCCGGAGATGGTATTCCTCGGGTGTCTGGCGCGCCGGCCGGCGTTCGGCCGGATGGCTGCCTCGCCGCGTGGCCTTGGCATTGGCACAAACCTTGGGGATATGCTGGTGGGCGCTGGCCCCGCAACGCCGCCGGGCCGTGGTGGCCAACCTGGTGCCCGTCACCGGCAACCTGCCCGCCGCCCGCGCTGGTGCGCGCCGGATGTTTCAGGAGTTTGCCTGCAAGCTGGTGGACTTATGGCAATTTGAAAATGGCGCCAACACCGCCAGCCTGTTTTGCGAGCTGCAAGGATGGGAGCATGTGCTTGCCGCCCAAAACCAGGGACTGGGACAGCTACTCGTTTCCCCTCACCTCGGCAACTGGGAGTTGGGCGCGCCTTTGCTCGCCAGCCGGGGCGTGACCTTGACGGTCATCACCCGCCCCGAGCCGGAAGGTTTGACCCGCTTGCGAGAGCAGGCCCGCGCCAGATGGGGCATTCAAACGGTGGTGGTGGGCAACGGCGCTTTTGGTTTCGTGGAAGTCATCCGTTGTCTGGAAAAAGGCGCCTGCGTGGCCTTGCTGGTGGACCGGCCTGCCCCCGAATCCGCGGTCACCGTGGAGCTTTTTGGTCGTCCCTTCCTGGCGTCGGTGGCCCCGGCCGAACTGGCACGCGCCAGCGGCTGCGCCATTCTGCCAACCACCATTGTCCGCACGCCGGCCGGCTATCGGGGCGTGGCCGCCCCTCCAATACCCTACGAGCGGGCCGCCCTGCGCCAAGCCCATGCCCGGCAGCAACTCATCCAAAACCTCATGAACGCCTTGGCGCCCGTCATTGCCGCCCATCCCGAACAATGGTTTCATTTCGCGCCCATCTGGCCCAAAGCGGATTAATCGTTATCCTGATGAACCAGCCACACCCCCTCCCTTTCACCTGTTTCCTTTCCTTCTTCATTCGCCCCAGGCAGCGGAGACCCGCCGGGGGGGTTAAGGGTAAGACTTCAACCAAACACCGCTCATCCACGGCTCTTGGCCTGTTTCTGCCCGTGCTGCTCCTGCTCGCACCCGGCCATGGCCGCGTGCAAGCTGCGGAAAGCCCGGAAATGCTGCTCCACCGCTGGCTTGCTTCTCAAACCAACCTGCAATCCTTCGCCGCCGACTTTGTCCAAACCCGCACCCTGCGCTCGCTGGCGCAACCGCTCACTACCTCCGGGCGGCTTTACTTTGCGGCTCCTTCGAGTTTCCGCTGGGAACTGGGCACGCCGCCCCAGACCATCGCCTTGCGCCATACCAACCTCCTGTGGGTCATTTACCCCGCCCAAAAACGCGCCGAACGGTATGACCTGCAAAATGCCGGCAGCCAGTGGCGGGATACTTTTGCGCTGTTGGAGGCGGGTTTTCCCCGCTCCCGTGCCGAACTGGAGACCCGCTACCGGCTGGGAAACCTGTTCATCACCAACGGGGTATTGGAAGTCACCCTGACCCCGCGGCAAATGGCTGCGCGGCGCTTAATCCCCGAGCTGCGCCTGGGTGTGGCGCCAGAGGAAAATCGCCTGTGTTATACGTCCTTGAAAATGGCGGACGGCTCCCAAATGCGTCAGGATTACACGAATGCAGTGGTGAATCCAACGTGGAACAACTCCCCTTTCACATGGACGCCCCCGCCCGATTATCAAGTGGTGGAGCCTCTGCAACGCCGCAGCCCCCGTCTCTGATTCCCAAAACCGCGGCGCAGCCACCCAACCGTGTCCCCCAAACTCTGCCGCCCTTAAAGAGACGGGCCGGAGGGTGTCTCTCCCACACCACTCCGGCCCGGGTTCCTCCGCGACCCAGAGGGCCAGGTCACGAACAGCCGAGGCTTTCCCCACAGTTCAGGCACTTGTAACAGGCGCCGTTGCGCACGGTCACATGCCCGCAATTGGGACAGGTGGGGGCATCGCCTTGATTAACAAAGCTGGCCGTCAATTGGCGCGCCGGTTTGTCGGGCGTGGTGGCCACGCCGCTTACGGGCTTGATGTCCGTATCGTTCTCCTCGGCCACGGGCAGCAGGCCCGGCACCGGCCGGTTGACGTGCTTTTTAATCTCCTCCATCAACCCCGGCATGGCCAGCTCCGGCTGGTTGTTCGGCGCGGTATTGGCCTCGCGATAGCCGGGAATGAACTGCAGCGCCATCCAGCGGAAGACATAGTCAGTAATCGAGGTGGCCATGCGGATTTCCGGATTCTTGGTGAACCCGCTGGGCTCGAACCGCTGATGGGCAAACTTCCGCACCAGCGCCTCCAGCGGCACGCCATATTGGAGCGCCAGGCTGGTCAGCGTGCCAATGCTGTCCATCAACCCGCCAATCGTGGAGCCTTCCTTGGCCATGGTGATGAACAGCTCGCCCGGCTGGCCATCCTCGAACAAGCCCACGGTGAGATAGCCCTCGTGCCCGGCCACATCAAACTTGTGGGTGATGGCCGTGCGCGTTTCCGGCAGCCGCCGGCGCAGCGGCTGGTTGACCTGCTGCTTGAGCCGCGCCACCTCCGCCTCCAGCTCGGCGATGCGCGCCCGCAGGGCCTCCACTTCGCCGGCCTTGCCGGCATCCCCCTCGCCCTTCTTGGTGCTCAGCGGCTGGCTGCGCTTGGAGTTGTCGCGATAAATGGCCACGCACTTCAACCCCATCTTCCACGCCTGCACATAGGCATCGCGGATGTCCGCCACCGTGGCGGATTCGGGCATGTTGACCGTCTTGGAAATGGCGCCGCTGATGAACGGCTGCGCCGCCGCCATCATTTTAAGATGCGCCATGTAATGGATGCTGCGCTGGCCCCGCGCGGGCTTGAAGGCGCAGTCAAACACCGGCAGATGCTCCGGCTTCAGCCCGCTGGCAATCACCGCGCCGTTTTCGGTCACATCCTCGATGGTGTCGTACTTCTCAATGTGCGCCACAATGTGGGCCACCTCCGTCTCGGAGTACCCCAGCCGGCGCAGGGCCTCGGGCACGGTGCGATTGACAATTTTCAACATGCCACCGCCGGCCAGCAATTTGTACTTCACCAGCGCGATGTCCGGCTCAATGCCGGTGGTGTCGCAATCCATCATGAAGGCAATGGTGCCCGTGGGCGCCAGCACCGTGACCTGCGCATTGCGGTACCCCACCTGTCGGCCCCGGCTCAGGGCGCGGTCCCAGCACGCCCGCGCCTCGTCCACCAAATACGACAGCGCCGGCGGTGCCTGGATTTTCTCCACCGCCTCGCGGTGCATTTGGATGACCCCCAGCATGGACTCCACGTTGTCTTTGGCCGCTGGTTTGGGCACATGCGCGCAACGGGCATCGCGATAGCCGGGGAACGGCCCCAGAATGGCCGCCATTTCGGCCGATTGCTCGTAGGCATGGCCGGTCATGATGGCCGTGATGGCGCCCGCCAGCGCGCGGCCCTCGTCCGAATCATACGGCAGGCCGCAGGCCATGATGAGCGAGCCCAGGTTGGCATAGCCCAGCCCCAGCGTGCGGAAAATGTGCGAGTTCTCCGTGATTTCTTTGGTGGGATAACTGGCGTTGTCCACAATGATTTCCTGCGCGGTGATGAAAATGCGCACCGCCGCCTTGAAACGCTCCACGTCAAACGTGCCGTCCTCCCGCAAGAATTTCATCAAGTTCAACGAGGCCAGATTGCAGGCCGTGTTGTTGATGAACACATATTCCGAGCATGGATTGGTGGAGTGAATCGGCTCGGTGCCCTTGCAGGTGTGCCAGCGCTGAATCGCGCCGTCATACTGCAGGCCGGGGTCGCCGCAAATCCACGTCCCCTCGGCCACCTTGTCCAGCAGACGCCCCGCGTTTTTCTTCTCCAGCGGCTGGCCGGTGGTCACGGCGCGCGTCCACCAGTCCTTTCCTTCCAGCGCCGCCTGCATGAACTCATCACTGACCCGCACCGAAAGGTTTTCGTTCTGATACATGACCGAGCCGTACGCCTCGCCGTTGAACGAGCCGTCATATCCCTGTTCAATCAAGGCCCACGCCTTTTTCTCCTCCTTGGCCTTGGCTTCGATGAACTCTTCAATGTCCCCGTGCCAGTCGCGCAGGGTGTTCATCTTGGCGGCGCGCCGCGTCTTGCCGCCGCTCTTCACCACATTGGCCACCTGGTCATACACCTTCAGAAAGCTCAACGGCCCGCTCGGACGCCCCCCGCCGGAAAGCTTCTCCTTGCTGCTCCGGATGGGCGACAGGTCCGTGCCCGTGCCGCTGCCGTACTTGAACAACATGGCCTCCGAATACGCCAGTTGCATGATGGATTCCATGTTGTCTTCCACTGATTGGATGAAGCACGCGCTGCCCTGCGGATATTCGTACTGCGTCGGCGCGCGCTCGGCCCGGTGTTTGCGCCGGTTGTAATACCAGTTGCCGCGGGCGCTGGTCTTGCCCACGCCGTACTGATGGTACAGGCCCACGTTGAACCACACCGGCGAGTTGAAGGCGCCGTATTGATTGAGGCACAGCCACGTCAGCTCTGCGTAAAAAACCTCGCCCTCCGCCGACGTGAAATAACCGTCCTTCACGCCCCAATCGGCAATGGTGCGCGTCACCCGATGAATCAACTGGCGCACCGAATACTCCCGCTCCTTGGGCTTGTGCGGGTCACCATAAAAATACTTCGAGCAGACCACCTTGGTGGCCAGTTGCGACCACGACTTGGGCACCTCCACGTTCTCCTGCCGGAACACCACTTTGCCCGAGTCATCCGTGATTTCCGCCGTCCGCTTTTCCCATTCCACCTGGTCAAAGGGGCTGACTTTGGAATCACTGAACACCCGTTTAATCTTCAAATGCTTTTTCATATCACCCTTGGAATCAGGGTTTCCTCGCCGCCCACCCACGCCGGCCCGACGCGAACGCACCGTCAAGGCAGGCGACGACACGACTTGGTCACGCGTATCAATCATGGTAAAATGTAAATTTAGTTGTTTTCGGGCGCTAATCCAGCACCATCCCCGGTGCCTAAATCCGCGCTGTCTCGCCCTGCAGCCAGAGGCAAACCAGCCCTTTTAGGGGGCTCGGAAGCCCCATTAGTTGTGGGGCGAAAAGAAGAATAACACTATATCTTGTGGTGTAAATAATTATTTTCAAAAAAATTACACCCCAGCTTGTTCACCACTTCATCATTGCAACGTGCTGCTGTTAAGCAACTTATGAGCTTGTGAATAACCTTGACCCCTCTCTGTGGATAATTTTTTGGGAGGTTGGCATGGCCTCTAAGGCCCAAATCAGAGGCTCTTTCCTAGGTTTTAGGCCTGTAAGATACCCCTTGGAAAGCCTCTGTAACCTTTCTTTTACGCTTGTCGTCTGGTCATTTGAATCCAGTTCCCGAGAGCGGGGAGAAGATGGAACGAGGATTCAACCGGGCGGCAGGGCAGGCAAACCACCCGGAAAAAGAGCGCCTGTAAACGCATAAAACTTATGAAACGTTGTATCTCCATCCTTCAGCGGAAGCTAATGACGGTTGCCCTTGGCAGCCTGGCGGTGGTGTTGGCCGGCTCCCTCTTTGCCCAACCAGGCGGCGGCGGCCGCGGTGGAAGATTTAATCAAGACCCCAATCAGGGCCCCCAAGGCGGGCCGGGCGGGCCACCTGACCGGGCCATGATGGGTGGCCGTGGTGGTTTTGGCTTTGGTTTGGATGAACAGCAGCGCCAGGTTTTCAACGAAGCTCTGCAAAAACACCAGGAAGCCCTGCGCAAACTGGAGGAACAACTGCAGGCGGCGCAACGCGAGCTGATCAAGGCTGTCATCGCCGAGGAATACGTCGAAAAAACCGTGCGCGAAAAAGCGGAAGTCGTGGCCCGGCTGCAAACGGAAATCATGATGCTCCGCTCGCAGGCCCTGCACACCGTAGCCCCCACCCTGCGTGAAGAGCAGCGCGCCCAAATGGAAGACTCGCGCTTCAGCATGATGCTCCTGAGCGGCGGCTTTGGGGGTGGCGGCGGCCGCGGCATGATGATGGTCGGCGGTCCTCCGGGAATGGACCCCGCCGCCGGTGGTTTCGGCGGCCCGGGTGGGCGTGACCCGATGCAATTCCGCGGCGGCCCGGGTGGGCGGCCAGATGCCGCTCAGGGCGGCGGTCAGGACCAGCGCGGCAACCGGGACCGTGGCAACCGCGGCAACCGCGACGGTGGCCAGGGCGCGCCCGGCCTGCCGACGGAACCCCGGCCAGCCCGCTAAATCAGTTACAAGCCTTTTCTAGGTTGGCACTCCCCCACCAACCTACTGCCACAAGACTACGCCCGGCATGCCCGGGCGTAGTCGCTTATGGCCCGGACATTTTCCGGCGGTGTGTCCCGCACAATCTCGCATCCCGCCCCGGCAATGTAACGCTCGCCGGCCGCCTGATGGCAGGCCGACAGCGCAGCCCGAATCGCTTCCGGGGTTTGATTCCGCACCACCCCCACCGGCTCCAGATTGCCCAGCAAAACCTGTTGCGCTCCCATCTCCTGGCGGGCTCGGGCCATGTCCGCAAAATAATCCAAATCCACAATCTCACATCCCAACGCGCCCATGCCTTTGAGAATCGGATTGGTGCGCCCGCAAATGTGCAACCGCACCCGCCCCCCCGCGGCATGAATGCCGTCCACCAGCCGCTTCTCGTAGGGCCAGACAAACTCCTGATAAATCTGCGGCCCCACCAAACTGGCCGCCGCATCACCCACCCCGATGAGGTCCGCGCCCGCCTCTATTTGCGCCCGCGCAAACCGCAGCTCCATTTCCAGGATAAACTCGAATAAATCTCGCACGAAGGCCTCATCATCAAAAAAATCCAGCATGATGGTGTTGATGCCCCGCAAATCCGCTCCCTGCGCGATGGGCCCTTCCACCCAGCCCTCCACAATTTTTTCGCCTGCCGTTTTTTCCTTCAGCAACGCCACCGCCTGCACGCGGTCGGTCATGCGCCCACCGCCCAGAGGGTCGGGCACGCGCAACCGCGCCAGCGTCGTTTTATCGGCCAGCAGGGCCTCCTCTTCGACAAGGGCCGGCGGTTGGTTGGGAAACCACTGGATTTTTGCGCCGCAATCGGCGGCTTCGCGCGCCGGGTCCGAAATGGCCGAAACGTAATCAAAATCAAACTCCTCGGCCACCCGCACCTGCGCCTCCACCAGCCGGCGATAATCGCGGCAGTATTCGCCATACGGTATGCCGGCGCGGTCCCCGGCAAACATCATGGTAATGGGCATGACAGGCAGACGATCCACCGGCTGGCCGGCGATCCGGGCAAGCACTCGTTCTCGGCTGTTCATAACAAAGGAATTGACCCCCGCATTAAATCACCCTCGCTCCCCGCCGCCAAGCTGATTACAGCCGCGCCGGTGGGTTGTCACTGCGCGGACCCGCGCCACCTTGCTGGAGTGCCTGTGACACGCGAATCTTGCGGTATAAATTAGCCCCCTATTCCGCTTTTGGTTTGACCAAAACGGCAAGCCACGGCAGTTTCGGCACGGTCGCCCATTCATATTAGAGCTTATGAGCCATCTATATTCTCGCGGTTGGGTTGCCCTCTTCCTGTGTACGGCCGTCCTGGTGAAGGCCGCCCTACCCCAACCGATAGCGTTCAAAACCCCGGACCGCCTGCCCGACCAATTCCAGCCGCTCTCCCCCGCGGAGGTGAAGCTGGAGGGATTCCTGGGCGAGCGCATCCGCGCCAATGCCCTGAACCGGCTGGCCAAAGTGGACTTGGAGCCGTTACTGGCCGGCTTCCGCCAGAAGCCCGGCTCCCATCCTTGGATTGGCGAACACATCGGCAAATGGATGCACGCCGCCACCCTGGCGTGGGCCTACACCGGCGATGCAGGCTTGCGCGCCAAACTGGATTACGCCGCGGCTGAATTGATTAAAACGCAGGAAGCGGACGGGTACCTGGGCACTTACACGCCGGACAAACGTTTTGGCCTGTTTCCCGGCGCCGATTGGGACGTGTGGTCTCACAAATATTGCCTCATGGGCCTTCTCACCTATTACCAATACACCGGCAACCCCGCCGCGCTGGAAGCCAGCCGCAAGGCGGCCGATTTGTTGCTGGCCACCTTCCCCGCCAAAAAGAGCATTCTGGCCGCCGGCACGCATGTGGGCATGGCGGCCACCAGTGTGCTGGAGCCAATCGTGTTGCTCTATCGGCACACCGGCGAGGACAAGTATTTGGAGTTTGCCCGCTATATCGTGCGCTCATGGGATGAACCCAACGGCCCTAAAATCATCGCCGCGCTGCTCAAGGAAGGCAAAGTCAACAAAACCGCCAACGGCAAAGCGTATGAGATGCTCTCCAACCTGGTGGGGCTTTGCGAGCTGGCCCGTGCTACCGGCGAGGCGGAGTTACTTATCCCCGTCGAAAAGGCCATCCAGGACATCGTCAGCACCAAGCTCTATATCACCGGCGGCATGAGCCAGGGGGAGCATTTCCGCGATGACCATTACCTCCCCAATGGCATGGGCGCACACGTGAGCGAAACCTGCGTCAGCACCACGTGGGTGCAACTCTTGTGGCAGATGCTGCGGCTCAAAGGGAATGCCCTTTACGGGCATGAACTGGAGCGCATTTTGTACAATCACCTGGCGGCGGCGCAGCGGCCGGATGGAGCGCAATGGTGTTATTTCACTTCGTTGGAGGGCACCAAGCCCTACGGCCCCGGCATCAATTGCTGCGTTTCCAGCGGCCCGCGCGGCATGGCGCTGGCTGCCCAGTGCGCTTATTTCAAAACCCGCGATGCGCAGGGACGGGAAAGCATCGTGGTGAACATCCTGGAGCCGGGCCGGCTCACCACCATGGTGGACGGCCAAACCGTCACTTTGGAGTTTCAGAACTCCTACCCCGACAGCAGCAGCAGTTTCACGGTGCGGCTGACCACCCCCAAACCTGTAACCGTCGGTTTTACTCTTCGCATTCCGCCGTGGGAGGTGAAGCCCTTAAATACGGGATGGCTCCCCTTGATGCCACGAGTGTGGCAGGATAAGGAAACCTCTACGCTTTACTATCTGCCCCGGCCTCAACAGATGATTCTTGGTGAGCACGGCAACGCCGGCCGCGCCGCGATGACTTATGGGCCCTTTGTCCTAGCCTTTGACAGTGCCTTGAATCCCGGCATGGAGTCGCCCAACCTGCTGGGCTGGGCAATTGACCGCCTCCAGCGCCGTCCCGGAACACTGGAATTTGTGGCGCAGGTCAGGTCCCTGCGCCAGCCAGAGCCGCGGCCAGCGGTCTTGGTGCCTTTCGCCAACGCCGGTGCCACCGGCGGCCGTTTTCAAGTCTGGTTGCGCGCTCCCGGCGCCGACCTGCCGGAGAATGTTTCCCTGCTGGCTGGCGCGCGCGAAAGCCGCTCCCGCAACGGCAATGTCAGCGGCTCCATTGCTGATGAGGATGTGGGCACTTTTGTTGTGACCTTCGACGGCACAGCCAGGGCTGAAGACTGGTTTGCCGTGCAGGTGGAAAAACCAGTAACCTTCAGCCGGGCAGTTTTTGCGCACGGACAAAACTTCCACGATGGCGGCTGGTTTGACGCCAGTGCCGGCAAGCCTCGCCTGCAAATCCAGCGCACGACCAATGGGCCATGGGAGGATTTGGCGGTGTGGGAAACCTACCCTGCCACCACGGCCACCGACAACCGCGGCTTGAAACCCGGCCAAACTTTCAGCCTCCAACTGCCTGCGCCGGTTCAAGCAGTGGGCGTCCGCGTGGTGGGCAAACCCGCCTGCGGTGACAACCCCAAACAAGCGTTCAGCTCCTGTGCGGAGCTGCAGGTGTTTGAAAAATGAAGAGTCTCTCACCTCACGTTGCTTCCCGACGCGCCTGGCTGCAACGCGCCGCCGCGGCTGCCGCGGCGCTGACCCTTGCGCCATCGTGCGCTACTTCAGCCACCACGCGCCCCGCGCGCTACCTGATCGGTTGCTACACACGCCCTTGGGACCAACTGGATTATCGCGTCGCGTTGGATGGCATTGCCGAGGCAGGCTTTCAGTACGTGGGTCTGATGACTGCGCGCGGCCGGCCCTCGCTGGTGGTGCACGTGGACTCCACCCCCGAAGAAGTGGCCGCGGTGGCCGCCGCGGTCAAGGCGCGCGGGTTGAAGGTCATTTCCATTTATGGCGGCGACTTTCGCGCCGAGCAATCCGTGGCCGCGGGTGTGGCCGGCCTCAAGCGGTTGGTGGATTATTGCGTGACCTGCGGCTGCCCTCATCTGCTCCTCGGCGGCACCGGCGATGCCAAGGTCTTTCCCGCCTATTACCAGGCCGTGCGGGAAGTCTGTCCTTATGCCGAGCAAAAGCAGGTGACCCTCACCATCAAACCGCATGGCGGCTTGAATGCCACCGGGCCGGAGTGCCGTAAAATCATCGAATCGGTCGGGCACCGCCGTTTCCGCCTCTGGTACGACCCGGGGAATATTTTTTATTATTCGGACGGCAAGCTGGACCCGGTGGAAGATGCCGGTACCGTGAACGGACTGGTGGCTGGCATGAGCGTCAAAGATTTCCTGCCCCCCAAAGAAGTCATGCTGACGCCGGGCACCGGCCGGGTCAACTTTCCGGAAGTGATGCGCCGTTTGCAGCGGGGCGGGTTCACCGCCGGGCCGCTGGTAATTGAGTGTCTGGCGCGCGGCAACGGGCAGGATGCCCGCTTTATTGTGGCCGAGGCGAAAAAGGCGCGCGCTTTCGTGGAAGGGCTGGCGGCAGGCGTGCCGCCGCGTTCGTAACCTCCAAAACAACGGGCGGCTGGATTGAGCCGGGATGCCTGCGGGCCTTCGAGCATCGGCAGCGGGTCAAGCGGATTCGTCACCCCGAGCGAATCACCGCGGTTCACTGCCGCGCATGGCTGCAAGCACCCGGCTAAATCCAACCGCCCCCTGCGGGAACCTGACCGGAGGCGGGCGCTGCTGGCAAGCGCCCGCGCTCCGGGTCATTTCGGTTCCTCCCAATTACACATCGTAATACAGGAAGAATTCGTACGGATGCGGCCGCAGCCGGATGGCGTCATGCTCCTTCCGTTTGGCGGCAATCCAAGTCTCGATGAAGTCGAGGGTGAAGACGTCACCCTTGAGCAGGAATTCGTAGTCCTTCTCCAGGTAATCCAGCGCCTCGCCGAGGCTGCTGGGCACCTGCGGAATCTTGGCATGTTCCTCGGGCGGCAGCTCGTACAGGTTCTTGTCCATCGGCTCACCGGGGTCAATCTTGTTGAGCACGCCGTCCAGGCCCGCCATGAGCAGGGCCGCGTTGCTCAGGTACACGTTGGCCGAGGGATCCGGCGGGCGATACTCAATGCGCTTGGCCTTCGGATTCTCGCTGTAGGTGGGGATGCGAATGGCCGCCGAGCGGTTGCGCGCGCTGTACGCCAGGTTCACCGGGGCTTCATAGCCCGGCACCAGCCGTTTGTAGGAGTTGGTGGTGGGGCTGCAAATGGCGCACAACGCCTTGGCATGCTTGAGGATGCCGCCAATGAAGTTCAACGCCAGCGGGCTGAGGCCGGCGTACGCGTTGCCCGCAAACAACGGCTTGCCCTTCTTCCACACGCTGATGTGGGTGTGCATGCCGGAGCCGTTGTCGCCAAACAGGGGCTTGGGCATGAAGGTGGCCGTCTTGCCGTGCTTCTTGGCCACGTTTTTCACCACGTATTTGTAAATCATCATCTTGTCGGCGCAGCTCACCAGCGTGTCAAAGCGGATGTCAATTTCCGCCTGGCCCGCCGTGGCCACCTCGTGGTGCTGGCGCTCAATGGTCACGCCAAGCTGCTCCATCAACAGGGTCATCTCCGTGCGCAGGTCCTGCTGCGTGTCCGCCGGCGCCACGGGGAAGTAACCTTCCTTGTGCCGGATTTTGTAACCCAGGTTGGGCATCTCCTCCCGACCGCTGTTCCAGATGCCTTCAATCGAGTCAATGCTGTGAAAAGCCGCGTTGGTCTTCACCTCGTACTGCACATTGTCGAAGACAAAGAACTCCGCTTCCGGCCCAAAGTAGGCGGCATCGCCCACGCCCGTGCTGGCCAGGTATTTTTCGGCCTTCTGCGCAATGCCCCGCGGATCGCGGCCATACGGCTCCTTGGTGCCGGTTTCCGCTATGGTCGCCGTCAGCGACAGCGTGGGCACTTCCATGAACGGATCAATGAAGGCGGTATCGGGATCCGGCATGGCCAGCATGTCGGACGCCTCAATGGATTTCCAGCCACGAATGGACGAGCCATCAAAGCCCAGTCCCTCCGTGAAGATCTCTTCCGACAACTCGGCAATCGGGCAGCTAAAGTGCTGCCAGGAGCCAAACGTGTCGCAGAACTTGATGTCAAACATCTTGGCGCCGGCCTTCTTGGCCATTTCGATAACGCCTTTTGGGGTGTTTTTTGCCATAGGGTTTTGGTCTCAGGATTAACTGCTTTTTGTGTTGGTTTTAGGGCGCTGCGCCGTGATGTCGCCATCCCGGCGCAGCGCCGAAATTGTTGGTTGTTTAGCTCCGGCCGTAGTAGCCCTCTTCGCCGTGGTCGGTCAAATCCAGACCCACCGTCTCCGCCTCCGGGCTGTGCCGCAAGCCCATCACAGCCTTGATGATGTAGGCCAGGATGGCGGTCGCCACGATGGAGAGCACCAAGGTCACGACGATAGCTTTGATTTGGGCGAAAAGCAACCCATCCTTCACCGACTCCACCACCGGGTTGGCCTCCGGAGTGGCCAGGATGCCGGTCATCAGCGCGCCCAGCGTGCCGCCGACGCCGTGCACGCCAAAGGTGTCCAGCGAATCGTCATAACCCAGCCAGGACTTCAGTTTCCAGCAGGCCAGGAAGGGCACAATGCCCGCGACCACGCCAATAATCATGGCGCCAGTAGCGGTCACAAAACCCGCTGCCGGGGTAATCACCACCAGGCCGGCCACGATACCGGAGCAGAAGCCCAGCACGCTCGGCTTGCCCTTGAGCGCGTATTCCGCCATGCCCCACACAAAACCGCCCGTGGCCGCCGCCAGCGTGGTGGTGGTGAAGGCATTGGCAGCAATGCCATCCGCGGCCAGCGCGCTGCCAGCGTTAAACCCATACCAGCCCACCCACAGCATGCCCGTGCCAATCATCGTCAGCACCATGCTGTGCGGCGGCATGGGCTCCTTCGGGAATCCCAGCCGCTTGCCCAGAATCAGGCACAGCACCAGCGCGGACCACCCGGACGACATGTGCACCACCGTGCCGCCGGCAAAGTCCAGCGCCTTGATTTTTGCATTGGGATTCAGCGGCCCGCACATCAAGCCGTCCGCCGCCCACACCATGTGCGCCAGCGGGTAATACACCAGAAACATCCAGCCCAGCATGAACAACATCAGCGCGGAAAACTTCATGCGTTCGGCAATGGCGCCCACAATCAGGGCCGGGGTGATGATTGCAAAGGTGAGCTGAAACATGGCCCAAACGTTGTTGCTAATCCAGTTGCTCCCTTGCCCCACCTCCCCGCCATTGACGCCCTTGAGAAACAGGAAATCAAAGCCGCCCAGGAAAGGGTTGCCGGGCGCAAAGGCCAGGCTGTAACCACAAATGTACCACAGCACCGTGGACATGCCGGCAATGCCCAAACATTGAGCCATGACGGACAGCACGTTCTTGCGCCGCACCAAACCGCCATAAAACAAGGCCAGCCCCGGCAACGTCATGAACAACACCAGCGCCGTCGAAGTCATCTGCCACGCGTTGTGGCCCGGTCCGGGGCCGGGGATTTTGGAGGGGGCGTTGGTGTTGCCACCACGCGCCACGTTGTTCATGTAAGCCTCCAAATCTTCAATGCGCTCCGCCAAAGAACGCTCCGGCTTCGCGGGCGCGTCTGCCCCGGCCGCCGTCACGACGCCGCCCAGCGTCAGCCAGCCCAACAAGCTCAGCACAAGAAAAATCTTTTTCATATTTTCGGTTCAAAAATGGGTTCGTAATTTCGGTTCATTGCTTCGTCCTTGCCGCCATCTCGCCGCCGTTCACACCGCCTGCTGTCCCCGCTCCTCCGTCCGAATCCGGATGGCCTCGTCTATGGTGGTGATGAAGATTTTGCCGTCGCCAATCTTGCCCGTCTTGGCCGACTTCAAAATCGCCCCCACCGCTGCCTCGCACTGCGCATCCGCCACAACCACCTCCACCTTGATTTTGGGAAGGAAGTCCACCGTGTACTCGCTGCCACGGTAGATTTCCGTGTGACCCTTCTGCCTGCCGAATCCCTTGACCTCCGTGACTGTCATGCCCTCGATGCCCAGGTCACTCAAGGCATCTTTGACATCGTCCAATTTGAACGGTTTGATGATGGCTTCGATTTTTTTCATGTTCGCCTATGCGTTTACCGCGTTGATTGCTTTTTTGCGTCTCACCAACTGTCCAAGCCATCCAAGCCCTATGGATGGCTGGCTGATTGTCTCGCCCTCGTCCGCGCCCAGCGGACTCCCGTCCAACGAGCGCTGCCCTTAAGCACCCCGGATGCCAAGGAAGAACAAGCCAGAAAATACATTTGTAAGTTATTATTGCTGAATGAGATACAAACTCTAAGCAAACCAACTGCCGACTGGCTATTTTTGACCACACTGCTTTTTATTGGGCAGCAGGTCGAGGTTTGAACTTGATTTGAATTATCTCAAGACGGCCCGCCCCTGGCCACGCAGAAAGGAGTGATAGACGGTGGCATCATCTGAAATGCACTCTTTCAATCAACGTCCGAAATATGTACTAAGCGATGCGCCGTCCCCTGCCGTGGCGTTCTTCCAAGAGGTGGAAACGTACCCAGCTACATTTTATCTACCGGAAAGCTCAGGCTCGTCGGCGCGCCTGCTGTTGTGCTCCTCGTCCAATTCCTGCAATTGCTCAATGATGTTCACCAGCCGCCGGCCGGTGGAGGTCAAATGGTATTCCACCCGCATCACTTTGCCGGGATGCTCCTGGCGGGTAATCAACCCGTAATTCAGAAGCTTGCGCAAACGTTCATTCAACACTTTGGTGGATATGCCGGGAATGAATCGCTCAAGCTGGCCGGGACGACAGACTCCCCGCCCTATGGCGGCCAAAACGGCGGCAGACCATTTGCAGCCCACCACGTCCTCCAAGCGGCGATAATTACGGCGCTCAGGCAGGGACAGGTAGCGGGCTTTGGCTGATGTGGCGGTGGTCATAAAATAAAATTGCCATAATTTCGCCGGCTGCCAAGGAGCTAACCAAAAGGTAACCCCTCACCATTTTGCGCCCTCTTGTGCGGCTGTAAGGCCGGCATTCTATTAACGGCGAATGATCGGGTGATCATTCCTCGAAGAACACCACAAACGTTTGCTGCATTAAACCATGAAAACCAAAGCCCTGTTCTATCACGCCGGCTGCCCGGTTTGCGTGGCCGCCGAGCAAAACCTTGCCGCCGCCCTGGACCCCCAGCGTTTCGAGGTGGAAATTGTCCACCTCGGTCATGACAAGTCCCGTTTGGCCGAAGCGGAACGCGCCGGGGTGAAATCGGTTCCGGCGCTGGTCCTCCATGGCCAGGCTTACCACATCAACTTTGGCGCCAGTCTCAGCGCATTGCGCTGAGTGCCCCGTCATTGCACCCGCAAGGTAACCGGCCCCAGCAGGCCGGAGGGTGGCAGGGGAGAGTCCTTGCTCCAATGCCGCCATGTGGCAAAAGCCACCCGTCCGCTGGGGCTGGGCTGTCCTTGCCGGACCCATTCCGGCCAGGATTTGAGGCTGCCGTTGCGGTTCCACTCAGCGTCCGGCGGCAGATGCTCGTCCCCAATCAGGCGGTTCACCCATAGGTTGGCGACTTCAATTTCAATGCGGTTTTCCCCCCGCTGGAGCGCCGGCGTGAGTTCCACCACGCACGGCTCATGCCATGCCACGCCGGCCTCGCGTCCATTCACTCGCACTCGCGCCATCACGGCCACCCGGCCCAAGTCCAGCGTGGCCCGGGCACCCGCCCAAGGGGGCTGCCAGTGCACGGTGGTTTGGTACGTGGCCAGGCCGCTGTAAAAACGGATGCCAGCCTCGGGGTGTTGTGATAAATCCATGAGTTTCTCCAGCGTCACCGACTCCGGCGCCCCGCGCCCCGGTTGAAACCGCACCAGCCACGGCCCGCCAATCTCGATGGCCAACGCCGGTCGGCCCGCGCCTGCCGAGCCGGCCGTCCGCGGCGCCGTCCAGGATTTTTGCCAGACGATGAAGCATGACTCCTCCGGGCCCAAGGCCAGCGTCAATGTTGTGCGGCCCGCTTCCTCGCGATAATCGGTGAGCCTGTGTTGCACGCCGGTTTTGGGGTCCCACCGCTCCGGGCGCCGGCCGGACACGCGAAACCAGCAACGGGCGGTGACTGCGTTACGTGCCGGGTTGGCCACAAAGTAAATATCCACCCCCGGCATCTGCCGGTGGGTGTAGCGCAAGGGGGCATCTGCCTCAAAATCAGGAGGGACCCCCATGCCGCGCAATACCTGGGCCACCTGCGTAAAATCCCCGTACAGACTGGGAAGGGCACTGGCCGCCCGTTGCTGCCCCGCCTTGGACCACGGAGCCATGCCCGGCGGGCCAAGCGCCAATGCGGGCCGCATCGGTTCGCTTGGTGTAAGGCCTGCGACAGCCTGCCATTGTTCATCTGTGACAATCAGACGCACCTCCCCGTTGCTGAAACGCATCTGCAAAACAGCCAGCAACCCGGCGGGATTGGGCGCATCTCCGGCATTCTCCGCCGTCACTTCCAGAATATTGGCGCCCGCGCGCAAGGCCGACTCCACGGAAAACTCATACATGAGATTAAAATTGTCACCACGGCCCACCGCCTGCCCGTTGAGCCGCGCCACAAAAGAATTATCAGCGGTTATCCGCAACCAAGCCTGGGTGACCACGGCGCCTTCCGACAGGACAAAGCTGCGTTGAAAACGGCAGGCTCCCGGCGGCGCCGACTTATGCGGCTCGCCCTCGGCCAGCCAAATCCACCGGGCCGTTTGCGGCCATGGCTCGGGTTTTTGGGTTGCTCTGGAATATGCCTCGCGCCAGCGCCGGCCATCGGTGGAAACCACCTTTCCCTTGCCCACCTGCCGCGCCTGCATGGGCACGGGTTGGGCGCCCCACAATTCCTCCACCATGTCCCGCAACAATTCATCGCGGGCATCCGGACTTAAACTGGGTGACGTCTCCACTGGCGGCCCCATGACCGTAGCCCCTGCCCGCACCAGCTCCCGCACCTTGCTCAACAAGCGGGGCGTCATAACCCCCATCTCCGGCAATACGAGCACCTTGAACTCGGCCCCGCTCGCCAACACCAACCGGCCGCCTTGCACGCGCGCGCCATATAACAATTCCGGCGCGCAACCGGCGAAATTGTAGCCTTTGCGCTCTGGCAAAAAATCCGAGCCGCCCAATGCCGAGGGGGGCGGTTGCCAGACCAACGGCGCCCCCTCCGGGGCCAGGTAGAGTATGTCAGCCACGGGCCGTCCCCGTTGCAGCAAGGTCTGGCAACGCGCCAGGTACTCATGCCACGCACCGGCCAGCGGCCACCATGTTTGCGTGCGCTCGTAATGCGCGCCATAAGGCCCCATCGTCATGCCGGGCGCATAATTGGGCCAGGGTTGATGCGCAAACCGGTGAAACACGAGGCGGTTGATGCCCAGGCAAAACGCCCAGTCCGCCTGGGCCTTCATGGCGCCGGGATGCAGGGAAAAGCCCTCTTTCACCTCGGAGGTAAAGGCCTCGGCCGGCACCACCGGCCGCCCGTGAGTGTGGCCGATGGATACTGCCTCCAGACAACTGTAAGCCGCATTGAACCCCAAGCCTTCCGCCCAAAACTCACCCATGGGCACATCGGCCACCCCGCCGAGCGACAAATCCGAGCACGGATTCATGTCATACGGCTCAATGGACAATTGAAAACCGTGGGCGCGTCCCAGCTCCCGGGTGTAGAGGGCGTAATTTTCCACCACCAACTCCTGCGCCGTCTGCCGCCAGTCCCACAGAAAACGCTCCGTGTCTCTGCGGCTTTGGATGAGGCACCCCGCCAGCACCGGCAGCCACGGGCGGGCATCGTAGCCGCGCCGCTTTTGAAACTCCGCCAGGAGGTTGGCCGAGCCGTTTTGCGCGCCCATCTCCCAACTGTCCAAATGCAGCATCGTCCAACCCGCAGTGCGTTTAACGGGACGCGGGCCAATCTCGCGCAAAAGCCCGCCGACAAAATGATCGAAATGCGCCTTGACCGCCGTGCGCTCAAACTTGTCGCACTCAAAACCAATGCCCGGCGGCGGGGCCGGCCGCGTGTTGGCGCCCGTGGTGCGCAGGCCAAACCGCAGCACCCGCCAACGCCCGGGCGGCGCGTCCCAAACCAGCCGGCCGTCCTCCAGCAATTTCGTGGTTAAATCCACCACCTGCCCGGCGGGCAACCCTTTCTCCTCGCTGGCGAAGGTCCCTGCCAGGTAGGGTTTGACGCCTGGTTGCGAGGAGAAAGGCATGCGCACATACAACGCTTTTTCTGCCAGCTCCTCTTGTAGGCCGCACGGCGTCTCCGCGGGCACCGCCAGCACCGCCAAATCGCGGTAATAATTGGCCCGCGCCTGCTCCAGCTCTCTGGGTAAATACCCAAACACCGGCGGGTGCGGCGCAGGCAGGGGCAGGCGGCCCTCGAAACGCTGACCGCCCACGAGATTGGTTTCCGCCACCACCACGTGTTGCATGGACTGCTCGACCGGCACCCACGGCCCTCCGCTGCCGGTCCACCCCGGCCCCACATTCACCGCCATCTCCAATCCCAGCCTCTCGGCCTCCTGCACGGCATGTTTGAACAGCGCTCGCCACTCCGGCCCCATGAAATGCACTGGCCCCGCGGGCACGCCCACATCCACCTCCATCAATATCACGCCCCCGATGCCGGCTGCCTTCATGGCGCCTAAATCGGCCGTGATGCCCTCGCGCGTGATGTTGCCGTTGATGAAAAACCAATACACCCACGGTCTGGCCGAGAGCGGAGGCTGGCGGAATTCTCGCGCCAGGTCCGCAGCCCATGACGACACAAGAGCAAGGCAAAAACAACCTCCCCAGAGCGCTTGACGGATGAAATGACTAATCATGGTGAACGCTCCTTGTGATTATCAAGGCTGCCCCGCCTTGACAAGCAAGTCTCTGGCGCGAAAAAACCAACTTTGCGGCGTGCCCTAACGGCTCTGAAAGGGCGCTCCTGCTGAAATTTCGGCTTGCGACCCCGCCTATTTTCGGTTTAATAAGCTCACCGTAAACCAACCCGTGTTCCCGTTCGCCAGCCCAAGTGCCTGGTCGAACGGGGGATAAGCAATTTATGGCAAAAACCTCTGGCACAACTCGGTGCGGCCTGCTGGCCGGCGGAAATTGGATTATTGACCAGGTTAAAATCATTGACGCCTATCCTCAACCTGAGCATCTGGGCAACATCCTCGACCAATACCAGGGCACCGGCGGCGCACCTTATAATGTGCTGGTGGACCTGGCCAAACTGGGCGTGGATTTTCCCCTCGCCGGCGCCGGCCTGGTAGGCAAAGATGCCTTGGGCGAGGCCATCTTCGCGGATTGCAAAGCCCATAACATTGATACCCGCTTCCTTGCCGCCACGCCCGCCGCGCCCACTTCCTTCACCGATGTCATGACCGAGCAGGCCAATGGCCGTCGCACTTTCTTCCATCAACGCGGTGCCAATGCCCTCTGGGATGCCAAAGGATTGGATTTTTCCAAAACCAAAGCCCGCATCTTCCACCTCGGCTACCTGCTATTGCTCGATAAACTCGACCAGCCCGACACCAAGTACGGCACCAAGGCCGCCCGCCTTCTGGCCGAAGCCCAGGCCGCCGGCCTCAAAACTTGCGTGGACGTGGTCAGCGAAGACAGCGACCGCTTCAGCGCCATCGTCACCCCAGCCCTCAAACACGTGGATTACTGCATCCTCAATGAAATCGAAGCCGGCCGCACCGCTGGCTTCAAACCGCGCACCCCCGAAGGCCAGATTGACACCGTGGCCCTTCGCCACACCGCCGGCACGCTGCTGCAGCAGGGCGTGCGCGAGCTGGTGGTGATACACTTCCCTGAAGGCTGCTTCGCCCGCACCCGCCGCGGCGAGGATGTCTGGCAATCCAGCCTGAAACTGCCGGACAAATACATTGCCGGCTCCGCTGGCGCGGGCGATGCCTTCTGCGCCGGTGTCCTCCTCGGCCTCCATGAAGGGTGGGAATTGCAGCGCTGCCTCCTGGCCGGCGTGTGCGTCGCCGCCATGTCCCTTTCCCATGCCACCTGCACCGCAGGAATGAAATCGCTGCAAAGCTGCCTGGCGCTCGCCAAAAAATTTGGTTTCCGTCCCCCGCTGGTATCAGAAGATTAAAAGGCCCGCAGCTCAAAGCCATCGCAGTGCCTTGTCTTTGGACAGCCATTTAAAAACAAGACATGCCGGTACAAACCACCCTTTTGCTTTTTTCAATTTTAAGAAAAAATTGCGGTTGCAATCTCATTTTTACGAAAAAAGAACATCCTTTTTCTCAAACTCAAGACTCCTCCAAAACAAGCTGTACCACAATAAGCTAACATGGGGAAGCGCCCCCAAGGCCAAATGGCAGTATGGGAAGGCCGGGTGGAAGACAATTGATTTTTTCGCGCTTGCAAGTTGGCACGGTGTCTGCTCTTATCAGGCGTGCGGTTAGCATATGGCAATAAGTGAACAGAAAGTGTCATCATTATATGGGCCATATGCTGTTGTTCACGCCGCGCAACAGTAAGTAACAACAACCATCAAACCAACCAAAGGACAGCATATGCGTATCAACCGTAATCGTAAATCCGGCTTCACGCTGGTGGAAATCATGATCGTGGTGGCCATCATCGGCCTGCTCGCTGCGATCGCCATTCCCAACTTCGTGAAAGCCCGCACCACCGCGCAAAAGAATGCGTGCGTCAACAACCTCCGTCAGATTGACGGCGCCAAGGAACAGTGGGCCCTCGAAAACGGCAAGAAGGGCACCGATACCCCGGGTGATGGCGACCTGTTTGGCGATGGCAAGTACATCAAACAGAAACCCACCTGCCCCGCCAACGGCACCTACACCATCGGTGACATGCAAACCAAGCCCAAATGCAGCGTGACTGACCACACCCTGCCCTAAGGCGCAGTGTTAATCTTCACCGCCCGGAGGCTCACCCCTCCGGGCTTTTTGCTTTGATGCGAAAACTAGCCACAAGCACCGGGACCACACAGCCGCCATTGCCCAGGCGTTGCATCCCTTGGGGTTCTTGGCCACCCTATTTCCTCAAACCATCAGAAAAAAGAAATTCCATCCTAAATTGTGAAAAATCATTGGAGCATGGCATGAATGGTGCTATTCTATTCAATGCGGCTCGCCTATGGCAATAAGTGAGCAACAACCGGCATATTAATAAGGGGCCATGGGTGATGGCTCACGCCGCAGGCAAGAACAACTAAAACATCAGTCAAGACCCAAAAACTATGCGTATCAACCGTAATCGTAAATCCGGCTTCACGCTGGTGGAAATCATGATCGTGGTGGCCATCATCGGCCTGCTCGCTGCGATCGCCATTCCCAACTTCGTGAAAGCCCGCACCACCGCGCAAAAGAATGCGTGCGTCAACAACCTCCGTCAGATTGACGGCGCCAAGGAACAGTGGGCCCTCGAAAACGGCAAGAAGGGCACCGACACCCCGGGTGATGGCGACCTGTTTGGCGATGGCAAGTACATCAAACAGAAACCCACCTGCCCCGCCAACGGCACCTACACCATCGGCGACATGCAGACCAAGCCCACCTGCAGCGTGACTGACCACACCCTGCCCTAAGGCGCAGTGTTAATCTTCACAGCCCGGAGGCTCACCCCTCCGGGCTTTTTCTTTCAGGCATGCCTCTCCCCCCGCCATCACTTCATCGCATCCCAGAGTTGACAGACTCCCCAGCCAGGGTATTACTTATCCGCGCATTTTCGCGTGCCAGTGTAGCTCAGCGGCAGAGCAACGGTTTCGTAAACCGTCGGTCGTCGGTTCGATCCCGACCACTGGCTCCAGTTTGCCCATTCCATTGAATTCACTCTCCACCCCATGTGCCGCGGCGAAGTTGGATTAATCAAATCCTAGGCGCGACCGTCCCAGGCCGATGATTGGACTTCGGGCCAGTCCGTCCCGTAGGGACGAAATGTTTATAGAAAACGTCCACCCTCCGAAAAAACCTCCGCCCCAGGACCAGTAAGCCGATCCATGGAAGTTCACTATCGGCACTTCACTGCCGCGACGCTGGTGGATGCCGCCAAGGAATACCAACGCCAGCTCGCGCTCGGGAACCGCATGATGATTACCCTGGCAAGCGCCATGAGCACGGCGGAAATCGGCATTTCCCTGACCGAACCAAGGCCGGTTGCTGCGCTGAAAGGACTCGGATTGGGTTGGCTTGCACCGCAAATTGTGCTAGTAAACACTCATGCGGCACGAAAAAACCCTCGTCATCCGCCCCGAGTTCCTCAATCACGCCGGCCATTTGTTCGGCGGGTACATGATGAAGTGGGCGGATGAAATGGCTTACAGCGCCGCCTCGCTCGCCTTTCCGGGTGCCAATTTTGTCACCAAACTCTTTGGCCAGTTCGATTTCAAGTCTCCCGTCCTCCTGGGGGACATCATCAAGATTTACAGCGAGGTGGAAAACGTGGGGCACACGTCTTGCAAAATCAACGTCTGGGCAATCAATGCCCGCCAACATCACGAGGTCTTCCGCACCTTTGCCGTAATGGTTAACGTGCAGGACGGCCACAAAGCACCCCTCCCACCACCAGAGGTTCAGCCAGCCGTCCCCCTCACCGAAGTCAACCCATGAACTTCACCATCAGCCAGGATTTGTTCCGTACCATGCTGGATGCCGTCCCGGCGCTCCTCTTTGTCGTGGACGACGATCTTCACTTGATTGAATGCAACCAGGCGGCCGCCGCATTGCTGCAACAGCCGCGCGAAAGCATCTTGCGCCGCCGCGGCGGTGAAGTGCTGCGTTGCCTGCACGCCAAAGATTCCCCTGCGGGTTGCGGGCGGGGAGAAGAATGCCGCCATTGCCTCATCCGCCAAAGTGTCAAAGAAGCCTATGCCGGCAACCGCGTGGTGCGGCGCCGCGCCCATCTGCAGTTGGAAAACGGCGCCCAACCCCGGCAATTCTACTGCCTGGTCACCGCCACTCCGTTTGATTATGAGCACCACCGCCTGGTGTTGCTGGTGCTCGAAGACATATCTCAATTAACCGAACTGCAACGCATCGTCCCCATTTGCATGAATTGCCGCAAAGTGCGCGATGATGACGAATACTGGCGCAGCGTCGAATCCTACTTCAACCGCCACTGGGACCTGCGTTTCTCTCATGGTCTCTGCCCCGAGTGCACCCGCAAGGAGTTGGAGAAATTGAACCGCGAGCTGCCGCCCAATGCCTGATGCCGAACCGCGGCGACGGCCTGGCATGAACCTGTCCCACCACGTCGAAAACACACTCCTTCAACTGGCCCGCTGCCGCCCGGGTGAATCGTTGGTGCTCGCCGTCTCCGGCGGCCTCGATTCCATGGTTTTGCTCCATCTCCTCGCCCGCCTGGCCCCTGCCCACCGTTGGCGACTCCTCGTGGCCCATTTCAACCATCGCCTGCGCGGCCGCGCCAGTGGAGCCGACGCCCGCTTTGTAGCGCTCACCGCCCAACGGCTGGGTTTGCCCCTGCGAGTCGAAGCTGCAGAGGTCCAAGCCATCGCCCAACGCGAACGACTCTCCCTCGAAATGGCCGCCCGCCAGGCTCGCCATGCCTTTTTCGCCCGCGCCGCAAAACACGCTGGCGCCCAGAAAATCCTCCTCGCCCACCATGCCAATGACCAAGTCGAGCTGTTCTTCGTGCGTCTTCTCCAGGGCACTGGCCCCACTGGCCTCAAAGGCATGGAAATAGTCTCCCCCTCGCCTGCTGACCCCTCCCTCCAACTGGTGCGCCCCTTTCTGGAAGTGCCCCGCAGCGACCTGGAGCACTACGCCCTCACCCACCAAGTGCGTTTCCGTGAGGACCAGTCCAACGCCTCCCTGGCTCCCCTCCGCAACCGTATCCGCCATAAACTGCTGCCTTTGCTCACCACCTGGCAGCCTGGCCTGCCACAGGTCATCCGCCGCACCATGGAATTGCTGCGCGCCGAAGATTGCTTCCTCACCGAGGCCCTGGCCCAGCGCCAGCGAGAAACCGGCGAGCCTCCCGCCCAATGGCCCCTGGCGTTGCAACGCCGCTTCCTCACTGCTCAATTACTGCACCTGGGCATCGCTCCCAATTTCGATTTAATCGAGTTTCTGCGCCTGCATCCCGGCCAACCCATCATGATTGGCGAAGACCAGCGAGTGCAGGCCGATGCCCATCTTAATCTGCAAAAAGTGCCTCCACCCCCCTCGCTAAACCACGCTGGCAATCGCCTGGTTTTGCAACTGTCAGCGGCCGGTCAAATCCAATGGCAAAACCGCGAATTCGCCTGGCAAATTCGCCCCTGCCGCGAAGGACGCCGGCCCCGGACACGCTCCGGGGTGGAATGGTTCGATGCTGACACCGTGGGAGAGCGGATCGTGCTGCGCCATTGGCAACCGGGGGATCGTTACTGGCCGATTGGCGCGCCCGCGGAAATGAAATTGCAGGATTTCTTTGTGAATCAGAAGGTGCCGGCAGCCGAACGGCGCCGGCGGTTGCTGGCCGAAGCGGCCGACGGACGCATCTTTTGGATTGAGGGAGCGCGCATTGCCGAACCTTTCAAAGTGCGCCCCCAAACCCGGCTGCTCCTGCGCTGGCAATGGCGCACCGTTTGACCCCACCGCTATTTTGCCACCAACCAGGCCAGCACCGCTTTTTGCACGTGCAGCCGGTTTTCCGCCTCATCAAAGATGGTGGTGGCATGGGCCTCAAACGTTTCCTCATCAATCTCCTTGCCGCGATACGCCGGCAAACAATGCATAACCAGGGCATCCGGTTTGGCCAGGCGGAGGACCGAGGCATTGATTTGATAGCCGGAGAGAATCTTCAGGCGCTCCGCCGCCTCGGCTTCCTTGCCCATGGACACCCACACATCGGTGTATAACAAGTCGCTGCCGGCTGCCGCCTCCGCCACATTTTCTGTGACCATTACCCGGCCCCCGGCCCGTTGCAAAACCGCCGGCGCCGGTTGAAAAGGCCGCGGCGCGGCAATCCGCAGCTCAAATCCCATTTTGGCCGCGGCAAAAATCCATGAGTTGGCCATGTTGGACGCCCCATCCCCGATGAACGTCACCACCCGCCCCTGCATCGAACCCCGTTTCTCCTGAAACGTAAAAATATCCGTCAACACCTGGCACGGATGCTCTTCATCCGTCAGGGCGTTGATGGTGGGGATTTGCGCATAGCGGGCAAATTCTTCCACGTCGCGCTGGGCGTACGTGCGAATAATCGCCCCGTGCACCATCCGCCCCAACACCCGCGCCGTGTCCTTCACCGGCTCGCCACGCCCCAACTGAATGTCCATCGCATTCAAGAACAGGGGACGCCCCCCCAGTTCATGAATGCCCACTTCAAAGGAAACCCGGGTGCGCGTGGAAGACTTGGCAAACATCATCGCCCACGTTTGTCCCTGCAAGGGACGCGGATGATTGCCTCGCTGGTGTTTGAACCCCCTGGACTGCAACAAAATCCAGTCCATGTCCTCGAGCGCCAGGCCTTCCAAACTCAACAAGTGTCGCATAAAACTTCTCCCGCTGGCGGGCCTGACCGGCCCTGCCAGCCCTTTTATATTTACCCCGGCCATTGCTTCCGGGAAAAACTCATTGTTTAGCTCTTTTCAATCGCCGCGTCACGCACTTTTTTACCACTCGCCAAGACCTCCCTTCCGCACTAACATGGGCCTGGTGGGCAGTCGCCGGAGCGGGAAGAGCATTGCCTGGTGGCAGTGCCAGCAAGCCACCCCTCCGGCTGCCTGGCCGTTGCTGATGGGATGCTGCTGATTAGCCCGGTATGTACACCCCCACTTTGGACGAATTTGTGGCGCTGGCGCGCGGGGCCAATTTAATTCCGGTCACGCGCCGCCTGCTGGCCGACTTTGAAACGCCGCTCTCCGCCTATCACAAAATCCGCGGACAGGGCGAAAGCTTCCTCTTCGAGTCTGTGGAAGGCGGCGAGCATCTGGGCCGGTATTCCTTTGTGGGCTGCAACCCCCGCGCTGTCATCAAACAAATCGGCTCGCGCGTGGAGGTGTACGAGCACGGGAAATGCATTGAAACCATTCCCATCGGCGCCGCCCCAGGCGAGGCGCGCGATGGTCTGGTGGTCGTCGAGCGCCTCATGCGCCGCTACCGCCCGGCCATTCTGCCCGGCCTGCCCCGCTTCACCGGCGGCGCGGTGGGCTACCTTGGCTACGAGTTCATCCACGACATTGAGCCGGTGGTGCCTCGTCCCCCTCGTGACGAACTGGGCACACCGGTCATGTACTTCCTGCTGGCTGATGAACTGCTCATCTTCGACCGCGTGGCGCAGACCATCACCATCCTGGTCAACGCCTTGATTGAAGAGGGCCAGAATCCCGCTGACGCCTACGAGGACGCCCTTTCTGAAATTGACCGCATCATTGCCCTGCTCGAGCAGCCCGTGGGCGCCGCCCCCTTGAGTGTGCCGTTTGAAATCCCGGAAATCGCCGCCACCTCCAATGTGCCCCGGGAGCAATTCCTGGCCAATGTCCGCAAAGCCAAGGAATACATCAACGCCGGCGACATCATCCAAGTCGTCGGCTCCCAGCGCTTCTCTGCGCCGGTCACCGCCACTCCGCTGGACGTCTATCGGGCCGCCCGCACCGTCAACCCCTCCCCCTACATGTTCCTGCTCGAGCTGGACGGTTTCTCCCTTGTGGGCGCCTCACCGGAAATCCATGTCCGCTGCGAAGATCGCAAGGTGGAAATCCGTCCCATCGCCGGCACCCGCGCCCGCGGCAAAACGCCCGAGGATGACCGCCGCCTCGCCGAAGAATTGCTCGCCGACCCCAAGGAACGCGCCGAGCATGTCATGCTCGTGGACCTGGCCCGCAACGATTTGGGGCGCGTCTGCGACTATGGCACTGTGCAGGTCAAAGACCTCATGATTATCGAGCGCTACAGCCACGTCATGCACATCGTCTCCCAGGTCGAAGGCCGGCTCTCCGCCGAACGCAGCACCTTTGACCTCATGCGCGCCACCTTCCCGGCCGGCACCTTGAGCGGCGCACCCAAAATCCGCGCCATGCAAATCATTGCCGAGCTGGAGCAGACCGCCCGCGGCCCCTATGGGGGGTGCGTCGGCTATTTCTCCTTCAACGGCAACCTCGATTGCTGCATCACCATCCGCACCGCCTTGCTCAAAGATGGCATGGCCCACGTCCAGGCGGGTGGGGGCTGGGTCAATGACAGCGAACCCGAAGCCGAGTACATGGAAACCGTGAACAAATCACGCGCCATGCTTAAAGCCGTGGCCCTGGCCCAGAATTTCCATCGTTAAGCCCGGCACTACGCCACGTCACCGTCCCTTTTTGCGGGGTCTGGCCCCAAACCACAGAGGCTGGAGGCTTAAGCCTCTTCCACCACCTTCCAACCGATGGCCTTGGCCAGCTCATAGGCTGGTTCACGCAAGTCTCCGTAAAACGTCACCCGGTGCCAGCCCCATTGATCCCAGAAGGTAAACAACTTCTCAAAATCCCCCATCGGCACGGCACAAAGTTTCGTCCGGCACGCCCGATCATCGGGGTCATTGCCTACCGTCCGCGCCCGATGCAGCAGGATTTCCTTGCGCCCGTTGTCCACCTCCAACGTGGTGACCACATAACCTGCCGGCAACAACGAACGAACCGAGGCGCCCTGCCGGTCTTCTGAATGCGTCAGGATTTGATAGGCGTTGGCACGTCCCTGCGGGCCAAAGGGCCTGTTGGAGGCCACGCAATGCGCGTAAATAATCTGTCCCTTGGCCGTGTCCATCACCGGGTCGGAAATGTAACCCGGCCGTCCCTGGGTCAACGTGGTGAAGGCCACCATCGTGGCCGTCGAACGAATGTCGCACTCGCAGGCCCCTATCAGCCCTTCATTTAACAGCTCATGGAACCCCAGGCACGGGTAGGCGTGAATATGGCCCCCGTAAAAACCCCCCAGACAATTGATGGTAATAGCATTGGCCTGATGCCGCTTCATCACTTCTTTCTGCGCCAGATACATCGCCGCCGAAGCCTCCAACGTGCTCCAATCCACCCCGGCCACCCGGGCTGCGCCTTTGCTCCATCGGTACGCCAGCACCCGCGCCTCGTCCTTGTTGGCGTTTTTCCAGGCTTCATTCAACTCCGCAAAACTGATGCGCTGCACCGGTATCTCCATGCAGGTCCCCTCGGCCCCCGCCGATGGATCCCGCACCGCCAAAATTTTCGATTGGCGCATCCGCCGCACACATTCATCCACCGCCAGCAAATTCATCCGGTCCTCCCGGGACGCCAACCGCCCCACCCGTGGCATGCTCCGCTGGCGCACTTGCGCCGTGGCCGCCACGAAATCCGCCACCGTCCCCCCTTGCTGCACCAAGCGAAAACACTCCACCGCCGCCACCAAATCCTCCATGTCGCTGCTGGCCACAAAGCCCACATTGGGCGTGTTGGCCCGCAAAAAGGCCGCGTTGTACACCAAAAAACCGCCGCTCCCACCATACTGAAAGTCGGCATACAATGTCGGTTTGCCCGCACCCGCCACCGTCTGCACCACGCGATTCCAACAATTCATCTGAAATACCACGTACCCCTGCACGCCGGTGGTTTTGTCCTCCTCCAGGATTTTGGCCGCCTGCTCCGGCCCTGTGGCCGTGGACGTCAGGAATTGCATATCCCGGCAGCGCCGTTGCAAAATCTGCTCCACCTTTTGCATGAAAGGCCGGAAGTCATAGCCCTTGTTGGGCCAGTCCGGCGCCGGCTGCACCGGCGCATGCAGGGCAAAAACCAGACGCAGTTTCATCTTGGGCGCGCCTGGCGCGGCGGCTTGACCCTGCTGCGGCAAAAATGCCGAGGCCGCCAGCCCCGCGCATGCGGCACCAGCCACTCCCAGAAAATCACGCCGGGACAATGGACACCCACGACAACGTGACGAGAAAGGGTGGGAAGAGCATTCTTTTTTCATAAGATAAGCCTATGGGCTACGCTCAACATATCCTCTTCTTATGCTACTTTTGCAAGCAGTATTAAGGCTGATTTAGTCTGGGCCATTTGCCCAGCCAAGGCGCATGCGCCCTTGGCCCTAGGCAAAAAAACGGCATTAGGCCGGTTCTGCTCTTGACACCGCCAGCCGAATATGCGTAATTACATCGTACATACAATGAATAGTGTTTGAATATACATTGAATGCATTATGGATTTTGATTGGAACCAACCGTCTTTTCCCATTGAGCCGCCCCTGACCCCCGTGGCCATTGAGGAGTCTTTTGAGGACCCTTTTGCTGTCAAATTGCTGCCGGACACCCCCCGTTTCTCAGCTCAGGCACGGTATTTCAATCTGGGGTTATCTGCCAGTGGCCTGGGCATCTTCAGCGTTTATCGAACCAACGGCAAGTTAACCCGCGTCATTTTTGCCCGGCCCTTCACCCCGGAAGAACGCTTTTTTTACCAGAAAAAGGCCAGTCAACTGTTGTCAGCCTGAATCTTTTAACCTGCGGATGACATGAACACGCTTACCGATTGGGAAGAAGTGCCCCTGTTCGACAGTGAACAGGCCGAGGCGGCCTTTTGGGCCGAAAACCGAATTGACTTGCGTTTGATGGAAGCCGCCGTGGCCGCCGGCTCTGAACTGTCCGAATCGGTGACCATCACCCTGCGCATGGACCCGCGGCTGCTCTCGCGCATCAAACGGCTGGCCCGCTCACGGTATCTGAATTACCAGAGCATGATGAAACAATGGATTAGCGAGCGGTTGGAACAGGAAATGGCCGCCCGGCAAAACGAAAATGCGCCCGGAATGCGTTATTTACGCGGATAGGAGAAGGTTATGGCACGGAAGATTACCCGCCTGTTGCCGGAACCGCCGACTGAGCCGGCTGATTTCCTTGCGGCCGCCTCCGGCGAGATGTCTTTGCCTCCCTTCCCCCACCCGGTGGACTGGCCGCCTGCAGAAACAGAGCCCAACCGCATGGAACTGCCCCCGCCGCCAGCAAATAAACATGGCGCGCCCCGGCGCCGGCAGGCTATAGTGCCGCGCAAAAAAACTGGCACATGAAGACCATGCTACCATCGCCCATGCGGAAACCAGGCCGGCAGGTCCAGGCGGGGGGATTTACCCTGGTGGAAATCCTGATGGTGTTGGCAATTATCGGCGTTTTGGCTGCCATCGCTCTGACCATTTTGCCGGTGGCCAAAGACCGCTCCCTGCGCAGCCGGGCAGAAACCCAGTTGCGGCAAATTGAAGCCGCCATCGAGGCCTACCACGCCAAACACGGGCTTTATCCACCGGACAATCCGGGCGGCAACACCGCCGTCCACCAGTTGTTCTACGAACTAACCGGCGTGCTCTGGGATGGCACACGTTTCACTGACCTTCACCAGCAACCCATTGACATGGGCAAACTGGGGGTCGGCGGCATTGTCCACGCCGCCAAGCCCGGCCAAACCATTCGCAACTTTTTCGGCGACACCATTCCCGACACCGTGGACATTGGCGGCGTCAAACTGCTCAAGGCCCCCGGAGAATGGCCACCAGGCGTGGGTACTCCCCCGGTGCCCACCCACCCTTCGGTTAATGTCTGGCGCTATAAATCCACCAACCCCGACCACAATAAAAACTCCTACGACCTGTGGGCGGACCTGGTGATTCGCGGAAAAATCGTACGCATCTCCAACTGGGAACGACGCTAATTGACCATGTTAAACCAACCCTTGTTTATGAAAGCTCATGGACGCGCCCGCCGGGCGTTTACCTTGATTGAACTGCTGACGGTCATTGCCATCATCGCCATTTTGGCCGGATTAATCCTCTCCGCTGTGGTGGCCACCAAGGGCAAAGCCAAAAAGGCCATGGCCAAAACCGAAATGTCCGGTTTGAAAGCCGCCATTCTCATGTATGAAAAGGATTACAGCATTTACCCCACCACCAATGCGGTGGACACCACCTATGGCGCAGGCGCTTTCCTAACCGGCAGCCCGGACAACAACCTCGTGGTGGACGTCCTGCGCAATGTGAATCCCCAAAATCGCGCCAGCAACCAAGGGCATCCCCGCAACCCGCGCCAAACGGTTTATCTCGACGTCAAACCCGCCAGTGACAACGGCGCGCCCGGCGTGACCCCCGGCGGCAATTATAATGACCCTTGGGGCAACCAGTACATCATCACCCTCGACAACGACTTTGATGACGTGGCCAAAGACCCCGTATATAACAACACGGGAGCCTTGCGGCTTAATGTCATCATCTGGTCGCGCGGCCCGGATGGCAGAGCCCATCCCGACCCCGACCACCCCGACAACAAGGACAACGTGCTCGGCTGGAAATAATCTCCGGCTGCCCTGCTGCCATGAAGCTCCCTGCCATCCACCACCGCTGCGATGAAGGCTCTGTTCCCCACGGCGGCCTGATGTTCGCCACCAGCCCCTGGGTGAGGATGGCTTTTACGCTGGCGGAGCTCTTGGTGGTGATTGCCATCATCGGCATGCTGACCGCTGTGTCGCTGCCTGCCATCCGCAAAATCGCCAAATCCGATTCCATGAACGCGGCCAGTCGGCAGCTTCTGGACGACATTGGCTATGCGCGGCGGCTGGCCATCCGCAATCGCACCACCGTTTACATGGTTTTCCTGCCGCATCAATACTACAGCCTGGGCAGTGCCTTCTCGGGGGCAGAGCAAACCCGCGCCCGCGAGCTGTTGGATTTGCAATACACCGGTTATGCCATGTTTGCCCGCCGCCAGGCCGGCGACCAGCCCGGCCAGGGCATCCCTGCTTACCTGCGCGACTGGGTCAGCCTCCCGGAGGGAGTCTTCATCCCGGTGTGGAAATACACCACCGGCCATGACCATGCCACCCCCTTCCGCACAGTGCCCATCCCCTTCCCCGAAGCCACCAGCCGGCTCATCCCCATGCCCTATATTGCTTTCAATCATCAGGGGCAGTTGGTGCAATTTGATTCTCAAGGCCGGCCGCTGCCCACGGCAGAGGATGTGGACCTGCCGCTCGCACGCGGCGCAGTGGTCCCGCCCAAAGACCCGGTGACCCAGGAATACCTGTGGCAGGCGCCCGAAATCATCGAAAATCCGCCCAACAACAGCATCAACAACCCCAACTACATTCACATAGACTGGATGACCGGGCGCGCCAAAATTGAGCGGCCAGAATTGCCGGAAGCGCGCCCCTGACTGACATGCAACCTGCGCTGTCACATACCCGCTGCCGCCCCCGCCACGAGCGCGGTTTTAACATGGTGGAAATCGCCATCTGCCTGGGCGTGATTGCCATCGCCCTGGTGGCCATCATTGGCGTGATGCCCACCGGCATGCGCGTCACCCAGGACAACCGCGAGGAAACCGTCATTGACCAGGACGCCCGTTATTTCATGCAAGCCATCCGGCTGGGCGCCGCAGGCGATGTCCAACTGGCGGGGCAGGTGGAAAGTGTCAACGGACAGTCAGCAAATGACCCGCTGCTCGTCATCGGGCGCCTGTGCATCCCCGACCAGGTCAACGTCGCCATCGTGCGCGGCTTAAGCGGCCCGGCAGCCGAGCGTTCCGCCGCCAGTGCGCCGGTGGCTTTCCGTTATCGCTTGTCCAGTGAAGTGCGTCCCTTCCCGCCGCCGCCCAACTCCCCGCCGCAATTGTCCGACTACCTGCACGAAGTCACCCTGCGCTTCGAGTGGCCGCTGCGTCCTGATGGCACTCTGGGCCGCCGCATGGCCAGCGGCAGCCCGCGCATTTACCGGTTCCTGGTCAGCGGCACCCTCATGGAAACCAATGTGTCGGGCGAAACCATCTTTCTCTTCCGGCCATGAACCTACTGACCATTCCCATACGCCCGCCCCTCAGGCCAGCCGGCCCCCAGCACGGTCTGGGGGGGCTGTCTGACCGCGGATGCCGGCGTTTTACTGCCGCGCGGCGGGCCTTCTCCCTGGTGGAAATGATGGTGGCCGTGGGCATCCTGGCCATGATTATCGTGGTGTTGCTCGGGATTTTCTCCCAAACCTCCCGTGCTCTGCGTGCGGCCAACAATCAAACCGATGTCCTGGAAAGCGGCCGCCTCATCATGGAAATGATGACCCGCGAGGTGCAGCAGGCCGTCCCCACCGGCCAGGACAGTTACGGCTTCCATTTCTTTGCCTCGCGCATCCTGGGGGCCGCCCCCCTCACCCAACGTCTGCCGGGAGGCGGCACTTTGGACAATGATTTGGAGGCCTTCTTTTTTGTCATCCAGGAAAATACCACTTACAAAGGCATAGGCTATTTCGTGGACCCGGCCGAAAACGGCGTGGGCACCCTTTACCGCTTCTATGCCGAAACCAACTCCGCCGCGGGCACCCGTTCCTTCTACCGCCTGTTCACCAATGAAGTGGGCCGTCTGCCGGACAGCCCCCTCATGCATCGGGTGGCCGATGGCGTCACGCAGTTGGAAGTCCATGTCTATGACGCCGACGGCCATCGTCCCAGCTCTTCCACCAATCAGTGGGTGGATGCCAACGTCGCCGCCTTCTGGGGCGAGGCCCTGCCGGCTTTTGTGGAAATCAAACTGGCCGTGCTCGAACTCCACCTGGTCGAGCGCATCAAGCACATGGACCCCGCCCAGGCGCGCGCCTTTCTCGAGCATGAGCGCCGCACGGCCCAAACCCATTTGTTCCGCCAGCGCATTCCGGTGCTGGCTGCGCCCCGCCCATGAAGTTGTTTGCCGCCCATAAGTTGAGAGGCCCAGAGATGACCCGCCCACGCCGGCGCCAATCCGGCGTGGCCCTGCTCATCACCCTCATTTTGTTGTCCATCATTACTTTCATTGCCGTTACCTTTCTGCTCATTGCGCGGCGCGAGCGCGCCCAAGTGACCCAGGCGGCCAGCATGACCGTGGCCGAAACGGCCGCCGCCGCCGGCCGCGAGCGGGCCATTGCAGAAATACTGGCGCGGATTGCCACCTCCAACGACCTGCTTACCCTCCCGGTCGTTTGCTCCACCAACATGGATATTACCGGGCCGGTAGCCGGCTTCCCCAGTTTGCAAATCACCAATGACCCGCGCGCGCCGGTTTTCCTGCGCAACCTCGCCGGCCTGCTGGAGGAACGCTTTTTCCTGGACCTCAACCGCAACCGCCGCCCGGACCCCGCCCTGCCCGACGCCTTGGGGGACCCCGAATGGATTGGCGTCACCGAGTATCCAGGCCAGGGCCACAGCGGCACCAACCGGTTTATTTATCGCTACGCCTTCCTCGTGCTGCCGGGGGGCGGAATGCTGGATATCAATGTCAACCACAACCAGGCCAAGCGCCGGGGCGTCAATGATGAGGCTTATCTGCGCAATCAAGGGCATGGCCCGTGGGAAATCAATCTCGCGGCCTTCCTGCACAGTCTAAACTCCAATTATTGGACTTATGTCACTTACGACACCGACCCCACCGCCGCCAGTTTCGGCACGGCGTTTGAGGATGCCCGCGACTGGGTACGGTATCGCCTGGGCTTTGATTACCGCACCGGCCAGCCCAGTGCGGAGGCCCTGTATGGCCCCAACGCCTATAAACTGGGTCTGGACCGTCTGGACACTTACGGCAACGGCCCCGTGCAACTGGCTGCCGACCACTTCCAAACCATTAATCTGGACAACCGCCCAATCGGTCAGGACCGCCCCAACGAAAGCTGGCCTGGCGGCCCGTCCACCAACCGCTTTTACACCCCGGGAGATTTATTTGACCCAACTAAAACCTCACCCGCTTTCACCAACCGCCTGCATGCGGCTGGACAAAACCTGCCTCCCCAGGACGGCCAGTTATTTTACCGCCTCCTCAGCCAACTGGGCACCGATACCGTCCCCCTCAAGCTGACCAACTTCATTCATCTCAACTACGACAATGTCACCACCAATCTGGAGAGCCTGACAGAATGGGACGCCACCACCTTTTTCAACCTGGTGGCGGATAGGCTCATCCGCACCCGGAGTAATGAGTTTGGGTTTACCATCACCAACATTCTCATTTGGGGACCCACGGGCCAGACCAACCTTTACAGCCAGGAGCTGCATCAACTGCTCCAAATGACGGCCAACATCTACGATGCCACGCGGAATGACGTGGGTATTTATCCGGATTATCCCACCGTCTTCCGGCCCGTCTTCGCCAAACAAGGGGACCTGATTTACATCGTGGGTTACCAGGAACAGAAGGACGACACCGTGTTGAACGCCCCGCTGCGCGACTTGTACAGTTCCACCGACCGCGCCGCGCTTCAGCCCTACGACATGGTATGGGGTGTGCCTCTTATCATTGGCGCGCGCAAAGGCTATCCCAACTTCAACGAGTTTGCCTTGCAGACCTATATTCAAGTCACGCGCAAGCTCGAGTTCCGGCGGCCCAGCACCAACTCCCTGCCCAACCAGACCAATCAAATGTGGGTGTTGGGCATCTCCAACGTGATGGCGGTGGAATTGTGGAATTCCTACGCCAGCGCGTTTCCACGCAATTTGGAAATGCGCGCCACCAATTTCATGATGATTGTGTTCACCAATGAACTCGGCTACCCCAACCTTCCCAATGGCATGCCCAATCCACCCGTCTTCACGCTGGCCATGGGACCAACCGCCATCCCCGCTGGAAGCTGGGGGCCAGGCGCCTTCCGCATCCCCCTGCAAACCAACCTGGTTTTCCTGCCCAACTCCGGCTATTTCACCACCGGCAACCGCTTCCTGCCCATTGTGCCCAACCCGGGTTTTGACCGCACCCCCGGCTTTGCCACGCCCCAGTGGAGTCTGAAAATAATCAACAAATTCCTCTACGCGCTGGTGGATACGGCCAGCGGCACCAACCGGATTGTGGACTATGTGAATTTACAGGGGCTTGACAGTTACATTGACATCACCCGCGAACTCATCGCCAACAACGATGTCCTCGGCGAGCCGTCGGCCATTGGCAGCATGTGGCTGACCAACCGCATCGGCGGCAACACCCTGATGCATCCGCCGGAGGGCATTTTCAATCAAATCGAAGTCTGCTTGGGCAACCGCACCGTCAGCGCGGGCGACTGGCGCAGTTACAACGACCAGCCCGCCCAGGGCATGGACAAGGAAAAGTCCATTGACACCTTCCGCGTCTTCATGGGTTTGCAACCGTTGCGCTATCAGCGCAGCCAGTTGCCGCTCTCCGGCCTGGTCCAGCAATCGCCGTTCTCCCCCACCCGCAAGCTCTACGTGCTGACTTCCTGGCAGGCCAATGACCCTTTGGTCCATTATCGCGTGGAAGACCTGATGGACCCGCGGGGGGTCACCAATCAAATCCTCGTGCTGAAGCCCCCTTCCCTCGTGCCCACCAACTGGAACATTGGCCGGTTGAACACCCGTTACCAGCCTTGGGGCGGCAATCCACAAAAAGACCCCTCCGCCGACCCGTTTGCCTTTGATTTGCGCGTCAAGGACCCCGAAGTCCGCAAATCCGACGACTGGGACTTCCCCCACACCAAGTTTGCCAACATCGGCTGGCTGGGCCGCGTGCATCGGGGCACGCCGTGGCAGACCATCTATCTCAAAAGCACCGCCGCGGACGAGCCAACCTGGCGGCGCTGGTCCGGCAGCCGCCTCCCTCAAGTAAGCCATCCCACTAATGACTGGCGGCTGGTGGACTTGTTCACCATCGCGCCGCATCCGGAAGCCACGCGGGGCCTGATGCCCATCAATCAGACCAATTACGCGGCCTGGAGCGCCGCTTTAAGTGGCATTCTGGTGGCGGCTCCCACCAACAACGGTTTGGTGGATGTGGTCATTCAACCCAATTCACCCGAGCTGGATGCCATTTACCAGGGCATCATCAACTTCCGCGCCTCCCTGCCCCGCGGACGTTTCGAGCGCGTCAGCGACATCCTGCAGGTGCCGGAGCTGACGGTCAACTCGCCTTACCTGAACAGCGCTCAACAATCCGTCAATCCAGGCCCCGGCCAGCGCAGCGCGCTTTCCGATTTGGCCTACGAAATGCTGCCGCAGAAACTGTTGTCCTTGCTGCGGATGGAAGACGCGCGCTTCGTCATTTACGCTTGGGGGCAGTCCCTGAGGCCCGCCAATGCTTCCATTCAAATGACCCTCGCCCCCAACCACCCGGCTTACATGCTTTGCACCAATTATGTTGTCACCGGTGAAGTGGGCACGCGCACCGTGGTGCGGATAGAAGATGTTTCCACCACGCCCGGCACTGTGCGCCCGCGGGCCATCATCGAAAGCTTTAACTTCCTGCCGGCGGAGTAAATGTCTTATGCGTGGGAGTCTTACATACCTCTTCCACGATGAACGAGAGCGCATAGCCAATCACCGGACTTCATTGGGCCGCCTCAGGCTTGCTAAAGACCCGCGTGAATCAGGGATGACCAATCCTTCCCACAACCAGCGTAACCAGCGCGAGCACCCACTTCTCCTTTCACTCTGCAATTATGCCTTGGAAGTAACATGGCTCGTCTCTTGCGCCGAACATTTGATTCCCCTCTCCCACTGGGAAAGGGCGCAATACCCCAACCCGCTCCCGAGCGTGGATACCCGATTTTCCCCCAGATTTCGGCCCGTCTGGGGCTCCCTGTCAACCGCGTGTCCCAATAGTGTAAATTGAGCTATGAAACGTGCCATGAGATTCCTGCCGGCCTTGGCCTTGATGCTCACCGCATCAGCGCTATGGCTGTGGTGGCCATCGCCACCCGCTCCCCCCGCAGCGGTGCCGCCACCCGCCCCCATAGTTCACCATGCCCGCCCAGTTTCAACTGCGGAGCAAAGCCACGCAAATCTTCCCGTCACCACCGCGCAGACGTCACGAGACCCCCGCTACCCCCATCGGCTGGCGAACACTGACAAATCCATTGATGCCCTCGCCCGCCAGGACCACGCCCTTTTGCTGCGCAACGCTCTGTTGGACACCACTCAGCCGCTGAGCCTGCCCATTCCCCCCACTTTGAAGGCCGGCGGTGAACCCGGCGCTTTCATCGTTCAAGCCCGCCACCAAGCCGACGCACATTTTATCGCTGCTCTGAAAGCGGCTGGTGTCGAGCCCGTCTCCTACATCCCCAACCAGGCCTGGCTGGTGCGGGGCGATGCCGCCGCCGCCGGCCGCCTTGAAGGGCATCCTCAAGTACAGGCGGTCACAGCCTATGAGCCCTATTACAAATTGGAGGAAGAGTTGCTCGCCAGCGCACTATCCGCCACTCCCCTGCCTTCAAGGATGACTTTGCACGTGGTTTTATTTCCCGGCGTGGAGCAAACGGGACGCGACGCCTTGAGCCGCCTGGGCGCCGAGGTATTACGCGAACAACCCACTCCCTTTGGCCCGCAAATCACGGTGCAGCTTCCCGCCGACCGCCTGGCCGAAGCCGCTCGTTTGCCTGAAGTGCAAGCCATTGAAAAAGCCCGTGCCCGCAAACGCGCCAATGACCTGGCCCGCGTCACCTCCTCCGTGGCCCCCAACTCCACCTCCTCCGGTAATTACCTTGGCCTCACGGGCGCCGGCATCACCGTCGGCATCAATGACACGGGCGTGGATGGCAATCACCCAGCCCTGCAAGGCCGTGTTTTCGGCGCCACCACGGACGCCGATGGACACGGCACTCATATCGCCGGCTCCATCGCGGGAGATGGCACCGGCAGCCCTCTTTCGGTCACCCCCCCCGGCTCCACCAACGGCGCGGTGATGCGCGGCATGGCCCCCGCAGCCCGGCTCTTTTCCCAATATGCCTTGTTTGATTATTTCTCGGATACTCTGTTGCAGGAGAACACCGCGCGCACCAACATCCTGATTTCCAATAATAGCTGGTATTACGAAGACGCCTATTCCTACAACTTCTCCAGCGCCAGCTTCGACGCCGCCACCCGCGATGCCCTGCCCGGCAAGCCCGGAGACCAGCCCGTGCTCTTTGTATTTGCCGCCGGCAATGACGGCGGCGGCACGGCCGACGGTCAGGGAGGCGGCCCCGGCACCATTCTCGCCCCCGGCACCGCCAAGAATGTCATCACGGTGGGCAGCCTCGAACAAAAGCGATTTATCACCAACCAGGTGGTGCTTAACGACATCACCAACCGCCTGTGGCTCGGCCATACCGACAGCTCCGTCGAAGTGGCCGCACACTCCAGCCGTGGCAATGTCTCCCCCGGCCAGGAGGGCGAGCATGGACGCTTCAAGCCGGACGTAGTAGCCCCGGGCGAATTTGTCATCTCCTGCCGCTCCAGCGGCTGGCAATCGCCCACCAACGCCGGTGGCGGCTTCGTCAATAACTTCTACAACGTCACCATCCCTGCTGGCGTGACTAATGAGTTCAGCATCGGCGTGCCCGATTCCGCCACCCGCTTGCGCATTCGCATCGTCCCCAATCCCTCCTCGCCCAATCCCATGCCCGCCCTGCCCATCTTTGTGAATCGCGGCACCAACACCACCCCCGCCGATTTCCGCGGCGTCAATGATGTGACCGTGACCGTTACCGGCGGGGCCGACCAGTACTTTTACGCTATCGGCAATCCCACCTTGTACCCGGTGACCTTTGACCTGACGGTCATCGTCGGCACCGCCCTGGACCTGGGTACCTATTTCCAGGAATTGGCTCAGCTCAACGCCGCCCTGGGTGATTTATACCGCTATGAATCCGGCACCAGCATGGCGGCCGGGATGGTTTCAGGCATTTTAGCTTTGATGCAGGAATACTTTGAGAAAACCCTGCGACGCACCAACAGCCCAGCCCTGATGAAAGCCCTGATTATCAACGGTGCCCGCTCCCTGCCGGATTACGACCTCAACACCCGCAGTTTCATCAATTACCAAGGGTGGGGCGTGGTCAATCTGACCAACAGCATCCCCACTGTGCCGGCGGCTCTGTTTGACCAGGCCACCAACCGCATCCTCACCACTGGCGACAGCCAGGCATGGACGATAACCCTTTCGACCGCTGCCCAAACTCAACCGCTGCGGGTGACACTGGCCTGGACCGACCCGCCGGGCAATCCAGTGGCCAGTCTCAAACTGGTCAACGACCTGGACCTCATCGTCAGCAACAACATCACCCACCAGGTTTACTTCGGAAATAATTTTGAGTCCGACAGCGATTTCACCACCCCGGTGGTGGCCACCAACCAGGCCGGCTCCAACGTCCTTGCCGCACTCCAGGCTGATTTTGTCAACAACGTCGAAAATGTCATCGTCCGCGAGCCCACCGGTGGCAGTTTCACGGTCATCGTGCGCGCCCGGCGCGTCAACGTGAACGCAGTGACCAGTTTCACCAACGGCATTGGGCAGGATTACGCGCTGGTCATTTCCAGTGATGCCCGCAATGATGCCAATGCCATACAGGTCACCGAGGCCCCCATCGTAGCTGACCCGGCACCCATTCTGATTGGCCTGACCAACGGCCAGGCCCTCATGCGCCAGCGCATCGGCGCCAATCCACCCCTGGCCCCCACCACCAATGGTGTGCCCAATCAATGGAACTTCTATGTCTTCACCAACAGCGCCATTGGCACCAACGCTGCCGGCACCAATCTGGCCTTCCTGACCTTTATTCCGCCCAATCTGGGCCGACCGCGCGCCCTGGACGCCGACATTGATTTGTACGTGAGCACCGACCCCTCTCTCACTAATCTGAATCCAGGCGCCATTGCCTCCGCCCTGAAATCCACCCGCCGAGGAGGCAATGAGGCCATCGTGATTACCAATGCGCCGCAAGGCCAGGTGTATTATGTGGGCGTTAAAAGCGAGGACCAACAAGCCGCCGAATACGGCCTGTTTGCCAGCTCCAGCAACAATCCTTTCTCCCAGCGCGACCAGGAAGGCAACCTCATCGTCCAAGGTTTGAGCGTCAATGTGGAAGTGCCTGACGGCATGCCCGATGACCCCCAAGGCGCCATGGTCTTTGCCATTGCCACCGAACCCATCACCATCCGGCGGGTCGTAGTGACCAACGTCATCACCCACGAGAACTTGGGGGATTTGATTGGCATCCTCAGCCATGCAGGCGAAGCCGGTGATGAATTCGTCGTGCTGAATAACCATACCTTTGGCGATGACATGGTGCCGCCCTCACCGGTGACCTATACCTTCATCTACGACGACAGCGACGAGGGAGACATAGACAACAGCCGTTTCACCCAAGGGCCGGGCAGCCTCCGTGATTTCATTGGTGAGGAAGGCCAGGGCATGTGGATGCTGACCATGGTGGATAACGCCCTCCACCACACCGGCGTCGTCAACAGCCTCACCCTGCGCCTCGAACCCGCCATGGAAATGACCAACGACCTCGGCTACACCTACACCGATTTCTGGGTGCAACCCGGCGCCTACCATTACGAACCCATCAACGTCCCGCCCGGCGTCACGAATGTCTCCTTTACCGTTTCCATCATCGAAGGCCCCAACGTCGCCTTTGATTTGTATGTCCGCCGCGGCGCCCCGCCCACCCTCTTGGACTATGACAAATCGCTCTCCATCACCCCGCCCGGCGGGCAAATGGATTTGAGCATCTACGACTCGCCCCCCTTGACGGCCGGTTTGTGGGTGGCCGGCATCTACAATCCCAGCCCCAATCGCATCAAAGTTCGGCTTGGCGTGGCCTTGGGCCGCAATCTCAACGCCGACCCTTTTCAGGCCTTTCTGCCGGGCATTGCGCGCGCCTTGGTGGACGACGTTACCACCAACTCCACGGTGTATGTGCCGCAAAACCGTCTGGTTGCTGATGTCATGGTGGACGTGCGCCTGGACCATCCGCGGGTGGCGGACCTGGTGTTGACGCTCGTCAGCCCCAGCCAGACGCGCATTCTCTTGATGGAAAACCGCGGCGGCCCGCTGGCCACTAATATCGGCTCAGGCTATCTGGTCACTAACTATCTGGCGCCCCAGCAGTTCTGGGATACCCCAGACCCCATCACCAATATCATCACCATCACCCAGACCGTGGGGACCTTGAAGATTGACTATGACTTTCTGGATATCCCGGACAATTTGCGTGTGTACTATCAGGGCCGCTTGATCTTCGACTCCGGCTTCATCAACGGCGCCGGCACCCTGCTGGTGGATTACGGCCCGGGCACGGATACCAATCTGGTGGTGGTCATGAACCAGGAAAACGGAAACTTTGGCACCGCCTGGTATTACACGCCGACGGTCATGAGCGGCCGCTACTATTACCTGAGTTTCACGGAAAACACCAACCTCACCACTACCCCCATCAAGTTCCTTCCGCCACCTTATGATTCCAGTGCAATTCTGGATACCAATGGCGTGCCCGTCACCAACCGCCTCTTCGTTTTGCCCGAAGAATCGCTGAATCAACTCATCGGTGAAACTTCGCAGGGATTCTGGCGATTGGAAATATGGGACCGGCTCGGCGGCAACCCCGTCACTGATGCTCAATTGCTCGATTGGCGGCTGAATCTGGCCTTTGTCAATACCAACCTCCTGGCCAATGCCCTTACCAATGGCATCCCCATTACAGCAACGGTCGCGGGCGGACAAACCTTGTATTTCGTGGTGGATGTGCCCGCCGTGGCCACCATGGCCACCAATGCACTGGCCACTGTCAATGGCTCCGGTTTGCTGGATTTGGTATTCAACCAAATCGGCATCCCCGACACCAACACCCCCGGCACCGTGGTTTTGTTAAACGACGTTCAAAACGGCGTGGCGGTGCTCGATGCCCTCGGATTCAGCAATCCCCAGATGATTCCCGGCTTGCGCTACTACCTCGGCGTCCGCAACGAAAGTCCGGGCACCACCAACACCTTCACGCTTACCGTCAGCTTCAACCTCCCGGTGCTTACCTCCGGCGGTCCCCCCATGGGGGGCATCCTCGGCCCCAACGCCCTCACCTATTTTGAAGTCACTCTCCCACCCGATGCCTCTGCCGGGGTGTTCATGCTCATGCCACTCGACGGTAACGTGGACCTGCTCTTGTCCCGGGCACCCGCCTACCCCACGCCGGGCAGCTTTGATTACAGCTCCGTCAGCGCCAGCACCAATAGCGAGCTGATTATCGTCAGCAACGCGCCTGTGGCCGGCAAATGGAATATCGCCGTCTATAATCCGGGCGCCACGCCCGTCAACTACCTCCTCCAAGTCAATCACCTCACCGGCGGCTTTAGCAGCGCGCCGGGGCCGGGTTACCTGCTGGGTTTCGCCAGTGCCCCTCGTATCACCGCCGGCCATGTTGTCCTGGAGTACCTCGCTGCCGCCGGTGTGCGCTACGTCCTGGAAAGCTCCACTAATTTGCAGGACTGGCAGCCGGTGGCCCCGCCTCTGGCACGTCAAGTCACCCCCTATCCCAAGGCGCCCTGGTATCGTGTCTTCCTGAGCCTGCCCGCGCCGGAAAATACGGGCCCCGGCCTCCCTGAAGGCCGCTTCTACCGCCTGCGTACGGCCGACCCGTAAAACTCCAGCCTAAGGCCCCTACCCCGGCCTGCTCCGCTGCGGACCGGAAAAACGTTTGTAACGTCCGGCGCCTGCATGGCGTCTAACCGGATGATATGGTGTGCCCTGATAATAACCGTCCTGTCGTTCCCGGCCCCGGACGCCGGGGTTTCACCCTGATTGAGCTTCTGGTCGTGGTCGCCATCATTGCCATCCTGGCCAGCATGTTGCTCCCCGCTCTGGGGCGCGCCAAAGCCTCCGGCCAGCGCATCCAATGCGTCAACAACATGCGCCAGCTCGGCCTGGCCCTCAAAATGTATGTGGACGACAACGAAGGTTATTACCCGCCCCGCGCCCGGCGCGAGCGGTGGACCACCCGCCTGTTCCCTTATTTCAACAACCTCAAACTCCTGGTCTGCCCCAGCGATGACATGAATCCGCAGACCTTTGGCCAGGGCGACAACACCGCCGCGCAATATCCCGCCGACGCCGCCCCCCGGAGTTATATCATCAATGGCTGGAATGATTATTTCAAGGTGAACGCCTCCAACGACTGGGCCAACTACCGGGCAGGCACCTCGACCCGGGTGCTCAGCGAAAATGCCATCAAAGATCCCAGTCAGACCATCGTTTTTGGCGAAAAAGAATACGATTCCGGGCATTACTACATGGACTACGACATGTATGATGACATCCTCCAGCTTGACCAAAACAAGCACATGCGCACCGCCCGCAACACCCAGGGAGGCATGTCCAATTACATCTGGGCCGATTACAGCGCCCGCCCGCTCAAATTTGGCCAGGCATTTGACCCCCTGAATTTGTGGGCCATCACGGATCTCTACCGGTACGCGGGCATGCCGCCCAAACCCTGAGTCAAGGCCCAGGCTTTACCGCCGCGGGGCCTGGCCTTGGGTCGGGGCTACGGTGTGCTCAATGAAATCCACCGCCCGGCGGCTGATAACCTGCCAGTCCAGTTCCCGCTGCACCCGTGCGCTAGCCCGCTGTCCCCACTCCATCTGTTGTGCACGGGGCATTTCCAGTTGTTGCAGCACCGCCTCCGCAAAAGCCGTTCCCTCAAAGGGCACAAACCGCGCCAGAGGCTCGTTCGCAAAGTACCGGCTGATGCTCTGTATGGCGGTGCTCACCACCGGCAAGCCCACCCCAAGGTATTCCACAATCTTGGCCACAAACGCGCAATGGGTGCCGGTGGTCTCCTGGTAGGGCACCAATCCCGCACTGGCCGTGTGCAAGTGACGCGCCACCTCCGGGTAAGGCGTAAAGCCGGTCAATTCCACCCGGGCTTGCGGCGCCCGCAGCCTTAAACGATGCACAAAACCCAACAGACTGGGCGTTTCCCGTCCCACAAAGCGAAAGACCACCTCCGGCCGGCGCAGCGCAATTTGCGTCATCCCCTCCAGCGCAATCGGCCCCAGATGATGCTGGTCAAACGAGCCATGCATCACGACCACCGGTTTTTCCGCAGGCGGGATGTCCTCCGCCTTTCGCAAGGGAAAAACTGCGCTGTCATAACCAAAATAAATGGGGCAAATGCGTTCGCGGGGATAACCTGCCTGCGCCAGATGGTCAGCCATCGTATCGCTGATGGCCAAAACACCATCCACCCCATAGCGCCGGGGTAGAGTCACCTCAAAGCGCTCGAGGCGCCGCAACAGAAACGGCGGCGCCATGTAAGGCGGCCAGGCCTCCATGAAACCCGTCAGGAAATCCAGATAATTCATGATGGCGGCCACCCCCAGCCGCCGCTTCAGCCTCCCCGCCGCCACCGAGGCAATGGTGTGCTGAGATACCACAACCTGGGCGGGCGCGGCCCGCAAACTGTCCGCCACCTGCCGCTCCAAAAACCACGGAAAGGCCAGGTACTTGACGTTGCGCCAGCGCGCATATCGTCCCATCTTCCACCGTGTAAACGGCTCCAGCCGCACCTGAAACTCCCGCGCCACCCGCTCCGGCTCCTCCACCTGCGGGCAAAACAGCCGCACGGCATGCCCGCGCCGCACCAGCTCCCGCACCAGATAAATCGCCTCGGAAGAGCCGCCCCCGCTGGGCGGGTAAAACGGCTCGTGGGTCAGAAAGGCAACCGATAATCCCATGGCGCGGCTTGGATTATATCCCCAGATTGGAAAGGGTGGTGCAAATGCGATTGACCACATCCACCAGGCGGGGATGGGAGGATTCAAATCCCTGCACCGACCGCGCCAGGCCCCGCAAAGAAGTCTCCAACAAGGGCGCCTTCACCTCCTCGCGCGTCGCCTCATGCGTGGAAAGCGCCGCAAACTGCGCAATGCTCCGGGCGTCATCTGCATGGGTTTGGGAAAGCGTTTGCACTTCCTCCTTGAGCCGCGCCACCAGTTCCATTAATTCCCGGCGTTTTTCCTCCGGCAACTGCTCCGCGGAGGCCAGCCGGGCTTCGATTTTGGCAATCGTGTCTTGAATCATGCGCGGGCGGGAGTTTGCACCAGGGGAATCAAAATGACAATCTCCTCGCGGCCATCTGGCCCGGCCTGCTGCACCAAGCCGCCCTCGAGTTTCCGAATCAATTCATAAACCGCCAGCGTCTGAAACTGCAAGATGGGGTCTTCATTCAAGGGCGGTTTCTCACCCGGCGCTGCCGCATAACTGATGCGCACCCGAAAACATTGGCGGTCAGGAAACAAGGGGGCCACATCCGCCCCCTCCGCGGGCACTTCGCCCCGTGCCTGGTCCACAATCACCACACCCTGCGCCCCAGAGCAGGCGGAGAGGAAATGACGCAAAATAAAACGCAGCCATCGCCGCTCCACCGCCAGCTTGCTCAAGCTGCCGGTATTCGGGGCGCGCAATTCCCAGCCCTGCCGCCCGGCCAGCAACTCCGTCAAAACCGCCAGGGCCTCCGCCGGCTCGCACTCATGGCGCTCGGTGGGCAGGGTGCGGCGCAACTTGGCCAGGGCCTCCACGTGCTTGCCCGCCTCCTCACTTACCCGCTTGATGATGGCCATGCCTGAGGTGGCCACCTGCGGATTCTGCTTCGACATCTCGGCAAACTGGGCGTGACCGGAAATCACCGCCAGCTTGTTTTTCAAATCGTGGATGATGCGCGACGAAAGCAGGCCGAGCAACTCCAGGTTGGTCAGCTCGCTGTCTAATCGTGAAGCACCAGGACGGTTCATGCAGGCATTATACCAAATCAGTCTTTGCCAGTCGCCAAAAAAACGCCTGAAAAACCACCACGCCCCGCCCGGCCTGTCCTCGGACGCGCCCTAAGCGGGCGCCGGCGCCGGCGAACCCAGCCCCGGCAGCGTGGGCGGCTTGGGAACCGCCATTTCGGGCGCGGGTGTTTCCGCCTGGGCGCCCATCGGCGCGCTGCCCCGGTATTGCGGGTCGGAAGGGGTGAATTTGCCGGTGCGCACAATCTCCTCCACCTGGCTGCCGTCCAGCGTTTCGTATTCCAGCAGGGCCTGGGCAATCACCTCCAGCTTGTCACGATGCTGCCAGATCAAATCCTTGGCCAGTTTGTAGCAATCATCAATGATGCGCTTAATCTCGTTGTCAATCTCGCGCGCCGTCTGCTCACTGTATCCCTTGCTGCGCACCATTTCCCGGCCCAGGAAAACGTAACCGTCCTCCTCGCCATATTGAATCATCCCCAGTTTGTCGCTCATCCCAAACTGGCACACCATCGCCCGCGCAATGCTGGTGGCCTGCTGAATGTCATTGGCCGCCCCGGTGGAGACATCGCCGGTGTACATTTCTTCCGCAATGCGCCCGGCCATAATCACGGAAATCATGGCCAGCATCTCCTTTTTCCGGCGGCTCCACGTATCCTCCCGCGGCAGGGACATCGTGGCCCCCAGCGATTGCCCGCGGGGTATGATGGTCACTTTGTGCAAGGGATGCGTGTGCGGCAGAAGCACATTCACCAGCGCATGGCCCGCCTCGTGCCACGCCGTGCTCCGCTTCTCCTCCTCACTCATGGCCAGGCTGCGCCGCTCCCGGCCCCACCGCACCTTCACCCGCGCTTCTTCCAGCTCGGTCATGGTGATGGATTTTTTGCCCGCCCGCGCCGCCAGCAGGGCGGCTTCGTTCAGAAGATTCGCCAGCTCCGCCCCCGAATAACCCGGCGTGCCGCGGGCAATGACCGCCAAATCCACACTGGGGTCCAGCTTCACCTTCTTGGCGTGCACCTTGAGAATCGCCTCACGCCCCCGCACGTCCGGCAAATTTATCACAATCTGCCGGTCAAAACGGCCCGGACGCAACAAGGCCGGATCCAACACGTCCGGCCGGTTGGTGGCCGCAATGATGATGATGCCCTCTGTCGTATCAAAACCATCCATCTCCACCAGCAGCGCGTTGAGCGTTTGTTCCCGCTCATCATTGCCGCCGCCCAGCCCATGCCCCCGGCTGCGGCCCACCGCGTCAATTTCGTCAATAAACACCAGGCACGGCGTGTTCTTGCGCGCCTGCTCAAACATGTCCCGCACCCGGCTGGCGCCCACCCCCACAAACATTTCCACAAAATCCGAGCCGCTGATGCTGAAAAAAGCCGCATCGGCCTCGCCGGCAATGGCCTTGGCCAGCAATGTTTTGCCGGTGCCGGGGGCGCCAATCATCAGAATCCCCTTCGGGATCCGCCCGCCCAGGCGTTGGAACTTCTTGGGATCACGCAAAAACTCCACCAGCTCCTGCACCTCCTCCTTGGCCTCGTCCACTCCCGCCACGTCCTTGAAGGTGGTCTTGTTCTTTTCCTTGTTCAGCATCCGGGCCTTGCTCTTGCCAAAACTCAAGGCCCCCCGCCCCGCCATGCGAATCTGGCGGATGAGGAAAAAATAAATCAGCGCCACAATCAGAACAATTGGCAGCACGCCCACCAGCAACTGGGTAAGCACCGTGTTGGGCTTGCGCGTCGCAAACTTGTCCGTCTCCCACAACAGTTGCAAATCCGCGTCGCTGAGAATCACGTCTTTGAGGACAAAAGTTTTCTCCTCGGCCTTACCGTTGCGCTCCACGCGGTATTTGCCGATAATCTCATACATGTTATCGTATTGCGAGTCCCGCACGAGCGTGCCTTCCACAATCAGATTGCTGCGGACCAAGGAGAAAAACTCCCCGCGCCGCAAAGGTTGCTGCACCCCATCGGAACGCTCTTTGAGCATCATCAAAAGTGGAATGGTGGCCAGGATGATGATCCATACCAGCCACGTCCGCGGCGAGACCTTGAAATCCCCGCCCTTGCGCTCGCCCTCGTTGTCGCCCTTCCGATTATTGTCGTCGTCAAACATGCCTTGCCTCAATTCATGCCAAGCTACCATTAAATGACTTCTTCCGCAATACGTTCCCTTGCGCCCTGGGCTTTTACCTTTCCGCTTGGCCTCTTATTCTCCCTGTAACCTTTCACCGCATCGCCACTCTATAACCGTATGACTGAAGTAACACCAAAACCGCCAAAACGGCCGCCTTTTAGCTGGCGGGCGTTGACCTCTGTTTTAATTTTGGCCGGATTCCTGGTCCTCGTGCTCTCAGGCATCATGCTTTTCGTCGCGCCGCCGGGCCGGGTGGCCAATTGGACCAATTGGACCTTGCTGGGCTTCACCAAAAAGCAATGGACCGCCCTCCACGTCTGTTTTAGCGCCCTTTTCCTCATCGTCTCGCTCGTTCATCTTCTCCTCAACTGGCGGCCCATGCTCGGCTACTTCAAAGACCGCCTCGCAGGACGCTTGGGCTTTCGCTGGGAGTGGGCCTCCGCCCTGGCTCTTTGCGCCGTCATCGCGGTGGGCACTCATTACCACTGGCCCCCTTTCACCCAACTGCTGGCCTGGAATGAAACCGTCAAAGAAAGCTGGGAATCGCCGGGCCGCCGCGCCCCCATTCCCCATGCCGAACTGCTTTCCCTGACCGAACTGGCCCGGCAGGCGGGGGTGGAGTACGAAGTCGCTACCCAGCGCCTGCAAGCCGCTGGCATCGCCGTGCCTGCGCCGGAAATCAAGGTGGAAGAACTGGCGCAGCGTCACAACCATTCCGCCCAACAAATCTACGACCTGATGACCGCCACACCCCAAGGCCGGGGGAAAGGCCGTCAAGGCGGTGGGGGTGGCGGTGGCGGCGGCGGGGGCGGGGGTGGGATGGGGTGGAAAACCCTCGCGCAATTCTGTCTGGAAGAAAACATTGCGCTGGAGCAGGCCTTGCAGCGGTTGGCCCAGCAAAATATTCAGGCTGCCACCAACCAAACCTTGCGCGAAATTGCCGTGCAAAATGGCTTTTCCCGCCCCTACGAATTACTGAACATCCTGCGCGGCAGCGCCTCCCAATAAGTCCCTAAGTCGCAGGCTCCTGCACGCCCTAAAACCTACACTGCCGGGTTTGTTTCGTGCGAGTAACTGCCGCGTCCGTTGCCGCCCAAAGTGAGCCAGGTCAACGGAACGCCTTGCCCTGACGCCGGTCTGGCGGAGTGAAAGCCACCCACTGGCCACCAGTCTTCCCCCTATCAAAAAAGGGTCCGTAATGCCATTTGACCTCTCCGGCTGGCTGGACAATTTTGTAGAGGAAGGTAAGCTCGCCGCGCTAATGGCCGCCAGGCCATCGGCTCCTGATTCGGAAGGCAGACATCCTTCCACACAAAAAATGAGTTTTGTTGAAACATTTCGGACGGTGCCCATGGAAATCCTGACCGGGATTGCCCAAGGGGCCTCCAGTGCACGAGTCCAGGCAGCCCTCAACGCCCGGCGCCTGACCCTTGAAGATTTCGCCGCACTGATTTCGCCTGCTGCGGGTGACCTCTATCTGGAAAATATGGCCCAGCGCTCAGCGCGGCTGACGCAACAGCGTTTTGGCAAGGTCATCCGCCTCTTCGCGCCCCTCTACCTGTCCAACGAATGCATCAATAATTGTTTGTACTGCGGGTTTTCCCGCGACAACCCCATCCTGCGGGTAACCCTCAGCCTGGAAGAAGTGTGCCGCGAAACGGAGGCGCTCCTAGCGCAAGGTTTTCGCAATCTCCTCCTCGTGGCCGGTGAGCATCCCAAATTCATCCCCGTGGATTACCTGGAAACCTGCGTCCGCGAGGTCCACGCCCGCACCCCTAGTGTGTCATTGGAGGTGGGCCCGCTCGACGTCGAGGATTATCGCCGGATGGTGGCGGCGGGCGCCGATGGTCTGGTGGTCTATCAGGAAACCTACAACCGCCAAGTGTACCAAGAAATGCATGTCAGCGGCCCCAAGCGGGATTTTGATTACCGCCTGGCCACGCCGGAACGCGCCTATGCCGCCGGTTTTCGCCGCCTGGGTATCGGGCCGCTCTACGGCCTGGCCGACTGGCGCTACGAAGCCATCGCCGCCGCAGCCCATGCGCTTTATTTACTGAAACATTGCTGGAAGGCCTTCCTCACCATCTCCTTCCCGCGCCTCCGCCCGTGCGCCGGCGAATTTCAACCGCGCACGCAAATGAAAGACCGGGACCTGGTGCAACTCATCTGCGCCTTCCGCCTGTTGCTGCCGGATGTCGGGCTGGTCCTCTCCACCCGCGAATCCCCGGCCCTCCGCAATGGAGTTCTCCCCTTGGGCATCACCCTTATCAGCGCGGGCAGCCACACCGAACCCGGCGGCTACACCGGCGCCGGACGCGACAAACTCCACCTCACCGAGCGCGGCCGCATCCGCGAGCTGGCGGCCGGCGCCAGCGAGTGGGCCGGCGCAGGCTCCGGCGCCACCGGCCAATTCCAGATTGCCGATGAACGCTCCGCCGAGGAAGTAGCCGAGTTCATCCGCCGCCTGGGCTACGAGCCGGTGTGGAAAGACTGGGACGCCGCGCTAACCGCTTGAAGTCCGGTCCAACTTCAGGCAGGGTTGGCGCATCCATGAAACCTGTACACCAGTTGCTGCGCTTCATCCTGCCCGTGGCACTCGCCTTGGCCCTGCCTGCGCTGCGCGCCCACGGCGCCCCCGCTTTTCACGCCACCACCAACGGCTTCGCCTTCGACACCGGCATCTGGAATGGCCGCCTTCAGGCCAACGGCAAATCCTTTGGCCTCGTCCCCGTCCAACAAAGTGCTGACCGGCTGGCCCTGGCACGCTCCATGGGATGGCTGGCAGTGTACCGCGTCTTTTCTGACGGTCGCCGCTACGGCGACGGCGGTTGGGACTGGCCTCATCAAAGCCGGCTGCTGCCCGACGGCTCAGTCCTCGTCTCCTGTCCCGCTCAAACCAACCGGCCCTTCGATTTCACCGGCCAATACTCCTGGCGCGATGCGCAAACAGTGGACCTCCAAATCACCGTGGTGCCACGCCAGCGGCTCACGGGTTTTGAGGTCTTTGTAGCCTCCTACTTTGCTCCCATTTTTTCCAATGCCATTACCACTATCATCCCCGGCCCCAACGCCAACCCCACCCTCATCCATGCCACCCGCGAGGCCGCTGAATGGCATATGTTTCCCCGCCGCCCTGACCTCGCCGCCCTCATCCAGGATGGACGCTGGAAATTGGAGCCACATCCGGTGACCTGGACGTTGCGCCCGCCCTTTGCCTTTCCCATTGCCCTCCGGCACGCGCCCACCCATGGCTTGACCATTGCCGTCCTGGGCGACCCCACGGAATGTTTCGCCCTGGCCATGCCCTACGAGACCGAGGGACACTATTCGCTTTATCTCTCGCTATTTGGCCGCGATTTAATCATCGCCGGAAAACCCGCCACCGCCCGCGTGCGTTTGCAGGCCCTCAAGACACCCGACTGGCAAGATATCGTCAAGGCATGGCAGGCCTTTGCCCCCCGTCCGGGTGATAATTCAAGTGCACCAGCCGCGCCGGCGCAAAACCGTTGAAGTGCGTGGCGGAAGCATTGGTGTAGGCCCCCACATTCTCAGCATACACCCAGTCATCCAGCTCCAGCGGCGGCAGCAGCTCCGACTGGCTGATACAGTCCAACCCGTCACACGTCTGTCCAAACACCGCGCAAATCTCCGGCTCCCCCTTCTTGAACGCCTTTAGGTGATACTGGCAATGGTCGAAAATAATCCCGGAAAACGTGTGATAAACACTGTCATCTATGTAGTAGCATGTTTTGCCATCGCGCACCGCCTTCCCCACAATGGTGGCGATGCTCGTGGCCGCCGTGGCCACCAGAAAACGTCCCGGCTCGGCAATGATTTGCAACTCCGGGGAAAAGAGCCGGTCAATCTCCGCGTTGATGCGCTGCGCCAGTTCCTCGAAAGGCTTCACATGCTTGTGGTACGCCGCCGGAAAACCGCCGCCAATGTCCAGAATCTTCAACTCGTATCCCCGCGAACGGCTTTCCTTCATCACCGCCGCCGCCATTTCCAGCGCCTGCACAAAGTTCAAAAAATTCGTGCACTGACTGCCCACGTGGAAACTCAACCCCTCCACCACCAGCCCCAGCCGATGCGCCGCCTCAATCAAATCCACCGCTTCGCCGGAATCGCAGCCAAACTTGCTGGACAGCTCCACCATGGAACCCGTGTTGGGGACGCGCAGCCGCACCACCACCCCGGCTTGCGGCGCATACGTTTTGATCTTCTGCAGTTCGGCCAGGTTGTCAAAAGTCACCAGCGGCTTGTAGGGGTTTAACGCCTTCAGCGTGTCCTTGGCTTTGATGGGATTGGCATAAATGATTTTATCCCAGATGAAATCCTGCTGCTTGTCCGCCGGCCAATGCCGGATGTTGTCATACACCAGCATGAACTCCGCCAGCGAGGCCACATCAAAACTCGCCCCCTCCTGAAACAGCGTGCGCACAATTTCCGGCGCCGAATTGGCCTTCACGGCATAATAGGCCTGGACCTTCGGCAGATGACTTTTGAAACGGGCATAATTCTGGCGGATGATGTCATGATCCACCACAATCACCGGCGTCCCATGCTGCCGGGCAATCTCCTGCAAAATGCCTTCGTTAATCATAATCGCTGCGCCCCGCAAACTTGCAGTCCAACTGCGCCGGGGTCTAGCAAAAAGTCGCTAGGGCCGCGCCGCAGCGCCATTCCGCCCGCTGAACATAGCCCACCCTATCCAGCCCCCGCCTTTTTCCGTCCGCACCACTTCTCCCCGCGTTTCTCGCACCTTGATGGGGTAAGTTTTGCCAAAGGAAATCTCCCGTATGCCCATCGCGCTGAAAGCAGCGTCCTTGATGTCAAACATTGGGCGAAAATCATTGGTGGCTACATCCGGCGCGTAATTGAACAAACCCAGAATCTCCGTCGCCCCGCCCTGCTCCGTTAAAAATCGCACTCCCCGCCCCTCGTGCTTAATCCCCAGCGCCCACAACCGGCCTCCACGATTCCGCACCAAACCCGTGTCGCTGTCCCCCTCCGGATTAAGCTGCCGCGCCCATAACCGCTGACCGGGCGCATTCAACTCAATGCCGGACGGGCAATCGGTCACATAAATGTCCCCTTTCCCCGCCCCCACCACCCTCAAATCACAGCTCTCCACCACCAGCACCCGCGCCGTGGAACGGTTCTCCACCGCCGCCGGACGCCCGCCAAAGGCGTGGATATGCTGAAACTTAACCACCGGCGCCGCCGTTTCATCCACAATAAACCGGCCATTCTTGCCCCCAATGATGCGCCCGAAACCCAGCCCAATCACGTGCCGCACCGAGCCATGCACGCGCACCTCGCCGTCCAGTGTGTACCAGTTGGGGTCCCGCCCGCCAATGCCCCGGAAGTACACGGTCGTTTTCCCTTCTTTGGCCGCCGCATCCATGGCGGCCTGAAAGGCGGCGGTATCGTCCTTGTTATCACCCGCCACCGCGCCAAAATCATTGACGCACACCCACCGGCTGAGATTGGTTTCCCATGGCACCTGCGGCTCCGGCTGGATGGGCAGCTTGAGCGCGGTGTCCGGCGAGTCGGGGAACAATTTCTTCACCGGGTGCGAAACGTATTCTTCCAACCTCGCCCCCTCGCGACTGCCGCCGGGCGTCGTACTGACGAGCACTTGCTTGAAGCCCCGGCTGACCACATCGCGCGCATAAAGGACACTCGTGTTGGTGATGGCCGGCTGCGTGGCATCGCCGCCGCTGAAGCGTCCCCCCACCAGCGCCACCACGCCACCCCACCAGGTCCAGTTGTTGGGATATTCATTATGCAGTGCCACCGGCGTGTTCTCCACCACCAGCTCCTCGATGCCCACCGCCGTGGCATTGACATACACCCCGAGCTTGCGCGCGTTGCGCACCGTGATGCGCGACAGGGTTTGCCCCCAGCTCCACGCACACCGCACCCCCGTCTCAAAAGACCCCTCCACCACCACGTCCTGCACCAGACTGGGGCCGTTTTGCCCCAGAAATCCCGCATTCACCCCCACGCTGCCGGTGCCGATAATCCGCACCTGCTTGAGCAGGCTGCTGTTGTTGCCGTACCACCGCACACCGTCCACATGTGGATTGCGCCCCACATCAATCGTGAAATTGCAGAAGTTGCGCATGAAAAAGTCTGCGGAGGTGGGTTGCGTATCACTGGGATGCGTGCGCAGGACGGAGGTAATATTGGTGGGGACCCCGTCATCCAGCCGCAAAATCACACCATCGCGCGTCTCGCCGTACACCCAAGGTCCCACCGCAGCGCGCACCACCAGGTTGCTCGTCAACCGATAGATGCCATTCGGGAGGTACAGCACCTTCGTCCCCTGACCCCCGCCACGATTGGAGCTGGCCTCAATCCCCCGTTGCAACGCCTCTGTGTCATCCGCCTTCCCATCGCCCTTGGCCCCAAAGTCGCGCCGCACATCCAGCACCGCCGGGTCATTGGGAAAAACCAGCCGCCCCATTGCATTCCGCAACCCACCCTCTGCCGCCAACGGCGCGGCAACGGCCACACTGGCCGTCGGCACGGCAGACTCACTGGAAACACCATGCAGACCCACACCCTTCTCCACCGGGCTGCCCTCCAAATAAAACACCAAATCGCGGTAAGTGCAGACATCGGGCATCCCCATGGTGCCAAAGGTCATGTCGGCCACCCGCTCCGCGAAATCCACCGGGAAACAAGCCTTCTCCAACGCTGCAGCCAGGGCCGCCGCATGGTTGGTGTCCCCCGCCAGCATCGCCTGCGTGTAGGGCGTCGCCTGCGCCGGATTGAAAAAGGCCGGCGTATCCGCGCTCCCTTCACGCCGTATCCCATGACCGCCGGGGTAGCGACCCCGAAATTCATTCGCCAAAGTCATTGCCCGCTCTGGTGCAGGCGCCACAAATCCCACCAGAAAGGCATAGGTGCGATGCGGCTGCAAAACCACCGCGTCCTCGCCCGTAAACGCCAATCGAATGAACTGGCCATTGCCCGGCGCTCCATCCGCATTCGCCCGGTAGGGCGTCAAATCCGGCACCCGCCCCCCACGCACCACCCGCAGGCTACGATATGTCTCCCCTTCCACGTAATCGTCCGTAATCGGATCCTTCGGATCGTAAGTTTGCCAAACCGTCCCCGGGGGAACGCTCGTCGTCCCGTGATGGTTTATCCTGGGCTGCCCCTCCACTTCCAACCATTGCACATACAATTCCGCCCCCGCCGCGCCCGGACGGAAGGGATTTGTGCCAAAACCCGTCCGCAACGTCAGCGCCTCCACCCGCAGGGCCCGCGGCCCCATGCGAAAGGTCTGCCCTAAATCGCGGTCCCGGGTGAAGTAATGCTTTTGCAGCACCGCATCATATTTCAAATTGCGCCCCTCGCGCGGAGTGTGGCGGATGGAGGTATTTCCGCTGGTGTTGTAATTTGTGACCGCCAGAAAAACCTTTGGCCCCACCGGCGGCCCCTCCAGCCGCGTGATGGTCATGCCCGCCTGCGCCGCAGTTCCCAGCGCCACCGCGCCGGCCAGCCAACCGTGAACAAATACCCGGCGAGCCGTGGCCCACGCGGCGGAGATTTTTTTAGCCATGTGTTTAAGGGTTGTTTTTACCGGCTTTTACACTTCTTGGCCCCATCGCCGACCAATCAAACTCGCCGCAATCCGGCCCGATTGATAAATCGTGGGCAGCCCGCTGCCCGGATGCGTGCCCCCGCCCACCAGATAACACGCGTCAAATTCTTCAAAGGCATTGTGCGGACGGAAAATTAGCATCTGCCCCAACTTGTGGCTGAGGTTGAAAGTGGCGCCGCGATAAATATGATAATCCTGCTGCCACTCCAGCGGCGAAATCACCTTTTCCGCCACGATATGCTGGCGGATATCCTTCAGCTCGGTCTTGGTCTCGATTTGGCGCAGAATCAGCTCGCGGAAACGCGGCTTCTCCTTTTCCCAATCAATCGGCGCCTGCCGGTTGGGCACCGGCGCCAGCACATAAAGGGTGGACTGGCCAGGCGGCGCCAGCGTGGGGTCCACCTTGCTGGCGTTTTGCAGGTAAAACGAGGGGTCTTCCGAAAGCCGCCCGTTCTGCACGATGTCCCGCACGTTCTTCTCGTAGTCCTGGGCGAAGATGATGTTGTGGTGGGGGATGTCGTAAAGCTTGTCCAGCCCCAGGTACAACATAAAGGTGGAGCATGAGTATTCCATTCGTGCCAGACGCTCATCCGTGTATTTGCGGCGATGCTCCGGCCGCACCAGGTTGGACATGGCCCACGCGAAATCAGGATTGATGATGACGGCATCCGCCGCCACCTTGTCCCCCGAAGCCAGTTGCACTCCCACTGCCCGACGGTTTTCCACCAGGATTTCCTTGACGGGCTGCTCCAAATGAATGCGCCCGCCGTCTTCCTGGATGCATTTGGCCATGGCCAAAGAAATGGCATTCAGGCCGCCCCTTGGGTGGTAAATGCCATATTTATGCTCGATGAGGGAAAGAATGGTGAAGGTGGCCGGGCATTGCCAGGGCGACATCCCCAAGTACTTCGCCTGAAAGGTCATCGCGATGCGCATGTGCTCATGCTTGAAATAAGTGCGCAAGCGGTCATACACCGACGCAAACGCATCCAGCCGCGGAATGGCCTTGATGAAATTGGAATTCAAAAAATCCCACCAACGCATGTAAGGATGCTGCAAACAAGGATAAACCAAATCCAGCTTCTTCCCCTCCCGCTCCCGGTAGCGCAGGTAGTTCGCCCCGTCCCCCGGAAACAGCCGCTCGATTTCCGCCACCATCCGCTCCGGGTTCATGGTCGGGAAAAAATCCGTGCGCCCGTCAAAACGCAGCCGGTAGAAGGGATCAATCGGGATTAATTGCAGATAATCACTCAATTTCCGGCCGCACTCCGCAAAGACTTCCTCCAGCACCCGCGTCATCATGAGAAAGGTGGGGCCGGTGTCAAAAGTGAACCCATCCAGCTTCAAAGGCGCGTTGCGGCCGCCCACCACCTGGCCCTTTTCAAAAATCTCCACCTTGAAGCCCTTGCGGGCCAGCAACATGCCGGCGGTCAATCCGCCAGGTCCGGCGCCGATAATCACGATGGTTCGAGCCATGCAACAAGTGCGGTTAGGATGACAGCACGGCAGGCTGCGCCCGCCCGCGGTTCAGATGGCCTGCCGGCCCTTCAAAATGACGCTTAAACGTGGCCAAATGCGGGCGCATGTCCTGCATTAAAACCGCATCCGGATTGCATTTCAAGACCATCCCATCCAGATACATCAAACTTTTGATGATGGGATACATCCCACGCTCGAATTCCATGCCGCTGTGCACGGCCAGTTGAATGGTGCGCATCATCTGCCGGGTCAAGCTCACTTGGCTGACGGTCTTGCCCGAAAAATCCCGATACAAATCCATAAATTGACGCAAGTACGCCTCCCACCGCGCGGCCGGCAGGGCGCGCCGTGACATCCGGTGAATGGCGCACGCCGCGGCCACGTAATCCTCCAGGGCCAATGCCTCAAAAAAGGCAAATAGCCCCTGGCGAAAAGTGTCGCTCACCTGACTGAGCGCCCCGGTGTCCACAAAGTAGATGCGGCCGTCCTGCCAGAAGATGTTGCCCGGATGCAAATCCCCATGAAAAACTCCAAGACCAAACATGTAGGCGCCATGAATCAAAAACAATTTCAACAGCTCCTCATACGGAAGCCGCCCCTGCTCCAATAACTCGTCAAAGGTGCGCCCGTGCAAGTATTCCGTCACCAGCACATGCTCGCCCGACAGTTCCTCATAAATTCGCGGAAACCGCAGGGGCGCCAGCATGGGCCAATGCTGATGTTGCTCCTGAAGTTCGCGCAGCACACGGGCATGACCGGCCTCATTGCGCAAGTCCAGTTCGGCCAGCGTGTATTCCTCAATATGCTCCAGGATGCCCACGGGGTCCGCCACCCGCTGCAACTTGGGATAAGCCCAGGTGGCCAGTCGCATCAGTTGCTTTAATCGCCGCACATCCGCTGTAAAACGCTCCTTGAAATCCCCCTTGATGACCTTCACCACCACCTCCTGCCCGTCGCGTAAAATAGCCCGATGCACCTGCCCCACCGAGGCCGCCGCCAAAGGACGGCGCTCAATCGAAGAAAAATGCTCGCGCCATCCCGCCGGGCAGTAGCGGTTCATCAGCGTCTCTAAGTCCTCGGCAGGTATGGGCGTCGTGCGCCGGTAAAGCTGCGCCAAATGCCGGCACTTGTCTTCCCCCAGGAAATCTATGCGCAAGGCAAAAGTTTGCCCAATTTTTACGGCTAGAAGCCCACGCGCCTGCAGACGCTCCAAATCGGGAAGCTTGGGACCGTAGATATCACGCATCAAAGCGATAAAACTTAGCCAGTTCATATACAATAATTAGACATTACTAATACAAACATGGCATGGTTTTATGCCTACGCAAGGAAATCGCGGGCCTTTATTTCGGCCACCCGGGCTGAGCATTCCCCGCGCCTGCCCCGCTCCCGGGCACTAGCTCATGGCTGGCTGCTCTCGCGCTGGCGATGGCTGTCCTGGCACAAGAAACGGTTGACGGCATTCAAATAAGCCCGCGCGCTGGCCTCGATGATGTCCGTGCTGGCGCCTTTGCCGGTAATGACCTTTTTATCGCCAAAGTCCACCTTCACCGTCACCTCGCCCACCGCGTCCTTGCCTTGAGAAACGGCCCGCAGGTTGTAATCCATCAAAGTGCCGCCGGTCTTGGTGATGCGGTCAATGGCCTTCAGGGCGGCGTCCACCGGACCGTCGCCAATGGCGGCATCCTGGAATTGCTCCACCTTCCCTTTGGCGCCCGGCTTGCGCAGGCGCACGGTGGCCGTGGGCATGGTGGCATTGCCGGTGGTGACGTGCAGGTATTCCAAGGACCATGTCTCCGGCACCTCCGCTATATGGCCCTCCACCAGCGCAATCAAATCCTCGTCATAAACAAATTTCTTGCGGTCCCCGATTTCCTTGAAACGCTGGAAAAGGGAGTTGATGTCGGCATCGCTCATCTTGAAGCCCAGGTGCTTCAACCGCGCAGAAACCGCAGCCCGCCCGCTGTGCTTGGTCAGCGGCAACTCGGTCTGGCCCCAGCCCACCTCCATGGGGTCCATGATTTCATAGGTTTCACGCTTCTTGAGGATGCCGTCCTGATGAATCCCCGCCGAATGAGCAAACGCATTTTCCCCCACAATCGCCTTGTTGCGCTGCACCATGAGGCCGCTCATGCGGGCCACCAGGCGGGACGTCTTAACAATCTCGCGCGTGTTCACCCCCACCGTATAACCCGCAAAGAAGTCGGCGCGCGTCTTGAGCGCCATGACAATTTCCTCCAGCGAGGCATTGCCGGCGCGCTCGCCAATGCCGTTGATGGTGCACTCCACCTGCCGCGCCCCGGCGCGAATGGCCGCCAGCGAATTGGCCACCGCCAGCCCCAAATCGTTGTGGCAATGCACGCTGATGATGGCCTGGCCGGATTGAAACTCCGGCACCGCCGCATGCAACTGGGCAATCAACGCCGCAAATTGGTCCGGCACCGCCCAGCCGACGGTATCCGGAATGTTCACCGTGGTGGCGCCGGCTTTGACCACCGCCTTGCACACCTCAATCAAAAATTCCGGCTCCGTGCGCGAAGCGTCCTCCGGCGAAAACTCCACGTTTTCCACATAACCCCGCGCGCGCGTGACCCCCTCCACTGCCAGGCGGAGAATCTCATCTTGGGCCTTGCCCAGCTTGAATTCACGGTGGATTTTGCTCGTGGCCAGAAAGACATGAATGCGGGCGCGCTTGCCGGCCGGTTTGAGCGCTGCGCCGGCCGCGTCAATGTCCTTGGGCGTGCAACGAGCGAGGCCGGCTATCATGGGGCCTTTGATTTCTTTGGCTATCGCGTTGACAGCGGCAAAATCCCCCTCGCTGATCACCGGAAAGCCGGCTTCGATGACATCCACTTTCAACCGCGCCAATTGGCGGGCCACCTCCAGTTTCTGGCGCAAATTCATGGAGGCGCCGGGGCACTGCTCGCCATCGCGGAGCGTGGTATCGAAGATGAGAATGCGTTGGTTTTTCATGTTGTTTGATTTGTCGCTGTCCGCTGGTGATGTGCTTCTGTCTGCCAAAACAAAAACCCCACCGCCAGTGTGGCAGCGGGGTTCAGATTGCTGATTTGTTGACCTAAAACCCGCCTGCCACGCTGCCACACAACAGCAGCAGCGCGTTTGCCAGTCGCAGGTTCAGGTTTCTGCTCATGGACTAATCCATACGCCCAAAACCCCTGCGCGTCAAACAGTTTTTCTGGTAACCGACCGGGCCGGCGCAGTGTCAAAATAGGAGCGGATTGAACTGGCCATTTGTACCCATTGGTGGCATATCCAATCCAGAACATACGCTGCGGTTAAAACAAATATCATCATGAAAACGCTTCACTGGTTGATTGTGGCTGCCGGGCTGGCGGTGGGGAGCCTCCAAGCGGCTAACGTGCCCCCCGCAGAAAAGTTGCTGCCAGAGAACACTCTGGCCGTGCTTACTGCCCCTGATTACAAAGCGGCCGCCACTTGGTACGACAGCACACCTGGCGGAAAATTCATGGCGGATCCCGCCATGAAACCATTTCTGGACAAGTTCAAGAGCAAGTTCAGAAAGGACGTGTTGGATCCCCTGGAAAAAGAGCTGGGCATCAAATTCGCCGATTACGAAGGTCTGGCCCAAGGTCAGGTCAGTTTGGCGATCACCGCCGCCGGCTGGCAGGGTTCTTCCGACAAACTGCCGGCCTTTCTGGTGCTCATGGATACGGGCAGCAAGAGCGACCAGTTAAAACGCAACCTGGCCGATCTTCGCAAAAAATGGAGCGATGCCGGCAAACCCCTTAAAGAAGAAAAACTGGGAGACGCCGAATTCACCACTTACACGCTTATGACCGACGATTTGCGCACCACCTTTGAGCGCATCTTCCCTGACCCCAACGCCGGTTGGGAATCCATCACCCCAGCCCGCCCTGGCGCTCCGCCCCGGCGGCAGGCCACACGCCCCGAAAACCAGCCCATTCACCTGACGGTGGGCCAGTCCGACACGTTGCTGATTATCGGCACTTCGGTGAGTGAAATTCGCAAAGTGCTGGACCTGCAAGCAGGCAAGGGTGGCAGCGCGCTGGCGAGTGTCCCCGCCTTTCAAGCCGATTATCAACGGCTCTTCCGCGACGCCAAATACTTCGGCTGGGTGAACGTCAAGCTGATCGTGGACTTGGCCATGAAAGGTGTGGACCAAGCCCCCGCCGGCGGTAACAATCCCATGGCCATGAATCCCATGCAGGTCGTCAATGCTCTGGGCTTCAACGGCGCAGAATCCGCAGCCATGACCGTGCACGGGGACAAACAAGGCGCCACTGTTGAGTTCTTCTTGGGGGTGCCGGAGGCCGGCCGCAAGGGACTCTTCAAACTCATGGCCCCCATGGCTGGCGACACCGCCCCGCCGCCGTTTGTGCCGCGCGATGCCGTGAAGTACACGCGCATCCGCTACAGTTTCAGCGAGGCGTGGAACACCATTGAACAAACGTTGAACGACATCAACCCGGGGCTGTTGGGCGCGCTGGCCTTCTTTGAAAGCGCCCTGAAAAAACAAAATCCCGACTTCACCCTCCGCAAAGGACTCATTGATTTGTTGGGGGACGACATCATCACCTACGAATTTAATCCCACCGGCCAGAATCTCGAGGCTCTGGCCAACGCGCCCGGGCTGGTGTTGATAGGTTCTCCCGCCCCGGACAAGCTGGTGGAAACGGTGAAGGGGTTGTTCGAAAACTTCGCCCAGATGCGCGGGCCTCGCGGGGGCCGCCGCGACGCCGAGCCGCCCCAACTCAAGACCCGCAAATTGGAGGGGGTCACCATCTACACCTTCCCCCCCACCCCGCAGATGAACTTCCAGGGCCAACGCATTGGCGAGCGCAGCCTGAGCCTCTGCGCCAGCGGCAAATACATCGCGCTCTCTTATGATGAAAACCTGCTGGCGCAGTTTCTGCGCACCGCCAAGGCCACCCGTCCCCTGGCAACCGTGCCCGGGCTGGCGGAAGCGGCGCAAAAGGCCGGCGGCTTCAATACCGGCATGTTTCACTATGAAGACCAGGCCGAAACCATGCGGGTTCTGTTCAACATCCTCCGCAAGGACGGCCCGCGCATCGGCGAGCTGCTGGCGATGACCCCGCTAGGCGGGCGCCTCGGATTGGCCGACGATAGCAAGGCGTTTCAGGAATGGTTTGATTTCACCCTATTGCCGCCGTTTGAAAAAGTGAGCAAGTACCTGGGCATTACGGTGTACACAGGCGCGGCCACGCCAGAAGGCTTGCTCATTAAAGCCTATACTCCCAATCCGCCGGGCTTCAAATAAGCCAGTTTGAACGCCCATTCGGGCAGAAAATTACCGGCGTCACGCATCCAGCGCGACGCCGGTTTTTTGTTGCTGAATCTGGATTAAGTAGGCCTGTCGGCGAAGCCATGAAGTTGTGTTACGGCTTGGCCGGCGCGGCGTTGGTAGCAGCAGGCTGCGCCGCCGGAGTCGTATTGGTGCCCAACAAAGTCAGCCCGGAGGGCACGGCCGGCGTCTGCGGCGCAGGCGCCGGAGTGGCGGCTTGCGGCGCCGCCGGGCTGGAGGTGGTTTCACGCAAACGCTTGAGGCGCATCTTGGACTCATCGGTGCGCGGCCCTAGGATGCTCAAAATGATGGCCAGCGCGAAAAAGGCGCCTGCCGCATACTTGGTGGCCTTGGTCAACACATTGCCGCTGCCTGCGCCAAAAAGCGCGTCGGTGGCCGTCGAGCCAAAGGCCTGCCCCAGACCTGCCTCCTTCTTGGGCAGTTGCATCAGGATGAGCAACATCAAAAACAGGCAGTCCAGAAACAGGACGATGGTCAGCAGAGTTAAAAATAACGAGAGCATATAGCTTGCTGGGATTAGATGGAGTTTTTCACAATGTCACTGAAGCTCCGCACTTCAAGAGAAGCCCCGCCCACCAACGCGCCGTCCACATCCGGCTGGCTCATCAGTTCGCGGGCGTTGCTGGGTTTGACGCTGCCGCCGTATTGAATACGCACCTTGCGGGCGGTGGCTTCGTCGTACAGACGGGCCAAAAGACTGCGAATGAAGGCATGGGCTTGTTGCGCCTGTTCAGTGGTGGCGGTTTTGCCCGTGCCAATGGCCCACACCGGCTCGTAGGCAATGATGGTTTCCACCATCTGATCACGGCTAAGACCGGCCAGGCTGCCGCGCACCTGGGTTTCCAGCACCTTCTCCGTCAAGCCCGCCTCACGCTCCTGCAGGGTCTCGCCCACGCAAATAATCGGCTTGAGCGAGGCCGCATGGGCCGCCAACGCCTTGCGCGCAATCAAGTCGTCGGACTCCTTCTGATACTGACGGCGCTCGCTGTGGCCGAGAATGACGTACCGGACGCTGAATTCCTTGAGCATGACAGCGGCGATTTCCCCCGTGAAAGCGCCCACGTTGTGTTCGCTCATGTTCTGCGCGCCAAGGCGGATATTGGAGTCCAGGATGGCCTTGGAGACTTCGCTCAACGCGGTGAAGGGGGGGCAGACCACAATGTCCACTTCCTTGACGTTGCTCAGTTCCCGTTTCAGGCCGTTGACCAAATCCAATGCCTCGGCCACGGTTTTGTTCATCTTCCAATTGCCGGCGATGATCAATTTGCGCTCTTTATCCATAAAAAATCGTTCCCTCTTCCAAGTATTCTGCAATCTGACTTAGGTTTCTCCAGTGGCACAACCACCAGGATTTATTTGTCGCTCAAGGCAGCGACCCCCGGCAGGACTGCGCCTTCCAGAAACTCAAGGCTGGCGCCGCCACCGGTGCTCATAAAGGTGACCTTGCCGCCCAGCCCGGCCTTGTTCAACGCCTTCACGCTGTCCCCGCCACCGATGATGCTCTTGGCCCCTTGCTGCGTCGCGTCCGCCACGGCCTGAGCGATGGCGTTGGTGCCCTTGGCGAATTCCTTGTTTTCAAACAACCCCATCGGACCATTCCACAAAATGGTCTTGGCCCCGGCGATCACTTCCGCATAGGCCTGGATGGTGGCCGGGCCGATGTCCAAACCAGCCTTGTCCGCCGGACAGTTCATGTCCGCATTGACCTGCGCGCCCTGGTATTCGATGACCGGCTTGCCTTTTTTATCGAGCTTGTCGGTTTTGACCGGCGTGGCCACCACATCATCCACCGGCAACAGAAACTTCACCCCTTTGGCCTGGGCCTTGGCGAGAGCAGCTTTGGCCACGTCCACCTTGTCCGGCTCCACCAGTGATTTGCCGGTTTGATACCCTTGGGCCAGGCGGAAAGTATAGGCCATGGCGCCGCCGATGAGCAGGCTGTCCGCTTTTTCCAACAGGCGGTCAATGACCTTGATTTTGTCCGACACCTTGGCGCCGCCGAGAATGACCACAAACGGCCGGGCCGGATTCTCCAGCTCGTCGCCCAAAAACTTCAACTCGCGCTCCATCAACAAACCTGCCGCGCATTGGCCGCCGCGCGCCGCCACCACCCGCGCCACGCCCTCCGTGGAGGCATGCGCCCGGTGCGCCGAGCCAAAGGCGTCGTTGACATAGACATCCGCCACCGCCGCCATTTTCTGCGCAAACGCCGGGTCATTGGCCTCCTCTTCCGCGTAAAACCGCACATTCTCCAACAGCAGCAGATCGCCCTCCTTCATGGCGGCCACCGCGCCGGCCACCGGCTCGCCAATGCAATCCTCCACAAACGCCACTGGTTTGCCGATCATCTCGCTCAACTTGGCCGCCACCGGACGCAGCGACATCGTGGGGTCTTTCGTGCCCTTGGGGCGCCCCAAGTGTGACGCCAGAATGATCTTGGCCCCTTTGTCCATCAACAACCGAAGCGTGGGCAGGGTTTCCTGAATGCGCGTGACATCCGTCACCACCATTTGCCCGCCTTTTTCCTCCATGGGCACGTTGAAATCCACCCGCACAAACACGCGCTTGCCGCGCACCTCAAGTTCTTTGACCGTCAGCTTTGCCATACCAGTTCAAGGTTAAAGTTCAACTCAAATAGAAACAGCATCTTAACCCATTCCCCATGGGAGTCAAAGAGTTTTCCTCCGCCCTTTCTCTGCCTCCGCTTCGGCCTCATGTCGCAGCCGGCACACCAGACGCCGTCCACTCCCCAAGACCGGATTTATGGAAACCCCGGACGATGGAATTGTGTTGATCGGGCCAGAGAAAATGCTACCCTTCTCCCATGAAGCCAGCCTATGGGATCGTTTTCCTGCTGGGGGTGGGAATAGGTTCACAAGGCGCCAATCTCCCACAGCAACCCCCTCCTTCACCGTTGCGGTCAACCTTGGAGCGATACCGGGAATTGACAGGCAAAGGATTCTTCATGGTCCAAGTATCTCAGGACCTTCGCCAACCCTTCAAGCCTTCCGCCTCCGCCACCCCTCCGCAGAAGGAAGCTGAAGCCATTAAAAATTTTCTCGAGTCCAACGGGTTCCATTTGGAACTGGCCAGTCCGAGTTTCTGTGCGCTTGTGCCCAAGGGGGACGCCGAGAAATTAAGGCATCTGCCCAAGCCGCCTCCGGCCGCGGAGCTGGATCAAGAGAGTGAAACGATCCCCCCTGGGGCCATAAGAATGGTGTCCACCGACCTGGAAACCTTGCTCCCTCTTTATGCCTCGCTCGCCAAGCGCGCCTTCGTGCTTCATCCTCCCGCGATCTCCGGGCGAAAAATCACCATCATTAACGGCCGAACCACCGCCAAAGAAATGGCTTGGGCGTGTGAGGCCATCTTGGCGTTGGCAGGCGCGCAAGTGCGCCCCGTTGGCCCACGGATGGCGCTGGCTCTGCCTGCCGGAGCTGTGGAATGGGAATTGTTGAAAAGCTACGCCGCCGGCCTCAGCCAAGGCCCCACGGAAGTGACGCCTCCGCTTCTGGATACCCTGTCGAGAACCCCACAATTTGCGGCCAATAACCTGGCGCTTTCCCCCGCGCAACAGCTTTTAGATGCCTGGGCTCAATTGCGGGGCCTGAAAGCGGCTGAAGTCCCACCAGGTCTGGCCAACCGCCGCCTGCTGATGGCGCAAGCCGCACCTTTAACTCACGGCGAAGCGCAATGGCTGTTGGAAATGGTCGCAGCACTGAACGGATGGCAATTTGACCTTTCCCAGCCGGGCACGGCGAAGCTGGTCACGGCGCCCGGCCGGCAGCCTTAAACCGTCCTCCGCGGCGCCGCAGCCATTTCCGCCGCCATGCGTCCCACCGCCTGAAGGGTTGGCGGGACCAGCCCTCCCTTCCCCCCCGGCCTACACGGGATTGCCACGCCGGCCTCCGAACGTTATACTCGCAGCGGTTGAACGAATGTAGGATGGGTTTGGGTTATGCCGATTTACGAATTTGCATGTCCGAAATGCCGGAAGATATTCAGCTTCCTCTCCAAACGGGTGAATCCGGAGGGGCTGCCGACGTGCCCAAAATGCGGCCATAAAAACCTGGAGCGGGTGATGAGCCGCTTTGCCACGCCGCGCGGCCTGAAAGAACCCTCCGCCACGCCGGAAGACGACGGCCCGCCGTTGCCGGACGTGGACGAAACCCGGATGGAAAAGGTCATGTCGGAAATCGAGCGGGACATGGAGCATTTGGATGAAAACAACCCGCGGCACATGGCGCACGTGATGAAAAAAATGAAGGAGGCGCTGCCCCCCGGGCTGATGCCCAAAGAACTGGACGTGGCCATCAAGCGGCTAGAAAAAGGCGAAGACCCGGAAAAAATCGAGGAAGATATGGGCGATGTGCTGGATGCGGCACTCGGCCCGGATGACCCCGAAGGCATGGGCGGCATGGGGGGTGGCGGCGGTTATTCACGGGACAGCGGGTTGTACGATTACTAAAAGCCCGCCATGGCCCACATCCACGAGCGCATTGATTTCACGGTGTCCATCTTTGTGGTGCGCCAACGCCGCGTGCTGCTGGTGTTGCACCGCAACCTGGGCCAGTGGCTGCCCTTGGGCGGGCATATTGAACTGGACGAGGACCCCGAGCAGGCCGCGCTACGCGAAGCCCGGGAAGAAAGCGGCCTGGAAATTGAACTTCTGGGCGAGCGTCCGCCCACCACCGGCCCCGACACTCGCGCCTTGATTGCCCCACGGTTTCTGGACATCCACCGCATCACCGACACCCACGAGCACATCGGCATGATTTACTGGGCGCGTCCCAAAAACGGTCAGGAGACTTTGCGTCTGGCCGCTGCCGAGCATCACGCCATTCGCTGGTGTGGCGCGGATGAATTGGATGCGCTCGAACCTGCCCTACGCCCCGCCGTCAAATGGTACTGCCTGCAGGCACTGGCGGAAATTGACGGCTAAACGCCCCCTTATTCCATTTCATTACATGCACTGGCGACCTTACAAAACCCTCTTTTTCGTCCTCACTGGGCTCAACTCTTTTGCCACGACTTTTTTCTTTAACTACCTCCTCTTCCTGTTTCGCAATCAATTCCATTTTGGCCGCAAGGAAACGCTGGCGCTGGGGGCCGTGCATGGGTTGATGTACCTGTTTTTCTCCTGGCGTGGCGGACGTCTGGCCCAACGTCTGGGGTACCTTCCCACCCTGGGGCTGGGGCTGAGCATCATGCTCGCCAGCCTCGCTGCCGCCGGACTTTTTCCCGCCTTCGCCGTGCAAGTCGGCGCGCTGATGGTCTGGACCGCCGGCATGAGCCTGACCTGGCCAGCCCTGGAAGCGCTGGTCTGTGACGGCGAAGACGAGCGCGGGCTGCCGCGCATGGTGGGCATCTACAACCTGACCTGGGCCGGCACTGCCGCGGCAGGCTATTTCACCGGGGGCGCCATTTTCGATTACCTCGGCCTGGCGGGCCTTTACGGCGTGCCCCTCGCTGTGCTGGTCCTGCAAATCAGCGCCGTGGCCTGGCTCATGCGCCGCACGGCGGCGGCCTCGCCTCACGCACAGCAAGACAAGCCCGCCGACCCGCCCCCACCGCCACCCGCTCATGCCCCGGAAGCGGCCGCCCTGGCCCAACCTGTGCCGCCGGAAACTTTCCTGAAAATGGCCTGGCTGGCCAACCCCTTCGCCTACATGGCCATCAATACCATCGTGCTGATCATTCCGGACCTCGCCCGCCATTTTCAGCTTACCCCCACCCAGTCGGGCATCTTCTGCTCCGTCTGGTTTTTTATGCGCCTGCTGGCCTTTGCCGTGCTGTGGAAGTGGACGGCCTGGCATTATCGTTTCCGCTGGCTGGCCGGCTCCTATGTGGCGCTGGTCGCCGGATTCCTCACCCTGCTCCTGGCACCTCAACTCTGGCTGGTCATTGTGGCCCAAATCTTGTTTGGCCTGGCCACCGGCCTCATTTACTACTCCTCCCTCTTCTACGCCATGGACGTGGGCGAGGCCAGCCAGGGCGAACATGGTGGGCTTCACGAAGCCGCCATCGGTCTGGGCATCTGCGTCGGCCCCGCTTTGGGGGCGGCCTCCTTATACGCCTTCCCCGGGTCATCCCACACGGGCACTTATGCCGTCGGCCTGCTGTTATTAACCGGCCTGGCCGGACTGCTCTGGCTCCGCTGGCGGCCCTCTCGTCAAGCCCATCCTTCCAGGCAGTCCTGAGGCTCCCTGCCTAAAAATCAGCCTGATTTTCGTGCGGGTAATTTTTTGACGCCACGCCAAAACCATGCTGTAATAGGTAGGTCATGAAAAGCCTCCTCCAGCCAGTCGGTTTTGTTGTCCCTGCATTGCTGCTATCCTGCTGCGGACTATCCGCCGCCCCGATGGGCGCTGGCTATGTTCTCCGAGGCGGACCGGCAGGCGCCATCACCGAAAACTTTAACAGCATGGGTGTCGGAGGCACGGAAGCCCCCGGCAACGGCACGCACACCTATTGGTCGGTTAATGTCTCCAACGTCGAACGCGCCACCAATTTATTTGCGGCCAATGCTTTCCCGGCGAATGGCGGCTTCAACGGCGGCCCATGGCCGGATTCCGGCCTGACGCCGGAAACCGACCGCGCCCTGGGCGTTTATGGGGGAGCGGTGGGTGACAATCCGCGCTCCCTGACCATGATGATTACCAATCTAACCGGGGCGGACCTGACGCGATTCCTGCTGCGGTTTGATGTGGAGGTCTGGGTCGTGCGTAACAGCGGCCCGCAGCGGTATGGCGGCCTGCAAGCCAGCTTTTCCACCGACAACCTCACCTGGCGCGATTTGGGCAATGCCTTCGAGGCCATCTTCCAATACCCGAATACCTCCGAAAACTCCTCCTCCAATTATTGGGTGAACGGCAATGACCCCGCCCATTCTCAGCGCAACATTGGCGGATGGGTGGAGAACGTCTTCGTGCCGCAAGGCCAGGTTTTTTATCTCCGGTTTGACGCGCATGGGCCAACCCTGACCGACCCCGACGGCACAGGTCCTTACGTGAACCGGCAAATCGGGGTGGCCTTGGACAACCTCTACCTTGAGGCGGATAGTCCGATAGCCCCTCCCTCGGTGGTGATACCTGCGGCAAGCTTAGGTTTTCACCAGGGAACTTTCTCTTTCACACTGCCCACCACTGAGCCAGGCCGGCTTTATACCTTGGAATTTTCCCCTGCCCTGCCGACTGCGTAATGGACGCCCGTGATGAGCGCCCAAGGCAATGGGCAACCTGCCCCCTTTACGCATACGACACCCTCGCCCCACACAGGCTTTTACCGCCTGCGCGTGGAATAAAGACCTGGCTTCGGTGGTTCTGTCCGCCCCTCCGCCGACACCACGGCTTCGCATCGCCTGACGGCTAGACCCTGCACGCGCGCCGCCTGGCACCCATGCGTTGGACTTCCCGCCCAGTTCTCAGGGCTACCACTCGAGCGTATGCCCCTCGACACTGCAGGTCACCGGCAGACTCAATGCATTGTAGGAATACGTGCCACCTGCCGGGCAGATCGGCTTGACCTTCAGATAGAGCGTAGGGCCAATCAGGTCATCATCCGTAGGCACGTCCGTTGGGGCCTTGCTTTTTTCCACTCCCCAGAGTTGTTTGGACGCCTGAATCTGCCGCAGGTTGTTCATGCAGGCTCGGCTTTGGGCTAATTGACGGCTCTTGACGAAGTTGGGCACGGCAATGGCCAGCAATAAGCCGATGATGGCCACCACAATCATGATTTCCACCAGGGTGAAGCCCCCGCGGGCTGAAGTTTTTGGCCTCATAACATTGTTTGGGTTTGGTGGCAACAACGTAGGATATAGCGCTTGTGGAAAAAACCACAAGTCTATTTTACGTTGGCCAGTTTTGCCTTTAGGGCCGTTCAACCCTGTCGTTATGAGGATGCCAGAACGGATAAGCACCCCCGGGCCGTCCCAACTGCCTGCTCGCCTGATGCCAGAACCCCGCACCCCCACCGGCGAACAACGCCAGGGGCCGGCAGGGTGGCATGGCATGACACGGGGTCATGGCTGGCCGGAAAGAGGAACCCAAGCCAGGCCATGACGGTTCCAATATTAAGAGAAGAGGTGTCTGGCCTTTGGGCATGAGAACGGTGAGCATGGCCATCCATAGCCTGCTCACCGCTTCCACAACGCCCCGGGCCACGCACCCCCATCGCGTGCGCTCGGTCTTCATAACTACTTGCCTTTCTGTTATTTGCGGCGTGGACCAGGCGCAGGGCGGATTTATTTTTATGAATACAATACGTGTCCACACATTGCCCTATGCCTGCCGCAACGTCATTTGTGTAGCAATTTCCGGGCCGTATCATTTTTAATAATAACCAGCTTGGCCTGTCCTTAATTCAGGCAGCCCAAAGGCCTCTGGGTGAAAATGCATCAGCTTCCGGCTGGCCACCCCAAAGCGCTCCCTTGAGCGCCGCGTTCTCAAACCGGTTAACCATTGCCTTTTCCCTCTTTCCGCGCATAATAGCCACCGCTTTACACCATGTTTATGAATAAAAACGGCTCAACCAATACGGCCTCACGGCGTCAATTTTTGAAACAATCCTCCTTCGCCCTGGCTGGGGCTGCCACAGCCGCCCAACTGCCCTTCGTCATCACCGCCCACGCGGCGCCGGATGACCCCATTCGCATCGGCGTCATCGGCTGCGGTGGGCGCGGTACCGGGGCAGTCTTGAATGTCCTTGGCGCGCAGACCAAGGTCATCTACCCCTCCAGCGGTTACCACACCGAGGATGTGGCCCAAACCGGCCCCCTGCAGCGCAAAGATGTCCAGGTGGTGGCGCTGGCCGATGTCTTCGAGGACCGCCTGGAACGCTGTCGGGAAAACCTGTCCAAACTGGCAATCAACATTCCGCAGGAGCGGTGTTTTACCGGCTTCAATGGTTACAAAAAACTCCTCGCCATCCCGGAAATCAACTACATCATCCTGGCCACCCCACCCCATTTCCGCCCGCAACAGCTCATGGACGCCATCCAGGCCGGCAAGCACGTTTTCATGGAAAAGCCTGTGGCCGTGGACGGCCCCGGCGTGCGCATGGTCATTGAGGCGGGTGAATTGGCCAAAAAGAAGGGCCTGGGCATCGCCTCCGGCACGCAGCGCCGCCATCAGCGCAGCTACCGCGAGACCATTAAACGCATCCATGACGGAGCCATCGGAGAAATCCTCTATGGCCGGGCTTATTGGTGTGGCGGCGAAATATGGGTCATTGACCGCAAACCCAACATGAGCGACATGGAATGGCAGCTTCGCAACTGGAATTATTTCACCTGGCTTTCGGGCGACCATATTGTCGAGCAACACGTGCACAACCTGGACATCATGAACTGGGTGCTCAACGCCCACCCGGTCCGCGCCGTGGTGGGCTGTGGCGGGCGCCAGGTGCGCACCGATGCCAAGTACGGCAACATCTACGACCACTTTGCCGTCGAGTTTGAGTATGAGAATGGCGCCCGCGTCTTCAGTTTCAGCCGCCAAATCAACGGTTGCGACGGCAAGGTGGAAGAAGCGGTGGTGGGAGTCAAAGGCTACAGCAACTGCCACAATTTCATCCGCTCCGAGGGCAACAACCTGTGGCGCTATCGTGACCCGGATGTGAATCCGTATGAGGCTGAACACCAAAACCTCATCGCCAGCATCCGCGCGGGCAACCCCATCAATGAGGCGCGCGCCGTCGCCGAAAGCACCCTCATGGCCATCATGGGCCGGGAGTGTGTGTACAGCGGCAAAGCCGTGACTTGGGACGCCATGCTCAACTCCAAAGTGCGCCTGGGCCCCGACAAGTACGAGTTTGGCCCGCTGCCCATCGCGCCGGTGGCCATGCCAGGGCGCACGGCGCCCGCCGTCTAAGGTATCCGCAGGACTTTGGCTGAACGCTCTCTGCACGCTCGCCTGCCTCCCGAAGAAACGGGAGGCAGGCTTTTATTTCGCCGCGAGCTGCATGCAGGATTTGACCGAATTATTACGCAAGCGTATAATCTATATGAGGTCCTGAGATGTTAAACACGCACACATTTTCCCATCACCCCAAGTCCGCAGGGCAGGTCTGGAAACCCAGGCGAATGGAGACCCCTCAACCCCGCCAAGCTTATGAGTGACACCGCCAGTCTCGCCAAATGCCTCAGTTATATTGATGCCCAGTTCACTCCCTTGCCCGGCTCCGAGCAAGGCCCACTCACGCGCCGCCGTCTGGCGTCCATTACGCTGTCCCGCCAGGCCGGAGCTGGCGGACGCGCCGTGGCGGAAATGCTCGTCACGCACTTGCAGCAAATGGAAAAAGAACCCGGACCGCCTTGGACGGTCTTTGACCGGAATCTGGTGGAAAAAGTGCTGGAGGACCATCATTTGCCGCAGCGACTGGCCGAGTATATGCCGGAAGACCGGCGCCCATTGTTGGACGACATCATGGAGGAGCTGCTGGGGTTGCATCCGCCTTCCTGGACGTTGTTTCACCAGACCTGCCAGACCATCCTGCATCTCGTCACCCTGGGACATGCCATCATCCTGGGCCGGGGCGCCAATTTGATTGCGGCCAGACTGGACAATGTCGTTCACGTGCGCCTGGTGGGCTCGCTGGAACGGCGCATCGAGCGGGTGTGCGCCACGCGCCGTGTATCGCCAAAAGAAGCGCGTGAATTAATTGATCAGGAAGACCGCTCCCGCGCCGCTTACGTGAAGAAACACTTTGGCAAAGATGTGGAGGATGCCCAGTATTATCACCTGGTCATCAACACGGATTACGTGACCTTGCAGGAGGCTGTGCAGTTAATTGCCTTTTTGACCTGCCGGCGGCAGGAGTCCCCCGTCCGCACCCACTAACCCCCATCGGGCCGACGCCAAGCAGACGGCCGTTTGAAAAAAAGCCGCGCAGGCATCGTCCAATGGGCGATGTTTGACTTGATGCGATGGGTGGCAGCGGTGTGGGTATTGGTAGGCGCGGTGGGGACCAGTGGGGCTGAGTTTCCCCAGCCTGCCTCCAAAAAGGGCCTGCAAGTGCAAATGGTGGATGACGCCCTGGCCCTGGGGGTCAAACACGCCGCTATCAATATCAACTTGACTGGACTGGTGGATGTCCATCGCCAGTCTGGCAATCCCGCCTGGACTTCTGGCGGGCAAATCTATCATTTTCAAAAAAGTTATCTGGAAAGCCTGGACCGGCAGATTAAGCCCCTTTCTGACCGCGGCATCGTGGTATATCTCATCGTCCTGAGTTACGCCTCCGGACGCCCCGAGGTGGATAAACTGGCCCTGCACCCCAACTATGCCACCAATGCTCCCAACCGCCTGGGAGCTTTCAACACTGTCACGCCAGAAGGACGGGCATGGTACGCGGCCTGTCTGGAATTCCTGGCGCATCGCTGGTCAGGCACCAACCAGGCTCACGGACGGGTGGCGGGCTATATCATCGGCAATGAGGTCACCAGTCACTGGTGGTGGTGCAACATGGGACCCGTCTCCATGGAAAAGTTCACTGCCTACTACGAGGACACCGTGCGGCTGTTTCATGCGGCGATTCGCCGCCAAGCCCCGTGGCCGCGGGTTTATCTTTCCCTGGACCACCATTGGAATATCCGTTACGCCGCCGGTGATGACCAACAAGCCTTTGCCGGACGCCCCTTCCTGGAGGCCTTCGCGGCCCGTGCCCGCCAGCGGGGCGATTTTGACTGGCATCTGGCGTACCACCCCTACCCGGAGAATCTGTTTGAGCCTCGTTTCTGGCTGGATAAAACGGCCGTGCCCCACCCTGACACCCCGCGGATTACCTTCAAAAACCTGCATGTTCTCACCGAGTTCATGCGCCAGCCGGCCATGCGGTATCGCGGAACGCCCCGGAGAATCATTCTCAGCGAGCAAGGATTCCACACCCCCAAAGGACCGGAAGGCGAGCTGCTGCAGGCCGCTGCCTACTGCTATGCCTACCAGATAGTGGAGCGCAATGACGGCATTGACGCCTTCATTCTCCACCGGCATGTGGACCACGCCCACGAAGGCGGCCTGCTGCTGGGACTGTGGCGGAATCGCCCCGGCAGTGTGGCCGAGCCCTACCAGAAGAAACGCATTTACGAGTGTTTCCGCCTGGCCGATACCCCGCAATGGCGCGAAGCCTTCGACTTCGCCCTGCCCATCATCGGCCTCAAAAACTGGAACGAAATTCCGCGGCACCCATGAAATTTCCAGAGCACCCTGTGCGGTTGGCAAACACCCCCGCAGTTCTTCCCTTGCCTGCGGGAGGAAAATCACCGCGCAAAAAGCATGGCAGTCGTCGGTGGACATTCCACTGGAACTTATACGCACCGCTCAACAACTAAGGAGACGCCCTTCTGCCCCCAGAAAACACTTTGCAAAATCACCTAAACCTCTACATTCGAAATCATGAAAATCACCAAAGCACTGACACTGGCCCTCTGCGCGGCCAGTCTTTTATGGGCGGTCAACAGCCCGGCCGCTGAACGTAAAATCGTCCTGCTCGCAGGCACCCCCAGCCACGGTCCCGGCGAGCATGAACACAATGCGGGCTGCCTGTTGCTGGGACGTTTGCTCAATCAAATGGGCGGGGTCAAAGCCGTCGTCCACACCAACGGCTGGCCCAAGGACATGACCATTTTTGACGGCGCCGATGCTGTGTTCATTTATTGCGACGGCGGCGGCGGGCACATGGCGGTGCGTGAGCGCCAGCGCCTGACTTTCCTGGGCGAACTGATGAAGCGCGGGGTGGGCTTTGGCTGCTGCCATTATGCCGTGGAAGTGCCCAAGGACAATGGCGGCCCGGAGTTTCTAAACTGGATGGGCGGCTATTTTGAAACCCATTGGTCGGTCAATCCCCATTGGGACGCTGACTTCAAGGTCATTCCCAAGCATCCCATCACCGATGGCGTGCGCCCCTTCAAAATTCGTGATGAATGGTACTTCCACATGCGCTTCCAGGAGGGCATGAAAGGCGTGACCCCCATTCTCAGCGCGGTGGCTCCCCCCTCCACCATGAACCGGCCGGATGGCCCCCACAGCGGCAATCCCGCCGTGCGCGAAGCCGTGGCCAAGGGCGAGCCGCAGCATGTCATGTGGGCCTACGAACGCCCCGATGGCGGGCGCGGTTTTGGCTTCACCGGCGGCCATTTCCATAACAATTGGGGCCATGATGATTTCCGCAAAGTGGTGCTAAACGCCATTCTTTGGATTGCCAAGGCCCCCATTCCCCCCGGCGGCGTGCAGAGCGTGGTCACCCCCGAGGACCTGAAGCAGAACCTGGACCCCAAGGGCCGTAAATAAACCCCCGGCGATTATTCCTTCCATTCCAGGTGTGCGGCCACAGCGCGGTGCTGGCTGCGGCGGCCCCGCTCCGTCACGCAATAGACGGGGCGCAACTGCGGACTGCAAAATACATAATCCAGCCTCAGCCAGGGCCCAAAACCCGTCAGCGGATTGGAGCTGTACCCGGGAAACGTGAGACCATAGCCACGTCCAGCCTCCGCAAACGCATCGGCAAACTCCGCGTGGAATTGGCGATGCAACCAGCCGCGGCTGGGCATGTTGAAATCGCCCGCCACCACAAAGGGCCGCTTTTCCTTTTGCAGATGGGCAATGAGCCGCTGGGCAATGTCCACCCGCTGCTGCCATGCTTTGGCAACGTCCTCCTGGAAACGACTGCTGCGGCTTTCCCCGGCGGTTTCGCCGGCCAAGGCCACCAATACCCCCAGGCCGCGCAAACGATATAATTCGCGGCGGGGGCTGGGCAGGTGCACGTTGTACACCACCACCGTGCGCGAGTGCGCCTGCAATTCAAACCAGGCTCCCACCGGCCAGCCAAAGGCATCATACACCGGTATCGGGCCGGAACTGAGAATGGGATGCCGACTGAGCAGGACAAATTCCCCAAACGCGCGGCCCTGATAGTTGGTATAAGCTCGCAATAATCGCCCCATCTGGCCCACAGCCTCCTGCAAGGCAATCACGTCGGGCTGCTCCTGCTGCATAAACGCCGTGAAACTCTGGCGGTTATTTTGCCCGTAATTATTAGTCATCACCCGCAAAACGGGGCTGGAGGCTGCCTTGGGGCGGTACCAGTGAAAATCATAAAAACCAAAGGCCACCCACAAGATTGCCACTCCATGCAGCCACAGACAGCGCCGGCAAAACCCCCATGACAAAGGCAACAGGAGCAGGAGCGGCAACAACCACACCTGCGGGGGCACAAACAGGCAAAAGGCGGTAAAGTAGTGCCGCTCCCCCACCCCTGCCGTCAGCGCCCAGAGGGCCAGGAGTCCAGCAAGGTAGAGGAAGTTGGCCGCGACTACCAGCCGCCGGCACCATTGCGTCCATCGCCGCCAGCCGCTCCCCGGTTCATGGCGGCGCTGCCACGCGGCGGCCAGTGCATCCAGCCCCCGTTCCCACCTCGTTGTTTGCGGGCGGTCCATGAAATCGTGGGCCATTGTGCCCTGCGGGCGCCTCCCAAAGCAACGGCGGAAATAAAAACACGGCGTCCCCGCCGGGAACGCCGTGGCTCAAAAAATACTTGGGGCAACTCAGGCCTTGGCCGCTTCCGCCTTCTTCCAATGGCGTTTGGGCGGCTTGACAATCAGGCCCTTTTTGATGGCGCTGGCCGCCACTTTCACGTAGCGCACCTCGCCATCAATCACGGCCTTCACCCGCTGCAAATTGGGCAGAAAACGGCGTTTGGTGATGGCGGTCACGTGCGTGCCGATGCCGCCCTTCTTCTTGGCCTTGCCACTGCGCCAGATGATGCTGCCTTTGGCAGCACGCTTGCCGGTCAATTCACAAACTCGTGACATATCAAATCCTGTTTTTAACAAAGAGCCGAGAAATTAGCAACGCTCCGCCAACATGCAAGCCCATTTTTCGTTTTTTTGCCACCTCTACTTTTCCAGGTCAAAGAGGGCTACCCGGCCCCCGCCCTTGGGTTCAAAGCTTTAAGGCCATGCCGGCCGCATTTTTGGTCTGGCCTCGTTCGCTGTTTTTGCTCAAGCTTGGACTGCAATACTACTATGCGTTTGTATTCCAAGACCGAAACTTTCCTGGCCAATCTTCCATACGCCATCATGGTGCTGGCCGGCAGCGCAGTGCTGGCTGTGGGGCTGGGGGGAGGCCATGGCGCATGGCTAGCCGCCCTCCTCTATGCCGCCTATGGCATCGGCGGCTCATTGTGGACGATGATTTTTATCTGCCCTTATTGCGCTTTTTACAACACCCGGGGCTGCCCCTGTGGCTACGGCATGGTGGCCGCCCGGCTGGCCCCCAAGGCGGAGCGCGAATGTTTTGCTGAAAAATTCCGCAAACACATTCCGGTGATTGTGCCGCTCTGGCTCATCCCGGCCCTTGCCGGCGGCTGGCTGCTCTGGCGGCAGTTTGACAGCACTATGGCCCTGCTGCTCGCGGTATTTGTGGTGGACGCCTTTGTCATCCTGCCCTTGTTCAGCCGGCGGCACGGATGCTCGGAATGTCCCCAAAAGGAAACCTGCCCGTGGATGGGCAAGGCCTAGCGATAGAGTTGCGGGGCCTTGCGCCAGTCTTTGTCCTTGTCGTGACCATAGGCCTGCACGCGCGGACGGCGCTCGCGCAAACGCACGGATTCCAGCCCCAGGTAACAGCCCTGCGATTGGGGATTCTGGCCAACGGCCTCCAGGCGCAGGACGTAGCGCCCCGGTTCCGGCCAAAAGTCCAACAAGTGAAACTCACGCGCGGCAATTTCGGCCGAATAAAAATCCAGGGGGCCGCCCAGTTTGATGCCGTTCAAATAGGGCTGGTACCGGCCAAAATCATAGGAGGTCGTCCCCCGCAAAAGCAGCCGCAGCGGCTCTTTATTGGTCACGGTGAAGGGAATTTCCACCCAGGCATTGCTGGCCGAGGGCGGACGGTAGAGCATTTGCGGGGTTTCATGCACCGCCAGCCGCTGGCTGATGGCATCCCCTGCCCCGTGATGCGCCGGGGATAAAAAGTCCCGCGCATAGACTATCATGCGCTCCAAACTTGGCAGGCGTCGTTCCCGGGCATGAGGCGCCCGTGCGGCAAAGGTGGGAGTGCCCGTTTGATACCAGAAAGCCACGCTGGAAATATCATCCTCCCGCTCATTCCAACTGGTGGACTTGTAATCCGGATTTTCATCCGGTGAAATCCAGCCATAGTGCTCGAAAGCCACTTTGATGCCTTTTTGAAAGACAATCGGATCGGCCAGGTGCCAGCGATAGGCGCTGGTGTGGCCGCCCACAATGCCCCATTGATCAAAGTACGGCACTCCGAAGAAGGGCGTGCTCGTGGTTTTCAGGCCCCAGGCGGAAAGAAAATAGTCCTCCGTGCCCGTGCCCCAAATGGACGGTTGGGCCTCGCCATCAATCCAGATTTTCTCGTCCCCCTCGCCAAACCACGCCGGGCTGCGCGTGCGCACACTGAGCACCGTCCCCACATAATGGCCCCGCCCCCGCGTTTCCAAAACAACATAATCCTGGCCGGAGACCGCCGGATACTCCTGCCGGTATTGCGCATAAAAATAAGGCGTGTTGGCCGGCAGCTTGTCCAATTCAATCCAATCAATGTTGTAGTAGAGCAGGCTGATGGGCTTCTCGCTCTGGTTGATGATTTCCATGCGGGCCGATTGGCGGAATGGCATCCGCCAGAAACAATTGTACGAGTCGGCGTCCTCCACCACCACCGGCAGGCTGATGACTTCACGGCGCTCGCCGAAGGCGTTGGCAAAAAAATCGCCCACCGGCGCCTCCACCGCCGGCCGGGGATGGCCGTCCCAGTAGATGCGGAGCAGCATTTCCTGATGATTGGCCGAGCCATTGGGCGCCCAGGCCTGCGGCTCCGGGCCAAGGAAAGTGAACCAGATATGCGTGATAACGCCGGGGCCTTTGACATTCATCACCACCTGCGTCGCGCCCGGGGGCACGCGGAAATTGTCAAAGTTGCTGCGCTCGTCCCTGTCGGCGCGCGGAGGCGCCTGTGGGTCATATTTGCCATCCGGGCCGGCGCGCATGGTCGAGGTCACCCGCCGGCTGCGGCCCGGTTGCAGTCGGGTTAAATCTTCCAACAAGGCGCCGCGGACAACCAGGTGGCCAGTGAGCACGAGGAGAAGGGGCAAAGCCCGCCCCACCATTCTTGCAGCCAGGTGTGTGTGCATAGAGAGGTGGAGCCATCTTACACGCCAGCCGATGTCCGAAAAAGGCTAAATTGGTGATTTCCAGGCTTGCATCCCGCGATGAAGCCGGAAAAGATGCTGCCGCCTATGAAAAACACCTGGATTTTTGTGCTGACCCTATGCGCCATGGTGGGCAGTGTGGCCTGCCTGTCCGCCGCCGATGCCAAGCCCACCGCTACCGAACGCGAAAAAATGCTCAAGGAATTTAAGCGCATCCCGTTGAACACCACTGAAGGCGACGCCATGTTCCTGCGCGTCCTGGTGCAGTCCCGCAATGCCCAGCGCGGCGTGGAGGTGGGCACCGCCACCGGCTATGGCGCCATTCAGATGGGCATCGGTTTCGAGCGCACCGGCGGACAGCTCATCACGGTGGACATTGACCCCAAGATGGTGGCTGCGGCGCGGGAAAATCTCAAAAAATTCGGGCTGGAAAAAACCGTGACGGTGGTGGAAGGCGACGCCCTGCAGGTGCTGCCCAAGCTGGAGGGCACCTTTGATTTTGTGTTCATTGACGCCCTCAAACGGGATTACCTCAAATACTTCAAGGCGCTTGAGCCCAAGCTGCACAAAGGGGCGGTGATTGTCGCCGATAACGTCATCAAGAGCGAACGCGATATGCCCGATTTCCTGGCCTATTTCAAGGACAACCCCAACTACGATTCCGTCACCATCCGCGCCTCCATGGAAAAGGATGACGGCATGCTGGTAATTTTCAAAGTGCGTTAAGCGCCGCCGCCAGCGCCCTACAGCGAAAGCACGTGCCGGACTTTGGCCAGCAGTTCCTTGCTGGTAAAAGGCTTTTGCAAATAAAACTCCTCGTCCTCGGCGGCAGGGCGCACAAAGCCGCTGGAATAGATGATGCGCAAATCCGGTGAAATGCGCCGCAGATGCTCAATCAGTTCGCGGCCCCCCATGCGCGGCATGACCAGGTCGGTGATGACCAAATCAATCTTTTCACTGGCGTTCTGCACCACCTCCAACGCCTTTTCCCCGCAATTGGCCGTCAACACGCGATAGCCAAAGGAAGACAAGACCATCTGGGCCATCGTCAGCACCAGGTCTTCATCATCCACCATCAGAATGGTTTCGTTGCCACGCAGGGCGGCCTTGTCAATCAAGGTGTCGCGAATTACCCGCTTGCTCGCCGGCAAATACACCCGCACCGAGGTCACCACGCCCGGCGTGCTGGAAATGGCCACGCTGCCGCCATGATTGGTAATGATGCCGTACACCCAGGCCAGTCCCAGGCCCCGGTGGCCTTTTTTGGTGGTGAAAAACGGCTCAAAAACCCGCGGCAACACCTCCGCCGGTATGCCCGGCCCGTCATCCTGCACCTCAATCACCAGATACGCGCCGGGCGACAATTGCACCCCTTGGTCATGGGTCGGCTCCCGCAATTCCAAATTGCGGGTGCTCACCGTTATGGTGCCGCCGCCCGGGGTGAGCGCCTGCACCGCATTTTCCAAAATCTTCACCAGCGCCTGCTGCATCTTGGCTTCATCGTAGGTGGCGGTGAAGGGATGCGATTCAAACTCCGCCTTCCATTGAATGTTGGGCGCGCCTCCCGGTTTCTGGAAAAGTTCCATCGCCCGCCGCAGCAACATGTTGAGGTTGCCCACGGTCTGGCTCCGGCTGTCCTTTTCCTGCCGGCTGAACGCGGCCAAATCATTCGCGATTTCCGAGGCTTTCTCCGCCGCTTTTTCCGCTTCCACCAAACTGCCCCGCCAGGGGTGGGTGGGGTCCATCTGGTCGAGGATGTGGCTGATGTGCACCAGAATGCTGGTGAGAGCGTTGTTGAAGTCCAGGGCCACGGTGCGCGTCAGTTGCAAAGCACAATCCAGCTTCTGTTTATGGGCCAGCGCCAGGTCGGTTGCCGCCGGGCCTTCGCGCTCGACCCGGGCCGGGGCGCTCTCCGGAGGCATTTGGAAAATGAAGTATTTCTGCCCGTCCCGAATCATGTGGCAAATGAAGACATTCAAGGTGGCGACGCCCCCGCCGCGAATGCGCAGCCGCAATTGGTTCTGCGCCGGGATGCCCCGCTCCAGCCGGGCCAGAAATTGCTCGGCGGAATGCTCATTGCCCGGCCCCCAAATGGACGAGAGATAAGCGGACTCCAGCAGGCTGCCAAACAAAGCGGCACACCCCTGGCTGGCGCGACGGATGACCCCTTGGGCATCCACCACAAACGCCGGCCAGGCGGCATTCTCCAATCCAAAGTTCAGGTCCGCTTTCATGCGCCCTCAAATTCAGCATATCGGCAGAACAGGGGCTGAGCAAAAATTATTTTTTCCACCGGCTCAATCCCCCTTGGAAAGTCCGCTTGTTGCATGCGGCAGGGGCTTACCTTGGTCTGGGCTGGCCAGGGGACGGTTCCTGCCACGGTCGGGGCCGTGGCGCTATCTGAACATTGGCCAACAACAAGGCTTCCGCCTCCTCGCCATAAGGTCCCTGCAAGGCAACCTCCCCCGCCGGATTAACCAGCATGGAACAACCTATGCAGCGCCTCCCCGCCCATGGCCCGGCGGTAATCGGCCCCACGTTGCTGACCCCGGCAATCCACAGTCCAAACTCGCGGGCCACCGGCCCGTAACTTTGACGCCAAAGCTGCCCATACGGCTCCTTGGCCTGGTCATGCTCCGGAGCCACCGCCCAGGCGCAAGGGCTAAGAATCACCCCCGCCCCCATCAACCCCAGACATCGGCTGATGGCCTGACCGGAGGCAAAACCGTCAGCGCAAATCATCACGCCAAACCTTCCCCAGGGGGTAACCGCCACCTGCAAACGGTCGCCCAGGCCGTACAAGTCATGGGCAATGTCTAATTCATTGATTTTACGGTGATGCACCCACACCTCCCCCTCCGGCCCCAACAATACCGCGCTATTGTAGCACTGACCCCCATGACGCTCCACCAACCCGCTGCAAACATACATCCCTGTTTCCCGAGCCGCCTGCCCCAAGGTCGAGACGGCTTCACCGCCGGGGACTTCATCGGCCAGCTCCCGCGCCGAAGGATGAGTCCATCCGGTGGTGATGGCCTCCGGCAACACCGCCACCTCCGCGCCCTGTCGCCGCGCCTCATGCAGCCACTGGCGGGCCCGCTCCAGGTTGCCGCGTTTGTCGCCGGGCACCACCCGCATTTGAATCATTGCCAGGCAGAAAGTGTTGGCCATAAACCCCATAGTGAAGCCCCACCCTGCCCCGAGCAAGCCATTTACCCCGTGTTCCATGGCCGCGGAGCCACCGCCAAATTTTCTTTTTCCCAGACCGGCTCTGGGCGATAGTGAAGCCATGGTCTATGTGGTGTGCATGACCTTGCTGTTATGCGCCGCGGCCAGTTTCTTTTTTGCCGCGGCTGAAGCTGCCTTGTTCAGCCTTGGCCGATGGCGGGTGCGACAACTGGCGGCCAGCCAGCCGGAACGGGGGCGAATCATCGGCAGACTGTTGGAAACGCCCCAGGATTTGCTGGCCGCCATTGCCCTGGGCAACACGCTTTGCAATGCCCTGATGGTGGCACTGGTGGCAGGTTCAGGCATCCACTGGCACGCCCCCCCCTGGCTGGCCTTGGCGATCCTGTTGGTGCTGTTGCTGCTGGGGTGTGAACTAATTCCCAAAACCCTGGCCGTGCGCGAGCCTGAACGCTGGGCCTTGCTTGTGGCCCCGCCCATGCACCTGCTCATGCGTCTGACCCGGCCTTTCCGCCAACTGGCCCGCTGGCTCAATCGCGGCATTCTGGCCGCCGCGGCCCGGCGCTCCATTGTGCCGTCCGCCGGCATTACCGACGAGGAATACCGCGAGCTGGTGGAGCTGGCCTGCCAGCAAGGCACCCTGCAAGCCGCCGAAAAGGAAATCATCCTGCAAATCATCGGCCTGGACCGGCGCACCGTGGGGGAAGTCATGAAGCCACGCAGCCGCATGGCCGCCATTTCGGACGATGCCACCCGCGAGGAAATGCTGGAGGCTGCCCGCCGCCATCGGCACCAGCGTCTGCCCATTTATGATGAATCGCCTGATACCATTGTCGGCATCCTCAACACCCGCACCCTGCTGTTGAATCCGGAGGTGGACCTGGCCGAGGCGGTGGAGTTTCCCTCTTTCGTGCCGGCCAGCATGAACTTGCTCCAATTGTTCAAAAGTTTGCAACGCCAGCGGCGGGGACTGGCCATTGTGCTGGACGAATTTGGCGGCACCGCCGGCATCGTGACCATGGAGGACATTTTGGAGGCCATTGTGGGGGACTTGCGCAATGAAGGCGAGGCCACCGGGTTTGTGATGGAAAAATTGGATGCCCACCGCTGGCGGGTCAACGGCACCATGCGCCTGGAGGATTTCCAGCGGGAATGCCCGGAATTAAAGGACTATCCGGGAGTGGAAACTTTGGGTGGCCTGGTGGTGGCCCTGCGCGAGGTGGTGCCCGCCAAAGGTGAAGCGGTGGAGTATAGTGGCCTGCGATTTACGGTAACCGTTGCGGATGAACGCCGCGTGCGGGAGCTGGTGGTGGAACGGCTGAATCCAGGCCGCGGGAAAGGAGGCGCCGCATGAGCTTGGGCATGTTGCTGGCCTTGTTGGTCCTGGCGCTCGCCGCCTCCTTCCTGTTTTCCGGCATGGAGGCGGGGGTGCTGGGTTTGAACCGCCTGCGCTTGCGCCAGCTTCAACGGCAAGGCAATCGGCGGGCGCAGATGCTGCAAAGCTGGCTGGAGCAGCCCGAGCCTTTCTTGTGGACCATTCTAGTGGGCAACACCCTGGCCAATTTTGCCGCGGCGGTGCTGTGGGTATTTCTCTGGCAACGCAGCCTGGCTGCCCTGGACTGGCCGCCCCTGGCCCGGCACGTTCTGTTCTGGCTGGGTTTTCTGGCCGGGGTCATGGTGGTGTTCTATGGCCTGTGCGACCTCCTGCCCAAAGTGATGTTCCGGCTGTTCCCCACGCGCCTGTGCCTGTTGCTGGCGCCGCTGTTCAATCTCACCCGCAAGCTGCTGTCCCCCGTCGTGGCGCTGGTCACCTGGCTGGCGGAAGGCCTGGCCCGCCGTTCCGGCGGCCGCCGTTTCACCGGCCGGCTTTTTGCCAGCCGGGATGAGCTGCGGTATTTCGTCGAAGAATTTGCCAGCAACCTGACCAGTGAAGAGCGGGCGATGATTCAGCGCGTGCTGGATTTGCAAAACCGCCGCGTGCGCCAGCTCGCCATTCCACTCTCGGAAGCTGTGACCGTTTCCGCCCAGGCCCCCCTGCGCGAGGCCTTGCAACTGTGCCGTGAACACAATGTTTCCCGCCTGCCCGCCTGGCAGGGCGAAGGCGCCGAGCGCCGGATTGCCGGCCTTTTGAGCTTGCGCGCCGTGCTTTATCGCACCGACCTCAATCCCGACCAGCCCGTGCAAGATTATCTCCGGCCGGCGTTGTACCTGGACGAAAACCTCACCCTGGAGGCCGCCCTGCAACGCATGCAACGCGCCGGCGAGCGCGCGGCCATTGTCCTGGACGTGCGGCAGCGGGAAGTGGGGATTCTGTTTTTGCAGGACATTTTGCGCGCCATTTTTGGCGAAGTGCAGCTTTAACCATGCCCGACACCTCGGTCATTTTCGATTATGGCTGGCGCATTCTGGCCGTCCTGGTGCTGGTGTTTCTGAACGGCTTTTTTGTGGCGGCCGAGTTTGCCTTGGTCAAAGTGCGGGACACGCAACTGGATGCCCTTATCCAACGCGGCCAGCGGCGCGCCCTGACCGTGCGCCAGGTCATCAAACGTCTGGATGCCTCCCTCAGCGCCTGCCAGTTGGGGATTACGCTGGCCTCCCTGGGCTTGGGCTGGATTGGCGAACCGGTTTTCACCCGGCTGCTGCTGCCGCTGCTGGACTTTTTCCAGGTCAGCGAACAGTGGCGGCACTGGATTAGTTTCATGGTGGGCTTTACCGCCATCACTTTCCTGCATATCACCGCAGGGGAACAAGCGCCCAAATGGCTGGCCATTCAAAAACCCCTGCCGGTCTCCCTCTGGGTGGCCGCGCCGCTCCAGTGGTTTCACCGGCTCTCTTATCCCTTCATCTGGGCGCTCAACCACGCCTCGCAATGGATGTTGCGACGGGCCGGGCTGCAACCCGTCTCGGAAAGCGAGCACGCCCACTCAGACGAAGAACTGCGCCTGCTGGTCTCGGCCGGACATCGCCGGACCGAACTCAGCCGCGAGATTGTGCTCAACGCCTTTGACCTCAAACGCCGGGTCGCTCGTGATGTCATGCGGCCCCGCCAGGAAATCGTGACCCTGGACATGGAGGCCACCATCGCTGAATGTCTGGAGGTGGCCGAGAAAACCCGCTACTCCCGTTTTCCCTTGTGCGAGGGCGGCGAGGTGGACAAAACAGTGGGCATCATTCACATCAAAGACCTTTACGCCGCCCGCAAATTGGCGGCCACCGGCCGGGATTTGCAGCGCTTTGCCCGCAAGCTCCTCTATGTCCCCCCCACCGCCCATCTGGAAGGCTTGCTGCACACCCTGTTGGAGCGCAAATGTCACATGGCCCTGGTGGTGGATGAATACGGCGGCATTCTGGGCCTGGTGACCCTGGAAAACATCCTGGAGGTGCTCGTGGGACAGATTCAGGACGAGTTTGACCAGGAAAAACCCTTAATCCTGCAAAAAGCTGAGAATATCTGGGTGGTGGACGGTGCGCTCCCCTTGCATGAGCTGTCTGAGCTGGCCGGCGAGCCGCTGGCGGGGGAAGGCATCGCCACAGCCAGCGGCTGGATTACCCAGCGCCTGGGAGGCTTCCCGCAAGCCGGCGATTCCATCACCCTCGCACATTGCGAAATTACCGTGACGCAGATGGACGGCATGCGCGTGGCCACCTTTCAACTCATTCGCCAGCCAGCAGCTTCCGCCGAAACCAGCCCCCCTGCCTGACCATGTGGCGGCCAATTGAACTGGAAACGCTCGAAACGTGGCTGCGCCCTCGCAGCGGGGAATGGGGCGCGTGGCCGTGAGGTGTAAAGTCACCCCACCACTGAAAGCCCCTCCTTGCGTCAGACTTGACGAAGTCTTGCAAATGAAAGTTAATCAGCCCTGTATGAAAACCACCACGTGGAAAGCACACTTAGGGATTTTGGGCCTTTGCTTGGGGCTGGCCGTCTGGAATGCTCAGGCGGCGGCGGGACAATGGGTTAATCTCTTCAACGGCAAAGACCTCACCGGCTGGATTGCCGTGCACGACATCAAACCGGAAGTGGTGGAGGGCAACCTGCAAATCCACAAAGGCATGGGCTGGCTGCGGCTGGAAAAGCAATACAAGGATTTCATTCTCGAATTTGAATGGCGCGCCTATGACGAGGATTACGACAGTGGCATCTACATGCGCGCCCCGCTGGACGGCAAGCCGTGGCCGGACGCCGGTTTTCAAGTGAACCTGCGCTACAATGCCCTGGGCGCGCTGGTCAAAAATCGCAAAACCATTGTGCCCGCCGAAACGCCCAAGCTGCCCATCAACAAATGGCACAAAATGCGCATCGAAGTCCGCGGCAATAAGGCCAAGCTCTTCATCAACGACGAAGCCAACTGGGAAACCGATTTGGTGGACCGCCCCGAAGGCTACATCGGCATTCAAGTCGAAGACAAAAAATTCGACTTCCGCAACATTCGCATCATGGAGCTTTAAGCCCCCCGCTCTTCCCCTGAACATTCCTCCCGCGTCCCAGCCCGCCACACCGGTCGGGCCTGACATTGCCTCATCAGTTCCGGACTGGCCCGCCAGCCATTCGGGAATTCCTGGCACTGCCGCGGCTTGAAGGGTTGCACCAGGCAGTCCCGGCCCTGCAAAAACACACAGGCCCCGCCCTCCTGCTCCACCAGGGCGAGACCCCGCCGGTCCTGGCGCAACCGGGTATAACGTTCAATGAATTCCCGCTCGCTCAGGGACAACCAGGCTGCCATCTGACAGATTTCCTCCTCCGTGACCTTGACCTCACCCGGCCACTGGCAACAGGCAGTGCAGCGCTGGCATTCCCAGTAAATGCCCATGTCTGGAATGTGCCACAAAAACGCCCCCACCCCAAGCCCGTGCCCTGCGCACCAGCGGGGTGTGAAATTGACCTCTTGACGCGGTACGGGCGCCGCGCATAAATTGCTGTCGAGGTTTGGGTGGTGATAGTAGCTCAGCCTGGTTAGAGCCCCAGATTGTGGATCTGGTTGTCGCGGGTTCAAATCCCGTCTATCACCCCATTTCCCTTTCATCCCCCCTGGTATGGGGCTTCGATTGTTTCTGGCGCTCAGGTCATGGTTAGCAGGCCGTAATGGCAGAGCATCTCATGCTCGGGTGTGTCTATGCGGCGGCGTGGCCCCGGGGCAGCAATCATCCCACAGCCATCATGGAATCGGAGTGGCTGGTCTTGGAGAGCTGACAGAGCCAGGCTCTCGGAATTGGGTCAACCACGGCCACGCACTGTGCCTAAGTGATTAAAGAAGAGTCTGACTCACCAGCCAAGGCGAGGCTATAAGGCATAGACAGAAGCTTGGTCGCCAGGCGGTTGCCCCCATGGGAGGCTGCCATTTGGAATCTACCAACTGGAAGGCCATGCCGGTTAATTGGGGGCGGTCAGGCGCACTTCCACTCCCCAATCGCCGTCTTCCAAACGGTGCCCCGGCCGCCCGCCCTCATCCTTGCCATTCCAGCCCCATCCATAGACCCGATACACTGTTTCGGATTCCTTGCGCCAGCTCAAAGGTTTGCCGGTCAAACAATCCAACGGCAAGGCAGGCAGATATTGAGGCGCCAGCTCCTCCAATTGATTCGGCAGCCGCCCCTTGGCCAGGCGATATCTTTCCAGGGCACAGGCCACCCACAAGGAATCGCCCATGGCCTGCCAGCGCGCGGCTTTCAGGGCGCCGTTATGAATGGCCGGCAGCAATTGCCGCACCTCGAGGCCATAAGGATTGCCTTCCGCCGCCGCGGCTGAAGTATTCAGCGCCTGCAGCCGTTCCTTGTCCATGCGCCGGGCTGCCACGTTTACAGCGGGGAGAACCTCCTCCTGATAGAGATGCACCAGCTCCACCAGATTGCGGTAATACAATCCGCGCGGCAGGAGTTTCAACGCCCGCTCGCCGGCGGGAGTTAACTCGGCTTCGCCGGTCTGCGCATGCACTTTGCCCTGGCGCAGCAGTTCGGTTTGATGCACGGCAAAGTTGCGTTCACCGCGCAACACCGCAGCAAATTCCCGCAAATACTGCCGCTGCCCCAGGTATTGGGTCAACCAGGCCAGTTGGGCATCATTCCATTGCCGTTGCTTGATTCCCTCCAAAACCGCCTCGCTCAGCATTTGATCCAAGGCCATGCGCAGGAGCAGGGAAACCAGCAGGGGGTCGGCCTGCAGGGTGTCGCTGATAAAAAATCCCAACTGCAATTCTGCAAAGGCTTCTTCCACCTGCCCCAAATGCAGAAAGGACATGACCCGCAATTCCAGCGTGGTGGCCAGGCTGCGGCAACCCACGAGGTGGGGATAGTTCAGTGCGCCGCCCATCTCGTAATTCAGGGGATACCGGCACATGGGCCGCTGCTTCATGGCTTCGCGCAAGGCCTGAATGTCGGCATCATAAATACTGAGCGCCGTGCGCACCACCTGAGCCGGCGGGGAGCCGGCGGGCGCCTGGGGAAATCCGCGATGCCCCTGATAATAGGCCGCCCACCGCGCCAGGAGCGCGCCGGAGCCGTCTCCCCGCACCGGGCCGCTGCCCCCCCGCCGGCGCTCCGGGTCTTCCGCTCCCGGCGCAAAAAACCAGCGCTGCGAGCCATTGGTGCTGCTGACCGCCCCCGGGGTGAACCACCGGGCAATGAGGGGATGCAGCGCAAAATTTTTATCCTCCGGCACCGGTGCCGGCGCCAGAGCTTGCAGCTCAAATTTTTCACCCCGGGCTTCCAACTCGGTTTTGTACTGCTGCCAATGACGCCAACTGCGCCAGCTTTGCCACTGCAGGGAAAAATACCATCCGCCCAGCCCCACCACGAGGACGGCGGTCAGGGCCAGCAAAATCTTGAACCAAAATGACCGTGGGGGCCTGGCCGGACCAGCGGCACCGGCATTGGCAGAGGAAGTTTGTTGCTCCATAAAAATGCGGATGAACCCTGCTCAAGGAACCGGCGGCAGCCCGGCTGCCCATGCGCAACCGCGACGCAATAATTCGCCCACCGCCACATGATTGGTGTAGGCCTGCACATCGTGACCCAGCACCGTGTGAAAGACCCGGCCACGCCCCGGCTCCACCACAAAGGCCATGGGATAATACTTCTGGTCCACCTTGGAACGAGCCTGCGCCAGCACGCGAATGGGGGTATCGCCGGTCAGGCAGGTGTATAATTCGTCCACGGTTTCAAAGGCCTGGAGGCCGCGGGTGATGGGATGCTGCACTTCCGTGATCTCCACGGTGAATTTCCCATGGGGGTCATGCTGCCGTCCGCCCTCCGGCCCAAACCATACCCGCCCCGCAAGCCGCACAAATTCCGGCCATTCCTGATACCATGCCCCGCAGGCGAAATGAGTCATCATCATCCCCTTCCCGCCCGTGACCAGCCGCAGCAAATTCGTCCGCGCCTCCGGCCCGGGGCCATTCGTTTGCCAGTTCTGGAAATGCAGAATCACCACATCCCATGCGACTAATTGCGGGGAGGCCAGTGCGTGGGGATTTTCCACGATGCGCACCTTCAAGCGCCGGTCTTGCTCCAAAAGGTTTTTCAAGGTGGGCGCCGTTTGGCGCCAGAGATGTCCCGGATAATCCATGCCCGTGACCAGAAGGACTTTGGCCCCTTCTGCGGGAGGTTCTGGCAGGGTGGGCGGGGTGGCCCCCAACAATCCTGCCGTGCCCATTATGCCTGCGGCAAACACCATCAGGCGCCGGCACCATGTCCGGATTGAGTTTTGCATGGCTCCATCAGACCGTGAGCCACGCCGCAAGTCAATGCCGACTTCCCATACCGCCCCCCTCCTCCGCATGGCCACAGCGCGGAGCAACCTATTGAATCTCAGTAGCGAGGTGGCCTTGCAACGGGAAATGCCACGCCCACCGGCTCTTTCCGTCCAATAAAAACCCCGTTTCCCTCGCGGGAAACGGGGTGGAAAGGGACCTCCAGAGGAGGAGGCTTCAGGCGCCCATGCCGTCCTCAAAGGAACCAGCCGCCGCCGGCCAGCACAGATGATCCCGCACGTAGGCGATGCCATTGGCGCTGGTGTAATCCAAGTCCTTGTGCGCGCTTTCGGCCTCGACCACCAGCGGGGCGGTGGGACGATTCATGACCTTGCAATAACGGGAAGGATAGCCGATGTGAATCAACAGCTCGGCATACCGTTGCATGTTGATGTCGCCGCTGGGCAAGTCCACAAATTGCATGGCGCGGCACGGCCAGTTGCCATTCATCATGCGCAACGGCAGGCCGGGACGGATGACAAAGTTCTTGATGTGCGCCGCATACACACGCGGCCCCACCTTGAGGAAACGGGTCTCCCAGCTTTCCCCTTCCCAGCAGTGCGAAGGATCGGCATTGACCGCCAGGCACTTGTCGCCATCGCAAATCTGCACCAGCATATTGAAGTCATCCGCGCACATGGCCGCCGTGCCAGGATGGATTTCGTGGCAAAGGTAAATCCCCAGTTCATTGGCATGCTTGCGGATTTTGGCGGTCTTTTTGACAAACCGCTCCTGCCCTTCCTTGATTAAATCATAACCCGGGCCGGCCCAGAAGCCCCACGGATAACCGCTGGCCACTTCCCAGCCAAACGCCACGCCCCAGAAGGTGGGCAGGATTTTGACCTCCAGCTCGGCCGCCAAATCCATCAACTTCAGCAGATAGTTTTCCGCCCATTCCTCGATTTCCTGCGGGGATTTTTTGGCCACATCCTCCGGGATGAACGGGCGAATCGAAGGGCTGCCCGTCCACGCCGTGGTGTGCACCCACAACGGACAGTGGCAGGAGATGCCGTCCAGCGTCATGCCGCGCGACTCAAACGTCTCTTTGATTTCCTCGGCGGACATGAAAAGCTTGCCGCCCTGAAGCATGTAGTTGGACGGCTGGGCGCCGGTGGCGCCGGATGCCTTCGCGTAGTCCAAAAATTGGGCCAATGATTTTGCGCCGTGTTGGGCGCCCTCGATACTGGGATGATAAACAGATTGAGCCATAAGTCGTATGTTTGCTGCGTTTACTGTGCCTGTTAGTGATAACGGTTTCGCCGTCCCTTTGCCAAGCAAAAATGCCCCAAAAAATGGAGGCTGGGCCCTTCCCGCCTGCGTGGTCCTGCCCGGGAAATCCGCCGGTCTTTCCACCACCGGCTTCCCCGGCCTGGTGGGGGAAGAACAGGCACGGGAGCAACTTGCCAGAAAGGGGTGAGAGGAGTATCGTTCCTTTGGTTATCAACCTTATGAAAGCCACCTGCTTCATGAATTCCATGACCCTGCCCCTCTTGACCCTGTTGGTGGCATGCGGGGCCACGGTGCCCTTGTTTGCCGCCACCGCGCCAGCCGCCAAACCCGCCCCCAACCCCGCGGCAGCCTGGGCCAAGGCCAAATTGGAATTGAACGAGAACATCCGGACCATCAATCAAATCATGGCCACCCCCGCTCTGCAACAAGTGGGTATGGACGCCCTGGCCCGCCAAACCGGTGTGGCCGCAGATACTCTCGAGGCCACCCGGCGCAAAAGCGCCATGAGTTACGGGGACCTGGCCACCGGCCTGCTCCTGGCCAAGGCGGCCAATGTGTCTTTCGAGCAAATCAAACAGGAACGCCGCGGCCGCAGTTGGGCCGATATTGCTGCCGCACGCCGCCTGGCCCTGGCAGGCATCAATGAAAAGCTGGCCGCCGTGAAGGCCTCTGTGGACCAATTCGTCGCCAAACAGATGGAGGATGAAGCCAGCCGGGCCATGGCCGAAGAACGACGCATGATGCGCCTGCACGGTGTTCCTCCTCCCCCGCCCCCGCCGCCCCCCGCCGAGCTGCCCAGTCACCCCCGCCCCAACGAAAGATAAACACTGACAAGCAGGGGACCAACTCCAGGGCCGCATTCGCATGGCCAGTTTGCCAGAGTGGGAATGGCTGGTAAAGGTGGCGGACGCCGAAGTGCGCCGCACCCTCAAGGCTTTGCCGCCAGAACTGCGTCAAGCGGCAGAAGCACTGCCCGTGACTTACGAGCCGATGCCGGCCGCCGCCTTGATTGAAGAGGGATTGGACCCCGATACTTTGGGGCTATTTATTGGGGGCGACCATGATGAGGAGGCCCACACCGTCCTTCCACCCCGCATCATTTTGTACCTGGAAAATATCTGGTGCATGGTGGACGAGGAAAACGGTGATGAGGCGGATTACCGTGCCGAGGTGCGCACCACCCTGCTGCATGAGCTGGGACATTATCTGGGGTTGGATGAAGATGAATTGACTGAGCGGGGTCTGGAATGATGCGCTTGCCTCCGGGCCCGCAAATATGGTCTGTTGGGGACATGCGCAAATTCATTATTTTGTGCGCCGCCTGGCTGGGCGGCTGGGGGTTGCCAGCGGCTGCACCCCTGCCGGACATCCTCATTGCGGATTTTGAGGGGACCAATTACGGAGGCTGGACCGCCACCGGCACGGCTTTTGGGCCGGGTCCCGCCCGCGGCACGCTCCCCAATCAAATGCGCGTTAGCGGTTTTCAAGGCAAGGGATTGGTTAACAGCTTTTACGGCGGTGACCGCAGCACCGGCACCCTGACTTCGCCCCCCTTTAAAATCGAACGGCCCTATCTCAAATTTCTCATTGGGGGTGGCGGCTTCGCCGGCGAAACCTGCATGAACTTGCTGGTGGACGGCAAACATGTGCGCACCGCCACCGGACCCAACACCCGGCCGGGTGGAAGCGAGGAGCTGAACTGGCAGAGCTGGGAGGTGCGCGAATTTCTGGGCCGCACCGGCATCCTTGAAATCGTGGACCGCGCCACGGGCGGATGGGGACACATCAATGTGGACCATATAATCCTGAGCGACACGCCCGCCCCCCGCTGGCGTGAGAATGTGCAGCGGCAATTCACCGCCGAACGGCGGTACCTGTTCCTGCCCGTTAAAAACGGCGCCCCTAAACGCTGGGTCAGCCTGCTGGTGGAGGGACGCCTCGAACGCGACTTCGACATTGAACTGGCCGATGCCGCTCCGGACTGGTGGGCGTGGGTGGACTTGCGCCCGTTTGCCGGCAAAACGCTGGTGGTGCAGGTGGACCGCCTGCGCGAAGATTCTCAAGCCCTGGAACTGTTGGAGCAAGGCGATGCCCCGAAAGGCGCGCAGCCGCTTTACCGCGAGCCGTTGCGGCCCCAATTCCATTTCTCCGCGCAGCGTGGCTGGCTCAATGACCCCAACGGGCTGGTGTATCATGCGGGGGAATACCACCTCTTTTTCCAGCACAATCCTTATGGCTGGAACTGGGGGAACATGCACTGGGGCCACGCCGTCAGCCGCGATTTGGTGCATTGGGAGGAACTCGGCGAGGCGCTGTATCCGGACGCCCTGGGCACCATGTACTCCGGCTCAGCCATTGTGGATTACCGGAATGATGCGGGACTCAATGCCCCCGACTCTCCCGCCATCCTGCTGTTTTACACGGCCGCCGGCGGAGAAAACCGCCAGTCCCGCGGCCAGCCCTACACCCAATGCCTGGCGTACAGCACGGACCGCGGCCGGACTTTCAAAAAATATGAGCGGAATCCCATCGTGCCCAACCTGACCCCCGGCAACCGGGACCCGAAAGTCATCTGGCACGCAGCTTCGCAGCAATGGATTATGACGCTCTATGTCGAGACCAACCGCGTGCACTCCATCTTTTTCTTTGGCTCGAAAAACCTGCGCGACTGGACCTATTTGAGCCGCACCGAGGGATTCTTCGAGTGCCCGGACTTTTTCCCGCTGGCGGTGCCCGGCGAAACCGGCCGCCACTTGTGGCTGCTGACCGGCGCCAGCAGCGAATACATGCTGGGCCATTTTGACGGCCGCCAGTTCACGCCAGCAACTCCCAAACTGCCCGGCCATCTGGGCCGTGATTTCTACGCGGCGCAGACTTTCAGCGACATCCCGCCCGCGGATGGACGCCGCATTCAAATCGGCTGGCTGCGCGCCCCTGCTCCCGGCATGCCCTTCAATCAATGCATGAGCCTGCCGTTGGAATTGAGCCTGACCAACACCCCGGACGGCCCGCGCTTGACCATGTGGCCCGTGCGCGAACTGGCAAAACTGCGCGGGCAGCCCATCGCTGCCGCGCCTCTGGACCTGGTGCCCGGTGCCGCCAACCCGCTCGCCGCGGCACGGGGCGAATTGTGGGAGGTGCGCGCCGAATTCACGCCTGCTCCGGGAGCGGTTTTCGAGTTGAAACTGCGCGGGGCGGAAATTATCTATGATGCCGGCCATCAGGAATTGTCCGTAAATGGCCATCGGGCCAAGGCTCCCCTGCGCGAGGGCCGCCAGCGGCTGGCGGTCTTCCTGGATCGCACCACAATCGAGGTTTTCGCGGCAGACGGTTTAACCTACGTGCCCCTGCCTTTCATGGCCAAAGCCGAAGAACAAGGCATGCATGCCCGCATGCGCCAGGGCCAGGCCAGGTTTGAAACGCTGGCCGCCTATCCCTTGCAATCCATTTGGCCTTAAACTCAACGTCATTGACCGTGGCCGGGCTGGGCTGGCGGATGGTGAATTTTGATGCATCTTACGAAAAAGGTGACATAGTAACCCTGTGAAAACCCTCGCGTTAATACTATCACTGGCAGCGGCAGCCATGCCGGCCCTGGCGGCCCAGGTGTTGATAGTGGCCGATGAATTTCCCGCGATGCAGGAGCTGGCCCGCCAGCTCAAGGCGCAGGAGGGATGGGATAGCCAAATTGTCAAACAAACGGAAATGCCGGCCGATTTGAAACCCTTCCAAGCGGTCGTAGTCTATATCCACGGTAAATTGCTGCCCGCTCCGGAAAAGGCCATGGTGAACTACACCCGCGAAGGCGGAAAATTGGTGGCCCTGCATCACAGTATCAGCTCGGGCAAACGCACCAATGAGTTATGGTTCAACTTTTTGGGAGTGGATTTACCCAAGGGAGACGTTACCCAAGGCGGGTATCAATGGACCGAAGGCGTAACGCTGGACATTGTAAATCTGGCCACCAACCATTTTATCACCACCCATAAGGTGAAATATCCAGCCACGGGCGAATTCGCTCCCGTCGGCGGGGTCAGGCAGGTTTTGCCACTGTTCACGCTGCACGATTCTGAAGTTTACCTGAATCACCAGTTGCTGGGTGAGCGTACCCGCCTGCTGGGTTTGCGTTACACCGACAAAAAAACCAATCGTGAATGGCACCAAAGCCATGCCGGATGGATTAAGCCGGCGGGCAAGGGCACCATTTACTACCTGATGCCGGGTCACAGCGTGCTGGAATTTCAAGACCCAGCCTACGTGCGCATTGTCATCAACGCCATCATCCACCAGCCTGGCACGCCTTAAACCGGCAGCCACCACTCCGCCCGCGCCAAATCGGTCAGGGCCGCCTCTAATTCCTTGAGTGCGACTGCCCGGGCCGCAGCCGGAGACCTCTCGACCAGGCGCTCCACCGCTCCACAAAGCTGCTGGAAACGACTGGCCGGAAGAAGCAACGCCGCCCGCCGCACCGTTTCTGGTTCCACCCCCAGCAGGCGCACGGCTGCCGGCACAAAGGAGTTCCAATGCTGCAGCGGCAGCGCCACTTCACAGCGGGTAAAGACGCCTGCCAGCCACCAGGCCGGGTCTTCCCATCCGGCGCCGTCAAAATCGAAAAAGACCAGGCGGCCCCCGGCCGTGCGCAAGGCCTGGTGCAAGCCCCAGTCTGGAGCGGCAAGCATCCGCTGGCTGAGGGGTAGGACCAGCCGGGGGTCCATGCCCGCCTTTTCTGCGCGCTTCAACACGGCGGACATTACCACCTGCCACGCCGGTTCCCAGCGGCCCGCCAAGGCTTTGGCCCCACGCAACCCAGCCAGTTGGCGCGCCGTCTTTTCCACCCCCTGCCCCACAGCATCAAGTCGGTCCAACAGACTAAAACATGCCCCGGCAGCCGGCGGGAAAGCCCGGCCCACGGCGGCAGGCCGCAGGCGATATAAAGCGGACACCAAGGCCAGCACATCAGCCAGCGCTGCGGGGGTAAGGTCTTCCGCCTTGAGCGAAGCTCCCTCCACCCACTTCAAGAGCACACAGCGGCGTGCTGCCTGCCATACCACGGCTTCGGGCATGTGCCGCTGCGCCAACGGTTTCAGCAGGTCGTACCAAGCCTGCTCCGTTAAGAAACGCACCGCCGCGCCGCGTCCCTGACCGTACCATTTCAAGGCATAAACGCCGTCGCGGGTATGCACTTTGAAAACCTGATTGAGGGGGCCGGCGCTCACCGGCTCCCAGGCCGCATCGGGCGGCAGGCCACAGCACGAAAGCAATAGACTGATTTCCTCCTTCCTCTCGTGGGTAACCTGGCCCGCCTTCGTGTGAGAACGCTTGCTCATATCCCGTCCCCCGCATTTTATCATGCGACTTGCGCTCCCTGGCAAGAGCCTCCCCTGCCAGCGTCCCCTGATTTTCCCGGCCTGCCCAGCGGAGGAAGGCGCGGGCCTTTCAGGCGGTGGCGGCCGGTGTGGCGGCCGCATTATGCGGCGTCCCCCCCAAGGCCCGCAGAATCTTGGGCACGTCCACGTGCCGTCCAATCAAATCGCGGATGAGATTAATCTTCTCCAAATCGTCGGGGCGCGTTTTCACCACCAAATCATGGATTTTGGAGGTGACGGTATAACTATCCCCCTCCGCAAGCAACACCGGGAAGGGCATCTGGCGGATGACCTCCCGCACGGTGAGGTCCGGCTTGAATTCGTCCACCAGCACAATGCCCGCCGCGCCAATGGGCGCGCCGGCGTCCAGGGCGGCCGCCAGGGCGAGCAGGATGTCTTCGCGGTCGCCGGGCACAATGGCCAGCACGCCCGGTTGAAAGCAGCGCAGCGCGTTGTGCACGCTCATGGCGCCGATGATTAAATCGTGCACCAGCGTGTGCAGCGGACGGCCCTCGTTGAGCGGCTGCGCGTGCAGCTCCTCCATGATGGTGGCGATGGAAGGCCGCGTGAGAATCGGCAAATGCGGCAAAACCCCCAGCAGCTCCAACCCCTTGCGCGCCAGCCCGCGGCGGGCAAAGTCGCTGATGTAATCAATTTTTTCCGGCAACACCTTGTTGATAATGACGCCGATGATTTCCACGCCCTCCTTGTCAAACAACGCCTTGTTCAGCGTGACTTCGTCAATCGGTTTGCCGATGCCCCCGCGCGACACAATGATGACCTTGGCATCCAGCACCCGCGCCACCTGCGCGTTGGACAAATCAAACACCGCGCCCACACCCGCGTGGCCAGAGCCTTCGCACAACACAAAATCCTTCTCCCAGGCCACGCGGTCAAAAGCGCGCTGGATTTTTTCCACCAGCGCATCGTTGTTGGCGCTTTCCAGGTAGCGCCGGGTGAAGTCCGGCTCCACCGCAATGGGGGACATGTCCACCAGCGGGCAGTTGAGCTTGTACACACTGTCCATGAGGACGGTGTCCTCATCAATTTTTTGCTCGGCGATTTCGACAAACCGCTGCCCCACCGGCTTGATGTACCCCACCCGGGGATAATAGCGCTGGAGGGCGGCCATCAAACCAAGGCTGGTGGTGGTTTTGCCGTCATTCTGGCGCGTGGCGGCAATAAACACGCGCGGCGTTGTTCGATTCATGAGCAAAAACTGGCTGGGGAATTATTCACCGGGAATGTGGTTCCCGGCATCGGGATACAGCGATTTGTAATCAATGGCCTGCACGCCCACAATGGCGGCCACGCCCAAAATGTCATGCGCATTGGAGCCGCGCGAAACATCCGCCGCCGGCCGGTCCAAGCCCAGCATGATTTGCCCGTAGGCATTGGCGCGCGCAATGTGCTGGACAAATTTGCTGGCGATGTTACCGGCGTTGAGGTCGGGAAATATCAGCACGTTGGCCCGCCCCGCCACCTTGCTTTCCGGCAGTTTGCGCCGGGCAATGTCCGGCACCAGCGCGGTATCGGCCTGCAATTCGCCGTCAAAATCCGCCTCCAACCCGTGCTCCTGCGCCTTGCGGATGGCCAGCGCGGTGGCGGCCTGCATTTTGCCCACCGACGGATGCATGGCGCTGCCCTTGGTGGAAAACGAGAGCATGGCCACGCGCGGACGGACGTTGAGCAGCTTGTGCGCCAGTTGGGCGGTGGTCACGGCAATATCGGCCAGTTGCTCCACGGTGGGCTCCGGGATGACGCCGCAATCCGCCATGAACATCACGCCTTCCTCGCCAAACCGCGTATCCTCCACCTCCATAATCATGCACGAGGAGGCCGTGGTGAAGTGGGGCGCCACCTTGATGATTTGAAAGAGCGGCCGCAACACGCTCCCCGTCACTTCATTGGTGCCGGACACCAGACCATCGGCCTGATGCATGGCCACCATCATGCTCCCAAAATAATTGGGATTCAGCATGGCCGCCCGCGCCTCTTCAAACCGGATGCCCTTGGCGCGCCGCAAGGCTTCAAACCGCCGGGCAAAATTGTCCAAATCCTCGCTCGTGGCGGGATTGATGATGCGGATGCCCTCCAGGTTGATGTTGAGCTTCTCCGCGGCTTCCTTAATCGCCGTGCGGTCACCCAGGAGAATGGGCGCCCCCAGCCGCAGGGAGCGGAACTGGCGGGCAGCCTGCAACACCCGGGGCTCGCTGCCTTCCGGAAAAACAATCCGTTTGGGATGCCGTTGCAGTTTTTCAATAAGACTGCCGATAAATCGCATGACGCTGTACTAACCAACCCGGCGGCGCGGCGCAAGCCACAAAGCTCGCTTGAGGGAAAAGTTTATTTATGCTTAGTTGGAGTACATGAAGATGCCTCAGGTGAGAAATCCGGCGGTCTGGCTGGCCCTGGCGCTGGCAGCCTGGCTGGCCGGCTGCACCACGGTGGGCGAAACCGGCCGCCGGCAACTGATGTTATTAACCCCCGGGGAGGAGATGACGCTGGGGCTGACCAGCTTTGAAAAGCTGAAGAAGGAAATGCCCATCAGCCGCGACCCGGCCCTCAATGCGCAGGTGCAGCGCGTGGGCAAGCGCATCGCGGCGGTGGCGCAATTGCCCAACGCCCAGTGGGAGTTTGTGGTTTTTGAAAGCAAGGAGGCCAACGCGTTCTGCCTGCCCGGCGGCAAAATTGGCATTTACACCGGCATCCTGCCCATTACGCAGAATGATGCCGGGCTCGCGGCCGTCATGGGCCACGAGGTGGCGCATGCCACCGCCCGCCACGGCGCGGAGCGGGTGAGCGAAGCCCTGGCCATGCAGGCCGCCGGCCAGGTGTTGGGAGCTTCACTGTCCGGCAGCGACCCCAAAGTGCAGGCCGCCGCCATGACCGCCTATGGGCTGGGCGCGACCCTGGGCCGCACCCTGCCCCACAGCCGCAAGCAGGAGGAGGAAGCGGACTACATCGGCCTCAAGTACATGGCGCGGGCGGGCTACGACCCGGAAGAAGCCGTGCGTTTTTGGGAGCGATTTGCTGCCTACAACCGCCAGCAGGGCGGAAGCAGCACTCCCTGGTTCCTGCGCACGCATCCATTGGATGAAAAACGCATCGCCAAACTCCGCCAATGGTTGCCGGAAGCCCGCGCGGAATACCGTCCCCAATGACCACCCCCTCCTCTGCCTCGGCCCCTGCCCCGGCCTCGCGTCCCTTGCGGGTGCTGGTGGTGGAGGATTCCGAATTTGACACCCGCGTCATGCTTAATGAGCTGCGGATGGGGGGCTATGACCCGCAGTACAAGCGGGTGGAAACCGCGGAGCAGATGCGCGCCGCCCTCACCAGCCAAACCTGGGATGTGGTGCTGGCGGATTATCACCTGCCCGAGTTCAGCGCGCCCAAGGCCCTGGAGCTGCTGCACGAGCTGGGACTGGATATTCCCTTTGTGGTGGTCTCCGGCGGCATTGGGGACCAAATCGCCGTGGAATGCATGCGTTCAGGCGCGCATGATTACCTCATGAAGGGCAACCTCGCCCGCCTCGCCCCGGCCGTCGAACGTGAATTGCGCGAAGCCAAAGTGCGCGCCGCCCGTGCCGAGGCCGAACAGCAGATGCGCGAAAGCGAGTTGCGCTACCGCCTGCTGTGGGAGACCTGCCCCGATGCCGTGCTCCTGATGGATGCCAACGGCTACATTCAATTTGCCAATCCCGCCGTGGAAAGTGTCTTCGCCTACAAACCGGTGGAATTATTGGGGCGCAACGTCACCCTCTTGCAGCCCCCCGAGCTGCGCGAGGCCAATCCGCTGGCTTTCGTGGAATACGTGCGCAGCGGCCGCCGCCAGACCGGTTGGGCCGCCCGCGAGGCCATCGGCCTGCGCAAAGATGGCCGCCGGGTCATCATTGAAATCAGCGCCAGTGAAATGGTGCTCCAGGGCCAGCGCCGCTACGTGGGTTTTATTCGCGATATTACCGAACGCAAAAAGGCCGAAGAAGCCCTCCGGGCTCACGAACAGGAAATGCAGGTCGCGCGCGAAATCCAGCGGCTCCTCTTTCCCGCCTCCGCTCCGCAAGTGCCCGGTTTTGAAATCAGCGGTGCTTCTTTTCCCGCTGACGCGGCCTGTGGCGATTATTTTGACTACCTGCCCATGCCGGCGGGGCGGCTGGGGCTGGTGGTCGCGGACATCACCGGCCACGGCGTAGGCCCGGCCCTGCTCATGGCGGAAACCCGCGCCTACCTGCGCCTGCTCACGCGCAACCGCGAGAAAGTCGAGGAGATTCTTTCCCTGGCCAATCGCACCCTGGTTGAGGACGTAGGCAACGAACGCTTTGTCACCCTCATGCTCGCCCAACTGGACCCCGAGGCGCGCACGCTCGTTTATGGCAGCGCCGGTCACCCCGCAGGTTATGTGGTGGACGCCTCCGGTGAAGTCAAGGCCACCTTGCGCAGCACCGGCCCGCCGCTGGGCATTGCTTCCTCGGCCAATTTTCGCGCCTCTGCTCCCGTGCCGCTGGCCCCGGGCGATGTCCTCCTCCTGTTGACGGATGGCATTGAGGAAACCACGGCCCCGGATAAAACGCTTTACGAAGCCAGGCGCGCCCTCGAATTCCTGCGGCAAAACCGCAGCCGGCCCGCCGCGGAGATTGTGCGCGGTTTGTACGATTCCGTGCGCGAATTTGCGCAAGGCGACCCCTTGACCGATGACATCACCGTGCTGGTGGTCAAGGTGCTCTAAAGCGTCCGACGGCGCTACTATTGGACTGCCGCGCGGGAAGCAGGACGCTTGAATGCCTGAATAAATTTCACAATGGCCCGCACATCGTGGTAGTTGGCCTTCCAGTGATGCGCCTTGCCGCCGGATTTGACCTTGCCGTCGGCATACACGGTGTCCAGCCAGATGCCGTCCTCCGGCGAAGTCTGGTACTGTTGGAGGAAGCGGAACTGTTTTTCCAGCGCCTGGGCATAACGCGGATTGGGTTGGTGCGCCAGCGCCTCGCTCAGGGCGGCAATCAGCTCCGCCTCGGCCCACCAGACTTTGGTGGTGTCGGAAGCCGGCTCATTGCCCACGCCGCGGTGGTATAATCCGCCGCGCTCCCAGTCATAGCCATATTGCAGCGCATGGTCTATGTGGGCGTAGAAATGCCGCCAGTCCGGCCGCTGGCCAAGCGCCTTTTGCGCCTGCACCATCAGCCATGCAAATTCCACGTTGTGCCCATAGGACAACCCGGCGCTCTTGGGGTCCGTCACCGGCCGCCAATCCAGTTGCCGATGAAAGCAGGACTGGCCCGGCTCCAGCGGATAAAAGTAACGGCGGTTAATCTCCAGGGCCTCCTGCAAAGCCCGCCGCACAGTCGCATCACCGGTCACCGCGTACAGCTCCGTGAACGCTTCCATCAAATGCAAATGGGTGTTGGCGCTTTTGTAGCCGCCCACTTCCACGAACACCTGGTCATCGTGCTGCAACACCGGACGCCAGTCGCGGGTGAAATGCTCAATCCAGCCCCCATGCTCCAAATCATGCGCCTTGCGTTGCAGCAGGAAAAACAAATCCATGGCCAGGCGAATCGCCTCCGGATGCTGTGTGGCTCGGTAGTACTCCACCAGCGCGTAAATGACGAAACTCTGGCCATACATGATTTTCCGGTCCTGCAAGGGCTTGCCGGCGGCGTCCACCCGCCAGTAATAACCGCCGTGTTGCGCATCCAGCATGCGGTCGCGCAGGAAACGATATCCCACCTGGGCCGCCTGCAAATAATCGCGCCGGGCATCGCTATATTGATAAAGATGCGCATGGCTGAACCCCCACACCATCCGCGCCTGTACCACCAGCGCCTTGTCCTTGGCCTCCCGGCGCCCGCTGAGGTCATCCGCCAGCAAATAACCCCCGTGGGCGCGATCCAGCGTGGTGTCATACCAGTAAGGCAGGATTTTCTCGCGCAGTTGCCGGTCGTACTCCTGCGCCAGGCCGGTCAAATCAGCCGCCCCAACCAAGGCCAGGGAAAACAGGAAAATCGCGCCTGCATAAATGCTTTTCATGCCCGCAGCATATCGCCCCGCCTTCGCGGCGTCCAGTTTGTTGCCTGGGGATTCGGCGCGGCTCTCCGTGACGGACTCAACGCACGGAGTCATCCTCGGGCAGTCCAAGGCGCTTGTAGAGATTACGCCGCCCCACCTTGTCTTCCTCCAGGATTTTGCGCGCGTAAACAGCCACAGCTTCCGCCTTGGCCCTGGGCACCACAATCACGCCATCGCCATCCGCCACAATCACATCGCCCGGCATCACCAGCACCCCGCCGCATACCACAGGGCGGTTCACCGATTCCACCTCGTTGCGGCCAGGCCGTATGCCGCGTCCGGGTTGGCGGTAATAAAGGGGCACTTTCTGGGTGATGATTTCATCTGTATCGCGCGCGGTGGCGCTGGTCACCACCCCCACACAGCCCCGGGCTTTCCAGGCCAAAATGTTATTGGAACCGATGGAGCCAACATCGGCATTGGGGGCGTCTTCGATAATCAAGGCCGAACCAGGCCGCAACAAGGGCACAAACGGCTCACTGGAGCGCAGCCGGTACCAATCACCCACCCACTGGTCAAATTTGGCGGTTTCAAGCTGCCCCGGCGGTGGTTGCTGGGTGGGTACGTACCGCACCGTAACGGCAATGCCCACAAAACGATGGCGGTAATGTTCGGTGTCCCGCCACAAGGGCTTGATGTCCGCGTCCATCAACCCGGTGTTGGGCAGACCCACCGCATCCATGCCGTCCGAAACATCCGCCACCCGCAACCCCTCAAATAACTTAAGCAGCCGGGCATCTTCCTCGGCCGAATACACCTTGGTGGGAATAAAGTTGGTGCCTTGGCGCAACGCAGCCTCCTGAGTTTCCGCTGCCTGGAGCGCCGCGAACCAACCACCCGCGAGCCAGACCACAAAGCCCAAAAGGAGATGGCGGTGTAATTGGAAATGAATGAAGACATGTAAGGTTTTCATGGGTGTCATAGCCAGCGCGAATGATTATTCCTGTCGTCCAGCCAGAAGCAAGTCGCGAAATATCACAAAAATCCTAAATCTGGAGGCACCCGGCTTCGATAGCCCCCTTGGCAGGGCGGGCGCGGTGGGTGTTATGGTATTTGGTGGCGCTGATGGGGGCGTTGCAGTTGTATTTCACGGCGTTGTATGTGCATCATCGCTGGGCCAGTTGAGGGGAAATGGCCTTGAGTGAAACGCCAAAGGGAGAACGGGGGACGCTTACGCTGCCGGAGGACGGATGATAGCCAAACGGCAATGGTCAAAGGGAGGGTGCAAGCAGATATGTATATATCTAATGCGATGAAGGACTATTTATTAGTTACACTTAAATCTTACACACCCAACAAAAAGATGCTTGACATTGCCAGACGCCTTTTGGAAATTACGCGCAACAGCCCAACAACCGTGCAGGGGTGGTTGGTGGGTTTTTCAAGAGGTTGCCAGTAAGCGCGGCGAAGATGAGCGCGGCGAAGATGAGCGCGGCGAAGATGAGCGCGGCGAAGATGAGCGCGGCGAAGATGAGCCGGCAGGAGGTATTTTCCCAAGGGTTCCGACCGGGGACGAAGGCCGAGGTTTTTCGTTTGGCGAAGTTCTGCCTGGTGGGCGGCTCAGGGGTGGTGGTGGACATGGGGATGTTGTTTTTACTGGCCGATCCGCGCTGTCTGGGCTGGGGGGTGACGGTCAGCAAAGTCATCGCTGCGGAGACCGCCCTGGCCAACAACTTTCTGTGGAACGAGATGTGGACGTTCCGCCCCCCTACTGAGGATGCGTCCGGGCACCGGGGCTGGCCCCGCCGTTTCCTGCTCTTCAACCTCATCTGCAGCGCCGGCATCGGCTTGTCTTTGACTCTTTTGCATCTGTTCTACACCTTGCTTGAATTGAACCTCTACTTTTCCAATATTTTGACCATCGGTCTGACCAGTGTTTGGAATTATGCACTAAATAGTCATTTAAATTGGAGAATGCAATAGTAGGAACCGACCATGCAATTAGAGGGCAAAGGCATTTGGAAGAACAAGATCATCAATGGCTTTCTTTTTAGTGTGGCCGTGCTTCTATTACTTACGGCTTCACTCAAACTGTTTGGTTCTTCGCCGGATATGAGGGAAGGCATGATTCCCGATCCCGTGGTTAGTTTCCTTAACAATCGTGACGTGCTCGCATTAGCGGTGATTTTGGAATATGTGACTGCGTTCTATATTATATTCGGTCGAAACCGAAGGATGAAATTAGCTGCCGTCTTGTCGATTACGTTGGCATTGGTATGGTACCGTATTGGCCTTTATATTTTTGGTTACACGACAACCTGTTATTGCTTTGGAACAATCGCACATGCGTTTGCATCCGAAACCCCGATAAGGCACATTCTTTATGCAATACTCGCATACTTGGGTATTGGCAGCGCGGCCGGACTTTGGATGGATGCGATAGAAAGGAGAAGGAAACAATGCACGTGCGGGCACGCGACCCAATTCGTCTTATGCCTTATTATTCCTTGCTTGACCATACAGGCTCAGGAGCAGAAGCCAACCAATATCATCACAGCATACGAGTTGGAGGGGTTTCTCCGTTGTACATTTTATGCCGGCACAAACGTGGTTGTTACGAATCAGTTGTTCAGATATCATCTTTGGGCCAATAAATATAATCAGTGGAAAATTCGAAGCATGATAACAAGCGATATATATTACGAAGCAGGTTGTGATGGCACCAATACGTATATTTTTTTCCATGAGCCACGAATTGACCTGCCAGCAATGGCAGCACAAATTTATCCAGGATGTTATCCATATGCTCCTTATCCAGTAACCCAGCCGTGGTTTGCGTTTCTTTCGGCTGAGTATGTTCGGACAAATAGATACTTACCAGCACAATGGGGAGTCCCCGATCCACTTAAGCATTTGTTTGAAGTAGATGTTAAATTCATGGACTTGCCGCCTCATCTTCCGGCAAGAGCTCGCTGGAAGGTTTCGAGTCATCTGGTCAAGCGAGCAAATGAAATTATGAGCGAAACATATCCGGAAGGCATGCCAATGGCCGTTCGAGCGCAGTTGGGCAAGCTTAGCCAGGAAGTAGAACGTTACAAGGATATCGAAATTACTTATGTGTCCGAAAACGTAACGAACATCAATGGTTTGTGCTTTCCGTTGAGGTACTGCCTGAGTATGCAGCGGTTGTTTTCGCATAGCGATATGATGCCATCCGCTGAAAAACAAAAGTCAATCCAAAAGAACTATAAGTTTAAAATATTTGACTTTATTGGTGTCGTCGAAAGGCTGGCAATTGTAAATCACATCGAAGTACTGCCTGTGCTTCCCAACATGACACGGATTGATGTATCAGATACTCGTTTTAAAAATACAAAATACAAAATATTCGGGATTCAATATTCCATTACCAACCATTGGATAACGGATGCAAGGGACCCTAGATTAGTTGCGCTCCAAGAGGCAAGACTAAATGAGAAAAGGAAATTGGAATTTACCCCCATGAAAGCTCTGTTTTGCGCTGGCATGGTATGTTTGCCCATGTTGGTGCTTGTGCTTTTATGGAGGCAAAATAAACAATCATAAAGTAAACAGCATGAAAACTACAGAAAAAACTGTCTGCACACTCATCGGAGTTATTGTCACAGTATGTATTTGCTTCGCCCAGCCTGTGACTACAATGTGGAACCATCGTTGTTCCTATTACGACGAAAACATAGTGGCATTTTGCAATACTGCCAATGGCCCATGTGAAGGCTCCTGCGGGTATGTAAGTTTTCCTCCCGGCACCCCGCGCTGTGGCTTCTGCGCACCAACCTGGATCGGGTACTGTTTTTCTGCTCCAACTGGAGTTACGACTATCGTTGATAGATATATTGGTTCCTGCCAGTGGTGGCAAATTCATATTGGCCACAATTCATATTGTGGGCAGGAACAACAACAGTCGGTTGTTGGTGCTGGTAATTTATGATGTGTTCATATAAACCTTGAACAAGGTTTATACTAATCCGAAGTCGCTGCATAATTCCTTGAAAAGGGTGGTGAATTTCGTCCAGGCAGCATATGCGAACGACCCTCAATCCTCATCAAGTACTCTTCGACAGCTTGGTAGCCACCCCGCCGAACAGCGCCTATCTGAACATATTCCAAGCTGCGTTAAACTGGCAACCGACCGAGCCCCCGGCTCATAAAGGGTGTCCGCCGCATTCGCTGCTGGTGCTGTTCAAGATGTGCACCTTGCAGTACTGTTACGACCTTTCCGCCACCCACTGCAAGGAGTAGGTGCGCAACCCGAACATCATTTGAACCGTCAAGTTCAGCCAGCCGATCTGCAGATACGAGGACCTTGTTGGCGTGGCCGAAACACTGAGCCGAGCAGGAGCGGGGATGCGCTAATTGGAAGCGCAACTCGAATTGGCTGCAATTGGAGTTCAAAAGTGTTTGTTGGAACATGAACCGGCTGCTGAAAGTCGCGGTTGAGTGTGGTGTTGTGCTCAAGCGGGCAAGGCCCACGGGCTGGTGCCAGACAAGCCGACAACGTGCAGTGTGACCTGAAAAGCGGCTGTATAGCTTGCAATAGGGCATTCAATAACAATATTAATATAGAAGAAAAGTCACTCAAAACACGTTTCACTGGAGTTTCAATGCATCAAAAAATACGTTGCCCCTAAAATCAGGAAAGGGGCATAAGCAACCTTAGCTAAGGCAAAAAAGGATTGCAGGCTTGCATGAGTAACAATGTTTTCTATAAATGCAGCTACCTTAATTGTTATTTCATATATTGCATACTTGTGGCCTGCAAGCTTCTTTGGTTCTTGGTGGCAACGGCACTGGTTTGCGCACCTCCGTCTTGGGATTTAAGCAAATGGGAGCAGAGGTTTGGTTGGCCACTGGAGGGAGGGCCAACACTAGCCAGCCACTTTGCCACATGGAATGCAGTAGATTACCTGAAGATTGCCCAAAGCGTTTACGCCCCGAGTTCGCCACAATGCGCCTTTTATCCGCTCTGGCCGGGGCTGATTCGGCTGGGGTCGTGGTTCACTGGCGGGGATTTGTTCTGGTCGGGCATCATTCTAGCCAACCTGTTCTCCTTTTTGGGGCTGGTGCAGTTTTACCGGCTGGTCGAGGAAAGGCATGGGGTGTCCGCCGCCCGGTGGGCTCTGGCCCTCATCCTCCTCTTTCCCGGGGCCATTTTTTTCCATCTCATCTATACCGAACCGCTCTTTCTCTGGCTGTCGGTCAGTTGCCTGCGCCACTTGCTCAAACAACAATTCCTCCCGGCCGGCCTGTATGCCTTTTTCATGCCCATGACGCGGGCGGTGGGGGTGTTTGTCTTGCTGGTGTTTTTCCTGCAACTCTGGCGTTGCCGGCGGGGCTGGCGGGACTATGCGCATCTGTTGCTGCCGGCGGGCGGGTATCTCACTTACTTTGGCGTGATGTGGTATTTTACCGGCAACGCCTTTGAAGGTTTTGCGGCCCAAAAGCTATATTCCAACCAGCCGAGCATAGACAACCTCCTGAACCTGGGGCAGGCGATCCGCGGGCTTTTGAACATCGGCGAGTTTCACGGGGGTCTGAACTCGGCAGTGGACCGGCTGCACTATGTGCTGTTTGCGCAGGCGCTGGTGCTGGTGTGGCGGCTGGACGAGCGGTATTTTGCGTATGCGTTGCTGGTGGGGGGCGTGCCGGGGCTGACGCATATCTACTGGTCGTATCCGCGGCTGATGATGATGGCCTTTCCGATGTTTATTGCGCTGGCGGTGTATTTGCGGGAGGGACGGGCGCGTTGGGTGTTGTGGTATTTGGTGGCGCTGATGGGGACGTTGCAATTGTATTTCACGGCGTTGTATGTGCATAATCGGTGGGCCAGTTGAGAGAAAATGGCCTTGAGTGAAACGCCAAAGGGAGAACGGGGGACGCTTACGCTGCCGGAGGACGGATGATAGCCAAACGGCAATGGTCAAAGGGAGGGTGCAAGCAGATATGTATATATCTAATGCGTTGAATGTATTTTTATTAGTTATACTTAAATCTTTCACACCCACCAAAAAGAGGCTTGACTTTGGGAGACTCGTTTTGGAAATTGTGCCCAACAGCCCAACAACCGTGCATGAGTGGTTGGTGGGTTTTCCAAGAGGTTGCCAGTAAGCGCGGCGAAGATGAGCGCGGCGAAGATGAGCCGGCAGGAGGTATTTTCCCAAGGGTTCCGACCGGGGACGAAGCTTGAGGTTTGCCGTTTTGCCAAGTTTTGCGTGGTGGGAGGGAGCGGTGTGGTGGTGGACATGGGGATGCTGTTTCTCCTGGCCGACCCGCGCTGCCTTGGGCTGAACCTCAGCTTGAGCAAAATTCTCGCCGCCGAGACCGCGCTGGCGAACAATTTTCTCTGGAACGAATTGTGGACCTTCCGACCTGCTGAGGGCAGCCCGCCAGGCCATCGTGGCTGGCCCCGCCGATTCCTGCTCTTCAACCTCATCTGCGGCGCCGGCATCGGACTGGCCGTGCTGTTGCTCCAGTTGTTTCATAACTTCTTTGGCTTAAATCTTTACCTCGCTAACTTTATTGTAATTGGCCTAATAACAGGATGGAACTACGGGCTATGCACACTGGTAGCATGGAATCATAAAGTAATATGTCGTTGCCGCTTCTGGCTTGATAAAAAGATTTACTTTTTTACCTTCACCGGGCTGGTTTGTGCCTTTGTAGATGCCCCGGCTGCCGAAAACAAATCATTTAGCGCCAGCGGGATTATGACTTTCCATAACACAATATCCACAAACAACATGAGCAAAACTCCATTTAATATAAAGACAGATGGATCGTCCTGGAGCTTTGTGTATTTATCTCGTGGAATCCTGGTAACAAATACTTATATCAAGGGAGAAAACACGGTGTATCTCTATACAACAACCCTAAACGCACAGCAACCTGTGGGCACATTAACCAAGCGATTTGATCCAACCGGAAATGCAACGGCCGCGCACTTGTTGTGGTTTGTTTATATTTCCAGTTTTGACGCCAGTGTTGGCACGAATCATATAATGAGTGCTCCTTTTATGCTCTACCTTGAGGAGGCTCATATCTACGATATAACCATCAAGCGGCATGAACTGTGGCCTTATGCTCCGGTCCAAGCATCATTTGAGGTAAATATTGGTGCATACAAAAAAGTGCTGGCTGACCTGGACAAAAAGATTAGAAATGCAATAACAGACGAAGAGTTAAAGCAGTATAACCACACAACGCAGTATATGCACAGCATCTGCACAACCATCCCGGCAGAATATATTGCCAAACACATCGCCACCAGCAATGATGTTGCCATCCCCACAGAGTGGGAATTGTGCTGCACGAAGTATGAAAGAAACACATTAAGAAGGCATTATTATCATGGACTGGTCACCAATGTGACCATCGGTGAGCCGGTTGAGATAGCAATCCCCACTCCCTTGCCTGGCACCCATGTCACGGACGTTCGCAGTGGCAACCAATATAATTACCGAAGCTCAAGCAACTGGCTGGCGATAACAGACCTGCCATCAAAAGCCAAGCTAGTGCCAAATCAGCCTGAAATGGCGCAGCCAAGAAAATGGTATGAAACCAGACTGGCCTATAAGATTACCAAACTCATTCCATCAGGGATCGTCGCGTTGGCTTTTATTATTCCTTTGATTTTCTTAGCAAAATCCACCAAACACAAACATAAAACAAAGAAAGCAGAAACAAAATGAAAAAAATCCTCATAACGGCGATAACGATTATGGCTATCCTTGGCCAGGTCCAAACGGCAGAAAACATACCGACATTTGATAGCGATCAGTCAAATCTTAGCCACGGCGGCTTGCTTTACAAATGTTCGACAGTGAGTGGCCATGATTTTGAAAGCTGTCGTTTTAATTATAATGCTGAAGGTAACGCTTGTCAAGGTCTTTGCTTTAGGAGCTTGGCGCTAGGCGAAGGCGTAGTATGTAAACGATGTTTTCCTGCCATGAATACGTGTGTGGTTTTGCCTGCGGCAAATCAAATAATCGTTAATGCCACGGCGTTTGTTGGGCAATGCGTGCAAGTGCCACAAGCGGCGCAGCAATGCCAATGCAATTATGAAGGGGTTAATGAGCGCACTCCGGTGAGAATTCGCTGCACGTGTAACTAAATCAAAGCCCTTAAGATGCATCCCAATTACTAAGGATAGGCATCTAGTGTTCATCGGCCAAACGCTTATAGCTTGATGAAAAGGGTGCTGTAATGGGAAACAAGGTGATATGTGCTTCGTCCTTGGAATCAATCAAACAACATGTGCTTTAGGAACCGCTTAAGCCAGATATCAACGCTGGTTTCTTGGGAAGCCACAGAGTGCGGTTAATGTGCCATTGTGCCGCACGCGGAATATATTGTATTAACGATGGATAGCACTAACTTCTCCTTAAGCAGAAAATTAACTGAGCATCAAAAGGTGTATGGCACAGTATATCTATAGGGGATACATATTGATCGTAATGGTGATCATAATTGTGGCTGTTGTCGCCAAATCATTCACTATTATCTTCGCGAGTAAAATATTTTTCGCGCCGGATCCGGTTTTCACATTTATACCCAACGGGATCGTAACAATCATTGCAATTGGTTTTGAGCTGTGGATCGGATATAAGTTGATAAAGAATAATGAATGCATAGAAAAGTATATTCTAATAATTTACATGTGTGTTGTTTTTATCGCCTATAAAGCTGGTTTGCTCATTACTGGATACGACAGTCCCTGTGGCTGTTTCGGAAGTGAAGAAAACGGTGCCTTGTTGTTTTTAAAGACTTACAAGCTTAATCAGCTGTCAAATTTATTTATAGCAATTATGCTGATACCAAGTGCCGTGGCCCTCATTATCCATCGTTATAAGGCATCGTGCGGTAAAATGCGTGTGCATAACGGAATCAAAAATAAATAATCTTGCTGTGGCGGCGTACATCATTAAATATGGGCTTAAGATTCGTTATTATATCGTTATTCGTTAAGCTGTTCTGGTTTTCAATTGGTTTGCTTGGATATACAATCTAAACTGGTGGGAGCAGGGCAGTTGGGGGCGTGTGACAAGCTGGCCGTTGGAGGGGGGGCCGACGTTGGCCAGCCATTTTTCCACGTGGGATGCGGCGCTATATCTGAAGATTGCGCATGGCGGCTATCTTGCCGGCACAGGAATTTGCGCCTTCTATCCCCTCTGGCCGGGGCTTATACGACTGGGTTCTCTATTCACAGGCGGTGACCTGTTTTGGTCAGGCCTCATCTTGGCCAACCTGTTTTCCCTTTTGGGGCTGGTGCAGTTTTACCGGTTGGTCGGGGAACAACACGGAACGTCTGCCGCCCGCTGGGCCCTGGCGCTTCTCCTCGTCTTCCCCGGCGCCATTTTCCTTCATCTCATCTACACCGAGCCGCTGTTTTTATGGTTGTCGGTCAGTTGCCTGCGGCACTTGCTCCGGCAGCAATACCTGCCGGCAGGACTGTATGCCTATTTCATGCCGCTGACGCGGGCGGTGGGGGTATTTGTGTTGCTGGTGTTTTTTCTGCAACTGTGGCGGAGCCGGCGGGGCTGGCGGGAGTATGGGTATCTGCTGCTGCCGCTGGGGGGGTACCTGAGCTACTTTGGGGTGATGTGGTACCTAACGGGCAATGCGTGGGAAGGATTTGCGGCCCAAAAGCTCTATCCCAACCAGCCGAGCATAGACAACCTGCTGAACGTGGGGCAGGCGATACGGGGTTTGGTGAACATTGGCGAGTTTCACGGGGACCTGAACTCGGCGGTGGACCGGTTGCATTACGTGCTGTTTGCGCAGGCGCTGGTGCTGGTGTGGCGGCTGGACGAACGGTATTTTGCGTATGCGCTGCTGGTGGGTGGCGTGCCTGGGCTGACGCATATCTACTGGTCGTATCCGCGGCTGATGATGATGGCGTTTCCGATGTTTATCGCGCTGGCGGTGTATTTGCGGGAGGGGCGTGGGCGGTGGGTGCTATGGTATTTGGTGGGGTTGATGGGGGCGTTGCAATTGTATTTCACGGCGTTGTATGTGCACAATCGCTGGGCGAGTTGAGGGGGAATGCCCCAGGGGCGGACGCCGATGGGCGAACGCGGGACGCTTAGGCTGCCGGAGGACGGATGATAGCCAAACGGCAATGGTCAAAGGGAGGGTGCAAGCAGATATGTATATATCTAATGCGATGAAGGACTATTTATTAGTTACACTTAAATCTTACACACCCAACAAAAAGATGCTTGACATTGCCAGACGCCTTTTGGAAATTACGCGCAACAGCCCAACAACCGTGCAGGAGTGGTTGGTGGGTTTTTCAAGAGGTTGCCAGTAAGCGCGGCGAAGATGAGCGCGGCAAAGATAGGCCGGTGGGAGGGCCTTAGCCAATGGTTCCGGACAGGGGCGAGGCCTGAGGTTTGCCGGTTTGCCAAGTTCTGTGTGGTGGGAGGGAGCGGGGTGTTGGTGGACATGGGGATGTTGTTTTTGCTGGCTGATCCTAGGTGCCTTGGCATGGGGGTGACGATCAGCAAAATCATCGCCGCCGAGACTGCGCTGGCCAACAATTTTCTCTGGAACGAATTGTGGACCTTCCGACCGGCTGAGGGCAGCCCGCCAGGCCATCGTGGCTGGCCCCGTCGTTTTTTGTTATTCAACCTGATCTGCGGCGCCGGCATCGGACTGGCCGTGCTGCTCCTGCACGCCTTTCATTCATGGCTTGGCTGGAACCTGTATCTGGCCAACTTGTTGACGATTATTCTGGTCACCGCGTGGAATTACGCAATGAATGTGCGCTTAAACTGGCGATTCAAAATAAATTAAACATCATATGACAGGGCTGCTGCAAATGTTAAATAAGTCAAATGGCTTTGAAAACAATAACAGTCATGCGTTTAGTTATGATTCACTACCATTAATAGCTCGCTTGTTTTTGATGTCAGCCAGCATATTATTGCTGTTAACAGCATCCTTGAAAATAATAGCACTAGTTCAAGCGCCGGCTTATTTAAATACTCCTGACCCACTAATATATATAACCAGCAGATATACTACACTAGCATCGGCAGCATTCCTTGAAGTGTTGGTTGCGATTACTATATATAAATACCGCACATACATTACTTCGATTATGTTGCTTTTATGGCTCTGTGCAATATTTATTACGTACCGTGCTGGATTTGCATCCTTGGAAATATCAGATCGTTGTCTGTGTTTGGGCGGAATTCCCAACATGACGAAACAGACCGCGACATTATTTGACGCCATCGGCTTGGCAATGCTTATTTATATGGCGAGCGGGTGCTTTTTGGTGCTGGCAGCACACGGACTTAAATGCCTACGGAAGAAAAGATGCTTTGCTACAAACAGTTAATCTAATGGCAGCTTGTTATGGAATTGATATTTATGATTAATTCCATCGAAAAGGTGGTTGATAAACATGGCGTTCTCCTGTTGTTATTGCTGCTTGTAAGCGGTGGTTACGGCGCCGCACAAGGCGCGCAAACAAATAAAAAAGACGGAAAAATATGGAGCGAGTGTATTGTGTATGAGGGGACTCTTAATATCATTTCATATGATATTGAGAACAGACTTAAGATGTGGAATGACGTTTATAAATATAAGGTAATTGTTGGAAGTCCAGAGTGGAAGATTGCCGTGGACTATTCCGAGGCAACTAAAGATATCGATCAGGAGGAGGTATCATGGGACGGCCAATACTTATATAAAAAGATAACCATGGTAGTGCATGCGTCATCCACCAACCTCATATCAAGGCAAAGATATACGAATATTCTTATTAAACCTTGGGAAGTACCATATAACTACACGCGTGTCTACCTTCTTTGGTTTGCGCTCGCCTCGACCCATTACTTGCATCAGCAAAACACTAATGTTCTAAACATACCACCGTTCTGGGTGCCGGTCACTTCAACAAACGAAGCCGCGTTTTATACATTAATAAAAAAATATGCTCCCGACTCACGCCTTCCGGACGAAGCAGATGTTTATATAATTAAAGAGAAGGAAAGAAAAGATCATGAGCAACACATCGGTGGCGGGCAAGCATTAATGCCAAATGAAAAAGTATTTCAGGACAAATACAAATACGCGGAATATCGTGTTTTTGAATATTATCAGGAAGATGGGAAATACATTCACCCAAAAAGATTTGGACTGCGAACATATGCGGTGACCAGGAGAAATGATCCTAATAGCAGCTTGAGCCGGAGCTACATGCGAAGTCTTTATATTGCGAACATCACAAATGCTTATAAATCAAACTACAGTGCTTGGGTGCCCAATATGGATGGAACCGTTTTCGTTACGGACTACCGCTTGAAGAGTAAAGGTTCGAAGGACATTAGGGTAGGATATCATATTACCAATGGAATTATCCCCGATACCAATCACCCTTTAGTATTGGAAGCTTTGCGCAGATCCGAGAGGGCTGATGCTTGGCGAACACGAAATCTTGAAAGCATAGCTGCATTCAAGAAGAAGCAGCAGCATAAGTATATGGTGCTATTTGCAGTTCTCGCTCTTGTGCCAATGGTTGCATATGGGTGGGTGACTGCTGCAAAACAAAAAAAAACCAACAACAGGAGAGTCGGCGATGAAAACTCAAGGTAGTCCAGTCAAAACTGGTGTGGTGGTATGGACGATATGCATGATGATGGTGATGGCAAATGCGTACTCAGCAGCCATTGCCTTTAGGTGTGCTAGATTGGAGTGGCTAAATGATGGTAATATGGTGATTAAAAATTGTGGTAAATCGTACAATGAAGTATATTACCATGGAAAATGCAGACAGTACACGACGGATCATGATACTTCGACATGCTTTATTTGCATAGACGCTCCGCTCGAAACTCAAAGATGTTCAGTTGTGCAACATACGCCGCATGTTGTTCTTGAAGTTGACATGATTGATAGTAATTGTGATCCTTATACAGGAGCGTGCCTTCCATTCGAGGACCCCCCTAGACCTGGAATACATCCTTGCTGGAACATGCATCCAGACTCTACGCCTTGTTCTCATGGCAATAATCCGATATAGCGCTCATAAAAGCAGGCTGACTAAACACAGTCTGGTAATATGGTGCGATGTGGAAAGCGGACAACTTAGCGGCTAAACGTCGCCTCTCGGAGACCTTTGTGTCTGTGGTGGGCTGAGTAAAATGATTGCCATGCGAAATAGTCGTGTTGGCATTAATATGCATGAAGGCATTTTCAAGCACTACAGCACAAAGGTCTATAGCCTTGCTGGATTGAACGGCAAGTCGTCAGGTATCGTCATAAAACGTGAAGCAACAAATGAGTATTATGCACCTATAAGGTGCATCATAACTGGCATTGGATGAGTATAAACAATTTAGCAGGGAATATTATGGTAAAAACATGAATGGTGTTCGAAAATACAACTGTAGATAAAGCAGTAAGCCAGCATCACAGATTAAGCATGAGATAAATAGACGTGTATAAGCGCTGCGTTTCACGAGCGATGCATAAAAATAATCGGCTGTCTGTGATAATACAAAAATATAATGAAACATCGGCACGCGTGCTTATTATTATATTCAAGATAATAATGTACTCCATAGCTATATATAGCATAGCGTACCTGCCTTGGTGGTGGTGGGAGAGTGGATCATGGGGCAAGGTTAGAGGGTGGCCACCACAAGGAGGGCCGGTGATCGTCAGCTTTTTTTCAACATGGGATGCGGCTATATATCTGCATATCGCAATGAATGGATACGTGGCTGGATCAGGAGACGGTGCCTTTTATCCCCTCTGGCCGGGGCTTATCCGACTGGGTTCTCTATTCACAGGCGGTGACCTGTTTTGGTCAGGCCTCATCCTGGCCAACGTGTTTTCCCTTTTGGGGCTGGTACAGTTTTACCGGTTGGTGGAGGAACAGCACGGAACGTCCGCCGCCCGGTGGGCGCTGGCGCTTCTCCTCGTCTTCCCCGGGGCCATTTTCCTTCATCTCATCTACACCGAGCCGTTGTTTCTCTGGCTGTCGGTCAGTTGCCTGCGGCACTTGCTCCGGCAGCAATACCTGCCGGCAGGACTGTATGCCTATTTCATGCCGCTGACGCGGGCGGTGGGGGTGTTTGTGCTGCTGGTATTCTTCCTGCAACTGTGGCGGTCACGGCGGGCCTGGCGGGAGTATGCCTGTCTGCTGCTGCCGCTGGGGGGGTACCTGAGTTACTTTGGGGTGATGTGGTATTTTACGGGGAACGCCTTTGAAGGATTTACGGCCCAAAAGCACTATCCCAACCAGCCGAGCATAGACAACCTGCTGAACTTGGGGCAGGCGATCCGGGGGCTGCTGAACATCGGCGAGTTTCACGGGGGCCTGAACTCGGCCGTGGACCGGTTGCATTATATGCTGTTTGCGCAGGCGCTGGTGCTGGTGTGGCGGCTGGACGAACGGTATTTTGCGTATGCGCTGCTGGTGGGTGGCGTGCCTGGGCTGACACACATCTACTGGTCGTATCCGCGGCTGATGATGATGGCGTTTCCGATGTTTATCGCGCTGGCGGTGTATTTGCGGGAGGGGCGTGGTCGCTGGGTACTGTGGTACTTGGTGGCATTGATGGGCACATTGCAACTGTACTTCACCGCCCTCTACGTCCACAATCGCTGGGCAAGTTGAGGGGTTATGGCAGCCGAACGAAGAGGAACGACGGCAGGCCATGGCAGAAGGGAGGGAGATTTAGATATAAGCATAACTAAATGTGTGACATAATATATTTAGTATAACTGAAAACGCAAAGAAAAAGCGCAAAGATGCTTGACAACGGGTGGATTTTCGAAAAAGGTGCGCTTGACAGCCTGCAAACCACCTCGGAGTGGCGATTGGGGCGTCTAAGCGAGGCAGCCAGCGAGCGCGGCAAAGATGAGCGCGGCAAAGATGAGCGCGGCAAAGATGAGCGCGGCAAAGATGAGCGCGGCAAAGATGAGCGCGGCAAAGATGAGCGCGGCAAAGATGAGCGCGGCAAAGATGAGCGCGGCAAAGATAGGCCGGGAGGAGGGCGTTATCCAGTGGTTTCGTACGGGGACGAAGCTTGAGGTTTGCCGTTTTGCCAAGTTTTGCGTGGTGGGAGGGAGCGGTGTGGTGGTGGACATGGGGATGCTGTTTCTCCTGGCCGACCCGCGATGCCTTGGGCTGAACCTCAGCTTGAGCAAAATTCTCGCCGCCGAGACCGCCCTTGCCAACAATTTTCTGTGGAACGAGCTGTGGACCTTCCGTCCGCCTGAGAGGGGCGCTCCAAGCCACCAAGGCTGGCCCCGGCGCTTCCTGCTCTTCAACCTGATTTGCGGCGCCGGCATCGGACTGGCCGTGCTGCTGTTGAACTTGTTTCATTCCCTGCTGGGAATGAACCTATATATGGCTAATTTCTTGACCATCGTCATCGTGAGCTTATGGAACTACGTGCTCAACAGCCGCATAAACTGGAAAATACAGGGACCGTAGCGCTATGACTGAAGGGAAACAAAGCCGGCTTCATTTTTGGTTGATAAACGGGTACCTTTTGAGCGTTGCTGTGGTTCTTTTACTTACAGCATCGCTAAAGCTATTTGGAACATCGCCCGATTGGCGAGACCGATTGCTCCCCGACCCGGTGGTCAGCTTTATGAAGAATCGCGATGTGGTGGCCTTTGCGATGCTGCTCGAGTATGTTATTGGCTTTTATATTCTATTTGGGCGCGATCGACGCTTGAAACTGGCGGCGGTGCTGGCCTTGACCATGGCTTTTGTTTGGTATCGCCTCGGTCTATACTTATTTGGGTACTCGACCAATTGTCGTTGCATTGGCTCAATGGCAGCGGCGTTTGCAGCAGAAACTCCGGTGCGGTATGTCCTTTATGGTATTTTATCGTATATGGGCATAGGAAGTATTGTGGGATTGTGGATGCATGGTTTGGGTGGGCAAAACAATAAATGTGTAAGAAGTAGCCGTACCTGTGCCATACTGGGTATTGTATGCTTTTGCACTGTAAATATCGGTCAAGCCCAAATTGCGAGTAACACCTTTTTACCGTATGAAGTTGAGGGTACTTTACAATGCGTTTTTTTTAATGCTGACAAAAGCGTCAACACGAATCAAGTGTATAATTATACCGTATGGCACATCAAGCCGAACACATGGAAAATGAGAAGCTATATAACGAGCGAGCAATATTACGAATTAGGCTGTGATGGGACCAACACTTACTCCTTATTTTATGATCCAGGAGATGAAAAACCTGCCATGGCGGCGCACATTTATACGGATTGTTACCCCCTTGAACCCTATCCAGTGAGAGTGCCTTGGTTTGCCTATTTATCAGGGGCTTATGCGAGCACGAATAAATATATTCCTGCACTTTGGGCTGTTCCGGATCCGCTGGAGCATATGTTTGAGGCGGATATTAAGTTCTTCAACCGGCCACCGTTTTTTCCGGAAAGTGCGAGATGGAAAATATCTGAAAACCGAGTTAGCCATGCCAAAGAGATCATGGAAGGTATATATTTTGAACGCATGCCACCCACGGTGAGACTGGGTCTGTCAAATTTGAGACGTACAATTAGGCAACTGAAAGAGCAAGGCCCTGTATGGTGTTATGCAGTTGAAAGCATCACCAACTACGGCGGTATGAGCCTTCCCGCAAGATACAAGTTGAGCATCTATAACATCGAAAAAAGAACGGGTTCAGCAACCAACGCGAACAAGGCAGCAGCGGCTCCTCAAGGCTATTGCACCAACTTCTCCGTGGAATTCATTGGCATTGCCAATAAAATATCTTCCCTAAGTGAGGTTCATGTTCTCCCCGCACTTCCATCTAACAAACGCATTGATGTGAGTGATGGCCGTTTTCGAAGCGAAAAACTGAATGTTCATGGCATACAATATTCCATAACCAATCAATGGATAATTGATACGATGGACTCTCGACTGACATCGCTTGCCGAAGCAAAGTACAAGGAGAGCCGGAAGTTCGATTTTTCGCCTTTGAAAGCGGCCTTTTGTGCTGGCTTTGTATGTTTGCCCGTGCTGGTGCTATGGCTTTCGTGGAAGGCGACTGGAACCCCAAAAAACAAAAAATAAAACTATGAAAATCATCAGAAAAACCGTACGCACCTCGATAGCGGCATTAACATCACTGCTAGCTGGCTATTGTCTGCTGCAAGCGGGATGGCTTGATAGGTGTTCATATTACGACGAGACAATAGTAGACTTTTGCAGCATCGGTACCTCGACAAATGGGCTGGTATGTAGTGGTACTTGTTCATATGTCCGATTTCCCCAAGGCACGGCCCGCTGTGGGTTCTGCGCTCCTGCGTGGACGGGTTACTGTAATAATGCTCCGACCAACACAATGGTTACAGTCAATACCTATGTTGGCAATTGCATTGGCCCATTTCAAGTGCTGGAAGATTCGGGGAATGTAACATGGGAATGCCGTTGCCCTTATAGTTCATCATATACATATAATGGTACTACTACTGTAGGGTGTTGGTGTTGGTAATATGGAACAAACTCTGTCAACACAATTGACTTATTAGTAAAATATTTAGAGTTTATGTTCGACCTCCTCCTGTATGGTCAACAGGAGCGATAACCACCTTTTCATGGGTTTAAAAATAGTTGGTTGTTTTAGACCGATGGGCATTTGGTTTATTTTATTGAAAACGGAAGCGGAAGAGCATACGTTGATGCGGTGGGAGCCGCGCCGGTTGGCGGTGCTCATCGAAGCCTATGAGCCAAGCATAATAAGAATTCGGCAGTACTATTTTGTTGGATGGACGGCGCGATCCGATGGCAAACATCTCTTGGTTTACCCCTCGGTGCCGGATGGGTTGGTAGAGGTGGCCTTGCCTCAGGGGCAACATCGGGTTGAATTGCAACTGGAACGCACGACGCAGGAGCGGTTGGGATTGGCAACGTCCCTGGTTTCATTCATCCTGATATGCGGTTTGTTTGCCCGGACGTGGGTGGCAGCCAAGCAAAAGATAGACGGTAGTTCATGAGGAAGATTATTGGCGTGCTTATCGCTGCTAAGGCTGGCTGGTTTGCGGCGGCCTTTATTTGCATTACCGTTTTGCCATGGTGGGAGCAGGGCAGTTGGGGGCGTGTGACAAGCTGGCCGTTGGAGGGGGGGCCGACGTTGGCCAGCCATTTTTCCACGTGGGATGCGGCGCTATATCTGAAGATTGCGCATGGCGGCTATCTTGCCGGCACAGGAATTTGCGCCTTCTATCCCCTCTGGCCGGGGCTTATACGACTGGGTTCTCTATTCACAGGCGGTGACCTGTTTTGGTCAGGCCTCATCTTGGCCAACCTGTTTTCCCTTTTGGGGCTGGTGCAGTTTTACCGGTTGGTCGGGGAACAACACGGAACGTCTGCCGCCCGCTGGGCCCTGGCGCTTCTCCTCGTCTTCCCCGGCGCCATTTTCCTTCATCTCATCTACACCGAGCCGCTGTTTTTATGGTTGTCGGTCAGTTGCCTGCGGCACTTGCTCCGGCAGCAATACCTGCCGGCAGGACTGTATGCCTATTTCATGCCGCTGACGCGGGCGGTGGGGGTGTTTGTGTTGCTGGTATTTTTCCTGCAACTGTGGCGGAGCCGGCGGGGCTGGCGGGAGTATGCCTATCTGCTGCTGCCGCTGGGGGGGTACCTGAGTTACTTTGGGGTGATGTGGTATTTTACGGGGAACGCGCTGGAGGGATTTGCGGCCCAAAAGCACTATCCCAACCAGCCGAGCATTGACAACCTGCTGAACGTGGGGCAGGCGATTCGGGGGCTGCTGAACATCGGCGAGTTTCACGGGGGCCTGAACTCGGCCGTGGACCGGTTGCATTACGTGCTGTTTGCGCAGGCGCTGGTGCTGGTGTGGCGGATGGACGAACGGTATTTTGCGTATGCGCTGCTGGTGGGTGGCGTGCCTGGGCTGACACACATCTACTGGTCGTATCCGCGGCTGATGATGATGGCCTTTCCGATGTTCATCGCGCTGGCGGTGTATTTGCGGGAGGGACTGGCGCGGTGGGTTTTGTGGTATTTGGTGGCGCTGATGGGGACGTTGCAGTTGTATTTCACGGCGTTGTACGTGCATAATCGCTGGGCGAGTTGAGGGGGAATGCCATTCGGCAAGACGCCAAAGGGAGAATGCGGAGCGCAAGTGCTACTTGAAACCGGGTTAATTGGACATGAACGAGCAAGGATCACCAGACAAAGTGGCAGTGGATGAATCTCCGCAAGCATTGTTGTCGCGTTGGGCGGCGGGGCGAGTGGTGGTGGAGGTGATGTCGGACCCGCGGCGTTTTTGGATATTTTTTTTGGTGGGCTTTTTGAGCTTGGTGGTGGTGGCGGAGTTGTTTCGCGGATTACGGCATAATCCGCATGCGGACGTTCAATTATACCAAAAGGTGGCACTGAATACCTTGGACGGGCGATTGCCTTACCGCGATTATGTGCTGGAGTACCCGCCTTATGCCGTGCCGTTTTTTCTGGTGACGGCGTTGCGGTCCAGCGAGCGCGGTCATTTGGCCGCGTTCTCAGCGCAAATGCTGTTGGTGGACTGGCTGGTGAAGGGGCTGCTGCTATGGATGGTGTTCCGCTGGTGGCGGGAGCAGGGGGCCGCCGCGCCGCCGGACGAAGGGCCAGCGGCGGCCGTGTATGCGCCGCCGGCGCGGATGTTTCTGCCGCTGGTGGTCTTTTGCCTGTGCACGGCGCCGAATCACTATTTTTATTTGCAACGGTATGACCTGATCCCGGCGGCGTTATGTTTGGGGGTGTTGCTGGCGTGGTGGCGGCAGCGGCATGGGCTGGCGGGCGTGTTGTTGATGGTGGCTATCGGCGCAAAGCTGTATCCGGTGGTGTGGGTGCCGCCGTTGCTGGTATTGGCGTGGCGGACCGGGCGGCTCAGGCCGTTTGTCCTTGGCCTGGCGGCCGGCGCGGCACCGCTGGTGCTCATGGGGCTGGTGGCGCCGTGGTGGCGGTTTTTGGATTTTCATGCCGAACGCGGCCTGCAAGTGGAGAGTTTGTTTGCGTCGGTTATTTGGCTGGGGAAGCATCTGGGATTATGGGCTGCGGAATATAAATGGATCAAGTCATGGTTGGAGGTGAAGGGGCCGATGGCCGAGCGGTTGTTCCCGCTGGCATGGGCGGTGTTTGTGCTGGCGACGGTGGCGGGAGTGGCGGCAGCCTGCTGGCGTCTGTATCGGGCCAAAGAAGGATTGAGCCTGCCGGAGCTGGCGCGAGTGCTGCTACTGCCCCTGCTGGCATTTGTGGCCTTCAACATCATCCTAAGCCCGCAGTACATGATTTGGCTGTCGGTGGTGGTGGCGGTGGCGGCTCTGGGGCAGTGGACGCGGCCGCTGTTGTGGATTACGGTGGCGGCGTTCATCACGCCCATCATTTTTCCGGGTTACCATTACAGCACGGGCGAGTCGCTGGTGGAGGCGTTGGTGCTGGTGATACGCAACGGACTGCTGGTACTCGCCGCAGTGAAACTTTTCCGGCAAATGCGTTCCACGCCATGAAACTGAGACATCCCATGGCGCTGCGGCAGGGCTTCACGCTGGTGGAACTGCTGGTGGTGGTGGGCATCATTGCGGTGCTGGCGGCGTTGCTCATGCCGGCCCTGGGCGCCGCCAAGCGGCGGGCGGTGACGGTGCGATGTTTGAACAACCTCCGCCAGTTGCAGGCGGCCTGGCAAATGTATGAGGTCGACCACCACGAGCTGCCGCCGAATAATGATCAGCCAGGCGCGGGGCAAAGCGCGGAGCAGCCCAGTTGGGTGGCGGGGTGGCTGCGGCTGGACAGCGAGCGGGGAGACAAAAGGGAATCGGTGGATACGGAGCTGCTTGTGGGCGCAAAGTACCGCGCTTTTGGGTCGCTGGGGCCGTACACGCGGAATCCGCAGCTCTACAAATGCGCGCACGACCGCAGCACGGTGCGAATTGACGGGGTGGATTTGCCGCGCACGCGCACCGTGGCCATGAACGCCTACATGAACGGCACGGGTGTATGGCAGGACACCAACTACGTGACATTCCGAAGGTCAGCGCAAATCCCCCATCCCGCCGGCATGTGGGTGTTCATTGAAGAGCGGGAGGACTCGATCAATGACGGTTATTTCGCCGTGGCCATGGCGGCGCGGTACGCAATCATTGACACGCCGGCCAATTACCACGACGGCGCGGCGGTACTGTCCTTTGCCGATGGGCATGTGGATACAAAGAAATGGCGGGAGCCGACGACACAGCCCCCGTTGCGACCGGGGATGCACTTGAGCGGGGTGCCGTTTTACACGCCACCAACAGACCGGGACATGCGCTGGCTGGTGGAACATACCAGTGTGCCGGCGCGGCCTTAGGGAAAGATGCGACCCCACCACGACCACACCGTAAAGCGTTGGGTGGTGGGCGCCAGCCGCGCCGAGGTGGCGCTGGTGTTGCTGGTATTGGGCATTTTGGGGATGGTGATACTGGCCTTCGTTTCACTGAATCGCGAGCGCCCCAAGGAGGCGGCCTGCTCCATGAATGTGAAGCGGCTGACGCTGGCGTTTCAGAATTACACCGCCCAGCAGGCGGCTTATCCTGCCTGTGGCAGGCTGGGGGAGGAACTGCCGCAAGACTGGCTGCACTGGCAGCCGGGCCGCCGCATTGAGCAGAGCGCCCTGGCGCCGTGGCTGGGGGAGATTTCCTCGCGCACGATGGCCTGCCCGCGTGATTTGGACACGCGGCATCGCCAGTTTCAATTCAGCTACACGATGAATATGCACCTGCACCTGGCCGCCGTGGCCGGAAGGCAACCCGCCGCCACGGTGGTGGTGTTTGAGGAAGAGCATCCCAATGACGGCGCCTGCCTGCCGGGGCATCCCAGTGACCGCCTGACGGCACGGCACACGCATGGGCGGTCGCATGCGGGCTTTGCCGACGGCAGCGTGCGGCTGGTGCGGGAAGACGAAGTGGTGAAGTGACACGCTGGCGGGGCGGCAACACCACCAGGACGCCCCGACAAGGGGGTTGGCTCCTGGTCATGTTCCTTGCGGCAGGAATGGAGCCCGCCTCAACATCAGGGTTAACCCACCGTGATGAGCGGCGAATCATCTGAGCAAGTGTTTTGAATTTTCCCGCAAACAAAAAGCTTTTCCCGCAAGTACCGGCAGGCCAGACTTTTGGGCATGGCATCGCGTTGGCAAGTGGTCATCGGGTTGGGTTTGGCATGGTTCGGAGTGCTGGAAGCGGCGGCGGCCGCTCCGGCAAACTGGACGGTTTCCTCCCCCAACGAAAAAATCAAGGTAGTCATCCGCCTGGCCGATTTGGGCAAACAACGGGATTATCCCTCCGGCCGCCGTCTCTATTACCGCGTGGAATTGAACGGGCAAACTGTGGTGGATGATTCCCCACTTGGCCTGACCCTCACCGATGTGGATTTAAGCCGCAACCTGGCCGTGGTCACGGCCCTGCCGCCCAAGTCCATTGAGGAGCGCTACGCTGCCTTGCACGGCAAACGCCGTGAGCGTCTGCATCAGGCCCGGCAATTAACGCTGGTTTTGCGCGGAGAAAAAGGACGTGCCTTGGAGGTGGATTTTCGGGCAAGCAATGACGGGGTGGCCTTTCGCTATCGGCTGCCCGAGCGCATGCCCCTGGCCACCGCGATGGTAGCCGCTGAAGCCACCGGGTTTGCCCTGCCCTTGGATGGCCGGATGTGGGCGCACCCCGCCGATCACGTCACCGTCTATGCGCCCGCCTACGAAACTTACTACGAGAATGAAATCCCCATTGGCACGCCATCACCCATCACCAACGGCTGGTCCTACCCCGTGCTCTTTCGCACCGCCAATGCGCGCGCCTGGGGATTAATCACCGAGGCTGCCCTGGGCACCAATTACTGCGGCACACGCCTGCAAAGCCAGGCGCCCCAAGGCGTTTATCGGCTGCGCTGGCCAGCCCCCGATGAAGGCCATAATACGGGCAGCCCATTCCCGGTTTCGACGCTTCCCTGGGAAATGCCGTGGCGCGTTATTATTTTGGGAGACTCGCTGGCCAACATCGTGGAGTCCACCCTGGTGGAGGACCTTTGCCCGCCAAGCGCGCTTAAAAACACGGATTGGGTCAAGCCGGGCCGGGTGGCCTGGAGCTGGTGGTCGGACCCGCCCAGTCCACAAGATGCCGCCAAACAGAAACAGTTTGTGGACTTCGCCGCAGAAATGGGTTGGGAATACGTGCTGGTGGACGCCAACTGGACGCTCATGGACAATGGCAGTTTGGGCGACGTCCTGCGCCACGCCAAAAGCAAAGAGGTGGGCATCCTGCTCTGGTACAACTCGGGGGGACCGCACAACATCGTCACCGAGAAACCGCGTGATGGCTTCACCTATCGCGAAGTCCGCCGCTTCGAGCTGGAGTGGCTTAAGAAATCGGGGGTCAAGGGCATCAAGGTGGACTTCTTCCAAAGTGACAAACAAAACGTCATTCAACTCTATCACCAGATTTTGCAGGACGCCGCCGATTATCAAATCCTGGTCAACTTCCACGGCTGCACCCTGCCCCGCGGGTGGTCACGCACCTATCCCCACCTGCTCTCCATGGAGGCGGTGCGAGGTGCGGAAAACTACATTTTCACCGGCGATTTTCCGCAGCGCGCTCCCGTGCAAAACACCATCACTCCGTTCACGCGGAATGTGGTGGGACCGATGGACTATACCCCGGTGGCACTCACGGAGCACAATCATAAACACTTGACCACTTACGCCCACGAGCTGGCACTCGCCGCGTTGTTTGAATCGGCGTGGGTGCACTTTGCCGACAAACCGGAGGCCTATCGCGCCCTGCCCGCCGAACCCAAACAATGGCTGAAAGACCTCCCCGTGGCGTGGGATGACACACGTTTGGTGGCGGGTTATCCCGGCCAGTTTATCGTGCTGGCCCGGCGCAAAGGGTCAGTATGGCACCTGGCGGGCGTGAATGGACAAAACCAGCCTCGCGAAGTGCGTCTAGAATTCGGCTCCTGGCTGAATCTGGCGCAGGCCGAATTGCTGGTCATGAGCGACGGCGCCGACGCGCGCACCTTTAACGTGCAGCGCTTGAACTGGCAACGCGGCCAGACGCCCGTCGTTAAGATGCTGCCCTATGGCGGCCTGGTGGGGACGTTGCAGCAAAAGCCATGATGCCGAGGACGGCCATGCTTTTCGCCGCGGCCTTGTGGCTCCATGCGGGCGCAGGCGCCGCCGAAAAGGTCATGGTGGAATGGACCTTCGCGCAGCCCGGCCAATTCCAAGGCTGGCAGGCCAATGGCCACATCCAGGGCGCGCAAGTGGCCCAGGGGGTCCTCTCCGGGCGGGCCGTGGGTAACGACCCAATTCTCGAATACCAGCCTTCCCTCAACCTTGTTGCCTCCCCCTGGCAGGTGATTGAAATCCGCCTGTCGGCCAACCGAGATGGCATGTGCCAGGTTTTTTGGAGCAATACTCGTGAGGGGCGTTATGGGGGATTTTCCGGCGCTAAAACCACGGATTTTTATGTGGTGGGCGATGGCGCCATGCGCACCTACCGCCTGCTACCCTTCTGGCACCGGGAGGGCAAAATCGTCCGCCTGCGCTTGGACCTGGCCGACGGCATGGAGTTTGCCTTGGACCACGTGCGCGTGGTGGAATTGGACATGCCCCCCGTGGCGGACACGCCTCATTTCCAATTTGACCAAGGTTTGGCCGGCTGGCAGGCGTGGGGCCTCGGCCGTTTATGGCTCACCAATCAAACCCTCGCCTGGCAAAGCGCGACCCACGGCGATTTTCTTTGGGCGCCACCTGTGCCATGGGACGCCTCCAAGATGAATTATGTTGTGCTGCAAATGGCGGCCGCCGCCGGCCGCGAAGGCCGCATTTACTTTGCCACGGACCGCCAAAGCGGGCTGCATTCCCTCGCCTTTCCCATCATCAGCGATGGGCAGATGCGGTATTACAACGTGGACATGCTGGCCGCTCCGGCGTGGCAGGGACGCATCCTCGCGCTAGGAGTAGCCCCCACGGATGCCATTCAAAGTCCGGCCTTTATTCGTGCCGTCACGGGCAGCGACACCCCCTTGGGCCCGCCACAACTCAAAACAGTCCTGTTCGCGCTGGACACTGCCACTCCGCGAAGCGGCAAACCTGCGACGTTAAAAGCGATTGTGCATAACCAAGGCGGGTCCATCGCCAGCAACCTCCAAGCTCACCTCAACCTTCCGCGCAATCTGCGTCTGCTGCGGCCACTTGTCCCCCTGCCCGCCACCCTGGCCGTGGATGAGGAGGCCCAGGCAAGCTGGCAAATTCAAGCGGACGCCCCCGGACTTTACGAAGCCGCCCTCCAAGTGACCGCCCCTCAGGCGGAGCCAAGCACCGCCAGCGCCAGAATTATTGTGCCCTCCACGCCTCCCCCTCGGCGTCCGGCTGCGTATGTGCCTCCGCCTCAACCTGTGCGCGGCCCCTGGGATGTAGGGGTCTATTATTTTCCGGGCTGGCGCACTGCCAGCCAGTGGCACCCCGTGCAACGTTTCCCGGAACGGCAGCCTTTGCTTGGATGGTATCAGGAGGGCCTGCCGGAGATCGCCGATTGGCACATCAAATGGGCGGTGGAGCATGGCATTACCTTTTTTGCGTATGACTGGTACTGGGTGAAGGGCAGCCGCCAGCTCGAGCACGCCCTGCATGACGGCTATTTCAAGGCCCGCTACCGGCAACTGCTCAAGTTCTGCCTGCTGTGGGCCAATCACAATCCGCCCCAAACCCATTCGCTGGAAGATTCCCTTGAGGTCACTCGTTACTGGATTAGCCATTATTTTCAACGTCCAGAATATTACCGCCTCGATGGCAAGCCGGTGGTCATCATCTTCAGTCCGCATAATTTCCGCAGTGACCTGGGCGTCGAAGGCACCCGCCGCGCCTTTGCCGCCATGCGCGAGGAATGCCGGCGCGCCGGGCTGCCGGGGTTGTTTCTGGTCGCCTGTGTCAGCGGCCCTCAAGAAGCGGCGGAAGAGGGGTATGACGCCGTCACCTGCTATAACTGGGCAGCGCTGGGTCTGCGGGGGGAGGAAAAACGCGGGCCGTTTTCCACTTTGATTGAAGGCTACCATCGGCAATGGGAAGCCCTCATTACCCAGGGCCGCCTGCCGCTTATGCTGCCCTTGAGCGGAGGCTGGGACAGCCGGCCGTGGCACGGGGAAACCGCCATGGTCCGCTTCGGACGCACCCCCGAGCTTTTCAAGCAACATTTGCGTCAGGCCCGAGCCTGGCTGGAACGGCCAGAAGCACGCCCGCGGCTGTTGCCCGCTATTTTGATTGAAGCCTGGAATGAGTGGGGCGAAGGCTCGTATATCGAGCCGCATCAGGAGCACGGGTTTGCCTACCTGGATGCCATTCGTGAAGCCTTCACCTCCGCGCCCGCCCCACACCAGGACCTGGCCCCGGTGGACGTGGGACTTGGCCCCTACGATGTGCCGCCGGAACCACCAGGCCGCACGGCGTGGACTTTTGCGCAAGACGCGGAGGGGTGGGACAACACCATGAACTGCGACGCCGTCAAGGTGGAGGACGGGGTATTGCGCACGTTAACCGCCGGCCAGGACCCGGCGCTCTTTGGTCCGCCGATGCAGGCCTCCGCTTCCCACTGGACCAAAGTATCGTTGCGCCTGCGGTTGACCCCCACCGCAGGGCCTCCTTTTCGCGACCACGCCCAGCTTTTCTGGCGCACCAAACGCTGGGCAGAAAGTGAAGCCAGCAGTTTGCGCTTTCCCGTGGAGGTGGACGGGCAATGGCACGACTACGAGTTGCGGGTGTCGGAAAACCTCCGCTGGCGCGGCATCATCACACGCCTGCGGCTGGACCCCGCCAACCGGGCCGGCGTGCGGGTGGAATTGGAGGAAATCAGGCTGGCGAATTAGCGCTCAGGCTTGCGCAACATCACCAGTCGAAACCAGCCGCGTCCCACGGCCGGCTCTTCGTGCACCTTGACCAGTCGGGTGGCGGCAACAATCGGAGCCAGCTCGCGGTTGGCCTCGCTGGAAAACAAGCCCAGGATGGGATTGGTCAGTTGCAAAAAATGCCGCACCCAACCCTTGGGTGGAAGAAACTTGTCCATGAGGGAAATGCGGCCGCCCGGTTTAAGCACGCGCTCCGCCTCGCGCAAACAACGAATCGGGTCTGGCACCACTGCCACGACCAGATGCAAAACCACGGCATCGAAGCTGGCATCCGCAAACTCCAAGTCTTGGATATTCATGACTCGCGCATCCACGGGCAAACCCAACTTTTCGGCTCTGGCTTGCAGACGTTTGAGCATGGCAGGGGTTAAATCCACCGCCGTGACCCGCACGCCCGCCGGAATGAAGGGCAAATCCAGGCCCGTTCCCGCCCCGGCAATCAGCAGGCGCTCTCCTGGCTGGAGAGCCAGCAATTCAAAAGCCCGATGCCGCGCCCGATTGAAAACCGTGACCAATGAGTCATACGTGGGCGCCCAAAAGGTGTAACGGCACCGGTTCCACCAGAGCGTGTTCAGAGGATGTCTCGGAGCGTCAGGGAGTGATACCTTGGATTCCATAAGTTCTTATGTTCGCATGTTATTTTGGCAGACGCCGGGCCACCTGGCGGGCGATGGTTTCGCTGACCTCCACCACCGAGGGAATACCAGCAGGGGGCGCTGGCCGGTATAAATGTTCGTAACCGCTCTGCCGCACAAAAGCACGGCGCATGGCAGTGCCCGACGTGACCCAAACCGTTTTGCCTGTTTGCAAATCCCGCAGGTAAAAGACCAGGGTGACGGTTCGCCGGCCACCGCTGACCACCTCGTAAGTCATGGGCGTGGCCACCGCCCCGTGGTAAAGGTATTCTTCCTGATAATTCCGGTACACCGTCTGGCTCTCTTGTGAACGGGCCACATCCACTACCAATGCATAACGGGCGATGTTGGTGAGGGCTGCCAGCGACGCGAAATGTTCGTCTGTCCATCGGCCGGTTTTGGCCACTTTTTTCATAAGGTCCTCGTGCCGGCTCTGGGTCATGGCCAGACGCGCCTGCTCCAGAGGCAGGAGCTTGAGCCATGGCCGCGCCTCCCGAAATTGCTTGAGGACCACCTCTCCCAAGGCATCCGCGGCCACATATTCCCCTCCCCCCAAAGCAGTCACTGCTGCCAGCACCACGCCCTCCTGCTCCAGACTGGACCGGGACGGAGCCGGCTGAGTTCTCACCGTTTGTACTGCCGTGCGGCAGCCCACGGCGACCAGCAACAGAACCATCAGTCCCACCCAGCTCCCGGGTCTGCGAATCAGGCGCGCGAGCTTTGCTGTTTCCCTCACCACAACCATGCGGATACAACTTGCGAAAGTTATACGTCAATTGCAAGCCATGCCTGCCAGCCGCCAAAGCGGCGGCGTTTAGGTCAACGTTGAAGCCACCCCGCAGGCATCCGCCATGGCGCAGAGCTGTTGGTAATATTCTTCCTCTCCCAAGCCGAGCAACGTGGCTCCGTAAAGCAAGGCGTGTTCATCTTTAATCAATTCGCCGTAATTGATGACAGGAATCAGGTAAGCCACCGCCAGCGGCACAAGGTCTGGCTTGTCGCGCAAGGCCGGGCGCAGATACAGCACCCGCATCGGGCCGGCTGGCTCCTGAGGGTCTGGTGCCGGCTCGGCAAACTGATGCGGCGCCATCGGCCCCAAATCAAACACCAGCCGCACCGGATGACGCACACAATCCGGATCACTCAAAAGTTGCGGCAATTTCTCAAAGGTCAGCGGCGCATGGCGGCCATGCGCAGCGCGCGCCTGCGCCAGCAAATGCTCGCGCAACCCCTGCTCGCCCAGCCGGCTGACGGCTTCCGGCGAGAGGTCGCGTAAAAATCCCGGAAACACCGGTGGCTGTGGTTCCATGGCCAACGATTATTCAGCCTGCGCGGCTTTTTGCCAAGCTTACATCCTCCTGCCGCAACCGGCATTACAGTTCACAGGGCGTGACATTAAAACGATGCCGAACAGAGGCGTTGCAGCAGGCGACTTGGGTGAATCGTGTTTCCAGTACCTGACGGCCAGAATCGTCCGATGAGGGCGTTATCCTCTTGTCTTGGGCTGAGGGACAAAACCCCGCGTAAAATCCAGCGCTTTTTCCCCTAAAGACCAGACTCCAACCTTGATTACGTCGTTATTCATGGCAATGTGGACGGTACCGACATGCTGACGCAAAGTATCACCGCTTTAACTACCAACTCCAACTCCAGCAACATGCGCCGCAACCTCACCCCCGCTTGCATTGCCACGGCCGCCCTGCTCCTCGCAGCGGCCATTGTGCCGGCCAACCCTGCCGGCCTGCCCTTGCACCAGCCCCGACAGCCCGATGGCCGGGGCGAGATTACCATTTCAGGCGAATTGAAACAGTGGCACAAGGTCACGCTGACGGTGGACGGCCCCTTCGCCCACGAGCAGGACAAGGAGCCCAACCCCTTCACGGATTATTGCCTCACGGTAGAATTTGTGCACGAGTCCGGCGCGCCGCGCTATCGCGTGCCCGGTTACTTTGCGGCCGACGGCAACGCGGCTCATTCCTCCGCCGAGGCAGGCACGCGATGGCGCGCCCATCTTTCCCCGGACAAACCTGGCCGGTGGACTTATACCATTTCCTTCCTTAGAGGCCCGCAAGCCGCCCTGCAAGACAAACCCACCGGCGCACCCGTAATCGGTCACGGCCGCACCGGCAGTTTTACCATCGCGCCCACAGACAAAACGGGCCGGGATTTTCGCGCCAGGGGCCGGCTGCAATACGTGGGAAAACACCACCTGCAATTTGCGGGCACCAGTGACTACTTCCTCAAAGCCGGCGCCGACGCCCCAGAAAATCTCCTGGCTTATGCGGACTTTGACGGCACGCATTCCCGCAAACTCAACCGCCAGGCGCGCCCCGGCGAGGCCTTGCCTGCGGGACTTAAAACCTGGCAGGCCCACGTGGCGGACTGGCGGCCGGGCGATCCCACCTGGAAGGACGGCAAAGGCAAGGGCCTGATTGGGGCGCTCAATTACCTCGCCGGCAAAGGCTGCAACGCCTTCTCTTTCCTTCCCTACAATGTCGGGGGCGATGGAAATGACGTTTGGCCTTTTGTCGAGCCCACGGAAAAAATGCACTACGACTGCTCCAAACTCGACCAATGGGGCATCGTGTTCGAGCACGCCACCCGCCTGGGATTGTATTTGCACTTCAAATTGCAGGAGACAGAGATGGATGACAACCGCCTCGGCGACCGCGACACCCCGGCCACGGTGCCGGCGGCGCTGGACGGTGGCGCCTTGGGGCCGGAGCGCAAACTGTATTGCCGCGAGCTGATTGCCCGCTTTGCCCACGCCCTGGCGCTCAACTGGAATCTGGGCGAGGAAAACACCCAGACCCCCGAGGAACAGCGCGCCATGGCCAGGTTTATTCGGGACACCGACCCGTACCACCACCCCATCGTCGTCCATACTTATCCGCACTGGCAGGACCGCGTGTACCCCCCCCTGCTGGGCGACCAATCGGTGCTGACGGGAGCGTCCCTGCAAAATGGCTGGGACCAAACACACCAACGCACCTTGAAATGGATTCAGGAATCGGCCAAGGCCGGCAAGCCGTGGGTGGTGGCCAATGACGAACAAGGCCCGGCTGACCTGGGCGTGCCGCCGGATCCCGGTTATGCCGGCTTCAACGGCAAGGCCCAGCAGGGCAACCGAACTTATGATTTGCATGACATCCGCAAGCTCACCCTCTGGGGCAACCTCATGGCGGGCGGCGCCGGTGTGGAGTATTACTTCGGCTACAAATTGCCGCAAAACGACCTGGCCTGCGAGGATTGGCGGAGCCGCGACCGCTCCTGGGACTACTGCCGATTGGCCCTGCAATTCTTTGCCGACCACAAGATTCCCTTCTGGGAAATGCGCAATGCCAACGCGCTCATCGGCAATCTGAAAAACGACAACAGCAAATACTGCCTGGCCAAAACCGGCGAAATCTACCTGGTCTATTTACCCAATGGCATGCAGAGCGGGCCGGTGGAATTGGACCTGACAGGCGCCGCCGGCGTTTTCAAAGTGCAGTGGTTTAACCCGCGCGCGGGCGGACCTTTACAAAACGGCTCCCTCACGACGGTCAATGCTGGCGCCAAAGTTTCCCTGGGCGCACCCCCTGCCGACCCCGCAGAAGACTGGCTGGCCGTGGTTCAAAAGTAAAAATCCATGCCATGAGCGGCGCGGGGGCAATGGCAGGCAAGTTCTGAGGAAACACTCTTGAGTTGATACAGGCCAGGTGACTGCACGGAGAGCTTGGCTTATGCCGTTTTGCCCAACCATTCCCAGAATCCCAGCCGCTCCAGCTCCCGGTGCAGTGATTGCCTCTCGGTTTCGCTCAACCAACGCAAGGGCGGCCGCGTCGGTCCCACCTCCACTCCCACCATGGCCATTACCGCCTTGCTGGCCGGTAAAAACCCGTAACGGGCCAATAATTCAATGAGCTGCACCGCGCGGTATTGCTCCATGCGAGCGGCATCCCAATTCCCGCGTGCAAATGCCCCCATAAGCCGGTGGTATAAAGGCGCGGCAAAATTATAAGTGCTGCCCACCGCTCCCCTGGCCCCCAGCGCCAGGGCCGCCAGCAGCCATTCATCCCGCCCCCAAGCCACATCCAAGGTTCCGCCTGCTGCGCGCAGGCAATGCTGATAAGCCATCAAATCGCTGCCCGTGTATTTTAACCCGGCAAAATTGGGGATGCGCTCCGCTGCCTGCTCCACAAAATCCGGCATGGATAGGTGGACCCCGGTAAAGCCCGGGATGTCGTAGTAATAGAAGGGCGTCTCGGGTGCCGCCGAAGCCACCCCTGCACACCAATCCACCAAATCCGCCACCGTGGCCGGCTTGTAATAACTGGGCGCCAGGGCGCCCATGGCAATAGCACCGTGACGTTGGGCGCTGGCCGCCAGCGTGCGGGCATCCTCCAAAGCATTGGCTCCCACGTGCACAACAACTTTCATTTCCATCCCCTGCGTTACCGAAAGCCAGCGTTCGGTCAACGCCAGCCGTTCAGGCATAGTCAGCGAAGCCCATTCGCCCGTGGTGCCGCCAATGAACACCCGGCACACATCCTGTCTCAACAAGTGCTCTGCCTGCCGTTCGACTGCGGCCAGATGCAGCGTGCCGTCAGGCAGAAATGGCGTGTGTGGCGCGGCCACAATGCCGTGCAAGGGATGATGTGGTTTCATGGTCATGACTGTTTTCAAGGGCCGGTCATCGCGGGCGGGTCATCCCGCTGCCGGGGCTGAATGAGTAGCACAAGGCTGACGGACAACAAGGCCACCACCGAAAAAATCCCAAAAATGGCGAGCAAAGGCACCCGCTGGTCACGCAGGATGCCAAAAAACCAATCGGCCAGCCCACCACAACTGATGCTGACCATGTTCATCAACCCATAACCGGTGGCGCGCAAGTGAGGGCGCGTCACCTGGCATAGAATGGGCATGTTGTTGGCGTCAAAAAATCCCCAGCCCCACCCAAATAAAACCAGAAAACTGACCGCCACCCACAGCCTGCCCGTTTGCGGCGAATATCCCACACCAAACATCGCCACAGCCACGCAGACTGTGCCGATGGCGCTGGTATAAATCCGCCCTCGGACATCACGCCGGCTCCATCGGTCCGCCAGCCAGCCGCCGGCCAGCGCACCAAAAATACAGGCCACCATCCAGTAGAGAGTTGCCGACACCCCCGCCTTGCCTTGTCCAATCCCAAACTCGGCCTTCAACACGGCCGGCATCCAATCGCGCACAATCCATGCCGCCATGGCCGGCAGGGTGAAGTAAAGCACGAGCAGGATGAAACCGAGGTTGCCGAACAGCTCCCGCAAAGCCCGGCCAGGCGGTGCGCCGGAGGCCGCGGCCACATCCGCGCGAGGCGGGGCGTTGCGCAACGCCCAAAACAAGGGCGCCGCATAAACCACGCCCAGGACACCACACACATCAAACAGCCAGCGCCAGCCCAGTGAGGGATGATCCGCAGCATAACCGCTGAATCCCCCGATGATAACCCCCAGGTAGATGCCCAATTGATGCAGTCCCACCGCCCGCGAGCGGGTTGGTCCCGCATGATAATCCGCAATCAATGCCAGAGCCGCCGGAATGTAAAACGCCTCGCTGATGCCCATGATGGCGCGCGTAGCCATGAGTTCACCGTAAGTCTGCACCTGGCCCGTCGCCCACGTGATGGCCGACCACGCCGCCAGACTAAAAACAATGACATGCCGCCGACTGAAACGGTCGGCCAGGTAGCCCCCAATCGGGCTCATCAGCGCATAAGTCCATTTGAACAAGGCCAGAATCTTGCCCCAGTTGGCTTCCAGTTGAATGTCCGGAATGTCGGCCATGACCGAAAACTTCATGGCCGCCAGCATCTGCCGGTCCATGTAATTCAACAATGCCACGGGCACCAGCAGCACTACCACGCGCCACGCACCGGCGCTCGGCGTGGCTCCAGAGGCAGGAGGAACGGTCGTCTGAGCGTTACGGTCTGAGGGCATGTTCAAGCCGCTGATTGACAACATTGTAAAAGGCACGCCGCCACCGGGCCAGTGATTTGTCGCAAGCATGTCTTTTCCCTCGCCCGGGTTGTCGGCACGCTGGTTTTCGGTTAAAGTACCAGTGTGAAGTATCTCAGCAAGGGCGCCAGAAGGCGCAGGTGTGGCGGGTGGGCGCTGGTGGTTCTCATTTGGTTGTGGAGTCTCGCAGGAGCATTGGCCGCCAACCGCGAAATCCGCCTGCGGAATGAGCGCATCACCCCGCCGCCCAAGACCGCCGCCGCCAGCGCCAACCTCGTGGCTGTACCACCCGTGAATGGCCTGTTTCTCATTCAGTTTACCGGGCCATTGCAACCGGAATGGCGTACGGAACTGGCTGCCCAAGGGGTGGATTTGTTATGGCATGTGCCCGAGGATGCTTTTGTGGCCCGGCTCTCTGAAGTCTCCGTGCCGGCGCTGACGGCGCGCCCCTATGTGCAATGGGTGGGAGAATACCGCCCGGAACATAAGGTGCTACAAGGGCTTTTCCCTCCCCTGCTCGCGGCTGGCGAGCAGCCTGGGCGGCCCATTCGGGTTCTCCTCGCGCCCCGGCCCCGGCCGGCGGAGCTGGCCGCCTTGCGGCGGCTCTGGCCGGGTTTTGAGCGCGCCACCCGCACCCGTGACACATTGATTTGGCATGGCTGGGCCACCCCTCAACAGGCCCAGCGTCTGGCCCAGTCCCCGGCCGTGCTGTGGATTGAACGCGCCGCCCAACCCCAATTATACGATGAAATAGCCACGAAAATTGTGGCGGGCGAGGACGGCAACATCGGCACCCGCGCCCTGGTGCATCAACTGGGCTTTGACGGCACCGGCGTGACTGTCAGCGTGGCCGACAGCGGCCTGGATACCGGGCGGGCCTCGCCCATTCACCCTGACATCCGGGGACGCATTGGACCGTTTTTCTATTACGGCGCTTTAACCGATGCCTCCGATGAACACGGCCACGGCACGCATGTCGCCGGCATCATTGCCGGCAACGCTGCGACGCAGGAAACGGATGAGTATGGTTACCTCTATGGCCTGGGGGTGGCCCCTGGTGTGCGGCTGGTCACCCAGCGCATGTTTGACGGGGCCGGCATGTATGAGGCGCCGCCCAGTTTTGCCACGCTCACCCGCGATGCCGTGCGGGCCGGGGCGGAGATTGGCTCCAACAGTTGGGGCGATGACACTCATGGACGTTATGACCTGAGCGCCATGGAGTTTGACGCCCTGGTGCGCGATGCCGATGAACTGGCCTTTGGTGACCAGCCTTACATCCTCGAGTTCTCCGCCGGCAACGCCGGCCCCGGCGCGCAAACCATCGGCAGCCCGGCGGTGGCGAAAAACGTCATTGCCACCGGCGCCTCACAAAATGACCGCACCGGTTTCTTTTTGTTTGAGGACGGCATTGAAACCATGGCCGATTTTTCCAGCCGCGGCCCCTGCGAAGATGGACGCATCAAGCCGGACGTGGTCGCGCCCGGCACGTGGATTGCCTCGCTCAAATCCTCGTTTGCCCCCGAAGACAACGCCTGGGCGCCCATTTCCTCCTATTACTTCTACATGGGCGGCACCAGCCAGGCCGGCCCGCACGTTTCTGGCGCTGCCGCAGTGTTTGTTCAATATTATCGCATGACGCACACCAACCAGACGCCCTCGCCCGCCCTGGTCAAGGCCGCGCTGATTGACTGCGCCTGGGACATGGACGACACCGTGGAAACCGGACCCGTGCCCAATCACGATGAAGGCTGGGGCCGGGTGGACCTGACCGAACTCATCGGAGGAGAACGCCGGCATATCATGGTGGACCAAACGGTGACTTTGGCCACCGGCCAGGCCTGGGAATACCGCTTTGTGGTCAGCGGCAGCGCCGAACCGTTGAAAGTCACGCTGACCTATACCGATGTCCCCGGCCTGCCGGCCGCGTTGCCCGCGCTGGTCAATGATTTGGATGTGGTCGTCATCGGCCCGGACGGCACGCGCTATCACGGCAATCAAATCTGGGAGGGCGAATCCGCGCCCAACCCGCCGTCCTACGACAACCTGAACAACGTGGAGGGCGTGCGGCTGAACGCTCCCACCCCCGGCCAATACACCGTCCGCGTCCAGGCGCGCAACGTGCCCATGGATGCCCGGGCGGATACTCCCTTGGTGGACCAGGACTTTGCGCTGGTGATTTCCGGACTGCTCCCCGTGCCGGGGATGGGCGCCATTTTCATGGACCGCAGTTTCTACCGGGCGACAGACACGGTTAAACTATCGCTTTTCGACTCGGATTTGGCCGGCCAATCCACGGTTTCGGTACGCATCCACAGCGCCACCGAAACCAACGGGGAGCCGGTGACACTGACTGCTGCCGGCACTGTGGGACTGTTCACCGGCGCTGTGGCCACTGCCTCTGGCCCTGCCGCATCCGATGCGCGCCTGCAAATCGCTCATGGCGATTGGATTGAGGCTCGTTATCTGGATGCCTCGGCCAACACCTGGCGCACGGCCACAGCCCAGGCCGATTTCATTCCGCCGGTCATTAGCTCGCCTCTCATCACCAATCAGCTTGGCCGCATGGTGATTAGCTGGACTACGGATGAACCTGCCAGTGGGGCCCTGTATTTTGGCGTTACCCTGACCACGGCAACCAATCTGGCAGCCGCGCCGCGCCGGAGTACATCGCAGGAAGTTGAGTTGACGGATTTAATCCCCGGCCAGCGGTATTTCTTTTATCTGGTGGCCGAGGATGTTGCCGGCAACCGCCGCACCAACAACCACGCCGGCGCCGGTTTCCAGTTCATCGCCGTAGCCGCGCCCACCTTGTTACTGGTGGATGATTACACCACTTTCCCCATGGACGACAGCCCCGGCGTGCCGCTCTCGGCCTACACCAACGCGCTGGATGCCAGCGGGATAAGTTATGCGGTCTGGCCAGTGGCCACCCGCGGTTATCCCACCACCAACGACCTCAAGGCGTTCAAAGTTGTCTGGTGGCGTCTGAGCGATAGTTTGTATGGCGGCCTGTATGGCTACCAGGGCTTGCTTTCCGCCCAGCAAAACACCTTGCATCAATATGTCCAGTCCGGTGGCGGACTATTACTGGCTTCCATGGAGTTGCTCTCCCGCCTGGGCACCAGCGAGGGAAGCATGGCCTTCAAGTCCAACGTGCTGCGGGTGGCCTCGTTCGTTGAAGATGCCGGGGTGGATACCATCCAGGGCGTGGCTTTTGATTCCACCACCAGCGGTGTGCTGATGGACCTGGATTACAGCAATTACGCCAGCGACTTTCTGGAATTGCTCGGCCAGTCGCCCAACGTGGCCGATGTCATCTTCCCCACCACCAATGCCGTCCCCATTCTCTATGCGGCCGGCACCAGTGAAATTGTGGGGATTCGCTCGCCTCCGCTCGGCACCGATGCCACCGGCCGCGTGGTGTTCCTGGCCTTCCCCATTGACGCCGTGCCTCTGACCGGCCCCGCGCCCAATAACCGCGCCAGTCTGGTGCGCAACCTGGTGGACTTCCTGGCCCCCGGCGAAGGCGGGCGGGGCGCCATTGCGCTGGACCGCAGCCACTACACCGTGCCCAGCCAGATGATTATTGAGGTGGGCGACAGTGATTTGGCCGGCCAGGGCACCCTGACCATCACCGTCCGCAGCCCCACCGCCACCAACGGTCTGAATGTCCAGCTAACGGAAACCGTCGGCCGAGGACTGTTTCGTGGGTTCCTCTCCCTGGTGCCCCCCACTAATGCGCCGACGCCCGGACGGCTGCCTGCCCGCCATGGCGATACCCTGATGGCGGAATACTTGGACGCCTCTGCCAATGCCCTCTTGCGCTCTCATGCCCTGGTGGACACGACCCCGCCGGTTATCTCCAATGTGCTCGCCGAACCGGACTACGAGGACATCACCATTTCCTGGACCACTTTGGAACCCGCTGAAGCGCTGGTACAATTCGGGGAATCGCCCTCCCCCCTGGCGCTTACCCGCACCGCGTATCGCGCCACCACCGACACTGACCACGAGTTGATGCTCAACGGACTGTTGCCCGATAAAACCTATTACTTCCAGGTGGTCAGCCGGGACGCCGCCGGCAATGTAACGGTGGATGACAATCAGGGCCAATACTACGCCGCCCGCACCCTGCGCCCCCGCACCGTACCGCTTGCGGAATCCTTTGATGCCACCGACGGCGGCTGGAGTGTGTTCAGCGGCGACGACTCCATGACGGACTGGATGTGGGGCGCGCCCAACAACCCGTGGGGAGAAACTGCGGCCCATTCGCCGCCCCACGCCTGGGGCAGCAACCTCAATGGCCGCCGCCTGGACTGGGCTGAAACCTTCCTTATCAGCCCAGCCATCAACCTCACCGGCGGCAATCAATTCAAACTCCATTTCTGGCACAGTTACGATTTCTTGGCCCAGAGCGAATTAGACATACTGGAAACCGGAATCCTGTATGTCTTCACCAATCGTCTGAGTGACCCGGTTACGCTGGCCGAGTATTACGATTTCTCCGCCGGATGGACTGCGGAGGAAGTTGACCTCTCGGCTTATGCCGGCCGCACCGTCTATCTAGTCTGGCATTACCTCCTGCTGTCGCTCGAACCAGCCCCGCGGGCGGGTTGGATGGTGGATGATGTCAGCATCACGGTCACCAATATCACCCCCGGCACCATCATCATCACCAACAACCTGGACCAAACCCTCTTTGCCCTCACCGGCCCCGTCAACCGCAGTGGCGCTGGCACCTTTGCCCTTATCACCAACGCACTTCCCGGTGACTACCAGATTCAGTACTCCGACGTGCCCTACTACACCAAACCCGCCACCCAAAATGCCCGCCTGGAAAGCGGCCAGACGCTGGTGTTCACCGGCCAATACACCTTTCCTGATACCAATCAAAACGGTCTTTCCGATGTGTGGGAACAGGAATTCTTGGGCGTGGTGTCACCCGGCTACACTGGCGCCGGTGACACGGATGGTGACGGCATGAGCGACGCCGCCGAGTTCATTGCCGGCACCAACCCCACCAATGCCCTGTCCCGTCTCGCTTTTACCCCGCCCGGACGCAATCCTGACCGCAGCGTGCAAATTACCTGGCCCACCCTGCCCGGCCGCGCCTACCGCCTGCACGGCTCCACCAACCTGACCCAGTGGTTTGTGGTGCGCGATTGGCTGCGCGCCAGCAGCAGCTTTCTCACCCTGCCCTTGGACAATGCCACCAACCCACCCGCCCTCTGGCTGCGGTTGGAAGTGCGGCCGTAACCATGCTCATCGCCCTGAATAAACCGTTTGGGGTGCTTTCCCAGTTCACGTCGGATGGCTCGGCCAACCGGACGCTGGCGGATTTTCACCTTCCCCCGCGCGTCTATCCCATTGGCCGGCTGGACGCCGACTCCGAAGGCCTGCTGCTGCTCAGCGATGAACCCGAATGGAATGCCCGCCTTCTGCATCCCCGCCGTGGTCACCCGCGCGAGTACTGGGCGCAAATTGAGCGCGTGCCCACCGATGCGGCGCTGCAAAAGCTGGCGTGCGGCGTGGTTGTTCAAGGTCATCGCACGCGTCCCTGCCGGGTGTGGCGCCTGGAACCGCCGCCGGAGGTGCCGCCACGCGACCCCCCCATCCGTTATCGCAAAAACGTGCCCGATTGCTGGATTGCCCTGGAATTGACCGAAGGGAAAAACCGCCAGGTGCGGCGTATGACGGCAGCCATTGGGCATCCCACCCTGCGGTTGATTCGCGTGCGCATCGGTGGGTTCTGGCTGGGGGATTTGCCCGCCGGCCAATGGCGTGTCCTCACCCCTGCGGAAAGGGAACAAGTCAGCGTCCAACATCCCCTTTCCCCTGCCCCTTAAAGTGCCGGGTTTGATTTGGACTTCGGATTTTCGCCAGGGCTCTGGCGAAAACCCGGCCTGGTTCACGCGGAGGTCCCGCTCGCCTTTCTGCTGGATAATTTTGGCGGGCGGCCAATAATCGCCCGCCATGATGAGTGCGTTGAATCAGGCTCAGACAGTGCGGGTGGCCATTGTGGGCGCCTCCGGTTACTCCGGCGAAGAACTGGTGCGGCTTTTACTGGGACACCCGGCCGTGAAACTGACGGCGGTCACTTCCCGCCAATATGCAGGTCAGCCATTGACCCAGGTCTTTCCGCGTTTCGCCGCCCTGCCCAAGGCGCGGGACATCTCTTTTGTTGAGCCGGCCGTCGAGCATCTGGCCCGCGAGGCGGACATTGTGTTTCTGGCATTGCCGCACGGTGTGGCGGCCGAGTTTGCCCAGCCCCTGTTGGCGGCCGGGCGGCGGGTGATTGACTTGAGCGCAGATTTCCGCTTGCGCGATGCCGCCGTGTACAAAGATTTTTACGGGCATGACCACCCCGCCCCCCAACTCCTGGCGCAAGCGGTTTATGCGCTGCCAGAGGTGTACCGCGAGGCCATTCGCGGGGCGCAACTCATCGCCTGCCCTGGCTGTTATCCCACCAGCATACTCCTGCCGCTGATTCCCTTGTTGCGGGCCGGCCTGGTCTCGCCACAGGGCATCATTGCCAATTCCCTGAGTGGCGTGAGCGGCGCCGGACGGAAGGCCGAGCTGGATTATCTGTTCTGCGAATGCAACGAAAGCGTGCGCGCTTACGGCATTCCCAAACACCGGCATCTCTCTGAAATCGAGCAGGAACTCTCCCTGGCGGCCGGGCAACCAGTCACCATTCAATTTACGCCGCACCTCATTCCGGTGAACCGGGGCATACTCACCACGCTGTATTTGACCCCGACAACCTCAGCACAAGGCGCCGAAGCTGCCGCCGCCCTCAACCGCCGAGTGGCGGAATGTTATGCCCAGGCCTATGCCCATGAGCCTTTTGTGCGCCGACTGGAAGGCAAGGCTCTACCCGATACCAAGCATGTTACCGGCACCAATTTCCTCGACCTCGCCTGGCGGGTGGACCCGCGCACCGGAAGGTTGCTGGTCATCAGTGCGGAAGACAATCTGGTCAAGGGCGCCAGCGGCCAGGCCGTGCAAGCCATGAACATTGCCTGCGGCTTCCCGGAAACCACCGGTCTGTTTTGAGGTGGCGGGGAATCCTTTGGCCGTTCGCCGCTCTCCGCCAAAAGACATGTTTTCTGCCTGATGTCATTGACCCACCCTGTGGGGAGAGAGTAAATTAATGACATGGTACACAGGCTGTTCTTGGGGTGCCTGTTGGGGCTGGCATGCAGCGGCTGGAGCGCTGAACAGGCCGCAATTATTCAAATTAAAGGGGCCATAGGCCCGGCCACCGCGAGCTACATCAGCCGCGCCATTCGTGTGGCCGCTGAGGCCAAAGCCCAGTGCCTCATCATCCAACTGGATACCCCCGGCGGCTTGTTGGACAGCACCAAGGACATTGTGCAGTCCTTCTACGATTCGCCGGTCCCCACGGTGGTCTATGTCGCCCCTTCGGGCGCCAGTGCCGGCAGCGCCGGATGCTTCATCACGCTGGCCGCGGACATTGCCGCCATGGCGCCGAATACCACCATCGGGGCCGCCCACCCCGTGGCCATGGGGGGCGGCGGGAGCGACCAAAAACCCGATGAGGTGATGAAGCAGAAAATGGAGAGCTTTGCCACCAGCTTCATCGAAAGCATTGCCCACCGGCGCCAGCGCAATGTGGAATGGGCCAAGGCCTCCGTGCGTGAAAGCGCCAGCCTCACCGCCGAGCAGGCGCTGGAGAAAAAGGTGATTGATTTGCTTGCCAAGGATGTCACCGACCTGTTGCAGCAAATGGAGGGACGTCAGGTCCAGGGGCGCACGTTGAAAACCAAGGAAGCCCAGGTAATGCCCATTCCGATGATTACCCGCGAGCGCGTCTTCCAGATGCTCTGGCGGCCGGAAATCATGTTCATCCTGATGCTCATGGCCGTTTATGGCATCCTGGGTGAACTGAGCAATCCCGGCGCCATTTTGCCGGGGGTGGTGGGGGCCATTTCGCTGATTCTGGCCCTTTATCTGGCGGCGGTGTTGCCGGTGAATGTGGCCGGGGTGGCGTTGCTGCTGCTGGCGGTGGGATTGTTCATCGCTGATATTTACGCCACCACCCACGGAGTGCTCACCGTGGGCGGCATCATCAGCTTCTTCCTGGGGGCCCTCATGCTGTTTGACCGGACGGAGCCGCTGTGGCGGTTGTCGCTGGGCATGATTATTCCCGCCACGCTGATTACCGCCGCCTTTTTCATTTTGGTGGTGGGGGCCGGCTTGAAAGCCCAATTCCTCAGCCCCAAAACCGGCAAGGAAAGCATGATTGGGCAAACCGCACGGGTCATCGCCGCCACCGGCCCCGGCGCCGCCCGGGTTTTTGTCGAAGGTGAATACTGGAATGCCGTCAGCCCAGAGGACCTCGCCCCCGGCCAACAGGTGGAGATTGAGGCGGTGGAAGGGCTGACGCTCAAAGTAAAACCCAAATCCTCAACCCAGGAGAAACAGCCATGAACATGTTGGAAAAACTGATGGGCGCCCTCGGATGGATTATTCCGGTTGTTGTGCTTGCCTCACTGGTGTTACCTTCCATGATTCGGGTGCTGCGCGAGTACGAGCGCGGCGTCATCTTCCGGCTGGGCAAACTGCTCGGCGCCAAGGGGCCGGGGCTGATTTTCCTCATCCCCGTCGTAGACCGCATGGTCAAGGTGGATTTGCGTGTCGTCACCATTGACGTGCCGCGCCAGGAGGTGATGACCCGCGACAATGTGCCCGTCACCGTGGATGCCGTGGTCTATTTCCGGGTGGTGGACCCCAATGCGGCGGTGGTCAAGGTGGAGCATTATTTGCGCGCCACCGCCCTCATGGCCCAAACCACCTTGCGCAGCGTGCTCGGCCAGGCCGAGCTGGATGAATTGCTGGCCCATCGGGAAAAAATCAACCAGACCTTGCAGGAAATTCTCGACCGCCAGACCGATGCATGGGGCATTAAAGTGACCTCGGTGGAAGTGCGCGATGTGGTGCTGCCCGATGGCATGAAGCGCGCCATGGCCAAGCAGGCCGAGACCGAGCGCGAGCGGCGCGCCAAAATCATCAACGCTGAAGGTGAATTTCAGGCGGCGGAAAAGCTCGTGCAGGCGGCCGCCATGATTAGCAAGGAACCGGTGGCCCTCCAATTGCGTTTCCTGCAAACCATGCGTGAAATCTCCAGCGAGCACAATACCACCACCTTCCTGCCCCTGCCCATTGACTTGTTCTCCGCCTTCATCAAGAAAATGGAGGAACCCCCGCGACGGGAAGGGTAAGCAGGCGCTGAAGATGGGCCGGCGCGTCAATTCCGGTTGAAAAATCCGCCCGCCGGCGGCATCTTACCCCCCATGCAAAGTGTGATTAAGGGTCCGGTCTATGTGGTGCGGGACAACATTGACACTGACCAGATTATTCCCGCGCAGTTTTTGAATCTCGTGCCCACCATTCCGGCTGAGTACGAGAAACTGGGCAGCTTTGCCCTGTGGGGCCTGCCGGAGTCGCAATACCCCATCCGCTATGTCAAGGAAGGCCAGCTCGACAGCGAATACCCCATTGTCATTGCCGGACGCAATTTCGGTTGTGGCAGCTCCCGGGAACACGCGCCCATCGCCCTGGGCTCCGCCGGCTGCCGCGCCGTGGTGGCCGAGAGTTTTGCGCGCATTTTCTTCCGCAACTGCGTGGCCACCGGCGAACTTTACCCCTGCGAAAGCGTGGACCGGTTATGTGAAATCCTGCAAACCGGGGACGTAGTCACCATAGATTTGGACGCCGGCACCGTCACCGTCGAGGCCACCGGCAAAGTTTTCAAGCTCAAGCCGCTGGGCGATGTGCGCCCCGTGGTGGACGCCGGCGGGTTGTTTAATTACGCCCGCAAAACCGGCATGATTCCCAGTCGAAGCTGAAACCAATCCGGCGCCAAAATACGCTTCAACAAACAAGGCGCTTCCTTGCGGAAGCGCCTTGTTGTTTTAAGTGAAGGTTACGGTGTCGCAGCATCAGGCTGTCGTCTCACCCACCTGGAAGCGGACAAAGCGGCGCACCGTAATCTTGTCGCCTAATTGCTTTGCCACCTCCTCGATGTACTTGCCCACGCTGATTTCGCCGTTGCGTTTGACGAAACCCTGGTCCACCAGACAGTAACCCTGATAGAACTTCTCCAGTTTGCCCGCCACAATCTTCTCAATGGCCTGGGGCGGCTTGCCCTTGGCCTGCTCGGCGGCGATTTCGCGCTCCTTGGCCACCACGTCCGCCGGAGCCTGCTCGCGCGACACCACATACGGATGCCCCGCCGCAATTTGCAGCGTGATGTCCTTCACCAGCTCGCGGAATTGTTCTGTCCCGACGGTGGCTTCCTTCTCCGCACCCACTTCCACCAGCACGCCCAACTTGCCGCCGGTGTGGATGTAGGCGGCCACCATGCCATGGCCGCTCACTTCGATGCGCGCATGCCGGGCAATGGCAATCTTTTCGCGGATGGCGTTGAAAATGGCCAGCCGGTCCGGCTCCAGGTCCACCTGAGGGTCCGCCGCCAGCTTCCGGGCGCATTCCTCCGCAAACTTGATGAAGCTCTCGTTGCGCGCCACAAAGTCCGTGATGCAGTTGACCTCGATAAGCACGCCCACGCGCGCGCCGGGCGCGATATATTGGGCAATCACACCCTCGCGCGCCTCGCGGCCTTCCATCTTGGCGGCGCCGGCAATGCCTTTCTTGCGCAGGTATTCCACCGCCGCTTTCAAGTCGCCGTTGGTTTCCACCAATGCCTTTTTGCAATCCATCATGCCCACGTTGGTCATCGCCCGCAATTGCGCGACCAGGGCAGCAGTAATCTCAGCCATAATGCATTAACTCCAATTCCTGGGTTGAAGGTTGGTAAAATCTCCGGCTCAAGCCGTTGGCGCCGGGGCCGGGGCCGGGGCCGCCACCACGGGCGCCGGGGCGGTCGGCGTCGGAGCTTCCTCGGCCGGTTTCTGACGGGAACGGCCCGCTTCCAGTTCGGTCCTGGCCTTGGCAATAGTGGCCACGACGGTGTTCAAAATCAACCGCACCGAGCGAATGGCGTCATCGTTGCCCGCAATGGGGTAAGTGATGGGATCCGGATCGCAGTTGGTATCCACAATCGCCACAATGGGAATCTTCATCCGGACCGCCTCGGCCACGGCGTTGTGCTCGCGCCGTACGTCCACCACAAACATGGCCGCCGGGGGGCGGTGCATGTCGCGGATGCCGTCCAGATACTTGAACAACCGGCTGTGCTCGCGCCGGATTTTCGATTGCTCCTGCTTGCCGTAACCGGCCAGCGTGCCATCCGCATCCATCTTCTCAATCTGCTTCATGCGCTTGATGGAATTGCTGATGGTCGCAAAATTCGTCAACGTGCCGCCCAGCCAGCGCTCGGTCACAAAGAACTGCCCGCAGGCCTTGGCCGCTTCTTTCACCGCCTCCTGGGCCTGCTTTTTGGTGCCCACAAACAGCACCGACCCGCCCTTGCGCACGGTGTCATACAAAAAGTCACACGCCGTCTCCAACTGGGCCAGCGTCTTGCTCAGGTCAATAATGTGGATGCCGTTGCGCGCGTCGAAAATGAACGGGCGCATCTTGGGATTCCACCGGCGGGTCTGATGCCCAAAGTGCACCCCCGCCTCCAGCAGTTCTTTTACACCGACAGTGATCTTGGCTTGGCTCGTCATGCAATTGTTCCATTAGGTTGCCAGCCGGCGTTGTGCGCCAGCCATCCCGCGGAACCCGGGATTATCTACCGTTGTTGTTATGGCCGCCGCGCCCAGATGGACGCGGTACACATTAAGGCCGTTCACCCTTTGCGGTTGCCCGCAAGGAGCCGGAAACATAGCAAATCCCGGCCTCCCGGCAACAGGAAATTTTGCGGCCCAAATTGGGGCTTGGCCACCCCTCCCCTCCAGGGTCAGGCAACCTCGCCCACTCCATCGGGAGGATGCCCGATTGCGGATGAGAAATGGCGGTCGCGCACGAATTTTCCTTGCCAGCCCAGGCGTTTTTTGCTTGGATAACGGCACCCAAACAAACCGGACTTGGCAGGCGCGTTGTGCTCGTCGGCCATCTTCCCAAACAACCAAACGCCTTCTATTCCCTTTTCGCCTCTGGGGCAGCCAGCGGCGGCTCAGCAATGTAGATATCCTCCCGCAGACGCAACTGGGCCAGAATCATTTCCACCGTGCGATCCACCGCCCCCAGATTTTCCTGCACCACCCGGTAAGCCTGCCGGCCCATCTCCAACCGCCGGGCTTCGTCACTCAACAAACCGGCCACCGCCTCCTCAAGCTCCGCCGCATGAGCGACTTGTAATGCGCCGCCCCGGCTGACCAGGAGCCGCGATACCGCCTCGAAGTTCTGCATGTTCGGCCCGAAAATGACCGGCCGCGCCAAAGCCGCTGGCTCCAGGGGATTCTGGCCCCCTTCGGCCGCCAGGCTTTTGCCCACAAATACCACATCGGCATGGGCATAGAAATGGCGCAATTCACCCGTGGTATTGACCAGCAGGCAATCCACCTCCCCCGTCTCCAATTGGGTGGTGGCCGTGATTTGATTGCGGAAAAACACGCGCGCCCCCGCCGCCACCATGTCCTCCATGGCCTCCTTAGCCCGTTCAAAATGCCGGGGCACGACAACCAGGAATAAATCCGGAAATCGCTGCCGCAGACGGAGAAACACTTCAGTCACGATTTTTTCCTCGCCCGGATGCGTGCTGCCGGCCACCCAGATTTTGGCGTTGGTCGGCACCGCCAACTGGCGCAACATGCCAGGCACATCCAGCACTTTACGCTCCTCCAACTGGGCGGCGTCATACTTTAAGTTGCCCACGACGTGCACGGCCTCCGGACGGCAGCCCAGGCGCCGCAATTTCTCCGCGTCCGCCTCATTTTGGCATCCCACGCCGGCAAATCCGGCAAACAACGGCCGAAACAAGCCGCCCAGCAGCCGGTACCCGCGATACGAACGGGCTGAAAGACGGGCATTGACGAGAAACACGGGGATGTTAAGGCGATGGAGGCGAGTTAAAAAATTGGGCCAGATTTCCGCCTCCACCAGCACCACCGCCACGGGATGCAGCACGGCAATGGCCTTGCGCACGTATTTGGGAAAATCAATGGGGTAATACACCTTGAGAATGTGGGACGGCAACCTTTTCTCCAATTCCCCCATGCCGGTGGTGGTGGTGGTGGAGACAACGATTTTGACATTGGGCAGGCGGGGTTCCAGCGCACGGATTAACTGCGTGCAGAGATTCACCTCACCCACACTTACGGCGTGCAGCCACAAGACCTGGCGGTTGGTCACGGCATGACGCACATGGCCACCGTATCGCGCAAAACGCTGGCCAAAGCCCCGGCGCCAATTTCCCCTCCTCCACAATTTAAGAAAATACCAGGGCGCACTAAGGATAAAGCCCAGTGTAAACAGCAGGTTATAAATCCAATGCCACACTGGCTCCATAAAACTGAAAACTGCCCGCAACTCAAGTCCAAAAGACCGAACCAGGTCTCCCTCCATGCCGTCGCAGGAGGGTGGGCCTGGCATAAACGCAAAACCAACCCATCCGCAGCCCTTGCCCATCTCACGCCTTTCAGTTGCTGCCGCCCGCCGCAGCAGACACGGTCAATCACTCCGCATTTTTCTGCTTGAGCGATTTATAAGAAATCGGCATAAAGCAACGCCATGAGCAACAACACCGCAAACACACTACCGACGTATATCACCAGTGCCACACCGAATCCGGCCTCCAACCGGGCGCCGTGGTACAAAAACACTGCCCCCACCTACGCGGGCATTTTCTTGTGGTTTGTGTTCTGGTCCAGTGCCTCCGGAAGTGACAATGTTGCCCAAAGCACGCTGGCTCAAGGCATTGGCTGGGCGTTGATCAGCTTGATCATCTCCGCCCTCGTCTGCCATTTCCTTTTCTATTTGGTGCCGGGTCTTTTTGGGCAAAAAACCGGTTTGCCGTTGTATATCGTGGGCACCTCGACTTTTGGCGCCAACGGCGGCTTCATCATGCCGGGTTTCCTCATGGGCGTGCTGCAATTCGGGTGGTTGGGCGTGAACGTCTATTTCTCCGCCTGCGCCATTGGCGGCTTTTTTGATGCCAAAATCAATCCTGGCGATTTTTCCACCATCCCCGTGTGGGTAAAAATTGTGATGGTGGTCTGGGGTGCGCTGGCCGCGTTCGTGGGGTTGAAAGGCATCCAATATGTCGCCAAGGTGGCGACCTACCTGCCGCTGATTCCTCTGGCCATTCTGATTCTGATGTTGGTCAAGACCCTGGGCAGCGTGGGCGACTTCAAGCCGGAAGTGCTCACCGCTCCGGCAGCCGTCACAGAAGCCTTGACGGGCAAGGCCGCCATGCTGGACGCCTTTGGCGTGCTGGCCTTGATGCTGACCGTGGTGGTGGGCTTCTTCGCCACGGCGGGCGCGGCGGGGGTGGACTTTGGCACCAACAGCCGCGACTGCAAAGACGTGCAATGGGGCGGCTTGGTGGGCATTGCCCTGGCCATCATCTTCACCGCCGGCGCGGCGCTGCTGATTGTGGCAGGCGTTTATGGCAATCCGGAGCTGATGAAGAAAGCCATGACGGATAAAGCCGGTTTGAACGCCTTCAACATGATTGGCGTCATCTTCTCTCAAGATACTGCCCGCTGGTTCAAGCTGGGGCTGGCCATTGCGGCCTTCCCGCCGGCCTGCTTCTCTTCGTTCATCGCCGCCAACAGCTTCAAGACCACCCTGCCCAAGGTGAATCCTTTTGTTTCCGTGGGCATCGGCGCCGCCGTCAGTATCCTGCTGGCCGTTTTCGGCATTGCCGGCAAGGCGGTTCAGGTATTCCAGATTATCGGCGCCTCCTTCGGCCCCATCTGCGGCGCCATGCTGGTGGATTATTTCATCAACGGCAAACGCTGGACCGGACCGCGCGCGGGCTTCAATCCGGCGGGCTGGATTGCGTGGGCGCTGGGCTTTGTGGTGGGCATTCTGCCGTTCCTCAAGGTGAACGTCCCGGCGGCGCCTGTGGCGGCGTTTATCGTGGGCGCAGTTGTGTACTTCCTCTGCGCCAAAGCCGGCCTGCAATCGCAGGTCGTGCCGCTGCCGGCTGCGGAAAAGCAAGCCGCCTGATTCCACTTGCAAAAAAACCGTCCCTCCTGCGCAGGAGGGACGGTTTTTTATTTCCCAGACGGCTGGCGAAAACGCCCGGCGCCAGTCTTAGCGGCGATTCAGGGGGCCATGGACTTTGGCGGCCACTTTCAACCGCAAGGCATTCAACTTGATGAAGCCGGTGGCATCGCCCTGGTCGTAGTCGCGGGTCGGGTCCGCCTCCATCGTCGCAATATGCGGGTTGTAGAGACTCACGGGGGACTTGCGGCCCGCCACCATGATGTTTCCTTTGTAGAGTTTGACGCGCACCGTGCCCGTCACGTTGCGCTGGCTTTCCGTGACCAGGGCCTGCAGGGCATACCGTTCCGGACTGAACCAGTAGCCGTAATAAACCAGCTCGGCATAGCGGGGGATGAGAGAATCCCGCAGGTGCATGACCTCGCGGTCCATCGTCAATGATTCAATCTGCCGGTGCGCAAAATGTAAAATCGAGCCGCCCGGCGTTTCATAAACCCCCCGCGATTTCATGCCCACGTACCGGTTTTCCACCATGTCCACCCGGCCGACGCCATGTTTGCCGCCCAGTTTGTTGAGCTTCTTCATCACCCCCAACGGCGAGAGTTTTTCGCCGTTCACCGCCACGCAATTGCCCTGCTTGAACTCCAACTCCACATACTCGGGGCGGTCGGGCGCGTCTTCCGGCGCCACCGAAAGCTTGAACATGTCCTTGTGCTCCGGCGCAAACATGTCCGTCCACGGATCCTCCAAAATGCCCGCCTCAAAGGAAATGTGCAGGAGATTGCGGTCCATGGAGTATGGCTTTTGGGCGGTGGCCTGCACGGGGATGCCTTTGGCCTCGCAGTACTGAATCATCTCGGCCCGCCCGGGGAATTGGGCCCGAAAAGCCGCATCCCGCCAGGGGGCAATCACCTGAATGTCCGGCGCAAGCGCGGCGGCGGTCAATTCAAAACGCACCTGGTCATTGCCCTTGCCGGTGGCCCCGTGGGCGATGGCATCGGCCTTCTCTTTGCGGGCAATTTCAATCATGCGCTTGGCAATCAACGGACGCGCGATGCTCGTGCCCAGGTAGTACTGGCCTTCGTAAATGGCCCCCGCCTGAATCATGGGGAAGATGAAATCCCGCGCAAACTCCTCCTGCAAATCGTCAATATAGACCTTGGAGGCGCCGGTTTTTTTGGCCTTTTTTTCCAGGCCTTTTAGCTCCTCCTCCTGGCCGATGTTGGCGCAGAAGGCAATCATTTCCGCGTTGTACTTTTCTTTGATCCAGGAGAGCAGCACTGAGGTGTCGAGGCCGCCCGAATATGCCAGCACGATTTTCATAATGTTCAAAGTTGCGGGCTTGATTCAACGGCAACCGTGCCGGGAAGTCAAACTTTACGCTGCAAGTCGTGGGGAGTGCCTTCGGAATGGTGCGGAATTGCCGCCTTGCCAGTTTATCGTTGGGCAATCCCCTTCCCCTGCCCTGTTGCTGCTGTCTGTGCGGGAGGTTTGCCAGAAAACGAGGCCATACCGGCGCCACCTCATCGCAGCCAGTAAAGCAACGCGATTTGCAGGCCCGTTAAAACCGCCAGCAATCCCCAGGTGAACCACTCCCTCATCCTCAAGGAGCGCAACGGCGCCGGAGCCAGCCAGAAACGCAATTTCAGTCCGCCCAGTTCCAGCAAGTCACCGTTGCGCAGGCGCGCCGCCCGCGCCGGTGCGCCGTTGATGACCAAAGGCGCTTCCGCCAGGGCGGTCACCCAAATCCCCTCATCCGCCAGCAACTCAAACCGCAAATGCTCGTCCCAGACGCCCGGTTCCTCCGCGCGCAAATCAGCCCCCGCCTTGCGTCCAACGCCAAAAGGCAAGCGGCGGGCCGTTTGCACAGTGCCCGCCGCCCTGCCGGATAAAATTTGCAACTGGAACATGCGCCTTACAGCCAGCGCCGCGGCACATTGATGGTGTCGCCCGGAAAGACCGGCAAATCCAGCGCCGGATTTTTTTCCGCCTTCTCACAATCCACCTTCTCGGTGGAGCCGTCCTGGCGGGAAATGGTGACACTGTCTTTCTTGCTGAACTCCGTGAAGCCGCCCGCCGTGGCAATGGCGCGGGTGACCGTCAAGTCTCCGACGTAAGGATAGCGGCCGGGCAGCTTGACGAACCCATAGACGAAGAAGAACCGGTTCTCCGTGGACATTACAATCACGCTCAGGTGTTTGTAATACTTCTGCTCCAGATACGCGGTTCGGATTTCATTTTCCAGTTGGGACGGCGTTTTGCGCGCCGCTTGCACCTTGTTGATGTATGGCAACGTGATGGTGCCGTCCTCCTTGATGCGCTGCTCGAACGGCGGCTTGCCCCGCCATTCGGGATGTTCCAGGGAGATTTTGATGATGTCCCCCACCTGGAGCAACTGGCTGCTCACCGTATTGGTGGGTTCGGAAGCCGTCACCCGCGTTTGCAGCCCACCCAGGGCCAGAAAAACCAAACAAGCCAGTCCCCAACCCGCCATCCACTGTGCCAGAATAGAATGCCGCTTCATACAGCTCGCACAACCAACATTTAGTATTTTTGTTTGATTTCCACCTCGGACGAAGCCGGGCTGGCCTCCCCGCCGCTGCGCTTGCTCTTGCGGCGGCCGGAGGATTTATCATCGCTGTCCTTGTAATAAGACTCTTCGAAGTAACCGCTGTAGTAATAATAATAAGAGTCGGAGGACATATTGATGTTGTTGAGCACAATGCCCATGAGGTTGCCGCCCACCTTTTCAATCATCTGCTTGGCGCGGATGGTCATGGGCTGCGGGTAGCGGCGGTACTGAATAATTTGCAGCGTCATGTCCACCTCGCTGGCAAGGATGGAAGCATCGCTGATGCCCATGATGGGCGGTGAATCAAAGAACACAAAATCATAACGCCGCTTCAATTCGGCAATCATCTCCTTCATGGCGGGAGAATTCAAAATGCCCATCGCGCTGCTCGGCAGTTTGCCGCTGGGCATGAAATCCAGCGTGGCAAGACTGGTGGTTTGAATCACCTCGGGCAGGCTGTTTTGTTTGAGCAGGAAGTTGGTCAAGCCCACGCTGTTGGAAACGCCCAGCCGCTTGTGGAGGCTGGGACGGCGCAGGTCCGAGTCCACCAGCAGCACCCGGCTGCCGCTCTGTGCGAAGACCACCGCCAGGTTAAACAGCGTGGTGGATTTGCCTTCGCCCGCGCCGGCGCTGACCACCGTGAGCGTATTCCAGTGGTCATCCTTGCGGGAGAACAACAAATTGGTGCGTAATACTCGATAGGCCTCCGCATGGGGGCTCTCCGGCCCCTCCTCCAACAAGTTGCCCACATTTTGCGGGATAACCCCAAGCACTGGCGCCTGCAGCGCGCGCTCCACATCGTCAATGGTCTTCACGCTGGTATCCAGGTACTCCACAAAGAACGCCAGCCCGATGCCCAGCACCAGCCCCGCCACCACCCCCAGGCTGATGTTCAGGATTTTTTTGGGCCGCACCGGGCGCAAAATCGGCTCGGCCTGGTCCACCATCTTGACCACGGAGTATTGAATTTTCTGGTTGTCCAGAATGGCGGCCTGGATGCGCATGGCCAATGCGTTTTTCACCGAGCGCGCGGTCTCCAATTCCTCCTTGGCGGAATAATACTCCATCAAACGAGACCCCGCCTCGCGGTCTTTTTTCTTGGCCTCATCCAGGCGGTGGGCCAGTTCCTCCACCCCCGCCTTGCTTTTCTCCACCACCGCCCGGAGTCCTTCCAGGATGCCGGTCAGCCGCTCGTCCACCAGCCGCTCCTGGGTGTTGAGCAATTGCACCAGGCGCTTGTATTCCGGATGCGCTTCCCCGTAGTCTTCGGCTGTCAGCGCCAGTTGCTGCTCCGTCTTGTTCAAGTCCTCCAGCAGCGTCATCAGAATGGTGTCAGGCTGCACGGTGACCAGCGCCCGTTTCAATTCCGTGCGCGTCATTTTGGCCAGCTTGGTGTACTGCGCATTCAGCTCGACATAACGCGCCTGTGCATCCACATGCACCGCGTCGAGCCGGCGGATGGTTTCGGAATCCAAGGTGCCATAAACGCGCCCGCTGTAGGGATCAATGTCATTGATCTCCAGGTTTTTCCGTAAATGCACCACATTCGATTCCCGCGCGGAGTATTCCTGCTCCTTGAGTTTCAGTTCATCCTGCAAGGTTTGAATGCCCTTTTCCACCAGGGTCAAACGGGTGCGCTGCCGGTATTCGCGGTACGCCTCCGCGATGGCGTTGGCAATTTCAGCCGCCTCTTCCGGTTTCTGGCTTTCCACCCGAATTTCAATGATGGTGGTATTGCGATAAAGATTCAAATCCACCATCCGCCGCAGGAGCAACCGGGTCTCGTCCATGCGGTAGGGCACCTGCATGCCATCCCGCTCCGCAAAGCGCTCATTCAACCGGAGCTTGTTGATAACCGCGTCCAGCACCGTGCCGGATTTGATGATCTCAAACTGGGTTTGCATCCAGTAGGGATCAAAGGTGGCCAGTATGGGCCGCTCACGGAATCCCTCCACGTCCGGCATGTCTTTTTCCACCTCAATGCGGGCGACGCTTTCGTAGGTGGGGGGAAGAAACTGGGTGACCAGGGTGGTGGTCAGCACCACCAGCATGAATACCGTTAAAATGACGGTCTTCCGCACCCGGATGATACGCCAGTAATCCAGGAAGTGCAGCTTCGTTTCTGCCGGCGGCGCGCCGAAATTTTTCGTGCTGTCCATCATAAAAAAAGGAGGCTAGATATTTTGGGTCCAGCCTCCTCCCAAGTTGTCGTTGGTAATCCTTTGTCGCGCGATTGGATACACCGCGGCCGACAGGCTTAATACGTGGCCTTCAGGCCGATGTACACAAAGTTGCGATGAAAATCGCGCTCCGTGCCCGCCGGCCAGCCGTAATCCTTCAGCCAGTCAAACGAGTACCCCGCCTCGGCCGCCAGGAACGGATTAATCTTGTAGCTGGCGCCCAAATCCACGCTCAGGTAACCTTCATCCTGGCTGTTCACCGCGCCCCCGCGGAAAGTGCCATACTGGTACTGCGCGCCCGCGTTGAGCGTGAGGCGGCTGATGGTGTGGCTCACCCGCGCATAGAAGAAGTGCGCCAGTTGGTCCACCGTCAGGTTCAGCGGCGCCATGCCGGTGTAGCCAATCAAATCGGTGGTCATCCGCTGCAACTTGTATCCCAACTGAATGGTGCTGGCTTCCGCAAAGCGGTAGCTTGCCGACACATCAAAGTAGGGACTGGTGCGGTTGCTCTGGTTGTTGCGGTAGGTCACCGTCATCGCGCCCGCGCGCGCGCTGAGCGTCAGCCGCTCCGAAGCGCTGTAATCCACGCCGGCAAAGTAGTAATGCGAGCGGGTGTCACGCAGCTTGGGCGACAGATAAACAGCCCCCGTCGGGTCCAAAGTGTCCTTGCTGGTGTGGCCGGTGTACATGTACTGGTAACCCAGCAAGCCGTCGGTGCGCTCCAACATGTTGATCCAGCGCACGCCCACCTTGGCCAGGTGCTCATGCCGATCCAAGATGGCCGAGTAGCTGCCGTTGCCCTTCTCGCGGTAATCGTACACCGTGAAGGAGTAACCCGGTTCAAAGGCCACGCTCTCGGTCAGCCGCGCCCGGAAATCGGCGCCCGCGGTATTGCGCAGGTTGCTGCCACGCACGCGCAGGGTCTGCACCGGCTGGGCCGGGTTGAGCAGGGAAGGCTCCTGCGCCACCACAAAATCATCATACAGCGTCATCCGGAAGCGCTCGCTGAAGTCGTGGTTCAGCATCACATTGGCCAGATGGGAGTAGTCCAGCTCGTTGTTGATGCGGTCCTCGTAGTAGCGCATGCCAAACTTGTACGAAGCATACAGTTGGGTCATCTCCTTGATGATATGACCCCGCACCGACGGGCTCACCTCCAGCCCGAAGGAATCCCGGCGCAAGCCGCTCCGCAGCGTCGCATAGTTATCATCGTAAAACCCACGCACCGAGGCCGAAACACTCCACGGTTTGGCAGTTTCCTGCGGCAGAAGTGTTGGCGGCGTCGCGGCATTCATGCTGGCAGCGCCCAGGGCGGCCATCCCGGCGGTTGCAAAAAGTTTTTTCATAGCATTGTTTGTTTTTACCTGCGATGACTTGGGGCTCCCCAAAGCCAACTCATGCGATACTTGGGTTTCTTATAGCCAGCCCCGCAAGTCTTTGTCAACGGATTTAATGCATTTTTCTTCAACATTTTTGTGCCAAAGGAGGCTTACAACCCGACATCTTGGGCCCTTAGACAAAACTCCCCATTGGCCCGTTCAAAAAAAGTTCAGACATAATTCTCCATGCCCGCGCAGGTGCAAACCGGATTGCGATCCCCCCAGACATTGTCCACCCGCCCCACCGCCGGCCAGAATTTGTGCTCCTTCAGGGCCGCCACCGGAAACGCCGCCTGCTCACGGGAATAGGGCCGCTCCCACGGGCCTGCCAACATGTCCGCGGTGTGCGGCGCATTTTTCAAGGGATTATTGACCCGGTCCATCTGCCCGTTTTCCACCGCCTGCATCTCGGCATGGATGGCTATCATGGCGGCGCAGAACCGGTCCAACTCGCGTTTGGACTCGCTCTCCGTAGGCTCCACCATCAGCGTGCCCGCCACCGGCCAGGAGAGGGTGGGCGCGTGGAAACCATAGTCCATCAGGCGTTTGGCCACGTCCTCGGCGGTCACATTTTTGAACGCCCGCAAGTCCAGGATGCACTCATGCGCCACATAGCCATTCCGCCCGCGGTACAACGTGGGAAAATACGGTGCCAGCCGGCGGGAAACATAATTGGCGTTGAGAATCGCAAAGGCCGTGGCCTGTCGCAAACCCTCTGCGCCCATCATGGCCATGTACATCCACGATATCGTAAGAATGGACGCGCTACCCCATGGCGCCGCCGACACCGCGCCCCCCTGGCGGCTGGCAGGCACTCCTGCGGTACGATGGCCGGGCAAAAATGGCGCCAAATCCGCCCGCACCGCAATCGGCCCCATCCCCGGCCCCCCGCCCCCGTGCGGGATGGCAAAAGTTTTATGCAAATTGATATGGCACACATCCGCCCCCATGTCCCCCGGCCGACACCAACCCACCTGGGCGTTGAGGTTGGCGCCGTCCATATACACCAGACCGCCGTGCTCGTGGATGATTCGGCACAAATCCACAATGCCCTCCTCAAACACGCCATGCGTGGACGGATAAGTCACCATCACACACGCCAATTGGGCCGCATGTTGCGCCGCCTTGGCCCCCAAATCCTGCAAATCAATGTTGCCTTCTTTGTCGCACAGCACCGGCACCACCTTCATCCCCGCCATCACCGCGCTGGCCGGGTTGGTGCCGTGGGCGGACATCGGAATCAGGCAAACATCGCGCTGGGCCTCCCCGCGCGCCTGGTGAAACTGGCGAATGACCAACAGCCCCGCATATTCACCCTGCGAACCGGCATTGGGTTGCAGGGAAACCGCCGCCAGCCCCGTCACCTCCGCCAGCCACGACTCCAATTGCGCAAACATTGCCAGATACCCCTGTGCTTGCGACGATGGTGCAAAGGGATGCAGCCGCGCAAATTCCGGCCAGCTCAAGGGCTGCATGGCCGCCGCCGGATTGAGTTTCATGGTGCACGACCCCAGGGGAATCATGGCCTGACACAGCGACAAATCCCGGGCTTCCAGCCGCCGCAAGTACCGCAGCATTTCGGTTTCGGAGTGGTACAAATGAAACACCGGATGCGTCAAAAACGCGCTCTGGCGGCGCATGGTCTCCGGCCATTGCGGCAAAGTCTCCTCTGGCACCTGCGCCGCCAGCTCGCGCGCCTTGAACGGCGGCGGCACGCCGCGGTTGAAAATGGCCAGCAAATCGTCCAAATCCTCTGCTGAAACTGTTTCATCCAGGGCCACAATGACGGCATCATTGCCCCACGGGCGCAAATTCACCTGCCGCGCCTCGGCCCACCCAAGCAATGCTTCGGCATTGCAGCCCTGCAAATGAATCTTCAGCGTGTCAAACCACGGCCCCGCCGAAGGCTCATGCCCCAGGCGCGCCACGCCCGCCGCCAGAATTGCCGCGAGCCGATGCACATGCCGGGCAATGCCCGTCAGTCCTTCCGGCCCATGATAAATGGCGTAGGCCGCGGCCATGTTGGCCAGCAGCGCCTGGGCCGTGCAAATGTTGGAAGTCGCCTTCTCCCGCCGGATATGCTGTTCCCGCGTGCCCAGCGCCAGGCGCAACGCCGGGCGTCCCCGCGAGTCTTTGCTCACTCCCACCAACCGCCCGGGCATTTGCCTTTTGTATGCATCCCGGGTCGCCAGAAAGGCGGCATGCGGGCCGCCAAAACCCAGCGGCACGCCAAACCGTTGAGCGTTGCCCACGGCAATGTCCGCGCCGATTTCCCCCGGTGGACGCAGCAGCGTCAGGCTCAACAAATCCACCGCCATGACCACCAAGGCCCCGGCTGCATGTGCCCGCTGAACCACGGCGGAATAATCCTCAATGTGCCCGCAGGTATCCGGATACTGCAGCAGCACGCCCGCCACGTTAGCATCGAAGGCGAAGCCTGACGGCTCGCCTATTTCCAATTTCGCCCCCAGGGCGGCCAGGCGCGTTTCCACCACCTCCAGGGTTTGTGGATGGCAGTTGGCGGCCGCCAGAAAACGCCGGCGCCCCTCGCGCAACCGCGCACACATCATCAACGCCTCCGCGGCGGCCGTGGCCTCGTCCAGCAAGGAGGCGTTGGCAATTTCCATGGCCGTCAAATCGCAAACCATGGTTTGGAAGTTGAGCAACATCTCCAATCGCCCCTGCGCGATTTCCGCCTGGTAGGGAGTGTATTGCGTGTACCAGCCTGGATTCTCCAAGATATTGCGCTGGATTACCGCCGGCGTGATGCAATCGTGGTACCCCATGCCCAGATAGGAACGATAGACGCGGTTCTGGCCGGCCAGCCTCCGCATCTCAGCCAGGGCGGCTGCCTCCGTACGAGCGGCTGGCAACGCCAAAGGCTCCCGGCGCCGGATGCTGGCCGGCACCACCGCCTCCATAAGTTCCTCAAGCGACTGGACGCCGCATACCTCCAACATCTCCTGGATTTCCTGGGCTGTCTGGGGGCCTAAATGGCGGCGGCAAAACGCATCCGGATGCGTCAGACCATGGACTGAAGCAGCCGTGGCTTCAACCGAACCTTTCCCTGCGACTTGTCCAACAGACATAGACCGGCAACTTAATGCACCCGGCGATTCATGCAAGCTTCAAGACAGGGCCGTAACCCCGCGCCCCGGTCATCGTCCGGTTATTTTTTTCTGAAACCATTTGCAAATGCTCCCGCCGAGGCGTACGTTCCCCTGTGAAAGCCCCCAGACCACAACAGTCAGGCCCGGACAATGTTTGGGGCGATTCAATTCATCTCAACATCCTTGTTGCTTGCGAGGATGCCACCTGTGGGGCCCAGGCGCGGACGGTCATCGCCCGGATGCTGCCACTCCTGCCCGTGGCTGCCGAAGCGCATACGGTCACGATGGAGTTCCCCGCCTTCGCCTTGCAGGTGGCCTTGGACCAAGCCAGACAACCGGACATCGTTATCATCGCAGCCCACGGCCGCAGTCCCCTGCCGGAAACCTTGAGGCAATGGCTGGAGTCATGGGCCGCCGGCGTCCACGGTTTGACGTGCGCCATGACGGCGGTGATTGACCGCCAGCACCAGGCCCATCCCGTGGCGGTGGAGATGATGTCCTACCTGAAGGCGCTGGCCCATCGCAACCACATTGATTGGTTGGAAGCAGGACGGCCTGCTTTTGAGGAAACGGGCGAATACCGCGAACACCTCAGCAGCCAGGCCACCACCGTGTCTTCCACCCTGACGGAAATTATTCGCACCCCTCGCCCCCGCACCTGGGCCTGAAATACAGGCGGCACGCCTGTCAGTTAGCTCCGCAAGCACGCCTTGCGGGGAGGGGTCTTCGCAAATTCAAGGCGCCCAGGCCGAAAGGTCAGTAGGCCTTGCCCTCAGGCTGACCCAGCGCCTCCACGTCACGGCGAATCCGCGCCACATCGGCCGGCGCCAGTTCAATTTCTCCGGCGCGCGCATTGTCCTCCAACTGCTTTTGATTGCGGATGCCGCATAATACGTGAGTCACTCCCGGCTGAACCGCCGTCCAGGCCACCACCAACTGGGCCAGGGTGCACGCGTATTTCTCCAACAAGTCTTTCCACCCTGCCAGCATGTCCAGCACCTTGCGCCGGTTGGCCGGCAGGAACCACGGATTCCAAAATTGGTTGTTGCGAAAATCCGTGTTGGGAAACTGGGTTTCCATCGTCACCTTGCCCGTGAGCAGCCCCTGCTCCAGTGACATGTAGGTCAGGGTGCCAATCTGGTTTTGCGCGCAATAAGGCAGAATGTCCTTTTCGGCGTCCCGCCAAATCATGCTGTAGCGGAATTGGTCGGTGGCAATAGGCCCGCAAGCGCCATACGCCTTCAGCTCCTCCAGCGTGACGTTGCACACGCCGATGTGCCGGATTTTGCCCTGGTCCCGCATTTTCAGCAGGCACTCCATGGTCACCTCCACCGGCGTGAAATCTGGCGGCACCGAGGGCCAGTGAATCTGGTACAGGTCAATGCAATCCACCTCCAGGTTTTTGAGGCTGCGCTCAATTTCAATTTGCATCGTGTCCGGCCGCAGGCTGCGCCGCAAGGTGCGCCCGTAAAAAGGCGCAAAAAACGAGCCGCGGTCATCATCCGTCCACAAACCCACCTTCGTGGCCACAATCACCTTGTCGCGCCGTCCCTTGATGGCCTGGCCCACCACCCGCTCACTGCGACCCCAGCCGTAGGCAGGAGCGGTGTCAATGAGGTTTAACCCCCGGTCAATCGCCGCCTGCAAGGTACGAATGGACTCCCGGTCATCGGTGTCCTGCCCAAACACCTCGCCCCCGCCCATGACCCAAGTACCCACCCCCACAATGGCTGCGTTCAATCCGCTTTTGCCCAATGGACGATATTTCATAACTGGCTCCGTTGTTGATGGTTGCTCATGTGTGAGCGCATTATGCCCCAGGCCGCCCGTCAAAGACAACCATTTCCCAGCCGCTCCTTTGCCCAAGGGCGCAACGCATGCCGATGAGGCAAAGCTGAAAAATCCGCATCGAAAATCGCGCCGGGAAAGTTTCCTGCGCCCCCACCTGCCACCCCGCCCCCGTGGCCAAGGACCAGACTGGCTGATGGCAAAGTGGCTCCCACTCCGAGGTAAGTGGTTTTGCCACAGGGTATGGTCTGAAACAGCCAGCGGCGGCATGCCCCCAGGCTGAGGCCAGCGAGCTGCTGGATTTTGCTTGAATCTCCGGCCAAAAAACCGCGTCATGTATTTCGTATGACACAGCAAGCTCTCTGGAATCGCCGGAAATTTTTAACCACCACCGCGGCTGCCAGCGCCCTCCCCCTCATCGTTCCCTCGCGTTTGCTCGGGGCCAATGCGCCTTCCAACCGCATCACGCTCGGCGTGGTCGGCTGGGGCATGCAAGGCCCGGGCAACACCTCCAACTTCATGAATCATGAAGATTGCCAGGTGGTGGCAGTATGCGACGTGGACCAACGGCACCTGGAGCAGGCGCGCCAGGCCGTCAACCGCAAGTACAATAACGAAGACTGCAAAGCCTACAAAGACTACCGCGAATTGATGGCCCGCAAGGACATTGATGCCGTCATGCTCGCCCTGCCGGACAACTGGCACATGCTCACCGCCGTGGAGGCCGCCCGCCAGAAAAAGGACATCTACGGCGAAAAACCCCTGGCCCGCACCATTGCGGAACAACAGGCCATCGTCAAAGCCGTCCGTTCCCACAAGCGCATCTGGCAAACCGGCTCCTGGCAGCGCTCCGAAAAAAATTTCCACTACGCCGCAGAAATCGTGCGCAACGGCCTGATTGGACAGGTCACCCGCGTGGAAGTCGGTTTGCCCAGCGGGCATACGGATTTTGCCGGCACCCGCAATAAAACCGCCATCACGGACCCACCGCCGGAACTGGATTACAACCTGTGGATTGGCCCCTCGCGCATGGAGCCGTACATCGAAGCCCGCGTTCATAAAAACTGGCGCTGGAATTACAACATCGGCGGCGGACAGTTGCTTGACTGGATTGGCCATCATTGCGACATCGCCCACTGGGGGCTGGGCAACGACGACACCATCGGCCCACTGGAAGTCGAAGGCGAAGGCGAGTTTCCGCCCGCCGATGCCATCTGGAACACCTGCACCCGCTACCGCATCGAATGCAAGTACCCCGGCGGCATTACCATGATTATCGCCGGTGGCCACAGGGACATCCGCAGTGGCACCAAGTGGATTGGCACCGACGGCTGGGTCTGGGTCAACCGCGGCAATGCCTTTGAGTCCTCCAATCCCGCCTGGGCCGAAAGCCGTTCCCTGCCCGAGGCCCAGCGCAAAGTGCAACTGCCTTTGACCACCGGCAAAAGCCCGCACTACCGCAATTTCCTGGACTGCGTGAAATCCCGCAAGCCCACCGTCACGCCCGTGGAAGTGGCGCATCACTCCGCCATTCCAGGCCATCTCGGTCTGATTGCCATGCTGGTGAAACGCAAAATCCGCTGGGACCCGAAGAAGGAGAAAATCTTGGATGACCCTGAAGCCAGCAAACTTTTAACCCGCGACTACCGGGCTCCGTGGAAAATGGTCTAAAGTTTCCGCACGGTTGCCTGGCGCCCGGGGCATAAGCCACTCCCCATGAAAACCACTACTGCACCGCAAAATCGCCGTGAGTTTCTCACGGTTACCCTGGCCTCCACCACCTTGGGCGCCGCCAGCATCGGGCTGGCTGCAGAGAGCGCCCCAGCAATAGCAGCCCCGGCCGTGGTGCGGCCGCCCACGGGCAAAAAATTGCTGCTGGCCACCAAGCTCAGCATGATTGCGCGGGAGGCCGAGGGCCGCAAATTAACCGTGGTGGAGCGCCTGCGCATGGCGGCTCAGGCCGGTTTTGACGGCGTGGATTTCGACGAGGCCGCCGGCTACACCCCGGAACAAGTGCGCGCCGCCGTGCAGGAGTCGGGTGTGTTTGTGCACAACGCCATCAACCATGAGCATTGGAATAAACGCCTGACCAGTCCCAAGCCCGAGGACCGCGCTCAGGCGCGCGCCAATCTGGAACACTGCCTGCGCGTCAGCCACGCCGCGGGCGGCAGTGGCGTGCTGATTGTGGTGGGCCGCGGCGAAGACGGCCCGGCCGAGGAAATCGAGGAACGCTGCCGCCAGGAAATCCTGGCCGTGCTGCCGCTGGCAGCCTCCCTGGGACAGCACATCCTGGTGGAAAACGTCTGGAACCGCATGATGTACGATCACGATCGCGGCCCCGAGCAATCCCCCGACCGCTTCATCCGCTTTGTGGACAGTTTCCGAAGTCCCTGGGTGGGCATGTACTACGACCTGGGCAACCATTGGAAATATGGACAGCCGGCCGAATGGATTCGCGCTTTCGGCCATCGCTGCGTGAAATTGGACGTCAAGGGCTTCAGCCGCGCCAAAAACAAATTCACCGACATCACCAGCGCCGAAGACGACGTGCCCTGGGCTGAAATCCGCAAAGCCCTGGCCGATATTCACTTCCACGGCTGGGCCACCTGCGAAGTGGGCGGCGGCAACGTCCAGCGCCTCACCCAGGTGCGCCAGCAGATGCAAAAGGCCTTCGGTTTGGAGGCCTGACCTTTTCTCGCCAACCATCCCGGGGAGCCGCCTCGCAAGCCGGCGCCGGCCGGCACGCGGGCACGGCCTCATGCATGAACAGGGAAATCCATTCCCTGGCTTCAGCAATGTCGGCCGCTGTGCCCCCGCGCAACTCGACGCGTCCCCGGCCCGTCATCACCAACTGCGCCTGGCCAAAGCGGGCAATCACCCGCACGTGTTCCTGACGCTGCCAATTCTGCCACCAGTTTTTCATGCGCTCATGATGCCATGAGGCGTTGGACATCTGTGGTCCAACCCTCTCCCCACTGCCACCGTGTTTGCCCCAAATTGACATCCCCCAAGAATGTGTTAGCCTCACCCCAAGTTGACTATTCCACCGCTCCATAATGTCGCATTAGGCACGCCACCGCCCGCAGGTTACCTCTCCCGCCTCTACCGTTTGAATCTCAGCCTGGCCACCGACTTATACCAGTTAACCATGGCCCAGGGCTACTGGCATGCCGGTCATACCGGGCAGGAGGCAGTGTTTGTCCTGTATTTCCGGCGGAATCCCTTCAACGGCGGCTACAGCGTGGCCGCCGGACTTGCCTGGGCGGTGGACTTTCTCGAGCATTTTCATTTCAGCGCCGAAGACCTTGCATACCTCGCCACGCTCCGTGGCAACGATGAACGCCCGCTCTTTCGCCCTGAGTTTCTGGAATATCTGGGCCAGCTACGATTTTCTTGCGATGTGGACGCCGTCCCTGAAGGCACCACGGTGTTTCCCCTGGAACCGCTGGTGCGCGTGCGCGGCCCCATCATCCAGGCGCAAATTCTGGAAACACCCCTGCTGAACCTGTTCAATTTCCAAACCCTGATTGCCACCAAAGCCGCGCGCGTGGTGAGCGCGACCCGCGGCGAGCCGGTGCTCGAGTTTGGCTTGCGCCGCGCGCAAGGCATGGACGGGGCGCTTTCCGCCAGTTGGGCGGCGCATGTGGGCGGGTGTCATGCCACCTCCAATGTCCTCGCCGGACGCCTCCTGGGCATCCCCGTGCGCGGAACACACGCCCATAGCTGGGTCATGTCGTTTAGCAGCGAAATCGAGGCCTTCGAGGCCTATGCGGAAGCCATGCCCAACAACGCCGTTTTCCTTGTGGACACCTACCACACCCTGGAGGGAGTCCGCCATGCGGTGGCAGTTGGGAAAAAACTGCGGGAAAAGGGCTGGAAACTTGCCGGGATTCGCCTGGATAGCGGCGACCTGGCCTACCTGAGCCAGGAGGCACGAAAAATCCTGGATGCCGCCGGTTTTCAGGACACCGCCATCGTGGCCAGCAACGACCTCGACGAGCACATCATCGAAAGCCTCAAAGACCAGGGCGCGGCCATCAATGTCTGGGGCGTGGGCACCAAACTGGTCACCGCCTATGACCAGCCGGCCCTTGGCGGCGTCTATAAACTGGCCATGATTCGCGACCCGGGCGGCCCCTGGCGCCATGTCATCAAACTCAGCGAGCAAAACCTCAAGATTTCCACTCCCGGCATCCAACAGATTCGGCGTTTCGACAATGGGCAAGAATACGTGGGCGACATGATTTATGACACCGAACTCGGCGTTAAATCACCTGCCGTAATCGTGGACCCCACCGACCCCACCCGCCGCAAAATCATGTCAGCCAACCTCGCCGCCCAAGACCTGCTAATCCCAATCTTCCGCGAAGGCCAGCGGGTGTACACGCCGCCGCCGCTGCCGGCCATCCGCGAGTTTGCAGCCACGCAATTGCGCCGCTTCCATGCCGGGATTAAACGCTTTGTCTATCCTCATCAGTATCCGGTGGGGTTGGAGGAAACCCTGCACGAACTAAAAACCCGGCTGGTCCTGCAGGCCCGCGGATTGGCTGCTCCCCACTGAGCTCCCGTTATGAGCACCCCGCGCAAAAGCAATATCCGCAAACCCTACCAGTATGCCTACCCGCACCCGGCTGTGACTGTGGACACCGTGGTTTTCGGGTTCACTGGCTGGGACCTTCAGGTGCTGCTCGTCCGCCGCGCCCAACCGCCCTTCGCTGGGCAATGGGCTTTCCCAGGCGGTTTTCTGGACATGCAAGAATCCCTCGAAACCAGCGCCAGCCGCGAGTTGGAGGAGGAAACGGGCTTGTCAGTGGCGCCCGAAAATCTGCATCAGCTCGGGGCCTTTGGCCGGCCGGACCGTGACCCCCGGGAGCGGGTGGTCAGCGTGGCTTTCATTTTTTTGTCAAGCCAGGCCAACCAGCCGCTTAAGCCAGGCAGTGACGCGGCCGAGGCCCAATGGTTCGATGCTCTGAATCCCCCGGCGCTGGCTTTCGACCACGCGCACATCCTTCAGGCCGCCTTGGTCTGGCTGCACGCACAAGCCCGCACGGGGCTGAACCCCCTGGCCCTTCTGCCGCCGACCTTCAAATTCCCCCAAGTGCAACGCCTCTGTGAATTGATTGCCGGACGTCCCCTGGACAAACGAAACCTTCGCCATCGCCTGCTTGCCACGGGTTTGTTTGTACCCACTGGAAAACTGGACCGCTCAGAACATCGCCGCCCCGCCCTGATGTATCGTCTTTCTCCAAGCCGCTGGAAAACTTTGCACCAGAAAGGTTTAGGACTAATCGGCTAAAGCCTCTTGAATCTCGCCGCTGGAATTGCCCGCGAGTCCTACCGGCTCATGCCCTTGCGGCCTAAATCAGGTGAAACAGGCGAGGGTTTTGTGCAAAAGGAATGCCTCTGACCCGTTTTTGAAAACCGGCGCAAAACCGTCCCCCCCTTGAACTCCTGCCTGCCATTCCAGCCCTGCTTGCCGTCGGCAATTGTGACCTTTTGGAAAATTGCCCTAAAACCACTTGACCGTGCCTTTAAGTCAGTTCATGTTGAATAGGGCCGGATGGTAGTTTCAAATGGTCAAATGGGTTATGGCACCAAAAAAAACAACACGCAAGCGGGTCTGTTTTGCTTATGAAGCGCCCACCGCAGGGCATGTGGCCCTCGCCGGGGATTTCACGAGTTGGGAGCTCAATCCCAAACCCATGAAAAAGGGCAAAGACGGCTGCTGGACATTGTGTGTCAACCTGGCGCCGGGGCGTTATGAATACAAGTTTGTCGTGGATGGTCAATGGCTGCCTGACCCGGCGGCCACCGAAAGCGCTCCAGACCCCTATGGCGGGATGAACAGCGTACGGGTGGTAACTTAAATCCCCCTCCGCCCCCGCCACACCGCCGATGCAGGCAATGCCCGCCTCGCTGCTTGCCGAGCCATGGGATTTTGCCTGCCGGGTAAATGAATTCGGATACCATCCCCCAAAGGCCTGACCAGCGGCAGGTCTGGGATTCCCCCGCCGTTCAAACCGCACTACTGCCCAATTGGCTGGTCCGGTAGGCGTCCAACACCGCCGCCGCCACCACTGCAAAGGCCTCGATGGTGGGTTGGACGGCCGCATCGAAACGCACGATGGCCCCGGTTTTCGGGTCACGGGCGTTGATGAGTTGTAAAACCCCAATCACCTGCTGCCGCTCATTTTTCAAGGGCACCGTAAGGAAAGATTTGCTGCGATAACCGGTATTGGCGTCAAAACGCCGCGTGCCGGAAAAATCAAAACGCCCCGCGGAATAGGCATCCTCTATGTTGACGGTCTGTCCGGTCAGGGCGGCATGATTGGCGACATATTGATGATTGGGCTTGCCATCCTCGCCCATCAACTTCAAGGGGGGAAAAGTGATGGGTTTGCCCGTGCTGCCGCCCATGTTGATGTCGAGCATGTCATTGCGCACCAGGAGAAAGCGAAGCGTTTGATCCAGCCCCCGCATGTAGATGGTGCCGCCCTCGCAATCGGTGATCCGCATGGCCTCCTTGAGGATCATCTCCATCACCGCCAGGGGGTCTTTCTCTTTGACCATCCCCACCCCCAAATCAATCAAACTGGTGGCCAGGCGCTCCGCCTCCTGCTTGGCACGCGTAGTCAGGTCCAGGTTCAAGGCCAGAAGCTGCCAGTGTTGTTTAACGGCCAGACACCCTTTGAGCCGGGCTTTGAGCCGGGCTTCATCCACCGGCCAGTGCCAGGCGTCCACCGCCCCCAGTTGCAAACAACTGTTTAATGCCGCCTCATCCGCCTTTTCACTGATGACAATCACCGGCACATGCCACGCCGTCTCGCTGTCGCGCAATGCGCATAACAGGCCAAATTCCGCCTCGCCCGGCCGGTCCACAGCCACCACCAGCGCATCCCCACTGGTGATGCGGGCCTGCGCCTCCGCCAGCGAAGGGGGGAATAACACCCGATGTCCCTCCGCCACCAACATGCGGGTTAATTCTTCTCGTGGCGTGAATTGATGCGCCACCAGCAGCAGGGTGGCCTCAGGCAAGGCTTCGGTTTCCTTGGGCATTTCCGGGCCACTTTCGGCGGTTGTCATAAATGATCGGGGTTTGGTGGATGATTGGCGCGCTGTCCTGTAAAGTTACATTGCCCCATTTGCCGCCCGGCGTCAATAGAACTGCGCAGCGCCGGCCGACTTCACGGGGCCTTAGTGCCGGCGGGCATGACCGCCTGTCTGCCGCGCCGCCATAGCCACGTCAACACCGCCACCACCCCCACGCCGAAAATCCCCGGGATGACCGGCGGGATATAATGCGCGGCCGTGCCTCCCAGCAACAGAATCAACACCACGCCGTAAAGATGCAGATACGCCTGCACCAGCCCGTCCAGCCAGCGAGGGCGTCTTTGCCAGGCCTCAAAAGCCAGCCAGCTCCAGCCCGCCTCCATGACCCACAAGGCTAAAAACACATAGGTCAGATAGATGGCGCCCCCGGTCTGCCGCGGTAAAAACTCGGCCGTCCGCAGCTCCATGGCAATGCGGGCCATCTCATGGCTCCAGTGGTGAAAGTTGTCGAAAACAATCACCACATGGATGGCCAGCGCCAGCAAACCACTCGTGACGAAGGCACGGGCTGTTTTCCACACTCCCGCTCCCGGCGCAGCCTTCCAGCGAGTGGCCCAAGCCGCCCAACCCAGCCACACGCCCACCCAAAGAGAGCCCACCATCAGGCCAGTGCCGGGATTGAAATTCAGAAAAGCCAGCCACATAAGGACGCCGCAGCATCAATTGGTCTGCTCGGACTCCTCCATGCGGGTGGCCTTGCGCAGGACGGATTGAATGGCCATTTGCAGCTCGTGCATTTGAAAGGGCTTCCACAGCATCAAACCGCCCACCCGCCGGATGAACGCATCAATCTTGGGGTCCCCTTTATGGCCGGTCATGAAAATGAACCGCCGGCACAACCGGGGCCTGGTCCGCTCCACCGCCAGATAAAACATGTCGCCGGGCAGGTTGGGCATGACCATGTCGCAAATCACCAAATCAAAATCATCGGCCATGATTTTCTTCAAGCCCTCCACGCCCGATTTAGCCGTATGCACCTGCCAGTTCTGGGTTTGCAGGAAATCCGTCATCACCCGGACAAAATCCTCATCATCATCAAGCACCAGGCACTTTTTGGGAAGGTCCAATTCCCCGATGTCGTGGGTCTTCTCCTCGATGGGTGCAAACCATTTTTTCTGCGCCATAACTTATGAGGCCCCTCCTGGCCGTGGAGCGGCATATAACAGCAAGCTGGTGCGCGAGGCGGGAGTCGAACCCACAACCTACGGCTCCGGAGGCCGTCACTCTATCCAGTTGAGCTACTCGCGCAACCGCTGCTGAAACAAAAACTAAGCGGGAAACGGGCCGGAAGGCAAGGAAGAAACCCAGGGGACTGCCCCACCTCCGCGGCGCCCTCCCGGGCAGGCTCACCTGCCGCATCCAAGGGGAGGCCCAAGCGCGGAAAACCACCTTCCCCGCCCGGTTAAGTGCGCTTGGAGTGTTTCTTGACCTGCAACAGCGCGGCGGAACGGGCCAGGGCCGCCTGGGCCGCCGCCAATTCTTCCTGGCTCAATTTTTCCTGCAGGCGGGCTTCGGCCCGGCGGCGGGCCTCCTCCGCCTTGGCCTCGTCAATGTCATTGGCCTTGATGGCCATGTCGGTCAACACCGACACATGGTCCGCCGTGATTTCCACAAAGCCATCCCCCACCGCCAGGAGATACTCCTCGCCGCCTTTGCGCACCACGATTTCTCCCGCCACAATCTGGGTCATCAACGGCACGTGCATGGGGTAAATCCCCATCTCTCCCTCCACGCCGGGCAGGGTCACATAGTCCACCATTTCGGAGGTGGTGACCCCCTCCGGGGTGACGATTTCCAGTTTCAATTGTGAGGCCATGGTGGAATCGCAGCGCCGCCAGGGCGCTTCCGGTTACTCGCGCACTTCGTCAATGCCGCCCTTCATGTAGAAATTGCCCTCGGGCACGTCATCGTGTTTGCCCTCGAGGATTTCCTTGAAGCCGCGCACCGTTTCGGCCACCGGCACCGTCTTGCCCTCGCGACCGGTGAACACGCTGGCCACGTTGAAGGGCTGGCTCAGGAACCGCTGAATCTTGCGGGCGCGGAACACCGTCAGCTTGTCCTCCGGCGAGAGCTCGTCCATGCCCAGAATGGCGATGATGTCCTGCAAATCTTTGTACCGCTGGAGCACGCGCTGCACGCCGCGGGCCACGTCATAATGCTCCTGCCCCACAATCTCCGGCGCCAGCGCGCGGGAAGTCGAGGCCAGGGGGTCCACCGCCGGATAAATGCCCAGCTCGGCGATGGAGCGCTCCAACACCACGGTCGCGTCCAGGTGCGCGAAGGTGGTGGCCGGGGCCGGGTCGGTCAAGTCGTCCGCCGGCACGTACACCGCCTGGAAGGAGGTGATGGACCCCTTCTTGGTGGAGGTGATGCGCTCCTGCAAGTCGCCCATTTCCGCCGCCAGCGTGGGCTGATAACCCACCGCGCTGGGGGTGCGGCCCAGCAGCGCCGACACCTCGGAGCCGGCCTGCGAGAAGCGGAAAATGTTGTCCACAAACAGGAGCACGTCCTGATTCTTTTCGTCGCGGAAATACTCGGTGATGGCCAGCCCGCTCAGGGCCACGCGCAAACGCGCCCCCGGCGGCTCGTTCATCTGGCCGTACACCAGGGCGATTTTGGATTTGGCCAAATCCTGCTGGTTGATGACACCCGCCTCGGACATTTCATGATACAAATCGTTGCCCTCGCGGGTGCGCTCGCCCACCCCGGCAAACACGGACACGCCGCCGTGCATTTTGGCGATGTTGTTAATCAACTCCATGATGACCACGGTCTTGCCCACGCCCGCCCCGCCGAACGCGCCCACCTTGCCGCCCTTGAGGAAGGGGCAGATTAAATCAATGACCTTGATGCCGGTGGTCAGAATCTGCGGGCTGGTGGATTGCTCGGTCAGGCTCGGCGCCGGCCGGTGAATGGGGTAGCGCTTCCGGGCGTGCACCGGCCCGCGCTCGTCCACCGGCTCGCCCACCACGTTGAACACCCGCCCCATGACCTCGTCCCCCACCGGCATGGAAATGGGGCCGCCGGTGTCCACCACTTCCAGATTGCGTTTCAAACCTTCGGTGCTGCCCATGGCCACCGTGCGCACCCATTTGCCGCCCAGATGCTGCTGGACCTCAAGGGTCAGCTTTTGCTGCTGGCCCCACACGGAAAACTCCACGGTCAGGGCATGGTAAATGCCGGGCAACTGCTCCGGGAACTCGACGTCCACCACCGGGCCGATGATTTGTACGATTCTGCCTTTATTCATGCGGTTCTAAAAATCAGGTTGCTTGGCTCCAAATCGGGTTTTACTCCAGCGCCATCGTGGCGGAGGCAATCTCCAGCAATTCCTTGGTGATGCCTGCCTGGCGCATCTTGTTGTATTGCAGGGTGAGCGTGCGAATGAGCTGGTTGGCGTTGTCGGTCGCGTTTTTCATGGCCACCATCCGCGCGCTGTGCTCGCTGGCCTTGGCTTCCAACAGGTACTGGTAGAGCTGGAAGTTCAGATAATGCGGCAACAGGGCTTGAAACACCTGCTCGGCGGACGGCTCGAACAAAAATTCCGAGCTGCCTGCCGGCAAGGGCGCCTCCTCCTTGTTTTCACCGGCAAAGTCGGCGGAGACTGCCTCCAGCCGGCCCACGGGCAGGAGCGTCCGCACCTCCGGCCGCTGATTGAGGGTGGTAATGAAGTTGGTGTAGAGCACCTGCACCTCATCCACTTCCTCTTCGGTGAACAGGTCGCAGGCAAACTTGCATATCGCCCGCGCCTCGCTGAATTGCGGGGTGTCCTTGTAACTGAATTCCGCCGCCAGTTGCCGTTTGGTGCGGGCGACAAATTGGGAGCCTTTGCGCCCGGCCGCAATGAACACGGTGGTGGCCGGATCAAACTTCAGGCTCTCCCGCAACAGGTTGCTGTTCAGCGCGCCGCACAGGCCCTTGTCCGTGGTGATGAGAATGACGGCCCGCTTGGCCACCGGGCGCGCCTGCATCAAGGGATGCTGGAAGTCGCCCGCATGGTGGGACACTTCGGCCATCACCCGGTTGAGCAGGGCCGCATAGGGCCGGCCCGCCAGGGCGGCCTGCTGCGCCTTGCGCATCTTGGCCGCCGCCACCATCTGCATGGCCTTGGTAATCTGGGCCGTGCTTTTGACCGACTTGATGCGGCGGCGTATGTCGCGCGTGCTGGGCATGCGTCAGGTTAAAATTATTGATAGGTCTGCTTGAACTCGGTCACCGCTGCCTTGAGCTGATTGACCAGCAGGTCGCTCAGCGCCTTTTCCCGCTCCAACTGGGCTATCAGGTCCGCTTTGCGGTTGACCAGAAAGTCCGTGAGCTTGGCCTGGAAATCCTTGATTTTGTCCACCGGCACATCATCCATGAAACCGTTTTGCACCGTCCACAAAATGGCCACCTGGATTTCCACCGGCACCGGATGAAACTGCGGTTGCTTGAACACTTCCACGATGCGCTTGCCCCGCTCGAGCTGCGCCAGCGTCCGCGCGTCCAAATCACTGCCAAACTGGGCAAAGGCCGCCAGCTCGCGGAACTGTGCCAGCTCGCCTTTGATGCGGCCGGCCACTTGTTTCATGGCCTTGACCTGCGCGGCAGACCCCACGCGGGACACCGAGATGCCCACCGAAATGGCCGGACGCACGCCCTGGTAAAACAAGTCCGTTTCCAGGAAAATCTGGCCGTCGGTGATGGAAATCACGTTGGTGGGAATGTACGCCGAAACGTCACCCGCCTGCGTTTCAATGATGGGCAGGGCGGTCAGGGAGCCGTTGCCGTTCTTTTCATTCAACCGAGCCGCGCGCTCCAGCAACCGGCTATGCAGGTAGAACACGTCACCCGGGTAGGCCTCGCGTCCCGAGGGCCGGCGCAACACCAGCGACACCTGCCGGTAAGCCACGGCATGCTTGGACAAATCATCGTAAATAATCAGGGCGTCCATCCCGTTGTCCATGAACCACTCACCCATGGCCGCCCCCGCAAACGGTGCCAGGTATTGCATGGTGGCGCTGTCCGAGGCCGAGGCCACCACCACGATGGTGTACGGCATGGCCTGGTATTGCTCCAGCACGCTGATGACCCGCGCGATGTTGGACTGCTTCTGGCCAATGGCCACGTAAATGCTGTACAACGGCCGGTAGGTCTTGTCGCCCCGCTGCTCGGCCTCGCGGTTCAACCGGGCATTGTTGATGATGGTATCAATGCAGATGGTGGTCTTGCCCGTGGAGCGATCGCCAATGATCAATTCGCGCTGGCCGCGGCCGATGGGAATCATCGCGTCCACCGCCATGATGCCCGTCTGCACCGGCTGATTCACCGAGCGGCGCTTGATGATGCCGGGCGCAATCTTTTCCACCGGATAGGCCCCGGCAGCCTTGATGGGGCCTTTGCCGTCAATCGGCTCGCCCAGCGCATTAACCACCCGGCCCAGCAGGCCCATGCCCACCGGCACCTGCAACAGCTTGCCCGTGGTGCGCACCTCCTGGCCTTCCTTGACCTTCAGGTAATCACCCAGAATGATGGCGCCCACCTCCGTCTCTTCCAGGTTCAAGGCCAGCCCCGTCACGCCGTCGCCGAAGTCCAGCATCTCGTTCAACATGGCGTCGTCCAGCCCTTCTATCTTGGCCACGCCGTCGCCAATTTCGCGCACGATGCCCACATTGCGACGGGAAACCGCGCTTTTTACGCCCGTAATCTGGGCTTCAATTTCCTGCAGAATGTTGCTCATAGCGTATTCCGTAAAAATTCCTCAACTCGCCAGCCGCTCTTCCAGTTCAGCCAGGCGGCTGCGCACGCTTCCGTCCCACACCTCGCTGCCCACCTGCACCCGCAGGCCGCCCAGCAGCGCGGGATTCTCCACAAACTCGAAGCGCAACCCCGGCCCGTGCCGCCGAATCAGCCCCGCCTGCACGCCCTCGCGCAGGGGGGCGGCCAGTGGAATCGCACTCTCCACGCGCGCGGTCCGGCGCTGGATTTCCAGGCGCAGCAGGCGCTGGAAATGCTGCAGAATGCCCAAGTACCCCCGCGGCTGGCGGGCCGTCACTTCCGCCACCACCTGCCGCGCGCGTCCCTCGTCCAGCACGCCGTTGACCTTGCACAAGGCAAAGAGCTTCTTGGCTTCGCGCCGCGCCTGTTTGGTCACTTTCACGGGGTCACCTCAAATTGCCGCTGCTGCTTCAACTCCGGGCCGCTTCAAGCGGCCAGCTCGCGGTTGGTTTCCTCCACCAACCGCTTCTGGTCTTCCGGCGTCAAAATCTTGCCCGTCACCTGCATCGCCGCCTGCACCGCCAGCCGCCCGATTTCCCGCTTCAACTCGGCCCGCAGGCGGGCGATTTCCGCGGCATTGGCCTCGTTGGCCTTGGCGATGATTTGATTGGCGGCCGCAATGGCCTTTTGCGTTTCCGTTTCCAGCACCTTGGCGGCCGCGGCGCGCGCCTCCTCGATGGCCCGGTTGGCCTGGGCATTGGCCTGAGCCAGAATCTCCTGCCGTGCCTGCTCGGTTTTGGCCAGCTCTTCCTTGATTCGCTCGGCGTTGGCCAGGCTCTCGGCAATGCGCTGTTTGCGCTCCTCCAGCATCTTGAGCACCGGCTTGTACGCAAACCGATGCAGCAGGAAGGCCACAATGGCGAAGCTGATGCATTGCGCAATGAAATGCGGCCAGTCCAGACCGAAGGTCAGGGCGGTTTCACGCGCCGTATCCTGCAACGTGCCTGCGGCCAACAAAAGCATGCTGTTCATACAACGTTGTCCCGATCAAAAGTGGCGGGCGCCAGGGGGCTCGCCCCCCGGCGCCGTTGGATTATTTCGCCAAAAAGATCGCGAAAAACACGATCCCTTCGGCAAAGGCGGTGCTCAGAATGGCCTGCACCAGGATTTTGGTCGAGGCGCCCGGATTGCGCCCCACCGCTTCAGAGGCTTTCATGCCAATGAAGCCCACGCCCAGGGCTGCGCCCAGGCAGGCCAGCCCAATGTGCAGGTTGCCCGTCATGCCCGCCGCTTTTACGGCTTCGGCCACCGGTTCGGCCGCCGCAAGGATTGGCGTCAACATAGGTTTGTCCTTTCGTTGTTTCCGGCGGCTCCCGCGCTCCAGGCACGGTCCAGCCGCCGAAAGTGTCCCAGGCGCCGCAGCGCCTTAATGATGTCCTTTCTCGTGTCCTTCCTCATGCGTGCAAATCAGCAGGGTGAACACCGCCGTCAACAGCATGAACACCAGCGCCTGCACCAGGCCCACCAGGACTTCGAGAAAATAAAACGGAATGGGAATCAGCCAGCTCAAGGCCGGCACCAGCCGGGCCATGCTCTCCAGCATGTTTTCCCCCGCAAAAATGTTGCCATAAAGACGAAAACTCAGGGAAACCGGGCGGAATAAGATGGACACCACTTCCAGCACCCCCACCAGCAGAAACACCAGAATCATCAGCACCTTCAAAGCGCCGGTGGTGTCGCCCTTCGGCCCAAACAAATGCAGCACAAATCCCTTCGCGCCGTTGGCCTGAAACGCCCAGATTGTCCACATCACAAAGAAAATCATCGCCATCGCCGCCGTCATGTTCAAATCGGCATTCACCCCGCGGAACAGGGGCCGGGCAATGTGGCCGGGATGCTCCGGGTCATACCAGCCTATGGTCCCCACCCCGGGAATCAGGCCAAACCAGTTGCTGAACAAAATGAAGATGAAAATGGTGGCAAAAAACCAGAAGGTCTTTTTCACCAGCTCGGCCCCGATGATGCTTTCCAGAAAATCATGCAGACTTTCCACCAGCCATTCCACGAAGTTTTGCTTGCCGGAAGGCACCAGCTCCATGCGGCGCGTGGCCACCCGCGCAAACAAAATGACGGTCAACGCCACAATCCACGTCACCACCATGGAGTTGCTGACCTTGACCGGCCCCAGCGAAAAAATGTCCGGCGCCGCCTCGGGCAACCCCTGCGCCGCAAGCAGCCACGGCCCGTTGGGCGCCACGCCGGTGTCCGCCGGCAGGCTGCCCGCCAGTGCCATCCCCATCAGCACAATGCAATGCAAAATCCAGCGCATGATGTTCAATCGCTCTACCCGGCCAGCCGTCCTTCGGGTGGACGGCGGCCTTTCTTTCTTCCAGAGACCGCAAAAATTGGCCTATGCCTGCCTTTTCCACAAGTGTTTTTTTATGCGGAATTGACACCCGCAGGCTGCCGGGGCTAAATGCGGCGCGTGTCGGAAATTGTTGCCGCGGGTCTGGTGCTGGGCTTGTCTGCCGGCTTTGCGCCGGGGCCGCTCATGACGCTGGTGCTGATGCAGTCTCTCAAGCACGGCGTCAAAGAGGGCCTCAAGACTTCCCTGGTGCCCCTGATGACGGATTTGCCGGTCATCCTGCTGTCCCTCTGGTTTACTGCGCAGGCCAGCCGGCTGCGCCCCCTCTTGGGCGTCATCTCCCTGGCGGGCGGCCTGTTTGTGCTGCGCCTGGCCTGGCAAAGCTTGCGCCCCTCCCTCCCCGCCGAGGACGCCTCGACCGAACCTCCCCGCTCCTGGCAAAAGGGACTGGTCACCAATTTTTTAAGCCCCAATCCGTGGCTTTTCTGGTTCACCGTGGGCGCCGCCACCGTTCTGAAAGCCCGCCAGGTGGGCTGGGACGCCGTCCTCGTTTTCTTCGTCATTTTCTATCTGCTGCTCTGCGGCATCAAGGCCCTGATGGCCGTCGTTGCCGGCAAAGGCCGGGCCTTCCTGCGGGGCCGGGCCTATCGGCTCGTGCTTCAAACCCTGGGTGTTGCCCTGGCCGTGTTTGCCCTGTCTCTCTTTTGGGAAGCCTGGAAATATCTGGGCCGCTCCTGAAGCTCCACAGGATTTCAGGACTGGTGCCGCCAGCCAGCCTCGATTTGCTCCAGCGTTTTGCCCTTGGTTTCCGGCACCCACAAGAGCACAAACAGCACCTCCACCACACAAAATGCGCCGTACAAGAGAAACGGAAACGCCTGCCGGAAATGCGTCTGGAGCCATTCGTTTTCCGCCATCATGGGGTAAGTCTGGGTGACCAGGTAATCCCCAAGCCACAAGCAAAACGTGGCCAGGCCCAGCGCGCGTCCCCGCACCCGCGTGGGAAATATTTCCGCCAAAATCACCCACGTCACCGGCCCCAGGCTCAGCGCAAAACAGGCAATATACCCCAAAATAAAAACCAGTTTAAGCGCGCTGGCGGCCCCGGTACCCGCCCCGGAGGAAAAATACAGGCCAAAGAGACAAATCCCCATCCCCAAGCTGCCGGCGACCATCAACGGCTTGCGGCCCAGGCGGTCCACCGTGGCAATGGCGACCAGCGTAAAGAGGAAATTCACCCCGCCCAGCAGGACATGCTGAATCAAGGCCGTCTGCGTGGAGCTGCCCATGCTTTTGAAAATCTCCGCCCCAAAGTAAATGAACGCGTTGATGCCCGTGAACTGCTGCAGAAACGCCAGCATGATGCCAATCACCAAGGCGCGCCGCAGGCCCGGTCTCAACAACTGCCCCAAGCCCGGCTCCTCCTGCTGAATGGCGGCATGAATGGCGGACAATTCGGCAGCGGCGGCTTCTGCCCCGTTCACCCGCTCCAAAATGACCCGCGCTTCTTCGGGCCGGTTTTGCTTCACCAGCCAGCGCGGGCTTTCCGGCACCCAGAGGAGCAACACCAGAAACAACAGGGAGGGCAGCACACACGAGGCAAACATCCAGCGCCAGCCATGCTCCTGATTCCACGTGGCGTCCCCCAAACTGGCGATGAACCAGTTGGCGAAATAGACTACAAAAATGCCGGTCACAATCGCCAGTTGATTGAGCGAGATAAGCCGCCCGCGCCAGTCCGCCGGAGCGATTTCCGCAATATACATGGGCGCCGCCATGGAGGCTGCCCCCACCGCCACGCCGGCCATCAGGCGGAAAGCAATAAACACCGATAAAGTCTGCGGCAGCGCCGTGCCCACCGAGGAAATGCCGAACAACAAACCAGCAATGACCAGCAACCGCTTGCGTCCGAGGCGGTCTGCCACCGGCCCGGCAATTAAAACCCCCACCATGCACCCCACCAAAATGCTCGCCGCGGTCCAACCTTCCTGCGCCGGATTGAGCGAAAACTTGGCCCGCATGAAGCCAATGGCGCCGCCAATGACTCCCGTATCATAACCAAACAACAAACCGGACAAAGCGGCCACGAAGCAAACCAGAAGCACGTAACCGCGGGACTGGGAAACTTGTGTTGTGGGCGCCATAGGATTACGGCCCGCATTGAACCCGGAGCCCCGCGCCAACGCAATGACAAAAAAAAGCCCGCCTCTCATCGAGACGGGCTGGAGGTCTTCCCACTCAAGGATTAAGGCTCTCGCCGCACCTGGAAGAACTTGCCTTGCGCCGCCCGGGTGGACACCGAGTAGGTGCCCACCGGGTCACCCGGCACCGGTGAGTATGGGCCTTCCACGCGGTCGGCTTGATACAACCGGAAGCCGGTCAACGGCGGCCAGTTGATGCGGAAGGTGTCGCCGTTGACCACCGCGGGCTGCAGCCGCAGCTCCACCGGCGGCACATTGATGAGCAGCTCCGCCGCAAAGGCCACGTCACTGCTGGTGGCGTTGACCTGGTGCACTTCCACCGCAATCACGTTCTGACCACCAAACACCAGGTTGGCCACCGGCAGGGCATACGGCCCTTCCCAGCGGTAATCGTTGCCCTGAGACCGCGTGGCAAAGGTCTCATAGAAGATGGGCCCGGCGTTGGTCATGCCCACCCGCAAGGCTTCCTGCCCGTTCAGGTGAAACACGGCCCCGTCGTCAATGATGGGCCGCACCATTATCTGGAAGCTCTGCAAGCCCGACAACTGCGCCAGCGACGGCAGGTTGAACCGCCCGCGGAAATAATACGTGGTCTGGCCCATGGCCAGCGATGTGGCAATCGGAATATCTCCCTGCCCCGGTGTGCCGGTCTTGCCCACAAACAAGGCCAGCCCATTGGACCAGCCGCTGTCATCAAACGCCGGCGCCGTCCAGCCCGCGCCCGCATCGCCGTTCTGGAAGAACTTCCATTCACTGATGGGGGCAATCAGGCTGATTTGCGAGCCCAGAATCAGCCACGTGGGATTGGGTGCCAGCACATTTTGCCGATAGGCCACATCCGTCACATCCCGCACCGTCAAGGTGTAATACGTGAACGCATTGCGGGGCTCGGTGGTAATGGTCGCGGTCAGTCCGTTGGTGGCCAGCGCCACGCCCAGCACATTCAGCGGCGCCCCGCCATAAGCCGGCGCCACCACGAACCGTCCGGCCTGCGCCAAACTCGCGGCATTCATCGGCTTGTTGAACACCACCCGAATTTCCGACAGGTTGGTGGTGGCCAGCGCGCTCACCACCACCGGCCGGTTGGTATCCGGATTCACCACCACCACCGCATCGGCGCTTTGCACGATGCTCGGCGCAAAGTTGCTGACGATGCAGAAGTAGCGCCCGGAGAAGGTCTCGTTCACATTCGCCAGCGTCAAGGTGGCATTGGTGGCGCCGCTCAAGACCTGGCCGTCCTTGTACCATTGAAACTCCGGCCGTGTGCCCGAGACGGAAACCGACAGGTTCACGGCAGCCCCTTCATTTACGGTTGTCGTCGGCGCCGGCTGGCTCACAATTTGCACCGGCTGCACCTCGGTGCCCGGCTCGTATTCCACCATCAACAGCGGCCGGTATTGCACTTCGCTGTATTCGGAGGAGCTAAACCGGTAACCATCTGTGTTCACGTTAATCAACACCCAGCCATTATTAGCCACCTGGCCAGAGGCCCAGGCTTGCAAGGAACTGAGCACATCCACATCGCGTGTCTGCCAAGTTGTCCCGTTGGGATTGGGGAAGTTGGGAACAATGCTGCCATAGTTGTTGGTCGTCGCCTCCACCCCGTTGGTGGCCACGCCAGCGGTGAGCGAATTATATGTCACATTGGCGCTGTCCCACGGCACCAACATCAAGTGCAGGTAAACGGGCCCCGGCGTGTCGGCGTTGGCATCAATGGAGAACAACCGCAAGGTGGCCGACCGCAAGGTCACTCCCGGTGGAATCTGACCCGGTCCCGTCCCAAACAGGTTGCGGAATGCCACCAACACCTGCACCACGCCGCCGCCATCGGAGGCGTCCACCAGCAGGGAAGTCGCCGTGTTGTAGTTGTCATCCGGATTGGCCTGGCGCAATTGGGTGTCCTGCGCGCCGGTGTAGCCATAAAGGCCTTCCTGGAACGAGGCTACAATCCGCAGCGGCACCGTCGTCGGCGGCCGAATCACATTGCCGTGCACGTCGGTGACGCCACTGAGCCGCAGTTGATAGGTCCCGGCCAAATCCGGCATTTCCGTATCCAAAATCACCGTCGTATTATTATTCGTCAAGGTCGCCCCAAGGATGTTCAGGCAGCGGTTCGGGACGAAAGCATCGCAGACCTGGTAATTGCCCACCGTCGTGGCATTCACCGGGTCCAGCGGCTCGGTAAAGTTGATGGTGATGGTGGTCAAATTCGCCTCCCGGCGCGCGTTGACCACCTGCGGACCGGTGACATCCGGCGTGATGGTAACCGTGGCCACCCGGCTGGTGATGGCCGTGTCGCCGGCCGCCACAATCACCCGGAACTGGGCGCCATTCTCCGCCACGGTCACATTGGTGAAGGACAGGTTGCGGCCCCGGGCATTGGGAATATCCACAAAGCCCGCGCCATCATTGCGCTGCCATTGATAAGAGAGAGGCACATTCAAACTGTTGGCAGCCAGAGCCGAGAGGGTGAAAGAGGCGGGCGATTCGCGGGTAATATCCTGCGGTTCGGCCAGGAAGGTATTCTGGCCATACAACCCCGGCGGCAAATACGGCACACCCGTCTCGAGAATCGGTACCAGTTGGTTGGCCGGAGTGGGGTCGCCCACACGGCGCGCTGCCACCTGGCACCAGTCGCCGCCCGTGCCTTCCTTGTAAACCGCCTCCACGTAATACGGGCGGCCTGCCACCAGAGCGAAGGTGTTGGTCGAAGTTTGTATGGCCGTGCCCGGCTCCTGGAAGGCGTTGCAGCAGCCCGTCTCATACGCCACGCGCACCTTGCCATCGGCCGAGGGGCCGTTGGGGTTCACGTACAACTCGGAGGCGTCATCGCTGCGAATGAAGAAGTGATAATTCCCGGACACCACCGGAATAAAGAACCCGCGCATCCGGGCCCCGTAATTCTGGCGATAAGGTTCACCATTGCTGGCATCCGGCCAGAACACCGTGGTGTCGAAGTTGGTCAGCACAAAGCTGCTGTCCGGTGCATGGGGGAAGTTGGTATGATTGAGCAGGTTGGTAATCGCCGTGCCGCCCCCTGTATAATACACATCAAACATGACCCCGCCCGCCAGGTTGGGCGTCCACGTGCGGAAGGAGGTTGAGAGAAAGTCAAAATTATTCACCAGGTCCTGCACAAAAATATCCAGGTTGTAATCCGTGTTGGGTGCCAGCGGCGAAGTGAACAACACCGCCGTGCGGTCGTTGGTCAGCACCACCGAATACACATCAAACATGCTAGGCGTATAATTGGCGCCATTGCCCGCCACGCCAGGGTCCACTGCCTCATCGAATTCCACAATCACCTGATTGTGAAAAGTATTGGGCACAATGCGCACCACCTGCGGTGGGGCGATATCCGAGGACACAATCACTTGCGCCACCGTGCTCGTCGCTCCGTAAAGAAGGTTGGTGACCACCACATAATAATTCCCGCTGTCCGCCGCCACCGCCGAGGCAATGGTGAAGGTCTGGTTGGTGGCATCGGGAATGGCCTGGCCATTCTTGTACCATTGAAATTGCGGGCGCGTGCCCGTCACCCCCACACTCAGGTTCAAGGGCCGCAATTCCAAAATCGTCAGGCGGTTGGTCGGTTGCTGCGTGATTTGAATGGGATTTACAAACACCGTCACGGTGGAAACCGTGGTGGTCATGGCATTGTATTGGTTGCGGATGACCGCAAAATACGTACCGCTGTCTGACAACATGGCGCTTGGAACGCTGTACGTGCGCCGGGTGGCGCCCTCAATGGCCACCGCATTGCCCGGCGTGCCTCGGTACCATTGGTATTGCGGGCCGCCCCCCAGGGTTTCCACCGATAGGGACCACGGGCTGAAGGCCTCCACCACCACATTGGTTTCCGGTTGGCGCACAATTTCAATCGGTCCGCTCATCAATTCCTCCAGACGCAGCGCGTTGAAACCGTAGGATACGGTAGCCGCGGTGCCGGCGGGGATTGGCCCGGTGTACACCCGGCAGACAATGATGATTTCCCCATCGGCGCCAGGGTCAATGTTTGTCCACCCCACCACGTCACCCGCCACAACATTATAACCGGGGTTGAAAGCCACCTCATTGGGGCCAAGTCCAGACCCCGGATACTGCGCATCCAATATGCCCGGGCTGGAGGGCCCCGTCAGATTGGCCGCATCAAAGGATTCGGCCCCCAGCAAAGTAACCCGCGTCCACCGAATGGTATAGCCCGAATTGCCGCGCACGGCTGTGCCATGGAAAGAGTAACGGGCGGCGGGGTTCAAACCAGTGAAACGATAATAAATGACGTCCGAGGTGGAATCCAAATACACTGCGTTCTGGCCTCCAGACGCCGTGCTCCAGTCCACATACGGTCCAAACATGTTCATCGCCGGGGTGTCCTGGTTGGGCGTGCCCATCGTGCCCGCAGGCACCACGTTTTCATTGTAGATTTCCAAGCGTGCGGACAAATCCTGCCCCGTGCTCAAATCCTTCAGGAACCCGCTGCCCGTAATCGAAACGCCTTGGGCAACCGTGCCATAAGTGGTCACATTGGGATGAGTCAGGGGGCCATTGAAAACATCATTGATGGCCACCCATTGACCATGCGCCAGCGATACCGTTAAAGCCAGGGTTAATCCCGCCAGCCAGCTTCTTAATCCGGGCCTGAAACCTGCTCCCTGCCTGACCTCTCCAAGAAGCCCGCCATTGAAGTTGGATTGCTGTGTTTGCATAAACATTATTGTCCTTTCTGCACGGTTTGCCGCCACCATTAGCACAAAGACATTCTTTGCCCCCCCCAAAGGCTAAACTGGCCTTTGTGTCCATTGGCAGACGGCATGCTTGTTAGGGTACAAGGCAATAATTAGCTAAATTCTTGATGGAGTGCAATCCCAAAAAAGAAAATTTTTTGTGTAAAAAGGGTTAATAATGAGCAACTAACAGAAGTTTTGCTTATGCGCACCCCCTGCCCATCCCCGCATGATTCCCAACCCCTTGGATTACGAAAAATGACTCCGTGCCTTATCCTGCCGGCACTTGATGAAGTTACTGCCCAGCCTTTTGGGCAGAAAAGATTTAATGAATAGCAGCTAGCACTTTTCGGCCCAACACCAACCACCGGTTGCGCTCACGCCAACCCACCAAACCCGCCAGTAATACCACCGCCACAATTGTGGCCGGCTCGGGCACTGGCACCACCTCGCCGCTGCTCAACATCACCGCATTGTAAATGCCGGGCGTCAACCCAAACGGATTGACGAATCGGACTTGCGAAAGCTGGCCAGCAGTCAAACCGCCGGGGCCAAAATGCACTTGATCTGTTCCACCCCCATAGAGGTTGCCCGTCCAATTCACAATACTCAGGATGGCCGAAGCATTCCACGACTCGGTGGTGCTGTTGGCAAAGGTTAAAATGCTGTTCCCCGCGCCCAAATCCACGGTGGAGTTGGCGTCCAACGTCAGTTTGCCCAGGGTCTCGTCATATCCGCCGGTGGCAAAGGTGCCGCCTGCCAGCGTCATCGGCACCGAATTGCCAATCCGCTCGTCCGCTCCCAATAAAAGCGTGCCGTTGTTGATGACCACGCGCGTCGGGGTGATTTGATTGGCCAGCACCGTCGTCCCCGGCCCGTTCTTGACAAAGGCGCCCATGCCGGTGAGCGGTGTGGTGCCGCTGACATAAGTGGTTTCGCTGGCCGCCGGGTTCATGGTGATATTCGGAGTGTTGGCCAGCGTGGTGCCATTGCCAATCAAATCCCCGCCAATGACCAGCGTGCCTTTGGTGGTCCCTGCTCCGCCGCTGAGCGTGCCCCCTTGCAGCAACGCATTGCCCTCAATCGTCAACGTCCGCGGGGTGGTGCCGCTGCCCAACACCAGCGTGCCGCCGCAAACATCCAAGGTCGTCCGAATGGCCGCCGTGCCCACAAAAGATTGATTCGCGCCCAATTGCACGGTGCCGCCCTTCACCACCAGGCCGCTGAAGTTGGCCATGTCATTGGCGGTTTGGCCAATGGTATAGACGGGGTTTACGGTGTTGGTGGTGCGGTCAAAGCCCAGCTTGATGGGGCTCGGGGCGGATGGTCCCGGCGCAAAAGTTTGCGCCGCGCTGTCGCTAAAGGCGATGGTCAGCGTGCCATTGGTGCCCTGCAAGTTCTGCAACCGCGCCGGCGTCACCAGGTTGGTGACAAACGCCCCCGGCCCCTGGATGCGCAACCCATTGCAACAATTCGGGTCTGGGCTGTTCACAATCAAGGCCACAGACGGCGCAAAAATGACGCCATTCGTGAAACCGCCAATTAATAGATTGGTGCTCGGACTCCCGATGCCAATGCGCAAATCCACGATGGACTCGCCCTCGGTGCCGCAGCAAGACCCCACGCCTCTGCCCCGCCCTTCAATGTTGCCACGCACCAGATGCTCACCCGTCATGCCCGGCAACCCATCATTTTGACGGGAATACCCAAACATCAGCGTACCCCCCGCTTCAATCACAGTTTTCGCGTCCAGAATCACCCCAGAGGTGTTGATGGCGTTATCACTGCGGAACCGGATGTCAATCGTGGCCACCGCATTGCTTTGAATGGTCAAGGTGTTGGCATTCAGCACACTGCCGCCCAGAATCAAATAGTCGTCCTGCACCGAATCGGCGGTGCTGCGCCCCTGGAAATTGACCCGGGCGTTAGTGCGCACCAGAATGTCCGAAGAAATGCGCCTCCTGTCATAATACTCGGTGACCTGCACTGCCCCCTCAATCACCACCCCGCCATAAAACGCAAAATTAGTGAAATCCGCTGGTGAGGTATTGCCACTTAAGGAAAGACGCCCCACATTGGTGGCAAAGCTGCCCACGGTGGAATTGCCATTGGCAGGGCCGCGAAGTATCAAGGTGCCCAGAAAATTGGTGTCACGGAGCTGGAAGGTGGCGCCATTGTCCAACGCAAAAACCACCGTGCCCGTCCCATACAAGCTCCCGTTGGGTATGTTGAAATCCTCACCGGCATCCCATGCGCCGTATCCCACGGTATTCGCCAGTGTGTTGTAACGGATGATGGCCGGTGTGTTGGAAGAGGCATTGACATTAAATCCCCCCCACGCGCTCACCCCCCGAGCAGGGCGCGCTATGTCCAACGTGCCGCCATTGGTGGTCCAGGTAATTTCGCGGTCCAAGGTGGTGATGTCGCCCACGGGATTCAACAACAGCGTGCCCCCATCAATCACAATGGCACCACTGCCTGCCACACTGCTGCCCGACCCATAGATGTCCAGGTTGCCTCCGGGCCGCAGGCTCAGGGTGCCCGCCTGCACCCGCAAGCCATCGAAATCATTGTAATCGTTGCTCAACAACAGCGTCCCCGTGCCCGACTTCACCAGTCCGCTGCCCGTGATATAACCTGAAAAGGTGGTCAAACCGCTGTTGGTCACGGTCACCACCCGGTTCGTGGTGGATACCAGCGTCATGTCCCCCGAGAGCGTCAAATCGTTCGTGCCGCCCACCCCAAAATCACCCCCTACGGAGACTGTATTATTCAGCGTCCTTGCCCCGCCTCCGGCCTGTATCGAGCCCCCGTTGAGGGTCAGAGTGCCGGTGCCCGCCGCATTATTATGGCCAAATCTCACGGTCCCATTGTTGATGGTCAACCCGCCGGTGTAATTATTGTTGCCGTTGAAAATGGTTAGTCCGGTGGAGTTGTGTGTGATGGAGCTGGTGCTGTTTTCAGTGACAACCCCGTTAAATGTTAGTGTGCCAGCACCAGCCAGGGTTAATATGCGTCCCCGCAAATCAACCGTATTATTAAAAGTCAGGCCTCCGCCCGCCACTGAAGACCAAGTTTGGTTGCCGCTAACCAGCCGCATCTGCGTGTTAAAAACCTGCACGTCGGCATCCAGGTTGGTGATGCCCCAAGTGCCTGTTTCCAAGCGAAAGTTATTTACACTATTGAGGGTAAAAGAAACACTCCCCGCGGCATTCAAAAATCGCATGCCTTGAACCGTCCGAGCTTCGCCCCCCAAATTCACTAAATGCCGCGTGGTGCCTGCGGCGTCAAAGGTAACGAAGGCTGAGGTACTGTCGGGGACGGCAGCAGGGCTCCAGTTGCCAGCGGTCCCCCAATTCGTTGAAACACTGCCCGTCCACGTATAGAACGTCTGGGCAAGTATCGTCCCCGGCATGGCCAGCCATGCCAAAACCATCCACCCAAATATTTTGTTGGACAATAACTTGCTCAAACTACACATCATCCACCCGCCAAGAATAGCAAAGGCAGTGCCATTCTCAACTATGATAAAATGACACACCTGCAAATCTTTGACAATTTTTTTCATTAAAAAATCTACAAATCATAACTTGTTCTGGCCGAGCCACTTTTACAATTCCTGTACCAAGATTAAGGCCTTACAAAGATGCGCTTGTCTCCCGCCATCCAAGGTTGCCCCATTCCCCTTCTTGAAAACGCCCCTCATGCTGTTATCGTAACCCCATGCGACCGCTGGATTTACAGGTTGTCGGCCAGGAGCTGGCCATCAAATGGGAGGATGGCTCGGAAGCCTTCTTACCTCTGGAAATGCTCCGCCGCCACTGCCCCTGCGCCGGATGCAAGGGCGAAATGGATGTCATGGGAAAGGTGTATAAAGCCCCAGACCGCCCCCTCACCCCCACCGCCTTCCAATTGGCCCGCCTGCTCCCCGTGGGCAATTATGCCGTCAACCTCGTCTGGGCCGAAGGCCACCAAGCCGGCATTTACTCCTTTGACTACCTTCGCCGCCTGGCTGCCAGCCAGAATCAGGAGCCATCATGAGCTTCGCCCCGCTGCCTGTTATCGAGCATCCCATCACGGTCAGATGGCAACACCGCGTGTTCTTCACCCGAAACCTCTTTCACCCAGAAAACCCTCTTTTGGCCAAGGTCCTTTGCAGTAACAACGAAATCCAGCCCGCCCGGGTTTGGATGGTGGTGGACGTCGGCCTGGCTCAAGCGCAACCGGAATGGCTGGCCTCGGTCATTCCATGGTTTGCCCAACACAGAGGCACGTTGGAGCTGGTCAGTCCCCCCTTGGTTTATCCAGGCGGCGAGACCGTGAAGAATGACTGGGCACACCTTCATTCGTTGCTTCAGGAAATCGAAAAACACCGCCTGGACCGCCACAATTACCTCATTGCTGCCGGGGGCGGGGCTTTATTGGACTTGGCAGGTCTGGCCGCCGCACTGGCTCACCGTGGTTTGCGGCTGATTCGCCTGCCCAGCACTGTGCTCGCCCAGGCCGATTCCGGAGTGGGCGTGAAGAACGGCATCAACGCCTTTGGGAAAAAGAACTTTCTCGGCACCTTTGCCCCCCCTTATGCCGTCATCAACGACCTGGCCCTGCTCCACACCCTTGCCGAACGTGACCGCCGGGCGGGGTGGGTTGAAGCCGTCAAAGTCGCCTGCCTCAAGGACGCCGCCTTCTTTGCCCAATTGGAGCGCGAGGCCCAAGCCCTGCTGGATTTTGAGCCACAAGCCGTCCAAAGCGCCATTTACCGTTGTGCCGAATTGCATGTGACGCATATTGCCCAGGGCGGCGACCCTTTTGAATTTGGCTCCGCCCGGCCGCTGGATTTTGGTCACTGGGCCGCCCATAAACTGGAAGCACTATCCGATTGGACCTTGCGTCACGGCGAAGCCGTGGCCATGGGCATCGCGGTGGACGTGCTGTGTGCCCGCCAGGCGGGCTGGCTGCCCGCCCCGGCGGCGGGCCGCATTCTTGCTCTCCTCCACCAATTGGGATTCAGCCTTTACTCCCCCCTCATGGAAAAAAACACCGCCGCCGGCCAATGGGCCTTGTGGGAAGGCCTGCAGGAATTTCGCGAACACCTGGGCGGCCAACTGCGGCTCACTCAGTTGCGGGACATTGGGCAAAGCTTTGAGACCGATCACCTCGACCCCCGGTGGGTCCGCCAGGCGGTGCAGGTGTTGAAACAAGGCGTCTGAGGATGAAAAGCCCGCCTTGGGGGCGTTGAAGTTGCGCTAGCCCGAATGGCGCAACCGGTTTATATTGATGGGCGGCAATCATTTCTTTGCAACCAATGCCCGCGTTCACGCGTCTAGGATAGATGATGCCGCCCGGTAACGGCATGATTGGTATGAAATTGCCAGTGAGAAATCGCCCGGCACGACGCAGGGGATTGGTCGCGCAGGTGGATTTCTTGCCCCTGCTGGCCCCTCGTCGCGCCTTCACATTGATTGAGCTGCTGGTGGTCATTGCCATCATTGCCCTCCTGGCCGCCATGTTGCTGCCCGCCCTGGCCAGCGCCAAAGAAGCCGCCAAACGCACCTTTTGCATCAACAACAACAAGCAACTGGTTTTGGCGCATCAAATGTACGTGGATGACAACGAGGACCAATTCTACCCCCGTACCATCAACCCCTGCTGGATGACCGGCCTGCTGCCCTACTACAATCAATCCAAGATGCTCCTCTGTCCCAGCGATGACCCTGAACCCGCCCGCTGGACCGGCTTTGGCGGCGGCACGGTGTATCCTGTGGACGCCGCCCCGCGCAGTTATCTGATGAATGCCTACAATGACTATTTCATGAATGTTTTCACCAATGCCCGCGATTGGCAGCTCTACATGTTCCCCGGCAAATGGGTGGGCATGCCCGCCACTGCCATCAAAGACCCCTCCACCACCATCATCTTCGGCGAAAAAGAAACGCGCTCACCCCACGTGTACATGGACTTTTCGCAGGGCGTGGGCAATGACATGGAAGAAGTCGAGCATGGCCGCCACGGCAAGGCCGGGGCCAGCAAAGCCAGTGCCGGGTCGGTGCACGGCTTTGCGGACGGCACGGCCCGCTTCATCAAATTTGGCAAGGCCGTCAGCCCCATCAACATGTGGGCGGTCACTGAACTTTGGCGCACCAATGCCGTGGACGTCACCGTGCGCTGAGTCGCTCAGGCTGGCCCCGCGCCAATTCTTTTTTGATGTTTGGCAACCGAACCCGCGTCCAATCAGCACTGACGACGTTATGATGCCGGAAACAAAGCGGCCCCTGCAGGCGTTCACCCTCATTGAACTGCTGGTGGTCATTGCCATCATCGCGCTTCTGGCCGCCATGCTCCTGCCCGCGCTGGCCAGCGCCAAAGAAGCCGCCAAACGCACCTTTTGCATCAACAACAACAAACAGCTTTCCCTGGCCCACCAAATGTATGTGGACGATAACGAGCAACGGTATTACCCGCGCACCCTTAATCCTTGCTGGATGACCGGTCTGTTCTCTTATTATCAAAACGCCAAACTGCTGCGTTGCCCCTCGGATGACCCCAACCCGCGCACCTGGAATGCCAACCCGCAATTCCCCATTGACCTGGAGCCGCGCAGTTATGTCATGAATGGGTGGAATGATTACTTTCTGACTGTCTTCACCAACGCCGCCGATTTCCAGGCCTACATGCGCCGCTCCTGGAATCCCGGCATGCCCGAAGGCGTGGTCAAAGACCCCTCCGATACCATCCTGCTGGGCGAAAAGGAAACTCAGTCCACCCATGTTTACATGGATTTTACCCAGCGGGCAGGCAATGATTTGGATGAGATTGAACAAGGCCGTCACGGCAAGGCCGGCAGCACGCGGGGGGGCACCGGCTCCGTCTATGCCATGTGCGATGGCAGCGCCCGATTCATCCGGTACGGCAAGGCGCTCGCCCCTTTGAACTTGTGGGCCGTCATGCCCGAATGGCGCACCAATGCCGTCAATGTCTCCCTGCCCTAAAAGGCAGGCGAGTTCCCTCAGCCCATTCAGGCACGGGTGGGCTTGCAGAACCGTGGCCTTTTTGCCAACGTCCTTGGGCATGACCACACTCCCAGCCAAAAGCCTCCGCGCCCTGTTATCCAACTCTCCAACAAAACTGCATCCACCGCACGAAAACCATAAGGCACGCCCTGCTTGCACCATGAAAACCACCCCGGCCCTCTCCCCCAATTCACGGCACTCCAAACTGCCGCGCCGCGCTTTTCTCGGGCAAACCGCCATGCTCGGGGCCGCCTCCGCCCTGCTGCTGGCCCAGTCCCATCAGCCTGTTGCAGCCGCGCGGGTCTCCGCTGCCCAACGCGACCAGTGGGAAAAAATCCTGCGCCAGCTTGAAGCCGAGGACGAAAGCATGTTTGTGGTGAACCGCGCGGAGACCGCGGTCGCCCATCTTCTGGCGCATCTGCGCGGCGCACGGGAAATCCTGGAAATCGGCACCGCCCATGGTTACTGGACTTTCTGGCTGGCGCTGGCCGCCATGTCCCGTGGCGGGCGTGTTACCACCATCGAAATTGTGCCCGAGCGACGCGCCAAGGCCATGCAACACTGGCAGGCTCTGGGTGTGTCCCGGCACATCACCAGCCTGGAAGGCAACGCTCACCAGCTTGTCCCCACTCTAAAAAAAAACTACGACTTCGTGCTGTTGAACGCCGACAAAACCGGGTACCTGGATTATTTCCGCAAACTGTATCCGCGCAAGCTCAAGCCCGGCGCACTCCTGCTGGCCTACAACTACAGCGCGCGCCTGGACCCCATGAAGGATTTTGTCGAAGAAGCCCGCGCCCACCCTCAACTCACCACCGCCGTTTTTCACGCTGTGCCGGACGATGTGTTTTTTGCCGCCCTGGATTTGCGCCCCTAATTCCATGCGCGCCGTGATACCACGTTGCCTGACCTGGGCCTTTCTGCTTTGCGCCCTTTCTCTGGCTGCGGCGGTCTATGTAGTGGGGCCGGACCAAACCCATACCAATCTTCAAAGCATCGCCCCGCTGCTCCGGCCCGGTGACCTCGTTGAATTGATGGGCCAAGCCACTTATCGCGGCGACGTGCGCTTCACCGCCAGCGGCACCGCCGCCCAACCCATCACCATCCGCGGCAAACCCATCGTCGGCCGCCGCCCGGTGATTGCAGGAGTTCAGGGCGCCGAAGCCGCCGTCATCCGCATCAGCGGGGACTATTATGTGTTGGAGGATTTGGAAATCACCGGCGGCGGCGATACCAATGCCACCCGCGGCGTGCGCCATGTTGGCCACGGCTCGGTGTTGCGGCGCGTGGCCGTTTATGACGTGGACGGCCATGGCATCCTGAACTCGGACGCCGCCGGTTCTCTGACGCTGTACCAGGTCACGGTGGCCCGCTGCGGACGCGGCGAAGTGTATCACCAAATTTACATCGGCATGGACACCTTGAAATACCCTGACGCCGTTTTCCGCATGGAATTTTGCCACGTCCTGGAGGGGCGCGGCGGCAACAATGTCAAATCCCGCGCCCGCCGCACCGAGCTTTGGTACAACTGGCTCGAAGGCGCCTGGGGCCGGGAGTTGGAATTGCTGGGCCCTGACCGCCAGGGGCAGCCCGCCAGCAACGCGCCAACCGTCCGCTGCGATGCGTTGATTGTGGGTAATGTGCTGCACAAATCACGTGGCGTCCTGGCCTCGGCTCTGCGCGTCGGCGGCGACGGCAGCGGCACCAGTCACGGACGCGCCCAGTTTATTCACAACACCTTCCTGATGGCTCCGGAATTCGCCCGGGCCGGCGTGTTTAAGTTACAGGACGCTTTTGAGGCCCTGGAGGTGTACCATGGTGTTTTTTATGCCGGCGGCAAACCTCTGCGCCTGCTCTACGACCCCGGCCTCTCCTATCGCTCCGAGGGCGCGCACAACTGGGTGCCCCGCGGCTCCACGCATCTGCCGCGGCACTGGCAACAAACCCACACCGGCCCCGACCCCGGTTTTGTGCAAGCCGCCCTGCAAGACTGGCGTCCCCTGCCCCAAAGTCCTCTGGTAAAATTTGGCCAAACGCTGGAGGCCTCCCTCCCTCGTCCCCGGTTTGAACCCGCGCGGATATTGGCCACGGAAAAAATCTCCTTCCGCCCGCGTCCAGCCCAAGGCCGGCTGAGCCTTGGCGCCTTTGAACCTTGAGTTGGCGCTCTCAGCCGCCAACGGATGGGCCCGGCCGCCGCCCGCGCCCTTCAATGCCGTTGTACCCGTAGTGCACCTCCACCTCCTCCAGCCCCGCCCGCGCAAACCATTGCCGCACCGTCTCCAGAGTCTGCGGATAATCATAGCGCGGCGACAGCATGTCGAAGGTGTCCAAAATGGCCCACTCCAGCAAATGCTCCTCCTTCAAGGGATAGACGCCGCGATAATCCGCAATCAACAGCCGCCAGTTCAGCCATCGGCCAAGGCGCGGAATCCGGTGAATGACGCGGGCCACCGGCCACATTCCGCGCACATACGCATTCACCCACCGATACAGCCGCTCCGGCGCCATGCGGCGCGTGAGGGGGCGCACAAAATATTTGGTGCCAAAAAGCTTGCCGATGTGCCCCCGCAGCGAGTCATTGCGCTTGTACACATCCACCGCCAGCCGCCCCCCCGGTTTGAGATGGCGCGGCAAGGCCATGAAGGCCTGCTCCGGCTGGGGCGTGTGCTGCAGCACCCCAAAACAATAGAGCTTGTCAAAAAAATCAAAACGCACCGGCAGCCGATAAATGTCTCCTTGCGCCACCAGCACATTCGGCAGCCGCCCATTCGAGGCGTGGCAGGCCTCCACCGCCACGCTGTAATCAATCGAAACCACCATCGCCCCCGTGCGCGCCGCCTGCTCGGTGAATCGTCCGGAACCACACCCCACCTCCAACATCCGCTCGCCCCGCAAATCCCGCGGCCAGCGCGTTTCCTCAAAAAATCTTTTCTCGCTGACCGGCACGCCGGTGTAGCTGTCGTACTGTGTCCGCGCGTGTTGCAGCCATTCAAAGCCAAAACCGGCCGCGTAATTTTCCGACGGCACAAAGCGGGGAATAAAGCGCTGGATGGGATACCGGCGGGCACAGCGCACACACGCCAGTTCCCCCCTCTCGATGCGGCCCTCCACCATTGCCGCGCCGGGTGAAAGCTGCAAATCACCCCGGCATTCGGGGCAGGCCAGCAGCTCAAGATGTTCAGGCCGCATCGAAGACTGAATTAAACCTCACTGACAATGTCCCCGATGGTCTTGCGCGGCGGGCGCGGGGTGGGGTCATTCGGATACCCCAGCGGGGTCACCGCCACCGGGTCCCAATCCTCATCCAGATTCAGCGCCAGCCGCATGCCCTGGCGGTCAAAGGCGCATATCCAGCACGTGCCCAGCCCCTCGGCAGCCGCCGCCAGCACCAGATGCTCGAACGCAATGGCCACATCCACCTCGTGGTAACTCTGGCCATCCCGCCGCCAACCCAGCTTGCGATGCCCCAGGCCCACAATAATCAAAGGCGCCGTCATCACCCACGGCTGCAAATAGCGGCTCACCCGGGCGCGCATGGCGTCACTTTTCACCAACAAAAACCGCCACGGCTGCAAATTGCAGGCCGAGGGCGCCCACCGCACGGCCTCCCAAATGCGTTCCAGTTTGTCGGGACTGACCGGCGTGGAATGATAGAGCCGCACGCTGCGGCGCGTCTTGATGACATCGTAAAAATTCATGGATTGTCTGGTGTCGTTTTGTCTATGCCCCGGAATGCCCTCCCTGCCAAGCAAGAAATAAATCGGAGAATGAAAGCCACCTGCCAGGGGCCCGCCCCCGCTCAAGGACCCTCCAGGCTCAACCGGTCCCCCGGCTTCAAGGTGCCTTCCACAAACATCTGCCACCACAGCTCCAGCCACACCAAAGCCCACAGCCGATGCGTGTGATTGGCCTTTCCGCGGGCGTGCTCCTCAATGAATTGGTGTATCGCCGAAGCATCAAACCACCCCGTGGCCACCAGATGCCCCGCCGGCAGCCAGCGCCGCAGCCACGGCACCCATTCCCGCCGCAGCCAGTGTTCCAACGGCAGCGCAAAACCCTGCTTGCGCCGGTAAATCACCTCGTGCGGCAAATGCCGCGCCGCCAGTTTCTTCAACAGATACTTTTGCCGGCCGTGCCGCACCTTGCACAGCGGGTCAATGGACCCCGCCAGCTCCGCCACCGCTGTATCCAGAAACGGACAGCGCAATTCCAGCGCCACCTTCATGGAGGCCACATCCACCTTCACCAGGTAATCGTTTGGCAATCGCGTCACCATGGTCAGGAATAAATGGCGGTCCACCGGATGCAACGCCGCTATCTCCGGCTGCCACACGGCAAACACCTCCAGCGCCGGCTCGTCCTGCAGCAGATGGCGAAAAGCGTCGCGATAGAGCTGCGCCTTCTCCCGCGGCCCAAAAGCCATCGAGAGACTGTGCCGCGTACCCGGGTCCCGGCTGGCGTGAATGGCCACCGTGCTGAGCTTGCGCAACAGGGGAACCTGCTCCACCCGCTCCCGCTGCAGCAACACCTCGTCCATCATCCGGCGCGCGGGGCCGGGCGTGCAGCGCTCGTACCACCACGCCGCCCACGCCGCCCGCGCAATGTCATACCCTCCGAACATTTCGTCCCCCCCATCGCCAGACAACGCCACCGTCACCGACCGCCGCGCCGCCTGGGCCACATAAAATGCCGGAATGGCCGAGGAATCCGCAAAGGGCTCGCCAAATTCCCACACCAGCGACGGCAGAATGCCCAGCACATCCGGCTGCAGCATGATTTCCTCATGCGCCGTCCCATAGCGCGCCGCCACCAGCCGCGCATAATGCAGCTCCGAATAATCTTGTTCGCGAAAACCGACGGAAAACGTCCGCACCGGCCCGCCGGACACCTGGCTCATCAGCGCCACCACCAGACTTGAATCCACCCCGCCGCTCAGAAAAGCTCCCAAGGGCACATCACTGATTAACCGCCGGCGCACCGCCCGCCGCAAGGCCGCCTCAATGCGCTCCAGCCATTCTGGCTCGCGCAACGCCAGCTTGTGCCCAAACGGCGGCTGCCAATAGCGCACCCAGCGCACCCCGGCGGCGGAAAAAACGCCATAGTGCGCCGGTTTGACCTTCTGCACCTCGCAATAAATGCATTGCTCCTGCGTCGTGGCCAGGTGATGCAAGTAACAATCAATGGCCGCCGGGTTGAGCCGAAGCGTCATTTCAGGGTCCCGGCGAAAGGCTTTGATATCGGAGGCAAAAGCCAGACGCTGCCCTTGCTGGGTGTAATAGAGAGGCTTCTTGCCGAACCGGTCACGCGCCAGCAACAATTGCTGCCGCCGCGCATCCCACAAACCAAAGGCAAACATGCCGTCCAGCCGCTCCACCACCCCCTCGCCCCATTCTTCATAACCATGCAGGATGACCTCGGTGTCGCAGTGGGAAACAAAGCGATGCCCCGCCGCCTTCAGCTCGCGGGTCAATTCCGGAAAATTGTAAATCTCCCCGTTGTACACCAGCCACAGGGAGCCGTCCTCATTGGACATCGGCTGATTGGCCTGGTCCGACAAGTCAATGATTTTCAGCCGCCGATGCCCCAACCCCACCGGCCCCTGCACCCACAAGCCCGCATGATCCGGCCCGCGATTGGCCATCACATCGCGCATGGCCGCCAGCACGTCCGGCGCAACCGGGCGTCCATCCCAATGCACAAAGCCGCATATGGCGCACATCAGTCGGAACCTGCGAAAGCCGCAAGCCTGTTCATGCTCGGGCTTGCCGGAAAGTTGAACCTCGAGGCCTCACCCCGGACGGGCAGCTTAATTGGGCCTGATTTCCTCCCGCGGCGCGGGTGCCGCGGGCTTGTCCGCCACGTCGCCACCGCAGCAATCCTCCGCGCGAGCAGGCGGTTTGTAGTGATACGCAGAATGCGGCGAAGGGGCCGCCGCCACCTGCGCGCCCGCCTCCTGGGGCGCCGCATTGGTTTGCGCACGGCCATATTGCTGGAGGGCCAGCTTGTATCCGTTTTCCACCGGCTCAAACCGGTTGCCGGAACACCCCAAGTAGGTGCGCGGTTGGAATTGCGGGCGCACAAATTCCGGGGTGATAAACTGGGGCTTGATGAACTCTGCCCGGTAGGGGTCGGGTTTGACAAAATCGTTTTTCTCCCGCGCCCGGCGCTCAAATTCCGGTTGGATGAAACGCGGGGCGACAAATTGCGGGTACAGGTAGCAGGAGCTGGCCTGCGCGCCAACCGTGCGCTGCCCCTGAGCCGCCGCCCAGCCCGCAGCGCCCATCCAGGCACACATCACAACCAGAAAAAAGGCAACCCGCTTCACAACCGCCATTTAAGCCTCAAATCCGGGCGCTGGCAAACAAAAAATGCATCAGCCCAAAGCGGCATCCGGGCCGCCCGCAGTCACCGGACGGACCAGCTCAAAATTGCACAAGCGCAGTTCAGGCTTGCCCAGGGTGTCCCGCACCAGGCGGTTCTCCGGGTCAAAGGAAATCAACAGATGCTCCGGCTCCAAATTCAGGTCTTCATAGCCGCACCGCTCAAAACGCCGGCGGGCGCGCTCCATCAGGTCCTCCATTTCCTCCGCGGTGATCAAACCCTGCGCGTATGCCTCGCGTACATTGATGCCCCGGAAATAACTCCCATCACTGATGGCCAGCAGCACATCCGGGCCATTCCAGAATCCCCAAATCGAAATATAATCATGCCCCGGCTGCAACAAAGGCTCCCCATCTGGCATGCGCACGCTGGCAAATCGCTGGTATCGGCTGGGATCGGTGATTTGCCGCAAGTGGTCATTCCGGCTGCCGGTCATGTAAATGGCCCGCGGATACACCGTCCGCGCCCCGGCCGCGCTCAAACCCAGGGCGCACGCAAACTCTTCAAAGGGGCTGTTGAAACCATGCTGTACGATGCGCCGGGAACGCACGCTGTCATCCGGCACGTGCGGCGTGGTGCCCAGCCGGGAAACCTTCCACACCAGATTGATGTTGTCCTTGGTGCGGGTGAGGTAGGTTTCGCTCCGGTTGGACAACCGCTTTTTGGGCGTGCGCCGCCAGCGTTCCGGCAGGAAATAATTGAACAAATCCGGGTCCTTGCCCACCACCCAGAGCCGGCCGCCGGTGCTTTCCGCATTCCCGTAGATATAATCCACCCCCAGGATGTTGACGGCTTTCAAATGCGCCGGCAGCGGTTTGCTGGTGTTGATTTCAAATCGCCGCGCCATGTGCTCCAGATAATATTGGCGGTTGAAGTTGGCGACCGCCTGCTCGTGCTCCGGCGTGCGCTCCAGCAACTCATAATCCACCACCGCATACACCACCTGCCGGTTGCGGTCCCGAAACAGCGTGAAATCCGGCTGCGGCCGCACAATGATATGCTGCGGCTTCATGTCCACCATCCGGTAGCCCTTGTGTTCCAGCTCATGGTTGACCAGGCTTGTCACCGAGGCCAGAAACTCCTCCCGCGCCTCGCCGGTTAATTGGAACAAATTCGCCGTCTCCACCAGGTCCAGCCCCTTAATCCACCCATACAGCAGCACATACTGGCGCAGGATGTCTATTTCCACGCCGGGCGATTGGGCAATCTTGGCCGCGATGCGGTCCTGGGACCGGCCCGTCTGCCAGAGCTGCAAGCGCTCGCTGGGCACGTAAATGGCCAGGGGTTTTTGCGTGCGAATCCGAATCCGCGGCGGGCCATATTCCCCGCGCCGCATCTCCATCACCAGCGCAAACTCCTCAAAGGGACTGTTGAACTCGGCATTGATGAATTTGTTGACCGTCAGCGTGTCCAGGGGCACCACTTCACCCACGCGGGACCATTTAACGACCAGATTGACGGAAACCCCGGCCACCGGCTTGGTGGGCACGCGATACACCGTGCTGGTGCCCACCAACCGCTCCCGTTTCGCCTCAAACCACTCCTTGCCAAACCAGTTCTCCGGCAATAAATGCTCCCAGTACGGCAGGCCGTATCGCGTCAGGTACAACTCGCCGCCATCCGACGTCTTGAGATGCGTGTAATCCACCCCCAGCAGCGAAACCGCCATGGCCTGCCGCGGCAATCGCGCCAGTTGCCGCACGGAAAACGGCGTCCGCGCCTCCTCACCGGCAGCAGCTTCACCGGTGCGTTGCCGGGCCTCGGCAGCAATATCAGCCCACGGCCTCTTCATAACACAACCCTATCCTACCATAAAACCAGCCGGGAGTGAGCAATTTTATGTCCTTCTAATTTCAACAGCTTTTCCTTCCACGATAAACCTGCGGAAAAACCTCCCAACCACCCCCCGGCGGCCACCACGCGGTGACATGGCACCATCAATGGCAGGGGATTGGCCCCGCAAGCCGCGCCCACGGCCCGCGCTGCCCGGGGCCGGCCCATCTGGCGCGCAATGTCTGCGTAAGTGCGCACCTCGCCCGTTGGAATCGTCAACAACGCCTCCCACACCGCCCGCTGGAAAGCCGTGGCGCCGGACCAATCCAGCGGCGGTCGTTGAAGCACGGAGCGGCCCTCCAAAATGGCTTGCAGCACCCGGCAGGTGAGCTGGTGCCAATCGGCCACGCATCCCGGCACGGCGGAGGAAACCTCACGCGCATCGGCGCCGGGAAATTCAATCGCACGCAACCCCGCCTCCCCATAGCTGACAAGCCACTTTCCCCACGAAGAAGAGAAAACCAAAACCCAAACGCCGGTGCCAGGCGGCCTCATCATGCGGCGGCCCTACTGATTATGCCGCAAGAGCGACAATAATATCCACAACACCACCAAAAATGCCCCTACCAACAGCAAAAAACGGTTGCGCGCCACGCGCTTTTCAAAACGCAATGCCACCGGCTCGCGCAATCCCCCGTACGCCAGATATTTGACCAGGTGGGGATTGCTCGGCGGTGGCGGCCGCCACCAGGCAGTCCACCGCTGCCACCATCCAACCAGATCAAACTTGCGCACGCCCAATTCATTGTACAACTCCGGATGCGCCGCCGACTCGGGCACCACAGCCGGTGGTTTGGGGGCCGGGCGCGGCATCGTGGCGGCAGGTGCAGGACGGGAAACCGGGGCGCGTTCCGCCACCGGCGCGGCAGGCGCAGGCTTCGCTGGACTCACCCGCTGGGACACGGGGTTGACCGGCCCGGGGCCTGCCGGGGACGCAGGCAACTGGGCGCTCAACCGGCGAATGCGCGCCTCCAATTCCGCGATTTGGATATTGAGGTCGCGCTCGCGGGTTTGCAAAGGGTCTGATTTGCGTCGAAGCCAGCCCATGCGTCACTTGCCACGCAATAACAAGGTCGTAATCAACAATAATAAAGCCAGCACCAGCGGCCAGGTCAGCCCCAGTCCCACCCGCGTCAACGCCCAAAAATCCAGGCTGGTCCATGCCGGCGGGCCCTGCTGAGATGCCGCCGCGGCTGATTCTCCCCCTGCGCTTTCCGGCGCCGGCGGATTCAGCAAGGGAAACTTCAACCGCGCGCTGTTCCATTCCATGCGCGCATTCTCCAACGTGGTCAACGCGCGCGTCATTTCACTCTGGAAATTTTCCGCGGTCCATGACTCCTCCTGAATGGCCTGGATTTTGTTCAACGCCTCGCGCAATCCCGCAATGGCCTTCGCCATTTGCTCGGCCTCCTGCCGCGCGGAAAATTCCGCCTCCTCCAGCAAACCCAGGCCGCGGGTCAAGTGCCGCACCATTTCCTCGCGGCCAGTCTTCCACTCCGCCTGACGCCGGCGTGTCTCCTCCAGGGCGGCCCGCTCCCGCTCGAGTTGCTCCTGCGCCTGGCGCAGCCGCGCCAGCTCCGCCTGCACCTCGGCCACCTGCGACTCCACTTCCTCGCGCGTCGGGGCGCGGCCTGCCCCGGAAGTCGAGGCCGTCGCCTCACCTGGGGCCGGGGAGCGGCGTCCGTCTTGATAGTCCAAATCCACAAATTCGGATGGATCCAATTTGGAAGCCATGCGCCGAGCTTAGTGAAGCCCCCGGGCACTGTAAAGCAATCCTTGCACCCTGGACCGTCGCCGCCGTCCTCTTGCGCCCATCAACCCGCCCGCGTGCCAACGGCCTTCTGGCAGCCCCCTCTGCCGCGTCCAACGAAAGCGCGCGGAACCTTTTTATTCCTCCCCGAGGGCAATCTTTAACAGTTCCTCCTGCGTCCAATTGGTGTCCCGCCCCGCGGTGGCTTTGCGGATGGGAGCCACCTGCTCCGGCCGCACCGGCGACGCCTGGTTGCCCCATGCCTTGTTCATGCGGATGTAGGTGAGAACCGCCGCAATCTGCTCGTCATTCAAAGTATCCTTCCAGGGCAACATGACGTTGTTAAACGTGTACGCCTTGCCACTGACCGTGATGGGTCCGGCCATCCCATTCAGCACAATCCGGATGATGCGGTTAGGATGTTCAGCCAGCACCCAATCCGACCCCGCCAGCGGCGGCGCCTGAATGGGGCTGCCCAAACCATCGGCCTGATGGCAGGAAGCACAGTACGTCAAATAAATGCCGCGTCCCTTTTCAAACAAGGGGTCCGTGGCGGGTTTGGGATTCGCCTCCTCCACCTTCTGCAGGGACGCATAGGGCGTGTACACCCGGGGGTTGAAACCGCCCGCCTGCCGGTCCAGGCTCATGGTGGCCACGTAAAACAAAATGCCCAGCAAGCCCACCAGCCACATCGGCGTGGGGGCGGTCCCGGCCTGTGGCTCGGCGTCCTCAGGCAGGGGGCGAAGCTCCATGGGAGAGGGCGCGCTCATGGCGTGGAAGAGTTGACGGCGGACGGCGGCACGGCATTCGTGCCTCCCGCCTGGTTGACCTGGTTGGTTTTCCCGGCGGCTGCAGCCGCCTCAGCCGCGCCCGGCAGCGGCGCCTCAAATACCGGGGCATCCGCCCGCAAGCTCAGCAAGTAAGCCATCAACGCCCGGGCACGCGGGCCGGGTACGATTTGCTCAAGCCAGCGTCCCGGTCCTGGCTGATTCACTTGCAACGCCAGCGGGTCCGCCTCCTGACCAGGGCGCAGGGGCCGCCGCTCAAACAAAAAGGCATAAGCAGGCATGACCGAAGCAGGCGCCAACTGCCGTGGATTGTATAAGTGCAGGTACAACCGCCGCTCCAATTCCTCCACGTGATTGGAGTCGGTTAAAAATTTCCATGGTACCGCAAATCGCGCCGGCTCGCGCATCGCCAGGTTGGCCAGGTCCGGCCCCATCCGCAGGTTGCCCACCAGCACCGGCCGGTCCGCCAGGAAATCCTGCGCCACCGTCCGCCGCACCCCCCAGCCGCGCTCAAGGTCACCTTCCGGGCGCACCTGCTGCGTGTGGCACTCGGCGCAACCCAGTGACCGATAGACCTGCAGCCCTTGCTGTGCCAACCCCGGCCGCCCTGTGGGATAATCCGGTTGTGGGGCCGGCTGGGGCACCGGCTCCAATCGGCCCAACTGCAACTGCGGCGTCATCACCAGCCCGGCCCAGGACAGCGCCAGCGTCAGAAACGCACTCAAGAAAATCAGCGCCCCGTGATTCATGCCGCCACCTCCCGCGCTGGTGATGTGGGTGCCGGACAGCAGCTCGTGCGCACCGCTTGAAACATGGCCCGTGACCCCTGATAGATTACCGCCCCGGCCAGCGCCGTCCCGCCCACCGTCATGATTAACAACCCCAGCCCGGCCAGTTTCAAACCCGGCAGCGCCGCCGTGACTGCGGTCATGAATGGCTGCCGCCAATCGGCCAGGACGCCAGCCTGAGCGTTGCCAGCCCACAGCAACCCGAGGGCCCACAACACCGCGCCAGCCATCAGGCATCCGGCCATGCCGCGGCTCAAGGTGCAGGTGCACGCTTCACCTCCGCAGGCCAGCCGGGGGACCACATACATGAACCCGCCCGCCAAAACCGGCAACGCAAAACCCAGCATCCATAACGTGGGCCGCGCCGCGGTCAGAAAAGTCAGATTCACCACCTCCTGCAGGGCTGGCCGCGATACCGCCGCCTGCCACACCACCGCCACCACCCACATCAACGCCCCAAACAAACTCAACCCCAGCCCCGGCTGCCGCCACAAACCCCGATATTGGCCGCCCAGGGTCTGATGCAGATTCAACGCCAGCGCCAGGGCGGCCACCAACATGAGCAGGTCAGCCACCGCGCTCACCGCCGGCAGCCAGCGCGGCACCGGCAGCCCAAAATGAAATCCGCCAGCCGTGCCAAAGACCGCCACCACCCAGAAAACCGTCTTACTCATCGCCACGCTATGCAGGGGCCGCCCGCTGTAACGCGGCACGAAATAAAACACCGCCGCCAGCCCCGCCGCGGAAAGCCAGAGCACCAGGAGATTATTGGCCAGCCACGTGCCGGCCACCACTTGCATCACCCCGCGCGGCGGCGCGCAATGCAGCAACACCAGCCCGACGGTCATCAGCCAGAACAACCAAAAGACCCCCGCCATGGCCCACCATTGCGCGGGATACACCGCCGGCCGCGCCCGTTGCTGCAAGGTGAACCACGCGCTCACCCCCAGCGCCGCCAGTCCCGCCCACATGACCCCGCTCCCATAAATCGGCGCGCCCCACAACGGATAGCCCGTCGCATCCCCCGCCAAAATGCCCACCGTCCCCAATATCACGCCCAAGTTCCACAGCGCTCCCCCCAGGCACGTCAGCCAGCGCTGTTGCAAGCCCACACCTCCGAGCCGTGCGAGCATCCATAATCCCAGCGCCAACCCAGCCTGGGTGGCAAATCCGTAAAACAACACATGCTGCGCCGCGGGCCACAATCGGCCATAAGAGTTCCAGGCGGACGTCCCCAAGGCCCCGGGAAAGAGCAACTGTCCCCAGGCCCATGCCATGAGAACCAAGCCCAGCGCCAGCCAGCCCGCCGCCTTGGCCAGCAGCCACAACACCGGCCAGCGCGACACCGCATCCACTTCCGCGGCGCTCCGGGGGGACGGGGAGGCTGAAGGTGCAACACTCATATTCATGCCGGGCCGTCGCGCATTACTCGTAGGGGTTCACCGGCGGCGGGGGCTTGGCGGAAGCCTTCTCCAGCCGCTGCAACAGTTGCTTGCGCCCCAGCGCGGGGTCGGACCACTCCCGCGCCACCATTTCCATCGCCCGCGTCACGGGCAGGCGCACCACCCCTTTGGTCTGGTCCACCCACCCATAATTCTCCAGCGCCTCATGATTCGCCGCGTTCAGCTCCGCCAGCGCCTTCGCCCGTTCTTCCGCGCGCCGGGCGTTCAAATCCGGCGGGCGGGTGTAATGAATCATCAGCCCCACCAGCAACAGAATGGTCGCCAAAGCCGTCACCACCGCGGCGGCATTGGCCCAGCGCCGGCGGGAAATTGGGGATACGGTTTCGCTCATCTGGACGCCTCCTTTCATTTGGCTGGTCCGGGTGCCGCCTGCGCCGGCGGCACATACACCCCCATCGTCTCGGCGATGCGCGGGTCCCGCTGCGGATAGGGTGGATGCGCCTGAAAATACCGCAGGAACACCATGCCCAGCACCCCGGCCATGAACGCCAACGCCGCCACATCCAGCCAGTGCACCCGCAAACCGTCCGGATTTAACACCGGCTTGATGTTGAAGGTCATGTCGGCGTAATGCATCAGCCACGCCCACACACACATCGGCACCATCACCTGCAGCGACAGCTTGGCATCAATCCGCAGCAGCGCCAGAAACGGCAGGAAAAAGTGGCCAAACAGGATGATTAATCCCAAATCCCACCACGTCCCCTGTTCGCGCTGCACGTACCAGAAGGTTTCTTCCGGGATGGCCGCGTTCCAAATCAGGAAGTACTGCGAAAACGCGATGTACGCATAAAAAACCGTGAATGCAAAAAACAGCACGCCGGTGTCGTGGAAGGTCTTGGTCTGCACCACCGCCTGCAACGGCCCGGCCTGTTTCAGCTTCAAGGCCAGCAAATACGTCGTGGCCAGCGTCACCCACACGCTGCCCGCAAAGTAATACACGCCGTACATCGTGGAGAACCACTGATGCTGGAGCGACTTCATCCAGAAAATCGCCCCCAGCGTCAGGCTGATCGCAAACAGAAAAATCCCCGCCGCCGACCAACGCCGCATGGCAAAGGTTTCAGCCGCCGCGCCCGTTTCATCCTGCCGCAGGGAATGCCGCCGCAACTGCCACGCCAGCAGCGACCACAACAGAAACAAGCCCGCCGACACCGCCAGCCAGACCGGCTTGTTGAACAACACGTGCTTGACGTGCAGCGCATGGTCCGCGTGCGGGTCCAGCGCCATCCAGCGGTAGATGTAATGCTCGGGACTCGCCAAGAGCGCATTCAGCGCAATCGGCACAAATAACAGACCCAGCACCGGAAACAGCCAGGCCAGGTGCTCCCACACCCGCCGCAACGGCACCATCCATTGCGAATCAAACAGGTGATGCATGATCACCAGAAACAACGCCCCCAGGCTCAGGCTCAGAAAAAACATGAAGGCCGTCAGGTACGAATACCCAAACTGCTTCGGCCACCACACCGCGCCCGCCAGACACAACAGCCCGCCCGCGACCGCCAGCACCGCCGGCACCCGGCCCCATCGGCCCAGGTCCAGCTTCGCGGCGGGCGTTGGCAAATGTGAACTCGTGCTCATGTTTCGAGAAACAGGTTTCGCTTACTTCAATTTGGCCCGCCATTCCGGCGGCACGTCATCCACCGTGCCCAGCCGGCTTAGTTGCAGGGCGCGCAGATACGCCACGATGGCCCACCGGTCGTCTATGCCTATCTGCGCCGCGTAACCGCTCATCAGGTTTTTGCCGTAACTGATGGTGTAAAACAGCTCGCCATCGGGCAGCTCCACAATTCGCTTGTCATGCAAATTGGCCACCACGCCCATGGCCCCGATTTTTTTGGTAATCCCGTTGCCGTCCGCCTGCGCCCCATGACACGGGGCGCAGTGAATGAGGAAGCGCTCCTGCCCCCGCGCCAGCATCGTGTGGGTCACCGCCGCCGGCAGCGCCTCCACAAAATTGGTCGTGCCTGGCACCCGGCCGGTGTTCCAGGGCGTCTCCGCATACGGCTCGCCGCGCGCAATGGTGCCCGCCGGCCGCGGTCGGCTGCCCCGCTGGTCCGCAAAAAATTCACTCTGGAACTGCGGCCGCTGCTTGGGCTGCCGCACCATGTCTGCAAATATTTCAATGGGCGGCCGTCGCGAGGTGCTGCCGCGGAATCCCGCAATGGCCACCACCGCCGCCACCACCGCCACAAAGGTTAGCAGGATGTATCGCATGGTTATTCCTCCACCACCTCGATGTGACGGCTCCCCAGGCGCTCCAGCATCTGGCGCGTTTCCGTCTCCGAATACTTCGGGTCATCCGTTTCGATGACCACGTAAAACTTGTCGTGCGTGGCCTGCTTGAAGCGCCGGTTCTTCAACAACGGATGATGCAACCGCGGCAGGCGGTTCAAAAACAACATCCCGAACAGCGAGCCAAACGCCCCCAGCAAAATCGTCAGCTCATAACTGGGCGGAAACGAGGACAACGGACTGTAGTAGGGCTTGCCGCCCACCAGGATGGGATAATCCACCGCATTCATCCACCAGATCATCAACTGTCCCAGCGCAAACCCCGTGGCCCCGCCAAGGAACGTGAACCAGCCCACCGGCGAGTTCTTCAACCCCATGGCCCGGTCCATCCCGTGCACCGGAAACGGCGTGAACACGTCCCAGCGCCGGAAACCGGCGTCGCGAATCGCCTCCGCGGCGCGCAGCACCGCCGCCGGCGTCTCAAACTCGGCCAGAATGCCGTACACCTGTCGCGGCTCGCTCATGCGTGATGCCCTCCTTCCCGGGCCCCGCCCAGCGGATGATGCGGGTCTGCCTGCGGCGTAATGCCCTTGACCTCACTGATGGCAATCATCGGCAGGAATCGCATAAACAACAGGAACAAGGTCAGGAACAGCCCGAACGTCCCCACAAACGTCAGGATGTCCACCCACGTCGGAATGAAATAGCCCCAGTTGGACGGCATGAACTCCCGCGCCAACGTGGTGGCAATAATCACAAACCGCTCAAACCACATGCCAATGTTCACCACAATCGAAATGATGAACACTGCCCACATGTTTTGCCGGATGCGCTTGAACCAGAACAACTGCGGCGAAATCACGTTGCAGGTGATCATGATCCAGTACGCCCACCAGTACGGCCCGAACGCCCGGAACTTGAACGCGTCCAGCTCATACGGGTTGCCCCCGTACCACGCGATGAAAAACTCCATCCCGTAGGCGTAGCCCACGATGGAGCCGGTCGCCAGCACCACCTTGCACATCAAATCCACGTGCCGCTTGGTGATGATGTCCTCCAGGTGACACACCGAACGCAGCGGCACCAGCAGCGTCAACACCATCCCAAAGCCGCTGAAAATGGCGCCCGCCACAAAGTACGGCGGGAAGATGGTCGTGTGCCATCCCGGCAACTGCGACACCGCGAAGTCAAACGACACAATCGAGTGCACCGACAACACCAGCGGCGTGGACAGCCCCGCCAAGAGCAGGTAAGCCTTCTCGTAATGGCTCCAGTGCCGGTTGGAGCCGCGCCAGCCCAGCGCAAACAAGCCATACAAAATCTGCCGCAATTTCGTCTTTGCCCGGTCCCGCATCACCGCCAGGTCCGGAATCAACCCCATGTACCAGAACAGCACCGAAACCGTAAAATACGTGGACACCGCAAACACGTCCCATTCCAGCGGCGAGCGGAATTGCGGCCAGATGTTGTTGGAGGTGGGAATCGGCAGGAGCCACCACGCCAGCCACGGCCTCCCGGTGTGCACCAGCGGGAATATGCCGGCGCACATCACGGCGAAAATGGTCATCGCCTCCGCGGCGCGGTTGATGCTGGTGCGCCAGCGTTGCCGCAGCAAAAACAAAATGGCCGAAATCAGCGTGCCCGCATGGCCAATGCCAATCCAGAACACGAAATTGGTGATGTCCCACGCCCAGGCCACCGGATGATTCAATCCCCACACGCCAATGCCGGTGCTGATCAGGTACGCCAGCATCACAAAACACAGCACCATCACGGACGCGCTGATGCCAAACGCCACCCACCACCACCGCGGCGTTTTGCCCTCCGCCACCCCCGCAATATGATCGGTGATCCAGCCCAGCGAGCGGTTGTTCAGCACCAAGGGCTCCCGCTGCAGTTCAGGCGGCGGCGCCTCCACCCGCACCGTGGCCGCCGGATTCAGAGCCGTCGTTGAACTCACCTGGGCCATTAGTGACCTCCTTTCCCGGCGGCCGCGCCGTGCTTCTCCAACGGCGAGCCGTGCCGTTGGATGTACTCCTGGAGCGCCGCCGGATGCGGCTGTTCGGGATTGAAATCAGGCATACGTTCGTTGGGATTGCGCACCCGCGCCAGATACGTGGTACGCGGGCGGGTATCCAGGTAACCTAACATGCTATAATTGTGGTCCAGTTTGCGTAATTGCGACACCGCGCTCTCCGGATCCGACACATCACCAAAGACAATCGCCTCCGCCGGACACGCCTGCTGGCAGGCGGTCTTGGGAATCGTGCCCTCACTCTCGCGCAACCGCACCTCCCCCGAGGCGCGCGCCTTGACCTTCTGCGCGATTTTGGCCTGCTCAATGCGCTGAATGCAATAGGTGCACTTCTCCATCACGCCGCGCATCCGCACCGTGACCTCCGGATTGCGCGCCAGCTTCAACAAATCCCATTCGTCCGCCGGCACCGTCCCGCGGTCCGGGTCCTTGAACCACCGCGCCAGCTCCCACTGTCCCTCGCGATTCCGGCTGAACGGGCTGCGATACAAATCATCCTTGGGCCGGCGGTTGTAATCGAAAAAGTTGAAACGCCGGACCTTGTAGGGGCAGTTGTTGCTGCAATACCGTGTGCCCACACACCGGTTGTAGGTCATCAGGTTCAGCCCCTCGTCATTGTGCACCGTGGCGTTCACCGGGCACACATTCTCGCAAGGCGCATTCTCACAATGCAGGCACATCACCGGCTGGTAGGCCACCTGCGGATTGTCCACGCTCCCCGCATAATAACGATCCAGCCGCAGCCAGCTCATTTCGCGCCCCTTGGTCACCTGCTCCTTGCCCACAATCGGGATGTTGTTCTCGCTCTGGCAGGCCACCATGCAGGCCGTGCACCCCACGCACGCCGTCAAATCCACCACCATCCCCCATTGATGCATCCCCGTCAGCGGCGGCCGCGGATAAATCGGCCGCGGCTGCCCGCTGGCGTCCCGCGGAATATGCGCCGTGTGTGAGGGCGCATCTAAATCCATGTGCTTCGCAAACTGCGGATGCTGGTCAAACTGCGCCTTGTTGATTTCGCGCACCAGCGGCCGTCCCTCCATGGCCCCGTGTTCCTGCGTGCTGGCCAGTTGCCGGGTCACTCCGGGCAACACCCGCACCTGCGCCCCACCCGCAAAATGAGCCTCGCTGCCTTTAACCTGATAAGCGTTGAAACCCGCCGGCGTCCCATCTGCCAGCCGCCCAATCCGCCCGGTCTTCTCTCGCCCATAACCCAGCGGCAGCCCCAGCACAAAATCCGCCATCCCCGGCTGTATCCAGACCGGCCCGCTAACTTTGGCCCCGTTGAGGGTGACCTCCACCACCTGATTGTAAAACAAGCCCTTTTCTGCCTTCGGCCCGCGCGCCTTTTCATCAAATTCATCCACCCCCAACGCCCGGGCTGTGGCCGGACTCATGAGAATTGCATTGTCCCACGTCAACTTGGTGATGGGGTCCGGCGTTTCCTGCAGCCAGCCGTTGTTGTTGAAGCGCCCGTCATCCAGGCTGTAACTGCGCTGAAACACCAGCTCCAGACTCTGCGCCGACGGCCCGGCGGCCGACCGCGCCGAGGCCACCGCCTGTTGCACAGCGTTGACCCGCAACTGGCCGCTCACCGGCGCCGCGGCCGTGCCCGCCTGGAAGCCATCGTGCAAAAACTTCTTCCACGCCTCCTCCTGGCGGCCATGCAACGCAAAATAGGTCTCACGGACAATGTCGTATGGCCGCGTCGTCTCCAGCCCCGCCAGCCGCGCCAGCACCTCCAGCTCGGTTATTCCGCCGAAAAGCGGCTCAATCAACGGTTGCACCGGCACCAGCGTGCCGTCCGCCGTCCGCGCATCCCCCCAGCTCTCCAGGTAGTGCAACTGCGGCAGATGCCAGTCGCAGTTCACGCTGGTTTCATCCTCGTAATACCCCAGCCGAATCACCCGCCGCGCCTGCCGCTGCGCCGCCGCCCAGTTCAATGCCGCAGGCGCCGTATAGGCGGGGTTGCCCCCCAGCACCACCAGCGTGTCCACCTGCCCCGCTTTCAAGGCCGCCGCCAAATCGGCCAGCGGCCCTTCAATTGGCGCTTCAGCCGGCAGCAGCACCACCGTTTGGTTCAAGTTGTTGAGCGCGGCATTGACCAGATGCGCCAGCAGATGCACCACCACGGGCTGCCGATAACCCGCCATGACCAGCCCATTTTTGCCCTGGCTCACCAGGTCCCGGGCGCATTCTTCCACCCATTTGGCGTGCGCGGCCACCGGCTGCGCCAGAGGTTTGAGCACGTCCACCAGCTCGCTGAAACGCCCCGTTTGCTGCAACACCGCCAGAGCCAGCGCCGCCGCAAAGGCCTGCACCTGTGACGCCGGCAGCCGCAAACGATGGTCTGCATTCGCCCCCGTGAGCGATAACAACGGCTCCACCACGTACAGCCGGTTCATCACATCCCCCGGCTTGCGCACGCGCCGCCCGCGGGCAAACCGCCGCACATGCAGGTAAGCATCCTCCTCTGCGCCCAGAAAATCCGCATCCAGCGACACTATCACCCGTGCCGCATCAAACTTGAAGTAGGGCCGCACCGGCTGCCCAAAGGCCAGCGTGGCGGCCTGCCGGTGAATGTCAAAATCCACCGCCTCATGCACAAACCAGCGCGCCCTGGGCAGACGCTGCCGCAGGGCCTCCTGCAACCGCCGCCGCGAAGGCGAGCTGCTCCGCTCCATCAAAAAGCACCAGCCCTCCCCCTGCTTCTGCGCCGCCTCCCGGCTGGCTGCCGCCAGCATGTCCAGCGCCTGCTCCCGCGAGCGCACCTGGCCCCGCTCCAAAAAGCGCATGGCCCGGTCCGGGTCATACAAATTCAGCAGCGACGCTTGCGCAAATGGATCCGTGGCCCCGTTGCTGTCCGGATGCAGCGCGTTGCCCTCAATCTTGGTGGGCCGCCCGTCATGGCTCTTGACCACCAGCGGAATCGCGCTGCCCCGCGTGGGATACGCCGTCGCATAATACACCGGCACGCCGTGCACATAGTTCTCCGGCTGTTTGCCAAACGGCATGATTTTTTCCTCCGGCCGCCGGCAGCCCGTCATGCCCAGCCCCGCCAGCAAAAACGAGGCGGACATGATTTTCACAAAATGTCGGCGCGTCAGCGGGTCCGTCAGCTCGCTGGCGCCCGCCGGAAACTCACGCTCAACCCACTCGCGAAATTCAGGGCGCTCGGCCAGCTCGTCCAGGCTGCGCCAGTACTTCGGGCCGGTCTCGGGTTCAGGACAAGGAGGGGGAATCGTCTTCATCGGTGGCAGGCGGAGCAATGTTGGGAAGGATTGACTTGCCAGTCACGCACCGCTTTCTGCGCCCAATCCTTGGGCAGGTGCTGATGCGGATCCCAGGCCAGATCCGTCACCTTGTCCAGCGGCCGCAAATTCGGCTCCGGCTGCCGGTGACAGTCCAGGCAAAACGCCATGCTCAATGGCTGGGCATGCCGCACCTCTTCCATTTGATGAATGTTGCCGTGACAGCTCAAACAGCTAATCCCGCGATTCACATGCACCGCGTGGTTGAAATAGACATAATCCGGCAGTTTGTGCACCTGCACCCATGGAATCGGCCGCCCCGTCTGCGCGCTCTCCCGCACCAACGCCAGCCGCGGGTCATCCTTCAACACCTGGTTGTGGCAGTTCATGCAGGTGGCCGCCGCGGGAATGTTGGAATACCACGATTTCTCCACCCCGCTGTGACAATAACGGCAATCCATCCCCAACTGCCCTACATGCGTGGCGTGCGAAAAAGCCACTGGCTGGATGGGCGTGTACCCCACGCGGGTGTACTTGGGCGTGAAATAATACCACAAAGCCGCCACCGCCCCACCCCCAAACAATAAAAGAGACATGAGGGCGTAAATCGGCAGCCGGTTGGTCCACTTGGGAAATACATCCGACATGGTTGCCAGTTCGCCTTTCTTACACTTTTGCCATCATTAGCAAATTCAATGTTTTCAATGAATACGCCTTGAATTAGCCCAGAATTAGCTGACCGCAAGCGACTTGCCCATAATTTGTTAACTTTTTATTTTTACTAATTCTTTGCATTAACAAACTTAACGCCAGCCCGTCTGCCCCAATCCAAAACTCCCACCCCCGCCGCGTGCCTCAGGGATTGCACCCCATCCTGCCACACTCCCCACCCCAACTCAAGCCACTCTCGCTTGACCCACCACCGCCCATGACCGCCCCGCCCACGCCCGCCCGCCTGACGCCAACCTCCCCTTGTGTTTTGCCCCGCTTTCCCTTAGCGTTCACCCCGCTTATGAACGTGTTACGTCACACGGACGCTGATTACGCCGAACGCAAAAACCAGCTCCTGGCCGCTGCGCCCCTGTTTGAAGCGCAAATCGAAGAGCGCACGCGGGCCATCATTCAAGCCGTGGCCGAACGCCGCGACGCCGCCATCGCCGAATTCACCGAACGCTTCGATGGCGTCAAACTGGCGCCTGCCCAATGGGCCGTCACCCAGGCCGAGCGGATGAACGCCGCCCTGACCGCCGACGAGGCCCTGCGCCAAGCGGTGGCCGCCACCGACCGCAACGTGGCCGCTTTTGCCCGGCGCTCCCGCCGCAAAAACTGGTCCGCCCGCAACGCGGAAGGCGGACAGGTGGGCGAAAAATTTGACCCTTATCAGCGTGTGGGCATTTACATCCCCGGCGGCACGGCGCCGCTGGTTTCCACCGCCTTGATGACCATCACCCTGGCCCGCGTGGCCGGTTGCCCGCAAATTGTCGTTTGCACCCCTCCCGGCAAGGACGGCAGCGTCAACCCTGCCCTGCTCTATGCCGCCATGACCGCCGGCGCCACGGAGATTTACAAAGTGGGCGGCGCCCAGGCCATCGCCGCGCTGGCGCTGGGCACCGAAACCATCGCGCGCGTGCAAAAAATCTTCGGCCCCGGCAACGCCTACGTCGTGGCCGCCAAACGCCTGCTCGTGGGGCACGTGGCCATTGACCTCCTCCCCGGTCCCAGTGAAGTGCTCGTCCTGGCCGATGACTCCGCCAATCCGCGCTTTGTGGCCGCGGATTTGCTGGCCCAGGCAGAACATGGCTCCGGACATGAACGCGTCTGGCTTCTCACCCCTTCGGCCAAGCTGCTCAAGGCGGTGGAGAAAGAAATGCAGCACCAACTGCCCAAGCTCGCGCGGCGCGCCATGATTGAAACGGCGCTGCGCCACAATGGCTGGCTCATCCAACTGCGCGATTTAGCGGAAGGCATCGAACTCGTCAACGCCCTCGCCCCCGAACATCTCGAGTTGCACATCCGCCAGCCGGCGCGGGTGGTGGAAAAAATTTACACCGCCGGCGCCATTTTCATCGGGCCGTGGTCCCCGACTGTGCTGGGCGATTACGTGGCCGGCCCCAGCCACACCCTGCCCACCGGCGGCGCGGGCGCCTCGTTCCCCGGTCTCACCGTGGACATGTTCCAGCGCCGAACCAGCGTGGTCACTTATGACCGCGCCGCGTTGAAGCGCTCCCTGCCCGTCATCCAAACCTTCGCCCAGCTCGAGGGCCTCGACGCCCACGGCCAGTCCGCTGCCATCCGTTTTCAAAAATAATGCCCATGAAATCGTCTGCCTCCCTCATTCGCCCCCTGGTGCGGCGGCTTCATGCCTACGTGCCGGGCGAGCAGCCTCAAATCCCGGGCTTGATCAAGCTCAACACCAACGAAAATCCCTATCCCCCCTCGCCCCGCGTGCGCCAGGCCATCCGCCGCGCCGTGGACGGACGCCTCCGCCTCTATCCCAATCCCACCGCCCAACCCCTGCGCGAAGCCCTGGCCCGCCTGCACGGGTGCGCGCCGGAAAACATCGTCATCGGCAACGGCTCCGATGAGCTGCTGGCGCTGGCCACGCGCGCCTATGTGGAACCCGCTGCCGCCGTGCCCCAAGGCTCGGGCCGCGCCGTGGTGCAATTTTTCAATCCCAGTTATTCGCTTTACCCCGTGCTGGCCGAAATCCACGGCGCTGTGAACCATCCCGTCCCCCTGCGGCCCGACTTTGGCCTGCCCGCCCTGGCCGACCTTAAACGCGGGAAACTCTGGCGTTTTGACGCCGCCCTCACCTACATCACCACCCCCAACGCCCCCACCGGCCGCGGCTATGCCCTCGCAGAGTTGGAGGCGCTCTGCCAGGCCCAGCGTGGCGTGGTTGTTTTGGATGAAGCCTACGTGGACTTTGCGCCGGAAAACGCCCTTGCCCTCGCCCTCCGTTACCCCAACGTCATCGTTTCGCGCACCTTCTCCAAAGCCTATTCCCTTTGCTTTCAGCGCGTGGGATATTTCGTTGGCCCTCCCGCCTTGATGGCCGCGCTGGATAAAATCCGCGACAGCTACAACGTCAACGGCCTCGGCCAAATCGCCGCCCTCGCCACCTTGGAAGACCTCGATTATTACCGCCGCAATTTCCAGAAAATCATCGCCACCCGCCAATGGCTTTCCGAGGCCCTGCGGCGGCTGGGCTTTGACGTCCTCCCCAGCCACACCAATTTCATCTTTGCGCGACCGCCCCGTTTTCCAGCCCGGGCATGGCTGGAAAAATTGCGCGCCAGCAAAATCCTTGTGCGCTGGTGGAATTACCCCGAGGTGCGTGATTACCTGCGTATTACCATCGGCACCCGCGCCGAGGCCCAGGCCCTCCTGCACGCCGCCCAACGCATTCTGACGGAAGCTTGAGCGAAGAATGCCGCGCCCCCGCCTGGGAACTGAAAAACCAATGGGTCAACGCCGGCAGCAACGCCGCTGGCAAGGCAAAACCAAGTGCGCTCGCCCCGCCACAGCCAGGGCAGCAGCACCAGGAACCACACGAATAACAAACCGATTGGCAGCGGGCCGGTGGAAGCGGCCTGTCGGCAGGCCCAGTGCCGGTTCAAGCGGCCGCGACAATTCTGAAAAACCGGCGGAGACGAGGCGCTGCTCTGTCTGGAAACCTTCTGGCGCCACCACCGCTGGCCGCTCCTCTTCCCCCCCACGGCCTTCAACCCCGCAAAAAATGGAGAGGCGCCCCCGTCAAGCGCCCCCCACACAAAACTTTACCTCCCCTGCTCCCGCGCCTATCTTGAAACGGCATGGCTGACATCGTCCTGGCCACCCTCAACGCCAAGTACATCCACGCGGCGTTTGGCCTGCGCTATTTGCTCGCCAACCTCGGCGAGTTGCGCCCGCGCGCCGAATTATTCGAGGCCGATATCAACCAGCGCCCGCTTGATGTTGCCGAGGCCATCCTTGCCCGCGCCCCCCGCATCCTGGGCCTCGGTGTGTACATCTGGAATGCCTCCGAATCCACCGAGCTGGTGGCCATCCTCAAACGCCTCCGTCCTGGCCTGAAAATCATCCTCGGCGGGCCGGAAGTCAGTTACGAAACTGCCGCGCAACCCATCGTCCAACTGGCCGACCACGTCATCACCGGCGAGGCCGACCTTGTTTTTCCGGAAGTTTGCGCGCAGCTTCTGCGGGGCGAGACGCCGCCTAAAATCATCCCCGCCCCGCTCCCTGACCTCTCATGCGTGGCGCTGCCCTACGACGGCTACACCGACCAGGACATCGCCCATCGCATCGTGTATGTCGAAGCCTCCCGCGGCTGCCCTTTCTCCTGCGAGTTTTGCCTCTCCTCGCTCGACGTGCCGGTGCGCGCCTTCCACCTGCCCGCTTTCCTGGCAGCCATGCAAAAGCTGCTCGACCGCGGCCTGCAACATTTCAAATTTGTGGACCGCACCTTCAACCTCGATTTGCGCCTCAGCCGCGCCATTCTCGAGTTTTTTCTGGAGCGCATGCGCCCGGGTTTGTTTTTGCATTTTGAGATGATTCCTGACCGCCTGCCGACCGAGCTGCGCGAATTGATCGTTCGTTTCCCCCCCGGTTCACTCCAGTTTGAAGTCGGCGTGCAAACCTTTGATGAGGCCACCGCCGCGCGCATCCAACGCCGCCAGAATCTGGCCCGGCTGGAGGACAATTTTCGTTTCCTGCGCCAGCAGACCGGCGTGCACATCCATGCCGATTTAATTGCCGGTCTGCCCGGCGAAGACCTGGCCAGCTTTGCCGCCGGCTTTGACCGCCTGCTGGCGCTGGACCCGCACGAAATCCAGGTGGGCATCCTCAAACGCCTGCGCGGCACCCCCATCATCCGCCATGACCAGGCATGGGGCATGGTGTACAACCCTCTGCCCCCTTACGAAATCCTCGAAAACCGCCTGATTCCCTTCCCGGAAATGCAGCGCCTCCGCCGCTTCGCGCGCTACTGGGACCTGGTGGGCAACAGCGGCAATTTCACGGAAACCCGCGCCCTGATTTGGCGCGGGCAACCCTCGGCCTTCGCCGCCTTCATGGCGTTCAGCGACTGGCTCTTTGAACGCGTGGGCCGCACCGACAGCATCGCCCTGCCGCGCCTCATGGAGCTGGTGTTTGAATTCCTGCAAACCGCCCGCGGCCTGGACCCCCGCCAAATCGCCCCCTTGTTGCTGAGGGATTATCAACGCGGCGGCCGCCGTGACTGCCCCTCCTTTCTCCAACCCCATCTGCCGCCGGAATCCCTGCCCGCTCCCGTCCGCCGCCAGGGACGCCTGCTGCGCCGCCAGGCGCGCCATCAAAACGGGTAAGAAAAAAATGCGGGGAAAAAGAAATTGGTGCCGACGGAGGGAATCGAACCCCCATGCCCTTACGGGCACCAGATTTTGAGTCTAGCGCGTCTGCCTATTCCGCCACGTCGGCACCCGGGGCTTATATAAGCCACCCTGCATCCCCGCGCAAGCGCAACTTTCACCCGCCTTCGTCCGGCCCAGCGGCGCCGGCTTCCGTTTCACTTCAACAAAAACTCCCGCAGAAACAAAATGGTCACGTAAAATTGATAATCTGCGTTTTTCTTCTTGGCAAAGCCATGGCCCTCGTCCTTCGCCAGCAAATACCACACTGTGCCGCCCGCCTGTCGAATCGCTGCCACCATCTGCTCCGATTCGCTGGCCGGGATCCGCGGGTCATTCAAGCCCTGCACCACGAGCAACGGCTTGCGGATTTTCGCCGCGTGATTCGCCGGCGAAATCTTCTCCAGAAAAGCCGCCATGGCCGGGTCCCGTTCATCTCCGTATTCCACCCGCCGCAAATCCCGCCGGTAATCCTGCGTGTTTTTAAGAAAAGTGAGGAAATTCGAGATGCCCACAATGTCCACCCCGCAACGCAGCCGGTCACTGTAATGCACCATCGAGGCCAGCACCATGTATCCGCCATAACTGCCCCCCATCACCGCCAGCCGCTCACTGTCCACCCCCGCATCCTGCCGCAGCCAATCCAGCAACGCCCCAATGTCCCGCACGCTGTCTTCGCGCTTGTAACCATTGTCCAACGTCAGAAAAGTCTTCCCATAGCCGGAAGAGCCGCGCACGTTGGGATAAACCAGCGCCACCCCCAGCTCGTTCAAATAATAGTTGTTGCGCCCCTGAAACACCGGCCGGCTCTGCGCCTCCGGTCCCCCGTGAATCATGATGAGCGCCGGCCGTTTCCCCGGAAATTTTTGCGGGTCCGGCCGGTACACAAACGCGCTGAGGGTCAGCCCGTCAAAACTCTTGAACCGCACCAGCTCGGGCTCCCGAAACTGGCTGGCATCCAGGCCTCCGGTCTCGCTCTCCGTCCACCGGGTGAGCTGACCCGTCCGCACGTCCAGCGACCACGCGTCGGCGGGCGAGCGCGCCGAGGACAGCGTGAAAGCCAGCTCCCGGCCATTTTCGTGCCACTGCAACCCGCTCACCACCCCCAGCGGCAGCCGGGGCGCGCGCCGCTCCCGGCCGCTCCGCGCCTCCATGAGATGCAACACACTCGCCCCGTCTTCATTGCTCACATAGGCCAGGGTCCGTCCATCGGGCGACACATCGAAACCCGTCACGTCCCAGGACAACTGCGGGGTTAACACCTGCACCGCCCGGCTTCGCAAATCCATCCGCACCAGCCGCATAAATTCGCTGCCTCGATCGGTGGTGGTGTAGATCGCCCCATCTCCCACGGCAAATTCCCCCCCATTCCAGGCAATCTTCTCGCCCGATTTGGGCGTTAATAACTCACACCGTCCGCTGCCCACGTCCAACAGATGCAGATAGGATTCGTTGATGGAAATATACTCCTCCAACAACAGCCGCTGCTCATCGTGTGACCAATCGGCAATCTGCCAGCCCCCGCCTTGCACCGCCAAAACCATGCGCGCGCTTTCCGGACGCGCCGGGTCCATCACCCAAATGTCATTGTCCCGTCCGTTGCGCTGCGTCGAGGTGAAGGCCAACTGCCGCCCGCTGCGCGCCCATACCGCGCCGGTATTCCGTGATTTGCCGTCCGTCAACAAGAGGCGCTGCCCGCTGGACGGTTCCAACCGGTACAACTGGTAAAACTCGCCCCCGCCAGTGTCCTGCGCAAAAATCAGATACTCCCCCCGCCGCGGCTGCACCGACCCCCCCGCCACCGGCTCGGGTAGAAAGGTCAACTGCCGCCGCGCCCCGCCAGGATGATTCACCCAGTGCAATTGGGCCGCATCGGCAAAGCGGGTGGTGATGAGCATTTCTCGCCGCACCGGATGCCACGCTTGAAAACTCGCCGTGCGAAACTCCAGGTAACGCCCCACATCAGCGCGCAATGCCGCCGGGACCGGCGGCACCCCTTCCGCCACCATGTTTTCCGGCATCTGGGCGGCCGCCGCCAGCGCACTGAATCCAAAAACCAGCCAACGCCATGCTTTCATGCCGCTTAATTTAGCCCGGGTAAAACTTCCGCCAAGCCAACGTTTTGCCGGCCCCTTCCCCCTCCCATGAAAAATCCTCGTGAATTCCCCGCCTTGCCGCTATCTTGTGGCCGCGTCATGACGGTGTTGCAACAACTCAAAAAATGGGGGGAATTTGTCAAATTCTCCCACACCGTGTTTGCCCTGCCTTTCGCGCTGGCCGCCATGGCCATTGCTGCGCGCGACAACCGCGGCTGGCCGGGATGGGAAAAATTTTTGCTCATCCTTGCCGCGATGGTCTGTGCCCGCACCTGTGCCATGAGCTTCAACCGCATTGTGGACCGCCGGTTTGACGCGCTCAACCCCCGCACCGCCGGTCGCCATCTTCCCACCGGCGCCATCTCCCTGACCGCCGCCTGGTCCCTCTGCGTCCTGAGCGGCCTGGGCCTGGTGGCGGCCGCTTACTTGTTAAATCCTCTGTGTTTTTACCTCTCGCCGGTGGCCCTGTTTTTCATCTGCTTTTATTCGCTCACCAAACGCTTCACCCATTTCACCCATGTCTTTCTGGGCGTGGCCCTGGCCCTCGCCCCCGTGGGCGCCTGGCTGGCTGTAAAAGGCAGCTCCGTGACCCCCTTGGAAATCGTGCAGATGAAACTTCTGGCCCTGGCGGTCATCCTCTGGCTGGTGGGTTTTGACATCATTTACGCCCTCCAGGACTACGAATTTGACCGCACCCACGGTTTGCACTCCCTGGTGGTGGCGTGGGGCCCCAAAAATGCGCTCGCAGCCGCCTTCCTTTCCCACCTGGCCATGGTGGCCGTGCTGGTAATCTTCGGGTTGCTGTGCCGCTTTCGCCTCGCCTATCTCGTGGGCATTGGCATCATCACCCTCTGTCTGTTCATGGAACACCTGCTCGCCCGCAAACGCACCCTGAACTGGATTCAACTCGCATTCTTCCGCCTCAACGCGCTCATCAGCGTGGTCTTTTTGGTGGTGGTGCTCGCCGAGGTCATCTTCAAGGGGGGCTTCCGCTTCACCGGCTTCAAATAAAATTGGCTGTCCGGCTTGGATTCGAACCAAGACAAAGAGCTCCAAAGACTCTTGTGCTACCGTTACACCACCGGACAGCCCACGCCCCATAACCTAAGCCTTCGGCCCGCCCGCGCAAGCTGTTTTTTGCGCGCGTGCCGGTGAAAACCGGTTGTCGGCAGCACCTGTCTTGCCGGAGCGTGCCTCCCCAAATGCCAGTGCAGGGAGCCATGAATGGCCCTCCATTCATGGAGGCGCCGCGCCTTCCGGCTCATTCCCACGCACACAGGCCTTCCACATGGGCCGCCGACCCATCCCGCAACCATCCGTCCAGTTGCGCCTGGTCCTTGAGCTGCTGGCCACGCAGGCGCGGCACAATTACAAACCGGCTATCCACCTCCGGCAATGTCGTCATGTCCCCCCACAATTTTTCAAACTGGGCCACGGGGTAAATATCCTCCTGCCCATGCCCCCACCGTTTCTTGACCTCCTTGAGCGTAATGTAAGTCGGCAGGCGCGCGGCGACATGCCGAATGCCCTCCAGGACTTTTTGCTCATGGCCCAAATCCGCCCGGGTCAATCCAAAAACCGCCAGCAAACGGTCCACGTGAATCCAGGTGGTCATCGAGTTGTAGAATGAAAGCTTGAATTCGTCCTCCTCCCGCGGCATGGCCAGTCCCTCCACCAGGCGCAGGCGCCCATCCACCCGCGCCAGCCCGCCCCCGCGATCTTCCAGCCGCCGGGTAATCACCTCAAAGGTCAACGTCGCCCCCGATTCGATATGCCAGCCCAGCAACACCGGATCCGCATCCGCCCCCAGCGTGTCAATGTTGTGCAACAGCAAATACTGCAACTGCGGCCGCTCCTCCAGCAACTGGCGCAGCACGCCATTGCGCAGCAAGTTGGGCACCTCATACCAATGCCCCACCGGATGCAGGCATTGCAACGGCACGTTGTCCGTGTAATCACTCCCCTCCCCCGCGCTGCGGGCCCATTGAATCAGCGCCGCATGCAAACTGTCGCGCACTTTTTGCGCCTGTTCATCCAGCATCTGCTGCGGCATTTCCTCCCACGCAAACCGCAGGTCCCGCTCCATCGGAATCAGCCGCAACCCAATGGACTTGCCCGGCGACAACCGCACCGGCCCCTCATACCCGTAATACCGCTGCCGCTCCAAAAACTCGCGGATTGGCTCATGACTCAAATAACTGGTGGTGAACACATGCGGCAGCCATGTCCCCACGGCGCGGCTCACGCGCCGGCTCTTGGCCAGATGCGCCTCAATAAACGTGCGATGCCGCCCGCCCAGCCGGGCAAAGGGATGCAACGCCTTGACCACCCCCGCCCCTTGCGTCCACCGGCTCCCTGCCCCCGCTGCCAGCGTCACAATGGCCAGCCGCCCCTCCCGCATGGCCTGCCAGCCCGTGGCTCGCAGCCGCTCCGCCTCCGGCGCATGGCGCAAATCCTTGACCTCCCCCGCCTGCGCATCCTCGATTACCGCATTGGCCGGCAGCCGGTTCTGGGCCAGCCCAATCCGGCCCCGGCGCAAATCCTCGCGGATGTGCTCATGCTGGGCGCGGTCAAAGCCGTATTCACGCAACCAATCCTCCAAGCTCTGGCCGTCGGCGGTCTCGCGTTTGCTGCGCGGCAGCATCACATCGAACAACATCTGCACCATGCCCCGCAATTCCGGACGATGCCGGCACGCCGCCGCAAACAAATCTAGCTCCGCCCGCCGCAACGGCGACAACTCGCGCCATTCGCGGCGAAGCAGTCCCGGCACTGTCAGGGTGTAATACCCCGAAGGCATCAAGGCTTCGGCCCCCTGCAACAACTCGGCCCACGTCCCCCTTTCGTTGATCGCAAAATCATACACCACCGGCTCCATGGCAAAGGGCAGCGCCGCCGCCAGCTCCCGCCGCGTCGCCGACATTATCGCCTGCAGCCGCTCCTGCGCCCGCGCCTTCTGCTCCGGCGCAAAAATGAAGCCCATCCCGCCGCCCGACATCCCGCCCAGCATCCAGAACCCCCAGAAATCCCGGCCAAAATCCGCAGCCACCCGTGAAATCAGCGTCTCGGTGTAATAATTGCTCGCCCACGGAATGATGGTTTGGATGGGGCCGCGGAAATTGCGCGTGGTCGCATCCCCAATGGCCGGCACGTCCCCCCGCTTCAATGCTGCTAAAATCTCGTCCAGTATCCCCAGCGCCTGCTGCCGGGCCTGCCATTCCGCCGCTCCGCGCAGCAGGTACTTCTCCGTGACCATTTCCAGAATGGGCCCCACATTTTGCGCCATCCCCCCGTGCACCAGCACCAGACTCTCCTGCAACTGCCGCCGGGTCTCCGCGCTGGCGTCAGCTTCGGTCAAAATGCGATGCGCCGGCATTAATCGCCCGCGGCTGATGCCATACTCGGGGTCGCCCTCGCTCGCCAACACCCCCGTAATCAATTTCATGCCCGGCCAGATGCCGCCGGAATCCTGCCAGCCCCCGCCCGAGCCGCCCAGCCACTCCCCCAGCAACGCCCGCGCCAAAATCACCCGTCGCTCCTCCTCCGCCAGCGCGCCAATGAGCGATTTAGCCTGCCCGGTGGCCCGCATGCACACGGCAATCAAGGACGCCAGCAAATTGGTGGACACCGCCAGCCGCGAGCCCTTGGGGATGTTGTTGACGCAGCTCACCAGTTCAATCCCCCGCCCCGGCCCCACCATCCGCGCCAGCAGCTCGGCCAGACTCTGGCCGGAGCCTTCAATCCCCGGCGGCACGATGCCCGCCGCAATCACCGCGGCTTTGAGCAATCCCAGATAATCCCGCGCAAAATCAAACACCTCCGCCAGAGTGGTAATATCCGCCGTCGCCCCCAAATCCACACTGGTCAGCCGCAGCAGGGGTTCTTCGATGACTCGAAAACACACCGTAATGGGCGGCGTAGGCTGCGGGTCCCGCCCATGCACACCCAAATTGATTGAAACATTCAACACCCGCGCTCCCTCCGGGTAATCCATCCCCAAAAAGAAAATGTCACTCCAGCCACAATGCGATAAATCCATCCGCACCGGCGTTTGCTCCCGCAAAATCGGGTAGCCTCCCGTTTGCGCGTCCCGCTGCAACAACTCCGGCCGCACCCGCAGCGGTTGATCCTGCGGATGTCCCATCCGAAACATCCACTGATTTCCGCGCACCGACCGCACGCTGCGGCGCACCTGATTGGCCAGGGTTTGAAAACCCAGCCGGTGATACGCCGCCGCCAGCGCGCTGGAAATGCCGTCACTGGGGCCATGCTGCCGCTGCGCCTCCAAGAACACCTCGATGGCCTCCTCAAAACGCCGTTGCAGCAAATGCTCGTAACCTCGAAATGGCAACAGCGCGCCAGCCCCTTCCGGCGCATCCATCAAATAACGCGGCAAATGAAAGCGATGCAGCGCATAAAGAAAAAACAACGCCCGCACCCGCTCGTACAAATTATCCGCCTTCCGCCGAAAATCATCCAATGCCGCGCACGCCGCGAGCAATTCCGCCAGCGGACGCCCCCGGCACCACGCGTCCAAAGACTGATTGCGCAACGCCGCATCCTGGCTCGTGATTATCTCAATTAACGCATGCATGGCCGCTTGTTGTCCCGCGCCCAGCGTCACAAAATTCCCGCCTCCCGTCAAACCCTTGGTCTGGCCGGCAACGCCATGCAATTCACCGCGGCCCGCCCAGACCGGCACTTCACCGGCCGGCAGGGCAACGCTAAAAGAATCGCCACGCATTGCTAAGGGGAATATTCCCTGCTCCCTCTTGCAGGCGGGTTTGACATTCTTAGTCATTTGGCTAACCTTGCATATGTATGCGGGCCTTGACCCAATACCTGAAAGCCCTGGCCGACCCCACCCGGCTGCGCCTCGTCCTGGCCTTGCAGGACGGCGAGCTGTGCGTCTGCCAATTAAACACGCTCTTTCCGCTGTCACCTTCCACCTTGTCGCGCCATCTGGCCGCCCTGGAACGTGCCGGCCTGGTGCAAAGCCGCAAGGAAGGGCGCTGGGTCTATTTTGCGCTGCCCCGCCGCGGCCTCGCGCCGGCGGCCCGCCAGTTGTTGCGCTGGGCCATGCACCACGCGGCCCGCGACCCCCAGGCCAGGGAAGACGCCCGCCACCTGCGCCAATGCCGGCGCTCCGGGCAAAAACCGGTTTGTCCCCCGGCGCCATGAGCTGGCGGGGGGCGCCCCCCCCGCCGTTCCTCGCAGCAACCCCAGGAACACTTTATGAGTGACACGACTAAAATTGCTAAAAAACTGAACTTCTTTGAACGCTACCTTTCCCTCTGGGTTATCCTGTGCATGGGCGCAGGCGTGGCCCTGGGCAAACTGGCGCCCGGTTTCATGAAAACTCTGGGGCAGCTCGAATTCGGCACGGGCTCGCAAGTCAACGTCCCCATCGCCATCCTCATTTGGCTCATGATTTACCCCATGATGCTGAAAATTGACTTCGGCTCCCTGGTGGGCGTGACCAAACGCCCCAAGGGCCTGCTGGTGACGCTCTTTGTCAACTGGCTCGTCAAACCCTTCAGCATGGCCTTCTTTGCCTGGCTTTTCATTCAAACGCTCTTTGCCCGGTGGATTGACCCCGAGACCGCCCGCAACTACACCGCCGGCCTTATCATCCTCGCCGCCGCCCCCTGCACGGCCATGGTCTTTGTCTGGTCCTATCTCACGGACGGCGACCCCGCCTATACGCTCGTGCAGGTGGCCGTCAACGACCTCATCATGCTCTTTGCCTTCGCGCCCATCGTCATGTTTCTTTGCGGCGTGGCCAATGTCATCGTGCCCTCCAAAGTTCTCATCACTTCCGTCGTGGTCTTTATCGTCATCCCGCTGGCCGCCGGTTATCTCACGCGCACGGTCCTCCTCAAATCCCACGGCCGCGAATGGTTTGAGCAAAAATTCCTTCCGCGTTTTCATCCCGTCACCGTGCTGGCCCTGCTGGCCACCCTGGTCCTGATTTTTGCCTTCCAGGCGGAAAACCTGACCACCCGCTGGTTTGCGGTGCTTCTGCTGGCGGTGCCCATCTTGGTGCAGGTGTATTTCAACAGCTCCCTCGCCTATTTCCTGATGCGCTGGTTCAAAGTCCCCCACAATGTCGCCTCCCCTGGCGCGCTCATCGGGGCCAGCAACTTCTTTGAGCTGGCCGTCGCTGTTGCCATCACCCTCTTTGGTCCCGCCAGCCCCGCCGCCCTGGCCTGTGTCGTCGGCGTGCTGGTGGAAGTGCCGGTCATGCTTTCGGTCTGCCGCATCTGCAACAGCTCCCGCGCCTGGTATCAGCGCGCCGTGCCGGCCGCCTGATGTCGGCCGCCCGGTGGCGGGGGCAATTTTTCCGCGCGCCCCAACGGTTTCACTTGGCCCACTGCCCGGGCCGGGCTAATCTTTTGCTCCATGGGTGCCAGTCGCCCACTGAGGCTGGCTGGCCTGCCCACGGGCCTTGAGCATGGATACAGGAGCCATTTGCCTGTTGCTGGCCATTGGCCTGCCCCTGGCAGGCTTTTTGTTGCCGGCAATCACAGGAAAACGTTTGGGACCGCGCACTGCCTGGGTGGCGCTGGGATTCCCGGTGGTGGCATTTGGGGCCTTGCTCACGCTGGCCTTGTCCCTCACCTGGCCAGCCCGCCTGGTCATGGAAATTCCCTGGATTCCCACTTTGGGCGTTAATCTCTCGTTTCTGGTGGATGGCCTGTCCCTCTTTTTCGGTCTGGTGGTCAGCGGCATGGGCTGCCTGATTTTCTTCTACGCCGGCCACTATTTGGATGACCACTTCGAGCATCACGGCCGCTTCTACAGCTACCTTGTCCTCTTCATGGCCGCCATGTTGGGCACGGTTTTCGCCAACAACCTGCTCCTGATGTTTGTTTTCTGGGAGCTGACGGGGCTGGCCTCCTTCCTCCTGATTGGCTTCCTGCATGGCGAGGAACAGTCGCGCGTTGGCGCCCGGCAGGCGCTGCTGGTGACCGCGGGCACCGGCCTGGCCCTGCTCGCCGGCCTGGTGATGATTTACGGGGTCACCGGCACTTATGATTTCAGTGTCCTGGCCAGTACCGGTTTGCCGTGGTCCCATCACGGCGGCTGGCTGGCTGCGGCCATGGTCCTTTTGTTAATCGGCGCCTTTGGCAAGTCGGCCCAATTCCCCCTGCATTTCTGGTTGCCTAACGCCATGGCCGCCCCCACTCCTGTCAGCGCCTACCTGCACTCGGCCACCATGGTCAAATTGGGCGTCTTTTTATGCGCCCGCATCTTTCCGCTCTTTGTGGACCACGTGGCCTGGGCCCCTCTGGTCAGCCTGGTGGGCTTCACCACCATGACCTTTTGCGCCGTGCTGGCCCTCCTGGCCCACGACCTCAAAGCCATCCTCGCCTTCTCCACCTGCAGCCAGATCGGCTACCTCATCGGTTATTACGGACTGGGACCGCCAGCAGGCGTGGAATACGACTACCTCCACATCTTCAATCACGTCCTCTACAAAGGCAGCCTCTTCATGGTGGTCGGCGTTGTCGCTCACGCCGCAGGCATTCGGGACATCCGCCAACTGGGCGGCCTCTTCCGCCGCCTCCCGCTCCTGGGCAGCGCCACTTTAATCGCCGCCGCCTCCATGGCCGGCCTGCCCGGCACCACCGGCTTCTTGAGCAAAGAAATGATGCTCAAAGAAATTTTTGAGGCCCTCGCCCCGCATGAATACCTGAGCTGGTTCGCCTGCTTTTGCGTGATGCTCACCAGCCTGGTCAAGGTGGCCTTCTCCACCCGCCTCTTTGCCAACATCTTCCTCGGCCCCGAACCGCCCGACATCTCCCGCCAATTTCATGCTCCCTCGCTGGGGATGCAACTGCCCCCCGCCCTGCTGGCGGGCGCGGCTTTGCTTTTTGGCCTGATGCCGGGGCTGTTGGACGCCCTTTTTCAACCCCTGGCCGTCGCCGGCCTGAACCGCCCCGGGCACCTTTCCCTCTGGCATGGGTTCACCCGCGAGCTGCTCGCCAGCACCCTCCTCGTCATTGCAGGCTTCGGCCTCTACTGGCTGGGCGTGCTCACTCAATGGCGCTGGCATGCCATTCCCAAAAGCCTCCAATTCGATCGTTTCTTTGAAGCAGCGCTCGACTTCCTGGCGCGTTTTGCCAAAGCCCTCACCCACTTTGTCCGCTCCGACACCCCCACCGCCTACCTGCCCGTGCTGCTGGGCTTTGTGTTGCTGACCGTGGGCGGTACGCTGGCCTGGCATTTCGGTCTCGACGCCCGCCTGATTACCCAGGTGGCCGCCGCGGACTGGCCCGCTCCTCAGCTCATGCGCGGCATGGTGGCCGGTTTGATCATCCTCGCCGTCATTGGTGTGCTCGTC